>NZ_NISY01000009.1 GCF_007595705.1 Streptomyces sp. SAJ15 | reverse complement strand
GTCATCCACACCGCCGGCACCGCCCACTACGCACCCCTCACCCACACCACCCTCACCGACCTCGCCCACGTCACCCGACCCAAAGTCCAAGCAGCCCAACACCTCCACGAACTCACCCGCGACCTCCCCCTCACCGCCTTCGTCCTCTTCTCCTCCGGAGCAGGCGTATGGGGCGGAGGCGACCAGGGCGGCTACGCCGCCGCCAACGCCTACCTCGACGCACTCGCCCACCACCGACGCGCCACAGGACTCCCCGCCACCTCCCTCGCCTGGGGAGCCTGGGCCGACACCGGCATGGCAGCCGAAGAAACCTCCACCCGACAACTCAACCGCCGCGGCGTACGAGCGATGAACCCCCAACTCGCCATCACCGCCCTCCAACAAGCACTCGACCACGACGAGACGTTCCTCACCATCACCCACATGGACTGGGAACGCTTCACCGAAACATTCACCTCCATCCGCCACAGCCCCCTCATCACCGACATCCCCGAAGTCATCGCCACCACCAAAACCACCAACCCCCACACACCAACCGACAAGCAGAGCGAGGCACCCGCCCGCCTTCGACACAAGCTGGCTGGGATGGCTGCCTCTGAGCAGACCGAGACGCTGCTCCACCTGGTCCGCACCCATGCCGCGGTCGCGCTCGGGCATGCTTCCTATGAGGCGATCAACCCCAGCGTGGGGTTCATGGAAGCGGGCTTCGATTCGCTGACCGTCCTGGAGCTGTGCAAGCGGATGGCCGGAGAGACCGGGCTGCGTCTACCAGCCACCCTGCTCTTCGACCACTCGACCCCCAGGGCGTTCGCACGCCACCTCCAGGCCGTACTCGATGTCTCCGGAGCGGTGGCCGATCCAGACGGCGAAGGCGCGGCTGGGGGCGCCACGGGGCCGGTGCGCGGGGCGGGGGCGAACCTCTCGGCCGGGGCATCGCCATCGGAGTCGGCGGAGATTCTGCCGCACTCCTTGGCTTCGCTCTTCCGGCGTGCCCACGACCTCGACGAAGTACCGCGAGGCATGCAGCTCATGCGTGCTGCCTCGTACTTCCGCCCCGGATTCGCGTCCGTGGCGGACATGGGGCCGGCGCCCAGCCCCCTGCGGCTGGCGCGGGGGGCGGTGCAGCCGTCGCTGCTCTGCCTTCCCACCGTGGCGGCCGTGGCCAGCCCGAACCAGTACGCGCGTTTCGCATCGTATTTCCGTGGGGTCCGAGACATGTGGTTCCTTCCGCTGCCTGGTTTCGCCGCGGAGGAGAGCACCCCCGCGTCCATGGAAGCGTTGATGGAGTTCGAGTCCAAGCTGGCGCTCGACTGTGTCGGTGACACGCCCTTCGTCCTCGTGGGGCACTCCGGTGGCGGGCTGGTCGCACATGCGCTAGCCGTTCACCTCGAGGCCATCGGCAGGCCCCCGGCGGCCTTGGTTCTGATCGACACCTATGCGTACGGAAGCGCGTCGATGGTGACTCTCGCCCGAGAGCTCGCCAACGGCATGTTCGAGACGGAGCGGATCTTCGGGCTGCGGATGGACGACACCCGGCTGACGGCCATGGGCTGCTATCTGCGGCTCTTCGCGAACCATGTGCCGCAGGCGACCTCCATGCCCACCTTGTGCCTCCGGGGTGTCGACCGGGTGGCCGACGACATGTCGGAGGTCTCGAGTCAGGAGGAGTGGCGGCCCATGTGGGAGTTCCCTCACACGCCCATGGATGTCGCCGGCGACCACTTCACCATCATGCAGGAACACGCCTTCGCCACGGCCGAGTCGGTGGACTGCTGGCTCGACTCGACGTTCTGAGCGCAGAAGCGGGCCGAAAGCTCGGGGCAGCGTCGTCATCAAGGAGAGGACAAGTATGAGCAGCCATCAGGCTTCCGTGCCGGACGCGGGAGACGCAACGACCGAGACGCAGTCGCCCTCTCCGTCGGGGCAGAAGGTGGTGCGGGTGGATGCCGGCCCTTCGTCCGCGGCGCCGGGTCGCCGTGGTCGACGGGTGCCGCCTGTCGTGGTCTGGGCGTGTCTGGGCGTGTTCTTCGTGGTGTTGCAGACGTATGTGCTGGTCAGTTGGCTGGTCGACGGCACGCACATCGACAAGGCGCCCGAGACTTCCGGCTTCGGCACCACCATGGAAGTGATCGGTGTGCTGGTCCCGCTCATGACGGTGGTGCCCGTGGTGGTGCTGACCGTCAAGTTCGTGCGGGAGTCCCGCGCCCAACGGCGGGCCACCTTCGACCTTCTGCTGGTCATCGGTTGTGTGTTGAGCGCCTGGCAGGACCCCCTGCTGAACTGGTTCCACCCGGTGATCACGGTGAACACCAATCAGTTCATGGCGACGAGTTCCTGGGCGCCGTACGTCCCGGGGTGGCAGGGGCCGGGGGAGCATCAGCAGGCGGAGATGCCGTGGCATGCGCTGGTCGCCGGTCTGGGGACGGCTCTGTCGGCCATCGTCGTGGGCGCCGGCGTGCAGTGGCTGGCGAAGCGCCGGCCCGGGATCCGGCCGATCCGCTTGGCGGGATTCGCCGTCCTGCTGGGGATGCTGCTCACCGCCACCTCGGAGCCGTTCCTCCCGGCGCTGGGGTTCTTCATCTGGTCGGGTGCGACGCCCGAGCTCACGCTCTTCAGCGGCACCTGGTATCAGTTCCCGGTGTACGAGCTCGTCACGGCCGGTACGTACTTCGCCGCGCTGGCCATGTTGCGGCTCGCCGTGAACGAGCGGGGTGAGACGTTGGCGGAGCGAGGGGTCGGCGAACTGTCGTGGCGACGCACCACCTGGCTGCGGCTGCTGGCGGTGGCCGGAGTCACCAACGTGGCCTACGTCGGGTACGCGGTGGGTCATATGCTGTTCGCCTGGAACCACGGCAGCCCGCCCATCGACCTACCGGACTTCTTCCGTCCTCCCGCCGCGTACTGACGTGTCGCCGTACCAGCCGCGGGGTGTCCTTCCCTCCGCTGCCGGTACGGCGCCGCCGGTGATACGGCGCAGCCCGCCGCCGGGGATGTCCGGCGGCGGGCTGTGCCAACCTCAGAACAGGCACTTGGCCTCGGGGGAGACCTTGAGGTTGCCGAGGCGGTCGTGCCACAGGTGTGTCGGGTCGCTTTCCACCGTCGCCACGAACTCGCGCATCGCGAGCAGCGCCGCGGGCTCCGCGTCGTCGTAGACGTCGCCCTGGAGGAGTTTCAGGACGTCGATCCGGTAGCGGGGGTCCTGTACGAAGGCGGTGAAGAGGATGTTGAGCCGGTAGTAGATCGAGATGAACTCGTACCAGTTGGAGACGCCGCGCCGCAGGGTGTTCACGTAGGTGTCGAACCGTGGGGCGCGGTAGTCCCCGGCGGCCGCGGCGGCGATGATGTCCTTGCAGGCCAGCCGGGCGCTGTTCATCGCGACGCTGACGCCGCTGGAGAAGATCGGATCGACGAACCGCGCCGCGTCGCCGATCATCACCATCCCGTCCCCGGCGACCTGGCGCATGCCGTAGCTGTAGTCGCCCTCGGCTTTGAAGGGGCGCACCCGCCGGGTCGGCCGCAGGGCGCGCTCCAGCTCGGGGCGGCTGGCCACCGAGTCCCAGAAGAAGCCCTCCAGGTCGTCCTTGGCGGCCCTGAAGCGTGCCCTCTGGGTGACCACGCCGACCGAGGTGATGGTTTCGGTGATGGGGATCTGCCACACCCAGGTGTCGGCGAGGGGCAGGAAGTGGATGAAGATGAAGTCGGTCTGCTGCCGGCTCTCGGCCAGTGCCCGGCGGTCGAGTCCTTCGAACCAGCTGTGCACGGCGTACTGGTTGAACACCGGGTCGGGAACCTTGACCTTGAGTTGTCGGCCGAGCAGGGTGCCGCGTCCGCTGGCGTCGACGACCATGCGCACGGGGATGTCGGTGAGTGCCGGGCCGATCGCCACGCGCAGCACCGGGTGGTCCGGGTCGGCGAAGTCGACCTCGCGGACCCGGGCCCCGGTGAAGACCCGGGCGCCGAGGCTCTGGGCGTGCTTGAGCAGGATGAGGTCGAACTCCCCGCGGTCCACGTGGAAGGTGTGGTCGCGGTCGACGCCCAGCTGCTCCCGCTCGTTGAAGAGCACCTGGGCGACGCCCAGGCCGTGGTCCTCCACTCGGAAGTCCAGCGGGTCGACGCCCTGTGTCCCCGCCGCGGTCCAGGCGGCCCCGTACTTCTTCGGGAAGCCGGCCGCCTCGATCTTCTCCATGGCGCCGATGTCCAGGAGCACGGGTGTGGTGGCCGGGACCAGGGACTCTCCGACGTGCTCCCGGGGGAAGAGCTCGCTCTCGAAGACGGCGACGGACAGCCCGGCCCGGGCGAGGTAGGAGGCGGCGGTCGAACCGGCGGGGCCCCCGCCGATGATGCCGATGTCGAGATCGTCGGTGACGTGCATGCGGGGCTCCGTCGACGGATCAGGCGGGCTGGGAGCGGAGCGACCAGACGAGGTCGGCGATGCTCGCCACGTCCTTGAAGTGGTGCCCCGTCAGGTGTGTGGGCGGCACCCGGACGTCGAGGTGGTCGCGCAGGTGGGCCAGCAGGCGCGCGGTGCGCATCGAGTCCAGGATTCCCCATTCGAGCAGCGGGGTCTGGGGGGTGATCTTCGGTGTGAGGTCCGCGTCGCCCACCAGTTCGTCCCTGACGTAGGCGAAGAGCTGGTTCAGCAGGGTGGTGCGATCGCTGTCGGGCACATGTGTCTCCTGATACGCCGGGTGGGGCCGGGAGCTGCCGTGGGACAGTCAGACGCGGCCATTCTTCCCCAGTGTTCCTGAGTCTCGCTTGAGCGTGTCGGCCAGCAGCGCTTCGACGAGTGCTCGTCGGTCGGTCTTGCCGTGGGGGTTGCGCGGCAGACGCGCCACCACATGGACCGTGTCGACGATCATGTATCGTGGAAGGAGTGCCGCGCAGTGCCGCTTGATGTCGAGCAGCTCCGGTCGGTGTCCGGGTCGGGGGACGACGACGGCGTGGATGCGCGCCTCGTGGCCGCCGGCTCCCGAGACCAGCACCACGGCGCGGTCGATCGCGGGGTGGGACGACAGGGCGGCCTCCACCTCGCCGGGCTCGACCCGGTGGCCGCGCACCTTCACCAGGTCGTCGTATCGGCCCAGGTACTCCAGCGCGCCGTGCGGGTCGCGCCGCCCCAGGTCGCCGGTCCGGTACGGTCCGTGGTGCGGGGGGTGACCCCAGTAGCCCAGCATCACGGTCGGCCCGTCCACGACGATCTCCTCCGTACCGTCCGGCCGGGGCTCCAACCGCACGTCGTCTCCGCAGCATGCGGTGCCGATCGGCAGCGGTGTGGTGCGGTCGAGGTCGGCGGCGGTGAGCTCGTAGGAGGTGCAGACGTTGGTCTCGGTCGGGCCGTACCAGTTGAGCAGCCGGACCTCCGGCCAGGCGGCGCGCAGCCGCCGGGCGTCCCTCAGAGGGAAGGGCTCGCCGGCGAAGACGCAGGCGCGGAGGGACAGCGGGCCCCGCTCGAGCAGCCGGGCCTCGCGCATCATCAGCAGCAGCGCGGACGGCACCGAGTACCAGACCGTGATCCGCCGACGGTCGAGCAGTTCGGTGAGCTGGTCGGGGGCGTAGGCCAGGGTGTCGGGGACGAGGTGGGTCGAGGCCCCGGCGCGGAAGGCGCCGTAGAGGTCGAAGACGGAGAGGTCGAAGTTGAAGGGCGCGTGGTTGGCCAGCCGGTCCTCGGGCCGCAGCCGCAGCTCGGCGGCGGCCCAGTCGACGAAGGCCAGGGCGTTGCGGTGGCTCAGGCAGACTCCTTTGGGCTCGCCGGTCGAGCCGGAGGTGTAGAGGATGTACGCGGGGTCGTCGGGGGTGCCGTGGTGGTGCTCGGGGCGGCGCCCGGGTTCGCCGGCGGCGCGTAGGGCGGCGCAGTCGGTCACGGGCACGCCGAGGCCTTCCAGCGTGGCGGGGTCCGGCGGGGTGTCGAGCTCGGTCACCAGCAGCGCGGGGCGGCAGTCGGCGGCGATGCGGCGCACCCGGCCGATCGGGTTCGATGAGGCGACGGGGACGTAGACGGCGCCGATCCGCAGTGCCGCCTGCATGACGGCGACCACGTCCGCGCTCTTGCCGGTCCACAGCAGCACCCGGTCACCGGGCCGGACCCCGTGGTCGAGGAGCGCGGCGGCGTACTGGTCGGCCAGCGCGTCGAGTTGGTAGTAGCTGATGCTCCCGGTCATGTCGCGGATCGCCGGGGCCTCGGGGGTGCGGGCGGCCGCTTCGACCACCAGTCGGTTCAGGTTCACAGTCCCATCGCCCTCGCGATCAGTTGGCGCTGGATCTCCGAGGTGCCGGAGAAGATGGTGGTCGGCACGGCGTCCCGGAGCGCGGCCTCGATGCCTTCGTCCCGCAGATAGCCGCGTCCGCCGAGGAGTTGGACGGCGTCCAGCGCGCTGGCCACGGCCGCTTCGGAGACGGCCAGCTTGGACAGGGAGACCCACAACGCGGCGTCCTGGTCGTCGCGGTCGAGGGCGTCGCAGGCCCGGTACAGCAGCAGCCGACCGCTCTCCAGCCGCAGTTTCATGTCGACGACGCGATTGGCCACGGACTGGAACTCGGCCAGTGGGCGGCCGGACTGCCGGCGGCGGCGTACGTGTTCCACACACCGGTCGAGGAGCCGCTGCTGTACGCCGAGGTAGACGGCGAAGAGGCAGGACCGTTCCCAGCGCATGGAGTGCTGGAAGATCGCTCCGCCCTGTCCGGGGACGCCGAGGATCTGCTCGTCCGGTACGAAGCAGTGGTCGAACGTCACCGGTCCGGCCGGGCACGACAGCAGGCCCATCTTGTCCAGCGGCTCCCCCGCCGCGACGCCGGGTGCCGCGCGGTCGACGACGAATGCGGTGATTCCCAGGTGGCCGGCGCGCGGGTCGGTGGTCGCGTAGGTCACATAGAGGTCGGCTGTGGGGCCGTTGCTCACAAAGCTCTTGGTGCCGTCGAGCAGGAATCCGTCGGCGACCCGCCGCGCCGTCACGGCGAGCCGTGACACATCCGATCCGGCGTCCGGCTCGGTCATCGCGTTCCCCGCGATGAGTGCCCCGGAGCACATGTCGGGCAGCAGCCGCCGACACGTTCCGGGTGTGGCGAATTCGAGGATCGGCATCGCGCAGGAGAAGAGATGCGCGGCGGCCGCGAACAGAATGCCGGTGTTCACACAGCCCCGGCCGGCGGCTTCGAAGGCCAGCGCACTGTCCAGCGCGCCCAGCCCGCGGCCGCCCCGGTCTTCCGGCACACTCGCTCCGAGCAGTCCCAGCGGGGCCAGTCGCGACCACTGCGCACGGGTGTACGCCGTGTCCGCGCGGCCCGTGTCCTCGGGGAAGGCCGTCCGCGCCCCGGCCAGGACGGATGTGTAGAGGTCGTGCTGTTCGGCACTCCAGTCGAAGTCCACCGCGCCTCCCCGCGCAGGGCAGCGGGAAGGCGACCATACCCGCGAACGTCACAAGGGCTTCCAGGTGTAGCGGGCGTCACCGGCTCGGCACAACGGGATCAGTCGGGGAACATGCGGGCTCCACCGGCACCTGAGGTGCCGTCGAGTCGGGGGCGAGCCGATCTCCAGTTCGCTGGCGTATAAATCCTTGGGTTCCGTCGCGGTGCGATCACGGAGCGGAAATCCGAAGCCGGCGTATGTGCTCTCTTTGTTGATTATCCGACTGCTTCCTCTGATTCCTCTGTCGATTTGGAGACGGTCCCGTTGCCTGAGCCCCAGAGTGATGTCGCAGTCGTCGGCTCCCCCTGGATCCTCTCCGGGCACACCGGCCCCGCCCTGCGGGCGTGGGCGCGGCGACTCCACGATCACCTCACCACTCATCCGCTGCTGCGGCCCGAGGACATCGGCCACACGCTGGCGACGGCCGGTCCGGCGGCGGCACACCGTGCGGCGGTGCTCGGGTCGGACCGGGAGGGCCTCCTGCGGGGGCTCGACGCGGTGGCCCGCGACGAGGAGCGCCCCGGGGTCGTCCGGGGCACGGCGACCGCGGCGGCCGGCGGCGTGGTGTTCGTCTTCCCGGGGCAGGGCACCCAGTGGCCCGGCATGGCGGCGGACCTGCTGACGTCCTCCCCTGTCTTCCGGCGGTCCATGGACGCGTGCGCCGAGGCGTTCGCGCCACACGTCGACTGGACACCGGAGGCAGTGCTGCGGGGCGCGCCGGGCGCGCCGCCGCTGGAGGGGACGGACGTGGTGCAGCCGACGCTGTTCGCCGTCATGGTGGGGCTGGCCGCCATGTGGCGGTCGCGTGGCGTCGAGCCGTCGGCCGTCGTGGGGCACTGCATCGGGGAGATGGCCGCCGCGCACGTGGCCGGCGCACTGTCGCTGCCCGACGCGGCACGCGTGGTGATCGGATGCGGCCGGGCGCAGACGACGATGGCGGGCTCGGGCACCCTGCTCGCGGTGGCCTGGCCCGAGGACCAGCTCGCCCCCCTGCTGCGGCGCTGGCCCGGCAGGCTCGCGATCGCCGCCGTCAACGGCCCCATGGCGACCGTCGTCTCCGGGGATCGGCAGGCGACGGAGGAGCTGAGGGAGGAGCTCACACGGGCCGGGGTCCGGGCTCGCGGGGTGGCGATCGACATCGCCGCGCACTCCCCGTTCGTCGACTGTCTCAAGGACGACATCCTCGGTCTGTTGGGCTCCGTGACCGCGGGGCCCGCGCAGGTGCCCTTCCACTCCTCCGTCACCGGGGGGCCGCTGGAGACGACGGGCCTCGACGCGGCGTACTGGCACCGCAACATCGCCTCGACGGTCCGGTTCGCGAGCGCGATGGCGGAGGTGCTGCGGCAGGGGAAGCGCTGTTTCGTGGAGCTGAGCCCGCACCCGACGCTGGCCATGTCCATGCAGGCCATCGCCGAGGAGGTGGTCGGCGGCGAGCGTGTCGTCATCGCCCCGACGCTGCATCGCGACCGCACCGGCATGGACGGCTTCCACGCCGCGCTGGCCGAACTGTATGTGCACGGCGCCCTGGATGACCACGCGGCGGCCTTCTCGGTGCCGGGCGGTCGGCGCGTCGAACTGCCCGCGGCCGCGGGACCCGGCGAGGCGGCGGAGGCCGGCGGCTCCCGCGGCCGCGACGACGCCACACGCTTCGGGGGTGCCTCGGCCGCCGCGAAAGCCGAGGTGTCCGACCCGCGCGCTCTGGTGGACGAGCTGGCCCCGCTCTCCATCGCGGAGCGGAAGCGGCGGTTGCGCGAGCTGGTCCGCGCGCAGGCGACCAGGGTGCTGGGGCGCGCGGGCGAGTCCGGGCCCGGGGCCGCTCCCGCCATCGCGGAGGACGAGACCTTCATCGCCTCGGGTTTCGACTCCGTGGCCGCGGTGGGGCTGCGGAACCGGCTCAACGACGCCACCGGACTCGTCCTGCCCTTCACCCTCGCCTTCGACCGCCCCACCCCCGCCGCGGTCGCCGACCATCTGCACGGCGCCCTCTTCGGGCGGCAGAGCCTCCTCGACGGGGACGCGGCCGGTCAGGGCGGCCCGCCGGGCGGGGATGCCGTGGAGGCGACCGTGGAGCCGATCGCCGTCATCGGCTTGGCCGGTCGCTTCCCCGGGGGCGCGGACACTCCCGAGGAGCTGTGGGACCTGGTGGTGGAGGGCACCGACGTGCTCTCCCCCTTCCCCACCGACCGCGGGTGGGACCCGGCGGAGTTCTACCACCCGGACCCGGCGCGGCACGGAAGGCACTATCAGCGCGAAGCCGGTTTCCTGCACGCCGCCGACCGGTTCGACGCCGAGTTCTTCGGGATCGCCCCGCGTGAGGCCGTGACGATGGACCCGCAGCACCGACTGCTGTTGGAGACCACGTGGGAGGTCTTCGAGCGGGCGGGCATCGACCCCCGGTCGTTGCGCGGGAGCCGCACCGGGGTGTTCGTCGGCGTCGCCCCGCTCGACTACAGCCCCCGTCTGCACCAGGCGGCGCAGGAGCTGGAGGGCTATCTGCTGACCGGCAACCTCGGCGCCGCGGCGTCCGGCCGGATCTCGTACGTCTTCGGCCTGGAGGGGCCGGCGCTGTCGGTGGACACGGCCTGCTCCTCGTCCCTGGTCGCGCTGCACCTGGCGGCCCGGGCACTGCGGTCGGGGGAATGCTCGCTGGCGCTGGCCGGCGGGGCCACGGTGCTCTCGACGCCCGGCTTGTTCATCGAGTTCTCGCGGCAGCGCGCCCTGTCGGCGGACGGCCGCTGCAAGGCGTACGCCGCCGCGGCGGACGGCACGGGGTGGGCGGAGGGCGCGGGGATGCTGCTGCTGGAGCGGCTCTCCGACGCCCGCCGGCTGGGGCATCGCGTCCTGGCCGTGGTGCGCGGCTCCGCCGTCAACCAGGACGGCGCCAGCAACGGTCTCACCGCCCCCAACGGCCCCTCGCAGCAGCGCGTCATCCGGGCCGCCCTGGCCGACGCCCGACTGTCGACCACCGACGTCGACGCGGTGGAAGGCCACGGCACGGGCACCAAGCTGGGTGATCCGATCGAGGCCCAGGCGCTGCTCGCGACGTACGGGCAGGACCGGCCGCGGGACCGGCCGCTGCTGCTGGGGTCCGTCAAGTCGAACATCGGGCACACCCAGTGGGCCGCGGGTGTCATCGGGGTCATCAAGATGGTGCAGGCCATCCGGCACGGCGTCCTGCCGCGCACGCTGCATGTGGACAAGCCCTCCGAGTACGTGGACTGGTCGGCGGGGGCGGTACGGCTGCTGACGGAGGCGGAACCGTGGCCGGAGACGGGACGCCCCCGGCGCGCGGGCGTGTCCTCCTTCGGGGTGAGCGGCACCAACGCCCATGTCATCCTCGAACAGGCGCCTCCCGAGGAGGCGGTGGGGCAGGAGCCGACCACTCCGCGCACCCTGCCGTGGGTGGTCTCGGCGAGGTCGCGCGCGGCGCTGCACGCTCAGGCGCGTAAGCTGCGCACCTTCCTGGCCGCCACCCCCGACGTGGAGCCGGTGGACGTGGGCCACGCGCTGGCCGTGGGTCGGTCCGCCCTCGAACACCGCGCTGTGATCATCGGCCGGGACCGCTCCGACCTCCTGCGCGGTCTGGACGCCCTCGCCTCCGGAGAGCCGACCGGCAGCGTGGTCACCGGCACGGCCGACGCCGCGGCCGGGTCCGGTCCGGCCGGTGGATCGGCCGACGCCGGGGGTCGGGTGGTCTTCGTCTTCCCCGGCCAGGGCGGTCAGTGGCCCGGGATGGGGCTGCGACTGCTGGAGACCTCCACCGTCTTCGCCGAGTCCATCGCCGCGTGTGACCAGGCGCTGGCGCCTCATGTCGACTGGGGACTGATCGACGTCCTGCACCGGCCGGCCGACGATCCGGTGTGGGACCGCGCGGACGTGGTCCAGCCGGTCCTGTTCTCCCTCATGGTCTCCCTCGCCAGGACCTACCAGTCCTACGGGCTGACGCCTGACGCTGTCGTCGGACACTCCCAGGGGGAGATCGCGGCCGCCCATATCGCGGGGGCCCTCACCCTCGACGACGCCGCCACCGTCGTCGCCCTCCGCTCCCGGACGCTCCAGGCACTGCGCGGCAAAGGCGGCATGGCCTCCGTCCTCCAACCCGCGGACACGGTTGCTCAGGTCCTGGCCCGACACTGGCCCGGGCGGCTGTGGGTCGCCGCCTTCAACGGGCCGGGCACCACCGTCGTCTCCGGCGACATCGACGCACTCGACGCGGCCCTCCGGCACTTCCAGGGGGGCGGCGTGCGGACCAGGCGGATTCCGGTCGACTACGCCTCCCACTGCCCCCACATCGACGCCGTCGAGGACCGACTCCTCGCCCAGCTCGCCACCCTCACCCCTCAGCCGCATCGGATCCCCTTCCACTCCACCGTCGACAACCGGCCCCTGGACGGGACGGAGCTGGACGGCGCGTACTGGTACCGGAACCTGCGGCAACCCGTCCGCTTCACCGACGCCGTCCACGCCCTCCACCGTCAGGGCCACGGCACCTTCATCGAGATCAGCCCCCACCCCACGCTCACCCCCGCCCTCCACGACACCACGGAACACGCCGCCAGCACCGACGCTGACGTCACCGAACACGCTGGCGTAGCCGAACAACCTGACGTCGCCGAGGGCGCGGAGGGCGCCGAGAGCGTCGACAGGCTCGTGCCAGCCGTCGTGATCAGCACCCTCCGCAGGAACGAGGACGACACCCGTCAGCTCCTCACGGCCCTCGCCCAGGCCCACGTTCACCACCACACCGTCGACTGGCGACACCACTACCGTCAGCGCCCCGACGCGCCCACCCCGCACCCCGTCGACCTCCCCACCTACGCCTTCCAACGACAGCGCTTCTGGCTGCACGGCGACGGCGGTGCCGGGCGCGGCGCCGCCGAGACCGAGGCACCTGTCCAGGGCCCGGCCACGGACGTCACGACCGGTCGCTTCTGGCAGGCCGTCGAGGGCGGGGACCCCGACACCGTGGCCGCTCTGCTCGGCGTCGATCGGGGCGCCTCGCTCGACGTGCTGGTGCCGGCCCTGTCGGCGTGGCGCGATGAGCGTCGCGACCAGGCCGTCACCGACGGCTGGACCTACCGCGATCTCTGGAAGCCGGTCAGCCTGGAGCAGGGTGCCTCGTCCGGCACCCGTCCACGGTCACCGGGCGGCAGTTGGTTGGTCGCCGTACCGGCACGTCAGGCCGACGGCCAGCTCGTCCGCGGCCTCCTCGACGGCCTGACCCGCCAGGGACTCTCCACCACCCCATTCGTCCTCGACGACACGGACGTCGACCCCACCCTCCTCGGCCGGCGGCTCGCCAGGGCGATCGCCGACGGGCACTTCCCTGTCGAGGGTGTGCTCTCGCTGCTGGCGCTCGACGAGACCCCGCATCCGCTCCATCCGGAGGTCCCTGCCGGCACCGCGCTGACTCTCGCGCTGATCCAGGCCCTGATCGACCGCGATGACGGAGCGGCACGGCTGTGGTGCCTCACCCGGGACGCGGTCGCCACCGGCCCCGGCGACCGTCTCGAACACCCCCTCCAAGCCATGGTCTGGGGCCTGGGGCGCACCACCGCCCTCGAACACCCCGAGCTGTGGGGCGGACTCATCGACCTGCCCGCCACCCTCACCGAAACGGGCCTGCGCCGCCTCGCCGCGGCCCTGTCCACCCACCACGACGAGAACGAGCTCGCCCTGCGCCGCACGGGCTTCCGCACCCGCCGCACCATCCGCGCCGCCACGAGCATCCCCTCGGTCGCCGCGGCGGGCGGCACCCGCTCCTGGACGCCTCGCGGCACCGTCCTCGTCACCGGCGGCACCGGAGCCATCGGTTCCCAGATCGCTCTGCGAATCGCCGAGCATCACCCCCACTGTCATCTGCTGCTGGTGAGCCGCCGCGGCGCCGCCGCGCCCGGAGCGGAGGCGCTGCGCGAGCGGATCACCGCCCTCGGCGCCGCCTCGACCATCGCCGCGTGCGACACCGCGGATCCCGAGGCCCTCGCCGACCTCCTCACCAGTATCCCCCCGGAACACCCCCTGACCGCGGTTATCCACAGCGCCGGCGTCCTCGACGACAACACGCTCAGCGCGCAGAGCCCGCGCCACCTCACGACGGTCCTCGGCCCCAAGTCGCATGCCGCGTACCATCTACACGCCCTCACCCGGGACCTCCCACTCGACGCCTTCGTCCTCTTCTCCTCGGTCGCGGCGCCGTTCGGCGCCGCGGGCCAGGCCAACTACGCCGCCGCCAACGCCTACCTCGACGCCCTCGCCCAGCACCGCCGGGCGCTGGGGCTGGCCGCGACCGCCATCGCCTGGGGCAACTGGGACGGCGAGGGACTGGCGAGCACCGACACGGCACAGGCGTACCTGCGCAGGCGGGGGTTTCCCCCCATGGCGCCGCGGTTGGCGCTGGCGGCTCTGGACCGGGCCGTCGTCTCGCCGCACGCCCAACTGGTCGTCGCCGATGTCGACTGGCGGAGGTTCCCGCCCGCCCCGCACACCCGCGATCTCGTGCCGGGCGGCTCACCTCGGGCGGCCGGCGCCTCCGGTGACGGTGGTGTGGTCGGCGGTGCCTTCGGTGACGGTGTGGTCGGCGGTGGCTCCGACCCCGTCGCGGAGCTGCGTTACCGGCTCGCTGGCCAGAGTTCCGCCGAGCGGCGCCATACGCTCCTGAACCTCGTCGGCTCCCACACGGCCGCCGTCCTCGGGCGCTCCGGTTCCGCGGAGGCGATCGCGACGGACCGGGCGTTCCGGGATCTCGGCTTCACCTCCGTCACCTCGATCGAGCTGCGGAACCGGCTGACCGCCGCCACCGGCCTGCGGCTGCCGACCACGCTGGCCTTCGACCATCCGACGCCCGACCGGCTCGCCACCCGTCTGCTCGCGGAGTTGACCGCACCGGCTGCCGAGGGCGCGGCCGGCGGGGCCGGCACCGACACACTCGACGTGGCCGGCGGCCGCACGACCGCGAAGCCCGGCACACTCGACGCGGCCGCCGGCGGCACGCTCGCAAAGCCCGGCACGCTCGACGCGGCGGGCACCGGCACGGTCGACGGATCCGGCGCCCTCCGCACGGACGGAACGCTCGACGGCTCCATCGCGATCATCGGCTGTGCCTGCCGCTACCCGGGGGGCGTCCGCTCCCCCGAGGATCTGTGGGCGTTCATCACCGCGCACCGGGACGCCGTCGGGGACTTCCCCACCGACCGTGGCTGGGACCTGGAGAGGCTCTTCGACCCGGACCCCGACCGGCGGGGCACCTCGTACAGCCGGCTGGGCGCCTTCCTCCACGACGCGGGACACTTCGACCCCGAGTTCTTCGGCATCAGCCCCCGCGAGGCGCTCGCCATGGATCCGCAGCAGCGGCTGCTCCTGGAGACGTCCTGGGAGGCCCTCGAACGGGCCGGAATCAACCCGCAGGACCTGCGATCGAGCCCGACCGGCGTGTTCACCGGCAGCAACGCGCAGGACTTCACCGCACAGCTGCGGCAGGCGCCACCGGGGCTGTCGGAGGGCTACGCCCTGACGGGCAGCAACAACAGCGTGGCCTCGGGACGTGTCTCGTACGTCCTCGGGCTGGAGGGTCCGGCGGTCACCGTCGACACCGCCTGCTCGTCCTCGCTGGTGGCGCTCCATCTGGCATGTCAGGCGCTACGAGCCGGTGAGTGCTCACTGGCGCTGGCGGGCGGGGTCACCGTGATGACCACTCCGTTCAACTTCGTCGAGTTCTCCCGTCAACGAGGACTGGCGCCGGACGGCCGGTGCAAGGCGTTCTCCGGCACCGCCGACGGCACCGGCTGGGGCGAGGGCGTGGGCATGGTGCTGGTCGAGCGGCTGTCCGACGCCCGGCGCAACGGCCATCGGGTACTGGCCGTGATCCGCGGCAGCGCGGTCAACCAGGACGGCGCCAGCAACGGCCTGGCCGCCCCGAACGGACCCGCGCAGCAGCGGGTGATCCGGGCCGCCCTGGCCGGCGCCGGAGTCACGGCCGCCGAGGTGGACGCGGTCGAGGCCCACGGGACGGGGACGACGCTCGGCGACCCGATCGAGGCGCAGGCCCTGCTGGCCACGTACGGGCAGGACCGCCCGGCGGAGCGACCGCTGTGGCTGGGCACGGTCAAGTCCAACATCGGCCACACCCAGTCGGCGGCCGGGATCGCCGGGGTCATCAAGATGGTGGCAGCGCTCCGGCACGGACTGCTGCCGCGCACCCTGCATGTGTCCGAGCCCTCCCCGCATGTGGACTGGTCGTCGGGGGCGGTGCGGCTGCTGACCGAGGACCAGCCGTGGCCGGACACGGGGCGACCGCGACGGGCGGGCGTCTCCTCGTTCGGGGTGAGCGGCACCAACGCCCACCTCATCCTGGAGCAGGCCCCGGCGTGGGCCGACACACGCACGGCGGCCACCACACCCCCGTCGCCGTCCCCGGCCGCGAACGCGGGTACGGATACGAGCACGGATGCGGCCGCGCACCCGGTCGCCTCCTCCGATCCGCTGACCCTTCCCTGGGCCCTGTCCGCCAGGTCCGAGGAGGCGCTGCGGGCTCAGGCCCGGCGGCTGCGCGCCCATCTTGCGGACCGCCCTGACCTCGACGTCGCCGACGTGGGGTGCTCCCTGGCCACGGGCCGGGCGCTGTTCGAGCACCGGGCCGTGCTCCTCGGCGCCGACCGCGACGACCTCCTGCACGCCCTCGACGCGCTGGCGACGGGTGAGCCGCACGGCGCGGTCGTCCGCGGCAGGGCCACGGGACGGGGGAAGCTGGCGTTCATCTGCTCGGGCCAGGGCACCCAGCGGCCGGGCATGGGCCTGGGCCTCTACCGTACGTCGACGGTCTTCGCCCGGGCGCTGGACGAGGTGTGCGCCCACCTGGACCCGCACCTGGATCGCTCGCTGCTGGAGGTGCTGTTCGCCGACGAGACGAGTGAGGTGTCGGCGCTGCTCCACCAGACCGTGTACACCCAGCCGGCGCTCTTCGCGGTGCAGACCGCGCTGCACCGGTTCGTCACCGAGGAGTTCGAGCTGACCCCCGACTACCTGGCCGGCCACTCCCTGGGTGAGCTCACCGCAGCCCACCTGGCGGGCATCCTCGACCTGCCCGACGCCGCGGCGCTCGTGGCGGCCCGCGCCCGCGCCATGCAGGGCCTTCCCCCCACCGGTGCCATGATCGCCGTCCAGGCCACCGAGGCGGAGGTGCGGCCCCGGCTGGCCGGCCTGGCGGACCGGGTCGACATCGCCGCCGTCAACTCGCCCTCCTCCCTGGTCATCGCCGGTGACCGCACCGCCGTCCACGATCTCGCCGAGTCCTTCCGCGCCCAGCGGCGGAAGGTCACCCCGCTCCAGGTCAGCGGCGCCTTCCACTCGCCCCACACGGACGCCCTCCGTCCCGAGATGGAGCGCATCGCCGCATCCCTCGCCTACCGCCGGCCGCACACACCGCTCGTCACCGGCGCGGAGGACGACGAGGACGACCGGGTGGACGCTCGCACCGACGGCCGGGACGAGGCTCCGTGGACGGCCGCGTACTGGGCCGTCCAGGCCCGGCGTACCGTGCACTTCGCACGGGCCGCCGAACGACTCCACGCCCGAGGTGTGACGACGTTCCTCGAGCTCGGTCCCGACACCACCCTCACCACCCTCGTCCACCACAACCTCGCCGAACACTCCCCCACCGTCGCCGCGCTCCTCCACCCGGAGCGGTGCGAGTCGCGCAGCGCCCTGACCGCGCTCGCCACCGTCCACGCCCATGGCGCGCGTGTGTCCTGGAACCGGCACTACGCACGACGACCGCAGCCGGCGCCGCGACAGGTCGAGCTGCCCACCTATCCCTTCCAACGCCGACGCTTCTGGCTGCAGGCCCCGGCCACGAGCGGCGATGTGACCGGCGCGGGGCTGGACGCGGCGGATCACCCGCTGCTCGGGGCCGCGATCGGTCTCGCCGAAGGTGCGGGCTGGCTGCTCACGGGACGGCTCTCGCCGCGCACGCACCCCTGGCTGGCCGACCACACCATCGGCGACGTCGTTCTGCTGCCCGGCACCGCCTTCGTGGAACTGGCGCTGCGGGCGGCGGCCCAGGTCGGCTGCGACCGGCTGGAGGAGCTGACCCTGCACACCCCTCTCCCCCTCGCCGACAGCGGTGAGGTGGTGCTCCAGGTGACGGTGGGCGCGTCCGACGACTCCGGGCGCCATGAGCTGAGCATCCACGCCCGCCCGGCCGACGACACCGAGGGCGAGGCGGGTTCGCCGACGACCGGCCGGTGGACGCGGCACGCCAGCGGCACCGTCACCGCGGCCGGTGGCGCCGCCCGTGCGACCGGTGCGCACGCCGAGCACCACGTCGGCCCGGCGGACGACGCGGTCCTCGGTGCGGCGGGCGCCGGAGCCTGGCCGCCGGTGGGCGCGGAGCCCCTGGACGTCTCCGAGCTGTACGAACGGTTCGCCGAGACGGGCTTCGTTTACGGACCGGCCTTCCAGGGGCTGCGCGCCGCCTGGCGGTACGGCGAGGAGACGCTGGCGGAGGTCTGCCTGCCGGAACAGCCGGCCGGGGAGGCGTCGCGGTTCGCGCTGCACCCGGCCCTGCTCGACGCGGCCCTGCAGACCATGTGGCTGGTGCCACCGCCGGGCACGGAGGCCGCCGCCCGGGGCGGACCGGAGCGCGGCCTCCCGTTCGCTTGGCAGGGGGTCTCCCTGCGGGCGGCCGGGCCGGCGGCACTGCGGGTCCGGCTGCGGCGGCTCGGCCCGGAGACGGTCGCCGTCACCGTCGCCGACGAGAGCGGCCACCTGGTGGCCTCGGTGGACTCGCTCACCATGCGGCCGGTGCCGCGGGAGGCCCTGCGGTCGCCCGACGCCGTCGTACGCGACGCGCTGTTCGGCGTGGACTGGGTCGACATCCCACTGCCGACAACGGCACCGACACCGACACCTACGCCTACACCTACGCCTACATCGACGCCGGCGGCGGGACGGTGGGTGCTGATCGGGACGGACGCCCTCGGGCTGGGCCGCGCACTCGCGGCGGCGAGCTTCGGTTCCCCCCACGACCGCCCGGATCTCGGCGTCTCTCCCGTCGACCGGCCGGGGGTCGACGCCTCGGCCGTCGCCGGTCGGACGGGCCGCGCGGAACCCGCGAAATCCGCGGACCTCACGGAACCGGCGGCCCTCGCCCGCTGCGCCGACCTGGACGACCTGCTGCGGGCCGTGGACGCGGGCGACCCCGTACCGGACGTGGTCATCGCGGTCTGCCCGCACCTGCCGGCCACCGCCGCGGGCCCGGTCGACTCCCGGCCCGCGGGCGAACGCGCCGAGGTCGAACGCCCGGCCCCCGGCGGGGCGTCCTGCGCGAACGACACCGCGGACGCGGCCGGGACCGTACGGGTGGGGACCCGGCAGGTGCTGGAGCTGCTCCAGCGGTGGCTGGGCGAGGAACGGCTGGCGGGCGCGCGGCTGGTGCTGGTCACCTCCGGGGCGGTGGCCGCCGGTCCCGTCGAGGATGTGACGGATCCGGCCGCCGCGGCCGTCTGGGGCCTGGTGCGCGTGGGCCAGACGGAGCAGCCGGACTGCTTCACCCTGCTGGACGTGGACGGTTCCGAGGGGTCCCGTGCCGCCCTCCTGGCCGCGCTCGGTCTCGAGGAGCCGCAGCTGGCCCTGCGCGACGGCCGTGCCCTGGCACCGCGCCTGGTGCGGCTGGGGGACGGCGCCGACGGTGTCCTCACCCTGCCGCGGCAGCCGGACGGCTGGCGGCTGGAGTGCCGCGGCTCGGCCAGCCTGGATGGTCTGTCCGCGGTGGGGTGTGACACGGCCGGTGTGGGGTTGGGAGCGTCGGAGGTGCGGGTGGCGGTACGGGCCGCGGGGGTCAACTTCCGTGATGTGCTGGTCGGTTTGGGGATGGTGGCGGGTCAGGGGGGTTTGGGAAGTGAGGGTGCTGGGGTCGTGCTCGAGGTGGGTACGGGGGTGTCCGATCTGCGTGTGGGGGATCGGGTGATGGGGGTGTTCGGTGACGCGTTCGGCCCGGTGGCGGTGGCCGAGCGGGCGTCGTTGGCGCGAGTGCCCGAGGGGTGGTCGTTCGCGGAGGCCGCGGCGGTGCCCGTGGTGTTCGCGACGGCGTACTACGGGTTGGTGGACCTGGCCCGGTTGGAGCCGGGCGAGTCGGTGTTGGTGCATGCGGCGGCCGGCGGGGTGGGCATGGCGGCTGTGCAGCTGGCGCGGCATCTGGGAGCCGAGGTGTACGCGACGGCCAGTCCCGGGAAGTGGCATGTGCTGCGGTCTCAGGGCATCCCGGATGACCGCATTGCTTCTTCTCGTACGTTGGAGTTCGAGGAGCGTTTCGCGTCGGCGGGTGGGGGCCGTGGGGTCGACGTGGTCCTCAACTGTTTGGCGGGGGAGTTGGTGGATGCGTCGTTGCGGTTGGTGGCTGGGGGTGGTGGTGGTCGGTTTTTGGAGTTGGGGAAGACGGATGTGCGGGATGCGGGGGTGGTGGGGCGGGAGTGTCCGGGGGTGGTGTATCGGGCGTATGACTTGTTGGAGGCGGGGCCTGGGCGGGTTGGGGAGATCGTGCGGGTGGTGTTGGGGTTGTTCGAGTGTGGTGTGTTGGGGGCGTTGCCGTTGAGTTGTTGGGATGTTCGTCGGGCTCCGGAGGCGTTTCGTCATCTTCAGCGGGCGCGGCATGTGGGGAAGAACGTGTTGGTGTTGCCGGTGGGGTGGGATGTGGAGGGGACGGTGTTGATTACGGGGGGTACGGGGGTGCTGGGTGGGGCTGTGGCGCGGCATCTGGTGGGTACGGGGCGGGTGCGGCGGTTGTTGTTGGTCAGTCGTCGTGGTGCGGAGGCGCCTGGTGTGGAGGGGTTGGTGGCCGAGTTGGCGGAGATGGGTGCTGAGGTGGTGGTGGCGGCGTGTGATGTGGGTGATCGTGGGGCGTTGGCGGAGTTGTTGGCGGGTGTTCCGGTGGAGCGTCCGTTGACCGCTGTGGTTCATGCGGCGGGTGTGTTGGAGGATGCCACGTTGGGTTCGTTGACCGTCGGCGGTCTGGAGGGGGTTCTGTCGGGGAAGGTGGATGGTGCCTGGCATCTGCATGAGTTGACTCGTCATCTGGATTTGGCTGCGTTTGTTCTGTTCTCTTCGGCGGCGGGTGTGATCGGTTCGCCGGGGCAGGGGAACTACGCGGCGGCCAATGCTTGTCTGGATGCTCTGGCTCAGCATCGGCGTGCTTGTGGGCTGCCGGGGATCTCCCTGGCCTGGGGGCTGTGGGAACAGGCCAGCGGGATGACCGGCCACCTCGACCACACCGACCAGAGCCGACTGGGCCGCCTCGGCATCAAGCCGCTCACCACCGGGCAGGCACTGGCGCTCTTCGACGCGGCCCTCGACCATCACCGCCCGCTCGTCGTCCCCGCACGTCTCGACGTTCCGCGTGCGCGGGCCGACTCCCAACCGATGCCGGCGATGTACCGGGGTCTGGCCGGCCAGACCACGCGCCGGGCGGGGCCGACGGCGGACGCCGGGCCTGCGGCCCTGCGCGCCCGGCTCGGCGACCACGACGCGGCGGAGCAGATCGAGATCCTGCTCGCGCTGGTCCGCTCGCACGCCGCGGTCGTCCTGGGGCACAACGAGCCCGAGGCCGTCCATCCCGAGTCCCCCTTCCGTAGCCTCGGTTTCGACTCCCTCACGGCCGTCGAGCTCCGGAACCGGCTCAACACCGCCACCGGTCTCCGACTCCCCGCGACCCTCACCTTCGACCACCCCACCCCCGCCGAGCTGGCCGCATACGTCAAGGAACAGGTGGTGCCCAACGGCGTGGACACGGTAGCCCCCGTGCTGGCGGAGCTGGACCGCCTGGAAGCGGCTCTCTCCCGCGTGGACGAGGACGACGACGCCCGGTCCCGGGTGACCGTCCGGCTGCAGTCCCTGCTGCTGCGATGGAACGAGTCCGGCGGCACGGCCCGCCCCGGCGACAGTCACAACGACAACAACAGGGACACGGACAGGGACACGGACAGGGCGGACCGGCTGGCCTCGGCGACGGCCCTGGAGGTCCTGGACTTCATCAAGAACGACCTCGGTCTGTCCTGAGCGCTGTCCCTGCACTGTCCCTGATGCTGTCCCCGCGCACTGTTCTGCGCTTGCTCTGAGCGCTGTTCCGAGCGTCGCCCCTGAGCCTCTGTCCCGGATCTCTCAGCCCCGAATCTCAGACCTGAACCTGAGACCTGAATCTCAGAACTGAATCTCAGAACTGAATCTCACCAGCCCTGATCCTGTGCCTTGCGCCTCGGTCTGAAGCCCGACCTGAGCTCGCTCCTGAGGCGACAAGGCCGACCTTCGGAACTCCCCAGACGCCCAGCCCGTGTCCAAGGACACGCAAGGAAGTGATCCCGTGGTCAACGAAGACGAGCTCCTCGGCTATCTGAAGCGGGTGACCGCGGATCTGGACCGGACTCGGCGCCGCCTTTACGAGATCACAGAGCGGGAGCAGGAGCCCATCGCCATCGTCGGAATGGCATGTCGTTTCCCCGGCGGGGTGCGCTCGGCCGAGGACTTCTGGCGCCTCATCGCATCGGAGACGGACGCGATCGGCGACTTCCCCACCGACCGTGGCTGGGATGCCGAGCGGCTGTACCACCCGGATCCGGACCATCCCGGTACCTGCTACACCCGCCATGGCGGCTTCCTCTACGACGCAGCCGACTTCGACGCCGACTTCTTCGAGACATCGCCGCGCGAAGCCTCGGCGATGGACCCACAGCAGCGGCTGCTCCTGGAGGCCGCCTGGGAGACCTTCGAGAACGCCGGCATCGATCCGGCCTCCCTGCGCGGCAGCCGGACGGCCGTGTTCACCGGCATCAACCCGCCGGACTACCCCGTCGGGCACGCCCCACACCCCCCGGAGGCGGCGGAGGGGTTCATCGTCACCGGAAGCGCCGCGAGCATCGCCTCGGGGCGCATCTCCTACACCTTCGGCCTCGAAGGTCCCGCCGTCACCGTCGACACCGCCTGCTCGTCCTCGCTCGTCGCCCTCCACCTGGCCTGCCAGGCGCTGCGAGCCGACGAATGCTCCATGGCCCTGGCCGGCGGCGTGGCGATCATGTCCACTCCCCGCCTCCTGGTGGAGTTCTCTCGGCAGCGGGGGTTGTCGGTGGATGGTCGGTGTAAGGCGTTCGGGGCGGGGGCGGATGGGACGGGGTGGTCTGAGGGTGTGGGGTTGTTGTTGGTGGAGCGGTTGTCTGATGCGCGGCGGTTGGGGCATCGGGTGTGGGGGGTGGTGCGGGGGAGTGCGGTCAATCAGGACGGGGCGAGTAATGGGTTGACGGCGCCGAATGGTCCGTCGCAGCAGCGGGTGATTCGGGCGGCGTTGGCCAGTGCGCGGGTGGGTGGTGGGGATGTGGATGTGGTGGAGGGGCATGGGACGGGGACGGTGTTGGGTGATCCGATCGAGGCGCAGGCGTTGTTGGCGACGTATGGCCGGGATCGGTCGGTGGGGTGTCCGTTGTGGTTGGGGTCGGTGAAGTCGAACATCGGGCACGCTCAGGCGGCCGCTGGTGTGGGTGGGGTCATCAAGATGGTGATGGCGATGCGGTACGGGGAGTTGCCGCGTACGTTGCATGTGGATGAGCCGTCGCCACACGTGGACTGGTCGGCGGGCGCGGTGCGGCTGCTGACCGAGGCGGTGCCGTGGCCGGAGACGGGGCGACCCAGGCGGGCCGGTGTGTCGTCGTTCGGGGTGAGCGGCACCAACGCACACGTCATCCTCGAACAGGCACCGGTGGTGGAAGAGCCCGCGGCGGATGAGAGTAAGGGTGCGGGTGCGGGGTGGGTGTTGCCGTGGGTGGTGTCGGCGAAGTCCGAGCCGGCGTTGCAGGCACAGGCGCGGCAGTTACATGAGCATGTGCTGGCACGACCGGAGCTGAGTCTGCCGGCTGTCGGTCATGCCTTGGAGACCGGGCGTGCACGTTTCGCTCATCGTGCGGTGTTGTTGGGCCCGGACCGGGAGGGATTCCAGCGCGGGCTGGACGCCCTGGCTTCGGGTGCGGAGGACTCATCGGTCGTTCGCGGTGTGGCTACGGGTGCCGGGAAGCTGGCGTTCCTGTGTTCCGGGCAGGGCACCCAACGCCCCAGGATGGGCGCGGAACTATACGAGGCGTTCCCGCTGTTCGCGGAGGCGCTGGATCAGGCGTGTGGGCACCTGGACCCGTACCTGGAGCATCCGCTACGAGATGTCCTGTTCGGCCGATCCGATGAGACGGCTGGGCTCCTGAACCAGACCGGATACACCCAGCCGGCTCTGTTCGCCCTGCAAGTCGCCCTCCATCGTCTGGTCACCGACGGGTACGGGCTCAGCCCGCACTTCTACGCCGGGCACTCCCTGGGGGAGATCACCGCCGCCCACCTGGCCGGCATCCTCACCCTCCCCGACGCCGCACGACTGATCACCACCCGCGCCCGACTCATGCAAACCCTCCCCCCAACCGGCGCGATGACCGCCATCCACGCCACCACCGAGGAAATCGAAGAACACCTGGCAGGACGAGAGCACCAGGTATCCCTTGCCGCGATCAACACCCCCACCTCCCTCGTCATCAGCGGCGACCGCGACATGGTCGAGGAGATCGCCGAACAGTTCCGCTCCCAAGGCCGGAAGGTCACCCCACTCCAGGTCAGCGCAGCCTTCCACTCCCCCCACATGGACACACTCCTCCACGAGCTACACGACACCGCGCGCGCCCTCACCTACCACCCACCCCACACCCCTCTCATCACCGCCGACCCCGACGGGGGCGACCCCACCACTACCCACACCGCCCTCGCCCACCTCCACACCCACGGACACCCCACCACCTGGCACCACCCCACACACCAACCCACCACCCCCCACCACACCGACCTCCCCACCTACCCCTTCCAACACCAGCGCTACTGGATCCACCCGTCCGAGCCACGTGGCGGCCTGGTCGACTCCGCGCCTTCACCCGCCCCCGTGGGCCCGTCGGCGAGTGCGGCCCTCCGCCGGAAGCTGGCGAGGCTGACCCCCGACGAGCAGCGGCAGGCCCTCCTGGAGGTCGTCCGCTCCCACATCGCGGCCGTTCTCGGGCACCGAGGCACCGAGACCATCCACGCCGAGCGCGCGTTCAAGGAACTCGGCTTCGACTCATTGACCGCTGTCCAACTCCGTAATCGTCTGTGCGACACCACGGGCCTGGCCCTGCCCTCGACCGTCGTCTTCGACCACCCGAACCCCACGGCACTCGTACAGCTGGTGTGGAGTCAACTCCTGGGCTCGCACGGCGAGACAGTGAGCCACCTCGCCCAAACGGCTGTCGATGTGGGCGAGCCCATCGCCATCATCGGCATGGCGTGCCGCTACCCGGGGGACGTGCGGTCGGCGGAACAGCTCTGGGACCTCCTCGCGTCTGGCCAGGACGCCGTTTCCGGTTTTCCGACCGATCGCGGCTGGGATGTGGAGGAGCTCTACCACCCGGATCCCGACCACTTCGGAACGTCGTACACGCGGCAGGGAGGCTTTCTCCACCATGCGGCGGACTTCGACGCCGACTTCTTCGGTGTCAGCCCGCGCGAAGCCCTTGCCATGGACCCCCAACAGCGGCTCCTTCTTGAGACCTCCTGGGAGGTCTTCGAACGGGCCGGTGTCGATCCCTCATCCGTACGTGGAAGCCGGACCGGGATCTTCGCCGGAGTGGCGTACCACGACTACGCGCAGCGCTTCCCCACCGCTCCGGAGGGCTTCGAGGGGTACATCGTCCACGGCAGCGCGGGCAGCGTCGCCTCGGGGCGTGTCGCCTACACCTTCGGGTTGGAAGGCCCCGCCGTCACCGTGGACACCGCCTGCTCGTCGTCGCTGGTCGCGCTGCACCTGGCCTGTCAGGCGCTCCGCTCCGGCGAGTGCACCATGGCCCTGGCCGGCGGCGTCACCGTCATGTCGATGCCCACGGCCTTTGTCGAATTCTCCCGGCAACGCGGGCTGGCTCCGGACGGCAGGTGCAAGGCGTTCTCCTCGGCGGCGGACGGGACCGGCTGGGGCGAGGGCGTGGGCATGGTCCTGGTGGAGCGACTCTCCGACGCGCAGCGGCTGGGGCATCGGGTCCTGGCCGTCGTACGAGGAACCGCCGTCAACCAGGACGGGGCGAGCAACGGGCTCACGGCCCCGAACGGACCTTCCCAGCAGCGGGTCATCCGGCAGGCACTCGCCAATGCCGAGCTGGAGCCGGACGCGATCGACGCGGTGGAGGGGCACGGGACGGGGACGACGCTAGGCGACCCGATCGAGGCTCAGGCCCTGCTCGCCACATACGGGCAGGACCGACCCGCGGACCGGCCACTCTGGCTCGGCTCGATGAAGTCGAACATCGGGCATGCGCAGGCGGCCGCTGGTGTGGGTGGGGTCATCAAGATGGTGATGGCCATGCGGCGGGGCGTGCTGCCGCGTACGTTGCATGTGGATGAGCCGTCGCCGCATGTGGACTGGTCGGCGGGCGCGGTGCGGCTGCTGACCGAGGCGGTGCCGTGGCCGGAGACGGGTCGGCCGCGGCGTGCAGGTGTGTCGTCGTTCGGGGTGAGCGGCACCAACGCACACGTCATCCTCGAACAGGCACCGGTGGTGGAGGAGCCCGCGGCGGGCGAGAGTGAGGGTGCGGGTGCGGGGTGGGTGTTGCCGTGGGTGGTGTCGGCGAAGTCCGAGCCGGCGTTGCAGGCACAGGCGCGGCGGTTACGGCAGTACCTCGCTTCTGTCTCCGAGCCGCAGGACCTGAACAGCATCGGTCACACGCTCGCCACCGGCCGTGCTCTCTTCGAGCACCGAGCGGTCCTCCTGGGCCCGGACCGGGAGGGGTTCCTTCGTGGGCTGGATGCTCTGGCGTCGGGTGCGGAGGACTCATCGGTCGTTCGCGGTGTGGCTACGGGTGCCGGGAAGCTGGCGTTCCTGTGTTCCGGGCAGGGCACCCAACGCCCCGGGATGGGCGCCGAACTGTACGAGGCGTTCCCGCTGTTCGCGGAGGCGCTGGATCAGGCGTGTGGGCACCTGGACCCGTACCTGGAGCATCCGCTACAAGACGTCCTGTTCGGCCGAACCGATGAGACGGCTGGGCTCCTGAACCAGACCGGATACACCCAGCCCGCCCTGTTCGCCCTGCAAGTCGCCCTCCATCATCTGGTCACCGAGGAGTACGGGCTCAGCCCGCACTTCTATGCCGGGCACTCCCTGGGGGAGATCACCGCCGCCCATCTGGTGGAACTGCGCAACCGACTGCGCACGGCGACCGGACTCGCGCTGCCCACCACCCTGATCTTCGACTACCCCAACCCCACCACACTCGCCCACTATCTGCGGGGGGAGTTTCCGGATCTCGTCGAGACCGATTCCGAAGGATCCGGCTCGTGCTCCATTCCGGATTCCGGAGACTCGGGCGAGGAAAACGAGCTCCGCGCGGCTGTGGCCTCCATTCCCGTGTCCACGCTTCGACGGGCAGGTCTGTTGGAAGCCTTGCTGGGACTCGCTGACAACGAAAAGAAGAGCCTCGCTCCGCGCTGGCAGGGAAAGTCGGACGTGATCGATTCCATGGACGTCGACAGTCTCATTCAGATCGCCATGGGAGACTCCGAATCGTGATCCGTCCCGAAAAGGGAGGAACCGGTTCGGTGCACCCCCCGGAGGGAAACGGCGGCCGGGTTCTTCGCGTCGTTCGCCGCTGACATTCCCGCCAGAACTCAAGTCATGGACGAGCCGGTTCTCGCACTATGTCTGCGTACCCCGGCCACATGGATGATTCGAGGAGATCGATGTGACGCACAGGCATTCTCCCGGTGGAGCCGAAGTCGGCGCCATGTACGACCAGCTGCAGTCCTTTTCGGAGCACCTCTACGCGGGGAAGAACATCCACTTCGGATACTGGACGGACTCGCAGGATGGCAGCAGCCCTCTGGAAGCCCAGGACAGGCTCACCGACATGATGGTGGAACGAGTGCCGCTCACCTCGGCCGGTCGCTTCCTGGACATCGGATGTGGGGTGGGTGGCCCGGCGGTGCGCTATGTACGAGCCACGGGCGCCTACCTCGCCGGCGTGAACGTCAGCGCCTGCCAGATCGCGGCATGCGAGGAGCTGGCGCGCAGTGAACAACTGCATGAACGGATGGAATTCCACCTGGCGGACGCCACGGAAAAGCTGCCGTTCGACGATGCGTCGTTCGACGCCGCCTGGGCCCTGGAAAGCTTCCCACACATGGACCGGGCCGCCGCGCTGCGGGAGATCTCCCGTGTGCTGCGCCCCGGATCCCGGTTGGCTCTGACGGACATTCTCCGGCCGCGGGAGAGCGCCACGGGGCTGGACGACGTCATGAAAGAAGTGCGGCGACAGTGGATGATCACCCTTGTCAGCCAAGGGGAGCTGCTGGGACTTCTGGACGGCGCGGGATTCGATCTCGTGGAGCTGCTCGACATCCAGGCGAACACCGAACGGAATGGCGAACTCGTCGCCCAGCAACTCCGAGAGACCTATGGCGAGGAAGCGATGGAGGATCTTCCGGGTGCCGCAGATGTACCAGGCGTCTATGTGATGGTCACCGCTGTCAAACGATGAGGTGTGCCCTCGACGGGATCCGATGACGCCCCCTCCACGAGTGGCGCGAAGCCAGAAAGCTGGAAAGTAAGAAGGCAAAAGGCAAGAAGGCAGCAGAAGGCAAGAAGGCAGCAGAAGGCAAGAAGGCAAGGAGGAGTGCAGGCGCGATGGTGCAGCGAACCGACGTCATACCCCCTGTGTTGTGGATGCTCTCGGCCGCGGACCAGAACGCGCTGGCAGCCCGGGCGAGTCGTCTTGAGCGGTATCTCACCCACGAGCCGGACTGGCGGCCGGAGGACGTGGGACGCACCCTCGCCAGGACCCCGCTCGACGGAGGAACACGCGCCGCGCTGGTCGCGGACGACCGCGAGGGCTTCCTGGAACGGCTGGCGGCGCTCGCCGAGGGCCGCGGGGCGCCCGGACTGGTCGAGGGTGAGGGCGCCGGAGGCCCGGTGGCGTTTGTGTTCCCCGGGCAGGGCGCCCAGTGGCCGGGCATGGGGGAGGAACTGCTCGGCTTCTCGAAGGTGTTCCGTGGTCGGATGGACGACTGCGCCCAGGCGCTTGAGACGTTCACCGACTGGTCCCTGATGGATGTGGTACGCGGCGCCCCCGGCGCACCGGGCATGGAGCGGGTGGATGTCGTCCAGCCCGTGCTGTTCGCCGTGATGGTGTCCCTGGCGGCACTGTGGGAGGACTACGGCGTTCGGCCGGACGCGGTGCTCGGCCACAGCATGGGTGAGGTGGCCGCGGCCGCCGTCTCCGGCGCCCTCTCGCTGGAGGACTCCGCCCGGGTGGTCGCGCTGTGGAGCCAGGCGCAGGCGACGCTGGCGGGGCGCGGGGAGATGATCTCGGTTCTGGCGTCCGCCGACGAGGTCGAGCCGTTGCTGGACCGCTGGGGTGGTCGCCTGGTGATCGCCGCAGTCAACGGCCCCGGCTCGCTGATCGTCTCCGGCGACGCCACGGCCGCGGAGGAACTGCTGTCGGCGCTCCCCGCCGTGGGCGTGCGTGCCCGGAAGATCGCGGTGGGGCTCGCCGCGCACTCCCCGCAGGTCGACGACATCGTCCCGCGGCTGCGCGCGGACCTGGAGCCGATCCGGTCGCGCACGGCGAGGGTCCCGTACTACTCGGCCCTCCACGGCGAGCTGCTCCCGGCCCCGCGGCTCGACGCCGACTACTGGTGTCGCAACCTGCGTAACACCGTACGGTTCGAGCAGGCCGCCCAGGCCGTGCTGCGGGACGGGTACGGGATCCTGCTGGAGGTCAGCCCGCACACCGTACTCACCTCCGCGATGCAGGCATGCGTGGAGGCACGCGGCGGCCGCGCCCTGGTCTGTGGGACGCTGCGCCGCGACCAGGGCGGCGCCGCGCGGTTTCTCACCTCGCTCGGCGAACTGTGCGCCCACGGTGTCGCCGCCGACTGGGAAGCGGTCCTCGCCGAACACGGCGGATGTGCCGTCGAGCTGCCCCTCGAGCCGGGCCCGGCGAGCGAGCCCACGAGCGGGCCGGCCGGGATTTCGCCGCGGGACCGGCTGGCCGGGTTGTCGGCGCGCGAGCGGCGCGCGGCGCTCCGGGCGCTGGTGGGGCGGGAGGTGGCGGCGGTGCTGGGTCGGCCGGGCGCGGTGCCCGAGGGCCGGTGGTCCGTCTCCTTCGCCGAGCTGGGCCTGGACTCCGTGACGGCGGTGGAACTGCGGAACCGGATCGGCGCGGCGGCGGGTCTGTCGCTGCCGGCCACGGTGGTGTTCGACCATCCGACTCCGGAGACGCTGGCGGACTTCCTCTCTGCCGAACTGACGGGCGTCGGCCCGGACACCGTCAGGGAGCCGGTGCGGGCGGTCGTCACCGATACGGCTGATCCGGTGGCGATCGTGGGAATGGCGTGCCGCTACCCCGGAGGTGTGTCCAGTCCCGAGGAACTGTGGCGGCTGGTCGCCGACGGCACGGACGCCGTGACGGCGTTCCCGGACAACCGCGGCTGGGACGTCGCCGGGGCGTACCACCCCGAACCGACCGCCCAGGGTCGCTACTACCAGCGGGAAGCGGGATTCCTGCACGACGTGGACCAGTTCGACGCCGCGTTCTTCGGCATCTCGCCGCGGGAGGCGCTGGCGATGGACCCGCAGCAGCGACTGCTGCTGGAGACCTCCTGGGAGGCGATCGAGCGGGCGGGGATCGACGTGCCGTCGCTGCGGGGCAGCCGGACCGGGGTGTTCGTCGGCGCGATGACCATGGACTACGGCCCCCGTCTGGACGAGGGCTCCGAAGCCGGCGGTCATCTGCTGACCGGCAACACCGGCAGCGTCGCGTCCGGCCGGCTGGCCTTCACCCTGGGGCTGGAGGGGGCGGCGATCACCGTCGACACCGCGTGCTCCTCGTCCCTGGTGGGACTGCACCTGGCCGTCCAGGCGCTGCGGCGGGGCGAGTGCGGGCTGGCGCTCGCCGGAGGGGCGACCGTCATGTCCACGCTGGGCATGTTCGTGGAGTTCTCCCGGCAGGGCGCTTTGGCTCCCGACGGCCGGTGCAAGGCGTTCGGTGCCGGGGCCGATGGTTTCGGCCTCGCCGAGGGCGTGGGCATGCTGCTGCTGGAACGGCTGTCCGACGCCCGGCGCAACGGCCATCCGGTGCTCGCGCTGGTGCGGGGATCGGCGGTCAACCAGGATGGTGCCAGCAATGGTCTGTCGGCGCCCAACGGGCCGTCGCAGCGGAGGGTGATCCAGGAGGCGTTGGCGAATGCGGGGGTGTCGGCTTCGGACGTCGATGTGGTGGAGGCGCATGGGACGGGCACCAGGCTGGGCGATCCCATCGAGGCGCAGGCGCTGCTGTCGGCTTACGGGCAGGGCCGCCCCGCCGACCGGCCGCTGTGGCTGGGGTCGCTGAAGTCCAACATCGGCCACACCCAGGCCGCGGCCGGTGTGGCCGGTGTGATCAAGATGGTGGAGGCGCTCCGCCACGGGGCGCTCCCGCGGACGCTGTACGCCGACAGTCCCTCGCCGTACGTGGACTGGTCCTCCGGCGCGGTCAGGCTGCTCGACGAACCGAGGGCCTGGCCGCGGAACGGACGGGTGCGCAGGGCCGGCGTGTCGTCCTTCGGCATCAGCGGCACCAACGCCCACGTGATCCTGGAGCAGGCACCGCCGGAGCCCGACGCCCCCACGGTCGAGGAACCGGACCGGGCGGCGGTGCTCGCTCCGGACGTGCTGCCGTGGGTGCTCTCCGCGAAGACGGAGGAGGCACTCCGGGAGCAGGCCCGTCGGCTGCTCCGCACCATGCTGGCCGAGTCCGCGTCGCGCCGCGAGGACGTGGCGAGTTCCCATGCCACCACACGGACACGGCACCATCACCGTGCGGAGGTGGGCGGGGACGGGGGCGGCTGAACGGTCGGGTGGACGGCGCACGGAAGCCGATCCCGACACGCGGCGGCGCCGTCGCGCGTCCGTACGAAAGGAGCCGGTTCGCCGGCTCCTTTCGTTTCGGCTGTCATTCGGCTGTCGTTTCGGCTTTCGTGTCGGTCGTCGGTCGTCGGTCGTTGTTCGGTCGTGGGAGGGGGAGTGCCCACGGGTTCCCCGATTCACTCCCGTCATGGCGAACGGCCCGCTCACCGCCGAGAGACGCGTGGCGGTGAGCGGGCCGTTCACGGGTCCTGGACGGTGACGGGCCAGGGGGGGAGTGGTGGGGGTCAGCGCTCGTTCCGTGCGGCGGGCGCATCATGACGGGCGCGTCCGTTGCTTCCCGTGGATGTGATCGTGGCTGCGGCGGCGCGTCGTGTTCCCGCGCGTTCCGGTGTGTTCCCCGCCTCCGCGTCGGCGGACTCGTAGAACTGCTGGGCCCAGCGTCGGATGAGCATGATGGGCCCGTCGCCCGTCGCGATCTTCGGGCGTTCGACCGGCCGTCGGTTCGCCCAGATCTCATAGTCCTGCTTCACCTGCCTCTTGGTGATGAAGCGAACCAGGAGGGAGAGGGCCGGCGCGAGTGCCGCCCCCATGCGCGATTCGATACGAGTGGAGGTCGTCAGCCTGAGACGCATCCGACCGGGATCCTCCGGTGTGAGCGCCGCGACCTGTGCCAGCTGGACGCCGAGTTCCGGAACCGACACCAGAGAGGAGACGATCCCGACGCCGCTGCAGGTGAACTCCGCCTGTCCACGGACCTCCTTGAGCGACCCGAGCCGGTGCAGGCCCCGCTCCTTGAAGAACCCGAGCTCCTCGACCCCCGACAAGTCCACGACCACCTTCACGAACGGGCCCTCGGGCACCGTCGACACCAGGTTGATCTTCGTGTTGTGCACGGGCCCGAAGTGCCCGACGTCGATGAGGTTCTCGACGAGGTCGTGCGGGTGGCCGGCGGAGGTGATCTGGAACGTGGTCGGCTTGGTGAACCCTTCGCTGGGGAGCGTCACGGGCTCCCAGGTCGGAGCGGCGCCGCTCTCGTGATGCCACGCGAAGACCAGGCCGTTGGCTTCGATGACGGGGACATGGGTCAGGGAGGCCCGGGGCGGAGGCTGCCCGTAGGGCGTACGCACGCAATTGCCCGCAGGGCCGAAGGAGAAGCCGTGGAAGGGACAGACGATGGTCTCGCCGTCCACACGCCCACCGTGACCGAGGTGGGCGCCCAGGTGCGGACAGTACGGGTGGACGGCGCGCAGTCGGCCGCGGCGCGTGCGGTAGACGACGACGTCCTCACCGGCGAGCCGTCCGGTGAAGATCCGACCAGGTGTCACCTCGTCGCCGCAGGCGACGGGGAACCAGCCGTTGGGGTAGCGATGGGTCGCGGTCGGCATCGACTTCATGACTCTTCCTTCCTCCGGCCATGTGTCACGCCCGGAGCGAGTGGCCACGAAGCCGCGCTTCCGCACTCCTCGTCACTCCTCCCCGGTGAAGTGGTGGCAGGCCGGGGTCCCGGACGCGAAGGGCACGGTCCGTGACACGTGCCCTTCCGACACGTGCCCTTCCATGACACGCTCAGCGGCTCTGTGGGGCAATCCGGTCGTCACGAGCGCTGGGAGCACACCACCGCGCCCCGACGCGTGGGTTCCGCGGGTGTCGGCGTTCCCCGCCTCCGTCCGCCCCCCATCTCACCCCTACCGAAGACGGTGTCCCGGCGGAGGAGAAAGGCCGCCCGTGTGTACTCGCACGTCGGATGTCATGGCCGACGGCGGCCGAATCGCGCGCGGTCGTCAGGTTGTTAGGGTTCCTTGATCGCGTCGCGTCGGACCCTCCGGCGCGACCCGTACGGTGAGGGGATCCGACGTGTTATTCCGCTTATTCCGCAAGACGCTGCTCGACTCGCACGGTTTCGGTGCCGGTCGCGTCGAGAGAGTACTGGACGGCGACGGGCACGACCGCGACCGGTTCGCCCGGTGACGCGGGCACGGTTCCGGGTCGTGGCGACCGACCTGGACGGCACCCTGCTGCGGTCGGACCGGACCGTTTCGACGCGCACTCGAGCCGCGCTCGCGCTGGCCGTCGAAGCCGGTGCGCGCCATCTGGTGGTCACCGGGCGCTCCGCCGCCTCCTGCCGTCCGGTCCTCACCGCGATCGGGTACCAGGGTCTCGCCGTGTGCGGTCAGGGCGCACAGCTGTACGACGCCACCGCCGACCGGATACTCACCAGCGCCGCGCTCGATCGAGGTCTGGCGCGCTCGGTGGTGGACCGGACGCAGGAGGCACTCGGCGGGGTCCGACTGGAACTGGCGGTGGTCACCGCCGCGCCCGTCAACCGCTTCGTCGTCACCCCGGACTTCGCCGACGCGGCCCGGCCCGGCTGGGGAACGGTGCGGCATCGCGACGAACTGTGGGCCGAGCCCATCGAGAAGGTGTTGCTGCGCCACCGGGAGCTGCCGGATGAGGTGGTGGCCGCGACGGCGCGGCGGATCGGCGGGGCCGAGGTGTCGGTCACCCACTCGGAGAAGGGTCTGGTCGAGGTGCTGCCCGCCGGAACCACCAAGGCGTCCGGGCTGCAGAAGGCCGCCGAGCGGCTGGGCTTCGGACCGTCGGAGACCGTCGCCTTCGGCGACATGCCGAACGACATCCCGCTGCTGACCTGGGCCGGGTACGGCGTGGCGATGGGCAACGCCCACCCCGACCTGCGGGACGTCGCGCACGAGGTGGCGCCGTGCAACGACGAGGACGGGGTGGCCGTGGTCCTAGAGCGGCTGTTCGCGGGGCGGGACGGCGGCGTGGCCGTGCCGGACGCCGTCGTAGCGCCGCGGACCCTCGCCGGGTAGCGAGGCGGGCCCTGAGGGCGGCGGTCGCCGTCCCTCAGGCCACCCTGAGTGCGAAGTTCCCACGGTCCCTCGCCTGGTGGGCGACGGCCCCCGTGGCCGACGATGCGTCAGTTAACTCGCCGAGGCCGAGGCCGGGTCCGGGTCCGGGGTCTGGGACGGGGGCGAGGCCGGGTTCTGCGCCGCGTCCTGCGCCGCGTCCTGGGACGGGTCCTCGGATGGGTCCTGGGACGGGACGGAACCGAGGACTCCACCGTCGATGACCAGGTCCTGACCGGTGATGTAGGAGGCGTCGGACGAGGCCAGGAAGGCCACGGCGGACGCGACCTCCTCGGCGTGGCCGAGGGCACCCAGCGGGATGTCGGCGACGATACGGGCCTCCACCTCGGGATCGGTGTTGAACTCGCGGTACATCTCGGTGTCGATGTAGCCGGGGCTCACCGAGTTGATCCGGATGCCGCGCGGGGCGAGTTCGGCGCCCAGGGTGCGGGCGAGGTTGTGCACCGCGGCCTTGCTGGCGGAGTAGACGGATGCGACGGACAGCCCGCGGTGCAGCGTCCAGGAGGCGTTGAGGACGATGGAAGCGCGGTCCCGGAGCAGCGGCAGCGCCTTGGTGACGGTGAAGAAGACGCCCTTGAAGTTGACGTCGACGGTGTGGTCGAAGTCGGCCTCGGTCATCTCCTCGCTCGGCTTGAAGACCCCGACCCCGGCGTTGGCGAACACCGCGTCGATGCCGCCGCGCCAGGCGTCGACGCGCTCCATGAGCCTGTCGAGATCGGCGAGGGAGGCCACGTCCGCGCGGACCGCGAGGACTCGTTCCGGCGCGGCGTCGAGGCGGGCCAGGGCCGCGTCCAGGCGCGTCTCGTGGCGTCCGGTGATGACGACGTACGCGCCTTCGTCGAGCAGTCGGCGGGCGGTGGCGAACCCGATGCCGCTGGTGCCGCCGGTGATCAGGACGGTCTTGTCTGCGAATCGCTTCATGTCGTGATCTTCGAACGAGCCCCGCGCCGTTGACAGGGTCGGCTAATCCTGGTCCTGTCACCACCACCTTCGGCGGCGCGCGTCCCCGGCATCGGCACGACGTCCGCGGTCGCCAGCACGCCGCCGGGCCGTAACACCCGGAACGCCTCCGCGAAGAACCGCGTGCGCGGGCGGTAGTGCATGGCGGACTCGAGCGAGACGACGCGGTCGAAGCATTGTGACGGCTCGTCAGGTCGGCGGCCGCAGGGGCGAACCCTGGTGCCTTCCCAGCCCGCAACGCCCCCTAAAGCCGGATGTGGCGGGGTGGGTGTATTCAGGCATGAAATGGGGTGACTCGGGTTCGTGCGAAGAGTCGGTCGAAACGGGTGGTTTCCGGCCGCTCGGGACCACGCCGGGTGCGATGTCCCTGCGATGGCGACCGTGCGGCGGGCGTCGAGATGTCCGACCCACGCCCCATTCGCGGATGACGCCGAGTCGCGCGGCGCGCGTCCCAGGTCACGGGGGCTGAGAGGGCGGAGAGGCCGTGGGGTAGAGTCCCTGACCCACTGGGGGAAGTGGCCATGCCAAGTCGGCGATCGGCGCGACTTTCATCAGTTTCTGTCATCCGGCCGATGTCGAGAGGTCTCCGGACGACGGGGGTCGAACGGCAGTGGGCGAGGAAACGACATCATGCACAGGGACAACGCATACACACCGGACCTGGTGACCGCGGCGCAGGCCGGCGACCAGCGGGCGCGGGAGCGGCTGGTCGCCGAGTACCTCCCGCTCGTCTACAACATCGTCGGCCGGGCTCTGGACGGCCACGCGGACGTGGACGACGTGGTGCAGGAGACGATGTTCCGCGCGCTCGACGGACTCGCCGGCCTGCGCGAGCCGTCCAGCTTCCGGTCCTGGCTGGTCGCGATAGCGATGAACCAGATACGCCGCCGCTGGACCGACCGACAGCAGGCGGCCGCCGCCTCCCTCGACAAGGTGACGGAGACCCCCGACCCCACCGGCGACTTCGTCGACCTGACGATCCTCCGACTCGGCCTGTCCGGCCAGCGCCGCGAGGTCGCCGAGGCCACCCGCTGGCTGGACGACGATGACCGCGACCTGCTGGCGCTGTGGTGGCAGGAGGCGGCGGGCGGGCTGACCCGCGCGGAACTGGCGGTGGCCCTGGGTGTCACCCCACAACACACCGCCGTACGCGTCAAACGCATGAAGACCCAGCTCGAAGTGGGCAGGGTGGTGGTACGCGCGCTCGCCACCGAGCCCCGCTGCGCCGAACTGGCCTCCCTGATCGCCCCCTGGGACGGCCGCCCCCAGCCGGTGTGGCGTAAGCGCATCGCGCGTCACGCCCGCGCCTGCGTAGCCTGCTCCGGCCACTGGTCCAACCTCGTCCCCGCCGAAGGGCTGTTGGTGGGCATGGCGCTGGTCGTCCCGGTCACCGGCCTCGGTTTCGGCTTCCCACCCGGCCTGTCCGACCCGACCGCGCTGGCGGCCCAACAGACGACGCTGCCGTCGGCGGACCTCGCGGGCGCCCCCGTCCCGGCCGGGGCCCCGACCCACGGCGGGGTTCCGACCCACGCCGGGGCCGCGACGGACGGCACCCCGCCCGCGGGGCCCGCGACCGACGGGGTGACGCCCACGGGAACCACGCCGGACGGCATCCCGCCCATCGGGAACGCGACCGACGGGGCCACGCCCACGGGGCCCGCCACCGACGGGGCGTCATCCATCGGGGGCACCGGGGCCACGCCCACCGGGGCCACACTCGACGGAGCCCCGGCCGACGGAAGCCCGGCCGTCCACGCCGCGTCCGGTGGCGGCCGGCTCAAGGCGTCCGCGGTGGTCGTCGGCGGCGGAGTGATCGGCGGTGTGCTGCTCGCTCTGCTGTGGCCGGTCAACGAGCGCCCGGCCGAGCGTGCCCCGGTGGCGGCTCCGCAGCACTCCGCGACACCGGCCAGGACCACGGCCGCCAAACCCAGCACCAGCCCTCGCCCCTCCAAGACCGCGACACCGAAGCCGAAGCCCACACCGGCCGCGACGAAGGCGAAGCCCAAGCCCCGCCCCACCCCGACCCCGAAGCCCACGCCCGCCTCCGCGGAGGAGCGGCTCACCAGCCTGGTCAACGCCCGGCGGGCGCAGGCAGGTTGTGGCCCGCTCCGTATCGACCCGCGGCTGAGCGAGGCCGCCCGCAAGCACGCGCGCGACATGGTGGCCCGCGGCTACTTCGACCATGCGAGCCCCGAGGGCACCCAGCCCGACGCGCGGATCTCGGCGGCCGGGTACGCGTGGTCGTCCTGGGCCGAGAACCTGGCCCAGGGCAGCCCCGAGCCGGCCGCGGCCGTCGAGCAGTGGATGGACGGCTCGTACCACCAGGAGAACATGCTGAACTGCCGCTACCGGGATACCGGTGTCGCCGCCGTGTCCGGCCCCGACGGCACGGTGTGGGTCCAGGACCTGGCCGGACCGGCCTGAGCCCACACCGCCGCCGCGCGGATCACGGGACGTCGGCCCCGACGCCGATCACAGCTTCGTGGCGAAGTTCTGCACCCACCACGGACCGTTGCCGCTGAGGTTCACCCCGACGCCGAAGTCCTTGTACCCGCAGTTGAGTATGTTGGCGCGGTGACCGGGGCTCTTCATCCAGTCCCGCATGGCCGTGTCGGGGTCCTTCGGGCTCTTGTGGATGTTCTCGCCCCATGCGCCGGGGCGGTAGCCGGCCCGCTTCATCCGATCGCCGGCGCTGCTGCCGTCCGGGCTGGTGTGGTCGTAGTAGTTGCGGGCCGCCATGTCGTCGGCGTGCGCCTGGGCCGCCGCCTGCACCCGGCTGTTGACGCGCAGCGGGGAGCACCCGGCCTTCGCCCGCTCGGCGTTGGCGAGCGTGACGATCCGCTGCACATACCGCGCGGCCTTGCCCGCGGGCGGCCGGCTCGAGCTCGTGGGACGGGGCGCCGGAGTCTTCTTCTTACGCTGTGAGGTGCCGGGGGAGCCGCTGCCGCCGGTGCCGCCCCGCGTGGTGTCACGGGTCCGCGCGGCCGTGGGCGCGGCCGCGCTCGGGGAGGGCGTGGCCGGAGCGCTCGTCGAGGGCTTCTTCGACGGCTTCCCCGACGGCTTCTTCGGCTTCTTCGTCGCCTTGCGGGTGGCCGAGGCCGTCGGCGAGGGCTTCGACGGGACGGTGGCCGTCGCCGAGGGGCGCCCGGCGGCCGGGACCCCGTCGGAGGCGTCCCGTACGGAGGCCGCGGCCGGGCTCTCGTCGTCCGAGCCGCCCGTGCCGCTCACCGCGTAGGCGCCGCCCCCGACGGCGGCGAGCGCCAGGGCCCCGGCCACCATCGGCCCGAGCCCCAGCCGGCGCCCGCCCCGGCGCCCGCGCCGGCCGCCCGCGCCCGTGGCCCGCCGCCGGCCGCCCGTCCCGGCCGAAGCGGTGTCGGGGCCCGCCACCGGCTCCAGGAACCGGGTGTGCTCGTCGTGATCGTTGTGGTCGTGATGCAACGCTGCTCCGCTCTCCGCCGTACGGGGTTCGTCCGTACGGGTCCTGCGTGCGGCTGAGCCCGCACGGCGCCGGTCGGTCCGGCGTATGGGAGAGCGGATGGGTGTGCGTTGATAACACTTTTCCGCGGAGGTATCGACGAACTGTCAGCGAGCGAGCGGATCCTGACGGGGCGCGGTGGACCGCCGTGATCGCGGTGACCGCGGTGGAAGGCCGTGCGGCTCGCGGACGGGCCGCCAGGCCGCGCCGGGGAGCGTCCCGGCGCGGCGCCGCGGACCGTGGACATGGCGGGCCCACGGTCTCGGCCGCCCCACGGACATGGCCGCCCCACGGACATGGCGGGCCCACGGACCTGGCGGGCCCGCCTACACGGTGGACCCGCCGACACGGTGGACCCGCCGACACGGTGGACCCGTGGACAGGGCGGATCCGCCCGCCTGAGACCCTGTCAGACCACCGCGCCCGAACCCGCGCGGGACCGCCGGCGCGGTGCGGGCGGGGTCGGGGCCGGGCCTGGGTGGCGCGACTCGAGGGCCACGGCGATCGGCGTGGCCGTCATGACGGTCGAGCACACCCCGAACACCACCCCGGCGAGCAGCGCCAGCGAGAAGTCGGCGAGCGAGTCGCCGCCGAGGACGGCGAGCGCGGCGAGGACGAACAGGACGCCCATACCGGTGTTGACGGTACGCGGCAGGGTCTGCAGGATCGCGCCGTCGGCGGCGGCCTCCAGCGCGCCGACGCCGTCCCGCGTGCCGGCGGACCCCGGACCGCCAACGGCTTCGCCCATGGCTTCGCCGGCAGCTTCCCCCGCGGCGGTGGAACGGCGCCCGTCGGTGGTTTCCCGTGTGCCGCCGGATCCCTGCGTTCCGCCGGACCCCTGTGGGCCGGCGGTACCCCGCCCGCCCGTGGAGCCCCTCGCCCCGGCCGGCTTCCGTGCCGCGGCGGCGCGCCGTGTCTCGCGAATGCGGTCGAAGACGACGACGGTGTCGTTGACGGAGTAACCGACGATCGTCAGCAGCGCCGCGAGGAAGACGCTGTCGGCGGGCTTGCCCAACCAGGCGAAGAGACCGACCACCAGCAGGACGTCCTGGACCATCGCCAGCACCGCCGCCGCGGCGAAGGTCCAACGGAAGCGCACGCTGAGGTAGACGAGCTGGGCCGCGACCGCGACGCCCAGCGCGATGAGGGCCTTGTCGCGCAGCTCGCTGCCCAGACTGGGCCCGATCCGCTCGTCGCGCTCGACCGTGACCTCTCCGCCGTGCGTCGCGAGGGACGTCTCGATCCGCTGCCGTTCGCGGTCGGTGATCTCGCCGGTGCGGACGATGATGTCGCCGTCGCCCGACGTCTGGACGACGGCCCGCGGGAAGCCGGCACCGCTGACGGCGGCACGGGCCCGGTCCACGTCCACGGGACGACTGGTGGCGTACTCGACCATGCGACCGCCGGTGAACTCGACGCCGAGCTGAAGGCCGCGCACGCCGATGCCGGCGGCGGCGAGCGCCAGCAGACAACCGCTCAGGGCCAGCCAGCGGCGCCTGTGGCGCGTCGGACGCGGCCCACGGCGGGCGAGGAAGGCCCGCACCCGCCCGGTCGAGGCGAGGCCGGCCAGACCGCCCGGCCGGCGCCGAACGGCGTCGTGCCGCAGCGCCCAGTCGGCGAGCACCCGCGTGATGACCAGCGCGGAGACCATCGACGCCAGCACCCCGATGGAGAGGGTGACGCCGAATCCGCGCACCGGGCCGGTGGCGAAGAAGAACAGCAGCCCGGCGGCGAGGAGTGTGGTGACGTTGGAGTCGAGGACCGCGTTCCACGCCTTGTCGAAACCCCGGTGCAGCGGGCCGCGCAGATCCGGCCGCCCCCGCGAGCGGGTGGCCCGCCGCGCGTACTCCTCCCGGGTCCGCTCGAAGACGAGGACGTTGGCGTCCACGGCCATGCCGATGGCGAGCACGAAGCCGGCCAGGCCGGGCAGGGTGAGTGTGGCCCCCACGGCCACCAGGGCGGCGTACGAGATCAACCCGTACAGGGCGAGCGCCACGGTGGCCAGCGCGCCGAGCAGCCGGTAGACCACCGTGACGAACACCGCCGTGCAGGCGAGGCCGATGACCGCCGCGGTCGCACTGGCCCGGATCGCCTCGGCGCCGAGCGTCGGGCCGACGGTGCGCTGTTCAACGACCTCGACCGGGACCGGCAGCGCCCCGCCCTTGATGAGCGCCGCCAACTCGCGGGCCTCGCCGCCGCCGAAGCCGCCGGTGATCTGGGTACCGCCCCCGCGGATCCCGGTCTCGCACGGCACGCTCCGCTGCATCGCCGGTGCCGAGATGACCCGGTCGTCGAGGACGATGGCGACCCGTCGGGCGGGGTCGCCCGGCGCGGCACACGCGGCCTCACCCGTCACCCGGGCCCAGCTCCGTTCGCCGGAGCCGCGGAAGGCGAGGTCGATCGTCCAGCCGTTGCCGCCCTGGGCGTCGTAGCCGGCCTCGGCGTCCTTCACGTCCTTGCCCGTGAGCGCCGCGGGGCCCAGTCGCAGCAGCCTCCCCGGCGCGTCGGGGTCGGGCAGGGAGCGCGCACCGGCGGGCGCGGCCGCCTCCCGGCCGGTCGCGCCCGCTTCTCCGCCGGGGGCGCTGCGAGCCCCGCCGCCGGCGTCCGGGGCGGAGCCGACCACCGGATGGAAGGTCAGCCGGGCGGTGCGCCCGATGACCTCGACCGCCTTCTCGGGGTCCCGCACCCCGGGCAGTTCGACGACGATACGGCGCTCGCCGGAGCGGGCCAACGAGGGTTCGGCCACCCCCAGCGCGTCGACCCGCTGGCGCAGCACCTCCAGAGTGCGGTCGGTGGCGGCGGAGTCGGCGCGGGAGTCCGGCGCGTCCCGGGTCTCCAACACGATCTGGGTGCCGCCGCGCAGATCGAGGCCGAGGCGGGCGGGGGTGGTCAGGGCGAAGTACAAGGACGCGGCGACGACGGCGAGCGCGACCAGCGCACGCCACAACGAGGCGCGAGATGACATGGGTTCTCCACTTCACGACATACGGAGGCGGAGCGTTCGGCCACCGGTACGCGCCGGCGGTCCGGCGGCGCACGGTCGCGCGCCGACGGGCATGCCGGGGGGCGGAGGCCGACGCTCGGGGCGTCAGCTGCTCCGCGTGAAGGGAGGGCCGCGGGGGCGGCGGGGGGAGAAGTGCGCGGCGGGCGGCGCGCGTTCCCGGCGCGGCCCGACCACCTCGCCGCGCACCAGCGGGAACGGCACGGCACGCGCCACCGGCCCCGGCAGCGCTCCCGGCGGACCGGTCGGCCGCTGGTGTTGGGCGGTCAGATGGGCGTCGGCGGCCGAGGCCCGCGGGTGTTCCGACGACGAGAGGCGGGCGTGTGGCGGCTGGGCGTGCGTCGGCCGGGCGTCCGAGGGCCGGGTGTCCGAGGACCGGTCGTGCGGCGACGCGGGTTCGGCGAGGCGGAGAACCAGGGAGAGCGGGGAGGCGGGGTAGGTCGGAGAGGGCGGGGAGGTCGGGGCTGACGCGGCGCCGGCCGCCGTGCCCGGAGTCGCTCCGGTCAACAGCAGCACCAGGGCCCACACCCCGGCCAGCGCCAGGGAGACGAGCCGCGGAGGGGTCCGCCGGGTGCGGTCGCTCACCCGGCCTCCCGTCCCCTGGCGCGCGTCCGGTCCGCGCGTCTGTCGTATGCCCGCCGTCTGTCTGTCGTCTGCCTGCCGTATGCGTGCCGTGCCGCTGTGCCCGCTCGGCGCGATCGCGCGGCCGATGAGGTCGCGCGACCGGTCGGCCCACGGTGTGGCTCCGACTCAGCTTAGCGCCGACACGTCGAGTGCCCGTGCGATGCCGGAAACGGCACCGTACGGGCACCTCGTCGGGGGCGGGAGGTCGGCCCGGAGGCCCGGGACAGGGGACGTCAGCAGACGAAGTCCGGGCTGTTGGCCCAGAACGCCAGGTGGGACCAGGTCTGCGCACCGATGACGCCGTCGACCGTGATATCCGCGCAGGTCTGGAATCGGTGGGTGGCGTGCTCGGTGACCGGCCCGAATACCCCGTCGGTGGCCAGGTTCGTGTTCGTCAGTGAATTGTTCAAATAGCACTGCGCCTGCATGACGGCCGGACCGGAGGAGCCCCGCTTTATCGTGGGGCGGGTTTTGGTGTGGTTGCAGATTTCGGTGGCCACGGCGATCGATCTCCGATTCTCGGTGAATGATGCTGTTGTCCCTGACGTCGTATGGAGCGGTGACGTCGCATGGAGCAGTGACGTCGCATGGAGCGGTCGCCGCTCCCGTCGACCTCACGCCGCCTTGGCGTCGAAGTACGGGTACGGCACCCGCAGCTTGTCCCAGGACGTCCGTCCCGGCCAGCCGTCCGCGTCCGCGCCCGTGTAGCCCAGCTTCCGCTGCCACAGGGAGTAGGACTTGCGGTGTTCCTCGTTCCACTGCGTCTGGCCGCCGTACGGACCGTAGGCGGAGCACCCCTCTTCCATCAGCCGAGTGGCCATCATGCCGATGATCGGGCTGTTCGGTAGACCCTTGAACCAGTCCCCGCCGGGGAAGGGTATGAAGCCGGTGGACGCCTTTCTGACCAGAAGGCGCTGGCCCACCTTGATGACGTTCGGATTAGGGATGTTGTTCCAGGCCTGCAGCTGTTCCACAGTGGTGCCGTACTGCTGCGCAATGCCCCAGAGCGTGTCACCCGTCTTGACGGTGTAATAGGTGTCTTGATTGCTCATACTCTGAGACTAGGCGCCCCTAATGAGGTCCGCACGTTCACGTATTCGGGTGTACCGGCGGCAGGGAGGACCGATGGTGACAAAGGACAGCGCATCGGAATACGAGGTCCAGAAAACCCGTGCGTGGGCCGGGTTTCTGGTGGTGGCGCTCGGCGACCTGGCCATCGCGATCGCCGCGGTCTGGGGGGTCGACAATGTCGACAGCGCGCAGTCCGTGGCCATCCTCAGCAGCGCGTTCACCGCGATCAGCACCATGACCACGGCGTACTTCGGCATCCGGGCCGTGAGCAACACCGCGCAGGCGCGTACGAGGGCGCAGCCCGCAGCTCCTTCGGAGGCCGCTCCCATGGAGGTCGCTCCGCCGGCGGAGGGGCGCAGGTCGTCCGGCGACTCCTCCTGACCGCCGTCTGACCGCTGTCAGTCCTCCGCGCCGCGGGGTTCGATACGGAAGCCGAAGGCGGCGGTGCCGGGGTCCAGCGCCGTCACCCCGCCGTCGACGGTGAGCACCGCGCCGTTCACGAAGGACGCGGCGGGGGAGAGCAGCCAGGAGATCGCCTCGGCGACCTCCTCCGGCTCGCCGGGGCGGCCCGCCGGGAGCAGCCGGGTCGCCTCCTCGTACGCCGCCTCGACCCCGTCGTCCGCCCGGCCGGTCTCCGCCGCGAAGCGGGCCATGCGCCGGTCGGCCATCTCGGTGCGCACCCAGCTGGGACAGACGGTGTTGGCCCGCAGGCCCCGCGGGCCGTAGTCGACGGCGAGCGAGCGGCACAGCTGGAGCAGCGCGGCCTTGGAGGTCGCGTACGCCGCGTTGCCCACGCCGTTGCGCAACGCGGAGACGGAGGCGACGGCGACGACCGAGCCGCGCGCCTCCAACAGGTGCGGCAGCGCGGCGCGCAGCAGCAGGAAGGGGCCGGTGAGGTTGGTCCGCAGCACCGTCTCCCAGTCCTCGTCCGTCAGGTCGCCCACCGCCCCGCCGCGGCCGACGCCCGCGTTGAGCACGACCCCGTCCAGCCGTCCGTAGGCGGTGACGGCCGCGTCCACGAGCCCGGCGACCGCCGCGGGGTCGCCGGCGTCGGCGGGGTGTGCCAGCGCCCCGGTCTCCTCGGCGATCTGCCGCAGCGGCTCCGGCCGCCTCCCGGACACCACGACGCGGTGCCCGGCCGCTGACAACAGCCGCGCGGTGGCGGCTCCGATGCCGGTTCCACCGCCGGTGACGAGGAAGACGCGCTGCTCCGTCATGGTCGTTCGGCCTCCGAGGTGATCGCGTGCGGACCCTGTGATGGTACGTCCGGCCCGCCGCGGGGCGGACGCGGTCTCCGGAGCCCGGTGCCCCGGTTGGACGGGGCGGACCCTGTCCGTACCTCGCAAAACTCCCACGCTCCGGGAGGCGTTGGGGTCTACCCCGGCCGTCCGGCCCGCGCACCGCCCGGCCCCGGCCGCTCCGGCCGGGTGACCGGAGTAGCGTGGCCGTCCATGACCGAACCCGACTTCCTCCGCACGGCCCAGACCTTCTACGACACCGTGGCGACCGACTACGCCGACCACTTTCGGGACGTCCTGGCCGACAGGCCCCTGGAGCGGGCGCTGCTCGCCGCCTTCGCCGAGCTCGTACGGGCCGCCGGCGGGGGCCCGGTCGCCGACGTCGGATGCGGTCCGGGCCTGGTGACGGGGCATCTGCACGGGCTGGGGCTGAACGTCTTCGGGATAGACCTGTCGCCGCGGATGGTCGCGCTCGCCCGACAGGCCCATCCAGAGCTGCGCTTCGAGCAGGGTTCGATGACGGCGCTGGACCTGCCGGACGGGACCCTCGACGGCCTCGTGGCGTGGTATTCGATCATCCACGTCCCGCTGGACCGGCTCCCGGAGGTGTTCGCGGAGTTCCATCGTGTACTGGCTCCCGGCGGACGGCTGTTGCTCGGCTTCCAGATCGGCGACGAACCGCTTCATCTGGAGCGGCCGTTCGGGCACCCCGTGGCGCTCGACTTCCACCGGCGGCAACCGGACCACATCGCCGAGCTGCTGCACCAGTCCGGGCTGACGGTGTTCGCCCGGCAGCGGCGCGAGCTCGACGAGACGATCGGCGACACCGCCCCGCAGGGCTTCCTGCTCGCCCGCAAGCCCGTCGCCGACGACCGACGATAGGTTCCCGGCATGGAGCGCATGCGAAGGACGCTGAGGTCGGACGAGGTCGTGGAGCGGATCCGCGACGACATCGCCGAGGGACGGTACGGGCCGGGCGACCGGCTGCCCCACCCCAAGAGCCTCGCCGAGGAGCTACGGAAGCTCACCAAGGCCGTCGAGGCCGCGTACCGGCGGCTCGTCGAGGAAGGGGTGCTGGTCGAGGGGCTGCTGGAGCCGGGCTACTTCGTCGCGGATCCGGAGCTGGACCCCGACGTCCACACCACCATGCGGGCGGTGCGCTCCGTCCAGCTCCAGCTGGGGCGGCTCGACCGGCGGCTGACCGAACTCACCGAGCGGGTGGAGGCGATGGAGCACGGCCTGCGTGAACGGCACCGTGCCGGCGACGGGCGTCCCTCCGACCCGCTGTACTGAGCGGCCGGGCGGGCGGGAGCCGGGCCCAGGCGTGCTCGGACCGAGGTGGTGTTCGGGTGCGGGCGTCGTGTCGGGCCGCCGGGGACGGGTCCCGCCGGGGACGGGTCCCGCCGGGAACGAGTCCCGGCGGTCCGAAGCCCGGTCGGCCCCGGCGGCCCGAAGCCCGGTCGGCCCCGGCGGCCCGACGGACCGCCGGGGCCGACCGACGCCGCGGTCAGACCTCCAGCATCGCGGCGATCACCGAGCGCCAGTCCTCGCCCGGCCGCGCCACCAGCTCCTCGGCGAGCGCCTCGGCGCGGTAGCGGTGCCGGTGCGTCAGCCCCGGCGCCGACTCGGGCGCGGGCACGATCCGGCTCGGACTGTCCAGCAGACGGATCAGCTCCTGCGCGAACTCCGCCCAGCCGACGTGCCCGCCGATGGCGTTGACGGTGCCGTGCGCGGGCCGTTCGACACAGCTCACCAGGGCCCGCGCCAGCGCGGCGGCGTGCACCCACGGCGCCCCGGACCAGGTGTCGCCCGAGGCGGGCACGGACCCGGCGGCGGGCAGCACCACCGGATCCCCGGTCCGGGCCGCCTGGAAGAGCGCGCCGGTCGCGCCCCAGCGCAGTTGGTCGCGCAGCCGGGGGTGGGCACCCCACACGATGGGCGCGCGCACCACGCTCGCCCCACCCCGGCCACCCGTGCCCGCGGCTTCCCACAGCATCCGCTCGCACTCCAGCTTCGCCCGCCCGTACGCGCTGAGCGGCTCCTCCGAGGGGGTGTCCTCGGCCACCTCCACGACCGACGGCCGGCCGTACGCGTCCACGCTGCTGACGAAGACGAACGCACCGCGCCGCCAGCCGTCCAGCAGCGCCCGCATCGCCGTCACGTCCACGTCCGGGGAGGTGAAGGTGCAGGCGGCGTGGATGACGGAGTCCACGCCGTCGACCGCGGCGCGCAGGCTCTCGACGTCGGCGAGGTCGCCCTCGACCACCTCGACCCCGTCGGCCGCCACCAGGTGCGCGGACTCCGGCCGCGCCAGCGCCCGGACGGGCCGCCCGCGGGCGGCCAGCTCCCGCAGGACGAACGCCCCCACCCCGCCGGTGCCGCCGGTGACCAGGACCGTGCCGGCGCGCGCGGACGCGATGGGCGCGGTGGACGTGGTGGCACGTCCGGCCGCGCGCTCGGCCGCCGGCGGCCGGGCCCGTCCGTCCAGGAGCGCGCCGAGCGCCCGCGGCGTGCGGTGCTCCAGCACGTCGAGACCGGTCAGCGGTGCCCGCAGCCGCTCCCGGAGCCGTTCGGCCACCCGCACCGCGAGCAGGGAATGGCCGCCGAGTAGGAAGAAGTCCCCGTCGGGGCCGGGACGTTCACCCAGCAGCTCGCCGAAGACCTCCGCCACGACGGAGACCGAGGGGCTCGGCTCCCCGTCTCGTGCCGACGCCTGCGCCGATGTCGATGCCGACGCCTGCGCCGATGTCGATGCCGGTGTCGGTGCTGCCGATGCCGGTGCCCGCTCCGGTGCGAGCGGCTCGTCCGGGCCCAGGGGTTCCCGCGACCCGACGGCACGCGACAGCCGGCGCCCCGGATCCTCCGCCGCCGACTCCAGCAGCCCCGCGAAACGACCCAGCAGCGCCCCCGCGGCGGCCGCGTCGAGCCGACCCCGGTCGTACCGCACCAGGCAGCGCGGCCCGGTGTCGTCCGTGCCCTCGTCGACATAGAGACCCAGGCCGAACTTGGCCCCCTCCAACTCGATGTCGAGCGGCGTGCACACGGCGTCGGCCAGCCGCAGCCCGCAGGGCGGCCCGAGGAGGTCGACGGTCACCCCCACCAGCGGCTCTCCGGTGCTGTCGCGGGCGGCGGCGTCGAGCCGCTCCACCATGAGGTCGAAGGGGACGTGGCGGTGTTGCTGCGCCTCCAGCAGCGCGTCGCGCACCCGTGACAGCAGGGTGGAGAAGTCGGCGGCGCCCGACAGTTCGGGGCGGATGGGCAGGGTGTTGACACACAGCCCCACCAGGTCGCGCGCCCCGGCGAGATCGCGGTGGCTGCTGGCACAGCCGATGACCAGGTCCTCCTCGCCGGTCGCCTCCAGCAGCGTGGCGAAGGCCGCGGCGAGCACCACCGTGAACAGCGTGGCGCGGTGCGCCCGGCCCGTCGCGCGCAGTCCGTCCAGGGCCGTCGCCCCCAGCGGCGCGGCGAGCAGCCGCGCCTCGCCCCGGCCGTCGGCCGCCGCCGCGCGGGGCAGTGGAACGGGGCGGGCGCCCGCGAGCCGCTCCGTCCAGTACGCCAGTCCGGTCTCCAACGCGGGTGAGCCGGCCCGCTCGCGCCGGGCGAAGTCGGCGTAGCGCGGTGCCGGGAACTCGTCCGCGTCCCCACCGCCACGGGCCTCCGAAGCCCCATGGACCTCGGCACGACCGTGCGCCTCGGCACTGCTGTGGGTCTCGGCACTGCCGCGAGTCCCGGCACCGCCGTGGGCGTCCGCACTCCCGTGGGCGGCGCCGGTCCCCGCGTCGGCCGCGGGCCGCTCCCGCTCCGCGCGGTAGCGCTCGTCGAGCTCGCGGGCGATGATCTCCACCGAGCCGCCGTCCACCGCGATGTGGTGGAACGTCAGCAGCACGGTGTGGTCGTCGTCGGCGTGCCGCAGGTGCAGGGCCCGCGGCAGCGGGCCCGCGGCCAGATCGAAGGGGCGCGCCGCCTCCTCTCGCAGCAGCCGCTCCGCCGTGTCCCCGGAGGCCGTCACCGTCCGTACCGGCACCGGTCGTGCGGCGGTGACCTCCTGGTACGGCTCGCCGTCCGGCCCCTGGCCGTAGCGCGTCCGCAGCACCTCGTGACGCCGCACCAACCCGGTCAGAGCCCGGGCGAACGCCTCGGCGTCGAAGGGGCCGCGCACCCGTGTGGCCAGCGGCACGTTGTAGACGGCGCCGCCCTGACCGAGGCGCTCCATCAGCCACATCCGGTGCTGTGCGTGGGAGAGCGGCGCGACGCCGGGCGCGGGGCCGTCCGGGGTCGTCGGCGCGGCCGTCGGATCCGTCGTCCGCGCCGGGGCGTCGTTCGCCTGTGCCGCGCCGTCGTTCGTCAGCCGCGCCCGGGCGTCGGCGCTCCGCCGGCGGGCCAGCCGGAGCAGGGCCTCCTGCCGGGAGGTCTCGGCGGCGGTGCCGCTCATCGTGCGTCTCCCATCGGGTCCGCGGCGACCGGCGCCTGCTCCTCGGCGGCTTCCGCCTCCGCCCCGTACGCCCCGACCAGCTCCCGCTCCACCAGCACCGCGTGTGCGGCCACGGTCGGCGCCGCGAAGAAGGCGGCGAGGGTCAGTTCGACGCCAAGCTCCTGTCGCAGGTCGTCGACGACGCCGAGCGCCAGCAGCGAGTGTCCGCCCAGGGCGAGGAAGTCGGCGGCGGGGCTGGTGACCTCGCACCCCAGCGCCCGGCCCCAGGCGTCGGCCACGGCCCGCTGAACGGGGGTGAGCTCCTCCGGCGCGGACGGCGGGCCGGGGTCCTCGGTCGGCTGCGCGGAGCCGGGCACCGCGCGCTCGGCGAGGGCCCGCCGGTCCACCTTCCCCCCGCCGGTCAGCGGCAGGGCGTCCACGACGGACCACGCGTTGGGGATCAGATGCGCCGGCAGCCGGGCGGCCAGGTGGTCGCGCAGCTCCGTCGCTGCCGGACGCCCGGAGCCGGCGGGCCCCTCCAGCCCGTCGGGCAGGGCGGGCACCACGAAGGCGACCAGACGGGCGTCGTCGTCACGGGGCCGCGCCACCGCCACGGCGGCGTCCGCCACCCCCGGGTGGGTGCGCAGGGCGTGCTCGATCTCACCGGGCTCGATCCGGAACCCGCGGATCTTGACCTGGTCGTCGACGCGCCCGTGGAAGTCCAGCGTGCCGTCCGGGCGCGCCGAGACCAGGTCGCCGGTCCGGTAGAGCCGGCCGGCGGAGGCGTGCGCGACGAAGCGCTCGGCCGTGCGCTCGGGCTGCCCGAGGTAGCCCGCCGCGACGCGCGGGCCGCCGACCCACAGCTCACCCCGGACGCCCGGGGGCACCGGCTCGCCGCGCTCGTCCAGCACCCGCGCCGTGGCACCGGCCACCGGGCGGCCGATCGGCGGCGGGGCGTCACAGTCCGCGTCGCGCACCCGATGGCCGGTGGCGAAGGTCGTGGTCTCGGTCGGCCCGTAGGCGTTGACCAGCTCCAGCCAGGGGTGGGCGCGCAGGACGGCACGCGCGTGGCGGGCGGCCATGGCCTCGCCGCCGACGACCACCGCGCGGAGGACGCCGAAGACCGACGAGCGGCGCGCGGCCAGGTGATGGAAGAGCGCGGTGGTCAGGAACGCCACGGTGACGCCCAGCCGTTCCACATCCCGCGCCAGGCGTTCCGACGACTGCCGGCCGCCGGTGGAGACGGCCACCGCGGCGCCGTTGGCCAACGGCATCCACAGCTCGAAGGACGAGCCGTCGAAGGTCAGCGCCGAGTGGCAGAGCACCCGGTCGCGTGCGCCGACCGTCAGCCCGCCGGGCGCGGAGGCCAGCCACGCCGCGCCCCGCTGGGTGATCGCCACGCCCTTGGGGCGGCCGGTCGAACCGGAGGTGTACATCACGTAGGCGAGCGCGTCGGGGTCGGTGGCGACCGGGCTCGGGAAATCCTCGGACGCGAGCTCGGGCTCGTCGTCCGCCCGCGCCCCGTCCGCCGACCGCTCTTCCGCCGACCCGTCCTCCGGCACCCCGTACGCCGTCAGCACCAGCGCCTCGGCGGCCGGTATGCCCGCCCCCTCCAGCAGCTCCTTGTGGCCCACGGTCAGGGTGACCCCGGCGTCCGCGCGCATCGCGTCCGTACGGGCCCGCGGGTACGCCGCGTCCAGCGGCACATAGTGGCCGCCGGCCCACCACACGGCGAGCCCGGCCACGACCACGCCCACCGAGTGCGGCAGCAGCAGGCCGACGGCGGTGCCCGGCCCCACGCCGCGCGAGCGCAGCGCCCCGGCCAGCCGGCGGGCGGCGGAGGCCAGTTCCGCGTAGGTCATGGTCACCCCGCCGTCGGTGACCGCCAGCGCGGACGGCGTCGTGCCGGCGTGGTCGAGCACTCGGGCGAGGACTCCGCGCGGCTCGGGCGAGGCGGCAGCGGCGCCGGGAACGTCCGCGACCGCGACCGCGCCCTCCCGGACCGGCGTCGACGCCCCGGCACCCCGCGCGGCCGGCGTCGACGCCTCGGAACCCCGCGCGGCCGGCGTCGGCGTCTCCGCGCCGCCCCGGTCCTCCCGGCGGGGCTCCACCCGGGAGTCCACCAGGGCGGCCAGGCCGCGCAGATCGGGCTGGCGCAGCACCTGCGGGGCGCGCAGCCGCACCCCGAACCGCTCCTCCAGGGCGACCAGGAGCCGCCCGGCGGTGAGCGAGTCGCCCCCCGAGGCCAGGAAGTTGTCGCCCGGACCCAGCTCCGGCCTGCCGAGCAGGGTCCGACACACCTCGACGACCACCGCTTCGGTGCCCGTGCTCGCGCCGGCCGCGGCGCCGGCCCCGGCGGCGGCCGCCGGAGCGGACTCCCGCTCCGCCCGCTGCCCGGCCAGCAGCGCCGCCCGGTCCACCTTGCCGTTGGCGTCGAGCGGGAAGGCGTCGACGAACCGGACGGCCGACGGCTGCGCCTGCTCGGGCAGCCGATCGCGCACCGCGTCCAGCAGCTCCGCCGCGGTCGGCGGCTCGGCGCCGGGCACCGGCCGTACGAAGGCGATCAGTCGGGTGTCGCCGCCCGCCGGGGTCTCGGCCGCGACGACCGCGCGAAGTACCCGCGGGTCCTCCTCGAACGCGGCCTCGGTCTCGGCCGGTTCGATCCGTGCGCCGCGCACCTTGACCTGGTCGTCCAGGCGGCCCAGGAACTCCAGCACGCCGTCCGGTCGCATCCGCACCCGGTCCCCGGTGCGGTAGACGCGGTCGGTGCCGGTCACCTCCGCCGGTGCGGCCACGAAGCGGCGGGCCGTCAGCTCCGGGTCCAGATAGCCGGTCGCCAGCCCCCCGCCGCCGATGCGCAGCTCGCCCGGCTCACCGCGCGGGACGACCCGCCCGGCGGGGTCGGTGACGCAGACGACGGTGCCGTCCAGGGGCGCGCCGATCGGCGGGGCGCTGACGGCCGCCGCCCCGTCCGCGGGCTCCACGGCGTGCGTGGTCGCGACCACGCACGCCTCCGCGGGGCCGTAGGCGTTGTCGACGCGCGCGGTGACATCCCGGGCGGGCCGGCGGCGCAACCGGTCCCCGCCGATGGTGAGGTGACGCAGCGCCGGGAGCTCCGGCCAGGGCCGCTCCAGGACGATCTCCGCCAGCGGGGTGGGCAGGATCGCCACGCTCACCCCCGCCCGGCGCCACCAGGAGGTCAGGGTCTGTGGGTCCCAGCGGACCTCGTCCGGTGCGACGGCCAGCGTGGCTCCGCTGGTCAGCGCGGTCCACAGCTCCAGGATGTGCGGGTCGAAGGAGACGCCGACCAGGAGACTGTGCCGGTCCCCGGGCCGGCAGCCGGTGCGCGCCGCGTACCAGCGGATCCGGGCGGCGAGCGCCGTCCCCGGCACCGCGACGGCCTTGGGCACTCCGGTCGAACCCGAGGTGAGCATCGCGTAGAGGGTGCCCTCCGGCACCGCCGGACGCTCGGCACCGGGCGCGGCGGGGTCGGTGGCGCGGCCCGCGGCAGGGTCGGTGGCCGCGGCCGTGGCGGGGCCGGCGGCGGCGCCGGTCGCGAAGGCCGGGCTGGGGTCGGCGGCGGGGGCCGGGGCCGGGAAGGCGGCGACGACCTCCGCCGCCGCGTTGGCGCCGGCCGTGGGCAGCGGCAGGGTCAGCCGGGCCCCGGTCGCGTACCCCTCGGGGAGCGTGTCGGGCGCCGTGACCAGGCAGGCGACGCGGAGCCCACCGGTCACCACAGCCAGCCGGCGCTCACCCGGGCGCGGCCCCAGCGGCAGGTAGACGGCGCCCAGTCGGGCCACGGCGACGGCCGTGGCGACCAGCGCGGCGGAACGGTCCAGACAGACGGCCACCAGGTCGCCGGGGCGCACCCGGTCGCGCAGCGCGTCGGCCGTCCGCTCGGCCAGGGCGTCGAGTTCGGCGAAGGTCCAGCTCAGGGCGCCGTCTTCGACGGCGGGCGCGTGCGGGGCGTGCCGGACCCAGTGGGTGTACCGGGCCAGGACGTCGTCCCAGCCGTCCGCGGTGGCGGAGCCGCCGTACGCCACGGAGGCCAGGGGGGTGTGCGGTGAAGTGGTCATGATTCCTCTATGGGCGACGCCGGAAGGCGGCGTCGAAGGGTGAGGCCGGGAAAAGGGAGGGGCGGCGTCGCGGGGGGGGCGCGACGCCGGAGACGACGGGGCGTCGGACGGCGCGCGGGACCCGGGCGCGGGTTCGGCCCGGGCCCACGGGCTCGGCTCATGAAGGCAGGGGCGCCCGTGTCACGGGCGCGGCCCATGTCCCTGGCGCGGGCTCAGCCGAGGCCCACGGCGCGGGCTCAGCCCAGGCCCATGGCGCGGGCTCAGCCCAGGCCCATGGCGCGCGCGATGATCACCTTCTGGATCTCCGAGGTGCCCTCGATGATCGTCATCATCCGGACGTACCGGTACAGGAACTCGAGCGGGTGGCCGCGGACCCACCCCGTCGCCCCGTGCACGCGCAGCGACCGGTCCACGATGCGGACCGCCGTCTCGGAGGAGGTCAGCTTGGCCAGCGCGGCGTTCTCCGGGACCTCCGCGCCCTCGTCCACCAACCGCGCGCACGCCATCGTCAGCAGCTTGGCCGCCTCGATCTCGGCACGGCTGGTCACCAGGTGCTCCTGCACGTGCTGGTAGGCGCCGATGCGCTCCCCGAAGGCCCGTCGCTCCCGCGCGTACTCGACCCCCAGCTCCAGGGCGTACTCGGCGAGGCCGTTGCACATGGCGGCCACCACCAGCCGGCCGCGCGAGAGGCTGTCGATGCCGTGACCGAGCGCGGCGCCGACCCCGGCCGGCCCCCCGATGACGGCCTCGGCCGGCAGTCGCACCTCGTCCAGCACCAGCTCGAACAGCTCCTCGCCGGACATGCCGTCGTAGCGCTGGCCGATCCGCATCCGGGGGTGGTCCATGTCGACGACGAACGCCGTCGGCCCGCCCGGCGCGGCGGCGTCGTCCGCGCGCGCCACGACGATGGCGAAGTCCGCGTGTCCGGCGTTGCTCACGAAGGTCTTGCGGCCCGAGAGCACCCAACCGCCGTCCGGCTGACGGGTGGCGGTGGTGGTGAGGTGGAAGGCGTCCGACCCGGCGTTCGGTTCGGTCAGCGCCAGGCAGCGGGTGGCCTCGCCCCGCACCAGCGGCTTCAGATAGCGCTCGATCTGGTCCGGGGTGCCCTGGCGCAGCAGCGGGCTCGGGCCGTCGGACCCGGCCAGCGCGTACGGGGCCAGCGGGCAGCCGCTGCGGCCTGCGGCGTGGTGCAGCTGCACCACGGCGCTGAACGGCATGCCCGCACCGCCGAGTTCCTCGGGGTGGTCGCCGGCGTAGAAGCCCAGCTTCGCCGAGCGCCGGCGGACATAGCCGCGCAGGTCGGCCGGGGGAAGGTCGCCGCTCTCGGGCAGCTCGGCCGCCAGCGGCACCAGCTCGCGGCGGACGAACGCGGTGAAGGCGTCGACGATCTCACGGTGCTCCGTCTCCAGGACGGACGACGGCGTGGTGCTGGTCAGGCTCATCGGGTCGTCTCCGTGAGGGCGCGGGCCTGGTCGGCGAGGACGGGGTTCTGGAACAGCAGCCGCAGCGGGGGACGGACGCCCAGCCGGGGCTCCAGCCACGCGGCGAGCTGGGCGGCCAGCAGGGAGTGCCCGCCGACCTGGAAGAAGTGCGAGGACGCGGAGAACCGGTCATGGCCCAGCACATCCCGCCAGCCCTCACTCAACAGCGCGAGGGCCGGGTCCGCGGGACCGCCGTCGGAGCCGTCGGCGGCCGACGCCGACCCGCCCTCCGCCGCGGAGGTGCCCTCCGCGCGTGCCTCGGCGGCGAGGCGGGTCAGCGCGCCCCGGTTCGGCTTGCCGCCCGGGAGCAGCGGCATGGTCTCCAACCGGATCCAGCGCGCGGGAACGAGCGCCGCGGGCAGCCGCGCGGACAGCGTCTTGTGCAGCAGCGCCTGGTCGGGCTCCGCGCCGCCGTCGAGGAAGCCGGTCAGGCAGGGGCCGCCGGCCGCGTCCCGGTCGAGGACCACCGCGCAGGACCGGCCGCCGAACTCGGCGGAGGCCGCGGCCTCGATCTCCTCCAGCTCGATGCGGTACCCGCGCAGCTTGATCTGGTGGTCCCGGCGGCCCAGGAACCACAGCAGGCCGTCGCGGTCCCGGTAGCCGAGGTCGCCGGTGAGGTAGACCCGCTCACCGCCGAGCGCCGGCACCGCGACGAACCGGGCCGCGGTGGCCTCGGCCGCCTCGGCGCCGCCCAGGTAGCCCCGGGCGAGCCCGGCCCCGGACACGGCGAGTTCGCCGACCGCCCCCGGTGGCAGCGGGCGCAGCCCCGTATCCAGGACGTGCACCGTCATGCCCGGCAGCTCGGTGCCCAACGGGACCTCGGTCTCCGCCTCGGCCTCGGCCGCCACGGCGGAGACCTCGTGCACGGTGGAGGTGATGGTCGCCTCGGTCACCCCGTAGGCGTTGAGCACCGTCGCGTCCGTGGCGGCCAGCACCTCCCGCAGCGCCGCGGCGGGCAGCCGCTCGCCGCCCACGACCAGCAGCCGCGGCTCCCACAGCCCGTCGGCGAGCGCCTCGCACAGCTCCTCGCGCACGGCGAGCAGATAGCTCGTGGGCAGGTTGGCGACGGTGACCCGGCGGGCCGCCAGCACGGCGATCAGCTCGGCCGCCGTCGGGACCTCGCGCTGCGGGACCACCAGGCACGCCCCCGCCAGCAGCGACGGCAGCACCTCCTCCAGGGCCACGTCGAAGGAGGGCTGGGCGAACAGCAGCACCCGGTCCCCAGGGCTCAGCGCGAACCGCCCGGCCACGGTCGTGGCGTGGTGGGCCAGCGCGGACCGGCCGACGGCGACGGCCTTCGGCAGCCCCGTGGAGCCGGAGGTGTGGATGACGTACGCGGCGCCGTCGACGCGCTCCACGGCGTCGGCGGGCGCGGCCGCGGGGAAGGCGCCGTCCGCGTCGAGCAGCGCGACCGGCACCGGCCCCTCGGCGGGGAGGGAGAGCGCGCTCTGCCGGTCGGTCAGGACCAGTGCCGGGCGCAGCCGGCGCAGCAGCGTCTCCAGCCGGTTCGTCGGGTCGTTCGGCGACAGCGGGCTGTAGACCGCCCCGGTGCGCAGACAGGCGAGCAGCGACACCACCGTGTCCACCCCGCGCGGCAGCACCGCCGCCACGGGCTGCCCGGCCCGCACGCCCGCGGCACGCAACCGCCCGGCCAACTCCTCGACCAGTCGATCGAGTTCACCATAGGTGATCTTCCGGGCGCCGCTGAGCAGGGCGACGAGACCGGACTCGGCCCGGGCGGCCGGGTCGAGGACCGCGTCGACCTCCGGCGTCGTGTCGACCTCGGCCGCCGCGTCGTTCCCCGACGCCGCGGCGGCGCCCGGGGCGGTGGCGGCGGCGCTCGCGAGGGGGGCCGCGGCGTCCCGCGGGGCGACCGGCGCGGGGGCGAGGCCGGCCAACGGCGCGGTGGGGGAGTCCAGGTAGGCGCCCAGGAGATCGAGGAAGCGCTCCGAGAGCAGCCGGGTGGCGCCCTCGTCGAACAGATCCCGGTCGTAGTCCCAGACCAGCGTCATGCCGGCGACGCCCCGGCGCGGGCCGACGGTACGGCGGTCGTCGGGGATGAGAACGAGGTCCAGGTCGAAGCGGGTCGTCCCGGTGTTGAACCCTTCGAACAGCGAGACGTCCAGCCCCGGCACCTCGATCTCCGGCAGAGCCGCGTCATGGGCGCTGAACATCACGCTGAACAGGGGGTTGTCCGCGCCCGTGGTGTGCAGGCCCAGCTCACGGGTGAGCAGCTGCACGGGCACGTCCTGGTGCGGCAGCCCGCGGATGAGGCCGTCGGTGACCTCGTCCACCGCCTCGTCGGCCCCGGCCGCCGGGTCCAGCCGCAACCGCAGCGGGATGGTGTTGACGAACATGCCGGCGGTCTGCTCGAACCCTTCCGGGCGGTTGCCCACGGCCGTGCCCACGACGAGGTCGGCGCGTCCGCTGTGGCGGCGCAGCAGTTCGGCGAAGAGCGTCAGCAGCGTCGAGAAGGGCGTGTGGCCCTGGGCGCGGCTGTGGGCGCGCAGCCGCTCGGCGAGCTCCGCGTCGATGGTCTGCCGCAGTTGGCCGCCCGCGTGCCGGCGGCGCGCCCCCGGTCGGGCGAGGCCCGGCAGCGGCAGGTCGAAGGAGGCGTCGGCCAGCTCGCGCCGCCAGTGCGCGAGGCCGGCCTCCCGGCGTGCCGCGCGGTCGTCGCCGTCGGCGGCCGCGACGTGGTCGGTGTACGAGGGGGCGGACGGCAGGGCGACCGACTCGCCGAGGACGCGCCCGCGGTAGACGGTGAACACGTCCCGGAGCAGGATGGCGAAGGAGTGCCCGTCGTGGACGAGGTGGTGCTCGACGTGGATGAGCCGGTGGTGCTCGGGGCCGAGGCGGACCAGGCACCAGCGCAGCAGCGGCGCCTCGTAGGTGTCCAGCGGCGTCTCGGCCTCGGAGCGCAGCAGCTCGGCGAAGGCGGCCTCGGGGTCCTCGGCGTCACCGAGGTCGAGCGTGCGCAGCCGGGGCGCGCAGTTCTCCCGGACCCGCTGGCCGGGCAGTCCGCTGGGGGAGTCGACGAGCTCCAGGCGCAGCCCGGGGTGTCGCTCCAGCGAGGCCGCCAGCCCGTCCCGGAGCGCGGCCTCGTCGAGGGCGCCCCGCAGATCGATGGTGGCGGTGAAGTTGTAGGCGCGGCTGCCGGGGAGCATCTGCTCGTGCAGCCAGACGATCTCCTGGGATGTGGAGAGTCCGAACATGGTCAACCTTTCCGGTCGGCAGGTCGTCGGTAGGGGTTCCGGACGCCGCGCGTCGGTCGGACGGCACGGGCCGGAGGGGCGGTGCGGCGAGTGGGCCGGTGGGCTCAGTTCGGCCGCGTCGGCGCGGCGGCCGTCAGGGGCGCCGCGGTGGTGCGGGGGTCGGAGGGATCGGGCTCGGAGGCGGGGGAGGGGGACGGTGGGGCCGCGCGGTCGTCGCGCGGCACCGGGTCGCGGCGCTCGGGAGTCCCGGCCCCGTGCTGGCCCAGCGCGGCGACCAGCGCCTCGAAGGCGTCCTCCGCGCGGTGGTCGGGGATGACCGCCCGGTCCCAGGCCATGCGGACCAGCAGGTCGGCTCCGTAGGAGACGGACACGGCGAACGGAGCCTGGAGGGGGCGCCCGTCGAGGTGGATCTCGCGCCCGACGACGCCGCCGAGCCGCAGCGGCGGCCGGCGGTGCAGGTCCTCGAAGGTGACGAGCCCGTCGAGCCGCCCCGACCAGGGCACCCGGGCCCGCCGGGCCGCGTGGACCACCTCGTCGAACGGGGCGTCGGCGTGGTCGAGGTCGTCCCACCAGGCGGAGGCGCGCTCGGTCCGGCCCAGGTCGTCGGCCGGGTGGGGGACGGTGTTGAGGAAGCAGCCGAGCACCGGCGGTGCCGCGGCCGGCCGCCCGCCCCACGGATAGCCCAGGGCCGGCACCGAACGCCGTCCGTGGAGCGTCCGCGCGGCGGAGACGCAGGCGTCGAGCACGGTGGGGAAGGCCGCGGCCCGAGCGTCGCCGTCGAGCGCCAGCCGGCGCCCCGCGGCCCCGGTGTCCGCGGCGCCGCCCGAGCCTCCTCCGGGCGCGGCCCCCTGGACCGAGGGCGGGTCCGACGGCGGTTGGAGCGCGGCCAGACGCTCGGCCCAGTATCCGAGGGAGGCCGCCGAGGACGCCCGCTCCTCGGCGGCGAGTTGGAGCCGCACGGCCTCGGCGTACGCGGACACCCCGTCGGCCAGGGTCTCGGCGGGCACGTCCCGCGGCCCGAGGCGATCGCGGTAGGCGGCGCCCAGATCCGCCATGATCTGGCCCAGCGACTGTTCGTCGCAGACCGTGTGGTCCATGACGATCGCCAGGATCTCCCGCCCCCGGCCGCCGTCGCCGGCTTCGGGTTCGACGCCGGTGCCGGAGGTTTCGGCCCCAGTGGTTTCGGCCCCGGTGGTTTCGGCGTCGGCGGCGAGGAAGAGCCGCAGCGGGGGCCCCGCCGCCGGCCAGTCGCCCAGGGCGGACAGCAGTGCGCCGGCGGCACCCTCCCCGGGGCGCGGCCGCACCCGGCGCACCTCGGCGTCGGGCGCGCCGATCACCTGGACCGGCACCCCGCGGCGCACCAGCGGGCGGGCCCGCAGCGCCGGGTGCGTGGCGGCCAGATGCCCGGCGGCCGCGTGCAGCCGCTCCGGGTCGACCGTCCCCGCCGGGAAGGTGAAGAACAGCGGGACCAGGGTGGGGCGGCCCTGCGGGTGGAGCCGCTGGGCCAGGACGAATCGCCGCTGTGCGCCGGTGACCGGCAACGGCGTGCCGTCGAAGGCGCCGGCGCCTCGATCAAGGGCCTCGAAGCGGGTGAGATAGGACGAAGTGATGCTCGTGGGCTGCACGATGACCTCCCGCGCGCCGGATGGCGCGACGGCTCGTGGACAGAAGAAGGACGCGAGGGGGGGCGAGGCGTGACACGCGTGAGGGGCGAGCGGACGGGCACCCGAATGCCGGGCGGGGGCGCTCGCGAAGCGGTGGACCGCCGAGGGGGAGAGGAGATCGTGGGAGGAGAGACGCGGCGACGGGCACCTCAGCCCGTCGCGGCGGCCGGCGCCGTCGGCAGGTCGCGCAGCCGGCGCAGCGGCGAGAGCAGGAGGGGCACCGGGACCAGCAGGATCCCGGTGGCGCAGACCCAGACGGCGGAGCGCGGCCCGGCCGTCTCGGCGATGGCGCCGCCGGCGAGGGCGCCCAGCGGCATCGTGCCCCAGACCACGAAGCGCAGGGTGGCGTTCATCCGGCCGAGCAGTTCGTCGGGGCAGAGCAGTTGCCGGAAGCTGACCTGGGCGACGTTGTAGACGACGGCGCCGAAGAAGACGACCGCGGAGCCGAGCGCGAACCAGACGGCGGCGGCGCCCCGGCCGGCCAGCGGCCACAGCAGGGCGAACGGCCCGCTGAGGACGGTCGACAGCCAGATGACGCGTGCCTGCCCGACCGCGCGGGCCAGGGCACCCGCGCACAGCGCGCCGGCCAGTCCGCCCACCGCCGAGACGGACATCATCAGCCCCATGGCACCCGGCGCGAGTTCCAGCACGCGCACCAGGAACACCGTCTGGACGGCGACGAGCATCGCGGTGAAGAAGTTGGCGACCGCGGTGGCACAGGCGATCATGCGCAGCACCGGATGCCGGAAGACGAAGGCCAGCCCCTCGAGGATCTGGGCGCGCAACGACGCCTGCGCGGCGGGCGCGGGCGCCGCCTCGCGGGTGCGGATGCCGCGCAGGAAGAGGGCGGAGGCCAGATAGCCGAGGGCGTCGGCCAGCAGGGCGAACGGCGCCCCGAGGAGCTGCACCAGACCGCCACCCAGCCCCGGGCCCGCCACCTGCGACGCCGAACGCGCGGCCTCCAGCGCACCGTTGCCCGCCACCAGCTGCTCGCGCGGCAGCAGCGTCGGCAGGTAGCTCTGGTGCGCGACGTCGAAGAAGACGGTGGCCACACCCGTCACCAGGGCGACCAGGTACAGCTGCGCCATGGTCAGGGCCCCGGCCCAGGCGGCGATCGGCAGGCTGACCATCGCCAGGGCCCGGACGACATCCGCGCGCAGCAGCACCGGCAGCCGCCGCACGCGGTCCACCCAGGCCCCCGCCACCAATCCGACCAGCAGAAACGCCGCCGTCTCGGAGGCGGTCAGCAGCCCGGCCTCCATCGGGGAGGCGTCGAGTTCGACCACGGCGACCAGCGGCAGCGCCACGAGGGTCACCTGGGCGCCGATCTGGCTCACCGCGGCGCCTGCCAGCAACAACCGGAAGTCGAGATGCCGTAAGGGGCTGCCGTCCCGAGGCTTTATTAACAACACTTGACAGACATTTGGGGATGACGCCGGGACCAGTCAAAAATGACGGATATTTTTGGTCATTTACGCCCGCGATCCGGGCAACTTCCGTCGACCGAAAAGCGAACCGCGCACACCTGTAACGTTAACGTCACCCGCAGTGATTCACGGCTCACGGGTCCTTCGGCGTCTCAAACGACTCAATCCGGCGATCTGGGGGCGGTTGCTTGATTGTCCGATAATCGGTGCCCATGGGTCGCTGAACGATCACCGCGATGGCCCTCTCGGCGGCACTCGGCGCCCGCGGCCGGGCGTCCGTGGGCGCCGGAACCACCCCCGCGAGGGCGGGTGTCGGATCCCTCCGCGAGCGCGGGGGCGACCTCCGCGAGCGCGGGGGCCGGATCACTCCGCGGTGGAGCGGCCGCTGCCCGCCAGCCCAGCGGCCCGTGTCGCGTGACCGTCGGTGATCTCCTGTGCGCCGAGCCCGAAGGCCACCAGCCCGGCCGACACCTCGCGGATCACGTGCTCGGCCTCGCTGTACGGCGGCTGGAAGCTGGAGCCGCACTCGATGGTGAACCCGAACACCTTGGTGGCGCCAGGGTTGGCGATGTGCCGGCTGAACGCGTAGTCGTCGCTGGTGCCGGAGGTGGGGTAGAGGCCGTACGCCTGCTCCACGCCGTAGTCCACCGAGCGCACCGCGAACACCGCGTCGTTGATCCGCTTCCCCAGGCGTCCGAGGATGTCGAGGTTCTGTGTGGTGAGGTACTCGCCGATGCCGTCGTTCGGCCGGCCGCGGACCCCGTCGAGGGCCGGGTTGGTGAAGTTGTCGCCGGGAGTGGTGCTCTGGTTCTGGTCGTCACCCCAGATGTGCAGGATGACCGGGACCGCGCTGTGGACGTCGATCAGCCACCGGACGCGCGGGAAGGCGTCGAGCGCCCAGCCGACGTTCTGCGTCTCGGGCTCCGAACCGGCCGAAGGGCCCCGGTACACCTGGGGGTCGCAGGGGTCGGCCGAGGTCCGGACGCCCGAGTCGGCGGCGAACTTCACCACGTGGTCCCACAGGAAATCGAAGTTCCGGTTGAGGTCGACCCCCACGCAGGAGGGGGCCGTGTGCCCGGCGGGGGCGGGCCGGCGGTTCTTCCGCCACATCCCCGCCGTGGTCTGGCTGTGCGCCCGGCCGTCGGGGTTGACGCAGGGGAAGAAGAACAGGTTGAGGGTGTCCAGCAACCCCTCGATCTGCCCCGCCGTGAACGACGACCCGCCGTAGGAGAGCCCCGTGCCGTTCGCCCGCGCCTCCAGCAGGTCGGCGGCGAGCGACACCAGCGCGTCGGGCGGCACCCATTCACGGGCGTGCACCCCGCCGAGCATCAACACGCCGTCCACCGCCTCGGCGGCGTGCGCGCCGACGCGCAGGAGCGAGGTCGTACGCCCCTCATGGGTGGGATACGGCGGGACGACGATCTCCGCCATCCCGGGGTAGGCGCCCTCCAGGCTGGTGATGGCCGATTCGATCTCGGCCACGTTGAGATACACCGCTCACTCCTTTCGTCCCAGGCCGTGCGGAACCGCCCCGCGGCGCGCGTAGCGGTCGCCGTGGCCGACCTCCCCCTTGCGGGCGGTCCAGTTCTCGGTGACGTTCTCCACCGGCATGATGGTCACGGCCGGCGCCGACCGGGCCGAGCGGGCCCGGTCGAGCTGACCCTGCTTCAGGTAGAGATCGATGCCGACGCCCTCCCCCGAGGCCCGGGCGACGGCCCGGCAGCCGACGTCGGGCCGCACCTCGTCGATGAACGCCCGGAGCTCCTCCGTGGTCCGGGCCACCACATGGCATCGCAGGACCGGCTCCTCCGCCGGAGGTTCTTCGCTCATGGTCATGTCCCTGTGTGCACTCGTCGGCGTGCTCGACTACGGGGGCGCGCCCGCCACGCCGCGGCGGTGCGCGCCGCCCGTCACACGGCCGTGGCGGCGAGCAGCACGGCTTCGCACGCGTTCACGCGCCCGAAGCCGTAGTCGTCGTTGTGCCCGGCCGGGTAGGCCACCCCGCCGATCTTGTCGGCGGAGTCGCGCATGATCGCGCGCAGCTGATCTCGGGTCAGTTCGGGGTTGACCGACAGCGCCAGCGCGGCGCAGCCCGCCGCGCACGGCGCGGCGTAGCTGGTGCCGGTGTCGGTGGCGTAGGCGTCGCCCGACTCGGTGCTGAACACGCCGACCCCGGGGGCGATCAGTTCGACCTCCGGACCCCGGGCGGCGTTGTCCTCGAGGTCCTTGCGGGTGGACCGCACCACGGCGATCACATCGGGATGCGAGACGACCTCGTCCTTCATGACATCGACGTTCCTGCCGTTGCTCGCCGCCCAGAAGATCGCCAGCCCCTTCCCCTGGCGGCCGCCCGCGGCGGCGCCCTCGAGGGCGAGCTCCAGCGTGCTGGTCAGATCCCAGTCCGCGCCGTTCGGCCCCAGGCTGCAGACGAGGACGTCCGCCCCATCCGCCGGGTCGGCCCCGGGGAGCTCCGTCGCGGGGTTCGCCGCGTAGGCCACCGCGCGGGCGAGCGTGGTCTGGGTGTCGACCTGGTCCTCCAGGCACGCCAGCAGCGTCAGCTCGCATTCGGGGGCCGCGCCGACGCCGCCGAGTCCGTTGTCGCGCCGCGCCCCGACCATGCCGGCGCAGAAGGTGCCGTGGTCGCTGTCCGGCATGTCCGCGGTGCCCTGCCGGAAGGTCGCTCCCGCCACTCCGCTGCGGTAGAAGCCGGACATCGGACCCACTCCGGCGGCGAGGTCCTCGTGCCCGGTGTCGAAGCCGGTGTCGATGACCGCGACGCGGAGGCCGGCTCCGGAGGTGCGGTCCCAGGCCGGCTCGATGTTGACGTCCGCCCCGGCGGTGCCGCCCGCGGCTCCGGTGTTGTGCCACTGCCACTGCTCCGGGTACCGGGGGTCGGTCGGGGCCGACCGCGGCGGCACATGCTCCACGAAGGAGGGCTCGGCGAAGACGAAACTCCCGTTCTCGTGCAGGGCGGTCGACGCCGCGAGCGCGTCCTCGGCCGTCGTGGTGCGCACCTCGTAGAGGTTCTCCGCGAAGGTGAGCCTGTTCACCACCTGGAGGCCGGCCGCCTCCATCTCCCGCTCCGCCTCGGCCGGCGAGAGCGAGGGGACCAGTTGGACGTTCAACAGGTCGGTGGCGATGCCGACCCTGCCGTTGGGTCGGCGGATCACCGTACCGACCGCCGTCGCCCCGGGCAGACCCTCACCGGCGGCCAGCGTCTCGCGGGCGCGCGCACTGGGGGTGATGAACTGCCAGCGGGCCCGCGCGAAGGCCGCGGTGGTCTCCTCGTCGATGTGGGCCTCGCGCAGCGCTCCACGGGCGCTCGTCCCCAGGTCCGCCCCGGGGGCGGCGGCGCCGCGGGCGTCTCCGTCGACGCGGACCGCGATCACGTCGTCCAGTTGTTCCACCTCGACCAGACGGTCACGGTGGTAGTACTGGCGCATCATGCCCACCTCACTGGTCACTGGTGCGTGGTAGTTGAAAATACGGCAAAGTGGTTGAAAAATACGGCAAATTGGGATAAATGCCTTCTCTTCCAATGTGCTCGCCGTCCAGGCCGGGGTCAACCCCGGCCCTCCGGCCCCGGACTCGGCCCCCGGCCCCGAACCCGGAACCCCGGCCCCCGGGCCTTGATCGCGCCCGGGGCGCCGCGGCCGCCGGCTACGCCCACGTCCGACCCGGTCGATCGTCGGGGTTTTCGGCCATGTCTGTCATGATTCATCCCCTCGGCGTGATCTCATCTCCTCACGGAGGTGGCCAGGTGAGCAGTGGAGACCGACAGCGGGACGCCGATGCCCGGAGGTTCGCTTCGCGGCGGTGGGTGGTGGCCGCCGCCCTGGCGCCGGTGGCCGCCGGGGCCGCGGCCGGGACGGCCCTGTCGTCCCGGGCGGACGCGGGCGAGTCGGCTGGGGCGCGCCGTCGCAAGCTGATCGAGCCCGTGCCGACGACCGAGGCCGACTGGAAGGGCGTCGCCGGCGCGTTGGGCCGGGCCGGCAACATGATGCGCGGCACCGTCTACCACACGGGCTTCCCCCGCCGGGACCTCAGCGTGGCCTCCCACGGCGTCGCCGTCGCACCGGCGCTCGCCCTCGGAACCCATGTGGGCTTCGTGCGCTACGCCGACGGCCACACCCTGATGATGGGCGACGTGGTGGTCGAGGAGGGAGAACTGCAACAGGTGACCGCGGCCCTCCAGGAGCACGGGATCGAGCAGACCGCGATCCACAAGCACCTGCTCTCCCAGGTGCCCGACGTCTGGTGGACCCATGTCCACGCCCACGGCGGCGACCCGCTGGTCCTGGCCCGCGGACTGCGCGCGGCCCTCGACCGCACCGCCACCCCGCCGCCGGTCCCCGTGGAGCCCTCCGCCCGCATGGACCTGGATCGCGAGGGGATCGACGCGGCGCTGGAGGCCAAGGGCTATGTCGAGGACGGCATCTACAAGTGCCTCTTCGTCCGGCGCGAGCAGATCACCGACAACGGCATGGTGCTGCCACCCGGGTTGGGATCGACCACGGCCTTCAACTTCCAGCCCCTGGGCGGCGGCCGCGCCGCGCTCAACGGCGACTTCGCCATGGTCGCCAAGGAGGTTCAGAGCGTCCTCAGGGCCCTGACCCAGGGCGGCGTCAACGTCGTCGAACTCCACAACCACGGCCTGACGGACGAGCCGCGTCTGTTCTTCGTCCACATCTGGGCGGTGGACGACGCCGTCGCGCTGGCCCGGGTGCTGCGCGGCGCCGTGCGGCTCACCAACGTCGTGCACGCCGGCGACCTCCCCGTCGCCGCCATGTGAGCGGATCCTTCGGGGCCTGGTGGGCGGGGCCGGTCAGGGGAGATGGGGGTGCGGGGTCTCCGGCCCGCTCCGGTCGTCGCAGACCAGCAGCAGTACGGCGGCGCGCTCGGCGCTCAGCGAGCGGACCTTGTGCGGGGCCGTGGCCCTGAAATAGACGGAGTCCCCCGGTCCGAGCTCGATCGAGCGCGAGGGGAAGAGCAGCTCGGCCCGGCCCTCGTGGACGAAGAGGAACTCCTCGCCGGGGTGGTCCCGGAACGGCACGGGGCCGGCGTCATGCGGGGGCCGCAGCATGAACGGCGTCATGCGCTTGTTGCTGGCCTGGAGCGCGATGCCCTCGTAGTGGGAGCCGACCTCCTGGTCGGGGGTGAGCGGCTGGCGCTCGTGCGCCCGGGTCACCGTGACGTCGGTGAGCTCCTCGGCGTCGGCGAAGAGGGTGTCGAGGGGGACGTCCAGGGCGCGCGCCAGCGCGGCGCTGATGGCGATGGAGGGCGTGCTCTGGCCGCGCTCGACCTTGGACAGATAGCTCTTGGTCACTCCGGCGCGCTCCGCGAGGACTTCGAGGGTCATCAGCCGTTCCTTGCGCAGCTGTCGTACCCGATTGATCACCGCGTCGTCCCTTCGTGCCAGCCCGCTGCCCCGCCGCCCCGTCGGCGGTGAGCGGTCAGGCGTGCATCCTAATACGCCCTCTTCCGGTCGTTTCCTGGCCGAACGTGGGGGAGTGGTGGCCGTGCGCCCGAGGAGGCGACCTTCCTTCAGGAAACCTTGTGTCATATAGTGATGCAAGTTTCCTGCCGGTGTGGCGCCGTGGAGCGTTGCCGCCGGCCGACGGGGTGGCCGGAGGACCGGCGCCCGGAAGTGGAGCAGACCATGGCAACGACACTGCGAGAGGCGAAGGCCGCGCTCGTCGGCCGCGCCGAGCGACAGATGCGCGAACACTTCGCCGACTCGACCCTGACCACCCGTCAGAAGCTGGCGCTGACCTGCCGCATCCTGTTCGACGGCGGTCATGACTCGGGACTCGCCGGCCAGATCACCGGCCGCGGGACGGAGCGCGGAACGTACTACACCCAGCGGCTCGGCCTCGGCTTCGACGAGATCACCGAGGACAACCTGCTGCTGGTGGACGAGGACCTGAACGTCCTGGAGGGGAAGGGCATGCCCAACCCCGCCAACCGCTTCCACTCCTGGATCTACCGTGTGCGCGAGGACGTCGACTGCGTCGTGCACACCCACTCGCTGCACACGGCCGCCCTCGCCATGCTGGAGGTCCCGCTGGAGATCTCCCAGATGGACACCACACCGCTGTACGACGACTGCGCCTTCCTGAAGGACTGGCCGGGCGTCCCGGTCGGCAACGAGGAGGGCGAGATCATCTCGGCGGCCCTCGGCGACAAGCGGGCCATCCTCCTCGCCCACCACGGGCAGCTCGTCGTCGGCCGCACCGTGGAAGAGGCGTGCAACCTGGCGATCCTCATCGAACGCGCCGCCCGGCTGCAACTCCTGGCCATGGCGGCGGGAACGATCCGACCCCTGCCGCCGGCGCTGGCGCGCGAGGCGCACGACTGGACCTCCACCGACCGCCGGAACCAGGCCAACTTCGCCTACTACGCGCGCCGCGCCCTGCGCAACCACCCCGACTGCCTGACCGAAGGGACGGCCGTGTGATGTCCGTGCCCCCGCTCGCAGGGATCATCTCCTACCCCGTCACCCCCTTCCGCCCCGACACCGGCGAACTCGACCTGCCGGCGCTGCGCGGGCTCGTCGACCGCCTCGTGGACACGGGCAGCCACGCCATCGCCCCCCTCGGCAGCACCGGCGAGAGCGCCTACCTCCGGGAGGACGAGTGGGACGCGGTCTGCGAGACCACCCTCCAGACCGTGGCCGGACGGGTGCCGACGCTCGTCGGTGTCGCGCACTGGAGCACCGAGACCACCGTGCGCCGCGCCCGCGTCGCCGCCCGCAACGGCGCCAGCGCGCTCATGGTGCTGGCCCCGACCTACTGGAAGCTGACCGACGCCGAACTCGAACGGCACTTCGCGACGGTGGCGGCCGCCACCGACCTGCCGGTGATGCTCTACAACAACCCCGGCACCAGCGGCGTCGACCTGCTGCCGCACACCATCGTCGCGATCGCGGAGAAGATCCCCAACCTCACCATGGTGAAGGAGAGTTCCGGCGACGCCGCCCGCATCCGCGCCATCCGAGAGCTGTCCGGGGATGCCCTCTCCGTCTACAACGGCAGCAACACCCTCGCCCTCGACGCGTTCCGAGCCGGTGCCGTCGGCTGGTGCACCGCCGCACCCTGTCTGCTGCCCCGATGGTGTCTGGAGCTCCACGCCGCGGAGCGCGGGGGCGCGCCGGACCGGGCCGACGCCCTGTGGGTGACCCAACTGCCCTTCCTGAGGTTCATCGTCCGTCACGGCCTGCCCCGGGCCGTGAAGGCGGGGCTCGAACTCCAGGGCCGCCCCGCCGGTCCGCCGCGACCCCCGCTGCTGCCCCTCGATCCGGGGGACCGGGAGCACCTCCGCGAGCTGCTCGAGCGGCTGGCCTCCCACCCGCTGTTGGAGAGCGCGGCCTGAGTCGAGCGTGGTAATCTCCCGCCGCGGGGCGGCTCCGCAATGTGCTTCCTTCTCACTTCTTCTCCTAAAAGAACCGAGCGCGTTCACTTCCCGCCCCGCACTCTGTCGTCCTGACGCCCCGACGGGCGCACACGACCCACTCCCCGACCACCACCCCGCGCGGTCGGACCCCGCCGACACGTCCGTCTCCCCGCACGGACAATGCGCATGCGGCCGTCCGTTCGACTTGGTACCTTGCGCGTCGCGAGCGGTCGACCGTCGGCTCCCCCCACGTGAGGCGACCACCCCACCCCTCGCCCCGCACCGCGCGGTTCGTACGGCCCGGAGCCGCCGACCTCGCGCCACCCCTCGGCGGACCGCCGGGACCAGGAAGGGAAGGCCATGACGGCAGCGACCGCCTCGACCCGTACCACCGGCGCCCGCCGCGGCCTCGCGGCCACGCTGCTCGCCCGCCGCGGCGCCGTCTACCTGCCCGCGGCCGCCGGCCCACGGCCGGACACCGCGCCCCACCCCCTCGTTGCCGCCGGGGTCACGCTGCTGGAGCTCGAACTCCTCGACCGCGGCTGGCTGACCGCCCCCGCACTGCGCCACGCCCTCACCGCGCTGGACCCCGAGACCCTGGCCGCCGAGGGCCGCGCCCTGCTCGCCGACCTCGACCACGCCCTGGGCGCGGACCGCGACCACACCCCGCTCTTCCGGAACTTCCCGGAGTCCACGCCCGCGGACACGGTGGCCTTCTACGCCGACCGCGTGCTGGCCCTCCTCCTCCAGGCCCCCGAGCAGCCCTGCGTGCTCTGCGGCGCCGAGACCACCGTCCGCGCCCTGTCGCCGTGCGCACACCTGGTGTGCGCCGCGTGCTTCGACGGCGCCGACTTCTCCGCCTGCCCCCTGTGCCACCGCCGTATCGACGCCCGGGACCCCTTTCTGCGTCCGGAGCGCACCCGCCGCCCCGCCCACCCGGACCGCGCCCTGCCGGCCCGGCTGCGCGTCCTCCACCACGGCGGCGACCACATGGTCCGGACGGCCGACGCGGGCCGCGAACTGACCACCCTGCTGGGCCGCACCGGGGCACTGAGCCCGCAGGACACCGACGACCTGCACGCCCTGCTGACCACCCGGGAGCGCACCGAACTCTCCTGGCTGCCCACCGCCATCCCGGCCCGCGAGACCAAGGCCCGCGTCCTCGCCTGGCTGCTCGCCGACCCGGCCGCGCATCCGGTGACCATCCCGGCGGCCACCGCGCTCATCGACACGGCCACCGACATCCTGCGACTGGCGGTCGCCCTCTCCGGAGGAGACGCCGGCCTGGTCGCGGTGGGTCGCTTCGGCCCGATCGCCCGCCCCCTGCGCCGGGCACTCCTGGCCGCCCTCGACCGACTCGACCCGACCCTGGCCGTCGAGGACATGCGCCGCCACCCACGGGAGTGGAAGCACCTCGCGGAGCGGCTGCACGCCTTCGAGTACGCCCGGCGCTACCCCCACGCGACCCTCGCCGTCGCGGCGCTGCGCGACATACGCCTCACCGACGACGCCCTCTCCGCCCGACTGCGCGCCACCGCCGCGCACACCCCGTCGGCCCGGGCGGACGGTGACCGGCTGCGCCTCCCGCACTGGCCCGCCCGGGTCGAGGCCGCCCTGGCCGCGGCGGACGTCGACACCGCCGTCGCGCTGCTGACCCGGCGCCCCGGACAGCTGTTGCGCCGTCTGGACCACCTGCTGCGGCTGGCGGACGAGGACGGCGTCGAGACCGTGCTGACCGCCGTGCGGGAGGTGGCCGGCCGGGTCTCCCCGGCGGTGCTGCTGTCCGCCCTCGGCGCGCTCCGCACCCGCGCCCGAAAGGGCGACGAGCGCGTCTTCTTCCCCAAGGGCGGCCGCGCGCAGACGCATATCGTCCCCGAGGAGCGGGCTCCGCTGCCGGCCGAGACGGTGACCCGCGCGGTCGACACCCTCACCGCGGAGGTGCTCCGGCGCGCCGGCACGCTGCCCCCCGTCGAACTCGCCGTCGTCGACGCCGCCCTGGACGGCCTGGTCGCGCCCTTCGCGGAGCGCACCGCCTCCCGCGCCCTGGTGACGCTGCCCCGCGGCAGCGAACTGCCCGTCCCCGCCGGCCGCACCCTGCGGCTCTTCCTCCACTGGACGGAGAGCGACACGTCCGGCGTCACCGACCTCGACCTCTCCGTCGCGCTCTTCGACGCCGCCTGGAAGTACATCGGGACCTGTGACTACACCAACCTCCGGTACGCCGACGACGCCGCCGTGCACTCCGGCGACCTCACCAGCGCCCCCGCGCCCGACGGCTCCACCGAGTTCGTCGACCTGGACCTCGACAAGCTCGCCGCGGCCGGCGTCCGCTACCTGGTCACCGTGGTCTTCTCGTACAACAGCGTGCCGTTCGACCTCCTCGGCGACGCCTTCGCCGGGCTCATGGTCCGCGACCAACCCGGCGCGACCGGCCCGGCGTTCGACCCCCGCCAGGTCGAGCAGCGCTTCGACCTGACCAGCCCGTCCAACACCAGCGTCCCCATGGTCGTCGACGTGGCCGGCGGCACCATGCGATGGCTCGACGTCGCCAGCGGCGTCACCGGCGACCACCACGCGGTGCACCGGCACGCCGACGAGCTGACGACCCTCGGCCACGGCCTCACCGGCCTGTTCACCTCCGGCGCCCGCGTCGGCCTCGGCGAGCTCGCCACCTGGCAGGCCGCGGCCCGCGCGCGCACGGTCGTCGTCCGGCACCTCGACGGATCGCGGAGCGTCTACCGACGGCGCGCCGCCGAGGACCCCGCTGCCTTCGCCGCCCGCATCGGCACACCCGCCACCGACGGGACGCCCGCCCCGGACCTCGCCACTGCCCACCTCGCCTACCTGCTGCGCGGCGACATCCCGCTGCCGCGGGGAGCCGAGGCGTACGCCCTCCACCCGGCCGACCTCGACCCGCGCACGGTCCGCCTGCTGGCCGCCTCCGACCTCGTGACGGCGCTCGCCGGCCAGACGTGAGCGACGATCGGCCGCCGCGGGACCCGGCCCGTCCCGCGACGGCCTACCGATCCCCGGCAGTCACTGGATGTTCAGACGGATGGCGTGGGCCGGATCGGTCGGGCAGACGAAGACTCGGAGCTCGCCGAAGCGTCCCACGGTGACCTCCGGGCCGTCGTTGCTACTGTCGACCGTGAGGAAGAGCCGCATCCGGACACCGCAGGAGCCGCAGTCGACGGGTGTGAGGTCGGTCAGGTGCCAGCTGGGCCAGCCCCCGAGCTTCCAGCCGGGCCGGCAGGCCAGACCGCGGTCGTACTCGACGCCGCGCGCCTCCGCCCAGTGGCAGCCCGCGTCGTACAGCTTCTCCGGAATCTCGTCCACGGCCGGCAGATCGGCGACCTCCAGCGGGTCGAGGAGACAGGGGCGGGGCAGATAGCCGTCGTGGGCGTGGTCCGGCCGCGGCGGGTCCAGCACGGCGCCGACGGCGGACGCGGAGCGGTACCGCAGCTCGACGGTGGGCCCCCAGTAGCGCGGCTGGCCCGGGGGCTCCCTGTGGTCGTTCGGGCACCACAGCATCTGGAGGACGTCCGCCCCGCCCGGCCAGGGGGAGTCCGGCACATCCCGGGCGTGCAGCTGGAGCACGGGCACCATCGGCACGCCGGGGCCCGAGGTGTCCTCCACATAGCGCGTCCGCTCCCAGGCGATCAGGTCGAGCCCCGACGCGCCGTCCATGATCTCCCGCTGGACGCGGGCCTCCTCCTCGGTGACCTCGTAGGCCCGCCCGGGGTTCCGCCGGCGCCGCTCTTTCATGTCCCGGTCGATGCGCTGCCAGGTCTCGCGCTCCTCCTCCGTCAGTTTTTCGCGCACCACCACCAGATGGGGGGCGCGGCACAGCGGCCACGGCTCGTCCTCGGGCCACAGCAGCGGGCCGCCCACGGAGCTGTCGTGGAGGCCGGGGTCGCCCTCCGTGGGCCGCAGCAGCGTCGCCGACCGCACATACGGGGCGAAGGCGGGTATGGCGGCGGTCAGGGACGCGACGGACGCGGACAAGGGCGTACCTCTCTCCGGTGGTTCTCGGGCGGGATCGATCATGCCGGAGGGGTGTGACGGCCGCGGACCCGCCCCGCCCGGGCTGACGGGGGAGTCGTGGAGGACGGCTGTCGCAGGGAGGGCGTGGGGAGGGTGGTCGCAGCGCAGTCGTGAGGAGGGTTGTCACAGGGAAGCCGTCAGGAGGGTCTCCGCGACCGCCGTACGGGCGTAGAGGACCGAGCGGCCGGCCCGGTGGGCGCTGACCATGCCGGCGCCGCGCAGCGCGGCCAGGTGCTGGGAGACGCCGGCCGCGGAGATGCCGGTGCGGCCGGCCAGTTCGGTGGTGGAGGCGGGGGCCTCCAACTCGGTCAGCAGTCGGGTCCGGGAACGGCCGAGGACGGCGCTGATCGCCTCGGCCCGGGGCATCGGCCGGCGCTCCCACAGGGTGCCGGTGCCGCGCGCGGGGTAGGCGAGCTGCGGCGGGTTGGGCGGGCTGGTCCAGGTCAGGATCCGGCCGACGAAGACCGAGGGGATGAGCAGCAGTCCGCTTCCCACGGTCTCCCGGGAGATGCCGCAGTGCCGGCGGGCCATCCGGAGCGTGTTGTCGTCCCAGCTCACCGTGGAGTGCAGGTCGTTGAAGAGCTGTCCCGCCCCCTGCTCGGCGACCTGCCGGGCGCGGTGGAAGACCTCGGCGTCGAGCACCGCCCGGATCCTCGCCCAGTAGGGCGCGAGGGCCAGCTCCCAGTAGGTCTCGATCTCCTCCGCCACCCGGGCCAGCCCGGCCTCCGGATCGGAGCGCAGGGCGGCGCACGGCGGGGTGGCCCGGCCCAGCGTGTCCAGATCGGCCCGCACCCGCTCGGCCGGGGTGGCGCGGATCGCGGCCAACTCGGCGGCGAGCGTGGGGGTCGGCTCGCTCGGGAAGGGGGTGAGGAAGTCGCAGAGATAGCGGTCCGGCGGGATGAGCTCGGACAGCCAGCCGGAGTCCAACCCGGCCGCGGCCACCCGGGGCCGCACCTGCTCGACCCAGCCGCGGTGCACCGGGTGGGCCACGCCGGAGACGAGCAGCCGGAAGCTGGTCGCCACCTCCCACATCGGCGAGATCGCGAAGCGGGTGAGCGCCAGATCGTCAGCGGAAAAGGCCAGTTCGGAGAGCACCGACAACCCCCGTCATCCGTTTGATTAAGGTGCAGCTTAATCAATGGTCCGCCGTTCACGGCGCGCGCAGGATCGCGCCATGCTCTCCACCTTCAGCGGGCTTCCGCGCACCGCCTGGATCGTCTTCGCCGGGACCGTGGTCAACCGACTCGGCTACCTGGTCACCCCGTTCCTCGTCTTCTACCTGGGCTCGGGCGGACTCTCCACCGCGCAGATCCCCTATGTGCTGGGCGCGTTGGGTGCCGGCAACCTCATCGGCCCCATGGTCGGCGGCCTGCTCGCCGACCGACTGGGCCGCCGGCGCACCATGCTGACCGGGCTGGTCGGCACCGCCGCCGCACACGGCCTGCTCTTCGCCGCCCCGAACATCGCCCTGCTGGCGGCCGCGGCCGTGCTCCTCAGCGCCGCCGGCACCATGGTCGGCCCGGCGGCCGGCGCGCTGCTGACCGACGCCGTCGAACCGGAGCGCCGCCGCTCGGCGTTCTCGCTGTTCCACTGGGCGATCAACATCGGCACCGCGGTGGCCGGAATGCTCGGCGGGTTCCTCGCGGAGCGCGGCTACTGGCTGCTGTTCGCGGTGGACGTGGTGACCTCGCTGGGCTACGCCCTGATCGTCGCCCTCCTGCTGCCGGCCGGGCGCGAGACGCCGGCCCGCGCCGAGGGCGGGGCCGCCGAAAGAAAGGGAGGCGGCGGCGGATACGGGGTGGTCCTCCGCGACCCGCTGATGCGGGCGCTGCTGCCGCTCCTCTACGTCGGAATGGTGATCTACACGCTCACCGAGGTGGCGCTGCCGCTGGCCATCCGCGACCACGGCCTCCCCACCACCGCGCTGGGGCTGATGGCCACGCTCAACGCGGTGCTCGTCGTCGCCCTCCAGCCGCTCGCCACGACCCTGCTGGGCCGCTTTCCCCAGCTCTCCGTGCAGATGGGCGGCAGCGTCCTGGTCGCGCTCGGCGTGGCCCTGACCGGTGTCGCCTCCACCGTGTGGGCGTACGCGGGAACCGTCGTGCTCTGGTCGCTGGGTGAGGCGATGGTCGGCGGCGTCGCCGGCTCGATCGTGGCGAGCCTGGCCCCGGAGGACGCCCGCGGCCGCTACCAGGGCAGCTACCAGTGGACGTGGGGCGCCGCCCGGTTCACCGCGCTGGCGCTCGGCACGACCGTCTACGCGACGGTGGGCCCGGCCGTCGTGTGGTGGTTCAGCGCCGTCGCCGGAGTGGCGGCCGCCCTCGCCCTCGGCGCCCTGGCACCCGCCGTCGCCCGGCGCACCGCCGTCCCCGGGGCGCCGGCTGCCGCCGAGGCACCCGCCGCCCACGAGGTGGTCGAGGTGCCTTCGCCCTCGGCGACCGCCGTGACCCCCGCGACCGCCGGAGCCTCACCCGCCGGAGTCTCGCCCGCCGAGCCGGCCCGTGCCGCCTGCTGAAGACGCGCTGACGCGCGGCCGCGACACGGAGCCCGTCCGGATCGCCCGCGCACCCGGGTACCACTCCCGCCGGGCGTCGGCCCACGGCACCGGGCCACCCGTACGGGTGTGGCGGGGTGCCGGCGGCGGGAGCGGGGTGGAGGCTGGCCTCATGTCCGCCAAACTGGTCGTCTACCCACCCGACGAGAACGGGCGGCGCCGGGTGCGCTACGAGGGAAGCGACGTCGGGGTGGCCCAACGCCCCTCCGATGTCGCCGCCTTCGCGGCCGCCGCCGGGAGGACGGGCGCGGAGGACCTGGACCTGACCGACCCGAGGTGTGTGGAGTGGCGGGGAGGCGGCCCGGAGACGTGGGCGGAGGAGCCGTAGTGAGCCCCCACGACGCTGCCTACCGTGACGGGGACTCCGCCGCGGCCGTCACCGGACCGCCGCGCCGCGCGTGGTCCCGCTCCGCCCAGCGCACCACGGGCCCCGTCGCCAGCCCGGCCGCCAGGAAGAGCGCCCCGAGCAGCAGCCAGCCCGCGACACCCCAGGCCACCAGGAGCGTGGTGAGGAGCAGTGGGCCCAGGGTGCGCGCCACCGGGACGCCCGTGCCGAAGAAGCCCTGGTACTGGCCGACCTGGTGAGCCGGCGCCAGGTCGAAGCTGATCTGCCAGGAGCCGGCCGACTGGAGCATCTCGGCCACGAGTTGGAGTACCGCGGCCGCGACCAGCACCACGGCAACCGCCCACACCGGCATCTCCGCGGCGGTCAGCGCGAAGACGCCACACGACACCAGCATGATCAGGCTGGACCGCCACACGGCCCGGGAGGCGGTGCCCAGGTCGGTCACCGCCTGGGCGGTCCGGACCTGGAAGAGCATCACGCCGAGGGTGTTGAGGATGAACAGCGCCGAGACCAGCCAGCTCGGCGCCTCGGTACGTTCCACGATCCACAGCGGGATACCCAGGCTGAGCAGCGGCATCCGCAGCAACAGGACGGCGTTGAGGACGGTCAGCGTGGCGTACGGGCGGTCCCGCACCACCGCGAACAGCGGCTCGCCGCCCGTCCGGGTCGGGACCGGGGCGACGGCCGGCAGCCGGAGCAGCACCGCCGCACAGAGCAGGAAGGCCACCGCGTCCAGGGCGAAGACCGCGAGATAGGCCCGCCGGGTGCCCTCGTGCAGGGCCAGACCGCCCAGGGCCGCGCCGACGGCCAACCCGGCGTTGAGCGTCGACTGGAGGTGGGCGAGGGCGCCGGTGCGGGCCGAGCGTTCCACGAGCCCGGCGAGCAGCGCCTGACGGGCCGCGGCCAGACCGCACTGCGCGGTGGCGTACAGACAGACGGCGACGAGGAACGGCACGAAGGACCGGATGAAGAGGAACGAGGCGACGGAGGCGCTGGTGGCGAGCGCGAACAGCACCGCCGTTCCGCGCGGCCCCCGGCGGTCGGCGAGCGCGCCCAGCGGTACCCCCGCCACGGAGCCGACCGCCCACGCCAGGGTCAGACCGAGGCCGATCTGGGTGGCCGAGAGGCCGACCACGCGGGTGAAGTAGAGCGCCGAGCACACATAGAAGGCGCCGTCGCCGATGGAGTTGGCCAGCTGCGCCGCGGCGAGGACGCGCGGCGCGCCGGCGGGCGGCAGGAAGCGTAGCGACACAGAAGAAACCCCCGAGCACGGCGGCCGCGTGGCCGCCGCTTCACTGACTGATGATCAACAACCTTATGGAGTCGATGATCTGATGAACAGGTCCGTGTCGGCGGGCGGTGGCGAGACGAGACGTCTTGCGTGAGGCTCGGGTGCGAGGTAGTGTTGCCGCTCGTGAACGAGACGGATCGTATCGTCTCACTCACTTTCCCCGTTTCCCAGCGAAGGAGCGCGCTCTTGCGCACTGCCCCTGCCGATACCCAGATCGTTCTGACCGACGTCACCAAGCGATACGACGACCGTGTCGTCCTCGATCGCGTCACCTGCGGCGTGCGGCCCGGCGAACGGGTCGGCGTGGTCGGTGACAACGGCTCCGGCAAGTCGACGCTGCTCCGGCTCCTGGCCGGTCGCGAGCTTCCGGACAACGGCACGGTCACCGTCCGCGCCCCCGGCGGCCTGGGCCACCTCGCCCAGACCCTGGACCTCCCCGGCACCGCCCTGGTCCGGGACGCGATCGATCTCGCGCTGGCCGAACTCCGCGCGATGGAGCGCCGGATCCGGGCGGCCGAGAGCCGACTGCACCTGGCCGGGGCGGCGGAGATCCACGCGTACGGGGCGCTCGTCGCCGCGTACGAGGCGCGCGGCGGCCGCGACGCCGACCGCGGCGTGCGGACCCTCCTGCACCGGCTCGGCGAACGCCGCGCCCTCGAACTCGACCGACCGCTGGGCACGCTCTCCGGCGGACAGCGCTCCCGGCTGGCGCTCGCGGCCACCCTGGCCGCCGACCCCGAACTGCTGTTGCTGGACGAGCCGACCAACGACCTCGACGACGAGGCCGTGGCCTGGCTGGAGGAGCGCCTGCGGACCCACCGCGGCACGGTGGTGGCCGTCACGCACGACCGGGCCTTCCTGGACCGGATCACCACCGCCGTCCTGGAGGTCGACGGCGATCTGCGCACCGTCCACCGCTATGGGAACGGCTACGCCGGATACCTCACGGCCAAGGCGGCGGCCCGGGCCCGCTGGGCGCGGGAGTACGAGGAGTGGCAGGCCGAGACGGCCCGCGCGGAGCGGCTCGCGGACGGCGCCATCGGGCGGCTGGCCGAGATTCCGCGCAAGGCGCCCGCCGCCTTCAGCGGGGCCGGGGCCTTCCGGGCTCGCTCGCGGGCGCACGGCGCGATGAGCCGCGTCCGCAACGCCCGGGAACGCCTCCAGCGCCTCACCGAGAACCCGGTTCCGCCGCCCCCACGTCCGCTGCGCTTCCAGGGTCGGTTCGCGGCCGCCGGGACCGACACGGCGGTGGAGCTGGCGGGGGTGCGGGTCTCCGGCCGGCTGGCGCTCGACCGCCTCCGCGTCGAGCCGGGACGACGGCTGCTCGTCACCGGCCCCAACGGCGCCGGCAAGTCCACCCTGCTGCGGGTGTTGGCCGGCGAACTCGCCCCCGACTCCGGGACGGTGAGCGCCCCGCGCCGGGTCGGCCTGTTGCGTCAGGACGACCGGGGCTGGGCGGAGCGACGGTCCGTCGTGGAGGCGTACGGAGAGACGTACGCCGAACAGGTCGTGGCCCTGGGCCTGCTCACCCCCGCGGACCTGGCCCGACCCGTCCGCACCCTCTCGGCCGGCCAGCGCCGCAAGGTGGAACTGGCCCGGCTGGTGGCCCTGCCGCTGGACCTGCTGTTGTTGGACGAGCCGACCAACCACCTCGCCCCGGCGTTGGTGGAGGAGGTGGAGGCCGCCCTGGCGCGCTACCCGGGCACGGTGGTGCTGGTCACCCACGACCGGCGGCTGCGCGCCGCCTTCAGCGGTCAGCGGCTGGAGCTCGCCCCTCCCGAGTCCATGCGCTCGGCGTCCGCATGCCCGGAGTCCGTGTCCTGAGTCGGTGTGCCCGACGTCCGTGTGCCCGACGTCCGTGTGCACCGTGTCCGTGCGCCCCGTGTGTGTGTCGCCGGACCCCGTGCGTCCAGAGTGTGCCGGCCCGACGCCGTGGCCCTCCTGACCGATATCGACTCCGGAAGTCTCTTCCTGCTCAACATGAGAAAAATCGCGCCCGAATTGAGGCAACCTCTGGCGTTCGTTCCCCGTCATCGGGGACGCGGGGGAGCCCCCAGGGATCTCTGGGGTGCCTGAGCAAGGCAGAAAGCAAGGAGAACGACTGTGATCCGTGTCCCGCGCTTGGTGACCGCCGGTACGGCGGCACTCGCGCTGGCCGTGGGTTTGCCGGTGCTCGCGTACGCGCAGCCATCGGCCGAGCCCATATCGTCCACCCCCCAGGCCCACTCCGACGACAGGCTCCCGGAGGGCTGGCGGCTCACCGGCAGCGGCGCCGACAAGCAGTTGGTGTGGCGCTCGTCCGACCGGGTGCCCATGGGCGACGCCCGTGTCGAGTTCTACGCCGGGGACAAGCTCCTCGGCCGACCGACGGCGGACAAGGACGGGCGCACCTTCCGGCTGCCGCTCACCGAGGCCCCCGCCGGGTCCATGACGGAGCTTCAGGTTCTCGCCGGAGGGCGCCGTCTCGACGCGGCCGCCACCGACGCGGCCCCCGGCGGTCCGCGCCCGATCGCGCCCGCCGCTCCCGCGGCCCCGCTGCCGGCGAACAAGGTCGACCCCGGCAAGCCGGGCAAGTACCGCACCGCCAGCGGCGAGTACGGACTGAAGTCCGTACGACTCCCCGGCTTCCCCGCCCCGGTGGAGATGCGCGCCACGGTGGTCGGCCCCGTCGACGCCCCCGGCCGCCGGCCGGTCGCGCTGTTCCTGCACGGCCGCCACTACACCTGCTACAACGCCAAGGGCGAGATCGAGGGCGGGTGGCCCTGTAGGACCGGCATGAAGTCGGTGCCCAGCTACCGCGGCTACCTGCACGACCAGAAGCTCCTGGCGTCCCAGGGCTATGTGACGGTGTCCATCTCCGCCAACGGCGTCAACGGGCAGGACGACAACGCCGAGGACGGCGGCGCACAGGCCCGCTCGTCCCTGGTGCGGCAGCACCTCGGCGACTGGGCCGAGTGGGCGGCCGACCGCTCCAAGGCCCCGGCCGTCGTCCGCAAGGTGGCACCGGCCGACATGGACCGGGTGCTGCTCGTCGGACACTCCCGCGGCGGCGAGGGCGTCAACCGGGCGGCGCTGGACAGCCTCGCCCAGCCGCCCGCCGGCGAGGACGGGTACAAGGGCCCGGTGCGCTGGAAGGTCCGCGGCACCGTCCTGATCGGGCCCACCATCTTCGGCCAGAACCCCGTCCCCGACGTGCCCTCCATGACCATCCTGCCGGGCTGCGACGGTGACGTCTCCGACCTCCAGGGCCAGATCTTCGCCGACGGCACGCGCGGCGTCAGCAGCGGCACCGCCCTGCACAGCTCGGTCTACATGGTCGGCGCCAACCACAACTACTTCAACACCGAGTGGACCCCGGGGCAGGCGCAGGCGCCCGCGGACGACGACTTCTGGCCCGGTGACAAGCCGGACTCGCTGTGCTCCGCGGGCAAGAAGACCCGACTGACCGCCAAGCAGCAGCAGAAGGCCGGTTCCACCTACATCGCCGCCGCGGCCCGGCTGTTCGTCGCGGGCGACGACAAGGTGCGCCCGCTGCTGGACGGCTCCAACCTGCGCGCGCCCTCGGCCGATCCCGCGCGGGTGTACACCCACGCTGTCGGCGCGAACCGCACGCCCCTGGTCGTGCCGGACCCCTCCGCCGCCTCCGTCACCGGCGGCAAGATGTGCCTGCAGGTGGACCACTCGCCGGCGGCCTGCCTGCCGCCGACCACGAAGGGCGCGTCGCCGCACTTCGCCGGCTGGGCGATGTCGCCCGAGCCGGGCCGCCACGCGATCGCCATGGGCTGGCCGAAGGCGGGCTCCACGACGCGGGTCACCCCGAACCGCCCGGTCTCCGTGAAGGGCGCCGAGTCCCTCGCCCTGCGGGTGATCGTGCCGCCCAACACCGGCGGCACCGAGCTGGACGTCGCGATCACCGACGCCTCGGGCCGACGGGCGAAGCTGGGCAAGGCACGCGTCGACGGCCTGCCCGGCACCGACCGGACCGCGTCCTACTGGGCGCGCGAGGTCCGGGTCCCGCTGACGGCCGCGGTCCGCGCCAAGCTGGACCTGAAGCAGGTCAAGGCCCTTGAGCTGACCGCGCGCGGCGGCAAGGGGAAGGCGTGGCTGATGGACGCCTGGGGCTGGCGCCCCGGCACCCCCGCCGTGCGCCCGGCCGCGCTGCCGCGCGTCGACCTCGGCCGACTGAAGGTCGAGGAGGGCGACTCCGGGACCCAGACCCACCGGATCCCGGTCCGTGTCTCCGGCAAGGGCAGCGGCACGATCCGACTGTCCGTCATCGACGCGAAGACCGGCAAGGCCACCTCCCGCGTCGTGACGGTCAAGGCCGGCAGCCACGACGTCGACGTGCCGATCACCGTGCCGGGCAACACCCGCTACGGCTCCGAGGTCACGCACAACGTCTTCGCCAAGGCGGTGCGGGGCGCCGTGGTCGGCTCCTACGCGGGCGGGCTGACCGTCCAGAACGACGACCCCATGCCCAAGATCACGGTGGAGCCCGTCGCGGACCGCGTCACCGAGGGGCAGAAGCTGAGCTGGCGGGTGAAGCTGTCCCAGGCCGCCGACCTGGAGATCGAGGGCGGGTTCAGCGTCCTGCCGGTCAAGGGCGGCACCGAGCTGTCCACCGTGGACGTCGACAAGACCTGGCTGGAGACGGCCCTCGACCAGAAGCCCAACCCGGCCCGGCCGCTGTCCAAGGCGGGCGACGACCCGTCCCTGCGGATGTCCCTCCCCGCCGGCAAGCTGAGCACCGTGGTGTCCGTACCCACCGTCAAGGACAAGCTGGCCGAGAAGGACGAGTCGCTGCGGCTGCGGCTGTTCACCTTCGACGAGCACTGGGAGACGCACCCGGGCGTCGAGGTGACCGGCACGGTGCGGAACGCGAAGTGACGCGCCCCGGCCCGTCCCCGAACACCGGACGCGCCCGGCACGGCTGACCAACGATGCCACCGGTCCCCGAGGGACCGGTGGCATCGTCGTGTCCCCGCGCCGCGCGAGCGGCCCTCTCCGCGGGCCGGGCACCCCGCCACGGCACCCCCGGGGGCGCGTCCCGCGCGGAACCGAACGCGGCGCCCCGACGTCCCTTGCCCGCGAACAAGTGATCACAGCGAACGGTGGTCACCTGAGTGGTCACACGAGTGGACGGGTGGGAACCACGGATGCGAGCGAACCGGAACACGACCCGACGTCGGTCGGGCACCCGGATGCGGCTGGCGGCCCTCGCGGCGCTGGGCGTGGTGCTGCTCTCCGGATGCCTCGGGGACGACACCGGCGGCGGCGCGCCCGAGACGTCCTCGGCACCCGAACCCCGCACCCCGCACGACGTCGGGGGCGACGGGATGCCGCGCTTCCGTATCGCGCTGCCCGCCGGCTTCCGGATCGAGGACGGCTTCTCCCCGCCGGCGGCACCCGGCACCCCGGCCGCCTGCCGCAAGGCCCCCTGGCGGGCCATGGACGGGGACACCCCGCACCTGTCCTGGTTCTCGGTGCCCACCGACTGCGAGATCGACGCACAGGCCAATCTGAGCCCCGCCAACGGGCAGCACCCGCGCTACCGGACCGTCGCCGACATCCCACCCGCGGTGGACAGGACCGCCCGCACGGTGCGGACCCCGCTGGGACCCGCCCGGGTCTTCACCCAGCGGTACACCCGGTGCACCCAGACGTGCGACCACTTCGACGAGCCCCTCGCGGTCATCACCCTGGACCAGCCCGCCGATCCCCGGCACCCCGCCCTCGTCTTCACCTCGGAGCACGGCGAGGTCTCCGAACGCGACCTCGTCCACCTCATCACCCGGGACGTCACACCGCGATAGCACGTCAGTCTTCCCCAGCCCCCCATTCAGGCGCCGCTGCGCGCATTGCTTGCGCCGCGCATCCGGAGTGTGAGTAACATCCCGCACCAACAACGGCAACCGGAAGGTGAGGCGTCGTGCCAGAACCCACCACGTTGAAGGAGCAGTACGCGGCCCAGGTCGCCGCAGACATCACACGCAACGAGGAGGAACGGGAGCGCCTCAGCGCGGAGATCGCCGCGCTCCAGGACCAACTGGGGGCGCTCCAGAGGGACCACGACGTGTTGGTGAGCATGCAGAGCACCCTCACGGGTGGTTCACCGGTGCCGTCGAAGTCCCGACCGACCGGCACCGCCAAGGGGCGGGCGGCGAAGGCCCCGCAGGCGAAGGGGCCGCAGGCGAAGACGGCGCAGGCGAAGGCGCCGGCGACGAAGGGCAAGCGCGTCAAGGCGGCGGTCCCCAAGGCCCGTTCCGCCAAGAATCCCGGCCGGGCGCGGTCCAACGGCTCCCCGAGCGACGGTCCCCGGGCCACACTGGGCGAACTCGTCACCGCCCATCTGACCGAACGGGTCGAACCGCAGTCGGTCGCCGAAATCACCAACGCGCTGGCCGAGAGCCACGCGGAACGCAAGGTGCACGCCACGGTGGTGCGCAACACCCTGGAGTCGCTCGTCGCCCAGGGCAAGGCGGAGCGCAGCAAGCAGAAGCGGTCGGTCTTCTACACCCTGGTCCGGGAACCCGCCGTGCGGCAGCACCAGCCGGAGGGCGAGCAGAGCGGCGAGGAGAAGCCCACCGAGCAGCCCGCCGCCCACTGACCGAGCCGCCTCCCGGGCCGGTTCCTCGCCGTCAAGCGCCCTCGGGCATCATGAACCGCCATGACACGGGCGAGTGAACTGTCGGAGCTGCTGGGCCGTGCCGGACTGGATGTGATCGGCGACGCGAGGGACGAGGGCGTCATCCCGCCTTCGACCGCCTGGCGCCCGATCACCACCGTCACGGCCGAGCCGACGGTGGCCGTCCGGAGGGACCGGCCCGACCTGGTCGCCGAGCTCAACGCGGAGTGGCACCGGCTCGCCGTCGCACACCGGATCATCGGCGACGACGGGGCCTTCCTCATCAGCGTCGCCGGCGCCGGGCCGGGCCGGCCCTCCCCGTACTGGACCCGGGTGCGTCTCACCGCGCGCTGGGATCTCGCCGGTGTCCTCGGAGACCGCCCCGGGGAGCCGGAGTTCGTCACCGCCGCCACCCACGGGGAGGCCCTGCTGGGCGCCACCACCGAGGAGTACGAGACCTGGCTCGTCGCCGTGGACCGGGTCACCGAACGCCGGGAGGCGGCCGCGCGGGCCGCCGCCCGGGAGACCCCGGAGCAGCGGGCCGCGGCCTGGGCATTCCTCTCCCGAGGGCCGCGCCCCCGTGGACGCCTGTGCGAGGCGTGGGCCAACGGACTCGCGGGCCACGCCGCCGCCCCCGACGACGTCCGACACGGACTGCTGGGCCTCAGCCACCTTCTGCTGTGGCGGCCCCTGCCGGCCTCCGTCGTGGACGCCGCCATCGACCACCCCGACGCGAAGGTGCGCGAGCTGACGGCCGAGACCCAGCCGAACCTCGACCCTCGACAGTGGGCGCGACTGATCCTCGGCGAGGCCGACCCCCGGCGCCGCTGGATCCTCACCCTGCACGCGGCGGACCGCCGCGCCGCGCTGCCCGAGACCGCCCACGTGACGCTCGCCGCCGACCCGTCCGCCCAAGTCCGCGAGGAGACCGCCCGGCTCCCCGGGCTGCCCGTCGAGTCGCTGGCCACCCTGGCCGCCGACCCCGACCCGGCCGTGCGGGCCTCGGCCTGCGGGAACGGCTGGGCGCGGCTGCCCGACCCCCACCGGCGCACGCTGCTCTCCGACCCCGACGACCGGGTCCGCGTCACGGCCCTGTTGCTCCACCACCGCGACCATCCGATGTCGCGACCGGTCTTCGACACCCTCGACACCCTCGACCGCCGCGACCGGGCCGCCGAGTCCTGCCGGCTGGAGCGCGGACTCGCCGAGCACCTGTGCGCCCACGAGGAACCCGCGCTGCGCGGCGCTCTCGCGGCCAACCCGCACCTCGCGCCCGACCTGGTGGCCCGCCTGGCACACGACACGGACCACGGCGTCCGCTTCGTCGTGTCCCTGCGTCCCGACCTCACCGAGGAACAGCGCGCCGCCATCCCGGTCGACGTCGACCCCCACGGGCTCCGGCACGCACTGCCCTGGGTCGTGGCGCTCCACCACGACCCGCAGGCCATGCGCCGGCTGGCCGCCTCCTCGCATCCGCTGGTGCGCGGCAGCGTCGCCCGCGCCAGGCGCCTGCCACCGGACGTGGTGGAACGCCTCGCGCGCGACGAGGACCGTGTGGTGCGGCTCTTCCTCACCGAATCCTGCGACGACGCCCCCGCGGACCTGCTGCTGGAGGTGTGGCGCTGGTGGAACGGGAGTCTCAGCCATCCCGGCCGCCCGCGCACCCACCCGAACTTCCCCCGCCGCGGACTCCTGCGGTACGCCGAGGATCCGAACCCCCGCATGCGGCAGTTGGCCCTGGACGACCCGGACGCGACCGCCGAGCTGGTGGAGCGCTTCAGCCGCGATCCCCACCGGGAGGTGCGGCTGCGCGCCGCGACCGATCCCCGGCTGACCCCCGCCTCCGCGGTATGGCTCCTCGACGATCCGCGCCTCGAGGTGCGCCGCGCCGCCGCCCGCCATCCTCGGCTGCCGGCCGGGGTGCTGACACGACTGCTGTGGAACGTCGACCTCGCGGAGGACGCGGCCCGGAACCCGGCGCTGCCGGTCTCCGCCATGCGGCGGATGACCCACCGGCTGCGGACGGAGACCGGCGCGGGCGCCCAGTCATCATGAGCCCCTGGTGGAGCGCCCGCGAGACCGCTGGCTCACTCGTCCTCCGGCATGGGGGCGTGCCGGGCCTCTCGCATGCGTTCGGGTGTCCAATAGCCTTCCGACGTGCCGGGGTCCGGCCGCGCATCGCTGCTGGTGGAGCCCGGGGCCGGCGGAGGCTGCGGAGGTTTCGGCGCGGCCGCCGCGGTGCGCCAGGCGACCAGCGCGACCACGGCGGCGAGCACGGCGGCGGCCGTGCCCCACCACGGCAACCGGTTCGCCCTGCCGCGGCCGTGGCCGCGGTCGTGGAGTCGGGCGGGTGTGTCGTGGTGGGGACGGCTCATGGGACTGTCTCCTCGTCGGTGGATCAGGTGACGCTACCCTGCGCGTCGACCATCGCCTTCACCGCGTCGTCGAAGTACGGGGTGCGGTTCCAGCCGTCCGTGGCGAGCGTGCTCATCACGCCGTTGACGGAGCCCAGACCGGTGAGCGGGTTGTATTCCCGCAGCCAGGGGCCGCCGCTGGAGCCGCCACCGAAGTTGCACTGCATCTCGCGCCGGCCGTCGGTGACCGGACGGGTGACGCCCGTGCACCACGACTGCACCTCTCCGTCGGAGAAGTTGCCCGGGTAGCCGAGGATCGTGATGGCCTGGTCGGTGGGGAAGTTCCAGCTCAGCCCGTGACCGCCGGTCACGTCGACGACCTTGCTGCCGTTGAGCGTGAAGGTCGTCACCACCGCCACGTCCCGGCGGAGGTCGGAGTCGTTGATCCACGCGTCGAAGGTGCGGAACTGCTGGGCGGAGAAGAGGCCGAACGGGGTTACGCCCTCACGGTAGCGCGGCGCGTAGGTCCAGTTGGTCATCCAGGTGCCGCCGCCGCCCTGGTGCACACAGTGGCCCGCGGTGATGAGCATCTGCCGCGACGGGCTGCTGAGGGCGCTGGCCGAGCACACGTAGTCGAGCCCGTCTCCGGGGTCGGTGAAGAACACCTTGCCGACCGCGGCCGATTCGGTGAGCTGCGCCGCGGCCTGTGCCTGCGCCTTGGGCTTGGCCTGTGCCTGGGGCTTGGCCTGGTCCTGCTTCTGGGTCTTCGGCTTGGCCTGTGCCTGGGGCTTGGCCTGGTCCTGCTTCTGGGTCTTCGGCTTGGCCTGTGCCTGGGGCTTGGCCTGGTCCTGCTTCTGGGTCTTCGGCTTGGCCTGTGCCTGGGGCTTGGCCTGGCCCTTCTCCTGAGTCTTCGGCTTGGCCTGTGCCTGGGGCTTGGCCTGGCCCTTCTCCTGAGTCTTCGGCTTGGCCTGGCCCTTCTCCTGCTTCTGGGTCTTCGGCTTGGGCTTGGCCTGCGTCTGGGGCTCCGCCGCTGCCGGGGGCGCGCTCGCGTCGGTACGGCCCTGCCGTGCGGCGGTGGCCGGCGTCGACTCAGCCTTCGCGCTCTGGCCCGACGCGCCCGGCGTCACGTCGACGCGGTCGAGCGGTATCGCGTTCTTCATCCGCTCGGGCGTCCAGTAGCGCTGCAGCGCCTCGGCGGCGGTCGGTGAGTCGATCACCTCGCCACTGGCCATCCGCGGGGCGGGGCTGGCCGTGGTCTCGAGGGGCGGCACGGGGTCGGTCGGGTCGGGGGTGGCCCAGGCGGTCGCCGGACCGGTGAGCGCCACGATGGCGGCCGTCGCCAACGGAAGGACCGCGAGTCTGATACTTCGCACGGGGTTTGCTCCTTTGATCGAGGAGGGCAACGCGCGGCGGTATGGACACGCACCGTCGCATCCTGCGGGCCTGCCCGGGGCGCCGATCACTGCGACGTCCCCGGCACGGGCACGAGTTTCGAGGGGCGGGCCGAACGGGCATGAACCACGTTCACTGCCGGTCTGCGCGTTGCGGGAGCACGTTGCGCGCGACACGAGAGCGCTACAACGTGACACACCGACATCATGTGATCGCGCACGGTGGCCCGGCTTGGTGGGCTGCTCCGGACGAGTGACCGCGGCCTCCGCGCGCCGGCCGCCGGCACCGGGCGTCCGGGCCGCCGCGGCGCGCCCTCGTCCCGGGAATCGCCTGGTGGGGCCCGGGTACGCGCCCGTCGCCCGGGATGGCTGGCCGGGCGGTGGGGTGGTCGGCCGCCTCCCCGTCGTGGGCGCGCATCGACACCCCCGCGACCGGGCAGGGATGTACCGGCGCGGCGGCCGAACGGGAGGCTCTCGGTGGGGACGGACCGGCACGGACAGACGATGACCCGCACCGGCGCCGACGCGGCGCGCCACTACGAGAGCGCGCTGGACCATCTGCTCTTCTTCCGCGAGGAGGTGGACGCGGAGGTGCGTGCCGCGCTCCGCGACTCACCCCGTTCGGTCATGGGCAACGTCTTCGCCGCCTACCTCGGACTGCTGGGCACGGAGGAGACCGCCGCGGCCGACGCCCGCGGCGCGTTCGAGGCGTTCCGGCGGGAGGTGGACCCCGCGCGACTCACCTCTCGGGAGCGCGGGCACCTGGAGGCCGCGTCCTCCTGGCTCGCCGGCGACATCCACCGCGCCGGCCGCCTCCTGGCCGAGGTGAGCGTGGCCTGCCCGCGGGACGCGCTCGCCCTCGCCGTGGGCCATCAGATCGACTTCTTCACCGGCGACGCCGTGCTGCTGCGCGACCGCATCGGCGGCGCCCTCTCCGCCTGGGACGCGGACGATCCGCACTACGGGCCGCTGCTCGGCTGTTACGCCTTCGGCCTGGAGGAGTCCGGCCACTACCGACGGGCCGAGGAGGTGGGCCTGGAGGCCGTGGAGCGCAACGCCCGCGACGTGTGGGGCATCCACGCCGTGGTGCACACCTACGAGATGCAGGGGCGCTTCGAGGACGGCATCCGCTACCTGGACGCCCGCGCGCGGAACTGGGCGGACGGCAACTACCTCACCGTGCACAACTGGTGGCACTACGCCCTCTACCTTCTGGAGTCCGGGCGCACCGACCGAGTGCTGGAGGTCTACGACACCGCCGTGCACCACGAGGACTCCTCCGACGCGGCGATGGAGCTGCTGGACGCGGCCTCGCTGCTGTGGCGCCTGCACCTGGCCGGCGTCGACACCGGCGACCGGTGGAGCACCCTGGCCGACGCCTGGGCGCGGCGGCGGGACGGCGCGTACTACGCCTTCAACGACGCCCACGCCGTCATGGCCTACGTGGGCGCCGGCCGCTTCTCCGACGCCGAGGCCCTCGTCCGGGACCGGCAGGAGTGGGTCCGACGCGCCGACCCGGGCGTGTCCAACGTCTCCATGACCGTCGACATCGGCCTGCCGGTGTGCCGGGCCCTGGTCGACTACGGGCGCGGCCGCTACGACGAGGTCACCGAGCTGCTGCTTCCGCTGCGGCACCGCTTCCACGCCTTCGGCGGCAGCCACGCCCAGCGGGACGCGCTGCAGCGCACCCTGGTCGAGGCCACCCTGCGCGGCAGCCGTCCCGACCTGGCCCGGACCCTGCTGAGCGAACGCGTCAGCCTGCGCCCGCTGTGCCGCTACGACCGGCAGGCCCAGTCCCGCCTCGCCGGCCGGCTGGGCGGATGACCGGCGGCGCCGCGTCGGCCGGCTCCGGCGCTCAGGGTGACGTCGGTGCCGGCGCTCGGGGTGACGTCGGCTCCGGCGCTCAGGGCGCCGTCGGCCGGTTCGGCTGGATCAGGTCCCAGCGGTTTCCGTACGGGTCCCGGAAGACGGCCACCGTGTAGTCCGAGATGAGGCATCCGGCGATGATGCCGGTGCGTCGGCCGCACGCGCCACCCGGCCGGGGGCGGTGGCGCGCGAGCACGGCGCCGTACTCGGCGGCCGTCAGTCGAACCGTATGTGCCTGATCCCCGTCCAGGCGCGGCGCAGCCGTCCGAGCAGCTCTCCGTCCGAGTTCGGGCTCAGCGCCAGGCCCGCCGAGGCGGCGACGCGCTCGGCGACCTGCGGGACCGTGAGCCGATCGGTCCACAGATGCTCGGCGAACTCCTCCCCGCGCAGGCGCTCCAGACAGACGTCGAGCTTGGACACCGCGAAGCTCTCCCGACGCAGCGCGGTGTCCTTGCCGGCGACGAGCCCGATCGCGTGCCCGAGGCCGCGCTCACGCAGCCGGCGCAGCACCGTCTCGCGCTCGGCGAGCAGGGCGAAGTGCCTGACCTCGTGGCCGTGTTCGCGCAGCCGGCCGACGGTCTCCTGGAAGTACTTCGGCTCCACGACCGTCATCGGCACGATCACCACCCCGTCATGCCGGCGCAGGGTCAGGTCCAGTACCTCGAACACCCCCTGCCGCCACGCCGCGAGGTCCTGGAAGTCCCCGCGCAGGCTCCGCGGCAGCGTCCGGTGGAGTCCGAATCCGACGTGTTCGGGATCGCAGACGATGCTGCCGGGGAGTCGGCGCCGGATCTCGTACGCGGTCTGCGTCTTGCCGCCCCCGAAGGGGCCGTTGATCCATAAGAGCATGTCCCGATCGTACGGGCGCACGCGGGCCGAGCCCCTGGCCGTCGAGGAGGACGGGCGGAAAGTAGGGTGGATCGCCACCGCCGACGCGGCGGGGTGGAAACGGGGGAGGGGCGAGATTGGACATCCTGAGCGAGGCGCTGAGCTCGATGCGGACCGGGCAACCCACGTCGGTGCGCACCGAAGGCCGAGCGCCGTGGGGCCTGCGCCTCCCCAAGGTGGCGGGGGCCGGTTTCCACGTGGTGCTGCACGGCAGGTGCTGGCTGGTCCCCCTCGACGACACGCGACACCTGACGCCGCTCGACCTGACCACGGGTGACGTGGTCTTCCTGCGGGACGGCCGGGACCACATCCTCGCCGACCACCCCGACACGCCGGCCGAGGTGGAGCAGCCCCACCACTACCGTCCGGGATCCCCCCTGGGCACGGTGAGCCTCGGCGGCGACGGGCCGCTCACCCGTCTGCTGTGCGGGAACTACCACCTGGACCAGGGGCGCCCCCACCCGCTGGTGCGTCAACTCCCGGAGGTCGTCCACCTCAAGACCGGGCAGGGCCGCCACCCCGAGCTGAACGCCGCGATCGGCCTGCTCGCCGCGGAGTTGGAGAACCCGCGCATCGGGTCGGCCGGCATCGTGCCCACGCTCATCGACTCGCTGCTGCTCTACATCCTGCGAGGCTGGCTGGAGGAGCAGCCACCCGCGACGACCAGGGGCTGGGCCGCCGCCCTGGGCGACTCGGCGGTGGCGCCGGCGCTGGCGGCCATCCACGCGGACCCTTCCGTCCCGTGGACGGTCGAGTCGCTCGCCGAACGGGTGGGCCTGTCCCGCGCGGCCTTCGCACGGCGCTTCACCACGCTGGTCGGCGAGCCGCCCATGGCCTATCTGACCCGCTGGCGCATGACGACCGCCGCCAGGCTCCTCCGGGAGTCCAAGGCCCCGCTCACCGCGGTGGCCGCCCGGACCGGATACGGCTCGGAGTACGCCTTCGCCAAGGCGTTCAAGCGCGAGTTCGGGCAGGCTCCCGGCGGCTACCGCCGACAGTCCCGGACCGCCGCCTGAGGAGCCCGGGGCCCGGTCGGCCGTGGGAGGGCGGGAGGCCGGCGCCCGCATGACGGTCCGTCACCGTGGGCGACATGCCACCGCGGGCGCGGAAGGTTCTCCCAGGGCGTTGTCGGTGGTCGATGTCATGATCGGTCGAGTGGGGGTCAGTTCACGACCTGGCCCAGGTTCGAGGCAGAGGAGCATGTCGGTGCGCATCGTGATCAGCGAGTTCATGAGCTTGGACGGCGTCGTGCAGGCGCCGGGCGGCCCGGAGGAGGACACCGACGGCGGGTTCGCCCACGGCGGCTGGTCGCACCCGTTCTTCGACCCGGAGGTGGTGGGCGGCGCCTTCGACGACGCGTTGCGCACGGCAGAGGGGCTGCTCTTCGGGCGCCGCACCTGGCGGACGATGGCCGCGGCGTGGCCGGAGCGGGCCGGCGACCCCTTCGCGGACCGGATGAACGCCCTCCCGAAGTACGTCGTTTCCGGCACCCTCGGCGACGACGAGGTGACGGCGTGGGAGAACACCATCCGCATCCCCGGCGACGAGGCCGTCGCCCGGCTGCGGAGCCTGCGCGCGGCCGACGGCGGAGACCTGCTGGTCATGGGCAGCCCCACGCTGGTGCGCACCCTGCTGGGAGAGGGCCTGGTCGACGAGCTCCGACTCATGATCATGCCGGTGCTGCTGGGCGGCGGAAAGACGATCTTCCCGGCCGACGGTGGGCTGCGCACGCTGGAGCTGGTCTCCACGGTCGCCAGCGGCGCGGGTGTGCAGGTGTGCACCTACCGCCCGGTGGCCCGGGCGTCGGCCTGACACTCCGACGGGCGGCCCCGACGCAGCGCCCACGACACGCACGCGGGGCGGCCCGGCGGAGTCCGGAGGACGCTCGTATGACGCTCGCGGGGCGGCCCGGCGGCGGCCCGAGGGGGCTCAGCCGCGTCGGATGCGACGGACCAGCCGGGACAGCATGAAGTACAGCACCGTGACGACCGCCCAGCCCGCCAGGAACTGCATGGCCAGGGGCTTGTCGCCCTCGCTCCACAGGATGGCCGTCAAGCCCGGGCCGCCGATCCACCAGAGGAACACGATGATGGCGATGACCGCCCCGGCGACGGTTTCGGCCAGTTCGCCGAGGACCTCCTTGACCCAGTCCAACATGACTGCCTACCCCCGTGCGGACGAAGTGATTGCTTGATCAACTGTAGGAGTGTAAAGGCAGGTGTCGGCGCCTCCGACCGGCCCTTCCAATGAAGATCACTAAGGCGATCCGCCGCCGGTAGGGTGGCCCGTCGTGGACGTAGCCATGGGAAACGAGATGGTCGCCGTACCTCCGGGGCGGGCACACAGCGCGGTTGGTCGGTCGACGTCGCGCCCTACCGGCTGTCGGCGTTCCCGGTCACCCAGGCGTGGGGTTCCGCGTCGCGCGCTCCGTGCCCCCCGCCCGACCGTAGCCGCCGCACCCGCCAGGGGCCGGTGAGGGAGCACGCCGCCCCGGGTCGACCGGCGGCCGGCCTGGCAGCCGACGCCCACTCGGACGTCGACGCCCCCTGAGCCTCGGAAGGCGCTGCGCCGCATCGGGCACGCCGCCTTCGACGACCCCGCCCCGCCACGCCGCCATCGCCCCCCCCGCGCCGGCTCGCCGCCGGCCAACGCGTGGGCGGCGACCCACCCCTGTCCGAACATCGCCACGCGGCCTCCCCTCGACGCCGGACCCCGCCCATCATGAAGGGCGCCCGTGTCCTGAGACGTGCACCAGGGAGGGGAAGCCCGTGCGGGACGAAACGCACGACTACATCGTGGTGGGGGCGGGATCGGCAGGCTGCGTCCTGGCCGCGAGACTCAGCGAGGACCCCGGCGTCCGCGTCCTGCTGCTGGAGGCCGGTCCCACCGACGACGCCCCGGAGATCCGCATACCGGCCGCGTTCGGCAAGCTGCTGCGCACCGGGTACGACTGGGACTACACCACCGAGCCCGAGCCGGGGCTGGACGGCCGCCGCCGCTACCTCCCGCGCGGTCGGATGCTCGGCGGCTCGTCGTCCATGAACGCGATGATCTACATACGCGGCAACCACCGCGACTACGACGCCTGGTCCGACGCCGGCGCCAAGGGATGGAGCTGGGACGAGGTCTTCCCCTACTTCCTCCGGGCGGAGGACCACCACGCCGGCCCGTCCCGCTGGCACGCGGCGGGTGGCCCGCTCACCGTCAGCGAGGGCCGCTCCCGCAGCCCGCTCATGGCGGCGTACGTAGAGGCCGCGCGGCAGGCCGGCCACCGGTTCAACCCCGACTTCAACGGACCCGAGCAGGACGGCGTCGGCTTCTACGAACTCACCCAGCGCGACGGGCTGCGCCACAGCACGGCCGACGCGTATCTGCGCCCCGCCATGGAGCGGCCGAACCTCACGGTGCTCACGGGGACCTGCTGCACCCGTCTGCTCTTCGCCCGGGAGCGCGTCGTGGGCGTGGCGGCCGAGCGCTACGGGAGCCCGCTGGAGCTCCACGTCGAGCGTGAGGTGATCCTCGCGGCGGGCGCCTACAACTCCCCGCAGCTGCTGATGCTCTCCGGTGTCGGGGTGGCCGCGGAGCTGGCGGCCGTCGGCATCACCCCCCGCGTCGACCTGCCCGTCGGCGAGAACCTCCAGGACCACCCCCACCTGCCCCTCATCCACCTCACCGACACCGAGTCGCTGCTGACCGCGGAGTCGCCGGAGAACGTCGCCCTGCTGGAGTCCGAGGGCCGGGGCCCGCTCACCTCGAACGTGGGGGAGGCGGGCGGTTTCGTCCGCACCGTCGACGGTCTCGACGCGCCGGACGTGCAGCTCCACGCGCTCCCGGCCATGTTCCACGAGGAGGGCCTCGGCGCTCCCGTCACGCACGGCTTCCACCACGGTGCGGTGCTGCTGAACACCACCAGCCGGGGCAGGGTGACCCTGCGCTCCACCCTGCCCAGCGCCAAGCCGCGCGTCCTGCACAACTACCTCACCACGGAGGAGGACCGCGCGGCGGCGGTGCGGTCCCTGCGGCTGCTGCTCGACATCGCCGGCCGACCGGCCCTGCGGGCGCACCGACGAGCCGACTTCCTGGTGCCGCGCTCGGACGGCGACTCCGACCTCCTCGACTTCGCCCGACGCGAGCTGCACGGCCTCTACCACCCGGCGGGCACCTGCGCCATGGGCACGGTGGTCGACGAGGTGCTGCGGGTCAACGGGGTGAGCGGGCTGCGGGTGGCCGACGCCTCGATCATGCCGACCCTCGTGCGGGGCAACACCAACGCGCCCACCATCATGATCGCGGAGAAGGCCGCCGATCTGATCCGCGGCCGGGCCGCCCCCCTTGCCTCGCCGCCGCGGTGACTCACTGAGTGACCGTCATCTTCTCCTGCGGACAAGGTTGTTCGCCGACCCGACGGCCGGGCCGCAACCGGCCGCACCCCCGGCCGCTCGGCCATGGGGAACGGCCACTCGGACGGGCATGATGACCACATGAATGATCGTGAAGAACTGCCGATGGCGGTGGACGCGGAAACGCTGCTCACCCTGGCCGACGAGTACCACGACCGCGCGGGCCGGGCCTGGGGGACCCGCGAGGTCGGCGGACACCTGGTGAAGGTGTACTCCCTGGAGACCCCGGGCCGCACGGTCACGGAGCGGGACGCGGCGGAGGCGCTGCGGATCGCCGCGGGCCATCTCCAACTGGGGCGCGCCCGCGGGTCGCTCGGACTCGCCGTCGTGATCCTGCACGCGGGCGGTGACGGCGACTACGTCCTCGTCCACACCTGGATCGAGGGGTACATGTCCGACCTGGCCGTCTTCACCGGCCCCGCCGCGCGGCCCGACCTGCTCCGCCCGGGCCGCGCCGGCCTCGCTCCCTGCGTCTGGGAGGCGGCCGTGCTGGCTCATGAACGGGACGCCTTCGCCCGTCACGTCCTCGGCGGGGGCGGCGCGCTCCCGGACCGACTGGCCGCCTGGGGTGCGGATGCCCTGAGCGGAAGCGTGCGCTGACGGAACGGTGGGCGGGAGCGGCGGCTGACGTCGCCGTGCCCGCCCACCCCGGTGAACGCACCCTCCTCGCATATTTTGCACTAGTGCAAATAAGGATTGAAGCTAGTTCAAAAACTGGTTAGGGTTCTGGCCATGGCTGCGAACATCACTGCGAAGACCCCTGTGTCGACATCGCTGACGGGTCGTCACGTACACCTCGTTCCCCTGACCATGGATCACCTCCCCGACCTCTTCGTGGCGGGCGGTGGCGACGACGAGGTGTGGCGATGGCAGGGCGGACCCACCCCCCAGACACGCGAGGAGCTCGGCGCGAAGCTCGCCGAGCTCCTCCAGGAGTCGGAACGCGGCGAGTTCGTCCCCTTCGCCGTCATCCACCGCGACAGTGGTCGGACCGTCGGCTGGACCACCTACACGGCCATCGACACGGTCCATCGGGGACTGGAGATCGGCTGGACCTGGTACGGGCGCGCGTACTGGCGCACGGCGGTCAACACCGAGACGAAGCTCCTCCTGCTGGACCACGCCTTCGAGGAGCTGGGGATGGAACGCGTGCAGTTGAAGACCGACCACATGAACCACCGCTCACAGGCCGCCATCGCCCGTCTCGGCGCCCAGCGCGAAGGGGTGCTGCGGCGGCACCGCCTCCGCCCGGACGGCACCTGGCGGGACAGCGTCTACTTCTCCCTCGTCAGGGAGGAATGGCCGGCCGCCCGGACACGCCTCGCCGCCCGGCTCGACGCCTGACCCGTCGGACCGCGCGCCGTCCGTGACGGGCTGGCGCGGCCGATCGGCCCGGTACGGATGGTGGGCGCGGTCGTCGACGGGGTTGTCCGGCTCCAGCTCCCCTCAGCGACGCACCGCAGCCCCATGAGCTCCCGCATCGCCTCCGCTGTCGCGTCTCGTAAGATCACGAAGGAAACACTCCGTCACCATAACGACGGAGCACAGCGGGGGAATGCGAAGAGATGAACGAGAAGGACTTCCTGGCCGAGCGCTTCGAGGAGCACCGTAGCCACCTGCGCGCGGTCGCCCACCGGATCCTGGGTTCCTTGAACGAGGCCGACGACGCCGTCCAGGAGACATGGATCCGGCTGAGCCGCGGCGACAGCGGCGACATCGCCAACCTGGGCGGCTGGCTGACCACCGTCGTCGGTCGCATCTGCCTGGACATGCTGCGCTCGCGCACCTCGCGACGCGAGGACTCGCTGCCCGATCACGAGTCGACCGACCCGCTCCCGAGGAGCGAGGAGGCCCCGGTCGACCCCGAGCAGGAGGCGCTGCTGGCCGACTCCGTCGGCTCCGCGCTGCTCCTCGTCCTCGACACGCTCACCCCCGCCGAGCGGCTGGCCTTCGTGCTGCACGACCTGTTCGCCGTGCCCTTCGACGACATCGCCCTCATCCTGGACCGCACCCCCGCGTCGACACGTCAGCTGGCGAGCCGGGCCCGCCGCCGGGTCCAGGGAAGGCCGGTCGACGCGGCCGCCGAGACCGACCACACCCATCGCCGCGCGGTCGTCGACGCCTTCCTCACCGCCGCCCGCGGCGGTGACTTCGACGCCCTGCTCGCCGTCCTCGACCCCGAGGTCGTCGTCCGTGCCGACCAGGCCGTTCCGCTCCTCGGCGGGGCCGACGAACTCCGCGGCCGCTCCTCCGTGCTCAACGCCTTCCTGGGCCGGGCCCAGGCCGCGCGCATCGCCCTGCTGGACGGCTCCGTGGACGCCGCCTTCGTCCCCGACGGCCAGGTGCGCGGCGCCCTCCACTTCACCATCGTGGACGGCAGGATCACCGCCATCGACCTCCTCGGCGACCCCGCCCGGCTGGGCCGCCTCACCGTGGAGGTCCTCGACGCCTGACCCCCGCCGACCGGACGCCGACTTATGCCATCCGCGGACGGACGAGCCCTGCCGCACCGGGCGGAGTCCCGACTCTCGCCGCCCGCGGACGGCAGGGGCCTCCCGCGGACACGGGGACCGTCTCCGGCGACGCGTTGTCGGGGCGGCATCCCGCGTCCCTTCGCCGCGCTCGCACCAGTGCCGGGGGCCGACGCCCCCGGCGCCAGGAGCGCCTCGCGGCGCCGCCCGGCGAGCGGCCGCCCCGGAGTTCGTGCGGCTCGTGCCAAGGAACCGGCGGGGCCACGGAAGCCGGCGCGGATCGCCGACCGTCGCCGCGGTATCGATCGCTCCCCGCCCGTCGCCGCGGTGGCGGCGCCGAAGGCGGCTCGGCTGACGGCGTCCAAGGCAGTCCAAGGCCCCTTCCGTACGACGCCGACGCTCGGCTCGACCCGACCGCCCGCTCCGCGCCATGCGGCGTGCCGCGCCAGGCATGATCCTGGTGGCATGGGTGATGGGCCCGGCGGCGAGCGCGCGGGCGGACGGCGCCTGTGGCCGGGGTTCCCCGCGCGGTACGCCGGAGCGGCCCGCCGGGCGGCCCGGGTCACCGTCGCCGCCGCCGGCGGGTTCTACCTGTTCCTGTACGGCCTGGAGCTGCCGGTCGCCGCCCCGTACGCGCTGTTCGCGGCCGTCGCGATGGCCGGGCTGTCCCGGATCCCCGGGACCGGGCGGCAGCGGGCCGCACTGCTGCTGCGGCTCCTGCCGGCGGCGTGGCTGCTGGTCGCCGCCGGCACCTTCCTCGCGGTACGGACCTGGAGCGCGGTCGCCGGGATGCTCGTGATCGGCTTCGCCCTGGCCTTCGTGGCCGTCGGCGGCCCCCGGCTGGGCGGGGCGGCGCCCGGCATGCAGCTGCTGTACATCCTGCCGTCGTTCCCGCCGTACGCTCCGGACACGCTGCCCGAACGACTGATCGGCACCACCGTGGGCATGGCGCTGCTGATCGCCGCGGAGGCGGTGCTCTTCCCCGACCCGCCCACCGTGCCCTACCGCGAGCTCGCCGCCCGGGCCGCCGAGACCGCCGCAGGCTGCGCTGACCAGCTGGCCACGGCCCCGTACGCACTGAGTGGAGCCGCCGAGCGGGAGGCCCTGAGCGCGATCCGGTCGCTCCGGCCGTCCCATGTGCCGGAGGCCGAGCGGCCTGCCGGGCCCGGGGTTCGGGAACGGGCACTGGCCCACACCGGGCTGGCCACCCGCGCCCTGCTGGAGCGGCTGCGACGGCTCCCCGGCGGCGGCAGGCCGCAGGGGCCACCGGGGCTCGAGCGGCCGCCGGTGCTCGCCCAACCCCCGGTGCTCGCGCAGGTGGAACGGACCGCCGCCGAGATCGTGGCCCTGCTGCGCGGCACGCTGCCCGCCCGGGCACCCCGCCGGGCCCATGAGTCGCTGCTGCGCACCAGGAGGGAACTGGCCACCGGCGACCCGGGTCCGGGCACGCCGGCGGTGCTGCGCCGACACGCCGCCCTGTTGGAGATCGCGGACGCCGCGCTGGCCGCGTCGACGGCCGCGGACATCTCCGTACGGGGCCGGGACGCGGCCCGGGGACTCCCGCCAGACCGCTTCTGGTACGCGCGGATGCGCACGCCGCACCTGTGGTGGCGCCGCCTGGTGGGGCACGTGGGCCAGCGCTCCGTGTTCTTCCAGAACGCGGTCCGGATCAGTCTGGCCCTGGCCGCGGCCCGGACGGTCGCCGGCCTCGACACCCTGCCCCACGGCTTCTGGGCGATGCTGGCGACCCTGACGCTGACCCGGACCACCGTGACGGAGACGCGGCACACCATCCAGCGGGCGCTCACCGGCACGCTGATCGGCGCGGTCGTGACGGCCGGACTGCTGACCCTGGTGGGCGCGGACACCGCCGTGTACGCGGTGACGCTGCCGCCGTTGCTGCTGGTCACCTTCACGCTCGGCCCGGTCCGCGGGGTGGGGTGGGCGCAGGGCCTGTTCACGGTCGTGGTGGCCCTGGTGTTCGCCCAGTTGGTGCCGGTGACCTGGCAGTTGGCCGAGGTCCGGTTGCTGGACGTGCTCATCGGGAGCGCCATCGGCGCCGTCTTGGGACTGCTGGCGTGGCCGCGCGGCGCGCACGAGGAGTTGCGGCGCTCGGTGGCCGTCCTGCTGCGGGGCACGGCCGAGGCCGTGGTGACGACGACGGCCGCGGTGGCGGTGGGCGGGGTGCGCGAGCCGTTGGCGGCACCCGGTCAGCGCTCGCTGCAGCACTCCCTGATCCTGGCTGAGTCGGCATTCGCCCAGATCCAGAGCGAGCCGCACGACCACGCCGCCGTGGGCGGACCCGCGGGCTCCGGACAGCACGCGGCGGCGTCTCGGTCGCCGACCGGGTCCGGACGGTTCGCCGTTCCTGTTCCGACACCGACAGATACACAGGCCGGGGTCGAGGCCGACGAACCGAGCGCGCCACTCCAGCCGGTCGAGGCGCCGCTGTCGCCGGACTGGCAGGCCGCGCTGATGGCCGGACACCACACTCTCTGGGGCGCGCAACGCCTGCTGGAGCCTTCGCCCCCGCTCGACGGCGCGGCGGCGCCGTGGGTCGCGCCACCGCTGGACCCGGAGTCCGCGGCGGCCGTGACCCGCCGCGGCGACCGGGTCGCGGCGCGGATGCTCCTCGTGTCGGCGGCCCTCGACCCGGGTGGCGACACCCCCTCCGCACCGGCCGCGGCGATACGCGACGCCACGGACCCCCATGACGCGGACCCCACCGACGCCCCGCGGGTCTACTACGCGACGGTGTCGTGGCTGGACTCCCTCTCCGCGGACCTGAAGCGCATCGGTCGGGGCGGCCGCGGTTGAGCGCATGAGCTCACCCGTGCGGCCCCCGACGGTGCCCGGTGAGGTGCCGGCGTATGGACGGGAGACGTTCACGGCTGGATGGGAGACGTCCGCGGCTGGATGGGAGACGTCCGCGGCGACGACAGACGTTTCAAGCGACCACAGCGCACATCCAGCGAGGCCGGGGAGAAAACCGTTCGACGGACGGAGCAGGGAGGCACTGTGATGGCTCTCCCGCCTGCGCAGGAGCAGGCCGACCAGGGGAGTTGCCGTTGGCGACCGAAAGCACCCGGGAAGCGTGTCCGGCGATCGACGGCGCGCTGGCCCGGCGCCTGATCGACACGCGGTTCCCGCGGTGGGCCGGGCTGCCGCTGCGGCCGGTCGAACCCGCCGGCTCGGACCATGTGATCTACCGTCTGGGGCGGGAGCTGTCGGTCCGCCTGCCCCGTCACGAGGGCGCGGCCGGGCAGGCCGAGAAGGAGTTCCGGTGGCTGCCCCGACTCGCCCCGCGGCTGCCGCTGGCGACACCGGTGCCGGTGGCCGTGGGGAGCCCGCGTTCGGCTACCCGTGGCCCTGGGCGGTGTCCCGCTGGCTGGACGGCGAGACCGCCACCGCCACGGCGCTCGGCGACTCCGTCGAGACCGCCGGGGACCTGGCGGACTTCCTCACCGCCCTGCGGGGGATCGCGCCGGAGGGCGCGCCCGACGAGCTGGCCGGACGACCGCTGGCCGACCGGGACCACGCCACCCGGGCCGCCATCGCGAAGTGTGCCCACGCGTTCGACGCCCGGGCCATGACCGCTCTGTGGGAGGCGGCGCTCCAGGCACCCGCGTGGCACCGGCCCCCGGTCTGGTTCCACGGGGACTTCCACACCGGCAACCTGCTCACCGTCGACGGGCGCCTGAGCGCGGTCATCGACTTCGGCGAACTCGGCTTCGGCGACCCGGCGCGCGATCTGACCATCGGGTACACCCTCATGTCGGCGAGGAGCAGGGCCGCGTTCCGCGCCGCGCTCGACGTCGACGACGCCACCTGGACCCGCGGCCGCGGGTGGGCCCTGGCCACCGGCCTGAACGCCCACGTCCACTACGCCGACGTCGATCCCCGGGTCGCCGCGCAGACCACACGCCAGATCGAACAGGCTCTCATCGGCTAGCTACGGAGAGAGGAAGGCGACCGACGGTCACCAGAGCTTGTCGATCTCACCCGGGTACACCTCGATGCGGCTGTCGTGGAACGAGGCCCGGGCCTGCCGGGCCTCCGGCGAGAAGAAGTCGGCCATGGTCACCTTGTCGAAGACGGGCTGATCGCTGGGGAACGGGGCGTGTGGTGTCCCGCCGACGAGCACCGCGCCGGGCAGGACATGCCAACCCGCGCTCTCGTAGAACGCCCGGAGCGGGCGGTCGCAGGTGAACAGCCCCAGGTCCAGGCCCTGGGAGCGCATCGCCTCCCGGGCCGCCGCCACCAGGCGCCGGCCGTGTCCGCGACCCCGTGCCTCGCGCCGCGTCACCACGGTGCTCAGCCCACCGGCGGCGAAGCGCCCACCCGCGTGCACGAGCTCCTTGGTCAGGATGTCCAGCGCCGCCAGCACCGTCCCCTCGTCCACGAGCAGCAACGACCGGGGCCGCAGCGCGGGATCGTGCACCGTCGCGTCGACGGTGACCGACTCGCCCGGCGCGGACGGCCACGCCTGCTCCTGTACCTCCCGCACCTGCACGCGCAGCTCGGACGGAGTCGCCTTCTCGGCGAACGAAAGGATGTGCATGCACCGATTATTCGGGCCACCCGTCAGATGAGCGCGAGCGACCCCGCACCGCCTCCACACGGCGACGACCGCCCCGGCTGGACGGCGGCCCGCACACCCACCGGCCACGCGCCGAGGAGCGATCGCCCGATGCCGCGCGCGCCACGCGGGGGTGGCTCATCTCGGGGCCGCCCCTCGCGCCCGACCCGGCGTGTGGTCGGCTGATGCCGTGGAAACCATCTGGACGAGTGTCGTCGCGGTGATAGGTACGTTGGCGGGTTCGGTGATCACGCACGCCTTCCAGGGCCGCGCGTCCCGACGCGGCGAGCTGTTCGCACGCTCTGAGGCGCTTCGGCAGGAACGCATCGCCACGTACAGCGCGTTCGCGGCGGCAGTGGAGGAGTACCGGCGCGGTCAGGCCGAGCGGTGGTACCGCAAGGTCGAGGACCCCGGCGGGGAGACGTTCCTCAGGGCGCGCGACGAGGCACACCGTCTTCGCACCCTGACACGACAGGCGCTGTACCGGGTCAGGCTGCTCACCGACGACCAGGACGTGGTCCTCGCGGCTGAACGGGCCTACGCGCGCACCATGGAGGTGTCGAACGCACAGGATCAGACGGACCGGGACACGCGGGACACCCGGGCGAGGGAGGCCATCGAGGCGTTCGTGTCCCGCGCCTCGCCCCTGCTGCGCTGAAGTGGCGCGGCGTCACACGGTCGTCGTGCGGCCGTGGTTCCGGTCAGTCCGGGCCTGCGGTCTCTCCGCGCGCGGCGTCTCGGGCGTGCCGGTTCGGCCGGCCGTAGTCGAGCCAGGCACGTTCCCACTGGCGGGTCAGCGCCGGGTAGACGATGAGGTACCGGAACGGAAGGATGGCGGCCATGTAGAGCCGTCCGAACAGTCCGTTGGGTTTGACCAGCGCCGCCATGCGCAGTTCGTATCCGCCGTCGTCGGTCCGCACCCAGCCCAGGTGCATGATGTCGTGGACGGTCTTGTTGCCCAGTTCGCGGGCCGCTTCGTTGTCGAGCTGGTACACCTCGGAGAACGGGTCGGTGCAGGAGACGGCGTCGTTCGCGGTCTGGGCGAGGTCGAGCGGGAGGCGGTCGCGCAGCGAGGCGACCCGCCCACCCAGGCCCGCCTGGGGGGTGTCCCAGCCGAGCAGGGCACCGAGCTTCCAGCGCACCGCGAACAGGAACCGGACCGCGGCGGGGTCCTTCCGGGTGTCGTAAGCCGTCTTCAGCGCTTCGACCATCACAGGGAAGTCGTCGGGCCCGGCGTCGGGGGCGCGGAAGGACCACACGTCCTCGATCCGGAAGTCGTGGGTGAACTCGTGGATCCGCCACGGCTGTGCGGTGTGGGCGGCTTTCGGGATGCGCATCGGTCATTCCTTCCGAGCCGGTGTTCCCTGTCGGTCGGGCCGGGGCGGGGTCGGAACCCGGCGACGATCGTCGCCCGGCCATCCGCGCGTCGATGGTCACGGTGGAGCAACGCGGACGGCCCGCCAGGTTGCGGCCGCACCGGAGAACAGGGAACCGCTAGTTATGGAACTGTTGGTTTCGATACTGCTGGTTCCGTATGATGCACCCATGTCCGCTCCCAAGCAAGCTCGCAACCAGGGGGGCCGCCCCCGAGACAGCCGCGTCGACGACGCCATCGCCTGCGCCGTTCGAGAGCTGCTGACCGAGGTGGGATACGCGCGGCTCACGATGGCCGAGGTGGCCGCGCGAGCCGGCGTGGGCAAGGCGGCGATCTACCGGCGCCACGCCACCAAACAAGAGATGATCTTCGATGTCCTGGTGCCGGATCAGTTCCTGGCCGTGGCACCCGACCGTGGATCGCTCCGCGCAGACCTGGCCGCCGTGCTCGCCGAGATCGCGGACACCATGGCCGCGCCGCCCCAGGGAACGGTCCCCGGCCTGCTGGCCGATGTCCACGCTGACCCCGCACTGCGTGACCGGTTCGACGAGAAGTACCTGGGAGCCCAGCGCCAGACCCTCACGGAGATCCTTGACCGCGCGATCGCACGCGGCGAACTCGCCACCCGCCCCGACCCGGCCGCCCTCAACGCCCTCCTTGTCGGCCCTGTCTTCGCCTGGCTGTTCCTGCTGTCCGAATCCCCCGCCCAACTCCCCGCCCTGACCTCCGCACTTCTCGACGCGACACTCGCCCTCACCAGCCCCGGATCTCCCGGCGCAGCAGACGCCTCCGGCAGTGAGATCGGGACTCGTCCAGGTCCTCGGACATGAGCGCTTGGTGGCCGACCACTCGTCGCAGCGATCCGGTGCCGGCGGGAGCGGTCCCCTGTCAGTGCCTCGCTTTAGGCTGCCCCGCATGGGCAGTTCGGGCCGCGACCGCATGAGCGCATCGGCGTTCCACGAGCCTGCTCGACGTCTCACCGATCTGATCGACGAGTCCGTATTCGATCCACACCTGTAGCATCCACGCCGACCGCTGAAGACCCACCCGTGACAGAAGGCAGAGATACCCACCGTGTTCCAGGAAACCCCGATCTACGTTCGGCTCGTCGCCGAACGAGGCGACGTCCCAGCCGAGGTGCGCAATGAAGCCGAGCGGATACACCGGGACCTGGCCAGGGTGATCGTCCTCTCGGCTCCGGCCGGACGGGGCGTACCACCGCATGGCGCACCCATGCGATAGTCCCCGCCACCCTCCCCGGAGTCCCCCCACTCGCGTGCATGTGCAGACCGCTTGACGCTGTTCGCCGGAGAGTCGAACCCCACGCTCTCCGCACTCCGTAGCCGCGTCGCGCACAACCGCACACCCCGGCTGGTCCCCACCCCGCCGGGGGAGTCGGGACGGCGGGCACGAGCCACGGCCCCTGGTGTGAGGCTGGGTCAGCACCCTGTGTCGCCCCTCTCACGACCCGGGTGACGAACAACGGATTCCCGCACGCTCGTCACGCCGGTCATGACCGTCACGGCAGGCAGTCCTCGTGCAGCTCCCCGCCGAAGACGTTCCGCGCGTGCGTGCGCATCCGCCGGCCGTAGGTCCGGTCCTCGGCCAGGGCGGAGTAGCCGCGGCCCTGACATGTGATCACGCCGGCCGTGTCCGCCAGGTAGACGTCCAGTCCCGGATACATCAGCTCGATGCAGGGGATGTCGTCGACGTCGAGGGCGAAGACCGGGTACTCCCCGTGATCGTCGGGCTCGCCGGTGGCCAGGACCCGACGGGAGTCGGACCCGCCCGGCAGGAGGAAGCACTCGTCGAAGCGAGTCGACAGTGCGTCATAAACCCCTCCCCACTCGTCGCCGAGGGTGTCGCGCGCGAGCCGTCCGAGCGGGCGCGGTGTGAAGCGGTGGTCGGGACCGAACCAGCCGAACCGACGGAAGAACCCGCCGTCGAACGCCAGCCAGCGACGGAGGCTGGGCGGCAACGGGCGCCCGCTGGGGAACGTGGCGGTGGCCAGCACATCGGCGGGCACCGGCTCCGGCGGCCCGTCCAGCCACGGCCCAGCCCACGGGGCGTAGTCGAGGATCAGTCGGTGCGGTTCCGCCTCGACGGAGGCGATGACGCGCTCGGTGAGGGCGGCGCCATGGTCGACGGTAGGGGTTGTCATGCTCAGTGCCGTCCCGTTTCGTGGATTGTCCGCCGGTACGCGGTCGGCCGACTGTACGACCCGGCACCGACAGCGGCACCCGTCGGCACCGGTCCGGCACCGGTCCGGTACCGGTGCTCCGCGTGGGCGAAAGCTGCGTGAGTCGTGGCGTGTCGGGCAACCGAGATCTCGTAGTCTCCGGACAGAGAGGTGTTGGGTCCGATGCGAAGCGTGGGCGTGGAGGAAGAGCTGCTGCTGGTCCACCCGGAGACCGGGGAACCGCAGGCCGTGTCCGGCGCCATTCTGGAGGCCACCGGCCGGGACGGAGCCTTCGCGGCGGAGCTGCAGCGCGAGCAGTTGGAGTTCGCGACCGAACCGCACCGGGCCATGGCGGTCCTGGCGGCGGACGTGCGGCGCCGGCGGCAGGCGGCCGCCGAACGGGCCCGGGCGGTCGGGGCGCAGGTGGCGGCCCTGGCCACCTCGCCGTTGGAGGTGGCCCCCACCGTCGGGGATGGCGAACGCTACCAGTGGCTGGCGAGGGAGTTCGGCCTGACCACGCAGGAGCAGCTGACCTGCGGCTGTCACATCCATGTGAGTGTCGAGTCGGACGAGGAGGGTGTCGCGGTCATCGACCGGATCCGCCCCTGGCTGCCGCCGCTGCTCGCCCTGAGCGCCAACTCCCCGTTCTGGCAGGGTATGGACAGCGGATACAGCAGCTATCGCAGCCAGGTGTGGAGCCGCTGGCCGTCGGCCGGCCCGACGGAGGCATTCGGGTCCGCCGAGCGGTATCACCGGCGGGTGGAGGCGATGCTCGCCACCGGCACGCTGTTGGACAAGGGAATGCTCTACTTCGACGCGCGCCTCTCCCACCGGTACCCGACCGTCGAGGTGCGGGTGTCCGACGTGTGCATGGAGGTGGACGACACCGTGCTCGTCGCGGCGCTGGTGCGCGGCCTGGTGGAGACGGCCGCCCGCGGCCGACTGGCCGGGGAGCCCGCGCAGGAGGTCGGTGTCGGGGAACTTCGGCTGGCCTCGTGGCGCGCCGGGCGCTCGGGGCTCAGCGGTGACCTGGTGGATCCACGGACCGGGAGGCCCGGCCCGGCCGGAACCGTGCTCCAGGCGCTGCTGGACCATACGGTGGACGCGCTCCAGGACATCGGCGATCTGGAACTCGTCCGGGACCGCCTCGGAGAGGTGCTGTCCCGGGGCAACGGGGCCCAGCGGCAGCGCGACACCTTCGGTCGCACGGGTGACCCCCGGGCCGTCGTGGCGGACGCGGTGGAGCGGACGGCGGCCTGACGCGCGCAGGCACGGGACGGACCACTGACCAGCCGGACCGAAACCAGGGGAGGGACCGGCGGCCTCAGCGGCGAGCTCCGAAGGGCGGGGGCGGCCCGAAGGGCGGGGGCGGGCGATACGGGGCGGTCGCGGTGGCGGTGGCACAGGGGGGTTAACACCACCATGCGGCAGGGGGGTAACAGCATTCCCTCGCATCGGCCGCTCAGCGATGCTGGTCCCACAGCCCGGTCGCCCCTCCACCAGCCCTGAGCCGGTGGCCTCCCCTTCCACCAGCCCGTCGCGAGCCGGTGGCCTCCCCTTCCACCAGCCCGTCGCGAGCCGGTGGCCTCCCATCAACCCCACCCGCAGGAGATTAGGTCTTGTACGAGTACGAAAGCCGCAGGTTCCGCTGGTTACGGAGGCAGCACGGCCCCCGGCGTACCCCGAGATCCGTCACCGGCGCTCGCGGGGCGAACGAGCGGCTCGACAGGCCGAGGACGGAGATGTCGCGTGTGCCACCACGCGCCGCCGCTGCCGTCGGACCGGTCGGGGCCGTCGTGGCGGTGCTGACGGCCACCGTGCTGACGACGGCCCTCGCGACGCCCGCCTCTGCCACCGCGACCGCGACAGCCAACGCCACCGCCCCCGCGACCGATCCGAGGACGGCCACGCGGGGCGAGCACCGGGCCACCCAGCGGGCCATCGACGCGGAGGTCGGGAACGGGGTGCTCGGGGTGCTCGCGGTGGCCCGGAAGGGGCGCGAGACCTGGAGCGGACACGCCGGCACAGCCGACCTGGAGACCGGTGCGCCACGGCGGTCCGAAGAGCGGTACCGGGTCGGCTCGATCACCAAGACCTTCGTCGCCACGGTGATGCTCCAGCTGGAGGCGGAGGGGAGGCTTCGCCTGGACGACACCGTCGACCGCTGGCTGCCCGGCCTGGTCCGGGGCAACGGGCACGACGGCCGTCGGATCACGCTCCGTCAGATCCTCGGTCACACCAGCGGGATATCCAGCTACACCGAGGATCCGGGTTTCCAACGCACCGTGTTCGGCACCGACTTCCTCCGACACCGCTACGACACCTGGACACCGCGGCAGATCGTCGAGCTCGCGATGACCCATCGGCCGGACTTCCCGCCCGGATCCGGCTGGCATTACTCCGACACCAACTACATCCTCGCCGGAATGGTGATCGACAAGGCCACCGGTCATTCCTACGCCCATGAGATCGAGCACCGCATCCTGCGCCCGCTGGGTCTGAACTCCACCGAGCTGCCGGGCACCGAGGCCCGAATACCCGAGCCCAGCGGCCGCGCGTACTCGAAACTGACCGGAACCCTCGGCGGGCGTCCGGAGCCGGGCAGCGTGACGTACGACGTCACCGACCTCAACCCCTCCCTCGCGGGCGCGGCGGGCGAGATCGTCGCCACCGCCAGGGATCTCAACCGGTTCTACCAGGCCCTGCTCTCGGGAAAGCTCCTCAGGCCGCGCCAACTCAAGGAGATGACCACGACCGTGCCCGTCGGCGCGGGATCGAACGTCTTCTACGGCCTCGGCCTGATGAAGCTGACGACGCCCTGCGGCGACCTGTGGGGCCACAGCGGCGGAATCCACGGCTCCTCCTCGCAGACCCTGACGACCGCGAACGGCGAGCACGCGCTGTCGATCAACTTCAACAGCGACTGGAGTGGCACCTTCGACCGCATCGTCGAGGCCGAGTTCTGCGGGACGTGACCCCGACGAGGGCAGCGGGGGAGCGAGGCGGAATCCGATGGGCCGCGGCCAGGCGACGTGGCACGATGGAGCCATGCGGTCTGATGTCTCGCTCCACCCCCTTGACCAGGCTCTTCTCAAGGATTTGCGGCGCGTCGCCGTGGCGGACGCCGAGCCCCGCGAGGTGATGCCGCCGGTCGGCGGGCCGGATGGTTGGACGCTTGAGCGTCAGGCCGCGTTTCTGCGGTTTCACGAGTCGAGAGCGCTGGCTGTCGAGCCTGTGGAGACCACCTTCGCCGTCGTCGTGGGCGAGCGGGTGGTCGGAGCCGCGCGGCTGTGCCCGATGGAGGAGCCGGCCGGGGCGGTGGAGGCCGGGGTGTGGATCGGCCGTTCCCATCGTGGCGCCGGCGTGGGCGGCGCTGTCCTCAAGCACCTTCTGGACCGGGCTCGCGCCGAGGGGATCGATACGGTGTGCGTGAGCACGGCACCCGAGAACACGGCTGTCAGACGTCTGATGACCCGCATGGGTGTGGATCTCGTCCATGAGGGAGACGTGCTCACGGGGTGGATAGACCCGGCCGCGGTGGTCCAGCCGTAGCTCGGTGAACATGGGAGCGCGCCCGGTGGCCAGAGGCCGGGGGCGGCGGGCGGTTCCGTCGTCGACGCGCACAGACGCACAGCCCTGCCACACCGCCTTGAGTAAAGGAACTGGGTACAGTGAATCACTGAATTCCGCGATCGAAAGCGGTTGAGTATGGCGGTGGTGCGAATGGCCGGCATTCTGACGCCGGCGGTCGAGGACGATGCCCAGACGTGTGCCGGTGCCGGGGAATACGCGTGATGGCGGCGCCATCGGCCGCGACGGACAAGGCCGCGGAACCTCTCGCTTCGCCGGTCAGCTCGCACAACGAGTGGGATCCGCTGGAGGAGGTCGTCGTCGGGCGCCTCGACGGCGCGACGATCCCCTCCAAGCATCCGGTCGTGGCCTGCAACCTCCCACCCTGGGCGGCGAGGTTGCAGGGCCTCGCCGCCAGTTGCCGGTATCCGCGCAGAATGGTGGAGGAGGCGCAGCGCGAACTCGATCAGTTCATCGCCCTCCTGCGGTCCCTCGGCATCACGGTCAGGCGCCCGGACGCGGTCGACCACGGGCAGCGCTTCGGCACCCCCGACTGGTCGTCGCACGGTTTCTGCAACACCTGTCCGCGGGACAGCATGCTCGTGATCGGCGACGAGATCATCGAGACCCCGATGGCATGGCCGTGCCGCTATTTCGAGACCCACTCGTATCGCACGCTCCTCAAGGACTACTTCCGGCGCGGAGCGCGCTGGACGGCGGCTCCCAGACCGCAGCTCACCGACGCACTCTTCAAGGCGGATTTCACCGTCCCCGCGGACGGCGAGCCCATGCGCTATATCCTCACCGAGTTCGAGCCGGTTTTCGACGCCGCGGATTTCGTGCGCGCCGGGCGGGACCTGTTCGTGACGCGCAGCAACGTCACCAACGAGATGGGCATCTCCTGGCTGCGCCGCCATCTCGGATCGGGATATCGCATTCACGAGATCGAGAGCCGCTGCCGCGCGCCGATGCACATCGACACGACGTTCATCCCGCTCTCGCCCGGAAAGGCGCTGGTCAACCCCGAGTACATCGACGTCGACCGCCTGCCCGACATCCTGAAGTCCTGGGACATCCTGGTCGCTCCCGAGCCCAACCCGATCGACGAGCGCCTGCTGAGGCTCACCTCGATGTGCGGCAAATGGCTCAACATGAACGTTCTCATGGTCGACGACAAACGGGTGATCGTGGAGCGGCACCACACCGACATGCTGCGCGCCCTCGAGAGATGGGGATTCGAGCCGATCCCGTGCGACCTGATGCACTACGCGCCGTTCGGCGGCTCGTTCCACTGCGCGACGCTCGACATCCGTCGCCGCGGCACGCTGGAGTCCTATTTCCCCTGACCCGCCCCGTGTTCGCCGACCACGGTCGGAACGACAGCAGGCACACGAGGTCAAGCCCGGGACGGACCCGGGTTCGGGTCCGGGATGCCGTCCCGTTTGCGGCGGAACTCGGCGGCGTCGACATGGTTGCCAAGGGCTGCCAGGATGTCGGCGAGGACGGTCAGGGCCCGCTTCAGCACCGGGATGTAGACGGGCTGACGTTCGGCCACCGACCAGTACGTGTCCACGGCGCCGACGGCGGCCTCCGACGCCGACGACAGGTCGACCGTCGCGCGCAGCCGCATCTCGGCGTAGCGGAGCTGCCGGCGGGTGAGCTCGGCCAGATGGGCCTCCGGATCGGACGCGGCCAGCGGCCCCAGCAGATCAAGGCCCTCCTGGCTGGCCGCGAGCATCTCGCCGACCCGGCCCAGCGCCGCGAGCTGCTCGGCGGCGGCGCCCAGGGACATCGCCAACTGTGCGCCGTACGCGTCCGAGCCGCCCAGGACGACCAGCTGTCGGTACCGGCCGACGGCCTCCCCGAGCAGCTCCAGGGCCTCGGCGGGCCGCCCCAGGGCCGAATGGCGCAGGCCCGTGTGGAAGAGCGAGGCCGCGAGGAGGGGGATGTACGCGCGGGGGTCCTCCTGGGCGAGCCGGCGGTGGAGCTCCAGCGACTCCTGGGCGGGAGCGACGGCGTCGGCGGGCCGCAGCGCCTCGGCGAACCGGGCACCCAGCTCGTTCAGGGAGACGGCCAAGACGGGCACGTACGCGGGATCGTCCCCGGCGAGCTGTCGGAGGATGTCGACGGCCTCCTGCCGCGGCGATATCGCCTCCTCCAGTCGGCCACCCGCCGACAGCAGGTCGGAGACGCGGGCGAGGGCCTCGGCCAGCCGCGGGAGGTGTCGGTCGGGGTCGTCGGCCGCGAGCCGACGGTGCACCGCGAGCGCCTCCTGAGTGACGGCGAGCGCCTCGCTCCGCCGGGAGAGGCTCTCCAACCGCCGGCCGAGGTTGCTCAGCGCGTCCCCGAGGTACGGGCGGAACACGGCGGGATGCGACTTCTCCAGCCCGCGGTACAGCTCGACGCACTCCAGGCTGGGCGCCAGGGCGTCCTCGTCGCGGCCGAGCCGGGCCAGGGTGAGGCCGATTCCGCTGAGCGTCGCGGCCAGGCCGGGACGTTCGGACCCCGGGGCGGCCGCGACGAGGGCGCGGCCGTACTCCAGGGAGCCCTCGTACAGCTTCAGCGCGTCCTCCGGGCGGCCCTGCTCGGAGAGGAGGGAGGCGAGCCGCCGCGCCGCCGCCGTGTAGTTCGGCAGGTGTCGCGCCGTCCGCTCGGCGTGGCCGCTCCTGATGGCCTCCTGGTACAGGAGGAAGGCCGGTTCGGCGTGTTCGAGGGCCTGGTCCAGCCGGCCCAGGCGCTCCAGCAGGGAGGAGAGTGCGCTGGTGGCGTGGGCGAAGGGGGCGAGATAGCGGTCCGGGGCGCCCTGGGCCAGGCCGCGGAGCACCCGCACCGCCGTGACGGCGGGCTCGGTCGCCTCCTCCAGCCGTCCCGCGTCCGCGAGCAGCTCACTGAGGTGGCTCAGGGAGACGGCGTGGTCGTGCAGGTCCACGTCGGTCGGCTGACCGGCCGTCAGAGCCGCACGGCTGTACTCCACCGCCCTGGTCTCGACGTCGACGGCCTCCCGCCCGCGCCCGGCGTACGACAGCCGGATGGCCAGGGTGTGCAGGGCCTTCGCCCGTTCGTGTGGGTCGCCGCCGGCGGCGAGCCGGCGCCGGGTGACGCGCTCGGTGAGCACCGCGTACCCCGCGTCGATCTCGACGTGCCGGGTGTTCCCGGTGACGGACCTGAACCTCCGCTCGATGTCCTCGACCATGGCGAAGTCGAGCGTGTCGATCCCCGCGAGCGAGGCCAGCGCGCCGCTCCCCGCGTCGAGCGCGAGCTCCGGGTCCCCCCTCAGCGCCGGGAAGAGATGCCCCCGCCCCACGTGTGGCCACCGGCCGGCCGCCTCCGCGAGGAAGGTCACGGCGCGCGGTGTCCAGGGCGCCGCGGCCCCGTCTCCGCCGCGGGCCAGCAGCGCGGTCACCCCGGAGGCGGCCCAGGGGTCGGTGGCGTATCCGGTGACGGGGCTGCCGGGCAGGGTGAGCGCGAGGAAGTCCTCGGCGAGACGGTCGGGCAGCAGGGGGTGGAGGACATGGGAGCGGTTCGGGTCCGTGGGCGGATAGCAGACCGCGTGGTCGCCCAGCAGTTCGTCGGCCGCCATCTCCGGCACCAGCCCGGCGAGCACGGCGCGGCCGACGGGACGGCTCACCGGCCCGGTGAGGACGGCCGTGAACACGGCCCGCGCCATGAGGTGGTCGGGGGTGCGGTGGGGCACCCCCGAGTCCGCGTTCTCATGGAGCTGCCGCCAGTTCTCGTGCTCGCGGTCGAGCAGGTACGCGGTCAGTCCGACCATGTCGCCGGGCGCACGACGCCCCCGCGCCCGCGCGTCCACGGCGACCAGCGCGGCCATCTGGACGGCGAGCGTCAGCCCGAAGTCGTCGTGGCCGAGCGGCCCCGGTGGAGCGATGGACCCGATGTCGGGGAGCCCGGGGTAGCGCGCGGCGAAGCAGTCCCGGGCGGTGGTGAACATGCGACCGCGCTCGTCCCCCTCCGCCGGCAGCGGGCGCAGCGGCTGATCGGAGGTGTCGATGTTCTCGCGCAGCCGGTTCAGTTGCCCGCGCACGGCCGGCCAGCCGTGGGCGGACCGGCCGATCAGCAGGATCCGGGCCGGGACGCCCTGGCGTAGCAGCCGGTTGTGGAACAGCCAGCTCAGATGCGGGGCGGGCCACCGGTCGGCGTAGTCGACGAGGACGAGAACGCCGGTGTGCCCGTCGAGCCGCAGGTCCTGGCCGCCCTCCGCGGGCGGGGCGGTGTCGGTGCCGTGCACGGCGGTGACGACCTTCCAACCGGCCGCCTCGGAGTCGGCGGCGAGTCGTGTCGCCAACCGGCTCTTGCCCTGGCCGCCGGGCCCGTGCAGCCAACGGACGGCTGTTCGGGAGCGCTGCTCACGCCAGGCGATGAGGTCGCTCAGCTCGGCGTCCCGGCCGGTGAAGTCGACGACCTCGGCTCGCGCGTCGAGCATGCGGCTGGGCTGGGCCCGAAGCCACTCGCCGTCGAGGCCGGAAACCCTCTGATACGCGAACAGCAGATAGACCGGGGTGCCGGTGCCGAAGACGTGGATGTCCGCGCCGATGGCCCCGTACGCGTGCCCGTTCTCCGCCCGGATCTCCTGCCGCATGGACACGGGCCCCTCAGCCTCGGTCACCGCTTCCCCCTCATATCCGCCCGGTGACCCGCGTGCCCCGCCTCCCAGGTGACGGCGCGGCCACCGGTGCGGCGGCCCAGACCACCCACCAGCCCCCTGGTGACGTAGTCTCCCCGACGCCCCACCGCCGTTCAAGATCACTGACTGTCAGTGGGCTCGTGCATCATCGTTCCCATGACACAGAGCACCGCCGACCCGTTGCACACCCTCGCCCGCGAGCATCTGCCCGAAGAGATCGCCGAGCGGTGGATCGGCCTGCTGCGGCCGGGCCTGCGCCTGGAGAAGGCCGCGGGTGCGGGGCCGGGGCGGGGTACGGGCACGGACGGGGATACGGGTCCGGGCAGGGACGGGGGGACCGGTCCGGTCGTCGGCCGGCTCGGCGGGTTGCCGGAGCTGCCCGAGGACGAGACGTGGCCCGTGTGGGAGGGGCACGGCCCGCTGGCCTTCGTCGCTTCGCTCGACTGCGCCGCGCTGCCCTCCACCGCCCTCGACATCGCCCTGCCCACCGACGGCACGCTGGCCTTCTTCCACTTCGACGGGCAGGTGGACGGCGGCTCCGCGGCGGTGGCACCCGACCACCCCGACAGCTGGGCGGGCGCACGCGTGCTGTACGTGCCGGCGGGCATCCCCGTCGCGGAGCGGGCGGCACCGGCGGGGATCCGGCCGTACACCGCGGTGCCGCTGACGGCACGGATGGAGACGACGGCGCCGTGCGCCTGGCACCCGGTGGTCCACCAGGAGTTCGCGCCGATGTCCGAGGACCACCCGGTGTGGGACGAGGACTTCCAGGACGCCCTGGGAGAGCGGCTCGAGGGCACGGAGCACCGCGTCGGCGGCCACGCGCACCCCGTGCAGGGCGCGGTGGAAGTCGAGGTCGCCCGCGGCGCCCTGGGCGGCCCGCCGTGGGACGACCCCCGCATCCAGGAGGAGGCCCTGCGCTGGGTGCTGCTCGCCCAGTTCGACACCGATGACGACGCCGACATGATGTGGGGTGACTGCGGTGCCCTCTACTGGCTCCCCCCCCCCCCGTCGGGAGCCGGGACCGGCGGCCGGCCCATGTGCCGGTGCCGGCACGGGCACCCACCGGCACATGGGCCGGTCCCGTCGCCATCGTCCAGCGGAGTGCGCGGTCCGGGGCAGGCGGCCGACTCCGACCCGACGGAGCGCGCTATATCCACTTTTGCCTGGATAGTCTATGACGTGTGATCAAGTCTGGACGGCAACGGCTCCGTCGTGGCCACGGCCGGCGGCCGCTCATCCTGCTGTCACCGGTCATCCTGACCGTTGTCATCGCCAGCCTGGCGTACACCACTCCCCGAAGCATGGCCTTCAGCCGCCTCCTGCCGGCGGCGCCCGCCCTCGCCGCCGCCATGTGGCCCGTACTCCCCACCGTCCTGCTGGGGACGGTCTGCCTCTTCCTCATGATCGGCCTCGGCATCGTCTTCCCCGACCTGGGGACGGGGTACACGGCGGCAGGGATCGTCGCGGTCACGGTGGCGGCCGCGTACGGGAGCCATGTCCGGCTCCAGCGCGAGCGGACCCTCTTCCAGGTCCGGCTCGTCGCCGACGCGGCGCAGCAGGTCGTTCTGAGCCCGATGCCGCGCCGCTTCGGGGCTGTCGAGATCGAGGCGCTGTACCTCGCGGCCGCGGCGGAGGCCCGTATCGGCGGCGACTTCTACGAGGTGGTCGACACGCGGTACGGCGTCCGGCTGCTCGTCGGCGATGTGCGGGGCAAGGGCCTCCCGGCGGTGGGGGCGGCCGCGGCGATCGTCAACGCCTTCCGGGAGGCCGCCTACGACGAGGCCGACCTCATCAGCATCGCGCGCCGGCTGGAGGCCAGCAGCATCCGCTACAGCGCGGCCTTCGCCCCCGAGGGCCTGATGGAGCGCTTCGCCACCGCCCTGCTCGTCGAGATCCCACCCGGGGGCGGCCGTATCGACATCCTCAACTGCGGACACCCGTCGCCGCTGCTCCTGGACCGTGCGGAACTCCGTGTGCTGCAGCCCACCACACCCTCTCCGCTGCTCAATCTGGCGGACCTGATCGGCGATCACTACAGCATCGACACCTTCGATTTCGCCCCCGGCGACCTGCTGCTGCTCTACACCGACGGTGTCGTCGAGGCCCGTGGCCGCGACGGTGGCTTCTTCCCCCTGGAGAGCTGGATGGCCGGGTGGACCTCCGCCCGGCCCCGCGAACTGCTCGACGCTCTCCACCGCGACCTCGTCCACTTCAGCGGAGGAAACCTGAACGACGACATCGCGGCCCTCGCCGTGCGCCTGGACGAACCTCCGGAGCCGCGTCACGGGGAGCGGGATCGGTCCGCGTGACCGCGCCCCTCGCCCCTTCGTCGCCCGACCGGAGCCCGATCGAACCCGTACGCTCAGAGCGCCACCGAGAGGGTGCCACGGCTCACGGAGCCCGCCGCACGCCGGGGACGACGGCATAGGCACGGACGGGGAAGGTGCCGAAGCCTCTGACCCGGGGCGCGGCCGCGTGCAGCCGAGCCCCGTGGTGTGGGAGGTGGTCCAGACGGGTGAGGTGCTCCAGCACCGGGATGCCCGCGTCGAGCAGGACGGAGTGGGCCGGGCGTGCGTCGCCCCGCATGTCGTCGATGTTGACGCTGTCGATGCCCACCAGCCGGGCGTCGGCTTCGACGAGGGCCCGCGCGCCGTCTCCGGTGAGGTACGGCGCGTCCCGGCCGTACGTCTCGGTGCCGAAGTGCCGGTCCCAGCCGGTGTGCAGCAGGACCGCGGCACCGGCCACCTCGACGCCGTCGAACGCGGCCGGGCCGATCCCGCGTTCACCGTTCGGCGGCCCGGGCACCACGACGACCGGCAGGTCGGCGACGGCGTCCAGCGGCAGGTCGGCGAGGTCGGCCCGGTCGGGGTAGCGGTGGAAGGGGCTGTCGAGGTAGGTGCCGGTGTTGCCGACCATGCTGATCCGGTCGATCGCGAACTCCGTGCCCGGCTCGTAGTGGGCGCGGGACGCCTCGCGCGTCAGATGCGGGGTGATGACCGGGCCGGGCAGCCCGGGGAGGGTGACCATGCCTTCGGTGATCACATGACTCAGGTCCACCAGTCGGGAGGGCGCCGGGTCCTCGCGGTCCCGTTCGGCGGCCGCGGTGCCGGGGCGCAGGCGCACACGGTCGGCCGGCCCCAACCGGAGGGCCGCCACGAGCAGTTCGACGACCTGCCGCTCCGGCAGGCCGGGGCGCGGTACGTCCAGCGGGAAGCCCCGCACCCGCAGGGAGCCGCCGTCGGACAGGGTCACATCGGCGTCGATCAAGGTGGAGTGGTCGGTCATGACCATCATCCTTGTGTCGACCGTGGGTCGAGCGCCATCGAGTCCTTCTTCAGTCGATGTGTAGCGTCACTGCATGCAGATCGATCCACGGCGGTTGGCCGTGCTCCGCGCGGTGGCCGACTCCGGCGGCGTGCTGGCGGCCGCGAGCATCCTCCATCTGACCCCGTCCGCCGTCTCGCAGCACATCGCGCGACTGGAGGCGGAGACGGGTGTGACCCTGCTGGACCGGTCACGGCTCGGCGGGCGCCGGACCGTCGGGCTCACCGCCGCCGGACGCCTGCTGGCCGGCCACGCCCGGCGGCTGACCGAGGTACTGGCCGACGCCGAGCGGGACCTCAGCGCCCTGACGGGGCAGGTGACCGGCCCGGTCGCGGTCGGGGCCTTCGTGACGGCGCTGGACAACCTGGTCGCCCCGGCGGCGGCCTCCCTCGCCACCACCCACCCGCGGATCGAGGTCCGCATCCGGCAGATCGAGCCGGAGCCGGGGCAGAGCGCCCTGCGCTCGGGCGCCCTGGACCTGCTGATCGTCGAGAGCGACGCCGCGGATGGCCCCGCCGAGGTCTCCGGAGCGCGCGCGGTGCACCTCCTCGACGACCCCTACCGCATCGCCGCCCCCGCCTCCTGGGGTCCGGTGGCGGACCTTCAGGCGCTCCTGGACCGGCCCTGGTTGAGCGGGCCGCCGGGCTCGGTCGCGCGGCGAGCCCTCGACCGGGTCGCCGCGCAGCACCGCACGCCGCTCAGGCGCGTCCACGAATGCCTCGACTTCTCCGCCACGCTGGCCGTCGTGGCATCGGGCCTGGCGGCGGCCGTGGTTCCGGCGCTGGCCCTGGCGCGCCGCGACGAGGGCGCCTTTCAGCTGCTGGACGCTCCGATGCTCGGCGCCCGCCGCCTGGACCTGCTGCACCGCCCGGACCGCCATGAACCCAGCCCGGCCGCGCGCCTGGTCATCCAGGCCATTCGCGCCGTACGCTGATCGCGCTTCGAGCCTCCTCAGTCGGTCGGCTTCACCCCATCACCGGGCGGTCCGCGGCCCCTGGCGGGACGGCGTGTCCGCCGCGGTGGGCCCACCGGGGCTCGGACTTGCGCGCCCGGTCCGCGGCGTGACCTTCGGAAACCGCGGAACCGGGCCGGGCGCGGCCCCGGTCCCCTCCGCCGCTCCGGCTCCACGGCTCGCCCTCACTGCCGGTACCCGCTCAGGAAGCGCCCGATCCGGCTGATCGCCGCGTCCAGGTCGTCGGCGTAGGGGAGGGTCAGGATCCGGAAGTGGTCGGGGCGCGGCCAACTGAAGCCGGTGCCCTGGACGACCTGGATCTTCTCCCGAAGCAGCAGGTCGAGCACGAACTTCTCGTCGTCGTGGATCGGGTGCACCTTCGGGTCGATGCGCGGGAACGCGTACAGCGCGCCCTTCGGCTTCACACACGACACGCCGGGGATCTCGTTCAACTTCTCCCAGGCGCGGTCGCGCTGTTCGAGGAGGCGGCCGCCCGGGGCGGTCAGCTCCCTGATGGACTGGCGGCCGCCGAGCGCGGCCTGGATGGCGTACTGGGCGGGGGCGTTGGGGCACAGCCGCATGGAGGCGAGCATGGTCAGCCCCTCCAGATAGCTGCGCGCGTGCTGCCTGGGCCCGGAGACCACCAACCAGCCGGAGCGGAAACCCGCCACCCGGTGTGTCTTCGACAGCCCGCAGAACGTGAGCACGACCAGGTCGGGGGCGAGGGTCGCGGCCGAGTGGTGCACGGCGTCGTCGTACAGGATCTGGTCGTAGATCTCGTCCGCGAAGACCATCAGCTGGTGGCGGCGGGCGAGCTCGAGGATGCCTTCCAGGATCTCCTTCGGATAGACCGCGCCCGTCGGGTTGTTGGGGTTGATGATGACCACGGCCTTGGTGCGATCCGTGATCTTGGAGGCCATGTCGTCGAGGTCCGGATACCAGTCGGCCGACTCGTCGCAGACGTAGTGCACGGCCTTGCCGCCGGCGAGGGTGGTGACGGCGGTCCAGAGCGGGAAGTCGGGGGCGGGGATGAGGACTTCGTCCCCGTCCTCCAGAAGGGCCTGCACCGCCATGGAGACCAGTTCGGAGACGCCGTTGCCGAGGAAGACGTCGTCCACCGTGACATCGGTCAGGCCGATCGCCTGGTAGCGCTGGGCGACGGCGCGGCGAGCGGAGAGCACACCGCGCGAGTCGGTGTAGCCGTGCGCCTTGGGGAGCATCCGGATCATGTCCTGGACGATCTCCTCGGGGGCCTCGAAGCCGAACAGGGCCGGGTTCCCGGTGTTCAGCCGCAGCACGCTGTGGCCCGCCTCCTCCAGCGCGTTGGCGTGCTCGATCACCGGGCCCCGGATCTCGTAGCAGACCTCGCTGAGTTTGCTCGACTGCCGGAACTCCATGCCGTGCCCTCCTTGGTCCCGGGTCCCGGCTTCCCGGATCCCACGGGCCTCGTCCCTACCTCGAACCGTGATGCTTGGTTTTACCAAGTGTGAGCTTGGAAAGTCCAACATCTTGTCTAGACTGCGCTGTATGCCGCCACGTCAGCCACGCCGTCGAAGCTACGACCAGTACTGCGCCCTGGCCCGCACCCTGGACGCCGTCGGGGACCGCTGGACCCTGCTGATCATCCGGGAGCTGCTGGCCGGGCCGCGCCGGTACACCGACCTCCACGCCGACCTCCCCGGCGTCTCCACGGACGTGCTCGCCACGCGACTCAAGGACATGGAGGCGCAGGGGCTCGCGACACGCCGCAAGCTCCCACCGCCCGGAGCCGCGACGGTGTACGCGCTCACTCCGCGTGGGTCCGAGCTGCTGCCCGTGCTGACCGCGCTCGCCGAGTGGGGCACGCCCGATCTCGCCGAACGCCGGGCCACCGACGCGCTGCGAGCGCACTGGTTCGCCCTGCCCCTCCGGCGCCGCCTTCCGGCGACCGAGGTCCCGGCCGTCGTCGACGTGGCCTTGGACGAGGGCGTGTTCCATGTGCGCCTCGGAGGCGAGGGGCCGGCGTACGGCGACGGACCCGCCGAAACGCCGGCCGCCCGCCTCGTGCTCGACGCCGACACCTGCCACGAACTCTGCGAGGGGGCGCTCAGCGTGGAGCAGGGCGTCAAGGCGGGCCGGATCGAGGTGCTCGGCGACGGACCGGTCGCCGCCGCGCTGCGCGGCGAGTGATCCGAAAGGCGACGGCGCGACCTGCTGCCTCCACCCGCCTCGGCCGCTCAGCGCGTCGCGAGGTCCACGATGCGCTGGATCAGGTCCGGATAGCTCCAGCCGGATCCGGTCGCCGCGAGGGGCAACAGGCTCGTCGCCGTCAGCCCCGGGAGTGCGTTCACCTCAAGGCACCTCGGCTCACCGTCGGCGTCGCAGCGGAAATCCGTGCGCGAGTAGGCGTCTGGACCGAAGCCCAGGGCCCGGTGCGCGCGGAGGGCCGACTCCTGCAGCCGGGAGGCGAAGTCGTCCGGGACCCGGGCCGGACACACCTCGCTGACCGCCCCGGGCTGGTACTTCGCCGTGTAGTCGAACAACGGCGTCGTCAGCTCGATCTCCACCACGGGGAGCGCCCGACCGCCGACCACGGCCACGGTGAACTCCCGTCCCGAGAGGAACGGCTCCACCATCAGCTCGACGTCGTCGGAGCGGGGGTGCCCCTCGGCCGCGATCCGCGCCAGCTCGGCGAGCGAGTCGACCCGGTGGACCGACACGCTCGAACCGTCCGCGACCGGCTTGACCACCGCCGGACCGGCCGCCACCAGCCGCCGCACCTCACCCGGGACCTCACCCGCCGCGGGCCGCCACAGCACCCGCTCGGTCACCGGCACCCCCGCCGCACCCAGCACCGCCTGCGCCCGCCCCTTGTGCCACGCCGCCGCGCAGGCCGCGCTGCCCGCACCCGTGAACCGCACGCCGGCCATCTCCAGCAGCGCCTGCACCCGCCCGTCCTCGCCCCAGCCGCCGTGCAGCGCCAGGAAGACCAGCTCCGCGCCGCGCAGCAGCTCCAGGACCGGACCGCCGGTCAGCGCGGCGTGCATGCGCTGCCGCAACCGAGGCCGGTCCGAGAGGGACGGCGGCTCCTTTCCCACCGCCACCCCGTCGACCGCGTCCCCGGGGCGCAGCGGCCCGGCCAGCACCGGCACCGCCGCGGCCGGGTCGACCAGCACCACCTCGTGTCCCCGCTCCAGCAGGGCGCGGGCCACCGACGAGCCCGAGGCCAGGGAGACGTCGCGCTCCGGACTCTCTCCACCGCACAAGATCACAACACGCATACCGATTTCGTCACCTGTCTCCGGCCTGGTTCGCGGCTGTGTCTGGGCCGGCCGGTCGGCGCAGACGCCGCATGGAGGGGGTGGGCAGTCGGTCGTCACGCCGGTCTCATCCCGCCGAGTTCAAGATCATCAGCTTGTCCGGGTCCGGGAAGGGTGCGAAGCCGACCTTCGCGTAGACCGCGTGGGCGTCGAGCGTGGAGAGCATGACGCGCTTGAGGCGGTAGGGCGCGAGGTGGTCGCGCACGGCGCCCGCCAGCCAGGTGCCGAGACCCCTCCCGCGGTGCGCGGGGGCGACGTAGACGTCGCACAACCAGGCGAAGGTCGCCGAGTCGGTGACGACACGCGCGTAGGCGACCTGAGAGCCGGCGGCGTCGTGGACGGCGAAGTTGAGAGAGCCCCGCACCGACTGCTCGACGGCTTCCCGACTGCGCCCCAGGGCCCAGTACGCGTCCGTCGAGAGCCAGTGGTGCACCAGGTCGATGTCGAGGCGGCTCGGATCCGTGGAGAGTTCGTAGCCGTCTTCCCTGCTAGTGATCATGCTCAGGAAGCGTACACGGCGTTACTTGGATATTCCAAGCAATGACTTGGAATATCCAAGTGGATGGTTCTCCTGGGTGGTCCGCCTCCTGGTCAGCCGGCGTGCGACGGGTCGCGCCGAGTGACCACGAGGATGGCCATGTCGTCCTCGTGTTCGCCCTCGGTCCAGCGGCCGACATCGTCGGTGAGGGCGGCCACCAGCGCGTCGGGGTCCCTGAACCGCCGGCGCATGCGGCGCGAGGCGACCGGGTCGTAGAAGGTCCCCCGCCTGTCCCGCGCCTCGGTGACGCCGTCCGTCACCAGCAGCAGCGAGGCCCCCGGGGGCAGCCGCACCACATCGGCGGAAACGGGGTCGGCAGGTGCGATATCGCCCAGCCCCACCCCGAGAGGCAACCGCGGCACGCTCGGGTCGAGCCGTACGAGCCGGCCGTCGTGCACCAGATACGGCGGCGGGTGCCCCCGGTTCACCAGGCTCACCACCTCCCCGTCGACGGACACCTCGGCCAGCACGGCGGTGGTGAAGCCCTCCGTGGAGATCACCGGGCCGCCCTGGGCCGCCGCCCTGGCCATCGCCTCGTCCATCCGCCGCCCCAGGGTGTCCACCGTGGGAGCGTGTTCGGCCTCCTGACGGAACGCGCCGATCGCGACCGCCACCGCCGCGACGGCCGCGATGCCCTTCCCCCGCACGTCCCCGATGATCATCCGCACCCCGAACGGCGTCTCCTGCACCGCGAAGAGATCGCCGCCGATCCGCGCCTCGGCGTGCGCCGCCGTGTACCCCGCGGCCACGGCCAACGGCCCGACCACCCGCGGCGGGTCCGGAAGCACCGCCCGCTGGGCCGCCTCCGCCACATCCCTGGCAAGCGCCAGATCACGGCCTTGCCGTGAGAGGAGCCGGTTGACCGCGAGCGCCAGTACGCCGATCGTGCCCACCACGGCCAGATCGACGAGCAACGGCGTCGCCGGGCGTCCGCGCTCGATGTCCACCGCCACCGAGACCACACACGTGACGCACACGACGGCGAGCGCGGAGCGGAAGGAGAGCATGGCACCCGCGACGAGCGGGGCGGCGGCCAGCAGCGGAAGTCCCGTGTACGGCTGGGGCGCGAAAAGGTTCAGCAGCACGCCGACCACGAGGACCAGCGCCGCGAGCACCCACGGCACCTTCGTGAGCGTGGGGTGCAGGACTTTCACAGTGCATCTCCTGCTGCCGAGCCGCGCTCACGACCAGAGGAAACGGCCGGCCGACCACACGGTCCGCCCTTACCGCACCACCTTCACACTTCCGATGACTTCACATATACGCCTCTCGGGCCGAACGCGCTCGTCGCCGGCAACCCCGTGTCGATGACATGACCGGGACCGCGCCGACATCTGGGGGACGATCCCACCGGCGGCACGCCTCACCGGAGACATCTGGACGTGTCGCCTTTCGAACACCTGGTGTTCACCGCGCAACCGCGCGCCGGTCCGGTGAGTCTCACCCTCCAGATCACGCGAACCACGCTCCACGCGTCCTGGGAGGAACCATGCGCATCCGTGCGCTCTGTACCACCGCCGTCAGCCTCGCCGCCGTACTGACCGGCGGCGTCGCCTCCGCCGTGGACGGCCCGCGGCCGAACGCGGACGGCGCCCGGCCCCACGCGGCCAAGGCGCCGGCGTCCGTGCGGGAGGACTTCGACGGCGACGGCTACCAGGACCTCGTCACCGCCGCCCCGGGCGGCGTCGTCGCCGGGCGCGCCGAGGCCGGCTACATCGTCGTCAGCTACGGGTCGGCGACCGGTCTCAAGGCCGCGCGCACCACCGTGATCAGCCAGAACACTGCGGGCGTGCCCGACACCGCGGAGAGCGAGGACCACTTCGGCCAGCGGCTGGCCGCCCGCGACCTCGACGGGGACGGCCTCACCGACCTCGCCGTGGCCTCGGACGAGCGACTGGACGGCATCGGCAACCAGGGCTCGGTGACGGTGCTGTGGGGCCGCCGGGGCGGCCTCGGCGGCAAGGACGCCGCGACCGTCCAGGCACCGGCCGGCTCCAGCGGCTGGTGGGTCGGCGACGACCTCACCGCGGGCGACTTCGACGGTGACGGCCGCTCCGACCTGTTCATGCGGCACGGCGCCGACGGCGGGCAGCGCTCCGTGCTCTTCGGCCCGTTCAAGCGGTCCGGTGAGCCCGCCAGGGAACAGCGGCTCGACATGTTCTTCAGCGACAACGACCTGTGGCTGGTCACCGCGGGCGACATGACCGGCGACGGCATCGACGACCTCGCCACCTTCTACGCGTTCGAGGAGCACGCCGAGGGCGGCAGGTTCTGGCGCGGCACCCCCTCGGGCCTGTCCACGGAGCCCACCCCGCTCGGCTCGGCGGCGGCCGCCACGGTCGGCGACTTCGACCGCGACGGCAAGGGCGACCTGGCGACCCGGGTGGTCCCGGGCGGCATCCTGGAGGACCTGCCCTACGACGCCGGCACCGTCAAGATCTACTACGGGACGTCCAGCGGCCCCAGCAGGACCCGTACCACCACCATCACCCAGAACACCACCGGTGTTCCGGGAACCGGTGAGAAGGGCGACCAGTTCGGCGCCCGACTGGACGCCGGCGACGTCACCGGCGACGGCTACGCGGACCTCGCCGTCGGCGTGCCCTTCGAGGCTGTCGGAAGCAAGGCGGCGGCCGGTTCGGTGGTGCTGCTCAAGGGGGGCCGCGGCGGTCTCCGCGGCACCGGCGCACAGGCGTTCGACCAGGACACGCGAGGGGTTCCGGGTGTCGCCGAGGCCGGTGACCGCTTCGGCGGCGCCGTTCGGCTGCTGGACGTGACCAAGGACGGCAAGGCCGAGCTGGCCGTCTCCGCCCCCCGTGAGAACCGCACCGGATCCGTGTGGTCGCTGCGCGGCACCGCCGCCGGCCTCACCGCGACCGGCTCCGTCGCCCTGAGCCCCGCGGACGTGCACGCCCCCACCGGGACCGGAGACTTCGGCTCCCGCTTCGCCAACGAGGACGACGTCTTCCTCTACCCGGCGAGCTCCTGACCCCGGCTCACCGGGTGAGCGCCCGACACCGCTCACCCGGTGAGCGCCCGACACCGCTCACCCGGTGAGCCCCCACCGCGACCCGCCTCCGCCTTCCGCCCCCGCCTTCGCCGGTGGTCCGCCGAAGGCACCCCGCGAACCGACCCCGGCAGTACGCTGATCATCTCGCCGTAGCGCGAAGTGGAAACCGTTCTACGTTCACTCAGTTGGGGGTTGGTTGTCATGGCGGACACGCTTACGTCCGCGGTTCCGGGTGCGGGGGGCGTCGCCGGTCGGAGCCGTCTGGACGCGTTGGCGTCGGTCGAACGGCGCGTGCTGTGGCTGTCGACGGCGATCATCGACCACGCCAATCGGGTGCGCCCCAACCCGGACGGGCTGAAGGTCGGCGGTCACCAGGCGTCCTCCGCGTCGATGGTCTCCATCATGACGTCGCTGTGGTTCCACGGCCTCGACGCGCGGGACCGGGTGTCGGTGAAACCGCACGCCTCGCCGGTACTGCACGCGATCAACTACCTGCTGGGCACGCTGGACGAGCGCTATCTGACGACGCTGCGGTCCTTCGGCGGCCTGCAGAGCTACCCCAGCCGCCTCAAGGACCCCGACCCGGCGGACTATTCCACCGGGTCGGTCGGCATCGGCGCCACCGCCCCGATCTGGGGAGCCATCGCCCGCCGCTATGTGGAGGGCCACTTCGGCGGCGCGGGAACCGGGCGGCAGTACTCCCTGATCGGTGACGCGGAGCTGGACGAGGGCGCCTGCTGGGAGGCGCTGCAGGACCCGGCGGTCGCGGGGCTGGGGGAGGTGGTGTGGATCGTCGACCTCAACCGGCAGTCCCTGGACCGCGTCGTTCCCGAGATCGCCGCGGGTCGACTGGAGGGGATGTTCACCGCCGCCGGCTGGCAGGTGATCACGCTCAAGTACGGACGACTGCTGCAGGAGCTGTTCGCCCGCCCGGGCGGTGCCGAACTGCGCACCCGGCTGGACACCATGGGCAACCCCGAGTACCAGCGGCTGCTGCGCTGCACGCCCGAGCAGCTGCGCGAGCGCCTGCCCGGCACCGGTACGACGGCCGAGCCCATCGCCCGGCTCCTCTCCGCACTCGACGACGCGACGCTGCACGCGGCGCTGCGCAACCTCGGCGGCCACGACCTCCAGGCCCTGCTCCAGGCGTACGACGACATCGACGACACCCGTCCCACCGTCATCTTCGCCTACACCGTGAAGGGACACGGCCTGCACAGCGAGGGCCATCCGCAGAACCACTCCTCGCTGATGTCGGCCGAGCAGATGCGGGAGCTCGCCGCCCGGCTGGGCACCGATCTCGACGCCCCGTGGACCGCCTTCCCGGCGCACAGCGCGGAGGCCGAGCTGTGCGCCCGCACCGCCGCACGACTGCGCCGCCCCGCCTTCCCGCCCCGGGAGCCGCCGGCCGTGCCCACCGACATCGGTCGCACCCCCACGGGCACCGGCAACACCCAGCAGGCGCTGGGCCGTGTCCTGCTCGACCTCACCCGCCAGGCCCCCGAGGCGGCCGGGCGCATCGTCACGGTGAGCCCGGATGTCAGCTCCTCCACCAACCTCGGCGGCTGGCTCAACAAGATCAAGGTGTGGTCCCCCACGGAGCGGCCGGACTGGTTCGCCGACGACGCCGAGACCATCCTGCACTGGCGGGAACACCCCACCGGACAGCACATAGAGCTGGGCATCGCCGAGACCAACCTCGTCGGATTGCTCGGGGAGCTGGGCACCACCTGGAGCCGTTGGGGTCAGCCACTCCTGCCCATCGGCGTCCTGTACGACCCCTTCGTCAACCGGGCCCTGGAGCCGTGGTCCTTCGGCATCTACGCCGGAGGCCAGTCGATCCTCGTCGGCACCCCCTCCGGGGTGACCCTCGCTCCCGAGGGTGGCGCGCACCAGTCCATCACCACCCCGTCGCTGGGCATCGAGCAGCCCGGGTGCGTCAGCTACGAACCCGCCTTCGTCATCGACACCGAGTGGTGCCTGCTCGCCTCCCTCGCCCAACTGGGCCGCCCCGACGGACAGTCGGCGTATCTGCGGCTGTCCACCCGCCCCGTCGACCAGCAGCTCGCCGCGGTCCCCGCCGATCCCGCGGCCCGCGAGCGTCGCCGGCGTCAGAGCGTCGCCGGCGCCTACGCCCTCCGTCGCCGCTCCCGGCCGGTGCTGACCATCGCGGCGATGGGGGCCACCGTCCCCGAGGCGCTTGCCGCGGCCGAGCGCCTCGACGCCCTCGGCCACCCGACGGACGTCGTCTGCGTCACCAGCCCGGATCTGCTCTTCCGCGCGACGCGGGCGCGACAGGGGCGTGAGGAGGGCCCGTCCTGGATCCTCGACCAGGTCTTCCCCGCCGACCGGGCCACCCCGCTGGTCACCGTCGTGGACGGCCACCCGCACACCCTGGCCTTCCTCGGCACGGTCAACAACATGCCGGTGCAGACGCTGGGTGTGTCGCGCTTCGGCCAGAGCGGCACCATCGACGACGTCTACCGCTACCACGGCATCGACGCCGACTCCATCGTCGGCGCCGCCCTGGACCTCGCCGACCTCTGACCGCACCGGCTTCCGACCGACGCCTGCTACCGCGGTGTTCCGGGCCGTGGTCGGGTGAGGAGGTTGTGGTCGAGGGCCTTGATGACGGCGTGGGTGCGGTCGTTGACATCGAGCTTGGCGTAGATGCGGAGGAGGTGGGTCTTGACGGTCGCTTCACCGATGGTGAGTCGGGTGGCGATCTGGGTGTTGGTGAGGCCGTCGGCGACCCCGTGCAGGATGTCGGTTTCGCGTGGGGTGAGCGCGGGGGGCGCGGGTTGGCGTATCCGGGCCATCAGGCGTTGGGCGACGCGGGGGGCGAGGACGGTCTCGCCGCGGGCCGCGGAGTGTACGGCGTCGGTGAGTTGTTCGCGGGTGGTGTCCTTGAGGAGGTAGCCGATGGCCCCCGCCTCCACGGCACGTTCGATTTCGACGTCGGTCTCATACGTGGTCAGGATCAGCACCCGGGTGCCGGTGTCCCCGGCGACGATCTCGGCCGTGGCGGATGTTCCGTCGAGCACGGGCATCCGCAGGTCGACGAGGGCCACGTCGGGGCGTAGCCGCTGAACGAGCTCGACCCCGGCACGGCCGTCGCCGGCCTCGCCCACGATGTCGATGCTGGGCTCCGAGGCGAGCAGGGCGATGACGCCGGCGCGCATGACGGTGTGGTCGTCGACGACGATGATGCGGACGGTGTCCCGCACGGAGTCCCGCGTCATGTCTGCCATGTCATTCCCGGCCCTTCGTGGGGAGTTGGGCGAGGAGGCGGGTGCCTTCGCCGGGGGAGCTGGTGATGGTGAGTTCGCCGTCGAGCTCGGCCATGCGCTTGCGCATGCCGTTGAGGCCGAAGCCGTGGGAGCCGTCGACGTCGAAGCCGCGCCCGTCGTCGGTGATCTCCAGTTCGATGGTGTGGGCCTCGGAGGCGAGGAAGACGCTGACGGTGGTGGCGTCGGCGTGTTTGCGTATGTTGGCCAGTGACTCCTGAAGGCAGCGCAGCAGAGCGATCCGCGTTTGTTGGTCGCAGGTGACGTCGGGGAGTTCGGCCTCGACGGTGAGTCCGGTGTCCTGGGTGAAGCGGTCCAGGGTGCGACGTAGGGTCTGGGCGATCGATCCGGGGGTGAGGCCGGTCTGCGGTGCGGCGCCGACCAGGACGCGCGCCTCGGCGAGGTTCTCCCGCGCCGTCTGTTCGATCGACACCAACTGCTGGGCGGTCCTCGCCGGGTCCTCCCGCAGGGCGGAGCGGGCCGCTTCGGCGAGGACGACGATGGAGGCGAAGCCCTGGGCCAGGGTGTCGTGGATTTCGCGGGCGAGACGTTCGCGCTCCTCGGCCGCTCCCTGACTGCGGTGTGCCTCGGCCAACCGCTGTTGGGTGTCTTCCAGCGCCGCGCCGAGGAGGTGGGCCTGTTCCTCGCCCTGCTGGGTGATGCGGTGGATGAGGAGTCCGCCGAGTACGCCGGCGGTATAGCCGAGGACGGCGAAGACGGCGTTGCCGGTGACCGCGGCGTTCTTCACGATGCTGCCGGCGGTGGTCGCCACGGCCGCGACGCCGCTGATGACGATCGCGGTGTGTGGGTGGTCGGTGTGGATCCAGAAGATCGGGAGGGAGACGATCAGCAACGCCGCACCGCCGCCCGGCAGTACGGACATCGCGCCGATCCCGAGGGCGAGGACCCACAGGTAGGCGGCGGGGGGCAGCAGCGGGTTGTGGGGGCGGGTCTCCAGGACCGCGAACCCGGTGGTGATGACGGCCACCAGGGCCAGCGACGCGTAGGTCGCCGGCCCGGTGTCGTCGAGGGTCCCCAGGACCGAGGGGGTGGGGCCGAACAGGAGCCAGCACCCGGTGTACCACCGGCGGAGTCGTCGTATCGGGAACGGGTCTTCGGCCTGCGGTGGTCGGTCCATGGAGGTCAGGTTACGTTTTCCGACGGGCGGGCCGCCGAGGTGGTGGACCGTGCGCGGGCCACGCCGCGTGAGGGCCACCAGCTGGCTTCGCCGAGGAGCAGCATGAGGGCCGGCAGGATCAGGATGCGGATGACGAAGGCGTCCAGGAGTACGGCGGCCGCGAGGCTGAAGCCGATCTGCTTCATCTCCATGATGTGGAGGGGGACGAAGCTGGCGAACACCGTGACCATCACGAACGCGGCGCTGGTGACCACACCGGCGGAGTTGCCGATGCCGTCCAGCACGGCCTGACGAGTGGGTGTGCCGCGCAGCGCGGCTTCGCGGATGCGGCTGATGACGAACACCTGGTAGTCCATGGACAGGCCGAAGAGGATCACGAAGAGGAAGAGGGGGACGCGTGACCCGATCGAGCCGGTGGAGGTGAAGTCGAGGAGCCCTTCGGCCCAGTCGCCCTGGAAGACCAGGACCAGCAGCCCCAGCGAGGCGGCCGCGGACAGCAGGTTGAGGACGACGCCGACGAGGCCGAGGACGAGGGAGCGGAACGCCCATACGGTCATCGCGAAGGTCGCCAGGAGCAGCGCGCCGATGATCAGGGGGAGCTTGTGCTTCTGGTGTTCGGGGTAGTCGGCGTAGCGGGCGACATCGCCGGTCACGGCGGACTCGACTCCCCTCAGTCCTCCGACGGTGGCCGGCAGGTAGTCGTTCCGTACCCGCTCCAGAGAGGTCAGGGCGGCCTGGGCGCTCACAGGGTGCGGGACGGAGAGTTCCAGCAGGCTGATGCGCCGGTCCGGTGAGGTACGCAGCTCAGCGGTGCCGGCGAACAGCGGATCCTTGCTCGCGCGCGCGGCCAGCGCCCGCAGCGCGGCGGTCACCTCTCGTCCCCGGGAGGGCTCGGCTCGTACGACGACCTGGTGCATCGACTTCAGTTCGGGGAAGGCGTGGTTGAGCCGGTCGTAGGTCTGCATGGCGGGGATGGTGCGGGGGTGGGTCTCGCGTCCCATGTCGGTGAGATGGAGCCCGAGCAGCGGCGTGGCGAGGGCGAGCATGGTCGTGACCGCGACGGCCAGGGTGGCGGCGGGCCGCCGGGCGGTGGAGCGCAGCAGGGCGGCGGTGAACCGCCCCGGCCCGTCCTGGGACCGCGGCGACCGCCTCCGCGGCGACCACTTCGCCGGCGACCACTTCCCCGGCGCGGCGGGGGAGACGGCCGTGGCCGGTTGGTCCGTGGACCGCGCGGCGCCGCCGCGTCGGGCGGCGCGTTCCGCCTTACGGGTCGCGCGGCGCTCGGCCCACGCGCCGAGCTTGGCGAGGAGGGCGGGCAACACGGTGAGCGAACTCACGACGGCGACCAGGGTGACCACGATGGCGCCGGTGGCGATGGACGAGAAGATGACATCGTCGGCCAGGTACAGGGTGGCGCTGGAGACGGCGACGGCGAGTCCCGACACCACCACGGCCCCCCCCCGAGGTGGCGGCGGCGATCTCCACCAGGGCGCGGGTGTCGAGTCGACCGCCGTGGCGGGCGCGCTCTTCACGTTCCCGCTTGAGGTAGAAGAGCGTGTAGTCGACGCCGACGGCCATGCCGATCAGCAGGATGATGTTGGTGCCGACGCCGGCGTCCGGGAAGGCGTGCGAGGCCACCATCGACAGCCCGATGGCCGCGGCGATCGAGGAGAGCGCCAGCAGCAGCGGCACGGCCGCCATGGCCGCGGAGCGGAAGACGAGCAACAGCGTCAGCAGGGTGACGGGCAGAGCGATGATCTCGGTGCGTGCGAGGTCCTTGCCACGCTGCTTCTCGACACCCTTGCTGATGGAGGGGGAGCCGGTCTCCTCGATCCGCAGCCGGGGGTGGGCGGCCTGGGCCTCGGCCGTCTGCGCGCGCAGCGGCTCGACATGCTTCTTGCCGTCCAACTCGGGGCCCTTCAAGGTCACATCGACCCGAAGCGCCGTGCCGTCGGCGGAGCGCACCGGCGCGGCCACCGACAGGACTTCGGGCAGGCCCCGCATGCGCTGGGACACATCGCGTGCGGCGGCCCGGGCGGCGGCCTGGTCCAGGCGCCCGGTGCCGGGCCCGGCGGTGATCAGTACCCGCTCCAGCGGCTTCTGCTCCAGACCCCCTTCGGCCGCCATGGCCTCGCCCCGACCCGCCTCGCCGATGCGGAAGTCCTCACTGCTCGTCGCGTTGACACCGATACCCATCCCGGCGCCGAGGCACAGAGCGACGAAGAGGAACCAGCCGGCGATGGCGCGCCAGGGATGCCCAGCGCTCCATCGGGCCATGCGTACAAGGAGATTGGTCATGCGTTCATGCTGGTCGGCGGGGTGCCGCGGCCGACAGCCCATTCCAGTGGAACCTGTTGTCCACCGATCGGTGGACCCGACCATGTGCCTCGACACGTGACGTATCGGGGGCTATCCGGAGGCGCCGTCCGCCGGACCGGAGGTCTCGGCGCCCACCTTCGCCGCCGCGGCCAGATAGGCCAGCACCAGGGGCCGCTCGTCGTCCCGGCGGGCGGCCACCGCCAGACGGGAGGGGGAGATGCCGCGGACCGGTACGGCGATCACGTGGTCCCGGACGAGCAGTGGAGCGTTGCCGGTGGCCAGCAGCGCCACACCCTGGCCGTTGGCGACGGCCTCATGGGTCTCTTCGGCACTGGCCACCACGCCGCCTATCCGTGGCGCGTGGCCGCCTCGGGCGTCCAGCGCCAGCCAGTAGTCCCGCAGCGGGCCGGCCTCCGGGGGAAGGGCGAGGAAGGGCTCGTCGAGGAGATCGGCGAAGTCCACCGCTCCGTCGCGATCGGCTGCCGCCCGCTCCGCAAGGGGGTGTCCCCGCGGGAGCGCCACCAGGCGTGGTTCCCGGGCTACGACGACGTACCGGTAACGCTGGCCGTCGGGGAGGGGGAGCCAGACGAAGGCGACATCGCTGGAACCGTCCGCCAGCCCGGCGCTGGGATCGGCCCAGTTGACCTGCCGTAGGACGGGGTGTGCGGCCGGGTGCTGGGAGATCAACCGGGTCCGCAGGGCGGGGAGCAGCCCGCGCCCCGGGCTGGTGGACATGCCGATCACCAGCGTGTGGCGCTCGGCGGTCCTGGCCTCCTCCACCGCCGCCGCGGCGGCCTCCCATGCGGCCAGTACTCCGCGGGCGTGTGGCAGCAGGGCTTCCCCTACCGCGGTCAGCCGCACCGCCCGCCGGTCCCGATGGAACAGCCTCGCGTCCAACTGCTTCTCCAGCATCCGTATCTGCTTGCTGAGCGCGGGCTGGGAGACGAACAGCCGCTCGGCCGCCCGCGTGAAGCTCAACTCCTCGGCGACCGCGGCGAAGTAGCGCAGATCGCGTCCATGGACATCCATAACCCATGGCTATCACAACAGGTCTTGGACCTGATCATGGATCACGGCGAAGGATGGGGGCTGTCGACGGGGAGGTCCCGGACGACGGTTGACGAGGGAGACGAAGAGATGACCGAGAACGGCAAGGTCTGGCTGGTCACCGGCGCGAGCAGCGGTTTCGGGCGCGCCATCGCCGAGGCTGCCCTCGCCGCCGGCGACACGGTGATCGGTACGGCCCGACGGCCCGAGGCGCTGGCCGACCTGGTCGCCGCGCACCCCGACCGGGTGGAGGCGATCGGCCTGGATGTCACCGACGGCGAGCGGATCGACGCGGTGACCGGTGACGTGCTGGCTCGCTACGGGAGGGTGGACGTGCTGGTGAACAACGCCGGCCGCACACAGGTCGGTGCCTTCGAGGAGACCACCGACCAGGAGCTGCGCGACCTGTTCGAGCTGCACGTTTTCGGGCCGGCACGGCTGACCAGGGCGTTGCTGCCGCAGATGCGCGAGCGGGGCGGCGGGGCGATCGTCAACATCAGCAGCTTCGGCGGACAGATGTCCTTCGCCGGCTTCTCCGCGTACAGCGCCACCAAGGCGGCACTGGAGCAACTGTCGGAGGGCCTCGCCGACGAGGTGGCCCCGTTCGGCGTCAAGGTGCTGATCGTGGAGCCCGGGGCGTTCCGCACCAACCTGTTCGGCAAGGGCGCGGCCCACTTCTCCCAGGAACACCCGGCGTACGCGGAGAACGTCGGCGCCACCCGGAAGATGGTGCAGGGCGGCGACGGCAGCCAGCCCGGAGACCCGGCGAAGGCCGCCGCGGCGATCCGGCTGGCCCTGGACGCCGAGAACACCCCGCTGCGCCTCGCCCTGGGCGGCGACGCGGTGGACTTCCTCGTCGGCCACCTGGACTCGGTGCGGGCCGAGCTCGCCGCGTGGGAGGAGGTCTCCCGGGGGACGGACTTCGACGCGCGGTGACGGTCCCGGGCGGTGCGCGACCCGTCGGTGCGGGACCCGTCGGTGCGGGCGGAATCCGTCGGGCTGGTGGTTTTACGCCGATGAAACACGTCTGACGGAAGATCCGGCGTATGAAGATCAGACAGGTCGCCTGGGAAGACGCTGATGCGATGAGGCTGCGGGCTCGGCAGCGTGCCGAGATCGCCGTCCGCTATGGCACGGAGGACAGCGAGCCCGGTGTGGCGCCGTCCGCGGCGGACGTCGCGGTGTTCCTCCTCGCTCACGACCCAGACGGTGTGGCCGTAGGTTGCGGAGGGCTGCGTGATCTCGGTGCGGGGGTGGGCGAGGTCAAGCGCATGTACGTCGAGCCGGATCGGCGTGGCTCACACGCCGCGACGCTCATTCTCCGCGCGCTGGAGGACTGGGCGCGTTCCCAGGGGTGGACCCGACTCCGGTTGGAGACGGGAGACCGCCAGCCAGATGCCGTGCGCTTCTACACCCGCTCCGGATATGAGCGGATCCCGAACTTCGGCGCGTACGCGGGGGTGGAGTCCTCTCTGTGCTTCGAGCGGCTGCTGTAGCCGACACCGCCGCGTCCGTGGTGAACAGGTCCGAAGCCGTGGTGTCACGGCATCTGGTGACCTGTGGGGTTGGGCTGCTCGCCTAGTTTTCGCCGCGGCAGGTGGCGGGTGAACGGGAATGCGGCGAGTGTGACGGCCGCGGTGACCAGGACCGCCGCTTTGAGTGCCTGGATCTGCGCGTCGGCGTATGCGTCGACGATGGCGTCGGCCTCGGACGGCGGCAGCCCGGCGCGCGTGGCGGCGGCCCGTACCTGATCGGTGCTCACGAAGCTGACCCCGGCCTGCAGGGCGATGCTGGTCTGCTCCCGCGCCGCTTCGGAGATGTCGGGGTGGCTCTCGATCCGGGTGGTGAACACGTTGACGAGGGCGCCGATCAGGAGGGCGCCGACGAGTGCGGTGCCGAGGGAGGAGCCGAGGTTCTGGGCGGTGTACTGCAGACCGCCGACTTCACTGCGACGGGCTTCCCCGACGCTCGACTGGGTCACGTTTCCCAGTTGGGAGGCGAGGAGGCCCATACCGAGTCCGAGCAGGGCCATCGACAGGGCGAAGGACAGCGTGTCGATCTGTGGCTCGACGGTGGCCAGGAGCCACAGGATCGAGGCGAGCAGCACCAGAAGCGCGAGCCGTACCACCGTACGGGGGCTGGCGACACGCCCCAGGAGGGGGCCGCTCATGGCGGACAGGAGCATGGTCACCGACACCGGCAGCAGTTGGAGGCCGGTTTCGAACGCGTTGTATCCCTGGACGATCTGAAGGTAGAGGGGGATGGTGAAGAACAGACCGAGCAGGATGAGATTCTGACACAGCAGCATGGTCAGGCCCGCGCGCAGGGGCGGGACGGCGAGCAGCGAGAACCGGATGAGGGGTTCGCGTCCCTGCTGTAGTTGGTGCCTTTCCCACTCTCGGAAGAGCCAGAGGACGACGACACCGGCGGCGATGACGAAGAGGGTGAGGCTGAACCCGAAGACGGTGACCGGAGAGTTCCGGGGCCGCAGCCACCCCCAGGAGCTGCTCTGCAGGACGCCCAGCACCACGAGCGCCAGACCAAGGGCGGACAGGAGGGCTCCGACGACGTCGAGCCGCGGCCGCGGACCGGTGCGCGGCTGGTCGGGGATCCACCCGATGCAGCACAGCATGGCCACGACCAGCACGGCCTCGCCGGCGAACACCAGTCGCCACGTCAGGTAGGTCGTCACCCAACCGCCGACCAGCGGCCCCACCGCGATGCCCGCTCCGGCCAGGCCACCGATGACCCCGTAGGCGACCGCCCGGTCCCGGCCCCGGTACGCCCCGGCCACCAGGGCGGCCAGAGCGGGCAGGACGAGCGACGCGCCGAGCCCCTCGATGACCGACCAGCCGAGGGCCAGCACCGGCAGGACCGGGGCTACCGCCGTGAGCGCGGAACCCACGCCGTACACGACCAGTCCGATGGCGAACCCGCGCCGGCGTCCCAGCATGTCGCCGAGCTTTCCACCAGTGATCATGAAGGCGGCCATGACCAGGGTGTAGAGCGTGATGACGCCCTGGATCGCGGTGACGTCCGTGTCGAAGTCCTCGACCAGCTGGCTGATCGAGACGTTCATCACCGATGTGTCCAGGACCATCAGGAACTGTGCCGTCCCCAGGACGATCAGGGCTCGCCAACGCCGCACCTCGTCACCTCCGGGCAGTTCCGCCGCGGCCGGGGAGAGGCGTGCACGGCACCTCACCCCAAGGGAGCACAGATGGCGTCCGAGGTCGGGCATTCGGCATGCCCAGCGGAGCCGCGCCACCCGGACGGGTGCGCGTCGAGTGCGGGAGGCCCGCCCCTGGAGGACCGCGGTGAGCCGGCCGAGGCGGGGTCGACCGCGCCGGCGGTCACCACCGGACGACGGGAGTCACCCGCGTGGAAGGCGACCGTCTGACCGGCGTCACAGCCGGTCGATCTCAGAAGTCGCCCTGTGAGGGTTCCCAGACCGAGCAGTCGTGGGCGAAGAGCACACGTCGCGGGTCGAAGTCGGCGAGTCGGTCCAGCCAGGGCTGACAGGGGGGAAGTGGCTGTTTCGCGCCGTGAAGGGCCGCTTGGCGCGCGAGGTGGTCTGAGGCGAACTGGGATGCGAAGTCATGCGCCTGGCCGGCGAGGATCACGGAGCCGTCGCCTTGCCGAAGGACCAGGGACTGGTGGCCCTGAGTGTGTCCCGGTGTCGGAATGATCCAGACTCCCGGCCGGATCTCGGCCTCGCCGGTGAGCTCCTCGTAGGTCGCGCCGGGAAAGTCGATCAGCTCGTCCACCGTGTAGTCGCCGCGGCGGGCCGTGGCCAGCTCCACGTCCTGGACCAGGATGGGCTTCCCGGCCAGCAGGGGATTCCCGCCGCAGTGGTCGAAGTGCAGGTGGCAGTTGACCACGAGGGAGATGTCCTCGGGGGCTGCCCCGGCTGCCGACAGAGCGTCCGGCAGTGCTCGGCGGTGGGGCCGGTAGTGGGCTTCGGTCCCGGCATCGGCGATGCCGATGCCGGTGTCGAAAAGGATCAGACCCTGGTGGTGCCGGACCAGGTAGGCCAGAGCGGGTTCCACCCGCGGTTGCGGGCCGCCCGTCTCCGATGCGGGCCGGACGAAGTACCCCAGGTCCAGTCGACGGACCGTCATGTTCTGCGCCATGCCGTCATCCTCGCCGGCGGTGACCTGCTGTCCAGCGGGTTTGCCGAGAGCGGAATCACCACCGACTGTCTCCGGTCGCCGCGCCGACGCCGGCTCACGGACCGGTGATGGCCCGCTCCAGCAGGCCGTGAAGGACGCGCTGCTCCTGGAGGGTGAGGCCGGCCAGCGGGGAGTCCACGGCGAGCAGTAGGAGGAGGCGTGCGCGCAGTGCGGTGCCCTCGGCGGTGAGGACGAGGTGCTTGGCGCGACGATCGGTGGGGTGCGGGCGGCGCTCGACCAGGCTCTGCTTCTCCAGCTTGTCGACGACGAAGGTGGTGTTGGACGGCTCGCAGCTCATGCGTTCGGCGAGCTCCCGCATGGTCACCGGACCGCTCATCTCCCGCAGTGCGGTCGCCTGGGACGCGGTGAGGCCCAGGGTGGCGGCGCGCTCTCGTACATGCTCGGCGATGCGCTGAGCCAGTCCGTTCACCAGACCGCACAGCTGTCGTTCGGCGATGGCCTGCGGCTCCGGGGGCGTCGTCATGGCTCCACCCTAGCAAGTCCGTAAAGCTAAAACATTTACAGCTTGAATGATTCGAGCTTGACTCTTATGGTGGCGTCGTCGCCGCGAGGAAACACCACGGCGATCTGACGACGACCCACAAGGGAGAAGCCATGACTGACATGACGGTGGATCAGGCCGAACGACTGCGCCGGCCGGCGAAGATCCGCTCCATACGACTGGGCGACACCAAGGTGTCGTACGTGCCGGACGGCGACGTACGGCTCCGGCCGCTGCGACTGCTCCAGGACACCACCGACGAGGTATGGGCCGCGCACCCGGAGTACCTGGACCCGACAGGCCACCTCGTGGGGAGCGTCGGCGGCCTGCTGGTGGAGCACGGCGACCGCGCCCTGCTGATCGACGCGGGCTTCGGCCCGCAGACCCTCAAGGCCCCCGACGGCCCGCTCGGCGTGATCCACGGAGGCGCGCTCCCAGACAGCCTGGCCGAACTCGGCCGTCGTCCCGAGGACATCGAAGCGGTGGCCTTCACCCACCTCCACTCCGACCACCTCGGCTGGGCCTGTCACCCCGCTCCCGGCGGTGACCAGCCCGTGTTCGCCCACGCCGACTACCTGATCTCCGAGCCGGAGTGGGACCGCCGCGACCTGCTGGAAGCCCAGGGTATGACCGAGCAGGTCGCGGCCCTCGCGCCGCGCGTACGCGCGATCTCGGACGGGCAGGAGATCTTCCCCGGCGTACGCGTGCGGATCACCCCCGGCCACACCGTCGGGCACGCCGAGTACGTCATCACCGGCGGCGGACGGCGCCTGATCGCCTTCGGGGACGCCGTACACTCGCCGATCCAGATCGACCACCCCGGCTGGTCCTCGGCCTTCGACCACGACCCCGCCCAGACCGCCGACCACCGCCGCCGCCTCGTCGCCGAGTTGGCCGAGCCCTGCACGATCGGCTTCGGCGTCCACTTCGCCGACGTGGTGTTCGGGCGCGTCGAGCAGGACGGAGACGGCCCAGCCTGGCGGCCCCTGGACGCCTGACCGGCCGACGCCGGAGGCCATCGGCTTGGGCCGCGGGGGTGGCGGGGCCGCCTTTTCAGGGCCGCGAGGGCGGTTCCGTGGCCTGTCGGTGTGCCCGGCTACCCCGGATGCCCTCGCATCGCTCCCTCACCGGGGGGAGGCCCCGACCTGGGCAAGGAGGTCAACGGAAGGCGGCGACGTTCTCCGAAGCCCACTGCCGGAAGGGCCGGGCCGGGGCGCCGGTGACACGGGCAACCGTGTCGCGCACCATCAGCAGCTCGTCGTTGACGTCGCCACCCGTGACGTCGAGCACGGCGTCCGCTGCCTCGGCTCCGAAGACCGCGACCATCCCGGCGTGGGCCTGCTCCCGGCTGATCTCGAAGAAGTCCAGGTCACGCCCCAGCGCGCCCGCGATCGCCGCGACCTGCTGCCGGGGGGTCACGCGCTCGGGGCCGGTGAGCGCATGGGTTCGTCCCCGGTGGCCGGGATCGGTCAGGGCCGCCCGTGCCACCGCGGCGATGTCCGCGGGGTGGATCGTGGGCAGGGCGACCTCCGCGTACGGCGCGTGGATGGCCTCTCCCTCACGGATGGCCGCCGCCCACATCAACGTGTTCGACGCGAACTGTGTCGGTCGCAGGACCGTCCACGCCATCCCGCTTCCCTTGAGCAGCCGTTCGACCTCCAGATTCCTTCGAGCCGGGCCCAGGTGCGGATGCGTCTGCACGGTGATCGATGACAACAGCACCACATGCTCGACGCCAGCATCCCGGGCGGCCTGGAGGATCTCGGCATCCGGACCCAGATGAGGCACGAGGAACAGCGAGCGCACCCCCTCGAACGCGGGCTTCCACGACACCGGGTCCGCCAAGTCCCCCTTCACCGCCTCAACCCCTTCCGGGAACCGGGCCCGGGTGACATCGCGCGTGAGCGCCCGCAGCGGCCCGACGCCGGAGGCGCGCAACTCGTCGAGCAACACACCACCCACATTGCCCGTCGCCCCGGTCACCAGAATCATGAGCGTTCCCCTCTCCTCGCCCGTTGATCATCTGAGCGACACGCTAGAAGCTCAACTGCACTTCAAGTCAAGGCATCCCGTCGAGCGCCACCTCGTCGCGCAGACGTCGACGCGGAGGAGTGCATGCGGCGCTACCTGGTCGGCATCGACGTCAACCTCGCCTTCGGCGCGGCCGCGAACGGCGCGGTCGTCGGCCTGTCGACGCCGCCCGAGCACATCACCAACCCGGTCTTCGACCCGGCGCTGCCCGGCGCCTGGCTGGTCGACCTCTCCCACGTCGACCTCTCCCGCGTCCTGGTCGGCAAGCAGTGGCGCCGACTCCACGGCGACCTGCTGCCCAGCCCCTTCACACCGACCGGCGAGCGCCCGACCGGCCCCGCCTGGTACGCCACACCCACGGTCGCCTACGCGGTGGAGCTCGGCTACGACGTCGCCCCGCTCGAAGCCTGGCTGCGCCGGGAGAAGGGCAAGTTCCTCGACGGCTGGTACAAGCGACTGCGCGACGCGTACGTCCACACCATGGGCGACCTCGACGTCGGCGAGAAGCTGCCTCCGGCGGAGTTCCTGGCGGCGATGGACGGCTACAAGCAGCGTGACCCCGAGCTGGCGATCGTCCTGAACGCCATCAAGATGACCACCAAGGGCGGCATCGGCAAGCTGCGGGAGAAGGCCCGCGGTGGCGGCTGGCGTCCGGGGCAGGCGTGGCCGGCCCTCGCCCGGCCGACCTGGCGTCCCGACATCCGGGCGGTCGTCATCTCCCGCGCCCGGATCAACATGCACCGCAAGATGCTCAACCTCGCCGCGGCCACCGGCCGGTACCCGGTCGCGATCCTGTCGGACTGCGCCGTGTACGCCGCCGACGGTCCCAGCCCACTGGACGTCCTGCCGTACGGCGCCGACGGCAAGACCGTCCCGGGCTCCTTCCGACTCGGCGTGTCGCCCGGGATGGTCAAGCACGAGGGCACCCAGACCGTGCTGTGGGGCGCGGAGGTGCACGAGCAGCTGAACAGCGACGGCAAGGTCGCCAACCTCGCCCGCTACATCAAAACGGGCGAGATCACCGCCAAGGACAACGGAGAGTAGGAGACGAGATCGATGGCCACCGTCGGGGAAGGGCTCGACAAGGCGGTCCAGGGGGCGTTCACGCGCCCGATCCCGAAGTCCGCCGGCGCCCAGATGCGGTACCTGGTCAAGCAGCACAAGGGCAGCACCAAGCAGGTCGCCCGGCTGCTCGACATCACCCAGCGCACCGTCGAACGGTATGTGAAGGACCAGATCAAGAAGCCCCGGCCGCACCTCGCCGCCCGCATGGAGCGGGAAGTCCGCCGCCGGTGGCAGCCGCAGGTCCGGGCCAGGGCCAAGCAGGTCGCGGCCACGACCGGCGGCATCATGATCGACACCCGCGCCCGCTTCGGCTTCACCGCCGCCCCCGGCAGCACCGACGACGCCCGGTTGCGCCACCTCACCCTGGCCCTGCCGCCACGCCACGCCGCCCGCCTCTTCGACGCCCAGGAGGCCGGCGCCACAGAGCGGCATCTGCAACAGATCGCCGCGGAGGCCCTGGGCGAGGTCTACTTCCGCGACAACGGCCGCCGCGCCCAAGGTCTGGAGGTCGAGCTCACCGACCTCGAGCACATCGAGTTCGACCTGTAGGCGGGGTTCACCCGACGCGGCCTCGGACCACCGGTGACTGAGGGCTTCACTGGCGGATGATGAGCGCCTGAGTCGGCGAGACTGAGCGTGAGTGGCGGCGGTTACCCCCATGAGCCAGGTGATCAGTCGGTGGCGACGGCCTCCACCGCGGTGGGAACGAGCACGACCTCCTGCGGGGTCCAGCAGTCCGAACGCTCAGTGGCCACTTCGGCCGTGCAACCGCGGCAGACGAGGTTCGGGCCGTCGCAGCCGTCCAGGCCGCAGCAGCCGTTCCGCCGTCCGGGCAGCGAGGTGAGCTCGGTGCCGTGCACATCGGCCCGGGCCAGGACGATGCCGTTCAGCCCCGCACGCTGGAGCCCCAGGGACGCCCCCGTGAAACCTGGCCGGAAGACTCGCTCCCCGGCCTCCGGCGGATCGTAGGCGAAGGTGCCCGGACGCATCCGCGGCGGGCAGTCCTCGCCCTCCGGCAGCGCGTACGGCACCGGGGCGCTGGCCGCATCGGGCAGCGGCACCTCTCGTACGGGTGCGGTGACATCGCCGAGACAGCGGCGGCAGCGAAAGACGACCATGCACGCCATTGTCGGGCCCCGGGCGAGCCCGGCGCCTCCCGATTCGGGGGTGCCTCCATGTCCTTCGTCAAGCGAGGCGCGGGGTCCGGTGTTCGTGGAACGTGCCGTCGCGGAGCCTCGAAGTGTTGCGGGCGTGGAGCCGTTATGCACCAGGTAGCTCGTGGTTCAGGAGGCGCGCCTTGTAGATCCACTTCGAGCGATCGGAGTGCCGGACGGTCTCATTGGGCCACATGAAGTGGACTTTGTTGTCGCCGTACGGGTTGTCCACGTCGCGAGAGGTGGTCCAGATGCCGCGGCCGCTTTCGTGGCGGGAGAAGGATTTCACCTCCCGCACGCGATGGCTCCATGAGATGGAGGGGCGGTCGCCCGCCTTGTAGATCTTGAACATGTAGTGGGACCCGGTCGCCCAGAAGAACCGGGTGTCCACGTAGTCGGGCTGGAGGTCGTGGCCGTTCTCCAGCACTCTGGACACCAGGTTCATGCCCGGCACTTCCGTCAGCTTGGTGCTCGTGCCGCGCCCCTCGACCTTGAACGCCTGGAGCCTGTTCCCTCCGTAAATCCACAGCAACTGGCGTAAGGGATCCCAGAGAACGGCGTGTGCCTGACGGAAGGGCTGTGGTGTCCCGACCCGCTTGAAGGAGCCCGGAGTTCCATCAGGCGCGGTGTAGAGCTGGTAACTTCCGCCGCGGCGCGCCCCGGGCGGCACCGGACCGGCGTCCTCGCGTCCTCTCGTCCCCACGACGATCACGGCATCCGCCGTCGGCAGGTACTCCATGCAGTGCGGGAAGATGGTGAGCCCGTGGTCCGCCCCGATCCCCTCCGAGGTGCCCTCCCGATGAATGGTCACCTGTCCGTTCTTTCCGTTGAGGTGGGCTCCGCACAGCATGAAGACGAGACCCACGCCCTTGACCTTCCGGCGGCGGAACTCCAGCGGGGCCCAGCCACCGGTGTCGAACCGCGCCCATGGCCTGCCGAAGGTTCCCTTACGAATGTCTCCGGTGTTGACGTTCTCCACCACGCCGTTCTTGGCGTCGACCAGAGCGAGGTCGAAGGTCGAGCGCTCCGCTGCGCGGGCCTGTGGAGAGGCGTGTGCTGAGGAGGCGATGGTGCCCAGCGGACCGATCGCAGCGGCGGCCGCGAGTGAACCTCCAAGGAAGTCACGCCTGTTGACGTTCATGGTCCCCCTGCCCTCGGTTCGGTCGACGTGGTCCGTGTCGAAGGGTATGCAGGGGCAGAGGGCGAGAGCGCCGCTCCGATTGTGGAAATCCCCCCACACCGACCTTCGGCTTGTCGCCGGAGCGGCCAGCCCGCGGGGTGAGCCGCCTGGCCCCCTGTCCGGAACATACCAGCCACGGGCCAGCGGGGGCGCCCTCTGGGGCCTCGCCGAACACCCCGACACCAGGCGGGTCTACCGCATTCGCCTCTGACCGCCGCACGCCCCCGGCCATGGTCGCTCCGCGCAGCCCGGCGGGCGCGGGGCAGTCGCGGCACCAGGGCCACGGCCGCTTCGTCGCCGCGGCGGCACTTCCGGCGGCGAACAGATATTCGGTTGCCTGTCGGTGAGGGCGGCGGATGCAATGTCCGGCATGATCACGCAGGTGCGCTCGCCGCGACGAGATGAGATGGACGCGTATCACCGGGCCTTGCCACTCGGCGATCTGGGCAACCTGCGACCGAATCGTCACGCGGGAGACGCCAACGCATGAATACGTCACCATCGTCATCCGAAACCGAGTGGCCTGACGGTTCATCAGTGCGGATCGGCGCTCTCGTTCCGCTGACTCGGCCTGGCTGGGTCGAGGCAGGCCGGCACTTGCTCGCTGGACTCGAGATGGCCGTTCGCGAAGTCAATGACGCCGGCGGGATCGTCGGAAGACCGCTCGAGCTGGTGGTCCGAGACACCGCGGCTGATCCACGGAGGGCTGCGGCGGCCGTAGACGAACTGGCTCGCCTGGGGGTGGCCGCCTTGGCGGGGGAGTATCACAGCGTCGTCGCTCGCGCCGCCGCCGCCAGGGCCGACGCCCTCGGCGTGCCGTTCCTCTGCTCGTCGGCGGTTCTCGACGCGCTCACCGAACAGCCGACTGAATGGGGCGCGCGCCTCTGCCCGGCGCAGTCCCACGGCTGGCAGATCTACGCAGACTTCCTCCTCAGCGCGGGCCACAGTCGAATCGCCGTAGCAGCCCAGCCGAGTGTCTACTGGGCATCTGGGGCCCGCATCCTGCGGGACTACCTCGCTCCACGCGGCGGCACCGTCATCGAACTCGACATGGGCACGCTCGCCCCCACGGCCGTGTGCGACGAACTCGTCCACCATCGTGCGACAGCCCTCCTCCTGCTGACCGGCCACCCGGAGCCGGCAGTGTCGATCGTCAGGTCCGTCCGTCGCGACCAGCGCCTCACCGAGATCATGATCGGTGCTCCGGCAGGGCAACCGGAGTTCGCCGAATGGGCGGCACTGCTGGGCGACGACGGCTCAGCGATCCCGTTCCTGCGCTACCTGCCCGAGCGTCTCAGCCCACTCGGTGCACGAGTCGAGACGGCCCTCCGCGAGCGGCTGGGCGAAGCGCCCTCCTTCGTCGCCTTCGAGGGGTACGACACGGTCACCGTCCTCGCCGACGTGCTGCGTTCTCACGGCGCGGACCGGGCGCGCATTGCCGAATCCTGGCCACGTGTCGCGGCGAAGGCACCCGCGGGCAGATCTGGTTCTCCCGCACGCCGGGCATCAGCGTTTGGCAATGGGCTTGGACGTCAGTCCAAGTCGTCGATCGGGATCCGGTGGAACCCCATCGCTTTCGGATCCTTCACACCAGCTGAGAGGAGTACGGAGAGATCCGACTGCGCAGACCTGCCCGAACTGGAGCCAGCGCTTTGCCGCTGTTGGACGGCCCCGGTTTTGGCACCCGACGGCCCGGCTAATGAATCAGGGCATTCGCACCAATGATCACTAGGCCGATCAGCATGTCGAGGCATCCCGCCCGGCACGAGGACGGCCACCGGTGCCCAGCGGTGCGGGCGGCCGAAGCGCCCAAGCCGAACAAGGCGAAGGTGTTGAACAGCAGGGCGGCGTCTACCGCCGTGGCCTCCGCCCACCACCCGGCTACCGCGGCAAGCAGTATCCCCACCGTGGGCAGCACGGCGGCGACCAGTGGCCACTCGGCGAGCACCGACCGCAGTCTGCTCGTGCTGGCCGCCCCGCCGACGGACGCACGCTGGGCGATGACGTGCGCGTACCCATGGGCGGCACTCGACGCCAGCGCGGTGAGCAGGACCCACAGCGCGTCCGAACCGGGATCGACTGTCTCGCCCGTCGCGTCCAGCGCGGCCACCATGGCGCTGGCCAGTACCAGTCCGTAGATGCCGCTGAACAGCCACTGCTCCGGCGGCCGTCGCCGCGCGATCCCCCTTGGCGCGGCGCCCTCGGGGCGGTCTTGGTCAGCGCGGTCGGGCATCGCATCGCCTCGGTGCGGGAAGAGGGCTGGGTCTGCACATGCTCACCCGCGTAACGTCGGGGAACACGACGCCACGCGAGTGAGCATGATTGTTGTGCCTAAAGGGGGCCAGGCGCCGATGTCGGATGCCACGCCGGTATCGGCCGGCACGGCACCCCAGTGGCATAGCAGCGGCGGTGGCGTGAGCGTTCGCGCACGACGGTGCAGGGGGCGGCTCCCGGGGCCGACGGGGACCGGCACCACCGCGGCCTCCTCGGCTTCCTGCCGCTCGCCATGGCCACCGTCTGCCCTGGCTTGACCACCCATTCCGACCCGCACCTGGAGAGGACCCGACACCCATGTGGTCTTCGATCGTCGCCGTGATCGGCACCCTGGCCGGCGCCCTGACCGCCGGACTCCTTCAGCACCGCGCCGCCGTCTCCGCACGCGCTGAGCAGCGCGTCGACAGCCACCGCCAGGACCGGCTCGGCGCCGTCACCGACTTCGCGACCGCCCTGGACGCGCACCGCTCGGCGATGTTCCACCGGGAGCGCCTGGCCCTGATCGAGGCCGGCGCCGAGCACCAGCTGGAGGCCCAGACGAAGTCCCACGACACCCGGACGGCGATCACCGCGCCCCACGTCCGCCTCCAGGTCCTGGTTCCCGAGTTGGCCGGCCCTGCCCAGCAGGCCGCCGATGCCACCTACGCCCTGCGCAATGCCACCGGCCGCGCCGAGCTGGACGCCCTGCGGCGTGCGGCCAAGGAGGCGTCCGGGGCCTTCATCGCCGCGGCCGCCGCGCTGCTGAACCCCGACCACCGCTGATCGCCGCGAAGGAGGCCACCGGGACGAACGCCCTCCCCGAGTCTCGCCGCGGCGCTGGCCGCCCTGGCCAGGTCCTGGGCGTCCAGCGCGGGGCCGACCGGCCCGCCCACGACTTCGCCCCCCGCGCCACGTACGCCACGTACGGCCAGGTGGCCGCCGATCTTCCACGTCGCGGCCCGGCGCATACGGAAGCGGGTGCCAGCGGATTCCACTCAGTGCGACCCGTCAGCGACATCGGCGGGCGTTGAGCCGGGCGGCCTGGCGCGTCAGGTGGTCGCGCTCGGCCAGGTTGGGTGCCTTGTGGGCCGCCTCGGCGTACAGCCGTGCCGCCGTGGCCAGGTCGCCGTCGCGTTCGTGGAGGTACGCCGCCACCGCGGCATAACGGGGTATGGGGTATCCCCTGCTCGCCGAGCTTGGGTAAGAGTCGTCCAGCGCCGCGAGCGCCGCCAGGCCGGCGCGCGGTCCGTCGGCCTCGCCGACGGCGACCGCGCGGTTGAGCCGGACGACCGGGCTGTCGGTCAGGCGCGTGAGCTCGTCGTACCACTCGACGATCTGCGCCCAGTCGGTCTCCTCGGCGGTGGGCGCGTCAGCGTGGAGTGCCGCGATGGCGGCCTGCGCCTGGAACTCACCCAGCCGGTCGCGGGCGAGGGCCGCCTGGAGGATCCCGACGCCCTCGGCGATCAACGCGGTGTCCCACCGGCCGCGGTCCTGCTCGGCGAGCGGCACCAGGCTGCCGTCGGGCGCGGTGCGGGCGGCGCGTCGGGCGTGGTGGAGCAGCATGAGGGCGAGCAGCCCGGCCACCTCCGGGTGGTCGACGGCGGCCGCGAGTTGCCGAGTGAGCCGGATGGCCTCGGCGGCGAGGTCGATATCGCCGGAGTAACCCTCGTTGAAGACCAGGTAGAGGACGCGCAGCACGGTGGCGACATCGCCGGGCCGGTCGAATCGCACGTCGGAGACGGTGCGCTTGGCCCGGCTGATCCGCTGCGCCATGGTCGCCTCGGGCACCAGATAGGCCTGGGCGATCTGACGGGTGGTGAGCCCGCCGACGGCGCGCAGGGTGAGCGCGACCGCGGACGCCGGTGTCAGCGACGGGTGGGCACACAGGAAGTAGAGCTGGAGCGTGTCGTCCACCGCGGGCGCGGGCCCGGGCGCCGGCTCCTTCTCGACGCGGTCCTCACGCCGGCGGCGGGCGGCGTCGGCGCGCGTCGCGTCGAGGAACTTGCGCCAGGCCACGGTGACCAGCCAGCCCTTGGCATCCCGAACGGCGTCTCCCCGGCTCGAGCGAGGCGGAGAACTCGGGGAAGGGTCGGCCGGCCAGACCCGGAGCGCCTCGACCAGAGCGTCCTGCACGGCGTCCTCGGCCGCCGCGAAGTCGGCTCCGCGGCGGACGAGGACGGTGAGCACGCTCGGCGTGAGGCTCCGGAGCAGGACCTCGTCCATGGGTCACGTCATTCCGTGATGGTGGGCGGCGCGGTCAGGAACGGGCGCACCTCCAGCCACTCGTGGATCGGCCTGCCGCCGGCCCCCGGCGCGGCCGACAGCTCCCCGGCCAGCTCGACGGCCCGCTCGTAGCTGTCGACGTCGATGATCATCCAGCCGGCGATGAGGTCCTTGGTCTCGGCGAACGGTCCGTCGGTGACCGGCGGGCGCCCCTCACCGTCGTACCGGACCCACGCGCCCTCGGGGGCGAGCGCCTGACCGTCGACGAACTCGCCGGTCCTCTCGAGTCGGGCCGCGAAGTCGTTCATGTACTGCACATGCGCCGAGATCTCCTCCGGCGTCCACTGGTCCATCGGCACGTCGTTGATCGAAGCCGGGGCGCCGCGGTAGTGCTTGAGCAGCAGGTACTTGGCCATCGTGGTTCTCCTCGGTGCTGGTGCGACCCATTGTGGTCGCGTTCACCCCGGGGACGGAGCCGGACGCGGGTTCTCGACATCGCCATCCGATTTTTTTGGGCCCTTTTCTGCGCGAGTTCCGCCGTCAGAGCCGGCCGGCGCACGGGGGCCGTCGCCTTGCGGGCTGTCCGCTTCGTGTTCCCTGATCGCCGCCTCCACCAGGGCTCGTGCCGCCCAGGTGATGGCCTCCTCTTCGGCCTCCGGGCCAAGGCCGCGGACGTCGCGCAGAGCGATCTGTGCCTCCCAGCCGACCACGATGGTCAGGGCCGAGATCAGCCGCTGGTACGACTCCTGGCTCAGGGTGTCGCGGAGAGGTGCGCAAGCCTGCTCCAGCCATTCGATCCGGCGGGGGCCGCGGCGCGGGGTGGCCGGCTCCGGGGTTTCGCTCACCGGTGGATCGACGGTCAGGCGGATCAGTCGGCGGCCAAGGGGAAGCGACTGCGGTGAGTACCTCAACAGCGTCCTTATGAGGGCGTCCACCCGGGCTGCGGGGTCGTCGGCGATCGAGGGGTCGGCCAGCGCCTCCTCGACCGGGGGCTCGTTGAGCGCGCCGGCGGTCGCGTCGATCAGCAGGTGGTCGAGGCTCGGAAAGTACGCGTAGACCGTGCGCCGTGACACGTCGGCGGCGGCCGCGATCTCGTCGATGGACGGCGTCGCTCCGCCGGCGCTCAGCCGGACCGCCGCGTCGACGATCGCCTTGCGGGTGCGGCGGCGCTGCGCTTCACGGCCACCGCGGCGGACTGGATCGTCACTGGTCATCGGGCCCTGTCGCTCCCCGGGTCTGGATTGGGCGGGGCTTGACGCCCCCTCAGGGAATAAGTATATCTTCATGCAGTCGCTGCACAGCAGTGCAATAACTGCACGGACGTGAACCCGAGTGTCGCGCAGGTCACACAGCCGTACCTGTCACAGGAACCGGGCCGTCGGTGTCTTGAGGCCGAACCCCTTGAAGCGGAGGACACACCATGAACCAGAACACCGATGTGGTCGTGATCGGCGGCGGGTACGCCGGCGTCATGGCGGCCAATCGCCTCACGCAGCGCGGCGACGTGACCGTGACGCTGATCAACCCGCGCCGGAGCTTCGTCCACCGGATCCGGCTGCACCAGCTGGTGGGCGGGACGGACGACGCGGTCGTCGACTACCGGGAGGTCCTGGGCGAGAGCGTCCGGCTGGTGGTCGACACCGTGACCCGGATCGACGCGGCCGGGCGCAGCGTGGCGCTGGCGTCCGGCGGCACGGTCGACTACGACTACCTGGTCTACGCGGTGGGCAGTGGCAGCGCCGATCCGAGCGTGCCGGGGGCGGCCGAGTTCGCCTACCCGATCGGCACCTTCGAGGAGGCCGGGCGGCTGCGGCCGGTCCTCGACGCCGCGCCCGCGACGGCCGCGGTGACGGTGGTGGGAGCCGGCCCGACCGGCATCGAGACCGCCGCCGAGCTGGCCGAGCAGGGCCGCGCCGTGACCCTGGTCTGCGGCGGGGTACTCGGCCCGTATCTGCATCCCCGGGGCCGCCGCTCGGTGGCCCGGCGCCTGGCCAGGCTCGGGGTGACCGTGCTCGACGGCCCCGACACGAGGGTGACGGCGGTGACCCGTGATGCCGTCCGGCTCAGTGGCGGCCGCGAGCTGCCGAGTGCGGTGACGATCTGGACCGTCGGCTTCGGCGTGCCGGACCTGGCGGTGCGCAGCGGGCTGAGCACCGACGCCCTGGGGCGCCTGCTCACGGACGAGACGCTGACCAGCGTGGACGACGCACGCATCATCGCGGCCGGGGACTCGGCGGCGCCGTCGGGCCTGCCGCTGCGGATGAGCTGCCAGGCCGCGATGCCGATGGGCGCGCGGGCTGCCGACACGGTGCTCAGCCGGATCGCGGGGGAGCAGCCCGAGACCCTCAACCAGTCCTTCGCCGCCCAGTGCATCAGCCTGGGCCGGGGCGACGGCATCTTCCAGTTCGCCAACCGGTCCGACGTCGCGGTGTGGTTCAACATCGACGGCCGCATGGGCGCGAAGCTCAAGGAAGTCGTGTGCGTGGGCGTCGTCAAGCACTTGGCCGACGAGGCGGGCAAGCCCGGCGGGTACCGCTTGCACCGCGTCTCGGGAGGGGCCACGCGACAGCGACTGCTGAAGGCCAAGCAGGCCGAACAGGCCGAGGCGCCGGCCACCGCCCCGCAGCGGGCGCGGGCTTGATCGAACGCCCGCCGACACCAAGGACTTGACGAGGATGCACACTCAGAGGACTCAGGACCGGACATGAACGACCCCGCCACCGACCCGGCGACCGAGGCGTTCGTCGCCCACCGCAACCTGCTCTTCACCGTCGCCTACGAGATGCTCGGATCGGCGGCCGACGCCGAGGACGTCCTGCAGGAGACCTGGCTGCGATGGGTCAAGGTCGATCTGGAGCAGGTGGGTGATCGGCGCGCCTACCTGGTCCGGATCACGACCCGGCAGGCGCTGAACCGGCTGCGCACCATGCAGCGTCGCAAGGAGGCGTACGTCGGCTCCTGGCTGCCGGAGCCGCTGCTCACCGCGCCCGACGTGGCCGAGGACGTCGAGCTCGCCGAGAGCGTGTCGATGGCGATGATGCTCGTCCTGGAGACGCTGTCGCCCACCGAGCGCGCCGTCTTCGTCCTGCGCGAGGCCTTCGACCTCGGCTACGACGAGATCGCCGCCGCCGTCGACAAGAGCCCCGCGGCCGTCCGCCAGATCGCGCACCGCGCCCGCCGGCACGTCGAGGCCCGCCGCCCCCGCCAGGCGGTCCCTCCGAGCGTGATCCGGGCGGCTCTGGAGTCGTTCCAGCGCGCGCTCGAGACCGGGAACCCGCAGGACTTCCTCGATGTGCTCGCCCCGGAGGTGGTCCTGGTGAGCGACGGGGGCGGCATCAAGCAGGCCGCGCCGCGCCCGGTCGCCGGCGCCGACAAGGTGACCCGCTTCATGGTCGGCGGCCTCCGCAAGAACGTGCGCCGGATCACCGTCGCCCCCACCGTGGTCAACGGCAACCCGGCACTCCTCGTCCACCTGGACGGCGAGATCGACGGTGTCATGGCGATCCACGTCGAGGACGCCCGCATCACCGGCCTCTACTACGTCCGCAACCCCGAGAAGCTCTCCCACGTCGACTCCGAAACCCCACTCACCCTCCGCTGAACGCGGGCTTCCTCGCTCACCGTCGTGCCGCCCCGTCGGTGCCCGACATGGTGCCGACGCCGGTCACGCTGCCCCGGACAACACACCAGCCCCAGGTCGCTGACCTGGGGCTGTGTCATGGAGCCGATGACGGGAATCCAACCCGCGCCATCCGTCCTCCATGTCCGCCCCCCCACGAGCGGAGGCAGATCGGTGCCGGCAAGCACCGTGGAGCCGGTCCGCACCGGCGCGATGGCCTGGCCACCCGTCACCGCCGGCTCCGCTCAACGGGGGCGGATGTTCTTGTTGTGGTGGAAGGCGTTGTCGGGGTCGTACTTGGCCTTGACATCGGCCAGTCGCCGGTAGGTGTGATCGCCGTAGGCTTCTCGAACGCGGCTGGTGTCGTCGTCGGAGTCGAGGAAGTTGACATAGACACTGTCGGCGCGGTGCGGTCGGAGGGCCTGGAGGAACCGCCGCGCCCACGCGGTCTCGGCTGTGGCGTGCTCGCCGGACTCGTCAGGGAGCCACACGCCGTCGATGACGATGTTGTGGGCCACGTCGCGACCGGCGTACGCGGTGGCGTCGCGGGGGACCCGGGCGACGGCGCCACCCATGTGGAACATCGCCGAGTACGACCGGGGCGAGCCGCCGCTGAAGGCGTGATCGGCGATGGCGGCGATGGTGTCGTCGGACAGGTCGGCGAGGTCCGTGGACTTCCAGTAGTAGTGCCACCCGTGGAGGACGGTGTCGTCGAGGGCGCCCTGGAAGGCGACGTACGGAATGGGCGCGATCAGGTCCACCAGCGGCCTCCCCAGCTGGCGCAGCGCCCGTACCGCACACTCGCCGTCCTCGAGGGCACCGGCGTAGCAGCAGACGACGGCGATGGCCGGCCGCCAGTGCAGTTCCTCGGGGATGACCGACAGTGGGGGGATGGTGCCGAGCCTGACGACGGTCCCGAGCTCGTCGGGTGCCTCGGCGGCGAAGTCCCGGTAGAAGCGCAGCACGTCGGTGGTGTCGTCGGCCGCCCAGAAGACGGGGCCGGCGATCACGGTCGGGCCGACGGGGTGCAGCGCGAACCGGAACGTGGTGACGACGCCGAAGTTGCCGCCGCCGCCTCGCAGCGCCCAGAACAGATCGGGGTGGTCGTCGGCGGAGGCCCGAAGGATGCTGCCCTCGGCGGTGACCACCTCGGCGGCCAGCAGGTTGTCGACGGTGAGCCCATGTCCGCGCATGAGGAAGCCGATGCCACCGCCGAGGGTGAGCCCGGCGACCCCGGTGTGGCCCACGATGCCGCCGGTGGTGGCCAGACCATGGGCCTGCGTCTCGTGGTCGACGTCGCCCCACAGGGCACCGCCCTGTACCCGGGCCGTGCGGTCGGCGGGGTCGACCCCCACGGCCCGCATCGCCGAGAGGCTGATGACGATCCCGTCGTCGCACACCGCGGTACCCGCCACGTTGTGGCCCCCGCCTCGTACCGCGATCTCCAGGTCGTGGGCGCGGGCGAAGCGCACGGCCGCGGCCACGTCGGCGGTCCCGCTACATCGGGCGATCAGCCGGGGGCGCCGGTCGACGGCCCCGTTCCACACGGCTCGGGCGGTGTCGTAGTCGGAGTGGTCAGCTGTGATCAGCCGGCCCCGGAACCCGTCGATCTCCATGGCGATCGCCTCCTCGCTCGGATATGGCCGACCTGCTCGGCAGTGGTCTGTCGCCACCTCCTCGTGTCCCGATCTCCATCGGATCACCGGGGACCCCGGCCGTAAAGTCAAGAATCTGTACTGCAGGGCCGATGGCGGGGGTGGGACACTGGGGTCGTGCGGAGCTATGGCCAGTACTGCCCCATCGCCCGCGGCGCCGAGATCTTCGCCGAGCGCTGGACACCGCTGATCATCCGCAACCTGTCCCTGGGCTGCGGAAGCTTCGGTGAGATCCTGGAGGGAGCCCCCGGGCTCTCCCGCACCCTGCTCTCGCAGCGGCTCAAGCAGCTCGAACGGCTCGGCGTCGTCGAATCGGCAGCCAAGCCCGACGGGCGCGGGCGCCACTACGAGCTCACTCCCGCGGGGCACGACCTGTTCAAGGTCTGTGTGTCGCTCGGCGAGTGGGGCGCCCGCTGGCTTGAGATCGCCCCCGAGCACCTCGATCCCTTTGTGGCGCTGTGGTCGATGTGCAACATGCTCCGCCGGGACCGGCTCCCGGATCGACGCGTCGTCATCCGCTTCGACTTCACCGGCCGCCGACCCCAGGAGCGGTTCTGGCTGCTGATCGAGCACGGAGACACCGAGATCTGCAAGACGTACCCCGGCCTCGACGAGGACCTCTACATCACCGCGGACGCCGAAGCCTTCATCAAATGGCACGCCGGCCAGCAAACCTGGTCCGAAGCCACCCGCGACCGTCGCATCCAACTCCACGGCCCCTCCTGGCTCGCCAAAGCCTTCCCCACCTGGAACGCCCGCAGCGCCTTCGCCCACATCAAGCCCGTCTCCCGGAACGCGGCGAGCTCGGCGGCCTGACATCTTCGACGCACGCTCCGGCACGCCTGTACCGCCTGGCGTGAGGCGATACCGCCGGGGTCATGGGCGATGCCGTGGACCTGTCGGCGGTGACCGCCGACAAGGGCCCCCCATGGCACCCCAGGAGAGGGTCGCTATCGTGCGTCGCGCAGTTGGAGAATGTATGTCGCGGTAAGAGCCACGGCCCGGTCTTCGTCATGGGACAGGTCCGCGAGGGCACGTGACGGCGTGGTCCCGGGGATGTCCGCGAGCGCCTGTGCCAGCCGTCGACGCGCGGACGATCCCATGGTGTCGCGGGAGAGGCAGTCGACGAGACCGGTGGCGATCCGATCCGCCAACGTGGGATCACTCGCCAGCGTGCTCAGTGCGTCGGCCGCGTCGGCGTCGTTCCCCTCCTCGACGACCATGTCGATGAGCGTCGGGACCGCGTCGGCCACTCCACGTGCTCCGAGCGCCAGTGCCGCGTACCTGCGGACCACGATGTCGGAGTGCGTGAGGGCGTTCCGCAGCAGTGCGGTCGCCTCGTCGTTCGGTATCTCGGCGATGGACTGGACGGCACGTTTCCGCACCTCGGCAGCGGGTGAGTCGAGGCCCTCCGCCAGCAGCGCCGGCCCGTCCTCACCCGTTTGAGCCAGAGCCCAACGAAGGGCCCCGGCGACGTTCGGGTCCGACTCGCTCAGCACGGCCTCGACCAGCGCTTCCACCGGCACGGGGACTTCCTCGACCGCGGACAGGGCCGCACGCTGCCGCGTCCCCGCGCTCGTCGACCCCAACGCCTGGAGGAGCGCGGTGGTCTGGAGGACGTCCTCCCAGCCGGCGGGTTCCGCGGCACCGATCCGACGCAGTCGTGTGAGCAGCTCCGTCTCCGCTGCGATGCGGTCTCGCGTCTGGCGGATGAGGTCGTCGACGAGCTCCGCGGGCGCGAAGCCGGGGTCGTCGAGCGCGCGCCCGACGTCGCGCAGCGACAGCCCCAACGACCGCAGGCTCTCGATGTGGAAGATGCGCCGGATGTCCTCGCTGGAATACCGGCGATAGCCGGACTCCGTACGACCCGTCGGCCGCACCAGGCCGAGCGATTCGTAATGCCTGAGCATGCGGGCGCTGACGCCGGACCGTCGCGCGACATCACCGATCAACACGGCCTACCTGCCCCTCCTGGTAGGCCCCGCCGAGGGCTGTGACGCGCTTCGCCTCCTCGATCGCGAACGCGAATCCGGCATCCGGGTCGCGCCAGAGCTGTTCCGTGGCGATCGCGTGCGCGCTCACGCGAGGGTCGAGATCCGCCGTCGCGGCGCCCAGTGTCGGCAGCATCACCTCCCCGAGCGCGATCAGCGCCCGGCTGAGGCTCAGCTGCGTCTCTACTTCGCCGCGCCCGAGCTGTGTCGCCAACACCACGCCCAACGCGTGCTCCTCGCCTTCGGGCACGAGCACGACCGCTGCCCGCCAGGCGCTCCGGGCCACCTCGTCGTCGGCGTCGGACAGCAGCGCGGGTGTGATCGCCGGCCACGCTCGCCGATCCCCGATCTTGGACAGTGTGTGCAACGCCTGGCTCCGTGCCCGCGCATGCTCCGAGCGGACTTCGTCGAGGAGCAACGGGACCGTCATCGAAGCCGCGTGGCGAGTGAGTGCCCACGTCAGCATTTCGCGCACGTGGAACTCGGGTTCGCGCGCGCATCGTTCGATGAGCTTGCCGATGAACCCGGGGTCCGGGGTCGTTCCGACCGCCAGCGCCGCCTGCAGTCGGATCGACGAGCTGTCGTTCTCCAGCCCCTGGAGAGCTCGCATGGTGTTCGTGGCCTCTTTCGGCATGGTCATGAGGGCGACCTCCTTGGCCTCAGTGAAGACCCTGTCACTGTGGCAAGGTCAAGTGAGGCTCGATGTGGCCGACGGCGTACAAGGCGAAGGGCCAATCCCGGCCCCATGCCGGCCTCACCCGCCGCAGGGCGAAGGCCCAGGTCGTAGACCAGGGCCTGGTGCGTCGTCTGGCGTCCTCTCAGCCGGCTGTCGGCGCGGGCACCGCGGATGGCGCCTCGCCGCGGCTGGCAAGGCCGCGGTTGTAGCGGCGTAGGAGCAACAGGGCGGTGGCGGCGAGGCCGGTCAGGAGGCCGAGCCAGATGCCGGTGGTGTCCAGGCCGGTGAGCCGGCCCAGGAGCCAGGCGGCGGGGAGGCCGATCAGCCAGTAGCCGATGAGGGTGACGTGGAATCCGCCCTTGGTGTCGTCCAGTCCGCGCAGCAGGCCGACGCCGATGTTCTGGGCGCAGTCGAAGAACTGGAGGACGGCGGCGATCAGGAGCAGGTCGGCGCCGATGGAGATCGCCTCGTGCTCCGATGAGGAGAGGAAGGGGCGTAGGACCAGTTCCGGGGTGAGGACGTAGACGGTGCCGACCACGGCCATGACGGCACCGGCGCAGGCCAGGGCGGTGTTCTTCAGACGCCGGGCCTCGTCTGTCCGGCCGAGGGCGAGTTCCCGGCTGACGTTGATGGAGGCCGCGTGGGACAGGCCCACGGCTATCTGGAAGACGATGTAGACAAGCTGGTTGACGGCGGTGTGCGCGGCGAGTGCCGCGCTGCCGAAGGTGCCGACCATGAGGGCGACGACGAAGAAGAAGCCGGCCTCCGAACCGTAGGTGGCGGCTATGGGGGTGCCCAGTCCGGCCAGCCCGCGGAGGGTGTCCTTGCGGGTCTTCCAGATGCGGATGTCCAGCAGGGGGGAGAGCTGGGGGTCGCGGCGCGCGGAGGCGTACAACGCCAGACAGGACAGCAGGTAGACCAGCGAGGTGGAGATCCCGACGCCGGGCAGGCCGAGCTCCGGCAGGATCCAGGTGCCGTGGATGAGAGCCCAGTTGAGGGCGGCGTTGACGGCGATGGAGGCGACGGTGATGTGCAGCAGGGCCTGGGGACGGCGCATGCCGACGGTGAACTGCCGGATGGCCTGGAACCACAGGCAGGGGACGAGGCCGGGGGCCAGGGCGTAGAGAACGGGCTTGGCCGCGTCGACCACGTCGGCGTCCTGGCCGAGCCAGGCCACGGCGTGGCCGATGAGCACCATGAGCACGGCGCCGGCGAGTCCCGCGAGGGTGGCGAGGGCGAGCGCGGCGCGCACGAGGTCGCGCACCTCCTCGTCGGCTCGGGCCCGCGACTCCTCGGTGTCGGCGGACTCGGCGCGGGCCGCCGCGGCGGCCACCTGGTTGCCGACGGCGGTGACCATGCCGACGCCCATGGTGCGCAGTTGGTTGAAGATCACCATGGCGAGGCCGCCGGCCGCCAGGGCCTCGGCGCCCATCACGCCCATCATGACGGTGTCGGTGGTGGTCAGGGCGACCTGGGCCAGTTGAGTGAGGGCGAGCGGCACGGCCAGGGTGGCGAGGGCCCGGCTGTCGTGGAGCAGGGTGCGGATCGGTATCGGCATGGGTGTCAGTTCCCGCGGAGTTTGGTCAGCACCTCGTCGATCTCGCGCTCGACGGTGGGGTCGATGAGATCACGAGCGTGCATCCAGTCGTCGTCGAAGACGGTGTCCATGTACTTCTCACCGCCGTCGTTGAGTAGGGCGACCATAGTGGTGTCGGGCCGGAGGTCCGCCATCCGGGTCAGTGCCTCGTAGACGACGCCACCGGCGGAGCCGCCGATGAGGAGCCCGGTCCTGCGGGCGACGACACGGGCGGTGGCGAACGCCTCGATGTCGCCGACCTTCACACCTTCGTCGATCAGGTCGAAGTCGACCAGGGCGCCGATGGTCGCGCCTTCGGGCGTGCCGGTACCCGACTGGTAGTAGTCGTGGGCCGGACCGCCGAAGGCGATCGACCCCTTGGGCTCCACCCCGACGATCGTCACGTCCGGGACGGTCCGACGCAACTCGCGGCCGGTGCCGCAGAGTCCGCCGCCGGTGCCGACCGCGCCGATGAGGACGTCGACGCGGCCGTCGAGGGCGGCGTCCAGCTCGCGCCCGACCTGGTGGTAGCCGACGGCGTTGGCGGGGTTGTTGTGCTGTTCGGTGAAGATGGCGTTGTCGTCCTGGCCTGCCATCTCCTCGGCGAGTTCTTCGCGGGCCGCGGTGGCCAGCTCCTCGGTGCCGTCGTCGACGACGTAGACGAGTTCGGTGCCGAGGGCCTTCATGCCGCGCAGCTTGTCGGCGCAGGCGTGGTTGTCGACGACGGCGGTGAAGGTGTATCCGCGTTCGGCGGCGATCACGGCCAGGCCGAGGCCGGTGTTGCCGGAGGTCGATTCGATGATGCGGCCGCCGGGACGGAGTTCGCCGCGTTCCTCGGCGTCGAGGACCATCTGGCGGGCCATGCGTATCTTCGCGGTCCCGGTGGGGTTGAACTGTTCGAGTTTGAGCAGCAGGCGGCTGCCGTTCTCGGTGCGGCACAGCTCGAACAGGGGGGTGTAGCCGATGAGGTCGGAGACGCGGCTGACGACGGCCGGTCGCAGGAGTGCGTGGTGCATGAGGGGCTCCGGGGGGGGAGGGGGACGGTCAGGCGGGCGGGCGGTGGTCCAGCCGCCAGCGGGTGCGCCCGCCTGGGGCCTCGACGACGACCTTGGGAGGCAGCGGAAGGTCGTGGAAGGGCGACTCGTTGGAGTCCATCTGGTAGCCGGCGGTGTTGGGGTAGACCAGCAGGTCGCCGGGGTGCGGCCGGGTGGCGAGAGCGACCTTGCGCCAGGTGAGCATGTCCGATTCCAGGCAGGTGGCGCCGCCGACGCAGGCGCGGAACGGCGACGGGGCGCCGACCGGCCGGTCGGTGAGGAGGACGGGGTCGGGCAGGTACTCGCTGTTGAACCACTGCTCGGACAGGCTCAGGCTGGTGCCGCCCACGGTGAGGATCCCGTAGCCGTCGCGCTCCTTGACGCCCTGGACGGGGAAGACGGTGCAGCCGGCCCGGTCCAGCAGGGCACGTCCGGGTTCCATCAGGAGGATGACGCCGCAGTCGCGCAGCCGGGCGGCGAGGGGGGCGCCGCGGCCGCCGGGCCGGGCGGCGAGGATCGCCCGCAGCGCGTCGGCGCCGGCGACGGGCGAGTGGTACGGGTAGAAGTCGGATGTCGCGAAGGACTTGCCCGCGTGGTAGTCGGCGGGGCTCTGCTCGTGGGTGAAGCGCTCCCAGTCGTCCGCCGCGGCGTAGTCGACGGCGAAGCCGCCGCCGATGCTGATCCGGTCCGCTCGCAGGCCCAGGGCGCGGGCTGTGAGGCACATGTCGACCAGCTCGCCCGCGAGGTCGGCGCGCGGCCGCACCGCGTAACCCGACAGATGGAAGGAGAAGCCCTCCATCCGTACGGCGTCGCCCGCCTCCCGGCACCGTTCCAGGGCGGTGTGCAGCTCGGCGTCGTCCATGCCGAAGCGGCTGTGCGGCTGGGCGGGGGGAAGCCGGCGCAGCAGCAGCCGGGCCGGGCGGGTCGTCGCGGCGAGGGTGATGAGGCGGTCGAGTTCGTCCAGGGCGTCGACCGCGATCAGGCAGCCCTGGAGGACGGCGACGCGCAGCAGGTCGTCGGCCTTGGCGGGGCCGGTCACCACGATGTTCTCGCCGCGTACGCCGTGGCCGAGCGCCTCGCGCAGCTCGCCGAGGCTGGCCACGTCGACGCCGGTGCCACCTGCGGCGCACCGTTCGATCCAGGCCGCGGCCTTGTTGGCCTTCTTGGCGTAGTAGACGCGGCCGTCGACGTCCGCCTCGTCGAGGGCGGCCCGGAACGCGGCGACGCCTGCGTCGAAGCGCTCGGGCAGCAGCAGGTGGAAGGGGCCGCCGAACGCGTACGCCAGTTCGTGCGGGAGTCCGCCGTGCAGGAGGGTGTCCAGCCACGGATCGGGGTGGGCGGGAAGCGTCAGCCCGCGGGCGCCGGGGAAGGGGATCACTGCCACAGCGGCACCCGCGTTCCCAGGCCCTGGGCGACGGCGAGCTGTGCGAAGCGGTGGCCGAGGGCGATGTCCGTGACGACGAGCCCGCTGTTGTACGCGAAGACGCGCTGGCCGTCGTCGGTACGTCCGGCCGCGCGGCCCGCCAGCACCTCGGGGAACTCGGCGTCCACCGCACGGAGTTCGCCGTTCGCGTCGGCCATGTCGGTGCCGGTGACCTTCATCTGCGCGGCGCTGGTGGCGATGACGCGGTCCGCGCGGTGCAGCGTGGAGGGCTCGATGCCGTGGCCGACGAGTATGGACAGGGTGCTGGGCCCCAGCCAGTCGGCTTCGACCGCCGCCGGGGTGTTCTGGCCCGCGGTGGCGACCACCACGTCGGCCGCCGCGGCGGCCTCGCGCAGATCCTCGACGAACTCCACCTCGCGCTCGGGGAAGTACGTGTGGAGCTGCTCGCGCACCGCGCGGATCCCGTCCGGGTGGGTGCCGAAGACCATCAGCCGCTCCAGCTCCGGCAGCGTGGTCAGCAGGAAGGGCAGGGCCAGCCGGCCCTGGGTGCCGGTGCCGATGACGAGCGCGTTACGGCTGCCGGGGGCGGCCAGCTCGCGGGCGAGGAGAGCCGAGACGGCCGGGGTGCGCAGGGATCCGACGCGACCGCAGTCCATCATGGCGACGGGCAGGCCGGTCACGTCGTCGTAGATCGTGAGAGTGGTGTAGTAGTGCTGCTTGTCCCGGTCCTCGTGCAGGCCGTGCTTGTACGAGGTCTTGATGGCGACGACGTCGCGCACGCCGTCGCGGCCGAGCATCGCGTAGGAGACCGAGTGGCCGTCCTCGGGCTTCACCGTCAGCTTGCGGGGGTTGTCCGACCTCCCGTCGGCCAGGGTGCGGTACGCCTGCTCGACGACGTCGACGACGTCGGTCAGCGTGATGTCGATGCCCGCGATGTCCGTGGCGCTGAGCACGCGCAGACTTCTGTCGTCCTCAAGTTCGAAGCTCTCGGTCATGGTGGTCCCCTTCGTCCGGTCGGTGGTTACGCGTACGCCTGGATCGCGGCCTGGCCGTAGCCGTGCTCGTCCGCTTCGGCCGCGGGGCGGGTGCGGCGGCCGGGAACTCGCACGGAGGCCCTCTTCAGCCAGCGGTCGGTGCCGTCGTAGCGCGCCTGGAACGGAACGCGTCCGTGGACGACGAGGTCGTTGTCGACGACCAGGATGTCCCCGGGCTCCAGGCTCACCGCCACCGACACCCGGGCGAGTTCGTCCCCCAGTCGGCCGTAGGCGGCGCGGAGTTCGGGGGAGGCGTCGTCAAGTGGCGTGTAGGCGGGGTCGAAGCGCAGCGTGAGACCGCCCTCGGACTCCCACACGGTGGGCACGTTCGGCGGTCGACCCGCGAAGCCCTGGGCCTCGGTGTAGGCGTCGTCGGGCAGGATCGGCAGCGCCGGGCGGGACAGCACCTCGATGTCGGAGCCGTCAAGTCGGACCCTTCGAATGCTGGCGGCGGTGGTGGCGATGCGGTCGTGGTTGCGCATACAGCCGAGCATCAGCAGGTGCGCGCGGCCGGAGTGGAAGGCGTCCTCGGTGTGCGGGCTCAGCAGGACGGTGCTGCTGGCGCCCGTCTGCTGCTGCTCGTGGCCGGGGCTGGGAACGATGTTGTGGACGAACCGGCCGTCCTGCTGGCCCTCCCACGCGATGGGGTTGCCCATCACGGTGGCGAGCAGCAGCAGGGTCACGTCCCACACCGCGCCGCTGTCCCCGGAGGTGGCCCAACTAAGCGGCGTGGGGCCGATCTCGATGTCGTCCAGGGGCAGACCCCGCAGGACGAACACGCCGTCATCGGTGTCCACGGGGCGGCAGTGGTGCCGGATCGGCTCGCTCAGACGGGCGGCTGTCTCGGATACGCGCTCCAGCAGTGCGGAGGACGTGGCGGAGCTCCCGAACTCGTCGAGGATCTCCTGTGCGGCTTGGGTGAGTTCGGCGACGGAGTGCGGGTCGAGCTGGCGTACGGGGGCGGTTCCCGTGGTCATGGATCGATCGTCCGTTTCCATTGCAGGGGGAAGTGACAAGCGCGCGAAAAGGAGGAGGCTGCGGGCGGCCACCGAGCGGGGAGCGCGCAGGGCCGAGCGGGTGTCGGCTGGTAGGGGCAGCCGCCGGGAACGTACCAATGGAACTTAGGTAAGGCAAGCCTTAGTGCGAGATGTCCTCGCGCCCCATCAGTCGCATCCGAAACCAGAACACCTTTGGCCTTGGCTCAAGTTGGGACGTTCGTGGACGTAGCGGCCCGGTCACAGCGTGAAGCCTTGTCATCCGATCGGCTCTTAGGGTAGGCACACCTAAGATCGAAACGATTCGAAGCCCGGGAACGAGGACGACGTGGATCTCAACAGAAGGCAGTTGCTGTGGGCGGGCGGCGGCATCAGCGCGGCCCTGATGCTCGCGGCATGCGGAGGTGACGACTCGTCGGATGCCTCGTCGGACTCCAACGCCACGCCCAAGCGCGGTGGCACGCTGCGGGTCGGCGCCCTCGGTCGCGCCAACGCCATCACCCGTGACCCGCACGGCACCCAGGCCAACGAGAGCGACTACCTCATCCTCTCGCTCGTCTACGACACCCTCACCATCCCCGGCGCCAAGCCCAACACCATGCCGCGCCTCGCCTCCCGGTGGACGTCGTCCAAGGATCTGAAGACCTGGCGATTCACCGTCGCCAAGGGGGCGAAGTTCCACGACGGCAGCCCCGTCACCGCCGAAGACGTCGTCTTCTCGCTGCGACGGCTGCGGGGCACCCCGTCCGGCGCCTCCCGCCTGCCCGGCATCAAGGCCGAGAACATCAAGGCCGACGGGAACGACACCGTCGTCCTCGTCTCCGACTACGCCAACGCCGAACTCCCCCTGCTCACCCGTCTGACCACCTTCGTGATCAAGAAGGGCACCAAGGACAAGGAGATCGCCAAGGCCCCGGGCACCGGCCCCTTCACGCTGGAGTGGTTCCGCGACGGCAACGCCCGGCTCGTGCGCAACGACGACTGGTACGGCGGCCGGGTCCTGCTCGACGCGATCGAAGTCAAGATCTTCGAGAGCCCGCAGGCCATGGCGAACGCCCTGCTCGCCGGGCAGATCGACCTCGCCTCCAACGTCGGCGCCGTGGCCGCCCGGACGGCCGAGAAGCGCAAGGACATCCAGATCGTGCGCCGTCCCAACGACATGGCGATGCCCATCGTCATGCGCACCGCCGACGGGCCGTTCGCGGACGAGAAGGTACGCGAGGCGCTGCGCCTGGCCGTGGACCGGGAGGCCATGGTCGAGCAGGTGCTCTCCGGCTACGGCACCGTCGCCAACGACATCCTCGGCACCGGCGACCCCGCCTACGCCAAGGACATCGCGCAGCGCGGCCGCGACCTCGCCAAGGCCAGGTCGCTGCTGAAGGAGGCGGACTTCGACCTGTCCAAGACCTACGAACTGGTCACGACGGAGGACATCGCCGGGCTCGCCGAGGCCGCCACCCTGTTCGCCACCCAGGTCCGCGAGGTCGGCGTCAAGCTCAAGGTGGTCAAGCAGGAGTCCGGGGCGTTCTGGGAGAAGACCTGGCTCAAGGGCGACCTCTACACCACCTACTGGGGCACCAACGACTCCGTGGTCTTCTTCGCCAGCAAGACCATGGTCTCCGACTCCGCGCAGAACGAGGCGGGCTGGAAGGACAAGGAGTTCGACGCCGCCTACCGCAAGGCCATGGCCACCAAGGACCCGGCGAAGCGGGCGGGGCTCCTCCACGACGTGCAGCGGCTCCAGCACGACGCGTCGGGCTACGTCCTGTGGGGCATGGCCGACGGCATCGACCTGGCCACCGCACCCGTGCGCGGCCTGCCCAAGCTCCCCGGCTACGGACGCGTCCAGCTTGAGCGGGCATGGCTGAACCGCTGACGCCGACCGTCGAGCGGCCCGGCGTCGGGGCGGCCGAGGGCACCTCCTCCGCGCCGCCCCGGCCCTGGCTGCTCGCGCCGCTGCGCCTGGTCGCCCTCCTCGCCCGTCGAGCCCTGATGCTCGCCGTGCTGCTGGCCACCCTCTTCGCGGCTGTCGAACTGCTCCCCGGGGACGCGGCCACCGCCACGGCCGAGCGGGGAGAGAGCGCCGCCGACATCGCCCAGCGGCGAGAACTGCTGGGCCTGGACCGGTCGGTGGTGGAACGGTTCGCCGACTGGATGACCGGCCTGCCCACCGGGGACCTCGGCACCTCCGCTCGTGGCGAGCAGGTCGCGGACATGCTGGCACGCCCCTTCCCCAACACCCTCCTGCTCGGCGGTCTGGCTCTACTCGTCACCCTCGTCGCCTCGCTCGCCCTCGGCGGCTGGGCGGCGCTCCGGCCCGGCGGCAAGACGGACCGGGCCATCTCCGCCACCGCGACCGGCGTGCTGGCGCTGCCGGAATTCGTCGTGGCGGTCGCCCTCGTCCTGGTCTTCGCGCAGTGGCTGCAATGGCTGCCCGCCGTGACACTGGCCGACAGCGACGGCTGGCCCGCGTCCTGGGAGATGCTCGTCCTACCCGTGGTGGCCCTGGCCATCCCGCAGATCGGGTGGAACACCCGCATCGTGCGGGCCGCACTCGCCGACGAGGCCAAGGCCCCGCACGTGGAAGCCGCCATCCTCGACGGGCTGCCAAGCCGCCGCGTCCTCACCCACCATGTGCTGCCCGGGGCCATGCCCGCCATCGCGGCCGGCATCGCCACCTCGACCGGAATGCTGTTGGGCGGCGCGGTCGTCGTCGAGACCATCTTCAACTACCCCGGCATCGGCGCCGTTCTTGCCGGAGCCGTCACCGACCGGGACAGCCCCGTCATCGCCGGAGTCGTCGCCGTCACCGGGGCCGTCATCACCGGCGTACTGCTCCTCGCCGACCTCGTGCGGGCCAGGGCATCCGGAGGGAACCTGTGACCACCACCCGGACCGAGGCCGCTCGGCGCCGTCTCCCGCGCGCGGGCGTGGTGCTGAGCACCCTGCCCGCGCTGCTGCTCGTCCTCGCCACCGTGACCGGGCCATGGCTGGCCCCGCACGCCATCGACGCCCCGCTCACCGCTCCCTACGCGGAACCGGGTGGGGGAGCGCCGCTCGGCGGCGACCAGCTCGGCCGCGACGTGCTCACCCGGCTCCTCGCGGGCGGCCGGGAACTCGTCATCACCTCGCTGCTGGTAGCCGTCCTCGTCACCGCCACGGCCGCGGTCCTCGGCACCGTCTCGGCCCTTCGCCCCGGGATCGGCCGCGTCATCGACCGCGCTGCCGACGTCCTGATGCTGCTGCCGTCCGTGCTCGGCATCCTTCTGATCGCCCTGTCCTGGCCCGACGGCGGCCGACTCGCCCTGATCGCCGCCGCCTACGTCATGGGGACGCCGTACGCGGTACGCCTGGTCGCCGCCGCGGCCGCACCGATCGTGGCCTCCGGCTACATCGAAGCGGCGACCGCCGGGGGCGAGCGCCTGTGGTACCTCGTCGTCCGCGAAGTCCTGCCCAACCTGAGGGCCACACTTCTCGCGCTGTTCGGGCTGCGCTTCGTCGCCGCCGTCTACGTCGTCGCCACAGCGGGCTTCCTCCAGGTGGGACCGCAGCCTCCGGCGGCCGACTGGGCGTTGATGATCCGCGAGAACGCGGGCGGCATCCTCCTCAACCCGTGGGCCGTACTGGCCCCCAGCATCGCCATCGGCCTGCTGGCCATGAGCGTCAACCTGGCCGCCGCGGCACTCGTCCCGCTCGGCGGCCGCAAGGCGGTGACCGCGCTGTGAACCACATGCCTCGCCGGTATCCCCAAGGCCGGGCGGGCACGGACGACGTGCCCGTGCGCGTCAGTGGCCTGACCATCGCCGGCCCCGACGGCCGACTACTCCTGAAGGACGGCTCCCTGACCGTCCCCCAGGGCCGCGTCGTCGCCCTCACCGGACCATCCGGCTGCGGCAAGACCACGCTGCTGCGCGCCGTGGCGGGCGTGCTGCCCACGGGCGCACAGCGGACGGCCGGGACCGTCGACGTCCTCGGACACGACCCGTTCACACTGGCCGAGACGGAGATACGCGCCCTGCGACGGCACCGCCTCGCCTACCTCGGCCAGGACCCGGGCTCCGGCCTCAACCCCCGGATGAAGGTGCGCCGCCTTCTCGCCGAAGTGGCGGCGGACCGCACCCCCGAGGCACTGCGCGCGCTGCTCGAGGAAGTACGCCTCCCCACCGACGGAGACCTGGCCGACCGCCGCCCCGGAGCCCTCTCCGGCGGCCAACAGCGGCGAGTGGCCCTCGCCCGCGCCCTGGCCCGGCGCCCCGCCGTCCTCCTCCTCGACGAGCCCACCGCCGGACTCGACCCGAACCTGCGCGACGAGATCGGCGAACTCCTACGCCACCTGGCGACCTCACAGCAACTCGCCGTCGCGCTCTCCTGCCACGACGCGGACCTCGTCTCCCGGCTGGCCGACGACGTCGTGGAACTGAGCCCCCGGATCAGGGCTGCGGCCCGGCGCGCCCCTGCCGCCCGGTCCGCACCGCGCGACGTCACCGCGAAGCCGCCCGTGCTGTCCGTCACCGGCCTGAAGGCGGCCTTCACCCGACGAGGCCGGCGGACTCCCGTCCTCCACGGCATAGACCTCACCGTTCCCGCCGGTTGCAGCCTGGGCGTGGTCGGCGTCTCCGGCTCCGGCAAGACGACCCTCATGCGCACCATCGTCGGCCTCCACCGCGCGACCGGCGGCACCGTCACCCTCGACGGCCGCTCGCTGCGCGCCTCCGCCACCCGCCGCACCCGCGAACAGCGCCGCCGCATCCAGCTTGTCCCCCAGGACCCGCTGGGCACCCTCAACCCCGGCCGCACCGTCGGCGCGGCCATCCGCCGCCCCCTGACCCTGCACCGCCGCACCGACCCCGGACAGATCGCCGACCGCGTACGGGAACTGCTCGATCAGGTGGGCCTGCCGGCGGACTTCGCGGACCGCTATCCCCACGAACTCTCCGGCGGACAACGGCAGCGCGCCTCCATCGCCCGCGCCCTCGCGGCCGATCCCGACGTCCTCGTGTGCGACGAGGTGACCTCCGCCCTCGACGCCGAGACCGCCCTCTCCGTCATGAACCTGCTGGACGAACTCCGCCACGGCCGCGACCTGGCCCTCATACTCATCAGCCACGACCTGCGCCTGGTGGAGGACCGGACCGACACCCTTCTCGTCCTGTCCCAGGGCCAAGCCGTCGAGTACGGCCCCACACCGGAGATCTTCGCCGCACCCGCTCATCCCGTCACAGCCTCCCTCCTGGGGGTCCCGGTGGGGGCGAGCTGAGCGACGCGCAGGAGCGCGTGAGGACCGGCTGCCGTCCAGGCGGACGCGTACGGCGGACGGTCTCCGGTGTCGGCCGCTCAGCGCCGGCGTTCGGCCTGGCCCTCGCCGAGGACGCTCGCCGTGGCGCGGTTCGTCGAGGCGTCTTCGATGCAGCCCCGCAACCGCATCAGATCGTGCGGGGTAAGGGCGGGGCGGATCACCCCTGCGTACACCTCGCTCTCCAGGTGTTGCAGGAAGGCACGGTCGTTCTGGGCCGCGGTGGAGCGGCGGCAGGTCTGCCACAGGTCGCCCGCGGCGAGTTCCCGGGCCTCCCGGGTCTCGTCGCCGCGCATCTCGATCCGGAACACCACGGTGGAGGCCGCCGCGTCCGGGGTGGCCTCCGGGCGGGTCTGGGTGGCGTCGGCCAATCCCTCCCGCATCAGCGTCAAAAGCACCACGGCGGCGACGGCGGCGGCCCCGACCGCCAGCTTCCGTCCGGCGCGGGACGGCGGTACGGCCGGACGGTCCTCCAGCCGTGCCGCGCGTGCCGCCCCGCCGGGCGCGGTGTCGGCGGGGGCGGTGAGGGGTGCCAGCCGGCCGGCCAGTCGGCGTTCCGCACCCGGGCGGGCGGTGGCTGAGGCGATCTTCTGGATGACGAACGCGACACCGGAGAGGGCGGCTCCGGCCACCATGAGGACGGGGACGAAGACGAAGGTCCGCTGGGTGCCGTCCAGGCCCTCGGAGCCGATCCAGCGGAAGCGGCGGTCCGGCGCCGTCTCCCGGGACTGGTCCAGCCGCCGCTGCACCTCCTCGACGCGGGCGTCGTACTCCGTCAGTCGTCTCTCCAGCCGGGACAGCCGGTTGAGGAGGATGAGACAGGCCAGGAAGCCTTCGATCACCAGAAGCAGTACGCCGGAGATCAGCGCGCGCTGCCACTCCCACCGGTACAGGTACAGCACCATGTAGTACCCGGCGTACGCGGCGGACAGACCGCCGAAGAGATAGCCCACGTACTTCATGCCGCCGCTCCCTTTCCGCTCGCCGAGGTCCGTGGCGCCGCGTGTTCGCCGGCCTTCTCCACCGCTCCGGTGCCGCCGTCCACCGAGAGTTCGGTGCCGGGTGGGAAGCGGTCCAGGGCGTCGGACACGCCGACGGCGGTGGGAACCTGGTACTCACGGGCGAGTACGGCGAGGTGGGACAGAACGCTGCCGGTCTCGGCGACCAGGCCCGCCAGCCCCGGCAGCAGGGGTGCCAGCGCGGGGTCGAGCACGCGGACGACCAGCACCGCGTGCTCGGGCCGGTCGCCGTGTCCGTCCCAGGCGGTGCCGGTGCCGAAGCCGCCGCCCGCGCCCTGCCCCGCGCCGGTGCGGCCGCGCGTGACCGCGAGCTGTGCCACCGGGCGGCCGTCGGCCAGACGGAAGGCGGAGGGCAGGGCCGGGGCGTCCGGCCGGGGGAGGCGCTCGGCCAGATCGGGCGGCAGCCCGCCGCCGTCCGCCGCCTCGGTCAGCTCGCTCCAGCGCAGCAGGAGAAGACGGGACAGCCCCACCGCGTCGTCACCCACGCGCAGCCTGGTGCCGAGTTCGCGGACCATCTCCGCCTGCATCTCCTGCACCCAGCGGATACGCAGCCGCAGACCCTCCCGAACCGGGAGCGATCCCACTCCGTGCGGCACACCCGTGCCGGCCGTACCCTCCGGGAGGGCGGCGCGTGCGCCGAGCGTGGGCGGCAGCAGGGACAGAAGCACGGGGTGGCGGGCGAGTAGTCGGGCGTCGCTCAGGCCCTGCGCCCGGCCCTCGGCCAGCACGGCCAGCGCCTCACCGGCGGCCGTCGCCCCGGAGCCCGACACGAGCAGCGCGCCGGCCAGCGATTCCTGAGCGTGCAGGGAGGACAGTACGGCGCGGCCCCACGAGACGGCGTCCAGGATCTGACCGCTGAGCATCCGCGCCGGCGCGGGGAAGTCGGCGAGCCGCCGGTCGACATCGGCCATGAGGTCCAGCGCGAGCAGCGGCAGCGCGGAGCGCAGCCGCCCCACCCGCCAGGCGGCCGCGACACGGCGGGCACCAGGGGCGGGGTTGATGAAGTCCCGTAGGGGATGGGCGGACCGGACCACGCCGAGCAGCCGCAGGTCGGCGGCGGCCCGCCCGTCGACGGTGGTGACCACCGGCAGGCTGCGGAGCCTGCGCCGGGGAGCCGCTCCCGTGAGGTCGAGGGCGAGGGTGAGACCGTGCGACATGGGGGCGACCCACAGGTCCTCCTCCAGCGGCTGGAGCACTCCGGGAAAGGTCTCGGCGACCGGGCCGGGACCCAGCAGCCGCGCGCCGCGCGGCGGCCGGACCGCCATCGCGGTGATCGGACGGGCCTGGAACAGCCACAGACGCCCCTCGGCGTCGAACCCGAACTCCATGTCCTGGGGGCGACCGAACACCCGCTGGGTCTTCCTGGCCAGCCGGACCAGCGAGGTGGTCTCTCGTCGGCCGAGCAGCCGCGCGGAGCGGGGTTCGGCCGGATCGGTCCGTAACCGTCTGCCCGACCGGGACAGTTGGTAGCGCACTCCCTGGGTGCTGCCGTCCACCAGCCGGTCGGGGCCGCCGCTGACGGCGCTGACCAGGATGCGGTCCTCGCGGCCCGCCACCGGGTCCGCGCCGAACATCACCCCGCCGGTGACCGACCGCAGCATCGGCTGCACCAGGACCGCCATGCCGTCCAGCGGGTCCGCGTTCCGCCCCTCGGGAGGATGGAGCACCTGCACACGACGGGCCGAGTCCAGGACCGTCCGCACCGCGGCGGTGAACTCCTCCCAGCCCCTGACGTCGAGCACGGACTCGAAGCGGCCGGCCATCGAGGAGTCCTCGGCGTCCTCGTGCGCCGAGGAGGACCGCACGACCAACGGCCGCCCGTCCTCCCCGGCCAGCTCCCTCCAGGCCCGACGCAGCTCCTCGTCACCGGCGGGGGCGCCCTTCGCCCGCCCGGCGGGTACCAGGGCGAAGCCGGGGAGCACCGGCAGCCCCGCCACGGCCGCGCGAGCCAGATTGGCGGCCTTGGCACCGGTGACGGCGGGATCCTTCGCGTGTTCGCTGTCCAACGGCACCACCGCCAGCAGATCCGTCTCGATTCCCACATCCCCCTCCTCCTCCGCACGCGCGCGGACCAGAGTCGACCCTCAGACGCGTGCGATAGCCCCTGCCAGATACAGACGCCTGATCAAGTATGGGAGGTTGAGAGTGGGTTACTTCCAGGGGTAGGCCACAACCCTGTACTCACCGGGCAGGGAGAGTACGTGAGACGGCGCATGGGAGCTCGTCCTGAGCCGACGCTACCGCCGTACGCGGCGCGTCCGCCGCTTCGCGAGGAGGCTGTCCGTCTACCGCGGACGGACAAGGGGAAAGGGGGCTCCCCTCTTTCCATGATCAACATATAGCGCACCGGGGGGCTTGCGGCAAGAGCCTGGTCATGCCGCAGAATCACCGACCTCAGCCAAAGATCATCGAAGCGGGGAGTGACGGAATGCGCGTGGTGTTCTCGACGTACGGGTCGCGTGGGAGCGTCGAACCGACAGCGGCACTCGCGGTGCGGTTGCGGGAACTCGGCGCGGAGGTGCGGGTGTGCGCGCCGCCGGACGAGGAGTTCGCCGAGCGGCTGGCCGAGGTGGGTGTGGCGCTGGTGCCGACCGGCGCGCCGGTGCGCCCGCTGGTGACCACGGTGACTCCGGGGTCGGCGGCGGGACTGGCGCAGCGTGCGGCCGACTTGATGGCCGCGCAGTTCGACACGGTCGCCGCGGCGGCCGAGGGATGTGACGCGTTGGTGGCGACCGGCCCCTTGCCGGCGACGGCCGGGGCGCGGTCGGTGGCCGAGAAACTGGGCGTCCGCTACGTGCACGCGAGCCACCAACCGGTCAGCCTGCCCTCGCCGTACCGCCGGCCGCCCGCGCGGCGCGGCCGGCCGTTGCCGCCGGACGCGACCGACAACCGGGCGCTGTGGGACCTTGACGCCCAGATCGCGAACACGATGTTCGGCGAGGAGCTCAACACCCGGCGGGCGTCGATCGGGCTGCCCCCGGTGGACAACGTCCGCGACTACGCCTTCACCGACCACCCGTGGCTGGCTACGGACCCGGTCCTGTCCCCGTGGCAGCCGACCGACCTCGATGTGGTGCAGACCGGCGCGTGGCTCCTGACCGACGAACGCCCGCTCCCGGATGGGCTGGCCGCGTTCCTGGAGGCCGGCACCCCACCGGTGTACGTGGGCTTCGGCAGCACGCCCATGAGCGCCCCGGAGGACTTCGTCCGGACGGCCGTCGAGGCGATCCGCGCGCAGGGCCGTCGCGTGATCGTCTCCCGCGGCTGGGCCGACCTGGCACTGATCGACGACCAGGACGACTGCTTCGCCGTCGGCGAAGTGAACCATCAGGCGCTGTTCCGGCGGACGGCCGCTGTCGTGCACCACGGCAGCGCGGGCACCACGACGACGGCCGCCTGGGTCGGCGCGCCGCAGGTGGTGGTCCCCCAGGGAGCGGACCAGCCGTACTGGGCCGGCCGGGTGACCGACCTGGGCATCGGCGTGGCACACCACGGTCCGACACCGACCGCCGAGTCCCTTTCGGTCGCGCTCAGGACCGCCCTGACCCCCGAGACCCGCGCACGGGCAACCACCGTGGCCGGCACGGTCCGGACCGACGGGGCGACGATGGCCGCGAAGCTGCTGCTCGACGCCGTCAACCGCGTGTGACCCCGGCCACAATGATCGGTTTTCTCCAACGGAGGCGTTGTCCCGGCCCGTGGTGACGGTGTGTGGTGCGGAGAGAAGAAAGATCGTCAAGTGCCGTCGAGAAGAAGGTTGATGCACATGTCGACACGCCTGATACGCACCGCGCTGGTGAGCGCGACCACGATCGCGGCGGTCGGTGCGGCCGTGCTGACGGCGCCGGTGGCCACGGCGGCCGGCGCGACCGGAGCGAAGGACACCGGACACGCCGCAACCCAAAAGGCCATGGACACGGCCGTCGCGGCAGGGGTGCCCGGCATCGTGGCCGAGGCGCGCGACGCGCACGGGGTGTGGAAGGGCACCGCGGGCGTCGCCGACCTCACCACGCAGCAGCCGCGCGGCAACGGCGACCGGTTCCGGGCGGGCAGCACCACCAAGTCGCTGGTGTCGACCGTGATGCTCCAACTCCAGGCGGAGGGCAGGGTCGACCTCGACGCCACGGTCGACAGCTATCTGCCGGGCGTGGTCCGGGGGAACGGCCACGACGGTACGAAGATCACGGTCCGCCAGCTGATGAACCACACCAGCGGCATCTTCAACTTCACCGACGACGCCGCGTTCCAGAAAGCGGTGATGGGCATCGACTTCCTGCGGAACCGCTACGACGACTGGACCCCGCAGCAGGTCATCGCCCTCGCGCTGAAGAACCCGCCCCAGTTCGAGCCCGGCACCTCCTGGAAGTACTCCAACACCAACTACCTCCTCGTCGGGCTCATCATCGAGAAGGTGACCGGCAACTCCTACGCAGAGGAGATCGAGCGGCGCATCACCAGGCCGCTGAAGATGCGTGCCACGTACTTCCCCGGCACCGACTCGGAGATCCCCGGGCCCACCCGGCACTACTCCACCTTCGAGGAGGACCCCGGCAAGACCTACGACGTCACCGAGCTGAACCCGTCGTGGGCCTGGGCGGCCGGTGAGATGGTCACCAACTCCTCGGACCTGAACCGCTTCTACACCGCGCTCTTCCGCGGCAAGCTGCTGCGCCCCGCCCAGCTCAAGCAGATGATGACCACCGTCGAGACCGAGGGCAACCTCCCCCGACAGCGCTACGGCCTGGGCATCATCGAATACGAGACGACCTGCGGCACCAAGGTCTGGGGCCACTCCGGCGGCATCCACGGCTCCACGACGCAGGCGTTCGGCACCAAGGACGGCAAGCACATGATCGCGCTGAACTTCAACGGCGACTTCGTGGGCGGCGGCAAGAACGTCGTATCGGCCGAGTTCTGCACCCCGGCGGGCACCCCGACCGGATCGTGAGACGGCGGCCGCTCCGGGCCCATCGCACATAACTTGAACTCCCGCATCCGGTAAGCGAGTCGAGGGCCGGGTTGGCGACGCTGTCCACCCGGCTCTCGCCCGCCCAGTGGAAGGGTATGAACACCGGGTCCGCGCGCCGGATACCCGAGGTCGAGCCGGTGAAGGACCCAGGCGTGCAGATCGAGGTGGTCGGGCCCGAGCAGGCGCAGGTGTTCGCCGCCGTACAGCGGGCAGCGTTCGACGGGTCGAGGTTCACGGACGAGCGCTGGCATGCGATGGCTACAAGTCCGCTGGTTTCTCACGCTGTTGCCGGACGGCAGGAGTCCCCAGGCGCCAGGGCCTGGCCAGGGTCAGCACCCGTCAGAAGCTGATGTCGACCCAGGTCACCACCGTCATCTGCCGTCTGTCGTGATGGAGGCGGCAAGGCCCCTATGAGGTGGCTGCTTCCGGCAGTTTTGAAGCGAGTGCTTCAAAACGTGCTAACGTCCCACCCCTGGGGGCCAGTCGATCATCGTTGCCCTCGTTTTGAAGCGTTCGATCTAAAAAAGGGGGGACCATGCCGATCGCCGTCTACATCCTGGGGCTTGGCATCTTCACTCAGGGCACCTCCGAGTTCATGCTCTCCGGGCTGCTTCCCGGTATGGCCGCTGACCTCGGGGTTTCGATTCCTCAAGCCGGGCTGCTCATCTCGGCCTTCGCCATCGGCATGGTCGTCGGCGCGCCCCTGCTCGCCGTCGCCACCCTCAACCTTCCCCGCCGTACCGCCCTCGTCTGGCTTCAGGCCGTGTTCGTGGCCGCGCACATCGCGGGCGCGCTCGCTCCCGGTTACGGCTTCCTCTTCGCGACCCGCATCGTCAGCGCGCTCGCCTACGCCGGGTTCTGGGGCGTCGCCGTCGCCACCGCCGTCACGCTCGTGCCCGAGAGCGCCAAGAGCCGGGCCGTCGCCGTCGTCGCCGGTGGCCTCACCCTCGCCACCATCGTCGGCGTCCCCGCGGGCACCGTCCTGAGCCAGCACGCCAGTTGGCGCGCCGCCTTCTGGGCCGTGGCCGGGGCGACCGTGGCCAGCCTCGTCTGCACTCTCATCGCCGTCCGGGCGGATCACGGCAGGCCCGGTGACGTGCCCCGCTCGGTGCGGGCGGAGCTGCGCGGCATGGCTCGGCCGCAGCTCTGGCTCTCCTACGCCATCACCGCCTTCACCTTCGGCGCGGTCATCGTGACCTTCAGCTACCTCGCGCCGCTGCTGACCGACGTCACCGGCATCGGTGAGAAGTGGGTGCCCGCGCTGCTGGCCCTGTTCGGCGCCGGGGGTCTGCTCGGTCTCGTCATCGGCGGGCGCACCGCGCATGCCCACCCGCTCGCGACCCTCGGCTGGGGGCTCGGTGCGCTCGCCGCGGTCTCCGTGCTCCTGGCCCTGGCCGCGCACAGCGCGATCGCCGTCATCGCTCTGGTGTTCCTGCTCGGCATCGCCGGGTACGTCACCAACCCGGCGCTGCAGTCGCGGGTCTTCACGCTCGCGCCCGATGCCCCCACCCTCGTCGGCGCGACCAACACCGCCGCCTTCAACGTCGGCAACACCTTGGCTCCGCTCCTCGGCGGCCTCGCGATCGACGCCGGCCTCGGTTACACCTCCGTCGCCTGGGTCGGTGCCGGCCTCGCCGCCGTCGGTTTCGCGGGCGTACTCGGCGCCGCGCGCATGCGGCGGAACGCTTCCGCGCCTGCTGAGCCCCTTGAGTCTCGTACCCGTGCCGTGTCCTGACCGCCGCACCGTTCGTGCAGGTCGCGGCGCTCGTCGATCCCGCGTGGCTGACGCATGTTTTGTACGGCTGTTACAAAACCTCTAAGATGGGCGTATGGCCAGGCCACGGCAGTTCGACGAGGACCGCGTCATCAGCGCGGCCATGGAAACCTTCTGGCGTCAGGGCTACGAGGGGACCTCCACCCGCGACCTCTGCGAGAGCACCGGGCTCGGGCCGTCCAGCCTCTACAACACCTTCGGCGGCAAGCGGCAGCTGTATCTGCGCGCCCTGGAGCGCTACTACGAGACCGCCACCACCGAGCAGGTCGAGCTCCTGTCCGGGCCCGGGACCGGTCAGGAGCGGCTGCGCGCGCTGATGGCGCACGCCATCGACGCCGATGTGGCCCCGGGCGGGGGCGGTGGCGCGGACGGGCCGCGTGGCTGCTTCGCGATCAGCGCGGCGATCGAAGCCGCGGCGCTGGATCCGGACGTACGGAAGGTCGTGCGGCGCACCTTCGACCGCGTCGAGGACGCGATCCACACGGTCGTCGCCGAGGGGCAGGCCGCCGGGGAGATCCGTACCGGCACCGATGCGCGCACCCTCGCCCGTCAGGTTCTGAGTTCGTACTACGGGTTGCGGGTCTTGGGGCGGGTCCACGAACAGCGGGACCCGCTGCTCACGACCGCGCTCGCCACTCTCGACTCGCTGCGGGCGCGCTGAGTCCCGCTCCTCGGTACGGGGCCGGGCCCGAATGCCTCAACGTGTCCTTCGACCTCCGGCTGTCCCGTGACGGCGCGTCTTGATCCGATCCAGGCAGCCACGGCGTGCGTAGGGCCGGCGGTACATGCGCGGATGGCGTCCCACTGAGTGGTGTAGCCGGTCGCGGCCCGGGAACGCGCGGGGTGACGGTGGCCTCTGTCGCCCAGGCGATCCGCTACTGGATGACCTCGTAGATCTCCTTGTAGCCGGATACCGCGTTGTTGTTCAAGGTATCGATCAGTGACTGGGCGTTCTCGTCTGGATTCACGAAGAACGCTCGCTCCATGGTGAAGTACTGGTCGAGGCTGTCGAATTCCCATTGGCAGACGACCGTATCCATGGGGCCGGCGTAATCGACGTAGATTCGCCGGTTCGCGTATCCGGTCTCTTCAAACACCTTGGTGAGGGTCTTGAACGCCGCTACGATCTCCGGCGCCTTCCCGCGTTCAGCTTGGTAGACCTCGCGCATCATGTACATCATTGATCCTGCTTTCCTGCTCGAGCAGCAATCGACTAGCAGGCGCTGTTTTTTAGGCTAAGTCATCAAAATGTCGCCCGCATGCCGAGCGAGGTCCGGCTATCAGTAGCGTGATCTCATCATCGCACCTCGGGTTCCCGGTGAGTCCCCGCTCCATCTGGCACGAGAGTGGCACGGGCCCACGCAGTCGGCCCCCGCCCGACGTGCCGACAAGCTGGGACTCGGCGGTGCCCGCATCGCCCTGTCCTACGTCATCGCACGGGACGGCTCCCGCTGTGGCATCCGCCGACCACGGGTCGTGTCTCGCCGAGTGGTGCAGTCGCTGGCCGAGCTGCTTCGGTGCAGCGCGGGAAGCCGGCGGTCGTTCTCGTTGGGGGGTGAGGAGTTCGGCCATGGAGGTTTTGGAGCGCCATCCATGAGCGGGCTCGTCGTCCTTCCCCAGGACGGGACCGGGCCTCGCGTCATGTACGCGTCCCGGTACGCTTCGCGCATGTCAATACCGGGGGATCAACCGAATCCATACGCCCAGCAGCCCCAGCCCTACGGCCCACCGCAGCCGCAGCCGCCGCAGGGGCAGCCGAATCCGTACGCGGCGCAGATGCCGCCGCAGCAGCCCGCGCCCCAGCCCGGCGCGCCCGGTCCGTACGGGCAGCTGACGATGGCGGGGACTCCGCTGCCCTCGTCCGGCGGATTCGGACCCACCTCGCCCCAGCCCGCGGCGCCTCCGGCCGGCGTCGGTCGGAGCAGGGGTTGGCTCTGGGGCCTGGGCGGGGCGGTCGTCGCCTCGGCGGTCTGGGCGGGCACGCTCTTCGCTACCGGCGGCTTCGGCGATGACGACAAGCCGGCGGTCGAGGAGAAGCCCAAGGCGAATCTGGCGGGTTACCACTACGTCAGCGATCTGTGCGAAGCCACCGACCTCGGTCCCTACATGGCACGCGGCTACGCGATGCAGGAGCGCGCGGGCAACCCTTTGGTGTCGGGGTCCCGGCAGTCGGCGCTCGACTGGATGACCTGCGACCTGGACTTCAACCCGCCGGACCGCGGCCCCTCCGAGTACTCGTCGGCGTACGTCGACACCGAGGTGTACCTGCACAAGGCATCCGACCCGGCCCCTGAGTTCGCGGCGCGGTACAAGGCGTACAAGGACAAGAAAGACCGGTTGGACTACCACTACGTGGTGAAACCGGCACCGGGCTTCGGCGAGGAGGCGTTCCTGGTGACGGAGGTGCCCGATGACGGCGGCACTGACGCGGCCGAGGTGATCCTCGCCATCCGGGACGGATGGCTGACGTACGAGTCCAAGTGGTCGGAGCTGCGCGCCCCCGACTCCAAGGGCAAGCCGGCGACCGCTGAGGAGGCCGCCGACATGCTGAAGCGGAGTGCCAAGGCGACGCTGGCGAAGCTGAAAGGGAAGCAGGCCGCTCAGGGCCAGTAGACGACCGGCAGCGCGGTCGCGCCACGCGCGGGCGATAGGTGACCACGACCTTCTCCAGGGCGTACGCGGGGTCGTCCCCCGAGCAAACATCACGACCGTGGTGGTTCCCGGCGCACACGACTCGTTCTTCCTGAACTACTTGACGAAAGAGCCGAACATGACGTCAGGCAAGCGCAAGAAAGCCAATTTGTCACGTATAGGAGTCAGCGCTGCCGCGTGCCTTGCGCTGACTCTCCCACTTTCCGGCATCGCGATAGCCGACGCGCCCGCGCGCGAAAAGGCCGCCCCCGTGGAAGTGTTCGGGTCTCCGGTCATGGAGGCCATGAACTGGTTTCTCCACCGTAAGGGCGACAAGTCCTACAACAATCTATGCGAACTAGCAGTTGCTAAAGCATGGAACCGCTCCGTCGTCCACTCTTCGGCCAAGACGCACTGGACATCCTCGGACGGCGCCAAGCACACCTCAGGCATGCCTCCGAAGGGGTCCTTTGTCTTTTGGGACAACGGGGGGAGGCACTGGCATGTAGGACTTTCGGATGGCGCGGGAGGTGTCTGGGGTACCAATTTCGGCCCCGGCGGCGCGATTGACTTCAAGCCAAATTACAAGAGGATTCCCGGGTTCAAATATGTAGGCTGGAAGGCTGGCAACCCCGGCTAGACCAGGTGCAACAGCGAGGAGGGCTCGTCAGGCATCCTGGCGGGCCCTCCTCAGGGTCGTACTTCCGTACGCCACACCACACTTGAGCCCCGAGATCACCGCAGGCCCGGGTGCCGCTCGGCGGGGAATCTCTCGACCAGGCTCTGTTCGAGGCAGCGTTCCGCTTCAGGCGCCACGAGGTCCGCATGCAGGGAACGGCCGTGCCACCCGCGCTGGCCACCCAGTTCTTCCACGCGGACACTCCGCCGGCCCAGGCCCTCTTGGCCCTCTTCCGCGCGGCGGCCCCGTAGCCGGCCGGCTCGGGGTGAGCGGGCTGCGCAGGCCCAAACCGTTTTCGGGCCGTCGCCACCCGCTTCGAGAAACCGGCCGCCACCCCCTACCTCGCCGGACTCCACCTCACCTCGCTCGTCCTCTGACTCCACGAACCCCAGCATGATCAATTGCCAGAGCGACCCTAGGGCGGTGTGAGGGTGTCGAGCTGCGCTGCGAGGTCGGGGTGGGCGGTGGCCAGATGACGGCGGGTGGCAGCCAGGGGCGCGACGAGGGCGGCGGGGTCGTCGTGGGCGAGGGCCGCGTGGAGCTCGCCGACCGGGAGGCGGGCGGCGGGGGGAAGGTCGGTGAGTGCGGTGATCCGGCCGGCGAGGCTGCGTAGGTCGGCGGCGTTGTGGCGGGCCCAGGTGGCGGTCGTGCGGTCGGCGGCGCGGCGCCGGCGGGTGGCGGTTACGCGCTGTTCGCCGGTGCTCCCGGCGGGGCCGGGGCGGCCGCGCAGGTAGCGACGCTCGGCGGCCTGCCGGCTGGCGACACCGAGGGGGCGGGCGAGGTCGGCCCAGCTGGCGCCCGCGTCGCGGGCCGTTTCGATCAGGCCGGTCTCCCATCCGGCGAGCTGCTCGCGGACCTGCCGCAGCAGCATCAGGGAGGCCAGGGCCTGCTCCGGGGCCGGCCCGGCGCCGGGGGTGTCGGGGGCCTCGTGCTGGGCGGTGCGCAGTGCGTCGTCTATGGCGTGCAGGGCTGCCGCGGCGGCCAGGAACGATGCCGGGCTGTGGGCGTCGGTGCTGGACGAGGACGGCTGGTCGGCCGGGATCACGGAGACCTCCCTCGGGTCGTCATCATGTGGACGACATCATGTTTGTCATCCGTTGGATGACATGCTACAACGGATTCAGTGAGGCGCATTGGCAGTGACTGCCCGAACCTCTGGAGGTGTTTTTCCATGTTGATGCGCACTGACCCCTTCCGTGAGCTGGACCGGCTGGCCCAGCAGATGATGGGCCCGGCCACCTGGTCGAGGCCGTCGGCGATGCCGATGGACGCATATCGGGAGGGCGACGAGTACGTCGTGGCCTTCGACCTCCCCGGCGTCAGCGCCGAGGCGATCGACATCGACGTCGAACGGAACATGCTCACGGTCAAGGCCGAGCGCCGGCCGGTGACGAAGGCCGACGACGTACAGATGGAGCTGGCCGAGCGGCCGCTGGGCGTCTTCTCCCGCCAGATCGTGCTCGCCGACACCCTCGACACCGAGCACATCAAGGCCGACTACGAGGCGGGCGTACTCACCCTGCGCATCCCGATCGCCGAGCGCGCCAAGCCCCGCAAGATCGCCATCGGCGTCGGATCCGGCCACAAGGAGATCTCCGGCTGACACCGGCCGGACCGGTGCGGGGGACGGGCACCTGATCTCCCCCTCAGTCCGCCCTCCGCACTCCCATAGGCAGTCCGAAGAGGAAAGGGGCGCGGCCGAGATGACTCTGCGACGCGAAGCGTTCCTCGACCACGTGAAGGAACGCGGCGAGTACGACACTCCGGAGGAAGCCGAGCGCGCGGCCCGTGTGGTGCTCGCCCTGCTCGGTGCGCACCTGGTCGGCGAAGTCCGCGCTCAGCTCGCGGCACGCCTGCCGGAGGACTTCGCCCTGATCCTTCTCAACCCGCTGCAGAGCGCAGAGCCGCTGTCGCCGGAGCGGTTCGTGCGGGCGACCGCGGCCTGGATCGAGGGCGCCACCGAGCAGACTGCCACGTGGGACGTCGGCGCCGTGCTGTCCACGGCCGCCGACACCGCCGGCGACGACCTGCTGGAGCAGATGCTGCTCCAGCTCCCCGCCGGCTACGACCTGCTCTTCGGCCGCCCCCAGCCCACCTGACCCATACCGCGGTGCCGCACACCCGGCACCCCCTTGCTCCACGAAAGGCATGCATCGCAGTGATCACCGACGTGCGCGTCCCGCTCGAGCACGAGCAGCCGTACGGGGCGGCGTATGAGCAGATGCTGGAGAAGGTCCGCTACGAAGGCGCCTACCCCACCCGCGAGAGAGCCGACGAAGCCGTCCGCCTGGTCCTTGCGGGGCTGGGGCGCCAGCTGACCGGCGACGAACGCGTCGACCTGGCCGCCCGGCTACCCCTCGAGGCCGCACGCGTCCTCACCGTGCAGATCCCCGACATCCATCCCCTGACCGGCTGGGCCTTCGTCAAGGACCTCGCCGCCCGCACCGGCGCCTCCCTGGCCACCACCCGCTGGGACACCGGCTCGGTCTTCTCCGCCATCGCCGCCTACGCCGGCCCCGACCTGATCACCCGTATCCTCCACCAGCTCCCCACCGGCTACGCCCTGCTGTTCGGCCGCGCCGAACTCACCCCGGCCGCGTAAACGGGCCCTGTCGAACGGCGCCGGGTCTCCGGCGTGAGCGCCTGGCGCGACGGCGGGATCTACCGGCAGCGCAGCAGGCTACCCCGCACCCGGTGCGGGGCCGGCGCTCGGTTCCGTGTGCCGCTCGAACGCCGCGGCGAAGCCCGCCTCGCCCAGTGCCGCCCGTACGGCCGTCGTGACGCGGTCGACGTCGGCGCGCTCCGCCGGGGGCAGCGGGGCGCCCACGGAGGCACGGAACCGCGCGGCGGTGCCGAGCAGGCCGGCGGCGAGTTCGTGCTGGCCGGTGAGACGGCGGGCGCCGGCCAGCCCCTCCAGCGCCAGCGCGACGGCGCGCGGATCACCGGTGGCCCGGGCGGCGGTCAGGCCCTCGGTGTGCAGCCTCAGGGCGGCCTCGGAGTCGCCGCGATGCTCGGCGATGAAGCCGAGCTCGGCGAGGATGAGGGCGGCACCGTTCGCGGCGTCGAAGCGGCGGTTCCACTCCAGCCAGGTGCGCAGACCGGACTCGGCCTCGTCGAGGCGGCCCTGGCGGCGGGCGCCGAGGGCGAGGCCGACCTCGGCGAACTCCTGGGCGCGGCGGTCCCCGTGCCGCACGGCCAGGTCCCTGCCGCGCCGGTGGAGCCGCTCGGCCCGCGGGTGGTCGCCGCTGAGCAGGGCGATCCGGCCCAGTTCGGACCAGCGGGTGGACGCCTCGGTCCACAGGCCCAGGCGCTCGGCGACGCGCAGGCCCTCCCGATGCTCGGCCTCCGCCGCCCGGTAGTCACCCTGGATCTCCGCCAGCCTGCCCAGCACCCCGGTGGCCTGGAGCCGGCCCCAGCCGTCGCCGAGCTCGCCGAAGAGGGCGAGGCTCGCCTCGGCGTCGGACCGGGCGGCCGCCAGGTCGCCGCGTACGGAACGCTGCACGCCCCGTACGCTCAGGGCCGCCGCGACACCCCAGCGGTCGCCCAGCGCCCGGAAGTCGGCCAAGGCCCGGCGCACGAGCTCCTCCCCGACCTCCATCGCGCCGAACATGGTCGCGGCGTAGCCGAGGAACCACCCGGGTCCGGCTCGGCCGCCCGGATCGTCGATGTCCTCGTAGAGCCGCAGCGGGCCGTGGCTGCCGCGGCGGGAGTCGAGCGGTTCGCCCGACAGCAGGGTCATCCCCGCATGCCAGGCGACCACATGAGCCCGTGCGGCGTCGGTCTCGCCGGCGCCCGACTCCTCCGTGCCGCGCTCCGCCACCGCGGTCTCCACGATGGCCAGGGCCGCGGCCATCGAGCGCTTCGCCTCCGTGAGGCGACAGCACAGGAACCAGAACCAGGCCATGGCGCGCACCAGTCGCCGCGCGAGCGGGGCGTCGCCCGTGACGGCCGCGGTGTCGAGGGCGCCGCGGAGGTTGGCCGACTCGGCCTCCATCCGGCGCAGCCAGCGCTGCTGGTCGCCGCCGCGCAGGTGGGTGTCGGCCCGCTCGGCGAGTGCCGTGTAGTAGCGGGCGTGGTCGCGGCGCAGCCGTTCGTACACGGTCACCGGTCCGGCGGCGGGCGCGGGGGTGCCCCCGGAGCCGTACGCCGGGGCGGTCTCGGACGCTCGCAACCGTTCCAGGCAGTACGCGGCCACCGACTCCAGCAGCCGGTAACGGGGTCGGAGCCGGTCGGTGGGGTCCGTTCCGTCGTTGCCCCCCGTGCCTCCGTCGCCCTTGCCGTCGGCTTCGTCGGTGACCACCACCAGCGACCGGTCCACCAGGCGCGCCAGCAGGTCCATGACCTCGGTGGGCTTCACCCCGCCCGCGGAACAGAGCGCCTCGGCGGCTTCCAGGGTGCAGCCGTCGGAGTGGATGGCCAGCCGGCTCAGCACCGTGCGTTCGGCGGCGGTCAGCAGCTCCCAACTCCAGTCGATCACCGCCCGCAGGGTCTGCTGACGCGCGGGGGCGTCCCGCCGTCCGCTCGTCAGGAGCCCGAACCGGTCGTCGAGGCGTTCGGCGAGCCCGGCCACGCCCAGGACGCGGAGCCGGGTCGCCGCCAGCTCGACGGCGAGCGGTATGCCGTCCATGCGGCGGCAGATGGTGGCGACGGCCTCGGCGTCGCCGTCGGAGAGGACGAAGCCGGGGAACACGGCGGCGGCCCGGGCCACGAACAGGCGGACCGCGCTCGACCGCCGAACCTCGGCCGGCGAGGCGCCGGGCTTCGGCACGTCCAGGGGCGCCACCGGCCACAGCTGTTCGCCCGCTACGCCCAGCGGCTCGCGGCTGGTGGCCAGCACGCGTAGCCCCGGCGCGGCCCGCAGCAGCACACGGGCCAGCGCCGCCACGGCCTCGATCACATGCTCGCAGTTGTCCAGGACGAGCAGGAGTCGCCGATCGCGCAGGGCGTCGGCCAGCCGGTCGGTCAGAGGGTGGGAGCGGGGGGCCGTCGTCGGAGGCGGCAGTGTGTCGGGGCGAGCGTCGTCGCGGATGCCCAGGGCCACGGCCACCAGCTCCGCGAGACCGTCCACCGCCGCGCCGGGCACGCTGTCCGGAGGCGGCCCCGAGAGAACCGGAGCAGCCGCCTCCGACCCGACGGACCCGATGGCGCCGACGACCCCCACGGACCCGACGTGTCCGCCGGACCCCACGGACCGGGATACCCCGGACAGCTCTACCAGCCACACGCCGTCCGGGAAGGAGTCACCCGGCGTCCCCGGCGCCCCCACCTCCTCTTGGTTTCCCGGCCGCGCCTCCCCGCCCGCCACCTCGAGCGCCAACCGGGTCTTGCCGACTCCGCCCGGCCCGGTCAGGGTCACCAGTCGCCCCGCCGTCAGCAGCGCCCGGATCCGCGTCACGGACTGCGCCCGCCCGATCAGGCCGGTCATCGGGACGGGCAGATTCGTACGAGGACGCGGGCCGGCTGCCTCCGAGGGGTCCGCCTCCGGGCGGTCCATCTCCTGGAGGCCCACCTCCGGGCGGTCTGCCTCCGGGCGGTCCATCTCCCGGCGGTCCGCCTCCGGGGGGTCGACCTTCGAGCCACCCACCCCCAGGCCGCCCACCTCCGACCCGCCCAGCCCCGAGCCGTCCGCGTCGGGACGGGCCGCCCGCGCGCGAGCCACGTCGAAGACGGCCCGCCGTGACGCCGCTTCCGCGGGAGCCCGCACACCCGCACCGGGAAGCACCTCCGGGAGCTGGCGGAGGATATCCCTCTGGAGCGCGACCAGCTCGGGCCCCGGCTCCAGGCCCAGCTCGTCGGAGAGCCGGCGGCGCACATCCTGATACACGGCCAGGGCCTCACTCGGCCGGCCCGCGCCGTACAGGGCGCGCATCTGGGCCGCGCGCAGCCGCTCGCGCAGCGGATGACGCTCCGACAGCTCCTGGAGGACGCCGGCCAGGGGACCGTGTTCGCCCAGTAGGAGTCGGGTTTCGGCGTGCTCCTCCCAAACCAGGAGCCGCTCTTCCTCCAGGCGCGTCACCGCCGCGCGGGCGAACGGCTCGTCCGCGAAGTCGGCGAAGGCAGGCCCCCGCCACTGCGAGAGAGCCGCGGAGAAGCCGGCCGCCCGCTCGTGGAGGTCGGCGGTGCGGCGGGCCCGGCCGGCCAGCGAGAGGAAGGACTCCGCGTCCACCGCCTCGCCGGCCACCCGCAGCAGATACCCCGGCGGGCGGTGCACCACCAGCCCGCGCCCACCGCTCGGCTCGTGCCCTGCGCCCGCCGCGTGTCCTTCCCCCGCCGTCAGCGCCTTGCGCAGCCGGGAGACAAGGGTCTGCAACGCCCTGTCGGGGCGTGCGGGCACCGCGTCGCCCCACAGGTCCTCGATCAGCCGGTCTGACGAGACGACCCGCCCCGGTGTGACCAGCAGACCGGCCAGCAAGGCGCGGACCTTCGCCTCGGGCACCGCCACGGGTTCCCTGTCCGCCGTCCACACGGCCAGTGGGCCCAGTATCCCGAAACGCATCGGTCCAGCGTACGGGGCCGGACGCGGGCCGGCACGGGCCGGGCGGGGAACAGAAAGCGGACCGCAGCCGAACCGCAGGCGGACCGGGGCGGACCGCAGGCGGATTGAAAGCGCCACCCCGCAGAGTCGTCCTCGTCACCCCACCAGCCACACCATCACCACGAACAGGGAGTCATGATGAGCAGGTTCACGGGTAAGAAGGCCGTGGTCACCGGCGGGACGCACGGCATGGGTCTGGCGATCGTCAAGGCGCTGCTCGCCGAAGGGGCGGAGGTCGTCCTGACGGGACGTAACGAGCGGACCCTCGAAGCCGCGCGGTCCGAGCTGAAGGGTCAGGCTGCGCACGTGGTGCGCTCCGACGCCGCCAGCATGGCCGACATCGCGGCCCTCGCCGAGTTCGCCGGGGAGGCGCTCGGCCGTGTCGACCACCTCTTCGTCAACCACGGGATCGCGGAGTTCGCCGAGCTGGCGGAGGTCACCGAGGCGTCGTGGGACCGACACTTCGACGTCAACACCAAGGGGGTCTTCTTCACCGTGCAGGCGCTGGCCCCGCTGATCGAGGACCACGGTTCGATCGTCTTCACCACGGTCGCCAACGACGTCGTCTTCCCCGGACTGAGTGCCTACTCCGCGTCGAAGGAGGCGATGCGCGCTCTCGCCCACGTGCTGGCGGCCGAGCTGCTCCCCCGGAGGATCCGGGTGAACTCCGTAGCGCCGGGGTTCATCAAGACCCCGACGATGGGTGTGCCCGGCCTGACGGAGGAGCAGCGCCGGGAGTTCGAGCGACAGGGCGACGAGACCACCCCGCTCAAGCGCAACGGCACGGTCGAGGAGGTCGCCGCGGCCGCGCTGTTCCTGGCCGGCGAGGCGACCTTCACCACCAATGTCGAACTCGCCGTCGACGGCGGCTTCGCCCAGGGCCTCGTCGCCTCGCACTGAGTCCGCGCCCCCACCCCCGATCTGGAGCGTCGGGGGTGGACGGTCCCGTGCGCACGGCGGGCCCGGGATTGAGGGGTGCTCGCGATCCTGCGCCAGGTCGTCGCCGATCGCCGCGCGTCGCCCGGCGAGGACCTCACCAGCGCGCTGCTTGCGGCGGGGCCGGGGGAGGACGGCACCCGGCTGAGCGAGACGGAGCTGGCCGGCACCCTGCAGTCGCTGCTGATCGCGGGGCACGAGACCATCGTCAACCTGATCTGCAACGCGGTCCGCGCGCTGTGCCGCCACCGCGACCAGCTGGACCTGGTCCGGTCCGGCCGGGTGTCCTGGGAGGACGTCGTCGAGGAGACCCTCCGCTACGACGGCCCGGTCGGCTACTTTCCGTTCCGCTACCCGACGGCGGACCTGACCGTCGGCGCCACGGTGATCCCGCGTGGGGCGCCGGTCCTCGTCTCCTACACCTCGGCCGGGCGGGATGCGGACGCGCACGGGCCGGACGCCGACCGGTTCGACTTGAACCGGCCGCCGGGCCGCCATCTGTCCTTCGGGCACGGCCCGCACGCCTGCCTGGGCGCCGCGCTGGCCCGCATGGAGGGGGCGATCGCGCTGGAGGCGTTGTTCCGCCACTTCCCGGAGCTGGAGCTCGCCGTACCGGCCGAGGAGGTGCCGCCCCACCCCAGCTTCGTCGGCAACGGCGTCGAGGCGCTGCCGGTGCGCCTGGGTAGGGACGCCGGCCTCACACAACGCCTCCCCAACGGCTGAGGGCGGCGTTGCGCGCGGGAAACGCCGTGGACGCGGGTGAGTGGGTGGCGTGGTGGCAGTGGGTGGGCGTCAGCACAGTCGCGGTGTGGTTGTCCCGCTGACGACCCGTCCGCGCGCCGTGAGGCCGACCGAGCGGGTGCTTGGCGCCGCGGCGCTCATCGGGCGGTGCGCTTGCCCGCCAGGGCGACCGCGTCCCTGGGCCGATCCCCTTTGGCGCTGCCAACGGTCACGTCGCCCACGGTGCGGAGGTAGGCGCTGAGGGCGCGCAGGAGCGAGCCGAAGGCTGGGGAGGGGGGCCGGGAGGCCGACCAGGCCAGCAGCGCGGTGCAAGGGGGTAGGTCGGTGACGGGGATGAAGCGGACGCCAGGCCAAGGCAGGAGTTCCCGGCTGCTTCCAGAGACGAAGCGGATCCCGTTTCCCAGGCTGACGAGGGAGACACACGCCTCCAGCGTGACCCCCGTCTGGTCGGTGTACCGCACCGGCTTCCCGTCGGGGCGAGGGTCGGCAGCCCAGAAGTCGCGCCATTCCCGGCCCATCTCAGGCGGGAAGCCGATGACAGGCTCGTCGGCCAGATCCGCGAGGGTCAGGGCCTCGCGGTCCGCCAGTGGATGGGTATCCGCCAGGCAGACGAAGCGAGGTTCGGTTGCCAGTCGGAGCGTCCGAAGCCCCTCGGGCATGGGCCCGTAGCACGCGACCCCGTCGACCTCCCCGTCCAGCACCACCCGTGCCTGCTCGACAGGGCCCACCGCACGCCATTCGACCTCGGGAACCGCATGGCGTTTACGCAGCTCGTCGACGAGGATCCGCAGCGCGGGCAGGCCAGAGACGTAGCCCCCAAGAACTACCCGGTCCGGTTCCGCCGGGCGCGCTTCCGCCTCTGCGGCACCGCGAAGCGCATCAAGGGCGTCCACCGCGGCCCTCATGCGCGGCAGCAACGCCTCCCCGGCCGGTGTGAGCTCCACCCGCCGCGTGGACCGCTCCACGAGTGGTACCCCTAGATGCTCCTCAAGGGTGCGGATCTGTCGGCTGAACGCGGGCTGACTGATGAACAGCCGCTTGGCTGCACGCCCGAAATGAAGTTCCTCCGCCAACACCAAGAGCAGGCGCAACCGATGCGCGCTCGGGTCTGTGGCCATGACTCCCCCTGCGGACGACCGCTCACTCGTCCGCGTCTTATAGAGATGCGGGTATCAGTTGACTATTGTGCGACATCAATCCAATGAGCTCTTTCTGTCGGCTCTCGCCCTGGCCGCTCGGCGCATGCGGCCACGGGCTCCACAGCGGCCGACGCGCACGCCGAAGCGCTCCACGACTGCGGCCGGGGAAGAGCCATCGGGCGTCCGGGTTGGTAGCGGTCGTGGTGTTCGGCCGCTGTCCCAGGTAGTCCATCAGCATCTCGGCGAACGGCGCCCGGGGCGACTGTTCGGCCTGACCGTCGGCGACGGCCCCTGCGCTCAACCTCCACCGTCGATCGGGCCGGCCTCGTCGAATACGACCTCCGCAACGCCGGGTCACGGCCGAACTCGCGAGGCGACGACGGCGGTTGAGCACACCCTCTACGTAGGATGATCGCACTCGCCTAGGTCGATGTTTCGTAGAGCCAGGTACGGCGCGGGGGAGCCCCGCACAAAACGATTGGGTAGCCAGTGCTTTTGAAAACGTTCGGCTGGTCGTTCGCGGTCACCGCGCTCGGCCTCGTCGTGGCGGTGCTGTACGGGGGGTGGACCGGCTTCGGGATCGTGGCGATCCTGTCCATCCTCGAGATCTCGGTGTCCTTCGACAACGCCGTGGTCAACGCCGGGATCCTGAAGAAGATGAATGCCTTCTGGCAGAAGATCTTCCTCACCATCGGCGTCCTGATCGCGGTCTTCGGCATGCGCCTGGTCTTCCCAGTCGTGATCGTCGCCGTCAGTGCCAAGATCGGTCCGATCGAAGCGGTGCGGCTCGCGCTCGACGACAAGGACAAGTACCAGCAGTTGGTGACCGACGCCCACCCGTCGATCGCCGCCTTCGGTGGCATGTTCCTGTTGATGATCTTCCTCGACTTCATCTTCGAGGACCGGGAGATCAAGTGGCTCGGCTGGCTGGAGCGTCCGCTCGCCAAGCTCGGCAAGGTCGACATGCTCTCCGTCTGCATCGCGCTCATCGTGCTGCTCGTCTCCGCGATGACCTTCGCCACCAACGCCCACCAGCACGGCGGCATACATGCGGACAAGACGGAGACCGTCCTGATCGCCGGCGTCGCGGGCTTGATCACCTACCTGATCGTCGGCGGCCTTTCCGGCTACTTCGAGAACAAGCTCGAGGAAGAGGAGGAGCGCGAGCACGAGGTCGAGGAAGAGGCCAAGAGGAGCGGCAAGAAGGTCCCGGCGGTCGCGATGGCCGGCAAGGCCGCGTTCTTCATGTTCCTCTACCTGGAGGTCCTGGACGCGTCCTTCTCCTTCGACGGCGTCATCGCCGCCTTCGCGATCACCAACGACATCGTCCTGATGTCGCTCGGCCTCGGCATCGGCGCGATGTACGTCCGCTCGCTCACGGTCTACCTGGTCCGCCAGGGCACCCTCGACGACTACGTCTACCTGGAGCACGGCGCGCACTACGCGATCGGCGCCCTCGCGGTGATTCTGCTCGTCACCATCCAGTATGAGATCCCCGAGGTCATCACGGGCCTCGTCGGCGTCGTCCTGATCGCCTGGTCCTTCTTCTCCTCGGTCCAGCGCAACCGCAGGCTGGATGCGTGAGTCCGATGTTCTCAGTGGTCGAAGGCGATCCAGGATCGCTTGACTCTGGCGCACGCCCAACCGAGACACGCCGGGAGGCTGAACGCACTGCCCGCCCCCCAGCACCTCATGATGGCCTCCGCCCCTGATCAGGTGCGTTAGACCGAAACGGGCTAGATAGGAGCCGGGCGTCGTAACCGAGCGCCTTCGCGACGACGGGAACCGGGGTCTGGGGGATGAGTTGGCGGATCGCGGAGGTCCTGCCGTGTTGCTGCTCGGTGTGTCCCGGAAGCGGGAGCAGCTCTGGCCCCCCTGCGCGTTTGACGGGAACCCGGGGGCGGTCCGACAGTGGGAAGCGTGGATAGGTCGGACGGGCCGTTCTGGCCCTGGTCCAGGCGACGGGCCGTGGTCTCCTCGTTCGTGCTGGTGGTCGTTCTGCTGGCCTTGACGATCGTGCTGAGTGTGACGGCGGACTGGCCGAGCGAGCGGCACGAGGGCACGGTGCTCGTCATCGCACTCATCCTTGGTCTGCTGCCTCTGATTCTGGTGGTGCTGGGCTCACTCACCGGCGGCGGCTCGGTCGAGTTCCTGGGTATCGCCCTGCACTTCCCGGAGGCGCGTCCGGAGCGGCGGGAGATCTCCGTGCCGCCGCGGATGGGGCTCCCTCCGGGAGAGCCGCTCGGGGACGCCAGCACGCGGGCGGTCGTGGAGGTCCTCAAGCAGGCGGTGCACACCGAGGTGGCTGTGGTGGACCTGGCGGACGGAACAACCTGGTGGGACACCAGGCTGCTGGTGTTCTGCGCCGGGGCCGCCCGGATCGGGCGACCCCGGGCGGTGGTCCTCACAGCCAACGTTGCGGACACCGGGCCGGGCACGTTCCTCGGCTGGGCACCCCCGGACGAGCTGCGCGACCGGCTGCTGTCCCGACCCGCGCTGCGCCGTGCGTACGACCGGGGGCGCGCCTGGCTACGCCAGTGGGAGCTGGCGGAACCGCGCACGGCGGGTGAGCTTCCCGACCGCGCGGATGAGCCTCCCGGCAAGCTGACCCAGCCACGCCTCCCGTTTACGCCAGTGTCCCCGGCCACGGCCCAGCCCGGCCATCCCTGGCTGATCTATCAGCCGCCGGACTACGCCCTCGCCCCGTTGGCTCCTGAGCTGCTGCTGGCCGCTGCTATGGGTGACCTCGAAGGCGCAGGCCGGTACACGCCGGTGGACCTCGCCGAGGCCCGGGCCTTGTTCGACGCGAAGTTGCGGCGCATCGCCGCCGAGGTGGACGCGCCTGCCAAGAGCGACGGGTTCTGGGCACGCCGGGTGTTGGACGCCCGGGAGCCCTTCGTGCCACTCGTTCGGCGCGGCCGCTACGCGGGAATGCTGCCGCGCGAACGCGCCATCAACGATGTTCTGGGCACCCTGATCGGCTACGACGCCTCGACCAGGGACGGTGGCCAGGAGGCAAGCAGGGCACCCGGGTAACGTCCAACGACCCGTTGTCAGATGTCGAGGAAGCGGACGTCCTTGGCGTTGCGCTGGATGAAGTGGCGGCGGGCTTCGACGTCCTCGCCCATCAGGACGGAGAAGAGGTCGTCGGCGACGGCTGCGTCATCGAGGGTGACCTGGCCCAAGACCCGGTGGTCGGGGTCCATGGTGGTGACGCGCAGTTCCTCGGCGTTCATCTCACCCAGGCCCTTGAAGCGCTGGATGGAGTCGTCCTTGATCCGACGGCCGTCCTGTCGGCCCCGTTCCAGGAGCATGTTGCGTTCGCGGTCGGAGTAGGCGTATTCGACGTGGTCCCGGCTCCACTTGATCTTGTACAGCGGGGGGCGGGAGAGGTAGACGTGGCCCTCTTCGATCAGTGGGCGCATGAAGCGGAACAGGAAGGTCAGCAGCAGGGTGTTGATGTGCTGGCCGTCGACGTCGGCGTCCGCCATCAGGATGATCTTGTGGTAGCGGAGTTTGGCGACGTCGAAGTCCTCGTGCACGCCCGTGCCGAACGCGGAGATGATCGCCTGGATCTCCTGGTTGTGCAGGATCTTGTCGATCCGGGCCTTCTCCACGTTGAGGATCTTGCCGCGGATCGGGAGGATCGCTTGGTACTGCGGATTGCGGCCGGACTTGGCAGATCCGCCGGCGGAGTCTCCTTCGACGATGAAGATCTCCGACATCGCCGGGTCATTCGACTGACAGTCGGACAGCTTCCCCGGCAGCGCCGCCGTTTCCAGCAGTCCCTTGCGGCGGGTCAGGTCGCGCGCCTTGCGGGCCGCGACCCGGGCCGTGGCCGCCTGGACGGCCTTGCGCACGATGTCCGTGGCCTCGTTCGGATTGCGGTCGAACCAGTCGGTCAGATACTCGTGGACGACCTTCTGCACGAAGGTGCGCGCCTCGGTGTTGCCGAGTTTGGTCTTGGTCTGGCCCTCGAACTGCGGCTCGCCGAGCTTGACCGAGATGATCGCGGTCAGGCCCTCACGGATGTCCTCGCCGGAGAGGTTGGCGTCCTTCTCCCGCAGCAGCCTCTTCTCCCGCGCGTAGCGGTTGACCACGGTGGTCAGGGCCGCGCGGAAGCCCTCCTCGTGGGTGCCGCCCTCATGGGTGTGGATGGCGTTGGCGTAGGAGTACACGCTGTCGGTGTACTGGCCGTTCCACTGCAGGGCGACCTCGGCCGACAGCAGCCGTTCCGTGTCCTCGGCGGAGATGGTGATGACCGAGGGATGGACCGGCTCGCCCTTGCGGGAGTTGAGGTGGGCGACGAAGTCGGTGATGCCGCCGTCGTAGCGGTAGGAGACCGTCTTCGCCGCCGGGTCCGAGTCGGCTTCGTCGGCCGCGGCCGTCGCGCGCGCGGAGGGCCGTTCGTCGGTGAGGGTCAGGGTGAGCCCGCGGTTGAGGAAGGCCATCTCCTGGAAACGCCTGGCCAGCGTCTCGAAGGAGTATGCGGTGGTCTCGAAGATGTCGCCGTCCGCCCAGAACGTCAGCGAGGTGCCTGTCCGGGAGGCGGCCTCGTGTCGGGCCGGTGGGGCGGTGGGAGCGCCGTTCCTGTAGTCCTGCGTCCACCGATGGCCGTCGGTCCAGATCTCCGCCGACAGCCGTGTCGACAGCGCGTTGACCACCGACAGGCCCACACCGTGCAGACCGCCGGAGACCGCATACCCGCCGCCCCCGAACTTCCCGCCCGCGTGCAGCACGGTCAGCACGACCTCGACGGCCGGCCGCTTCTCCACCGGGTGTGTCCCCACCGGAATGCCGCGGCCGTTGTCGACCACCCGCACCCCGCCGTCGGCCAGGATCGTCACGTCGATCCGGTCGGCCACCCCTGCGAGCGCCTCGTCCACGGAGTTGTCCACGAGCTCCTGCACCAGGTGGTGCAGCCCCCGCTCTCCCGTGGAGCCGATGTACATCCCGGGCCGCTTGCGCACCGCGTCCAGTCCGTCCAGAACAGTGATCGCGTTGGCGTCATACGACGCCGTCCCGGCATGGCCGGGCTGCTGGGGTACGGGGGTATGGGTGGCGCTGTGAGTGTCGTAAGTGGTCACAGATGCTCTCTTTCGGGCATGGCGGACCGCGCTCCCACACCACGGTGCGGGAACGGCCGGACAACTGGCGGAGACGGCGCGCGGCAGCCCGAACTGAGAGACCGTCGGCTGCCGGGACGCTGTCCAGGCTACCGGAGGTGCTCCTCGTCGACGGGGCAGGAGCGCCTCCATGCTCCACCGTGCCGCCCCCGCGCCCCCTGGCTCAATCCCCCCTGCCTTGAGTCCCTGAAAATGCGGCAGAGGGTCAACCAGGGGCTTTCTTGGTGTCTTGTCGCGCAGGGCCTCAGGTGCTTGTTTCCGGCGTGACCTTCCGCGTCGCCAGTCGCGCTGCGTCAGTCGCCAGCCCCCGGGCTGGGGGACGACGCACCCGACGCCCTGCGGGGCCACCACCAGCGGCTGCTCGCGGAGCGGGACCGGCTCGACGCCCTGGCCGGCACCGTCTCCCGCACGATCGCCGCACTGGAGCAGTCCAGGAAGGACGGCCACTCCATGACCATCAATCGACCGGAGAACCTGTTCGAGGGCGTGACGCCCTCCCATGTCGCGGAGAACATGCGCGAATTCCCCGGACTCGCCGAAGGGGTCGGGCGGCGCGCTGCCGAGATGAGCCAGGCCGACGCAGACGCCGGGCATCGTGAGCGCACGGCCCAGGCGATTCGGCTGGCGAACCCATGGCCGCGGGTCAACCGGCCGACGGGGAGCCGGTCCTGGCCGAGATCGAGGCCCAGTACCGAGCGCTGGCCCGGATGCGTGCCGTCTCCGCCGAGGAGTGCCGCGCCATCGGACGCTCTCGCGTCGGCAATGACGTCTGGCGCGCCGCGTACGAGGCGATCACCCCGGGCCTGGCCGCGTACCAGCGTGACGCGATCGATGCCTATGCCACCATCCGGCTGAGCTGAGCGGCGGCACAAGCGCCCTCGCGGGAACAACCCGCGGGGGCGTCGGCCTCATGCCACGACAGGCGATCGACGTTCGAACCCGCTGCGGCACCTTGGCAGGGTGCTGTCCGTTCTCGTGGAGAACGAATCCGTTCCCGGAGGGATCGCCTCCCGACACGCTGCACAGCCGCTCTCGGAAGGCGTCAACAAAGCCACCCGCACGTGGCGATGGCCCCGAACCAGGCGCATCTCATGGGGGCGCTCCGGCGGGTCGCCGTGGGAACTGCGCTGGTAACCGCAGGACGCCGGAGATTCCGAAGCGCCGGCCGCCCCTACCGCCCCGACCGGCCAGGCCGGTGACGGCCCGTCAGCCGCTCAGCCGCCCGCGGGACGTGGTCCCGCGTGCACCGCGTCGAGGACCAGCCCGAGCAGTCGGCCGGGCTGGGCGGCATCCTCGACGCGCACCGTGGCCAGCGCGACCCCCACCACCAGTTGGATGAGGTCACCGGGGGCCAGATCGCCTCGGGCGGTCCCCGAGCGCTGAGCCCGGACGAGCAGTGCGGCGGCCGCGTCCTCGATCAGCCGATGGCAGTCCACGCCCAGCGCCTCCGGTTCGTCGAGCAGCAGGGAACCGGCCAGCCCTTGGTTGACCCGGGCGTGCTCCAGGAAGGCGTGCAGCCACTCGGCGAGCGCCCGGTCGGCGGAGTCGGCTGTCAGCAGTCGCTCGGCATGCTCGCACAGCGTGTCGATCCGGTCCCTGAGCACCGCCGCCAGCAGGGCCCGGCGGTTGGGGAAGTTCCGGTAGAGGGTGCCGGGCCCGACGCCCGCGCGCTGGGCGATCTCATTGAGCGACGCCTCGGGGCCGGACTCGGCGAAGACCGCACGGGCGGCGTCGACCAGGCGCTCGCGATTGCGGCGCGCGTCCGAGCGGCGCGGCACCTCGGGCCCGGGCCGGCTGTGCGCGGGCGTCATCGTGTCCTCCTCTCCCACCGCTCGCATCGCGGCGGGCCGGGGTAGCCAAGCGGAGAGCTTCTCCGTATTGTATCGAAGTGAAAACGGAGAGGTTCTCCGGTACGTTCTGTCCAGGGAGCATGTGATGACGCGCGACACACGGGGTGCGCTGGGCCGGGTCGGGATCTGGACCTTCGCCTTCGAAGGGCAGCCCGCCAGGCGGGTCCGCGAAGCCGCCGCGGAGATCGAGGAGTTGGGCTACGGAGCCATCTGGTACGGGGAGGCGTTCGGACGCGACACCGTGGGGCAGGGCTGGCTGTTGCTGTCGGCGACCCGGCGCATCGTGATCGCCTCGGGAATCGCCAACATCGCCTTCCGGGATCCGATCGCCATGGCGACCGCCGAGCGCACCCTCGGCGAGGCGTTCCCCGGCCGCTATCTGCTGGGACTGGGCGGACACCGGGTCGACGACACGATCCACCACCACGACGGCTACCCGATGCCGGCCCGGGGCAGGGCGGTGACCACCATGCGCGGATATCTGGACGCGATGGACGCGGTCCCGGCCCACAGCCCCGTCCCCGACCCGACGCCGCGCCGGGTACTGGCCGCACTGGGCCCCAAGATGCTGCGGCTCGCCGGCGAACGCACCTGGGGCGCCCACCCGTACTTCGTGTCGGTCGAACACACCGCCCGGGCCCGCGAGATCATGGGCCCGGACGCCTTCCTCGGCGTCGAGCAGGCCGTGGTCCTGGACACCGACCGCGCGCGGGCCCGCGAACTGGCCACCGCGCACGTCGCCGGGTACGTCTCCTCGGCACCCCACCAGGAGGCGAACGTGCGTCGCCTCGGCTTCGGCGACGACGACATCATCGGCGGCCCGAGCAGACGGCTGGTCGACGCCATCACCGCCTACGGGGACATCGACGCGGTGCGTGAACGCGTCCAGCACCATCTCGACGCCGGCGCCGACCACGTCTGCCTGCAGGTGCTGACCGCCGACCCGGCGGCGATGCCGATGCCGCAGTGGCGAGAGCTGGCCCCGGCGCTGCTTCCGCGCGGCTGACGGTGACCCACCGGACACCCTTGAGGAAGGAAGGGTGACGGACAGCGAGCCGGACGCCGACGGCGAGGAAGAAGCTCAGCCTGAGCTGTGTGACCTGGGGCCGTTGGCCGGGACGATCGCCCGCGTGACGCGGTAGCACCCCGAGAGCATCAGCGCTGAGAATGCTGTCGGTCGTGGTCAGGCGGTGGCTGGCATCGGGGTGGAGACGGCCCGGGGCTGTTGCATAGTTGGAGTCGGCCAGACGGTCGCGATCTCGGGTGCATCAGATCGAGCCGGAAGAGGACTTCCTTGGCAGCGTTCCGGTCGGCGACGGCGGCCGGGGTGACCATGACGAGCAAGACTAGGCCGCGAGATTCAGCGTCTCAGTCTTCCTGAGCGGACTTATCCTTGCCCGCCTCGGCCTCCAAGGACGCGGCCGACCGCCAGTGGCGGCTGATCGCCACGTTGGTGTGGCCGGCGACACACAGGGCCGTGCCCACGATCGCGACGGGCACGGACACCCCGAGGATGGCGAGCATCTCCCACCACGGGCGGGCTTCCTCGCAGCTCTCCCAGCGGGGTTCGGCGAAGAGCAACGCCTCGCACTTGTTGTCATCGACCTCGTACGGCACGGCCAGGAGCCAGGCGAACCAGAGCCACAGGCCGGCCGCGATGGTGAGCAGTAGCCCGCCCACCAGCTGCTGCCGCTCGGCCCGATCCAGGAACTTCGCGTCGTCATCCTTCGCGCTCGTCACGCGTCCTCCCCCAGTCGTGATCATGGTGATCCCACGATATCCGCTGGACGCAGCGGCCGTGTCGCCGGGCAGACGGCAGCGTGATCAGTGGGCTCCATTCCCGTGTGCATCAGCGGACGGTGGGCTCCACTCTCGAGACGGAGCGCTGTGGCTGGTGACTGCTGGACGGTGGGCGCAGATCCGCTTCTCCGCGCTGTACCCGTCGGGGCGGAAGGGGCCCGACATCGTCCCGTTCGCCGAGGGTGTGCGGCCAGCTGATGGTGGGGATGGCTCGGGGTGTGTGTGGCACGGGCCACGGGGCGATCAGGAGTTCCGCCGGACCCGCCGCAAGGCCGAATCTCGGTACTCCGTGGGGGACATGCCGTACGCCGCCCGGAACGCACGGCTGAAGTGCGCCGGGTCGGCGAATCCCCAACGGCCGCCGATGACATGGACGAGGTGGGACGAGCAGCGGGGGTTGGCCAGCTCATGGCGGCAGCGTTCCAGGCGGCAGCGGCGTATCCACGCCGCCACCGTCGAGTCCCCTTCATCGAACACCTTGTGCAGCTGGCGCAAGGAGATGTTGTGAGCCGCGGCGACGGTCTTGGGCGAGAGACTCGGGTCACCGAGGTGATGTCGGATGAACTCGCGGATCTGGAGTTGCAGGGCGCGTTGGTGAGACTCCGGTGTCAGCGCGTGACCGGAGGCCGTCTGCGCGGCCAGCACCGCGCCGAGCAGATCCACGATGGTCGTGGTCAGGGTGGACATGTCGGCCGGGGTGAATTCCTCGGCGCGGCCGATGATGTCGGCCAGCCAGCGGACGAACAGCGCCGCCAACCCGCGGTGGGTGGAGATGGGAACGGCCAGGAGCGATTCGATGGCGCTCGGAGGGAGGGGCAGCAGGCCGTGGGACACATGGAGCGCGATGCCCGACGTGGTCTGCGATGAGCTGTAACGGAACGGGCGGCTGCTGTCACACATGAGGAGGTTTCCCGGCCTGAGCACCGACTCTCGCCCGGCATGGGAGTACCCGCAGCGGCCGCTGACCACGAAGTCGAAGAGGTATGCCTCCGGGTCGGACTGTCGGATGGCCTTCGGTGTCCGCTCCTCTTGCATGGAAGGAATGGAAGCCGAGGCCACTCCCACGCCGTTGCCCAGGTCCAGCACCCGCACCGAAGCGTGGAAGCCCGCCGCTCGGTCTGCGGGCCGCCCGACTCTCTTCACCGACTGTGAGGTGAAGTCCAGCCATTGGGCGAACCGATCCTCCTCCGTTTCCGCCTGGGTGCGGAACTCCTTTACGAACATGACCCCAACCCCCGTCTGGTCCGGCGCACTCCGTGGCACCGAGTATGGTGCCCGGGTGGCCGCCGTATGAACACCTGCGTTTCCCTGATGTGCACGCTCCCCGCCGCTGCCGACGGCATGACGACCGCGCCCGTACCGGCGGCGGCGCTGCTGGGCGGCTCACCGGTTCCACGGGCTGAACAGTGCGTATCGCTGTCTCGGCCGTTGAGGGCACTCGCTGGAGATCGGCGAATGCCCATGCACGAGGATGCTGAGAGGCACGGTCGAAGTCCTTGACCATCCGTGCACGGTGCTTGTCGATTCTGGCACGGGATCAGCCGCGGAGCCGCGGAGCCGTGGCACCGAGCACTGCGGAGACGTTGCGAGGCGCGGGGTGTGAAAGGCGGCCGGTCGACGTTCAGCAACACGCGGAGACTGTAAGGGCCCCAGTCTCACGATCTCGGTCGACTGCGCACCCGCTCTTGGACCCCGCTTCCGTGCGCAGGCCGGCCAGCAGCCGGTCCAGCGCGCGGACGGTCTGGTCCTCCAGCGCCTCCGGCTGGCCGCTGCGGGCCAGCCACGGTGCGGCCTCGTTCATCGCGCCCGGCAGAAGCCGGGCCAGGGGCTCCGCCGGCTGGTCGGCGATGATCCCGGCCGTCACCAGAGAGGTCAGGGCCTCGGTGAGGTGGTGGGCGGACGACTCCTCGTCCATCGCCCGCCACTCGTCCCCGCCGAGCTCCGTCACCGCGTCCACCAGCATGATTCGCCGTACGGCGGGGTCGGACGTCGGCGGCCAGGAAGGCCCGGCCGCCCGCGCGCGACTGCTCCCAGGGGTCCTCGTGCGCCGCGGCGGTCGCGACCCGCTCGCCCAACTCCCGCTGGATATCCGCGACGCTCGCCATGCCGTCGTCGCGGTCAGCGTGACCTGTGCCGGCCAGGGTTGCCTGCAGCGCTCCGTCGCCACGGCACTGTTGTGCCGGCTCGCCGGCACCTGGCCGGACTGGTGTACCGGGATCCGCACGAATCCGTTCCTGGCCCATGCCTGGGTGGAGGGCGACGGGGAACCCGTCGGAGAGTCCGACGACATCCGTCGGCATCGCATCATCCTGTCCGTGCGGTGCAGGCGCCACCGCGCGCCCGCGCTCAAGTGGGAGGCAGGCTCCCCATCGTGACCCTCGCAGACGATGCCTGCTTCGGAATCCTGCTCGGCACCCATCGAAGCCCGGGTCGGACGGACGGTGACGTGTTCCGCGACACTCTCACGCTGGCCACCCGTGCGGAGGCTCTGGGGCTGGACGAGCTGTGGGTCACCGAGCATCATCTCGGCGATGCGGCGATCGGCTCTTCCGCCTTGGCACTGGCCGCCTTCCTGCTCGGCCACACCAAGCGCAGCACGGTGGGGACCGCGGTCACCCTCCTCCCGCTGCACCATCCGATCCACGTCGCCGAACAGGCGGCGCTCCTCGACCAGCTCTCCGGCGGCCGCTCCGTGCTGGGGGTCGGACGCGGACACAGCACCACCGAGTACGAGGTCATCGGACGCGGAATCGGCGACTGGCGGCGAGGACCGGCGGAAGCCCTCGACCTGATCCACGCGGCCTGGGCCGGAGAGGTGAGTGCCTCCTCTGAGGCGTACGCGTTCCCCGCGGTCACCCCGACCCTCGCCCCTCTCACCCGGTCGGGGCCGCCGGTGTACATCGCCGCCGGATCTCCGGCGACGATCGAAGACGCCGCCTCCAGTGGGCTGCCCATGCTGCTGTTCTTCGACGAGAACGCCGAAGCCAAGGTCGAGATGATAGCCCTGCATGCCAAGTTGGCCGCCGACGCGGGTCGTCCGGCCGACGGCTAGCGACACGCCTTCCTCCTTTTCGCCCACATCACCGACTCTCCGTCGCGGGCGCTTGATCTGATGGTCGAACGGGCCCGGTGTCTCCTCCGGCGCCCAGTACCGGCCTCGGTGCCGGAAGGGAAGCCGGCCGTGGCGGACCAGGAGGCGGAACACCAGGGCGAGTCCCTGATCCATGCGGCCGCCGAACGCCCTTCTGGAGACCCAGGCGGTGGGCGACGTCGACACCCGTGTCCGGAACGTGCTCCATCACCTCCGCACATCGGGCTGCTCGCGTGCCCTCTTCCAGGTGGAGCAGGTCGCCGACCCTCGACGATGCGCTCCGCAACCTTCGGCGGCTCGCCACCGAAATGCTGCCCGCCGTCCGCGCGCAGTTGTCGAGCGACGCTGTCACGTCCGCCCGGAGGCCCCAGTGACCCACGCGTGGGACGCATCGACCACCCCGAAGCCCACCGGCCCGCCCACCGATCCCAAGCTCAGCGCACGGGAGACGTGGCGGGCGCTGAGCATCCACATCCGGCCGCACCGCGCGCTCATCACGCTGGGTGGTCTGCTCGGTCTGCTCGGGTCGGCGATGACCCTGGCCCAGCCGCTCGTCACCACGGCCATGGTCGACGCGTTGGAGAACGACGAGTCGATCACCGCGGTGCTGGGCCTGCTCAGCGCCCTGATCCTGCTTGGCACCGTCGTCCAGACGCTGGGTCGGTACGTGCTGGAACGCACCGACGGACAGCGCGGCCTCGGCGATCGCCGCTCCTCTCTACGACCACCTTGCCAGCGATCGTCGTGAAGCATGTCTACCCGGCGCTGTGGTCGTTGCCGTTCCCATCCGGACCGGGGGTGTCCTGTCCCAGGCCCCGGCGGATCGCGATCTCCACGGGTGAGTACGCGCCGTCGGCCCGCTCCAGTTCGTGCGGCGCGGCCGGCATCAGCGGCGGCTGGGCCATAAAGCGCGGCCGCACCCCGTGGTGCGGTTGTGCCGTGTGTACCAGGAACGGATGGCACAGGAAGACGTCGCCCGGGGACCCGGTGGCGAGGGCGAGTGGCCGGTGGTCGGAGGCCGCCACCAGATCGGGGGCGAGGGTCAGCCCGCTCGCCCCGTCCTCCCCGTACTTCTCCAGCACCTTCGGCACGTCGAGATGTGAGCCGACCCGGATCCGGGTCGGGGCGTCCTCCTCACCGACCTCGCTGAACAGGAACAGCATCAGCAGCGCCCGGCCCTGGGAGCGCAGATTCGTGAAGTACCAGCTCTCGCCCTCCGGCAGATAGCTCCCCTCGATGTGCCAGCCCGCGTCGTCCGGCTCCTCCTCGTGCGGGAAGCGCAGGGGGAACGTGCCCAGCGAGTAGCTCGGCTCCCAGCGTCCCTCGCCGACGAGCAGGTCGTAGGCGCGATGCAGAGATGGGGAGTTGGGCGCGGCGGCGAACGGCCCCTGCGCCATGCCGCCCACCCAGTGCACGGGCTGCGTCCACGTTGACGGGTCGTCCGGGTCGCAGCCCGTCTCTCGCCACAGCAGCCGCGCGCAGTCCGCGGCCACGCGCGGCGCGACGGCACCCTCCAACTTCACGAAGCCGTCGTGGAGGAAACGGGATACCAAGGTCGTGTCATCCATGCCCCCATCGTGCGGCGACACCGGCCCCGATCACCCGACATTCCCCGCACCGCCTTTGTCGGGTATGAGGGTGGGCGTGTGGTCCCCGGACACGCCGCCCGCTTGAGCCTGTGCCCGCAAGCCCTGGTTTCGGCCGTCGATCAGGTCGCGGACAGAGAGGTGTGTGATACGGGTCCGCCGCCGCGAGCCGCGCACCTGGGTGCGATGCGGTGGCGCGCACCGTGATGCCTGGTGCGGTGCACGATGCGCGCGGCGCGATGCACCGCCCGGTGTGTGGTGGGCACCCGATGCGCGCGGGGCGCACCACCGTCGTCCCCGGTGCGCACTACACGATCGTCAGGCGCACCGGGTGCGCACCGAGGTGTAGATCTTCTCGCCCATCGAAGTGATGTTGACGACCGTCCCGCTGCGCCGGGCCGCATGTGAGGCAGGGCGATCTGGGTCAGGCGGACGGCGCCGAAGACGTTGACCTCGAACTGGCGGCGGGCCTCGTGCTGCGAGACGTCCTCCAGGGCGCCGTACGAGCCGTATCCGGCGTTGTTGACCAGGACGTCGATGCGGCCGGTCTCGAAGATGACGCGGTCGACTCCGCTGCGCATGGAGTCGTCGTCGGTGATGTCCATCGCTAGCGGGCGGAGGCCGCGTTCGGCGAGCTTCTGCAGGCGGTCGGTGCGGCGGGCTGCTCCGTAGACGGTGTAGCCGAGGCTGATCAGCTTGAGGATGGTGACCGGTGTACTGACGCTCGCCCCGGGCGGCGGGGTTACCAGGCCGGTCGCATGCTGGTCGAGCCGAACGATGACGGGGCGCTCGGTGGAATGGGCGTCCGTCCAGCCGTGGCCAGCGGGTCCCACGGCGGCGGTCAGCTCCTCCGGCACACCGTCCAGCGCGCGGTTGTCGCACCGGTAGTCACCGTGCGTTCCGGCGGGCAGAAGCAGGTCGGCGTGCAGGCACCAGCTCCTGCATCCATGGTCGCCGGGGTCAGCAAGGTGATCCAGAAGAAGCGGCCTGGGCCCGATGACCTCGCGGTTCGCTGTGACTAGGTCCGGCCGTCAGGGAAGGAACTTCGATCAGTAGCTTGTTGTTCTCGTCATGTGGGCTCCGAGCTCGTTCTCACGCAGCGTCGCTACCGGGGCTCACCATGCGCGTTGTCCTCGAAGAGTTCCCGGGTGCGGCGCAGCAGGGCTTGCCGTACAGCCTCCGGTGAGAGGACTCGCAGGGGTGTGGCCAGGCTGAGGAGGTACCTGGCGAGCCCGTCCGCGTCGGGACCGCCGACGTCGACGATCGTGGCGTCGGGGCCTTCGGCACGGTGGGTACCGACTGTCGATGGGATCAGCCGCAGTGCTTGGTCCAGGGAAACCGGGAGGCGGATGGTCGCAGTGAGCGGGTAGGGGCCGGTGGCGACGGAGCGGGAGACGAGCAGCGCCGGGTCGGGCGGGTCGATGAGTTCCACCGGGTGCCCGGTCGGCTGTAGTCGGTCGACCCTGTCGGCCCGGAAGGTCCGCCATTGGCCCTGCGCCACGTCCCGGGCGACGAAGTACCACCGGCGTCCGGTGTGGACGAGGCGGTACGGGTCGACATCCCGGATCGTGGCCCTTCCTTCCCAGTCGCGGTACGACAGGCGGGCGCGCTCACCCTGGCGGCATGCGGCGGCCAGTTCCAGCAGCGTGCCGGGTGTGATCTGCGGCTCGTCGGGTCTGGGGGTGTGCACGAAGGCGGCGTCCATCTCCCCCAGCCGGTCCGCGATCCGCTGCGGCAGAACCTGTCGCAGTTTCAGCAGCGCCGACAGTGCGGCCTGGTCGCCGCCGAGAGCACCGCTCAGCGCCGCCTCGCGCAGCCCGACAGCCACGGCGAGTGCCTCTTCGTCATCGAGGATCAGCGGCGGCACCCGGGATCCGGCACGGAGGCGATAACCACCCCATGGCCCAGGCTCGGACTCGACGGCGTAGCCGAGTTCCCGGAGCTTGGCGATGTCCCGCCGCACCGTGCGCTCGGTGACCGCCATCCGGTCGGCCAGCTCAGCGCAGGTCCACAACGGCCGGGCGACCAGCAGGGAGACCAATCTCAGCAGGCGGGCGGATGCGCTGATCACATGGTGAAGTGTTCCACATGACCAGGACCGAATCTGTCCTGGTCCCGCCGTAGCGTCTTCTCCATGAACACGGATAACACCTCCGCTCCCACGTTCCGCTACTCGGCCGTCACCTTCGACTGCCCGGACCCCGCCGAACTGGCCCGCTTCTACGGCGAGGTCCTCGGCCTGCCCACCGCCTTCTCCACCGACCACTTCGTCCTGCTGGGCCAGGAGGGCACAGCCGGACTGGGATTCAACCGGTTGGCCGACTATCGCCGTCCCACCTGGCCGGACCCATCCCAGGAAAAGCAGGCCCACATCGAACTGGGTGTCGATGACTTGGATGCCGCCCAGGCCCGGCTCCTCGCCCTGGGGGCGGTCAAGCCCGAATTCCAGCCGGACCCCGACCGGTGGCGGGTCCTGCTGGACCCCGCTGGTCACCCGTTCTGCATCTCCACCTTGGTCTGAGCACGAGCCGCAAACCGATGACGACGATCGCGCACCCGGGCAGGCGCAGCGAACTCGCGCTGCCCGGCCGGGGGCGCGGAGGGGTGTCGCCGCGGGCGTCAACTGCATCCTGGACGTGCTGGTGAAGCACCCCTCAGGTGCCGTCGGCCGACCACGGGCTTGGGCGCTGGCCTGCGGGCTGTCAACCAAGCTGCACCGGGCGGTGGAGCAGAGGCAGCGGCCTATGTCCGTCGTGATCACGGCCGGGCGGCGTGGTGGCTCGCCTCGGTTCGACTCCGTGCCTGCTCGTATCCGCGGCGCCGACGGCCAAGAGGGGTTGGGAAGGCGTCCGACAAACCTTCGAGCGTGGTGTGCTGGCCTGCCCCTGTGGCCGGGCGCTCCGTTTCTTGTCTCCTCGTCAGCAGTTTTCGTAACTGCCGTTGCGGAACCGTCCCCAGTTCGTCGAGCCGGGCACCACCGTGGAGCTCCCGTCGTCGACAAGACGGATACGGAACTTGATGCAGTGCCCCTCTGCGAGGTCGTACGGCGCGCCGTCGCTCGCATCGCTCACCACCGGCTGTTCCCGGTGGCCGTGGCGGTTGTAGAACCCGAACTTGTACACGTCGGGCTCCGGGGTCACGTCCCACACATCGACCTCGACATCCTTGCCGTCCGCCTGAGTGTCGGTGAGCCGAACCATGTCGCCGTCGGTGAAGAACTCGACGGCGCCGCCGGGGTTGTCGTCTGACGTGAAGAGGGTGTAGTGAGGGCCGGCTGCCGACGCGGGCCCCGCCCCCAGAATGGTCAGCGCGACAGCGCCCGCCATGATGCCGCCGCGTCGGCTCCACTGCACGATCTTCGTACTCATGTCTTCCCTACCGTTGTGGCCAGACGATCCCCGTCATCCGGGGATATCGCCTGACGACCTTCCTGGTTAGCGCGGCATAGCGCTTGACCGCCGCGGCTGGTCCGGCCGCGTCGACTGCATTTCATCTTGGTCGGGGAGGGGGCGGATAGGAAGGCCTCAGTGATGCGGGTGAGCGAACGATTCATTCCGTGAACTGCATTGCCGGGAGGACGGGGATCAGGAGCTGGCCGATCCTCGGCCTTACCTGCACGGTGCCCTGCGAGTGCCCCGACCGCGGTGATCCATGTCGACCCCAAGCCTGCCCAGCGGTAGACCTTGTTCACGGACCCGCAGCCGGGGCTCTGCGCCGCTGAAACCTCGCTCGCCCATTGGACGACGTGCCGAAACGCCGCCCCGTCGTCTGGTGCCCCACCTACTCACTGGCTACTTCGGCCGGCTGCCGGCCACCTACTACCGCACCATGGTGTCCGGGGGTGCCGGGAACACGCTGGCCGCGCTGAAGCCGGTCGGCGCTGCCCGCCGTCAAGGCCGCGGCATGACCACACACTCGCCAAGCCAGCGCGCAGCTCTCCATGAGAGGCTGGACGGCATGGGGGCAGCGTCGGGCGATCAGGATCCTCGGGAATTCCTGGCACGAATCCGCATCGGAGACCTCTGCAGCGGGACTGTCGCAGAGGTCACACGGTCTCAAGGGGTGACGGTCACCCTGGACGGATTCTCCGCACGCCCGCTGGGGACCGTCTGGCCTTTGGACATCTCCTGGAGTTGGAATCAGTCTACGGCCGTGAAGGTCGGCCAGCGGATCACCGCCGAGGTGATCGCCATTGATCTGGATGAGGGCCACGCCCGGCTGGCTATGACCGCCACCCAGAGCCCGGAACTATGGGCCTTCCTGAAGGCACGTCACCGGGGCGAGATCCTTTCCGGCACGATCACGGCCATCGAACGGTTCGGGGTGTTCGTGGCGCTGGATGACGGCCCCGACCATCCGGTCTTCCCCGGCGTCGGGTTCATCACGATTCCCGAACTGTCCTGGCGGCACATCGAAGCAGTCTCGGACGTCGTTCAGGTCGGGCAGCGCGTCTCGTGCGAGTTCCTCCAGTTCGACACATGGAACGGAGAGGCCAGGCTGTCCCTGAAAGCGACACAGCCGGACCCCTTCCAGACATTCGCCCACAGCGTCGCGGTTGGCCAAACGCTGCAGGGAAAGGTCACCAAACTGGTCTCGTTCGGCGTCTTCGTCCAGGTTGCCGACGGCATTGAGGGACTGGTCCGTCTTCATGAGCTCACCTCGACGCCCGTAGCGACTCCATCGGACGTCGTTGAGGCCGGCGACGAGGTGACGGTCGTCGTCACGGACGTCGACCGAGAGCGGCGCAGGCTGACCCTCTCCCGACGGCAGGTGCCACCTGACTCGCGGTGACACCTGCACGTCACCGTCGCAAGGGTTCCCCTACACGAGTGCTCCGTGCCCTCGGGGCAGGGCCATGCCTTAACCCGGCGAACCTACGCGGTCACAACACCGGCAGGAGCCAGCCCGGCCAGCCGTGGGCGTGGATCGCCTCGGGCGGGATGCTTCCAGCGCGGCCATGGCGAGCTGGGTGTGGTGCCTGGGCGCATAATCGCCCCTGATCCGCGGGGACGCCTTCTCCCGCTGGTAGGCCACCTGCCCGTATCCATGCCCTGGTGCTGCTCAGCGACCCGGAGCAGGTACGCCTCCGCCTTCTGGCCGCGCACGACCCGCTGGTGACCCGCCTGACCAGAACCACCACCGATCCGGCGGGCGCCGCAACGTCCGCGACAGCCTGGCCCCCGTCGGCCTGTTGCCCCACCTCCTGCGTTCGACACGGCCGCTCACACTCGCCGCCGAGATTGACATCAAGCAGCTCACCGCGACGCTGGGCATGTCCTATGCCGGAGTCGCCCACTCCGTGTAGCCAGGCGCCGGTCTCCGAAAGACAGGTGCTGCGCCGGATTTCTGGTTGGCGATCCGCACCTCCAGTGCGGTGGGTGGTGCCATCTGGGAGGTGCTCGACGTGGGCTCGCCCTGGCAAGCCGCCTTCCCTCCGCGAGGGCGAGGGGCCTCACGCGCCGGCTACGACACGCCGCCGACAGATCCCGTACCGCAGCCACATCATCGACGGATTCCTCGTCGCCACCGGACTCCCACTGACGACACCACGCCTACAACCTCAGTAAGCACAGCTAGTAAGAGGGCACACTGGTGCTGTGTCCGACATAGCCAGCCGTCTTGAGCAGCTTCTCGCTTCGCTGACGCACCCGCGCCACGTTTTTGCCTCGTCGGGGACGTTTACGGCGCCGGGTGCGGACATGCCGGAGTTCGTCGACGCGATCTGCGCGTTCGTCGAACGGGTCGTGGACGAGGAAGCCGGTGACCTGTTCGCCTACTACACCCAAGGTCGGCCCGTCCGGTCGATGGGGTATCTACAGATGGTCGACCTGTCGATCTTCCCCCTCGAAACCCACGATGACGCGGTGGAGTTACTGGCCGAGACCGCCGCGGTGAGTCTCGCGTGGTCCCCCAAAACCCTCATGAACCCCAGCGTCGCGCGGAAGACTGCCGTCGAGATCGTCGCCGCGCTGGGGCCCGAAGCCATCTGGTGGTCGAACCGTGAAGAGACGTGGGTGAACGGCCTGACGCCAGTCACGTTCGATCTGCTGGTCGCCGGCACGAACGGCACGCACTTCGCGTTGCTCCTCCAAGCCGAAGACGACTGACCGCAGAAGTTCGACCTGCGTTCCATGTCTGACGTTAAACGACAAGTTCAGCTTGTTCTTTATGCTCCGGCTTCGAACGATGCCCCGAAGATGATCGCCCGGACGGGTCATCGCCGGACATGAAGAACAAAGCTCAGCGAGGCGTGAGTGCCTCGTCAGTCAGGCCAGGTGCCGTCGGAAGGCGTCGCGCCCCTGGTCCGTCAGCCGCACGACGCGGGAGCCTCCGGCCGGCACGAGCCAGGACTCCTGAACCGCATGGTGGAATACGGCTGCGGCGACCGCGCCCGCCAGATGCAAGCGCCGCTCCGTCCAGTCCAGGCACGTGCGTACGTGTGGTGCCGTTTCCTGGGTGATGCCCGTGTCCGTGAGCCATGCGGCGCCCGAGGGAGTGAGGACCGGGCCGAACTCCCAGTCCAAAAATCCCTGTTCGGTCATCGCGTCGGTGATCGCCACGGACAAGGAGCCGCCGAGATGGTCGTAGCAGATGCGGGCGAAGGCCACGGCACGGTGCTGGCGGGCGGCAACGAGCGAGCGGACCGGGACGAGCTGTTGCGGTGCCCGGGCGGCAAGGGCTTCGATCATCTCGGCGATGGCGGGGTCCGCCAGGCGCACATAGCGGTGCCGGCCCTTGCGCTCCTCGGCCAGCAGGCCGCCGGTCACCAGCCGGTTCAGGTGGCTGGTCGCTGTGGACCGTGCGATCCCCGCGAGCTGTGCCAGTTCCGTCGCTGTCCATGCGCGGCCGTCGAGCAGCGCGAGGCAGAAGGCGGCGCGGGTGCGGTCGGCCAGCAGCGCCCCCAGGGCGGCGAGGTCCGGTTCCTTGGCGTAGATATCGGGGCTGATCACAGCGCCATTGTCGTCAGCCGATGCTTCGACGCACATCGAAACGTCCCGCCCCTAGCGTTTGAGGCATGACGACTGACGCCCACCGAGTGGTCCGGCCGAGCATCCTCTACTTCGGCACGCCCGTGGTCCTGCTGACCACCGAGAACGATGACGGCACGTTCAACCTTGCCCCGATCTCCTCCGCCTGGGCGCTGGGACAGCACATCGTCCTGGGCCTGGGCAGTGAGAGTCAGACCGCGCGCAACCTTGCGGCGCGCTCCGAGCTGGTGATCAACGTTGCCTCGCCGGAGCTGTGGGAGCAGGTGGAGCGCCTGGCTCCGCTCACCGGGGTCGACCCGGTGCCCGAGAGCAAGCAGGCGGTGTACCGGTACGAGCCCGACAAGTTCTCCGCGTCCGGGCTCACCCCGGCCGACTCCCACATCGTGAAGCCGCCGCGGGTCGCCGAGTGCGCGCTGCAGTTTGAGGCACGGGCCCGTGCACTGACGCCGGGCGGGGCGGGTCTCTTCTTCAGCGTCGAGTGCGATGTGCTGCGCGTCCACGCCGACGAACGCATCGTCGTGCCGGGCACGCACCACATCGACCCCGCTCTCTGGAGCCCGCTCATCTACAACTTCCGCCACTATCACGGTCTGGCACCGGAGGTCGGACACGGCTTCCGCTCAGAAACGGTGAACACAACGACCCGTGCTGCATGACAGCCCCTCGGCGTCCAACCGAACGGCAAGCAGAGCCGCGACCGTACTTCAGGAACGCCGCGACCGCGGAAAGAGGGTCGTGACAGCTTCGAACGATGCCCCGGACATGATCGCCCGGACGAGTAATCGCCGGACATGAAGGCGGCCTTCGGCTGATCCGGTGCTCCGATTAAGGACACACCTGACCAGCACGAAGGCCGTAGGGATGAGTCTGATGCATCACGATGTCCGGCGGGAGCCATTCACTTGGCGTCACACTTCCGGGATGACTTCTACGCGTGCCTGACCGCCCGGCGTGACGAACTGTTCGAGCTCACCGACGCCTTGTTGTGTGCGGACGGCCCGGTGGACCTGACATGCTGCCCGAGCACCGCCGTGGTCACGGCGCACTGTACGACGCGCTCAACCGCGGCCGCGTCGACGCCGAACGGCTGCGGCGGACCCGTGCCGCGCTGCCGCAGCCGAAGGCGGCCGACAACCGGCTCGTCCTGGCCGTCGACGTCAGCAACTGGCTGCGGCCGGATGCCCCCACCAGCGCGGAGCGGCTGTTCTGCCACACCTACGGCCGAGGCCGCGACCAGCACCTGGTGATCCCGGGCTGGCCGTACTCGTTCGTCGCCGCCCTGGCGACAGGCCGCACCTCCTGGTACCAGCTCCTCGATGCCGTCCGTCTAGGCCCGGAGGACGACGTCGCCGAGGTCACCGCCGTCCAGGTCCGCCGCGTCGTGGAGGACCTGATCTGCTGCGGGCTGTGCGCAGCGGCGACGCGGACATCCTGATCGTCTTCGACGCCGGATACGACGCCCCGCGCATGGCCTACCTGCTCGACGGGCTGCCGGTCGAGGTGCTCGGCCGACCGCGCTCGGACCGAGCGATGCGCAAGCCCGTCCCCAAGCCGTGGATCTCGCCGCCGCAGGGCGGACGGCTTGTCGTTTAACGTCCGGCGGGTCCTGGGGGCATGGCATCCTTCGGCAGTGCGACTTACCGATCGAGCAGGCGGCATCGACCTGCGGCCGCTCCGTTACCAGTTTCCAGCGGCCAGTGGTGACCGCTGGGACGACAACTGGCTCATCATTGGAGCCGAAGTCACCACTCCGGCGGCCGGCTGGTCCTTCACGGACTCGTGTTTGCTGGTGGACGAGGCTCGTGAGTTGTCCGCATGGCTGCGTGCCGTTGCAGACGGGAGGAGGCCGGACGCGAAGCCGGACTGTGAAGGGCACCTCGTCCCGGACCTTTCCTTCCTCGAACCGGTGCTCGCCTTCAGCCAGGTCCGTTGGCGCGACGGCACGGGAGTGCTGCGGATCCACCTCTCGCTTGAAGCCGCGCCTCCGCGACGGCAGCACGACGAGAACCTGGACCTGTATCAGTACGTGATCGAGGTCGAGACAGACCGAGCCGAGCTGATGCGGGCAGCGGAGGAATGGGACCAGCGCCTTGCACAGTTTCCCCTGCGCTGAGGCTGCACTTCATCCTGTGCGTCGAGGTTTGGTCCCGTTTCTGTGGTGGGTGGGCGGCTGTAGGACTGGCCTTTGGCGAGGACCCGGCCGACGTCGTGGCGGGGTGGCGGGGTGTCGGTTCTTCGAGCCGGGCGGCCTGCCGGGGCCGGGCCTGGACGATTTCGGTGCACCGGCCGTCGACGCCATGGGACGCGGGGCGCGGAGCGCGTCTACGGCGAGCGCCTGGTACGCCGTTCCTTCCAGCTTGAGAGTGGCTTCCGCAGCTTGCTGATGACCTGCGGACACCGGTAGGAGCCCGACGTGACCGAGCAGACCACCGGCGGCGACGGCCCCCGGAGCCTTCCGGCGTCGACCTCGCCCGGGTCGCCCTGCGGCAGGCCCGCCTGGCCGCGAAGAAAACGGCGGCGAGGCCCGCGCCCCGCGCCGCCGCCCCGCCGCCGTGAAGCGGGACGTGCGACCGCCGTGAAGCGGGACAGGCGAGAGCCCAGCGGGTTCGTCGCCGTGCTGGCCGGGCTGATGGCGGACCGGGCCTGAGCTCCCGGCCGCCGCCGACGCTTCTTTGCGTGAGCGGTGGGCAGCCATCGCCCCCGACCTCGCCGGGCGCCTCGCCCCCGTCGGCTACGACTCGGACTCAGGCTGGCTCACCGTGTGCCCGGAGTCGATGGCCTGGGCGACGAAGGCGCGCCCTGGAGCAGGTCAGCTGTGCCGGGTGGTGGCCGTTATCCGGTGGCCGGTGGGGGTGGGGCTGGGCTGGGTGTCAGGTGGCGGGTGAGGGTGTCGCCGGTCTCTGGGGTGAGGGCTCCGGCGGGGGTGGTGGGGTCGGTGAGGTCTGTGGGGGTGAGGCCGAGGTGGTGGGCGAGATGGCGGGCGTGGAGACGGGTGGTGGCTTCCAGCAGTAGGGCGTAGGTGTCGGTGGCGTTGTGGGTTCGGGCCCTGCCGGTGAGGGCGAGGATGGCGGTGATGAGGGCGGCGGGCCACCACCAAACGGTGAGGGGGAGGTAGAGCAGAGCCCAGGCGGTCAGGGTGGTGGCACGGGTGAGGTTTTGGCGGGCGGTGGTGATCTCGGTGCGGGTCTCCTCGGGCAGGGTCAGCCATAGGTGCGGCCAGAGGGCGAGTAGGTCGAGGTGGAGGTCGCGCTCAAGACGGGTGACTGCGGCGTTGATGCGGTCCCCGCTCCAGGTGGGCCGCTGGGGCTCCTCCAGGGCGATGCGGATCATGGCCTGGTGGGCGGCGTGCCGGGCGGCCGGATCGGTCCGCTGGCCGCGAGTCCGGGCGAGGGCGGCGCGCTCGCGGTGGTCGTGCCAGGTGCGAGCGGCGGTCCTCCAGCGATGGCGGCGGCGGGCGGTGCGCCAGGCAGCCAGGTGGCGGAATGGGGGTGTCCAGGTGGGCCAGTCGGCCGCCAGGCCCAGCCGTTCGGTCAGGGAGCCCAGGGTCTGGGCGGCCAGGCCCGCTGCGGCAGCGCCGGCCAACACCGCGGCCAGCACCACCACTTGGCCGCCGACCGTGCCCGCGGCGGCGTGGTTGGCCCAGGCGGTGATCTGTCCGGTGAGGCGGGGCAGGTCGAAGGGATGGGTGTGACCGAGGACAGTGGCGGTTGCGGCGACAGCCAGGTAGAGGGCACCGGGCAGGACCAGCAGAGACAGCCACCGCTCGGCGAGTTTCTTGCCCAGCTCCGACAGCAGGCCGCCCACCGACCTACAGCCTTTCCCAGCGCAGGACGGCGCTGGTGATCGCGCAGCGCGGCACCGGGGCGGTGGCCTGGGGCCACCAGTAGCGCGCGCACCGGCCAGTCGGGCACAGGTACACGCTCTCGGCTGGCCGATCGCTGATCCCGACCGGCCGAACGCCGCGGGTGGCAGCCCCGGCGCCGGCGTAGCCGTCCAGCCCCTGCGGGTCCCCGCCTGCCTGCAGGACCGCATGCAGTGCAGCCAGCGGGCCCGCTATGTCCCCGCCGCCCCGTGCGGCGGCCAGCAGCCGATCCACGGGCGCGTCGTCCCCGCCCGGCCCCTCCTGCAGGTCCCTGCGGATTTCGCCTAGATGCGCGCAGACCGCTGCCAGCCTTTCCGCCACGACCCCCGCCTCTCTCTCGGGCCCATCGGCCATGGATCCCCCCCCGCTGGTTGCGTTATTGGTCCGCAGCCGCCCTGCTGCTCCTGTGCGGTGCGGTAGCGCCCGACCTCGGCGTGGCGAGCGTATCGAAGCAACTCCCCTTCGCTGCATAGGAAATGCGAATACCATCACACGGCGAAGGCGGACAGAGGAGGGCCAAGGTGCGTGAGGAACGGCTGGCCGCGGTGAGGGCCCGGCTACAGCGGATCAGCGAGACTGGCGATCTCTCCCTTGCGCTCGAACCGCCAGCGCTCGCTGATGCTGAGCAGCTCGCCGAACTCCTTCCAAACAACACCGGCGACTTCGAGCTCTGCCATACGCTCGGCTGGATTCACTGGTTCCGGTTCCAAGCGCTCCCCGAAAATCAATGCCATACGGCCCTGGACTCGGCGGTGGAGGCGTTCACCCCCTGCTTCCTCGCGGATGCCGATGGCCTGCCCCAGCCCCTGCTGCCACTGCTCGCCGAGGCGGCGGCACCGCACGCCCTCGAACTGCTGCAGCAGGCGCTTGTCTCTACTGACCCCGCTCTGTTCTCCTCTGGCGTGGACCTGTGGCAGCGCATCGTGCAGGCCGCCCCCACCACCGACCTCCGCCGGTCGTGGTACCTGTCCAACCTGGGGCTCGCGCTGCAGCTCCGGTTCGGGCGCACCGGGCACGGGGCGGACCTGGACGCGGCCATCACCACCGGACGGGATGCGGTGCAGGCCGCCCCTGCCGATCACCCCAACCGGGCGATACCGCTGTCCAGCCTGGGGGACGCGCTGCGGGACCGTTTCGGGCGCACTGGGGACCAAGCGGACTTGGACGAGGCCATCGACCACTATCAGGACGCGGTGCGGTCCACGCCTGCAGACCACCCCGGCCGGCCGACATACCTCTCCAACCTGGGGCTCGCGCTGCGGGAGCGCTTCTGGCGCACTGGGGACAGGGCGGACCTGGACGCGGCCATCACCACCGGACGAGAGGCGGTGCAGGCCACTCCCGCAGACCACCCCAACCGGCCAGCGATGCTGTCCAACCTGGCAATCTCGCTGGCGACCCGGTTCGAGCATGGCGGGGACCAGGCAGACCAGGACCAAGCAATCGACCACATCCAGGCCGCGGTACACACCACTCCCGCAGACCACCCCGACCGGGCTGGGCGCCTGACCAACCTGGCGAACGCGCTGCAGCTCCGATTCGAGCGCACCGGCGACAGGGGAGACCTGGACGAGGCCATCGACCGTCACCATGACGCGGTGCGGGCTACTCCCGCAGACCACCCCGACCGGCCGGCGATGCTGTCCAACCTGGGAAACACCCTGCAGCTCCGGTTCCGGCGCACCGGGGATGAGGCGGACCTGGACGCGGCCATCACCACCGGACGAGACGCGGTGCGGGCCACCCCCGCAGACCACCCCAGCCGTCCGGTGTACCTGTCCACTCTCGGGCTCGCGCTGGCGGACCGGTTCCGGCGCACCGGGGATGAGGCGGGCCTGGACGAGGCCATCGACCGTCATCGCGACGCGGTGCGGGCCACCCCAGCAGACCACCCCGAACGGCGGGCGATGCTGTCGAATCTGGGAAACGCGCTGCAGCTCCGGTTCCAGCGCACCGAGGACCGAGCAGATCTGGACGAGGCCATCGACCGTCATCGCGACGCGGTGCGGGGCACCCCAGCAGACCACCCCCAACGGGCGGGGCGCCTGTCCGGGCTGGGGAACGCGCTGCACACCCGGTTCCAGCGCACCGGGCACCAGGCGGACCTAGACGGGGCGGTGTCCGCTTACGAAGAGGCGTGGGAGGTGGTCTCGGCGGCGCCTTCGGGCAGGATCCGGGCAGCGTGGGCAGCAGCTGGGCTGCTCGCGCGGTTTGAGGCGAGGCGGGCGGCGGACGCGGCGGAGGCAGCGGTGCGGCTGCTGCCCCAGGTGGCCGTGCGCCAGCTAGAGCGAGGCGATCAGCAGCATGCACTCGGCAGCTTCGCCGGGCTGGCCGGCGATGCCGCCGCACTGGCTCTGGCCGATCCCCGGGGGACCCGCCAAGAGCGGGCGGTCCGAGCGCTGCGGCTGCTGGAGGCGGGACGGGCGGTGCTGCTCAGCCAGGCGCTCGATGCCCGCAGCGATCTCACCGACCTGAGGGGGCAGCGCCCCGATCTGGCCGCGCGGTTCGTCCACCTGCGCGACCGGCTCGACCAACCCGCAGACACTTCCGCACCGGCCGCTGGCGGGGACGAGGACATCGACGCCCTCCGGGGGCGGCAGCAGCGTCTCGTGCGCGACCGGCACCAGTTGGCCCGCGATTTCGCCCAGACCCTGACCGAGATCCGCAGTCTGAAGGGGTTCGCCTCGTTTGCCCTCCCGCCCACTGCCGAGGAACTCCTCAGCGAGGCGGGTCAGGGCCCGGTCGTGGTGTTCAACATCAGCTCCTACCGTAGCGATGCCCTGCTGCTCACCACCGGCGGCATCACCCACGTGGAGCTCCCCCACCTCACCGCCGAGGCCCTGGCCGAGACGGTCACCTCCTTCCAGCAGGCGCTGCACACCGCCACCTCGGGCGAGAGCAGAGAGCAGCGGCGCCAGGCGCAGGCCGTCATGGCCAGAGTCCTGCAGTGGTTGTGGGATACCGCCGCCGGGCCCGTGCTGGAGGCGCTGGGCCACCACCGCCAGCCGCCGTCAGCCGCTGACTGGCCACGGGTGTGGTGGGTGCCGGGCGGGCTGCTGGGACTGCTGCCCTTGCCTGCCGCCGGCTATCACACCGACCCGGCCGACGACCCGCACCGGCGCACCGTCATGGACCGGGTCGTCTCCTCCCACACTCCCACCGTCCGCGCCCTGCGCCACGCCCGCCAACACACCCCGGTCCCGGCAGCGCCCGCCCGAGGGCTGGTCATCGCGATGCCCACCACCCCCGGTCTGCCTGATCAGGGCCGCCTGCCATACGTTGGCTCGGAAGTAGCCAAGCTGTACCAGCACCTCCCCGAACCCACCGTGCTTCTGGAGCCTGACCCCTCCAACGGCGGTGCCGTCGGCTTCTCGGCCCACACGCCGACGAAGGACAACGTTCTGGATCACCTGCCCGACTGCTCGATCGTGCACTTCGCCTGCCACGGCGCCAGCGACCCCACCGACCCTTCAATGAGCCGGCTGCTGCTCCACGACCACGCCAGCGACCCACTCACCGTCGCCAGCCTCGCCCCCGTCCGCCTCGATCACGCCCAGCTGGCCTACCTGTCGGCCTGCCGCACCGCAGCCATCGACACGGCCGACCTAGCCGACGAGGCCATTCACCTGACCTCCGCCTTCCAGCTGGCCGGATTCCCCCACGTGGTGGGCACTCTATGGGAGATCGATGACCAGACCGCCGTCACGGTCGCCGACGCCTTCTACACCCACCTGCGCACCCCCGCCGGGGCCCTCGATACCGGCCGCGCGGCCTGGGCCCTGCACCAGGCCGTGCGCGGCCTGCGCGACGGCCACGATCTGCCCGGCCAGTACGACCGGACCCAGGCCCCCTTCCTGTGGGCCGCCTACCTCCACGCCGGTGCCTGACCCGGGCCAGAGAGAGGCCAGACCCAAGGCCGGAGGGGACGGTCGCCCCTGACCGACGGCAGCAAGCCAGAGGTGAGCGCCCACGGCGGTGGCAGAAACGAGGGGCGTATCTTGGCCGCGTCCTGCGAGGCCGGACTGTGTCCGAACCGGGTTCAAGGACGCCCTCGCCGCAGACCAGGTGTTCGCGCCTCCCAGCCGCATCGCCCCCCGCGCTCGCGGAAGCCGCGGAGCAGCAGACGAAAACGATGCGCGGGCGCCACCGCGCCTTCCCACAGCCGGCCCCGGACGCCAGGCCGGTCGCCGCCAGCGCCGCCGCAGGGCTGTCCCGTGTGGCCGCGCTGCGCCGGGCCCCTGCCGAGCGTGCCGCCCGGCCGACTGGGGGCACAGGCCGTCACCGCACAGACGGTTCACAGGAGGCCGCTGATGGGCCGGGCACCCCTCTTCGGGTCGCCCGGCCCCAGCCTGGTCAGGTGGTGATCTGCTGGAGGAAGGCGGTGTTGGCCTTCACGTCGTGCCCGAGCATCATCGCATGGCGGGGAAGTTCGCCGAGGAGTTCGAGCAGGGGCTCGGTGCCGGGCAGGTCGGCTGGGAGGAGGCCGAAGACGTCGGGGTAGCGGTCTTCGGTGCCGGCGGTGAAGAAGTCGGTGCCCCGTACGGTGCGGTCTTCGTCGAGGGGGGCGGGTTCGGCGCCGCGGGTGATCTGGGGGAAGAGGAGGCGGGCGGCGTGTCCTTCGGTGGCCAGGGTCAGGCCGAGCCAGGTGGCGAGCTGGTCGGGGAAGAACTGGGGCTTGAGTTCTTTCCCGGATTCCTTCCACAGGGGGGTGCGGCTGCCGGAGCGGAGGGCGTCGGTGACCTTCTGGTGCTGGGTGGGGTGGAGCTGTTCGCCGCGCTGGACGCGTTCGCGGATCTGGTCGTACCAGCCGAGGGCGTCGAGGAGGCCGAGAAGCACGATCTCCCCCTCAGACCAGTGCCGTTGCGGTTCCTGCACGACGTACGCACGACAAGACCATGGCCGCATCGGCAGGCATAGGCCAGACCGGCGGCCCACTGTGACTGGATTCAGACTCCGTATGACGCGGCAGACGCGAGCGTGGGGGTGGCTCCGCTGTCGGAGCCGGCACACGGTTTGGCGGGGGCGAGCGTGCCGGTGGCGGTGACGTCGTCGATCGGATTGGACGAGCGGATCGCGGCGCTGGGCGGGCCGGAGCGGCTGCGGATGTTCAGCGTGTACTCGGTGAAGCCGCAGGGAGGGTCAACAGCGCGACGGCCGCGCGCGGTTGCGAGTACCCGGTGGCTGTGCCGGTTTCTCGGGGGAGTCGTTTCGAGGCGTCTTGGGTCGTTCTGCGACGAGCGTCGTGATCAATGGCAGTGACTTCCTATGTCACCCGGCATCGCGGGGCGGCCTGCTTCCAGTGTCCGTGGTGGTGGCCAATCGGTGGGCGAGTCGTCGGCACGCATGCGCGAGTTCGGGCGGGTGGAGGTCGGCGAGTTCGGTATCGAAGGTGGCGAGGATCCCGGCGATGCCAGCCCAGGACCAGGCCCCGAGGGTGAGCCGGCAGTGCTCGGCGTCGAGGTGTTCGACGACCGAGCCGCCTGGTGCCCAGCGAGCGACGATGTCGGCCGGCAGGTTGAGTCGGGCGTTGCCAATGCACTGCCAGGCGTCGAGGGTGTCGCCGCGGTCGTGACTGCTCATGACGAAGTGAGCGAGGTCGTCTGCGGGAAGCTTGCGCGGGCTGAAGCGGTGCGTCGTGGGGCGGGGGCGGAGCCGGTCGACACGGTGCACTCGCCACCGGTGGTCACCAAGGTCGTAGGCGACCAGATACCACCGGCCCGCCCAGATGACCAGATGGTGCGGCTCGATGCGGCGGGCGGGCAGGAAGTCGTCGTCGCCGGTTTCGGGGCGTGAGCCGTCGGCGCGCAGCGTTTCGGTGACCAGTACGTGGCGGTGGCGCACCGCGGCTCCCACGGCGGTGAGGGCGGTCGAGTCGATGGGGGGTGCCGGGAACTCCCAGTAGTTCCGCAGCCTGGTCAGGTGAAGGGCTTTCATACCTGCCCGCAGCTCAGCGGGCATGGCTTGTTCCAGAGTGATCAGCGCCCGCGCCGCATCGTCTCTCAGGCCGAACACCGTGCTGGGCGCGGTCTGCAGGGCTACCGCCACGGCAAGGGCCTGATCGTGGTCGAACACCAGTGGGGGGAGGGTGTGCCCCGCGCCGAGCCGATAACCGCCATCGGGGCCGTGGACGGTGGTGATCGGGTATCCGAGCTGGCGCAGGGTCTCGATGTCACGGCGGACGGTGCGCTCACTGGCCTCGAGCTTGGTGGCGAGCTCGCGCAGTGGCCACTGGCGGCGCGATCCGAGCAGGGACAGGAGCCGCAATGCCCGTCGCGAGGTGTTCGCCATCGTCCCATCATGCCCGGTAGTGGCCACTCGGTGGCCACTACCGCTGCCAGTGTCGAGTGCCTGAGCAGGTAAACCGTGGCGGAAGGACCGATGGGTATGCGTGTTGTCGTGGTCGGTGGTGGGATCGGTGGACTCGCGCTGGGGGCGGGGTTGCGCCGTCGGGGGTTCGAGGTGGCGGTGTTCGACCGCGACATCGATGTGGCGGCGACAGGGGGCTACCACATCACTGTGGACGAGCGGGCGCAGTCGGCGTTGCGGGAGTTGGTGGCGCCGGAGATCGTACAGCGGCTGCTGGCGTCGGCCTCGGCGCTGCGGCTGCGCAACCGTGATGCGTTCTGGGACCGTCGCGGCCGGCTGCTCGGCCGCGGCCCGGATCTCACCGGTGATTCGAGCGTCGATGTCGATCGCATCACTCTGCGCCTGCTGCTGGCGGAGGCGGTCGGCGATGACCTGCATCTGGGGCGGACCGTGTCCGACGTCGGCTATGGCGACGACGGCGCACCCCACGTGCTGTTCACCGACGGGGGACCGGTCTCGGCGGATCTGGTGGTGGGGGCGGACGGTGCCCACTCCCTGGTCGCCCAGCACCTGGCGGGAGGTCCGACGAACAGCCCGGCGGGCATCATCGGGTTTTCCGGCCGCACCCTCCACAGGGACCTGAGTCCCGGTGAACAGCAACGGCTCGGCCTGCGATCAGGGCTGGCGATCGGCCCACGGGGCGCAGCGCTGTACGTGGGCTTCCTCGACCCGGTCGGCAACGCCGCGCTCGACGCCCCCGAGCTGCGGATGTCCGTCACCACCGGCCCTACCTACATCTGGGGCGCCATGTTCACCGAGTCCGCCGCGACCGAATCCCTACGCGACCTGCGCGACGGCGAGTTGCAGTTCGCGCTGCTGAGGCGGTTCCGCGAGCAGGGCTGGGCCGAGCACACGCTGGAGGTCATCGGCCGTGCCGACCCGCACAGCGTGGCCGCGTACCGCTTCAACGCCGCTTCGACTCGCGCCACCGAACTCGCGCCATGGCCCACGGGTCGTATCACCGCGCTTGGTGACGCCGTCCACGCGACGCCACCCACCGCCGGAATGGGGGCCGGCGCGGCAATCCGCGACGCCGCCGCCCTGCTTCGGCACCTGGACGACGTCGCTGACGGCGGTACCACGCTGGCCGAGGCCGTGAACCGATTCGAGGCTGGCATGCGCCAGCGCGGCAGCGAGATCCTCACCCTGGCCATGAGAACGGTCCGCTTGATCCTGGCCACCGACACCACATTCGGCGCCGCCGCTACTGCCGTGACCACCCCGATCCTGGCCGCTGCCGTCCGGCTGCGTCATTGACGATCACTGTCGGCGCACGCCGTCGGCTCATTCAGCGGCGGCTCATCGGCGCTCGGCCTGGCCGCGACGCTACCGACCCGCCCAGGCCACCACGCCGTTTCCCCGAGACCAGCCCAGTTCGGAGGCCGACGCATGACGTTGTGCCCGCTGAAGCGCCGGTGATCATCGCGTATGACACGGGGCGCTTGTCTGCCGCACCCCGGGCGTGAGCTCGACGCGCATGCCGTCGCTGGGCCCATCGCCAGTCGAGCGGGTCCGGGCCGGCTCCAAGCACCAGCTGATCGGCGAGGGTACGCAGCTCCTTCCCGGCGCCCGCAACAAGGTCCGAGCAGTGTTCCTCACCTACGAGGCCGGAAGCTTCCTCCAGGCCAGCGAGGCCGACCACGCCGCAGCAGCAGAGAAGGAGTCACTCCTCCTGGCTAACCGCATCGGAGTCCCGAGCTGCGCCACTCTCATCCGAGAACTGGTTCCGGAATTCGAAAAGCACGCGGGAGCGGAGGGCCTCGACGAACTACTCGCACTGGCGCGCGCCTGGCCCTGCCCGTCGAACGGCGAAACGGCCCCAGCCTCAGTCTCAGCTGGTGCGCGCCGACTCCGCGGTCGAGCCCGGCTCCGGTCTCCACGGTCGCGCCTGTAGCAACTGCTGAGGGCGGCGATCGAGCGGCCCGCACACCGGGTGGCTGGGCATGGCGAGCCCGACCACAGCCCCTTCGGCCTGACGGTCACCCGTAGACGGATAACGGTCCTGGCTGGACGATCCGGGCGACTCCTGAGTCGTCTGAGGTGCCGGGCGGACCGTAGGGCGACCGGCCCCGGTCCTCCGGCTCCCTCACCGCGGATGGCCGGGGTCCGTGCGACACGGTGGCTCTCCAGCATCTCGGCCTGGAGGGCCACGTCGTACTCGCTGCTCCTGCGGCTTGAGACGGCGAGTAGCTGCTCGGGGTGGCTCGGCTTCGGGGCGCTGGGTCGGTCCGGGTAGGGCGGTGGGGACGGGCTCACCGCGCCGCCGAACAAGGGTGCTGTAGGTAGTCCTACCTAGTCTGGTGAGCATCGGCACGGATCCGTGCGAGATAGGCAGCTCGTAGCGTCTGGTGCATGAACGACAGTGAGAGGCCTGACACCTCAGTGCTTGGGTTGGTGGGTTGTGGATGCGCAGGGGTAATCATCATCCCGTTCCTGTTGTTGCTTGCCACCCTCATCCTCATAGCCCGGAATGCCCACATCACATGACCGATTGCTCCCTCCGACCAGACAGGACCTGAAGGAACCGCTCGCGGCTCACCCTGCGGCTGGCCTGCGAGGTACTCCTCCCGCTCCGCCGCAGTGAGGTCGCGGCCCGCTGGTCCTCACCGGCCGCAGGGCTCCCGCCGGCACGCCGACGCTGGACGTCTGCCCGGAGACTGATCGAGCCCGGCTGTCCTGCCGGCGGGCCGAAGAGACCCTCGAGGCGGCGTGAGGGTGGGAGGGCTGCGCGGCGACCGGTGAGGGGCGGGAGCCGGTCAGCCCTGAATGGAGAAGAACAGCGTGTCCATGGTGTGTCCGTACTGGAGAGCGCTCTGCCATTCGTGGTGCTCGACCCGCATCTTGTCGATGAGCCTCTGGGCCTCGTGGGTGAAGGCGTTGTCGATGCGGTCCAGGACTGCGGCGTAGGCGTCGGCGAGTGGCTTGGCCTTGGCCAGCGGCAGACGGCCGATGGCCGGATACCCGTCCACGGGCGACGGAACGTGGAAGGGGATCTCGTCGGGCGGCCCAGCGAACAGGAAGTCGAGCGGCAACAGGTCGGCGGGGACGCCGAGGCGCCGCAGTTCGTCGCCCATGCGCCCGAAGAACGTAGAGGGCTTTGAGTACACGCCGAAATCGATGGGGTCCGACCCGCTCCAGTCGATGATGTGCTGGAGCGCCTTGTAGTACGCCTGACCCACGTATTCGCCGTCCGCGTTGGCATGGCCCGCGAGGAGGTGGTCGAGTGCCTCGGGGATGCTGATGCCCAGATCGATGCCTTGGTGTTCGAGGCTGAGCTGGTCGGTGTGGGCGTCCTTGCGTATGTGATCGCGGAGCATGCGCTGCTGGGTCGCGTCGAGTTCGCCTTGCAGGTAGGACACGACGCGGCTTTGGTTAGCGGTGGTCATCGTGATGATGTGGCTCATGGGCCTCATGGTGGCAGCGGGTGCCGACAAGGCTCGTGCGGGGTGGGAGGCATCTCGCGGGTTCTGGGGCTGGCGCGTTCCTCGTGCGTTCGCGGGACGTGGTCGGGTCAGCCCACTACGACAGGTTCGTGGCCGTGGCGGCGCACAATCTCGGCCACGGCCAGGCCCTGTCCAGACAGCGGCACCGTCTGGGCCCGTCGCCAGGTCACTCCCGATCCCGTGCCCCTACGGATGATCCGCAGCAGTCGTCGGCCCTCATCGTCGTCGATCTCCCGTACCCGCACGCGTTCGGCCATGCGTACGTCCTGGCAACGGCCGGGACTTGGGGAAGGCGCTGCGGCCGCTTCACATCGCTCGGCGTTTCCTCAGCTCAGCGAGCCATCCCCGTACCTGCTCGTCGTGCAGGTAGCCGCCGCTCTCACCCGCGGGGAGATCGATTCCGTGAAGGCGGTTCAGTGCCCACCAGGAGAGATCGTCCCAGTCGATCCTGTCCTCCAGCACCCACCTCGCCGCCCAGCGGTCGGCCTTGTCCCGGGACAGCCGACCCTCGGCAATCTCAACGAAGCGATCTTCAATCTCATCAAGAGTCGGCTGGTCGCTGGCATCCATGCCCTGACCGTACAGGCAGGGTAAACGTTGCCTGATGCGGCATGAGGAATGTTGTGCCACTGGGTGCGGCTCGGGTGTGCACCGCGGCTCCGGCCTCCACCCGGTGGGCGCAGGAGGCAGATGCCGCTAGTGCGGGGCACGCGCGCCTGTCCTTGCCGCCCCTGGACAGCGTGCAGGCGCAGCCGGGAGTCACGGTGCGGCTGACCAGCCGCCGTGCCCGCCTCACCGCCACGACCAGGAGAAGGGGGTGACGCTCATGGCGGCCGGCGCCGGGAGCCAGGACCTGGTGGATGTAGGGACTGACCGGGATGATCTTGGAGCGGAGCCGGTGTCAGTGTCTGGGAGATCACGGCTTCGCAGCGGGAGACGGCGACCAGAGGGGAGCGGGCCGGTGCAGTTCACTGCCGAGCACGTCGAGTGGGGCAGGGTGGACATCACCTTGGACGATCTGGGCTGCGGTCGGTCGTGGGAGGAGATCCACCGGGTGCGGGGCGTGGAGTTGGTGTGCCCAGAGTGTGGGGGTCAGGTCTTCGCCCGGGTCTCCAAGTTGGGCACCCGGCACCTTTACCACCACACGCGGCCCCTGTCGTGCTCGTTGGAGAACGAGTCACTGGAACACCACTTGCTCAAGCTGGAGTTGGTGACGTGTGCGCGTGCCGCGGGCTACCGGGCGGAGCTCGAAGTCGGTTCGCCGACTCGGGAGTGGAGGGCGGATGTGATGGTCTTCGACTCGGACGGTGACCGGCTGATGGCGCTGGAGGCCCAGCTGTCCCCCATCACGGCGGGGGAGATCGCCGCGCGGACCGGTCTGTATGAACGGGACGGGGTGCGGGTGTGCTGGTTCGGCTTCCGACCGCGCCCGTGGGTGGGCACCGTGCCGACCCTTCTGGTCCAGGCCCCGGCCGACCGGGGTCAGCCTTGGTCGGTGAGCGCCGGCCTGGCCCGCTTACCCGGGAAGAGCGGGCACTGGTCGCCGGTCGGTGCGACGCTGGCCGACGCGGTGTCGTGGATGCTGACGGGCCAGATAGTGCCGCACACCCCCCGCTCCAGTAGCCGGGTCACCGACGAGGACGAATGGTACGAGTGGGCGGAGGGCTGGACCAGGTCCTGGAACGACTCGTGGCGAATGTGGTGGACGACCCCCTCGTACGTGACATCGGACGCCGAGCGTGCGCAGGAGGAGGCGGAAGCCACACGCCGACGACAGGCGCAGGAGAAGGCCGCGGCGCGGCAACGGGCGGTGAAGGAGCGGGAGAAGGCGGTCAAGCGCCAGGCGTACGCCGCGTTCTGGGACCGTACGGGCCTGGACCAGCGGCAGTGGAGGTACTTCCGGGCCCTGGCGGACTTGTACTTCGGTCGGAGTCTGGTCTTCGGCGCTCCGGATTCTCGCTACGGCGACGGCAGACCGGTGTACGAGCGCAGCGGCCCCGAAGGTGAGCAGTGGACGCTGGTCGGTGTGGCCTGCCCTGATCCGTGCCGGCTGAGGGCCTGGGCGGAGGAGCTGTCCCTGTTGGTCCCCTCTCACGCGGATCTCGATGTCCTCGCCGGCCGGGCGTGGGCACCGTTCCAGGTCTACGTCTTCGATCCGGACACCGGCGCGATGGACCAGGAACGCGTGCTGCCGTCCCCCGTCGACGCGTGGTAGCTGGTCGGGAGATGGCCGGGGGAGGACTCAGTCCAAACGCAACGGGCGGTCACCGTGGCCATTCACCTCCGGTGACCGCCTGCTTTCGTCACCGCACGGTCAGCACCAGCTTTCCCGCGGTGCGGCCGGTGTCACCGAGCTCGTGCGCCTTCGCCGCGTCCGCCAGCTCGAACGTGCCGGCGATCTCGGCGCGCAGTCGGCCGTCGGCGGCGAGTCGGGCGATGGCCGCCATCCCGGCGTGGTCGTCCTCCACCAGCATGATTCCCGCGCGCACACCGAGCCGGGCCGCCTCCCGGGCGAGCGCCGGGTTGCCGTCATCGAGCCGGAGGGAGACCAGGATGCCGCCCGGGCGCAGGCTGCGCAGGGAGCGGATGGCGTGGTCGCTGCCCTGGGAGTCCAGGACGACGTCGGCGTCGCGGACGGCCTCGGTGATGTCCGTGGTGCGGTAGTCGAGGACCTCGTCGGCGCCCAGGGCGCGCACGAAGTCGTGCTTGGGGGTGCTCGCGGTGCCGATCACGTGTGCTCCGCGGGCCTTGGCGATCTGTACGGCGAGGTGGCCGACGCCGCCGGCGGCCGCGTGGATCAGCACCCGCTGGCCGGCTTCGAGGCGGGCGGTGTCGACGAGGGCCTGCCAGGCGGTGAGGGCGGCGAGCGGCAGGGCGCCGGCCTGTACATGATCGACGGAGGCCGGTTTGGGGGCGAAGGCGCGGGCGGGGCCCGTGACGTATTCGGCATGCGAGCCCACTCCGTAGGGGTACGGCAGCATGCCGAAGACCTCGTCGCCCGGCTTGAGGAGGGTGACGCCGGCGCCTGTCGCCGCGATCACGCCGGAGACGTCCCAGCCGAGGACGAACGGGGGCTCGCCGAGGAAGAGCCCGGGGACACTGCGGTGCTTCCAATCGGTGGGGTTGACCCCTGCGGCGTGCACCCGAACGAGGACCTCCCCGGCCCCGGGCGCCGGCCGTGGTAGCCGGACTTCCTTGAGCACCTCGGGGCCGCCGAGGGCGTCCTGGCTGATCGCGCGCATGGTGGTGATGTCGTTCATGCGCCCCAGCCTGCGGCGCTCGGACACCCGACGGGAGTGGCATGAATGCCATTCACCGATAGGATCATGCCATGCATCGTGTCGTCGTCCTGGCGCTCGACGGGGTCTATCCGTTCGAGTTCGGCATCCCCCGGGGCGTCTTCGGCACCGCGGACGGCCGCTAGGAGACGGTCACCTGCACGGTCGACGGCCGCCCGGTGCGCACCTCCGCGGACTTCACGATCATCGCCGACCACGCGCCGGAGGCATTGGCCACCGCGGACACGGTGGTCATCCCGCCGTACGAGTCGGCGCCGACCTCGGTGCGGCTCCCGGCTTCAGCGGCGGAGGCGCTCGCGCTGATCCCGGCCGGCGCGCGCGTCGTGTCCATCTGCACCGGCGCCTTCACGCTCGCCGCGACCGAGTTGCCAGACGGGCGTCCCGCCACGACGCACTGGGCGCTGGCGGCCCGGTTCCGGGATGCGTTCCCCCAGGTTGCCCTGGATGCGGACGTGTTGTTCATCGACGACGGCGACGTCCTCACCTCGGCCGTGGCCGCGTCCGGCGTGGACGTATGCCTGCATCTCGTGCGCAAGGACCACGGCAGCGAGGTGGCCAACCGCGTCACTGCGCCAGCACCTGCATGCCTCGATCGGCGTCTCACCGCAGGCATACCGCCGCACCGTTCAGGCCCCGGGCGACCGCTGACCTCTCGCGGACCGCCACCAAGTCACCGGATCAACGCCGGCTGGCAACAGGGCAAGCAGGCCCGTCACCTCGGCGATCGCTCACCGAGGCGGGCACCTCGTGCTCACGCAGGCCCCCTACGACTCCCGGCGCCGCCCACCCGAGCCTCCTCGCCTTCACCCAGACCGCAGACCAGTCCAACGAGACGAGGACGCTTCAAGGATGCCGAAGCTACGTCACGAGACCACCGAGCGCGCGAAGGATGAAGAACCCCGCCACGGGGACAAGGACTCAGCGGGGCCCAGGGGAACTCACAGGATGTCGCACAGGAGATCCGCTGGCTGACGGAGACCGGCGGCCAGCAACACATCGTCCGGGACTGGGCGCTCGACCAGCAAGCGCGGGAGGTCCGGCCGTATCTGTGTTGCTGAGGCCGCACCGTACCTCGCTTCCCGATAACCTGCACGCGCCAGACGGCCACGGGGAGGACGCTATGATCTTTTATCAGTTCTTACAGAACTGGAAAAACAGTGGCAAGTTAGCCATGTCGCAGGAGTTTGCCGCACTCGTCGTCACGATTTTGGCCACGATTCTTATCGTGGCCATGGTCGAGGCGGCCAAGGCGGCTGCTGGCGTGCAAAGCAGCAGAGAGCGGATCAAAGCACTCCACGCTACCGATCTCCGAGAACACACGGCCGCCCATCTCGGAATCCGCACTCACGATTCTTTTGAGGCCTGGCGAATTCGTGAGAGCCTCAGAGTCCGCGAGCATCGGCTAACCCAGGTTTCACGCCTGACCGTTCGGTGGCCACTCTGTGGGGCCTGACGTTCCTGCTCACCATGGTCTACCTCCTCGATGTCGTCCTGTGGTCAGCCCAAGAGAAGGGGAAGGATCAGCCGGAGTTGGCAGCTGGCTGCGTCGTGACCATCGTCTTAACCAGCCTACTGCTCATGGCTGTCCACGCCCTGCGCACGCTCATCGAACTGAGGATCAAGGGGTGGGAACATCTGCATGAGCGTTGCCTCAGCCTGGGACTCCCCTTCTCGGAAGATTTGGCGCGAAGAATCCTGGCCGCAGACGATGCTGCTTCCCGCCACGCGGAGCCGCCCTTCACAAAACGGTGGGGATTCTTCTCGCACCGCGAGGGCGACGTGGCTTCGAGCTAAGGAACACGGGCACGCCTCCAGCGGGATTCCCACGCGGATCACCCGCGCGCGTGGGTCCGAACCGCATGGTTCGGCTGGGCTCTGCTCCGCTGGCGGATCACTCGCGCGCGTGGGTCGGACGCCGCCCAGCGCGGCCCCGGCGAAACGGAGACCGGCGGATCACTCGCGCGCGTGGGTCGGACCCTTGCTGGTCTGTGGTTTCTCGCTCACTTCGCAGTTGTTTGACCTTCCCGGCTTGTTGAGGCACAGGGTGGTCGGCACGCGGTGTGGGTGACCGGAGGATTGTTCGTCCGGGGTGGCCCGGCGGGCGCCGGGTCTTCCCGTTTCGCTGGGCGCCGCCTCCCGCCTGTGATGGCGCGGGGAGTCGGGCCTGGGCCGCCGCGGCGAGGAGCGCGCCCTGATCGAGGCGCTCCGCATCCGCGCCGACCGCCGCGGCGGCGGGCTGGACTGCGAGCTGCTGCGCTGGGTCATCGAGCGCGCCCGCGCCTGCGGCTGCATCCTGGTCCAGCTCACCAGCAACAAGCGCCGCACCGAGGCCACCGCTTCTACGACTCGCTCGGCTTCGCCCGCAGCCACGACGGGTTCAAGCTGGCGCCGTGACCCGGGCGGCCGCCCGCTCCAGTTGGCCCGACGCCCCCCCCGTGAACCCGGATCCGGGGTTCGGGGAAAAGGGGGTGAACGTCTCGGCGGGGTTCAGTCCCGGGACGACGGAACGAACGGAGCATCAGTGACCGCCCATTCCCGGCTCGCGCCAGACCGGGCACGTACCGACGACGCCGCACTGATCGAAGAGTCCGCGGGGGACCCGGAGGTCTTCGCGACCCTCTACGACCGCCACGCGGCCACCATCCACCGCTATGTGACGCGGCGTCTCGGCCAGAGCATCGCCGACGACATCGTCGCCGACACCTTTCTCATCGCCTTCCGCCGGCGCGGCGGCTACGACCTGAGCCGCCCCGACGCCCTGCCGTGGCTGTACGGCATCACCGCCAACCTGATCGGCAAGCACCGCAGGGCCGAGGTGCGCGCCTACCGGGCTCTCTCCCGTACGGGTGTGGACCCGGTGGCCGAGTCGTACACCGACCGGATCGACGGACGGGTCAGCGCGCAGGCGTCCGGCAAGCAGCTCGCCGCGGCACTCGCCGCGCTGTCGGCGGGAGACCGCCATGTGCTGCTGCTCATCGCCTGGGCCGAACTGACCTATGACGAGGTCGGCCAGGCGCTCGGGATCCCGGTAGGCACCGTGCGGTCCCGGCTGAACCGGGCCCGCAGAAAGATGCGCCAGGCGCTCGGCGGAATCGACCCCACTCTTGTCCAGGAGGTAGCAACCCATGGATGAACTGCAGGCAGTACGTGACATGCGCCCATCGGCGCCGGAGCCCGGCGTCGCACGGCTGGCCCAGGGCCGCCGCGACCTCCTCGCCGCGGCGGCCGCCGCGGACGGGCCGGACCGCGGCCGGGCCCCGCGATGGCTGACCGGGTCAGGGCGGCCCTGGCGGCTGGCGATCCCGACGGCGGTGGCGGCGAGCGTGGTCGCCGGCCTGCTCGTCGTCACGCCCGGGGACCGGGGAGCGACCGGGGAACCCCAGGCGGGGACCGTGAATGTGGCCCAGGTGATGGAGCGGGCCGCCGACTCGGTGCAGGACCACAAGGTCACCCGGCCGCGTTCCGACCAGTGGATCTACAACAAGTCGGCGGTCCGGGCGCCGCACTACTTCGAGGACGAGGGTTGGAACCGGTTCGACGGGAAGCAGCACGCCTTCCGCCGCCACGGCAAGATCGTTGTCGTGGACGAGACCCTGCCTGCCGGCGACGGGGTCAAGGGACCAAAATCCTACGAACAGTGGTATGACAACATCGTCAAGCTGCCCACCGACCCGCGGAAGCTGCTGGCGCGGGTCCACTCTGACGCGTCCTTCGACACCCTCCTCGACAACTTCGTCGACGGAAAGAACGGGCCACCGAAGGCCCTCGATTTCCGAAGGCTCTCCAACATCCTCTCCTATGGGGTCGCCCTGCCGCCCGAGCTGAACGCGGCCCTGTACCGGGCACTCGCCCTCGTCCCCGGAGTCGAGGTCCTGGAACAGCGGGTCGACGACGGCGCCGGCCGGAGCAGCCTGGCTGTCAGGTACGTCCACCGGGTCCACGGTAAGGACACGGCTGATTACCTCTTCCTGGACCCCAAGACCTATGCCTTCCGGGGGATGGGCTGGGATGCCACGCGGCTCGGGCCCGATCCGCGGTTCGACTGGGAGGTGGCGGCGTTGGTCGAGGCAGCCGTCGACAAGCCCGGCGAAACACACTGACGGATGACGGGCACCGGCCGGTTCCGGCCGGTGCCCGTTTCGCCTAAAGGGTGTTGCAGAAGGCGCGTCTCGGGCAGGCAGGAGTGGTGCTTGACCTGCTGTTTCACCCGGTGAGGGCGAGGTTGTGCAGGGTGGCGACGGCCTGGACGGCCTGGTGGAGGCCGTCGCCCTTCTGACGGCAGCCGCGGAGGATCTTCCAGTTCTTCATGCCGGCGAAGGTGTGCTCTACGCGGGCACGGACCCGTCGGTGTTCGGCGTTGTCTTCCTCCTGCCCGCGCAGGAGGGGCCGTCCGGCCCTTCCGCGGTGCGGGACGATCAGCCCGGTGCCCAGGTGGGCGCCGTCCGCGATCACCGTCGTCCCGGCCGCCGCGGCTGGCAGTCCGACTCGCGCCAGACGTGGGCATCGGCCTTGTTCCCGGGGCGCCGGCCGGGCCGAGGCGAGGACCAGGCGGGTGTCGGCGTCGATGATGACCTGCACGTTCGCTGAGAAACGGGAGTTGCTGGAGGATGCGCCGACCTGCCGGTCGCGAGCCGGGACCAGCGTGCCGTCCACGATCCATAGCCGCTCGACCCCCGCGACGGGCCGCGGAGCCGGCTCCAGCGCGAGCAACGGCCCAAGTCGCTGGATGACCCGGCAGACCGTCACCGAAGAGATCCCGAACAGCGGGGCGAGCTGCCGTATCGGGAGGTTGGTGCGGTAGTACACCGCTACCAGCAGAACCCGGTCCCCAAGCGGCAGGCACCAGGGCCGGCCACCGCCCGGACCGTTCCCACCCCGTTCACGGACCACCTTCACCATACGAGTCCTGGGCCGCCTTGCGGATCGGGGCGCCCTCGGCCTCCGCCACCTTGGTCGAGCGCGGTTGCTCGCGCTCCATCCCGTGCCGGACGGCCAGGGCGTCATCCAAAGAGCTGGCCAAGGACCCCATGCCAGGGCTGACGGCCTGAGCCGGTGGGGACGACGTGCTGACGGCGGTGGTGATCGCGGCCATGGCCGCTCTGCTGGGGAGCTGGGCGCGTAGGTCCTCAGCGAGCTCCGGATCCTGCTCCATGGCCTCCACGGCCTCAGCCAGGGCACGGATGGGCATCCGCGGCCCGCCGAGCGCGCGGCGCTCGACCAGTCGCTCGCCTGGTCGGTGTAGGCCCACTGCACCCCCGCGACATCGGCGTCCGACAGGACATGCGGCGGCTGATGACCGTGAGCTGGGATTCATAGCAGGTGGTTTTGGCACGACGGCTCGATTGCCCGCCGCTCGGAGTAGGGACGCGGAGGGCCCCGCACGAAACCGGGAGGTCGGGGTTCACGTGCGGGGCCGCTCACGGGGTGTGGGCCGTCAGACTCCGATCAGGGTGTACGTACCCGTACCGTCCTGCCTGCCGCTGGAGTACTTGGCGTATGAACTCCCCGTCCGCGTACCGATCGTGGCCCATCATGGAGCCGGTGTACTTGTTCTGCACACCGATCTTCGAGCTGCCGGGTACGTCGCGGTAGATGTAGAACCGCTGGAGGTCGTCCTCCGTGCAGGGGGCCGTCTGCACGACCGCCCGTTCGGTGGCCGCGTTCCCCGCGGCGATGGTCGCGCACCCGCCGTTGCCCCAGTTCCACAGGGACGCCTCAAGGACCCCGTTGTTCTCCGTCACGTTGCACAGGCGTCAGTTGTCCAGGTGGGCGCCGAAGATCGTCGAGGGCCGCAGGCGAACACCATCGGCCGCCAAGAGCGGCGCGCCCCAGGACAGGGGTTTGTCAGGCACGGCGATCTTGTAGGCGCCGGGCGCGCAGTTGAGATCGGCCCGCGCGATACGCTCGGTGGCCTTGTGCTGTTTGGCGGACGTGCCGCCGGTGGGAGCCGGGCGCTGCGCGAGGCGGTCCCGTTTCTGCTTCGCCGTCGGCGCCACCGCACCCGACGGGTGCTTGGCCTTCGCGGCGGCCGAGCCGCAGTCGAGGAGTTCTTGCGCCTTGGCCATGATGCTTCCTGCGGGCACCTCGTCCTGGCAGCGCACCGCGCCTTCCTCAAGGGTGGTGTAGGTGGTGAAGCTGCCGTTGCCGGGCCCCGCGATCCACTTCAACGCCCAGCTGCCGTCGCCCTGTTGGACGCGGTTGCGGTTGCGGCTTCCGTACGTACCGGTGACTTTCTTGGTGCCCTTGTAGACGCCGTAGTAGCCGGGCTGGCTGAAGTTCCACGTGACCGTGCTCGACACACTGCTGGTGGAGGAGTAGGCGACCTGTACGTTCAGGCCCAGCATCGCGCCGACGGTGCCGAGGGTCTCGACGGCGAAACTGCCCGGGACGTTGCTGTTGAGGCCGACGGACACCGAGATGGTGGTCTGGGTGCTGGTGGTGACGCTCTGGTAGCCGGTCGTGCCCTGGGTGACGTACCAGCCCTTGAAGTGGGTGATCGTCGGAGACACTTCGCTGGTCTTGATGTACGGGTGGCGGGCACCGAGATCGGCCGCCGTACAGGTGCCGCCGGGCGCGGGCGTCTGCGCCGTCGTGGTGGTTGCAGCAGTTGGGGAGACGGCAAGACCCATGGCGGCGGCCGCCGTAGCGGTCACCGCCATGAGTGATCTGCCGACGCGGCTGACGGATCCTATAGGGCGCGGCATCGTCCATTTCCCCCTCTTCGCATACGTGTCCGGTCGGGGGGTGAAGGTAGCGGCCAAGGGCCACGGCACGTGCACGGCCACCACCCCCGGCTCCGGGCCCGCACGCCACGGCGCGGCGTGGACCTGCACCCGACAGGGCCCCGTCTCCGCCCAGGACCTGGCCCGCATCCGCGCCCACGTCACGGCCGCCCCTCAGGACGGCGCGGGGGCCCTGTGCGCCTCCTCCGAACCTGTGGATGTCGTCTCCACCCGTCACGCGTACTGCGTGCGGCACAACATCGTGTACGCGCTCGTCAGCCCCGACGGCCAGGTGATCGGCACCGCCGATCTCACGGTCGTGGCCGCGTCCGAGCCGAGCCCCACAAGTACGCGGTGGCAGGAGAGCATCGTCCTCGCCGGCGCGATGTCACCCACCATTCCCGCGATGAAAGTGTCCCTTCGATCGGACTGCACCCAGTGGCCCGTCCGCCTGGGGCGGCGGGTACATCGAGCTGCACCAGGGCGACGAGGACCACACCGGGACGCTGTCCTACGACTCCACCGTCCGGGGCGGCGGCCTCAGTCAGCGCACACAGATCTCCTACCAGTCCGAGGTGGTGAGCACCGGTGCGAACCCCGTCACCAGCTCCCAGAACTGGGCGGGTCCCTCGCTGCGCTGCGACGGACAGGTCGGCCTGTACCCCGGCTGCATCGTCACGGGCCACCGGGCCCAGGCGACCATCAGCAAGTCCCTCTACGGGGCCGCCGCAGTGGCCTACGAGTGGGCGCGGAACAACCTGACCAACGGCAGGCTCGGCACCGAGAAGAAGCCGCTCACGCGTGACGCCGACGACAAGATGGCGGACAAGAGGCGCTACTACAGCTGCGAGGCTCCCCCGAGGCCCTTCGTGGGGGACCCCAGTGTCCGGGACGATTCCTGTGACGATTTCCCCTTCGCCAAATCCCGCGAGGGCGGCACGATCGGTTCCATGTGCACGGAGATCATCCCCCGCAACGTGGGCGGTGTGTGGAGCGTAACGGTCGTACGCGACGAGCCGGCGGCACCCTGCATCAGGGCCCATGTCCCCAAGGACGAGAACACGGGCGCGGGGGGACAGCTGGGCCGTGACGTTCAGTCCGAGCGCATCCTCGACGGCGAGGCGTACCAGGTGGTCATCACCCCCTAGACGGCAGGCATCGCTCCTCGCTTGCTCGGGGAGGGATGCCCGGGTCGGCTTCCAAGGCCGAGATCAATCTCACCGATACCGGCCGTTTCGTTGGTACTACCGCTGCCCAGGGCATTGGATGCGAATACGCGACATCTGTCCTGGTGGCGGGACGTGGAGAAAGGATGAAGAAGCCGATCTCGACGCCCTCGCCGAGGTATCGGCGCTCAGGTCGTGCTCGGGCCGCGCCGTGGCCGCAGTACACCGCATCCGAGCAGGCAGCACCTGATCGTCGAGGCGTACGGCGTCCCGCTCGCCGTGATCACCACCGGCGGCAACCGCGACGACGTCACCCAACTGATCCCGCTGATCCAGGCTCTCCCGCCGATCCGCGGCAAACGCGGCCAGCTACTGCGCCGCCCCAAGCGCCTGTACACCGACCGCGGCTATGACCACGAGATTTACCGGGACAAGGTCCGCCGGTCCCAGATCACCCCGCACATCGCCCGGCGCGCTCCGGCCTGGGCGTGTACCGCTGGGTCACGGTACGTGGATCCAGTACCGCTCCGGAGGCCGTTATCCAGCAGCCACAACCTGGCCGGCCGTGACCTGGGGAGGGTTGGGTAGCAGTGACGCGAGGTTGTCCCGTACGAAGTCCGCCGCCTTCTTGATCGACTCTTCGGCTCCTGCTTGGTCTTCAAAGATGCTCACAGAGACCATCACCCCACCCTCCGCGTCAATCCAGTAGTAGGCCACGAAGCCCGGGACCTGGCGGAGGAGAGGCACGAATCCCTCGTCCACTCGCCGTCCTGCCTCGGTAGGATCAGTCGCCCCTTCATACCGGCGGACCACGGCGTACATGGCTCATCTCCTCACGGCTCCCAAGGTCACATCACGCGAAACGACATACCCCCCACCGTGCGTACCTCATCCGGGGACGTCCGGAAGGTACTCGAATAGGCGCATCGGAGATCCAAACAGCTGGATGGTGTCAGTGGACTCCACGGTCGTCCGGGCGCACCAGCACGCCGCCGGAACACTCAAAAAGGGGTGGCCCACCGCGGCGAGCCCGTCGATCACGTGCTCGGACGCTCCCGCGGCGGGCTGAGCACCAAGGTCCACCTGGCCGCAGGCGCCCACGCACGACGCCTCGCCTTCACCGTCACCGCAGGCCAGGCAGGTGACGCACCCGCCTTCGAGACGGTGATGTCCCGCATCCGCGTGCCCCGCACTGGCCCCGGCAGGCCCCGGACCCGGCCCCTGGCCGTTCTGGGTGACCGCGCGTATTCCTCACGTGCCATCCGCAGCCACCTGCGGCGCCGAGGCATCCGTACGGTCATCCCGCAGCCGTCCGATCAAGTCGGCCACCGCCTGCGGCGAGGCCGACTCGGTGGCCGCCCGCCCGGCGTCGACCGCGAGCCCTACAAGCTGGAACATCGCCGAGCGGTGCATCAACCGACTCAAGCAGTGGTGCGCGCCTGGTCACACGAACCGACAAACTCGCCGCCGCTTACCAGGCCGCACTCCACCTCGCGGGCATCCTCATCTGGACCCGACGCTGACCAAAGAGACAGAACCCAGCCGTCAACCCGTGCTGCTCGACGGCTGGTTGGCGGCGCGCTGGATACGGAGCTGGCCGATTTCCGCAGCGTTCTTCATCAGTTCGGCGTTCACCCAGGCGACCATGTGTGCGACGGTGTGTCGGGGGTCGTTCTGCCAGGGGAACGGGGCGGTTGAGTCCAGATCGGCATCGGTGAACCGGTCCAGTGCCTCCAGCCAGTCCGCACGGAGACCGCTCAGCCACTCGACGGCCGGCTTGCCCGCGCCCGGCCAGCCGATGTCGCTTCGCTCCCGAGGTGCTCTGCCATGCGCGTGGTCGATGGTCACGCTCCACCACCAGCCGATGTGCCAGCTCAGCCAGCCTATAGTCGGTACAGGAACAGGGTCGGGCTCACTCTCCGCCCAGTCTGGCACCCATGTCCCATCATCGGCCCGGCGAACCGTCCAGCAGTTTGCGGCGGGCTCCCACAAGAAGTCGTCGGGTTCGAGCCTCTCCAGGTGGTACTCGAACAGCGACCAAGTCAGGTCGAACTGCCAGCGCAGCAGCTCGAGGACATACCGCGGGGCGGGTTCGTTCCGAAAGGCAGTCACCGGCTGACCTTCGCACAACATCGATGCCCTTGAGAATCGAGTATCCGGCGGCATGGTTGCTCGCTCCGTGGACGACGCCTGCCTCGTTGCGGTGCGGGCTGTGCGTCAGTCCGTACACGCCGCAGGGAGCGATCACCTCAATCAAGATCTGCATGTGCCCCAGGCATTGAGGCATGTTCGGTGGGTCGTCGCACGCTCGAGCCCATCGACAAGTTCGGCGGCGGCCTGCGGCGCCGCCGACGACCTGACCGAGGCGGTCGCAAACGCGCCTCGCCCATCACCAGGGCCTTTGGAGAGAAGCCCAGCATCACCCGCAGGCGGATGGAGAACGACCACCTCATTCACGCCGGCTATCTGTGGGCGTTCTCCGTGCTCCGGTCGGCAGCGTGGGGCCGCGTCAACGGCTGGAATCCGGAGGCAGGCCCGGTGTCGGCGGGGAGGGTCAGGTCGCTCTCCCCGCCGACACCGGCCGGGCAGCCGGCTGGTGATGCGGCATGCGGCTGCAGAATCTCGAAGAGGGTTCCGGAGTCGTCGCGGAAGGACGCGGAGCTGTCCGGCTACGGCTGCGTGATCGGCCAGATACGGGCCCTGCTGGACATGCCGCTCTCCCGCTACGGCGAGGCGGCGGCCACCTACTGGTTCGGCCAGGCTGCCCTGGTCGACCAGTGGGGGACTCCGGGCAATCCGCTCAGCCGGAACAAGGACGAGGGCGCAGCTAAGGCCAATCGGTATCGGACCTGTGAGGAAGGCACCAGCATCCCGTTCTACCCGCAGGACGACATCCAGGACGACTCATGCGACGAGTACCCGTTCGCCGGCACCTTCGAGGGCGGAACGGACGGCGGCCAGTGTGCTTAGATCCTGCCCAAGTTCGAGGACGGCAGCTGGAAGATCTACTACTTCGACGGCAGGCAGCCCACGGGCAACGAGCCCTGTGTTCGCGGCCACGTCCCGCTGGCGAAAAACGAGTCGGCCGGAGGCAAGTACGGAAACTTCATCCAGGACGAGCGCGTCCTGGCCACGGAGAAGTTCACCGTCTCGATCGCGGGCTGATCAGACGCACCTCACCGGTCCGGGGTACGCCCCGGCCGGTGACGACGAGGTACGGAACGCGGTACGGTGCACAGCACGGCGAAGCCCCGCAGGGCGTCCGGTGCCGGAGGGCGAGGTATGGCAGGGCGTGTGCGGCGAGACGCTCGGGGTGGCGACCGAGCCGCGCAACCGTCAGCGCCGGGCGCCGGCCGGTGATGGAGATCGCCGGGGCCCGATTGGCGGCTGATCGGCTGGCAGTCGACCCGCCGTCACAGGTCGCCGGGGGGATGCGCTGCCCGTCATCGTCGCCGACTGCGAAAAGACCCAGGGGTATCCTGCGGGGGAGCGGGCCGCATGCGCGCTGGCCTGCCAGGCCGCCGGCCAGACGCGCCCGCCGAAGCGCAAGGAACCGTGATCTCTGACCGAGCTGCGTAGTCGAAGGCGGCGAAGAAGGCGGAGCTGCGCAAGCAGCGGAAGCGACTCCAAGGCGCCGGGAAGCGCCGCCTCGCCGCCTCGCAGTCGCGCCGGCCCCGCTCCTCGAGGGTGCCGGCGTCGCCGACCCGGAGGCCATCTGGGACGCCTCGCGGTGGGTGGAGTGGCGCGGCGGCTCGGCCCATGAGTTCAGCGCCGCCTGACGTCCGTGCCGCGGGGTCGGGCAGGCTCCTCCTGACCGACCCCGCAGGTCAGTCGATCAGGCTGTGCAGCCCTACCGTGCAGGCCCCGGCCGCGAGGACTCCGGCGAGGACCGCCTTGGGGTAGGACTTTTCGGCGAAGAAGGTCAGTACGCCGATGCCGATGCCGATGACGACGGCTATGAAGAGGATCAGGGCGGTGCGCTGCGACAAGAGCGCCGGCTTCACGGCGGAGGCGGGTTCGGGCGTGCTGGGCGGGTCAGGATGCGCGGACGCGGGGGAGTGCTGGTCCCGAGCCATCGGGATTCTCCTAGAAGGCGGAGGAGCAGAAACGGCGGACACCTGCGTGGTGTCGTCCGCGGGGGTGTGCGCCGCGCGGTCGGCGGTCCTGCTGCGGCTCTCTGCCTGGGAGCGTCCCTGTGGGGTCTCGGCCCGGCCCAGGGTGGGTGTGTCCAGCGTAGCGGCGATCGGCGCGGGTGTTGCCCGGGGTGTCTGGCGGCTGGTCATCGGTACTGCGTCCGGGGTGAGTTCGACATGGCGGGCGGGACAGTGGCAGGTCTCAGGTGCTTGCGTCTCGTCCTCCTCGGGCACGGCTTCTTCACCCCCTGGGTCCGGAAGCCGGGACCAGGACAGCAGCGGCCGGGGGAAAGATCCGGGGCACGACGAAGGCCCGGACGCCTGGTCCGGGCCTTGCTCTGTCGAAGGTGGTCTAGCGAGTCGATTGCCAGTAAGGGAGTCGGTAACCTTCCGTCTACTCGTGCTCTGTTCGGGTGCGGTGGGTGACCCAGTCCGGATCCCGTACGGGCGCGGGCGCCGGCGTCTCGGTGGCCGGGGCGCGCATGGTGCGCCAGCTGGTGCGCGGCGCGGTGACGGCGTGGGCCAGGACGACGACGGCCTGGCGGCCAGCACCGCCCCGGACCCACGCGCCGGTGAAGCGGACCTGATCGGCCACCCAGTCGCCCAGCGAGGCCAGGGCCTGGTCGCGGTCCGAGCGCATGGCCGCGAACAGGGCCTCCCACAGGTGGTCGGACATCGCGCGCGGTCGGCGTTTGGGAACTGGAGGGTTATAGCGCAGCCGTCCCTCCGGGCGGAACGGCTCCAGCGGGTTGTGGTGCGCGTTCGGCCGCCGTTCACCGCGGCGTTGCTGGGGAACCGGGTTGACCAGCGGTCCGTCCCCGCGCTCGATCCAGAACTCGTAGAAGCTGCGGATCACCGCATTGCTGTGACGGATCGTGCGAGCAGCGTACCGGTCCCCTGGGTACTGTTTGCGGGTGATCGAGTTGATGGTGCCGACGGTGGAGGCCGACTTCGTCCTGGGGGTCCGGCGTGGCTTCGTGCTGCGTTGCAGCCACAGCACGAACTCGCGCACCTCTGCCGAGGTCACCTTGTCCCACTCGACGTCGACGACCTGGAGCCACCGCCACCACCGCAACAGGTCGTAGGCGTAGCTCCGGATACTTCCGGCACGGCGGCCCTGGGCGACGAAGTCACGCAGGTACCGGCGCACCGGCTCGATCGGCTGGCCGTCGGTGTCCTGTACCTCGTACGGCACGACGCCGCCGATCTCACCCACCCGGCCCCACTGTGGCAGCCGGATCGCGTCGACGTCGCGCTCCACATCGTTCGGTAGTGCCACGCGCATCCCTCCATTCGGGTCGCGTGACTTCCTACCGATGCAGCATGGCGGACCGTCCACGACACACGCGTGTCGCCCCCGTGACCGAGGATCTGGACCGCTCGCACAATGGGCTGGTGATGGCCTCCGAGGGCAGTACCGAGGTGCAGGCCGGCATCCACACCGGTGACGTCGACCTCACCATCGAGGCGCACCAGCAGGCGCCGGAGCCGGCCAGGGCGGCTGGGAGGAAACGCCGAGATCTCCCTGCAGTCCCCCTCCGGCGAGCTCGTCGTTCACCCGCTGACGGACGACCCAGTGGAGTTGCCATCCCTGGCGGCAGCCGGCCCGGGCAGCCACCGGCTCCGAGTCCATGCCAGGGGCAGGGACACCGCCGTAAACCACACCCTGGTGGACGACGTCGTGGAGTGGTACCTCATCCAGTGCTGGCCCCCAGGCACGAGCCCCCAGCGCTCATCAAGGCGACGGACGGATGCGGAGCCGAAGTCTGCTCCCAGCCCGCCACCGACATGAGTGCCTGTGTCTGAGCCGTCCATGACATATGCGAGGCGAGTGACCGTCGACAGCGCGGCCCCTGGCGCCCCAAGCTCGGCCGTTTGCCTCAGCTGCGGGTGTGCCCACGCCGACGGCTACCTAAAGTCATGAAACGACCGGTTGTCACCTATTGGTGAATCGGCGTGAGGTGCCCCATGGACGGCGTGGTCGGTGTGAAAGGACGGGACGCGGTGAAGAGAGTGTTGACGCTTGCAGGAATCGGGTCGGGGATGGATACGCCAATCCCGTCCCGGCGCCCACGTTGGCGGTGCGCTCAGACCCGGTGGCTGCTCGTCGCGGTGCTGACGCCGCTGCTCGTCCTGACGACCACGCCCGCGAACGCTCAGAGCAGCTGGCTCACGGTGCCAGACCTACCCACCGCCCGCTACGGCCTCGCGGGCACGAGTGCGCCGTGCCCCAAGGAGGTGGAAGGCCTGAAGGGCACGTGCGTGTACGCCATCGGCGGGCACAACGGCTCGCCCACCTTGGACACGGTGGAGGCATACAGCCCCGCTACGAACACCTGGCGGACCTTGCCTGTCTTGCCCACCGCCCGCTACGCGTTGACGGCGACGACCGCGCCCTGCCCCAAGGGTGTGGACGGACTCAAGGGAATCTGCGTCTACGCCATCGGCGGCTTCACGGGCACCGTATGGCCCGACCCCGCGCACGACGTGGGCACAGTGGAGGCGTACAGCCCCGCAACGAACACCTGGCGGACCCTGACGTCGAGGGACTGCGCGGCGCGTGCGTGTACGCCATCGGCGGCTTCAACCCCACCGACGAGATCCTCGACACGGTGGAGGCATACAGCCCGGCTACGAACACCTGGCGGGCCGTGGCCTCAATGGGCACCACGCGCGTCGCTCTGGCCGCGGCCTCCGCACCCTGCCCCAAGGGGGACAGGGGCCTGAAGTCGACCTGCGCGTACGCCATTGCCGGCTTCACGACGTTCACGGACTTCGCCACGAACACGGCGGAGGTCTTCAGCCCCGGCACGAACACCTGGAGCTCCCTACCCGATTTGGCCACCGCCCGCTTCGAGCCGGCGGCCGCGACCGCCCCCTGCCCCAAGAACGTTCGAGGCCCGCAGCGAACCTGCGTGTACGCCATCGGTGGCATCGGCGACTCCCCCTTCCCGACCCTCAGCTCCGTGGAGGCCCTTCCTGTAGGTGGCTGACAGCCGCAGCCGTCCCGCCCACCACAAGCTGGGCACCAAACACTGAGCGCATGCGCTATGAGGAGAGAGCCAAGCTCACGGTCGTGAAAGTCCTGGTCCCGCTGGCCGTCCTTGTCGCCTCACCAGTGCTGCTGATAGCAGGAGCGCCGATCCGCCGCCGCTATCTCCGCTACGTCTACCGATGAGGCCACGCAGATCCTGGACAAGGAGAGAGGTTGGGTCAGCGCCCACTACTTCGTGGTCACCGACCCACTCCTGCAGTGGCTCTGCTGGCCCACAGAATCACTCGCCCGTCTCATCGAGCGCCGAGGTTAAACAAGCTGAAGGTCACCAGTCACGAGGACTCCGCCCGCACGCAAAGCGGAAGAGCGCGACATTCTGCGGCGCGCCGTGCGCGGTGACTTCTCCTGATGCCCCGATGGGGCGGCCTCAGCGCCGGGGCCGCCCCACCGCTTCGTTCTTCACTCGTATGCGTGGTTCAGCGCCCAGCACGCCCACACCACGAAGGTCAGCGCCACCACGAGGGCCACTGATCCGAGTGTGATCCCGGCCCGCGCCCGGCCACGGCTGGCTCCTTCATGGCCGCGCATCCGTCGCAGGGCGAAAGCTCCCGAGACGACCGCGCAGATCCCGAGGGGCACGATGAAGTAGATGGGGAAGAAGCGGACCTGCGGCGAGACGATGGACTCCGGGAGGAAAGGGCAGCCGATCGCCGCGACAGCAGTCGCGCCCAGGGCGAGTGACCAGGTGCCCGTCGGCTGCGGGAGTGTCACTTCGTCGAGCGGATCGGCGCGCTGTGTGGAACTCATGATCCGGAGGTTAGGCGGCGGGCGGTGCGCCTCGCTTGAGCAGGACTACCTAGATGGTCGTGAGTAGGCGAGCGGAAACTCCCCTGCGGGAGCACGCGCCGACGGCTCGCAGTACGGGGCTCGCGACCCGTGCGAGACCAAGACGGTCACGGCAGCGGACAAGGCCGGGCGCGACCGGCTGGAGGCGGAGGCCGCCGCGACGGCCGAGAAAGCCTGCGGCTGGCGCTCCCGCTTCCGCCCCCGGGCAAGCCCCCTGACGCCTGGGCAAGCCTTAAGGGCAGGCGGGCCACCCAGTTGGTGCTGCAGTGGAGAGGAGTTTCGTACCCAGTGGGGTGGCGGTGTGGCGCACCGTGTTGGCATGTCGGAGGCTGGTGACTAGTCCGGCGGCTCGTAGGGCAGTGGCGCGTTCCGAGGCGGATGCGGGGGAGATTCCCAGGCTTTGGGCGAGCTGTTTGGTGGTGTGGCCGGAGGGGTCCGCCAGGGTCTGCAGGACGGCGGCGCGCGTGCGGCCCAGCAGGGTTGCCAAGGCGGTGGGTGCACCCGGCAGGGAAGGGGATGGCAGGGTCGTGAGCGCGCTCGTCTGCAGGTCACGGGCCGGTGCGTAGACCAATACGGGGGCATCGACGTCGTTGAGCAGGGCTCGAGGCCGGGGGCCACAGAAGATGTGTGAGCACAGCAGGAGCCCCCGGCCCTCCAAGTGAAAGTCAAGATCGCGTTGTCCTGGCAGACCGGGGAGTTCCAGTACCGGTTCGCGCCAGTACACCTGTGGGTGCAGCGCGGCCAGCATCGCGCCGACCCCGGCGCGCGCCATGGTGTGCACACGCCAGGCGCGGTCTGGTCCAGGGTCGCCCGCATGCGGTCGGTGAAAGGTGTCACGGCGATGTCGTAGTACGCCTCCAGTGCGTCAGTGACTACGTCCAGCGTCTCGCGGTTTCCATCGGCCAGCTGTCGAACCCAGGCGGGTCGGCGGTGGTGCGTCAGAACCCGGCGAAAGAGTTCGCCACGTAGCAGATCAGCGTGCTTGCGTCGCGTCGTGACGGCCGGTGCCCTACGAGGGCGGTGTCTCCCGCAGGAACACGGCAGGAGAGGCCAGCGCGGCAGCGCCGACTATCGGGCGGCGATGCCCTTGAAGCCGGACCCGAGCCCCCGCCGCTTGCCGCAAGATGCGGCGGCAGGCCGAGCGGTGAGGGCCGCGACCACCTCCTGGGCGGTCTGCGAGGTGAGACCGGCGCACACCTGACCGGAGGTCAGTACCGGCGCGTACGCGCCGGTGCCGTGCGCGCGGAGGGCGTTGGCGAGCGCGGCGGCAGCGGTCTCCGCCGGCCCGGCACCCCACCGGGTGTCGGCCCGCTGCGCTTGGCGGGAGGGCGTCGCGTCGGCTGAGGAGGACGGCCAGGGCATGCGCCTCGGGTGCGTCCAGCGTCACGGTTACCAGCGCGGCCCCGAGCCGGTGGACACGGTGCCGGGTCAGACCATGAGCGGCGAGCGACTCCCGTCTGCGAGCAGTTTCATCGAGCAGCTGGGCCGCGACGGTGTCAGCGGCGTCACCGCCGCCGAAAGTACTGTGCTGGACGGCATCCTTGCTGCGCTGCTGGCCATCGACCGACTGCGCATCGACCGCTCCTGCATCGGACTCATCACAGGATGCTCCTGGAATGACGAGTCTGCCCAGCGCGGCGAGGACCGGCCGATCAAGGCCGACGATCACAGCGTGGATGCCCTGCGCTACTGCATCCGCACCACCGAGGCCCTGTGGCGGCCCCATATCCCGATGACTATGGAGGAGGCCGCTTGAGGCCGTGGACTCGGCGTTCCTCCCGATTGGGGCCTATGTGGCTACTCGGGGTCGGCATACCTGTAGAGGGTATTCAAACCGTGCTGCCTGTTCCGGCGAGCTTCATCCAGCAATCCCTCGACTTGGGCGAGCGTGGCCTGTGCTTCGTCGCCAGCCAACTCTTCGGGGCTGTTCCGAGTGAGGATTCCGAGCATCGCGCTGGCCGAGCCCATGGCCTCGAGCATCGGGACCCCATCAGCAACGTAATGGGCATATGCGCCGCTGAGGTCCCAGTACCCTCCAGAAGGGAGGAGCCCGTACTCGGCGGCCTCAACGATCGCCTTGTAAACAGCTTCACGGTGAGCCCGGGTTTCCTCACGGAAACGATCTGGATCCACAGGCGCAGAACGCACCAGAATTTGGCGAGTTTCATCCAATTCGCGTAGCCAGAGACCGCTTGTCAGCCGTACCTGATTCGCCGTTCTCCTCTTCTCCTCCCGCTGAGCGGCGACCTCTGCTTCGCGTGCTAACACGCGCTCCAGTTCGCGTTCTGCCCGCTCCTGATCCCGCTGGGCCTTGGCCACCCTTGCGTCCTGCCGCTTCCCGTGCATCGCGGCGAAGGCAGTGATCAACGCAGCTACCACCGTGACGACCACCGCCCATGCTGCAGAACTCAAGAAAACCCCCTTCAGGAAGGCGCCAAGCCTATCGCCGAGCACATCCGTTGAGTGAACCCAGAACGCTCTCCCTCGGGGCTTACCGCACCACCTAGAGCAGCAACGCCCGAAACTTGCCGGAGGTGCCGCTCGATGCCACTACCTGACCGCTCGATCGCCTGGCCGCCCTCGCGCCTGCGACTCGCCGTGAAGGCTATGGGTGAGTGGGACACCTGGTACTGCGGCGACCCCGAGCGGCCGACCGCCCTCTACTGCAGCGGTGCGACCGGCCCGCAGCCGAAGCCCATCCAGTACACCGATGGATGGGCGGGACGGATCGCCTGCTGGTGGTGGGGCACCCCGCCGACCCCTAGCGAGCGGCGCACGCGCATCCACGTGCCGATCGCCGCCATCTGCTCCGCCTCCGCCAATTTGTGGCCGACGACGGACTGCACGCCACCCTCAGACCGCCGCCGAGGTGGCGGCGATGCTCGGAGGCCGAAGGACCATACGTCCGGTCTACGGGCTGGCCGGTGTCCCCGCGATCGGGCACGGCTACCGGTGTCGAAGGGGCCTCGGCCGATGGCTGCGCTGCCGCGAACTCTGTGAGCCGCAGCTCGACCCGCGCTCGCGCGCGTCCCAGTGGGCACCGCCCCCTGATCGGTGACACGTGCCGTCAGCGGTTCCGTCTCGGGTGCTCTTGCAGCGGCACGGCCAGGCCGAGCTTGGCGCTCGTCCCCTGGTCCTGACCGTGGTAGACCATGCCGGGCTCGTGCCGCTCCAGTGCCGCAGCACCACCCCTCGTCCTCGCTCTACCAGGCGATCGTCTTCACGCCGTGGCCGGCGCCTGGCCCGCTGCTGGTGTAGTCCCGCCGCGGCAGCCTCATGCAGAGCCGCTTCCCGGATCTCGCCGACGCGGCCGCGCGCCCGACGGCCTGGTCCTCGATGAGCAGTTCGGTAGTCATGCGGCGGATTGTGCACACGTCGGCGGCTTACCGTCGCGTGCGAATTCGCACGCCACACGGTCGAATCAGGGCCCGGCAAAGATGTCGTGGCCGCCGATGCGGCGCCAGATGATGTGCTGCTCGCCGGTGACTATCGGTGGGCCGTAGGACCACGTGGCCCGGCCGTCACCGTCCCAGGTCAGCTCGAAGACTCCCTGAGCGCGCTGGACGCCTTTCACGCGGAGGCCGGCGCGGAAGCGTCCGGTGCGCAGGTCGTCGACGAAGGCGGCTACGGCCTGGCGGAAGCGGCGGCGCTGTTCAGGGGTAAGGCGGTCCAGGTCGTTGGTGAAGCGGGGCAGGGTCTCGTAGGTCGGCACGTCGGTCCTCCAGGCAGCAAGAAGCCCCCGGCGGTGCTGGGGGCGGAGAGTCAGTGACGTGGTGCAGGGCGTGGCGGCTTTGGCCGTCGGGTGGGGGAGCGGTACGTAGATGTGCGCTGGTTGACGGTGAAGTCGTCTGCTGGTGGTTTTCGGGGTGTGTGAGGCGTGAGCGCCTGGGTGCCGCGCAGCATTTGCATGGCCCTGGTGGTGTCCACCGGGCGGGCACGGTCTTGTTGCTGGGCGCCCGCTGCGCGGGATCGACCGTGAAGTTCCGGTGAACCCTCCCGCCTGACGGGATCGCTCTTTTTCGCAGGTCAGAGCCGGTGTTCGCTGCCGGGATGATCAGTGTTGCGAAGGTGCAGCGACGGAATGCCTGGCGGTACTACGTGCGCGGGGTCGCGTTCGGGGACGGGCGCCGCCCCGTCGGCCAGTCGTTGAAGGACGCCCAGGAGATGGCCGGGCTCCCGCCCGGGAGGTGGTTGGGGCGCGGCCTGTCCGCGCTTGGCCTCACCATCGGGCGGGTGGTGACGGAACGGCAGATGAAGCTGTTGTTCGGGGAAGGTCGGCACCCGGACGCCGACCGCATGGAGCGCGAGCTCCTGGACGACGGCGTCGACCCGGAGATGGCACGGCGGGCCACCGTCCTCGGTCAGCCGATCGAGGAGATCGAGCAGCGCAAGCAGACCCCGCTGCTCGCCCTGGACTTCGTGTTCCGGCCGCAGGCATCACTGGTCGTGCTGTGGGCGCTGGGGGACGACCGGACGCGCCGGATCATCGAGCGGGCGCACGAGCGGGCTGTCGCCACGACGCTGCGCTGGCTGGAGGACGAGGTCGCACAGACCCGGTGGGCATCCGGCCGGGGTCGTGCGAAGACCCCGGCCTTGGTCGTCGCGGCATTCCGGCACTACGACAACAGGAATGGATTTCCCCTCCTGCATGAGCACTGTCTGATCGCCAACCGGGTGCGGCGCCCGGACGGCTCCTGGTACGCGCTGGACACGGTCCGGCTCTACAAGAACGTCGTGGCGGCCGACACGCTGTACACCCTGGAGATGACCACCGAGGTGTGCGAGAAGCTCGGGCTGGCGACCGTGCCCCGGGAGGTGACGCCGGGCCTGCGCCCGGTGATGGAGATAGCCGGCGTCGACCAGGAGCTCATCGACTGGTCCTCCACCCGCCGCCGCCGGATCGAGGACGTCCTCGAGGGCCTCACCGACGACTACGTGAAGAAGCATGGCCGGCTGCCCGGCGAGCGAGCCCGCCACGGTCTGGCGTGGTGGGCGGCGCAGGAGACCCGCCCGGACAAGAAGACCCCGCGCCCGCTGGACCAGATGCTCGCGTGGTGGCGTGTCTCCGCGCTCCTGAAGTTCGGTCAGCGGATGGTCGACGGGCTGCTTCAGCGGTGCCAGGCGGCCGGGGCGGCGATCCGGGCCAGGGTGAGGCCCTGGGTGGACACCGCACTCGCCACGGTCGACGTCGCCGCGGTCGTCTTCACCGTGCGCGGAGTCTTCTACCGCCGCCACGTCCTGGCCGAAGCGCGCCGGCATCTGCTGGAGACCCTGCGCGGCCGCGCCTACGTGCCCGGCATCGACAGCCACATCGCCGACCGGGCGCTGGAGCGCTACGGCCGTCAGCTCACCGTGCCCCAGAAGGGCCGACGGGCCCCGGCCCCGGATCAGCTCTCCTACACAGCCGACTTCACCTGGCCCACCCGTTGGTGGATCGCGGGCACCGACGGGAAGCCGCCCCGGGAGTCGACCCGGTACGAGCGGGCCCGGGTCGCCAGCCTGACCCTGCAGAACGCGATCCGCGCTGCCCTCACTGACCCGCCCGCACGGGACGAAGCGCCGGCCGCGACCGCGGCCGCGGTCGCACCGACCGCGCCGTTCGCCGGCGACCACGACCAGGCCCCGCCGCACGTCGTCGACCCCCAGGCCGGGATGCCGCTCAGACTCCGGCACAGCGAGCCGCCGCCATCCACGCCCACCAGCAGGCCGCGATGCCGCAGGAGTACCTGGAAGGCCGCACGACGGACCCCGCGACCTGGCTGACCTCGCCGCAGAACCTCGCTCGCCTCGCCGCCTTCACCCGCGCATCCGAAGCCCGCGGCCGCACGATCGAAGAACAGGCGGACCAGACGAAGCACGCGCACCAGGCGAAGCAGGCTTCGGCCGCCGACATGCAGCAGCAGCACCACACGGCGCAGCCCGACCAGGGCAGGGGAGCCGGCCACGACCGGTGAGGAGGTGCCAACCGGCCAGGAGATGGCCGATCTGCGACTTCACCCGCGACGCCGCGCGGCCCGGACTGAGAATCGGGGCGTTGGTACCCGGCACGGGAGGAACCTTGACCGACCTGCACGAACCGCTGGAACCGCTGGAACCGCTGGAGAGTTACCCCGACGAACTGCCCCCGCCCGCCCCGCCAGCGCGGCGACATCAACCTGGTGAGCGTGCTCAGCATCGCCGACGACCTCGCCCGCAGCCTGGCGGCGCTGAAGATCCGGGTCCAGCCCCGCGACCCGAAGATCGCACTCGTCAGCCCCGAGCAGGCCCGCGAGAACACGGAGAGGGAAGTCGACCGGCTCCTGGAAACGGCCGTCTACCTCCAGCGCCACGCCCACGCCGCGCTGCTCGGGCGGTGCGTGCTCGGTGCGGACTCCAAGGAGGACTGTTCCACCGAGGGCGCCAACCTCCAGCTCAACGTCTGGGACGACAGGACGCGCCGGGACATCGTCGAGGACGGCACCACCGGCTGCGTCGCCCACACCGTCGAAGCAGCCCGCCGGACCATGGCCGACCCCGCCAGCCGCAAGGTCCTGCTCACCTTCGTCCGCCACGAGGAAGGCACGGCCGTCGCCCGCGCCCTCGGACTCGGACCGGACGACACCGAGCAGTTCTTCAACCGCGGCCTGGTCCTGCGCCCCGAACACCGCCTCTCCTGACCCTCCCCATTCACGCGCGGTCGCGTCCCGGCCGCCAAGCCCCCGCATTGGAGCGCCACGTTGCCCTACGAGGCCCGCGATCTGAACCTGACCGATCCGACGAAGGGCTACCTGAACTTCGTCCTCTACACCGAGCCCCAGCGCGGCGCCGCCACGTCATCGCTGAACGCAGTGCTGGACATCGAGGCGCAGCAGACCGTGACACCTCACTTCCAGGAGTGGCTGGGCAGGCTGGTGCGCTGCGAGCCGAACGCGATGCACTGCACGCTCGTGGAGCCGAAGAAGATCCCGGCCCTGTTCCACCCGTGCGTCACGGAGGACCCCAGCAGCCCGTCGGCGATCAGCGGCTCGGGTTGCCTGTGCCGCCGGACCTTCTACGACCCCGAGTTCGGGCTGCCCGTCGTGGGCGAGCACTTCAAGCACCGTGGCGAGGGCGGCACGGACCAGTGGAGCTACACGACGTACGCGCCGCTCGAACTGCGCCCGGACGACGTCTTCAGCCGCTTCTACACCGGTCGCGGTCTGTTCTGGGCCCGGACGGACAAGGGCGTTCTGTCGTTCCTGCCCCGGAGGAACGGCCTGGGCTACGAGATCGGGTACAACGGCGGCGGCCCGCACGCTCTGGCCGCTTACCTCACCCAGGTCGCCACGACCGACGGGCAGCACACGACCGCTGGCGCCCAGTACGAGGATGCGCACCCGTCGATCGTTGCCTGGACGCAGAGCAAGGCGGCGGACCGTGGCACGAACGAGCTGTCGCTCAGCGACCTCAAGGCCATGATGCGGAGCTGACCAACGCCACATCCGGGCGCCTCACGGACCAGCCGTCCGTGGGGCGTCCGCGTGTACGCCGGGAGGCCGGACCGGCCGCGCTCCGCCTCACGGGACACAGGGCGAAGTCGCCGGCGCACCTGCCGGGACGCGGCCGACGCGCACGTCCTGGAGGTGACGGCCAGGGGCGAGGGTGCAAGACCACACCCGACTATGGAGGCCCGCATGGTTGAACCGGTCCGGCCGTCTCTCTCGCCAGAGCAGCGCGAGCGCCTGGAGCAGCTCGCCGACGCCGCCCGGCTGCGCATGGCGCTGTACCCGTCGCCGAAGCCGCCGCCCGTCCGGGGCCGCTCCCGCTCACGGCAGTACCCCGGCGGCCGGCCGAACCTGTGGCGCACCGCGCGGGGCCGCCGCCGGGGATGAGTGGACACGGTGGACTCCACCGTGGGCCCCGTGCACGGAGGGGAGTGGAGACCACGGTGGTGCGGATCGGGCCGTCCACTCGGTGCGCTCCACCCGGTGGGGGAGTGCAGAACATCCCGGCAACCGGTGCGCTCGGTGCGGTGCATCGGGCGCACCGGCGCGCCCGCCAACGATGCCGTGCACTCCCGCCACCGCACCGGTGCACCGCACCACCGCACCGGCGCGCCGCACCCACCGCACCGGCGCGCCGCACCGCACGCTCCACCGGCGCGCGTCGGAGTGGCCGCCACTCCCGCACGATCCACCCGATGCGACCACAGAGGGCGACGGTGCATCGGATGCGGTGCACTCGATGCACCCCCCTTGACCAGGTGGGCCGCCGGATTCCATCCAGCCCATCGGATGGAAAGCAACCCTTGTCCACCCATGAGTTTCCGCGTGATCTTCGACGTTTTTCCTTGACACACTCCGCTACCACCACGGAGACACCCCGCACCGTGCCCTTGATGCCCGGTGCGGGAGGGGAGATCTCTCCCTCCCCGCGCACCCGCACCGTCACCGTCCGTAGGGGCGATGCGTGGCGCGGACGATGCCGTGCACTCCCGCATCGCGGTGCGTTCCACCGGGTGGAAGCGCACGACATCGTCCGCACCGAGTGGAGAGTGGAGGCCACCGGATGCGGGTGGAGTCCACTCGGTGCGCTCCACCGGGTGGGGAAGTGCGTTACATCGTCCACAACTCAACGCACCGTGCGGCATGCCGGTTCGCACCCGCGCGCCACCGCACCGGACATCCGGTGCGGTGGCGCGCGTCGCCCACTGGCCGCCGGCCTCCCGCTCGGCTCAGGCCGCGGCCGCCCCGTACCGGGCGCCGACGTCGCCGCGGATGTCGGCGAGGAACTGGTGGACTTGGTCGACCTCCTGCATGCACTCGATCAGGAGTCCTGGCCGCGATCCACGCGGTGTGTGCGCCGCCGCCCGCGAGGCACCACCGCTTGAGGTACCGGCTCGCCACCGTCACCAGCTTCTCGGCGACGTACGCGGACTCGCAGTCGGCGTGCTCATCGGGCACGGCGGTGAGGTAGTCGGCCAGCAGCAGCGCACCGAACTCACCAATCAGCCGCGCCAGCTCGGGGCCGTCGGCATGGAACTCCGCCAGCGCGGCCTTCTCCTCCTCGCTGCCCTGCTCCTGCCAGACCAGCTCCACGTAGTCAGTGGCCCGCAGGATCTGCTCCGGGGCGAGCTGGGACACCTTGGGCGACGTCGTCTCCATGACGGCTCCTTGCTGTTCGCTGACCGGATGCCTGCTGCTCCCGGCCGATCGCCCTACGGTGCGCGCTCGGTCCTGTGGACAGAGCCCGTGCTCCTGGACACGGCGCGGCCGTGACTCCGGTCACGGACAAATCCGGACTGCAAGGGGTGGCCGAGGAGGAATCGGGCGTCTGTTGTCAGTGGCCGTCAGACCGCAGACAAGGGGTGGCTTCACACGGTGGCTCCGGCCCGTGCGCAGATCCGCGTGCGGGCCGGACGACTGCCGACCCGGCCCGCAGGCCGGAGAAACCGAGGACACCGTGCCCACCGAGCCCACGCCCGACCCCGTCCACGAGGACCGCGCCGCCCGCGGCCGCCGGCCTTCCGAGGACGTCGGCCAGGTCCCGCAGGCCCCCTCCACGGGCCCCTCCATCGCCCCCTCCACGGCCACTTCGCTCGCCCGTCGCGTCTCCGCAGGTCAGCCCGGGAAGTCAAGGTCCCGGGACGCGTTCGACAACCCTCCTAGGTCGACACAGGTCTGGAAGCCGACCGGAGTGCGAAGGAAGGAAGTGCTGAGGGCTCTGGGAATCTTCCAGAGGGCTACCGCCGATCAGCTCTGGCGGATGCTGCGCCCCACGGACCGGCATGACCGGATCACCAGGGACACCCTGAACGCGTTGAAGGAGTCGGGCCTGACCCGGGTGGAGACGCGACTGCAGTCGGGACATCAGCTGTGGGTGCTTACCGAGAAGGGCCACAAGGAAGCCAAGCTGCTGCTGCCGAAGAACGTACGGGTCTCCGCGCTGCGCAAGCTCGAGTTCGACGACGAAGGCCGGCCGGTCCAAGCCGACGGCTACGACGAGCACGCCGCCGCCGTCACCTCGACCGCCGCCGTGCTCACCGGAGCCGGGTACGGCACCCCGCTGTCGTGGCAGACCGAGATCGCCCACAAGCTGCCTTACGGCTACACCCAATACGCCGACCTGACGATGCGCGCTCCGGACGCCGGAGTGCCCGCGATGCTCCTGGAGGTCGACCGCGTCAACGAGCCCGTCGACGAACTCGTAGACAAGCTGCGCCGCTACTACGACTGGTTCGAGCTCCCGGCGCCGAAGTCCGACGCGGCCAAGGAGCGGGCGGCCCGGGGAGCGGCGGTGCACGACTTCCGGCTGTGGTCGCGGATCTATCCGGCGACCGGCCGCGAGGGCTACGTGCCGGTGGCGTTCGTGTTCACGGGCAAGACGGCCGCGCAGCGGGAGAGCCGGATGCTGCGGCTGGAGCAGGCCGCCCGCCGCTACTTCGCCGGGGAGCCGTACCCGGGCAGGGGCGCGGGCATCACGGCCGTCGACTACCACCGGGCGGTGCCCGTGGTCGTCACCGAGCTGGAGCGGATCTGTGCCGACCCGGCCGGGGCGGCCGGGAAGGTGTGGCGACGGCTGGGGCGGGAGGAGTGGCAGACGCTGGGCGAGGCCCTGGACAACCCGGACGGCGACCGCCTGTACGCCGTGCAGCGGCAGGAAGCCTACCGCCGGCAAGCGGAGCGCGAGGCCGCGGTGCGGGAGGCGCAACGGCCGGTGTGCACGTGCTGCGGAGCGAAGTTCACCGACGAACGCTGGCAGTCGGTGAAGCGGTCCTCATGGCCGGGGACGTGGGCCGGCCTGTGCGCGTCGTGCGCGAAGGAGGCCGCCGACCGCGCCATGGCTGAGCGGGTCGCGCGCCGGCAGGCGGAGGAAGCCGAACGCGCGACGGCCGAAGCGCCGACCGGAAAGCCCCGCAGAAAGTTCGGCCTCGGGCGCCGCCGGTAGCCGGGCGTCTTGTGCCTCCGGCCGGACAGGCGGCCTGGCCGGAGGCGAGGATGAGCACCTAACGCTCGGAGGGGGGTTTGTTGGTGTGCCGGGTCGTTGGTGGCCTGGGGTGTTGTGGGTTCGTTGAGAGGCGGAGTTGGCGGTTCGA
>NZ_NISY01000008.1 GCF_007595705.1 Streptomyces sp. SAJ15 | reverse complement strand
ATAGGCCGGATATGGAAGCCAGGTAACTGGTGGAGTTGACCGGTACTAATAGGCCGAGGGCTTGTCCTCAGTTGCTCGCGTCCACTGTGTGGTTCCTGGGTTGCAAACAGCATCCGGTACACCACAAATTGAAGAGTGTGCTTGTTCGCTAGAACCCAATAGGGTTTCGGTGGTTATAGCGTTAGGGAAACGCCCGGTCACATTCCGAACCCGGAAGCTAAGCCTTTCAGCGCCGATGGTACTGCAGGGGGGACCCTGTGGGAGAGTAGGACGCCGCCGAACAATCTTTCAGGACCCTTGGTCCCAGCGTTCACGCTGGGACCAAGGGTCCTTTTTGTTTTTCTTGCCACAGCGCGTACCCCGGTGAGGTGCGCGAGAATGAACGCAGTACCTCAAGACAGGAGTCACGTCGATGTCCCCCAACTCCCCCGACGACAGGTCGGAGCCGCGGCGTCGCGACGGCGGTGACCGACGCGATTTCCGGAGCTCCGGCCCGCGCCGCGATGAGCAGCGCGGACCGCGGCGTGACGACCGGGGCGGTCGGGACGACCGCGGTCGTGGCTTCCGCCGTGACGACGACCGTGACCGTGGCGGCTTCCGCCGCGATGACCGCGACCGCCGTGACGACCGCCCCCGCGGACCGCGCCGCGACGACGAGCGGGGTGGCGGCTTCCGGCGTGACCGCGACGACCGTCCGCCGTTCCGGCGTGACGACCGTCGGGATGACCGCCGCGATGAGCGTCGCGACGACCGCCCGTCGTTCCGTCGCGATGACCGTCGTGATGACCGGCCGGCCTTCCGTCGTGACGACCGTCGTGACGAGCGTCGTGACGACCGGCCCTCGTTCCGTCGGGATGACCGCCGTGACGACCGCCCGTCGTTCCGCCGCGATGACCGTCGTGATGACCGGCCGGCCTTCCGTCGTGACGAGCGCCGTGATGACCGGCCCTCGTTCCGTCGGGATGACCGCCGTGACGATCGCCGCGATGACCGTCGTGACGACCGGCCCTCGTTCCGTCGTGACGACCGTCGTGACGACCGGCGTGACGACCGTCCGGCGTTCCGTCGTGACGAGCGTCGCGATGACCGTCCGTCCTTCCGTCGGGACGACCGTCCGTCGTACCGGCGTGATGACCGTCGCGACGAGCGTCGTGACGATCGCCGTGACGACCGCCCGGCGTTCCGCCGTGACGAGCGTCGCGATGACCGGCGGGATGATCGCCCGGCGTTCCGCCGCGACGACCGCCGTGATGACCGCCGCGACGACCGACCCTCCTTCCGCCGCGACGAGCGTCGGGATGACCGTCGTGACGAGCGGCCGTCGTTCCGCCGTGACGAGCGTCGGGATGACCGTCGTGACGACCGTCGTGACGACCGGGACCGTGGGCGTCGGCCGTACGGCCAGGGCCGGGGGCGGGACGATCGGGAGCGTGGCGGCGGTGGCTTCGGGCGGCGTGACGGCCGTTCCGGCGGCTTCGGTCGGCGTGACGACCGGCGTGACGACCGCCGTGACGACCGGGGCCGGGACCGCGACCGGGAGCCGGTGAAGCGGCTGCCGATCCCCGAGGACGTGACCGGCAACGAGATCGACAAGGACGTGCGGCAGGAGCTGATGAGCCTGCCGAAGACGCTCGCCGAGGATGTCGCCAAGAACCTCGTCATGGTGGCCAGGCTGCTCGACGAGGAGCCGGAGCGGGCGTACGGGTACTCCCGGGTCGCGCTGCGGCTCGCCTCCCGCGTCGCCGCGGTGCGCGAGGCCGCCGGCTTCGCCTCGTACGGCGTCGGGAAGTACGCGGAGGCGCTGGCGGAGTTCCGCGCGGCGCGCCGGATGACCGGTTCGGTGGAGCTGTGGCCGGTCATGGCCGACTGCGAGCGCGGGATGGGCCGTCCGGAGCGCGCGCTGGCGATGGCCGGTGAGGCCGAGGTGCAGAAGCTGGACCGGTCCGGCCAGGTCGAGATGCGGCTGGTCGCGGCCGGTGCGCGACGGGACATGGGGCAGGCCGACGCCGCCGTCGTGACTCTGCAGAGCCCGGAGCTGGCCTCGAACACGGTCCAGCCGTGGACCGCGCGGCTGCGCTACGCGTACGCCGACGCGCTGCTGGCCGTGGGCCGCGAGACCGAGGCGCGTGAGTGGTTCGCCAAGGCGCTGGAGGCCGACCAGGGTCACACGACGGACGCGTCGGACCGGCTCGCCGAGCTGGACGGCGTGGAGTTCGTCGACGCCATGGCCATGGACGTCAGCGACGCGGACGAGCTGGAGGAGGCCGAGGTCGAGGCCGAGGTCGAGTCCGGGAGCGACGCCTCCGCCGGCTCTGACGCGTCCGCCGGTTCCGGTGACGCCGACTCGCCGGCCGAGGCCCGGGTCGACGCGTCGGCGGACCCGGTGGCCGACGACGATGACGTCGAGGTGGACGGCGACGACCGCTGAGCGTAGGCCGGGAACGGCCACGTACAACGGATGAGGGTGGGGCCCCACATGGGGCCCCACCCTCATCCGTTATGCCTGACGCGTATGCCTGACGCGCCCGGTGGCGCGTCACCCCAGCGCGAGGCTCCGCAGCACCAGGCCGGTGGCCGGCTTGGGGCCGAAGGAGGTCGACTTGTGCGGCATGGCGACGCCCTGACGGGCCAGGTCGTGGACGACGTCCTCGCTGACCGGGCGGAGCAGCACCGCCGTGCCGCCGCGCCGCTCCGCCTGGTCGACGGCGGCCGCCGCGTCGTGGATGTAGCCGATGTGCTCGGGGGCGTCCGGGACCTTCCAGAGGTGGTCGAGCAGCAGCGAGTGCAGGACGGTGGCGTCCAGGGTGCGCCACGCCTCCGGCCGGTCGGCGGGGACCGTACGGGCCAGCAGCGCCGGGTCCGGCCGGTCGAGGAGATGGAACCGCCCACCCCCGGCCACCAGGAAGGCGTTTCCAGCGGGACCCGGCCGCGCGGCCTCGTCCAGGGCCGCGAGCGCCTGGGGCAGCGGTCCATCGACGGCGCGGACCCGGAAGGCGTCGCCCAGCGTCTTGAGCGCGCGGTCGACGGGCAGCTGGTGCAGCAGCCGGTGGATGGCCCGCACCCGCAGCGGATAGCGCGCGGTGTCGACCAGCAGCACCAGCCCGAAGTCCCACGGACCCGGGTCCGGGCGCTCGGCCCGCAGTCGCAGATAGGTGGCCCAGCGGTGGTGGCCGTCGGCGATGAGGGCCTGGCGGTGCGAGAGGTCGGTGGTGATCGCGGCGAGGTCGGCGGGGTCGGTCACCCGCCACAGCAGGTGGTCGACGCCGTCCTCGGTGGTCGTGGCCAGCAGCGGGGACCCGGCGACCGTGCGCTCGATGACGCCCGCGGCGCCGTTGTCGCGGGCGTCGGGGTCGACGCCGCTCTCGACGGCGTCGGCGGGAGCCCCGTGGCCGCGGTAGGCGAGCAGCAGCGGCTCCAGGTGGGCGCCGGTGGCGCGCATCAGGTCGGCGCGGTCCTCGACCACGTGCGGCATGACCTCTTCGTGCGGGAGGACCACGCCCTCCTCGCGCGGGCTGAGCCGCAGCGCGCCGATCACTCCGCGCTGGAGCACCTCGCCGTCGTCCTGCTGGTACACGTACAGCGCCGGCTCCGGGTCGGCGGCCAGCACGCCCTCGGCCAACCAGCGCTCCAGCGTCTCGGCGGCGCGGCGGGAGCGGTCGGCCGGGGAGTCGGCCTGCGGCAGGATCAACCGCACGATGTTGTGCGGGTCCGCGGTCTCCAGCTCGCGCAGACCGTCGGGCCGGACGACGACGTCGTACGGCGGGGAGGTGACGGCGGCGAGGCTGCCGACTCGTTCCGGGACGTACCGCAATCCCCGGAACGGGACGAGCTGAAGCCCCTGCCCGACAGACCCTGGAGTGCTCATTGAGGCATGTTATGTCGCACGCCGCCATGCGCGATGATCGGGGGGACATGCTCACCTATCCGCGGAGGAGCGGCTACCTCATGAGCGAGACGGTCCGGACCCGGCCTGACGGCAGCGCGCAGAAACCGAGCGAGGCGTACGACACCGCGCTGCTGGACCTGGACGGCGTGGTGTACGCGGGCGGTGAGGCGATCGAGCACGCCGTCGAGTCCCTGGGCGTGGCGCGCGCCGGCGGGATGCACCTGGCGTACGTCACCAACAACGCGCTGCGCACGCCGGAGACGGTGGCCGACCACCTGACCCGGCTGGGCGTGCCCGCCGAGCCCGGCGATGTGATCACCGCGGCGCAGGCGGTGGCCCGGCTGATCGCCGAGCAGGTTCCGGCGGGGTCGCGGGTGCTGGTGATCGGCGGCGAGGGGCTGAAGGTGGCGCTGCGCGAGCGCGGCCTGGAGCCGGTCGACTCGGTGGACGACGATCCGGCGGCGGTGGTGCAGGGCTACGGCGGTCCGGAGCTGGCCTGGGGGCGGCTGGCGGAGGCGACCTACGCGGTGGCGCGCGGCGTGCCGTGGTTCGCGTCCAACACCGATCTGACGATTCCCACCAGCCGCGGGATCTCGCCGGGCAACGGCGCGGCGGTGGAGGTGGTGCGGATGGCCACCGGCGCCAGCCCGCAGGTGGCCGGCAAGCCGCAGCCGCCCATGCACCGCGAGACGATACTGCGCACCGGGGCACGCCGACCGCTGGTGGTCGGGGACCGGCTGGACACCGATATCGAGGGCGCTCACGTGGGCGGTGTCGACTCGCTGCTCGTGCTCACCGGGGTGACCACGGCCGCCCAGTTGCTCGCCGCCGAGCCGAAGTACCGGCCCACCTATGTCGCCGCCGACCTGCGGGGTCTGCTGGTGCCGCAGCCGGAGGTGGTGCCGGTGGCCGCGGCCGAGGGCCGCGCGGAGGGCTTCGCCTGCGGCGGCTGGGTGGCCTCCGTACGGGACGGGGTCCTGCACCTCGAGGGCGACGGCACGGACCCGCTGGACGGGCTGCGTGCCCTGTGCGCGGCGGCCTGGACCGAGGCGGGGGCCGGAGCGGGCACCGCGGACGCGGAGAAGGCGCTGGCCCGGCTGGGCCTGAGCTGAGCCGCCGCGGTGTCCGGGGGGCGTCGGTGCCGCACCGGCGGCTCTGGCGCACCGTCGTGCGCGGCGGTGCGGTCCCGCCGATTCCGGCGGGGCCCACCCCCTCCCAGCAGGGCTGATCGTCATTTAGGCTAACCTAACCTAAGTTTTGATCGGCCCTGTTGTGAGGTGGAGTTCCGCGTGGCCTTGGTCAGTTCCGCACAAACCGGGGCCGAGACGGCGGCCGTACCCGCGCCGTCCGTGCCACCGGCACCCGGTACGCGGCGCACCGTATGGCGCGCGGTCGGACTTCTCGCCTCCGTCGGCGTCCTGGTGCTGGTGGCCGCGGCGAGCATCGCCATCGGTGCCAAGCCGATCCCCCTGGACCAGGTCTGGCACGGGCTCTTCCACTACTCCGGCAGCAAGACCGATGTGGTGGTCCGGGACCTGCGGGTGCCGCGCACCGTGCTGGGCGTGCTCGTCGGCGTCGGCCTCGGCGTCTCGGGCGCGCTGATCCAGGCCCTCACCCGCAACCCGCTCGCCGACCCCGGTCTGCTGGGGCTGAACGCGGGCGCCTCCGCCGCCGTCGTCACGGCGATCAGCTTTCTCGGCGTCACCTCGCTGACCGGCTATGTGTGGTTCGCCTTCCTGGGCACCGCCGTCGTCTCGGTCTTCGTCTACGTCCTCGGCGGCAGCCGCGGCGCCACCCCCGCCCGGATGGCGCTCGCGGGCATGGCCATCTACTCGGCGCTCTACGGCTATGTCTACGCGGTCCAGCTGCTCGACACCGCGGCGCTGGACAAGATGCGCTTCTGGACGGTGGGTTCGCTGGCGTCGGCCAACATGACGGTCGTCAAGCAGGTGGCCCCGTTCCTCGTGGTCGGCACGGTCCTCGCGTTCTGCCTCGCCCGCTCCCTGAACGCGGTCGCGCTCGGGGACGACCACGCGCGGGCGCTCGGCGTGCGGCTCGCCTCGACCCGCGCGCTGTCCATGATCGCCGTCACCCTGCTGTGCGGCGCCGCGACCGCCGCCTGCGGGCCGGTCGCCTTCGTCGGCCTGATGGTGCCGCACATGGTCCGCGCGCTGACCGGACCGGACATGCGCTGGATCATGCCGTACGCCGCCGTGCTCTCGCCGGTGCTGCTGCTCGGCTCGGACATCATCGGACGGGTCATCACCCGGCCCTCCGAGCTCCAGGTCGGCATCGTCACCTCCCTCATCGGCGGTTCCGTCTTCATCTTCCTCGTACGTCGCCGAAGGATGGCCCAGCTGTGAACGCGAGTACCGCGAATGCGGAGAAGCCCGGGGCGCGCGCGGAGACGCCCGAGGCCGGCGCGGACGAGACCCGTACGGACGAGACCGGGCACGGGCCTGAGGACGCCGTCGCGAAGGACGCGGTCGTGAAGGACGCGGTCGGCGCGGACCGGCCGCGCGTGCGCGGCATGCGCGGGACGACGCTGCGCCGCGGCGGCCTCTCGCTGCGGGTGGACACCCGCGGCATGGTGGTGGGGCTGCTGCTGGCCGTCGCCGCCCTGGGCATGGGCGTGGTGCTGGTCGGCACCGGCGACTTCCCCATCCCGGCCGCCGACGTCGTCCGGACCCTCCTCGGCGAGGGCGACCCCACCCAGGACTTCATCGTCAACGAACTCCGGCTGCCCCGGCTGCTGGTGGGGCTGCTGGTCGGCGCGGCGCTCGGCCTGTCCGGCGCCATCTTCCAGAGCATCTCCAAGAATCCGCTGGGTAGCCCGGACGTCATCGGCTTCTCCCAGGGCTCGGCGGCGGGCGGCCTCACGGTCATCGTGCTGACCCAGGGCAGCCCGCTGGCGGTCGCCGCCGGCGCGGTCGTGGGCGGCCTGCTCACCGGCCTCGCCGTCTACGCCCTGGCCTGGAAGCACGGCGTCCACGGCTACCGGCTCGTGCTCATCGGCATCGGCGCCAGCGCCCTGCTCGGCTCCGTCAACGGCTACCTGCTCACCAAGGCCGACGACCTCGACGCCGCACGCGCCGTGGCGTGGATGACCGGCTCCCTCAACGGCCGGGACTGGGAGCAGGTCTGGCCGCTGCTGTGGTCCTGCGTCGTGCTGATCCCGGTGGTGCTGTGGCACTCGCCCGCCCTGCGGATGCTGGAGATGGGCGACGACAGCGCCTACTCGCTGGGGGTCCCGGTGGAGCGCACCCGGACCGTCATGATGCTCGCGTCCGTGCTGCTGCTGACCGCCGCGACCGCGGCGGCCGGCCCCATCTCCTTCGTCGCGCTCGTCGCGCCCCAGCTGGCCCGTCGGCTGACCCGCTCGCCCGGCCCGAACCTGCTGCCCGCCGCCTGGATGGGCGCGGCTCTGCTGATCAGCGCCGACTGGGCCTCGCAGCGCGCCTTCGGCTCGGACCAGCTGCCGGTGGGCGTGGTGACCGGCCTGCTCGGCGGCGTCTACCTGGTGTGGCTGCTGGCCACCGAACGCAAGGCGGGGCGCATATGAGCCGGCCCCGGACCCCGCGCGAGCGGCGGGACGGGCGCGGCGGGCCGCACCCGGACGCGCAGCCCCAGCAGGACAAGACCGACGACCGCGTTCCCGACCGCAAGGACATCCGACAGCCCGTGTCTGCCACCTCCGCCACCCCGTCCGCCCCGTCCACCGCGCCCGCCGCCGACGCCTCGGGCGAGCGGCGTCAGCGCCTGACGGCCGAGGGGCTCACCCTCGCCTACGACGGCCGCACGGTCGCCGAGGGGCTGTCGGTGTCGATCCCCGACAACTCCTTCACGGTCATCGTCGGCCCGAACGCCTGCGGCAAGTCCACGCTGCTGCGCGCCCTGTCGCGGATGCTGAAGCCGGCCGCGGGCTCCGTGCTCCTCGACGGCCAGGCCATCGGCTCCCTCCCGGCCAAGCACGTCGCCCGCACCCTCGGGCTGCTCCCGCAGAGCTCGATCGCTCCGGACGGCATCACGGTGGCCGACCTGGTGGCGCGCGGGCGCTACCCGCACCAGGGGCTGCTGCGCCAGTGGTCCGAGACCGACGAGCGGATCGTGTACGAGTCGATGGCGGCCACCGGCGTCGCGGAACTCGGCGACCGCTACGTCGACGAGCTCTCCGGCGGCCAGCGGCAGCGCGTGTGGATCGCCATGGCCATCGCCCAGCAGACCCCGCTGCTGCTCCTGGACGAGCCGACCACCTACCTCGACATCCAGCACCAGATCGACGTCCTCGGCCTGTGCGCGCAGCTCCACGAGGAGCAGGGCCGCACCCTGGTGGCCGTGCTGCACGACCTCAACCACGCCGCCCGCTACGCCACCCACCTCATCGCGATGCGCGGCGGCCGGGTGATCGCGGAGGGCGACCCGGCGGAGGTGGTGACCGCCGAGCTGGTGGAGGAGGTCTTCGGGCTGCGCTGCCAGATCATCGACGACCCGGAGACCGGCACCCCGCTGGTGATCCCGGCGGCCCGCAAGGCGCGCCTGAGCGCCTGAGCGCTCCGGATGGGGGAGGTGTGGTGAGGGCCGTGGGGCGTCTGCGGGTGGGTTGTTGGCTGGTCGCGCAGTTCCCCGCGCCCCTTTCGGGGCGCTGCCGGACCGTTGCGGTGGTGGTCGGCGAGCGGCTTGCGGGCTGCCGGGGGCGTTGCCGAAGGGGGAGGTGTGGTGGGGGGCTGTCGGGCGTCTGCGGGTCGGTTGTGGCTGGTCGCGCAGTTCCCCGCGCCCCTTTCGGGGCGCTGCCGGACCGTTGCGGGCCGCCGGGGGTCTTGCAGCGGTGTCGTGGGGGGCGTCGGGCGTCTGCGGGTGGGTTGTGGCTGGTCGCGCAGTTTCCCGCGCCCCTTCGGCCGCGGTCTTGCTAGAGCAGCTTTCGGAGGCGCAGCAGGTCGCGGAAGCCGGCCTCCAGCTTGATCCGGCCGGAGGCCCAGGCGCGGGCGAAGTTCAGCTCGCCGTCGACCAGCGCGACCAGGTCGTCGCCGGTCATGGTCAGCCGGATCTCCGCACGGTCGGTCGGGGGGCCGGCCAGCGTCGTCACGTCCGTGATCCGTCCGCCCGCCAGCCGGCCGACGAAGGTCGTCGCCAGGTCGGTGATGTGGCAGCTGAGGGAACGGTCGAGTGCGGCCGCGCTGCGCAGGTCGCCGTCGGCCCCCGCGAGATTCGTGGCCAGTCGGTCGAGCGCGCTGCGGCACTCCTCGATGGTCGCCATGGGGACCGACCCTACCCAAGCGCCTCCTGCGTCGGAGAACGCCCCCTTCACGGTAGCGTCGGGACCATGAAGGAGCCGATGCCCGGCACGGGCGACGCACGGCCGGAGGCGGGCGCCGAGACCGGCTCGGAGACGGATCCGGGCGGCGAGCCGATCGCGCCGCTCGGTATCGCCCGTACGCCCACCGGCGACGCGCGGGTGGACGCGCGGCTCGACCGGCTGGCCGACGCCGATCACCTCGCCGCGAGCGGACACCTGGAGGTGTACGAGGATGTCCACAGGGGCCTGCGCGACACGCTGACGGAGCTCGACCGCCGACCGCCGTCGCCGCCGGCCCCGAACCCGTCGATCCCGACCTCGTACGACACCAGGAGCTGAACCGCACGTGGCAGTGAGCCGTGGCCAACGCAGACGACTCGACGCGGAACTGGTCCGCCGCAAGCTCGCCCGCTCGCGCGAGCACGCGAGCCAGCTGATCGCCGCGGGCCGGGTCACCGTCGGCGGGACCACCGCGACCAAGCCCGCCACTCAGGTGGAGACCAGCGCCGCCATCGTCGTCGGCCAGGACGACAGCGATCCGGACTACGTCTCCCGCGGCGGCCACAAGCTGGCCGGCGCGCTCGCCGCCTTCACCCCGCGCGGGCTGAAGGTCGAGGGCCGCCGCGCGCTCGACGCGGGCGCCTCCACCGGCGGCTTCACGGACGTGCTGCTCCGCGCGGGCGCGGCCCAGGTCGTCGCCGTCGACGTCGGCTACGGACAGCTCGCCTGGTCGCTGCAGAGCGACGACCGGGTCGTCGTGAAGGACCGTACGAACGTGCGCGAGCTGACGCTGGAGCACCTCGACGGCCAGCCCGTGGACCTGGTCGTCGGCGACCTGTCCTTCATCCCGCTCGGACTGGTCCTGCCCGCGCTGGTGCGCTGCGCCGCGCCCGACGCCGATCTGGTGCTCATGGTCAAGCCGCAGTTCGAGGTGGGCAAGGAGCGGCTGGGCAGCGGCGGGGTGGTCCGCAGCGAGGCGCTGCGCGCCGAAGCGGTCCGCACGGTCGCCGGGCAGGCGGCGGGGCTCGGGCTGGGTGTGCTCGGGGTGACGGCGAGCCCGCTGCCCGGCCCCTCGGGCAACGTCGAGTACTTTCTGTGGATGCGCGCCGGGGCGCCGGCTTTGGACCCGGCGGATGTCGACCGTGCAGTGGCGGAGGGGCCCCGTTGACCACTTCAGGAGCAGGTTCATCAGCAGCCGGAGCGGCCGAGCCGACGGAGTCGGCCGGAGCGGCCGACTCGACCACGCCCGCCGCGCGGGCGGACACCGCGGGGACGGGGGAGACCGTGGGCGCGGGGCAGGGGAAGCGGGCCGAGCCCGCGAGGACGGCGGCGTGCCCGCCGGACACCGGGCGCCGCACCGTCTTCCTGCTCGCCCACACCGGCCGCCCCGCGGCCATCCGCAGCGCCGAGCTGGTCGTGCAGGGCCTGCTGCGCTGCGGCATCGGCGTGCGGGTGCTCGCCGAGGAGGCCGCCGACCTGCCCCTGCCGTCGTCCGTGGAGCTGGTGGACTCCGGCCCGAACGTCCTGGAGGGCTGCGAGCTGCTGGTGGTCCTGGGGGGTGACGGGACGCTGCTGCGCGGCGCCGAGTACGCCCGGATCTCCGGGGTGCCGATGCTCGGCGTCAACCTCGGACGGGTCGGCTTCCTCGCCGAGGCCGAGCGCGACGACCTCGACAAGGTCGTGGACCGGGTGGTCACCCGCTCCTACGAGGTCGAGGAGCGGATGACCCTCGACGTGCTGGTCCGCAACGACGGCCAGATCGTGCACACCGACTGGGCGCTGAACGAGGCGTCCGTCGAGAAGGCCGCCCGCGAGCGGCTGCTGGAGGTGGTCACCGAGGTCGACGGCCGCCCCGTGTCGCGCTTCGGCGGCGACGGCGTCGTCTGCGCCACACCCACGGGCTCCACGGCGTACGCGTTCTCCGCCGGCGGGCCCGTCGTCTGGCCCGAGGTCGAGGCCCTGCTGATGGTGCCCATCAGCGCCCACGCCCTCTTCGCCAAGCCCCTGGTGACCGCGCCCGACTCGGTGCTCGCGGTGGAGGTGCAGCCCCAGACCCCGCACGGCGTGCTGTGGTGTGACGGCCGCCGCACCGTGGAACTCCCCGCCGGCGCGCGCGTCGAGGTGCGCCGCGGCGCCGTCCCGGTCCGGCTCGCCCGGCTGCACCACGCCTCGTTCACGGACCGGCTGGTCGCGAAGTTCGCCCTCCCGGTCGCCGGCTGGCGGGGCGCCCCCCACTGACACCCCGGCGCGGCGCACCCCACCGCACCCGCGGCCGTCGCCGCGCCCGCCTTCTCCGGTCGCGCCCGCCTTCTCCGGTCGCGCCCGCCTTCTCCGGTCGCGCCCGCTCCGCCGGGCGCGGCCGGAGACCGTTCACCCACTGAGGGGGTTCGAGGCCGCCGGTGCGCCGCCAAGGCGGCGCTCTCCCGCGCCTTCCCGTCGACCGCCGCCGGCGCCGTGATCAGCGCCGGAGCGGCCCGGAGGCCGGGGCGGCCGCGCGGTGGAGCCGGTCCGGCCCGGCGCCACGCCGGCACCCCGTCGCCGGCCGGGCCGGAAACCTCGTATGGTCTTGGGCGTGCTGGAGGAGATGCGGATACGTGCGCTGGGCGTCATCGACGACGCGGTGGTGGAGCTCTCGCCCGGATTCACCGCGGTGACCGGTGAGACGGGCGCGGGCAAGACCATGGTGGTGACCAGCCTGGGCCTGTTGCTGGGCGGACGGGCCGACGCCGGTCTGGTGCGGATCGGGGCGAAGTCGGCCGTCGTGGAGGGCCGGATCGCGGTCGACCGGCGGTCCTCGGTCGCCGTACGGGCCGAGGAGGCCGGGGCCGAGCTGGACGACGGCGCGCTGCTGATCAGCCGGACGCTCTCCGCGGAAGGACGCTCGCGCGCCCACGTGGGCGGCCGCGCGGTCCCCGTGGGGCTGCTGAGCGAGCTGGCCGACGAGCTCGTCGCCGTCCACGGGCAGACCGACCAGCAGGGCCTGCTGCGCCCCGCCCGGCAGCGCCAGGCGCTGGACCGCTACGCGGGCGCCGCGGTCGCCGGGCCGCTGGAGAAGTACGCGGCCGCCTACGGCCGGCTGCGCGCCGTCTCCGCCGAGCTGGACGAGCTGACCACCCGGGCCCGGGAACGCGCCCAGGAGGCCGATCTGCTGCGCTTCGGCCTGGACGAGATCGCCGCCGCCGAACCCCTGCCGGGCGAGGACGCCGAGCTCGCCGCCGAGGCGGAGCGGCTGGGCCACGCCGAGGCGCTCGCCTCCGCCGCGACCGCCGCGCACACCGCGCTCGCCGGCGACCCCGAGGACCTCGAGGGGGTGGACGCGGCCACGCTGGTGGCCGGCGCCCACCGCGCCCTGGAGTCCGTGCGCTCCCACGACCCGGCGCTGGCGGCGCTGGCCGACCGGGTCGGCGAGATCGGCATCCTGCTCTCCGACGCGGCGGGCGAACTGGCCGGGTACGCCGACGACCTGGACGCCGACCCGCGCCGGCTGGCCGCCGTCGAGGAGCGCCGGGCGACGCTCACCCACCTGACGCGCAAGTACGGCGAGAGTGTCGCGGACGTGCTCGCCTGGGCCGAGCGGGGGGCCGCCCGACTGGCCGAACTGGACGGCGACGACGACCGCATCGGTGAGCTGACCGCGGAGCGCGACGCCCTCCGCGCGGAGCTGGGCACCCTGGCGCAGACCCTCACCGACGCCCGTACGGAGGCGGCCGGCCGCTTCGCCGAGGCCGTCACCGCCGAACTGGCGGAGCTGGCCATGCCGCACGCGCGGGTCAGCTTCGAGATCCGGCAGACCGAGTCGGCCGACGAGACCGCGGGCATCGAGGTCGGCGGCCGTCCGGTGCTCTACGGGCCGCAGGGGGCCGACGAGGTCGAGCTGCTGCTCGCCCCGCACCCCGGCGCCGTCCCCCGCCCCATCGCCAAGGGCGCCTCCGGCGGTGAGCTCTCCCGCGTGATGCTGGCCGTCGAGGTCGTGTTCGCCGGCTCCGACCCGGTGCCCACGTACCTCTTCGACGAGGTGGACGCGGGCGTCGGCGGCAAGGCCGCGGTCGAGATCGGCCGCCGGCTGGCCCGGCTCGCCCAGTCCGCGCAGGTCGTCGTCGTCACCCACCTCCCGCAGGTGGCCGCCTTCGCCGACCGGCACCTGGTGGTCGAGAAGACCAACGACGGCTCCGTCACGCGCAGCGGCGTCCAGGCCATGGAGGGCGAGGACCGCGTCCGCGAACTCTCCCGCATGCTCGCCGGCCAGGAGGACTCCCAACTGGCCCGCGCCCACGCCGAGGAGCTGCTGGCGGCGGCCCGCGCGACCCACGCGCGCTGACCGTCACGGCGCGGCCCCCCCCGAGTCGCCCGCCGTCTCACGCCCGTGGCGCACACGCCGGCCCCGGGGCTCCGGCGCTGCTTCCACACACCGGAAGCCGCCGTCCGGCGCGGCGGTTCGACGGCCGGAACGCCCCGTCCGCCCCCGCCCCCGCCCGGGAAGTCCACGCGGGTGCCGTCCGGCGGTGCCGACTCCCACGTCAGAGGCGGCACGGGCGGCGTGCCGCGTCGCTCGTGCGGGTGGGGCGCCCGGTCGCGTCGGACGGGCCCGGGGGCGCAGCGGACGGGGCCGTTGCATCGGGGCGGTCACCGGAACTGGCATCCTGGGCGAGGCGCTCCGTGCCGTTCCCGCATCGCCGGAGGCCGCCTACGCCACCCGCCCAGCGCCACCTGACACCAGCCAGGGGAGTCCAGCCCGCGTGAGCAGCACCGTGAGCAGCACACCGGTTCCGCCGCACGGGCAGTCGCCGCTGCACGCCGTGCAGGTGCTGGGCAGCGGAGCCTGGGGCAGCGGGGTGCATGTGCGCTCGCTCGCGGCCGGCCTGGTGGCGCGCGGGCTGCGGGTGACGGTGTGCGCGCCCTGGAGCGCCGAGCAGGGGTACGGCTTCACCGCGGCCGGCGCCCGCTTCTCCCCGGTCGATGCCCGCACCGGCGCCGGCGATGTGGCGGCCCTGCGCGCGGCCTGCTCCGGGGCCGGGTTGGTGCACGCCCACGGTGTACGGTCCGGGCTGCTGGCCGCGCTCGCGCTCCAGGGCCGGTCCACCCCGCTGATCGTCACCTGGCACGCCCGCGGCCGCCCCGCCGGCCGTCGCGAGCACCTGGCCCGAGTGGTGGAGCGGAGGGTGGCGCGTGCCGCCGCTGTGGTGCTCGGGGCCTCCTCCGACCTGGTGGACCGGGCCCGCGCCCGGGGCGCCCGCGACGCCCGGCTCGCCCCGGTCGCCGTGCCCGCGCGGCCTCCGGCCCCGGACCGCGGGGACGACTGGTGGCACAAGACCCGCGCCGACCTCGGCGCGGTGGAACGGCCGCTGCTGCTCTCGGTGGGCCGGCTGGAGGCCGACGCCGGCTTCGACCCGCTGCTCGACGCCGCCCACGCCTGGCGCGACCTCGATCCGCAGCCGCTGCTGGCGGTCGCCGGCGAGGGCCGGGACCGGGCGGCGCTGCAACGGCGGATCGACGACGAGGGCCTGCCGGTGCGGCTGCTGGGCCGGCGCGACGATGTGCCGGAGCTGCTGGCGGCGGCCGACATGGCGGTGCTGTCCAGCCCCTGGGAGGCGCGCTCGCTGCTCGCCCAGGAGGCGCTGCACGCCGGGGTGCCGCTGGTGGCCACCGCGGTGGGCGGCGTCCCCGACCTGGTCGGCGAGGCCGCCGAACTCGTCCCCTACGGGAGTCCCGAAGCCCTCGCCGCCGCCGTGCTCCGGCTCCTCTCCGACCCGGCCCGCCGTGCCGAACTCGCCGCCGCCGGCCTCGCCCAGGCCGCCGGCTGGCCCACCGAGGACGACACCGTCGCCCATGTGCTGCGTGTCTACGACGAGGTCGCCCAACGCTGACCGGGCCCGGCGCCGAACCGCCCGACCCGGAACCGGCCCCGCCGCATCCCCGCATCCCGCTTCGAACACCCGTGTCGAACCTTGTTTCGCATCCCGTGCCGAAAGCTGGCCCGAATCCGTCTGGCGGACGGCTGAAAACAACCCCGGGCCCGGCCCGGACAAGGCCGAGGGCCGCCCCGAAGCCCCACCCGACGGCCGCGAAACCGGCCCCGGATTCATCCCCAGGAGTGACCCGGATCCAGCCAACCCACGCGCCAACGCGCCCGCCGGCCCATGCCGGGACGCGGGACGCGCTGGTGGGACCGGAGCGGTGAAGCCGGCACACGCCGACCTGTCGGCCCGCTGGCGGGGTGGATCGGAGGTCAGGAGAGAGAGACGGCCGCGGGCGCCGGCGCGAGCGAGACCGGGATCGGCACCCCCCTGCGTGCACGCGCAAGGTAGGCCGGGCCCCGGCCGCGGGCGGCCGGGTCACCCACGTGTGGGCCCGCGCGCGAAGAGTACGAAGCCAGGAAGTGGTGGGGCACCCGCGCGTGCGCACGCGCGAGGGTTCGAACAGACCTCAGCCGGTCGGTTCGGAGGGGACACCCGCGCGTGCGCACGCGCGAGGCCCGGGGGTTCACTCGGGGCGGTGGCGGTCGGTCACTGGACGTGTCGGCGGGCCTGGAGGGCCAGGCCGAGGGCGAGGACGGTCTGCGGGTCCTCCAGGTCGCTGCCGAGCAGCCGGGCGATGCGGGCCAGCCGGTCGTAGAGGGTCTGCCGGTTGAGGTGCAGCTCGCGCGCGGTCTCCGCCTTGCGGCCGGCGTGCGCCAGATACGCCTCCAGCGTGGGGATCAGCGGCGGCCGGGCGGTGCGGTCATGGGCCAGCAGCGGGCCGATCACCCGGTCCACGAACGCCGCCAGGTCGCCGTGCTCGCGCAGTCGCCACAGCAATACGTCGACTTCCGTGCGCCGCACATCGTGCCAGGGCCGGTCGGCCAGCCCCTGGGCCGCGTTGGCCGCCTCGGCCGCGTGCCGCAGCTCGGCGCCGACCGCCGCCCAGTCGCCCGCGACGCCCACGACCACCACCGGCGGGCGGGAGCCGGCCCGCTCCGGCCAGGCCCGCGCCACCCCGGCGCGCAGCGCGGCGGCGACCCGGTCGGCGACCGCGCCGCGCTCGGCCGCGTCGCGCAGCCCGACCAGCAGCGGCATCCGGCCCTCCGGGAGTCGCACGCCCATGAGCACCGGTGCGCCCACCGCCGAGAGCTCCTCGTGCACGGCGTGGGCCAGGGCCGCCCAGCTCTCCCCGGGGGCGCCCGCCGGGCCCGCCCCGGGCAGGCCGGAGCCCACGCGCATCACCATCGGCAGCAGCGGGCCGTCCCCTGGCGGGCGGAAGCCCAACACCCGGGCCTGCGCGGGCGCGTCCGCCGGTTCGATGCGCTCCTCCGCCAGGTCGGTGAGGAAGTCGCCGCGGCCGCGCGCGGCCAGCTCCTCCTCCTGGCGCGCCTGGAGGAGGACCACCGCGAGCAGGTCCGCCGTCCGCTCCGCCGCGATCCGGTGCACCGCGGCGAGCGGCCGCGCGACCGGCAGCACGGTCAACCTGGCCCGTACGGCGCCGGGGCCACCGCCCGGACCGCCGCCGGGGACGTCCGCGACCACGCTGCCGGCGGGCGGTTCCGGCCGGCGGTCGGCGCGCTGCGCCCGCAGCCCGTCCCACACCTGGAGCGGGTCGGCCGTGCCCGGCTGGGCCGCGGGACCGGGACCGGCCGCGTACAGCAGCAGCCCGTCGGGCGTCTCCAGGAAGACCGGGTTGCCGGCGAAGGCCGCCAGCAGGCGCAGGATCTCCGGCACCCCGCCGCCGCGCAGCAACGCCTGGGTGCACCGGCGGTGCACCTCCTCGGCGCGGCGCAGCAGTGCGTAGTGCTCGTTGACGATCTCGGTGTGGATCTCCTCGGTGACCGCCACGAACGGCACCTCGCGGTGCAGCTGGACCAGCGGCAGCCCATGGGAGCGGGCCGTGTCGACCACCGCGGCGGGCAGCGTGGTGAAGCGTGAGCCCAGCTCCACCACCAACGCGGCGATGTCCCGCTCGGCGAGGGTGCGGACGAAGGCGCGCTGCTCGGCCGGGCGGGGCCCCAGCCCGAGCCCCGTGGTCAGCAGCAGCTCGCCGCCCTTGAGCAGGGAGGCGATGTTGGGGGTCTCGCCGGCGTGCGCCCAGCGCACCGGGCGGGACAGCCGGTCGCCGGCGACCAGCACCTCGGGGAGGCCGCGGCGCAGCGCGGGCAGCTCCAGCGCCCGCGCCACGGTGATCGTGCCCTGGGTGATGGCCGCCGGTGCCTCCGGTGCCCCCGAACCGGCTCGGGAGGCCCCGGCCGGGTCGGTCCCGTCCCGGGAGCCTTCGTCGGGGGAGGCCGCCGCCGAAGCGCGCGCGTCCGGCGATCCGGTGAGGGCCGCGTCTCCGGAGCCGGATCGAGCGCTCTCGCGCCCAGCGTGCATACGGTCAGCCGCCGTAGGCGCCGGAGGCGGTCAGCCGCAGCGCGGTGTCGATCAGCGGCACGTGGCTGAACGCCTGGGGAAAGTTGCCCACCTGGCGCTGGAGCCGCGGGTCCCACTCCTCGGCGAGCAGCCCGAGGTCGTTGCGGAGCGACAGCAGCTTCTCGAACAGCTTCCGGGCCTCGTCGACCCGGCCGATCATCGCCAGGTCGTCGGCGAGCCAGAACGAGCAGGCCAGGAAGGCCCCCTCGTCGCCCTCCAGGCCGTCCACCCCGGCCTCCTCACCGGCCGTCGGGTAGCGGAGCACGAAGCCGTCGGAGGTGGACAGCTCGCGCTGGATGGCCTCGATGGTGCCGATGACTCTCTTGTCGTCCGGCGGCAGGAAGCCCATCTGCGGGATGAGCAGCAGCGAGGCGTCGAGCTCCTTGGAGCCGTAGGACTGGGTAAAGGTGTTGCGCTGCGGGTCGTAGCCCTTCTCGCAGACGTCCCGGTGGATCTCGTCGCGCAGCTCGCGCCAGCGGTCCAGCGGTCCGTCCACGTCGCCGGACTCGATCAGCTTGATGGTGCGGTCGACGGCGACCCAGGCCATCACCTTGGAGTGCACGAAGTGCCGGCGCGGCCCGCGCACCTCCCAGATGCCCTCGTCCGGCTCGTCCCAGTGGTCCTCGAGGTAGTTGATCAGCTTCAGCTGGAGCAGCGAGGCGTAGTCGTTGCGGGCGAGCCCGGTCATGTGCGCCAGGTGCAGCGCCTCGGTGACCTCGCCGTAGACGTCGAGCTGGAGCTGGCCGGCCGCGCCGTTGCCGATCCGCACCGGGCGCGAGCCCTCGTAGCCGGGGAGCCAGGACAGCTCGGCCTCCGCGAGCTCCCGCTCGCCCGCGATGCCGTACATGATCTGGAGGTTCTCCGGGTCGCCGGCGACCGCGCGGAGCAGCCACTCGCGCCAGGCGCGGGCCTCCTCGCGGTAGCCGGTGCGCAGCAGCGAGGAGAGGGTGATCGCCGCGTCCCGCAACCAGGTGAAGCGGTAGTCCCAGTTGCGGGAGCCGCCGATGTCCTCCGGCAGGGAGGTGGTGGGCGCCGCGACGATGCCGCCGGTGGGCGCGTAGGTGAGCGCCTTGAGCGTGATCAGCGAGCGGACCACCGCGTCGCGGTAGGGGCCGTGGTAGGTGCAGTGCTCGACCCACTCGCGCCAGAACTCCTCGGTCGCCTCCAGCGAGCCCTCGGGGTCGGGCAGGGCCGGCGGCTCCTTGTGGGAGGGCTGCCAGCTGATGGTGAAGGCGATGCGGTCGCCGGGGGCGACGGTGAAGTCGGAGTAGGTGGTCAGGTTCTTGCCGTAGGTGTCGGCCTCGGTGTCCAGCCACACCGAGTCGGGCCCGGCGACGGCGACGGTCCGGTTGTCGATCTTGTGTACCCAGGGCACGACCCAGCCGTAGGAGAAGCGCATCCGCAGCGCGGAGCGCATCGGCACCCGCCCGCTGACCCCCTCCACGATGCGGATCAGCTGCGGGGCGCCGTCACGTGGCGGCATGAAGTCGATGACGCGCACCGTGCCCCGCGGGGTGTCCCACTCCGACTCCAGCACCAGGGAGTCGCCGCGGTAGCGCCGACGGTCGGCCTGCGGCGGGGTGGATCCGGTGGCGTGCGCGGGACCCAGCCGCCAGAAACCGTGCTCCTCGGTGCCCAGCAGGCCGGCGAAGACGGCATGCGAGTCGAAGCGCGGCAGACACAGCCAGTCCACCGTGCCGTCCCGGCAGACCAGGGCGGCGGTCTGCATATCACCGATGAGTGCGTAGTCCTCGATGCGCCCGGCCACGTGCATCCCCATTCGAACGGCCTCGCCCCGCGGGGCGCTCTTGCGGTCTCGGAGTTACTCGACGAGCTCTTCTTCCGGGGCGTACAGGTGGATGCCTTGTAGGTGCCTTGCCGGCCGCGGCTCGCAGCATGTGTCCGAGCAGGATACGACGGAGAACAGAGATCCGCTGGAGCCGTCCCACATCGTGGCTTCATCCCGGATCGACCGTTCGAGTGGCCGAACAGAACCGGCTCTCCGGGCGCGTTCCCGCACGGATTTTCGGCCCGTGTCCCGCGCGTGTCCCCGCGCCCGTCCAGGCTCGCACCCCAGGGCCCGCACACCCTCCGCACACCCTTCACACGCGTCACCGGACGCGACCGCTCCAGGGCGCTGATACCCTGGTAGCCCGTGGACCGGTGGGCGCAAAACCCCCGAACCGCAGCGTCGGCACCCCCGGAAACTCCGGGCCGGAGGCCGCACCGCACGTCACCTCGCGACCACGGGAGCCCCCTCTTGGCACTTGCCACTAAGCCCACGACGACCAAGCACATCTTCGTCACCGGGGGTGTCGCTTCCTCACTCGGCAAGGGGCTCACCGCCTCCAGCCTGGGTGCGCTGCTCAAGGCGCGCGGCCTGCGGGTCACCATGCAGAAGCTGGACCCGTACCTGAACGTCGACCCCGGCACGATGAACCCGTTCCAGCACGGCGAGGTCTTCGTCACCAACGACGGCGCCGAGACCGACCTGGACATCGGCCACTACGAGCGCTTCCTCGACGTCGACCTGGACGGCTCCGCGAACGTCACCACCGGCCAGGTGTACTCGCAGGTCATCGCCAAGGAGCGGCGCGGCGAGTACCTCGGCGACACGGTGCAGGTCATCCCGCACATCACCAACGAGATCAAGCACCGCATCCGGCGTATGGCCACCGACGACGTCGACGTCGTCATCACCGAGGTGGGCGGCACCGTGGGCGACATCGAGTCGCTGCCGTTCCTGGAGACCGTGCGCCAGGTCCGCCACGAGGTCGGTCGGGACAACGTCTTCGTCGTCCACATCTCGCTGCTGCCGTACATCGGCCCGTCCGGCGAGCTGAAGACCAAGCCGACCCAGCACTCGGTGGCCGCGCTGCGCAACATCGGCATCCAGCCGGACGCCATCGTGCTGCGCGCCGACCGTGACGTCCCGACCTCCATCAAGCGCAAGATCTCGCTGATGTGCGACGTGGACGAGGCCGCCGTGGTCGCGGCGATCGACGCCAAGTCGATCTACGACATCCCGAAGGTGCTGCACACCGAGGGCCTGGACGCGTACGTGGTGCGCAAGCTGGACCTGCCGTTCCGCGACGTCGACTGGACCACCTGGGACGACCTGCTGGACCGCGTCCACAACCCCGATCACGAGGTCACCGTCGCGCTGGTCGGCAAGTACATCGACCTGCCGGACGCCTACCTGTCCGTGACCGAGGCGCTGCGCGCGGGCGGCTTCGCCAACCGCGCCCGGGTCAAGATCAAGTGGGTCACCTCCGACGACTGCAAGACGCCGGCCGGCGCCGCGAAGCAGCTCGGCGACGTCGACGCGATCTGCGTGCCCGGCGGCTTCGGCGAGCGCGGCGTCAACGGCAAGGTCGGGGCGATCACCTTCGCCCGGGAGAACCGGATCCCGCTGCTGGGTCTGTGCCTGGGCCTCCAGTGCATCGTCATCGAGGCGGCCCGGAGCCTCGCCGGCATCGAGGGCGCGAACTCCACCGAGTTCGAGGCCGGCGCGGCCGACCCGGTCATCTCCACCATGGCCGAGCAGATGGACATCGTCGCCGGCGAGGGCGACATGGGCGGCACCATGCGGCTGGGCATGTACCCGGCCAAGCTCGCCGAGGGCTCGATCGTCCGCGAGGTCTACGGCAACGAGCCCTACGTGGAGGAGCGCCACCGCCACCGCTACGAGGTGAACAACGCCTACCGCGGCGAGCTGGAGAAGAAGGCCGGCATCGTCTTCTCCGGCACCTCCCCGGACAACAAGCTGGTCGAGTACGTGGAGTACCCGCGCGAGGTGCACCCGTACCTGGTCGGCACCCAGGCCCACCCCGAGCTGCGCTCCCGGCCGACCCGGCCGCACCCGCTGTTCGCCGGCCTGGTCAAGGCCGCCGTCGAGCGCCAGCAGGCCGCCGGCGCCTGACGTCCGGACGTTCGGAGCCTGACCGATACGGTGGGTGCCGGGGTGTGGTCCCGTTCCACGGGGCCGCGCCCCGGCACTGCCGTTTGGTGAAAGGACGCTGAGGACGCACATGGGCATTCAGGACACCCCGGAGGAGTGGGAGGTCGTCGAGACCGCCACCCCGTTCACCGGCAACAAGACCGGCGTCCGCACGGACCGCGTCGTCATGCCCGACGGCTCCACCGTCCTGCGCGACTACCAGACCCACCCCGGCTCGGTGGCCGTCGTCGCCGTCGACGACCAGGACCGCGTCCTCGTGCTGCGCCAGTACCGGCACCCGGTGCGGCAGCGGCTCTGGGAGATCCCCGCCGGACTGCTCGACGTCCCCGGCGAGAACCCGCTCCGCGCGGCCCAGCGCGAGCTCTACGAGGAGGCGCACGTCAAGGCCGAGGAGTGGCACGTCCTCACCGACGTCTACACCAGCCCCGGCGGCTGCGACGAGGCCGTACGGATCTTCCTGGCCCGCGACCTCTCCGAGGTCGAGGGCGAGCGCTTCGAGGTCTCCGAGGAGGAGGCCGACATGGAGCTCGCGCGCGTGCCGCTGCCCGAGCTCGTCCGCGGTGTGCTCGCCGGCGAGCTGCACAACACCTGTCTGACGGCGGGCGTGCTCTCCCTCCACGCCGCGCTCTCCACCGGCCTCGGCGTCGACGGCCTGCGCCCGGCGGAGGCCCCCTGGCCGGCCCGGCCCTTCGAGGCGTAGCCGCCCACGGGCCCGGTGCGAGGGCCCGAGCGGGTCGCCGGCCGGATCTCCCTACGGTCTGACGATCCGTAGATCCGTTCAGGTGATGTTTCCGTGCGGGTGTCGGCCGGGAGTGCCGAAGACCTGACGCCGAGTGAACTACGCTCATGCCGACCCTGACCGCACCCGCGGCGGGTGGGAAAGCGCAGGTGGACGGGAGTGAGCCCGTGGCGGAGCAGGTGGTCGGCACGGAGGGGGCCGCAAGGGCGACGCGGAACCGGCGGCCACCCGAACCCGTGCGCCGGGGCGGGGCGGCCGCCCCGCGCCCCGCGGACGCGCCCGCGGAGGCGGAGGCGAGCCCCGGCGACGGCGGGTTCCTGGGACGGGAGCGCGAGCTCGACGCGCTGCGGGCCGACATCGACCGGACCGGCCTCGACACCCTCGCCGGCCGCAAGGCCGCGCGCGGACGCGTGCTGCTCATCGCCGGTCGTCCCGGCTCGGGCCGCACCTCGCTGGCCGAGGCGCTGGTCCGCCGGCTGCGGGGCGACTACCCGGACGGGCTGCTGCGGGCCCGGCTGACCACCTCCGGCGGCACCCCGGTGCCCCCCGCCCGCCCCGCGCGGGACTTCCTCGCCACCCTCGGTGTCACCGCCCCGCCCGGGGCGCGCGAGGACGAGCTCTCCGCGCTGCTGCGCGAGGCCCTCGCCGGGCGGCGGATGATCCTGCTGCTCGACGACGCCGGCAGCGCGGAACAGGTGGACGCGCTGTTGCCGGACGCCCCCCACTGCCTGGTCGTCGCCGTCTCGCGCGGGCCGCTGACCGGCATCCCGGACGTACGGCCCTGCACCCTGGGCGGGCTGCCCGAGGCGGCCGGCGTGGAGCTGCTCAGCCGGCGCGCCGGATCCACCCGGATCACCAACGACCCGCAGGCGGCCGAGGCCGTGGTGCGGCTGTGCGACGCGCAGCCCGCCGCGCTGGTGCTCGCCGGCGGCTGGCTCGCCGCCCGGCCCAAGGCGTCCGTGGCCGACCTCGCCCGACGGCTGCGCGCCCAGCAGGCCGGCGCCGAGGACCAGGGCGCGCGACCGCTGGCCCGCGCCTTCCGGCTCGTCTACGAGGAGCTGCCGGAACCGGCGGCCCGCATGCTCCGGCTGCTCGCGCTCGCCCCCGACGGCACCGTCGACGCCGTCACCGCCTCCGCGCTCGCGGGCTGCTCCGTGCCGATCGCCCAGGGCGCGCTGGAGGACTTCACCGCCCTGGGCCTGCTGACGGCGCTGCCCCGCCCGGAGCGGGCCGGTAACGGGGCGGCGGCCGGTGGCGGGGATCCCGTCGCCGCCCCCCACACCGCCGGGCCCGCGCGGGAGCCGTCCGCGGACTCCGTCGCCCGCCACCGCGTGCCGGGGTGCCTGGAGCCGCTGCTCCGGGCGGAGCTGGAACGGGAGCGTTCGGGGGAGGTGGAACTGGCGCGGGCGCGGATGCTGGAGCGGACGGTGCGTCTGCTGTACGCGTGCCGGCTGGCGGCCCGCCCCGGTGACCGGGCGGCGCGGGAGAAGCTCGCCGGGCTGCCCCGGGCGCTGCGGTTCCCCTCGCCGCAGGCGGCCGAGGGCTGGCTGACGGAGCGGCTGCCGGAGCTGATCGAGGGCGCCCGGCTGGCGGTCGCCGACGGCGAACTGGACACACTGGCCCGCCGGTTGCTCTCGGGCCTGACGCAGGCGCTGGCCGCGCACCGGGGCACCGAGGCCGCCGCGCCCGAGCTGTACGGGCTGCACCAGCTGGTGCTCGACGTGGCCCGCCGCCGCGAACTGGAGCTGGAGGAGGCGGCCGCGCTGCTCAACCTCGGCGACCTGGACGCGCGGGCGGGACGGACCCGGGAGGCGCTGGTCCGCTACAAGGAGGCGCTGGAGGCCGCGCGGGTCGTGGGCGACCCGTACGCGACCGGACGTTCGTTGGAGTCCATCGGCAGCACCTACCAGGAACTGGGGGACTGGCACCGCGCCGCCGACTGGTACGGGAGGGCGCTGGCGCTGCGCCTGTCGCGGGGCGAACTGGCCGACGAGGCGCGGCTGTACGGACGTCTGGGGGCCGTGCGCACCTACGCCGGGCAGTGGGGCGAGGCGCTCCGCGACTGGCGGGCCGCGGCCGCCGTGTGCCGTCGGCTCGGCGATCTGCCGGGCCACGCGCGGGCGTTGAGTGAGACCGCGCGGGTGCAGGAGTACGCCGGCCGGCCGCACGAGGCGCTGCGCACCTGCCTGGAGGCGATCGAGGCGGCCCGGCGCGCGGAGGACGTACGGCTTCAGGCGGCGGTGCGGCTGCGGGCCGCCGACACCCTGGAGCGGCTGGGCGACCCGGGGGCGGCCCGGCTGCACCGGGGTGCGGCGGAGCGGCTGCTGGCCGCGGCGGGGGAGGACGGCGACGCGGCGGGCGCGGGGCCGGCGAGCGGGGCGGCGGGGACGCCGGGCGGGGCGGTGGCGGAACCGGAGGCCGCGGCGGGGCAAGCGGAACCCGCGACGAGCCGGGCGGAGGCCCCGGCGGGCCGTGGCGGGAGCGGGTCGGGACGGCCGGCGGGCGGGGCCGTGGCGCGCTCGGGCGCCGCGAGGGCCGCGGCTGGAGAGCCCCGAGCGGAAGGCGAAAACGAGCCGACCTACGAAATCAGTAGTGGCACCGCGAAAGATTGATGCAAACAAAGGCTAGACAGCACGACGTCCTTCATTAAACTGGTCGCACGGCGATCGCCGCTGCCCCTTCCGGCATATTTGTATATGTCCGGTTTTTACCTTAACCCCCAGATTCAAGGACCGTGATCGACGTGAAGGTCGGCATCCCCCGCGAAGTCAAGAACAACGAGTTCCGCGTGGCCATCACGCCCGCCGGCGTGCACGAGCTGGTCCGCAACGGCCACCAGGTCTTCGTTGAGCAGGGCGCCGGCGTCGGCTCCTCGATCGTGGACGAGGAGTACGTCGCCGCCGGTGCGACCATCCTCGGCACCGCGGACGAGGTCTGGGCCACCGCCGACCTGCTGCTGAAGGTCAAGGAGCCGATCGCGGAGGAGTACCACCGCCTCCGCAAGGGCCAGACCCTCTTCACCTACCTCCACCTGGCCGCCTCCCGTGAGTGCACCGACGCCCTGCTGGAGTCCGGCACCACGGCCATCGCCTACGAGACGGTCGAGCTCGCCAACCGCGCGCTGCCGCTGCTCGCCCCGATGTCCGAGGTCGCGGGCCGCCTGGCCCCGCAGGTCGGCGCCTACCACCTGATGGCCTCGGCCGGCGGTCGCGGCGTGCTGCCCGGCGGCGTCCCCGGCGTGGCCCCGGCCAAGGCCGTGGTGATCGGCGGCGGTGTCTCCGGTTGGAACGCGGCCCAGATCGCCGTCGGCATGGGCTTCCACGTGACCCTGCTGGACCGCGACATCAACAAGCTGCGCGAGGCCGACAAGATCTTCGGCACCAAGGTCAAGACGATCGTCTCCAACGCCTTCGAGCTGGAGAAGGCCGTCCTCGAGGCCGACCTGGTCATCGGCGCGGTCCTGATCCCCGGCGCCAAGGCGCCGAAGCTGGTCACCAACGAGCTGGTGTCCCGGATGAAGCCGGGAAGTGTCCTTGTCGACATTGCGATCGACCAGGGCGGCTGCTTCGAGGACTCGCGTCCGACCACGCACGCCGAGCCGACCTTCAAGATTCACAACTCGGTCTTCTACTGCGTCGCCAACATGCCGGGCGCGGTGCCCAACACCTCCACCTACGCGCTGACCAACGCCACGCTGCCCTACATCGTGGAGCTGGCCAACCGGGGCTGGAAGGAGGCGCTGGGCCGCGACGCCGCGCTCGCCAAGGGTCTCAACACCCATGAGGGACAGGTGGTTTACGGTCCGGTCGCCGAGGCGCACGGGCTGCCCTCCATCGAGCTGAACAGCCTCCTGGGCTGATCCGCGTCAACGCGGGGCGTCAACGAGCCCCGTCAACCTGACGCATGCGGCCGGGTCTTGCCGAGTGAGCGGGACCCGGCCGCAGCCATGCCTGAAAAGTCCCTTTTATTCACCGATGGGCCACTTGATCAACTAGCCGCGAATGCCACTCTTTAGCCGTTTAGAGTGCCCGATGAACCAACAGGCTCGGGGTGCTTACGCCCTTGACATCCGGGTGTTCGGTTGCCGACACATCGTGCCGTGTCCGGCGGATTGTGTTGCTGTGAGACGCCGACACGCCATAGAGTCGCCAACCGTCGGCATGGTGTCACGCTGACCAATCTAGAAATTTCCTGGTCACCAAGGAGGTAGGACGACTTGTGAATGAGTCGACATTTTCTCCCGGGGGTGGTCAACCAGGATCGGCTGCGCGGGGCCAGGCACCCTCCGGGCTCTCGGCTGTCGGCTCCGTCGCTGTCCAGACCTTCGCAGCCCACCAGAGCATCATGACGACAGCCCAGCAGAGCCAGAGCATGGACGGCCAACACGTGAACGCCATGGCCGGCGATCAGCGCGGCACGGATCCCGCGCTCGCCGACTACGACGACCTGCCCGACGGTCACTTCTACGACCCGGACGCGGAGTACGAACCGGACCCGGAGTACGCGGCCACCCTCGCGCCGGACGCCGCACGTCAACGCCGCGAGCGGATCGGCCCGACCGGCCGGCCGCTCCCGTACTTCCCGATCCCGGGCCCGCTGACCAACCACGGACCCGCGAAGATCATCGCGATGTGCAACCAGAAGGGCGGAGTCGGCAAGACGACCTCGACCATCAACCTGGGCGCGGCACTCGCGGAGTACGGACGCCGGGTGCTGCTGGTCGACTTCGACCCCCAGGGCGCCCTGTCGGTCGGCCTCGGAGTCAATCCGATGGAGCTGGATCTGACGGTCTACAACCTGCTCATGGAGCGGGGCATGTCGGCCGACGAGGTGCTGCTGAAGACGGCCGTGCCCAACATGGACCTGCTCCCCAGCAATATCGACTTGTCGGCCGCCGAAGTGCAGTTGGTGAGCGAGGTGGCGCGCGAGTCCACCCTGCAGCGGGCGTTGCGGCCGCTGCTGTCCGACTACGACTACATCGTGATCGACTGTCAGCCGTCGCTGGGCCTGCTCACCGTCAACGCGCTGACCGCCGCGCACAAGGTGATCGTGCCGCTGGAGTGCGAGTTCTTCGCCCTGCGCGGTGTGGCGTTGCTCACCGAGACCATCGAGAAGGTCCAGGAGCGGCTCAACCCCGACCTCCAACTGGACGGCATCCTCGCGACGATGTACGACTCGCGCACGGTGCACAGCCGCGAGGTCCTCGCGCGCGTCGTCGAGGCGTTCGACGACCACGTCTACCACACGGTCATCGGCCGTACGGTCCGCTTCCCCGAGACCACCGTCGCGGGCGAGCCGATCACCACGTACGCGTCCAACTCCGTCGGTGCCGCCGCCTATCGCCAGCTCGCCAGGGAGGTGCTCGCCCGGTGTCCCGCCGAGTGAGTCTGCCGGGCGCCGACGAGCTGTTCCGCACCACCGGGGGGATGGCGCTGCAGCCGTCGTCCCCCCGCCGCCAGACGAACGGCGAGGGGCGGGTGCCCGCGCCGGCCGCGGAGAGCGACTCCACGGCCGCGGACGCCGCCGAGGGGGACGCGCCGAAGCCCGCGGTCGCCGCCGGCACGGCCGAGCACGCCGGGCGTGAGGCCGGAGCGCCGGAGGCGCCCGCCGACCGGCGCGCCGCCGCGGAGCGGCCCAAGAGCCGGCAGGCGCCGGACGGCGCGGCCGGACACCCCCAGGCCGGCCCCGGACAGCCGCGCCGCCGCGGACGCGCCGCCAACCGCAGACCCAGTGGCCGCGAGCGCCACGACGAGAAGATCACGGTTTATGTCTCCGCCGAGGAGCTGATGGACCTGGAGCACGCGCGGCTGGTTCTGCGCGGCGAGCACGGACTCGCCGTGGACCGGGGCCGGATCGTGCGCGAGGCGGTCGCCGTCGTCCTCGCCGACCTGGAGTCCCGCGGCGACGCGAGCATCCTCGTACGCCGCCTGCGCGGTCGCTGAGGGGTGCGGCGGGTAGCCTGCCCGCTCGTACGGGTCGCCGGCCCGTCCCGCGCCTCCGCCCCCTGGACCGTCCGCGATGCCCATGAACGCCGCCCCCGCCCCGCCGCCCCGGCCACCTCGCCGAAGCCTCGGGCGCGGCCCGGGCGCCCATCCGCGCGACGCGGAGGCCGCTGACCCGCAAAGGCCCGTCGAAGGCCCGGCCGAGGCGGAGGAGCCGTGCACGGGGCCGGTTCCGGCGCCCTCCAAGGCGCCCCCTACGGTGCCGGCCGAGGCGGAGGAGCACAGCGCCGGGCCCGTCCCCACGCCCCCGGAGGCACCGGACGAGGCGGCGGCGCCCGAGGGCCCGGAGACCGGCGGGCGTTTCACGGTGCGGCTGGACAACTTCGAGGGGCCCTTCGACCTGCTGCTTCAGCTGATCTCCAAGCACCGGTTGGACGTCACGGAGGTCGCGCTGTCCAAGGTGACCGACGAGTTCATGGCGCACATCCGCGCGATGGGCTCGGACTGGGACCTGGACCAGACCACCGAGTTCCTGGTGGTGGCAGCGACCCTGCTGGACCTGAAGGCCGCGCGGCTGCTGCCCGCCGCCGAGGTGGAGGACGAGGCGGACCTGGCGCTGCTGGAGGCCCGGGACCTGCTCTTCGCGCGGCTGCTCCAGTACCGCGCGTACAAGCAGATCGCGGACATCTTCAGCGGGCGGCTGGACGTCGAGGCCCGGCGCCACCCGCGCACCGTGGGCCTGGAGCCGCACCACGCCGAGCTGCTGCCCGAGGTGGTCATCAGCATCGGCGCGGAGGGCTTCGCCCGGCTCGCCGTCAAGGCGATGCAGCCCAGGCCGAAGCCCCAGGTCTACGTCGACCACATCCACGCCCCCCTGGTGAGCGTGCGGGAACAGGCGGAGGTCGTGGTCGCGCGACTGCGGACGGCGGGGGAGGCGAGCTTCCAGGAACTGGTCGAGGACGCGCCGGACACGCTGACCGTCGTGGCGCGCTTCCTGGCCCTGCTGGAGCTCTACCGCGAGAAGGCGGTCACCTTGGACCAGGAGGAGGCGCTGGGCGCGCTCACGGTCCGCTGGGCCGGCGGCGAGGGGGCACAGCCGCGGGTCACCGACGAGTTCGACCGCGAGCCCACCCGGGACGAACCCGATGAACCCGACGAACCCGACGAGGCGCACGAGGCGCACGGGCGGGAGCCCGACCACCGCGAGCGCCGGCAGCCGGGCGGAGCCCCCGTACGAACCCCCGAGCGGCAGGAGGAGACGGCATGAGCGAGCAGCACCCGGAGACGGTCGCCGACCTCGAACTGAAGCCCGCCCTGGAGGCGGTGCTCATGGTCGTCGACGAGCCCGCCACCGAGGACCACCTGGCCAAGGTCCTCCAGCGGTCGCGGCGGGAGGTCGCCGACGCGCTGCGTGCCCTCGCGGACGAGTACACCGTCCAGGGCCGGGGATTCGAGCTGCGGCTCGTCGCCGGCGGCTGGCGCTTCTACAGCCGGCCCGACTACGCCGCCGCCGTCGAGGGCTTCGTCCTGGACGGCCAGCAGGCCCGGCTCACCCAGGCCGCGCTGGAGACCCTGGCGGTGGTCGCCTACCGCCAACCGGTCAGCCGTTCCCGCGTCTCGGCCGTGCGCGGGGTGAACTGCGACGGCGTGATGCGCACCCTTCTCCAGCGGGGTCTGGTGGCCGAGGCGGGCACGGAACCCGAAACAGGTGCGATCCTGTACACGACGACGAACTACTTTCTGGAGCGGATGGGCCTCCGTGGCCTGGACGAGCTCCCGGAGCTCGCGCCCTTCCTCCCGGAGGCGGACGCGATCGAGGCCGAGACGCAAGAGGGTGTGCCGTCGTTCGATCCGGACGCACCGGACACCGACGCAGACGACAAGACGGAACTTTGATGCGAAGCAGCGGCAGCGGCAAGAACAGCGGACGCGGTAACTACCGGGGCGCCGGCAACCAGCGCGACGACAGGCAGGGGCAGCGCCCCCGCCGTCCCCGGCCCGAAGAGCGCCGCTACGACGTCGGCGGCCCCGCCGAGGAGAGCGGCCAGCGCCGCGGTCGTGGCACGGCCGCGCGCGGTGGCGCCAAGGGCGGCCCGAAGGCCCCGCAGAAGCCCCAGGGCGCCCGGCGCGGCGGCCCCCAGAGCGGTCGCGGCGGCGCCCCGGCCCGTTCGCGCGAGCTCGACGCCACGATCGAGCAGCGCAACCGGGACCGGTACGCGAACAAGCCGCAGATCACGACGCCCAAGACCTTCCCCGGCGCGGAGCAGGAGGGCGAGCGCCTGCAGAAGGTCCTCGCCCGCGCCGGCATGGGCTCCCGCCGGGCCTGCGAGGAGCTGATCGACCAGCGCCGCGTCGAGGTCAACGGCGAGATCGTCACGGAGCAGGGGCTCCGCGTGGACCCGGAGAAGGACGAGATCAAGGTCGACGGGCTGACCGTGGCCACCCAGTCGTACCTGTTCTTCGCGCTCAACAAGCCCGCCGGCGTGGTCTCCACCATGGAGGACCCGGACGGCCGCCAGTGCCTCGGCGACTACGTGACCAACCGGGAGACCCGGCTGTTCCACGTCGGCCGCCTGGACACCGAGACCGAGGGCATCATCCTGCTCACCAACCACGGTGAGCTGGCCCACCGCCTCACCCACCCCCGGTACGGCGTGCGCAAGACCTACCTCGCGGCCATCCAGGGCCCGCTCCCGCGCGAGCTGGGCAAGCGGCTCAAGGACGGCATCCCGCTGGAGGACGGCTACGCCCGTGCCGACCACTTCCGCGTGGTCCAGAACACCGGCAAGAACTACCTGGTCGAGGTGAGCCTGCACGAGGGCCGCAAGCACATCGTGCGCCGCATGCTCGCCGAGGCCGGCTTCCCGGTCGACAAGCTGGTCCGCACCCACTTCGGCCCGATCGCGCTCGGCGACCAGAAGTCCGGCTGGCTGCGGCGGCTGACCAACACGGAGGTCGGCATGCTGATGCGCGAGGTCGAGCTCTAGGGACTGCGGGCGACCGTACGGGTGTCGTGCTCCCTGCCGTGGCCCATGGTGGTCGCGGTGGGCGGATGACTCCGCCGGTCAGCACCATCGTGGTCGCGCGCCGTCGCGGCGGGTCGGTCGGCCCCACCCGCGCACGGCGCGCGGCTGCCGAAAGGAACAGCGCCGCCCCCTCACGGCCGCGAACGCACTCCCACCCCGCACGCACCGGCGAGTGAGCCGAAGGGCGCGCGGCTGCCGTAAGGGAGAGCGCGCGGAGCCTGTGAGGAACGAGCAGGCGAGCACGGTCGACCGTCGGCAGTCGCTTAAGGCGCCCGGAGGCGAACCGAGCCTCAAAAAGCTAGGACCAGACCGCGAGGCCGGTCGCGCGGCCCTGCGCGTCGCGTTCGACCTCCAGCATTCCCACCACCGCGGTGCGGTTGATGTGGCCGAAGACGTGCGGGAAGAGGACCTCGGGCCCCACCCCCGGCGGCGGCTCGGGGTCGGCGGCCTCCCAGCGGACCAGGACGTCCAGCCGGTGCTCGTCGATCATCAGGGCCATCAGCGGGCCCGGCACCTCGCGGAAGAACGCGGTGGCGACGGCCAGGGTGGTGCTCTCGTCGGGCGAACAGTGCACGAAGCCGTCCTCGGCGAGCGAGGCCGGGGCGTAGGGGCGGTCGGGCGCGACCAGCCAGTCGTCGAGGCGCACCAGGTGGTAGATCATGCACATGGTTGTACCCGAGAAGGCGCCTGCCCGTCTCGCTGGCCGGTCGCGCGACGGCCGGGCCCACCTGGTCGTTAGGCTGATCAGGGAAACGCGACAGAGTGCGGAGGGGTGCGAGGACGTGGCGGTACGAGCGGTCCGTGGGGCGGTCCAGCTGGACCGGGACGAAGCCGGGCACATGCATGAGCGGGTCGCCGAGCTGCTCACCGCCGTCCTGGAGCGCAACAGCCTGGAGCCCGACGACCTGATCAGTGTCTGGTTCACCGCCACCCCCGACCTGCACTGCGACTTCCCCGCCGTCGCCGCCCGCCGGCTCGGCATCACCGACGTGCCGCTGATCTGCGCCCAGGAGCTGGACGTCGCCGGCGCCATGCCGCGCGTGGTCCGCGTCCTCGCCCACGTCGAGACCGAGCTCGCCAAGTCCGCCGTCGCGCACGTCTACCTCGGTGCCGCGGCCGCCCTCCGCAAGGACATCGCCCAGTGAGAACCGCCCTCGTCATCGGCACCGGACTGATCGGCACCTCGGCCGCGCTGGCCCTCCAGAGCCGGGGCGTCCAGGTCCACCTCGCCGACCACGACCCGGCCCAGGCCCGCACCGCGGCCGCGCTCGGCGCCGGCACGGACGAGCAGCCGGCCGGCCCGGTCGACCTCGCGGTCGTCGCCGTACCGCCGGCCCACACGGCCCACACCCTCGCCGACGCGATGCGCCGCGACGTCGCGCGCGGCTATCTGGACGTCGCCAGCGTCAAGGCCGGGCCGCGCCGCGAGCTGGAGGCCCTCGGCCTGGACCTGAGCCGCTACATCGGCACCCACCCCATGGCCGGCCGGGAGCGCTCCGGCCCGCTGGCCGGCACCGCCGAGCTCTTCGAGGGCCGGCCGTGGGTGCTGACTCCCACCCGCGACACCGACACCGAAGTGCTCAACCTCGCCCTGGAGCTGGTGGCGCTGTGCCGGGCGGTGCCGGTGGTGATGGACGCGGAGGCCCACGACCGCGCGGTGGCGCTGGTCTCGCACACCCCGCAGCTGATCTCCAGCATGGTCGCGGCCCGGCTGGAGGAGGCCGACGAGACGGCGGTGCGGCTGTGCGGGCAGGGCATCCGCGACGTCACCCGGATCGCCGCCTCCAACCCCGCCATGTGGCTCGACATCCTGTCCGCCAACCCCGGCCCGGTGGCCGATGTGCTCGCCGCCGTCGCCGCCGACCTGGAGGGGACGGTACGGGCGCTGCGCGCGCTCCAGTCCGCCGAGGAGGACGAGCGGGACGGTGGCGCGGCCGGCATCGAGGATGTGCTGCGGCGCGGCAACGCCGGCCGGGAGCGGGTGCCGGGCAAGCACGGCGCGGCCCCGGCGGCGTACGAGACCGTGACCGTCCACATCGGCGACCAGCCCGGTGAGCTGGCCCGCATCTTCGCCGACGCCGGCCGGGCCGGGGTCAACATCGAGGATGTGCGGATCGAGCACGCCACCGGCCAGCAGGCGGGTCTGATCCAGCTCACCGTGGAGCCCCAGGCCGCCCCGGGCCTGACCGCGACGCTGCGGGAACGGGGCTGGTCGATCAGGCAGTGACCCCGTGGCTGTCCGAGCCTGCCGTGTGAACCAGTAACCTTGTCCGAGGTTCACAGATGAGGTCATGGGGTTCGGTAGCGGGCCCCGCCCTCCGCCCCCGTGCATGAGAAAGGTGTCTGTCACCGTGGAAACCGCCGCCCGGACCGCTCCGGCAGCAGTGATCGTCGCGATCGACGGCCCCGCAGGCACGGGCAAGTCCAGCACCTCCAAGGCGGTCGCGGCCAAGCTCGGCTTCGGCTACCTGGACACCGGCGCCCAGTACCGGGCGATCACCTGGTGGATGCTGGAGAACGGCATCGACGTGGACGACCCGATCGCGCTGGCCGACGCCGCCGACAAGCCGCAGATCGTCTCCGGCACCGACCCGTCGGGCCCGACGATCACCGTCGACGGCGTGGACGTCTCCGGACCGATCCGCACCCGGCATGTGACCTCGCACGTCAGCGCGGTCAGCGCGGTGGCCGAGGTGCGCACCCGGATCACCGAGCTGCAGCGCGCCATCGCGGCGGGCGCGGAGCGCGGCATCGTGGTCGAGGGCCGGGACATCGGCACCACCGTCCTCCCGGACGCCGACCTCAAGATCTTCCTCACCGCCTCGGCGGAGGCGCGCGCCGCCCGCCGCAGCGGCGAGCTCAAGGGCAAGGAGGCGGCCGACCTCGCCGCCACCCAGGCCGCGCTGGCCAAGCGCGACGCCGCCGACTCCGGTCGCAAGACCTCCCCGCTGGCGAAGGCGGACGACGCGGTCGAGGTGGACACCACCGACCTGACCCTGGACCAGGTCATCGAGTGCGTGGTCACCCTCGTCGAAGAGAAGCAGCAGGCCAAGGCGTGAGCCGGACCGCGGTGGCGGTCCCCTCCGCGAGCGGGGCCGCGCTCGGCCGCCGTATCGGCATCGGCCTGATGTACGGGCTGTGGCGGCCGCGGGTGCTGGGTGCCTGGCGGGTGCCGGCGGCCGGCCCGGTGATCCTCGCGGTGAACCACACGCACAACATCGACGGCCCGATGCTGATGGGGACGGCGCCGCGGCCGGTGCACTTCCTGATCAAGAAGGAGGCGTTCGTCGGCCCGCTGGACCCGTTCCTGCGGGGCATCGGACAGCTGAAGGTGGACCGCGCGAGCACCGACCGCGCCGCGATCACCAACGCCCTGGGCGTGCTGGAGCGCGGCGGGGTGCTGGGGATCTTCCCCGAGGGCAGCCGCGGCGAGGGCGACTTCGCCTCGCTGCGCTCCGGGCTCGCCTACTTCGCGGTCCGCTCCGGCGCGCCGGTGGTCCCGGTGGCGGTGCTCGGCAGCGCCGAGGCGCGGGGCCGGGTCGTGTCGGCGCTGCCGCCGCTGCGCGGCCGGGTCGACGTGGTCTTCGGCGAGGCCTTCGCGGCGGGCGACGGCAGCGGTCGGCGCACCCGCAAGGCGCTGGACGAGGCCACCGAGCGCATCCAGCGGCGGCTGACCGCCCACCTGGAAAACGCCAGGCGTTCCACCGGACGCTAGGCAAGACTTGACCTGTCGCTCCGGCACCGGAGCAGCACGGACGATGAACGACGAGGAAACAGGCTTCATGAACGACCACATCCACACCGGCGACGAGCACGGTGAGCTTGGCGACGCCGAGTACGCGCAGTTCATGGAGCTCGCCACGCAGGAGGGCTTCGACGCGGAGGAGATCGAGGGCGCCCTGGAGGAGGCCGGCCACGGCCCGCTTCCGGTGCTCGCCGTCGTCGGCCGCCCCAACGTCGGCAAGTCGACCCTGGTGAACCGGATCATCGGCCGCCGCGAGGCGGTCGTCGAGGACCGCCCGGGCGTCACCCGCGACCGCGTCACCTACGAGGCCGAGTGGGCCGGCCGCCGCTTCAAGGTCGTCGACACCGGCGGCTGGGAGCAGGACGTGCTGGGCATCGACGCCTCGGTGGCCGCCCAGGCCGAGTTCGCGATCGAGGCCGCCGACGCGGTGGTCTTCGTGGTGGACGCCACCGTCGGCGCCACCGACACCGACGAGGCCGTGGTGAAGCTGCTGCGCCGGGCCGGCAAGCCGGTGGTGCTCTGCGCCAACAAGGTCGACGGCCCGTCCGGCGAGGCGGACGCGTCGATGCTGTGGTCGCTGGGCCTCGGCGAGCCGCACCCGGTCTCCGCGCTGCACGGCCGGGGCACCGGCGACCTCCTCGACGAGGTGCTGAAGGCGCTGCCCGAGGCCCCCGCGCAGACCTTCGGCGGCGGCGTCGGCGGCCCGCGCCGCGTCGCCCTCATCGGCCGGCCCAACGTCGGCAAGTCCTCGCTGCTCAACAAGGTGGCGGGCGAGGAGCGCGTGGTCGTCAACGAGCTGGCCGGCACCACCCGCGACCCGGTCGACGAGCTGATCGAGCTGGGCGGCAAGACCTGGAAGTTCGTGGACACCGCCGGCATCCGCAAGCGGGTCCACCTCCAGGAGGGCGCGGACTACTACGCGTCGCTGCGCACCGCCGCCGCCGTCGAGAAGGCGGAGGTCGCGGTCGTCCTGATCGACACCAGCGAGTCCATCAGCGTGCAGGACCAGCGGATCCTCACCATGGCCGTCGAGGCCGGCCGCGCGCTGGTCATCGCGTACAACAAGTGGGACACCCTCGACGAGGAGCGCCGGTACTACCTGGAGCGCGAGATCGAGACCGAGATGCAGCAGGTCTCGTGGGCGCCGCGGGTGAACGTCTCGGCCCAGACCGGGCGGCACATGGAGAAGCTGGTCCCGGCGATCGAGACGGCGCTGGCCGGCTGGGAGACCCGCATCCCCACCGGGCGGCTGAACGCCTTCCTCGGCGAGCTCGTCTCGGCCCACCCGCACCCCATCCGGGGTGGCAAGCAGCCCCGCATCCTCTTCGGCACCCAGGCCGGCAGCAAGCCGCCGCGGTTCGTCCTCTTCGCCTCGGGCTTCCTGGAGGCGGGCTACCGGCGCTTCATCGAGCGCCGGCTGCGCGAGGAGTTCGGCTTCGAGGGCACCCCGATCCACATCTCGGTGCGGGTGCGCGAGAAGCGCGGCAAGAAGAAGTGACGGAGGCCCGGCGACGGGCACTCCCATGACGGCAGGGGCCGCGGGTCAGTACCCGCGGCCCCTGCCGTCGCGCGGAGCGGGTGGCAGCGCCGCGGGGAAGAAGCCGCGGTAGGGCCGCCCGCCGGTGGGATCGGCGCCCGGCGGATGGCCCCCGGGGTCCTGCGTCCGGTGCCAGCCGCTCATCCCGTGACCGGAGTGGGCATGGGGGGTGTGGGGGGTGTGGGCCTGGGCGGCGTGGGGTCCGGGCGTGCCGTGCGCGACGTGCGGCGCGGGGGAGTCGTGGCCGGTGCCGAAGGACCCGTGCCCACCGCCGAGCGAGCCGTGGCCGGTGGCGAAGGATCCATGGCCGGTGGTGAAGGATCCGTGGCCGGTGCCGAAGGATCCGTGGCCACCGCCGAGCGGGCCGTGGCCGCCGAGGGAGCCATGCTCGGCCTGGGAGCCGTGCGCCGAGGACCCGCCGGTCGAGCCCGACCCGCCGGTCTGGCCGAGGGCCGCGAAGCCCTTGAAGCCCAGGTCCTCGTCGCCCGTGGTGTCGCCGGGCAGCGCGCGGAACAGCCGCCGGTACTCCGCGTACAGCGCGTCGTAGATCGGGGTGGCCGACCGCGCCTGCGCGTAGTCGGCCGACGGGTCCTGCGACGGCCGCATGCCGGGGATGTGGTGCTGGTAGGAGGCGCGGGAGGCCGGGTCGTATGCGTGCACGTAGGTGCCAACGACCAGGTCGCCGGGGGGATGCGGTCGCACGTCCGAATGGGCCATGGGCGGCATCCCCGGTACGCCGTGCGAGGCGCCCATGACCCGCGCGGCGGCGCCGGTCATGTGCCGGACAGCGGCATGGCGGCGGCGACCAGCGCGCCGTTCGCGGCGGCCCGGTCCAGGGCGATGCGCAGCTGGTCCTCGCGCGGCTGGTTGCCGATGGAGCCGACGGGAGCCGCGTACACCATCACCACCGGGGACTTGCCGACCGCGGCGCGCCAGTCGTCGGTGACCGGCATCGGCCGGTGAGCCTGCCACCAGGCCACCGGGGCGGTGCCGGAGCCGCCCGGCATCAGTACGGCGTGCAGCTGGCCCATGGCCATCAGCACCGACCAGCCGGCGATCGGGGAGGGCGCCCGGGAGACGTCGCCGACCGGCCGGAAGCCCTGCTCGATGAGGAGCGGCAGGAAGTCGTCGCCGGGTCCCTCGGTGCCGGGACGGGCGATCGCCGAGGTCGGCTCCACCACCAGGGCGGGCCGCGGCTCGCCCTGGACCAGGACCAGCCCACAGGTGACGTTGAGCACCGCCTGCCGGGGCGCCGCCTCCAGGCCCGGGCCCGACGGGGCGAGCGCGGCCGGCTCCGACGCCGGGGTGACGTCGGAGAAGGAGCGGACGGCCCCCTGGAGCTGCTCCTCGGCGACCGGGACGACCTGCGAGGGCACGCAGGTGGCGTGGGCGAACGCGAGGACGGCGGTCTCCTGACCGACGAAGAGCACGGTGCTGGTGCGCTCCTGCTCGGTGTTGCCCGGGGTGCGGCAGGAGGTGCAGTCGTAGCTGCCCGGGGCGTTCTCCCCGGCGAGCAGCCGGTTGGCTTCATCGTCGCCGATCTCGGCGCGTACGTCGTCGCTGACCTCGAGCATGCGCGACACGGGGGCTCCTCGGACTCGGGGGTCTCATGGCATGCGTCCGGGCGTGCGGGCGCCGGCGCGTACTGCACAACGCTCGATCCGTGGCGGTGGTCACGCGCGGACCACACCGCGGGGGGACACCGCGGGTGGCCCGGAGGCGGTTGACGGGGCGTCGGGGGACCGCGTCGCGGCGGTGCCGGGAAGGCGCGGTCCGAGGAGCCGACGGGCCGTCATGTCACGCCGCCACGCCGTACGGGGACCGCTCGGCTCGCTCGTACGGGCCACCCCCGGGAGCCCGAACCGGAAGATCGTGGTCCGCTCTCTTCAGAGCCTCATGCCGGCGGCCGCATCGGGTGGCCGCCGGGGCATGGGGTCGAGCGCGCCGACGGGTGGCCCGGGCGCGGAAGGAGGGAGTCCCCCATGCCTTTGACACCCTTGACGTCCCGGCGGACCGGCCGGGCGGGGAACGCGCCCCGTGGCGGGCGATCGCGCACGGCCGCGCGCCGGACCGCCGTCGCCGCCGGGCTGGTGACGGTCGCGGCGGCGGTCCTGCCGGCTCCGTTCGCGCGCGCCGGCGACGTCGGCGTGCGGTGCTCGGCCGCCGCGCTCGTGGCGGCGATCACCACGGCCAACCAGAGCCCGGGGCCGGACGTCATCCGGCTGGCCCACCGCTGCGTCTACCGGCTGGAGGCCCCCGATCCGGGCAACCCCGCCAACGGCCTGCCCGTCATCACCGGCGAGCTCACCATCGAGGGGAACGACGCCACGATCAAGCGGGTCCACTCCGCGCCCGCCTTCCGCATCCTCGCCGTCGCCCTCACCGGCGACCTGACACTCAACAAGATCACCATCACCGGCGGCCGGGCGATCGACTGCCCGACCTTCCCGGGGCTCGCGGTGTGCGGCGGCGGCATCTCCAGCCTCGGCGCGTTGACCGTCAACCACAGCCTGGTGACCCGTAACGTCGCCGAGTCGGCCACGCTCTTCGCCGAGGGCGGCGGCATCGACAGCGACGGCACGGGAACCCTGAACCACACGGTGGTCAGCCACAACGCCGCCCGCTACACCGGCATGGCCCTGAACTCGGCGGACGCCGGCGGCGTCTCCAACGACGGCCCGCTGACGGTCCGCCGCAGCCGGCTGATCCACAACAAGGTCCGGGTCTCCGACAACTCCGGGGGCTTCGCGTTCGGGGCGGGGCTGTCCAGCTTCGCCCCGACGACCGTCGCCGACAGCGAGATCAGCGGGAACCAGGCGTTCGCCCAAGGAGGCACCGCCCGCGCCGCGCTCGCCAACGCCGTGCCGGTGACGTCCACCATGGTCGTGACCGATACCGTCTTCCGGCACAACACCGCCTCCGCGCCGGGCGGCACCGCCCAGGGCGCCGCCATCGCCAGCAACGCCAGGCTCTCCCTGGTCGGCGGCCTGATCAGCGAGAACCGCACCAGCGCGACGGGCGGCACCGCACAGGGCGGCGCCCTGCGGGTCGGCCCGGTGGGCGACGTGGCGCTGTTCGAGACCACCGTCCGCGACAACAAGGCCCATGCGCCGGGCGGCACCGCCGAAGGCGGCGGGATCCAGGTCCCGCTCGGCGGAACGCTCACGACCGACAAGACGTACATCGTCCACAACACCGCCAGCGCCGCCCCCGGCGGCACCGCGCTGGGCGGCGGCCTCTTCAACGAGGGCACGTCGACCCTCAACAGGAGCCATGTCCTCTACAACCGCGCGGACGACGGTGGCGGCATCTACGAACAGGCGGGCACCGTCACGTTGAGCGACACCATCGTGCGGTACAACCGGCCCAACAACTGCCGTCCGCCGGGCGCCGTCCCGGGCTGCGTCGACTGACGCCGACCGGCAGCGGGCCCAGGGCCGGCCCGGGGTCCGCCGAAGCGGGCCGCCGGGCCGGTCGGGCGCGCCGACGGTCCGGCGGCCCGGGGGAGGGGCGGCTGCTCCGCCGGACGGGTGGCGCGACGGGCGCGTCGCGCGCGGGAGCGGGACGGCCGCTCATCCGCCCCTAGCTTGTGCGGATGACGCACAGACGTCCGACGCCGAGCCGGCCGGCCGCGCCCGCTCGGCCCCCCGTCGCGGCCGCCGCCACGACCGCCCCCGCCCTGCCCGTCGCGGCCCTCCGCGCCGTGCTCCTGGCGCTGCACCTGGCCGCGCTGCTCGCCGTGACCCCCGGCCTCGCCCACGCGGCCGCCGCGCCCCCGCGGCTGTCCTGCGCCGAGGGAGACGGCTGGCCGTGGAGCTGCGTCGCCGAGTGCGAGAGCAGCGGGGACTGGCACATCAACACCGGCAACGGCTTCTACGGCGGGCTCCAGTTCACCCAGTCCACCTGGGAGGAGCACGGCGGGCGCGCCTACGCCCCGCGCGCCGACCTCGCCCCCCGCGAGCGGCAGATCGAGATCGCCGAGCGGGTGCTGACCACCCAGGGCTGGCGCGCCTGGCCGGTGTGCTCCCGGCGGTACGGGCTGTCCGGCCGGGCCCATGCGGTCCGCCCCGGCGACACGCTCGGCTCCCTCGCCCGGCACTACCGCGTGCCCGGCGGCTGGCACGCCCTGTACGAGGCCAACCTGACGGTCATCGGCCCCGATCCGAACCTGCTGACCCCGGGGACGATGCTGGAACTCCCACCCGACTCCGCCACTCCGCCGCCTCCCCGCTGAACACCACCGCGCCGCGCCGCAGTTCGTAGACCACGGTCGCGGGGAGGCGGGCCCCGGCCCGGCCCGCGGCCGAGCCGGGCGGGGCGCCCACCGCGTCGAGCCCGCCCGGCAGCCGCTGCTCCGCCACCACGACCGTGCGGCCGTCCGCCACCGCGGCGGCGAGCAGCCCGTACGTACGGGCCGCCGCCTCGGGCGACATGCCCTGCGTCGGCTCGTCCAGCAGCAGCAACCGGGCGGGGGACAGCAGCGCTCGGGCGACGGCGAGCATCCGCTGCTCGCCGCCGGAGAGCGTGCCCGCGCGGCGGGAGAGCAGCGCGCCAAGCGCCGGGAAGGCGCGCCGCGCGGCCTCCGGGTCCTCCCGCGCGGCGCGGGCCGCCAGGCGGAGGTTCTCGGCGACGCTGAGGGTGGCGAAGACCGCGCCCCGGTCCGGGACGAGGCACACGCCCCTGCGGGCCCGGGCGTACGCCGCCAGCCGGGTGACGTCCTCGCCGCCCCAGACCACGCGGCCCGACGTGAGCGGCACCGTGCCGGCGAACGCGCGCAGCGCGGTGGTGCGGCCGGCGCCGTTGCGGCCCAACAGCACGGTCAGATGGGCGGTCGGCACCGCCAGGTCCACGCCGTGCAGGGCCTCCAGCGGTCCGTAGCGCACGCGTGCCGCGCGCAGCGCGATCTCGACGCTCATGGGCGCACCCGCGCCAACACGCGCGCCGCGGGCCCGGACGCGACGATCCTGCCCGCCTCCATCGCGTAGACGACGTCGGCGAGCCCGCCGATGAGCTCCAGGTCGTGTTCGACGACCAGCAGGGCCATCCCGTCCGCCGCGAGGGAGCGCAACAGCCGGGCCAGCGCGGCCGTCTCGACGGCGTCCAGTCCGGCCGCCGGCTCGTCCAGCAGCAGGACGCGCGGCCCGCCGGCGAGCGCCCGCCCCAGCTCCACCCGGCGCAGCGTCCCCGTCGGCAGCTCCGCCGCCGGCGCGTCCCGCACCGTCCCGTCCAGCCCCAGGAGCCGCAACACCCGCTCCGCGGCCGCCGGGTCCCGCACCCGGCCCTGCTCGGCACCGAGCAGGACGTTCTCGGCCACCGTGAGCGACGGAAAGACCGCCAGCCGCTGGAACGTCCGGGCCAGGCCGAGCCGGGTGCGCGCGTGGTCCGGGCGGCGGGTGATGTCCCGTCCGTCCAGCAGCACCCGCCCCGCGTCCGGCCGCACCGTCCCGCACAGACAGTGGAACAGCGTGCTCTTTCCCGCCCCGTTCGGCCCCACCAGCGCCGTCACCCGCCCGGGAGCCACCGTGATGTCGGCACCCTTCAGGGCTGTGAAACCCCCGCCGTAGGTGACCCGCAGCCCCCGCCCCGTCAACCGCCCCCGCCCGCCCGCCCACCGTCCCGCGCCTGCCTCGCCCGCCCACCGGCCCGCGCCCGCCTCGCCCGCCCGCCACGCGCGCCGGTTCGCGGCCCGGCGGGTCGCCGGTTCGGGCGGGGCGGGGGCGCCGCTGTCGCGGGTCTCGTAGCCCTCCCGGCGGCCCCGACCGCCCGCCTGCCGCCCACCGCGAGAGTCCACGGGGCCCGTCGCGCGCGCGTCCGGTGCGGGTGCCTCGCCTGGGCCTGCGGCGGGTGTGTCGGGTGTGGGCGCCTTGCCTGGGCTCGTCGCGCGCGCGTCCCGGCCTGCCGTGGGCGCGTCCGGGGTGTCTGAGGGGCCGGGCCGGGTCGATGCGGGGGGCGCGCCGGCGGGGCCTGCCGGGTCCGGTCGACGGCCGGTGGGCGGGCCGCCGGTTCGGCGGGTTCCGCCGGGGCCCGCCGTGCTCCCGAAGCGGCCTCCGAGGCGCGGCAGGCGCCGTGAGTCGCCGCCCGGGGCGGTGCCGGCGAGGGCGAGCGCGGTCTGGACGCGGGCGCGGGCGCGTCGACCGGCGGGGGTGAGCGCGACGCGGCGGTGCGTGGTGAGGGCGCGGCGGGCGGCGTCCAGGGCCTGTTGCGGGCCGGCGGGGTAGCGGCCGAGGAGCACGGCCAGGACACCGATCACCGCCGCCGCCACACCCCCGCGGGCCCCCGCGTCCAGGCCGACCAGCAGCGCGGCGGCGGCCAGGGCGCCGAGGAGGCTGTCGGCGCCCAGCACCACCACCGCGGCGAACCACAGCAGACCGCGGACCGGGTCGAAGTCGCCCGCGTCGAAGGCCCGTACGCCCATGCCCAGCATCGCGCCGCCCAGGGCCGCCAGCGCCGCGCCCGCCACGAAGGCGGTGAGCTTCAGCGCGGGCACCCGCACCCCGGCCGCCGCCGCGCCCTCCTCGTGGTCGCGCATGGCGGCCAGCGCCCGCCCGTACGGGCCGCGGCGCAGCGTCGCCGCGCAGAGCAGGGCGACGGACAGCAGAACGAGCTCGAGGACGTAGTACGCGCGGTCGTGGCCGAAGCCGGGCGGGCGACCCAGGCCCAGGCCCGAGGTGGCGTACGGCTGGGCGAAGACGAAGCGGCTGACGGCCACCCCGATGGCCAGCGTGGCCAGCGCCAGTGCCAGCCCCCGGCGGCGGATCGCCGGCCATCCGGTGAGCAGGCCCAGCGGGGCGACCAGCGCCACCGCCACCACCAGTGCGGCCAGCTCGCCGAGCGCGGGCAGGCCGGGGAACCGTCCGGCGGCCAGCAGCGCCGTGAACAGCGCGCCGAGCCCGGCGTACGCGGCCTGGCCGAGCGAGATCTGGCCGCCCCGGCCGGTGACCACGCTCAGCGAGAGCAGCACCACGGCGATCGCCGGCACCTGCACCGAGGTGTGCAGGTCGGAGCCCGCGAACCCCAACGGCAGCAGGAACAGCACGCCGCAGACGATCCACGCCCGCGCGTCGCCGTCCATCCGCAGCCGGCTGGGGGACAGCCCCGCCCCCCAGGACACGCTGCCGCGCCCGCCCACCCCGGGCAGCGCCAGCGCCGCGATCAGCAGCGCGACCACGAACAGGTTGGCGCCCACGGCCTGCACCAGGGGCTCCGCCCAGCCCCGGGGGTGGAGCCGGGTCAGCTGGCTCTGCGCCACCCCGACGGCCAGCGCCACGGCGATCGCCACCGGCAGGCTGCGCAGCGCCGCCGCCACCGCGACCGCCATCACCTCCATGACCAGCAGCGGCAGCCCGTACGGGTCCAGCCGCACCAGCGGTGCCAGCAGAACGCCGGTGAGCCCCGCCGTGAACGCGCCGAAGGCCCAGCCGCCCGCCCCCACCCGGTCCGCGTCGATCCCGCTCAGCGCGGCGAGCCGGCGGTCGTCCACCACCGCGCGCAGCTCCCGGCCGAGCCCGGTCCACCAGGTGACGGCGCCGACCGCCGCGGCCAGCGCGACCGCGGTGCCCAGCTGCACCCAGGGGTCGGCGGGCAGCAGCGCGGGCGCGTCGGCGCGGGCCCCCGGCCCCCAGATCAGCCCCGCGGCGCCGACCAGCAGGACGAAGACGCCGAGCGAGGCCACGAGGGTCTGTGCCGGCCCGCCGCCCTCGCCCCGCTCCCCGGCGGCGGCCAGCGGCCGGAAGACCAGCCGGTCCAGCAGCAGGCCGAGACCGGGCGCGAACAGCAGCAGACTCGCCGCGGCGGCCCACCACGGCGGCCAGTCCCACTCGACCACCAACTGGCGCATCACGTACGCGGTCACCATGGCGATCGCGCCCTGCGCGAGGTTGAGCACCCCCGTGGCCCGATAGGTGACGATCAGCCCGATGCCGGTCAGCGCCGCCGCGCTGCCCACGGCGAGGCCGGCGAGGGTGAGCTCGTAGGTGAGCGAGCCCACGACTCACGCCCCGGGTCCCGGCGCCCCGCAGCCCGGATCGGCTTCCGACCCGCTCGTCGGGCCGGCCGGGGGCCCGTCCCGAACGGGCGGGGTCTTCGGTCCGCAGATCGGGCAGGGGGTCAGCCCGGCCGTGCCGACGGCCGTGGGGTCGGCGGGCAGGACGTCGGGCTTGCCATCGATCAGAGGGCAGCCGGGGCGGTGCGCGAGGGTCCCGCCCGGGAGGACCAGAAGGCCCGCGAGGGCCGCGCCGGTCGTCGCGTCGGCGGTGGTGGGGGTGAGGGGCCCCGCCGCGGGACCGCGCGGGCCCGCGGCCCCCGGAGGGCCGCCCGCGCGGGCGTCGCCCGCGGCCCCCGGAGCGCCGCCCGCGGGGGCGTCGCCCGGCGCCGGGCCGGCGGCCGTGGGGGCGGCGGGGGCCGGGGCCGCGGTCTCCCCGGCGCGGGCGTCCCCGGCGGGGGCGGCCGCGGGCCGGGCATCCGCGGCGCGGGCCTCCACCGCCGCGGCGTCGCCGGCGGGCGCGTACGCGTCGTCGTCCTCCGCCACCAGCAGCCGGTGCAGCTCCGCCACGCGGGCGGCCGCGAGCCCCTGCCCGCCGTGGGCGACCAGCACGGCCCCGGCGACGAGGAGCGCGGCGCCGGGGATGGTGCACGAGGCCAGATAGGGGAGCTGTCGCTCGACGAAGCGTTCACCGGAGACGCCGTACCAGCCGACCACGCACAGCACCGCGCCGCCGGCCAGCGCCGCCCACCCCGCCCATTGCACGGTTCGCATACGGCCCCCTGCACTCGTGGCTGTCCGACGACTGTGCATCCGCTCCGCTGACCGTGCAATTCCGTGCGAAGCGATGCACTATGCCTGAAGGGGCGGAATCTCCGCGGCAGCGGAGGTCTGATCTCTGCGACCGACGACGCCCGGTGGTGAATCGGATGGCCCTTGCGAAACCGGCACGCGCGCGCACGGCCGCGTGGCTGACGGCTGCGGTGCTGCTCTTCGGGGCGGGCGCGGCCGGCTGCGGTGATGACGGCGGCGGGACGGACGAGCCGTCCCCCACCAGGTCCGTGACGCCGACGAAGACGGCGTCACCCACCGGCGACGAGCCCTCCGATCCGGAGGCCGCCGAGGAGGAGATCGAGGAGAACTGGGAGACCTTCTTCGACCCGGCCACGTCCAGGGACGAGAAGGCCGAACTGCTCCAGGACGGCTCGCGGTTGAAGCCCCTGCTGGAGGCGTTCAGCGGCGACCAGCGCGGCGAGCAGGTCAAGGCGGAGGTCACCGAGGTGACCTTCACGTCCGCGACCTCCGCGGACGTGACGTACGCGTTGACGGTCAAGGGCGCCACCGTGCTGCCCGACGCCTCCGGCGTCTCCGTGCTCCAGGACGGCGAGTGGAAGGTGTCACACAAGACCCTCTGCGGGCTGGTGGAGCTGAGCGACGATGCCCCCAAGGCGCCGGGCTGCTGACCGTGGGCGCCGCCGCACCCTCCTGCTCCTCGTCCTGCCGCTCGTCCTGGCCTGGCTGGCGGCGTGCGGCAGCCGCGTGCCGGAGAGCGAGTTCGGCGAACGGAGCGGGGGCCCGACCGGGGCCGGCGCGAGCGGTGACGGGGCGTCCGGCGAGCCGCTGAAGGTCGGCATCATCACCAGCGCCACCAGCCCGGTCGGCGGCTCCGCCCTCACCGGCCCGCGCGACGGGGCCAGGGCGTACTTCGACCGACTCAACCGGAACGGCGGCCTGAACGGCCGTCCGGTCGAGGTCGTGACGTGTGACGACGGCGGCAGCGGGGTGGGCAACAACGAGTGCGTCCACCGACTGGTGACGGAGGAGAAGGTGTTCGCCCTCGTCGCCACCACCGCGCTGGACTACGCGGGCGCGCCCCGGGTGAGCGGGGCCGGCGTGCCCGACATCGGCGGACAGCCGATCGGCGCGGCGTACGACACCTATCCCCACCTGTACGGGATCTACGGCAGTCTCGCCCCGCGCGAGGGAGAGCCGGGCTGGGACGGGCGGCTCTACGGCGGCACCGAGGTCTACCGCTACTTCAAGCGCGAACACGGCGCCCGCAGCGCCGCCGTGGTCTCGTACAACCAGTCCGCCTCCGCCGGCTACGCACGGCTGGTCGAGCGCGGTCTGCGCGAGGAGGGCTACGACGTCGTCTCCGAGCAGGTCGACTTCGCGCTGCCCAACTTCCGCGCGGTAGCGGCGGATCTGCGCGCCCGCGACGTGGACCTGGTCTTCGACGCCCTGGACACCCACGGCAACGCCCGGCTGTGCCAGGCGATGGACGCCGCCGGGGTCGAGCTCACCGCCAAGGTGACCAACGTCCAGAACTGGGACTCCTCCGTGCCCGACGACTACGAGGACGCGCCGGACTGTCGCAACGCCCTGTGGGCCACGGGCGCCAGCCGCAACCACGACGACACCGGGCACCCCGCCGTACGGGAGTTCCGCGCGGCCATGGGCGACAAGCCGCTGTCCCAGTGGCAACTGGAGGGCTGGGCCGCCGCCATGTGGTTCACCGACGCGGCGAGGTCCTGCGGCCACGCGCTCACCCGCGGCTGCGTCGAGGACTATCTCCAGCGCTCCGAGCCCTACACGGCGCGCGGTCTGCTGCTGCCCGTGCGCTTCGAACAACTCGCCCAGCCACCCACCACCGACCACACCTGTCTCTCCGTGGCACGCTGGAAGGACGACGCGAACGGCGGGAAGGGCGGCTGGGTCTCCCAAGGGGACATGAACCGCACCTGCTTCACCGTCCCGCAGCTGGCCTACGAGCCGTGAGACCGCGGCCGGCGCGCCCGGTCCGAGCCCGTTCCGCCGACGCGTCGTGAGGGCCCGGACCCGGCCCGGGTGGTGCGACAGACGGCTGGCGTACGGGCCCTCAGAGAGATGAGATCCTTGACGGGATGACAGACCGGGCACAAAGGTTCCACGAATCGGCTACCGATTACACATCGCTTCTGGCACAAGACGGTGATGGTGACCAACCCCGCGACCCGCGTGACGGTCTCACCCTCTGGTAGGCGGACTCCATCGTGTGTCCGCGGGGAATCGGCGGTAAACGGTGGGACACGGGGACGGATGCACATCTCATTCCTGATTCACAACGCGTACGGGATCGGTGGCACGATCCGGACCACGTACAACCTGGCTCGTACGCTGGCGGAACAGCACGACGTGGAGATCGTCTCGGTCTTCCGCCACCGGGATGAGCCGGTCTTCGACCCAGGCCGTGGGGTGACGCTGCGCCACCTGGTGGACATCCGCAAGAACAGCTCCGGTTACCAGGGCGACCACCCCGACTACACCCGTCCCGCCCAGGTCTTCCCGGCCACCGAGGGGCGCTACAAGCAGTACAGCGCCCTCACCGACCGCGCCATCGGCGCCCATCTGCGGTCGCTGGAGGCGGATGTGGTGGTGGGCACCCGTCCCGGCCTCAACGTGCACATCGCCAAGGAGGCCCGGCGCGGCCCGGCGCGGGTGGGCCAGGAACACCTGACCCTCAGCACCCACTCCGACGCCCTCAAGCGCACGCTGCGCACCGCCTACCCGCGGCTGGACGCGGTCACCACCGTCACCGAGGCGGACGCCCGCACCTACCGCAAGCTCATGCGGCTGCCCGGGGTGCGCGTCGAGGCGGTGCCCAACAGCATTCCGGAGCCGGGGCTGCCGCCCGCCGACGGCAGCGGCAAGTGGGTCATCGCGGCCGGCCGGCTCGCCCCGGTCAAGCGGTACGACCTGCTGATCAAGGCGTTCGCCAAGGTCATCAAGGAGCGGCCGGACTGGCGGCTGCGGATCTACGGCGGCGGCGCCCAGCAGCCCAAGCTGCGCGCCCTCATCGACAAACTCGGCGTCTACAACCACGTCTTCCTGATGGGCCCGGCCAACCCGCTCGACCCCGAGTGGGCCAAGGGCTCCATCGCCGCGGTCACCTCCAGCCTCGAGTCCTTCGGCATGACCATCGTCGAGGCGATGCGCTGCGGTCTGCCCGTGGTCGCCACCGACTGCCCGCACGGACCGGCCGAGATCATCGACGACGGCGTCGACGGCCGGCTGGTGAAGTCCGGCGACGTGGGCGCCATCGCCGGGGCCCTGCTGGACCTGATCAACGACGACGAACTGCGCCGGCGGATGGGGGCCAACGCCCTGGAGCGCTCCGCCCGCTTCGACCCGGCCCGGATCGCGGGGCGTTACGAGTCGCTCTTCGGCGACCTGGTCGCGCGCGGAGGGCTGCGCGGCACCCTGCACCGCACCCGCGGCACCCTGCTGAGCAACGCCTTCGCCACCAAGGACGCCGGCCGCTCGGCGCTGCGGAAGGTGCGTGCCGCGTGACCACCGCCCCGACCACCACCGAGGAGTCCACCATCGCCTCCGTGCCGCTCAGCGTCGACTGCACCGCCGACTCCGCCGGCGGACTGACCTTCGACATCGCCGACTGGCCGGCCGAGGTCACACCGCGCGACGCGGCGCTGCTGCTGCGCCGCCGCGGCAGCGACCCCGCCGACGAGGTGCGGCTGCCGCTGGCGACGGACGGCGCGGGGCGGCCGCGCGCCGTGCTGCCCGCCGCCGACGAACTGCCGGAGGGCCGCTGGGACGCGTACCTGGCCCAGGGCGAGGAGTCGCCGACCCGGCTCGCCCCGGGCCTCAACGATCTGCGCGCGCTCGTCGACCGACAGCCGGCCCCGGGCACCTCCCCGCTGGGCGTGCGCATCCCGTACCCCACCAAGTACGGCAACCTCTCGGTGCGCAGCTGGTCGCGCGCCCCGCACGCCGAGGCCGGGGAGATCGTGGTGGACCAGGCCGGGATGACCGTGCGCGGGCGGCTGCACCGGGTCGCGGACGCCGCCGGCTGGCTGTCCGGCGCGCTGGTCGAGGCCCGTTGCCGCGACGCGGCGGCGCTGGTGCGCACGGTGCCGGTGGAGGCCGGGGACGGGCCCGAGTTCCGGTTCACCCTGGACTACGCCGAGCTGGCCGCCGCCTGGGAGGCCGGCGAGGACGCGTGGGACCTGTGGCTGAGCCCGGGCCCCGACGGCTCGGGGGACCCGGTGCGCATCGCGCGGATCCTGGACGACGTCCCGGACAAGAAGGAGATCTTCACCTACCCGACCCGCACCCTCGCCGCCCCTCACGAGGCGGTCAAGGCCGGTCCGTACTACACCGCCGACAACGATCTGTCGGTGCGGGTGAGCGCGGCGGGCTGAGCGTGACGGACCGACCGCGGCGGCCGGCGGGTCGGCCGCCGCGGTCGGCGTGACGGGCCTCCGGAGGGGTCACGAGGCCGGGGAGAGGGCCGCACCGGCCGCCGCCTGCTCAGCGACTTGAGGACCACAGCTGTCCGCGAGGACTGACAGACTCGGGCCCATGCTGGAAACCTCCGCACGGCTGCTCCGTCTGCTGTCCCTGCTCCAGGCGCATCGGGAATGGTCCGGTCCGGACCTCGCCGAACGGCTCGGGGTCACCCCGCGCACCGTGCGCCGGGACGTCGAGCGACTCCGCGAGCTCGGTTACCCGGTGCACTCCTCGCCGGGCACCGCCGGCGGCTACCAACTGGGCGCCGGCGCCGCCCTGCCGCCGCTGCTGCTGGACGACGAGGAGGCGGTGGCGGTCGCGGTCGGGCTGCGGCAGGCCGCGTACGGCGGGGTCGAGGGCATCGAGGAGACCTCGGTGCGCGCCCTGGCCAAGCTGGAGCAGGTGCTGCCGGACCGACTGCGCCGCCGGGTCGGCGCGCTGACCACCTTCACCGTGCCGATGCGCGGATACGCGGGGCCCACTGTCGACCCGGCCGTCCTCACCGAGCTGGCCGGCGCCTGCCGGGACGGCGAGCGGCTGCGCTTCGCGTACCGCGACCACGACGGCGGCACCAGCCGTCGCACCGTGGAGCCGCACCGGCTGGTCTCCGCCCAGCGCCGCTGGTACCTGGTCGCCTGGGATGTGGACCGCGCCGACTGGCGGACCTTCCGGGCCGATCGCATCACGCCCACCCCACCACACGGCCCGCGCTTCGCGCCCCGGCGGCCGCCCGCCGAGGACCTGGCCGGCTATGTCTCCCGAGGCGTCTCCGTCGCCGCGTACGCGGAGCGGGCCACCGTGCGGCTGCGGGTGTCGGCCGAGACGGCGGCGCGGCACGTCTCCGCCATGGACGGGGTGCTGGAGGCGCTGGACGAGCACAGCTGTCTGCTGCACACCGGCGCGCACCACCTGGACGTCCTCGTGATCCACATCGTGCTGCTCGGCCTCGACTTCGAGGTGGTCGAGCCCGCCGCGCTCGGCGACCGGATCCGCGAGATCAGGGACCGGCTGAGTCGCTCGCTGGGCTAGTACGGCTTCGCGCGGCCCGGGGGCGGGCGCCGGCTCGGTCGCTCGACGCGGACCCGCCGGTCGCCGTCGGCTCAGTCGGTCAGCGCCCTGGGCGGCCGTCGACCCTCTTCCACGGCGCGCGCCACCTCCGGGTGGTGCAGGTCGAAGGCGGGGGACTCGGAGCGGATGCGCGGCAGGGTGACGAAGTTGTGCCGGGGCGGCGGGCAGGAGGTCGCCCACTCCAGCGACCGGCCGTACCCCCAGGGGTCGTCGACATGGACCCGGACCCCGTAGTGCGCGGTCTTCCAGACGTTGTAGAGGAACGGCAGCGTGGACAGGCCGAGCAGGAAGGAGCCGACGGTGGAGACCATGTTGAGCGTGGTGAAGCCGTCGGCGGCCAGGTAGTCCGCGATGCGGCGCGGCATGCCCTGCACGCCCAGCCAGTGGTGCACCAGGAACGTGACGTGGAAGCCCACGAACAGCGTCCAGAAGTGGATCTTCCCCAGTCGCTCGTCGAGCAGCTTCCCGGTGAACTTGGGCCACCAGAAGTAGAAGCCCGCGAACATCGCGAAGACCACCGTGCCGAAGACCACGTAGTGGAAGTGGCCGACGACGAAGTAGGAGTCGGTGACCTGGAAGTCCATCGGAGGCGACGCCAGGACGACCCCGGTCAGCCCGCCGAACAGGAAGCTCACCAGGAAGCCGACCGCCCACAGCATCGGCGTCTCGAAGGAGAGCGAGCCGCTCAGCATGGTGCCGATCCAGTTGAAGAACTTCACCCCGGTCGGCACCGCGATGAGGAACGACAGCAGGGAGAAGTAGGGCAGCAGCACCGCCCCGGTGACGAACATGTGGTGCGCCCAGACCACGATGGAGAGCCCGGTGATGGCCATCGTGGCGGCGATCAGGGTGAGGTAGCCGAAGATCGGCTTGCGGCAGAAGACCGGGATGATCTCCGTGATGATGCCGAAGAACGGCAGCGCGATGATGTAGACCTCGGGATGGCCGAAGAACCAGAACAGGTGCTGCCACAGCAGCGCCCCGCCGCTCTCGGCCTCGAAGACCAGCGCCCCGAACCTCCGGTCCGCCTCCAGGCACAGCAGCGCCGCGGCCAGCACCGGGAAGGCCATGATGATCAGGATCGAGGTGAAGAGCACGTTCCAGGTGAAGATCGGCATCCGGAACATCGTCATGCCCGGGGCGCGCATCCCGAGGATGGTGGTCAGGAAGTTCACCGCGCCGAGGATCGTGCCGAAGCCGGCCAGCGCCAGCCCCATGACCCACATGTCGGCGCCCAGGCCCGGGGAGTGGATCGTGCTGTTCAGCGGGGCGTAGGCGGTCCAGCCGAAGGCCGCGCCCCCGGAGGGCACCATCAGGGCACCCAGGACGATCAGCCCACCGAACAGAAACAGCCAGTACGACAGCATGTTCAGCCGGGGGAAGGCGACGTCCGGGGAGCCGATCTGGAGCGGGACGATCTCGTTGGCGAACCCCGCGAACGCGGGCGTCGCGAACAGCAGCAGCATGACCGTGCCGTGCATGGTGAAGGCCTCGTCGAAGTCCTGCTGCGAGATCAGCTGGAGTCCGGGCCGGGCCAGCTCGGCCCTGACCACCAACGCCAGCACGCCGGCGACCAGGAAGAACCCGAAGGACGTGATCAGATAGAGATGGCCGATCTTCTTGTGGTCGGTGGTGGTGAGCCAGTCCACCAGCAGCCGGCCACGGCGCGGTGCCCGTGCCGGTGCGGCGGTCGGCCGCGCGGTGTCCATCGCCATCCGGGCTCCCTCGCGTCCTCGGCTCCATCTGACGGGCTTGGGCTCACGCCATGATGCGCGCCGCGTCGGGCGGCGTGGGAGAGCGCCCCATCCGGCGGCGGCAAGGCCCTCCGAGTGGCGCAACGCGGGCCCGTCGAGCGCCCGGCCGAGATGTGGCGGAATCGTGTGCGGGCCATGCCGCGGGGCGCGATATCGGCCGGGTCATGGAATTACCCCCGGCGGGCCGCTCACGGGGGTCGCGGATACGAAATTCAGGCAGCGACGAGAGATTTCCGGACGAAGGTCGGACTATCCTCTCCCCGTCAACTCGCGACCGCTATGAGTAACCCGCCTCCAAGCGAACCCGGGCGTGTTTTCTGTGACACAAGTGTGACCGGACTTCCCTCCGTCGGAGGCCCCCGCCTACGGTGGCGACATGGCACCGATACCCCGCCCCGTCCCCGAACCCGACGACCCTGTGGACCGCTATGTCGGCATGGACGCCGAAACCGCCGCGGAGGTTGCCCGCGAGCGGGGCTGGTCCACCGTGCGCGCGGTGCCGCCGGGCGCGCTGCTCACCATGGAGTACCTGTCCGGCCGGCTGAACCTCGAGGTCGCCGACGGCGTCGTGCGGCGCTCCTGGAAGGGCTGAGCGCGGCTCGCCCGGACTCCGCTCCCCGCCACGGCTCGTACGCGAACGGCCCGGACACCCTCTCAAGGGCGTCCGGGCCGTTCGCGTGGCGCGTGGTGCGGGGTGGGGCCGTGCGTACCGCCCCCGCGGCCTGGGGCGGGTCAGCCACCCGCCCCGCGGCCGGTGGCGGGACCCACCGGGGCCGCGGTGCGCGGTACCCGGTCGGAGTGCGGCGGACGGCGGCTGCCGGTCGGGGTGACCGGGGTCCGTTCGGAGCGCGCGGTGTGCGGGCGGGGCGCGTGGTGCGGCCGGCCCTCCGAGGCCCGCGCGGGCCCGCGGCCTCCCACGCTCACCGGCTCGCGGGCCGGCAGCTCGTCGTCCTGGGCGCTGCGCGGCGTGGCCACGGCGCCGACCAGCGGCGACGCGGCGGGTACGGGCGCGGGCACCAGGATGCGACCGCTGGTGACCCGGGTGCGCAGCCAGTGCCAGACCGCCAGCAGCGGCGGTTCGGCGCGGGCCATCGCGGGCTCCAGCCACGGCAGCGCCAGCAGCACCAGCAGCCCCGCGGCCCAGCCGAGCAGCACATCGCTCACCCAGTGGGTGCCGAGGTAGACGGTCGTCATGCCCACACCCAGGGCGAAGATCGCCGCGATGACGGAGGCGACCCTGCGGGCCTGTGGGGTGGTGGCCAGATAGGCCAGCACGCCCCAGGTGACCACGGCGTTGGCGGTGTGACCCGAAGGAAATATATCGCCGCCCAGCCACATCTCGTTGGAGCCGACGGTCGTCGCGTAGTGCGGGCCGAGTCGGCCCATGCCGAGCTTCGCCGCGCCCACGGTGATGTTCAGCAGCAGTAGCGAGGTGCCCAGCGCGAGCAGCGGGCGCAGGGTCCGCTGCCGCCAGCAGCACCAGCCCAGCCAGGCGGCGACCGCGACCGCCGTGGGGCCGCGCTGTCCGAGCACCACGAAGTAGTCCAGGAAGGTGTGGAACTCGGGCCACTGCTTGTACGGCCGGAACAGCATGACCTGCCAGTCGAGCTTCACCAGCCAGGAGGTGGTGAGCACGCCGATCACGGTCGCCGCGTAGACCGCGAGGGTCGACCCGAGCAGCCAGAAGCGGATACGGGTCATACGCGGTCGCGCGAGATCGTTGGGGCGCTCCTCGGTGCGAGGAAGCTTGTCATCGGTACGCACTCAATCGACGTTACATTGCGTGACAGGTGGACTTCGCCGATCACGTCGGTTTGTGATGACGATGTGATGTGGAGTGTGTCTCGTCCAAGGGATTGGAACGAGCCATTCCGCGAAATGCGGGCGACCTCTCAACATTCCCCGGAACGACCTTCCTAAGGTGTGCTCGATGCCGTTTTACGCTTTTCGTGTGATGCGGTTTATCGGGGATTAGGTACGGTGTTCCGCGGAGTTTCCCTGCCGGTCGCCCACTCGTCGGACGACGATCAGGCGGCCGTCGGTTGCACCTCGGGTGGCCGGATCTCGTCGCTGTCGGGCGGTGCCGGAGGCCCCCGGGCGCGCCCGCGCCCCGGCCCGAGGACGACGCGGCGGTGCGACGGTCTCCGGGCTCCTCCGGGCGCCGGACCTCAGGGGGGACCGGAACCGTGCAGCCAGAACGCTCCGTACAGCGCCGAGACGAGGCCCAGCGCGCCGAGCAGCAGGCCGGCCCGCACGGGTCTGAGTCGGGCGAGCGCGAGGGCGATCGGCAGCAACAGCGGGAAGGCGGGCAGCAGCAGCCGCGGTTTCGAGCCGAAATAGCCCTTGGCGCTCAGCGCGAGCAGCAGCACCACCCCGCCGTAGACCAGCAGCGGCAACGGCTGGCGCTGTCGCACGCAGGTCACGTACAGCCACAGCAGCAGGGCCACGCCGACCAGCAGGGCGGCCCCGGCGAGGAACGCCGGGCCGGTGAGCTGCTCCCCGATGAAGCCGGCGAAGGCCAGGCCGCCGTCGAAACCGTTGCCCCAGCCGCCCTGGACGTCGAGGTAGCCGGTGACGCTCTCGGTGTGGATCCCCACCCAGGCGACGTAGCCGCACCAGCCGAGCGGGGCGATGGCGAGACCCAGCAGCATCCGGCGCCGCTCGGCGCGGTCGCGCGTTCCGCGCCGGCCCGGCAGCAGCGTGGCCGCCGCGGTCAGCCAGACCGCCGCCACCACCGCCGCGCCCACCGGTCGGGTCAGCCCGGCCAGGGCGGCGAGGACGCCCGCGGTGACCCAGCGCCCGCACAGCACCGCGTACACCCCCCACGCGGCGAGGGCGGTGAAGAGCGACTCCGAATACGCCATCGACTGGACGATGCCGACCGGCAGCGCCGCCCACAGCACGACGAGGGCGGTGCCCGCTCTTCGCCCGTACAGCAGGTCGCCGACGGCGAAGACGCCCCAGGCGGCGACCAACGAGGCGAGGGCGCTCACCAGCAGCCCGGCGTCCGCGTGGCTGAGCGGGGATATCTCCGCCAGCAGCCGCTCCAGCCACGGGAGCAGGGGGAAGAACGCGAGGTCGGAGTGGACCCGGACGTCCGCGCCGGCGGGCACGGAGACCGAGTAGCCATAGCCGTCCGCGGCGATGCGCGCGTACCAGAGGGAGTCCCAGCGGGCGGAGAGCAGCCGGTGCGGGCTCTCGTCCGCCACGGCCGCCCAGATCGCGAGAACCGCCAGACCCAGCAGTCGCGTCCCCGCATACGCCAGCAGCGCCGGGGCGGCCCGGCGCAGCACGGCACCCGACGCGCGCTCGGCGGAGTCGTGCGTCGCTACGAGGGGGCGGGCCAGTTCGGTCACGATCTTGATTATCGGGCATGACCGCACGGGCCCCGGCCGCCTGTGGATAACCGCGGAGGCGGCGGGAGGGTAACGGGGCAAGATCGGCTAACAGCGGCGAGAGGTGTGGTCGGCGTCATTCCGGAGTCCCGGGTGACCTGCGGGAATCGCAGAGCAAAAGGGATGAGTCGCGCGTATGGGATGGCCGGCGGCCGAAGGGGTGGGCGCAAGATGACCTGGGGCACACGGCGCACGCGATGACTCGCGTACTCTGACGTCTCACTCGCCTACGCCACCGGGGTCCCGGAACCACGCGCTCACGCCGTGCACCCGATGTCCGCCCTGGCTCCTCGGCCGCGAGCAACACAGGGAGGTGCGCAGATGTCCGGGACGACCACGGCCGGCGAACGGCGGTCGGCGGGCGTTTCCCGGCAGGGTCGCGGGATCCGCGCGGGCGGCAACCGATGGTTCGTGCTGGTCGTTCTCTGTGTGAGCCTGCTGCTCGTCGCCGTCGACGGCACCGTGCTGCACGTCGCCGTCCCGGCCGTCAGCGAGGATCTGCGGCCCGGCGCGATCGAGCTGTTGTGGATCGTCGACGTCTACCCCCTGGTCTGCGCCTCCCTGCTGATCCTCTTCGGCACGCTCGGCGACCGGGTCGGTCGCCGGCGCATCCTGCTGTTGGGGTACGCGCTCTTCGGCGGCGCCTCCGCGCTGGCCGCCACCGCCGACTCCCCACAGGTCCTCATCGTGGCCCGCGCGCTGCTCGGCGTCGGCGGTGCCATGATCATGCCAGCCACGCTGTCGATCCTGCGACAGGCTTTTCCCGACCGGCGCGAGCGTGCGCTGGCCATCGGCATCTGGAGCGCGGTCGCCGGCATCGGCGCCGCCGGCGGGCCGCTGGTCGGCGGCTTCCTGCTGGAGCACTTCTGGTGGGGTTCGGTCTTCCTGATCAACCTCCCGCTGATGGCGGTCGCCCTGCCCGTCGGCCGCTTGGTGCTCCCGGAGTCCACCGGTGACCGGGACGGCCCCTGGGACGTCGTCGGCGCGCTGCTGGCCGCCTTCGGTCTCTTCGGGGTCGTCCTCGGCGTGAAGCGGCTGGGCGGCGGCAAGGAACTGCTGGAGACCGGCACCCTGGGCTCGCTCCTCGTCGGCGGACTGCTGCTGACCCTGTTCGTCCGCCGCCAGCGGCGGCGCACGCACCCGCTGGTGGACCTCAGCCTCTTCGCCCGGCCCGCCTTCGGGATCTCGGTCGGCTGCATCGTCGTCACCCTGCTCGCCCTGGTGGGCCTGGAGCTCATAGCGGCCCAGTACCTCCAGCTCGTGCTCGGCCTCACCCCGCTGGAGACCGGGCTGCGGCTGCTGCCGCTGACCTTCGCCGCGATGGCGGCCGGGCTGCTCGGCTCCCGGATGCTGCAACGGCTCGGCCCGCGCGCCATGGTCGTCTGCGGGTTCCTGCTCACCGCCGTCGCCGTGCTCTCGCTCACCCGGATGGGCGAGGACGACCGGCCCGTGATGCTCATCGGCAGCTTCGTGGTCCTCGGCTTCGGCCTCCAGATGACGCTCTTCGCGTCGTACGAGTCCATGCTCAGCGAGGCCCCCGCCAAGGCCGCGGGCGGCGCGGCGGCCATCGGCGAGACCTCCTACCAGCTCGGCGCGGGCATCGGCATCGCGTTCCTGGGCAGTGTGATGAACGCCGCCTACGCGCCCCGTGTCGCCGATGTCGCGGGTGTCCCCAGCGCCGACGGCGCCATCTCCGGGCAGTCGCTCGGCCGGGCCTACGAGGTCGCCGACCGGCTCGGCGGCGAGACCGGCGTCGCCCTGCGCATCGCGGCCCGCGAGGCGTTCGTGCACGGTCTGCGCGTCGCCCTCGTCGTCAGCGCGGCCCTGCTCGCCCTCGGCGCCGTGGCGGCGCTCCGGCTGCCGCGGGTCATGGAGTGCGGCACGACCGCCCCCGGCGGGTCCCCCGACGGCGAGGCCCCCTCCTCGTGCGACCGGGCCGCGGTGGCGGCGGAGTCCAACTGACGCCACCCCGCGACCCGTGGCCGGCGTGCCGACCGGTGTGGTGTCGGTCCCTGCCGTAAGGCGGGTCTGGACGTCGGGGGTTACCCGGTCGTAGCGTCGGGGTGCCGGGGTGATCACCCGGGGAACCGGGGCGGGACGCGCACCCGGTGACGGGAGCCGCACCCAGCCGGAGGCCGTACATGTCCGCATCCGCCCTGCCGCCGTTCGACCCGGCCGACCCGCTCGGCCTCGACGACCTGCTGGACGCCGAGGAGCTCGCCGTCCGGGACACCGTGCGGCGGTGGGCCGCCGACCGGGTGCTGCCGCACATCGCGGACTGGTACGAGCGCGGCGAGCTGCCCGACATCCGCGGGCTGGCCCGGGAGCTCGGCTCCATCGGCGCGCTCGGCATGTCGCTCCAGGGATACGGCTGCGCGGGCGCCAGCGCGGTTCAGTACGGGCTGGCCTGCCTGGAGCTGGAGGCGGCCGACTCGGGCATCCGTTCGCTGGTCTCCGTCCAGGGCTCGCTGGCGATGTACGCCATCCACCGCTACGGCTCCGAGGAGCAGAAGCGGCGTTGGCTGCCCTCGATGGCCGCCGGCGAGGTCATCGGCTGCTTCGGGCTGACCGAGCCCGACGTCGGCTCCGACCCGGCCGCCATGCGCACCCACGCCAGGCGGGACGGCTCCGACTGGGTGCTGACCGGCCGCAAGATGTGGATCACCAACGGCTCGGTGGCCGGTGTGGCGGTGGTCTGGGCGCAGACCGACGAGGGCGTCCGCGGCTTCGCCGTGCCCACCGACGCACCCGGCTTCTCGGCCCCGGAGATCCGCCACAAGTGGTCCCTGCGCGCCTCGGTCACCAGTGAGCTGGTGCTGGACGAGGTCCGGCTGCCCGCCGACGCGGTGCTGCCCGGGGTCACCGGGCTGCGCGGGCCGCTGAGCTGCCTGAGCCACGCCCGCTACGGCATCGTCTGGGGCTCGATGGGCGCCGCCCGCGCCAGCTTCGAGGCCGCGCTGGAGTACGCCCGGACCCGTGAGCAGTTCGGCCGTCCCATCGGCGGCTTCCAGCTCACCCAGGCCAAGCTCGCCGACATGGCGGTGGAGCTGCACAAGGGGGTTCTGCTCGCGCACCACCTCGGGCGGCGGATGGACGCCGGCCGGCTCCGTCCGGAGCAGATCAGCTTCGGCAAGCTGAACAACGTGCGCGAGGCGATCGACATCTGCCGCACGGCCCGCACGATCCTGGGGGCCAACGGGATCTCGCTGGAGTACCCGGTGATGCGGCACGCGACCAATCTGGAGTCGGTGCTCACCTACGAGGGCACCGTGGAGATGCACCAGCTGGTGCTCGGCAAGGCGCTCACCGGGCTCGACGCGTTCCGGTGAGCCGGAGTGCCGGGCGGTCCGGTGAGCGGCCTCGCCGCTAGCTCTGGTTGAAGAAGCCGCCGGACCTCCGGCCCGCCTCGCCGCTCACGATGCGGTAGTCCGCGGGGGTGAGCAGGAAGACGCGGGTGGCGACCCGCTCGATCGAGCCGCGCAGACCGAAGGTGAGACCCGCCGCGAAGTCCACCACGCGCTTGGCGTCGGAGGGCTCCATCGCGGTGAGGTTCACGATCACCGGGACGCCGTCCCGGAACAGCTCCCCGATCGTCCGGGCGTCCCGGAAGCCGTCCGGGGTGACCGTGGCGATCCGGGTCCCCTGGTCCTGCGCGGCCTCGTCGGCCACCCGGACCCGCGGGTCGGTCACCCAGGAGTCGCTGGGCTCGGGCCCCTCGGCGTAGTCGTCGTCGTAGTAGCGCTCGTCATCGCTGTCGTCGACGAGGCCAAGCCAAGCACTCGCCTTGCGCACCGATCCCATGGACGCCTCCTTTCACAAACCGTGTGTACTGTCCGCTCCCCTATGGTCGTCCATGATGCGGATGGTGTGCCAAGCGGTTGGCCGCCGCCCCTGTGTTTCGTGACGGTACTGGTGCAGAACGCTTGGCGGCCAGTCAGAGTTCCTCCTGGCTACGGGCACTGACGAGGTGGATGTATAGACTCCGCCGAGCCGGACGGGTGACAACAGGGTCGTCCGAGTGAAACGGGGGAGTCGTGTTCGGAATCGTACGGCCTTGTCAGCACCGCATGTCCGCCGGGCTGCGCACCGAGTGGATGGCGCATCTGTGCGGACTGTGCCTGGCGCTACGGGGAGCACAGGGGCAGTTCGCCCGCGTGGCCACGAACTATGACGGACTGGTCATATCCGTGCTGGTGGAGGCGCAGTCGGAGCGCACCGGCGGCTGGCGACGCACCGCCGGCCCCTGTCCGCTGCGCGGGATGCGCACCGCGCCGGTGGCCCAGGGCGAGGGCGCGCGGCTGGCCGCGACCGTCTCCCTGGTGCTGGCCTCGGCCAAGGTGCGCGACCACGTCGTCGACCGGGACGGGCTGCTGGCCCGCCGACCGGTCGCCGCGGCCGCCCGCAAGGTCGCCCGTAAGTGGGACCTGGCAGGAGCGCGTACCGGTGCCGGACTCGGCTTCGACACCGCCGTGCTGCTCGACGCGGTCGGGCGGCAGACGGAGGTCGAGAGCGCGGCGGGGCTCGGCACGCCGCTGCTGCACATCACCGAGCCCACCGAGACGGCGACCGCGGCCGCCTTTGGTCACACCGCCGTGCTGGCCGGGAAGCCCGGCAACCGCGCGCCCCTGGAGGAGGCGGGCCGCCTCTTCGGGCGCCTCGCCCATCTGCTCGACGCGGTCGAGGACCTCGCCGACGACGCCAAGTCCGGGGCGTGGAACCCGATCGCGGCCACCGGCACCGATCTCGTCGAGGTGCGCCGGCTGTGTGACGACGCGGTGCACGGGGTGCGGTTGGCGCTGCGCGAGGTGGAGTTCGCCGGGGAGGGTGCCGGGAAGCTGGCGCACATGCTGCTCGCGCACGAGCTGCGGCACGCGGTCGACCGGGCCTTCGGCCCCACCTGCTCGCACCAGCACCCCGGCCCCGGCAACCCGTACCAGCAGCAGGGCGGCTACGGGGATCCGTACGCCGGTCAGCAGGGCGGCGCGTACGGGGATCCGTACGCGGCGCAGCAGGGCAATCCGTACGCCGGCGGTCCGTACGGTCAGCAGCCCGGCGGCTACGGCAACCCATACGCCGGCGGTCCCCACGGCGGCGGTCCGCAGGGCCCCGGTGGTCCCTACGGACCGGGCGGTCCGGGCGGGCCCGGTGGGCCGGGGGGTCCCCACGGAGCACCCCACGGGCCGCACGACCCCTACCCCCGCAAGCGCGGCACGATCGCCGGCTGCGCGGTCTGGCTGGGCCTGTTCTGCACCTGCCAGGTGTGCTGCCGGGAGAAGTACGACGACCCGTGGCGCAAGAACAAGAAGCGCGAGGGCTGGTGCCACAACTGCGACTGCGGCTGCGGCGGCTGCGACTGCTGCTGCCCCTGCGACGGCTGCTGACCCCGGCGAGCCCGCGCGCCGGGGTCACCTCCGCCCGACCCCGGCCCGCAGCCGCTCGGTGCTCCCGCCGGTGAGCGGGGAACCGTGACGCGAAAGAGTGGCGAGCCCCACCGGGTCGGTGCTCCGTCCGACGGGGTGACCCGAGGGGATGGGCAGGTGGCCCCGGTGAGCCTGGCGCGGCTCCCCCGGGGCCGTGTCGACGCCGGCCCAGGGCCCCGAGCGCGGGGCGCGCTCGCCATGCGGTCGGCGAACGCCCGGCGGCTCACGCGGTCTTGCGGACGACTGTTGAGTGCGCGAATACTTCCGGCAGCGCTTGTCAGGGTCACGACGGAAAGGACTCGATCCACCCCCCTGGCTGCGCCTCACGGGCCCGCCCCACCCAAGCGGACCCCCGATTCCCTCGGAGGAAGAGTTGAGGATCAAGCGCAACACCCCCCGCAGCGCACGTACCCCCCGAACCCGACTGATCACCGCGTCCGCCGTGCTGGCGGCCGCGTCCGCGCTGGCCGTCCCGGCGGCCGCCAACGCCGACGCCGGCGGCGACGCCGCGCCGCGCGCCTTCACGGCCGCCGACGCCAAGGCGGCGAGCGCCGGCGTGCTGAAGGCCGACGTCGCGGGCACCGCCTGGTACACCGACCCCGCGACCCACACCCTGGTGGTCACCGCGGACTCCACCGTGACCTCCGCCGAGATAGCCGAGATCAGGAGAGCCGCGGGTGACAGCGCCGACGCGATACGCGTCAAGCGCACGCCCGGCACCATCCAACGGCTGATATCCGGCGGCGACGCCATCTACGCCAGCAGCTGGCGTTGCTCGCTGGGCTTCAACGTCCGCGACAGCCGCGGCGCCAACTACCTCGTGACCGCGGGACACTGCACCGACGGCGCCGGGACCTGGTACTCCAACTCCGGCCGCACCACGGTCATCGGCCCGACCGCCGGATCCAGCTTCCCGGTCAACGACTACGGGCTGGTCCGCTACAGCGGCTCCGTCCAGCCCCAGGGCACGGTCGGCGGCCAGGACATCACCCGCGCCGCCGACCCGACCGTCGGGCAGTCGGTGACCCGCCGCGGCAGCACCACCGGCACCCACGGCGGGCGCGTCACCGCGCTCAACGCGACGGTCAACTATGGCAACGGCGATGTCGTCTACGGCATGATCCAGACCACGGTCTGCGCCGAGCCCGGCGACAGCGGCGGCCCGCTGTACTCCGGCTCCACCGCGCTGGGCCTGACCTCCGGCGGCAGCGGCAACTGCTCCTCCGGCGGGACGACCTTCTTCCAGCCGGTGGTCGAGGCTTTGAACGCGTACGGCGTCAAGGTCTGGTGATCACGGCGCGCGTGTGACGGGCGCGCGCCCCGAGGTACGACCCGCGCCGGCGGCACGGCGGCCCCGCCCGACTCATCGGGCGGGGCCGCTCCGCGTCCCAGCGCCGCGGGGCCCGCCGGGCGCTCCGACGCCTGAGCCCCCGGCGTCGCGGCCTTCCGCAGCCCTTACCTCGGTCCCGTCCCCCACCTGCCCACCGCGCGAGCTCGGGACTATCGTGGACATCAGGCCCTTAAAGGGGCATCGCTCGCGATACGGACGGGCAGGTGGCCGTGATGATCGAGGAGCTGGTGGCCGCCGGGGTCGCGGCGGCGTCCTGCGGGGTCGTCTACGCCGTGGCGGCGGCGCGCGTGATCAAGCAGTACGAGCGCGGGGTGGTCTTCCGACTCGGGAGGCTGCGCTCGGCCGTCCGAGGCCCGGGATTCACCATGATCGTCCCCGTGGTCGACCGGCTCCACAAGATCAATATGCAGATCGTGACGATGCCGGTCCCCGCCCAGGAGGGCATCACTCGCGACAACGTCACGGTGCGGGTCGACGCGGTCGTCTACTTCAAGGTCGTCGACGCGGCCGACGCGCTGATCAGGGTCGAGGACTACCGCTTCGCGGTCTCCCAGATGGCCCAGACCTCGCTGCGCTCCATCATCGGCAAGAGCGAGCTCGACGATCTGCTGTCCAACCGGGAGAAGCTCAACCAGGGCCTGGAGCTGATGATCGACAGTCCGGCGATGGGCTGGGGCGTCAGCGTCGACCGCGTCGAGATCAAGGACGTCTCGCTGCCGGAGACGATGAAGCGCTCCATGGCCCGGCAGGCCGAGGCCGATCGCGAGCGGCGGGCCCGAGTCATCAACGCGGACGCGGAGTTGCAGGCGTCCAAGAAGCTCGCGGAGGCGGCCAAGCAGATGGCCGACACCCCCTCCGCGCTCCAACTGCGGCTGCTCCAGACGGTGATGGCGGTGGCCGCGGAGAAGAACTCCACGCTGGTGCTGCCCATCCCGGTGGAGCTGCTGCGCTTCCTGGAGAAGAACGCCGAGAGCGCCGGGCAGGCGGCGGACCAGGCCAAGCGGGCCGCGGAGCGGGCCGGCGAGTCGACCCCGGTCGGGCCGGCGGAGGACTCCGCGACGGCCCCCACCCCGGCCGTGGAGTCGCCGACCGAGCCGCCGGCGGTCGCGCCGGCGGCGGTCGGCTCTCCGGCCGTCGAGGCCATGGAGGCCGCCGACGCCGCGGGGGTGGACCGGCGCTCCGTCGACCCCGCCGCGGCCGAGCGGGATTCCGGAAGCGGAACGACGATTACCGGACAGTTGTCCTGAGGGTCGGCCGGCCACCCGGCGATCGACCTCACCCGCTCACCCTCGCCCCTTCCGTCGCTGACGTGCCCGAAACGGCGCGTTGACCTCCGCGGGCGCGCCCGGACCCGGATGAGCGCGTCGTGAACACGACCTTGTGTGCGCCGGACGGGCCTCGAAATACTCGGCGAGGCACTTGGCATGGACGCGCTCCGGGGGAAGAGCCGGGGGGTCGGTCCCTGCCGTATCCGCCCTCCGGGCCGACGGCACCCCACTGCCGGGCCCAACCCCCCACTGGAGGTTCGCGAGTTGAAGAAGCGACGCATAGCCGACCGGTGCGCCGTCACCGCCGGAGTGGGGGTGGCCGTCCTCGCGGTCACCGCCGGGCTCGCCCTGTCCAGCGCCAGCGCGGCGCCGCTGGCGCGGCCCGCGTCCGTCTCGGGTGCCGACGCCGGAGAGCTCGCCGCCGACCTCCGGGTCGCCCTCGAGGGCGACGCGGCGGGTTCCTACTACGACGCCACGACCGGGCGGCTCGTGGTCAACGTCGTCGACGGCTCGGATGCCGCCCGGGTGCGGGAGGTCGGGGCGGTGGCCAGGACGGTCACGTACACGCTGGCGCAACTCGACGCCACACGCTCGGAGTTACGCCGGAAGGTCGACACCCCGGGCACCTCCTGGGCGGTGAACCCGAAGGCCAACAAGGTCGTCGTCACCGCCGACCGCACGGTCGGGGACGCCGGGCTGGCCCGGCTCACCCGGGCGGCGCGCGGCTACGGCGACAAGGTCGAGGTGCGCCGCTCGGCGGGGAGGTTCGACCGCTTCCTGCGCGATGGCGACCCCATTCACACCGAGGACGGGCGCTGCTCGCTGGGCTTCAACGTGGTCGACGGGGACGGCACCCCGTACTTCCTGACCGCCGGGCACTGCACGGACGGCGGCGGCGCCTGGTCGGACAAGGGCGGTCGGGTGATCGGGGACACGGCGGGCAGCAGTTTCCCCGGCGACGACTACGGGATCGTGCGTTACCGGCCGGGCGTCGAGCACCCGAGCGAGGTGAACCTCCACGACGGCTCGGCGCGGTCCATCACCCGCGCGGCCGACGCCTACGTCGGGGAGCGGGTCTGGCGGAGCGGCAGCACCACCGGGCTGCACGAGGGCGAGGTCGTCGACCTGGATGTGACGGTCCAGTATCCGCAGGGCATCGTCGAGGGGCTGATCCAGACCACGGTCTGCGCCGAGCCCGGCGACAGCGGCGGCTCGCTCTTCGACGGAGACGCCGCGCTGGGGCTGACCTCCGGCGGCAGCGGCGACTGCTCCTCCGGCGGCGAGACCTTCTTCCAGCCGGTGAAGGAGCCGCTGGCGGCCTACGGCGTCACCATCGGCTGACCGGCGCGGGCCGACCCCCTGGCGGCGCCGGGGGCGTGGTCCCGAGACGGGGAGGCCCCGGCCGGCGGGGAGCCTCCGAAAAACGGGAAGGCCCCCGGACACCCCTCTTGTGTCCGGGGGCCTTCTCATGCCTGAGGAGGCTGGGCCCGTGCCGTGCGACGTCGGGTCAGAACTCGAAGACCAGCGACTTCTGCAGGGAGTTCCGCATCACGCAGGCGTTCGGGAAGGTGTGCTCGTAGCTGACCCGGCTGCCGTCCCAGACGCCCTGGGCGGTCACGACGACGGGTCGGTACTCCTTGGTGCAGAACGCGCCCTGCGGCTCCGCCAGCGTCAGCTGGTCGAACTGGCCGTCGATGGCGGCGAGCTCGGCGCACGCCTCGCGCGGGGCCGGGTGGGTCCCGCTGAACGAGGGCCGGCAGTTGAGCGTCACCGCGCGCTGCACGGCGGTGGAGGCGGCGTCCTCTCCCTGTCCGACGGTGAGCACCAGCGCCGACGGCGCGTACAGGCTCTGCGGTTGTGCGGGTGACGCGCTCGCGACCCCGCTGGTCACCACCAGGCAACTCGTCGTCACCGCGGCGGCCAGGCCGATCGCTCCAGCGATCTTCCGCATTACGAACACTCCCTTGTTTCGTGGTTGACCAGATACCGGACGGGAGTCTTGCCCAAGTGGGCGCAAAGCGCACTTTGATCGATCAGTTTCCGGTCACTAAATGTGGTCGCACGGTGGCTCGTCGTGTCAACGATAGAGCTGGACGCGCCCCCGGCGCACGCCCCCGACCTGCGTCGGTGCGTCGGAGGGGGTGGCCGGGGGCGGCGGAACAGGCTCGACCGGAAAGCAGTGCCTCTTCGAGGGGTCAGGCGGTGATTTCGCCGGCGATTCGGCGCTGTTTCAACAATATTTCCTGCCGTCAGGCGCTCGGTCGCGGCGCGAGGCGCGCGACCGTCCCCACCTCCAGGGCGACCCAGAGGGCGCCGTCCGGGCCCACCGTGATGCCGTGCGGCTCGGCCGACGGGGTGGGCAGGTCGTATACCCGGACCGTTCCCTCGGGGGTCACGTGCCCGACGCGGCCGCTGCCCCACTCCGTGAACCAGCAGCCGCCGTCGGGGCCGGCGACGATGGCGTGCGGCCGGGCCGTGCGGTCCGGGAGCGGGAACTCGGTGATCTCGCCGTCGGTGGTGATCCGGCCGACCTGCCCGGCGCCGATCTCCACGAACCACAGCGCGCCGTCGGTCCCGGCCGCGATGCCCACGGGCGCCGCGCCGTCGGTGGGCAGCGGATGGAGCGCGACGGTCCCGTCCAGGTCGATGCGGCCGATGGCGTTCGCCTGGTTGAGGGCGAACCAGAGGGCGCCGTCGGGGCCCGCGGCGATCGCCGAGGGGAAGCCGCCGTCACCCGGCAGCGGGAACTCGGTGATCTCGCCGTCGGTGGTGATCCGGCCGATCCGGCCGGCGTTCGCCTCGGTGAACCACAGCGCACCGTCCGGGCCCGTCACGATGCCGAAGGGCCCGCACTGCGGCGTGGGCGGGTCGAACGAGGTGATCTCGCCGTCGGTGGTGATCCGGCCGATGCGGTGGTCCCGGTAGCGGGTGAACCACAGCGCCCCGTCCGGACCGGGGGTGATGACCGTCGGCCCGGACTCGGTCGACCCCAGCTCATGGGCGGTGAACCCGCCGTCCGGGGTCAGTCGGGCGATCCGGCCCGCCCGCACCAGCGTCAGCCAGAGGGCGCCGTCGGGGCCGGTGGTCAGGGCGTACGGGCCGGCTTCGGGGCCGCCGGCCGGGATCTCCCGGATCTCGGGGTGGTCGTGCTCCCTGGTCTCGGGGCGGTCGTGCCCCGTGGTCTCGGGGTGGTCGTGGTGCGTGGGGGAAGCGGTGTCATGTGTCGTCATCGGCGCCACCCTGACCGTTGACACGCGGACGCGCAAGTGCTTTTCCGGGTGGGCGCCTGACGTCCCGTCGGATCAGCGAAGCACCAGGTCGGGGCCGGGGTTTCGACGGCCGCGCACCGCGGCGGAGACCAGGGTGAGCACCACCCCGGCGGCCGCCCAGGTGTAGAGCACCAGCAGCGGTCTGGTCGTCGCGTGCCCGTGGAAGTACGCGATCGACCGGGTGGTCCAGGTGCCCGCGCCCGGCGGCAGGGCCGGCCCGATGGCCCGCCAGAGGTCGGGCAGGAGCGGATACGGATACGCGCCGCCCGAGCCGGGGTTGCCGATCACGACCACCACCAGCATCGCGAGGCCGATGCCGATGACGCCCGCGAGCCCCTGGAAGGCCAGGGTCGTCGCGCCGACCGCGAAGACCAGCAGCGCGCCCACCCCCCACAGCGGGAGCAGCGCGCCCGGCAGCGCGTGCAGCCACGGCCCCGCGATCGCCGCGCCGGCCAGGCCCGCCACGGCCGCGTACAGCGCCATCGTGCCGAGCCGGGCGAGCGCGCGGCGCGGGTTGGCCGGCCGGACGCCATGGCTGACGGCGAGCATCGCCGCGCACAGACAGCCGCCCACGCACCAGCCGAGGACCAGGTAGAACGAGGTCAGCCCGCGCGCGTCCCGCTTGCCCGCGGGGACCAGGTCCACGACCCGCACGCTCCTCTTCTGCGTCGCCTCCGCCCTGCCGACCGCCTGCGAGACGGCGTCGGAGAGCGAGGCGCCGGCGGCGCCGGCGACGAACAGCCGGTCGGTGTTCGAGCGCGGATCGACCACCAGCGCGGCGTCGACGATCCGCCGCTCGACCTGACGCACCGCCTTGGCCTCGGTGGAGGTCGCGCGGGCCGCGAACGGCCGGCCCGGCAGTCCGTTGAGCCGCTCCACCATCTGACCGCGGAGCTGCTGGGGCGCGACGGTGGCCAGCGCGACCCGGTGCGGCCGGGGTTGGTGGAAGGCGCCCAGGTAGGAGGCGATGAACGCGAGCTGGAGCAGCAGGGCCCCGAGCACCAGCAGCGCGGCGCGGCCCGTCACCCCGTTTCCGTTCCCGTCGGTGAAGGACACATGGGGGCTGGAGCTCGTCCCGGTGCTCGTCCCGGTGCTCGACGAGATGCCTATCGAGGTGCCTATCGGGGCCATGCGCGTGCTCCTCGCCACGCCGTGTGGGGCGCATCTGGGGGCGTATGGGGGTGCGGGTGGTCCGTGCCCTCCATGGTGGGCGGGCGGTGGCGGCCGCGCAGGCGGCGTGGTCCGTTCAGGCGACCCGGGTAGGGGCGGGGGAGGAGGCGGACGAGGTGGAGGAGGTGGTTCCGCGCTCGTACGAATGTTCGAGGATTGGTTTATGGTGGGAACAGGAAGGCCGAGCAGGGCAGGTCAGGGGGTGGACACGGTACGAGGCGGCAGTGGGAGGTGCGGATGCCGGGCTTCACGCATCTGCGCACCGCCTCCGGGTTCTCGATGCGGTACGGAGCCGCGCACCCGGAGCGGCTGGCGTGGTGCGCCGCCGAGCGGGGCATGGACGCGCTCGCGCTGACCGACCGCGACAGCCTCGCCGGGGCGGTCCGCTTCGCCAAGGCGGCCGCCGCCGCCGGAGTGCGGCCGCTGTTCGGCGTCGACCTGGCGGTGCGCGAGGACCCGCCCGGGGACCCGGCCGCTCTGGGCGGCTCCCCGACGGGGGCGCGGCGCCGCACACCGGCGCGCGGCGGGGCGTTCCTCGACGAGTCCGCTCCGCGCGCGGTCTTCCTCGCGAGGGACGGCGCGGCCGGCTGGGCCGCGCTGTGCGGCCTGGTCTCGGCGGCGCACGCCGGCCCGACGGAGGGCCCGCGGAGCCCCGCCCCCGTCCCGCTGCTGCACTGGGCGGACCTGGCGGGCGCGGCCGCCGCGGCGCGCGCCCCGCTGACCGTGCTGCTCGGCCCCGACTCGGACGTCGGCCGGGCGCTCGCCGCCGGCCGCCCCGACCTGGCCGTCCGCCCGCTGGCACGGTGGCGCGAGCTGTTCGGCGCCGACGCGCTGCGGCTGGAGGCGGTCTGGCACGGCCGCACCGGCACCGGCCCCGGCTCGCTGCGGCTCGCCGCCCGCACCGTCGGCTTCGCCGCCGACCAGGGACTGCGGGCCGTGCTCAGCAACGCCGTCCGCTACGCCGACCCCGGGCAGGGCCCGGTCGCCAATGTGCTGGACGCCGCCCGCCGACTGGTGCCCATCGACCCGCGCCGCCCCGAGGCGCTGGACGGCGGAGAGCGCTGGCTCAAGGACACGCGGGAGATGGCGCGGATCGCCGAACGGATCGCGGAGGCCGCCGGGGACCGCCGGGCCGCCGCACGGCGACTGCTGGAGGAGACCGCGCGCACCGCCGCCGAGTGCCGCGTCGACCCCACCGCCGACCTGGGCATCGGCGGCATCCACTTCCCCGAACCACACCTGGTCGGCGCCGGCCGGCGGGGCGCCGCGCGGGTGCTGCGCTCGCGCTGCGCCGCCGCCATGGTGCGGCGCGGCTACGACCGCGACGCGCGGCGGTTGCGGCGACTGGAGGACGAGCTGCGCACCATCGAGCGGCTCGGCTACGCCAGCTACTTCCTCACCGTCGCCCAGGTCGTCGACGACACCCGCGCGCTGGGCATCCGGGTCGCCGCCCGCGGCTCGGGGGCCGGCTCGTTCGTCAACCACCTGCTGGGGATCGCCCACGCGGACCCGGTCGAGCACGGGCTGCTGATGGAGCGCTTCCTGTCGGTGCGCCGGGCCGCCCTCCCCGACATCGACATCGACGTCGAGTCCGCGCGCCGCCTGGACGTCTACCGCGCGATCTTCGACCGCTTCGGGGCGGAGCGGGTGGCGACCGTCGCCATGCCCGAGACCTACCGGGTGCGCCACGCGGTACGGGACGTGGGCGCCGCCCTGGGCATGGACCCGGCCGAGGTGGACCGGCTCGCCAAGTCCTTCCCGCACATCCGCGCCCGGGACGCGCGGGCGGCGCTGGTCGAGCTGCCCGAGCTGCGAGAGGTGGCGGCGGAGTCGCGCCGCAAGGGCTACGACCGGCTGTGGAGCCTGGTGGAGGCGCTGGACGGGCTGCCGCGCGGGATCGCCATGCACCCGTGCGGCGTGCTGCTCTCGGACGCCGGGCTGCTGGCCCGCACCCCCGTCGTGCCCACCAGCGGCGAGGGCTTCCCCATGGCGCAGTTCGACAAGGACGACGTGGAGGACCTCGGCCTGCTCAAGCTGGACGTGCTCGGGGTGCGGATGCAGTCCGCGATGGCGCACGCCGCGCGGGAGATCGAGCGGGTCACCGGCCGGCCCCTGGACCTGGACGACCCGGCGCAGGTGCCGCCCGGCGACCACGCCACCTACGAGCTGATCCGCTCCGCCGAGACGCTCGGCTGCTTCCAGATCGAGTCGCCGGGCCAGCGCGACCTGGTCGGGCGGCTGCAACCCACCACCTTCCACGACCTGGTCGTGGACATCTCGCTGTTCCGGCCCGGCCCGGTCGCGGCCGACATGGTGCGCCCCTTCATCGAGGCGCGGCACGGCCGCCGCCCGCCGCGCTACCCGCACCCGGACCTGGCGTACACGCTGCGCGAGACCTACGGCGTCGTCGTCTTCCACGAGCAGATCATCAACATCCTCGCCACCATGACCGGCTGCGAGCGCGACCTGGCGGACGAGGCGCGGCGCGCGCTGTCCAGCCCCGAGCGGCAGGGTCGGGTGCGGGCCTGGTTCTGGGAGCGTGGGACGCGGCGCGGCTACGACCGGGAGGTGCTGACGCGCACCTGGGAGATCGTCGAGGCGTTCGGCAGCTACGGCTTCTGCAAGGCGCACGCCGTCGCGTTCGCCGTGCCGACGTACCAGTCCGCCTGGCTCAAGGCCCACCACCCGGCGGCCTTCTACTCCGGGCTGCTCACCCACGACCCGGGGATGTACCCCAAGCGGCTGCTGCTGGCGGACGCGCGGCGGCGCGGGGTGCCGATCCTGCCGTTGGACGTGAACCGCTCCGACACCGCCTATCGGATCGAACTGGTGTCCGGTTCGGCTGCCGGGGGCGGCCCCGGTGGTCCGGAGCGCCTCGGCATCCGGATGGCGCTGAGCGAGGTGCACGGCATCAGCGAGGCGGAGGCCGGCCGGATCGTCGCCGGACAGCCGTACACCTCGCTCCAGGACCTGTGGCGGCGCGCCCACCCCGGACGGCCGGTCGCCGAACGACTCGCGAACGTGGGCGCGCTGGACGCCTTCGGCGCCAACCGCCGCGAGCTGCTGCTGCGCATCGCCGAGCTGCACCGACAGCAGACGTCCGGGCGGCGCGGCGCCACGGGCGCGGGCCAGCTCCCACTCGCCGAGACCACGCCGCCGGCCCCCGCCGGCCTGCCCGACCTGGACGAGCGGGAGCGGCTCGGCGCCGAGCTCGGCGTGCTCGGCATGGACGTCTCCCGTCACCTCATGGGCGACCACCAGGGGTTCCTGGAGGAGCTGGGGGTGACCTCGGCGCGGCGGCTGCGCGGGGCGCGGCACGGGGAGACGGTGCTGGTCGCCGGGGCCAAGGCGGCCACCCAGACGCCCCCGGTCCGCTCCGGCCGCCGGGTCATCTTCACCACCCTCGACGACGGCACCGGCCTGGTCGACCTCGCCTTCTTCGACGACAGCCACGCCGCCTGCGCGCACACCGTCTTCCACTCCTGGCTGCTGCTCGTGCGCGGCGTGGTCCAGCGCCGCGGCCCGCGCAGCCTCAGCGTGGTCGGCTCCGCCGCGTGGAACCTCGCCGAGCTCATCGAGGTGCGGCGCACCGGCGGGCTGGAGCAGGTGGCCGCGCTGCTGGCGCGGCGGCCCCCGGCCGCCGAGCAGGGCGCGGCGGACGAGGCGGCCGCGGCCGCCGGCACGGACCGCCGCATCCACCTGTCCACCGGCTACGAGCTGCACCCCTGGGCCGACCTCCGGCCCGCCGGCGACACCTCGGCCACCGGCCGCAAGCTGTGGCACTCCAGCCCGGGGAGCGCGGGCCGATGACGCACGAGCGATGGTCCGCCGACCGGCGTGGCACGGACTCCGAGCGTGGCGCCGGCTTCGGCCGTGGCGCGGACTCCGGGTGGGAGCGGGCCCGTGGGCGCGGCGGCGATGTCGAGCGTGGCCGTGAGGGCGGCCGTGGTTCCGGGGCGGCCGCGGTCACTCCGCTCGACGCGGGCCGTGGCCGGGAGCGGAGCGCCGCCGGCGCGGGTGCGCGGGCGCGCGGTGGCGAGCGCCGTACGGCCGGTGGGGCGGGGGACCGGCTGCCGGCGCGTTCGGGGCGAGGCGGCAGCGGGCGGACGGGGGAGCCCGGGGTGCTCTTCGTGCGCTTCCACCCGACCGGGGACGAGGCGGCGCTGGGGGCCGACACCTACCAGGCGCTGCTGGGGCTGCTGGCCGGGGTGACACCGATCGTGGAGGCGCTGCCGCCCGACGCGGCGCTCGTCGACGTCAGCGGGGCGCTGCGCTACTTCGGGCGGGACGCGATCGGGCTGGCCGGGATCGTACGGGTGCGGGCGCTGGCCCGGTACGGCGTGGACTGCACCATCGGGGTGGCCGCCAACCCGCTGCTCGCCCGGATGGCCGCCGCCGACGGCCCGCGCGGGGCGATCCGCGCCGTGCCCGCCGACCCGGACGCGGTCGCCGCCTTCCTCGCGCCCAAGCCCGCCGCCGCGCTGCACGGCGTCGGCCCGGCCACCGCCCGCGCGCTCGGCGCGTACGGCCTGGACAGTGTGGAGCGGATCGCGGCCACCCCGCTGCCCACCCTGCAGCGCATCCTGGGCGCGGCCGCCGGCCGCCGGGTCTACGAGGGCGCGCACGGCGTCGACCCGGCGCAGGTCACCCCGAACGCCCCGGCTCGCGCGATGGCCCTGGAACACCGCTTCGAGCTGGACGAACTGGACCCGGTGCGCCGGCGCCGGGCGCTGCTCGCCCTGACCCACCGGCTGGGCGCCGCCATGCGCCGGGAGCGGCAGGCGGCCACCGCGCTCACCCTGACCGTCCGCTACGCCGACCGCTCCACGACCACCCGCGGTCACACCCTGCCCGAGCCCACCGCCCACACCCCGGCCCTGACCGCCGCCGCCTACCGGTTGCACGAGGCCCTCGGGCTGCAACGCGCCCGCGTCCGCTCGCTCGCGCTCCGCGCGGATCTCACCGACGCCCGGCGCGCCGTCCAGCAGCTGACCTTCGACCCGCTGGACGCCCGCCGCCGACGTGTCGAGGCCGCCATGGACCGCGCTGAGGCCCGCTACGGGACGGGCGCGGTCGGGCCCGCCGCCACCTACCGCCGCCGGAGCGCGTTAGCAGCGGCGGAAGGCGTAGCCCTCCTCGCCCGCCGGCCGCACGTCCAGGTCCCGGCTCACGATGGACAGCCGCCCTCCCCAGGCGGCGCACGCCTTCCGGAAGTCCGCGTCGCTGTACTCGATGACGAAGACGCGGTCGCGGTACGCCTCCGCGTACTCCGCGCACTCGTCGTAGCGGCCGCACTCCTCCACGACGGCGAAGTCGAAGCCGATCGAGGCGCGTTCGGGCAGCAGCTCGGTGGTGTTCTTCTGACCGATCGCCAGCCCGGCCCGGTGCGCCCGGGCGGCCAGCAGCCGGGCGAAGGCGATGTTGTCGTCCTTGTCGAGCCGGCCGTCGGAGCGCTCGTAGGAGTCGAGGTTGTCGGGCTCCAGGGCCTGGTACCCGCTGCGCGCGCAGCCGTCGATCCACCGGCCGACGATCGCGGCCAGCTCGGTCCGCTTGGCCGCGGTCGAGATGTCGAGGAGCGGCTCGTCCCAGTCCTCGTCGACGATCAACTCCCCGTCGGCGTCGCGTAGCAGCAGCTCGGGGTGGTTCTTCCGCCACCAGCCGACCGCGTCGGGCTGGGCCTGGAAGGTGTTGACGTAGCAGACGTTGTAGGCGCCCTTCGCGGGCGGGGCCGTGCGGTCGCGGGCCACGGCGCGCACCCCGGCGGGCAGCGGGTAGGGGCCGCCGATCTGGTAGTCGAACGCCATGTCGGCGGTGGGCGCCTCGACCGCGCGGTCCGGGGCGGGCGGCGCCGTGCTGGAGCTCGGCGGACGGGTGCGGTCGGAGTCCTCCGACCGGCCGCCGTCGGAGCAGCCGGCGGCCGTCAGGGCGAGCGCCAGCACCCCGATCGCGACGGCCGCCGCGCCGGCCGTTCGACGGTGCCGGCGCCCCGCCGGGGCCTCATCCGCCGATCCGCGTTCGCCGTGCGGCGTCCCCGTCCCCGCCCGGATCCCCGTCCGCTCCCGGGTCGCCGTCAGTTCCCGGGTTCCCGTCCGCTCCCGGGTCCGCGCCCGTCCCCGCGCCCGCATCCGCATACCCCCCGCATTCACCGCATCCGTTCCGATAAGGATCAAGATTCCATACCCGCGCCGGAGACGCGCCGCCCGCACCCCGGCGACGCCCCTCGCGGTGTCGTACAGGCCGTTCCGCCAGGGCAACGCGGGTTCGGCACCCTGATGGCGATTTTCGCCCCATGGTTCCTGGATGTCCCGTGAGGATTCTGCACGGCTTTCTTCACCATCCGATGGCTGGATGCGGATGCTACTGACTCGTAAGTTAATCAACGCGCAACAGCCTTGTGATCCGGATCGCAGCTGCGCAGCTTTCAACCCCCCAACGAGGAGTTCCCATGAAGCTGCCCTGGAGACGGAACAAGCGATTCCGCGCCATAGTACCGGCGTTGACGTTGGCGCTCGTCGGGGCCGTGGCGCCGGTCGCGAGCGCCGCGCCCGCGGCCGGCCCGCGGGCGGAGAGCCGCGGCGCACAGAGCGTCGGTCAGGACCCGCGGGACGGCGCCAGCCTGAGCGAGGCCGAGGCGGCGCAGGCCCGGTCGGCGGTCGTGGCCCAGGCGAACGCCCAGTCCGGCCCCGACAGCGGCTGGAACGACTACTCCTGCAAGCCCTCGGCGAAACACCCTCGCCCGGTCGTCCTCGTCCACGGCACCCTCGGCAACTCCGTGGACAACTGGCTCGGGCTCGCCCCCTACCTCGTCGCCCGCGGCTATTGCGTGTTCTCGCTCGACTACGGCCAGCTGCCCGGAGTGCCGCTGTTCTACGGACTCGGCCCCGTCGCCGACTCGGCCAAGCAGCTGTCCAGGTTCGTGGACAAGGTGATCGCCGCCACCGGGAGCTCCAAGGTCGACCTCGTCGGCCACTCCCAGGGCGGGATGATGCCCCGTCACTACCTGAAGTTCCTGGGCGGCGCGGCCAAGGTGAACCACCTGGTCGGGATCGCTCCGACCAACCACGGCACGTCCCTGTCCGGGCTGACCAAGCTGCTGGACTACTTCCCCGGCGCACGTGACCTCATCGACACCAACGCCCCGGGGCTGACCGACCAGGCCGTCGGGTCGGACTTCCTCAAGCGCCTCAACGAGGGCGGCGACACCGTCCCCGGCGTGGGTTACACCGTCATCGCGACCAAGTACGACCTGGTCGCCACCCCCTACACCACCGGGTTCCTGAACGGTCCGAACGTCAGGAACGTCGTGCTTCAGGACCTGTGCGCGGTCGACCTGTCCGGGCACGTGCTGGCCGCGATGGCCGACCGGCTCGTCTTCCACGAGACCGCCAACGCGCTCGACCCGGCCAACGCCAAGCCGACCAACTGCCTCTCGTTGGCCTAGAGCCGACCCCGAGCCTGCCCGAGAGGTCGTATACGACGCGTACGCGACCCTCGGCTGATTCCGTGCGTCGGACGGCCCCCGGTCGGGGCTCGAGGGCGCTCGGAAAGGACGACGGGCCGCCACCCTCCATCGGTGGGGTGGCGGCCCGTCGCGCGTTCCCGTGCCCGTCGCGTGTTCCCCGGCGCGTCGTGGCTTCAGGCGGCGCGTCGTGGGCTCCAGGGGCGCGGGCGCGTCCGCGGTGGCGCGCGCTACTCGACGACGAGCTCGACCTCGATGTTGCCGCGGGTCGCCTTGGAGTACGGGCAGACCTGGTGGGCCTGCTCGATCAGGGCGTGGCCGGTCTCGCCCTGGAGCGCCTCGGGGAGCTCGACGCGCAGCGTGACCTTGAGGCCGAAGCCGCCGTCCGCCTCGTCCTTGCCGATGCCGACCTCGGCGGTGACCGAGACCTCCGAGGTGTCGACCTTCGCCTGGCGGCCGACCAGGCCGAGCGCGCTGGCGAAGCAGGCGGCGTAGCCGGCGGCGAAGAGCTGCTCCGGGTTGGTGCCCTGGCCGTTCCCGCCCAGCGCCGAAGGCATCGCCAGCGGCAGGTCCAGCCGGCCGTCGGAGCTCACGGCCCGACCGTCGCGCCCGTTGGCCGTGGCGACCGCGGTGTACAGAGCGTCCATGGGGACCATCCCTCTTTCCTCGCTGTGGGGTGCTTGGACAGGAGTGAAGCACACAATTAAATTGTGCACAACCAAAGGGTAGGCTGGGGGCATGCCTGACCGCCCCGACACCGCCCCGCAGGCCACGGTCGTCGATCTCCCCGACGATGAGGACCTGCTCCGTCTCGACCTCCAGATCTGCTTCGCGCTGCACGCGGCCTCCCGCGCCTTCGGCGGGGTGTACCGCCAGGTCCTGCGGGACACCGGGCTCACCTACCCGCAGTACCTGGCGATGATGGTGTTGTGGGAGCACGGCGAGATGCCGGTGAAGCGGCTGGGTGACTTCCTGCGACTCGACTCCGGCACCCTGTCGCCGCTGCTCAAGCGGCTGGAGACGGCCGGTCTGGTGCAGCGGGAGCGCAGTGTCCACGACGAGCGCTCGGTCACCGTGCGGCCGACGGCCGATGGCGCGGCGCTGAAGCGGACCGCCCAGGCCGTGCCGCGCAAGGTCATAGGGGCCACCGGCCTGGACGCCGCCGAGATGACCGAGCTGAGGTCACGGCTGCGCCACCTCACGATGGCGCTCGACGCGGCCCTGGACGACCTGGACGAGACGGAGGGCTGAGCCGGCCTGCCGCGAGCGGCCCGGTGCTCGCCATGGGCGCGTTCTCCCCGTGGGCGCGTGGGCCTGGCGGCTTCTCCCTGGGCGCGCGGGCATGGCGGCCCCGGGCACGCGGGCCTGGCGGCCTCTCCCTGGGCGCGCGGGCATGGCGATCGGCCCTCATCCGTGCGCGATGAGGGCCGATCGCCTGTCGGGCGCCGCTCGGGCCGCGGCCGGACGGTGACCTGCCTACGGCCTGCCTACGGCCGGACTACGGCCTGACCGCGGGGCCGCCCGCAAGGCTGCCCGCGGCTCAGGCGCGGCGGTGCTTGGCCCTCCTGCGCCGCTGCTCGTTCGCGAAGAGCAGCGCGGTCGCCGCGGCCCCCGCCACCGCGGCGGCGCCGCCCATGGACATCCTGGAGTCGTCGCTGCTGCCGTGCGCGTCGCCCATGCCCATGCCGTCGTGGCGCACCGTGGACTTCTCGGCGCCCGCGGCGATCTGCCGCTCGGTCGGCGCCTTCGCGAGCGGACCCGCCTTCGCGGCCTTGGCGGCCTTGGCGGAGTTGCCGAAGACGACGTCCGAGCAGAGGTAGAACGCCTCGGGGCTGTCGGTGCGCTGCCAGATGCCGTAGATCAGATGCCGCCCGGTCCTGGCCGGCACGTTCCCTGAGAAGTGGTAGTAGCCGTCGGGCGCGTTCAGCGTGGTGGGGGTGGTCGCGAACGGCGTCGACTCCAGGTCCGACCACTTCAGCGGCTTGGTCGGGTCATAGCCCGGCTTGGTCATGTACAGCTCCATGGTGCCGCGGTGCTTGGCCGTGACCCGGTAGCGGAAGTCGTGCTTCCCGGCCGTCAGTCGGCTGGACGGCCAGTCGGTGCGCGGCATGTCCAGGCCCTTGTACTTGTCGCGGCCCGCGCTGCACAGCTTGCCGTCCGGTATCGCCTGGCGGTGCTGGCCGTTGACGGCCGGGAGGTTGACCTCGTTCCAGTCGTACAGCGGCTGGGTGCCGCTCATGGCGACCAGCGCCTTGCAGGCCGGGGAGTCCGGGCTCTCGGGGTTCTCCGCGAAACAGGCCGAGACCCGGCTCACCGGGTCGTGCATGGAGCCGTGCGCCCCGGCCGGAACGGCGGGCAGCGCGACGAGTGCGGCCGGCACGATGCCGAGCACGGCGATGCGCGCGGCTTTGCGGCGAGCGTGCATGAAGAAGTCTCCCTCGATGGTGGGGGTGAGAGTGAAGCTGAGGCCGGTGAGGCAGATGGCTACGGCTGTGGTGTGGGGGGTGTGGGGGGTGTTGTCGTTGCTGTGGTCTGGGGGGTTCGTGGTGTCGCGCGGCGTGGGAACGGGCGCGCCGACGCCGCCGCCGTAACGCGGCATCGCGGCCCTGACCCACCCGCCGTCGCACTCAACACGCTAGCTCTGACCGGCGGTTGAGTCACTGGTCCAGACCAGATCTGTCGGATTCTTATGGCGGGGTTATGGATTGCTTGAGGCGGCCCTCAGGCTGCCGCGTGACACCGGCCGGTGGTGGCGGATTCGCGTGGCGTGGCAGGGTGGGCACATGACCGGAACCCGTCCGCGCACGCCCGTCCTCCAGCTGATCGAGACCGTTGTCGACCGCGACAGCTGGCAATCCTGGGACGTGCCGGTCCAGGTCACCCCCGCCGACCCGGACTACCGAGCCGACCTGGAGCGGGCGCGCGAGCGCACCGGCCTCGACGAGTCGGTGATCACCGGCGAAGGACGGCTGCGGGGACGCCGGGTGGCGGTCGTGGCCTGCGAGTTCGCCTTTCTGGCCGGGTCCATCGGGGTGGCCGCGGGGGAGCGGCTGGTGCGGGCCGTGGAGCGGGCCACCCGAGAGCGGCTGCCGCTGCTGGCCGCGCCCGCCTCGGGAGGCACCCGGATGCAGGAGGGCACCATCGCCTTCCTCCAGATGGTGAAGGTCGCCGCGGCGATCACCGAGCACAAGGCGGCCGGCCTGCCCTACCTCGTCTATCTGCGCCACCCCACCACCGGCGGAGTCCTCGCCTCCTGGGGCTCCCTCGGCCATGTCACCGCGGCCGAGCCGGGCGCCCTGATCGGCTTCCTGGGCCCGCGGGTCCACGAGGCCCTGTACGGCGAGGAGTTCCCGCCCGGCGTCCAACTCGCGGAGAACCTGCTGGCCAACGGCCTGGTCGACGCGGTGCTGCCCGCCGACCAACTCGCCGACGCGACCGCGCGGGCGCTGCGGGTGCTCTGCTCGGACGGCACGGACGCGGTCGGCGACGACGACGGTGTGGTCGGTGACGACGGCGACGACGGTGACAACGGCGCGGTCGGTGACGACGGCGTGGACGGGGGAGTGGGCGCGGTCGGTGGGGGAGAGGCGGGCGTCGTTTCCGGCCCCGGCGCCACGGGGCCCGACGCGCCGTCCACCGCGGAGTCCATCCGGCGCTCCCGGCGCCCCGAACGCCCCGGTGTGGTGGAGCTGTTGCGGGTCGCGGCCCGGGACGTCACCCCGCTGAGCGGCACCGGCGCCGGCGAGCACGACCCGGGGCTGCTGCTCGCGCTGGCGCGCGTGGGCGGCGCCCCGTGCATGGTCCTCGGGCACGACCGCGGCGACCACCCCGACGAGGGCGTAGGGCAGGCCCTCGGCCCGGCGGGGCTGCGCACCGCCCGGCGCGGCATGCGGATCGCCGCCGAGCTCGGCCTGCCGCTGCTCACCGTGGTCGACACCGCGGGCGCGGCGCTCAGCAAGGAGGCCGAAGAGGGCGGCCTCGCGGGGGAGATCGCCCGTTGCCTGGCCGACATGGTGACGCTGCCGGCGCCGACGCTGTGCCTGCTGCTCGGCCAGGGCGCCGGCGGCGCCGCGCTCGCCCTGCTGCCCGCGGACCGCGTGGTGGCGGCCCGGCACGCCTGGCTGTCCCCGCTGCCCCCGGAGGGGGCCTCCGCGATCCTCTACCGCACCACGGACCGGGCCTACGAGGTCGCCGACCGCCAAGGGGTCCGCTCCGCCGATCTGCTCGCCCACGGCATCGTGGACCGCATCGTGGAGGAGACGGCGGAGGACATGGCGGCCGAGGCCGCGGCGGGCGCGTCGCCGGACGTCACGGCGGAAGCGGCGGAAGCGGTGAAGGCGGGGCAAACGGCGGAATCGGTGGAATCGGCGGAAGCGGCGGAAGTGACGGAAGCGGCGGGGGAGGCGGTGGCGGAACCCGCCGCGCGGGACGCGGCGTTCGCCGCGGCGGCGCGGCCTGGCCGGGCGACCGGGGTCACCGACGCGGCGGATCGCCCGCGCGCCTTCCTCACTCGTCTGGGTGAGGTCCTCGGCGCCGAACTCGCCGCCCTGCGCGCTCAGGACCGCACCGAGCGGCTCGCCGCCCGCCGCGCCCGGCACCGCGGCCTGGGGCTGCCGGGCTGACCCGCCGACGCGCCCCCGGCGCCGGCGCTCTCGGCGCCTCGACCCGCGGGGAAAGACGAAGGTCCCGCCCGGCGAGGCGAATTGAAACTTAGGCATGCCTAACCTAATGTCTCACCGTGCAAGAAACCGATCTTGACGCGAGACGGTCCGCTGACGCCGCCCCCACCCCCGGCGGCACCACCGGGGTGTAGCCCCGTGCCGCCATCCGTACCGCGATCTGGCGCCGGGCCGCGCACCGCCCACCACGGCGACCGCCCCACGTCCAGACACTCCGGAACCGAACCCCTGAAAGGCACGCTCCCCGTGCGGCTTCACCTGCTGGCGCTCAACCCCACCGACTCCGTCACCCAGGGCTTCCTCCCCGCCGCGGCCCGGCTCGGGTTGGCCGTGACGTTGCTCACCGACCAGCCGGCCGCCCACGAGCTGGCCTACCGGCGCCATGCCGCGGCCGGCGGCGAGCTGCCCCCACTGACCGTCGCCCACTGCGACGTACGCGACGCCCGCGCGGTCATCAGCCACCTCTCCGCGGCCTCCGCGCGGGAGGGCAGACGGCCGGACGCCGTCTTCACCAACAGCGACCACCTCCAGGTCCAGGCGGCGCTCGCCGCGGAGTTCTTCGGGCTGCCGGGCAAGGACTGGCGGGCGGCGCTGCGCGCCAAGGACAAGGCGGAGCTGCGCCGGACCCTCGCGGAGACGGGCGCGGACACCGTCTGGTCCGCGGAGCTCCTCCCCGGCGCGGACCCGGAGGAGCTGGCCGCGGCCGAGGTGCCGTACCCCTGTGTCGTCAAGCCGCGCGAGGGGGTGGCCAGCGAGGACGTGGTGCTGGTCGCGGACCGCGCGGAGCTCATTGGGCGCTGCCGCGCGATCCAGGACCGACGCCCCGGACAGGCCCTGGTCGTCGAGGAGTTCCTGGACGGGCCGCTGCGGACCCTGGAGACCCTCGGCGACGGCACCACCCTGCACGCCCTCGCCGCCTTCCGTACCGAACTCTCCCCGCCTCCTTACTTCCTGGAGGAGCGGCTCGAACTGCTCCCCGAGCCGCCGCGGCCCCACACCGACCAGGTGCTCGCCCAACTGCGGGCGCTCGGCGTCGGCTTCGGCGCCTGCCACACCGAGTACGTCGTCCAGAACGACCGGGCCCGGTTGATAGAGGTCAACTACCGGGCCATCGGCGACCAGTGCGACCTGATGCTGGCCGAGCTGCTCGACATACCGCTGTTCGCCCACATCCTCCGCACCCACCTCGGCGAGCCGCTCCCCGCCGACCTCGGGGCGCGCACCGACGGCAGGGCGCGCATGGAGTACGTCATGGCCGACCGCGCCGGCCGGCTCGTCTCCGCGCCCCCCGCGAGCGCGCGGGTCGTCGACGGCGTACGGCTGGACTACCGCCCGCTGCGGGAGATCGGCGAGGAACACCCGCGTTACCACACCAACCGCGACTTCCTCGGCGTGCTGCGCGCCACCGGCACCGACCAGGGGCGCATCGACGAGGCGGTGGCCGGCTTCCTCGCCGCCCACCGCTGGGAGATCGCGTCATGAGGGCCGAGGCCGACCCGACGGCCGACACCGGCCCCGAGACGCCGCCCGCGCCCCCTCAGCCTGCGCCCACGCCCGCCGCGTCTCCTCAGCCCGCGCCCACGCCCGCCGCGTCTCCTCAGCCCGCACCCACGCCCGCCGCGTCTCCTCAGCCCACGACCACGCCCGCCGCGCCCCGGCGGCTCGACGGCGCACCCCAGGCCCCCGGCGCGGCCACCCCCGCCGACCCCGCCGAAGCCGGCCTCCTCCAGCGCGTCCTCAGCACCCTGCTCCGCGAGGACGCCTACGGGCTGCGCGCCCGCGCCCGCGCGCTGCGCCGCCCGGACGGCGACTGGCTGCGCACCCCGCTGCGCGGAGCCGGACACGTGCTGCTGCCGGTCGGGCCCGACGGCTTCCAGGGCGATCTCGCCGTCCGTCGCCCGCTGTTGGAGTACGAGCCGCCGCCCGGCGGCATGGCGCCCACCACCCACTCCACGCTCGACGGGGCGCTGGCCCGACTCAAGCAGGCCGTCGCACCCGAGGACCACGGCCGCTACGACACCTTCGTCGCCGAGTGCCGCCGGGAGCTGGAGTGGGCGCGGGTGCTGGGCCGGGCACGCCCCGGGGTGCTGGCCCGGCTGGCCGGCCAGTACGGCGAGCGGCCGGCCGAGCAGTGGGCGGGGCCGTCCGGCGCCGTCGCCTACGACACCCTCGCCGCCTTCCGCGGCCACCCGGTCCACCCCACCGGCCGCGCCCGCTCCGGCCTGTCGACGGAACAGATCCGCACCCACGCCGCCGAGTTCCACCCCGCCTTCGCGCTGCGCTGGCTCGCCCTGCCGCGCGAGGCCGTCACCGGGGACCCCGCCCTGCTGCCCGCGTGGTGGCCGTCGCCAGGGGCGCTGGGGCTGCCGCCCTTCCTGGACCACAGCCACCTCGCCCTCCCGGTCCACCCGCTGACCGCCGGCCGGGCGCTGGCCGCCGCGCGCCGCGCCTGTGGACCGTACGACGCCCACCTGGCCGAGCGCCCCTGGCTGGACGTACGGCCGACGCTGTCGATGCGGACGGTCGCCGTCGCCGCCGATCCCACGGTGCACCTCAAACTGCCGCTGGCCACCGCCACCCTGGGCGCCCGCAACCGGCGCTCCATCAAGCCGGGCACGCTCACCGACGGGGCGGTGGCGCAGCGGCTGCTGGAGGCGGTGCTCGCCCGCGAACCCCGGCTGGCCGCGACCGTGCTGCTCGCCGACGAGACCACCCACCTCCACGCCGACCAGGAGTTCCTGGCCGCGCTCATACGGCGACAGCCGACCGGGCTCGGCCACTGCCAGGTGGTGCCCATAGCCGCGCTGCTGGCCCGCACCCCGAGCGGGGCGCTGGTCGCCGACGCGCTCGCCGACCGCTTCTACGGCGGAGACCTCACCGCGTTCCTCGACGCCTACCTGACCGTCCTGTTCGACGTCCACACCACGCTCTTCGGCTACGGCATCGCGCTGGAGTCGCACCAGCAGAACACCTCCCTGGTGGTGGACGCCCCGGACGGGCGCCCCCGACTGCGGCTGCTGATCAAGGACCACGACGGGCCGCGGGTCTTCGCCGTACGCCTGGCCGGAGTGCTCGGCGGAGCGGTCGCCGCCGACCTGTGCGGGTTCGACGACCGCAGGATCCTCACCCGCGGCGACGGGCCGGTCGCCGACGTCTTCACCACCATCACCGTGCACCTGTGCGCCGCCGCGCTCGCCTTCGAACTCGCCGCGCTGGGCCGACTGCCGCTCGACCCGCTGCTGAGACTGCTGCGCACCCGGCTCGCCGAGGCCGTCCGCCGGCTGGACGGCACCGCGCCCGGCGCGCCCGGGGCCGTGCTGCGCGCCCGGGTGCTGGACGCCCGCCGGCTGCCGGTCAAGGCGATGGTCACCGCGGGCACCCTCTACACCAAGGAGCGCTCCCGCGCCGCCGACATCAACAAGCACTACACCAGCGGGCCGAACTACCTGCTGCGTGGACGCCCCCGGTGACCCTCGCCCGCCGGCCGGCGCGCAGCCCGGCCCGCCGCCACCCGCCACCCCGCTCCCCCCGCCGTACCGCACCCGTCGGAGCCGCCGCATGCCCCCGTCCCGAACCGTCGTGGCCCACCCCGACCACGTCGTCGCCCACACCCTCCTCAACTGCCTGCTCCGCGAGGTCTCGACACCCGAGCGCCACACCACCGTCCTCGACGGCCGGCTGCTGCTGCGGCTGCCGCACAGCGACACGGTGCTGCGGGTCGCGCTGCGCCGCACCTCGCTGATCGGCGCGCACCGGTTCAGCGGGCCGGTCACCGAGCGCCGCGACGCCGGCTGGGCCGAGCTCGGCTGGCGGGAACTGGCCGAACGGATCGACGGGGAGCTGCGGCTGCGCACCGGCGCCGCCAACGACGAGTTCCTGGAACAGGTCGCCGCCAGCCACGCCGGGGTCAGCGCCGCGCTGGACCTGGCGGACCGCCCGGCGCCCGACGACGCGCCCGACGACCCGTATCTGGAGTCGGAGCAGTCGCTGGTCTTCGGACACCGCTTCCACCCCACCCCCAAGGCGCGCACCGGCAGCGCCGGGCAGTGGCGGCGCTTCGCCCCCGAGGCCCGGGCCCGCTTCCCGCTGCACCACCTGGCGGTGCGGCGGGAGCTGGTGCGGGAGGAGACGGCGCGGGCCGGCGCGCTGGCCGCCCTCGATCGGCAGCGGACCGTCCCCGACGGCTACCGACTGCTGCCCGCGCACCCCTGGCAGTACGCCATGCTGCGCGACCACCCCGCGCTGCGCGCCGCGCTGGCCCGCCGCGACGTGCTCGACCTCGGCCCCGGCGGCGGCGACTTCGCGCCGACCGCCTCCGTCCGCACCCTCTACGACGGTCGCGACTTCCTCAAGTTCAGCCTCAACGTGCGGATCACCAACTGCCTGCGCAAGAACGCCGACTACGAGCTGTCCGGCGCGGTGGCGCTGACCCGGCTGCTGGAGCCGGTCGCCCACGACCTCGCCGCCCGCTTCGACGGCTGCGAGCTGCTGCGCGAACCCGGCTACCGCACGCTCGACCTGGGGGAGCGCTCCCTCACCGAGGGGCTCGGCGTCATCGTGCGGGAGGGCCTGGCCGCCCGACTGCGCCCCGGCCTCACCGGGCTGCTGGCGGCCGCGGTCGCCGACGAGTACCCGACCGGGCGCGCCCAGGTGTCCCGGCTGCTCGACGGCGCCGGCCCCGAGGAGACGCTCGCCTGGTGGGAGGCGTACCTCGCGCTGCTGGTGCCGCCCGTGCTGGCCGCCTACCTCGACCACGGCGTGGTCCTCGAACCGCACCTGCAGAACGTGGTGGTCGGCGTCGACGGTACCGGGCTGCCGCGCCAGGTGCTCTTCCGCGACCTGGAGGGCACCAAGCTGCTGCCCGACCGGCACGCGGACGCGCTCGCCGCGCTCCCCACCGCCGTGGCCCGCCCGCTCACCTACGACCGCGAACGCGGCTGGGACCGGGTCGTCTACTGCCTGATCGTCAACCACCTCGCCGAGCTGCTGGCCGCGCTCGCCGACCGGCACCCGCGGCTGGAGCCCGCCCTGTGGTCCGCGCTGCGCCGGGTGCTGGCCGCCCGCGCCGCCGCCCACGGCCGCCCGCCCGCCCTGGCCGCGCTGCTGGCCGGGGCGCCGCTGCCGGCCAAGGCCAATCTCCTCACCCGCTGGGGCCGCAAGGCCGACCGCGACGCCGGATACGTCCGCATCGCCAACCCCCTGGCGGCCGACCTGCTCTCCGAAGCCGCCCGTTCCGCGGCCCCGCGGCCCGCGCCGGCGCTGCTCACCGCCCGATCCCACCCCTGGAGCGCCCAGTGATCACCGAACCGGTCGCCGCCCTGGCCGACACCCTCGCCGACGACTCCCTGCCGGCCTATGTCTACGACCTGACCCGGCTGGCCGAGCACGCCCGGGCGGTACGGGAGGCGCTGCCGCCCTCCGTCGAGCTGTACTACGCGGCCAAGGCCAACCCCGCCCCGCAGATCCTGCGCGCCCTCGCCCCGTACGTCTCCGGCTACGAGGTCTCCTCCGGCGGCGAGCTGTCCCATGTCCACGGCGCCGTGCCGGAGCTCCCGCTGGCCTTCGGCGGCCCCGGCAAGACCGAGGCGGAGCTGCGCCGGGCGCTCGACCTCGGGGCGCACCGCTTCCACGTGGAGAGCGCCTCCGAACTGCGGTTGCTGGCGGAGCTGGCGGCCGAACGCGGACGCGTCGCGGAGGTGCTGCTGCGCGTCAACCTGCCCGCGCGGGAGGGCGAGCTGGGCGGCGCCGCCCTCGCCATGGGCGGCAGGCCCAGCCCGTTCGGACTGGACCCCGACGGGATCGTCGACTGCCTGCCGCTGCTCACCGGGGCCGCCCCGGCGCTGCGGCTGCGCGGCGTCCACGCCCATCTGGCGAGCGGACTGGACGCCGCCGCCCAACTCGCCGTGGCCGCCCGGATCACCGGCTGGGCGCGGGAGCTGTCCGAGCGGCACGGCTTGGCGCTGACGGAGGTCAACGTCGGCGGCGGCATGGCCGTCGACTACGGCCGGCCCCTGGACCGCTTCGACTGGGCGGCCTACGGCGCCGGTCTGGCCGAACTGTCCGCCGCGCACCCGGAGCTGACCCTGCGGATCGAGCCGGGCCGCGCGCTGACCGCCTACTGCGGCTGGTATGTCACCGACGTGCTGGACGTCAAGCACAGCGGCGGCGAGGCGTTCGCGGTGCTGCGCGGCGGCACCCACCACATGCGGACCCCCGCCGCCAAGCAGCACGACCACCCCTTCACCGTGCTCCCGCGGGAGGCGTGGTCCCGGCCCTGGCCGCGCCCCGAGGCGCACGACGAGCCGGTGACCCTCGCCGGCCAGCTGTGCACTCCCAAGGACGTGCTGGCCGGCCGCATCCCGCTGCCCCGGCTGCGCGCCGGCGACCGGGTGGCCTTCGCCCTGGCCGGCGCGTACGCCTGGAACATCTCGCACCACGACTTCCTGATGCACCCGGCGCCGGGCTTCTACTTCCTGGGCTAGCCCCCCTCGGGCCGGTCCGCCCGACTCGCCCCCCTCGGGCCGGTCCTCCCCGCGTCGGTCCCCACCGCCCGGCCGCTCCGCTCCGGCGGCCGCCCCGAACCCGCTGGGGCGGCCGCCGCGTCAGGCCGCCGACCTGCATTCCCCCGTGCCGCAGGTCGGCGGCCGGCCTCGGAAGAGACGCTCCATGACGGGCAAGAACGACTGTGCCTCATGGTCCAGGGCTAAACCTTGAAGAAACCTTGTGACTGTGCAGGCGCGTCCTCCCAGGGTGCGAGAGGATCGCGTTGAGCGAAGCGGGAGGGCGCGCGATGGAGTTCCGGATCCTCGGCCCGGTGGAGGCGTTCGCCGACGGTGGACGGGTCGGACTCGGCCATGCCAAGCAGCGGAGCGTCCTGGCCGTGCTGCTGCTGGAGGCCGGCCGCGTGGTCTCCGTCGACCAGCTCATCGACCGGGTGTGGAGCGAGGATCCGCCCGGCGCGGTGCGCAACGTGCTGTACGGCTATGTGGCCCGGCTGCGCGCGGTGTTGCGCACCGGTGGCGCGGAGCGGGCCGGGGTGCGGCTGGCCCGACGCTCGGGCGGCTACGTCCTGGAGACCGACCCGCGGAACGTCGACGTGCACCGCTTCCGCGCCCTGGTCGCCGAGGCGCGGAGAACCGGCGGAGACGACGCGCGCGCCGCCGCGCTGCTCCGCGAGGCGCTCGGACTGTGGCGCGGAGAGGCGCTGGTGGGCCTCTCCGGCGACTGGCTGGACGCCACCCGTGAACAGCTGGGGGCCGAGCACCTCGCCGCGCTGCTGGCCCGCAACGACGTGGAGCTGCGGCTGGGACACCACGGCGAGCTCCTCGCCGAGCTGCGCGCCCTGGTCACCGCGCACCCCCTGGACGAGCGGGTGGTGCGGCAGTTGATGGTGGCGCTGTACCGCTGCGAGCGGCAGGCCGAGGCCCTGGAGGCGTACGAGCGCACCCGCGAGCGGCTCGCCGAGGGCCTCGGTGTCGACCCCGGACCCGAGCTGCGCGCGCTGCACCAGCGGATCCTCCGCAACGACCTGGCCCCGGCCGGCGCAGCGGTCGCCCCGGCCCCGCCCGCCGTTCGGCCGCGCGAGCCCGGCGGCACCACCCGGCTCATCCCCGCCGAACTGCCGCGCATGGTCCCCGGGTTCAGCGGACGCGCCGCCGACCTGGCCACGCTGGACTCCCTGGCGCGGTGCTACGGCCGGGGCGACGGACCCGGCACGCTCGACCCGGGAGCGGTGGTGATCTCCGCCATCGCCGGCACCGCGGGCGTCGGCAAGACGGCGCTGGCCGTCCACTGGGGGCACCGGGTGCGCGACCGCTTCCCCGACGGCCAGCTCTACGTCGACCTGCGCGGCTTCGACCGCGACCGGGAGCCGCTCAGCCCCCGCGCCGCGCTGGCGCAGCTGCTCTGCGGCCTCGGCCTGACCTCGCAGGAGATCCCCGCCGACGAGGAGGAGCAGATTCGCCGCTACCGCTCGCTCCTGGTCGACCGTCGGATGCTGATCGTGCTGGACGACGCGGTCAGCGCCGAGCAGGTGCGGCCGCTGCTGCCGGGCGGCCGGTCCTGCTTCGTCGTGGTGACCAGCCGCAACCGGCTGCGCGGACTGGTCGCCCGGGACGGCGCCCACCCGCTCAGGCTGGACGTCCTCGCCGCCGGCGAGGCGCACGACCTGCTGACGGCGGTGCTCGGCCGGGCCCGGGTGGCCGCCGAGCCCGACGCGGCGGCCGAGCTGGCCCGGCTGTGCGGTTACCTCCCGCTCGCCCTCCGGGTGGCCGCGGCGCAACTGGTGTGCGAGCCGGACCGGGACATCGCCGATCTGGCCGCCGAGCTCGCCGAGGGCAGCCGGCTCGCGGTGCTCGAGCTGGAGGACGACGAGCCCTCGGCGGTCCGCGCCGCCTTCGAGCTGTCCTACCGCGCGCTCAGCCCCGAGGCCCGGCTGCTGTTCCGCCGGCTCGGGCTGGTGCCCGGCCTGGAGTTCGCCGCGGGCGCCGCGGCCGCCCTGCTGGACGGCACCGAGCGCGAGGCCGCCCGACTGCTCCGCCACCTGGCCACCGCCCATCTCATCGAGTCCCACGGCGAGGACCGCTACGGCTTCCACGACCTGCTGCGCGAATACGCCTGCGAGCTGTGCGCCGCGGTCGAGCGCGAGGAGGACCTGACCGCGGCCCGGGACCGGCTCTACGCCTGGTACCTGCTCGGCGCCGACGCCGCGGGGGACCTGCTGTACCCGCAGGTCCCCCGGCTGCCGCGGCAGGTGGCGGGAGCGGCGGGCCCGGCGCCCTCGGAGGGGACGGCCTCGGACGGTCCGGCGGGTGCGGGCAGCACGGCCTCGGGCGGTCCGGCGGGTGCGAGGGGGGCGGCCGTCGGATCGCCCCCGGGCGGGGCGGAGGACACCGGCCCGTCCGGCCCGCACTTCGCCCCCGACACCCCCGTGCTCGCCATCCCCCCGGTCCGCGACCCCGTCGTCTTCGCCGACGAACGGGAGGCGATCGAATGGTTGGCGGGGGAGCGTTCCCATCTGCTCGCCGTCGCGGAACGGGCGGCCAAGGAGGGCCCGCACGCGGTCTCCTGGCACCTGGCGGACTCCCTCTTCGCCTACTTCTGGCTGAGCCTGCCCCGCGACTCCTGGCAGGCCATCTCCCAGGCCGCGATGGACGCGGCGGCGTCCGTCGGGGACCGCAGAGGGGAGGCCGCCATGTGCAGCAACGTCGGGGTCGCGCTGCGGGAGGTGGGCCAGGTCGGCGCCGCCGCCTCCTACCTGCGCCGCGCGTTGGAGCTGCACCGCGCGATCGGCTGGCCCATCGGCGAGGCGCGGGCGCTGGCCGGCCTGGGGCACGTGGCCTGGGAACAGGCCCGGCTCGACGACGCCCTGGCACACCACTCGCAGGCCGTGGGGATGCTGCGCGAGCACGGCCAGTGGGGCGGCGAGGCGTTGGCACTGGTCGGTGTCGGCCTGATCCACCGCGACATGGGCCGGCTCGACCTGGCCATCGAGCAGCTGGAGACGGCGCTCCAGATCAGCCGGGACTGCGGGGTGCGTTACGAGACCAACCACCTGGACACCCTCGGCATCGCCTACTGGGAGGCGGGTCGGCTCCGGGAGGCGCTCAAGGTGCTGGACGAGGCGCTGGCCGTCAACGACGCGGTCGGCTACCACAACGGGCGCGCGGTGGCGCTGCTGTTCCGGGGACGGGTGCACGTCGAGCTCGGGCGGTACGACGAGGGGCGGGCCCAGGGCGAGCGGGCGCTGCGGCTGGCCCTGGACACCGGGCACCGCAGGATCCAGGCCGACGCCCTCAACACCATCGGCGAGGCCCATCGCGGCCTGGGGCGCGCCGACCTCGCCGCGGCGGCCCACGCCCGTGCCCTCGCCGCCGCGCGCGCGGCGCAGAACCTGCGCGCGGTCGCGGACAGCGTGCTCGCGCTCGCCGTCACCGGACGGCTGCTGCGCCGCTACGACGAGGCCGAGACCCGGGTGGGCGAAGCGCTGGCCATGGCCCGCCGCAGCGGCTTCCGGGTCGTCGAGGGCCAGGCGCTCACCGAGAGCGCCGAGCTGCACGCCGCCCTCGGTGAGCACGAACGCGCCCGCGCCGCCGCCGAGGAGGCGCTCGCCGTCCACCGCGAGACCGGCCACCTCCTCGGCGAGGCCCGCACCCTGGCCGTGCTCAGCCGCGCGCTCCGCGCCCTCGGCGACTCCCCGGAGGCGGATTCCGCCTGGCGGCGGGCTCGCCGGATCGTGGCCGAGACGGGCGCCCGACAGCTCGACGACTGAGGAGCCCCGAAGCGGGAACTTCCCGGCCCCGTCGGGCGTTGCGGCGGACGACCTGTTCGTTCGACGTGTGACACGACGGTGGCGCCGTCGTCGGGAAGAAGTGAGCAACCCATGGCCATGGTGGGCCTGTTCTGGATCGTCGAGGGCGACGTGTACGTGGGCGCGAAGCCGTTCGGTCGGGCTCCCGGGGTGCGCCTGACCCCCGAGGGCGTGGTGGCCCTCGGCGACGGACAGGACGGCCTCTACCTGTGGGAGGACGTGAACGCCCTGACGGTGGAGGGCGTCCCCGTGAGGTCCCTGAAGCGGCAGGCCGGCGCGGTTCTGGGCACGGTGATGAGCCTGACCCTGTCCGTGGACATGGGGGGTGAGGCCCCGCCGTTGATGACGGTGTCCGTCGGGTCACCCGACGGCGACCACGAGTTGGCGGCCTACGTGGCCGCGGCCAACGGCTACTCCCCGACGGAGGTCGACCTGTCCCGCGCCCTCCTGGCCCGCCTCACGGAGGGCGCCGCGACGATGGCGACGACGCTGGCGGCGATGTCGGAGTGGGGCCGTGCGTGGGAGGGCGGCACGCCTCGGGCGGCGGAGCGGGAGGCGCTGTTGCGGGGGTGGGTGGGCTAGCGTCTCCGATCGCGCCCTGCTGGACGAACGGTCCGCGGACTGAGGCCCCGGGCGCGCGGGGCGGCGCACACCACGGCCCGGGGCGGGAGACGGCGGGTTCGAGGGGAGCGGGGCCGGCGGGGCCCGCTCGTCAGCCCGCCAGCTCCCGTACGTACCGCCACTCGGTGGCCGCGAGCTGGTAGCCGAACCACCGGTTGATGGCGAGCATGGGCGCGTTCTCGCCGTCGTTGCCGGTGAAGGCGAGCACGCAGCCGGCGGCGCGGGCGCGGCGGAGGGAGTCGTGCTTGGCCAGCTTGGCGAGCCCGCGGCCCCGGAAGGCGCGCGGGGTGCCGGTCATGCCGGACCAGTAGCGGCCGTGGCCGTCGGTGTGGGCGACGCTGTAGGCGGCGACGGCGCCGTCGACCAGGGCGACGGAGGTCAGTTCGCGGTCGAGCGCGGGATGCTCCCAGGTGTGGGCGAGCCACTGCGCGTAGGGGACGGGCCGTTCGGACACGTCGCCCGGCTCGTCGGCGGTGCAGGCGATGTCCGCCTCGTACAGCGGCCGTGGGTCGGCGGCGAAGTCGGCCGCGGTGCGCAGTTCGACGCCCGGGGCCCCGGCCGTCTCCGGAAGCGGGGGCAGCGGCGCCCGGGCGAGGTCGAGGCGCTGGACGCGGGAGGAGCGGCCGCGCGTGTAGCCGCGGCGCTCGGCGAAGGTGACCGCGTGGCGCTCGTCCAGCGTCCAGACGAGGACCTTCGCGGCGCCGAGCCCTGCCAGGTACTCCTCCGCGGCGGTCACCAGCGCCGAGCCCGCGCCGCGGCCGCGCTCCTCGGCGTGCACGGTGGTGTCGGCGTAGGCCAGCCCCGGCTCCTCGCTGTCGGAGTAGAGCCCGACCTCGGTCGATCCGACCACGCGCCCGTCCCGCTCGACCACCAGCAACCGGTGGTGCCGCGCCGCGGGCGCCCGGGCCGCCTCCCAGGCGATCGTCCGCGCGGTGGTCACCAGATAGGGGAAGGCGGAGCGCCGCGCCGCAGCGACGGACTCGGCGTCCGAGGGGCGGAATTCACGCACGTTCAGCGTCATGGAGCCGCAGGCTACGCGCAGTTCGGGACGGCGGCGCGGGATTTTCCAGGGCTCGCGGATGGCCGGAAGAGTTCGATTGCCTCAGGCTATAGATGCTGCATGCATGTAAATGCGCGTACGGTGATCGCCGCGGCTCGTCGCCGGGCGCGGCGAGCCCACGGGACCCCTGTCCACCGGAGCTGAGGAGGACCGCGAGATGTGCGGAATCACCGGATGGATCGCCTACGAACAAGACCTGAGCCGCGAACGCGGCACCCTCGACGCGATGACCGCCACCATGACCTGCCGCGGCCCGGACGCGGGCGGCGCCTGGCTGGACACCCACGCCGCCCTCGGCCACCGTCGACTGGCGGTGATAGACATCGAGGGCGGCGCCCAGCCGATGACCGTCGCCCGCGGCGGCGAGACGGCGCTCGTCACCACCTACAGCGGCGAGGTCTACAACCACCGCGAACTGCGCGCCGAACTCGAGTCGCGCGGCCACACCTTCCGCACCCGCAGCGACACCGAGGTGGTCCTCCACGCCTACCTGGAGTGGGGCGCTGACTTCACCAGCAGGCTCAACGGCATGTACGCCTTCGCGCTGTGGGACCCACGCGAGGAGGAGCTCCTCCTGGTCCGCGACCGCATGGGCATCAAGCCGCTCTACTACCACCCGACGGCGGACGGTGTGCTCTTCGGGTCCGAGCCCAAGGCGATCCTCGCCCACCCGGCCGTGCGCCCCGCCGTCGACACCGAGGGGCTCGCCGAGCTCCTCGCCTTCACCAGGACCCCCGGCCACGCCGTCTACAAGGGCATGTACGAGGTGCGGCCCGGTCACACCGTGCGGGTCCGCCGCCAGGGCCTGACCGTCCACCGCTACTGGGCCCTGGAGGCCGCGGACCACACCGACGACCTCGACACCACCGTGCGCCGGGTGCGTGAACTCCTCGACGACATCGTCGCCCGCCAACTCATCGCGGACGTCCCGCTGTGCACCCTGCTCTCCGGCGGCCTGGACTCCTCGGCCATCACCGCGCTCGCCGCCGGCCGGCTGGCCGCCGAGGGGCGCGGACCGGTGCGCTCCTTCTCCGTGGACTTCCTCGGCCACGCCGAGCACTTCCGCCCGGACGACCTCCGCGCCACCCCCGACGGGCCCTACGCCCACGCCCTCGCCGAGCACGTGCGCTCCGACCACCGCGACATCGTGCTGGACACCGCCGCCCTGCTGGACCCCGGCCACCGCGCCGCCGTCCTCTCCTCCCGCGACCTCCCGGTCGGCTTCGGCGACGGCGACACCTCCCTCTACCTGCTCTTCAAGGCCATCCGTGAACAGTCGACCGTCGCCCTGTCCGGCGAGTCCGCCGACGAGGTCTTCGGCGGCTACCGCTCCTTCCACGACCCCGCGACCGTGTGGGCCGACACCTTCCCCTGGATCGCCGACGGCGTGGACGCCGCCTTCGCCGGCGGCGGAACCCGCCAGGCCCTGCTGGACCGCGGGCTGCTGGCCAAGCTCGACCTCGCCGGCTACCGGGACGACCGCTACCGCGAGGCGCTCGCCGAGGTGCCGCGTCTCGAGGGCGAGACCGGCCTGGAACGGCGCATGCGGGAGGTCTGCTACCTGCATCTCACCCGCTTCGTGCAGATCCTGCTGGACCGAAAGGACCGCGCCAGCATGGCCGTCGGGCTGGAGGTGCGGGTGCCGTTCTGCGACCACCGGCTGGTCGGCTACGTCTTCAACACGCCCTGGGCGATGAAGACCTTCGACGGCCGCGAGAAGTCGCTGCTGCGGGCCGCCACCCGCGATGTGCTGCCGGCGGCCGTCGCCGACCGGGTCAAGAGCCCCTACCCCTCCACCCAGGACCCGCGCTACGCGCTCGCCCTCCGCGACGAGCTGCGACGACTGCTCGCCGACCCGGACGCGACGGTGCGCCCGCTGCTCGACACCGGGGCGCTCGCCGAGGCCCAGGCGGATCCCACCGGCGGCGGCTTCCGGGCCGGCACCGAACTCGTCCTCGCCCTCGACGCCTGGCTGCGTCAGTACCGGACCGCGCTCGAGCTATAGCAGACAATGGGTGCGACAAAGTCGTCTCGCACCCTGGGAGTCCCACCGTGGCCCTACGGATCTCCGTCGACCCCGAGTCCGCGACCGCCCCGTTCGAGCAGCTCCGCGCGCAGATCGCCGAGCAGGTACGGGCCGGCGTCCTCCCCGTGGGCTACAAGCTGCCGACCGTACGCGGCTTCGCCGAGGAACTCGGCCTCGCCGCGAACACCGTCGCCAAGGCGTACCGCGCCCTGGAGGCGGACGGCGTCATCGAGACCCGCGGCCGCAACGGCACCTTCGTGGCGGCCGCGGGCGACGCCGCCGAGCGCGAGGCCGCCGCCGCGGCCGCCGGCTACGCCCAGCGGGCCCGGCGGCTCGGCCTGGACCGAGCCGCCGCGCTCGCCGCCGTCGAGGACGCCCTCCGAGCCGCCTACGGAGAGGAGTGAACACGCCCATCGGGCTACCATCCTGAACCCATGACTGCCATGAACCCCCTGACCAGCAGCAGGAAAGCGCTCGTACGACGGCCCAGCCCGCGGCTGGCCGAAGGGCTCGTCACCCACATCGACCGCAAGCCGGTCGACGCCGCCCTGGCGCTGCGCCAGTGGGAGGAGTACGTCGCCACCCTCAACGCCCACGGCTGGGAGACGGTCGAGGTGCCCGCGGCCGACGACTGCCCGGACGGCGTCTTCATCGAGGACACCATGGTCGTCTACCGGAACGTGGCGCTCATCGCCCGGCCCGGCGCCGAGTCCCGTCGCCCGGAGACCGCGGCCGTCGAGGCGACCGCGGCCGCGCTGGGCTGCTCCCTCAACCGCGTCCGCGAACCGGGCACCCTCGACGGCGGCGACGTCCTCAAGATCGGAGACACCCTCTACGTCGGCCGCGGCGGCCGCACCGACGGCGAGGGCGTGCGCCAGCTCCGCGCCGTCTTCGAACCCCTGGGCGCCCGCGTGGTCGCCGTCCCGGTCAGCAGGGTGCTGCATCTGAAGTCCGCGGTCACCGCGCTGCCGGACGGCACCGTCATCGGCTACCCGCCGCTGGTCGACGACCCGCGGGCCTTCCCCCGCTTCCTCTCCGTGCCCGAGGAGTCCGGCTCCCATGTGGTGCTGCTCGGCGGCGGCCGGCTGCTGATGGCCGCCAGCGCCCCGCGCAGCGCCGAGCTCTTCGCGGACCTCGGCTACACGCCGGTGCCCGTGGACATCAGCGAGTTCGAGAAGATGGAAGGCTGCGTGACCTGCCTGTCCGTGCGGCTTCGCGGCCTGTACGCCTGAGCGCTCCGCGGGCACGTGCGCCTGGGGCCCAGGCCCTACCTTCGGGGTCCGGGCCCGTACGCCCGGCGCCCACCGGCGGCCGGGCGTACGTCACAGATACAGCCCCGCGTCCGCCCCGGGCGCGGGGCCCGGCACCGAGGCCGGTCCGGTGCCCCGGCGCAGCGCGAACAGCTCGGCCAGCGTCGCCCCGTCCCGCCCGACGCCCTCCTCGGTGCCCAGCCAGCCCACCGCCTCCGCGCGGGTCAGCCGGCCCACCTCGATCCGCGCCAGACAGCGGCCCGGCCGCACCACCGCCGGGTGCAGCCGCTCCAGGTCCTCGTTGGTGGTCACCCCCACCAGCACCTTCCGGCCCTGCCCGAGCAGCCCGTCCGTCAGGTTCAGCAGCCGGGACAGCGCCTGGCCCGCCAGATGCCGGGCGTCGCCGCGCATCAGCTCGTCGCAGTCCTCCAGCAGCAACAGCCGCCAGCGCCCGCCGCCGCCCGGCCCGTCCTCCTCGCCGATGGCGATGTCCATCAGATAGCCCAGGTCGCTGAAGAGCCGCTCCGGGTCCAGCACGCAGTCCACCTGGCACCAGTCCTGCCAGGAGCGGGCCAGCGTGCGCAGCGCCGAGGTCTTGCCGGTCCCCGGCGGGCCGTGCAGCAGCAACAGCCGCCCGGCGATGTCGCCGGGGGACACCTTCATCACCCCGTCCAGCGCCTCCGCCACCGGCGCCGTGTAGTTGCCGCGGACCTCCTGCCAGGTGCCGGCCGAGATGCGGCGGGTGGTGCGGTGCGGCAGCCCGCGTCGCGGCGAGAAGTACCAGAAGCCCATCGTCACATCGTCCGGCTGCGGCTCCGGCTCGTCCTCCGCGCCCTCCACCGCCTCGCCCAGCACCCGCTCGGCGAGCTCCGCCGCCACCGCCGTCACCGTGACATCGGCGCCCTGGTTCCAGCGCGACACCAGCAGCGTCCAGCCCTCGCCCTCCGCCAGCGTCGCGCTGCGGTCCTCGTCGCGGACCGAGCGCAGCACGGTGGCCCCCCGGGGCAGCAGCGTGGCGCCCGATCTGACCCGGTCGATGGAGCGGCTGTGGGCGTACGGCTGCTCGCCGGTGGCGAACCGCCCGAGGAACAGGGCGTCGACGACGTCCGAAGGCGAGTCGTTGTCGTCGATGTTCAGCCGGATCGGCAGGGCCTTCTCGGCCTCGGAAGGGGCGCGCATGCAGCCATGATCTGCCAACTGCCGCTCTCGCGTACATGTTTTTACGGGGGTACGTGGTGCGAAGCCCCCGGAAATACGGGCGATCACGGATACTCTTACGCGTTGTGGGACGACACGGTGGGGGACATTCGATGTTGTTCAGAGCAGGACGGTGGCGGCTCACCACACTGCTCGGCGCGGTCGTGGTCGCTCTGGCCCTGCTGCTCACCACGTGCGCGGGCTGGCCGGGCGGCGACGCCAAGGGCACCACGGCGGAAGCCCCGGCGCCCACCGGCCCGACCACGGACCCGCCGGTGCCCCCCGGGCCCTCGCCGCGATCACCCGACGGCCCGGCCAGCCCGGAGCTGGGCTGGGGATTCACCCATACCCAGTACAGCGCCGACCAGGGCGCGACGGACGCCAGACGCCGGGCCGACACCCTGCTCTCCGCCCAACCCATGCCGCAGAACCAGCACATCATGGGCTGGGGCGCCGACAACCCCGAGCCCTCCCCGGACCGTTACGACTTCCGGGAGCTGGACCGGCGCGTCGCCCTGATGCGGGCCACCGACGCCACCCCGGTGCTCACCCTGTGCTGCGCCCCCGACTGGATGAAGGGCGGCCAGGCGGGCCGCACCGACTGGTCGCAGCGGGCCCTGGAGACCGCCCCCGACCCGGAGCACTACGCCGACTTCGCGCAGCTCGCCGGCGAGATCGCCCGACGCTACCCGGACGTTCGGCACTTCATCGTGTGGAACGAGTTCAAGGGCTTCTACGACGACGAGAAGCGCCGCTGGAACTACGAGGGGTACACCGAGCTGTACAACCTCGTCCACGCGGAACTGAAGAAGGTGAACCCGGACAACCTCGTCGGCGGCCCCTACGTGGTCGCCGACAGCGACCCACCCGACGAGGAGGGCGGCTCCGACGAGGTGCGCGGCCTGTGGGGCGCGCTCGACCAGCGCTCCGCCGACGCCATCCGCTACTGGAACGAACACAAGACGGGCGCGGACTTCGTCGTCGTCGACGGCTCCAGCTACACCCGCGAGGACGACGAGCTGATCCCCGACGAGTTCGCCGCCACCGAGAAGTTCGCCTCCGTCACCCGCTGGCTGAGCCGCACCACCGGGCTGCCGGTGTGGTGGGCCGAGTGGTACGTCGAGCCGCCCGCCGACGACGGCAGCGGACGCGTGGGCGGTCGGGACGGCTGGAGCGAGCGGCACCGCACCGCGGTGCAGGCCACCGCCATGATGCGGCTGGCCGGCGGCGGCGCGGCCACCGCCTTCTACTGGAACCCGCAGGAGACCGGCTCCGACTGCCCCGGCTGCCTGTGGAACAGCACCGAACTGCGCGAGGGCGGCGAGCAGTTGCCGATGATGGGGCTGCTGCGCCGGTTCGCCCGCGCGTTCCCGCCCGGCACCGAGTTCCGCCCCGTCACGGCGACCACCGGGGACGCCGCCCGCATCGAGGTCCTCGCCGACGACGCGGCCGTCCTGGTCGTCAACACCGAGGACCGCCGGGTCGGCGCGACGGTCGACGGGCAGGCGCTGGAGCTCTCCCCGTACGAGGTGCGCTGGCTCAGCCGGTGAGGTGAGGGCCGTGGGTGGGTGCGGGGTGGTGGGTGGGTCGGGTCCGGTCCGGGGCGCCTTCGGGGCAGCATGATTTACGGGCCTTACCCGTACCGCGAGGGAGATCCCTCTTCGCCCGCAAATCACGCGTCAGCGCCCCGAAGACACCCCTCCCCGTCCCCTTCCGCCGTCAGCAGCCCCGGCCCCCGCGCGGTCGGCCGTCGGTAGTCGCTTACAGCGCCCGGAGGCGAACCGAGCCCTGAGACTCACGACAGCGTGATGAACCGTTGTGCCAGCGACGCCAGGAGCAGTGCCAGCAGGGGCAGTGCGAACCAGTACATGCCCTGCAGCCAGCGGAGCTGGCGCACGCTGGGGGGGAGGGCCACGCGCAGCACCTCACGGGTCGTCAGCAGGACGCACAGGGCCAGTGCGGCGAGCGCGGCCGCCACCGACCAGGGGGTCCAGGTGATCAGCGGGCCGGCGGGGCCCGGGTCGGCGCGCTCCACGGGGCCGCGGGGCGGGTTCCGGAGCTCGTACACCGCGGCATCGTCGTTGGCGAGCACTCGGCGCAGCTCGGGCCGCCCGTCCAGGGTCCGTCGCAGCCGCTCCATCCAGTCGGCGGCGTAGCCCGAGTCGAACTCCAGATAGATCGACTGGCCGCGGTTCACCATCAGATACGAACGCGGGCCCGCCTCGCGCAGCGCCTCCACCAGCGGGTCGACCCGTCCGGGGTCGCGCGGGGCGAGGGTGGGCACATAGCCGACCCTCTCCATGTCGCGCGCGCCCCAGGGCATCGCCGGGGTGACGTTGACGGCCGGGTCGTCGCTCATCCACAGCACCCGCGCGGTCGGCTCGTCGTGCGCGTAGACGTACTCCATCGCCGCGACCTCGCCGGGCCGCACCCGCTCGAACGGCTCGTTGCCCCACCGCGCCACCAGGAAGCCGCCGAACAGCACCAGGCCCGCCAGCAGGGCGCACAGCGGGCCGGTGCCCCGGCGCGCCGCGGCCGTGCGGGGGAACAGGGCCAGGGCCCCCAGGGCGCAGGCGCCCGGGAGGGCGAACATGAAGACCCGCAGCGCCATCTCGCCGCCGTAGGACTGCATGCCGAAGCCCAGGAACGGCACGAAGGTCAGCACGAGGAGCGACCGCTCCGTGAAGCCCGCGGCGCGCCGCCGCAGCACGCCGAGGCAGGCGAAGGCGAGCACCCCGCCGGCCAGCGCTACCCGCGTGTACAGCACCAGCTTGTGGGTCTCGCTGCCACCCTCGATCCGGCCGGAGACGGAGGAGGACACATTGCCGCCGACCCCGCCGACCCCGCCGAACAGTTCGTCGAAGTGGCCCGACCAGTACGGCTCGGCGAACAGCCCCACCCAGGCCACCACCAGCACCCCGCACAGCAAGGGCAGCCCGCGAAGCGTGGAGCGGCGCAGCAGGACCAGGGCGGTCGCCACGCCCAGCATCACGAACGGGGTCAGCTGGTGCGCCGCCACCGACGCCGTGAACAGCGCCAGCAGCAGCGCCAGCAGCGCCACCCGCTGGCCGCGCGTGGACTCGCCGACCTCCGCCTCGCCCGGTCGCCGCTTGCCGGGCAGCTCCCGCGGCTCCCGGAACCAGACCAGCAGCACGGCGACGAAGACCAGGTAGAAGAGGTAGGTGAAGCCCTGCGGGGAGAAGTAGTCCTGGCCCACCCAGGCGCACAGCGCGAACAGCCACACCGCCGTCCACTTGGCCCGCCAGCTCGCCCGCACGGCTCGCATCAGCAGCATCAGCGGCGCCAGGTAGAGCAGTTGGATCAGCGTCGGCCACCAGCGCAGCACCTCGCCGACGTCCTCGATCCGGCACGCCTGGGCCACGAACTGCGCCGCCGCGAAGAATCCGGGCCAGCTCCAACGCGCGTCCAGGTCCGGCACCGCGTCGCCGGTGCGCGCGATGTAGTCCATGAAGCCGACGTGTTGCCAGGCGGTCGCGAACCGCGGCTCGGCCTCCAGCACGGCGGGTACGGCGTGCAGCGAGAGCACGGTGGTCAGCAGCGTCACCGTCAGCAGTACCGGGCGTGGCCGGTCCAGCCACAGCGCGGCCACGAAGGCCAGCACCAGCAGCCCGGCCCCGAGCAGCGTCGCCGTCGGCAGGACGGAGACCAGCCCCAGTCCGCCCATGGCGTCCAGCGCGCTCTCCCGCAGCCGCAGCAGCGGCAGCCAGTACAGCGTCAGCGCCGCGGCCAGCAGCAGCCAGATCCCGGTCTCGGGCCAGCGGGCGGGGCGGGCGGCGGGCGGCCGGACGTCGGGCTCGTCGGGCCGCCGCTCGGGCGCCTCCCCCTCGGCCGGCTCGGGCCGGCGCCGCCCGACCTCGGCGGCCGTGGACGGCCCCGGCTCGTGCTCGCGGCGGTCGGCCGCGGTGCGCCGCCCCTCGGTGAGGGGCGGGCCGTCCGGGGCGCTGCGGAAGTGACCGTTGGCCGGCGGGACGCCGTCCGTGCGGGGCAGTCCGGGCGGCACCGAGGACTCGCCGCTCGGCGCGGACCGGCCGTCGGCCGGCGCGGAGAGCTCCCGCGCGGGCCCCGTCCGCTCGATCGGCGGCGGGCCGCCGTACGGGGCTGGGCGCCGCTCGGGGTGGTCGAAGTCGGCCCGCACGCCCAGCGGCAGGGTGTCGGAGTCCAGCGCCGCGCGGAGCGCCCAACGGGTGCCGAAGCGCTGTTCGGCACGGCCGCGCAGCGGCGAGCGGAGCGCGGCCCCACGGTCGCCGTACACCGCCAGGTCCGCCAGGTCCCCGTCCGGCGCGGTGGCCGCGCCCCGCACCCTCGCGGCCCGACCCGGTCGCCCGGCCGGGCCGGCCAGGGCCCGGGACGACGGACGCGCCGAGCTGTGGGCCGCGGTACCCGAGGGCGCTCCGACCGGCGTGCGGGACGGCACGGTGGCTGCGGCGCCACCGCCCGGGCCGCCGCCCTCGGCGAGCATGCGACGCAGCCGGACCGCAGCGATCGCGGCGATCACCGTCAGGCTGCTCACCTCCGCGACACCGGCGCCGGTGAGCCCCATCCGCGGCAGCAGCAGCAGCGTCAGCCCCAGCACCAGCACGCACAGCAGGCCCTGGAGATAGGCCAGCCCCAAGGTGCGGCTGTGCGCCCGGAGCACCGCGAAGTACACCTCGATGACCACCCGCAGCAGGGCGCCCACCGCCAGCCAGCGCAGCAGCGGGGTGGCCTCCTCGGCGTAGGCCGCCCCGAACACCCCCAGGATCTGCGGGGCGAAGACGAACAGGACCACGCAGGCCGGGACCATGATCCGGGCCATCCGGCGGAGCGCCGCCCTGCAGTTCTCCGCCAGCCGGGCCGGGTCGTGCGAGCCCTCCACGGTCAGCGAGGCGCCCATGTTGACGGCGAGCAGATTGGTGGTGCCGCCGATGGTGGTGGCGATGTAGAAGTACGCGTTGTCGGTGGAGCTGACCTGCGAGGCGACGATGACCGGCACCAGGTAGACCACGGCCAGCGAGAAGAGCGACCCCGTGTAGTCACCGGCCAGGAAGCGGCCCATCTCGCGCGCGGTGGCGGGCCTGGTCTTGCCCTCGGTCGCCGCGACGTGCCGCGGCACCAGCCGCCGGAAGACCAGCCAGCCCAGCGGCAGCACCGAGACCCCGATGGCCGCCACCCAGGAGACGAAGACCCCCACGGTCGGGATCACCGCGGCCAGCCCGACCAGCAGCACCAGCTTCACCACCGAGAAGACGGTGTTCCCCACCGGCACCCAGAAGGCGCTGCGCAGCCCGGTCAGCACCCCGTCCTGAAGGGTGAGCAGCGACCAGGCGACCACGGCCACCAGGAAGAACGCGCCGTGCAGCGGCCCGTGCAGAAAGCGGTAGGACGGCCCCCACTCGTCGAGGGTCAGCAGGAAGACCGCCGCCGCACAGGTGACGACCAGCGAACTGGCGGCGTAGGTGCGGAACACCAGCCGGCCCGTCGCGCGTCCGGCCACCGGGATGAAGCGGGCCAGCGCCCCGGTCAGGGTGACCGCCGTCAGCCCGGCCAGGAACTTCATCGCGGCGATGGCCGCCGAGCCCTGGCCGACCGCGGACTCCTCGTAGTACCGGGCCGCGGCCAGCCAGTAGCCCAGCCCCAGGACCGCGGAGATGCCCGTGTTGAGCATCAGCGCATAGGCGTTGCGGAACAGGGGGTCCCGCCCGCCCCGTGCCGTGGTCGGCTTGTCGGCCGTCCGCTCCTCGGTCCGGGTGGTCGTGTCGGACACAGGCTCAGTGCACCTTCCGTAGGACTTGGCGTGATCGGCGGATCAGGGCGTAGCTCTTCGTCAGCGCCCGGTCCTTGGCGAAGGTGCGGCCGATCGCGCGGCCCTCGACGAGCCGCTCGAACTCCTCGATCCGGGTGCTGCGCCGCACGGTGACCCGGCGCAGTGCGTAGGGCCCCTGGTGCGGTGCGGCGAGCGCGTTGCCCACCGCCAGGGATATCTGGAAGCCGGCGGAGCGCACCGCCTGCCGCACCCGGCGGCTCGAGTAGCCGTACGGATAGGCGAACGACCCCGGTGGGCCGCCGAGCTCCTTGGTGAGGATCTCCCGGCAGCGCACCAGCTCGAACCAGAGCCGCTCGGGCGGTAGCTGGTCCAGTTGCGGATGGGTGTGGCTGTGCCCGCCGATCTCCACCCCGGCGCCGGCGAGCTCGCGCACCTGCTCCCAGCAGAGCATGAGGTCGAGCGCGCCCCCCGTCTCGTACGGCCCGCGCAGCCAGCCGGTGGCGACGAACAGGGTGGCCGGGAAGGAGTACCGGTCCAGGACGGGGAGGGCGTGCCGGTGCACGCCCTCGTAGCCGTCATCGAAGGTGATCAGGACCGGGCGGGGTGGCAGCGGCGGGCCGCCGCGCCACGCCACCCCCAGCCGCTCACAGGTGACCGGGGTGTACCCGCGCTCGGCGAGCAGGGCCATCTGCTCGGCGAACGCGCCCGGCGCGACGGACAGGCCGTGTGTGGCTCGGGCGGGGGAGTGGGCCACGGCGTGGTACATCAGTATCGGCACCGCGGCTGTGATCACGCCGCGCCTCCGTCGCCGCCGCGTCGCCACTCCGGCAGATCCGGCCGATCCGTGGGAGTCGGCCGCGGGCCCTGCCGTGGCGCCCCCTCCGGACCGTCCGGTGGCCGCGGCCGGCCGCGCGGCTGCCGGACGCGCGCCTCGGACCCCCGCGGCCCGGCGTACCGCCGGCCACCGTTCACCAGCGTGAGCCCGACCAGGCCCCCGCTCCGTCTGGTTTCGCTCGTGTGCGCGTGCGCATGTCTCATGCCGCCCCCTCACACGCCGCCGTGCCGGACGGCGGCCCGGTCGTGGTGCCGGCCGGGGCGCCGCCCGGGACGGCGGCGATGGTGAAACGGGCTCCGCCTCCCCTGCGGGCCCGTACGCTGCCCACCACATACCCGCCCGTGGCGGCCGCGACTCCTGTCACGATCGCCCCGGCGCGGCCCGCCCCGCCGGGCCGGCCCAGCAGCGCGTCGCGCAGCCCGCGCACCACCCCGGCGGGCAGCACCCGGGTGGTGTAGCGGCGTTCGCTGGCCAGCCCCTGCCGGGCTCCGACGCTGTGCGTCACCAGGGCCTTGGACAGCCCCTCGGCGTAGGAGCGGCTGCGGAGGTAGCCGAATCGCTCCCGCGTGGCGGGCACCTTGTGGTGGATGACCGCGCGGTCGTCGATCAGCAGCACGGCCTCCGGTCGGGCGCGGGAGAGTCGGATGCACAGCTCCGTCTCCTCGCCTCCCAACGGGCGCTTGTCGCCGTCGCGTCCGATGCCGGTCGCGAAGCCGCCGGCCGCCTCGAACGCCTCGCGGCGGAACGAGGCGTTGCCGCCGAAGACGTTGCGCACCCGCACCCGGCCCGGGGGCAGCCCGCGGTAGGTGCAGCCCACCACCCAGTCGAACTCCTCGGGGAACCAGGCCGGTCGGCGGCCGGACGCCCACACCGGGAGCGTCCTGCCGCCGACCGCCATCACCCGTGGATCGGCGTACGCCTCGGCGAAGTGCCGCAGCCAGTCCCGCTCGGCGACCGCGTCGTCGTCGAGGAAGGCGATCACCTCGCCGGAGGCCGCCGCGATGCCGGTGTTCCGGCCCGCGGACAGCCCGCGCGGGCCGGCGTTCTCCAGCACCCGCACCCCGGCCGCACCGGACCCGCCCTCGGCGGCGAACCGCGTGGCGAGGCGGCGCAGCAGCGCGGGGTTGTGGTCGACGACCAGGAGCGTCTCATGGGCGGGCAGCGACTGGTCGCCCACCGAGGCGACCGCGGCGAGGATGTCCGCCCAGCGGTCCTCGGTATAGACGCAGATCACCACGGAGATCCGCGGCGTCCGCTCGGGGACGGGGCTCAAGACACCTCCCCGCGGCGAGGCGCGAGGGCCGCGATGGGCGGCCGGCGGCGCGGCCGGCGCGTCCCGCGCTCGTTCAGGATCACCTTGAGCACCCGCAGCCCGTCGCGCACCGCGCGCAGATTGCTGACGCCGTGGATGCGCTCGTACTCGTGGCTGGGGATCTCCTGCACCCGCAGGCCCGCCTTGACGACCCGGATGTTCATCAGGGTCTCCACCTCGAACCCGGCGCAGTCCAGGGCGATCTCGTCCAGACACCGGCGCCAGAAGGCGTTGTAGCCGTAGCACAGGTCGGTGTAGCGGGCGCCGAACTTGCGGTTGACGAAGGCGGTCAGCGCCCGGTTGCCGAGCTTGCGGATCGCCGTCATGTCATCGGTGCCGCCGCCGTTGGCGAAGCGCGACCCCTTGGCGAAGTCGGCGCCGGAGACCAGCGCCGAGACATAGCTGACGATCTCGCCACCGTCGGCCGAGCCGTCCGCGTCGATCATCACCACGATGTCCCCGGTGCAGGCCGCGAAGCCGGTGATGAGGGCGTCGCCCTTGCCCCTGCCGCGCTGCCGCACCACGGTGATGTCCGGCCACAGCTCCCGGGCCACCTTGACCGTGTCGTCGGTGGAATTCCCGTCCACCAGCACGACCTCGTGAATCCAGTCGGGCAGGGTCTTGAACACATAGGGAAGATTCTGCGCCTCGTTCATCGCCGGAATGACGATACTGACCGGCGGCGCGATGGCGAGATGAGAGGAGACCGGGCGATAGGCCGCGCCCTGCTGATCGTTTTCCGGTGTTTTCGGCGCCGAGTTCCTATTCGATTGGCGCGGCGGATGCACGAAGGAGCTCATGAGTCTGTTTCCCTCTCGTCCGGTGGAACCGCCCGCCTAGGCGGGTCCGTTGGTGTGTCCGGTTCGAAAGGGGGGTTCTCACCCGCCCATGACGACATGGCGCGCCGTCGTACGGAGTTGGGTGAGCTGGCTGGTGTAACTGGCCTCGCGGCACGCGACCCGGCGCGCGTGAGCGACCGGGCACGGCACCCCCCTACCGCGCCCGCGGTCGGGACCATCGCGGCGCTTGAGCCCTCCCCTGGAGCCGCAATTGCTGATGGTGAACCGACGCGGGTGGTTGAATTACCGCATTGACGGTATTGATAGTTGAGACGCTACGGCAAGAACTTCAGGAATCTTCCTCCTTTTAAGTGTTATTGCTCGTCGCTGTTCGAGAATCGATGGGGGGCGATCTTGATTTGTCTGGCCTTGCCCATGTGCTTGAGGAGTCGATCGGCCGGGTCGAACAGCTCCGGCCGGGAGAGCACGGTGTTGCGCAGCGCCCGCACCGGGGCGCGCCGGGCGCGATGGCCGAACGCCACCGGGTGACGCCGGGTCACCCACCCCTCCGACACGGAGAGATCCCGGGTCTTCAGGGAGTCCTTGTACTCCTTCTCCCCCCGCCCCAGGTCCAGATAGGCCAGGCCCTCCGCGGCGGCCCCCTCCGCCATCCGCAGATGCAGCGCCAGCCCGGGCGAGAACTTCGCGTACGCCGTGTCGTAGGCGGGGAACCAGCAGGCCAGTACATGCTCCGAACGGAGCCCGAAGTGCGCGGCGACCGGCCGCCCGCCCGCGTACAGCACCGACAGCAGCCCCGCGAACGACGGGGTGCGGGTGTGGAAGAGCTGGTGCACCAGCCGGGCGATCCACGGGTGGGCGAAGCGGTCGCTGCGCCCGGTTCTTCGGTACTGGGCGGACTTCCAGGCCATCAGCGTGCGCAGCGCCTCCGGGTTCCGCTCGTCGTGGATGTACCGCACCTCACCGACGTCCCGACCGAGCTTCCGCTCCTTGGCCAGGGTGGTGCGGGCGAACTTCGGCGAGCGGGACCGGAGCTGGCCCAGGTAGGCCGCGTACCCCTGGTCCACGTCGATCACCGGCGAGGGGAACGTGCGGACCACGCCCACCTCGAACGGCTTCTGTCCCTCCACCAGGTGGTCGAACTCCCACACCGCCAGCCGACACGCCTGGAGCAGCTCCCGCGCGTCCCACTGGAAGCCGGGCCGGTGCACCAGGCCCTGGGAGTCGGAGACGCCCAGTCCGATGGCCCGGCCGACCCCGAGTCGGGTCCGCTGGAAGGGGAAGAAGGCCACCGGTTCGCCCTCCTCGCGGACCACCGCGATCCGCACCTCGCGCCGACAACGGCCGAGGGCCAGGGTGAACTCGGGGGAGAGGAAGGGGTTCGCCAGCTCCGGCGAGCCCAGCAGATGCGCCTGCTCCTGCATGGCGGTCCAGGCCGCGCGGTCCGAGGCGGTGAGCTCACCGGGGCGGTACACGCCGATGTCGCGGTTGCTCACGGCTCACACCTGGCTCTTCCGGGCCACTCGGCGGCGCCGCGCCCGGCCCAGCAGGAGGATCAGCAGGCTCAGCACGCCGACCGCGACCACGCCCCCGCGTGGGCTCCACAGGTGCAGCGACAGCATGGCCTGGGCGATCAGCACGTCGATCGCGATCGCGCCGGCCACCGCGAGCACCGCGCGGCCGAGTGGGTCGATGCCGCGGAGCGCGGCCGCCACCGCGGACGCGGGCGCGACGACCAGGAACAAGAGGGTGAGGGGCGCGCGCAGCGGCGAGTCGAGGTCGGAGATCGCCAGCACCGCGCCGATCCCCCCGACGCCGCACATCACGCCCGCGAACACGGGGAAAAGCTCCCCGGCCGATGCTCGCCTGCCTCTGTTGTCGGTGAACGTCTGCATTGGCGACTTTGCCCCCCGAAGCGCCGGATGCCGGGCTTCAATGTCGCGCAGCGGGCGGATGCCCGTCAAGACGCCGAAGCTGCCGATGAATGTGCGAACGAGCCACGATGGGGCGGGAGTTGCCGATGTGTCGTGGCTCGTCGCACCGTTTCGGGTAATGCGTCGGAGCGCTACGGAACGATCTTCAGCAGCCGGTTGGGCGAACCGGAGCCGGGGTTCGTGACCTTCCCCTGTGTCGCCCCGTTGGTCAGCGCGGTGGCGACCTGAGCGGGGGTGTCCGAGGGGTGGCCCGCGAGGTAGACGGCGGCCGCGCCGGCCACGTGCGGAGTGGCCATGGAGGTGCCGGAGATGGTGTTGGTGGCGTTGTCCGAGGTGTTCCAGCCCGCGGTGATGCCGGAGCCGGGCGCGAACAGGTCGAGCCGGGAGCCGTGGTTGGAGAAGCTGGAGCGCGCGTCGGTGTTGGTGGTGGAGCCCACGGTGATCGCCTCGGGCACCCGGGCCGGCGAGTAGTTGCCGGCGTTCGCGTTGGAGTTGCCGGCCGCCACCGCGAAGACCACGCCGCCGGCGATGGCGTTCTTGACGGCGTTGTCCAGCGCGGTGCTGGCGCCGCCGCCCAGCGACATGTTGGCGACCGAGGGACCGCTGCGGTTCCGGGCCACCCAGTCGATGCCCGCGACCACGCCCGCCGTGGTTCCGGAGCCGCTGTTGTTGAGCACCCGGACCGCCACCACCTTGGCCTTCTTGGCGACGCCGTAGTGGGTCCCGGCGGCCGTCGAGGCCACGTGCGTGCCGTGGCCGTTGCCGTCCTGGGCCACGTTGTCGTTGTCCACCGCGTCGTAGCCGTTGACGGCCCGTCCGCCGAAGTCGCCGTGGCTCACCCGGACGCCGGTGTCGATGACGAAGACCGTCGTCCCGGCGCCCGCGCTGTCCGGGTAGGTGTACTTCCTGTCCAGCGGCAGGCCGGCCTGGTCGATCCGGTCCAGGCCCCAGGACGGGGGGTTGGTCTGGGTCGCGGCCAGCGAGACCCGGACGTCCTGGACGACCTGGTCGACGGCCGGGTCGGCGGCCAACCGGCGGGCCTGGGGCTCGCTGAGCCTGACCGCGTAGCCGTTGAGGACGGTCCGGTAGGTGTACCGGACGGTGCCGCCGTGCTCCGCCATGAACCGATTGCCGGCGGCGGAGCCGGCCTTCAGGCCGGAGCCCTTGGTGAACGTGACGATGTAACTGCCCTTGACGGCGTCGGGGGAGTGGGCGCCGATGACCGTTCCTTCGGCCGGTGCCGCGTCCGCGGGGAGCGCGGTGACGCAGAGCACGGTGGCGGCCGCGGTGGCGACGGTCGCCGCGGTCAGCCTCGTACGAGGGTGTCGAGTGGGCTGGTGGTTCTCGGTCTTACGCATCACTGCCATCGCGAGGGGCCTCCTCGGTCGGTGGCGCGTCGTGGTGCACGCGCGAGTGGGGGGCCGCGCACGGAATCCGTGCGCGCCGCCGGGGGCGTGCGCTCCGCGTCGCCGGACGCTTCGCGCGCACCGCCCGGTGTGAAAAAGATTTCGCATCGTCGCGCATAGAGCAATGGGTTGAGCGGCATGACATAGACATGTCATCCCTCGCCGATGATCGCGGCGGCGTGGCCGACAGCCCATGGCGGGGCGCCCCTCACCCGGGGGCGGCCGCCCAGCAACGCATCCGGCAGAGACCCTGCCGGGGGAGGTTCGATGAGACTGTTCCGCTCCTTGACCGGCATCCGTTCCCTCGCCTTAGCCGCCGTCCTCACCCTCGCCGGGGCGTCGGCGGCACACGCCGCTGACGGCGCGACACCGTCCGCGCCAGGCGGCGGAGTCGCGCATACCGGCGCCGCCGGGACCGCCTATGTGGCGCTCGGCGACTCCTACTCCTCCGGCGTCGGCGCCGGCGGCTACGAGAGCTCCAGCGGCGACTGCAAGCGCAGCACCAAGGCGTATCCGCGGCTGTGGGCCAACGCCAACGCCCCCAGCAGCTTCTCCTTCACCGCCTGCTCCGGCGCCCGCACCGACGATGTGCTGGCCAAGCAGCTCGGGCCGCTCAACTCCGGCACCGGCCTGGTCAGCATCACCATCGGCGGCAACGACGCCGGCTTCGCCGACACCATGACCACCTGCGTCCTCAACTCCGAGAGCACCTGCCTCAACCGGATCGCCGAGGCGCGCGCCTATGTCACCAACACCCTGCCCGGCAAGCTGGACAAGGTGTACTCCGCCATCAGCGCCAGGTCGCCGGCCGCCCGGGTCGTCGTCCTCGGCTACCCCCGCTTCTACAAGCTCAACGGGTCCTGCACCAGCGGCCTCAGCGAGCGGGTGCGGGCGGCGATCAACGACGCCGCGGACCTGCTCAACTCCACCACCGCCAAGCGCGCCGCCGACCACGGCTTCACCTTCGGCGACGTCACCCCGGCCTTCGGCGGCCATGAGATCTGCTCCGGCGACTCCTGGCTGCACAGCGTGAACTGGCTCAACATCGGCGAGTCCTACCACCCCACAGCCGCCGGCCAGTCCGGTGGTTACCACTCCGTCTTCCGCTCAGCCGCCTGAGCCCTCCACCCCACACGAGGAGCCCGACCTGACGAGGCCCCGCCCGATGGCGGGGCCTCCGTGCGTCTGTCAGGGCAGGGAGCGGGCCGCGGCCGCGCCGCCCGCGACCCGGCGGGAGACCACCGCGGTCGGGGCCGGGCCGACCGCGAACCTCACCGTGACGTACGACGCCCCCGTGGAGGCGGGGGCGGAGGCGGTGGCGGAGTAGGTGGCGGAGTAGGTGGACGGCGAGGGGGTGCGCGAAGGCGTGGCGGACGTCGACGGGGAAGAAGAGAGAGAGGAACTCCAGGAGGCCGAGGACGTCGTGGAGGTCGAGGGGGTCGAAGGGGTGGGGGTGGGCGTCGCGGAGGTCGTGGTGGGGGCGGGGGTGGGGGAGACGGTGGTCGGTGTCGGGGAGGCGGAGCCGTCGTCGTCGCCGCTCTCGTCGCCCGTCTCGTCGGGGCTCTGGCCGCCGCCCGGCGAGCCGTCGCTCCGGGTGGCGCCGCCTGGACCGCCCCCGGTGTCGGTGCGCCCGCCGATGTCGGAGCCCTGGCCGTCGTCCGAGGTGGCGGCCCCGCCGTTCACCGTCGGGCTGGTGGCCCCGGACCCTCCGCTGTTCCCGCCCCCCTCCGAGCCGCCGTCGTGCAGGGCGGCCCAGGCGAGCCCGCCCACCGCGAGCGCGGCCAACAGCGCCCCCACCGTCAGGACGACGGCGGCCCGCCGCCTCCGCCCGGCGTCCGGATCACCCACCGGGGCGGGACCGGACCCGGGGTACGGCACGGGGGTCGACGGCGGTGTCGCGTACGCGGGCCGGCCGTGCGGCTCCTCGGGCGGCCGGGGTTCGGGCGGCGGGACGACGACCGTGGGGGCGGTGTGCCCGGCGACGTCCGTCGCGGCCCCGCGCGGGGTGCCCCCGGCGGCCACCAGCCGCAGCATCCGTTCCGTCTCCGCCGCGTCCGTCCGCCGCTCCGGGTCCTTGCGCAACAGCCCGTCCAACACCGGACCGAGCGGCCCCGCGCGGCGCGGTGGTGGTAACTCCTCGTCGACCACGGCGCGCAGCGTGCTCAGCGGGGTGTCCTGACGGAACGGGGAGTGGCCCTCGACCGCCGCGTACAGCAGCACGCCCAGCGACCACAGGTCCGAGGCCGGGCCCGGCGGCCGGCCCAGGGCGCGCTCCGGCGCGAGGAACTCCGGGGAGCCGACCAGCTCGCCGGGGAGCGTCAGCGTCGAGGCGCCGGTGACCAGCGCGATGCCGAAGTCGGTCAGGACCACCCGGCCGTCGTTGCCCACCAGGACGTTGCCGGGCTTCACATCCCGGTGCAGCACCCCCGACTCGTGCGCGGCGCGCAGCGCGGCCAACACCTCGGCCCCGATGTGCGCGGCCCGCGCGGGCGGCAGCGGGCCCTCCGCGTCCAGCAGGTCCGCCAGCGACAGCCCGCGCACCAGCTCCATGACGATCCACGGGCACCCGGCCTCGACCACCACGTCGTACACCGTCACGACATTGCGGTGGGAGATCCGGGCCGCCGCCCGCCCCTCGCGCTCCAGCCGGGCGTAGAGCAGCCGCACCTCGGAGTCGTTGAGCCCGACCGGGGCGCGCACCTCTTTGATCGCGACCTCACGGCCGAGCGCCTCGTCGCGCGCCTGCCAGACCACTCCCATGCCGCCGTGGCCCAGTTCGCGGATGAGCCGGTAGCGGTGGGCCACCAGCCGGCCGTCGCCGGGACCGGCGTTCCTGGCGGGACCTTCACTCATGGCCGAGCCCCCTCCCGCGCCGACCCGATTCGGGGTGAATGTACCTCAACAGAGCGTTCTTGCCGCCCCCTTGAACGCCAATCCACCACCCGCCGCCGGCGCCCGGGTCGCCCCGGTGACGGGGGAGGCCCGGTGTGTCGTACGGAGCGGTCGACGGCGGCGCGCGCGGTGGGTCCGCGCGCCCGGTGCGACGCTCGCGCGCGGTCCGAGGGAGAGGCCGGGCCACCCGACGAAGCCGCGCGGGAGGCGGCCGCCGGGCCGGGGTGTCCGAGCGGCCCGGGTGCCCCGCGTGTCGCCGCCCCAATGGGAAATACGTCCCCCTGTCGGCCCTTTGCCCGAATGTCGGGGAGTCCGGCGCGGGCCGTTCGGGCCAGGTCGGCGAGCCGATCGGCGGAGTGTTCGGTGGCGGTCTGTCAACGCCCTTGACGGATAGGTGAATCCACGGTGGGGGATGCGCGGGTGACGTTCGGGGGAGGTAGGGTTACTCTGCCCGGGGCGGGTGCCCTCGTACGGGTGGGGAGTGTCATGGAGCAGATAACGGTTCGGAGCAGGCCACGGGTGCCTGCCATCAACTGCGGGAGCAGCGCGACCAGCGCGCGGCTCGACCGCCATCTCGCGGTGCTGGGCGGCCCTGCCGTCTCCCAGCGGGACGCCGAGGGCGCGACGGTGCTCATGCGAGAGCTGACCGCTCGCGACCACGCACGCATCGGTGAGAGCCGGGGGGCCAGGGTGTCCCTGTTCGCGCCGCTGCGCCGGCTGCGCCGCTCGCTGTTCGGCAATCGGGGCTGATTTCCGCCCGACGCCCGTCGCTCCGCTGATCCCGCCTTTCGCGTCGATCCGCTGAGCGTGGTGGAGCCGGTCCCGCTCCCACCGGTCATCCGCGCTCGCCGCGTATCACGTGATCATCATCACGTTTCAATCTTCGAACGCGGCCGTGGCAACGCGCGAACCGTCCGTCCGGACCGGCCACCTGATGGTCCAGCACGGAGGTCGGTCACTCGGCCGGCCCCGGGGCCGGCCGTCTTCGTATCAGCCGTCGTCGGTGGGGCCACCGGCCCGGCGGCCCTCCTTCCGGCCGCTTCGGCCGACATCCGGCGTCCGGCGTCCGTCGTCCGTCGTCCGTCGTCCGTCGTCAGTTGTGGGCGTCCACCGTCACCGTGAACGAGAACCGGTCCCCCCGGTAACGGATCCGCGCCACGTCCACCACCCGGCCGCTCTCGTCGTAGGTCACGCCGGTGTAGTGGAGGATCGGGCTGAGGAGCGGGACGTCGAGGAGGCGGGCGGTCTCGGGATCCGCGAGCCGCGCCTCGACGGTGTCGGTGATGCGGCTGATCCGCACCCCGACCGCGTCGCGCAGCACCTTGGTCATGGGCCAGCGGGCCAGGTCCGCGAGGTCGACGCGCTCGGCGATTTCCGGGCGCACCAGGTTCTCCGCCCAGTTGGTGGGCTCGCCGCCGCGCTCGTCGGAGCGCAGTCGCCGATAGGCGACGGCCTCCTCCAGGTCCGGGAAGTACTCGGCGAGCTCGGCGGGGACCGGCTCCGGACCGTGGCCCAGGATCTCGGTGCGCTCGCCGGACTGCTGGGCCACGATCGCGTCCACCGAGCCGAGCAGCCGCACGGGCGCGCCGCGCTGGGCGCTCGGCTCGATGAACGTTCCGCGCCGTCGGTGCCTGCTGATGAGCCCCTCGGCCTCCAGCTCCTTCAACGCCTGCCGCATGGTGAGCACGCTCACGCCGTAGTGCTCGGCCAGCCGGTCCTCGGTGGGCAGTCGCAACGGCTCGTGCGGCCGGCGGCCGAGTATCGAGGCGCGCAGCGACTGCGAGACCTGGTACCACAGCGGGAGTTTGCGGTTGAGGGCGAGTGAGTCGGGGGCGAAGGTGGTCATCGAACGGCCTCCGGTCACGGACGGGTTCGGTCACGCGCGTCCGCGCGGACCTCAGGGACGGAAGTGGCGCTCCAGACCCTGCCATACGTCGTCGTAACCCGTCTGGAGGTGGGGTGCCTCCGCCGCCTGTCGGGTGAGCGTCACCGGCCAGCGGGTCTCGAACATGAACGCCAGCCCGTCGTCGATCTTCTGCGGCGCGAGCTCGGCCGCGCTCGCCTTGTCGAAGGTGTCCCGGTCCGGTCCGTGCGCCGACATCATGTTGTGCAGCGAGCCGCCGCCGGGCACGAAGCCCCCCTCGCCGGCCGTCTTCGCGTCGTAGGCGCCCTCGATCAGGCCCATGTACTCGCTCATCACGTTCCGGTGGAAGTAGGGCGGCCGGAAGGTGTCCTCGCCGACCAGCCAGCGCGGCGCGAAGACCACGAAGTCGACGCCGGCGAGGCCGGGGGTGTCGGACGGCGAGGTGAGCACCGTGAAGATCGACGGGTCCGGGTGGTCGTAGCTGATGCTGCCGATGACGTTGAACCGGCGCAGGTCGTAGACGTACGGGAGGTAGTTGCCGTGCCAGGCGACGACGTCCAGCGGGGAGTGGTCGTAGGTGGCGGACCACAGGTTGCCGCAGAACTTGTTGACGACCTCGACCGGGCCCTCCACGTCCTCGTACGCGGCCACCGGCGCGAGGAAGTCCCGCGCGTTGGCCAGGCCGTTGGCGCCGATCGGGCCGAGGTCGGGGAGGACGAAGGGCCGGCCGTAGTTCTCGCAGACGTAGCCGCGGGCGGAGGCGTCCAGCAGCTCCACCCGGAACCGCACCCCGCGCGGAATCAGGGCGATCCGCCCCGGCTCGACGCTCAGCAGCCCGAACTCGGTGCGCAGCAGCAGCCCGCCCCGCTCGGGGACGATCAGCAGCTCGCCGTCGGCGTCGCTGAAGACCCGGTCGGTCATGGAGGCGTTGGCGGAGTAGAGGTGGATGGCCATGCCGGCGCGCTGGGTGGCGTCGCCGTTGCCGCCGAGGGTCCACAGTCCGGCCAGGAAGTCGGTGCCCGGCGCGGGGTCGGGCAGCGGGTTCCAGCGCAGCCGGTTGGGGTCGGGGGCGTGCTCGGTGAAGGGGGCGCCCCCGAGGGCGCCGTTGTCGACGCGGGTGAAGGGCGGGTGCGCGGCGGAGGGGCGGATGCGGTAGAGCCAGGAGCGGCGGTTGTGGTGGCGCGGCTCGGTGAACGCGCTGCCGCTGAGCTGCTCCGCGTAGAGCCCCAGGGGGGCCCGCTGGGGTGAGTTCCGGCCGAGGGGGAGCGCGCCGGGAACGGCCTCGCTGCTGTGCTCGTTGCCGAATCCGGAAAGGTGGGTCAGCCCCTCGGCCACCTTCCTCGCCTGCTCGTTCTCCGTGCCCGTACCGCTCATCGCGTACTCCCGCCGTCGTCCAGCGTTTCCTGTCGGACCATTCCTATGTCAGACCATAGGAATCGAATCGGTGCGCGTCAACGAGTACCTCTGCGACCAGGCAGGATGGGGGGATGTCAACACCGCAGCCCCAGCCGCCCCTGCGTCACGCGCCGATACAGCGACGCAGCGCCGAACGCCTCGGTCGGATCCTCGACGCCTGCGCCGAGCTCCTGGACGAGACCGGTTACGACGACCTGAGTACCCGCGCGGTCGCCGAGCGGGCCGGCGTGCCGATCGGCTCGGTCTATCGCTTCTTCGACAACAAGCGAGCCATGGCCGAGGCGCTGGCGCACCGCAACCTGGACGAGTACGCCGCCCGTATCACCGAGCGGCTGACCCCACCCGGGGCGCCGGGGGCCGACGGCGACTGGCGTCCGATGATGGACGTGGTGGTCGACGAGTACCTGGCGATGAAGCGGTGCGCACCCGGCTTCGGCTTCGTGGAGTTCGGCAGCCCGGTGCCGGTGGGCGGCGTGCCCGAGGGGCCCAACCACCTGGTCGCCGACCGGCTGCGCACGCTGCTGGCGGAACGGCTCGGGCTCGACGACAGCGGCGAGCGGGGCGAGCGGCTGCGGGTCGCCGCGCTGTTGGCGGTCGAGGCCGCGGACGCGCTGCTGCGGCTGGCGTTCCGGAGCTGCCCGGACGGGGACCCGGTGATCATCGCGGAGACCAAGGAGCTGCTGCGCGCGTACCTCGCGCGGGTGCTGGAGTAGCGCGGGCGGCGCCCCGCGCGCCCGTGGCCGGAGCCGGAGCCGCCGCGCGCGGAGGGAGTCGTTCACCGAGGCGGCGGCGCCGGCGGCCTGGGCCGCGGCGGCGCGCCGGCCCCCCCAACCCGATGACCTGCACTTTTGCGCTTATTGCTCACGCGTCAAGACCTTGTTGGCCCCGATGCGCCGCACCTAACGTCACCTCGACCGCCAAGCCCCGGTGGAGTTCACAGGTGAACGTGAGGTAACCCCATGCTGACTACGCTCGGCTTCGTCATGATCGGCACCTTCCTGGTGCTGATCATGGTGAAGAAGATGTCGCCGCTGGCGGCGCTGGTGCTGATCCCGGCGCTGTTCTGCGTCCTGGTGGGGAAGGGGGCGCACCTCGGCGACTACGTCCTCGACGGCATCGGCGGCCTCGCGCCCACCGCCGCGATGCTGATGTTCGCCATCATCTACTTCGGGGTGATGATCGACGTCGGCCTCTTCGATCCGATCGTCCGCGGCATCCTGCGGTTCTGCAAGGCCGACCCCATGCGGATCGTGGTGGGCACCGCGGTGCTCGCCGCCGTGGTCTCGCTGGACGGCGACGGCTCCACCACGTTCATGATCACCGTCTCCGCGATGTACCCGCTCTACCGGCGGCTGAAGATGAGCCTCGTGGTCATGACCGGCGTGGCCGCGATGGCCAACGGCGTGATGAACACCCTGCCGTGGGGCGGACCCACCGCACGTGCCGCCACCGCCCTCAAGCTCGACGCCAGCGACATCTTCGTCCCGATGATCCCCGCGCTCGCCGTGGGCCTGCTCTTCGTCTTCGTCCTCGCGTACGTCCTCGGCCTGCGCGAGCGCAGGCGGCTCGGCCTGCTCACCCTCGACGCCGTGCCCCGGGCCGCGGAGGTCGACGAGGCCGAGGGGGCCGAGGAGGCCGCGACGGTCGGCGCCGGGAACGTCGCCGCGGCGACCGGGGCGGCCGGCTCCGGAAAGGTGCTGGTGCGGGCCGGATCCGGCGGCTATGGCGCCCGCATCCGGACGACCGGTCCGACCGGGAGCGCGGGCGACGGCGTCGACGCCGCGCCGTGCGAGGCGGGCGAGCGGCACGGCGAGGGCGACGGTCCGTACGGAGCGGGCGGCGACTCCCCCGACGGCGACTCCCTCGACGGCGACAGCTCCGACGGCGACGGCTTCCAGGGACTCGACCCCCGCCGGCCGACCCTGCGCCCCAAGCTGTACTGGTTCAACGCCGCGCTGACCGTCACGCTGCTGACCCTGATGATCATGGAGACGCTGCCGATCCCGGTGCTCTTCCTGCTCGGCGCCGCCGTCGCGCTCACCGTGAACTTCCCGCACATGCCCGACCAGAAGGCCCGCATCGCCGCCCACGCCGAGAACGTCGTCAACGTCTCCGGCATGGTCTTCGCCGCCGCGGTCTTCACCGGCGTACTCACCGGCACCGGCATGGTCGAGCACATGGCCCGCTGGCTCGTCGACGGCATCCCCGACGGCCTCGGCCCGCACATGGGCATCGTGACCGGCGTGCTGAGCATCCCGCTCACGTACTTCATGTCCAACGACGGCTTCTACTTCGGCATCGTGCCGATCCTCGCCGAGGCCGGCGCCGCGCACGGCGTCGACTCCATGGAGATCGCCCGCGCCTCGCTGGTCGGCCAGGCGCTCCACATGTCGAGCCCGCTGGTGCCCGCGGTCTATGTGCTGGTCGGCATGGCGAAGGTGGAGTTCGGCGACCACACCCGCTTCGTGGTGAAGTGGGCCGCCCTCACCTCGCTGGTCGTGCTCGCCGCGGGGGTGCTCTTCGGCATCATCTGACCGTCCCCCCACCCGACGACGACCCGGCCCCCGTTCCCCCGCTCCGGCGAGGAACGGGGGCCGGGTCGTCGTCGGGCGCGTCACCCTCACGCCATGGGCTGATTGAGGGATTATCAGCCTACTCATGGCGTTTGGTCGCTTTTCGACGGCCATGCCGTGCCAGGTTGTCGGATGACTGATCCATATGACAATCCTCACGGGCTGTTAAGGAGCATGCGTGTGACTACCTCACTACCCCTGCCCACCGTCGGTGCCCGTGGCGCGGCGGTGCTGGCCGCCCTGGCCTGCGGAGGCGGCGCCGCCGTCCTCGCCGCTCCGGTCGCCGTCGCCGCGCCGGGCGACAACGGCGTCATCGCGGTACACAGCGCCAGCACGCCCATCGCCGAGCAGCGCAACGAATCCAAGGTCTGCGGCTTCTATCTGGCCGGATACGGATTCGAGAAGGTCCCCGAGGTCACCTGGGCGATCACCCCCATCGCCCGCAGCGCCGGCGCGCGCGGACTGTCCGGGCAGATCAGCCTGGCGGGCGGCACCGGCCGCACCACCAACCTCACGCTGCCGGACGGGCAGTACCGGCTCAACTGGAACTTCGAGGGCCAGACCGCGTCGTCCAAGCGCCAGTCGTTCGCCGTCGACTGCTCCCAGCAGCGCGACCAGCAGCAGCTGCCGCAGACCGGCCAGCAGGGCGCGGGGCAGAGCGGCAGCCAGAACGCCGCGCCGGACCGTCCGCAGAACGCCCCGGCCACCACCTCCGACACCGCGACCGGCACCGCCCCGCGCACCGCCCCCGGCTCCGTCGCCCAGCGGGACGCCTCAGCGGCACCGCGGGACACCCGGCGCGACGACCCGGACGAGACCTCGCGCGAGGAGGACCGGGACGAGGACCGCGACTACCCGCGTGACGACTTCTACGACGACACGGACGGCGGTTCGTACGACGACCGGGACACCACGGACGACGACGAGGGCGGCTACGACTCGCTGGAGGGCGAGTACGACGAGAGCGGCGACGCCCTCCCGCCGCACGGCCCCGTCGGCGCCGGCGGGGGCGGCGCGGCGGAGTCCGAGGGGAGCACCGCTCCCTCGGCGACCCTTGTCGGCGGGACGCTGGCGGTCGGGGCGCTGGGCGCCGTCGGGCTGATCCTGGCCCGCCGCTCCCGCCGCCGCTCGCATGGCGCGGCCTGACGCCCGGCCGACGCCGCTCGGCCAGGGTCGCGTCAGCCGGGTACTGCTGACGGTCGGCGCGATCCTGGCCCTGGTGGCGGGCGGTTGGACGCTGTACCACTCGTCGGCGCCGGTGGTGGCCGTCGACGCCGCGCCGGTCAGGCCGGCGCATCCGCCCCTGCCCCGCTCGCCCGCCACCGCGATCTCCATCCCCGCCGTCTCCCTGGAAGCACCGGTGGTCGGGCTCGGCCTCGACCGGCAGGGCCGGCTGGCCACCCCGCCGATGGACGCCCCGCGTCAGGCGGGGTGGTACGAGCGTGGCGCGTCCCCCGGCGAGCCGGGCACCGCGCTGATGGTGGGGCACCGCGACACCCGTACCGGCCCCGCGGTCTTCCTCAACCTGGCCCAGTTGCGCCCCGGCGACGAGATCGACGTCGACCGCGCGGACCGCAGGACCGCCGTGTTCACCGTCGACGCCGTGCGGACCTACCGCAAGGCGGAGTTCCCGGACGCGCGGGTCTACGGCCACACCGACCGCCCCGAACTGCGGCTCCTCACCTGCGGCGGCCGCTTCGATCCGAAGACCGGCTACGCCGCCAACATCGTCGTCTTCTCCCACCTCACGGGGGTGCGGCCCACGGCGGACCGCAGCTGAGACCCGACCCCTCACCGGGCCGCCTCGGCCGCAACGTGACCGAGGGCACGCCGCGTTGTGCCGTGGCCCGCTGGCACCCGAAAACTACCGGCGTTAGTTTGGCTGCGACAGCGGCTCGCTGACGAACCCACAGCGCCGAAGGGTGACGAGGTGACGATGAAGGCCCACGACGGGATGTACATCGACGGTCGGTGGCGGCCGTCCGCCGGCCGCGATGTGATCGAGGTGGTCAACCCGGCCGACGAGCGCATCATCGGGGTCGTGCCGGCCGGCACGGGGGAGGACGTCGACGCCGCCGTACGGGCGGCCCGCGCCGCCCTCCCCGGCTGGGCCGCCACCCCGCCGGCCGAGCGCGCCGCCCGGCTCGCGGCCCTGCGGGACCAGCTGGCCGGCCGCGCCGACGAGATCACCGACACCATCACCGCCGAGCTCGGGGCACCGCTGGCCTTCAGCCGGCGGGTCCAGGCCGGGGTGCCGGCCGCGGTCTGCGGCTCGTACGCCGAGCTGGCGGCCACCTTCTCGTTCGAGGAGAAGGTCGGCAACTCCACCGTCTACCTCGAACCGGTCGGCGTGGTGGGCGCCATCACACCCTGGAACTACCCGCTGCACCAGGTCGTCGCCAAGGTCGCCCCGGCGCTGGCGGCGGGCTGCACCGTGGTGCTGAAGCCCGCCGAGGACACCCCGCTGGTGGCCCAGCTGTTCGCCGAGTGCGTGGCGGCGGCCGAGCTGCCCGCCGGGGTGTTCAACCTCGTCACCGGCCTGGGCCCGGTGACGGGCCGGGCGCTGGCCGAGCACGAGGGCGTCGACTTCGTCTCCTTCACCGGCTCCACCGCGGTCGGCCGGCAGGTCGGCGCCATCGCCGGCGGCGGCGTCAAGCGGGTCGCGCTGGAACTGGGCGGCAAGTCCGCCTGCGTGGTGCTGCCCGGCGGCGACCTGCGCAAGGCGGTCGAGCGCGTCCTCGCCGACGTCTGCCGCAACTCCGGCCAGTCCTGCGACGCGCTGACCCGGCTGCTCGTCCACGCCGACCACTACGACGAGGCCGTCGCCCTGGCCGCCGAGGCCGTGGCGGGGTTCGTCGTCGGCGACCCCCGCGAGGAGTCCAGCCGGCTCGGCCCGGTCGTCAACGCCGCCCAGCGCGAGCGCGTCCGGGGCTTCATCCGCACCGGCGTCGAGGAGGGCGCGCGCCTGGTCGCCGGCGGCCCCGAGGCGCCCGAGGGCCTCGACCGGGGGTTCTACGTCCGGCCCACCGTCTTCGCCGAGGTGACGCCCGAGATGACGATCGCCCGCGAGGAGATCTTCGGCCCGGTGCTCTCGATCCTGCGGTACGCGGACGAGTACGAGGCGGCGCGCATCGCCAACGACACCGACTACGGCCTGTCGGGCGCCGTCTGGGCCGCCGACGAGGCCACGGCCGCCGCCTTCGCCCGCCGGCTGGACACCGGCCGGGTCGACATCAACGGCGGGCGCTTCAACATCCTCGCGCCCTTCGGCGGATACAAGCAGTCGGGTGTGGGGCGGGAGCTGGGGGTACACGGGCTCATGGAGTACCTGCACACCAAGTCGTTGCAGTTCTGAGCCGGCCGCCGCGCCCAGCCGACCGGGGCCGGGCCCCGCGCCCCCAGCTCACCGGGGCCGGGCCCCCGCGTCCGCCCGAGCAGACCCGGGCCGCCGCGCCCGGGCCCGTACCAGGCGGGCCCGGGCGCGGGGCCGTCCACCGTCCAGGCAACCGAGGAGAGACCGTGGTCCGCGCCGCCGTCCTGCCCGCAGTCAACGCACCGCTGGAGATCGCCGAGATCGAGCTGCCGGACCCGGCTCCGGGCCAGGTCCGGGTCCGGCTGGCCGCCGCCGGGGTGTGCCACTCGGACCTGTCGCTGTCCAACGGCACCCTGCGCCAGCCGGTGCCCGCCGTCCTCGGCCACGAGGGCGCGGGCACCGTCAGCGCGGTCGGCGCGGGCGTCACCGACTGGGCGCTGGGCGACCGGGTGGTGCTCAACTGGGCGCCCGCCTGCGGCGGCTGCCACTTCTGCGGGCTCGGCGAACCCTGGCTGTGCGCCGCCGCCGGCGCCGCCGCCACCGCTCCGTACGCCACCCGCGCCGCGGACGGCGGCGAGCTCTATCCGGGCCTGGGCACCGCGGTCTTCGCCGAGGAGACCGTGGTGCCGCGGAGCGCCCTGCTGCCGCTGCCCGACGGGGTGCCGCTCACCGACGCGGCCCTGCTCGGCTGCGCCGTGCTCACCGGCTACGGCGCGATACACCACGCGGCGCGGGTGCGCCCCGGCGAGTCGGTCGCGGTCTTCGGCGTCGGCGGGGTGGGGCTCGCGGTGCTCCAGTCGGCGCGCCTGGCCGGCGCCGGGCCGATCGTGGCCGTCGACGTCTCCCCGGCCAAGGAGGAGCTGGCGCGGGCCGCCGGGGCCACCGAGTTCGTACTGGCCGGGGACGAGACCGCGAAACGGATCCGCGCGCTGACCGGAGGCCACGGGGCGGACGTCGCCGTCGAGTGCGTCGGGCGCGCCGAGACCATCCGTACCGCCTGGTCCGCCACCCGGCGCGGCGGCCGCACCACCGTGGTCGGCATCGGCGGCAAGGACCAGCAGGTGTCGTTCTCGGCGCTGGAGCTCTTCTACTTCGGTCGCACCCTGAGCGGCTGCGTGTACGGCAACTGCGACCCGGCCCGGGACCTGCCGGTGATCGCCGAACATGTGCGGGCGGGACGGCTCGACCTGGGTTCCATGGTCACCGAGCGGATCGGCCTGGACGGCATTCCGGCGGCCTTCGAGGCGATGCTCGCCGGGCGCGGCGGCCGCGCGCTGGTGGTCTTCTAGGGCGGGTCGGACGCCCGCGGTCCTCCGAAGCGGCCGGGTGCCGCCAGCCCGTTAGGGCCGGTCGGTCGCCCGCCGGCTGCCCTCGGACAGCGCCCGGAAGCGCAGTTCGAGCCCGTCCAACAGCGCCTCCAGACCCAGTTCGAAGGCGCCCTCGTCCACCTGCCGCTGATGGCCCGGCAACAGGTGGGCGCGGCCCAGGTGGGGGTAGTCGGCGGGGTCGTAGGCGCCGGCGTCGTCCACGAAGCCGCGGGCGAAGGAGCCCAGCGCGGACCCGGCGACGAAGTAGCGGAGCAGCGCGCCGACGTGGGTGGCCTGCGCGGGCGGCCAGCCCGCCGCGACCAGGGTGCCGAAGACGGCGTCCGCCATCCGCAGCCCGGCCGGGCGGCGGCCGGGCCCCTGGGCGAGGAAGGGCACGATGTGCGGATGGTCGCTGAGCGCCGCCCGGTAGGAGCGCGCCCATGCGTGCAGCGCCCCGCGCCAGTCGCCGCTGTCGCTGTCGGCGTCGGCGTCGTCCGTGAACATCGACAGGTCGACCTGGGCCACCACGGTGTCCGCGACGGCGTCCAGGATCTCGTCCTTGGTCGTGAAGTGGTTGTACAGCGAGGGTCCGCTGACCCCGAGCTCGGCCGCCAGCCGGCGCGTCGACACCGCCTGCAACCCCTCGGCGTCCACGAGCGCGAGGGCGTTCGCCACGATGCGCTCGCGGCTGAGGAGGGGCTTGCGGGGGCGTGCCATGGCGCACATAGTAGAGGCCGCCCGCAGGAAACTAGCACCGCTAATTTACGCCGTTTCGAGCCCCGCCGCACGGGGCTTCGGGGAAGGGACCGGTCGCCATGGATCTCGCGCTGAGCGCGGAACAGACCGCGGTCCGCTCGCTCGCCAGGGACTTCGTCGACCGTGAGGTCGCCCCGCACGCCGCCGCCTGGGACCGCGCGGAGGCCGTGGACCGCGCCATCGTGCGCCGGCTCGGCGCACTGGGCTTCCTGGGGCTCACCGTCCCCGAGGAGTACGGCGGTTCCGGCGGCGATCACCTGTCGTACGTCCTGGTCACCGAGGAGCTCGGACGCGGCGACTCCGCCGTGCGCGGGATCCTGTCGGTCTCGCTCGGCCTGGTCGCCAAGTCCCTCGTCGCCTGGGGGAGCGAGGAGCAGCGGCGGGAGTGGCTGCCCCGGCTGTGCGCGGGCGAGGCGGTGGGCTGCTTCGGGCTCACCGAGCCCGGCGCCGGCTCCGACGCCGCGCACCTCACCACCCGCGCCGAGCGTGACGGCTCGGACTATCTGATCACCGGCGCCAAGACCTTCATCACCAACGGCACCTGGGCGGACGTCGTCCTGCTCTTCGCGCGCACCGGCCCCGAGCCCGGCCACCGCGGCATCAGCGCCTTCCTGGTGCCCGCGGACGCGCCCGGCCTGACCCGCCGGGAGATCCACGGCAAGCTCGGGCTGCGCGGCCAGGCCACCGCGGAGCTGGTCCTGGACGCGGTCCGGGTCCCCGGCGGCGCCCTGGTCGGCCCCGCGGGCAAGGGCTTCGCGGTCGCCATGTCCGCCCTGGCCAAGGGTCGGATGTCGGTGGCGGCCGGCTGCGTCGGCATCGCGCAGGCGTGCCTGGACGCGGCGGTGGCGTACGCGGGCGAGCGCGAGCAGTTCGGCCGGACCATCGCCCACCACCAGCTGGTCCAGGAGCTGATATCCGACATCGCGGTCGACGTCGACGCGGCGCGGCTGCTGACCTGGCGGGTGGCCGATCTCATCGAGCGCGGCCAACCCTTCGCCACCGAGTCCTCCGTCGCCAAGCTCTACGCCAGCGAGGCGGCGGTGCGCAGCGCCAACAACGCCCTCCAGGTCTACGGCGGCTACGGCTACATCGACGAGTACCCGGTGGGCAAGCTGCTGCGGGACGCCCGGGTGATGACGCTGTACGAGGGCACCAGCCAGATCCACAAGCTGCTGATCGGCCGGGCGCTCACCGGGGTGTCGGCGTTCTGAACGGGGACCGCGGACCGACCGGTGGGGATCTAAGCGCTTGCTCACCCTCCGTGTAGGGTGTCGCCATGGACACGGAGGCGCAGCAGAGCGAGCAGTGGGCCGACGTCACGCCCGACGCGGCCCGGCGGCTGGTGATCGCGGCCGTCGACGCCTTCGCCGAGCGCGGCTACCACGCCACCACCACCCGCGACATCGCCGGTCGCGCGGGGATGAGCCCGGCCGCCCTCTACATCCACTACAGGACCAAGGAAGAGCTGCTCTACCGGATCAGCGGCGTCGGCCACCGGCTCGCCCTGGACATCGTGCGCCGGGCCGCGAGCACCGGTGCCACCCCGGCCGAGCGGCTCGCCTCGGCGGTGCGCTCCTTCGTGCGCTGGCACGCGGAGCACCACACCACCGCCCGCGTGGTCCAGTACGAGCTGGGCGCGCTCAGCGCGGAGCACTACGCGGAGATCGCCGCCCGGCGGCGGGAGATCGACGGCACGGTGCGTTCGATCATCGAGGACGGGGTGCGGGCGGGCGACTTCGCCGTGCCGGACGTCCCCGGCACCACGCTCGCCGTGCTGTCGCTCTGCATCGACGTGGCGCGCTGGTTCAACGCCGAGGGGCGCCGCACCCCCGATGAGATCGGCGAGCTCTACGCCGACCTGGTGCTGCGGATGGTCGGGGCGCCCGGGCCGGCCGCGGCCTGAGCCCTCACAGCGCGAACCGGGTGACGGACTCCGCCACGCACACCGGCTTCTCGCCGCCCTCGCGCTCCACGGTGACCCGCGCCGTCAGCTGGACGCCGTCCGCGACATCGGTGACCTCCGCGATCCGCGCGGTCGCGCGCAGCCGGGAGCCGACCGGGACCGGGGCGGGGAAGCGGACCTTGTTCACGCCGTAGTTGAGGCCCATCCGGACCCCGTCGACGCGCAGCAGCCGCGGCATGAACCAGGGCAGCAGGGAGAGCGTCAGATAGCCGTGGGCGATCGTGGAGCCGAACGGTCCGGCGGCGGCCCGCTCCGGGTCCACATGGATCCACTGGTGGTCGTCGGTGGCCTCCGCGAACCGGTCGATCCGCCGCTGGTCGATCTCCAGCCACTCGGTGGGGCCGAACTCGGTCCCGACCGCGGAGCGCAGCTCCTCGACCGAGGTGAAGATCATGGGCTCTGACATCCGGGTGCCTTCCATGCGGTCGTCCACGGGGCTCGCGCGGCGCGGTCGTGGGAGCCGGCGTGCGCCGGCGCCTGCTAAGCGCTTGCTCAGGATGCTGTTCGCGGCCCCGGCTGTCAACGCGCCCCGACGACACGGGGCGTCGCGGGTGTGAACGCCGCCGGCCCCGCCCCGCGCCCGGTGCTGCGGCGCGCCGCGGGGCCGGCCCCCCGAGGCCGTGGACGGACGGTCACACGCCGGCGTACCGCCGCTCGAACCGGTGGCGCCGGGCGGACGCCAGCGCCTCCAGGGTCAGCACCGGCGCCGGCACCACGATGCCGCAACCCGTGCAGACCGGGCCGGCCGGCGGATAGCGGTCCAGCCCCTCACGCCAGAGGATCCGCTCCTCCGCGCAGATCGGACAGGTGTCGCCGGGCGCGGACTCCATCGCTTCGATCATGCGGCGCAGCACGGCGGCCAGCCGGCCGTGCGGATGCGCCGTGGGACTCTCGCACGGGACGATGTCACACCCGCCCCAGGTGCGCAGATGCCAGTCGTCGACAGCGCTCGGCTGCCGTATCCCCAGGTGTTTCTCCTGCCTGCGCCGCTCGGCGAACTGGGCCTCGTAGCCGAGCCACACCGCGCGGGCCTCCTCCAACTCCTCCAGCGCCCGTATCAGGCGTGCGGGCTCCGGAGACCGGTCCTCCGGGGCGATCCCGGCCCGAAGGCACAGGTGGTGCCAGGTCGCCCGGTGCCCGTAGGGCGCGAACCGCTCCAGGCACTTACGCAGAGCGGTGCGCCGCTGTGCGATGTGTCTGTGAGGGTCGCGGACCTCTCGTGCGAGTGCTCTGAAACCGGCCACTCCATCTCACCTCCGCGAGTGCGGACCCGACTCGTCGTCGAATGGGACGTGGCGCGCCGCGATCCGGATCCATCGAAAACGATTGCGAATGCGGAGGCGGGAACCGCGGCGCGCCCCGTGCCGGGTGGTCACGCCGGGATCAAGGGTGCCCGATCCGCCCGGCGGCGCAGACGATCCGCGCCAACTCCTCATGGCAGATGTCGCTGTGCGCGCCCACCACCGGATCGTCGTCGTCGACCACCGAACCCGCGTCGACGCTGACGCAGCCGTCCGCCGGGAACGGCCCGCGCAGCGCCTCGGCCAGCGTCAGCCGACGGCAGTCGTCCACCGCCTGGATGCCGTCGAAGCCGATGGCCCCCCAGCGCGGGTCGCGCGACAGGAGCGCGGTGGCTGAGTCCTCGGCGTTCCGGGCGGACTCGGCGTTACGGGTGGACTCCGCGCTCCCGGCGGACTCGGTCTGTCGGGAGGAGGAGTCGCGGGCCACCCGGGAGGCGAGGGGGTACAGCACGCCGAGCGCGCTGTCGTGAGCGGAGAAGCAGGAGACCAGCGGTCCGTCCACCCGGCGCTGCGCGCCGTGCAGCGCCCCGCCGCGGTCGGACGCGTGCGGCAGCCGCCCGGCGAAGGCGTAGTGCGAGAAGGCGCCCTGGAGCAGCGTCACCGACTTCACGTTTCGGGCGTCCCGTGGCAGTCCGCGCAGCGCGTACGCCACCAGCCGGGCGCCGAAGCTGTGCCCGACCAGATGCACACGGGTGTCGGGACGGGCGTCGCCCAGCGCGCCCAGCAGCGGGCCGAGGCCCCGCTCGCCGACCGACCCGGCCCTCCGCTTCATCGTGTAGTAGCTGGCCTGGCGGAGCAGTTCGTGGGCGCCGTGCCACAGCCGCTTCAGCCCGCGCCCGAGGAACGCCGAGCGCTCCGCTTCGGGCCCGACGGTCGCGGTGTCGGGCCCGGCGGCCGGGTCGGGGGGCCCGGCGGCCAGGGTGTCGGGCGCGGGGCTCACGGCGGTGCCGGGCAGCTCGGCCAGGGCCGCGGTGAACGTCCGGCACACCGTGAGCGCGTCCTCGCTGAGCATCGCCGGCGGGCCGTCCTCCTCGGCCTCCCCGTCCGTGCGGAAGCCGGCCCGCGCGGTGACCGACCCCGCGGGCGGCTCGACCAGCTCCCGTACCAGCCCGGCGAACTCCTCGAACGCGGCCGGCTCCTCCGGCCGCTCCGCCAACAGGTCCGCGATCCGGTCCAAGGTCTGCTCGCGGTCGGGGAAGACGTCGGCGAGCGCGCGCCGCGTCGCCGGGTCGAGGCGGCCGTCGGGCGGGGTCGCCGGGGCGGCCGTCGATCGGGGGAGGTCGGGAATGGGCTCGTCGGTGAACCGCATCGACGGCCAGATCACGCCCACGTACCCCAGCCGGACGGCGGGCGCGCGGCCGAGGATCCCGGCGAAGGGCGTGAAGAACCGGTCGTAGAGCCGCACGGCGGTCGACCGGTCGTTGTTCCAGCCGTGCGAGAACACCACGAGATCGGTGATCTTCTCGCGTTCGATGCCCCGCACCAGCCGCTCCCGCTGTGCGGCGTCGACGTCGCCGTCGGCGTCGAAGGTGAGCTCCCAGTGCGGCTCGACAGTCATGCCCGCCATGGCCGTCCCCCTCAGGTGGTCCGATGTGCGCGCATCGTCCCAACCTGTCGGGGCGGCGGCCATACGCCACGCAGGCGTTTCCCGCCGGTAACCGGGAGATTCACCCCGCGGCGGCCCCGGACCGCTCCGAGGAGAGGTGTCACTCCGGGAGCAGCTCCGCCGCGCGCATCTCCCGCAGATGGATCAGGACGTCATGGGAGGGGGCCAGCGCGAGGGAACGGTCCGGCTCCGGGTAGGACGTGCCGATGGCGCGTGTCGGTCGCGGCGTCGCCAGCCAGGCGCGCGCCGCGGGCGGCGCGGAGCGCAGGTCCACGACGTAGTCGCGGTGGCGCACCCGGTCCAGGGTGTGCTCGTTGCTCCCCGGAGCGGCGGGGCCGACCGTGTGCGTGGAGATCGCCTTACCCTCGGGGTCGGTGGCCTTGAACGAGCCCCGGTCGAAGGTGAACCCCACACTCACATAGTCGCTGCCGAGCCGGTCCCGCAGGAAGGCGCCCTGCATCCGCGGGTAGCTCCCGGCGTCGTAGCTCTCGTAGGAGACGTGCGCGTTGTGGGCGGAGAGCAGCACCCTGTCCCCGGTCTGCCGCTGCCACCAGGCCGTGTTGTCGGCCATGGCCCGGTCGCGGAAGAGCATGGCGTCCCGCACGCCGGTGGGGTCGGCGAAGTCGAACGCGTACTGCTGGGCGGTCTGGTCGAGGGCGGTCGCATGGCGCACCGCCCAGGCGAACCGCGCCCGCTCCGCCGGTCCGGACCCCGGCCGCCGCGCGCTCAGCAGATCGAGCGCGCGCCGCGTCCGCGCGGCCATCTCCCGCCGCTCGTCCAGCGGCTTCGCCATATACGCGGTCATGTACGCGCGCACGTCGGTGGTGGGGCGCAGGCCGCGGTAGAGCTCGGTGAACTCGGGCAGGAGCGCCGGGTGGGCCTCCCGCACATAGTCGGTCACCCGGTCGTACAGCTCCGGGCCCGCGTAGCCGAAGTCGTCGCCCATGAACTGGACCGGGTCCTTGGGGTGCGCCACGTTGTAGGCGCGCATCCAGCGGAGCAGCGACAGATACTCGTCGTTGTTCCAGAAGCGGTAGGCGTCCTGGAACTCCTCGCGCATGATCCGCCGTGGGTCGCCCTCGCCGCGCAGCACATACGCGTTGAGCCGCAGCCCGGTGCTCCAGGGGGCCTCCAGGGCGAAGCTGCGGAACCCCTGCTGCTCCACCAGATAGCGGAACACCCGGTGCTTCATGGCGAAGAACTCGTGTGAGCCGTGGGTGGCCTCGCCCAGCCCCACCACCTTCGCGTCCCCCACCATGCGACCGAACGGCCGCAGGTCGCTCGACGGGCCGGAGGGCTCGGTGGAGCGCAGCGGGTGCGCGGCGCGTTCGAGGGCGGTGACCGGGTCGGTGTGTGGGGCCGGGGCGGTGGCGGAGCCGTGGGCGGTCGGGGCGGCCCACGGCGCCCGAGAGGTGTGCGGAGATTCGGCGAGGGCGGGGGCGGCCCCGGCGGAGCCGAGCGCCCCCAGGCAGAGGAGGGCGGCGGTCAGGACGGTGGCTCGATGTCGTCGCATGGATCAAGGGTCCCGGCGGGGGAGGGCCCGAACCATCCGGCCAGTGCCCCGGTTCGGGGTGGGGTCAGCCCCACCCCCGCCCGGGGCCCCGCCCCCTTCCGTCGCTACATACCGACTGGTTAGTCTGCCGGCACGCAGCGTGGGACCGAGCCGAGGGAGCGTCAGACGTGGAGACCGTGAGTGGAGCCGGAGTGGTCGTCACCGGAGCGGGCGGCGGCATCGGGGCCGCCCTCGCCCGCAGGTTCGCCGCCGAGGGCGCCCGGGTGGTGGTCAACGACATCGACGCGGCCAAGGCCGAGGCCGTGGCCGCCGAGATCGGCGGCCACGCCGTCCCCGGAGACGCCTCCGGCATCGTCCCCGCGGCCCGCGCCGCGCTCGGCGGGACCGTCGACGTCTACTGCGCCAACGCGGGCGTAGCCCCGACCGGCGGCCCGGAGGCCACGGAGGAGGTCTGGGCCGCGGCCTGGGACGTCAATGTGATGGCGCACGTCCGCGCGGCCCGCGAACTGCTCCCCGACTGGCTGGACCGGGGCAGCGGCCGCTTCATCGCCACCGTCTCCGCCGCCGGGTTGCTCACCATGGTCGGCTCCGCGCCCTACAGCGTCTCCAAGCACGCGGCCCTCGCATTCGCCGAGTGGCTCTCCGCGACCTACCGGCACCGGGGCGTGCGGGTGCACGCGGTCTGCCCGCAGGGAGTGCGTACGGATATGCTGCGCGGCACCGGCAGCGCCGGTGACCTGGTGCTGGCCCCGACCGCGATCGAGCCCGAGCAGGTCGCCGACGCGGTGTTCGACGGCATGGCGAAGGGGCGGTTCCTGATCCTTCCCCACCCCGAGGTGGGCGACTTCTACGCGGCGCGCGCCGGCGACACCGACCGCTGGCTCGACCGCATGAACCGCATTCAGCAGAAGCTCGAACGCGCCGAGGCCGCCGGCTGACCCGCCCGCGCCCCGGCCCGTCCCGCCCCACCCCGTCCGTCCACCGCCCGCACCCTCGGCAGACAGGGGCCGCACCCATGACCACGTACCAGGACCAGCCCTGGCTGGCGCAGCTCAACGACGCCCAGCGCTCCCGGGTGCGGCCGCGCCCGAGCGTGCTGCACGCCTTCCGGGACGCGGTGGCCGCGACCCCCGAGCGCACCGCGGTCGCCTACTTCGACGGGCGGCTGAGCTACCGGGAGGCCGACGAGCTCTCCGACGCGATCGCCGGCCATCTGGCCGGCCACGGCTTCCGGCGTGGCGACCGCATCGCCGTCATGCTGCAGAACACCCCGCACTTCGTGCTCGCGCTGCTCGGCGCGTGGAAGGCGGGCGGCGTGGCGATCCCGGTCAACCCGATGTACAAGGCCGGGGAGCTGGCGCACGTCCTGGCCGACTCCGGGGCGGTCGCCCTGGTCTGCTCCGACCACGCCTGGGGGGAGTACGTACGGGAGGTGGCCGCGGACTCCGCGGTGCGGCTGGCCTACACCGCGCGCGACCGCGACTTCCAGACCCGCGACGACCCGCGGGTGCTGCGCGCCCTGGCCTCCGCCCCGGTCCCGGCGCCCGCCCCGGTCCCGGTGGGCGAGCGGGTAGGGGTGGCCGCGGCGGAACCGCCCACCGCGGTGGACCTCTTCGCCGTGGCCTCCGCCGGCGCCCGGCCGCCCGCGGCCACGGCCGCGGGCCCCGACCCGGACGACATCGCGCTGATCAGCTACACCTCCGGGACCAGCGGCGCCCCCAAGGGCGCCACCAACACCCACGGCAACCTCGTCTTCAACGCCGAGCGGCAGCGGGTCAACCACGCCCTGCCCGTGGGATCGACCTACTTCGCGCTGGCCCCGCTGTTCCACATCACCGGCATGGTCTGCGAGCTGTCCGCCTGCTTCGCGGCGGGCGGGACCCTGGCGCTCGCCCACCGCTTCGAGGCGGGCGTGGTGCTGGACGCCTTCGCCGAGCACCGCCCCGCCTACACCGTCGGCCCGGCCACCGCCTTCATGGCGCTGATGGCCCACCCGCGGGTCGGCCCCGGCCACTTCGCCTCCTTCCGCGTGATCTCCTCCGGCGGGGCGCCGCTGCCGCCCGCCCTGGTCGAGCGGTTCCGTACCGAGTTCGGCCGCTATATCCACAACGGCTACGGGCTGACCGAGTGCTCCGCCCCCTGCGCCAGCGTTCCGCCCGGCACCGAGGCGCCCGTCGACGCGGCCTCCGGCACCCTCGCCGTCGGCGTGCCCGCGCCGGAGACGCTCGTACGGATCGTCGACGACGGCGGCGCGGAGGTGCCGTTGGGCGAGCGGGGCGAGATCGTCGTCCGCGGCCCCATGGTGGTCCCCGGCTACTGGCGGCGCCCGGAGGCGACCGCGGCGGCCTTCCCCGAGGGGGAGCTGCGCACCGGTGACATCGGCTTCATGGACCGGGGCGGCTGGCTCTACGTCGTCGACCGCAAGAAGGACATGATCAACGCCTCCGGCTTCAAGGTCTGGCCGCGCGAGGTCGAGGACGTGCTCTACACCCATCCGGCGGTGCGCGAGGCAGCCGTGGTCGGGGTGCCCGACGCCTACCGCGGCGAGACGGTCAAGGCGTATGTGAGCCTGCGCCCGGGCGCGAGCGCCGAGCCCGGCGAGCTGACCGCCTACTGTCGGGAGCGGCTGGCCGCGTACAAGTACCCGCGCGCGGTGGACATCCTTCCGGAGCTGCCGAAGACGACCAGTGGGAAGATCCTCCGGCGGGAGCTGCGCTCCCGCACGGAACCGGCCTAGCGGCCCGGGCAAGCAGAGAGAGGCAGGTGGCGACCATGGCCAGAACGACGGAGAACGATGCGAAACCGGCGAACCAGCCGGTGCCGCAGCGGCTGCTGGCCGCCGCCACCCGCCTCTTCGCCGAGCGCGGCTACGACCGCACCTCGGTCCAGGAGATCGTGGAGGCGGCGGGCGTCACCAAGGGCGCGCTGTACCACTACTTCGGCTCCAAGGACGATCTGCTGCACGAGGTGTACGGACGGGTGCTCCGGCTCCAGCAGGAGCGCCTGGACTCCTTCGCGGACGCGGACGCGCCGGTGGCGGAGCGGCTGCGCGCGGCGGCCGCCGACGTCGTGGTCACCACCATCGAGAACCTCGACGACGCCATGATCTTCTTCCGTTCGATGCACCACCTGAGCCCCGAGAAGCACCGGCAGGTGCGGGCCGAGCGGCGCCGCTACCACGAGCGGTTCCGCCAGCTCATCGAGGAGGGCCAGCGCGGCGGCGTGTTCAGCGACGCCACCCCGGCCGACCTGGTGGTGGACTACCACTTCGGGTCCGTCCACCACCTGGGCACCTGGTACCGCCCGGACGGGCCGCTGACGCCGCAGCAGGTCGCCGACCACCTGGCGGACCTGCTGCTGCGCGCGCTGCGGCCCTGAGAGGCCGGCCCGGAGCCCGCCGGCCGCGCTTGCCGCGGCCGTTCTCGGGCGGGGTCGGGAGCGACCGCGGTGTCGCCGCCGCGGCCCCCGGCCCCACCGGCCGGGCTACGCCCCCCCGGCCCCTCCAGCGGGGCTACGCCCCCCCGGCCCGCCGGGCTACGGCAGGTACTTCTTCAGCTCGCGCCGGGCCAGCGACCGCTGGTGCACCTCGTCCGGCCCGTCCGCGAGCCGCAGGGTGCGCGCGGCGGCCCACAGTTCGGCCAGCGGGGTGTCCTGGCTGACGCCGGCCGCGCCGTGCAGCTGGACCGCGCGGTCCAGGATGTCGACGACCGTGCGCGGGGTCGCGATCTTGATGGCCTGGATCTCGGTGTGCGCCGCGCGGTTGCCGACGGTGTCCATCAGCCATGCCGTCTTGAGCACCAGCAGCCGCAGCTGCTCCACCGCCACCCGGGAGTCGGCGATCCACTCCTGGACCTGACCCTGCCGCGCCAACGGGGTGCCGAAGGCGGTGCGGGACACCGCGCGGCGGCACATCAGCTCGATCGCCCGCTCGGCCATGCCGATCAGTCGCATGCAGTGGTGGATCCGGCCGGGGCCGAGGCGGGCCTGGGCGATGGCGAAGCCGCCGCCCTCCTCGCCGACGAGGTTGCCCACCGGCACCCGGGCGCCGTGGAAGACGACCTCGGCGTGGCCGCCGTGGTAGTGGTCCTCGTAGCCGTAGACCCGCATCGCCCGGCGCACCTCGACGCCCTCGGTGTCGCGCGGCACCAGCACCATCGACTGCTGGCGGCGCACGTCCGCGCCGGCCGGGTCGGTCTTGCCCATGACGATGAAGATCCGACAGTCCGGGTGCATGGCGCCGGAGATGTACCACTTGCGGCCGGTGACGACATAGGTGTCGCCGTCCCGCTCGATACGGGTCTCGATGTTGGTGGCGTCGGAGGAGGCCACCTCCGGCTCGGTCATCGCGAAGGCCGACCGGATCTCACCCGCCAGCAGCGGCTCCAGCCAGCGCTCCCGCTGCTCCCGCGAGCCGAACTGCGCCAGCAGCTCCATGTTGCCGGTGTCCGGGGCGGCGCAGTTGAGCGCGACGGGGGCCAGCTGCGGGCTGCGGCCGGTGATCTCGGCCAGCGGCGCGTACTGGAGGTTGGTCAGTCCGGCGCCCAGCTCCGGGTCGGGCAGGAAGAGGTTCCACAGGCCGCGGCGGCGGGCCTCCGCCTTCAGCTCCTCCACCACGGGCGGCGTTCGCCAGGGCGAGTCCAGCCGCGCCCGCTGCTCCTCCGCCACCGCCTCGGCGGGGAACACGTGCTCCTCCATGAACGCCAGCAGCCGGCCGCGGAGTTCCTCGGTACGGGCGTCGAATGCGAAGTCCACGGTCTCAGCGCTCCTGGTCCTGGTGGGGGCCTCGGTCGGCGAGCGTGGCGAGGCCGCGCTCGATGAACACCGGCACGAGCTCGCCGATGCGGTCGAACCCGGCCCCGACGGTCTGGCCGAGCGTGTAGCGGTAGTGGATTCCCTCCAGGATCACCGCGAGCTTGAAGTAGGCGAAGGCGGTGTACCAGGAGACGCCGGAGACGTCCCGGCCCGAGCGCTCGGCGTAGCGGCGCACCAGTTCGGCCGGGGCGGGGTGGCCGGGGGCGCCGTGGGTGGTGGCGATCGGCGAGCCGGGCAGGTCCGGGTACTCGCTGTACATCACCAGCAGCCCGAGGTCGGTCAGCGGATCGCCGAGCGTGGACATCTCCCAGTCGAGAATCGCCCGGATCCGGTCGTCGGCGCCGACGAGGACGTTGTCGAGGCGGTAGTCGCCGTGGATGACGGTGGCCGCGGGGGACTCGGGCAGCGAGTCCGTCAGGGCGTCGTGCAGCCGGTCGATCCCGGGCAGCTCCCGGTCGCGGGACGCGGCGAGCTGCTTGCCCCAGCGGCGTGACTGCCGCTCCAGGAAGCCCTCGGGGCGCCCGAAGTCGGCCAGTCCCACCGCGGCCGGGTCCACCGCGTGCAGCTCGACCAGCGCGTCCACCAGGCCGAGCAGCACGCCGCGGGTGCGCTCGGGGCCGAGCGCGGTGAGCTGCTCGGCGTCGCGGTAGGGCGTCCCTTCCACGAACTCCATGACGTAGAAGGGCGATCCGAGCACGGACTCGTCCGCGCACAGCAGCAGCGGCTCCGGGACCGGCACCGCCGTCGGGTGCAGCGCGCTGATCACCCGGTGCTCGCGCGCCATGTCGTGCGCGGTGGCGAGCACATGGCCGAGCGGCGGCCGGCGCACCACCCAGCGGTCGGTGCCGTCGTCGACCGCGTAGGTGAGGTTGGAGCGGCCGCCCTCGATCAGCTCGGCGTGCAGCGCTCCGCGCACCATCCCGGGGCGCTCCCGGTCCAGATGCGCGCGCAGACGCCCGAGGTCCAACCCCGGCGGGGTGCCTTGGTTCATCGAGTTCTTCCTCCGTGCGGAGTGAGGCGAATGAACGCACCGGCGTACGGACGCCGGTGAAGGATCACCTCATGATGCCGACCGGTCGGTATGGCGTCTAGGGCCTACGGCGGTCGGCGACGGCACGCGCCGCGACGCGGGCGTCCGGCGCTCGGGCTCCGGAAGGGGGCCGGAGGGGGCCGGAGGGGGAGGGGCCTGGGGTCAGGCGGTGCGCTCCATGGACGGGCGCAGCCGGTTGAGCAGGGCGAAGAGGGTCTCGGTCTCCGCCGCGTCGAGGGTGTCCAGCGCGCTGTGGGTGGCCTGCATCTCGGTGCGGACCCGCAGGAGCGTCTCGCGCCCCTTGTCGGTGGCGACGACGTTCTTGACCCGCCGGTCGGTGGGGGACGGCTCACGGCGGACCAGGCCCTGGTCCTCCAGTCGGTCCACGATGCCGGTGATGTTGGAGGCGTCGCACACCAGCCGCTCGGCCAGGGCGCGCATCGGCAGCGGGCCGCGACCCAGCTGGGAGAGCACCTTGGCCTGGGTCCCGGTGAGCCCGTGGTGCACGGCGGCGGCGGAGAAGTCGCGCCACTGGGCCATGCCGAGCGCGGCGAGCAGCTCCAGGAGCTCGATCTTGGTCGGAGTCTGCGCGGGGGGAGGGGTGCTGGCGCTCATGGTTCGACTGTACTCAAGGTAATTAAAGCCTTCAACCATTAGCTTGACTAGGTCAACCATTGAGGTCTACCGTCGGTCGAGTTGCTTGATGACTTCAAGCATCCATGTCATGAAGTAACTGCGAAGCACATGAAGGACCTCCCCATGAGCCACCCAGCCGCCGCCGCGCCGGTCGACGGCCGCCGCGAGACGGTGATCATCGCCGCGCTGAGCCTCGCGGCCATGGTCGTGTCGATGATGCAGACCCTGGTCGTGCCGATCCTCGGACTGATCCAGAACGACCTGGAGACCAGCTCCGCCAACGTGAGCTGGGTCACCACCGCCACCCTGCTCTCGGCCGCCGTCTTCACCCCGCTGCTCGGCCGCTTCGGCGACCAGCACGGAAAGAAGCGCACGCTGGTCGCGGTGCTGGTGGTCATGGTCGCCGGCTCCGTGCTCGCCGCCGTCACGCACTCCCTGGCCTGGCTGATCGTCGGTCGGGTGCTCCAGGGCGCCGCCACCGCGATCTTCCCGCTCGCGCTCTCCGTGCTCCGCGAGGAGATCCGCCCCGCCCGGCTCCCCGGCGCCATGGCCATGGTCAGCGGCACCCTCGCCTTCGGCAGCGGCCTCGCGCTGGTCGCCACCGGCCTGCTCACCTCAGGTGACGACCCCGACTACCGCAGCGCCTTCTGGCTGGCCACCGGGCTCGCCCTGCTCGCGCTGCTGGCCGTCGTCCTCCTCGTCCCCGCGACCACCCAGACCACCGGCGGCCGCACCGACGTCCTCGGCGCGCTCTCTCTCGCCGCCACCCTCGTCCTGCTGCTGCTCCCCGTCTCCCAGGGCCACGAGTGGGGCTGGACCGACGCCCGCACCCTCGGCTCCTTCGCCGGCGCCGTGGTCATGGCGGTCGTCTGGGTGCTCGTCGAGCGCAGGGTGAGCGAGCCACTGGTGGACATGCGGATGTTCGCCCACCGCCCGGTCCTCTTCGTCAACCTCGCCGGCCTGCTCGTGGGCTTCGGCATGTTCGCCCTCTTCATCGGCGTCTCCTACCTCGTCCAGATGCCCTCCGCGCTGGTCGGCTACGGCTTCGACGCCTCCGTGCTGCGCGCCTCGGTGGAGTTCCTGCTGCCGAGCACCGTCGTCTCGCTGCTGTCCGCCCCCTTCGGGGGCCAGCTGGTGCGCCGCCACGGCCCCCGCCTGGTGCTGGTGCTCGCCTCCCTGATCGGCACCGTCGGCTTCGCCTGGGTCGCCCTCGACCACGACCACACCGCCTCCGTCATCGGCGCCGGCATGTTCGTCGGCGCGGGCATCAGCCTCGCCTACGCCGCCATGCCCGCCGTGATCGTCGGCAGTGTGCCGCCCCAGCAGACCGGCATCGCCAACGGCATCAACTCCATCGCCCGCTCCACCGGCAGCGCGATCGGCAGTGCCATGATCACGACGGTGCTCGCCTCCAAGAGCGTCGAGCACCTTCCGCCGGGCGCCCCGGCGCTGCCCGCCGAGTCGCAGTTCACGCTGAGCTTCGTCCTCGCCGGCGCGGCGTTCGTCCTGGTCGCGCTCGTCGCCGCGGTCGGCCTGCGCAGGATCCACCCGCTGCCCACGACCGAGCCGACGGCCCACACGACGGCCGCTGCCGCCGAGCCCGCCGCGCGACCGGTCTCCGCCGACGCCTGACCCGACCGGTCTCCGCCGACGCCTGGCCCGACCGGTCTCCGCCGACGCCTGGCCCGACCGGTCTCCGCCGACGCCTGGCCCGACCGGTCTCCGCCGACGCCTGGCCCGACCGGTCCCCGCCGGCATTCGAGCCGCCGGCCGACCCCTACCCCCGGGGGCCGGCCGGCCCTTCCTCCCCCCACCCCCAAGGAGCACCCCCATGAAGGCCATCAGCTACCGCGGCTACGGCGGCCCGGAGGTCCTCGAGTACGGCGAGGTCCCCGACCCCAAGCTCGGCCCCGACAGCGTCCTGATCAAGGTCAGGGCCGCCGCGGTCAACCCCGTCGACTGGAAGGCCCAGGCCGGCTACCTCGACGGCGTCCTGGACGCCGTCTTCCCCGTCATCCCCGGCTGGGACGTCTCCGGCGTCGTGGTCCAGCCCGGAGCGGGCGTCACCGAGTTCGCACCCGGCGACGAGGTCATCGGATACGTACGGGAGGACTTCCTCTCCCGCGGCACCTTCGCCGAGTACGTCGCCGCCCCGGTGCGCACCCTGGCCCGCAAGCCCCGCAACCTCTCCTTCGAGCAGGCCGCCGGGCTGCCGCTGGCCGGGCTGACCGCCTATCAGTCGCTGGGCAGGGCGCTGGAGGTGGGCGCGGGTGACACCCTCCTGATCCACGGGGCGGCCGGCGGCGTCGGCTCCCTGGCCGTGCAGATCGCCCGCCACCTCGGCGCCCGTGTCATCGGCACCGCCAGCGAGCGCAACCACGACTACCTGCGCGGCCTCGGCGCCGAGCCGGTCTCCTACGGCGACGGACTCGCCGACCGGGTGCGAGCGCTGGCGCCCGACGGCGTGCACGCCGCGCTCGACCTGGTGGGCGGCGACGCGCTGACCGTCAGCCCCGGTCTGCTCACCCCGGCCGGCCGGCTCGCCTCGATCGCCGACCCCGCCGTCCTCGGACTCGGCGGTCGGTACGTCTTCGTGCGCCCCGACCCCGCCGACCTCGCCACCCTCACCGACCTCGCCGAACGCGGAGTCCTGAGCGTCGAGGTGGCCGCGGTCTTCCCGCTGGAGCGCACGGCCGAGGCGCAGCGGCTCAACGCCGAGGGCCACACCCGAGGCAAGATCGCCGTCACCGTCGACTGAGCCGCGCCGGGCTCAGCACAGGAGCACCACGCCCAAGGCCGCGATCGCGAGCGTGCATCCGGACGCGGCCACGGCCGCCCGCGGGGACAGTGCGGGCGGCCGCGGCGCGTCCAGGGCCTGGATGCGGAGGTGCGCCACGGCCAGGAAGAGCAACCAGACGAACGCGATCAGCGCCACGGCCAACAGCCGGGGGGCGTCCGGCGGCCCTTCCCTGACAGCTTGCCGCTCGGCGAGCACACACACCACCGCGCAGGCGAGGGTGGTACGCCGCCAGGCGAGCCGGGTCCGCTCCGGTTGCAACCCCGGGTCCCGCTCGACACGCGGGCGCCCGGACGGCATCAGCGGGTCCAGCCCAGCGCCACGAAGACCACGATGGCCAGCGCGACCAGCGCGACGGACGTCGCCAGCGCGGCCGGGAAACGGGAGAGCGGCAGATCCTCGCCCTTGCGCATCGCACGCTCGCAGCGCACCCAGTGGTTGACCGCCCGTATGGCGCAGACCGCGCCCGCCGCCAGCAGCGTCACGGCGAGCGCCAGCCGCAGCGGGCGCGCGGTGTGCGGGAGGAACTGGTCGGCCGCGAAGCCGCCGCCGATCAGGGCCAGACCCGTGCGCAGCCAGGCCAGGAAGGTCCGCTCGTTGGCGAGGGAGAAGCGGTAGTCGGGGGTCTCGCCCTCCGCGTGGACCCGCTCGGGCGCGAACCAGAGCCGGACCGACCCGGTGGCGGCCGCGAGCCTGCCCCGGATGCCGGCGGTCCGTACGGAGGGGTCCATACGGGTGAGCCTAACCACCGGTCCGGATCATCATGCGGCCCCCGCGCGCCACGCCAGCAGCCGCCGATACGCCTCCAGACCGTCCGGCACCCACTCCCAGGTGTCGAGTCGCTCCGCGACCTCGTCCTCCGTCAGGAAGGCGTGCCAGGCCACCTCCTCGGCCTGCGGGTCGACCGGCAGCGCGCAGCTCACCTCGTAGACGGCGCTCCACCAGGTGTGCTCCGGGGTGTCGTAGAGGAACCGGAACAGCGGCCGGGGCGCGGGCAGCCCGGAGACGCCCAGCTCCTCCTCGGCCTCGCGCAGGGCCGCCTCGTCATACGACTCGCCGGCGCCGACCACCCCGCCCACGAACACGTCGTGCCGGGAGGGGAAGACCAGCTTCTCCGCGGTGCGGCGGTGCACGAAGACGCGCCCGTCGGGGTCCCTGACCAGGATGAAGACACAGCGGTGACGCAGCCGGCGGGCCAGGGCGTCGGCGCGCCGGGCCTGGCCCACCACGCGGTCCCGCTCGTCCACGATGTCCAGAACCTCGTCGGCTGAGCGCTGCTGGTGACCGTTGTCGGGCATGCCGCCATACAAGCAGACCGGGGTGCGCGCGGCACGGTCAGCCCCGGCCGCCCGGCCCATGGTGGCGGTGGTGGCCCCGGACCCGGTCGGCGTGGCCGCTCGTCCGCCCCTCGCGCCACCGCCAACGCCGGCCGTGCTCGCGGCGCGTGCCGGGCCCGTGCCCGGAGCCGTAGGCCCGGCGCGCCCGGCGGTGGTCGGCCTCGACCACCGCGTTCCACGGGGAGATGACGGCCACGGACAGGGGAGGTGGGGCGGGCGCGGACGCGGTCACAGGTTCGGGCGGCAGCGCCAGCGGCAGAGGCACCGGTAGCGGTAGCGGCGGCAACGGCCGGGCCGCGGCGCGGTGCGCCGGTCCGCCGCCGGTGGGTCCGTCGGCCGAGGCCGCGGGCGCGGGACCGCCCTCCGGCGTGGGGGCGTGGGAGGGGTGACCGTCCTCCGGCGTGGGGGCGTGGGAGGGGCGACCGTCCTCCGGCGTGGGGGCGTGGGAGGGGCGACCGTCCCCCGGCGTGGGGGCGTCGAACGGTCGACCGCCCTCCGGCGTGGGGGTGTCGGGGGGCCGACGGCCCGACTCCGCGCGGGCGGGCCCGGTCGACGCGGCGTCCCCGACCGCGGCCGAGCCCCGCGCGGGGCCCTCGCCGGGCGGGGCGGTAGGAGCGGTCGAAGCGGGGCCCGACGGCGGGTTCGGCGGCGGCGCGGGGGTGGGAGCGGGGCCCGGACCCGGACGCGGAGTGGCGGTCGGCGCCGGGTCGGCGGAGACCGCCGCGCGGGTGGGCGCCGCGGAGAGCCGGCGCGGCTCGCCCCGTTCCGGCAGCAGCAGGAACAGCGCCAGCGCGGTGCTCAGCGTGGACAACAGGATCGCCGCGGCCACCTGCCGTCGGACACCGGAGTCGCGGAACGGACGGGGACCCCGCAGCACCGTGCCCGCGATGACCTGACGGGGCGCCTCGGGGGGCTCGGGTCGGACGGGGCGTGGGGCAGGGGTCACCCGCGTGGGGTGCACCACGCGCTCGCCGGCCGGGGGAGGGCCGCCCCGCCGCGGTGACCCGTGGGGTCGGTCAGCCATGGCGCGGCATCCTTCCCGGCCCGCCGAGGGCTGTCCAGTCCGGTGAAACGATTGACTGACCCGTTCCGTACCCGGGTCGAGCGGCCCCGAGGGACGCCCGCCCTGGCCATGGCGGTGCCCCGCACGGCCGTCGGGTCCCGCCCGCCCCGACGGCCGGTCACCCGGAGGACGGACGGCCGGGGCCGGAGGTTGACGACCTACCAGTCGGTATGCAGGATCGCATCCAACGTGGCGGCCGCGCACCCGCCGCGCTCCCGAGCGGTCCGTCGGGCCCGGCGAGTCCAGAAGGTGACGGCATGGCGTACGACGCGGACGTGATCGTGATCGGAGCGGGGTTGGCGGGGCTCGCCGCCACCGCCGAACTCGCCGAGGCCGGCCGCTCGGTGATCCTGCTCGACCAGGAGCCCGAGCAGTCCCTGGGCGGTCAGGCGCACTGGTCCTTCGGCGGGCTGTTCCTCGTCGACTCGCCCGAGCAGCGCCGGCTGCGCATCCGCGACAGCCGCGAACTGGCCTGGCAGGACTGGCTGGGCACCGCCGGCTTCGACCGCGAGGAGGACCACTGGCCGCGCCGCTGGGCCGAGGCATACGTCGACTTCGCCGCCGGCGAGAAGCGGTCCTGGCTGCGCGCGCAGGGACTGCGGCTGTTCCCCGTCGTCGGCTGGGCGGAGCGCGGCGGCTACGACGCGCGGGGCCACGGCAACTCGGTGCCCCGCTTCCACATCACCTGGGGCACCGGCCCCGGCGTCGTGGCGCCCTTCGAACGTCGGGTGCGGGCCGGGGTCGCGCGCGGCCGGGTCGGGCTGCGTTTCCGACACCGGGTCACCGGGCTGTCCCGCACCGCCGGCGCCGTGGACACCGTCAGCGGCGAGATCCTGGAGCCCAGCGACGCGGATCGCGGCGCCCCCAGCAGCCGCGAGGTCGCCGGGGCCTTCGAACTGCGCGCCCAGGCGGTGATCGTCACCTCCGGCGGCATCGGCGGCAACCACGACCTCGTCCGCGCCAACTGGCCGGCACGGCTGGGCACTCCGCCGGAGGCCATGCTCTCCGGGGTGCCCGCGCACGTCGACGGGGCGATGCTCGGCATCGCCGAGGCCGCCGGCGGACGGCTCATCAACCGCGACCGGATGTGGCACTACACCGAGGGCATCCAGAACTGGAACCCGATCTGGCCGCGGCACGGCATCCGCATCCTCTCCGGCCCGTCGCCGCTGTGGCTCGACGCCCGGGGCAGACGGCTGCCGGTGCCGTTGTTCCCCGGCTTCGACACCCTGGGCACGCTGGAACACATCATGCACACCGGCCACGACCACACCTGGTTCGTCCTCACTCGGAGGATCGTCGAGAGGGAGTTCACCCTCTCCGGCTCCGAGCAGAACCCGGACCTCACCGGCAAGCGTGTGCGCGAGGTCCTCGGCCGGGCCGGGGGCGGGGCGCCGGGCCCGGTCCAGGCGTTCCTGGACCAGGGGGCCGACTTCGTGGTCGAGCGGTCGCTGAGCGGGCTGGTGCGCCGCATGAACGAGCTCACCGAGGAGCCGCTGATCGACGAGGCCGAGCTGTACCGGGAGATCACCGCCCGGGACCGCGAGGTCGCCAACGCGTACACCAAGGACCTCCAGATGACCGCCGTGCGCGGGGCGCGCCGATACCTCGGCGACCGGCTCATCCGCACCGCCGCCCCGCATCGGGTCCTCGACCCGAAGGCGGGCCCGCTGATCGCGGTGCGGCTGCGCATCCTCACCCGCAAGACGCTCGGCGGGCTGGAGACGGACCTGTCCTCGCGCGTGCTGACCGCCGGCGGCGATCCGCTGCCCGGCGTCTACGCGGCGGGCGAGGCGGCCGGTTTCGGGGGCGGGGGCGTGCACGGCTACCGCTCCCTGGAGGGCACCTTCCTCGGCGGCTGCCTCTTCTCCGGCCGTGCGGCGGGCCGCGCAGCGGCCAAGGCGGTGGGCTAGACCGGCGGCCCGCCGGACCGCCTCCGCTCCGCCCGTGCCGTCCGGTGGAGGAGCGGGGCGGGGCGGTCGCGTGGCGCGCGGAACGGCTCAGTCGTCGAGCGCCGCGCGCACCCGGCGGGAGACGGTGAAGGCGTAGAGGTCCAGCACGCCGGGCGGTTCCGCCAGGCCCGGCCCGCCGGCGCGGATCCAGGCGGCGATGTCGTCGAGCGCGTCGTCGTCGTTGACCAGCCCGAGCCACACCGGCCGCCCGCCCGCCGCGCGTCCCGCGGCCGAGGGCTGTACGACCACCACGTTGGCCTGGTCGCAGACGTCCAGACAGTCGGAGGCGCGGACCCGCGCGCTGTCGCCCAGCGCCGCGCGCAACCGCGGGATCTGGCCGGCGTGGTCGACGCCGGGGATCTTCCGCGGGTCGCCGCAGCAGCAGCCGCGGCACACCGTCACCCGGCACGGCGTGGAGGAGTTCCTGGTCACCGCGCCGATCTTACGGGGACGGTTCGCGCACCCGTACGAGCGGTTCGCGCCCCGCTCCCGGGGGGTGTGCCGTGGCGCGGGGGTCACAGCGCGTCGGGGCCGCCGGAGGGTTGCTCCGGCGGCCCCGCAGAGGGTCCGCGTCAGCTCCCACGCGCGGTGGCGTGGTGTGCCGGGCGCCTTCTCAGGCGTTGATGCACGTGTTACCGAAGGCCGGGTTCAGCAGGCCGGTGAGGTTGACCGAGTTGCCGCAGATGTTGATCGGGATGTTCACCGGCACCTGGATGTTGTTGCCGCTCACGACACCGGGCGAGCCGATGGCGCCACCGTTGGCGTGGGCGCCGTGCTCGTCGTTGTACTCGTAGTCGCCGTTGTCGTGGTGGCCGCCACCGTGGTGGCCATAACCGCCGTAACCGCCGTGGCCGCCGTTGTGACCGTTGTGGCCGCCGTTGTGACCACCGCCGTTGTGGCCGCCGCCGTTGTGGCCGCCGTTGTGACCACCGCCGTTGTGGCCGCCGCCGTTGTGGCCGCCGTTGTGACCGCCGTTGTGACCGTTGTGGCCGTTGCCGCGACCGTTGTCGTTGTCGTGGTCGTGCGCGGCGACGGCGCCGGCGCCACCGACGATGAGGGCGCAGCTGGCCGCGGCGAGCCCGGCGACCTGGACGATTCGCTTCATCGTCCTGTTCCTTTCGTGTTGCGAATGGGGCAACTTTTTCAACGATCCGAATCGTCTGAGGGTACGCATGATCACCCGATGGCATCATTCGAGGAGCCGTCAGTTCCGCACCCGCGAAGAGGAGGCCGCCTCATGGTCGAGAAAGGCACGCGTCATGATGTCGCGCGGAGCCGGATCGCCGCGGCCGCGGCCCTGCTGCTGAGCCTGTCGCTGAGCGGTTGTTCCGACTCGGGAGAGAAATCGGATGGGCTGCCTTCGGAATTGTGGGTTAATCCCGACAGTCAGCCCGCGCGCACGGCGCGCCAGTACGCGGCACAGGGGCGGCACGAGGACGCGGCGCTGATGCGGAGGATCGCGGACCAGCCGGCGGCGGAGTGGGTCGGCGAGCTGCCCCGGGCCCGGGCGCGGGCCGTCACCACCGCGGCGGCGCGCACCGGCCGCACCCCGGTCCTGGTCGCATACAACATTCCCAACCGGGACTGCGGCCGACACTCGGCCGGAGGCGCGGAGGGCGCACCCGACTACGGCGGCTGGATCCGGGAGCTGGCCGCCGGCATCGGCGACCGCAGCGCCGTGGTCATCCTGGAGCCCGACGCGGTGGCCCAGGTGGTCGACGGCTGTTTCCCCGGAGAACTGCGCGAGGAACGGCTCGCCATGTTGCGGAACGCCGTGGAGACGCTCAAGGCGCTGCCCAGGACCTGGGTGTACATCGACGCGGGAAACGCGGGCTGGGTCCGCGATCCCTATGCGTTGGTGGAGCCGCTCAAACAGAGCGGCATCGACAAGGCCGACGGCTTTTCGCTGAACGTCTCGAATTTCCAGCCGACGGGGGCGACCATCCGCTACGGACACCATCTGTCCGGCTCGCTGGGCGGCACCCACTTCGTCATCGACACCAGTCGCAATGGCAATGGCGCGACGAATGCGGTGGGCAGCCGGTCGGAGGCGTACGCCTACCCCGGGCACCACGAGGACCGCTGGTGCAATCCCCCCGGCCGGGCGCTGGGCGAGCGGCCCAGCACCCGGACCGGCGATCCGAAGGTCGACGCCTTCCTGTGGGTCAAGCGGCCGGGCGAGTCCGACGGCACCTGCAACGGGGGCCCCGGCGCGGGATCGTGGTGGCCCCGGTACGCGCTGGACCTCGCGCGCAACACGCGGGGCTGACCACCGCTCGGCGCCCGGTCGGCTCTCCCGGCGCCCTCGGTCAGATCGCGCACACCGGGTCCTGCTCGGCGGAGGGCGTCGGGCCGGTGTCCCCGGCGGCGGAGTCCGCGGCGGGGGCGGGAGGCGCGGTGGCCGCGACGGGCACGGCCGCCGGGGCCGTCGGCTCCACCCGGTCGGCCTCGTCGCTGCGCGCGGTCGGGACGGTCGCGGGCGCCGGGCGGGCGCGCCGGGCCCGCGCCGCCTCCACGGAGCGACAGGCCAGCGGGATCAGGCACAGCACCACCGCGAAGAGCGCCCACAGCCGCATCGCGAGATGGCTGTGGTGCAGGAAGAGCGAGGCGACGAACGATCCGCCGAAGACCACGCACCACAGCAGGTGGATGCGGAAGGTGGCGACCCGGTCCGGGCTGGCGGAGTCGCCCTTGGGCGTGACCACGAACCGGCTTCTGCGGCGGAGCGCCGCGTCCAGCAGCGATCGCGCGTAGATCGGCGCGGACAGCGCCGACAGCGCCATTCCGGCGACACCCGAGGAGCCGTACGGCTCGTGCGGGCTGACGTTGTGCCGCCGGTTCCAGACGTAGAGCCCGATCTGGAGGGCGACGGTGTCCCCGTACAGCATCAGCCAGATCTCGGGGGAGATGTGCACCCCGGCCGCCCCGGCGGCGAGGAAGAGCACGCAGGACAGCGCCGACAGCAGCCAGTTCAGGGCGGTCATCGGGTAGTACGCCATCATCAGCGTGTAGTTGAGCAGCTTGCCGGGGGAGAGGGTGGGCACCCCCCGCCACCACTGCTTGAGCACCGTCTCATAGGTGCCGCGCGACCAGCGCAGCTGCTGGGTGAAGAAGTCGGTCCAGGTGCTGGGGCCCTCGCCGACGGCGAGCACGTCCGGGGTGTAGACCGAGCGCCACTTCCGGCCGGTCTCGGGATTGCGGCGCCGGTGCAGCTCGAACCCGGTGGCCATGTCCTCGGTGATCGAGTCGTACAGCCCGCCGACGCTCCGCAACGCGCTGATCCGGACCGCGTTGTTGGTGCCGACGAACATCGCGCCGCCGTACGCGTTCCCCGCCCGCTGGATGAGGGCGTGGAACAGGAACTGCTGGCTCTCCGCCGCCCTGGTGACGAGGGTGTCGTAATTCCCGTAGACCTGCGGCCCGACGACGAATGCCACATCGGGATCGCGAAAGTAACCGAGCATGCGCTCCAGAAAGTTGGGCAGCGGCACATGGTCGGTGTCGACGCAGGCCATGATGTCGTATCCGTCGCCGTGCTCGTCCAGCCAGGCGTTGTAATTGCCGTGCTTGGTCTTCGCCCGGAAACGACCCTTGGGCTGGTTCCACTTCTCAACGCCCTTGCGGGAGAAGTGACGTACGCCGAGCCGGGCGCACAACTCCTTGGCGGCCGGGTCGTCGCCCTCGTCGAGCAGCCACACATGCAGCTTCCCGCGGTGTCGCAGCCGGGTGGCGCCCTCCAGCGTGGCCCGGACCATGTCCAGCGGCTCCTTGCCCGGCACATAGCTGGTCAGGAAGGCGACCTTGGTCCCCGGGCGGGGGGTCACCGGGACCGGGTCGCGGGCCATCAGCGTCGCGTGCGCGTTGGAGACCACGGTGAACAGCCGGAACGCCTCGATCAGGCCGACCGAGAGCAGCATCGCCACGTCCGACGCGGTCTCCCAGCCCGTGACGTTGGTGCGGTGTGTCCAGTGGGACGGCTGGAGCAGCCAGACGAGCAGCACCGCGGAGCACAGCGGCGCCGCGCAGAGCAGCAGCGCGGTGCGGATCCGGCGCGGCTGGCGGGCCAGCAGGCTGCGGTAGCGCACCCGGTACACGCAGTGCCGCGGCGGGTCGGTCAGCGGGCCCGCCAACTGGCTGAAGCGCTCGTAGTCGTAGGTCGGGCCGCTCTGCCGCGCCGGCTCGGAGGCCGTGTCGCCCGGCCGCTTCGACGACCCGAACGCCGCGTCGCCCGAGCGCTTCGACCCGAACGCCGTGTCGCTCGGCCGTTTCGACCCGAACGCCGTGTCGCTCGGCCGTTTCGTCGCGAACGCCGTGTCGCTCGGCCGTTTCTGTGCGAACGCCGTCTCGACCGGCCGCTTCGGTGTGGCGGCCGGGCCCGGCACCGCCTCCACCGCCGCCCCGGGGGGCTCCGCCTCTTCGGGGTCGACCCAGGACGGGGCGGGGCGGGCCGGCGCCACGGCGGCCGTCGAGGATTTCTCAGCCGGCCGCGGAACGGGATTCGTCGAAGTCATGAGGGCAACTCCCGCGAGGCTGTCTCGGATGGAATCTCACGCAGCGGGCGCCAGCCGGACGACATGCGTCATGTCATCGCCCGATAAGCGAAGATAACCATCACATAGGAGGTTGCTCTGTAAATCAGACTTTCGGCGCGCCCGGCATTGCGTCGAATGGGGGATGGTCCGGCGGTCACCCGGATGGCCAGTTCGTCAGCAACACTGACGGCTCATCAGCGCGCGTCTCGCGTGATTTTCATTCCGCTATCTGTCATGGTCTGGGGCGGTTTCAGCGGGCGAATACGGAGGCGAGACATGCGGATTCCCCTCCGGCCCACGCCGACCGTGCTGCACATCAGCCAGCCCGTCGACGGCGGTGTGGCCCGGGTGGTCGCCGACCTCGTCCGCGCCCAGGCGACGGCCGGGCTGCGCCCCGTGGTGGCCTGCCCGCCCGGCGGCACGCTCGCCGCCCAGGTGACGGCGGCCGGGGTGACGACGGTCCCCTGGGCGGCGCGACGGGAACCCGGCGCGCGACTGCCGCGGGAGGCCGCCCAGATCGCCCGCATCGTCCGCCGGACCGGCCCCGACCTGGTGCACGCGCACAGCGCCAAGGCCGGCCTCGCCGCCCGGCTCGCCGTCCGCGGCCGGGTCCCGACGCTCTACCAGCCGCACGCCTGGTCCTTCGAGGCCGCCGACGGGGCCACCGCCGCCCTGGCGTTGCGCTGGGAGCGGTTCGCCGCACGCTGGGCGCAGCGGATCGTCTGCGTCAGCGAGGACGAGCGGCGGCGCGGCGAGGGCGCCGGGGTGCCCGGCCGCTGGACGGTGATCCGCAACGGCGTCGACACCGGACGCTTCCGCCCAGCCGACGAGGACGCACGACGGCGCGCCCGCGCCGCCGTGCCCGCCCTCCGCGACCTGCCCGCCGACACGCCCCTGGCCGTCTGCGTCGGCCGGCTCTGCCGTCAGAAGGGCCAGGACCTCCTGCTGCGTGCCTGGCCGCGGACCGCCGCCGAGGTGCCGGGCGCCCGGCTCGCGCTCGTCGGCGACGGCCCCGAACTCGCCGCGCTGCGCCGCGCCGCCCCCGCCGATGTGCTGCTCCCCGGCCCGGCCGCGGACACCGCGCCGTGGTACGCCGCCGCCGACCTGGTGGTGCTGCCGTCCCGCTGGGAGGGCATGGCGCTGGCCCCGTTGGAGGCCATGGCCAGCGGGCGGCCCGTGCTGCTCACCGAGGTGACCGGCGCCCGCGAGTCGCTGCCCGTCGGGCACGCCTCGGCCTGCCTGGTACCACCCGACGACCCGCCCGCGCTGGCCCGCGCGCTCACCGTGCTGCTCCGCCGCCCCGCGCTCCGCGCCCGGCTGGGGCACGAGGCCCAGCGCCACGTCCACACGGCCCACGACGTACGGGACACGGCGGCGGCGGTCACCCGTCTCTATCGCGAACTTCTCGAACCGGCCCGGAACCCGTACACCGACCGCGGGGAGCTGTGCAGGGGATGAACACCGACAACGCAGGCGTGCCCACCCCCGGCCGGTTGCTGGCGCCCCGCCCGGCCCCGGCCCGCCCGGCCGCCTCCCTCTTCGGGCCGCGCCGCCCCGAGCCCCGCCCCGCGGCCCCGTCCCGCCCCACGCCCACCCGCCCCTCGCGGGGGACCGCGCTGCTCGTGGCCGTGGACTGCGTCGCCGCCGCCGTCGCGGCGATCCCGCTGCTCGCGGCGCACCCCCCGCCGGGCGACAGCGGCCGGGCCGCGACCGTGCTCACCCCGCCCGTGCTCGCCCCGGCCATCCCGCTGGGCCCGCCGGCATCGGCCGACCCGGTGGGCGGGTTCGCCCCGGCGGGCGGGCTCGCACCGACCGTCGTGGTCGCGGTGGCCGCGCTGGTCGCCATGGCCGTCGTCGCGCTCGGCGCGCGCGGCGGGCTCTATCGGCCGGGCCCCTGGACCGTCGCCCTGGACGAGGCTCCCAGGCTGCTGCGGTACTGCCTGCTCGCCTGGCTGCTGGCGGCCGCGGTGATCTCCGGCACCGACCCGCCGCGCTCGCTCGGCTGGCAGGTGCTGCTCACCGCCCTGGCCGTCCACGCGCTGCTGGCCTACGCCGGCCGCGCGGCCGTCCACCGGCTCCGCCGTCGTGCCCGGCGCCGGCATCCGCGCTCCACGCTCGTCGTCGGCGCGGGTCCCGCCGGCCGCCGGCTGGCCACCGTGCTGGGCGAGCACCCCGAGTACGGGATGCGGCCGGTCGGACTGGTCGAGCCGACGCCGCCGGCCGGCGGTCTCGGCGGTGGCGGTGGGGTGGAGGGCATGGGCGGGGTCGTCGGGCCGGCGGCTCCGGCGGCGGGTGTCGGGGCCGGTGGTCTGGCCGTGGGAGCCGTGTCCCTCGGCGCGGTGGCCCTGGGGAGTGAAGCGCCTCCGACGCCCGCGACGCCCCCGAGGCCCGCGACGGTATCGGCGGCCTCGGCGTCTCCGGCGCCACCGGCCGGCGTCGGCGGTCTGGCCATGGGGTCGGTCCCGCTCAACGCGGTGGTCGTGGGTGGCGTGGACGCCACGGTCGTGGGCGGCCCGCCCGGAGGGCAGGCTTCCGTCCCGGCCCCGGTCCCGATCCCGCTCCCGGGGGTGGGCCCCGGGCCGGGCGGGGGCGACGGAACGGCGGGCGACCGGGCGAGCGGGGCGGCGGGCGCCCCGGCCGCCGCACTTCCGACGCCGTCCCCGCCCCCGGGCGCACCACCCCCGCTCGGCCCGCCCCTCAGGTGCGCCCCGTCGCCGGCGCCCGCGACTCCGATGTCCGCTGCCCAGATGTCCTCGGCCCAGACGCCCGTGACACCGGTGCCCTCGGCCCAGACGCCCGCGGTGCCGATGCCTGCCTCCGCCCCGGTCGCGCCGCCGCTGCCGCTGCTGCACTCCTACGAGGACGTCATCCGGGCCGTCATCCAGAACACCGTCCGGGACGCGGTGTTCACCCGCGACCCCGCCGAGGCCCCGCAACTCGCCGCGCTCGCCCGGCTGCTGGTGGCGCAGGGCTGCGCCGTGTGGCTGCCCGGCGGCGCCCCCGGTCAGGTCGTCGAGCGGCTCGGGGCCGGTGGCCGGGCCCCGGGCCACCTCTCGGGGCACCTGTGGGGATTCGCCTGCCGGCGCCTCGACCCGCCGCCCCCCGGCCGCCTCGGCGCCGCGGGCAAGCGCGCGCTGGACGTCGCCGTCGCCGGCTGCGCCCTGCTGGTCACCGGGCCGCTGCTGCTGGCGTGCGCGCTCGCCGTACGCCTCGCCGACGGCCCCGGTGTGCTCTTCCGCCAGGAGCGGGTCGGCCACGGCGGCCGACCGTTCGTGATGCTGAAGTTCCGCACCCTGCGGCCCGCCGACGACCACGAGTCGGCCACCCTGTGGAGCGTCGCCCGCGACCGGCGGGTGAGCCTCGTGGGGCGGCTGTTGCGACGCTCCTCCCTCGACGAACTGCCCCAGCTGTGGAACGTGCTGCGCGGCGACATGAGCCTGGTCGGGCCACGGCCGGAACGCCCGTACTTCGTACGGAAGTTCAGCCAGGACCACCCCGGCTACGCGGCCCGGCACCGGATGCCCGTCGGGGTCACCGGGCTGGCCCAGGTGCACGGGCTGCGCGGCGACACCTCCATCGAGGACCGGGCACGGTTCGACAACCTCTACATCGAGACCTGGACGCTGTGGCAGGACGTCCGCATTCTGCTGCGTACCGCCGGCTCGCTGTTCCGGTTCGGCGGGAGCTGATCCGTGCCTCAAGCTGCCGGCGTGCCCGCGGCCGGGGTGCCGACCCCGGTGGCCGCGCCGGGGCGCGCGGCTACGGGCACGGCCACGGCCACGGACCCGGACGTGGGCGCGAGCGTGGGACGGGAAGCCGTACGGGAGCCGGCCGTGCCGGTCCGCACCGCCCTGAGCACGGCGCGGCGGACCACGAGCCGGTGCGCCGTGCCCTGGCGGGTGGTGCCCTGGCGGGTGGTGCCCGCCGTGGCGACCGTACTGCTGTTGTGCGTACCGGCTGGCCGGGAGGACGCGAGCGGGGCCGGGGCCGGGGCCGTCCATGTCACCCCCGCCGACCTGGCCAGCGCGGCGCTCGTCGGCTGCTGCGCGGTCAGCGCGCTGCGCCGCCGGGACCGGCCGCTGACCCGGCGTGCGGCGCTGCTGCTGGCGGCGCCCGTCGTCGCGTTCGCCGTGGCGACCGTCACCGGCTACGACCCGGCGACCGCCCTGACCGGCTTCGTGCGCTACCTCCAGGTCTTCGTCCTCGTCCCCGCCGCGCTGCTGCTCGTACTGCGTTCACGCCGCGACTTCTGGCTGGTGGCGGGGGCGCTCGTGCTGGCCGCCCTGGTGCAGGGCGTGGTCGGGTTGCGTCAGTACCTCACCGGCACCGGGGCCTCGTACGCCGGAGTCGACATCCGCGCGGTGGGCACCTTCGGCCCGCTGGACGTGATGGGCATGGCCGCCCTGGTCGCCCACGGCCTGCTCGTCCTGCTCGCCGTGGCGCTGGCGCCGCCGCCCGGCGCGGCCCGCTGGCTGCGCCCCGCCGCCCTCGTCGGGGCCGGCTTTCTGGTGGTGCCGCTGGTGATGTCGTTCAGCCGGGGCGCCTGGATCGCCACCGTCGTCGCCGGGGTCGCCGTACTGCTGCTCGCGGACGCCCGTCGCGGGCTGCGCGCGCTCGGGGTGCTGGCCGCGCTCGCGGCGCCGGCCGTCGTGGCCGTGGTGCTGGTGGGCGGGGCCGGCGGTCCCGGCCCGGCCGGCGTCGGCGGCGGTGTCGGCTCGGGAGCCGGATCCGGTCTGGTCGGCGAGCGGCTGACGAGCATCACGCAGGTCACCGACTCCCCGGACAAGTCCGTCTCCGACCGCTACACCATGTGGGCGGCGGCCACCGGCATCTGGCGCGACGCCCCCGCCACCGGGGTGGGGCTCAAGGGCTTCGCGGCCCATCGCGACGGACATGCCTCCATCGCCCTGTCCGCGGGCAGCGACACCGCCGGCGCGGGCCTGGACTTCCAGCGCCAACCGCTGCTGTCCCCGCACAACATGTACCTGCTGGTGCTCAGCGAGCAGGGCCTGGTGGGCGCCACCGCCGTCGTCGGCACTTGGGCGGCCCTCCTGCTTCTCGGTCTCCGCCGGCTGCGTCCCGCCGGCCGTGAGCCGGCTGGGGAGGGCGCGACCGGTGGCGCCGCGGGCCGGCGCCCGGACGCCTGCGGACTGGTCGCCGTCGGCCTCCTGCTGTGGCAGTTGATGGACTTCGCCTACGCCGACATCGGCGGCCCTTCCACCACGCTCACCGCCGTGCTGCTGGGCCTCGCCACCTGGTGGGCGCTGAGCCCACGCCTCGACGACCCCGCGGCGGCCGCGCGATGAGCGACACGGCGGCCTCCCGCCGCGCCGCGACGACGGGAACGGCTGCGGGGGCGGCCCCGGGAGCCCAGGGGCTGGGAGCCCAGGGCCCGGGAGCCGCGGGATCGGGCGTGGGACCCGCCCTGGCGGCGAGGGTGCCCGCCGGCTCGACCGGACCGGCCGGCTTGACTCGGGCCGCCGGGGTGGCCGGGCCCGCCGGGGCGGCCGTCGTCGTCCCGCCCACCAGGGAAGCCCCGCTCGCCCCGACGACCGTCCGCGCCGGGCGGTTCGGCCGATCCGAGCGCTTCGAGCGCTTCGAGCGATTCAGGCAGGCCGGTCGGGCCGGGCGAGTCGGGCGAGCCGGGCGGTCCCAGCGGACCGAGGGCTCCACGGGGGAGAGGTACGTGGCGCGGGCCGCCGTGGTGACCGCCGGACTGACCGCGGCGGGGTCGCTGTTCGGCCTGGTACGGGACCAGTTGATCGCTCACCTCTTCGGCGCGGGCGGAGCGACGGACGCCTTTCTCGTCGCGTGGACCGTCCCCGAGCTCGCCGCGACCCTCCTCATCGAGGACGCGATGGCCCTGGCCCTGATCCCCGCCTTCAGCCTGGCCCTCTCGCTGCGCGCGGCCGGCGGCACCGGGCGCACCGACCGCGCGGACCCGGTACGCCGGCTGCTGGCGGTGACCGCCCCCCGGCTGTTCCTCGCGCTGTCCTGCGGCGCGGTGCTGGTCGGACTCGCCGCGCCGCTGCTGGTGGACCTGCTGGCGCCCGGCCTCGCCGATCCCGGACCGGCGGTCGGCTGCACCCGACTCACCGCCATGACCGTGCTGACCTTCGGGATGGCCGGCTACCTCAGCGCCGCGCTGCGCGCGCACCACAGCTACCCGGCGCCCGCCGCCATCTACGTCGCGTACAACGTCGGCATCGTGGCCACCGTCCTCACGCTGCACGCCACGCACGGGGTCGCCGCCGCGGCGGCCGGGGTGGCCGTGGGCAGCTGCCTCATGGTCCTCGTGCAACTCCCGGCCGGCCACCGCCTGCTGCCGCGCCGCCTCCCCGCCGCCTCCCAGCCCCTCCCGGCACCTTCCGGCCCAGGCGACCAGGGGCCGCTCCCCGCGGCGTCGCTGCGGGCCCGGGCCGTACTGGCACCCGTCGTGCCCATCGCGCTGTTCGCGTTGGCGCGGCAGTCGCAGGTGCTCATCGAGCGCCACCTCGCCTCGGGGCTGCCGGCCGGTGCCATCTCCCACCTCAACTACGCCCAGAAGGTGGCCCAGCTGCCGATGGTCCTCTCGCTGATGGTCTGCACGGTGACCTTCCCGATGGTGGCGCGCGCGATGGCGGACGGCGAGGCGGAGCGGGCGCGGCGGCGGGTGGAGCGGGACCTGACGCTCGCCGGGCTCGTGGTGCTGGCCGGAACCGCGTACGTGATCGCGTATGCGCCGCAGATCGTGGAGGTGCTCTTCCAGCGCGGCGCCTTCGAGGCCCGCGACACCGCGGCGACGGCCGCGGTGATGCGGGTGTACGCGCTCGGCCTGCTCGGCCACAGCCTGGTCGGCGCCCTGATCCGGCCGTTCTGCTCCGCCGGCCGCCCCACCTGGTACCCCCTCGCGTCGATGGCGGTCGGACTGCTCGCCACCGTCGTCGCGGGGGCCGCCACCGCGCCGCACTGGGGCGTGCTCGGCATCGCCGCCGCCAACGCCTGCGGCATCAGCGTCACCGCCCTGCTGTTGCTGCGCGGGCTCGGTGCCCGGCTGATCGCCCTCCGGGTGGGCCGGGTGGCGGCCGGACTCGGCCGGCTGGCGCTGGCGGCCGCCGTGGCGGCGGCGGTCGGCTGGGCCACCGCGGCCGACGCCACCGGCGCGCCGCTCGCCCCCTCCGCCCCGGTCGCCGTCGCGGCCGGATGCCTCCTCGTACCCGTCGTCTTCGCCGTCACGGCCCTGGCCGTACGCGCGCCGGAAGTCCCGGAACTGCTCGCCTCCGCCCAACGAAAGCTGCGCCATGTCCGATGAACCCTGGCTGCTGATGTACCACTCCGTGAGCGCGTACACGCGTGATCCCTACCGCGTCACCGTCACGCCCGACCGGCTGCGCCGCCAACTGCGCTGGTTGCGCCAGCGCGGGCTGCGCGGGGTCGCCGTGGGCGAGCTGCTCCGCGAACGCGCCGCCGGCCGCGGCGCCGGCCTGGTCGGGCTCACCTTCGACGACGGTTACGCCGACTTCGTCGAGCAGGCCGTGCCGCTGCTGCGCGGATACGGCTGCACCGCCACCGTGTTCGTGCTGCCGGGGTTGCTCGGCGGCTGCAACTCCTGGGACCGGCACGGCCCGCGCAAGCCGCTGCTCGCCGAGGACGGCATCCGCGCCGCCCTCGCCGCGGGGATGGAGATCGGCTCCCACGGCTGGCGTCACACCTCGCTCCCGACCGCCGACGACGCCACCCTGTGGGGGGAGACGGCCGGCAGCCGGGAGGAACTGGAGCGCATCACCGGCGTGCCGGTGGAGGGCTTCTGCTACCCGTACGGCCACCTGGACCACCGCTGCGTCGCGGCGGTGCGGGCCGCCGGCTACGGCTATGCCTGTGCCATCGACCCCGGCCGGCTCACCGGTCGCCACGCGCTGCCCCGCGTCCACGTGGACGACCGCGACGCAAGCCTCCGCCTACGGCTGAAGCAACTGGTGCACCCGCTACGCCGCCGCCCTCTGCCGGCGGACACCGCGGCGGGCGCCGTCCCGGCCACGGCGTGCCCCACGCCGGCCACGGCGCGGGCCGCCGCGGCCGGCCCGCCCGGCACCACGGTGGCCGTGCCGGCGGCGGGGGACGCTTCCGGGGTCGGGGTTGTCTCCGCTCGGGTCGGGGTCGCCCCCGTGGTGGGTGGTGCCGCGGTCGTCGTTCCCACGGCTGGGCTTGCCGCTGCCGCGGCCGGGGGCGCTCGGGCGGTCGTCGGGGCGGCTTCCGCGGTCGGGGTCGCCCCCGCGACCGCCGTTCCCAGGGTCGCCGTTCCCTCGGCGGGGGCCGCTTCCGCGGTGGGTGATGCTCGCGCGGGCGTCGCTTCGACGGTCGGGGTCGCTCCCGGGGCGGGGGGCGCGCCCGGCGCTGCCGGGGTCGCTTGCGCGGCGGGTGCTCCGGTAGGCGCGGCCCGTCCGGCCGGGGCCGCTCCCGCGGTCGGGGTTGGTTCCGCTCGGGTCGGGGTCGCCCCCGTGAGCTCCGTTCCCGCGGTCGCCGTTCCCGGGGCGGGCGCCGTTCCCGCGGCGTGGGTCGCTTCGGCAGCCCGGGTCGGTTCCGCGGCCGGGGTCGCTTCCACCCCGGTCGGCGTCGCCCCCGCGAGCATCGCTTCGACGGTCGGGGTCGCTTCCGGGTCGGAGGGCGCGCCCGGCGCTGCCGGGATCGCTCCCGCCCGGGCCCTGGGCGGTCCCGCCGCGGTCGGGGTCGCTCCCGCCCCGGCTCAGGGCGGACCCGCCGTGGGCGAGGGCGCTCTCGCGGCCGGGGCCGCTCCCCCCTTCAGGGCGGCTCCGCCCGCCTCGCAGGCCCCGCCCGTCCCGACGGCTCCCGTGGAGGTGACGGGCCTGGCGCGGCTGTCGCCCGCCGCGGCGCGCCGGCAGCGGGCGGGCCAGGGGCGGGCCGGAGCGGGCGCCGGCGCCGGGGCGGGAGCGGGAGCGGAACGATGAGAGTGCTGCACATCATCACCGGCCTCGGCGCCGGGGGCGCCGAGCAGCAGTTGCGGCTGCTGCTGCGTCACCTTCCGGTCCGCTGCGACGTCGTCACCCTCACCAACCCCGGCGCCGTGGCCCACGGCATCCGCTCCGACGGCACCCCCGTCACCCACCTGGGCATGGGCGGCAACCGTGATCTGAGCGCGCTGCCCCGCCTGGTCCACCTCATCAAGGCCGGCGGCTACGACCTCATCCACACCCACCTCTACCGGGCCTGCGTGTTCGGCCGGGTCGCCGCCCGACTGGCGGGCGTACGGGCCGTCATCGCCACCGAACACTCCCTCGGCGGCAACCGCATCGAGGGCCGGCCGCTCACCTCCAGGACGCGCGCGCTCTACCTGGCCACCGAGCGGCTCGGCACCGCGACCGTGGCCGTCTCGGCGACCGTCGCCGACCGGCTGCGCGACTGGGGCGTGCCCAGCGGCCGGGTGCACCTGATCCCGAACGGCATCGACGCCCGCCACTTCCGCTTCGAACCCGGCGCGCGCGCCGCCGCCCGCAACCGGCTGGACCTCGGGGAACACGACTTCGTGGTGGGCGGGGTGGGCCGGTTGGTGCCGGACAAGCGGTTCGACCTGCTGGTGCGGGCGGTGGCCGCGGTGCCCCAGGCGCGGCTGCTGCTGGTCGGCGACGGTCCGGAGCGCGCCGCGCTGTGCGCGCTGGCCGACCGGCTCGGGGCGCGCCGCCGGATCCGACTGCTGGGGGAGCGCGACGGCGCGGTCGGAACCACCGGGGACCGGGCCGCCGACATCCCCGGACTGCTCGCCGCGATGGACGTCTTCGTCTCGCCGTCCTCACAGGAGTCCTTCGGACTCGCGGTGGTGGAGGCGCTCGCGGCCGGGCTGCCGGTGCTGCACATCGCCTGCCCGGCCATCGACGAACTCCCGCGCGACGCCGCGCCCGGGGCCCGGCGCGTTCCCCCGGACGCCACCGCCCTGGCCGAGGCGCTGCGCGAGCTCGCCGCCGCCGGGCCGGTGCGGCACCCGGTCCCGCCGGCGGTCGAGCGCTACTCCATCGCCCGTACCGCCGACCGCCTGCGGGCGCTGTACGAACGCACCTCCGCCCACTGGCCGGACCGCTGTGGCCACGGACCGGTGCCCACCGCGCCTCGCCGCCCCTTCCCCGCCCTCTCCGACCCCAGGAAGTGAGCGCCCACATGAGCGACATGACCGACACCACCCCCGCCGACGCCCTCGCCGACGCCACCGGCGAGCCCCGTACCGCCCCCGTCGCCCCGCCCGACGGCGCCACGGACGTCTCGCGGAGCCCCAGCCCGCACCTCGTCGCCTCGCCGTCCGTCGCCGCGGACGCCTCGGGAAGTCCCCACCTCGCCGCGACCGCCGTCGCCCCGACCGTCCCCGCCGCCCCCTTCCCGGGCGCCACGGCGGCCGCCCCCCTTCAAGCCTCCGGCTCCTCCGACTCCCCGCCCTCGGGCTCCTCCGGCTCCTTCGGTTCCTTCGGCCTCTCCCGGCCGCACGGACACCCCGGCCCCTCCGGACCCGCCGGGCCCCAGCCCGCCGCGGCGCTCCGCGACGGCCTTCCGCCGCGTGACCTCGGTCTGCCGGGCGACGAGCCGGACCCGGGGGCGCCCGCCGCGGAGCCGCCCGGTGGGCAGCGGCGACGGGACCGGGCGCCGGAGCGGCGCCGGCGCCGGATGCCGGGGTGGTTGATCCTGTTGCTGTGCACGGCGCTGGGCGGGGCCGGGGGAGCGGCGTACGGGTGGTTGACGCCGGCTCAGTACTCGGCCACCGGCTATGTCGTCGTGGTGCCGGGCATGGACTCCGAGCCCGCGACCGCGCTCGGCTTCGCGCAGGCGTACGGGCGGATCGGCACCGGCGGCGCCGTGCTCCTCCAGGCGCAGCGTCTCACCGGGCGGCCGGCGGCGGAGCTGCGCGACAAGGTGCGCACGTCGACCTCCCCGGACTCGCCGCTGATCGAGATCACCGGCACGGACTCCCGGCCCGCCCGCGCGGCCGCCGTCGCCAACGCCGTGGCCCGCGCGCTGACCCGGAAGGCCAACGCCGCCTCGGCGAGCACCGGCGTCAGCGTCACCGGGTTCGCCGCCGCCCTCGAGCCCGACGCGCCCAGCACCCCGGCGCCCCGTGTCACCACGGCGGTGGGCGGCTGCGCGGGTGCCGTCCTCGGCTGTCTCGCGCTGCTGGTCCGCCCGTCCCGGTCCGGCCGTCGCGGTGAGCGCCCCACCGCGGGTCCGGCCGCGCCCGCCGGGCACGAGCCCTCCGCCGGCCCCGAGCCCTTCGCCGCGCTCGGCGTGCCCGCCCCCGCCGGAGAGCCGGCGGGAGGCACCCGGTGACGACCTGGACCGTGGCCGAGTGCCGGGACCCGGCGCGGTTCGGCGCGCTGGCGGCGGAGTGGGACGCGCTCTACCGCGACTGCCGTACCGCCACCCCCTTCCAGACCCACGCCTGGCTCCACTCGTGGTGGCTGTCGTACGGCCGGCGGGGGCGGCTGCGGCTGGTCGTGGCCCGGCGGGACGGGCGGCTGGTGGGCGTCGCCCCGCTGATGCTGGCCTGGCGGCCGCTCCCGGTGCTGGTGCCGCTCGGCGGGGCCGTCTCCGACTTCTGCGACGTCCTGCTGCACGACGACTGCGCGGACGCCGCCGCGGCCGCGCTCGCCCGTGGGCTGCGCCGCGCGGCCGCCGGCGCGGCCCTGATCGACCTGCGGGAGGTGCGCCCCGGCGGGGCCGCCGAGCGGCTCTACGCGCACTGGGACGGTCCGCGGCGGCGCCTCGCCGACTCGGTGTGCCTGGAACTCCCCGGCCGGCCGCTGACCGAGCTGCTCCAGCGGTTGCCCGGGCCCAGCGCCCGTCGCACCCGGCGCCAGCTGCGCCGGCTGGACGCGCTCGGCATCGAGCACCGCAGCGTGCCCGCCGAGGAGATCCCGGAGTCCGTCGCCACCCTGCTGGAACTGCACGGCCGGCAGTGGCAGGGCCGGGGGATCACCCCCGAGCACCTCTCACCGCGCTTCGCCGAGCACCTCACCCGCGCCACCCGCCGACTGGTGGCCTCCGGGGGCGCCCAGCTCACCGAGTACCGGATCGACGGGCGGGTGCTCGCCGCCGACGTCACCCTCATGTCCCCGCGGATGTCGGGCGGTTACCTGTACGGCGCCCATCCCGACCTGCGCGCGATGAAGGCGGACATCACCGCCATGCTGCTGCGCCACGACACGGACCACGCCGTCGCCGCCGGCCGGCCCGTGCTCAGCATGCTGCGCGGCACCGAGCCGTACAAGCGCCACTGGCGGCCGGACACCGTCGTCAATCAGCGGCTGCTGCTGGCCCGCCGAGGCCGGGGCTGGGAGCTGCGCCGCTACGCGGCCCAGTCGGCGCTCCGGTCCCGCGCGGCGGGCGTGCTTCGCGACCGGCTGCCGGCGGCGGGGCGGCGCCTTCGGGGGCTGTGGCGGTGGACCCCGTTCGGGGCGGGCCGGCGCCGGGCCGCGCCGGCCCGGCGGCTCCCTCCCGAGCGGGCTTCCCGCCCGGCGGCTCCGCGCCCGTCGTCCGGTCCCGGAAGACCCGCGCCGCCTCGGGGTTCCGCCGGCAGCGCCACACCCCGTGCGGGCAGTAGTCCGTGATGCTCTGGTAGAGCGGCGGGTGTCGGGCGAACCAGTCGAGCATGCCGCGCATGTACGCCGGGTTGTCGCCGTGGCGGAACAGGCCCCACTCCGGGTACGAGTGGGGCTTGCCGTGCCGCGCGGCGAACTCCACCTGGTCGCGCAGCCCGTACGGCTGCTCCACCTGTTCGGCGAAGGTGTCCCCCGGCGGCTGGTCGTAGGAGTCCATGCCGACGATGTCGACGACGTCGTCGCCGGGGTAGCAGTCCGGCCAGGGGATCGCGTCCCGGCCCCGGCTGGGCGCGAAGTCGAACTGGAAGCGCTGCCCCGGAACGGCGCGCATCCGCGTGACGATCCGTCGCCAGTACGCCTTCCACGCCTCCGGGTCGGGGGCGCAGCGGCCGGTGTAGGTGGTGCCGTTCATCTCCCAGCCCAGCACCAGGACCGTGTCGGGGACGCCGAGCGCGACCAGGCGCTCGGCCAGCGCCCGGAAGTGCGCGTCGTGGGCCCCGTCGGCGCCGGCCGTCAGCAGGGTGCGCACCGTGTCGTCCGGCACACGCTCCTCGTTGCGCGGCAGCATGGGCACGTTGAGTACGAAGAGGCGGTCGGCGGCGGCCCGGCGCCAGCGGGCCCAGGCGGGCAGCAGCGTCACCTCGCCGCGGATGTCCGACCAGTTGCCGCCCGGCAGATAGCTGCGGCCCACTCGCAGCGCCGCGTCGTGGCCGCTCCAGTCGCGCAGCGCCGACAGCCGCGCCACGCCCTCCGGACCCGAGCCCAGGAAGGCGCCCCAGGCCGGCCCGCCCCGGACGGCCCGCGGTGGCGCGGCGGGCCGGTCGGGGCGGGCGGTGGGGGCGATGGCCGCCGCCGTCCAGACCAGCAGGGCGGCGACCACGATGGAGGCGGCGGAGGCGAGCCTGCCGCCCGGCCCGCGGTGCCGCCCGGGCCGGTGCGCCCGCCCGGAGCCTCGCCGCAGGGCCGTCGGGTCGAAGCCTCGTCGAAGGGCCGTCAGGCCGAAGCGTCGGCGAAGGGTCGTCGGGTCGAAGCGTCGTCGGAGGGGCGTCGGGCCGGTGCGCCGATGCCGGGTCGGGGCCCGGTGTCGGGCCGCCCGCGCCGGGGGCCGACGCGGGCCCCCGGCGGGGCTGGCAGTTTCCTGAAAGGCCATTGCGGGTCCTCGGTGGGCGCGGCTGGACATGATCACGGACGCCGTCGTCCGCGACCACTCCGGACGGCGGTGACCTCGGGCGGTCCCCCTCCCCAGAGGGGATACCCGGCGGCGGAGGTCCGGCGTATCACCCCCCAGCCACGCCGGTCCTCCGCCGCAGACGCCCGCTCATCTCCCCACCCCTTCGGGTCAGCGGAGGTGCTCGCGGGTGGGGACGACGCCCTCCTGGTCGGAGACCAGGAACAGCCCGGCCATGCCGTGGTCGGAGTGGGGTTGCACATGGCAGTGGTACATCCAGGCGCCGGGGCCGACGTCCTCGCCCGCGATCACCTGGAAGCCGAAGGAGTCGGCGGGCCCGGTCACCTTGTTGTCGATGATCCGGCTGGGGTCGCCCAGGCCGGCCAGCATGCCCGTGCGGTTGTCCGCCCAACGGTGGCCGTGCAGATGGAAGGTGTGGAAGAGCTTGCCGTGCGTGATCATGATGATCTCGACCCGGTCGCCCATGGTGGCCCGGAGGTTGGGCCCCTCCCGCAGGTTGTTGATCCTGGTGTCGTTGAAGACGATCGTGAACTGCCGGTCCGGCAGGATGTCGCCCTTGCGACGGACGACCACCGGGCCGTACAGCCCCCGGCGGAGGCCCTCGGTGCCGTGCGGGGTGCCCACCATGTGGTCGTGGTAGTGCCAGTAGCCGGCGCTGCCGCCGCGCCAGGTGCCGTCCGGGCGCTGGGTGGGGGCGTGGGTGCGCCAGGTGTAGACGCGGCGCTCACCCGGCCGCACCGCGCCGCCCTGGTGGAAGGTGCCGTCGCTGTCGATGTCGTAGTCGAGGCCGTGCGGGTGCAGGCTGCACGTGGTGTCCATGGTGTTCACGAACTCGATGTGTACGGTGTCGCCCTCCACCATCTCGATCACCGGGCCCGGGATCGTCGCCTTGCCCCGCTCCCGCCCGTACCCCATCTGCCCGTTGGGCAGCCGCTCCGCGTAGAGCCGCATCCGGTGCACCTCGCCACCGGCTCGGGTGACCCGGCGCAACCGGCGGGCGGCCGGCCTGTCCCCCGGCTGAGGGCCTTCGGGCGCGAAGGGAGCGCCGCCCGGCTCGGGGGCCTCCGGCGCTCGTGGGTTGCTCTGCGCCGACGCGGGGGCGAGGCCGAGGGGGGATACCGCGGCGGCGGCCGCGCCGCCCGCGAACAGCCGTCTGCTGAAGGTGCGTCGGGGCGCGCCGCCGACTTCTGCCTCACTCATCGCTCTCCCGGCTCGCGGGGTTCCCCGGGGCGCGCCTGAGCGCGGGGGAACCGCGTGGATCGGTTGGTTCGGTTGGATCAATGCGGACATAACATATCAAAAATGTGCGTAAAGCCATGGACTCACCACGGTGGCGACCCCGGCCATCCCGAGCTGACCCGAGGTCAAACCGCGGGAGCCTACCCACCGCCGCGCCCCCGCGGACGGAATTCATCACACCTTGAGCGGCCCTGAGACCGGGGCGAGCGCGTCCGCGTACGACTGGATGGCCAGGTATCCCCGACTGGAGGTCGAGAGTTGAGCCACCGACGTGTGAACAAGAGGACGGGTGTCATAGTCGGCGCCGGCATCGCCGCGCTCGTGACGGGGGCGATCCTGCTCCCCCAGGCCAACGCCAGCCCGGACGCCCCCGACACCCCCTCCGGGCCGCGCACGCTCAGCGGCCCCTCCGCCGCGCGGCTCGCCTCCACGCTCACCGGCGACCTCGGCGAGAACGCGGCCGGCTGGTACTACGACGCCGACGCCCGGCGGCTGGTGGTGAACGTGCTGGACGCCGACTCCGCACGACGGGTGCGCGACCAGGGCGCGGTGGCCCGGACCGTGCGGAACAGCACCGCCGAACTGCGCGCCGCCACCCGCGTCCTCGGCGACAAGGCGGCCGTGCCCGGCACCGCCTGGTCCATCGACCCGCGCAGCAACCGCGTCGTGGTCCTCGCCGACCGCACGGTGACCGGGGCCGAGCTGACCACGGTGACCTCGGCCGCGGAACGGATGGACGGCCTGGTGACCGTGGAGCGGTCCGCGGGGGAGTTCCGCACCTTCGCGGGCAACGAGGCGCTGGACGGCGGGGACGCCATCTTCGGCGGCGGCTCCCGCTGCTCGCTCGGATTCAACGTCGTCGTCGACGGCGCGCCCGGCTTCCTCACCGCCGGCCACTGCGGCAACGCCTCCCGGTCCTGGAGCGTGGACCAGGGGGGCCAACCGGTGGGCACCGTGCGGAGCTCCGAGTTCCCCGGCAGCGACTTCGCCCTGGTGACCTACGACGACCCGGCCGTCCCGGCCACCAGCAGCGTCGACCTCCAGGACGGCTCCACCCAGCCCATCACCCGGGTCGCCGAGGCCAGCGTGGGCATGCCGGTGCAACGCTCCGGCTCCACCACCGGGCTGAGCGAGGGGACCGTCACCGGTCTGGACGCCACGGTGAACTACGGCGACGGCCAGATCGTCACCGGCCTCATCCAGACCGACGTCTGCGCCGAGCCCGGGGACAGCGGCGGCGCGATGTTCTCCGGCGACGCCGCGGTGGGGCTGACCTCCGGCGGCAGCGGCGACTGCACACAGGGCGGCGAGACCTTCTTCCAGCCGGTGTCCGCGGCGCTGGCCGCCACGGGCGCCGAACTCCCGGTCGGGGGCGGTGAGGCGCCCGGCGACGGCGGACCGGTGAACTGACCGGAACCGTCGGACCGGCCCTCGCGCGCCCCTCCCCCCGCCGGGGCCCCGGGCATCCCTCCCTGCCCCGTGCCCGGGGCCCCGGCCTCCCCGTGACACAGTGCCCCCGGCCGCCGACGGCCGGGGGCACTGCCGGCTCCGGACCCGGCGGGGCCGAAGCGGCGGAGGACCCACCGGTGCGGCCGGCTCCCCGTGTCGCGCCCGCTCCTGCGAGACTGGCCCGGTCCCGTCCGAAGGAGCACCACATGTCCATGGCACGTCACCTCCGCAAGGCGGTGCGGCTGCCGCTACGGCGCCGCCGCGTCGACCTCAGCCACCCCGCCCGCTCACCCCTGGGTACCTCGGTGGTGAACTGCGTGGCCTACCTCGACGGGGCCCGGCAGTCGGGGGCCTGTCCCGCGGGCGAGGCGATCGAGCGGGTGCGCCGGGCCGCCGGGGGCTTCGTGTGGATCGGGCTGCACGAGCCCACCGAGGCGGAGTTCGCGGACATCGCCAAGCTGTTCGGGCTGCATCCGCTGGCGGTGGAGGACGCCGTCCACGCGCACCAGCGGCCCAAGCTGGAGCGGTACGACGACACGCTGTTCGCCGTCTTCAAGACCGTGCGCTACGTCGAGCACGACCAGCTCACCGCGACCAGCGAGGTGGTGGACACCGGCGAGATCATGGTGTTCACCGGCCCGGACTTCGTGATCACCGTACGGCACGGGCGGCACGGCTCGCTCGGGCCGCTGCGCGAGGAGCTGGAGGCCGACCCCGGCCAGCTGGCCAAGGGGCCCTCGGCCGTGCTGCACGCCATCGCCGACCATGTCGTCGACGACTACCTCGCGGTCGCCGAGGCGGTCCAGGACGACATCGACCAGGTGGAGACCGAGGTCTTCGCCCCGCGCGACGGTGAGCGCGGCACCGGCGACCCGGGGCGGATCTACCAGCTCAAGCGCGAACTGCTGGAGCTGAAGCGAGCGGTGGCGCCGCTCGACCGCCCACTGCAGCAGCTGGCCACCCAGCCCATGCGGCTGGTCGACCCGGACATACAGAAGTACTTCCGCGATGTCGCCGACCACCTGGCCCGGGTCACCGAGCAGGTCGCCGCCTTCGACGAGCTGCTGAACTCCATCCTCCAGGCCCATCTGGCGCAGGTGACCGTCGCCCAGAACGAGGACATGCGCAAGATCACGGCCTGGGCGGCCATCATCGCCGTGCCCACCATGGTCTGCGGGGTCTACGGCATGAACTTCGACCACATGCCGGAGCTCCGGTGGCGGTTCGGCTATCCGCTGGCGCTGGGCGTGATCGCGGTCGCGTGCTTCGTCATCCACCGGGGCTTCCGGCGCAACGGCTGGCTGTGAACCGCGGCCGCGGCCCTGGGGCGTGGCCGTGGCCGGCGACCGTGACCCTCAGAGGGCGATGCGGCGCTCCTCCGCGGTGATCGCGAGGTCGTTGATGGAGGCGTAACGCCGCCGCATCAGCCCGTGCTCGTCGAACTCCCAGTTCTCGTTGCCGTACGAGCGGTACCACTGGCCGTCGTGGTCGTGCCACTCGTACTCGAAGCGCACCGCGATGCGGTGGTCGGAGTACGCCCACAGCTCCTTGCGCAGCCGGTAGTCCAGCTCGCGCTCCCACTTCGCGGTCAGGAACTCCAGGATCTCGGCGCGCCCGTTGAGGAAGACGTCGCGGTTGCGCCATTCGGAGTCCGGGGTGTAGCCGAGCGCGACCCGCTCGGGGTCCCTGCTGTTCCAGGCGTCCTCGGCCGCGCGGACCTTCCGCTGGGCGGTCTCGGCGGTGAACGGCGGCAGTGGCGGACGGGTGACGGTCATCGGTGCTCCCTTGTGCGATCGGGGTGCGGAGGGTGTGCCTGGGTGTGTGTGCCAGATGGAGAACGATCGTTCTCCCCGCTGCGCGGTAGCCTAGGAGAACGATGATTCTCATGCAAGGGGAGTCCACGGCCGGCCCAAGCCGGTACGGACTCACGCAGGGCGAGGGGTGACATGGAAACCGCGACGCTGGAGACGAAGGTCCTGGACGCAGCCGAGGCGCTCTTCTACGGCCGGGGCCTTCAGACGGTGGGCATGGACCAGATCCGGTCCGCCTCCGGGGTCTCGCTCAAGCGCCTGTACCAGCTGTTCCCCTCCAAGGACACCCTGGTGCTGGCGTATCTGCACCGGCGCGACGAACGCTGGCGCGCGGAGCTGACGCGGCAGGTCGCGGCGGTCACGGAGGCCCCGCGCGAGCGGATCCTGGCGGTGTACGACTGGCTCGACCGCTGGTTCCGGGAGCCGGACTTCCGCGGCTGCGCCTTCGTCAACTCCTTCGGCGAGCTGGGTGCCGCCTCGGAGCCGGTGGCCGAAGCCGCCCGCGCCCACAAGGCCGCCTTCCGGGACTGGCTGTCGGACCTGGTGGCCGCCGCCGGACTGCCCGAGCACCTCACCGACCAGCTCTTCCTGCTGGCCGAGGGCGCCATCACCACGGCCGCCGTCTCCGGCGGCCCCGAGCCCGCACGTCAGGCGCGCGAGGCCGCGCGGGCGCTGATGGACGCGGCGGGGTGAACGCGCCCGGGCGCCGCGGACGCGGTGGCGCCCCGTCTCACCTCGGCGGGACCAGCGTGAAGTAGCGGTCCAGCACGGCTCGGTCACCGGCCACGGCGTCGAGCCGCTCGGCGGGCACCCGCCGCCACAGGAAGAGCATCAGATCGGAGGCCGTCCCGGTCAGCTCGACGTCGCACGTGTCGTGGGCATCGGCGGCGTCAGGGGTATCGGGCGTGTCGCCGAGGCCGTGCGGCCCACCGGCGAGCCGGATCTCGTCCCCCTCGAAGCACACCGTCCACCGCCCGGGTCCGTCGCTCTGGCGGAAGCCGAACCGTTCGCCCGCGCCGGCCGGGGCGCCCAGCCACTGGCGCCGGGCCGGCGCCATCACCTCGAAGGTGTGCCCGACGGCGGCCGTCGCCAGCCCGGTCGGCATCGGCTGGGGCGTTCCGATCGCGCCCTCCGCGTCCCAGCGGTGCACGGCCGTCTCGATGGTCTGCGTCAGCAGCCAGAAGCCGATGCTCCGGTCCCGGCCGTAGGTCCACACCTCCTCGCTGAGGTCCCGCGTGGTGAAGAGCGACTCCAACACGGCCGCCCCGCCCGCGAACCAGTCGATCAGGCTCACCGGCACCGGACCGAAGTGGGGCGCGTCCTCCAGCGACGCCGGCCACTCCGTGCGCTCCGGCGGCAGGTCGGCCAGGAGCTCCGGGGCCGTGGCGTCCGGGGGCCGCGACAGCCGTTCCCTGACGATGTGGATGACGGTGCGATGCACTCCGGAGAGGTGCGCGAGCAGATCGGTCACCGTCCAGTCGGGGCAGGACGGGACGAGTGGCGCCCCGTCCTCCTCGGCCGCCCGGCGGACCGCCACCTCGAACGCCCGCGCCTCGCTGCGGAAATAAGGGACGTAGTCCATGGCCTTGGCGCTACCCAGCTTTCCCCGGCCCTACGCGGGGCGCCGCGCACGCTGCCGACACCCGGTAGTTGCATGTCCATCGCACCTGGTCAGCGGGCGTATGACGGCAGTAGCCGCAAGGGGTTTGGTGTGCCAACGTACGAGACATGGAGGGCAGCGGGCACGCTCACGAGGACATACCGGGCCGGATGATCGGCCACGGCGACGACCATCCCGATCACCCGGACCACCCCGATCACCCCGATCACCCCGACCACCCTGATCACCCGCGTCACGGCGATGGCCACGACCCCGGTCACGATCGTCGTCACGACCACGGCCACGACCGCCATCACACTCACGACCACGACCACGACCACGACCACGACCACGACCACGGCGCTGCGTCCGGCCGGTGGCACCGGCTTCGGCACCTGGCGCGGCCGCACTCGCACGAGGCCGCCGACAAGGTCGACGCCGCGCTGGAGTCCTCGGCCGAGGGCATGCGCACGCTCTGGATATCGCTGGCGGTGCTGGGCGCCACCACCGTGGTCCAGGCGCTGATCGTGGCGGTGTCCGGCTCGGTGGCGCTGCTCGGCGACACCGTGCACAACGCCGCCGACGCGCTCACCGCCGTACCGCTCGGCATCGCCTTCGTCCTCGGCCGTCGCGCCGCCAACCGCCGCTACACCTACGGCTACGGGCGTGCCGAGGACCTGGCCGGGGTCGTCATCCTGCTGACCATCGCGGCCTCGGCCGCCTTCGCCGGCTGGACGGCCGTCCAGCGGCTGCTGGATCCGCGCGAGGTCAGCCATGTGGGGGCGGTGGCCGGGGCGGCGCTGGTCGGCTTCGCGGGCAACGAGTGGGTGGCCCGCTATCGCATCCGCACCGGCCGTCGCATCGGCTCCGCCGCGCTCGTCGCCGACGGGCTGCACGCCCGCACCGACGGCTTCACCTCCCTCGCCGTGCTGCTCGGCGCCGCCGGCTCGGCGCTCGGCTGGCCGGCGGCCGACCCGATCGTCGGACTGCTGATCTGCGCCGCCATCCTCGCCGTGCTGCGCGACGCCGCCCGTGAGGTCTTCCACCGGCTGATGGACGCCGTCGACCCGGGCCTGGTCGACGCCGCCGAGCGGGCGCTGCGCTCGGTGACCGGCGTGCGGGACGTGGGGCAGGTCCGGATGCGCTGGATCGGCCACGCACTGCGGGCCGAGGCGGACATCGTCGTCGGTCCCGAGCTGACCGTGGTGGCCGCGCACCGCCTGGCCGTCCAGGCGGAACACGCCGTCATCCACGCGGTGCCCCGGCTGCGCGCCGCCACCGTCCACATCGACCACGCGGCCTCACCCGCCACGGATCCCGACCCGCACGCCCTGCTCGCCCACCATCGGACGGGCCCCGTGGGTTAGCGTCAGCCCGTCGGGCTGGGGACCGCCCACTCGACGGGCACCCCGTCCTCGAGGTCGAAGCGCACCGGTCGCGAACCGCGCAGCGCCTCCTGGGTGTAGGCGCTCCAGATCTGGGCGTGGCTGCTGTCGCCGGGCCCGCCGGCGCCCTGGAGGCGGACCTGCTTCTGGGTCTTCGGGTCCTCGCCGAACAGCCCGACCGCGGTGACCAGTTCCGGCGTGTAGCCGACGAACCACGCCGCCTTGCGGTCGTCGGACCGGCCCGCGGCGCCCGCCACGGCCTGCGGCACGTTCCGCACGGAGGCGGGGACGCCGTTGCCCTTGACCGCGTCGGCCGCGAGCGCGACGGTCACCGCGTCGGCCGTGCCGCGGGAGATGACGTGGTCGCCGACCGGGTCCGGCAGCTCGGCCCGCTCGTGCCCGCGCTGGGCCGACGCCACCACCGAGGGCGTGATCTTCCGGCCGTGGTTGTCGAGGGTGGCGTACACCCCGGCCAGCTCCAGCGGGCTGCTGGCCATCAGACCGAGCTCGGTGGAGCGCTCGGCGTCGAAGCCGGGCGCCTTGGAGTCCATGCCCAGGTCCGCCGCGGTCTGCTTGATCCTCCCCGGGGGCACGTCCTCCGTGCCGTCGCCGTGTTCCAGCGAGGCGGCCAGCACCAGGGGTTCGAAGGCGGATCCCACCTGGTAGTCGGTGCGGGTGGCGTTGTTGATGTAGTGCCTGGTGTAGTCGCGACCGCCGTAGAACGCCACCACCTTGCCGGTGCGCGGGTCCACCGAGACCGCCCCCGCCTGGGTGGCGGGGCTCTTCGCCCGGTCGGTGATCGCCTTCTCCAGGGCCCGCTGCTTCGCCGGGTCGATGCTGAGGGTGATGGTCCAGCCGCCCGCCGCCAGGTCCTGTTCGCTGACGCCGGAGGCGATCAGCTCGCGGCGTGCCGCGTCGACCAGATAGCCGGCCTGGCCGTCGAGGCCGGGGGTGGGCTTGGGGGCGCGCGGCACGGCGAAGCGCTGCCGCCGCCGCTCGCCCGGGTCCAGCCAGCCCACCTCGACCATGTTGTTCAGGACGTAGTTCCAGCGCTGCTTCACCAGCTTGCGGGAGACCGGGCCGGCGATGGCCCAGTCGTACTGGCTGGGGGCCTGCACCAGCGCCGCGAGGTAGGCGCCCTCCGACACGGTGAGCTTCTCCACCTCCTTGCCGTAGTAGGCGCGGGCCGCGGCCTGGATGCCGTACGCGTTGCGGCCGAAGTAACTGGTGTTCAGATAGCCGGCGAGGATGTCGTCCTTGGAGTTGCGCTGATCCACCTTGAGCGCGATGACCAGCTCCTTCACCTTGCGGGTGACGGTCTGGTCCTGACTCAGGTAGTAGTTCTTCACATACTGCTGGGTGATGGTCGAGCCGCCCTGGGTGCCCTTGCCGGTCACGGTGTTGAGCAGGCCGCGCGCCACACCCACCGGGTCGACGCCCCGGTCCTGGTAGAAGGACTTGTTCTCGGCGGCGACGAACGCGCGCTGCACCACCTTGGGCACCCGGCTGAGGTCGACGCTCTCCCGGTTGATCTCGCCGGTGCGGGCGGCCACGGTGCCGTCGCTGTAGAGGTAGACGTTGCTCTGCGCCTTGGCCAGGGCGTTGGCCTTGGGGATGTCGATGGAGAAGTACAGGACCGCGAAGGCCGCGAGCAGCAGCGCCCAGAAGCCGAAGAAGTAGGCGAGCAGCTTCCGCCAGGTGAAGAAGCGGCGGAAGCCGGTCTTCTTCGGCCGCTTCGAGCTCCGCCGTCGCGACAGGGGCCGTCTCGACGCGGACCTCCGGCGCCGTGACGGCCGCTGCCCGTCCGGCCTTCCGGCCACCGCCTGCTTCCCGGCCCGCGGGAGCACCGTGGTGCTCGCGGAGCTCTCGGCCGTCTCCGGCGGTCCGGACGTCGTGGACGCCCCCGTCGTCGCCGGCTCCCCGGTCGCCGGGTCCGACGCGGTGGTGGCCGACTCGGCGGCCGTGGCCGGCTTCTCGGCAGCCGTGGACCTCCCGGCCGTGACCGCCCTTCCGGCCCTCGCCAGGGCCCTGCCCGCCGCCGCGGCACCGTCCCACCGCCGCACCACCGCGGCCACCCGCATCCGCCTCATCCGCATGCGGGCCATGCTGCGCGGGGAAGATCTTCAGAACCGCACCGCTCGGCGTCGGCCGGGCCTCGGTGACGACTCGACTTCCCCTCGGGGATGTATCAGCCGTGTATCGACGCCCGCTTCGGGCCCGGCTTCGATCCGGGCTTCGGCGCGTCCTCCGGCCGTCCGTCGGCGTCCTCCTCGACGGTCGGTCCCGGGCAGTCGGGCAGTCGTACGGTGGCGACCGCGCCGCCGTCCGGGGCGTTGCCGAAGGCCAGCGCCGCACCGATCACCTCGGCCTGGCCGAGGGCGATGGTCAGCCCCAGCCCATGGCCCTTGCCGCGCTCGCGGGCGCCGGTGCGGAACCGCTGCGGACCGTCCCTGAGCAGGTCCTCCGGATAGCCGGGGCCGTGGTCGCGCACGGTCACGGTGCGGCCGTCCGGCTCCACCGTCACCTCCACCGGACCCCGGCCGTGCCGATGCGCGTTGACGACCAGGTTGGCGACGATGCGCTCCAGCCGGCGCGGGTCGGTCCACACCGTCGCCTCCGTCTCCGACCCGCCGTCCAGCCGCACCGGCAGCGCCGTACGGGACACCGCCTCCTCCACCAGCGGCCCGATCGCGCACCGGGACAGGTCGGCGTGCTCGGCCCCGGCGTCCAACCGGGAGATCTCCAACAGGTCCTCGACCAGGGAGCGCAGCACCCGGACCCGGTCCCGCACATATCCGGCGGCCTCGTCGTCCGGCGGCAGCAGCTCCGCGGCGGTGACCAGGCCCATCAGCGGCGTCCGCAGCTCATGGGCCACATCGGCGGTGAAGCGCTGCTCGCTGCGCAGCCGCTCCTGGAGCGCGGCCGCCATCGAGTCCACCGCGCGGGAGATCTCCGCGATCTCGTCCTGCGGGCGGTCGGCGGCGGAGATCCGGGCGTCCAGGTCGCCGGCGGCGATCCGGCGCGCGGTGCCGGCGGCGGTCCGCAGCCGGCGGCTCATCCGGCCCGCGGTGAGCATGCCCAGCGGCAGCACCACCGCGGTGGTGAACAGCCCGGCCAGCAGGATGTTGGTGTCCAGCGCGCCGAGGTCGCGGATGGTCGTGTTCATATCGACGCGCACCGACAGCACCTGACGTCCGGCGGGCCGCGCGGCCCACATCGCCGGCCCGTCCGGGCCGGTGGTGAACGCGGTGCCCTGGTGCCCCCGGCGGGTCAGCCGCAGCAACTCGGCGGGCAGGTCCGGGGCGTCGAGGGCGGCGCCGGAGCCGCGTACCTCACCGGTGTGGGCGTAGATGACGGCGGCCCGGTCGAGCGTGGTGCGGGCGGCGTCCCGCGCCTGCGACAGCTCGCGGTCGCGCGAGGCGTAGTGCACCAGCACCCCGACGGCGGCCGCGACGGCGCAGGTCGCGGCGGCCACCAGGGCGGTGATGCGCCACTTCAGGGAGCGCAGTGCCATGGTCAGCGCCGCAGCTTGTAGCCGAAGCCGCGGACCGTCTCGATCCGTTCGGCGCCTATCTTGGCCCGCAGCCGCTGCACATGGAGGTCGACCACCCGGGTGTCGCCCTGCCAGGCGTGGTCCCACACCCGGCTGAGCAGGGTGCGGCGCTCCAGCACCACGCCGGGCGAGGCGGCGAACTCGAGCAGCATGCGCAGCTCGGTCGGGGTGAGCGCGAGCGGCTCCCCGGCCCGCCGCACCTCCATGCCCCGCGGGTCGATGGTCAGATCGCCGAAACACAGCAGCTCCGGCTCGACGTCCTGGGCCGCCTCGGCGCCCGGTGCCGCGGCCGGCCCGCCGCCCGTGTCGGGCCCGACGGGGGCGAAGGACGCGCGGCGTAGCAGGGAGCGGATCCGGGCCACGATCACCGCGCTCTCGCACGGCTTGACCACATAGTCGTCCGCGCCGGCCTCCAGGCCGGCGATGACGTCGAGCGAGTCGCCGCGCGCCGACAGCATCAGGATCGGGGCGAGACTCAGCTCGCGCACCCGGCGGCACAGCCCGATGCCGTCCAGTTCGGGGAGCATCACGTCGAGCAGCAGCAGATCGGGCCGCTGCTCGCGGAAGACCTCCAGTCCGGTGAGGCCGTCGGCCGCGGTGTAGACGGTGAAGCCGTACCGCTCCAGCGCCATGCGGACCGTGTTGCGGATCACCTCGTCGTCCTCGACGAGGAGCAGCCGCGCCTCGGTCGCGGAGCCGGTCGTGGTGCCGGGCGGGATGTGCGCGGTCGTCATGGAGTGGTCCTCGTATCCGTCCTCGTGTCCGTCCCCGGGACCGGGCTCGTGCCGGGGCCCGACCCCTCGCCCGACCCCCGGTCCGCCGTGGGGCCCGTGTCGGTCGGCGGCGCTCCGCTCGACGACGCGGCCGGCGTCCGGCCCGGCTCCCAGGTCGCGTCCTGCGGCGTGACGGGGGCCATGACCTCGCCGTTCCACCGGTAGCGGGTGGTGACCATGCCCTCCGCGCCGGTCGCTCGGATGACCAGATCCCGGCCGTACGTCTCGCCGTTGAGCCCCTCCCGACCGAAGCTGAAGTAGATCAGCACCGGCCGGATCGTCCGGCCCGCGGCCCGGTAGACCACCAGCAGGTCCAGCTGCACGGTAGGACCGTCCGCCGCGACCACCAGCTCCTCCCCGCCGTCGCCGGTCAGGTCGCGGTAGACGGGCTTCCGCAGTGGGCACAGCTTCCCGGGGCAGGGCTTGATCGCCTGATGCACCAGTTCCGGCATGTTGGGGTCGTGGAGCAGCAGCTCCGTCGCGGACACCTTCCGGAGCCCGCCCGCGGGCACGGAGACGCCCTTGACCGGCATGTTGGGCCGGAGCGGCGGCGCGGTCGGGGCCACGGGCGGGGTGTACTCCGGCCACAGCGGGGAGGCGCTGGTCGGCGGCGTGAGGCGGGGGGCCCGCCCCTCGTCCCGGGTCCCGGTCTGCGCGACGCAGCCCGCCAGCCCGACGGCCGCGGCCACGGCGGCACCGCAGGCGGCGAGCGCGGGGCGGGCGATCCGGTGCCGGCGGTGCCGGCGGTGCCGACGGTGCCGGATGGGACGGAGGAGGCGCATAGGGCCACCAGCGTACTGGTGTGCCATCAGCGGCTCGCGGGCGCTTCCGGCCCGTCCCATACTGGAGCCATGACCACGCAGCAACAGTCGCCGTACCTGGTGGAGGTTGCCGAGCTCAGCGCCGACTCCCGCTACCGGGTGGTGCACTTCCTGGGGAGGGCGGAGCACACCGAGCCGCTGGGTCCGGAGGAGTTCGAGCCCCGGCTCAGGCAGCACTTCCCCGGGTTGGATCCCCACGATGACCGGAAGGTGCACTGGGCCGACCATCCGTGGGAGTGGCCGCGCTGGCACCCCGGTGAGGCGTAGTTCCTCACGGCGCCGACTCCCGCGCGCCGGGTCGCGCGGCGTCATTCATCGTACGTATGAGTAACCTAATGGTTGCTTTGCGTAAAGATTTTACGGATGAGGCTTGCACGTTTGCCCACCCCGGACCGGTTTGCTGGTCCTGAGAGCGAGGACGCTCTCCGGCGCGCGTGAATTGGCAACACGCGCGCCGTCCCGCGGATGCGAAGGACCATCCACCGTGATTGATGTCGCCACCAGCGCGTTGGCCGTGTCGCTGATCACCGCGGCGCGCGTGTTCGCCGCGGACGCCCGGATACTGCTGGGCCGCGTGCTCGGCGCGGGCGTGCGGATCGGAGCCGCGTCCCTGGTCGAGCGCCACCAGGAGCCGGCCCGCCGACAGCCGGCCCGCCAGCGGTCGGTCGACCCGCCGCCGGGCGCGCAGGCGGTCGCCACCGGCCCGTCGACGCTGTGTGCGCCGGAGAACGAGGGGGCCCGATGAGCGTGGACCGAACCCCGCAGGACCCGCCGACGCGAACGGTGCGCGAACTGCCCGTGACCCTGCCCGCGGCCTTCTGGGCCTTCCACCAGCTGTACCACCGCCCGTACCTGGAGTACGCCCACCTCCAGCTCGGCGACCGCCGGATGGCGGGCGAGCTGGTCCACGCCACCTTCATGCGGCTCGCCGTCATCTGGCCGCAGATGATGGCGGACGCCAACCACGAGGCGTACGCCTGGGCCCTGCTCAAGGAGCGCGTGGCCAAGGAACTGCTGCGCCAGGGGCGCGACGTGGCGATAGTGGAGAGCGCCGCGTTCTCCCGCGCGACGCGTGCCGCCCTGGAGTCCGTGCGCGACCAGTTCGCCGAGCTGGAGAGCGCGTTGGGGCTCTACGCGGCCATCAGCAGACTGCCGGAGCGCCAGTTCGACGCGATGGTGCTGCGGTTCGTCCTCGACTATCCGACGGACCGCGCGGCGCACATCATGGGCGTCACCCCGGCCACCGTCCGCTCGCAGCTGCGCTTCGCCAAGCGCAAGTTGGCCGGCGAGCTGGGCCTGACCGCGGAACTGGCCGCCGACCTCGGCGCCGACGACGATGAGGAGTGAGGGCCCGATGCCTTCCAGCAGAAGCCTTGCGGAAGCCCTGGCGTCGGCCCGGGCCCTCGAGGACGAGTACGACGACTTCGACCTCGAGGGCGCCCGCCGTCGCATCGAGCACGACCTGGGCCGCACCGCGTGGCGGGACACCGGCGGCATGGGCGACCCGCCCCCGGCGGCGACCGCCTGCGCCGACACCGTCCGGGACTGCCCGGCGACCGGCCCGGTCCGGCCGGCGCCGGTGTGGCCGCCGTCGCTGCACGACCAGGCCGCCCGCGATCTGCGGGTGCTGTCCACCCTCGTCATCCGGGACGCGGACGCCTCCCGACACATGGCCCGACTGGACAACTCCCGGCGGATCGACCCGGAGGGCGCGCTCGTCTTCGCCTGCGTGCTCTACCTGGCCGACTACGAGGACGCGGCCCAGTTCTGGTGGCAGTTCGCCGCCGGCGCGGGCTCCTCGACCTCCGCCTACTGCCTGTACCTGCTGCACATGCGGCGCGGCGAACTGCGCGACGCCGAGCACTGGGCCTGCCAGGTCGCCGAGTTGGACGCGGAGCCCCGGCCGGTGCGGTCGCCGGAGCCGGGGCCGGAACGACACCCCGGCCCCCCGGGCCCGGCCCCGGACTCCGACCCGGCGGCGGGCATCGGCATCCGCTACGACATCTCGGGGCCGCCGCCGGGCGGGCCCAGCGAGGCGTCGCTGAGAGAGGCGGTGGAGCGGCTGGACATCGACACCGACGCGGACTACGGGGCGATCCCGCAGCCCGACCCCCGGCTGGCGCACCGGCTGGAGGAGCTCGCCGATCAGTCGTCCTGAGCCTCCCCGGCGCCGCCGGCCGCCGCGGCGTCCTCCGGGTACCAGCGCAGCTCGACGGTGTTCCCGTCCGGGTCGGTGACGTACAGGGACTCGGCGGTGCCGCGCGCGCCGAAGCGCTTGCCGGGGCCGTCCACGACGGTGAACACCCCCGAGGCGATGACGTCCTGCCAGTCCAGGGGCTCCACGACGAGACAGATGTGATCGACGTTGGAGCCCCGCGGGGCGTCCGGCCCCGGGGTGATCAGGTCGATGATCGTCGTCGGGCTCACCCGCACCGACGGGAAGGGGACCTCGCCCGCCCGCCACTCCTCCACCCGTACCGGCTCCAGGCCGAGCGGTCCGGTGTAGAAGGCGAGCGAGCGCTCGACGTCGGCGACATTGAGCACGAGGTGGTCAAAGGCTATGACGCGCATGGTGACTTCTCTCCTGACGTGCGGAAACGAGAACGGATCCCAACCGCGACCATGATCGAACACAAGGGCCGATTCCCGCCAGACTCCTCGTCCGCGGCGGGACAGGCTGGTCTCATGAACGAGATCGCACACACCCCTGACACCACCACGCCGAGCACCTTCGAGGGCGGCACCCAGACGGGCGGAGTGCCCGCCCTGCACGGCAGGGTCGCCCTGGTCACCGGCGGCGGCCGGGGCATCGGCGCGGCCGTGGCCCGCCGGCTGGCCGCCGCGGGCGCCGATGTGGCGCTGACGTACCAGCAGGGCGCCGACTCCGCCGCCGACGTGGTCGACGCCGTCAAGGCCGTCGGCCGTCGCGGCCTGGCGATCCACGCCGACAGCGGCGATGTCGCGGCGGTCACCGCCGCCGTGGACGAGACCGTCGCCACCCTCGGTCGGATCGACATCCTGGTCAACAACGCCGGCGTCTTCCCCGTCGGGCCGGTGGAGGAGCTCGGCGCGGAGGAGTTCGACCGCACGGTCGCGGTGAACGTCCGCGCGCCGTACCTGGCCTCCCGCGCGGCCGCGCGCCACATGACCGACGGCGGACGGATCATCAGCATCGGCAGCAACGTCGCCGAGCGGACGGTGTTCCCCGGCCTCACGCTGTACGGGCTCACCAAGACCGCCCTCATCGGCATGACCAAGGGCCTCGCCCGCGAACTGGGCCCGCGCGGGATCACCGCCAACGTGGTCCACCCGGGCGCGACCGACACCGACGCCAACCCGGCGCACGGCCCGAACGCCGCCACCATCAGCGGCTTCACCGCCCTCGGCCGCTACGCCGCCCCGGACGAGATCGCCGCGACCGTCGTCCACCTGGCGGGCGACGGCGGGACGTACATCACCGGCGCGGCGATCGCCGTCGACGGCGGCTTCACCGTCTGACGGCCCGTCCGCGCACACCCGTGGCGCGCCCCGGTGTCACGGCCCGCGTCGACGGGCCGTGACACCGCCGCGCGCGGAGGCTGTCCGACCGTCGATCCCTCACCGGGCCCCGTCGCCGGGCGGGCTCGCCCCTCCATCGTGCGACGCGCACGGCGCACACGCACGCGGAGCCCGCGTGAGCCGCGTGCCGCTCGTGGAGCCCGCGCCGCTCGCTGGGTCCGCTTCCGCCCGTCGCCGCGCCGGCGGCGACACGGGATGGCCGCTCCCGACGCGGGCACCGCCGCGCCGTTACGTTGGCCACGTCGACCCACACACCCCGCCGAGGGAAGGGGCGCGCGTGATCCCCACGACGATGAGGGCCTGGCAGGTGCGGGCCCCCGGCCGGCTGGACCCGGTGGAACTGCCCGTTCCGGAGCCCGCCCCGGACGAGCTGCTGGTACGGGTCCGCGCCTGCGGCGTCTGCCGCACCGACCTGCACGTCCGCGACGGCGATCTGCCCCCGCACCGTAGCCCGGTCGTCCCCGGCCACGAGGCCGTGGGCGAGGTGGTCGCGACGGGCGCGGCCGCCGCCGGCCCGCCGCTCGGCAGCCGGGTGGGCATCCCCTGGCTGCGCCGGACCTGCGGCAGCTGCCGCTCCTGCGTCCGCGGCCAGGAGAACCTCTGCCCGTCCTCGACGTACACCGGCTGGGACGCGGACGGCGGCTACGCCGAGTACGCCACCGTGCCCGCCGACTACGCCTACCCGCTGCCCGCGGCGTCCCCCGACGCGGAGCTCGCCCCGCTGCTGTGCGCCGGCATCATCGGCTACCGCGCGCTGCGCCGCGCCGAGCTGCCACCCGGCGGCCGCCTCGGCATCTACGGCTTCGGCGCCTCCGCCCACCTCACCGCGCAACTGGCCATCGCCCAGGGCGCGACCGTCCACGTCATGACCCGCTCGGCGGCCGCGCGTACCCTCGCCCTGGAGCTGGGCGCGGCCTCCGTCGGCGGCGCGGCCGACCCGCCTCCGGAGCCCCTCGACGCCGCGATCCTGTTCGCCCCCGCCGGCGAACTGGTCCCCCCGGCCCTGGCGGCCCTCGACGCCGGCGGCACCCTGAGCGTCGCCGGCATCCACCTCTCCGACATCCCCCCGCTCCACTACGACCGGCACCTGTTCCGGGAACGCACCCTGCGCAGCGTCACCGCCAACACGCGTGTCGACGGACGGGACTTCCTCGCCGCCGTCGAGGCGCATCCGCTGCGGGTCTCGGTCGTCCCGTACTCCTTCGACCGTGCCGACGAGGCCCTCGCCGATCTCGCGGCCGACCGCGTCCAGGGCGTCGCCGTCCTGGAGCTGACGGGATGAGCCGCGCCGCCCGCTTCTCCGCCACTGTGTGAGGGCACGTGCCGGGCTCATTGCCACGCCCCCGGTTCGAACCGGTAGGGGCGGGTGATGATCTCCCGGTAGGCGAGGTGGCTCGTATTCGCCCGGGGGCCGTCGCGAGTGGGGGACCGTTCAGCCCGGCAGGCGCCGCACCACCGACCCCAGGACGCGTTCCACCGGGAAGTACCCCAGCCGGCGGGAGTCCTGGCTGCGCTCGGGGTTGTCGCCGAGGAGGACCAGCCGGCCCGGGGGGACCCGGTCCTCCGGCACGTCGGCCAGGGCGGGGAAGCGGTCGCGGGGGACCGGGTCGCCCGGCACGGCCGCGACCCGCTTGATGATCCAGTTCCGCGCGGTCATCGCGCCGGCCCCCGCGCCGGGCGCCAGCGGGGTGTCGGAGGCCGCCGTCTCGACCACGACGACGTCCCCCACCGCCGGCGTGCGGCCGCGCCGCGCCAGCACCCTCTCACCGCTGCGGTACGTCGGCTCCATGCTCGCCCCGCACACGGTGACCACGACCAGACGGCGGCCCAGCGCCGCGGCGGTCGCGAGGCCGACGGCGGGTACCAGCGCGGCGGCCCACCAGCCGATCCGGGTGGTCATCAGCTTCCTCCTGTGAAGATCGGCTCGTCCCGTTCCGCCGACAGCGTCTGGTAGCCGGACGCCTGCAGCCGGAACAGCCGGGCGTAGCCCTGGTCCGCGGCCATCAGCGCGGCGTGGGTTCCCCGCTCCGCCACGCGGCCCTCGCCGAGCACCACGATGAGGTCGGCGTCCCGCACGGCCCCCAGCCGGTGCGAGATGAGCAGACTGGTCCGGCCCTCCCGATGGCGCCGCAGCGAGGTGTGGATCTCGTGCTCGGCCTCGGCGTCCAGCCCGGCGGCCGGCTCGTCGAGGATCATCAGGTCGCGCCGGTCGCGGAGGAAGGCACGGGCCAGGGCGAGGCGTTGCAGCTGTCCGCCGGAGAGCACCACCCCCGTGTCCGGATCGTCCTTCTCGGAGTCCATGAAGAACACGCGGGACAGCATGGTGTCGTAGCCGCGCGGCAGTTCGGACAGCTTCCGGTGGATGCCGGCCTTCCGCGCCGCGGCCTCGATGCGGGGCCGGTCGTCCATGGCCTCCAGGTCGCCGAGGCCCACACACTCCGCGGCCGTCATGTCGTAGTGCATGTAGTCCTGGAACACCGCGCCGATCCGCCGCCGCAGTTCCACCGGGTCGACCTCGCGGATGTCCACGCCGTCCCAGAGGATCTGTCCCTCGGTGGGGTCGTAGAACCGACAGACCAGTTTCACCAGGGTGGACTTCCCGGCGCCGTTCAGGCCGACCAGCGCGACCGACGAGCCGTGCGGGATACGCAGGTCGACCCCGCGCAGCACCCACGGGTGGTCATCGGAGTACCGGAACCAGACGTTTCGCAGTTCGAGCCCGCGGCGCAGCGGAGGCAGCGGGCGCGGCGCGGACGGAGTCGGCAGATCCGGTCCCGCCGTGGTGACGGCGGCGAAGTGGCCGAACATCTCCAGCGCCTGGTGGGCGCCGGCGACGTCCTCGGCCAGCATGGCGAGCGCGGCCTGCACCCCCACCGCGGCGGCGACGAACACGGTGACGTCGCCGACGGAGAGCGTGCCCGCGCGGGCCGCCGAGACCGCCCACAGCAGCCCGCCGCCGGAGACGGCCGCCGCCAGCGCGCCGAGGGCCAGGTGGGCGCAGAGCTCCCGGCGGTCGATGGCCCGCTTCACGGCGTTGGTCCTGCGCCGCTCGGTCAGCATCCTGCCGCGGAGGAACGCCCCGATGCCGAACAGTCGGACCTCCTTGGCCGCGCGCACATCGGCCAGCAGGTCGCTGTAGAAGAACTCCCGCCGCTCGGCGCCCTGGACCTGCCACAGCAGCCGGGCCTTCCGCCGCGACAGCGCGACCTCCACGAGCACCGCCAGCACGCCCGAGAGCAGGACGACGGCCGTCATCACCGGGCTGAGCAGGTACAGGGAGCCGACGAAGCCGACGATGGTGATCGAGGAGCCGACGACGCCGAGCGCGCCGTCGACGGCCTGGGGGATGGCGCTCCGGCCGGCCTCCTGCGCGAAGCGGAGCCGGTCGAGGAAGCTGGGGTTCTCGAACCGGCGCAGTCCCGCGAAGGTCTCCACCACCGCGAACAGCCGGTCCTGGGCCCGCAGGGCGACCGCGCGCTCCAACTGGGCCCGTAGGTACTGGGCGAGCTGGGGCGCCACCCTGCTGACGGTGCCGGCGGCGGCCAGGCCGAGGGCGAGCCACATCAGCTCCCCGGCCGAGGCGTCGCCCACCAGACCGTCCAGCACCAGCTTGGTGAGCCAGGCCGTCGCCACCGGCAGGGCGCCGGTGGCGAGGGTGAGCGCGCCGTACAGTGCGAGCGTGCCGGGGGCGGCCCGCGCGGCGAGCGCCCAGACGACGCCCAGCCGTCGGGCCATGCCCGGCCCCGCGGGTTCCCGGCCCTCCACGGCGTCCGGCCGGTCGTCCCCCGTCCTCATGCCACGAGCGCGGGCCGGTCCAGCCTCACATCGGTCGCCTTGACCACGAGCCGGCCGGCCTCGTCCGGGGACACCCGCAGCAGCGTCGGGAACGCCGAGGTGCGGAACGCCTCCACCAGGCCGCTGTCGTCGCCCTCCACGACCACACGCGCCACCGGGCCCAGCTGGGCGGCGAACTCCGCGGCCTCGTCGGGCTCACCGATCACGGCTGCCAGCACCCGGTCACGGCCGCCGGGCATCGCCTTGGCGAACTCCACGAACTTGGGCATCTTCCGCCGGCACGGCTGGCAGGTCGGGGAGAAGAAGGCCACCACGGTCTCGCCGTCCAGGTCGGCGCGGCGCAGCGTCTCGCCGTCCAGGGTGGAGGCGGTGAAGTCGCCGATCTCCTCACCCACCGCGATGCCCGCCGGGAGGCCGCTCTTGGCGTTGGCCAGCAGTTCGGTGTGCTCCCGCAGCCGCCTGACCACGCCGAGCGTCAGGATGAGGTCCAGCACGCAGAGCACGCCCACGAGGATGACGGCCGCGATCAGAAATGGCATGACAACTCCTTCAGTACTCAACGGAGTCCGCGAGCAGCCGCCGGGGCTGTACGAACCGGTTGGAACAAGACGAACAGATCGTCCAGCGCGACGGTCAGACCGCCGAGCAGGAGACCGCACGGCACCGCGACCGCCACTCCGGCCACCTGGAGCGCGCCGGTGGAGAACACCGCCACGGCGCCGAGCGCCGAGGCCACCGCGAGGAGGACGTTCCGTACGACGTGCCGGGGGCCCAGGGGGGTCGCGGACGCGCCGAAGCACCGGCAGGGCGCGCGGACCCCGCGCCGTACCACCGCCGTGATGCCGATCGCGAAGGCCACCAGCAGGCCCAGGGCGATCACGAAACCGACGGCGGCGGGGGCCGGCGCCGGCACCGCCAGCAGCGCCCACACGGCGAACTCGGCGATCACCACCGCCCAGGCCGCGGGCCGCACCAGCGCGCGCGGCAGCAGGCCCATGTCGCGTATCGACGTCGTGAAGGCGGCGAACGCGCCGCGCCCGGCGACCTTGCTGAACGAGGAGACCAGGAAGACCGTCCCGATCAGGCACCGGATACCGATTCCCATGTAACTCACCAGACACCTCCCGGGTGGTGATCGCCGCGGCGGTGCCGGGATCGGCGGGGAGGGCGCCGGAAGCCCCCTCCCCGCCGTCAACAGACCGTCAACAGGTCGTCAGCCGACGCCGCGATCGACGGTGCTCAGTAACAGCGGACCCCGCAGTCCGAGTAGATGGTGCAGCCGTTCTTGCACCGGGAGACCGGGCAGTGGCCCGCGACGTAGCACCCGGGCGAGCACGCCGCGGCGTCGACCTTGGGCACGAGCGAGCTGATCATGCGGTCCGCGACCGCCTGGAGCTTCTTGTACATGCTCTGACTCCTCACTGATCGAATGGTGGGTCGGCCCCGCGGAAGTGCTGCCGCGGAGTCGAGTTCAGCTTGCGACGCCTCCCGCCCAGAAGCCGCCCAGAGCCGCCCAGAAGCCGCCCACAATGATCACGGCGAGATTTCGGCTGTATTATTTTGCGAAAAACAGCCGGGTTGCTTTCGATGCCGGCAGGCCGGGGGGAGGCCGGGGGATCGCATGGAGTTTCACGTTCTGGGCCCGTTACGCGTCAGTGGGGGCGGCGGCATGCTCGCCCTGGGCGGGCCGCGGCAGCGCGCTGTACTGGCCGCTTTGGTCCTGCGCGCGAATGAGACAGTGACACCGCACTATTTGGCCAAGGCGGTATGGGACACGGAACCCGCGAGCCCCAGAACCAATCTTCGTACTTATGTATCGGGGTTGCGAAAGAGCTTCGGAGAGGCCGAGGCGGGCCGCCTTGTCACCCGGGCCGACGGCTATCTGTTGCGCACGGACCCAGCGGAACTCGACTTTCAACAATTCAACCGCTTTGCGGCCGACGGGGAAGAGGCCCTGCGCCAGGGTGAGCCGGAACGCGCGGCGGAGCTGCTCCGACGAGCGCTCGACCTCTGGCGCGGCGAACCGCTGGAGGGGCTGGCGACCGGACCGCTGCTGCGCGCCGAGTCCGAACGGCTCACGGAGCGCCACCTGGTCGCCGTCGCACAGCACGCCCGGGCCCTCATCCGACTCCAGCGCCACACCGCGGTGATCTCCGACCTGACGGCCCTGGTGCGGCAGCACCCGCTGCGCGAGGAGCTGCTCGGCCTGCTCATGCTCGCGCTCTACCGCGGCGGCCGGATCCCCGAAGCCCTCCAGGCGTTCCAGGACGGCCGCCGGGAGCTGATCGACCGGCTCGGCACCGAGCCCGGGGCCGAACTCCAACAGCTCCACCAGCGCCTGCTCACCGCCACCACCGCGGGCGGCGGCCCCGAGCCCGGGATCGGCCCCTCGGTCGAGCACCGCCCGGCGCCGCGCCGCGCCCACCCCGCCGTGCCCCGCCAACTGCCCCTGACGCCACGGCTGTTCACCGGGCGGTGTGGGGAGTTGGCCGTGCTGACCCAGGGCCTGGCCGCACTCGGCGACGCCGTGGTGATCTCGGTGATCGCCGGATCCGGCGGCATCGGCAAGACCTGGCTGGCGCTGCACTGGGCGCACCGGCACACGGACCGGTTCCCGGACGGCCAGCTCTACGTCGACCTCCGGGGCTTCGACAGCGACGCCGAACCCACCTCGCCGGAGAGCGCCCTGCGCGGCTTCCTCGACGCGCTGGGCGTCGAGCCGGACGCGGTCCCCGCCGGTCTGGAGGCCCAGGCGGCGCTGTACCGCAGCCTCACCGCCGGCAAGCGGATGCTCGTGGTGCTCGACAGCGCCCGCGACACGGAGCAGGTCCTGCCGTTGCTCCCGGGCGGGTCCAGCTGCATGGTGCTGATCACCAGCCGCCACCAGCTGGGCGGTCTGGTCACCACGCACGGCGCGCTCCCCCTGGTCCTCGACCCCCTCGGCGAGGCGGAGGCCCACGCCCTGCTCGCCCGCCACCTCGGACAGGAGCGCCTGTACGCCGAGCCCGGCACGGCGGGCGAACTCCTCAGCCACTGCGGGGGCTCACCGCTCGCCCTGGGCATCGTCGCGGCCCGCGCGGCGGCCCATCCCGCCCGGCCCCTGACCGGACTGGCCCGGGAGCTGCGCAACCACGCGACCCGGCTCGACGCCCTGGACGCGGGGGAGGCGTGCGCCAGCATCAGGACCGTGCTGGCCGGCTCGTTGCGCTCGCTCAAACCCGAGACGGCCTGGCTGTTCACCCTGCTGGGGCTGGTGCCCGGCCCGGACATCAGCCTGTCCGCGGCGGCCGGGCTCTTCGGGCTGCCCGCCACGCGGGCCCGGCTGTTCCTGCGCGAGCTGGAGGACATGCATCTGATCCGGCAGTACCACCCCGGCCGCTACACCCTGCACGGTCTCGTCCGCCTCTACGCCGCCGAGCGCGCCGACGACCATCCGGAGTGGGAGTGCGCGGCCGCCCTGCGTCGCCTGGTGGACTTCTACGCGCAGACCGCGTCCACCGGCGCCCGGCTGCTGGATCCGCGGCACTCCCATGCCACCGTGCCCCGGCCGGCCGCCGGCGGTGAACCGACCCCGCCGGACACCGCGTCCGAGGCGCTGGCCTGGTTCCACACCGAACGCCGCTGCCTGCTCGCGGCCCAGCACACGGCCGTGGAACGGGGCTGGGACATCGTGGCCCGGCAGCTGTCCTGGGCGATGGACGTGCTCCACTCCCGCGGGCAGACCTGGGACGCCCGCCACACCGTGACGGCGGTCCCCTCCGCGGCCGCCGCCTCGCTCAGCCTCTGCCCCCCGGCGCCCGCCAGGGCGGCCACGCCTCGCACGCCGGCACACCGACCGCCGCCGTGGCCCGGAACCGGCCGGAGCCCCTGGTGAACGCCGTCCTCACACCAGCGGTGCGTCGTGGTGGATCGGGGTGCGCGCGCCGGTCAGCGAGGCACCGCCGCCGCCGCGCCGGTGGGCGACGATCTCCGCCGCGATCGACAGGGCCGTCTCCTCGGGGGTACGGGCGCCGAGGTCGAGGCCGATCGGCGAGTGCAGCCGGGCGAGTTCCCGCTCGGTGACGCCGACCTCGCGCAGCCGTCGGTCGCGGTCCTCGTGGGTGCGCCGGGAGCCCATGGCGCCGACGTACGCGACGGGAAGCCTCAGCGCCAGCTCCAGCAGGGGCACGTCGAACTTGGCGTCATGGGTGAGGACGCACAGCACGGTGCGGCCGTCGACATCCGTCGACGCGAGGTAGGTGTGCGGCCACTGGACGACGATCTCGTCCGCCGCCGGGAGGCGGAGCCGTGTCGCGAAGACCGGGCGGGCGTCGCACACGGTCACGTGGTAGCCGAGGAACTTTCCCACCCGCGCCAGCGCGGAGGCGAAGTCGACGGCACCGAAGGCGATCATCCGGGGGGCGGGCAGGCTCGACTCGACGAACACCGTCAGCGGCCGCCCGCTACGGGACACGTCCGCGCCGATCTCGACGGTGCCGGTGCGGCCGGCGTCCAACAGGGCGCGGGCCGCGTCCGCCACGGCGCGATCCACCTCCGCGGGCCCGCCCAGGCCGCCTTGGTACAAGCCGTCCCGGCGGACGACCAGCGCGCGGCCCATCAGCTCGGCCGGCCCCTCGGCGATCCGCGCGACCGCCACCGCGTCCCCCCGCATGACGGCGGCGACAGCGGCCGCGAGGACCTCCCGGACGGGAGAGCCCGCGCTGACCGGGGTGAGCAGGATGTCGACGACCCCGCCGCAGGTCAGGCCGGGGGCGAAGGCGTCCTCGTCGGCGCACCCGAAGCGCTCGACGCACCCCGCGCCGTGCTTGAGCGTCCGCCGGCACAGCTCGTACACGGCGCCCTCCACGCATCCCCCGGAGACCGACCCGACAGCCGAGCCCTCGCCGTCGACGGCGAGCGTCGCGCCGGGCTGGCGGGGCGCGCTGCCGCCGACCGCCACCACGGTGGCGACGGCGAAGTCCCGCCTCTGCCCGAGCCACCGGTGCAACTCGCCGGCGATCTCCAGCATCTCGGCCTCCTCACGGGTCTGCCACGGCCCGGCGCCACACCCGGTGGCCAGGGAGGGCGCTCAGCGCCGCGCCGCCGACTGGCGCTCGGTGAGCCGGCGGTAGATCCGTTCCGGAGTCAGGGGCAGCGCGCGGTAGCGGACCCCGGTCGCGTCATGGAGCGCGTTCGCCAACGCGGGGGCCACCGGGTTGATACAGCACTCCGCCATTCCCTTGGACCGCAAGGGCCCGTAGGAGTCCGCCGAGTCCACCGCGAGCACATCGGTGCGGGGGACATCGGCACAGGTGGGGATGCGGTAGTTGCGGAGGTTCGGGTTGACCATGGCACCGTCCGCGTCGACCTGGTAGTTCTCGGTCAGCGCGAAGCCGAGACCCTGGGCCACACCGCCCTCCACCTGGCCCCGGACCTGTGCGGGGTTGACGATGACACCGGCGTCGGTCGCGTGGACGCTGTACAGGACGCGGATCTCACCCGTCACCGGATGGACGGCGACGCGGAACCCGTGCGTGTTGAAGGTGACGCTTCGCGGCGATCCGTAGGCCTTGCGGGCGGCGGTGAACCGTATGCCGCGCGCTCGGGCCAGCGCGACGAGCTCCGCCAACGACACGCGCTGGTCGCCGCAGACGACGCCCTCGTCGTCCAGGGAGCACATCACGAGATGCACACCCGTGTGCGCGGCGGCGAACTCCAGGATGCGGTCGCGCACGGCATTGGCCGCCCGAAGCACCGCGTTGCCCGCCACGAAGAGCCCCGCGCTCGCGAAGGCGCCGGTGTCGAATCCCGTGCGGTCGGTGTCGGACTGCACCAGGCGGATCCGCGACGGAGTCGTGCCCAGCTGGTTCGCCGCGATCTGCACATGCGCGGTCGACGTCCCCTCACCGAACTCGGCCGTTCCGACGGCCACCTCGTAGACGAGGTCGTCGCCGAGCGTCACCCATGCCTCGGAGAGGTGTTCCGTCGGGGGCGCGGTCTCGTGCAGGGAACTCGCGAAGCCGGTCCCGACGAGCCACCCGGGGCCGGGGGACGGCTCACCGGGCGTACCGGCCATGGCCCCCTCCACGAGATCGATGCACCGCGCCAGCCCGGGCTCGGTGAACATCACGTCGTCGGGGCCCTCCTCCATGGCGACCAGCGGATCGCCCGGCCGCACGATGTTGCGTCGGCGCAGTTCGAGCGGATCGATGTGCACGGCGCGCGCCAGCTCGTCCATCGCCGATTCCACGGCGAACGCCGGTTGGGTCATCCCGTAGCCGCGCAGCGCCCCGCTCGGAACGGTGTTCGTGTAGACGGAGTACCCGTCGTACCTCTTGTTGGGACAGCGGTAGATCATGACGGCGGCGCCGCCCGCGTACAGCGTTTCGCCGCCGTGGTTGCCGTAGGCGCCCGTGTTCGACACATTGCGGACCTGGAGCGCCGTGAGCGTCCCGTCCGCCTTCGCGCCGAGCTTGACCGTCAACGCCATCGGATGCCGTGGCGAAGCGGTCGTGAACTCCTCCTCGCGGGTGTACTCGAAGCAGACGGGGCGCCCGGTGTCCAGGGTGGCGAGCGCGACCAGATCCTCCGAGATCACCTCCTGTTTGCCGCCGAAGCCGCCGCCGACGCGTGCGCAGAACACGCGGAGCTGGTCCGGGCGCAGCGCGAACAGATAGGAGAGTTTGACCTTCGCGATCGACGGCGACTGCGAACTGGTGCGGACGTTGAGGCGACCGTTCTCCATCCAGGCGATCGAGCCATGGGTCTCGAGATGCGCGTGTTGTACGCGCGGCGAGAAGTATGTGCCCTCGTGGACCACGTCGGCTTCGGCGAACCCCGCGTCGACGTCGCCGATGCGCGCGTGGATCTCGATCAGGATGTTGCGGACGGGGTCGCGTACGAAGGGGTCGTGCGAGCCGTGGATCTGTGGCGCCCCCTCGGCCATCGCCTCTTCGGGGTCGAACACGGCCGGCATGACCTCGTATTCGACAGCGAGTCTTCGGCAGCCCTCCTCCGCCGCCCCCACCGTGTCGGCCAGCACCGCGGCGACGCGTTGGCCGACGAAGCGGACCGTGTCGTCGAGGATGAAGGTGTCGTCGGGATCGACGAGGTGATCGGTGTGGATCGCCGTGGTGAAACGCCTGCGGGGCACGTCTTCCCAGGTGTAGACGCGACGCACGCCGGGGACCGCGAGCGCGGCGGTCTTGTCGATCGAGACGATCCGGGCGTGCGCGTGGGGTGAGTGCACCACCTTGAGGTGCAGCATCCCTTCGATACGGGTGTCCATCGTGAACTCGGCGCGACCGGTGACCACGTCGTTGGCCGCCGGAGCGCCGACGCTCGTCCCGACGGCCTTTCCCGGCGCGGCCGGCTCGACCCCGGTGACGCCCTTCACGGCGTCCTCGATCCCCCGATAGCCGGTGCAGCGGCAGAGGTTGCCCTTCAACGCCCGCGGCAGGTCCTTCTTCTGCGCCGCGGTGAACGTCGCCGACGTCATGATCATTCCAGCGGTGCAGAAACCGCACTGGAACCCCGGGGCGTCACGGAACTGCCGCTGCATCGGATGCAGGTTGCCGGGCGAACCGAGCCCCTCGATCGTCGTCACCTCACGACCGTCCGCACGGAACGCGGGGGTGATGCAGCTGTGCACCGGACTGCCGTCCAACCACACGGTGCAGGCGCCGCAGTCGCCCGCGTCGCACCCCTTCTTGACGCCGTAGTGGCCGAGGGAGCGAAGGAAGGTGCGCAGGCACTGTCCGGGGTCCGGTTCCTCGTCGAAGCTCCTGCCGTTCACGCGGTACGTCATGTCGGGCTCCCGGCCATGAGTTCGCGACGAATCTCCTCGGCGAAGTGCTTCGTCAGATGGCGACGGTGGTCGGGGGTCCCGTTGGGATCGGCGAACCAGGTGTCGGCGGGAATGACGTCGATGCTCTGCTGCAGCGTCCGGGCGTCGGGCATGGTGTCGAAGGCCATCCGCACCGGGCGGCTGGTGCCGGCGGTGACGGTGAGCAGCAGGTCGCTCGTTCCCGGCGTCTGGGTGCCGATGAGGAAAACCGTCGAACGACCGAGTCGGGTCAGCGAGAAACGACGGTGCGCGGTGCGTTTCCGCAGGGCGTACGCCGGAATGTCGACGCGCCGCAGGATCTCCCCGGGCGAGAGGATGTTCTGACGGTCGCCGGTCACGAAGTCGAGGGCGTCGACGGTGCGCGCGGACCCGTCGGGAGCCACCAACTCGTACCGTGCCTCCAGCGCGACCGTCAGCGTGATCATGGGACCGGCGGGCAGGGACATACAGATGTTTCCGCCGACGGTCGCCGAGTTCCAGACCTTGAACGAGGACAGGAACGCCTCGCAACTCGTCGCGAGAAGGGTGCCCGCGACCCAGTCGTCTCGCGGAGCGAAGGCGTACAGGTCGCGGATGGTGCACGTCGCCGCGATCTCCAGGCCCGTGTCGCTGGGAACGAGGGGATCCCAACGCAGCGCCGTCAGGTCGATCAGACGGCGCAGATCGGGCTGCTCCACGGAGAACAGCCACGTTCCGCCCGCGAGCCAGGCGTCGCCCTCACGCCACTCCGCGCCTGGCTGAGCGGACGGCCGCCGGACGACTTCGGTGATGGTGTTGAGGTCCATGGGAAACGATCTCCCTCACGACGATCATCGTGCGACGACCGCCTACCGCACTCGATCGACCAGCACGTGGCGCCGCTCGCGTTCGGAGTCCGCTCGTGGACATTCGGCTCGACGCACCCATCACATGTCGACGCGGCGCGAGGAGCGGGGGCGCGATGCGCGCTGGGAGCGGCACGACCTCGAGCGACGGAATCGAATTTTGGCCCCTGCGGCCGAGGATTCCCCCCGAAAGACCGGCGGGCGTGGAGACGCTTTTTCAGGATATAGCAGGACGGGCCGGCCTTGCCACGTCCGCCTCACCCCGCGAGGGCCCCGCGCGGCCCGCGGGCCCCGTCGTCAGCCCTCGTCCCGCGCACCACGTCGTCGCAGGTCGTCCTCGGTGAGGGCGTCCAACTCGCCGTGGGTGTCGAGCCAGTACAGGAGGGCGACCGCCGGGAAGACCAGCACCACCGCGACGAGGGTGACGAACACCAGCCAGCGCAGGGTGGTGGGCGCGCCCGCGCCCTCCGCGACGGTCAGCGAGGTCGGGACGAGATACGGGCGTTGGGCCATGCCGCACGCGAGGACGGCCGAGGCGACCACGCCGACGGCGGTGCCCCGGGACCAGGCCGCGGAGGGGCGGAGCAGCAGCCAGGCGGAGGCGAGGGTGGCGAGTGCCGCCGCGACGACGAAGAGGAGTCCCACGCCGTGGATGAGGCCGTGCCATACGTAGGGCGCGTCATCGTGGGTGACGCCCAGGGTGATGACGGCGAGCACGGCGACGGCGGCGAGAGCCGCCAGGGCTCGCCGCCGGAAGTAGCCGTCGAGGTCGGGGGCGTCGAAGCGCCGGGCGTCGGCGGCCAGGAACACGGCTCCGAGGAAGGCCGTGGCGGCGACGGCGAGGAGGCCGAAGAGGATCGAGGTGGGGTTGGACCAGGCGTGTGCCGACGGCTCGGTGCCGGGGGCCGCCCGGCCGGAGGCGATCCCTCCGGCCGCGGCTCCGAGGAAGAACGGAGTGAGGAGGGAGGCGATGGCGAACACGGCCCCGTAGAGGCGCCGTCCGGCGAGCCGCCGGGCGGGCTTGCGCAGGGCGAAGCCGGCGCCGCGCAGCACGGTGCCCACGGCGGCCAGCGCCAGGGGAAGCCACATCGCGGCGAAGACGGCCTGGAAGAAGTCCGGGAATCCGGTCCACATGATGACCAGAACGAAGATCAGCCAGACGTTGTTGACCTCCCAGACGGGGGCCATGGCGTGGTCGATCAGCCACCGGGGGCGCCTGCCGCGCTCCGCCCCGCCGGCGGTCAGGTCCCAGAACCCGGCCCCGTAGTCGGTGCCACCGGCACAGGCGTAGGCGGCGATCGCGAGGAGCAGGACGACGGCGACGAGATCGGCGGTCACGGCCGGCCTCCCGCGGTCGGTCCCGGGCCGTCGTCGCGGGGCGCCGGGGCGTCGCCGGCGGGAACCGGCGGGCGGGGTCCGTAGGGCGTGTCCGTCTCCGGCGGCGCGACCGGTCCCGGCTCCGTCCGCCGTTCGTCGGCGAACCGCCAGCGGGTGCGCATCTTCAGCAGCACGGCGAGGAACGAGCCGAAGACGAACACGTACACCACGACGACGAGACCGAACATGATCCACAGAGTCGTGGAACGGGTGGCGGTCACCGCTTCGGCGACCCGCATGTTCTCGTAGACGATCCACGGCTGGCGGCCCACCTCGGTGGTGATCCAGCCGCATTCCACGGCGACGACGGAGGCGACACCCGCGCAGGCGGCGCCCCGGAAGAACCACTTCGACTCCGGCAGGCGGCGACGCCGCAGCCAGACGAGGCCGTACCACAGGGCGAGCAGCACCAGCACCGAGCCGATCCCGACCATGATGTCGAAGGCCCAGTGGGTGATGGTGGCCTGGGTGGCGTTCGGCCGGTCGGCCGCCGGGACGGAGGTCAGCCCGGTGACCCTGGTGTCGGGGCGGAACCCCGCGAGGATGGAGTCGAGCTGCGGGATCCTGATGCCGCCGGAGATCGTGCCGTCCGGATGGAGGCGGCCGAACAGGTACTCCGGGACATGTGTGTCGGTCTTCCAGACGATCTCCATCGCGGCGAACTTCACCGGCTGCTTGTGGAACACCTGCCGGGCGATGGAGTCGCCCAGCACGAACTGCACGGGAGTCGCCACCGCGGCGACGGTGAACGGGACGGTGAAGCCGAGCCGGTGGTAGCGGTCCCGGCGTCCGCGCAGCCATCCGACGGCGTACACCCCCGCCACGACGTAACCCGCGGTCACCAGCATCGCCACCACGAAGTGCCAGTACTGCGGCCCGAACATCGGGGTGAAGATCGCCTTCCAGATGTTCACGTCGGTGGGGTCGCCCGCGGAGTCGAGGGTGAAACCCCGCGGCGTGTTCATCCAGGAGTTCGCGGCCAGGATGCCGAAGGCCCCGAGCAGAGCGGCCGCCGGCAGCGGCAGCCCGAGCAGGAAGTGCGCACGGGGAGGCAGCCTGCGCCAGCCGTAGAGGTAGATCGCGATGAGGACCGCTTCGAGGAAGAAGGCCCATGCCTCGACGCCGAAACCGATGCCGAAGACATCGCCCCAACGTCCCATCAGGCCCGGCCAGAGCAGGCCGAACTCGAAGGACAGCACGGTCCCGGTGACCACTCCGATCGCGAACTGCACCGCCATGACCGCCGACCAGCGCCGCGCCAGCAGCAGGGCGGTCGGGTCGTCGCGGCGCAGGCCGTAGCCGTGCGTGATGAGGGTGATCAGCGGCAGCGCCACGCCCAGCGGCACCAGGATGATGTGGGAGGCCAGGGTGAAGGCCATCAGCGATCTGGCCGGCAGCGTCTGCGGCGGCGCGTCCACCAACAGCTGCAGCGTGGTGTGCATACGTGTCTCTCCCGGGAGCCGACGCGGGTGACGGGGTCAGCCCTCGGCGGCGGATCCGGGGAGCAGGGCCACGCCCTCGGGCATGACCTCGGGGGAACTCACCACGTACCGCCTCCTCGACTGCCTGGCGCCGCTCCGCCGGGCCGGGGCCCGGGAGCGTTCGGGCGTCACACAATCACCACGGGCCCGGTGCGGTGATGAGGGGCGGCCCCGCGTTACGCCGCCTGGTCCAGGAACTTCGCTCTGTCGGACTTCGCCCGGTCGGACTTCGGTCGAACGCTCGCTGGGTCGGACTTCGGTCGAACGCTTCGCCTGGCAGGACTTGGGTCGACGCGAGTCGGCGGCGTCAGCGCGGCCGGTGCGGGTCGGCGACCTCAGCCCAGCCGGTCCAGCAGGTGGTCGCCGACGCGCAGAGCGTTCGCGATGGCCGTCAGGGACGGGTTGACCGCACCGATGCTCGGGAAGAAGCTCGTGTCGACCACGTACAGGTTGTCGAGGTCGTGCGCCTTGCAGTTGACGTCCAGGGCCGAGGAGGCCGGGTCGTCGCCGAACCGCACGGTGCCGGCCTGGTGGGCGGTGGCGCCGATCGGCATGCCCTTGTGCAGGTAGATGCTGTGGGGCAACAGATGGTGCTCGTGCATGCCCAGATGGCCCAGCATGCGCTGGAGCCTGTGCCGCAGGCGCTCCAGCCCCGCGATGTTGTTGGACTCGTCGAGCGCGAGGTGGACGCGGCCGTCGTCGTCCAGGGTGACGCGGTTGTCGGGGAGCGGCAGGTCCTCCCCGCACAGCCAGAAGTCGACGGCGTGGTGGGCCAGGACCTCGAAGGGCATGTCCGGGGTCACCGCTCCGGCCCAGCGCGGGGCCTCACCGTGGATCTGCTCGGCGTCCGACTTGCCGAGCATCTGGATCCCGCCGAGCGGGTAGTCCCAGTCGTCGGCGCCGAGGTACCAGTCGTGCAGGGCGAGGGTCTTCTGGAACCTGGTGTCGTTGGGTTCCTTCGAAACGGCCATCAGGGCCAGGTTGTTGTGGCGCATGTAGAACCGGCCGACCACGTCCGAGCTGTTCGCCAGGCCCCGGGGATGGTGCTCGTTCGCCGAGGCGAGGAGGAGGACGGCCGAGTTGACCGCGCCGCAGGCGACGACCACGATGTCGGCCGCGTACCGGGCCTCCTCGTCCCCCGCGAGCCGGGCCACGACCGTGCTGACGCCACGGCCCGTCGGATCGGTCTCGAGCCTGGTCACCCGGGCGTTGGTGATCATCTCGATGTTGGGGTGCCGCAGCGCCGGTTCCACGCAGATCACCTGGGCGTCGGACTTGCCGCGCACCAGGCAGGGGAAGCCGTCCACCCGGTCGCAGCGGATGCAGACGCTGGAGTGGGTCGCCCGGCCGTCGCCGTCCTGGGTCAGATCGACCCCGATGGGCAGGTGGAAGGGGTGCAGGCCCCGCTTCTCCAGGTCGTCGCTCAACCGCTGGATGCGCGGCTCGTGTTCCACCGGCGGATACGCGTACTGCTCGCCGGCCGGGCCCTCCCAGGGATCCTCGCCGTGCCGGCCGTGCACCCGGTACAGGTGTTCCGCCTGGGTGTAGTACGGCTCCAGGTCCTCGTACCGGATCGGCCAGGCGGGGGAGACGCCGTCGTGGTGCGTCAGTTCGCCGAAGTCCTCGGGCCGCAGTCGGAACAGGGCGGCCCCATAGAACTTGGTGTTGCCGCCGACGTAGTAGTTCACCTCGGGCGGGAACTCCCTGCCGTGCTTGTCGAACCAGAACTCCGGGGCCCGGTACCTGCCCTTGACGAACACGGCGGTGGAATCCCAGTTGTCCCGTTCGCGCGGGAGGTAGTCGCCGCGTTCGAGGATCAGCACCCGCTTCCCGGAAGGCGCCAGCCGGTGGGCGAGCGTCCCTCCGCCCGCTCCGGTACCGATGATGATGACGTCGTAATGGGGGGCGTCGCCCACGGCGACCACCGTCCTCGGGTTCGCGGTCCCGCGTCCCCGCCGGGACCTGTCACACCGGTCTCCCCCCTTCGAACATAGCCGCCACGCGCCGGAGCGGCACCCGGGGCCCCTACCGCCCCGCTCAGAGCACGGCGAGGGGATTCACCGGAGAGCCGGTGGCCGCCGGCAGCCGCAACGGCGCCACCACGCACAGGAAGTGCCAGCGGCCCAGCTGTTCGCACGCCGGCGCCAGCTCCTCGAAGTCCAGGTAGTCCAGGAGATGCAGACCCATGGCGTGCATCGCCAGCACGTGGACGGGAAACGCGACCTCCGCCACCGGGCTCGGAGCCGTGTCGTTGTTGCCGTCCGAGCCCAGGACGGCGACGCGCCGCTCGGCGAGGAAGCCCAACGCCGCCGGATGGATGCCGGCCCGGGCCCGCGCCACCTCCCAGGCACCGGTCTCCCGACGCCGACGGCGGTGTCCGACCCGTACGAACAGCAGGTCTCCCGGCCCGGTCCGGACCCCCTGGGCGGCCTCCGCGGCCGTGAGGTCGTCGGCCGTCACATGGTCGCCGGGTTCGAGCCAGGGGATCCCGCGCAGCCGCGGGATGTCCAGCAGTACGCCGCGACCGACGATCCCGTCGCGCACCAGGTCGACCGTGAGCGCACGGGCGCCGTCCGGCGTCACCGTGCTCGCCGGGACGCCGCCGTAGAGCTCGCCGTCGAAGACGACGTGGCACAACGCGTCGAGATGGCTGTGCGCGTCACCGTGCACGTTCATGGCGAACCGGTCGAGCGCGAAGTGCAACCCGGGCGCTTCGGGGTTCTGGTGGACCGTCCCCGTCATCCGGTGTGTCGCGGGCTCCGGGTCGTCCGGCCCCGGCCGGGTCTCGATGGGCGCGGCCAGCGACACGCTCCGCCCCCACCGCACCCCGGCGGCGGCCGCCACCACACGCTCGGGGGTCAGGTGGACCAGTGCCCCACGACGCGGATCTCCGTCACCCCGCCCGCTCCGCGCCTGCTCCCACAGCCGCCGGTACAGGCCCCGAAAGTCCTCCTCGGACAGCGACGTCTCCGCCCCCTGGCGCTGCGCCGACGGACGCGGGCTCGACGTCACGAGGCCAGACCACCCACGCCTGGTCCACGGTGCTCACCGTGTCTGACGCGGTCCGCCGGTCTGACGTGCTCACCTGCTCCGACCCGGCCCGCCGCTCCCGCTCCGCTCGTACGCTCCGTCACGCCGGCGTCCTCCTCGTCCGCCGAAGGGCACTGGCCCCAGTGTCCGCTGGGACGGTTCCGTACGCATTCCGGGTGCCGAGCCCCGTGGGCAGCGAAGATCCACCAGGCACGCCCTGCCTATCTAGCGGCCAGGGCCTCTGCCCTGGCCCTGCCCGGTCTGCGGCAGGTGGAAGGGGCGGGCCACAGGCGCGGGAGCCGACTGTGCGGGGCGGGGCGCCTGGGGCTGGGATCCGGGGGGACGCACTCCTGGAGAGGTGAGACGAGCGGCCTTGGCGATGGTGCTCTGTAGGCCGGGCGGTGCACCGGGCTTCTTCGGGGCCGGGCCGTTGGCCAGCAGCTTGCCTTCGGGGCCCTGCACGGTCGCCTTCCGCTGCGCTTGGCCCTGCGCGAGCGGCTTCTGCTGTGACAGGGGCGTGGCCTTCATGGACGCCTCGACCAGGGCCTTGCTCGCATGGTCCCAGGAGTAAGCCTTGAGCGCCTCGCGGAGCTCCTTGGCGTTCTCGCGGCGCTGGGCGAGGTCGGCCTTGAGCTGGCCTATGGCCTCGGCCCAGGCGATCTCCCGGTATTCGGAGTTCTCCGGCTCAGGGACGATACAAGGCTGCCCGATCTCGGGTGCGATTCGCGCCTTGTCGCCCAGGAACTGCGCCGCCCCACTCTCCTGGTTCACCAGGATGGGCACGCCATGTCCCGCTGCCTCGGTGGCCACCAGGCCGAAGCCCTCGTGTTTGGACGGCATGATGACCGCGTCGGCGGTGATGATGTCGTTCTTCAGCTCATTGCCGTCTTTGGTGAAGGGTTTGACGGTGACGTTGCCCTTCCCACCCAGCCCTTCGGTCACCTCCACTATCTCGCCGAGCTTTTCGGGATTGGCGCCACGAACGGTGAGATGGACGGCAATGCCGTTTTCGTTCAGCATCTTCACAGCGCGCAGCGCGTCGTCGACGCCCTTCAGCGGGTCGTCCGTCCGCCCCATGACCAGGAGGTTGAGGCGACCTTCGTGCGGCCCCCGCTGGACCAGCTCCTCGATCTCCACGCCGGGTACGAGCTGGTGTGAGTCGGGCACGTGCTGCCCTGTCGAGGACAGACGCTCGGCCTCGGTCGTCAGCAACGGGCCGACGCCCACGACCACGTCCGCCCGGTCCATCACCTCGCGCTCGATCCGGGCGTCGCGGGCGGCCTTGGCCTGTGCGTGTGCCGGATCATGTGCGTACTTGACCTCGGCGAGCCGTTCCGGGCTGGTGTGCAGAAAGTGCGCGACCTTCGCGTCCGGATACCAGCGGTCCCGCAGCTCGGCCGCGGTCGGTCCGGAGAACCGGGAGTGCCCGACGATCAGGTCGAAGGGGCGTTCCTGAGGGTCGGGGAGGCCATGGGTGCGAGGATTCAGGGTGGATTGGAACTCCATCCACACGCGGCCCTCAACGCCCTCCGGTATCGGCGGGGTGGAGGCCATCCGCGCGCCCTTGTGGGGCTGCGTGTCGGGGTCGGCGGTGAACAGCGTCACGTCGTGCTCTTTCCCGAGCGCCTCGGTGATGTGCTGGTTGAACACCGGAATGCCGCCGCCGCCCATGCCGCTGATGTCGGAGACGACGAGAATGCGGTAACGCTTGTCTGTCATGGGCCGCCCTCCCGTCAGAATCCCGAGTGGGCGCGAAGCTCACGGCCGATTCCCCAGGTGAGGAACTGGCAGAGCTCGTAGGCGCTGTAGTGGATGAGCCCCGCATTGCGTCCCGGCGTCAGGCGTGCCGCGAATTCGTCGAGGATCTCGGCGAAGACCAGGGCACGGGTGGCGGAAATCACCACGTTCTCGGTTTCGCCCCGGTCCGGGTAGTACTGCCGCTGGTATTCCTTCGGCGTCCACGGGAGGTGGCGTTCAGCCCGCGCCATTTGGCGGCATCCTTCTCGAAGGGCACCGGAACCGCTTCGTCCCCGGGACCGGACACGAGCCCCACGACACCGTGTCGCGCCGGATCGATCTGCTCGTACTCCTCGCGCCACGCGGGTGCCACCTGACCGGTCAGCATCAGCTGGATGTCGGTGGCCGCCACGGCCGCTCGCAGCTGGACCGTGAAGTTCAGCGTCCCCTTCAACTCCTCCGGGGACGGCATCGCTTCCGCCGCGTACCACGCTGCGCGGCGCAGGGCCTCGAAACGCTCGGGGAGATCGGGCAGGTCCGATACCGGACGGGAGACGGGAGCGATCCAGGGGGCGTTCCCCGGCTGCGGCGTCGGTGTGGCGATGCCCAGCGGCGCGCGCAGGGCGTCCGCGGCCTCGTGCGCCACGACGCAGAGGTCCGAGGCACCGGAACCGATGGTCACCGCCGGCCGGCCCGGAGCCAGTCGGTGGAACAGCTCTGGGAAGATGCCGATCATCGCGAAGTACGGCGAAGAGGGGACGATCACGCAGGAGCCGGGCTCCATGTAGTAGTCCGGGTACGGCTCCCAGCGCTCCACGAGGAATCCCGGGTCGGCATCGAGCCGCTGCTTCCAGTCCTGCACCGCCTCGTCGAAGGGGAGCGGGCGGTCTGCGTCCCCTGAGGCGCGTCGGGAAATCAGGTGACGCGCGGGGTCGGATCCCTCACCCGGCCGGGGCGCGCCCAGGGCGGCCTCGGCGTCGAGCAGAACCTGTTCCAAGGTCCGCCACGCCGTCCTCCGCTCCGCGGGCCACCTCGAATCGGCGTCATGCCAGGAGCGGGTTCGCTGAGCCCACATCATGCGAGCCGCAGCCGAGTAGAGACGTTCGTAATCGCTCGCCAATTCGTTCTGTTCGCTCATATTTTCAAGCTCTCCTTTGAATATGTAATCGACCCATTCGGTGGGGCGGTCGACTGGGTTCACGCCGGATATGGTTCGGCTGCCGGAGCCTCTTTCGGCCGGTGTGTGCCGGCCTTGCACCCCGCGAACGGTCCGTCAGGGTCGCGCAGCACCTGCATCGTCGGTGCCAGAAAATCCCGGTGCCACATCGCCGGCCCCGTCATCCCCCCGTTCGGCCCCGTGAGTTCCTGCCAGGCAAGCCAGAGCGCGTGCAAGTGGGCGACCGCCTCCAGGTGCTCCCACCACTGAGGGCACCACGGCGCACGGGAGGTGACCTCCCTGCCGTACACGGGGAGGAGGAGTCCGCTCACCCAGCCGGAGAGGCCCTGCATCGCCGCCCGCTGGTCCTCGCCCTCCAGGTAGAGGATGAAGGACGTGACAGGGTGGTCCGCCTCCGTGGCAAATCCGCTCATTTCTGGAGCATCCCCCCTGCGGCACGAGCGGTGATGGCCTTCATCTCGGCCTGGGCGGCCGCCTGGATGCGGTCGGCTCCCGGCTCCTTGTACCAGGGGCGCAGCCGGATGAGGGCGGGCTTCACGCCGGTGGCGAGGAGGAGGGCGGTGCCCTTGGGCAGGGCGCGGATGCGGTCCGCCGGCATGACCCGCTGGAGCCGGGTGGAGGTGGAGCGGGAGCGGGTGGCGCCGCTCTCCGAATAGCTCACCGTGGTGACGTCGTGCTCGCCGACGAGCCGGGAGATCTTTTCGATGAAGTCGGCGTCGTCCAGTCCCGCGCCGAGGAGTTTGACCGTCGCGGCACCCCACAGCGCGTCCATGCCGGCCTCGCCCCAGACGCGGCTGCCCTGCCGGTAGCTCTGCAGCAGCGTCACGATGTTGATGCCGCGCGAACCGAAGTGCGAGTAGAGGTCGGGCAGGTCCGAAATCCTGCAGACGTTCGCGGCCTCGTCGAGCACGGCGGTCATGGGGGGATCGAGGCGCCCGCCCATCCGCTCGGCTGCCTGGACTCCGGCGCGCAGGACGGAGTCGGCCGCCGCGGCGATGACGCCCGCGGCCGAGCCGCCGCCGTCCTTCGACAGGAGATAGAGCGTGTCCTGGCTCAACGCGTGCAGCTCGGGCCGGAACTGAGGGAGGCGGGGGTCGGGGGTCACCCAGGCGGCGATCTCCGGGTCCAGGAGGCAGGCCACGGACTGGCGCGCGGTCTCGTAGATGCCGTCGCGTGTTTCGACCGCACCCCTGATGGTGCCCTGCAGCTGCTCGGAGAGGGCCGCCATGCCGGCATCGCGCAACAGGTCGACGGGCGTGCGGTCCCCGGGGTCGGCCAGCCAGGCCAGCACGTCCGTCACCGGTCGCTTCCCGCGGTTCGCGGCGTGGAAGAGCGCGGTGAGCGTGTTCTGCGCGGCAGAGATCCAGAAGTCCCGCTTGGACGCGTCGTCGTTGACCGCCCCCACGAAGTGCCCGGCCAGCCGGCGGGCTCCCTCGATCGTGGTGGCGTCGGCGAGCATGTCCCACCACATCTCGCGCGGGGTGTGCGCGATGCCCTGCGGGTCGAACGTCCACACCGTGCCGACACCCGCCCGCTCGGCCTTGGTGACGCTGTAGACGTCCGCCTTGTTCGACGTGAGCAGCACGGACCCCCGTGCCCGCAGGACGCGGGGTACGGAGATGGCCGTCGACTTGCCGGCCCGGGGGGCCATCAGGTCGAGCTCGACGTCCTCGAACGACGAGCGCAACTCCGGGCCGTTCGGCTCCAGGTTGCCCAGGAGGTTGCCGGTGTCGTCGGGGTCCAGGCGCTCGACCCCGGCCAGCGCGGGCCGTAGCTGCCGGGCGCGTTCCGCCGCGCCCTTGGGCAGCATGCCGGCCAGCTCGCGCCGTCCCGCCAGGCCGGTGGGCTTCTTACCGCGCTTGCTCAGCACGCGTACGGTGGCCCACCCGACGCCGGCGAAGAGCATGACCGTCAGGGTCCAGAAGAGCCATGCGGGCGGAGCCGGTGAGTAGGCCGCGCCGGGGCCCCGGACGATGGTCAGGACGGCCGTGGTCGCCGGGTCGTCATTCACCCACCGAGGCCGGCCCCGCCCGGACAGGAGCCCCGCGAGCGGTGCGGTGAGCAGGGTGCAGGCCAGTGATGCGGCACCGACGAGGATCAGCGCGGGCACGAGGAGGGAATCGCCGCCCGCCCGGGAGTCAGGCGGGTTGCCGTCGGACGGCACGGTTTACACCACCATTCTCTCGTCGGTCTCGAACAGGGCTTTCTCGGTGTGGGAGAGGATCAGCTGGACCGCGTGGGATGCGCCGCGGCCGACCTTCCACAGTGCGCGGCCGCGCTCCCCGGCTCCCCAGGAGCTGATCAGCTGGCATTCGGCGTCGGTGAGGCCGATCGCTTCACGGGTCAGGTTCAGGGGCTTGGTGTCCTGGGCGAGCTGGATGCGGGTCTCGCACGAGGCGATCAGGTCCCGTGCCAGCGCGACGGCCTCCGAGCCGGCCGCGCCGACGGCCTCGAAGTCGGAGAGCCGGTGGGTGGCCAGGAGCTGGATGGTGCCGGTCGCGCGGGACAGGCGCAGGTCGGCGTCGATCTTGCGCACCATGGCGGCTCCGCCGGAGCGCATCTGACGCCACAGCTCGTCGCGCACGACGATCCACGGCCGTTCGCCGGGCCGGTCGATGGCGGACTGGGCCCAGGAGGAGACGCAGGTGAGGACCATGGCGACCGTCTCGTCCCCGTAGTGCTCCAGCGCGGAGATGTCGACGGACTGAATCGGCGCGTCCCAGTCCAGGCTGAGCGAGGTCTCCTGGTCGAACAACCCTCCGAGGTGGCCGGTGATCATGCCGCCGAGCGCGGACCGCAGGGAGGCCATCTGCTCCCGGGCCAGCTGGACGTCGTCGCCGCGGACCCGCAGTTCGCGGGCCATGGTCCGCGTCGGGTCCTTGAGCTTCTCGTAGACCAGGGGAAGGGTGGGGACCCGCAGCCGGTCCTGCCCATGCAGCTCGCCGGTGACCTCCCGGAGCGCGATGTCCATGCACTCCTCCTCCTGCGGCAGGAGCGTGCGCCGCAGCTGGAGCTCCAGCAGCGCCTTGAGCAGGGTGAGGCGGCGGCGGTGGATCTCCTTGAGTCGGGACTGGAGCTCGGCCGGGTCGCTGATCTTGTCCAGGTCGTGGCCCAGTGGGCCCGCGTCCAGGGGGTTCAGCCGCCCGGGCAGGCCGGGGCCGAGCCGGACCGGCTCGACCCCCAGGTGGTTGCAGATCGCCTGATACTCGCCCTTGACGTCGCCGGCGATGAGCGTCCTGGCGCCCAGCGCCATCATGCGGAAGCACAGCGCCTTGATATGCGCGGACTTCCCCGAGCCCGGGATGCCGGTGACCATCACGTTGGGGTTGGTGGTCAGCCCCTCGCGCACCCACGCGGCGGGGTGCGCGGAGAACGCCTGCATGGTCATGACGTCCCAGCCGATGTACACGCCGATCGGCGGCAGGCTGGCACCGTGGAGGAACGGGTAGACGCCGGCAGCCTGCGCGGAGGAGCCGCGGAAGACCTCCGTCTTCGCCAGCGACGCCGCACGTCCCGCGAACGGGCCGGGCCAGCCCTTGCGGGGGGCGACTCGCTGAGCGACCTGTGGGTCCTCCAGCAGCCGGGCACGCCGCAGTTCGCGGCCGCTGAGCTGCTGGGGAGCCTCCCGCGGTGCCTCGACGGGGTCGAGGAGATCGGCCAGGCGCTGGGACTTCAGCGTGCTGTCGGCGCCGGACCGGCGCCCGAAGAGCCCCATCAGATGCCCACCCGCCGGTCGGGCAGCCCCTGGCCCAGGGGAAGGGCGGCGATGGCGAACGCGGAGTCCTGAGCGCCCCACACCCGCCGCAGCTCCAGACCGGCCTGCGAGGCGTCGGCCTGGAGTTCGGCGCACGCCGTCTCCAACTCCTCAAGGTCGTTGACCGTGACGGCAAGCAGGCAGGTCATGCGCAGCACGCCGTGGCCGGCCGCGCGGGCCGCGTCCTGCTCCCGCGCCACCTGGGCCTCGCGCCGCTCGTCCTCGGACTCCGCGCGGCCGGTCTTGGCCCTCAACCGGCGGGCGGCATCCCGCTTGGTCTTCTCGCGCGCCAGCTCCGAGCGCGCCTTGGACGGGCCGATCGGCTCATAGAGCAGACTGAGGGAACGGCGGGCGTTCTGCCGCGGCCTCAGCAGCGGCTGCAAGAAGGTGGCGTAGACCTCGGAGCGGGGAAGGCCGCGGACCTGGTAGCTGACCGTCCACGCCCCGTCGTGACGGTAGACGCCCCACCCCGTCTCGGCGGCCGCCGGCCCCGCCAGGTCCGGCTCGACTCCCGGCGACGAGCCCTGCCACCCCGGATCGTCGGCGGCCGCCTTCCGCCCGGCCATCGTCAGCTGTGCCTCGGGGTCATAGGCCGTCCTGATCGCCTGGGCCACCCCGCGCGGGGTCAGCCACTCCTCGATCTGGAGCCCTGCGCTGCTCAAGGCGGGCTGCATGGCGTGAAGCTCGCGGACCAGGACCGCGGCCGCGCCGACCTGCCCGCCACCGGCCCCCTTCACCGCCAGGCGGGCACGAGAGGAGGACAGGGTGAAGGACAGGTAGGTCTCGCGGCGCGTGGCGACCGGGCCCGCGCTCATCATGAGCTCGTCCAGCGCCTGCACCGCGGCGGGCGGCGCATCGGGGGAGGTGTGACGCTCCGTCCACGCCCGCAGCGCCGTCCCGTCATCGGGCAGGGAACGCTGGTGCACCTGGATACGGGTGATCGCCCCGTCCTCCGTGCACAGGCCGCGCAGGAACGCCTCCCACGCCTTGACCCGGGCATCCTGCCGGTCGGTGTCGATCAGAGCCAGACCGGGGAAGGTCACCTGGGCGATGGCGGTGTAGGTGCCGTCCATCGGGTTGTGCATCACGCCGATCCTGCCGCCGAGACCATCGGGGGCCTCCAGCAGGTGGAGCCGCGCGAGGGTGCCGGGCAGGTCCATCGGCTGGCGCCCGTCCTTGTCCCGGGGAGCGAAGAGCCCGGAAAGAAAAACGTTTTTTCGTGTGGCCACGGAGATTTGATGCCTTACTGCGAGGACGATCCATTCGTTGGCGGCGAGTCCCAGCACGCGCGCGTAGGCGAGTAGCAGGAGCACGGCGCTGATCGGCAGGGCGAAGAAGACCGCGGCCCAGGAGCGGACATAGATCGGGACCAGGGCGATGATGGACGCCGCGGCCACCAGCACGAAGCCCAAGCCGCTCAGGTTGCCCATGAAGCCGGAGCGCTCGGACTGCCAGCCGCCGTAGGTGGTCGGCGCCGCGTCGTGTGAGGACATGGGCTAGCTCCCCTTACTGTCCGGCGCCGGCGCCGGTGGCGAAACGGGTGGTGCGCCGGTCGGCGCGCTGTCCGGCGGGGGCGGCGGAGCCGCCGCAGGCGATGGTCCGCCCTCCGACGAGCCACCGGAAGCGGGCGCGGCCGGGCTGGGCGACGGTCCGGAGGAACCATCGGGGCTTGCCGGGGCGGCCGGCTTGCTGGACTCGGACCGCTGCGCACCGCCGCCGGGAGCGGAGGAAGGCACCACCACATGGCGCCCGCCCGGAGCCCCGGGGCCGAGCCCCGCGTTGGCCGCCGTGTTCGTGGCCGTGCTCTCCAAGGTGTTCTGGCCGAGAGCTGCCAGCTGCATGCCCGTGCCCACGCTGCCCTTGACCTTCGAGCCGAACGACCCGGCCTTCTTGCCGGTCATCGCCTTGGACCAGAAGCCGCGGCCGACGCCACCGCTGTTGCCTGCGGCGGACATGGAGCCGGATCCTCCGGCCCCCCGGTCGTTCTCGGCCTCCAGTGCCTTGGTGTACGCGGTGCCGCCGCCGGCCATGCCGGCGCCGCCGAGCGCCGCCCTGTTCCCGCCGAACGCGGACGAGATGCTCGATCCTGCCGAGCCCAGCAGACCGGACGCGGCGCTGCTGCCTCCTCCGCTGCTGGTGAAGGTCATGAACTGGGCCAGTGCGGGCCATGAGAATCCGGCGATGATGAAGATCAACAGACCGACGAGAACATTCTGCACGCCCTCGCCACTGCTCATCGCCCCGAAGCCAACGCTGAAACAGATGACAATCACCGGCTTCATGAGGATGAGAGTGATCAGCGCATTGCGGGCCTTGGGCCACCACTCCCGCGTCGAATCCGCCATCTGCCCCGCCAGCACGATCGGCATCACAGCGACCAAAATCATGATCGCGGCCTGACGGATGAGCATCTCCACCCACAGGGCACCGATCGCGATGATGCACAAAATGCTGATCACGATGACGAAACCGATCGCACCGACCGCCATGCCGCCACCGGTGACCAGCGAACCTGTGCCGGCCCCGCCGATGAGTCCGGAGAACATCTCCCCTAGCCGCTGTTGCAGTACCTTCTGTGCATCCTTTTCGCCGTGTCCACCACCCGAGAATGACTCGTTGATCAATGCGGTCGAGAAGGTGTCGGCCCAGTTGAGCGCTACCTGTGTGGCGAGCAGATAGACACCCAGGATTACACCCCACTTCGCCAGCCCCGTGAGTGCCGTCACTAGAGGGCCGCCGCTCTGGCTGACCGCGAGCTTGGCAAACTGCACCAGCAGCAAAAACGCTGCAATGATCACGGAAACGCCCGTGGTCACGCCGAGGATAAGACTCAGTCCGGTCTTGTTGAGTGAAATTGTCGAGATGTCGTTGAATGCGGTAGCGAACTCCTGAAGGAGCCACACCACCGATTCGCCCAGCTTCCTCGCCGCTTCCTGGAAGGCGTCTGCGGCAGCCTCTGATATTTCCTTAGCGGCAAATTCAAAGATGCTGATTCTTTTAAATTTAGGGAATAGGCTGCTCTTTAGAATGCATGCTGCTGCGGTGAGCTTCTCGTCCTTGATGCATTTCTTCGCCTTCTCGTATACTTTGTCGTTGTCGCGAATGGCGGGGTTAGTTCGACGCTGCTTCTCTAGATTTGCGAGCTCTGCATTGACATCGACAGCGCTGCCCGTGCAGACTTTTCGTTTGACTTCGCAAGGTTTCGCGGGTCGGCAGCTATTCCGCTTCTTGGGGTCTGGGTCTGTCTTGTCGCAGTATTCGCCCGTCTTTTCGTCGATGCCCCAGTCCTTGTCGCGAAGTTCCGTCGGAACCGGATCATCTGGCGGCTTCGCCCCTGCGAGAGCGATCGGTGAAGCGGAGGACAGGAGGATGAGGACGATGCCCAGCAGCGTCCCGAACCGGGCCATGGCCCTATGCACTCACGACCTCCCGCCAGCCATCGTCGTAGGAAGCTGTGCTGTTGCGGTCGTAGGCACCTGGAGCACTTTCCGGGCTGACATACCGCGACTCGTCGACCAGTTTCCAATCGCCGTCCTCCCACTTGACGATGAAGCAGTCCAACTGGTCTTTCAGTGGGTCGTCGTCCCCTCCCTTACCCCGCGTAGTGGCGTAACGGTCCAACACCATCCACACTTCCAACAAGTCACCCTTGTCGTCCAAGCTCGTTGCACGTGCCGCTTTGACGACTGTGGTGAAAGTGACGCCGTCAGGCGCTCCGCCCGAGGGTGACAAGCCCGCCGCTTCTCGGAGCGCGCGGACGTCGGAGACGCGGCGGTCGATGGATGGCCGAGAGTCGCGTGAGGTGATGGCCTCCAACTGCTTCCGCGCGGTGATGTCGTCGATGATGTCCAGGTCCTGCGCGTAGGTGATGGCTGCGGACTCGCCGCCCCAGCTGGAGTGCTCGAACCCGGTCCCAATGCCCGCCTTGTTCGAGCGAGGCTTGAGCGGTGTAAAAGGCTTGACGGTCCCGGGTGTCAACTCCGTCTCGTCGTCGCCTGAGCTGGGGGGCCGGCTGGTCTGCTTCGAGGTAGTCGTCGGCTTGGCGGTCGGGCCCGCCTTCGGCTCGTCGCCTCCCAGGCTGCTGACGGCCCACACTCCGCCACCCACCAGCACGGCCCCCGAGAGGGCTCCGATCAGCAGCAGCCTCAGTCGTGCCGCGCGCGCTTTGCCGTTGTAGTCCATGTCAGCCGCCTCACTGAGTCATGTTGTAGAAGGCGAGCACGAGGCCGCTGGTGACGCCGATGCCCAGACCGGCTATGAGGCTCCACAGGATGCCCTGCTTGCCGCGCGCCGCCAGGGTTCCGCGCTCGGTGTTCTGCCCGATCGCCACGCAGGCCCAGCCCACCAACCCACCCAGGGTGGCCAGGGCCAGGCCGCCGCCCGCAGTCCAGCTCAGGATCTGCTCTGTGGGGCCCTTGAGTTCACCGGGGAGCGACGGTTCGTACTTGGGTACGACAGGCTCCTTCGACGGATCGTCGCCGTCGGCGAGAACGACATCACCCAGGCTGTTCAGGACATGCAGCAGCTGACTCATGAGCGCTTACCTCTTGCTGAGATAGGTGGGACTAGACGGTGTGCGGGGGGTGCGGAACGGCAGGGAGGGGAGCGGGGACCGGCGCGGGGGGAAGCGGTTCTCCCCACGTGGCGTGGACGGAGGCGAGGACCGACCGCACAAGCTCGGCCCCCGCCTGGAGGGTCCGGGCCTTGAGTCGGGTCGCCTGCGCGAGTCCGTGCGTGCGGATGTGCGGGTCGAAGGGGATCGTGACCACGGCCCCGACCCGGTCGCGCAGCATCGCGACGGCGGCCTGCACGGGAGCGGGAAGACGGCCGTCGCTGGTCGCCGTCAGGGCGACGACCATCCGCTGGACCGGCAACCCTTCCGCTCCCGCCGCCATGACCGCCGTCTGAAGCGCCTGGGCTCCCGGGCCGGTGGCCGGCGCGCACACGACCGGCACGGAGAACGGCACCGCGCACCACGCCGCGGTGACACCGCGGCGACCCTCGCACCGCGCCGTGACGACGTCGTGCGTCAGGGGATGGTCGGTGTCGGCCACCACGGCCTGCCAGCCGCCGATGGCGGCCAGTTGGTACCAGGCGTCCGGCTCCGCGGGAAGGTCGAGCGGGGGAGCGTTCCAGTCCTGGTGGTCGGTCAGCACCTGCCAGCACCTGCCGTCAGGGCCCCGGAAGACGGAGCCCGCGGCATGCACCTGACGGCGGGTGAGTGGCTGGTCAGCCGGAACCGATACCAGGCCGGCGCCCGGCTCGTCCGCCCAGGACGGCCACGGCGATGTCAGCCGGGCGCTGGTATCGAGTACCACCGTCGATCCTGCCGAAGCCAGCGCGCAGGCCAGCAGGCCCGAGATCACGGACCGGCCGGATCCTCCTCCCGGTCCCATCACCGGGACGACCAGACGCGCGTGTGCGGGCATCGCCTCCACAGCACGTTGCACCTTCTTGGCCAACGCTCCCCCGAAATAGCACTTCCTCGGGCAAGTTGCCACATGCACGTGCCCGGCCGAAAGTCTAATACCGTCTCAGGGGCACTTCTCCGTGTGGCGGGGATCACGCAAAGTGCGAATGGCGGTGTGTATTTGACGGTAAATCAGCCGCGTTGGTGGCGGAATGCCCCCTCTGGTGTGTCCCTTTCTGCTGGTGCGGGGCCGGGGCGTGTCGATATGGGGGTGAAGGTCTGGTGCGAGAATGTGACGTCGTGCTGGCCGAGCCCCCGGAGTGGCGGCGCCAGCGGTATATGCGCGCATGAGCCAGAGCGCTGCGGACAAGCACCTGACGGGTTGGGGGACCTGATTGCGTATCAAACGGGGGCTGAAGATAGGGGCCGCCGCCTTCGTGATGAGCCCGGTCGCGCTGGGCTTGGCCCTCGTGCTCCTCCTCGTTCCCGCCGAAGACGAGGAAGGGGGAGGTGGAGGAGACGCCACCGAGCTGACCTCGGGGGCACTCAGGATCGGCGAGGGAGCCGTGCCCGCCCAATACGCGGGCATCATCGAGAAGGCCGCGGCGGACTGCGACGCGGGCCTTCCGGCGGCTGTCCTGGCGGCTCAGCTGATGCAGGAATCCGGATTCAACCCGCGTGCGGGCTCCCCTGCGGGAGCGCAGGGAATAGCCCAGTTCATCCCCGCCACCTGGGCTGTAGAAGGCTTCGACGCGAACGGGGACGGTAAAGCCTCGGTCTGGGACCCCGAGGACGCCATCCCCTCGCAGGGCCGCATGATGTGCAAGTTGGTGAAGACCGCCAAGAAGCACTCGGACTACAACGGTTCCTCGATAGAACTCGCCCTGGCGGGCTACAACGCCGGCTGGGGCCGCGTCGACCAGTACCGCGGCGTGCCCCCGAAGTCGTTCGCAGGCGGCGAGACCTACAACTACGTCAAGATCATCATGGGGAACGTGGCCAAGCTGTCCGCCCCCGACGGCCCCACCTCCACCTCCGGCTGGACGCTGCCGGTCAAGGCCACCCTCGGCACCCCCTACCACCAGGCGGGCCCCATGTGGTCCAGCGGCTACCACACCGGCATCGACTTCGCCGTGCCCGTCGGCACCCCCATCAAGGCCGCGGGGCCGGGGACGGTCCTATCCGCGGGGCCCGGAGGGCCCTACGGGAACCAAGTGATCATCAAGCACGGCGACGGCATGTACAGCCAGTACGCCCACCTGTCCTCCTTGAAGGTCTCCAAGGGCCAGAAACTCAAAGGCGGAGACCTGATCGGCCTGTCCGGAGCAACAGGCAACGTGAGCGGCCCCCACCTGCACATGGAGGTCCGCACCGGTCCCGCCTACGGCTCCGACGTCGATCCGGTCGCCTACCTGCGCCGACACGGCGTGGGCATCTGAACATCACGCGAGGTAGCAGTGCACGACGACGAACGCTTCGCCCCGTGGGGCACCGTCACGCCCCGGTTCTGGACCAACGGCCGGCCCGCGGAGACCGCCCAGCCGGCAGAACCCCACGGCATGCAGCTCGTGGCGGAGCGCCCCCACCCGCCTGTCGCGCCGCCCTCCACGGGGCCGGCGCAGCCGGAGCCGGGCACGCGGGAGGCGAAGCCGGCCCCGCCTCCCGAGGAGTACCGCGAGCGGATAGCGTCCATCACCGCGGCCTTCGCCGCCCCTGACGACCACCAGCGCCTCGCCGCCGCCAGTGCGGAAGCCGAGCGACTCGACCAGGAGATCTCCACTCGATACGGCCCGACGCACACGCACACCATCAACGTGCGCGAGCTGCGTGCCCATCTGGCCCACCTTGGAGGGGAGGCCGGTGTCGCCACCCGCTGGTACCTGCACACCACCGGTCTCCAGGCCGCCGCATGGGGCGCGGCACACAAGCTCACGCAGGACTCGGCCCGCCGCGCCGTCCACACCTGGACGAGCATCACCGCCCCCCAGGACGCGCTGGCCCTCGGGCCGGAGCTGCTGACCATGCTGGCGGCTGTGACCGGCGAGGAGCACCGCATCTACCGGCACGTCCGCTCCGTTCTGGACAAGCTGCGCACTGCTCCCGGCTGACCCTGCGGAGAAGCCTGTGACGTGCGGCGTCCCCCGCCGAAGACGGGGGACGCTCGACGACGCGCAGTCGTGCTCAGCGGCGCCGTAGGACGGAGATGCGCAGGAAGTCGCTGTCGTCCCTGGTGAGGAAGACCGCGCTGTTCTTGAGCGGGCCGAGGGGGACTTCGGTGTCCACACTCAGGGCGGTCGGAACCCCGGTCTCGACAGGGACCTGCGCCTTGGCCGTCTGCGCGATGTCATCGAGGTCGTCGTTCGCGACGGTTCCATAGGCCGTGCCATCGTCCTGCACGGAGGCCAGGAGCACGGTCTTGCGGTCGCCGTCGCCCGCGAGGCACTGCCCGGTCCCCTTCTGCACGTCGAAGGCCAGGGGCCCGGCGACCAGGTACCGGCCGTTCATGGAGGTCACCGCCGGGTAGGCGGGCCGGTCCTCGTCGGGCCTCAGGGTTTCCGTGGAGCACTTGGTCGAAGCCAGGACCTTGCCCGTGGCGGCGTCGTGCACGGCCCAGATCGGGTCACCGCCCTCCGTCCGCCATACGGCGACGAGACTCTTGTAGGTCGCGGCCTCCACCTTTCCCGTCCAGCCGCCCATCGTCGTCTTGGCGTTCAGCGCGCCCCGGGGAGCGACGTCCTTGCTGAACCACCTGTCGGGGACTCCGAATCCGCCCGCCGGCAGGCGAACCACGGGCCCCCGATCGGTGACCCCCACGACGTCGGCCCCGACGCACCAGGTGTCCTCGCACTGCGGCAGCAGTTCGTCGACCTTCGTATATCGGGCGACACGACCCGTGGCCATGTCCACGGACGCGCCGTGGGTGCGCAGCGTGAGCCCCTCGCCCCAGGTGATGAGCAAGCCGTTCGCGGTGCCCCGGACATCCAGGATGTCCCTCCCAACGGAAACGGGTACGGAGACCTCGTGCAGCGGTTTGACCGCCTTCCCGGTGGTCTTGACCGGGTAGATGGCCAGCTCCACGACCTCCCTGCCGTTGTGGAGGGCGTCCGTTCCGCTCACACCGTGCCCCCACGCCACGATGTACTCCTCACCGCCCTGGCTGACCATCGCGAGGTCCGGGATGCGCGCTGGCTTCGAAGTCGAGACGTCCTGCGGAAGCGGGGCGTTCCAGGGCTGACTGATCCAACGGACCGCCCCCGTGTCCGCGTCCCGCACGTGGACCGTGTAGCCGCTGGAGGCGACGTTCAGGTATGCCACAGCGTTCGCCTTCGGCGCCATGGTCACCGGTATGGACCGCGTAGGACGAGGCACCCAGTTCAGCGTTTCCTCCCAGCCCTTGGCGCTGTCGTAGGTCGACGGCACGCTCAGCTTGGACAGCGGCTTCTGCGTGTTCTTCTCCTTGGGGGCCGGCCGCCGTTCCGGCCCGCGGTCGTCGTCCGACCCGCCACCACCACACCCTGCGAGGAGCCCCGCCACCAAGACCGCACTCGCGGCCCTTCTCACCCGCACAGATTCCCCTTCCTCAGCGAGGCAGCCGACCGCAACCGGCAGACCTCCGGAACGACCACGGCAGGCACACGCCCACCACTTCACTCGGCCGCAACAGCCGCGCCCCGAGTCTGCCAGCCGTCAGGAGTCACAAGGAGTAAGAAGCCATCCGCTTTCCGCACGTGATCCGTTGTTTCGGATGTGATGGGCATGAACAAGGGCTCCGCGACGGGATCGCCTGGTCCAAGAGCAGCGTCCGCGCGATCCTGGCCAACCCCCGCTACACCGGACGCCAGGTCTGGAATCGTCAGCACAAGCGCGAGTCGCTGCTGGGCGACTGGCTCGCGACGGTCTTCCTGCCCCACCGCCTCGACGACACCATCGCTGGGGCTGCGGCTCTCCTACGACTCCGGAAAACACAAAGTGCCGGTTGAGACGGATCTCAACCAGCACTCTCAAGCAACCCGTGGGCTACCAGTAAGTGTCCGAGGGGGGACTTGAACCCCCACGCCCGATAAAGGGCACTAGCACCTCAAGCTAGCGCGTCTGCCATTCCGCCACCCGGACCGGTGTCTGTCGTGCGGCCCCTGGCCGCTCCGACGTGGAAAACAATAGCAAACATCCGGGCGTGCTCGATCACGCCGGGAACGGGGCCGGGAGGGGGTGGATGTGGCGGGCGGATGACGGCGGTATTGCCGCCTTGGGCTGGGCGGGCGGGGGAGGGAGGATGGGGACGGATCCCGCCGGCAGCGGCGCTGACAAGGGGGTCGCGCGGTGGCAGCGAACGACGAGGAGGCAGTGTGAGCGAGTCGATGTCGACCGCGACTGGGAGCGGTGCCGTCAGCGGTGAGGACGAGGTCGTCGATCTCTGCCGCGAGCTGATCCGGATCGACACCAGCAACTACGGGGACCACTCCGGGCCCGGGGAGCGCGCCGCCGCCGAGTACGTGGCCGAGAAGCTGGCCGAGGTGGGGCTGGAGCCGCGGATCTTCGAGTCGCACAAGGGGCGGGCGTCGACGGTGGCGCGGATCGCGGGCGAGGACCCGTCGCGGCCCGCGCTGCTGATCCACGGGCACCTGGACGTGGTGCCGGCGAACGCCCACGACTGGACGCACCACCCGTTCGCCGGGGAGATCGCCGACGACTGCGTCTGGGGGCGTGGCGCGGTCGACATGAAGGACATGGACGCGATGACGCTGGCGGTCGTGCGGGACCGGCTGCGCAGCGGGCGCAGGCCGCCGCGGGACATCGTGCTGGCCTTCCTGGCGGACGAGGAGGCGGGTGGGGTCTACGGGGCGCGGCACCTCGTCGACCGGCACCCCGATCTCTTCGAGGGGGTGACCGAGGCCATCGGGGAGGTCGGCGGTTTCTCGTTCACGGTGAACGAGAAGCTGCGGCTGTATCTGGTGGAAACCGCCCAGAAGGGGATGCACTGGATGCGGCTGACGGTGGACGGCACCGCCGGCCACGGCTCGATGACCAACAAGGACAACGCGATCACCGAGCTGAGCGAGGCGGTCGCGCGGGTGGGCCGGCACAGGTTCCCGGTGCGGGTGACCAAGACCGTGCGGTCCTTCCTCGACGAGCTCTCCGACGCCCTCGGGACTCCGCTGGACCCGGAGAACATGGACGAGACGCTCGCCAAGCTCGGCGGCATCGCGAAGATCATCGGGGCCACGCTGCAGAACACCGCCCAGCCGACCATGCTCGGCGCCGGGTACAAGGTCAACGTCATTCCCGGGCAGGCCACGGCGCATGTGGACGGCAGGTTCCTGCCCGGCTACGAGGAGGAGTTCCTGGCCGACCTGGACCGGCTGCTCGGGCCGCGGGTGCGACGTGAGGACGTGCACGCGGACAAGGCGCTGGAGACCAGCTTCGACGGGGCACTGGTGGAGGCCATGCAGACGGCCCTGAAGGCCGAGGACCCGATCGCGCGGGCCGTCCCCTACTGCCTCTCCGGTGGCACCGACGCCAAGTCCTTCGACGACCTCGGCATCCGTTGCTTCGGCTTCGCCCCGCTCAAGCTGCCGCCGGAGCTGGACTTCGCGGGCATGTTCCACGGCGTGGACGAGCGGGTGCCGGTGGAGGGACTCAAGTTCGGAGTGCGGGTGCTCGATCGCTTCCTCGACCACTGCTGAGGCCGGAAAGCGGCGCTGAGCCCTGAGAACGAGATCTTCGACGAATTCACTCTCCGGTTGCCGCATTGCGGCCGGTTCATCGGAAAGAGTGAAGCCCGCGGAGGATTCGTAGCTTGATTACATCGTCCTCGTTATCGGCAGTGCGGCCCGAGGCTGGGCCGCATTGTCAATGAGGAGGAACGATGATCAAGAAGGTTGTCGCCGTCGCGGCCGCCACCGGTGGTCTGGTGATGGCAGGTGCGGGTCTGGCTGCCGCCGACGCGGGCGCCCAGGGCGCCGCGCTGCGGTCCCCCGGTGTGGTTTCCGGCAACGTGATCCAGGCTCCGGTGAACACGCCGGCGAATGTCTGTGGCAACACGATCAACGTGATCGGGCTGCTGAACCCCGCCATGGGCAACACCTGCATCAACAAGTGACGTTGCGTCACCCTTCTTAGCCGCCGCTCAGGGCGGCGTCATCTCGCGCGGTCCCGGAGTGAGCGTCAGCGCCCCGGGGCCGCGCGGCATAGCGCACGCGGGCGATCCGGCCCGTGTGGGTTTTCGGCACGACGCAATGCAAGGAAGCGCATGCGACAGGTTGCGAAGAAAAGTCTGATGACGGTTGCCGCGGCGGGCAGCGTGCTCGCCGCCAGCGCCGGTTACGCATACGCCACGGGCCCGGGCGGCGCCCAGGGCGCCGCGGTGAATTCGCCGGGTGTGGCCTCCGGTAATTCCATTCAGGTGCCGGTGAACGCGCCGGTGAACGCCTGCGGCAACACCGTCAATGTGGTCGGTGCGCTCAACCCCGCGTCCGGCAACACCTGTGTCAACCACGGCGGTGGCGGAAAGCACCACGGCGGTTCGCACCACGGCGGCTCGTACCAGGGCGGCGGCAGCTCGGCGAAGGGCGGCGCGCACCACTCTCCGGGAGTCGCCTCCGGCAACCAGGTCCAGGTGCCGGTGAACGCCCCGGTGAACATCTGTGGCAACACCGTCAACGCCCCGGGGCTCGGCAACCCGGCGGCCGGTAACAGCTGCCTCAACGTCGGCGGGCACGGCCACGGGCCGCAGCAGCCCGGTGGACACACCCCGGGCAAGCCGGGCAAGCCGGGGCCGGAGGAGCCGGGCAAGCCGGGTGAGCCGGGCAAGCCGGGCAAGCCGGGCAAGCCCGGCGGTGAGCAGCCGGGCGGCGAGAAGCCCGGTCCCCAGAAGCCGGGCCAGGAGAAGCCGGGTGAGGACAAGCCTGGTGAGGACAAGCCGGGTCCCGAGGAGAAGCCCGAGGGTCAGAAGCCCGAGGGTCAGAAGCCTGAGGGTCAGAAGCCTGAGGGTCAGAAGCCCGAGGGCCACAAGCCCCCGATGACCGAGGTGAAGGGCGGCGGCCACATCGGCACGCCGGTGGACGACTCGTCCGTCTTCGGCGCGGCCCCCGGCCCCGCCGCGCACATCGTGGGCAAGGACCGGCTGGCGTCCACCGGTGCCGGCCCGCTGGAGATGGTGATCCCGGCAAGCGCGGGGATGCTGCTCGCGGGCGCCGTGCTCTACCGCCGGTCTCGCGCCGGGCAGCACTGAGGAAACGGCCGGCCCCGTCAAACCGGCCGGCCGGATCCACCGGCCGCCGCCATGAGCGATCGGCCTGATGAGGCGTACGTGGCCTGATCCGCGCGTGGCCTGATTCATACCGAGCGGGCTCCATACGGGGCCCGCTCTGTACGTGCGCTCCGCGCGCTCTACGTGGCGCTCTGTGCGCTCTGGGCGCGCCGGGTGTGGAACGCGCGCTCCCGTGGTTCGCGGTGGCGCGGAAGGACACCTCGGCGCGCCGGACGGTGGCGGCGCCCGCCGTACGTCCGCCGGTGCCCGGTCCGTCCGGCACCCGCCGGGCCCGCTGCCACGTCGGGTGCCCTCGGTCCTCGGGGCCCCGGCTCCGGCTCGTGACCGCTTATCGGGAGCCGTTGCTCACCAGGTGGCGCGGATCTGGCGGATGATGCGGCGGCGCAGCCGCACTCTGCGGCTCCCGTCGGGATTCAGTCGTAGTCGGTCCAACTCCCAGTGTCCGTACTCGGCATGGTCGGTCAGCAGACGGGTCGTGGCCTTGCGGGAGACTCCCCGCGGCACATACACATCACAGAATTCGTATTCCGGCATCGCAATCTATTGTGCGGGAACTGCCCTGATACGGATAGCGTCTGCACTATGTCTGATGCTGCGCAGCCATCCGCTGCCGAGGTACGCGCCGCCGCTGAGGCCGTGAAAGCCGCTCTGGACCGCCACCTCGACGCCGTCGAACGCCGGTCGGGCGAGGACGACCCGGTCGTCTACGCGGCGTTCAACGACCTGGCCGCGGCAGCCGAGGCGTACGACGAACTGCTCTACGACACCTACGACGAGGTCACCCCGTTCGAGATCCCGGCCGAGGAGGGCATGCCCGCCTACGCCGGACCGGAGGAGCCGACCGCCCTGAGCCTGCTGATCCGCCGGGACTACGCGGTCGTCGAGCCGCAGCGCCTGCTCTCCCAGGCGCGCCGGGTCACCGACCTGGACCCGGACTCCGCGCCCGGGAACGGAACGAACCGCACCGCCGCGGGTGGTGCCGGCGACAGCGTCCATGCCGCTCTCGGAGTGCTCTTCGGCGAGTACGAACCGGATGAGATCGCCACCCGACACAAGGAGTTCGGCCTCGCGGAGGGCGACTCCACGCTGTGGGTGACCGCCGCCGACGAGCTCGCGGAGCCGGGGGAGTGGCTGGAGGCCCCCTTCGACCAGGCCGACCCGCAGCGGCTCGTCTGCCGCTTCGACGTCAGCGAGGTCTTCGACCAGGACCTCGACGAGGACGACATCCGAGTCGGCGGGGTCGAAGTCGAGGTCGAAGACGACGAGGACGAGGGCGAGGCCGACGACGTCGACGAGGCCGACGAGGACGAGCTGGAAGTGCTCGGCCCCGAGAACTGACCCGGCGGCGCGGCCGGTGTCGGCTGTCGGGGCCCGGCCCCGGGTCGCTGTGGGAGGGGCGCCGCGGGGCGGTGGCGTAGCGATGGCCCGCCGACAGCGAGCCGCGGTGGGGCGGGCTGCCAGGCCAGTACCGGCGTCCGCCGTCGGGCCCGGCCCGCGCGCCCCAGGAGGGCGCGGTCTGGTCGCGGTACGGTCGGAGGGCCGGGAGCGGGCCGAGGTGGGCCGAGGTCGGGTGCCCCTGGCCGGCCGGGGACAGGCTGCGTGGGTCCGTCGGCCGTGGCCCGGCTACGTGGGGGCGAACTGACCGCCGCGAGACGGACGACGCGTCCCGCGGCGGCGCGCGGTCAGTCGGAGGTCGGCGCCTGCGCCTCCAGCAACGATCGCAGTCGGGTGGTCCGCTCCTTGGCCGGGATGCGCGTCACCGCGTTCGGCAGGGCGTCGTCAGCGCCGTGCACCACCGACAGATGGCGCTCGCCGCGACCGAAGGCGGTGTAGACCCAGGCCCGGGTGAGCGCCGCCGTGGCGTCGCCCGGCAGCACGACGACCACGGCCGGCCAGCGTGATCCGGCCGCCTGGTGCGCGGTGACGGCCCAGCCGTGCCGCACGGTCTCGGCGACCCGCTCGCGCGGGATGACGACCGCCGTCCCCGCGCAGTCCAGATGGAGACCCTCGGCGTCCGCCGAGGTCACGGTGGCGAGCACCATCCGGCCGGGCGCCGGCACGTAGGCCACCCGGTCGCCCGGGTCGAAGCCGCCGAACCGGCCGGGGCCCGGGTTCAACCGCTCCTTGAGCGCCGCGTTCAACGCGCGCGTCCCGGCGGCGCCGCCGTGGCCGGGGGTGATCACTTGCACCTGCTCCGCCGGCACCCCGATCACCCGCGGCACCGAGTCCGCGACCAGCTGCACGGTGCGGTGCACGGCCTCCCCGGCGTCGCGCACCGGCACGATCACGACCTCCTTGTGGGGGGCCTCGACCTGGTTCAGCTCGCCGATGCCGATGCCGGAGACCAGCTCGCCGATCGGGCCGGGGTCCGGGGTGCGGGAGACCACCTGCGGGCAGCAGCGGGCGGCCAGCAGATCGGCGAAGACCCGGCCGGGGCCGGCCGACCACAGCACCCCCGGATCACCGCTGAGCACCAGACGGGCGCCGTCCGGGAGCGACTCGACCAGCATCGCCGCCGTCTCGACATCGAGCTGCGGGGCGTCCAACACGACCAGCAGGTCGAGGGCGAGCGCGCCCTCCTCGTCCCGGCCCGGGCCCTCGTGACCCGAGAGCAGCCCGGCGACGGTGACCGCCGCCGCTCCGCTGCCGGCGTCCCCGCCGTCGGGGGCCGCGCCGCCCGCCTCCCCGATGCCCCCCGCGGCACGCGTGTCGGCCGCACCGGTGGCGTCAGCCGGCCCGGCCGCCGACGGTGCCGCCAGCCGGCGCCGCCCGTCCTCGCTGTGTGTCGCCGCGTACGCCCGCAGTCCCAGCGCCCGCGCGGCGCCGACCAGCGCGGCGGGCTCGGCCCGCGCTGCCTCGCCGCCGCTGTGGGCGACCAGCCCATGGCCGGCCACGGTACGGATCAGCTCGGCGGCCGAGGGGGAGGGCGCCGCGGCGGCGGCGCCTTCCCAGTCCGGCTTCGCCGCGACGTCGCCCGGCGGCTCTGCCGAGCCGTCCTGCCGGTCCGCCGCGCCGACGGCCTGCTCGAAGGTGTTGGTCAGCCGGGCGAGACCGTCGGCGAGGCTCTCCTCCGCCAGCGCGTACCGATCCAGGCCGAGCAGGATCCGCACCGGCGGCTCGCTCTCGCCGCCCTCATCGTCCTCGCCCCCACCACGACCGGTGGCCGCCGCGCCCGGCCGGCCGCCGCCGGGCGTCTCCAGCGCGTCCTGGAAGACGAGCACGGCGCCGTCCCCGATCGCCGTGCGCAGCGCCTCCTCCGGGTCGGGCACGGACTGCCGGGCCAACGCCTCGCGCACGGCGGTGGCCGTCAGCGCGGTGTGCCCTTCCAGCGCCGCCCGCTCCAGCAGCCAGGTGATCAGGGCCTGGGAGCGCCGTGCGTCGCCCGGGCCGCAGGCGGAGCCGAGCAGCGCCCGCGCGAAGCCGTCGGCCTGCTCCGGTCGCACCCCGGGGACGCCCAGCAGCAGCCACGGATCGGCCCGCAGGGCGTCCGCCGCCTGCTCGCCGAGCGTCTCGACCACCGGTCCGGCCAGCTGCGCCGGGGCGCCGCCCGCGGCCAACACCTCGCGCACCCCGGCGGTGTCGGCGAGCGAGGCCGCGGGCCGGGGCGCGCCCGGCGCCACACCGCCGACGGCCGGGCGGGCCGGGCCTGCGGTGTCGTCCCGCCGTGCCCCGGCGGGAGCGGGTCCGGCGGCGACTCCGGAGGGCGCCTCCCGCCTCGCCTGCGCCGCACGCGGCGTCGCGGAGGGGGCAGGAGCCGACGCCCGCTCCGTGAAGAACGACGCGGCCGAGCGCTCGCCGCTCTCCACCGCCCGTACGGCGGCCGCCAACGCCTCCGCGGCGGCGCTCCGCTTTCGGCCGCTTCCGGTCTGCGCCCCTGTGTCCGCCCGCGGCCGCTCCGCCTCACGCGCGGCCCCCGGCGCGCCCGCGACCGGCCGGGCGCCTTCTCCGGGGCCTTCCGCGTGCGCGTCCCCGGTCCCGGTTCCCGCCCCGGTTCCCGCCCCGGTTCCGGCCCCGGTCCCGGTTTCCGCCTCGGTTCCGGCCCCAGCCCCAGCCCCGGTCCCGGTCCCGGTCTCCGTGTCAGGCTGCCCCGACTCCCCTGTGGCGTCCGCGCGAGCCGCCCCCGAGGCGTCCGCGCGCGCGTCCTCGGCGGGCTTCCTGGTGCTGGCGTCGGACGACGTGTCGTCGGCCTCTGGAGCGGCTTCCGCGCCAGGCTCGTCGGACTCCCCGCCGGCATCCGAGCGAGCCGTTCCCGAGACCTCCGCGTCGGCGTACCCCGCGGCCTCCGCGTCGACTTCCCCCGCCCCGGAAGAGCCGGCGGTCCCGGCTGTCTCCCCGTGAGGCTCCGCTTCCCCGGAGGTTTCCGCCGGGGTGGCCGTGAGTGCCTTCTCGGCGGCGTCCGCGGCGGAGTCCCCGGGGGCGTCCGGCCCGGCGGGGGGGTCCGCGGGGACGCCGGCCTCGCGGGTGGGTGCCTCCTCGGGGGCCTCCTCGGGCGCGGTGGCGGCGTCGCCGGCGAGGCGGTCGGTGCTCACAGGGTGCTCCAGTCCTGATCGGGGTAGCGGTGCACGGGCGCGGAGACGTCGTCGAGCGCCTGGCAGATCTCGTGGGGAAGACTAAGCGCCTCCGCTGACAACGCCGCTCTGAGCTGCTGCGCGTTGCGGGCGCCGACGATGGGCGCGGTGACCCCGGGGCGGTCGCGCACCCAGGCGAGGGCGACCTGGAGCGGGGTGGTGGCGAGGCCGTCGGCCGCGGTGGTCACCGCGTCGACGATGCGGCCGGCCTCCTCGTCCAGATAGGGGGCGACGAAGGCGGCCAGCTGTTCGGAGGCACCGCGCGAGTCGGCCGGCGTCGCGTGCCGGTACTTGCCGGTCAGGACGCCGCGGCCCAGTGGCGAGGACGGCAGCAGCCCCAGGCCCAGGTCGAGCACGGCGGGGAGCACCTCCCGCTCGATGCCGCGCTGGAGCAGCGAGTACTCCATCTGCGTGCTGGCGAGCCGGGTCTGCGCGCCGGGCGAGGCCAGCTGCCAGGTGGCGGCCTTCGCCAGCTGCCAGCCGGAGAAGTTGGACACGCCGACATAGCGGGCCCGGCCGCTGCTGACCGCGATGTCCAGGGCCTGCAGGGTCTCTTCCAGCGGGGTGGCGGGGTCGAAGGCGTGCAGCTGCCAGAGGTCGACGTGGTCGGTGCCCAGCCGCTCCAACGAGGCGTCGAGGGCTTCCAGCAGGTGGCCGCGCGACGTGTCGAAGCGGCGGTCCGGGTCCGGGACGCTGCCCGCCTTGGTGGCGATCACCAGGTCCCGGCGCGGCACCAGGCCCTCCAGGAACTGACCCAGCAGGTACTCCGCGGCTCCGTCCGCGTAGACGTCCGCGGTGTCGACCAGCGTGCCGCCCGCCTCCCAGAAGGTCTTGAGCTGCTCGGCCGCGTCGTGTTCGTCCGTGTCCCGCCCCCAGGTGAGGGTGCCGAGGCCGAGCCGGGATACGCGCAGGCCCGTCCGGCCGAGGTGCCTTAGCTCCATGACCGTTGAGGTTACTGGGCGCTCGCACAGCGGTGGTGGCCTGTGGATAACCCCGGTGGGACACCCATGGACACCCGGTGGATAACCCGGTGGGACCCCGTTGAGACACCCGATGAGACACCTGGTGAGACCGGGTGCGACCGGCCCGGCGCCCGGCCCGTGGCCGACCTCCGGGGACTGCGGGCGGGCGACCCCTGCCGGATCCGCATGGCGCGCGCTAGAGTCCCGGAAACGGGACGTTACTGATCGGTAAATCGCTGAAGCGGTGAGAGGGAGCGGCATGAAGCTCGGAATCAACCTCGGGTACTGGGGCGCCGGAATGGACGCGGACAACCTCGCGGTCGCCCAGGAGGCGGACCGGCTCGGCTACGACGTCTGCTGGGCCGCCGAGGCCTATGGTTCCGACGCGCCCACGGTGCTGTCCTGGGTGGCCGCCAAGACCGAGCGGATCGACGTCGGCTCCGCGATCTTCCAGATCCCGGCCCGTACGCCCGCGATGACCGCCATGACCGCCGCCACCCTGGACACGCTCTCCGGAGGCCGCTTCCGCCTCGGCCTCGGCGTCTCCGGCCCGCAGGTCTCCGAGGGTTGGTACGGGGTCAAGTTCGACAAGCCGCTGGCCCGCACCCGCGAGTACGTGGAGATCGTCCGCAAGGCGATGTCGCGCGAGCGGCTGACCCACGAGGGCGCGCACTGGACCCTTCCGCTGCCCGACGGCCCGGGCAAGGCGCTCAAGCTCACCGTGCACCCGGTGCGCGAGCACATCCCGCTGTACATCGCCGCCATCGGGCCGAAGAACCTGGAGCAGACCGGCGAGATCGCCGACGGCGCCCTGGTCATCTTCTTCGCCCCCGAGCACGCGGAGGAGACCACGCTCGGCTCGCTCCGCGCGGGCCGCGCCAAGGCCGGGAAGACCCTGGAGGGCTTCGACCTGGTCCCCACCGTGCCGCTGGCCATCGGCGACGACGTGCACGCGCTGGCCGACCACTTCCGCCCGTACACCGCGCTGTACGTGGGCGGCATGGGCAGCGCCAAGCAGAACTTCTACAACAGGCTGGCGCAGCGCATGGGCTACGAGAAGGAGGCGGCCGAGATCCAGGAGAAGTACCTCTCCGGTGACAAGGCGGGGGCCGCCGCCGCCATCCCGCACCAGCTGATCGACTCGACCACGCTGCTCGGCTCGGTCGAGCGGGTCGCCGATCGGATGCAGGCGTACGCCGAGGCCGGCGTCACCACCCTGTCCCTGACGCCGGCCGGCTTCACGCTCGACGAGCGGATCGCGGGCCTGCGCGCGGGCGTGGCGGCGCTGGAGCGCGCCGGGCTGGCGTAACGGCTCACGACAGTACGGACCGCGTACGCGGCGGGCCACACATGTGCGCCGGCGTGTGGGGTGCCGGACCCAAGGGTCCGGCACCCCACACGCCATGCCGCGGACCTCGCAGCCGTGGTGGGGGCTCGGGGGGCCTCCCCGCCACGGCCGTCACGGCGGCCGTCACGGAGCACAACGCCCCGGACGCCCCGCGGTTACGCCCCCGCACAACCCTCACCACCTCACCCCACCGGCCGCGCGCCCCATGGGCGTCATTCGTTCGGTCCACTCACGGCCCCCACCTGTTGCCCCTTGAGATATCCGGCATTTGACTATTTCTTTGCGGATGTCGTGCACGGAGGTGGCAGCATGTTCTCGGCGAAAAGCCTGTTCCAGGAGATCCTCGACAACGACGAGGCCTTCCAGCTCTTCTGCTCCATAGCCGCCAGCGGCGAAGCGCAGGGCGGCTGGGAGAACGGCCGGATCGCGGCGCTGGTCCCGGAGAGCCAGCGCGACCTGGCGCCCAAGATCACTCGGCATGGCGCCGACGAGGACAAGCACGGCCGCATCTTCAACGCGCTGCTGCGCAAGCGCGATCTGGAGCCGGTCGAGGTACCGCGCGAGACCGACTACACCATGCTGCTGGAGACTCACGGCATCGGGCTGGCCCATGACAAGCTGCGCCGCGACGAGCCGCTGACCGAGCGGGACATCGTCACGTACCTCTCGCACAGTCGGGTCACCGAGCAGCGCGCCGCCGACCAGATGGTGATGTTGCGGAAGTCCTTCGGCGACCACCCCGACGTGGGTCGCGCGATCAGCATGATCGCCGGCGACGAGGACAACCACCTCGCCTACTGCCACGAGGAGCTGCTGCGGCTGGCGGCCGCCGGACACGGCCGGCTCATCCAGGCCACGCTCCGGGAGACCGCGCTGGCGGAGATCGTGATCTACCGGGACGTCAGCCTCGCCGTGATGGGGCACATGGCCGCCATCCTGCGCTGGCCACGGGCGAAGTCCGCGGTGCTCATGGCGGCCATCCGCGCGATGTACCTGGCCGAGCGGGCCGGCGGCTGGCGGCGGATGGTCACCCTCCGGATGCCCGAACGGCGCAACGCGCTGGGCGGCACGGCGACGACCGCGCCCGAGTTCGCCTGACCGGGGAGGACCCGGGAGCGCCCGCGAGCCCCCCCGGGCGGACGGGGGTCTCCGTGCGGCCCGGGACCCTTCTCCGGGCTCTCGGGTCCCGAGCTCTCGCGGCCTCGCGGCCCGCGGCCCCGCGCGGGGCCCGGGAGCACCGTCGAGCGGTACGGGACGGTCGCCCCGGAGTGGGCCGGGCCGGCTACAGCCAGCCGCGCCGCTTGAAGAACCGGTACAGCAGGGCGACGATGCCGACCATGATCAGAACGACCGCCGGATAGCCCCAGGACTCCGTCAACTCGGGCATGTGCTCGAAGTTCATGCCGTAGATCCCGGCGATCATCGTCGGAACCGCGATCATGGCCGCCCAGGCGGAGATCTTCCGCACGTCGTCGTTCTGTCGCACGCCCATCTGGGCGAGATGGGCGGAGAGGATGTCCGACAGCAGCCGGTCCAGCCCCTCCACATGCTCGTTGGCACGGGTCAGATGGTCGTTGACGTCGCGGAAGAACGGCCGCGAGCCCGTGTGGACGAAGGGCACCCCGGCGCCCGCGAGCCGCGCCATCGGTTCGGTCAGCGGGCCCGCCGCCCGGCGGAACTCGAGCACCTGGCGCTTGAAGGAGTAGATCCGCCCGGCCGTGCGACGGGTGCTGCCGGTCTCCGGGGCGAAGACCTCCGCCTCCAGCTCGTCCAGGTCGATGTGGAGGTCGTCGGCGACCTCCAGATAGTGGTCCACCACCGCGTCCGACACGGCGTACATCACGGCTGTCGGGCCGTGCTTCAGCACCTCGGGGCTGCGCTCCAGCCGCGCCCGCACCGCGCTCAGCGGGTTGGCCTCGCCGTGCCGGACGCTCACCACGAAGGAGTCGCCGACGAAGAGCATCAGCTCACCGGCCGTGACCGCGCTGTACCGCTCCTCGTACAGCAGCGGTTTGAGTACGAGGAACAGCGAGTCGTCATAGATCTCCAGCTTGGGCCGCTGGTGGGCGGAGAGCGCGTCCTCCACGGCCAGCGGATGCAGCCCGAACTCGCTGGTGACCCGCGCGAACTCCTCCTCGGTCGGCTCGTACAGGCCGATCCACAGGAAGGCGTTGCCGGCCGCGCGGGCCCGCTCCAGCGCGTCGGAGAAGTCCTCCGGACCCTCGGTGCGGCGCCCGTCCTGATAGATGGCGCAGTCCACGATCACGTCGCGCATTCTTCTCTTCTTGAGGCCGGAGCGCATGTCTTCTTGGGGCCGGAGCGCAGGGCGAAGGCCCCGTGAGCCCCCGGTCGCCGCGCGGGCGGCGGCTCGTCGCGCCGCGTCCCCGCGCGGAACCCCGGCCGTCGTCCGCGCTGCCCCGCGCGGGCTCGGGTGTCGTCACCGGCACGCCGCGCGTGCGGTCGTCGCAACCCGTCGCCCAGCGCGGGCGGCCGGTCGTACCCGTCGCGCCCCGCGCGGGGCGCGGTCGTCGCGCGTCGCTCCCGGCGCGGCCTGGCGCGGTGGGTCGGCCGTCCCGGGCCGGTCGAGGCGACCGGTCACGGGTCTCCCATGCCGCCCCTTCGCGGTACTCCGGCTGGCCGTAGGCTGGCAGGCATGCCCACGCTGATCCTCCTCAGGCACGGCCGGTCCACCGCCAACACCGCGGGGGTGCTCGCGGGATGGACGCCCGGCGTCTCGCTCGACGAGCGCGGCGCGGCCCAGGCGGCGACGCTGCCCGGCCGGCTCGCGGACATCCCACTGGCGGCCGTCGTCACCAGTCCCCTCCAGCGCTGCCGCGAGACCCTTGTGCCGCTGCTCGCCGCCCGGCCCGAGGTGCCGCTGCACACGGATGAGCGGATCGGGGAGTGCCACTACGGCGACTGGTCGGGCCGCAAGCTCAAGGAGCTGGCCGACGACCCGCTGATGGACGTCGTGCAGCGGTACCCGTCCGGCGCCGCGTTCCCGGGCGGCGAGTCGCTCCGGGCGATGCAGGACCGCGCGGTGGTGGCCGTGCGGGACTGGAACGCGCGGGTGGAGGCCGAGCACGGCGCCGACGCCGTCTATCTGATGTGCTCGCACGGCGACATCATCAAGTCCCTGGTGGCCGACGCGCTCGGGCTGCACCTCGACCTCTTCCAGCGCATCGCCGTCGACCCCTGCTCGATCACCGCGATCCGATACACCGCGCTGCGGCCCTTCCTGGTGCGGCTGGGCGACACCGGCGACCTCGGCGGACTGGCGCCGAGCGCGGGCACGCTGGAGGGGCGGCAGGGTCGCCCGGGGCAGGAGGGACAGGCGACGGTGGGAGGTGGCGCGGGAGCGCCGTGATCTCCCTGCGCAGTAGGGTGGTCGAACACCACGAAACAACGAACACCACCAACCCATCGAACGCCACGAACCAAATGGAGCAGGACGTTGTCCCGTCAGGTGTTCCTCTATGACCCGCCGGACCGCTTCGTCGCCGGTACGGTCGGGCTGCCTGGCCGCCGTACCTTTTTCCTGCAGGCGTCCGCGGGTGGCCGGACCACCAGCGTCGCCTTGGAGAAGACACAGGTCGCGGCGCTCGCCGAGCGCATCGACGAGCTGCTGGACGAGGTCCTGCGGCGCACCGGCGGCAATGCCGCCGTCCCCGCCGTCGCACCGGTCGAATTCACCGACACCGCCCCGCTGGACCTCCCCGTGGAGGAGGAGTTCCGGGTCGGCACCATGGCGCTCGCCTGGGACGGCGAGGAACAGCGCATGATCGTGGAGGCGCAGGCCCTGGTCGAGCTGGAGGCCGAGACCGAGGAGGACCTCGCCGCGGCCGAGGAGCGGCTGCTCCAGGACGAGGTGAACGGGCCCCCTATGCTGCGGGTGCGGCTCACCGGAGTGCAGGCCCGCGCGTTCGCCAAGCGCGCCCTGGAGGTCGTCAACGCCGGTCGGCCGCCCTGCCCGCTGTGCAGCCTGCCGCTCGACCCGGAGGGACACGTATGTCCGCGCCAGAACGGATACCGCCGCGGCGCCTGACGCCCCCGGACGATCCGCCCGGCGCGCCCACCCCGCGCGAGCTGCTCGTACGGGGCGAGCTGACCGTGCGCGGCCGGGTGACGGACGCCTCCAACGCGGTGCTGTACTGCACGGTCGAGTACCAGGGGCACAGCGCCGCCTGCGTCTACAAGCCGATCGCCGGCGAGCGACCGCTGTGGGACTTCCCCGACGGCACCCTCGCCCAGCGCGAGGTCGCGGCCTACGAGATCTCCGAGGCCACCGGCTGGGGCCTGGTGCCGCCGACCGTGCTGCGCGACGGCCCGTACGGGCGGGGCATGTGCCAGCTGTGGATCGAGCCCACCGCCGAGGACGCCACGCCCCCGCTGCTGGCCCTGGTGGAGGGCGAGGAGCCGGACCCGGGGTGGAAGGCCGTCGGCCTCGCCGAGGTGGGCGGCGGCCGCACCGCGCTGCTGGTCCACGCCGACGACGTGCGGCTGCGCAGGCTCGCCGTCCTGGACGCGGTGATCAACAACGGCGACCGCAAGGGCGGCCATCTGCTGCCGGCCGCCGACGGACGGGTCTACGCGATCGACCACGGGGTCACCTTCAACGCCGACGACAAGCTGCGCACCCTGCTGTGGGGCTGGGCCGGCGAGCCGCTGCCGGAGGAGGCGCTGGAGGTGCTGCGGCGGCTCGCCGCGCAACTGGCGGAGGGCGCCGCGCTGGCCCTCCGACTGGCCGAGCTGATCACAGCGGCGGAGATCGAGGCGCTACGGGCCCGAGTCGCGGAGCTGTTGCGCAGCGGCCTCCACCCGGAGCCGAGCGGCGAGTGGCCGCCCATACCGTGGCCGCCGGTGTGAGAGCGCGCTGAGCGCCCCCTGGAGGCGTCTGGGGGGTGTCACCCCCCGCCGTGCTGGCATATGCACAGCGGCCCCGCGTTCCGCAAGACCGCCTCTTCGGCCAACAGCAGCCATCCGGTTCGTATCCGGAACAGGCGTCCGGTTACGCTCATGACATGTATGCCTGGCCCGCTTCTGAGGTTCCCGCCCTGCCCGGCAGTGGCCGCGACCTGAGGATCCACGACACCGCGACCGGAGAGACGATCACCCTCGCCCCCGGTCCCGTCGCCCGTATCTACGTCTGCGGAATCACCCCGTACGACGCCACCCACATGGGGCACGCGGCGACCTACAACGCGTTCGACCTCGTTCAGCGCGTGTGGCTCGACACCAAGCGGCAGGTGCACTACGTCCAGAACGTCACCGACATCGACGACCCGCTGCTGGAGCGGGCCGCGGTGAACGACGACGACTGGACCGCCCTCGCCGAGCGCGAGACCGCCCTGTTCCGCGAGGACATGACCGCGCTGCGGATGCTCCCGCCCCGGCACTACATCGGCGCCGTCGAGGCGATTCCCGGGATCGTCCCGCTGGTGGAGCGACTGCGCGACCTGGGCGCCGCCTACGAACTCGAAGGCGACACCTACTTCTCCGTCGAGTCCGACCCCGCCTTCGGCGGCGTGTCGCGGCTGGACGCCGCGGCCATGCGGTTGCTCTCCGCCGAACGCGGCGGCGACCCCGACCGGCCCGGCAAGAAGAACCCGCTCGACCCGATGCTGTGGATGGCCGCCCGACCGGGCGAGCCGAGCTGGGACGGCGCCTCCCTCGGCCCCGGCCGCCCCGGCTGGCACATCGAGTGCGTGGCCATCGCCCTCGACCACCTCGGCATGGGCTTCGACGTCCAGGGCGGCGGCTCGGACCTGGCCTTCCCGCACCACGAGATGGGCGCCTCGCACGCCCAGGTGCTCACCGGCGAACACCCCTTCGCCAAGGCGTACGTACACGCCGGGATGGTCGCCCTCGACGGCGAGAAGATGTCCAAGTCCAAGGGCAACCTCGTCTTCGTCTCCGCGCTGCGCCGCCAGGGCGTGGACCCGGTGGCGATACGGCTCGCGCTGCTCGCCCACCACTACCGCTCGGACTGGGAGTGGACGGACGACGTGCTGACGGAGGCCCAGGCCCGCCTGGACCGCTGGCGCGCCGCCGTGTCCCGGCCCGACGGGCCGTCGGCCGACGCGCTCGTCGAGGAGATCCGCGAGGCGCTCGCCGACGACCTGAACGCCCCGGCCGCGCTCGCCGCGGTCGACCGCTGGGCCGAGACCCAGCGGACCACCGGCGGCACGGACATCGGCGCGCCCGGCCTGGTCTCGCGCGCCGTCGACGCGCTGCTGGGCGTCGCGCTGTAGGCCGTACCACCACCTCCGTACGACGTAGGGGGCGCTCCCGCGCGGGGGCGCCCCCTACGCATGGGTGGGGGCGCCCGAAGGGGCCCCGGGCCGGTCGGCCGGGACCGGTCGCCCCGGGTCGGTCTCGCCCCGGTCGGTCGCCCGAGCTGAGCGGCTCGCCCGGTGGGTCTGGGTAACCCGCGCGGTGGGTCTGGGCAGCTTGACCGGTGCGCCTGGGGCGGCGCGCCCGGCCGTCTGGCGGCGCGGCTCGCCGCGGAGGATGCGCCCGAGGCGGCCGGCGCGACCGCGCGGGCGGTGCCGTGCGTGACCCGCCGAGTGCCCGTCCGAGCCGAGACCGGCCGGCTTCGGGTGCCCAGGAAGCCGAGAGGGCCGTGGCACGGCCCCGCGCGGGCCGCCGTACGGAAGGCGACCACCCGCCCCACGCCGCACGGGCTCCCCGCCCGGGCGACCTCGCGCCAGCGGGCCGGCCCTCCCGGCTCCGTATCCGTGGCCGGGCCGCCGTCCGCCCGGCCTCGTGTCACCCGGATGGCCGCGGACGTGCCGCGCGGGGCGCGGCCGCCGTGGTGAGCTGGACGGTGCCCAAGCCGATGCCTTTGCCTGACGACCCGTTCGTCCGCTCGTCGGAAGGAAGCGTCATGGATGACTCCCCGATACGACCGGATCGCCGGCCCGCGCGGTCGCGAGGTGTCCGCGCGGAGACGGATCGCTCGCCCGCGCGGTCGGAGCGTTTCCGAGCGGAGCCCGAGGGTGCGCCCGCGCGAGGGGAGCGTTCCCCGGCGGAGCCCCAGGGTGCGCCCGCGCGGTCGGGACATTCCCCGGCGGATCCCGAGGCCGCGCCCGCGCGGTCGGGACGTTCGCTCGCCCGCCGTTCGCTGCTCGGCGTCGGGGCGGCCGTGAGCGGGGCCGCGCTCCTCGGGCTGACCGACGCCGTCGAGGGCCGGCGGACCGGCCCCGCCGTGGGGCGGCCGAGCGACCTGGCCGATGGGCGATCGCCTCGCACGGAGGAGGCGGCGTGGCCCACGACGCTCCAACTGCCGGACGGCTTCCGGCCGGAGGGGATCGCCATCGGCGGTGGGCCATGGGCCTACTTCGGTTCCATCGGGGACGGCTCGATCTACCGCGTCGACCTCCGCTCGGGAGCCGGCGCGGTCATCTCGGAGGGGCCCGGCACCGCCTCGCTCGGCCTCAAACTGGACCGCTGGGGACGGCTGTTCGTCGCCGGACAGCGGACCGGCGAGGCCCGGGTGGTCGACAGCCGCTCCGGCGCCCTGCTGGCCACCTACCGCCTCACCGAAGGCACCAGCTTCGTCAACGACGTGGTCCTCACCCCGAGCGCCGCCTGGTTCACCGACTCCTACCAGCCGGTGTTGTACGGGCTGCCGCTCGGCCAGGACGGTCGGCTGCCCGATCCGGCCGACGTGGTGCGACTGCCCCTGGCAGGGGAGTGGCAGCAGGTGCCCGGGGAAGTGATCAACGCCAACGGGATCGCGCCGACTCCGGACGGCCGCGCGTTGCTGGTGGTCCAGTCCGGCGTCGGGCTGCTCCATCGCGTGAACCCGACGGACGGCGTCGCCGTGCGGGTCGACCTGGGCGCGGCCGCCCCCCTGACCAACGGCGACGGGCTCCTGCTGGAGGGCCGTACGCTCTACGTGGTGCAGAACCGGCAGAACGCCGTCGACGTCTTCCGGCTGGACGCGACCGGCGGGCGGGGCGAGTTCCTCACGCGGATCACGGACCCCCGCTTCGACGTGCCCACGACCGCGGCCGCCTACGGGGACCGGATCTACCTGCCCAACGCGCGCTTCACCACACCGCCCACGCCACAGACGACGTACACGGCGGTCGCCGTCGAGCGTGTGCGGTGAACGAGCACGGGCCGGGCGACATGTGTGCCGCCCGGCCCGTGCGCGAGCGCCGCGCGCTCGATCATGATCTTCCCGCTCCGCCGTGTCCGCGCTGAGCGGCCTGCTGAGCGGCTTCCGCGCTGAGCGGTCGCCGTTTCGGGCGCCCGCACCCCGCGGCTACGTGCGTCCGCGCGATCAGCCCTTCCCGCCGCCGGCGCCCTCGCCGCCCTCACCGGAGGAGCCGGTGGAATCCGCGCTGCCGGTAGGGCCCGCGTCACCGGTGGATCCCGCGGAATCGCCGGAGTCCCCGGCACCGGAGTCACCCGTCGGGCCGGAATCCCCGCCCTCCGCGCGGTCGGCGGCATCCTCCGCGCGGTCGGCGGAATCCGCCGCGCCGTCGGTGGGGGCCGCCCCGCCCGTCTCCTCCGCGGACTCGTCCCGCGCGGACGCCTTCGGCGGCCGGGTGCGCCCGCCGGAGGAGTCGCGCAGATACGAGGCCCCGTCCCGGCCGTCCGCCACGCCGCCCGTCTCGGTGGCGTGGCCGCCCGGCCCCGGCTGGCCGTCCCGGCGCCGCAGATAGCGCTCGAACTCGCGGGCGATGGCCTCGCCCGACGCCTCCGGGAGGTCGGCGGTGTCCCGCGCCTCCTCCAGCGACTGCACGTACTCCGCGACCTCGCTGTCCTCGGCCGCGAGCTGGTCGACGCCGAGCTGCCAGGCCCGGGCGTCCTCCGACAGCTCGCCGAGCGGGATGCGGATGCCGATCAGGTCCTCCAGGCGGTTCAGCAGCGCCAGGGTGGCCTTCGGATTCGGCGGCTGTGAGACGTAGTGCGGCACGGCCGCCCACAGGCTCACCGCCGGAACGCCGGCGTGCGTGCACGCTTCCTGGAGGATGCCGACGATCCCGGTCGGGCCCTCGTAGCGGGTCTCCTCCAGGTCGAGGCTGCGGGCCAGGTCCGGATCGGAGGTGACGCCGCTGACGGGCACCGGGCGGGTGTGCGGGGTGTCACCCAGCAGCGCTCCGAGCACCACCACCATCTCCACGCCCAACTCGTGGGCGAAGCCCAGGATCTCGTTGCAGAACGAGCGCCAGCGCATGCTCGGCTCGATGCCCCGGACCAGAACCAGGTCCCGCGGCTTGTCGCCGGTGCCGGCGCGCACCACCGAGAGCCGGGTCGTCGGCCAGGTGATCTTGCGAACCCCGCCGTCCAGCCACACCGTGGGGCGGTTGACCTGGAAGTCGTAGTAGTCCTCGGCGTCGAGCGCGGCGAAGACCTCGCCCTTCCATTCCCGGTCCAGGTGCCCGACCGCGGTGGAGGCGGCGTCTCCGGCGTCGTTCCAGCCCTCGAAGGCACAGATCATGACCGGGTCGATCAGCTCGGGAACCCCCTCAAGCTCGATCACCCAGCGCCTCCTTCCGACCGGGGCGTACGCGTGTGTACCACCGCCGGCTGCAGTTCCGTTGCGTGCGACTCAAGCCTACGGCTTCCACCGCCCCCCACCGCAGCCCCCGTACAGGAACGGTCACAGATTCATCCGACCTGTCTTCGGCAGAAAACGCGCACACATCGGGGCGTTGCCGCCATCATGGGTCCAGACATCGGATCATCGAGAAAGGTCCGATGTCCTGCCGCGGGGCTCGCCCCGCACTGCCTCGGCACGGCCGCCGGCGTTCGACCCGAGGGGCCATCGCCGAGGATCCACCGGTCAGTTGGAGTGAGTCAGTCAGGGTGAGCGCCTGTGGGGTTCTCACCGGACTCCGGCATGGTCATACGGCCACGGAGGGGCGGGCGGCGCCCCGCGGGCGTCGTACGGCCCGGCGAGTGCGGCGCCCAGGGCCTCGGGAGCGGTGTCCCGGACGTCGTGGCGCACGTCTCGTGGAGCGAGCTGTGGCGCGCGGCCGCGCCGTGCACCGCTGCCGCGAGGCACGCACGTCGAGCCGCCGGGCGCCGCGTGGTGTCGTCGGGGGTCCTGTGACGTCGTCGGGGCCCGCGCGGTGAGCCGTCGGCCCGCGCGGCGAGTCGTCGGCGCTCACGCGTCACAGCGTGGTGCGCAGCCACTGTTCGTGGCTGGTGATGTGCGCCGTGGCCCAGGACCGCGCGGCCTCCGCGTCCCGGTCCCGCAGTGCGTCCAGGATCGCGCGGTGCTCGCGCAGGGTGCGATCGACCGCGTCCTCCCGCGTCAGTCCGCGCCACACCCGTGCTCGACCGGCCGGCCCCGACAGCCCGTCCAGCAGCGAGCACAGCACGCCGTTGCCGGACGCCCGGACGATGCCGCGATGGAACCTGATGTCGCAGGCGACCAGTTCGTCCACCGACGGGTCCGGGCCGAGCGCCTCCAACTCGGCCTCCAACGCGTCCAGTTCGGCGTCGCTGATACGGGGACAGGCCAGGGCGGTGGCCGCGGGCTCCAGGATCCGCCGTACGGCCAGGAACTCCAGCGCCGTGTCGTCGCGGTGGAAGTCCACCACGAAGCCCAGCGCCTCCAGCAGTAACTGCGGGTCCAGGCTGGTGACGTAGGTGCCGTCGCCCTGCCGCACATCGAGGATGCGGATCAGCGTCAGCGCCCGGACCGCCTCACGCAGCGAGTTGCGGGACAGGCCGAGCTCCGCGGCGAGCTCGCTCTCCTTGGGGAGTCGGTCACCCGGCCGCAGCGCACCGGAGACGATCATGCCCTTGATCTTCTCGATCGCCTCGTCGGTGACCGCCATGGTGGACCTCCCGGCTCAGACATCGGATGTCTGAGCTCATTATGACGCGCGTTCCCCGCGGTAACCCTGCCGGTACGTCGCCAAGTCCCGCTCCCTGGACGCGAGCTGAGCGCTTCGCGCCGCGCGATGTCCTTCTTGGCCGAAAAACCTCGCCGGACCCCGCACACCGGTCCGCCCCCGATTCACTCCCTGACGCTCCGGCGCTCAGCGCCGGATGCCGCCGCCGGCCGCGCGGAGTTCGCGGATGAGCGCCCGCACCGCGCGGGTGCGCGCCAGCGCGGGTGTGGTCACATAGCCGACGTCGCGGGTGGGCGGGCGCGGTCCCAGGTCCACCACCTCGATTCCGGCCGGGGCGCCCGCCAGCGTCAGCGCCGGGACGATCGCCATGCCCATGCCCTGCGCCACCATGGAGAGGACGACGCTGTCGTCCTCGGCGGTGATGGTCGCCGCCGGCAGCCAGTCCTGCTCGGACCACCACCGGCGGGTGTACGAACCGCAGTTCTCGTCCCAGTCGATCAGCGGCAGCCCGCGCGGTGCCGGGTGTCCCGCCGGATGGGCCAGTGCGTAGCTCTCCTCGAAGAGGGTGCTCAGCACCAGCCCGGCGGGCGGCTCCACCGTGGCGGAGAGGGTGGCTATCCCGAGGTCCGCGCGACCGTCCGCGACCTCTCCCGCCGTGCCCCGCCCCAGCTCCCGTACGATCCGCACCTCCGGCGTCAGCCGTGGATGTCGCGCGGTGAGCCGCTCCAGCGCGGGGGGCAGCAGCTGGGCCGCGGCACTGCGGAAGGCCGCGATCCGCAGCGGGCCGCTGAGCTCCGCGTCCTCGGAGCCCGCGGCGGCGGCCCGCGCCTCGGCGCCCATCGCCTCGAGCAGCCGCAGGATCTGCCGGGCGTGCGCGACCGCCCGTTCGCCGGCCGGGGTGGGGCGCGCTCCGTGCCGGCCGCGCTCGAAGAGCACCGTCCCGATCTTGCGCTCGCAGCCGCGGACGGTGTGGGAGACCGCGGACTGGGTCAGGCCCAGGCTGGCGGCGGCGGCCGAGAAGCCGCGCTCGCGATCGACGGCGACCAGCACGCGCAGCTCCTGGGGAGCGAGATCGGTCATCCCGGCAACTTATCGCGGCCTCGCGCGAGCGCCGTCGCGGCTCCGCGCGAGCGCCGTCGCGCCTCCGTGTGAGCGCCGTCGCGACTCCGCGCGAGCGCCATCACACGTGCTCAGCCGGCTTTCCATGAAGAACGCTCATGGAACCGGGCCTTCCATCAACGCGCGCCACTGCCCGAGGCCCGTCCCGCCCCCTACGGTGATCGACATGTCCAGCAGAGCACGCGCCGTGCACCAGATCAGCAGGCCCCAGGGCTTCCCCACCGCCGCCGACTTCGCCTTCGTCGACGAGGCACTTCCCACCCCCGAGCAGGGGACCGCGCTGGTCGAGAACCTCTACCTGTCCGTCGACCCCTACCACCGCGAGGCGATGGACGGCGACTGGGAGCTACACACACCCCTGGAAGGCCGCAGCATCGGCCGTGTCCTCGCCTCGCGCGCCGCCGGACTCTCCGCCGGCGACATCGTCTTCCACCGCGAGGGGTGGCGTACCCACGCGCTCATACGTCCCGACGAGGCACGCGTGCTGCGCCCGGCCCCCGGAGTGCCGCTCAGCGCTTACCTGGGCGTGCTCGGCGGCACCGGCCTGAGCGCCTACGTCGGCCTCGTGGAGATCGCCCGGGTGCGTCCCGGCGACACCGTCTTCATCTCGGCCGCGGCCGGCGGAGTGGGCTCCGCGGCCGGACAGCTCGCCCGGCTGCTGGGCGCCGGCCGGGTCATCGGCAGCGCCGGCTCGGCCGCCAAGGTCGAGCACCTCACCGAAGACCTCGGCTTCGACGCCGCCTTCGACTACCACGACGGCCCCGTCGGCGAACTCCTGCGCCACGCCGCCCCCGATGGCATCGACGTCTACCTGGACAACGTCGGCGGCGACCATCTCGAAGGGGCGATCGCCGCCATGCGCGACCACGGGCGCATCGCCTGGTGCGGTGCGGTCGCCCAGTACAACAGCGCCGAACCGCCGCCCGCGCCGCGCAACCTCTTCGACGTGGTCGAGAAGAGCATCCGACTGCAGGGCTTCCTGGTCCGCGACTACCCCCACCTGCGCCACGAGTTGGAGGCGTTCCTGGTGCCGCACCTCCAGGCCGGCCGGGCCGTGCCGGACGAGACGGTGGTGGAGGGCTTCGACAACGTGGTGGACGCGTTCCTGGGCATGCTGCGCGGCGCCAACACCGGCAAGATGATCGTCAAGCTCGGCGAGGTCTGAGCCGCCCCGCGGCCCGTCCACCGGATGGGCCCAGAGCGGCGGTCCGCCCGGGTGTCAAGCCCTCGGCGGGCCTGTGGAGACGCCCGGATCCCGCCTGTGGATAACGAACCGCCGTTCGGCGACGTCCGGTACGGTGGCGAGCGTGAGTCAGGAATCACGCCAGGCATCACGACAGGAACTGCACGCCGTCGAGTGGGCCGACGACGGCCTGCAGCTCATCGACCAGACCCTGCTGCCCGACCGCCTGGAGCGGTTGCGGGTCAGCGACGTGGACACCCTCGTCGACGCCATCCGGCGCCTGGTGGTGCGCGGCGCGCCGGCGATCGGCGTGGCCGGCGCCTACGGGGTGGCGCTGGCGCTCCGGCAGGCGGAGCGCGCCGGCTGGGACCGCGCGGCGCTGCTCGCCGCCATCGCGCGGATCCGCGACGCCCGCCCGACCGCCGTCAACCTGGCGGTCTGCGTCGACCGGGTGCTGCCCCTCCTCGACCAGGGCCCGGACGCGGTGCTGGCGGAGGCGCACGCCGTGCTGCGCGAGGACGAGCAGGCCAACCGCACCATGGCCGGCCACGGCGCGGACTGGCTGGTCAAGCGTGTCGGCGCGCGGCGCCCGCTGCGTCTGCTCACCCACTGCAACACCGGCGCCCTGGCCACGGCCGGCTGGGGCACCGCGCTCGGCGTCATCCGCGAGCTGCACGCGCGCGACCTGGTGGAGGTCGTCTACGCGGACGAGACCCGCCCGCTGCTCCAGGGCTCTCGGCTCACCGCCTGGGAGCTGGCGCACGACGGCATACCGCACTACGTCCAGGCCGACGGCGCCGCCGCGGGCACCATCCTGCGCGGAGAGGTGGACGCGGCCGTCGTCGGCGCCGACCGCGTGGCCGCCAACGGCGACACCGCCAACAAGGTCGGCACCGTCGCCGTCGCCCTGGCCTGCGCCGAGGCGGGCATACCCTTCCTCGTCGCCGCGCCCACCACCACCGTCGACCTGGCCACCGCGAGCGGCGAGGGCATCCACATCGAGCTGCGCGGTGAGGACGAGGTGCTGGAGTGGGGCGGCGTGCGCACCGCCCCCGCCGCCTCGCGGGGCCACAACCCGGCTTTCGACGTCACCCCGGGCCGCCTGGTCACCGCGCTGGTCACCGAGCGCGGAGTGCTGGAGGTGGCGGCAGGCCAGCTCCCCGCCGACCACCTGCGCGTGCCCTGACCGACCCGCACGTGCGCACCTGGAAGGTCGTGGTCCGGCTCTCGGCGCCGTTCCCTGCCGCCGTCTCTCGCGGGACACGGGTAAGGGGCGCCCCTCGGAGAGGAGCGCCCCTTACCTCTGCTCAGACAGCCGGCGTCAGTTCTTCTTCTCCAGCATGTCCTTGACCTTGGCGCGGACGTCCTCGGTGTCCAGGCCGCGGATGGTCAGGGTGGTGCGGCGGCGCAGCACGTCGTCGACGGTCTCGGCCCACTCGTGGTCCCGGGCGTAGGCGACCTGGGCCCAGATCTCCGGGGCGTCGGGGTGGATCCGCTCGGCGAGCGCCGCGTCCTCGTTGGCCAGCCGGGCGATGTCGAAGGAGAGCGAGCCGTAGTGGGTCGCCAGGTGGCGGGCGGTGTCGGCGGACATCCGCGGACCCGGGGTGCCGCCGTCCATGACCAGGCGGTGCGCCACGGCGTGCGGGTTGGCCAGGCCCGGCAGCGGGGCGTGCTTCGGCAGCTGGGACATCGGCTCCATGTCGTCCGCGAGCGGACGGCCGGGCAGCTGGGCCAGCTTGTTCATGACGGTGCGACCGATGTGACGGAAGGTGGTCCACTTGCCGCCGGCTATGGAGAGCATCCCGCCCTTGCCCTCGGTGACGACCGTCTCGCGCTTGGCCTTGGCGGTGTCGCCGGGGCCGCCCGGCAGCACCCGCAGGCCGGCGAAGGAGTAGGTGATCAGGTCGCGGGAGAGCTGCTGGTCGCGAATGGAGAACGCGGCCTCGTCGAGGATCTGGGATATGTCCTTGTCGTTGACCGTCAGGTCCGCCGGGTCTCCCTCGTACTCCTCGTCGGTGGTGCCGAGCAGGAGCATGTCCTCCCACGGCAGGGCGAAGGTGATGCGGTACTTGTCGATCGGGGTGGCCAGCGCCGCCTTCCAGGGGGAGGTGCGCTTGAGGACCAGGTGCGCGCCCTTGGAGAGCCGGATGGACGGCGCCGCGTTCGGGTCCTCCATCTTGCGCAGGTGGTCCACCCACGGGCCGGTGGCGTTGAGCACCAGGCGGGCGTCGAGGCCGAACTCGGTGCCGTCGACGCGGTCCTTGAGCTCCGCGCCGGTGACCCGGCCCTCGGTGAAGCGCAGCCCGGTGACCTCGGCGTGGTTGAGGACGGTGGCGCCGGCCTCGGCCGCCGCGCGGACCGTCATCAGCGCCATACGGCTGTCGTTCATCTGGCCGTCGCCGTAGACCGCGACCGCCTTGAGGTTGTCGGTGCGCAGCTCCGGCACGTCACGCGCGGCCTTCTCGGGGCTGATGACGTGGCCGACGCCGTCGCGGAACGCGGACAGCGCGGAGTAGGCGAAGACGCCGGCGCCGAGCTTGGTCGCGCCGTGCGGGCCGCCCTTGTAGACCGGCAGGTAGAAGGTGAGCGGGCTGGCCAGGTGCGGGGCCACGTCACGGGAGACCGCGCGGCGCTCGAAGTGGTTCTCGGCGACCAGCTTGACCGCGCCGGTCTGGAGGTAGCGCAGGCCGCCGTGGAGCAGCTTGGAGGAGGCGGAGGAGGTGGCGCCGGCGAAGTCGCCGGCGTCCACCAGAGCGACCCGCAGGCCCGACTGCGCGGCATGCCAGGCGGTGGAGATGCCCAGGATGCCACCGCCGATCACCAGGAGGTCGTACGTCGCGTTGGACAGCCGGTCCCGGATTTCGGCACGGCCCGGGTTCGAACCGGCAGTCGGGTGCGCTCCGAAGGACGGAACGCTCTGCAGGGTGCTCATGAATAACTCCTCGTCAGCTCTCGTCGTCGATCCAGCCCATGGTCCGCTCGACGGCCTTGAGCCAGTTCTTGTACTCGCGGTCGCGGACGTCCGCGTCCATACGGGGGGTCCACTCGGCTGCCCGGCGCCAGTTGGCGCGCAGCGCGTCGGTGTCCGGCCAGAAGCCGACGGCCAGGCCGGCGGCGTAGGCGGCGCCGAGGCAGGTGGTCTCGGCGACCATCGGGCGCACCACCGGGGCGTCCAGGAAGTCCGAGAGCGTCTGCATCAGCAGGTTGTTGGAGGTCATGCCGCCGTCGACCTTGAGCGCGGTCAGCTCGACGCCGGAGTCCTTGGTCATGGCGTCGGTGATCTCGCGGGTCTGCCAGGCGGTGGCCTCGAGCACGGCGCGCGCGATGTGCGCCTTGGTGACGTACCGGGTCAGACCGGCGATCACGCCGCGGGCGTCGGAGCGCCAGTACGGGGCGAACAGACCGGAGAAGGCCGGCACGAAGTACGCGCCTCCGTTGTCCTCGACGGAGGAGGCCAGGGTCTCGATCTCGGCGGCGCTCTTGATGAGGCCCATCTGGTCGCGCATCCACTGCACCAGCGAACCGGTGACGGCGATCGAGCCCTCCAGGGCGTAGACCGGCTTCTCGTCGCCGATCTGGTAGCCGACGGTGGTCAGCAGGCCGCTGTAGGAGTTGATGACCTTCTCGCCGGTGTTCATCAGCATGAAGGTGCCGGTGCCGTAGGTGGACTTGGCCTCGCCCTCGGAGAAGCAGGTCTGGCCGAACAGGGCCGCCTGCTGGTCGCCGAGCGCGGAGGCGACCGGGACGCCGTCCAGGACGCCGCCCTTGACGGCGCCGTACACCTCGGCGGAGGACCGGATCTCCGGCAGCACGGCCGCCGGGATGTCCATCGACTCCAGGATCCGCTCGTCCCACTGCATGGAGTGCAGGTTCATGAGCATGGTGCGCGAGGCGTTGGTGACGTCGGTGACGTGGTGGCCGCCCTCCACACCGCCGGTGAGGTTCCAGATGACCCAGGAGTCCATGGTGCCGAAGAGGATGTCGCCGGCGGCGGCGCGCTCGCGCAGACCCTCGACGTTGTCCAGCAGCCAGCGGACCTTGGGGCCGGAGAAGTACGAGGCGAGCGGGAGGCCGGTCTCGCGGCGGAACCGGTCCTGACCGACGTTGCGGCCCAGCTCCTTGCAGAGCGCGTCGGTGCGGGTGTCCTGCCAGACGATGGCGTTGTGCACCGGCTCGCCGGTGTTCTTGTCCCACAGCAGCGTGGTCTCACGCTGGTTGGTGATGCCGATCGCCTTGACGTCGGCGGCGGTGATGCCGGCCTTCTCGATGGCGCCGGCGACGACCTCCTGGACGTTCTCCCAGATCTCGGTGGCGTTGTGCTCCACCCAGCCCGGCTTCGGGAAGATCTGCTCGTGCTCCTTCTGGTCGACGGAGACGATGCGGCCGTCGCGGTCGAAGACGATGCAGCGGCTGGAGGTGGTGCCCTGGTCGATCGCCGCGATGAACGGGCCGGTGGTGTGCGTGTCGGTCATGGTCTGCTGCTCTCCTGCGGAAGTCTCGGGAAGGGGGCCGGGGGGTTACGCGAATGCCAGCTTGTACAGACCGCCGGCGATGGCGCCGCCGATCAGCGGGCCGACGACGGGGATCCAGGCGTAGCCCCAGTCCGAGCCGCCCTTGTTGGGCAGCGGCAGGAGGGCGTGGACGATGCGCGGGCCCAGGTCACGGGCGGGGTTGATGGCGTAGCCGGTGGGGCCGCCCAGGGACAGGCCGATGCCGACCACGGTGAAGGCGACGATCAGAATGCCGGTGCCGGAGAGGGCGAGTCCCTCGGTCAGACCGCTGGTGAGGATCAGCAGGACCAGCACGGCGGTGCCGATGATCTCGGTGACGAGGTTCTGCGCCACATTGCGGATCTCGGGGCCGGTGGAGAACACGCCCAGCACCGGGCCGGCGGCGGGCTCGGTCTTCCGGTCGACCAGACCGGCGTGGTCCGCCTGCTCCTTGACCAGCTCCGGGTCGGTGAGGTGGGCCTGGAAGTGACCGTAGTAGGCGAGCCAGGCCAGGGCGGCACCGATCATCGCGCCGAGCATCTGACCGGCGAAGTAGACGGGGACATCGCCCCACTCGCCCGACTTGATGGCGACGCCGACCGTGACGGCGGGGTTGAGGTGCGCGCCGGAGAGCGGTGCGGAGATGTACGCACCGATGAGCACGGCGAAGCCCCACCCGAAGGTGATGGCGAGCCAGCCGGCCTCGAACGCCTTGGATCGCTTGAGCACGACGGCGGCGACGACGCCTGCGCCGAGCAGGATGAGAACGGCGGTACCGATGGTCTCGCCGATGAAGATGTCGGAGCTGGACACCCGCGACTCCTTTGTCCTTCGTCCAGGGGAAGGCGAACCCCGGCTCGTCCGGAGGTCCGCGCCCTCTCGGTGAGGGCGTTGGTCGGCCCGCGGCGAGTCCACCATAGCGAATATTGTCGTCAGGTGTTCGACAATGCCGACCGATGAACGGCAGTTTTCTTCACCGTGAAGGACGCGTCAAGGGTTCTGGGGCCCAAAACTTCCGCGGAACGCGGGGGTCTAACCCGCGAGTAACCAAGGGGTCTGGAAGCGATAACGAAAGGGCTTCGGAAGGGTCCCGAAAGCGGGTCGCGGACCCGGTCGAGGACGGTTGGCGGGAGAGGTCCGGTGGATGGCTCCCGAGCCCTGCGGGACTCATTCGCCGGGGCGGCCCGTTCGGTCGAGCGCCCGGTTCGGTGAAGAGGCCCGTTGGGTGAAGAGGCCCGTTCGCCGGGGCGGCTGGTGGCGTGGCGCCCCGGGAGCGCCGGCGCGTCGGCGCCCGTCGCCTGGCGGCCTCAGCGGTGGCCGGCGCCTTCGGCGAGTATCAGAAGCGGCTGGCGCCCAGGTCGCGCGAGACCGCGCGGGCGCAGTCGCGCACCGCCGCCACGAGGTCGGAGCGGAGCTCGCCGCCGTCGCAGACCCGCTCCACCGCGCCGGTGATGCCGACCGCGCCGACCGGCATGCGGCGCCGGTCGTGGATGGGGGCGGCGACGGAGGCGACGCCCTCCCAGGTCTCCTCCACGTCCGCGGCCCAGCCGCGGGCCCGGGTGAGGTCCAGCAGCTGCTCGAACTCGCGGAGCGCCGTGACGGTGCGCGGGGTGAACGCCTTGCGCTCGACCTCGGCCGCCTCGCTGTGCGCCACCGGGTCGTAAGCGGAGAGCACCTTGCCCAGCGCGGTGCTGTGGAGCGGCTGCATCGCGCCGACCTCCAGCACCTGGCGGCTGTCGTCGGGGCGGAAGACGTGGTGCACGATGAGGACGCCCTGTTGGTGCAGGACACCCAGGTAGACGCTCTCCCCGCTGGAGCGGGCGAGGTCGTCCGCCCAGACCAGGGCGCGGGCCCGCAGCTCGTGCACGTCGAGGTAGCTGTTGCCCAGCCGCAGCAGCTCGGCGCCGAGCTGGTAGCGGCCCGAGGCCGCGTCCTGCTCGACGAAACCCTCCTGCTGCAGGGTGCGCAGGATGCCGTGCGCGGTGCCCTTGGCGAGCCCGAGGGCGGAGGCGATATCGGACAGGCCGAGGCGCCGCTCGCCGCCGGCCAGCAGGCGCAGCATGGCGGCCGCTCGCTCCAGCGACTGGATGGTCCGTGCCATCGCGAAACCTCCCCAAGTGCGGTTCGACAATGCTGAACACTATCGGTCGATGCCGACCTAGGGATACTTGGTGGCGATCAACGGACAGCAGTAAAGGATCATGATCCGGCCACCGCGAGCCGTGTCCGGTCGTCCCGCCGCGACCCTGTCCGCGACGGGTCCCGGTCGGTCCCCGACACGCCCGGAACCGGTCTTTCCGCGCCTCCGGGTCGGTCGACGGCCACCCTCCGGACGCCCCTTCGGGCCTCCGCCGGGGGCCGCCGGCCGATTCTTCCGGATGTCCGGTAAACGCCCCTGACCGGGGGGTCGTCCGAACGCCTGTACGGGTGCGGCGCTGGAGCCCCGGAGGCCCGCGCGAGCTCCGTGACGTACCCCGAATCCCCCTCGCGAGCGCCCGAGCCCCCGACGGCCCCACCCCTCGCGAGTTCCGCGAGCCCCGAACGCGCCACCTCTCGCGAGCTCCCCACGACGTACCCCGAAGCCCTGTCGTGAGCTCCGCGCCGTACCCCCGAAGCCCTCTCGCGTGCTCCGCGACGAGACGCCCCGGGCCTCGGCGCGAGCACCCTGAACGGGCCCCCGAGCGTCCGCCGCGGGCGCCCCGTCCGTCCCATGGGCGCGCATCAGCCATCCCGCGTGCTGGAACGCCCGGGACTGACGCCCCCTTGGCGGCTACTCTGGCCAGGTGCGCCTTCCCGAGGGAAGCCGCAAAGCCGACAGCCGTCGCACTCCAGGGAGCATGCCCATGGCCTCGCATACGCCGCCGTCCCCCGCCCGCACCAGCCGCGCCGCCGCACTCCGCGAGGCGCTCGCCACCCGAGTGGTGGTGGCAGACGGAGCGATGGGCACGATGCTCCAGGCCCAGGATCCGAGCCTCGACGACTTCCAGCAGCTCGAAGGCTGCAACGAGATCCTCAACGTCACCCGACCCGACATCGTCCGCTCCGTCCACGAGGCGTACTTCGCCGTCGGCGTCGACTGCGTGGAGACCAACACCTTCGGTGCCAACCTCGCGGCCCTGGGGGAGTACGACATCCCCGAGCGCGTCTACGAGCTCTCCGAGGCCGGCGCGCGCATCGCCCGCGAGGTCGCGGACGAGTACTCCGTCGACGGACGGCAGCGCTGGGTGCTGGGCTCCATCGGCCCCGGCACCAAGCTGCCCACCCTCGGCCACGCGCCCTACGTCGCGCTGCGTGACGCGTACCAGCAGAACGCCGAGGGCATGATCGCCGGCGGCGCCGACGCCCTGCTGGTGGAGACCACCCAGGACCTGCTCCAGACCAAGGCCGCCGTCCTCGGCGCCCGCCGCGCCCTGGACGCCCTGGGCGCCGACCTGCCGCTGATCTGCTCGGTGACCGTCGAGACCACCGGCACCATGCTGCTCGGCTCCGAGATCGGCGCGGCGCTGACCGCCCTGGAGCCGCTCGGCATCGACATGATCGGGCTGAACTGCGCCACCGGCCCCGCCGAGATGAGCGAGCACCTGCGCTATCTGTCCCGCCACTCGCGCATCCCGCTCTCCTGCATGCCCAACGCCGGTCTGCCGGTCCTCGGCAAGGACGGCGCGCACTACCCGCTCAGCCCCGGCGAGCTCGCCGACGCCCAGGAGACCTTCGTCCGGGAGTACGGCCTGTCGCTGGTCGGCGGCTGCTGCGGTACGACGCCGGAGCACCTGCGCCAGGTGGTGGAGCGGGTCCGCGACCTGACCCCGACGAAGCGGGAGCCGCGCCCCGAGCCGGGCGCCGCCTCGCTGTACCAGACGATGCCGTTCCGTCAGGACACGGCCTACATGGCGATCGGCGAGCGGACCAACGCCAACGGCTCGAAGAAGTTCCGCGAGGCCATGCTGGAAGGTCGCTGGGACGACTGCGTGGAGATGGCCCGGGACCAGATCCGCGAGGGCGCCCACATGCTCGACCTCTGCGTCGACTACGTCGGCCGGGACGGCGTGGCGGACATGGAGGAGCTCGCCGGGCGCTTCGCCACCGCCTCCACCCTGCCCGTCGTGCTGGACTCCACCGAGGTGGACGTCATCCAGGCCGGTCTGGAGAAGCTCGGCGGCCGGGCCGTCATCAACTCCGTCAACTACGAGGACGGCGACGGCCCCGACTCCCGCTTCGCCAAGGTCACCCGGCTCGCCGCCGAACACGGCGCGGCCCTGATCGCGCTCACCATCGACGAGGACGGCCAGGCCCGCACCGCCGAGCACAAGGTCGCCATCGCCGAGCGGCTCATCGCGGACCTCACCACCAACTGGGGCATCCACGAGTCCGACATCCTCATCGACACCCTGACCTTCACCATCTGCACCGGCCAGGAGGAGTCCCGCAAGGACGGCGTCGCCACCATCGAGGCCATCCGCGAGCTCAAGCGCCGCCACCCGGACGTGCAGACCACCCTGGGCCTGTCCAACATCTCCTTCGGCCTCAACCCGGCCGCCCGCATCCTGCTCAACTCCGTCTTCCTCGACGAGTGCGTCAAGGCCGGGCTCGACTCGGCGATCGTGCACGCCTCCAAGATCCTGCCGATCGCCCGCTTCGACGAGGAGCAGGTCACCACCGCCCTCGACCTGATCTACGACCGGCGCTCCGAGGGCTACGACCCGCTGCAGAAGCTCATGGCGCTGTTCGAGGGCGTCAACACCAAGTCGCTCAAGGCGTCCAAGGCGGAGGAACTGCTCGCCCTGCCGCTGGAGGAGCGGCTCAAGCGGCGCATCATCGACGGCGAGCGCAACGGCCTGGAGGCCGACCTCGACGAGGCCCTGACCTCCCGCCCGGCGCTGGACATCGTCAACGAGACCCTGCTGGACGGCATGAAGGTGGTCGGCGATCTCTTCGGATCCGGCCAGATGCAGCTGCCCTTCGTGCTCCAGTCCGCCGAGGTGATGAAGGCCGCGGTGGCCTATCTGGAGCCGCACATGGAGAAGAGCGCCGACGGCGAGGGAGCGGCGGGCAAGGGCACCATCGTGCTGGCCACCGTCCGCGGCGACGTCCACGACATCGGTAAGAACCTCGTCGACATCATCCTGTCCAACAACGGCTACAACGTGGTCAACCTGGGCATCAAGCAGCCGGTTTCGGCCATTCTGGAGGCGGCGCAGGAGCACCGGGCCGATGTGATCGGCATGTCCGGGCTGCTGGTGAAGTCCACGGTGATCATGAAGGAGAACCTGGAGGAGCTGAACCAGCGCAAGATGGCCGCCGACTACCCGGTCATCCTCGGCGGCGCGGCGCTCACCCGCGCCTATGTCGAGCAGGACCTCCACGAGATCTACGAGGGCGAGGTGCGGTACGCGCGGGACGCCTTCGAGGGACTGCGGTTGATGGACGCCCTGATCGCGGTGAAGCGCGGGGTCCCCGGCGCCACGCTCCCCGAGCTCAAGCAGCGCCGCGTCCCCACGCGGGCGGCGGTCCAGGTGAGCGAGGCGCAGCCGGAGCAGGGGCAGGTGCGTTCCGACGTCGCCGTCGACAACCCGGTGCCCACCCCGCCGTTCTGGGGCACCCGCGTCGTCAAGGGCATCCAGCAGGCCGACTACGCCTCGTGGCTCGACGAGGGCGCCCTGTTCAAGGGCCAGTGGGGCCTGAAGGAGGCCCGCGCCGGCGACGGCCCGACGTACGCGGAGCTGGTGGAGACCGAGGGCCGGCCGCGGCTCCGCGGCTGGCTGGAGAAGCTGCACACCGAGAACCTGCTGGAGGCGGCCGTCGTCTACGGCTACTTCCCCTGCGTGTCCAAGGGCGACGACCTCGTGCTGCTGCACGAGGACGGCAGCGAGCGGACCCGGTTCACCTTCCCGCGGCAGCGCCGCGGCCGCCGGCTCTGCCTGGCCGACTTCTTCCGGCCCGAGGAGTCCGGCGAGATCGACGTGGTGGGGCTCCAGGTGGTCACCGTGGGCTCCCGGATCGGCGAGGCGACCGCCGAGCTGTTCGGCGCCAACGCCTACCGCGACTACCTGGAGCTGCACGGTCTCTCGGTGCAGCTGGCGGAGGCGCTCGCCGAGTACTGGCACGCGCGGGTCCGCGCGGAGCTCGGATTCGGCGGCGAGGACCCCGCCGACGTCACGGACATGTTCGACCTGAAGTACCGCGGCGCCCGCTTCTCCCTGGGCTACGGGGCCTGCCCCGACCTGGAGGACCGGGCCAAGATCGCCGACCTGCTGCAGCCCGAGCGGATCGGCGTGAAGCTCTCGGAGGAGTTCCAGCTGCACCCGGAGCAGTCCACCGACGCGATCGTCATCCACCACCCGGAGGCGAAGTACTTCAACGCGCGGTAGGCGCCGCCGGGGCCGTGGGGACGCGGCCCCGGCGCGTTCCCACGGCAGGGCCGGTCGCCGCTCCGGACGGCGCCCCGGACACCGGCCGCGCGGGCCCTCTTCGGGGCCTGGGGCGGCGCCGGTGTGGCACCTCCCCGGCCCCCGGAAATGCACAGGCATGTCGGGCGGGAGCGTCGTAGACTGGACGATCCGGTAGAGGCCGGTCGCCCTCCGCACCTGGGAGGGCGGCCGGCCTTCGCGTCCCCTCGGGACCGGCCCCTCGGTCGCGTCCCCCTACGGAGGTGCATGGTGACCAGCAGCATCCCGGCCGTCGATCGGTACACGGCAGAAAGCTCCGCGCTCCAGGCCGTGCTGCTGGACATGGACGGCACCCTGGTGGACACCGAGGGCATCTGGTGGGACGCGGAGGTCGCGATCTTCGCCGAGCTCGGGCATGTGCTGGCCGACGAGCACCGTGAGGTCGTCGTCGGCGGACCGATGACGCGCAGTGCCGCGTATCTGATCGAGGCCACCGGCGCCGACGTCACCCTCGCCGAGCTGACCCACCTGCTGAACACCCGCTTCACCGAGCTGATCGGCGGCACCGTGCCGCTGTTGCCCGGGGCCCGTCGGCTGCTCGGCGAGCTGGTCCGGCACGGCGTGCCGACCGCGCTGGTCTCGGCCTCGCACCGCCGCGTCATCGACCGCATCCTGGCCTCCCTCGGTCCCGAGCACTTCACCCTGACGGTGGCGGGGGACGAGATCCCGCGGACCAAGCCGCACCCGGACCCCTATCTGCTGGCCGCCGCCCGGCTGGGCGCGGACCCCGCGCGGTGCGTGGTCATCGAGGACACCGTGACCGGAGTGGCGGCCGCGGAGGCGGCCGGCTGCCCGGTGGTCGCGGTGCCGTCGGTGGTGGCCATCGAGCCGGCCGCCGGGCGCACCGTGGTCAGCTCGCTGGAAGAAGTCGACCTTGCTTTTCTGAGTGGTCTGATCACGGCAATGCACTGATCGTGTACTGAGCGTGCCGTCGGGAATTCGCGGCGTCGAATTGGCCCCGTAATTCCCCGGTTCCGCCAAACCGCGCACGCTGAGTGATCTTTATCACTGTGTCACCTATCGACACCCTTGCATGATTATGCTGCACGCCCGTTCTGTGGGGATTTGGGAAAACCCATGTGTCCGGGTTGGTGATCCCTCGTACGAAACGCTCCGGTGTCCGAATATCGGTCACCAGGCGGTCGTTATCGGGGCGTGATATCGCGCCAACTTCGTTGTGTTCCAGCATGGCTGGTACCGCCGACTAATGTCGTCGCGAGCACGTTGAACGACCCCGCAGGGAGACCCCCGACAATGAAGCGCAAGACGATGGTGCTGCCTGCCGTGGCGGGCCTGCTGGCCTCCGTGCTGACCGCTTGCGCCGGTTCGGACGACGGGGGCTCGGGCGGTGGGACCATCGTGGTCGGAACCACCGACCGCATCGAGGCGACCGCGGACGGCCCGGCTCCGCTGGACCCGGCACAGGCGTACGACGTCGGCTCCTGGGCCGTCATGCACAACGCCTTCCAGACGCTGATGCGGCTGCCCCGCTCCGGCACCGACCCGGTCCCGGACGCCGCCGAGCGCTGCGGCTTCGTCGACCGCCGCAGCGAGCAGTACCGCTGCACGCTGCGCGCCGGGCTGAAGTTCGCCAACGGCCACGAGCTGACCTCCGCCGACGTCAAGTTCTCCCTGGACCGGGTCCGGGCCATCCACCACGAGAACGGCCCGGTGGAGCTGCTCTCCTCCATCGACAAGGTGGAGGCGCCCAGTCCGCGTGAGGTGGTCATCCACCTGTCCACCCCGGACGCCACCTTCCCCTCCAAGCTCACCACCCCGGCCGCCGCCATCGTCGACAGCGAGACCTACGGGGAGAAGTCCCTCTACAAGGGCTTCGCCAGCGCCGGCTCTGGTCCCTACACCATGGAGGCCGAGGAGAGCGGCGACCGGGTCACCAAGCTGGTGTTCGAGAAGAACCCGAACTACCAGGGCAAGCTGAACCCGCAGACCGACAAGGTCGAGATGCGGTACTTCGACGACGCGGCCGAGATGGAGAAGGCGCTGGCGGACGGCGACATCGATGTCGTCAACCGTGAGTTCGCGCCGGAGCAGATCGAGAAGCTGGAGGCGGGCGAGGTCGACGGCGTCAGGGTCTTCGAATCGTCCGGCCAGGCCATCCGCTACCTCGTCTTCAACACCGAGGCCCCGGCCGTGAAGGAGAAGGCGGTCCGTCAGGCCATCGCGCACGTCGTGAACCGCCAGGCGCTGATGCGCGACGTCTACAAGCGCACCGGCGAGCCGCTCTACTCCCTCATCCCGACCGGCACCACCGCCCACATCAACTCGTTCCACAACGCCTACGGCGACCCGGACGTGGAGAAGGCCGCCGAGATCCTGCGCGCGGCGGGCATCCAGGGCAAGGTGAAGCTCCCGCTCACCTACAGCACCGAGAAGTACGGTCCGGAGACCGCCAAGGAGTTCACGGCGCTCAGCAAGCAGCTCAACGCCAGCGGGCTCTTCACGACCACCCTCAAGGACGTCAAGTGGTCCGAGTTCCGCCCGGCCGCCGCCCGCGGTGAGTTCGTGGTCTACGGGATGGGCTGGTTCCCCGACTTCCCGGACCCGGACAACTACATCGCGCCGTTCATCGGCGACAACAACTTCCTCAAGTCGCCGTACCGCAACGCGACGATCGAGGACCGGCTGATCCCCAGCACCCGTCAGGTCGGCCAGCGCGCCATGGCCACCCGCGACTTCCAGCGCATCCAGGACATCATCGCCGACGATGTGCCGGTGCTGCCGCTGTGGCAGGCCAAGCAGTACGTGGCCGCCCGCGAGGACATCACCGGGACCGAGTACGCGGTCGACTCCTCGGCCATGCTCCAGCTCTGGGAGCTCGGCCGGGGCACCAAGGACTGACCCGAGGACCACACATCCGACGGGGGCCCCAATGAACCGACATGACTGACATCGAACTGTGAGGAACGTACGCGTGAAAAAGCGTGATCCATGGCTGGCCGCCCCGCTTGGTGCGGGTCTGGCCGCGGCCCTGCTCACCGGCTGCGGAACCGAGGGATCGGACTCCGCCGGGAGCGGCGACCGCGTCGTCATGGGAATGTCGGATGACGTTCTGGCGACCGACCCGGCGTCCGGTTACGACCCGGGCTCCTGGTTGCTGTTCAACAACGTCTACCAGTCGCTGATGAGCTTCCCCAAGGGTGGCTCCTCTCCGCAGCCTGAGGCCGCCGAGAAGTGCGGCTTCGGCAGCAACGACAGCACCGTTTACACGTGCACGCTCAGAGACGGCCTGAAGTTCTCCAACGGCAACCCGCTGACCTCGAAGGACGTCAAGTTCTCCTTCGAGCGGACGCTGCGCATCAACGACGAGAACGGCCCGGCGGTGGTGCTCTCGGGCATCAAGTCCATCGAGACCCCGGACGAGAAGACCGTCACCTTCAAGCTCCGCGCCCCGGACGCCACCTTCCCGCAGAAGATCGCCTCCGGTGCCGGCTCCATCGTCGACCACACCGAGTACCCGGCCGACAAGCTGCGCACCGACAAGAAGGCCGTCGGCTCCGGCCCCTACAAGCTGGACTCGTTCGACGAGGACGAGGCGACGTTCTCCGTCAACGACGACTACCAGGGCCCGGCCGGGGAGGCGCAGAACTCCGGCGTCACCCTGAAGTTCTTCCACGGCAAGCAGGCCGAGCTCAAGTCCGCGGTGACCGACGGCGACGTGGACGTGGCCTACCGTGGTCTGGCGATGAAGGACCTCGCCGAGATCCAGAACGCCAGCGCCGGCAGCAGCACCTCCGAGGTCAAGGTCGTCGAGGGCAACGGCGCCGAGGTCCAGCACCTGGTCTTCAACCTGAAGCACCCGGTGGCCGGCAAGCTCGGCGTGCGCCAGGCCATCGCCTACCTCGTCGACCGCGGCTCCCTGGTCCGCGACGCCTACAACCGGACCGTCGAGCCGCTGTACTCGATCGTCCCGGCCGGCATCACCGGCCACAACACCGCCTTCTACGACAAGTACGGCGACCAGCCGAACCGTGAGAAGGCGAAGGCGGCGCTGGACTCCGCGGGCATCAACGGCAAGGTCAAGCTGACCCTGTGGGGCACCCCCACCCGTTACGGCCCCGGCGCCCTGACCGGCCTGAAGCTGATAGCCAAGCAGCTCAACTCCAGCGGGCTCTTCGAGGTCGACGTGCGCAGCGCCGACCTGGAGGCCTACGCCAAGGGCATGGAGAAGGGCACCTACGGCGTCTACCTCGTCGGCTGGGTTCCCGACTACCCGGACCCGGACAACTTCGTGCTGCCCTTCTTCGGCAAGGAGAACGTGCTGAATAACCACTTCTCGTCGGCGGCCATCGACCGGCTCATCCCGGCCACGGCGGCGCAGCCCAGCCGCACCGCCACGATCACCGACTTCGAGAAGATCCAGAACGTGGTCGCCGATCAGGTGCCGATGCTTCCGCTGTGGCAGGGCAAGCAGTACGCCGTCGCCAGCTCCGAGGTCAACGGCCTCCAGTGGACCCTCGACGCCTCCACGGTCTTCCGTTTCTGGGAGGTCAAGAAGGGCAGCTGACGGACCGGCGAGAACGGCCGCCGGCGACGACGGCCGGTCCGGCGACGACCGACAGACCGGAAGGGCCGGCGGGGACCATGTCCCCGCCGGCCCTTCCGCTCTGATCGCCTCGGTGCCTTCCGGTCTGACGCCGCGGTGCGCTACTGCGCGCCGGGGCGCACCAGTCCGCTCTCGTAGGCGTAGACGGCGGCCTGCACCCGGTCGCGCAGCCCCAGCTTGGTCAGCACATGCCCGACGTGCGTCTTCACCGTGGTCTCGCTGACGAAGAGATCCGCGGCGATCTCCGCGTTCGACAGCCCCCGGGCCACCAGCTTGAGCACCTCGACCTCGCGGTCGGTGAGGGTGTGCAGGGTGTCCGGCACCGGCTCCTCGCCGGACGGCAGATGGCCGGCGTACTTGTCCAGAAGCCGCCGGGTGATGCTGGGCGCCAGCATCGCCTCGCCGCCCGCCACCACCCGGATGGCCTGCACCAGCTCATGGGCCGGCGCGTCCTTCAGCAGGAAGCCGCTGGCCCCCGCGCGCAGCGCCTCCACCACGTACTCGTCCAGGTCGAAGGTGGTCAGCACCAGCACCTTGGCCGGGCCGTCGCGCCCCGGGCCGGTGATCTGCCGGGTGGCCTCCACGCCGTCCATCCGCGGCATCCGGATGTCCATCAGCACCACGTCCGGCTGCAACGCCCGCACCTGGTCCAGGGCCTGCAGCCCGTCCCCGGCCTCGCCGACCACCGCGAGGTCGTGCTCGGCCTCCAGGATCATCCGGAAGCCGGTGCGCAGCAGCGGCTGGTCGTCGACAAGCAGGACACGGATCGCCACGGGATCTCTCCTTCGCTAGACCTGCCTCATTCTGCCCGACCCGCCTTCCGGCACCGCCCGCGGCCGACGCCCGTCGGCCTCCCGTCCCGGGCCAGGCCCGGACACCGCCACGGCGGCTGGGGCGGCGCTCAGTCCCGGGCGCGAGCCGGGGCCGGGATGATCGGGAGCGGATACGGCGGGGGAGTGCCGCCGAATTCCGGACAGTGCGCCTGGTGGTCGCACCAGTCGCAGAGCCGGGTCGGCCGCGGACGCCAGTCACCGGTCGTCGTCGCCAGCCGGATCGCCTCCCACAGGGCCAGCAGCTTGCGCTCCACCCCGCGCAGATCCGCCTCCCGCGGGTCGTAGGTGAGCACGTCGCCGCTGCCCAGGTAGACCAGCTGGAGTCGGCGCGGCACCGTGCCGCGCAGCCGCCACAGCACCAGCGCGTAGAACTTCATCTGGAACAGCGCGTCCGAGGCGTACTGCGGCGCGGGGGCCTTGCCCGTCTTGTAGTCGACGATCCGGACCTCGCCCGTCGGCGCGACGTCGACCCGGTCGATGATGCCGCGCAGCGTCAGACCGGACTCCAGCTCCGTCTCGACGAAGAGCTCGCGCTCGGCCGGCTCCAGCCGCGTCGGGTCCTCCAGCGTGAACCACCGCTCGACCAGCCGCTCCGCGTCGGCCAGCCAGCGGGCCAGCCGCTCCGCGTCCTGGCCGCCGGTCTCGTCCGCGAACAGCTCGGCGAGCTCCGGCTTGGCCGCCAGCAGCCGCTCCCACTCGCCGGGGACCAGCGCGCGGGCGCGCGAGGCGGTGCGCTCCGCCGCCGGCGCGTCGAACAGCCGCTCCAGCACCGCATGCACCACCGTCCCCCGGGTGGCGGCCGCGCTGGGCTGCTCCGGAAGCCGGTCGATCACACGGAAGCGGTACAGCAGCGGGCACCGCATGAAGTCCGCGGCCCGCGAGGGCGAGAGCGACGACGGCGCCGCGGGCCGCTCGACGGCGGCGCTGACTGCTGATTCCTGCCCGGTGGCGGGCACGGACGGCGGCGCGGAGGGCTCTTCCGCGCTCCCGGTGACGGTTCCCATGCACAAGACCCTACGGCGCCCCACCGACAGTCAGGCGCATACCATCGACGGCAGAGGCTCTCGCACTGCATGATCGTGGGACCGTACCAAAAGGGTGCGAGGGACGTATGGGACGAGGGGACACCGTGGACAACAGCGGGCAGGGGCAGTCCGGCAGCGGGGGCGCCGACCGCACGACCGGGCCCGATGGCGAGCGCCCACAGCGCCCCCGCGAGACGGGCGGCGGCTTCCTGATGGGGCGCCCGTTCGGCGTCCCGGTCTACGTGGCGCCCAGCTGGTTCCTCGTCGCCGCCCTGATCACCTGGGTCTTCGGCGCCCAGCTCGACCGGGTGCTGCCCGAGCTCGGCGGCGCCCGCTACCTCGTCTCGCTGTTCTTCGCGGTCGCCTTCTACGCCTCCGTGCTGGTCCACGAGCTGGCCCACACCGTCGCCGCGCTGCGCTTCAAGCTGCCGGTGCGCCGTATCCAGCTTCAGTTCTTCGGCGGCGTCTCGGAGATCGAGAAGGAGTCCGAGACGCCCGGCCGGGAGTTCGTGCTCGCCTTCGTCGGCCCGCTGCTCTCCCTGGTCCTCGCCGGGGTCTTCTACGCCGGCATGCAGCTGGTCGAGCCCGACACGGTCCCCGGGGTGCTGCTCGCCGGGCTCATGATCTCCAACCTGATCGTGGCCGCCTTCAACCTGCTGCCCGGGCTGCCGCTGGACGGCGGCCGCATGCTGCGCGCCGTCGTCTGGAAGATCAGCGGTCGGCCGATGACCGGCACCGTCGCCGCCGCCTGGACGGGCCGCGCGCTGGCGGTGGCGGTCCTGGTGGGCCTGCCGCTGCTCAGCCAGGCGGGCGGCCTCGACGAGGAGTCCTCCGGCTTCGGCAGCTTCGACTCGCTCACCGACGCGCTGCTGGCCGCCATCCTGGCCGCGATCATCTGGACCGGCGCCGGCAACAGCCTCCGGATGGCCCGCCTCCGGGAGCGCCTCCCGGACCTGAGGGCCCGCACCCTGACTCGCCGCGCGGTCCCCGTCGCCGCCGACACCCCGCTCTCCGAGGCGCTGCGCCGTGCCAACGAGGCCGGGGCGCGCGCCCTGGTGGTGGTGGACGGGCACGGGGTGCCCACCGCCGTGGTGCGCGAGGCCGCCATCGTCGGCATCCCGGAGCACCGCCGCCCCTGGGTCGCGGTCAGCGGCCTCGCCCAGGACCTCAAGGAGGGCATGAAGGTCTCCGCGGAGCTGACCGGCGAGGAGCTCCTGGACACCCTGCGTGCCACCCCCGCCACCGAGTACCTGGTCGTGGAGGAGACCGGCGAGATCTTCGGTGTGCTGTCCACGGCTGACGTGGAGCGGGCCTTCGTCGCGGCGATGGCAAGGCCCCAGCCCGGCACGTGAGCCGCGGGCGCGGCCGGTCGCGTCGGTGGATGGCTGGGTAGCTGCGTGGGTGGCTGCGTGGGTGGCTGCGTGGGCGGGGGGCTGCGTGGGTGTGGCTGGCCGGGTGGGTGGGTGGCTGCGTGGGTGGGTCGGGGTCGGTCCGGGGTGCCTTCGGGGCAGCATGATTTACGGGCCTTACCCGTATCGCGGTAGAGCTCCCTCTTCGCCCGCAAATCACGCGTAAGCGCCCCGAAGAACCCCTCCCCGCCCCCTTCCGCCGTCAGTATCCCGGCCCCCGCCGCGAACCTCTTGCCTCACGGCTGCCTACGCGCTCCGGAACGAAGGGGCGAGTACGGCGGCGGCCCCCTGCCTCACGGCTGCGGACGTACTTCGGCCCCGTACGCACCGGCGAGTGAGCCGAAGGGCGCCGGAACGAGGGGTGTCGAGTATGGCGGCCCCCTGCCTCACGGCTGCGGATGTACTTCGGCCCGTACGGACCGGCGAGTGAGCCGAAGGGCGCGCGGCTGCCGAAAGGGAGAGCGCGCGGAGCCTGTGAGGAACGAGCAGGCGAGCACGGTCGAGTGTCGGCAGTCGCTGAGAGCGCCCGGAGGCGAACCGAGCCCTGAAAAAAGGCCGTGAACCGAGCCCCCGCAAAAAGCAGCTAGGCTGTTCACATGTCCGAACCGACCGGTGCCGCCCGCCGTCGCGGGCCCTTCCAGGTCGGGGACCAGGTCCAGCTCACCGACCCCAAGGGACGCCACTACACCTTCACGCTCGAGGCCGGGAAGAATTTCCACACCCACAAGGGTTCCTTCCCCCATGACGAGCTGATCGGTGCTCCCGAGGGCTCCGTCGTGCGTACCACGGGAAACGTCGCGTACCTCGCGCTGCGCCCCCTGCTCCCCGACTACGTCCTGTCCATGCCGCGCGGCGCAGCCGTGGTCTACCCCAAGGACGCGGGGCAGATCCTGGCGATGGCCGACATCTTCCCCGGCGCGCGTGTCGTCGAGGCGGGCGTCGGCTCCGGCTCGCTCAGCACCTTCCTGCTGCGCGCCATCGGCGACCAGGGCATGCTGCACTCCTATGAGCGCCGCGCCGACTTCGCCGAGATCGCCAAGGCCAACGTGGAGCGCTACTTCGGCTCTCCGCACCCGGCCTGGCAGCTCACCGTGGGTGACCTTCAGGACAACCTGTCGGACACCGAGGTCGACCGGGTGATCCTGGACATGCTGGCGCCCTGGGAGTGCCTGGAGGTCGTCTCCAAGGCGCTGGTGCCCGGCGGCATCCTGTGCGCCTATGTGGCCACCACGACCCAGATGGCCCGTACCGTCGAGGCGATCCGGGAGCACGGCACCTTCAACGAGCCGAGCGCCTGGGAGACCATGGTGCGCACCTGGCACGTGGAGGGCCTGGCCGTCCGCCCCGACCACCGCATGATCGGCCACACGGGCTTCCTGCTCACCGCCCGCCGGCTGGCGGACGGCGTGGAGCCGCCGCTGCGCCGCCGTCGCCCGGCGAAGGGCGCCTACGGCGAGGACTACGCCGGATGGGGCGCGGGCAAGGACGGCGCGTCCGAGGGGCGTGCCGGGTCCGCCGAGCGCGGCTGACCGACGCACCCCTTCCAACACGACGACGCGGCCACCGACTTCCCCTGTGGGAGGGCGGTGGCCGCGTCCTTTGGCGTGTCCGCGCGGGGCGGCCGGACGTGTCCGCGCGGGGCGGCCGGACGTGTCCGCGCGGGGCGGCCGAAAACCCGTACCCGGTGGTTCCCGCCCGATGTGACATGTGGCACGATGCTGGGCGCCCCCCGACGCCACAGCTCTCACAGGAGTCACCCCGCGTGCAGCCTCTGGCAGGCGCTGATTCGCTCCCGGACCGTCCGGGCCTCGGCCACCGCCACTCCCGGCCGGTGCACTGGCTCGCGACCGCGGCCGCCCTGGGCGCCGTGATCGCCGGTGCCGCGGCCCTCCAGCCCTCCGACGCCACCGCGTCCCCCGGTGTGGTCCGTACGGCCTCTCGGCCGGTCCCGGCTCCCGACGCCCGCACGGCCGCCTATCCGGTGGACTGCGGCCCCGCGCGGCTGGACGTCGTCGACCACGCCTCGGCCGATCTGGACGGCGACGGGCGGCCGGAGACGGTCGCGCTGGTGCGCTGCCACTCCGAGATGGGCACCCCGCCGAGTGGCATCTATGTGCTGGCGCCCGCCGCGGGCGGCGGTAAGGCCGCCAAGCCGCGGGTCGTGGCCACCTTCCTCGATCCCAAGGAGCGGATGAGCGCCGACGACTTCGCGCTCCGGGGCGCCACGGTCTCCGCGACGCTGCGCGGCTACTCCTCGGACCAGGTGCCGCGGTGCTGTCCGGATCTGGAGCGTGGGGTCAACTGGCGCTGGCAGGACGGGCAGTTCGTCCTCAAGCCGCTGCGGGTGGCGGGGAGCGCCTGATCGGCCACCCCCCGTACCCGCTCGGCAACCCTTCGTAACGTATTCGCTAGTCCACGTCGGGCCCGTAGACCTCGACCTTGTCCGAAACCCGACGCACATGGATGCAGTCGCCCGGGCACTCCTTGGCGGAGTCGACCACCTCGGTCAGCAGCGGCAGCGGCACCGGCGTCGTGGCACCCTTCTCTTGGAGGAGCTCGTCATCGGCGCTCTTGACATAGGCGAGTCCGTCGATGTCCAGCTCAAAGACCTCGGGTGCGTACTGCGCGCAGATCCCGTCGCCGGTGCACAGGTCCTGGTCGATCCAGACCTCCAGGGCAGCGCCGTCCCCGAGATCTTCCCCTTGCGCGGTCATGTCGCCTGCCGTTCCCTGCGGACGTGATGTGGACGTGTTTCAACATTGACTAAATGGAGCCAGCCCTGACGGGTGTTGACCGTCCCGACGATACAACCGGTCGCTTTCCGATGTTGTTGGGTGGGTATCCACCTGGCGGGAGGACGTGCGCAAGGGTGAAGATCGGACACACTGCGACCGGGTTTGTGATCTAGGGGTTTCAACCCGCACCGGCCCAGGTAGGGTCTGGAAGCGTCCAGCTCCCAATGGAGGAGGTGAGGACCGTGGCAGCCCACGACGACGACATCAACCGCGGCATCCGGCCGGGGCGGGGGTCTGACGACCCAGCCGGCCAGGTTGCCTACCTAGAGCAGGAAATCGCCGTCCTGCGACGTAAGCTCGCCGACTCTCCGCGTCACACGAGGATTCTCGAAGAGCGGATCGTCGAGCTGCAGACCAACCTGGCGGGCGTGTCCGCACAGAACGAGCGGCTCGCCAACACCCTCCGTGAGGCCCGGGACCAGATCGTGGCCCTCAAGGAGGAGGTCGACCGGCTCGCGCAGCCGCCGGCCGGCTTCGGGGTGTTTCTGCAGGCCAATGAGGACGGCACGGCGGACATCTTCACCGGAGGCCGGAAGCTCCGGGTCAACGTCAGTCCCAGCGTCGAGCTCGACGAGCTCCGGCGTGGCCAGGAGGTCATGCTCAACGAGGCGCTCAACGTGGTCCAGGCCATGGCCTTCGAGCGCGCCGGGGACATCGTCACCCTCAAGGAGATCCTGGAGGACGGCGAGCGGGCCCTGGTGATCGGGCACACCGACGAGGAGCGCGTGGTGCGGCTCGCCGAGCCGCTGCTGGACATCACCGTCCGCCCCGGTGACGCCCTGCTGCTGGAACCCCGCTCCGGCTACGTCTACGAGGTCGTGCCGAAGAGCGAGGTCGAGGAGCTCGTCCTCGAAGAGGTCCCGGACATCGACTACACGAAGATCGGCGGCCTGGGGAACCAGATCGAGCTGATCCGGGACGCGGTCGAGCTTCCGTACCTCTACCCCGACCTCTTCAAGGAGCACGAACTGCGGCCGCCCAAGGGCGTGCTGCTGTACGGTCCGCCCGGCTGCGGCAAGACGCTCATCGCCAAGGCCGTCGCCAACTCCCTTGCCAAGAAGGTCGCCGAGGTGACCGGGAAGCCCGCGGGGAAGAGCTTCTTCCTCAACATCAAGGGCCCCGAGCTGCTCAACAAGTACGTCGGCGAGACCGAGCGGCACATCCGACTGGTCTTCCAGCGGGCCCGGGAGAAGGCCAGCGAGGGCACCCCGGTCATCGTCTTCTTCGACGAGATGGACTCCCTCTTCCGCACCCGTGGCTCCGGCGTCAGCTCGGACGTGGAGAACACCATCGTCCCGCAGCTGCTCTCCGAGATCGACGGTGTGGAGGGCCTGGAGAACGTCATCGTGATCGGCGCCTCCAACCGCGAGGACATGATCGACCCGGCGATCCTGCGCCCCGGCCGCCTCGATGTGAAGATCAAGATCGAGCGTCCGGACGCCGAGGCCGCCAAGGACATCTTCTCCAAGTACCTGACCGAGACCCTCCCGATCCACTCCGACGACCTCGCCGAGCACAGCGGGTCGCCCAGGGCGGCGGTCGCGGGCATGATCCAGTCGGTCGTGGAGCAGATGTACGCGGAGTCGGAGGAGAACCGCTTCCTCGAGGTGACGTACGCCAACGGCGACAAGGAAGTCCTCTACTTCAAGGACTTCAACTCCGGAGCGATGATCCAGAACATCGTCGACCGGGCCAAGAAGATGGCGATCAAGGCCTTCCTCGACCACAACCAGAAGGGTCTGCGCGTCTCCCATCTGCTCGCGGCCTGTGTGGACGAGTTCAAGGAGAACGAGGACCTGCCCAACACCACCAACCCGGACGACTGGGCCCGCATCTCCGGAAAGAAGGGCGAGCGGATCGTCTTCATCCGCACCCTGGTCACCGGAAAGCAGGGCGCGGACACCGGGCGCTCCATCGACACGGTGGCCAACACCGGTCAGTACCTGTAACACCGTGGTCCGGCTGCGGATGTCCTGGACGGGGCATCCGCAGCCGGATGCGCTTTTGTCAGCACAAACCAGCCGACCGGAGCAAATGACTGAAATGATCTCCCCAGGGTCGCGACGCCGTTCTAGGCTCTTCGGTACCGCCGCGACGCGCTGCGGGGGATCACGGACCGCACTCGGACCGGATGCGCAGCGGGACTTGAGCGCTGGCCCCAGCCGGGGTCGCCGCCGGGCAAGGAGGGCCGCATGACCGTACGGCGCGTAATGGGCATCGAGACGGAGTACGGGATCTCCGTCCCCGGCCACCCGAACGCCAATGCCATGCTCACCTCATCCCAGGTCGTCAACGCCTACGCGGCGGCGATGCACCGGGCGCGCCGCGCCCGCTGGGACTTCGAGGAGGAGAATCCCCTGCGGGACGCCCGCGGCTTCGACCTCGCGCGCGAGTCCGCGGACGCCAGCCAGCTCACCGACGAGGACATCGGCCTGGCCAATGTCATCCTCACCAACGGCGCGCGGCTCTACGTGGACCACGCGCACCCCGAGTACAGCGCCCCCGAGGTGACCAGTCCGCGAGACGCCGTGCTGTGGGACAAGGCCGGCGAGCGCATCATGGCCGAGGCGGCCCAACGCGCCTCCCAGCTCCCGGGCGCCCAGCCCATCCACCTGTACAAGAACAACACCGACAACAAGGGCGCCTCCTACGGCACGCACGAGAACTACCTGATGAAGCGGGAGACGCCGTTCTCCGACATCGTGCGCCATCTGACGCCCTTCTTCGTCTCGCGACAGGTGGTGACCGGGGCGGGACGCGTCGGAATCGGCCAGGACGGCCACGAGCACGGCTTCCAGATCAGTCAGCGCGCGGACTACTTCGAGGTCGAGGTGGGTCTGGAGACCACCCTCAAGCGCCCGATCATCAACACCCGCGACGAGCCGCACGCGGACGCCGAGAAGTACCGCAGACTTCACGTCATCATCGGTGACGCCAACCTCTCCGAGATCTCGACCTACCTCAAGCTGGGCACCACCGCGCTGGTGCTGTCGATGATCGAGGACGGCTTCATCGCCGCCGACCTGGCCGTGGACCAGCCCGTGCGCACCCTGCACCAGATCTCCCACGACCCCTCCTTGCGGCATCTGGTCTCGCTGCGCAGCGGCCGCACGCTCACCGCGGTCCAACTGCAGATGGAGTACTTCGAGCTGGCCCGCAAGTACGTCGAGGACCGCTTCGGCGCGGACGCCGACGAGCAGACCCGCGATGTGCTGGCCCGCTGGGAGGACGTGCTGAACCGGCTGGAGAACGATCCGATGAGCCTGGCCGGCGAGCTGGACTGGATCGCCAAGCGCGAGGTGCTCGAGGGCTACCGGCGCCGCGACGGACTGGACTGGGACGCCGCGCGGCTGCACCTGGTGGACCTCCAGTACGCCGATGTGCGCCCCGAGAAGGGCCTGTACAACCGTCTGGTGGCGCGCGGCAGGATGAAGCGGCTGCTGGACGAGGGGGACGTGGAGCGGGCCCGGAGCAAGCCGCCGGAGGACACCAGGGCGTACTTCCGGGGCCGCTGCCTGGAGCAGTACGCCGACGACGTGGCGGCCGCCTCCTGGGACTCGGTGATCTTCGATCTTCCCGGCCGTGACTCTCTGCAACGAGTCCCCACCCTGGAGCCACTACGCGGGACGCGCAACCACGTCAAGGAGCTCCTGGACCGCTGCCGCACCGCGGAGGACCTGGTGCGGGTCCTCTCGGGCGGCTGAGCGGGTCTGAGAAGGTGCCGATCCGGGAATCATGGAGGTGGTTCTCGGACGTTGAGACAAGTGCGGGGCCGATGTCGGGCCCGGCTTGTAGGGTCTGATCTTGTACGTCGAACCGAGCGGGGTGAGGTAGATGGCGACCAAGGACACCGGCGGCGGACAGCAGAAGGCGACGCGCTCCACCGAGGAGGTGGAGGAGCAGTCGCAGGACGCACAGGCGGCGGCTGATCTCAAGGAGCGGCAGGAGAAGCTGTCGGACGACGTGGACTCCGTGCTGGACGAGATCGACGACGTCCTGGAGGAGAACGCCGAGGACTTCGTGCGCTCCTTCGTGCAAAAGGGCGGCGAGTAGGACGATCCGGGCATCCGTCCCGCGCCCGGGCCCGTCGGGTCCGGCGCGGGACGGATGACACCGGCGCCCACGGGTAAGGTCCGTGCAGTGTTACAAGATCAGCCCGACGCCACGCGGCGGGCGGCCACCTACCTGGAAGGATTGGTGTGGAAGCCAACACCCGTAGCACAGGGCGTCTGCCAGCGGCCTTCCTGACGCCCGGCTCGTCCTCGTTCATGGACTTCCTCGGCTCGCACGCGCCGGAGCTGCTGCCGGGCAACCGGCCGCTGCCGCCGGTGCAGGGCGCCATCGAGGCCCCGCACGGGACCACGATCGTCGCCGCGAGCTTCCCCGGCGGTGTGGTGCTCGCCGGTGACCGGCGCGCCACGATGGGCAACGTCATCGCGCAGCGCGACATCGAGAAGGTCTTCCCCGCGGACGAGTACTCGGCCGTCGGCATCGCCGGCACCGCGGGCCTCGCCGTGGAGATGGTCAAGCTCTTCCAGTTGGAGCTGGAGCACTTCGAGAAGGTGGAGGGCGTCCAGCTCTCCCTGGAGGGCAAGGCGAACCGGCTCTCCACGATGATCCGCAGCAACCTCGGCATGGCCATGCAGGGGCTCGCCGTGGTGCCGCTCTTCGCGGGCTGGGACGTCGACCGGGAGAAGGGGCGGATCTTCTCGTACGACGTCACCGGCGGCCGCTCCGAGGAACACGGCTTCGCGGCCACCGGCTCCGGCTCGATCTTCGCGCGCGGCGCCCTGAAGAAGCTCTACCGCGAAGACCTGACGGAGAATCAGGCCGCCACCGCCGTCGTGCAGGCGCTCTACGACGCCGCCGACGACGACTCGGCGACCGGCGGGCCGGACCTGGCCCGACGGATCTACCCGATCGTCACGGTGATCAGCGAAGAGGGCTTCAAGCGGCTCACCGAGGCCGAGGTGTCCGAGATCGCCCGCGCCATCCACGAGCAGCGGCTCGAACAGCCGGACGGCCCGCGCGCGGCGCTCCTCTGAGAGACGGGGGCCTGGAATGCACGCGCCTTCGACACCTTCGACCGTGACAGAAAGGGACGGATAGCCGGTGACGACGCCGTTCTATGTATCACCTCAGCAGGCCATGGCCGACCGCGCCGAGTACGCCCGCAAGGGCATCGCGCGCGGCCGCAGCGTGGTCGTGCTGCAGTACGCCGACGGCATCGTGTTCGTCGCGGAGAACCCGTCCCGCGCACTGCACAAGGTCAGCGAGATCTATGACCGCATCGCCTTCGCCGCAGTCGGCAAGTACAACGAGTTCGAGAACCTGCGCATCGGCGGAGTCCGCTACGCCGACCTGCGCGGATACACCTACGACCGCGACGACGTGACGGCCCGTGGCCTGGCCAACGTCTACGCGCAGACGCTGGGCACCATCTTCTCCAGCGCCGCCGAGAAGCCGTACGAGGTGGAGCTGATCGTCGCCGAGGTCGGGGACGGCCCCGAGGACGACCAGATCTACCGGCTGCCGCACGACGGCTCCATCGTCGACGAGCACGGTTCGGTCGCGGTCGGTGGCAACGCCGACCAGATCAGCAACTACCTCGGCCAGCGCCACCGGGAGGGCATGACCCTCGCCGAGGCGCTCAAGCTGGCCGTGGAGTCCCTGACCCGCGACGCCAACGGCGGCGAGCGCAGCCTCACCGCCGAGCAGCTGGAGGTGGCGGTCCTGGACCGCACCCGCCCCCAGCAGCGCAAGTTCAAGCGCATCCTCGGCCGCCAGCTCTCCCGCCTCATGGAGCCGGAGACCACCTCCGAAGCCGCCGAGGAGCAGGCGGACACCGCCGAGGACGCCTCGGACGCCGAGGAGTAGACCGCACCACCACACCACCCCTCCCACACACCTCACCGCCCCGGCGGGCCCCGGCCCCCGGGGCGGTGAGGTGTGTCAGGGGCTGCCTGAGGGGGTGTCGAGGGTGGCCTGCCGAGCACGGTGCCGTGAGGGCCGTGACCGGCCGCGGCCGCGCAGGGCCGGCGAGGCCGCTGGTTGGGCCCGAGGTCCCGCGCTCGCTTGTGCCGGAGGGGCCGGGGGCGGGGGAGTTCCGGGGGCATCGATTCGGGCTGGGCCAGCCCCGCCGGCGAGTACCGAGGGGCCGGGAGCCGGCGGTCTTGAGCCGGCGCGGCCCCGAGGTCCGGGCCACGCCCCGGCCTCGTCAGGGGTGCCCGTGTGCCGGTGGTGGGCGGCGGCGGGCGTCGTCGGCCGCGGGCTCGGCTGTGTGGCCGAGGACGCCGGGCGTCGGGGGCGGGTGCGCGCCGTCCAGCTCCACCGCACTGGTCGCCGGACGCCCCTGGGGTGGACCCGGCGGCGGGCGGCCTACCCGCGAGGCGCTCCGGTGGAGCCGCGGACGATCAGCTCCACGGGGAGTTCGGCGCCGTCGGCGGGGTGGCCTTCGAGGAGGGCCAGCAGGGCGGACATGCCGTGGGCGCCGACCTCGACGGCGGGGAGGCGGACGGTGGTGAGCTCGGGCTCCAGGGCCGAGGCGAGGGCCAGGTCGTCGAAGCCGGTGATCGAGATGTCGTCCGGGATCCGCAGCCCCAGCCGGTGCGCCGCCTTGCAGGCGCCCGCTGCGAGGATGTCGTCGTCGCAGACGAGCGCGGTGGGGCGGTGCTCCGGATCCGTCAGGGCACGCTCGGCGGCCCGTCGCCCCTCGTCCACGCTCAGCGCGGCGGAAACGGTCCGTACGACCGCGTCCGGCACGGCGTCGAAGGTCTCCGCCAGCGCCCGGGCGCGGACCCGGAACGTCCAGGAGTCCACGTCGGCCGCGAGGTGCGTGACGCGACGGTGGCCGAGGGCGAGCAGGTGCCGGGCCATCCGGCGCATGCCGCCCGCGATGTCCGGGTTGACGGTCGCGGCCGCCGCCGCGTCGGCCGGGTCGCTGTCCAGCATGACCAGCGGCAGCCCGCCGCCGCGCACGGCGGCCAGCGCGTCGGCCGCCATCGAGGAGGCGATCACGCCGTCGAGCGAGGCCCGTGCGGAGTCGAACGGGTCGCGGGCGGGACCGATGCCCTCGGGGGACGGGTAGAGCACCACACCGAAGCCGTGCTCGGCCGCCACCCGGGCGGCGCCGGTGTAGACGCGGGCGTAGAACTCGGTGGTGAGCGCCGGGACGACCAGGAGCGCCGTTCTGGTGCGCCCCAGCCGCAGGCTGCGCGCGGCCAGGTTCGGCCGGTAGCCGAGCTGCCGCGCCGCCTCGCGCACCGCCTCGGCCCTGCGCTCCGAGACCCTGCCGCGCCACTTGTCGCCCAGGACCAGGGACACCGTCGCCTGCGACACCCCCGCGACGCGCGCCACATCGCGGCTGGTGACCCGCGCCCCCGCGCCCGCGCCGCCCCCCGCCGGGCCGGCGCCGGCTGCGCCGGCCCCCGCCGGGGTGGCGCCCCCTGCGTCGGCTTCGGTCGAATTGGCGCCCGCGGTGTCGGCCGCCGTCGGGCTGGCACCCGCTGAGTCGGTTCCCGCCGAACCCGCGCCGGCTCCCCCCGGATCGGCACCCGCCCCTGAGGCCCGTCCCCCGGCATCCCCCGCCCCCGCGTCCCCCGTAACCGGGGTGACGTCGGCGGGCACCGGTCCGGGATGGGCCGCGGCAGCGGCGCCGCGCGTGGCCGGGGCCTCGCCCACCCGCGTGGGGCCCACGTGGTCTGCCGGAGAGGCCACGGCCGGGACGCCGGTGGCCGGCGCCGGCTGGGCGTCGCCCGGCCTGGGGGCGGCGCTCGCCACGGCGCCCCCCCAGGCGTCCGCCACGGCGCCCCCCCAGGCGTCCGCCACGGCATCCCCCGAGGCGTCAGCCCCAGCGTTCCCCGAGGCGTCAGCCCTGGCGTTCCCCGAGACGTCCGCCGCCACGTCCCCCAAGGTGTCCGCCCCAGCGTCCCCCGGGACGTCCGTCCCGGCGCGCGTCGCCGGCCGTGCCGGGCTTTTCGGCGCGCCCGTGGGCGCGTGGGCCCGTGCCCTCGCCGTGCCGGAGGTCCCCTCGTCCACGCCCGTCACTGCCGCCTCCGCCCTTCGGTTCGACCGCTCTTCGCGCCGGTCGCCGTGTCGTATTCCGGTGGACCCGCGCTGCGCTTCATGGTACGTATAACGGAGCTAGTTATACGTAAAACGTCACTGCGTGTGGGGGAGAGGGATCGACGATGGCCACGGGTTACGGAGAGCTGTTGCGGACGCGCCACGCGGCGCGGCTGCTGAGCGGGACGCTCATCGGGCGCCTGCCGAACGCGACCGCCGCGCTGGCCGCGGTGCTGTTCGTGCGCGCCGAGGGCGGCAGCTACGCGCTCGCCGGCGCGCTGTCGGCGGTGTACGGGGTGGGCAACGCCGTGGGCCAGCCGCTGCTGGGACGCGCGGTGGACCGCTACGGGCAGCCGCGGGTGATGCTGCCCGCGGCCGTGCTCTCCGCGCTCGGCATGGTGCTCTTCGCCGTCGTCGGTCTCGAACCGCTGCCGGTGGCGTACGCGGCCATGCTGGTCGCCGGGTTCTTCACCCCGCCGTTGGAGGGCGGGCTGCGGGCGCTCTGGCCCGACGTGCTCAAGCGCGACGACCGGGTGCACGCCGCCTACGCGCTGGACGCCGTCGCCCAGGAGGTGATGTTCGCCGTCGGCCCGCTGATGGTCACCCTGCTGGTGGCGGCCTGGTCGGAGGCGGGCGCGCTGCTCGTCATCAACGCCATCGGGGTGCTGGGCGCCCTGTCGGTGGTGGTCTCGCCGCCCTCGCGGCAGTGGCGCTCCGCGCCGCGCGAGGCGCACTGGCTCGGCGCGCTGCGCTCGCCCGGACTCCTCGTGCTCCTCGGCTCGTTCCTCTTCATAGGCATCGCGCTGGGCGCCATCGCGGTCGCCTCGGTCGCCTACGCCGACGAGCACGGCGGCGGGATGGTCTCCAGCTATCTGCTCTCCGCGCTCGGCGTCGGCGCGCTGATCGGCGGGGTGGCCTACGGCGCCCGCCAGTGGCCCGGCGCCTCGGAGCGACGGCTGCAGCTGCTGGTGGCGGTGCTGGCGGTCGGCTATCTGCCGCTGATACTGGTTCCCGGGGTGCCCGCGATGACCGCGCTCGCCCTGGTCGCCGGTGTCTTCCTCGCCCCGGCCCTCGCCTGCGCCTTCGTCGTCGTCGACCAGCACGCCCCCTCCGGCACCGTCACCGAGGCGTTCTCGTGGCTGGTGACCACCTTCGTGGTCGGCAACGCGGTGGGTACCGCGGTCGCGGGCCCCGTCATCCAGGAGAGCGGCATCACCGCCGGATTCGCCGTCCCCGGCGCGGCGGGGGCGGTGGCGCTGGTGGTGCTGACGGCCGCCCGCCGCTTCCTCGTCCCGGCCGTCCGGCCCGCCGGGCGCGTGGTCGCCGACTCCGCCGGCGGTGGCACCGCGGGTGAAGCCGAGGCGGAAAATGATCGAAACGGTGCCGTCGAACCCGGTTTCAGCGCAGGCCGTCAGGCGTAATGTTCAGTCATGGACCGCCGCATTTTCGGGCTGGAGAACGAGTACGGCGTCACATGCACGTTCCGGGGACAGCGCCGACTGTCTCCCGACGAAGTGGCGCGCTACCTCTTCCGCCGTGTCGTTTCCTGGGGCCGCAGCAGCAATGTCTTCCTGCGCAACGGCGCTCGCCTCTATCTCGACGTGGGATCGCACCCGGAATACGCAACTCCCGAGTGCGACAACGTGACCGAGCTGGTCACCCACGACAAGGCAGGCGAGCGCATCCTCGAGGGCCTGTTGGTGGACGCGGAAAAGCGCCTGCACGAGGAAGGGATCGCAGGCGACGTCTACCTGTTCAAGAACAACACCGACTCCGCCGGCAACTCCTACGGCTGCCATGAGAACTACCTGGTGGCCCGTCACGGAGAGTTCTCCCGCCTCGCGGACATCCTGATCCCGTTCCTGGTGACCCGCCAGCTGGTGTGCGGCGCGGGGAAGGTGCTGCAGACCCCGCGCGGCGCGGTCTACTGCGTCAGCCAGCGCGCGGAGCACATCTGGGAGGGCGTCAGCTCGGCCACCACCCGCTCCCGACCGATCATCAACACCCGTGACGAGCCGCACGCCGACGCCGAGCGCTACCGCCGGCTGCACGTCATCGTGGGCGACTCCAACATGTCCGAGACCACGATGCTGCTCAAGGTCGGCGCCACCGACCTGGTGCTGCGCATGATCGAGGCGGGCACCGTCATGCGCGACCTGACCCTGGAGAACCCGATCCGGGCCATCCGCGAGGTCAGCCACGACATCACCGGACAACGAAAGGTGCGGCTGGCCAGCGGCCGGGAGGCGTCGGCGCTGGAAGTCCAGCAGGAGTACTACGAAAAAGCCGTCGATTTCTGCGAGCGCCGCGGAATCCGCACCGGCACCGTGGAGCGCGTCCTGGAACTCTGGGGCCGCACGCTGGAAGCCGTCCGCACCCAGGACCTCGACCTCATCGACACCGAGATCGACTGGGTGATGAAATACCGGCTCATCGAGAGATACCGGGCCAAGAACAACATCACCATGTCCCACCCCCGGATCGCCCAGATAGACCTCGCATACCACGACATTCACCGTCGCCGGGGGCTGTATTACCTGCTGGAGAAGCGCGGCCAAGCGGCTCGGATCTGCAACGACTTGAAGATCTTCGAAGGCAAGTCGGTGCCGCCGCAGACCACCCGGGCCCGGCTGCGCGGCGATTTCATCCGCCGGGCGCAGGAGCAGCGCCGCGACTTCACCGTGGACTGGGTCCACCTCAAGCTCAACGACCAGGCGCAGCGCACCGTGCTGTGCAAGGACCCGTTCCGTTCCGTGGACGACCGGGTGGAGAAGCTGATCGCCGGCATGTGACCGGTGGCGGCCTGCGGCCTCGCGCCGCCGGCCGCCGGACGAACGCCGACCGGCCGGGGCCGGGGCCGCACGCGCGCCCCGGCCCCGGCCGTACGCACGTCCCGCGGCGGTCGCCCCCCGTACATCCGCGGCCGCCGCCCCAGGGCGGCCTCCGCGCCCCGCGCGTCGGCCGTGCGTCGGCTGTGGGCCGCCTGTGTGGCGCGCGTGCGGGGGCTGTGATCGCCCGCCGCCGGAACGCCGACGGGCCCCTCCGCGTTCCTCGTACGAGGCCTGTACTACGACGTAGAGTGGCCGCCAATGCCCCCGCAGGATCTATCGAACGAGGACTCTCCGTGCGCCGTCGCTCCCTCCTTCTCGCCGTGCCCGCCGGTCTACTCACCCTCGCGGGGTGCGGCGACGACAAATCCGGATCCGACAAGGGGAGCAAGGCGTCCCCCTCGCCCGACGGCCAGAGCCCCGCGCCCACCGGCAAGGTCGTGAACGGCCCGCTGCCCGAGGTGACCTCCGGCACGAAGTTCGGCGAGAAGCCGAAGATCGCCAAGGGGACCGGCAAGCCCTCCGCCGACCTCGCCGTCAAGGTGCTGATCTCCGGCGACGGCACCACGGTGGCCAAGGGCGACTATCTCCAGGTGAACTACCTGGGCCAGATCTGGGACAGCGCGAAGGTCTTCGACAACTCCTACGACCGGGGCAAGCCCGCCGTCTTCCAGATCGGCACCGGCCAGGTCATCCCCGGCTGGGACCAGGCGCTGGTGGGCAAGAAGGTCGACAGTCGGGTGGAGATGGCCATCCCGCCGAAGCTGGGCTACGGCGACCAGGGCAACCCGCAGGCCGGGATCAAGGGCACCGACACCATGGTGTTCGTCGTGGACATCGTGAACACCTTCGGCCCGACCAGCTCCGCCCAGGGCAAGAAGGTCCCGCAGAACGACGCGGACGTGCCGAAGGTCTCGGACAACACCGACGGCAAGGCGCCGACCATCACCGTTCCCAAGGGCGACGCGCCGAAGAAGCTGATCTCGGAGTACGTCATCGAGGGCGACGGCCCGAAGGTGAAGGCCAGCGACGGCGTCCTGGTGCAGTACAAGGGCGTGCTCTGGGACGGCGGCAAGGAGTTCGACTCCTCGTACGCCGGCAAGCAGCTGGCCCAGTTCTCGCTCCAGCAGGTCGTGCCCGGCTGGGCCCAGGGCCTGACCGGCAAGAAGGTCGGCAGCCGTGTCATGATCGTGATTCCGCCGGAGCTGGCCTACAAGGACAAGAAGTCCGACACCATCCCGGCCAACTCGACGCTGGTCTTCTCGGTGGACATCCTCGCGGTTCTGTAAGACTGTGCGGGTTGCCCACAACGTAACGAGGAGCAATTTTCGTGAGCATCGACAAGCCTGAGGTCGACTTCCCGGGTGGCGAGCCGCCGGCCGACCTTGAGATCAAGGACATCTGGGAGGGCGACGGGCCGGTCGCCAAGGCCGGGGACTTCGTCTCCGTGCACTACGTCGGCGTCTCCTTCAGCACCGGCGAGGAGTTCGACGCCAGCTGGAACCGCGGCACCCCGCTGCAGTTCCAGCTCGGCGCCGGCCAGGTCATCGCGGGCTGGGACAAGGGCGTGCAGGGCATGAAGGTGGGCGGCCGCCGCCAGCTGGTCATCCCGCCGCACCTGGCCTACGGCGACCGTGGCGCCGGCGGCAAGATCGCGCCGGGCGAGACGCTGATCTTCGTCTGCGACCTGGTCTCCGTCTGAGGCGGACAGCGGCATCCGAGGGCTCGTGCCGGCCGGCACGAGCCCTCGGCTTTTACCTTCGGACCCGCTAGCGGTACGGTCACGATCGATAGGTGTGATGAGAGGGGCGAAGGGCGTCGATGGCGATTGCCAAGGCCGAGCGGCTGATGAATCTGGCCCTGTGCCTGCTGGGAACCCGGCGTCCGCTCACCAAGCGGGAGCTCCGGACGTCGATCGAGGCGTATCTGCAGGCCGGCGCGGAGACCGCCGGAGCGGGCGCGGTGGACAGCGCCGCGAAGGACGAAGCCTTCAACCGGATGTTCGAGCGCGACAAGGACGATCTGCGCGAACTCGGCCTGGTCATCGAGACCGTGGAGAGCTTCGACGGCGAAATAGGCTATCTGGCCCGGCGGGACAGCAACCGACTGCCACCGATCACCTTCGACGCCGAGGAGGCCGCGGCGCTCGGTGTCGCCGCCAAGGTCTGGCAGCAGGCCCGGCTTGCCGGCGCGGCCAGCGGGGCGCTGCAGAAGCTGCGCGCCGCCGGGATGCCGGTGGCTGACGACCCGTATGACAGCGAGGCGCCCGCGCCGCACAGCGCGCTGGAGCCGCGCATCCCCACCCACGAGGCGGCCTTCGAGCCGCTGATGCTGGCCTGCCGCGACCGCCGCCCCGTGGTCTTCGAATACCGAAAGGCCAGCGCCGCGCGCCCCGAGCAGCGCCATGTGGAGCCCTGGATCCTGGAGTGCTGGCGCGGCCACTGGTACCTGGCCGGCTGGGACCGGGACCGCGGCGCCGAGCGGGTCTTCCGGCTCTCCCGGATCACCGGCCGGGTGCGCTCACGGGCCGGCGCCTTCACCGCCGAGGTCCCCGACCACGTCACCGTGCGCGAGACCGTCGAGGTCTGGGCGGGGGAGACCGCCACCGGCACCGCCCGGATCAGGCTGCGCTCCGGCCACGGCTATCCGCTCCGCGCCAAGGCGCTGACCACCCGCCCGCTCGGCGACGGCTGGGACGAGCTGGAGATCCCCTACGGACACGGGCTGGACGCGTGGCTGGTGGAGTTCGGCCCGGACGTGGTGGTGCTCGCCCCCGCCGAGCTGCGGACCGACGTGATCGAGCGGCTGCGCGCCGTGGCCAAGGGCTGAGAGGGACAGGACCGACTTCCATGGCTGGCAACGCCATCGACCAGACCCGCCGGATGCTGTCGCTGGTGACGTATCTGAGGGAGCGCCCCGGCGCCCGCGTCAGCGACGTCGCCCGCGCCTTCGGCATCACCGAGGACGAGCTCATCGCCGACCTCGACGTGCTGCCGATGTGCGGCACCAGCTTCCGCGGCGGCGACCTGCTCGACATCGACACCGACGGCGACCGCATCTGGTGGCACAACCCGGACGCCACCGGCAGCAGTGCCGGGGAGCCGCTGCGGCTCGCCGCCGACGAGGCCACCGCGCTGCTGGTGGCCGCCCGGGCCGTGGCCACCCTTCCCGGGCTACGCGAGGGCGACCGTCGCGCACTGCTGCGCGCCACCGCCAAGCTGGAGGCCGCGGCCGGCGAGGCCGCCGGCGCCAGCTCCCGGCTCTCGGTGACCTTCGAGTCCGAGGGCGGCGTCTTCGCCGACGTCGACCGGGCCATCGCCGAGCGGCGCCGGGTGTGGATGCGCTACTACTCGCCCGCCCGGGACGAGCTCACCGAGCGCGAGATCGACCCGATCCGGCTCTTCGCCGTCGGCCACACCTATGTCGAGGCGTGGTGCCGGCTGACGGAGGCCCGGCGCACCTTCCGGCTCGACCGGGTCGCCGAGATCAGGCTGCTGGACGAGGCGTCCGACCCGCCGCCGATCGAGCTGCGCGACCTCTCCGAGGCACTGGTGCAGCCCGCCGCCGAGGATCCCGAGGTGGTCGTCGAGGTGGGCCCCGGCGGGCGCTGGGTCGCCGAGTACTACCCGCACGACAGCGCCGAGGAGCTGCCCGACGGCGGCCTGCGGATCACCCTGCGCACCCCCGACCCCGGCTCACTGCGCCGGCTGGCGCTGCGGCTCGGCGGGGACGGTCGCATCGTGGCGCCCGCGGAGCTGGCGACCAGCGCCCGGGACGCGGCGCGGCGGGCCCTGGCGGCGTACGGCGAGTGACGCGCGGCGCCGCGGAGACGCCCGAACCCGTGGGCTGGAGACACGTAGGGTGACTTATGGGAGGCACAACGTGACCGCCGAGGCGAACGCCGTCCGTGCCGGTTCCGCGGCCGGCGCCGTGGTCTTCAAGGCCGGCTGCCCGCAGTGCCGCGCCCGGTTCGAACTGGGTGCGGACGCGCTGCGGCTGGCCATCGGCGCCAGCGCCCGCACCACCTTCTACTCCTTCACCTGTCCGGACTGCGGCAGCGCGGTGCGCAAGCCGGCCGGCGAGCGGATCGTGGAGCTGCTCACCGGGGGCGGAGTGAGCACCCTGCGGCTCCATTCGACGGCGTGACGCGGGGCGCCTCGCGCCCCCGGTAGGCTCCCCCCATGCTCTGGCCGATGCTTGCTATCGCTCTCGCCTTCTGTGGAATCGCCGTGCTCGCCGTGCTCGCCGCGCGGGTCTTCGTCGAGGTGCGGCGGCTGTCCCGGCAGGTGGGGGAGAGTTCGCGCCAGATCTCGCGCGCCGTGGAGGACCTGGAGCGGGCCGCGACCCCGCTGGCGGCCCACGTCGACGCGCTGCGAAGGGACTGAACGACCCGCCGCGCGGGCCACGCCGGCCGGGGCACGGACCACCGGACGTCATCCCGCCGAACGCCGCGCCGCGTAGACCGATGCACCACCGCGCGACGGAACGCCCCGCCCGCGCGGACCGAACCCGGACCCGCCGGCCTCCGTCTTCCCGCGCGACACCCCTTATCGAGCGGTCGAACGCGAGGCAAGCCTCGCGCACTGGCGAAGGGTGGCGCTCTGGGGCGCGCTCTCTTGTGGCGCGCCCCCGAGCGGTAGGCTGCTGGTCGCAGCACTGACAGCGATGACCAGCGGCATCGATGGCTGGTCCGCAACCGGGCGTATGCACAGGGATTGCCCTGTATTTACCCGTGCGGGTTACGATCGCTGACAGCACTAGCACGCCAGTCCGATCCCCACGGCCGGCAGAAGGTAACGCCGCCCCGGCGAGAAGGTAGTAGCACATGAACCTGAGGCCCACTGAGATCATCCTGATCCTCGTCGTGATCCTGCTGCTCTTCGGCGCCAAGAAGCTTCCCGACATGGCCCGGTCGCTGGGCAAGTCGGCCCGCATCCTCAAGAGCGAGGCCAAGGCCATGAAGCGGGACGACGAGACGGAGGCCACGAAGGCCACCGACGCCGCCGCCCAGCAGCAGGCCGCGCCGAAGACGATCCAGGCCGCCCCCGGTGATGTGACCAGCTCCCGCCCGGTCGGCGAGCCCGCGGACCGCACCACCCAGAGCTGACGCCGGCAGAGAGAGCCCGCCGCGCCGGCGCCCCTTCGGACGTACGCACGTCCGGAGGGTTGAGCCGGTGACGGCCTTCGCACGAGACGAGGATGTGGGTTGCTCAAGCCTGCCCGCAAGCAGAAGCCGAACCCCGAGGGGCGCATGCCCCTCACGGAGCATCTGCGTGAGCTGCGTAACCGCCTGCTGAAGTCGGTCATCGCGATCGTCGTGGTCACGATCGTCGCGCTGATCTACTACAAGCAGATCGCGGAGTTCATCACCGACCCGGTGATCGACAAGGTCGGGTGCCCCCCGGGGAAGACCGTCGCCGAGGACGGCGATTCCTGCGCCCGGATCACCGCCAACGGTCTGCTGGCCCCCTTCACGATCATGCTGAAGGTGTCGCTGGCGACCGGTGTGGTCGTCTCCAGCCCGATCTGGCTCTACCAGCTGTGGGCCTTCCTCGCGCCCGGACTGCACGGCCACGAGAAGAAGTACGCGCTGAGCTTCGTCGCCGCCGGCGTCCCGCTCTTCCTGGGCGGTGCCTACCTCGCGTACGCGATCCTGCCGACCTCGTCCGCCGCGCTCGTCGGCCTCACCCCCGACGGCTGGGACAACCTCTTCCCGGCCGACGAGTTCCTCGACATCGTGACCCGGCTGGTCATCGTCTTCGGCCTCGCCTTCGAACTGCCGTTGCTGCTGGTGCTGCTCAACCTCGGCGGGGTCCTCACCGGACAGCGGATGCTGAGCTGGTGGCGGTTCATGGTGGTGGGCATCACCGTCTTCGCCGCCGTCGCCACCCCGACCGGCGACCCGCTGACCATGTCGGTTCTGGCGGCGCCCATCGTGGTGCTGTACTTCGCCGCCACCGGGTTCTGTCTGCTCAACGACCGCCGCCGGCGACGCGCCAACCCCGACGCGGGGCTGAGCGACGACGAGGCGTCCGAGCTCGACCTCACCCCGGAGGACGTCGGCGACGTCGAGCCGGTGTCCGCCTCCCGCTCGCGCCCCGAGCAGGTGGACGGCAACGATCCGGCCAGGCGACACGGCTACGACGACATCACCTGACCGCGATCGTCCGCGCGGACCCGGTAGGGTCCGCGCGTGACCTGCGACATCACTCTCTTCGTCAATCCCACGGCGGGCCGCGGACGCGGCGCGCACGCCACTCAGCCGGCCGCCCGCGCACTGCGGGAGGCCGGCTTCGGCGTTCGTACGGTGCTGGGCCTGGACGCCGAGGACGCGCTGCGCCGGGCGCGCGCGGCCGTGGCGGCCGGTACGGGGGCGTTGATAGCCGTCGGCGGGGACGGCATGACCTCGCTCGCCCTCCAGGCCGTGGCCGGGACCGACACCCCGCTCGGGGTGGTCGCGGTCGGTACGGGCAACGACTTCGCCCAGGCCACCGGGCTGCCGGTGCGGGACCCGGTCGCCGCGGCGCACCGGATCGCCGCCTCGCTCAAGGAGGACGGCGGGCGCCCCGTCGACCTCGGGCGGGTGGGGGACACCTGGTTCGGCACCGTGCTCGCCTCCGGCTTCGACTCTCGCGTCAACGACCGCGGCAACCGCATGCGGTGGCCGACCGGCCGGTTCCGCTACGACGTCGCGATGGTCGCCGAGCTGGCGGCGCTGCGGCCCATCCCGTACCGGATCCGCCTCGACGACGGCCCGGAGCGGGAGGTCGAGGCCACCCTGATCGCGGTCGGCAACGGCAGTTCGTACGGCGGCGGGATGCGCATCTGCGGGGACGCCCGGCTGGACGACGGGCTCTTCGACATCACCGTGGTCGGCCCGTGCAGCCGCGCGACGCTGCTGAGGGTCTTCCCGCGCGTCTACCGGGGCACGCACCTGAACCACCCGAAGGTCACCACCTACCGGGTCGCGAGCGTCACGCTCAGCGCCGAGGGGCTGACCGGCTACGCGGACGGGGAGCCGCTCGGTCCGCTGCCGCTCACCGCGCGTACGGTGCCGGGCGCGGTCCGTGTCCTGGGCGTACGGTGACCGAACGCGGCCCCGGCGGACCGGCGGACCGGCGCTCGCACCGCGCGGGCGAGCCGCGGCCGCGCCCCGGGGTCGTGCGCGCCTCCGCGCCCTCCGAGCCCCGAAAAAGATCGCGTGCGCTGTCCTAGGTGGCCGGTAGGCTCGTACGTACGATGACCGACGAGCAGCTGACTCCCGCCGAGCGCTATGCCGCGGCCCGCCGCCGGGCGGCCGAGCAGGCCACCGCGCTGGCCCCCTTCCGCGAGATGTACGACTTCGAGCTGGACCCGTTCCAGATCGAGGCGTGCAAGGCCCTTGAGGCCGGCAAGGGTGTTCTGGTGGCCGCGCCCACCGGCTCCGGCAAGACCATCGTGGGCGAGTTCGCCGTCCACCTGGCCCTCACACAGGGCCGCAAATGCTTCTACACCACGCCGATCAAGGCGCTGTCGAACCAGAAGTACACCGACCTGGTCAAGCGCCACGGCGCCGACCGCGTCGGCCTGCTGACCGGCGACAACAGCATCAACTCCGAGGCGCCGGTGGTCGTGATGACCACCGAGGTGCTGCGGAACATGCTGTACGCGGGCTCGCAGTCGCTCTCCGGCCTCGGCTATGTGGTGATGGACGAGGTGCACTACCTCTCCGACCGCTTCCGCGGCGCCGTCTGGGAGGAGGTCATCATCCACCTCCCGGAGTCGGTGACCCTGATCTCGCTCTCGGCCACGGTCTCCAACGCCGAGGAGTTCGGCGACTGGCTGGACACGGTCCGCGGCGACACCGAGGTGATCGTCTCCGAGCACCGCCCGGTGCCGCTGTGGCAGCACGTGCTCGCCGGGCGCCGGATGTACGACCTCTTCGAGGAGAAGAGCCAGCGCGACGGCGGCCAGGGCACCGGCCGCCGCGAGGTCAACCCCGACCTGGTGCGGCTGGCCCGGATGGAGAACAGCCGACCCACCTTCGGCCGCGACAAGCGCCGGGGGCGCGACAACATGCGGGAGGCGGACCGCGAGCGCGAGCGCCGCCAGCGCAGCCGGATCTGGACGCCCGGCCGACCCGAGGTCATCGACCGGCTCGACGCCGAGGGGCTGCTGCCCGCCATCACCTTCATCTTCAGCCGCGCCGGCTGCGAGGCCGCCGTCCAGCAGTGCCTGTACGCCGGGCTGCGGCTCAACGACGACGCGGCGCGCGCCAAGGTGCGGGCCGTCGTCGAGGAGCGCACGGCCGGGATCCCCGACGAAGACCTCCATGTGCTGGGCTACTTCGAGTGGCTGGAGGGCCTGGAGCGGGGCATAGCCGCGCACCACGCCGGCATGCTGCCGACCTTCAAGGAGGTCGTGGAGGAGCTGTTCGTCCAGGGCCTGGTCAAGGCGGTGTTCGCCACCGAGACGCTGGCCCTCGGCATCAACATGCCGGCCCGCTCGGTGGTGTTGGAGAAGCTCGTCAAGTGGAACGGCGAGCAGCACGCCGACATCACCCCCGGTGAGTACACCCAGCTCACCGGCCGCGCCGGGCGGCGCGGCATCGACGTCGAGGGACACGCGGTGGTGCTGTGGCAGCGCGCCATGGACCCGGCCGCGCTGGCCGGCCTGGCCGGCACCCGCACCTATCCGCTGCGCTCCTCCTTCAAGCCCTCGTACAACATGGCGGTCAACCTGGTCTCGCAGTTCGGGCGGCACCGCTCGCGCGAGCTGTTGGAGACCTCCTTCGCCCAGTTCCAGGCCGACAAGGCGGTCGTGGGCATCTCCCGACAGGTGCAGCGCAACGAGGAGGGCCTCAGCGGCTACCGCGAGGCCATGACCTGCCACCTGGGCGACTTCGAGGAGTACGCGCGGCTGCGCCGCGAGCTGAAGGACCGCGAGACCGACCTGGCCCGGCAGGGCGTGGCGCAGCGCCGCGCGGCCGCCGCGGCGGCGCTGGAGAAGCTCCGGCCCGGCGACGTCATCCACGTGCCCACCGGCAAGTACGCGGGCCTGGCGCTGGTGCTGGACCCGGGCGTCCCCGGCCGGGCCGGCGGGCACCGCGGCTTCGAAAACCACGACGGGCCACGCCCGTTGGTCCTCACCGCCGAACGGCAGGTCAAGCGGCTGGCCTCCATCGATTTCCCGATTCCGGTGGAGCCGCTGGAGCGGATGCGGGTCCCCAAGTCCTTCAACCCGCGCAGCCCGCAGTCCCGCCGCGACCTGGCCTCCGCGCTGCGCACCAAGGCCGGCCACCTCGACGTACGACGGCACCGCAAGGACCGCTCCGCGGCGGCCGACGACTCCGAGATCCTGCGGCTGCGGTCCGCGATCCGGGCACACCCCTGCCACGGCTGCGACGAGCGCGAGGACCACGCCCGCTGGGCCGAGCGCTACCAGCGGCTGGCGCGCGACACCCGACAGCTGGAGCGGCGCATCGAGGGCCGTACCAACACCATCGCCCGGACCTTCGACCGGATCTGCGCGCTGCTGAGTGAGCTGGGCTACCTCCGCGGCGACGAGGTCACCGAGGACGGGCAGCGGCTGGCCCGGCTCTACGGAGAGCTCGACCTGCTGGCCAGCGAGTGCCTCCGCGACGGCATCTGGGAGGGGCTGAGCGCGCCCGAGCTGGCGGCCTGCGCCTCGGCGCTGGTCTTCGAGGCGCGGCAGGCGGACGACGCGATGCCGCCCAAGCTCCCCACCGGCAACGCCAAGCAGGCGCTGGGCGAGATGGTCCGCATCTGGGGCCGGCTGGACGCCCTGGAGGAGAACCACAAGATCAACCAGGCGGAGGGGGTCGGGCAGCGCGAGCCCGACCTGGGCTTCGCCTGGGTCGCCTACCGCTGGGCCTCCGGTCATGGCCTCGACGAGGTGCTGCGCGAAGTCGACATGCCCGCGGGCGATTTCGTGCGCTGGTGCAAGCAACTCATCGATGTGCTCGGCCAGATCGCCCAGGCGGCCCCACCCGGCGGCACGGTGGCGCGCAATGCCCGCCGCGCGGTGGACGGGTTGCTGCGCGGGGTGGTGGCGTACAGCTCGGTGGGGTGAACCCCGACCCACCTCATGGAGAGGGGAGACCCCGCCCGGCGGGGCCTCCCCTCGAAGGTGAGCGTTCGCGGTGCCGGCCCGCGCGGCGCGGAGCATGCCATGCCTGTACGCGTGTGCGTGCGCGGCCAGATGGCCCCCGGTGCGGTGTCGCCGTGTCGGGGCGCGCGGGTGCGTGTGATGGCCGGGCGCGGGACCGATGCCCGGGCGTGCGGGACGGTAGCGGGGGCGAGCGCGCGCGTTCACACCGCGGCCCGTGCGGTCCGCGCGATGTGCGTGCGTCAGGCGAGGCCCGCGCGCCCGCGCGCGTTCACACAGCGGCCCGCGCGGTCCACGCGGTGTGTGCGCGTTAGGCCGCGGCCCGCGCGTCCGCGCGGCCTCACCGCGGCCCGTGCGTGCGTCAGGCCGCGGTCCGTGTGCCCGCGCGGTGCGCACGCATCCTCACCGCGGTCCGCGTGCTCCGCGCGAGGCGCGCTCGTCAGACCGCGGTCCGCGCGATTGCGCGCCCGTTCACACAGCGGCCCGCGCGCCCGCGCGTTGCGCGCGGGCGCACCGCGGCCCCCGCGCTCCGCGCGATGTTCGTACGTCAGCCCGCGGCCCGTGCGTCCGCACGCTGCGCGCGGGGTTACGCCGCGGCCCGCGCGTCCGTCGCGCCGCCCTCCTGCTCGGCTTCCACCTGTGCGTTCCACGCGGGCTTGGACGCCTGCCAGCCGTCCTCGTCGTGGCCGCGTCGCCAGTAGCCGGAGATCGACAGCCACTCGCGCGGGACCTCCCGCTCGATCCGCAGATGACGGCGGAGCTCCTTGACGAAGCCGGCCTCGCCGTGGACGAAGACATGCGCCTGGCCCGGCGGGAACTCCAGATTCCGCACCGCCTCGACCAGCGCCTCGCCGACCGGCGCGGCGCCGCGGTGCAGCCACACGACCTCCGCCCCGTCCGGCACGGTGAGCTTCTGCTCCTCCTCCGGGCTGGCGACCTCGATGAAGGCCCGCACCGGCACGCCGGAGGGGGCCCGCTCCAGGGAGGCGGCGATGGCGGGCAGCGCGCTCTCGTCGCCCACGAGCAGATGCCAGTCGGCCTCCTCGCTCGGCAGGTACGCCCCGCCGGGGCCGAGCAGGCTGATCTCCTGGCCCGGGGTGGCGCGCAGCGCCCACGGCCCGGCCAGCCCCTCGTCGCCGTGGACCACGAAGTCCACGGTCAGCTCGCGCGCGGCCGGGTCCCAGGCGCGCACGGTGTACGTGCGGGTCCGGGGCCACTGGTCGCGCGGGAACTCCTCGCGGATGCGGGCGATGTCGAACGGCTCCGGGTAGCTGACGCCCTCCACCGGGAAGAGCAGCTTGACGTAGTGGTCGCTGCACTCGCCCGCGACGAACGCGGCGAGACCCTCACCGCCCAGCACGACCCGGACCATGTGCGGCGTCAGGCGCTCCGTGCGCACCACCCGGGCGCGGTGGACCTGAGGCTTCTTGCGTGCCGGACGGTCAGCCACGGCTACCTCCCCGTTCCAGGAAATAAGTTAGGTTTACCTAACCTAACAGGTCATCCCTGGAGCGTGTCGAGCAACCGCTGGAGTGACCCGCCCAACCCCCACCGACGGGCGAGCGCGTCCAGCGCCTCGGGGTGGCGCGGGGCGCGCGGCAGCGTCGGGTCCGCGGCGGGCAGGGCGACATCGGAGGCGACCCGCACCACCCGCGGCGCGACCGCGAGGTACGGCCGCGCCTCGTCCAGCCGCCGGCGCTGCGTGGGGGTCAGCTTCGACGACGGGTCGTCGACCGCGGCCATGATCCCGGCCAGGTCGCCATAGCCGGCCAGCAGCTTGGCGGCGGTCTTCTCGCCGATGCCGGGCACGCCCGGCAGGCCGTCGCTGGGGTCGCCGCGGAGCAGCGCCAGATCCGCGTACCCCGGACCGTCGACGCCGTACTTCTCCCGCAGCGCCGCCTCGTCCACCGCCTGGAGCGTGCCCACGCCCTTGACCGGATACAGCACCCGCACCCCACGTCGGTCGTCCACCAGCTGGTACAGGTCGCGGTCGCCGGTGACGATGTCCACCGGGCCGGAGGCCCGCGCGGTGAGCGTCCCGATCACGTCGTCCGCCTCGTAGCCGGCCGCGCCCACCCGGGCGATGCCGACGGCGTCCAGCACCTCGTCGATCACCGGCACCTGCGGGGCGAGGGTGTCCGGCACCTCCTCCTCGTCCGGCACGCCGCTCGGAGTCTCCTCGGCGACCCGGTGCGCCTTGTAGGAGGGGATGAGGTCGACCCGCCACTGCGGACGCCAGTCGAAGTCCATGCACGCGACCAGGTCGTCCGGGTGGTGGTCCTGGACCAGCCGGGCGACGAAGTCGAGCAGCCCGCGCACGGCGTTCACCGGGGTGCCGTCCGGGGCCCGGACCGAGTCGGGCACCCCGAAGTAGGCCCGGAAGTACAGGGAGGCGGTGTCGAGGAGCATCAGGCGTCGCGTCACGCCTCGATCATGCCGCATGCCACGGACGGTCACCGGACATCCACCGGGCCCGCACGCCGCCGGGCGTTCGACGCCGCGGTAGGCGCGAGGCGTGCCCCCGGGCGGCGTTCACGACATGGCTGTGAAGCGGGTCACGGCGGCGTTTACCCCGAATGATCCCGGGCAGGCGCGCCCGCGGAGCGGACCCGTTTCGGCCAGATTCCTGGCGCCACGACGGGCCACGCGGGCCGATGCCGTGCCGCTCCACGACCTGCCGGCGGGGGCGGCAGGTCGTTTTTCTGCGACCGGAGAGGTGTATGTGTCCAGGCTGCGAGCCGAGCGGTTGTACAAGGTGTTCGGCAGACGACCGGAAGAGGCGGTGAGACGGCTTCAGGACGGGGCCGACCGCGACCAGCTGCGCAACGACGGGACGACCGCGGCCGTGATCGACGCGTCGTTCGCCGTCGAGGCAGGCCAGATCTTCGTCGTGATGGGCCTGTCCGGCTCCGGGAAGTCGACCCTGCTGCGCATGCTCAACGGGCTGCTGGAGCCGACCTCCGGACGTGTGCTCTTCGACGGCCAGGACCTGACCGCGCTCACCCCGCGCGAGCTGCGCCGGGTGCGCTCGAAGAAGATCAGCATGGTCTTCCAGCACTTCGCGCTCTTCCCCCACCGCAGCGTGTTGGAGAACGCCGGATACGGCCTGGAGGTGCAGGGCGTCCCGCGCGCCGAGCGGGAGCGCCGGGCGGCCGAGGCGCTCGCCCTGGTCGGCCTCGCCGGCTGGGAGAAGTCCTGGCCCGACGAGCTCTCCGGCGGTATGCAGCAGCGGGTGGGCCTGGCCCGCGCGCTGGCCACCGACGCCGATCTGCTGCTGATGGACGAGTCCTTCAGCGCCCTGGACCCGCTGATCCGGCGTGACATGCAGGACCAGCTGCTGGAGCTCCAGAAGCGGCTCAAGAAGACCATCGTCTTCATCACCCACGACCTGAACGAGGCCATGCGGCTGGGCGACCAGATCGCGGTGATGCGGGACGGCCGGATCGTCCAGACCGGCTCCGCCGAGGACATCCTCACCACCCCCGCCAACGACTACGTCGCCTCGTTCATCCAGGACGTGGACCGCAGCCGGGTGCTCACCGCCGGAGCGATCATGGCCCCGGTGCGGACGCTGCTGGGCACCACGGCCGACGACGGAACGGAGCTCCGTACGGCCGCCGACGTGCTGGCGGCGACGCCGGCCCGGGTCGCCGCCGACACCCCGGTCATCGAGCTGTTCACCCCCTGCTCGCGCAGCGCCGTCGCGGTCGCCGTGACGGACGAGGACGGCACCCTCGTCGGAGTGGTCACCCGCGAGCGGCTGTTCGCGGCGCTGGGCGAGCCGGAACCGGCCGGCGACTCCGAGGCCGAGCCGCCCCCCGCGTCGACCGTTCCCGCCGCGCGGGAGCCGGAGCGTACGGAAACGAAGGGCACGGAAACGAAGGACACGGAAGCGCGGTTCGCGGCGGCGAAGGGCACGGAAGCCGCCGGGAGCGCCGGTGGCGACGAGGGCAAGGTGATCGCCGGTGCCTAGGCTCGAACTCGGACGCTGGGTCGAGGACGGCGTGACCTGGCTGCAGGAGCACCTCAGCTGGCTCTTCGACGTCATCAACTCCGTCCTCACCGGCATGTACGACGGCGTCGACTCGGCCCTCGGCGCGCCCGAACCGCTGCTGATGGCCGGCATCTTCACGATCGTCGCGCTCTGGCTGCGCGGCCCGGTCGCCGCCGTACTCGCCTTCGCGGGCTTCGCCCTGGTCGACTCCTTCACGCTCTGGGACGAGGCGATGGCCACGCTGTCGCTGGTGCTCGTGGCGAGCGTGATCACCATCGCCCTGGCGGTGCCGCTGGGCATCTGGGCGGCCCGTAGCCGCGCGGTCAGCGGACTGCTGCGGCCGGTGCTCGACGTGATGCAGACGATGCCCGCCTTCGTCTATCTGCTGCCCGGCGTGATGTTCTTCGGCATCGGCATCACCCCCGGCCTGATCGCCACCATCGTCTTCGCGATGCCGCCCGGCGTGCGCATGACCGAGCTCGGCATCCGCCAGGTCGACGGCGAGCTGGTGGAGGCGGCGCAGGCGTTCGGCACCAGCCCGCGCGACACCCTGCTCCGGGTCCAGCTGCCGCTCGCCCTGCCCACGATCATGGCCGGAATCAACCAGGTCATCATGCTCGCGCTGTCCATGGTGGTCATCGCCGGCATGTCGGGTGCGGAGGGCCTCGGCGGGACCGTCTACGCCGCCGTCACCCAGGTCGACGTCGGCGCCGGCGTGGAGAGCGGCCTGGCCGTGGTGGTCCTGGCCATCTACCTGGACCGCACCACCGGCGCGCTGAACCAGCGGGTCTCCCCGCTCGGCCGCCGAGCCATGGCCAAGGCGGCCGCCTCGACGCGCGGCGCGCGGCTGTGGAACTACCGCCCCGGTACGGCGGTCGCCACGGTCGGCGTGGTCGTCCTCGCGCTCATCGCCGGCGGTATGAACCTCGCCTCCTCCGGCGACACCGAGGACGCGGCGGCGAGCGGCGACGTCGGCCACGGCCGGCAGCTCGACATCGGCTACATCCCGTGGGACGAGGGCATCGCCTCCACCTACCTCTGGAAGGAGATGTTGGAGCAGCGCGGCTACCAGCCGTCCCTCAAGCAGCTCGACGCCGGCCCGCTCTACTCCGGCCTCGCCCGCGGGGACGTCGACTTCCAGACGGACGCCTGGCTGCCGACCACCCACCAGAACTACTGGGACCGGTACGGCGACCGCCTCGCCGACCTGGGCTCGTGGTACGGGCCGACGTCGCTGGAGCTGTCGGTGCCCTCGTATGTGAAGGGGATCGATTCGCTGGAGGACCTGAAGGGGAAGGGGTCCACCTTCAAGGGGAAGATCATCGGTATCGAGGCGAGCGCCGGGATGATGGGCATCCTGAACGACAAGGTGCTCAAGGAGTACGGGCTGGACGGCGAGTACGAGGTGGTCGCGTCCAGCACGTCGTCGATGCTGGCGGAGCTGGACCGGTCGATCAAGAAGAAGGAGCCGGTCGTCGTCACCCTGTGGTCCCCGCACTGGGCCTACAGCAAGTACGACCTGAAGAAGCTCGGCGACCCCAAGGGCGCCTGGGGCGAGGGCGACCGGGTGCACACCGTCGCCTCCGGCGGCTTCGCCGCCGAGGAGCCGACCGTCGCCCGCTGGCTGCGCGACTTCCGGATGTCCGAGGCCCAGCTCACCGACCTGGAGCAGCGGATCCAGGAGGCCGGCAAGGGCAGGGAGCAGCAGGCCGTCCGTGCCTGGCTGAAGGAGCACCCCGGCGCCGTGGACACCTGGGCCCCGGTGCCTGGCGGCGCCAAGAAGCACGGGCGTGACGCGGGCAAGAAGGTGGACCTCGGCTACTTCCCGTGGGACGAGGCCGTGGCCGCCACCTACCTGTGGCAGAACGTCCTGGAGGACCGCGGCTACAAGCCCTCGGTCAAGCAGCTCGACCCCGGACCGCTCTACACGGCCCTGGCGCAGGGCCAGATGGACGTCCAGTTCGACTCCTGGCTGCCCACCACCCACAAGCAGTACATGGACAAGTACGGCGACCGCCTCGCCGACCTGGGCTCGTGGTACGGGCCGACGTCGCTGGAGCTGTCGGTGCCCTCGTATGTGAAGGGGATCGATTCGCTGGAGGACCTGAAGGGGAAGGGGTCCACCTTCAAGGGGAAGATCATCGGTATCGAGGCGAGCGCCGGGATGATGGGCATCCTGAACGACAAGGTGCTCAAGGAGTACGGGCTGGACGGCGAGTACGAGGTGGTCGCGTCCAGCACGTCGTCGATGCTGGCGGAGCTGGACCGGTCGATCAAGAAGAAGGAGCCGGTCGTCGTCACGCTGTGGTCCCCGCACTGGGCCTACAGCACGTACGACCTCAAGAAGCTCGGCGACCCCAGGGGCGCCTGGGGCAAGGGCGAGAAGATCCACACCGTGGCCAAGAAGGACTTCGCCGAGGACTTCCCCGAGTTCCACCGTTGGCTGAAGGACTTCAAGCTGAGCGAGGAGCAGCTCGCCTCCCTGGAGGCCGAGATCCAGAAGGGCGGCAAGGGCGAGGAGAAGGAGTCCGCCCGCCGCTGGATGGACGCCCACCCGGGCATCGTCGACACCCTGGCGCCGGTGGCCTCCTGACACCCCGCCGGGCCGTCCGCCGGACCGCGCGCCGCCTCGTACGGCGGACCCTCCGGCGGGCCGCGTCGGCCGCGTACGAGAGCCCCGCCCCCGGCCCCGCGCCGGCGGCGGGGCTCCGCGCGTCACCGGCCCGACGGACCGTGGCCGCCGGGAGGGGAAAACCGGATGACGGCCGACGCCGCCACCCCTTACCGTCGTATCCGTGAACGCACCTCCCGGTGCGAAGACGACGGTTACTTCGGCTGATTTAGGTTCGAATCCTGAGCCGCCCCGCCGCGTGCGGGGCGGAATCGTACCGTCGTCCACTCTTGATCTCGGGAGGCGCGCACGGCACCGGAGCGCCCGGTGCGCCGGCGGCGGTTACTTCTTCCCGAAGCCCTGTCCGCCGCCTACCGAGACCTCGGGCGCTCCGGTGTGCCGACGTCGCCTCCCCGCCGCACGGCCCCCCAGGGGGCGATTCGGGGGAGAAATGAGCAAGTTCAACCGCGGCCGCGCGCAGACGCGCGGCGCGAGCACCGTCACCTACGAGGGCGGCGCCGCCGTCACCCGCGACCGCCGCTCCGAGCTGGTGCTGCTCGCCGTGGTCAACATGGTCGGCGAGCAGACCTTCTACGAGACGGCCGACGAGCGCGACGACCGCTTCCGCACCCTGGTGCACGAGGTCGCCGTCGAGGACGGCGACTGGACCGCCCGCTTCGTCGGCTGGCTGCGCGGCGAGGCCCAGATGCGCTCCGCGTCGCTGGTCGCCGCCGCCGAGGCCGTCTACGCACGCCTGGCGGCCGGGCTGCACGGCGACAACCGCCGCATCATCGACGCCGCGTGCCAGCGCGCCGACGAGCCCGGCGAACTGCTCGCCTACTGGATCGGCCAGCACGGCCGCGCGGTGCCCAAGCCCGTCAAGCGCGGCCTCGCCGACGCCGTCCGCCGGCTCTACACCGAGCGGTCGCTGCTGAAGTACGACACCGCCGGCCACGGGTTCCGCTTCGCCGACGTCCTGGAGCTGGTGCACGCCGCGCCCCACCCGGACAAGCCATGGCAGGGCGAGCTGTTCCGACACGCTCTGGACCGGCGGCACGGACGTGACACGACCCCGCCGGAGCCGCTGCTCACCCTGCGCGCCCGCGCGGAGCTCACGGCCCTGCCGGTGGCGGAGCGGCGCGCGGTACTGGAGCGGCCGGACGCCACCGAGCGGCTGGCGCGCGCCGGCATGACCTGGGAGGCGCTGGCGGGTTGGCTCCAGGGGCCGATGGACGCCACCGCCTGGCAGGCCGTGCTCCCCTCGATGGGCTACATGGCGGCCCTCCGCAACCTGCGCAACCTGGACGAGGCCGGGGTGCCCGACGCGGTCGCCGAGCGGCTCGCCGCGCGCCTGGCCGACCCGGACGAGGTCGCGCGGTCCCGCCAGTTCCCGTACCGCTTCCTGTCCGCCTACCGGGCCGCGCCGTCGCAGCGCTGGGGCCACGCCCTGGACCGCGCGCTGACGGCGGCCACCGACAACATCCCGGAGCTGCCGGGCCGGACCCTGGTCCTGGTCGACACCTCCGGCTCCATGACGTGCCGGGTCTCCGCGCGCTCGGCGATGCGCCACGTGGACGTCGGCGCCCTCTTCGGGGTCGCGCTCGCCCACCGCGGCTGCGCCGTCGACCTGGTCGGCTTCGCCTCCAAGCACTTCACCCACCGGCTGAAGCCGCGGGGAGGCTCGGTGCTGCGCGACATCGAGGCGTTCTGCGCGCGGATCGGCGAGGTCGGACACGGCACCGAGACCGTCGCCGCGCTGCGCGCCGCCTACGACGGGCACGACCGGGTCGTCATCGTCTCCGACATGCAGGCGTTCACCGACTGGAGCGGTGGGCGCTCCCACGCGGTCTCGGACGCGATCCCGGCCCACGTCCCGATGTTCGGCGTCAACACCACGGGCTACGCGCCCGCGTCGATCGACACCACGCGGCCCCGTCGCTACGAGATCGGCGGCTTCAGCGACAAGCTGTTCACCATGGTGGGGCTGCTGTCGGCGGGGGGCGGCCGGGCCGCCTGGCCGTGGGAGGAGCCGCCCGCCGGGGCCACCGCCGCCCCGTAGCCGAGGGGCGGGGCCCGATGTGCCGACGGCACACGGCGCCGTACGGTGGGGCGATGACCGGTCACACTCCCGTACGGCGCGTGGTGTCCCTCGTCCCCTCGCTCACCGAGGCCGTGGCGGCCGGCGCGCCGGAGGCGCTGGTCGGGGTGACCGACTGGTGCAGCCATCCGGCCGAGCTCCGCGCGGAGCGCATCGGTGGGACCAAGAACCCCGACACCGCGCGGATCGCCGAGCTCGCGCCCGACCTCGTCATCGCCAACGAGGAGGAGAACCGCGAGCCCGACCTGGCGGCGCTCCGCGCGGCCGGGCTCGAGGTGCTCGTCACCGAGGTCCGCACCCTGGAGCAGGCGTTCCAGGAGCTGGAGCGGGTGCTGGTGCGCGGCTGCGGGCTGCCCCGCCCCGACTGGCTGGACGCCGCGCGGGCGGCGTGGCGCGAGGTGCGGCCTGCCGCCGCGCCCGCGCGGAGCGCCGTCGTGCCGGTGTGGCGCCGGCCCTGGATGGTGCTCGGCCGGGACACCTTCGCCGGCGATCTGCTGGCTCGTCTCGGCGTGGAGAACCTCTACCGTGACCACGCCGAGCGCTATCCACGTGTCCCGCTCGACGAGCTGAACGCGGCCGGGGCCGATCTGGTGGTGCTCCCCGACGAGCCGTACCGCTTCACCGCCGACGACGGCCCGGAGGCGTTCCCCGGGGTACCCGCCGCCCTGGTCAGCGGCCGCCATCTCACCTGGTACGGGCCGTCGTTGGTGGAGGCGCCGCGCGTCCTCGGCGCGGCCCTGGCAGCGGCGCGCTGAGCACGCCGGCCGCGGGGACGCGCCGGCCGCCGGGGACGCGGGGCCCGCGGGGTCCGTGAGGGCCGGGGCGGATGCTGAGGCCCGGGCGGGCGCGGGATCGTGCTCATGGTCGGGAGCGGCGCCCCGCGCGGGGGCTGTGTTCAGACTCGGGTGCGGGCGGCGCCCGGGGGCTGGTTCAGACTCGCGCGCGCCCAGGGGCTGTGTTCAGGCTCGGGTGCGGGCGGCGCCCAGGGGCTCGGGTTGAGGAGCCCCGGCGGCCGGCCCGGGCAGAGCCGTGGTGGCCGCGGGCTCGGGTTGCGGCGTCGCGGCGCCCGCTCCGGGCTCGGCCTCCACGGTGGTGCCCCCGCGCTCTGGCGGAGTCGTCGCGGCGCCGGGGGTGCCTCCCGGAGCGAGCAGCGTGCCGCGGGCGAGCCCGAGCCCCGTACGGAAGGCCACGATCGCCCAGGCGGCCAGCAGCAGGCCGTAGAGCCCCACGGCCAGCCAGCCCACCGCGTGCACTCCGGTGTGCCGGGCGAGGCCCGCCGCGCCCGTCACGCAGGTGCCGACCGGGAAGGTGAAGCCCCACCAGGTCATCGCGAACGGCATCTCGCGCCGCGCGGCCCGCACCACCAGCGCACCGGCCAGCGCCAGCCACAGCAGCGCGAAGCCCAGCACGGGCGCGCCGTACGCCACCGAGGCGTAGGCGGCGTACGGGCCGAAGGGCGTGCCGTGTACGGCGTCGGCCAGTTGGGCGCCGGCCGTGGTGGACTGCCCGAGCGGCCCCAGGACGAGGAACAGGGCGGGGGAGAGGGCCAGGGGCAGCGGGCCGCGGTGCACCAGGCGCGCGAAGACGGCGGGCAGGATCAGCAGCGTCGCCAGCAGACTCATCCCGAACATCGCACAGCAGCCCAGCAACAACGCCGAACGCCCCTGCCCCGGCGGGAGGTGCGCCGCCAGCGCGGGGCCGGTCGCGGCCGCCACCATGGGCGCCACGACGGGCAGCAGCCACACCGGAGAGGCGTCGCCGGGGGCGATCCGGTGCCGGGCGATCATCAGATACGGAACGCCGACCGCCGCCATCAGGCCGGACATCGACCCGGCCGACCAGAGCACCGCCCCGGCCGTGACGGCCGCGGACGGGCCGATGACGTCCCCGCCCACGGCGAGCGCACCCGCGCCGACCGCGAGCAGCGCCATCGGCGGGCACCCGTAGAACGGCGCGATCGTCGGATCGAGCAGATGGGCCCGCGCCTGGTCGCGATGGCGCAGCCAGTGCGCCGCCCGCGCGGCGAGCAGCACCAGCAGCGCGAGCGCGGAGAGCGCCCAGACGGCGACGAACACCGGCTCCGCGCGGGGCACACGGACCGGCAGCGCCACCCCGGCGTTCGCCACGATCGCCGTGCCCATGACCACCGCGTACCAGTTCGGCCCGAGGTGGCGTACGGACGCCCGCGGGCGGTGCCGGCGGGCGGGGGCGGTGCGGGTGGTGCGGGGCAGGGCGCCTGGAGGCGCGAGGACGCTCATGCTCCCACCCTGCTCGGCGCCCGCCCCCGCCACCAGGGACGACGGTTCTATGGGCACATAAACTGGGTTTATGACTACTCATCCCGTGGCGCACCGCGTCCCCGACCTGGGGGCGCTGGAGCTGCTGCTCGCCGTCGCCCGGCTGGGCAGCCTGGGGCGCGCCGCCCGGGAGCTGGGCATCACCCAGCCCGCCGCGAGCAGCCGCATCCGCTCCATGGAGCGCCGGCTCGGCCTGGCCCTCGTCGAACGCTCACCGCGCGGCTCGCGGCTCACCGAGGCCGGCGCCCTGGTGACCGACTGGGCGCGGCCGATCGTGGAGGCGGCCGAGGCGTTCGACGCGGGCGTGCACGCCCTGCGCGACCGCCGTGACTCCCGGCTGCGGGTCGCGGCCAGCATGACGATCGCCGAGTACCTGCTGCCCGGCTGGCTGATCGCGCTGCGCGAGCTCCGCCCCGGCACCGCGGTCTCGCTGCTCACCGGGAACTCGGCCGCGGTCGCGGAACGGCTGCTCGACGGCGCGGCCGACCTGGGGTTCGTGGAGGGGCTCGATGTGCCGCGGGGACTGGACGGCGCGGTGATCGGGCATGACCGGCTCGCCGTGGTCACCGCCCCCACCCACCCGTGGGCGCGCCGCCGCGGCGACCTCGACCCGGGTGAACTCGCCGCCACCCCGCTGGTGCTCCGCGAGCGGGGGTCCGGCACCCGCCAGGTCCTCGACGCCGCCCTCGCGGCCCACGGCGGCCTCGCCGACCCGTTGCTCGAACTCGCCTCCACCACCGCCGTCAAGGCCGCCGCGATCAGCGGCGCCGGACCCGCCGTGCTGAGCCGTCTCGCCATCCGCGAGGAGCTGGCGGCCCGGCGACTGACCGAGATCCCCGTGGCCGGCGTCCACCTGAGCCGCGACCTCCGCGCCGTGTGGCCCGCCGGACAACGCCCGACGGGCCCGGCCCGCGATCTGCTGGGGCTGACGCGCGGCTGAACCCGCGAGGGCCGGGGGCGCCGCCGTTCCGCGAGCCCGGCGGCGACCCCGGGCTCCCGGCCCGGGGCTACCCCGCCCGTCAGCCCTCCAGGTCGCAGCACGTGTCGCGGCGCAGCCGGCGCCCCACCTCCAGCCAGCGCTCCCGCTCCTCCCGCTCCCCGAGGGCTTCCCCGCGAGGCGTGCGGGGCGTGTGAGGCGAGAGGGGCGGCGGCGTGCCCGGCACGGAGGCGGGGAACGCGCCGACCAGGTCGCGCCGCGCGTACGGCACCCCGCCGCGCAACACCGACACCGTCCGCACCAGCGAGTCGAAGTCGGTGAACGGGTCCCCGTCCACGACCGTCACGTCCGCGACCTTGCCCACCTCCAGGCTGCCCAGGTCGCGTTCGGCACCGAAGACCCGCGCGGGGAGCACGGTGACGGTGCGCAGCGCCTCGACCGCCGAGAAGCCGTAGCGGTGCAGCGCCCGCAGCGCCAGATGGAGGTGGAGCCCGACCGGCACCAGGGGAGCGTCGGTGCCCAGGGCGACGAGCCCACCCCCGTCCAGGACGTTCCGGTATATCCCGATCTCGGTGCGCAGCGTGCCCAGTTGGGCTTCGGTGGGCGGCGTCCCGGCGAGCTGACGCACCTGAGCGGTGTCCCAGGGCGGCATCAGCCGGGTGACCCGCGCGTCCTCGGCCAGGGCGGGGTCGGCGCCGACGAGCGGCAGGGCGGTGAACGGCGTGGCGATGAGTTGGAAGCCCGCCCCGGTGTAGATCTCCGTGAGGTCCTGGTACGCACGACCGGACGCGCTGGTCGCATGCCCGTACTCCAGCCGTTGGGTCGCCTGGAGGTGGGTGGTCAGGTCCTGGCCGAGCTGCACGCCGGGCGAACACAGATGGCTTCCGGTGCGCACTCCGAGCCGCTCGTGCGCGAAGCGCGCCGCCTCCTCCATCACCCAGCCGGGCGCGCGGACGTAGGTCTTGACGAAGTCCCAGTCCAGCGCCTCGCCCCGCTCCAGCGAGCGGCGCAGCCCCGCGCGGGTACGGTGCGCCCGCCCCATGCTGTACGCGACGCGCGGCCCGTCCAGCAGCTCGCCGCAGGTCAGCAGCCGGGGACCGGCCAGCACTCCGGCCGTCACCGCCTCCCGGATCCGTGCCTGCTCATAGGAGAACCCGCCCAGGGAGACCGCCGTGGTGATGCCGTAGGCGAGCTGGAGCGCCGGCTGCCGGCCGCCGTAGGTGTACTGCCAGGGGTGCGTATGGGCGTCCCACAGGCCGGGGAGCACCGTGTGGGCCGAGGCGTCCAGGCGGCGCCCCGCCGCGCGCCCGGCCCGGTGCGGCTCGACGGCGGCCACCCGCCCGCCCCGCACCACGACGTCGACGTCCTCGCGGACCGTGTTCCCGGTGCCGTCCCAGAACCTTCCGGCGTGGACGACGGTGTCGGCGGGCCGGGGCCGGCGGTGGTCGAAGGGGACGCGCACCGTACGGGCCGTGCCCGTGGCCACGTCCATCAGCCGCAGCCGGCCCGCGGACAGGTAGAGCAGCCGTCGGCCATCCCCCGACCAGGAGGGATGGTCGGCGGCCTCGTCGGTGAGCCGGCGCGGCTCCCCCTCGGGCGTGCCGTCCGGACCCACCGGCAGGACCCAGAGCGCGGACTCGGCGATCAGCGCGAACCGCCGCCCGTCGGGCGACCAGACGGGCCCGGAGTCATAGCGGTCGGAGATCGAGACGTGCGGGGCGAGGGCGTGCAGCCGTGAGGCGCCGGTGTCGGCGTCGACGATCCGGATGAGGTTGTAGCCCTCGCGAAACCGCTGGTTCAGGCGGTTTCGATCGCAGAGCGCGACGTACCTGCCGTCGGGTGACCAGCTGGGTCGCCCCGGCAGCCCGCCGCCGCCGAGCGGCGCGGCCAGCAGCCGCTCCGTACCGTCGGCGAGCTCGCGCACGACGAGGTTGCCGGACATGTCGATCGCGGCGAGCCGCGCGCCGTCGGGGGAGAGCGCCGGGTGCACCCGGCCGCCGTCCGCGAGCACCGTCTCCGAGCCGTCGGCCAGCTCCCGACGGCGCACGGCGAGCAGCCCGTCCCGGTCGTCCGCGTACAGCAGCGCCCTGCCGTCCCGGGTCCAGGACGGGCCGAGCACATAGCGGGTCGGATCGGCCCGCACGACGCGCCGCGGAGCGCGACCGCCGGCCACGTCCGCGACCCACAGCGAGTTGAGGGCGGCGAACGCCACCCGGCGCCCGTCCGGGGAGAGCGCGGGCAGGTGCAGCGCCCGGACCGGCCGTACCCCGCCGCCTTCCACGTCGTACCGCTTGACCCGGTAACGGGGCCGGTCGACGGGGAGGGTGGCCGTGAACGGGATGGTCTCCACGGTGGTCGGCGCGGCGGCGCGCGCGGTCCCGGGGACCGTCCTGCGGGCTTCCGCCCCGGCGCTCGTGCCGGCTTCCGGCGCCGCGTCGGCGAGAACAGCGTCCCGGCCCTGGGCGTTCGCATCGGCTTGGGCACCGGCTTGGCCATCGGCTTGGGCACCGCCCTCGGGCCGAGCCGGTGTTGCGAGCCTCATGATCCGGAACCGTCCGTCGACGGTCAGCAGCAGCTCGTCCGCCGACACCCAGCGCGGCGGCACCGGCTCCACATCGCCCTCCACCGGCACCGTGGCCCCGTCGACCACCAGCGAGCAGGAGGCCGCGGGCGTGGGCGTGGTGCGGAGATAGGCCAGCCGCCCGCCGGGGGCCACGGCGGGGAGCAGCAGCTGGGTGCCGGCCGTCGTGTCCACGTGCTCGATCCGCACGGGACCACCGCCGTCGGCCGCCACGGACGCGACCGTACGGGCCTGGAGGGCACCGCCCACCACCTGGCCCCGGACGAAGAGCACCCGCTCGCCGTCGGCCGACCAGACCGGATCGAAGTCCTCCCAGGCGCCGTCCTGGAGGGGACCTTCCTGCCCGGCCACCCCGGTGAGCCGGGTCAGCCGCCCTCCGGCGAGCTCCAGCACCCACACCCGGTAGGGGCTGCCCGCCACCGGGTCGCCGCCGCGCTCGGAGGCGAAGACGATCCGCGTGCCGTCGGGCGACCAGGCGGGTCCGCGGTCGTCCCAGGGGCCGTCCGTCACCTGGCGCAGATGGCTGCCGTCCGGCCGCATCGTCCAGATATGGAATCCGCCGCCTCGGTACGCGCAGACGGCGACCAGGGAGCCGTCGGGGGAGAACACCGGACGGGTGGGCTCCAGATCGACCGGCGTGAGCGCGGTGGCGGCACCCCCCTTGCGGGGGATCGACCACAGCACGTTCTGCACCTCCGCGATCAACCGGTCGCCCGCGGGCGAGAGCGTCGCGGCCCCGTTGGTGGCCGCGCGGAAGGACAGCGTCCGCACCGTCCCCCGGCGTGCCGCGCCGGTGGTGGCCGAGGCCGGGTCGAGGGGCAGGGCGACCGTCGCGCCGGCCGCGGCGGCGGTCCCGGCGGCGGCCTGCAGGAACCGCCGCCGGGAGAGATCGGACAGATGCGTGGACTCCAACGGTCCTCCAGAGACAGGGGAGTTACGGGGGAGTTGCGGGGCTCGCGGGCCGCGGGTGATACCCGGGTCATTCGATCGGTCCATACCACGAAGACCGCCGTTCAACCCCGGACCGCGCGGGCGGGTGGAGTCGGAGCGCCGCCCCGCGCGGCACGCTGACGGCACCGGGGTGGAGCCCTGCTGGGCGACGGCGGGAGTACGCGGAGGCGGGGGTGGGGCAGGGCTGAAGGGCCGCCTTGTTCGGGGTGGGTACGGCGACCGAGGGGCGCTGGCCTGTGGTTTAGAACATGTGAATGAGGAGAGTGTGCTTCCGGTATCCCGACCGGGATCCCTTCCCCTACCCCGCCCACCGGGCTCAGGAGACAATGGCATGTCAGCCACCGACACCGCGTTCCGCACCGACTACCTGGAGACGCCCGACGGGGTGCGGGTGGCGACGTACACGTGGGCCCCGGGGGTGGCGAGGGGACGGGAGGAGCCGGAGCGGGGGCGAACCGGGGCCACCCGGGCGATCGTGCAGATCGTGCACGGGGCCGCGGAGTACGCCCTGCGCTATGACCGCTTCGCCCGATTACTCGCCTCCGAGGGCTATGTGGTGGTCGCCGCCGACCTGCGCGGCCACGGGGCGACGGCGGAGGCGACCGGCGGCTACGGGGTCGTGGGCGAGGACAGCTGGCGACTGATGGTCTCCGACCTGCGCGCCCTGAGCGCCCGCGCCCGCGCCGACCACCCGGGCGCCCCGCTGGTCCTCTTCGGCCACAGCCTGGGCTCGATGCTGGCTCGCGACTACGCCCAGGAGCACGGTGACGAGCTGGCCGGCCTGATGCTCTCCGGCACCTTCCGGACCCTCCCGGGAGTGGAGATCGACGAGCTCGCCGCCCACATCGAACGCGAGATAGCCGAGCGCGGCCGCACCGCGCTGTCCACCTTCACCCCGACCCTCTTCGCCCTGTTCAACGACCCGTACGAATTCGGCACGGGCTTCGAGTGGCTCTCCCGCGACCCGGAGGCGGTCGAGGCGTACGCCGCCGACGAGCGCTGCGGCTTCCCGTTCAGCGCCGGGCTGTCCCTCGACTGGGTGCGGGCCGTCCGCAAGATCAACAACCCCCGGAACCAGGCGCGCATCCCGCCCACCCTTCCGGTGCACATAGCCGTCGGCACCGAGGACCCCTGCAACCAGCGCATGACGCTCGTCTACGAACTGCTTGAGGACTTCCGCTACATCGGCACCCGCGACCTCACCTGGAAGGGCTACCCCGGCGCCCGCCACGAGATCCTCAACGAGACCAACCGCGCGCAGGTGGAGGCGGACCTGCTGGCATGGCTGGAGACCCGCATATAGACGGCTCTCCCACCCGTGCAATCGAAATAGTGTTCGATACTCCCGTATCCGATATCCAAGCAGGGTGCGGCCGGGTGATCAGACGCTCCCCGGCTTGAACACGTCCTGCTCGATCAGCAGCTTGTCGATCCGGGCCTTGTCCACCCGGTTGGTCATCTCCTCGACCTCCTGTCGGTCCCGCACGCACTTGGCCAGCGTGAAGCTCGAGGTCACGACGAACACGAGCCCCAGCGCGAGGAACGCCCGCTCCCAGGTCCCCAGGGGCAGCTTCACGATCCCGTACGCCACGGCCGCCAGCGAGATCCCGAACGAGATCGCCGCCTGAATGAAGAAGGCCGTCGTCGTCGGCCGCTGAATCGATGGAGTCGTCATGCGCGTAGCGTGCTCGCCCCGTGACCCCCGCGCATGAGTACGGCTACTCATCCCACCCTGAGCCCCGAGCGTGCTCCCGCCTCCAGGGTGGAGGCGAGCACCCCCTGAAGTGCGGTATTGTTCTCGTGCGCGGTCGGAACGGGGAAAACCCCGGACCGAACGAGCACCGGGACGTGGCGCAGCTTGGTAGCGCACTTGACTGGGGGTCAAGGGGTCGCAGGTTCAAATCCTGTCGTCCCGACGGTGTTATCGCAGGTCAAAGGCCGTTTCCGATCTTTGGAAGCGGCCTTTGGCGTACGTGTGTTTGCTCCCAGGTGGGAGCCCTCTGGGAGCGCTCGTGCTCCCATGCTCCCAAGACGTCAACTGTGTCCGTTTTTTCCGTCATCCGATCCGGTCGATGTGTCCGGCCGGTCGCGGTGGTTGGGCGCGGTCGTCAACCGTATGTCGCTGTTGTCGCCCGGTCGTGGCGTACGGACGCGTGTGCGGGATGGTTCCCGGGAGCCAATTGCCCCTTGTCGCCCGGGCGGGCGCGGTGACCGGTTCACCGTCGATGGTGCTCCCAGGTGAGGATCCCGGTCCGGTGGTGGGGGAGCGCCCGGTGGCGGGGAGGGTGAGGCATGCGGGCAGCTCACGGCACTCGAGGGCGGCGGTCTGGGGCATTCGGCTTGGTCCATGACGAGCTCTTGTCCCTTGTCTACGGCCTTCTTCTGTTGACTCCCAGAGGTGGGAGCGGCGTTGGTGGCTGTTGTGAGCCGGCGGCCGCCGTCATTGGTGTCATGCGATGGGGATACGACTCGCCTCGGGGGCGGTGGGCGAAGGGGGGTGTGCATCGCAACTGACGCCCCCGCCACGTGGGGCGTGCGTGAGTGACTGGGTCCAGAAGATCGGTCGCGGTTCCGTTGCGGCGGGCCGTGGGCGGCTCGTGGGTGCTGGGCTGCGTGCTGAACGCATTGGCGGGCGAGCTGCCGACAGGGCATGGCTTCCGGGTCTTCGACGACCGAGTCTTCGATGGGGAGGTGGATGGAGCCGGGAGCTACACAGTTGGCGGTGATGCCGGTGGGGCCGAGCTCGCGGGCGAGCACGCGTGTGAGTCCTTCGAAGCCGGCCTTGGCGGAGGCGCAGCGGCCGGACAGTTCGTTGCTCCGCGCGACCGCCAACAGGGGGCTATCACGGCGTAGCAGTCGACGATTCCCTGCGTCACGGCCGTGTCATCTGACGCATGGCCAACCCCGGGCGCGGTCGCCAGCGACCTCATCCGGGCGTAGACGGCGCCTTGTTGGTTTCCCCAAGCAAGCGCACGTTACAGCGTGTCGAGGCGAAGTCACAGGCAGCTTCCTGCAATCTGTATGGTGGTATGACCGGCACTGCAGGGGCATGTGCGTGTAGCGGCCGTGAGCGTGTGACGCTGTCACGATCAGACACGGGGTGGGGCATGAAATTCGATATGGGCAGTACTGCGCTGTCGACCCTGACAACGCAAACCGCAGGTTCGAGCAACGACTTGGGTGTACTCATCAGGCAGTTGGTTGCTGCGGCCGAGCCGCTGGAGGGCCGGTTCAACGGTGCCGGCAAGACGGCGTTTGACACCTTTAAGTTGAACGCTGATGAAATTACTTCAGCATTGAACGGGGCGCTCAGCCAGATTCTGGGCGGACAGTCCGGGATGGACAAGGCGTTCGGCACTGGTGACCAGGAGTCGGCTGACAACGCTCATTCCGCGTTGGCCGCGGCGAACTTCGATGCTGCTCGGTTCTCCGGGCGCTGAGGCAGGGGGACGAAAGCATGGCTAGCCAGGACCGTCGTAGTTACGACTCCGGTGCCTCCGGTGAGGTGCAGGGGAACATCACCGTCGTGATCGCACGGTTGGAGCAGGTGCTCAACGACCGCGACCAGGCGGTGAAGGCCGCGATGGCGGACTTCACGGCGGACGGGGTCGCGGACGAGTACCACGCGAAGGAAGTCCGCTGGAACAACGCGGCCGCTGAGGTGAGGTCGATCATTCAGCTGGTGCGCACCACGCTGGAGAAGAACGACGGGACCGCTCAGCAGACCCTGGCGCGGGCCAAGGCTGCGGTGGACGCCATCGGTTGAGGCGTACGACCGGGCCGCCGCCATTGCTCGGTCATTGCCACACACGGGGCATGCGTAACCAGGGGGAGATATGGACAAGGACTGGGACATCGACCCGCCGGGCGTGCGGGGTGTGTTGCTCAACACCGCCGAGATCATCGGTCAGATCGAGGGTGAGGGTAAGTCCCTCAGCGCGCTGGTGGAGAGCGCCGCTGCGTCATCCGGCACCATCCTCGGCAACGATGTGGCCCGTGAGGGTAAGCCGGTGGTCGGCGACGCGTACGCCAACGAGCTGGGTCTGGTAGCGGTGGCGTTGGCGGAGTACTTCAAGGATCGGGGCGTATGCCTTGAGTACATGGTCGCTCGCTCAGGCAGGTCGCTGGATGGGGCGACGGGGGCGACGACCGCCTACATCGACGGGGACCTCGAGATGGCAGCCGAGGCGCAGCGTAATGCGCTCTTGCCGCCAGAGGGCTTCGAGGCTCCGCGTGTCATTCCGGCCTCGCAGACCGGTGCGGAGTGGCGAGGTGTGTACAAGTCGTGATCAACGTCCAGGGGATTCCGCTGTTCACGGGGAATCTGGAGCAGTTGGAGACGGACGCGCTGGCGTTCAAGACGATCGCGGGCAAGATCCGTAAGACTGGTTCGGATATTCACACCAGTTTCCAGACCATGAAGTCCTTCTACGAGGCACCGGAGGCGGAGCAGCTCTTCGGTACGACCGCTGTGGTGCGGGACACCGCGGACGATTTCGCGGGGGAGCTGGAGTGGATTTGGAGCGCGCTGGACAGCTACGCGATCGAAATCAGGCCGATCGTCGAGAAGCTGAAGTCGCTGGTAACGCAAGCGGCGTTGTTCGTCGACAGTGTGGAGGACGAAGCCGGCTGGGAGAGGGACCAGGACAAGGTCGACGAACACAACGAGATCTTCGATGCCGTGGAAGCTGCGGTGAAGGCATTCCGTGCGGCCGAGGAGCGGGCACACGACAGCATCGCCATGTTGCACGGCGGCACGACACTCAAGGACAAGGCCAAGGCGTACGAGGCGCGTGCGGAGAAGGCTGATAAGCCGGAAGAGGCGCCGTGGGGAAAGCCCGCAGAGAAGAAGTACTCAAAGTTTGACGCCACTCATTACATCTACGAGGGGCTCGAAGGGTTCTTCATCGATGGCGTGTGGGGCACCATCGACGGTCTACTCACTCTCACCGGGTTCCACGGCATCGACGAGATGAAGGCCTCGTGGAAAGGCCTGGCCATGCTCGGCGTCGGCGCCACCGTCTGGATGTCCCCCTACTGGCGGAACAAGCCGGAGGACGCGCTCCCGGAATTTCTGCGCGAGAGCAAACAGGTCGCGAAGGAGACCGGAAAGAGCCTGGTCGCCTACGACCAGTGGAAGAAGAATCCCGGCCGGGCAACCGGAGTGGTGGTCTTCAACGGCCTGACCGCGATCGCCGCACCGACCAAGGCGGGCCAGGCGGCCAACGCTGCCAGTAAGGGCGCCAAGGCGATCAATGCGATACGCCAGGGTGGGCGCCTGGCCGACCCCATGACGTATGTGACGGGGGCACTGGGCAAGGCCGGCAGCGTCGGCAAGGTCAAGGTTGCCGACGTGGTGGCCGGACTGAAGAACGTCTACGCGGGCCGATACGCCGAACTCCCGGACGGTTCACTGCGCTTCGGTGACAACACGGTGGTGCGCCCCGATGGCACGCTTGAACTGCCTAACGGTCAGGCTTACGACAAGGACGGCAGCCTCTATAACGCTGACGGCACGCTTCATCAACACGCCAAGGACGTACCGCAGGAACGATCCGCCAACGAGCGGCTTCAAGGCGAGGACGTGTCCCTCGCGAGAGACCACGAACTCGCCGGAGTGGGCGGGCGTGAGAACGAATTGAACGCCACGAACCGAACTGGCGACAACCCTACGCCTCACGGCAGGAACGAGAACTCAGGCACGGGTCCGCCCGCGAGCCAAGACGTATCAGAGCCGAGCAGCCACGGTTCGGGATCGGGTGACGTATTCAGGGGTGATCGCAGCAGTCCAGTAGCCCACGACGCGCCAGTGACCGGAAGTGGTGGCCATGCTGGTGCAGGTAGTGGGCACGATGGACCCGGTGGTGGCGGGCACGACGGTCCGGATGGTACTGGGGCGCACGGTCAGAGAGGCCAGGACGGACTCCCCAGCGGTGACGAACCACGGCCGTTCGAGCGTGGCGGTGAGGCCGAACAGAAGATCCGGGACCAACTGCGAGGCTCGAAGGTTAAGCCCGGCGACTTGGAGAAGGTGCTGGACAATCTGTCTCGCCACCCCGCCGGTCAAGAGATCGCCGACACAATCGCATCTGGTAGACATACCGGGAGCGAAGGCTATGACCAGGTTGTTTCCAGCCTGAGCCATGCGGACAAGATGGCAGGTGGAATTGAGCAGCTACGACTGGCTGATCGGCTGCAGGCCAGCGGTGTGCGCGATATCGCCTTCGAGGCTAAGGCAGGCTATGAACTCAAGCCCGGGGTCGTTACTGGCGAGCGCACCGATCTCGATGTTGTGGCGCGCGACTCGGATGGGACTACCTACGGATATCAGTTCAAGGATATCCAGAACCCGAAGAAGTTGATCAACAAGATCCTCAGTAACAGAGGGCAGCTGATCGACTCTCGGGCCGACGTGCAGACCTTCGTTATCGACACGAAGGGCACGCTGGAGGATCTGGCGGCCAACAACATAGCTGAACGCTTGAGTGGGCTCTATGGCAGCTACAATATGCAGTTCGTTATTCGCGTCGAGGACGGGACCTTGATGATCCCGCCGGGCGGCAAGTTCACGCCAGGAGGAATTTCGTGATCGCTTCAACTCCCGTTGCGCGGTGGACCTGGGGGCGTGATCAGGATATTGATGACCAGGTCGCGGAGTGCTTCCTTGGACTTAGCGCGGTCCATTCCGTGCTGGTGGAGCGCCGGCTTGCTGTGAGAGGCGAGTCTGCGACCATTTCGATCCCGGCGTACGGAAATCCAGGTAATCAGCTATTCCAGGGAAAAGTCGATTTGGGTGTTCATGCCTCGGCTGAGGACATGGAGAATCTGGTTCGAGAGGTGAAGGCGCGTACGGCCCCGGGGAAGATCGCTAGTGTGGAGGCGTATATCACGTGTGCTGGCGTGCTGCTGGATGGCAACGGCGAGCACATTGAGGGCAAGGTATTCTCGCTCGGTGTATCCGCCATGACTGACTTCTTCAGCGTGCAGCTTCAGACCTACACGGATGCATGGATGCCGTACGACTTGAAGGGCCGGAGGCAGTCAGACGTCTACGCGGCAAACTACCCGCGACTAGCGGCTGTCCTCAGGGATATCTCGGAAGTCCTGGATGCAGAGACAGACCCTGACGACCCCACGTGGTTCGGCAAGCCGACCGAAACGGGAGTGGACAACTACTTCGAAGAGGACGGTTCTGCCTCTGACGTATGGGGGAGCTTCGAAATCCCTTACCGATACAGGGTGTTCCATCATCCGCAAGGATTCGAGCCTTCCGGATACGCGCGTTCGGCAAGTGGACAGGTCGAGTACGTGCCAGTGGTCGGAGAACGCGGAGTGCTTGGCTACCTGTGGGCGTCTGATGCTGATGATGCGGCCAGCTACGAGCCGCGAAAGGCCGCTGAGGATGAGGGTTACGAGGCAGGTCTGAGGTGGCTGGAACGTTTGCAGCAGGCGAAGGAGCACGGCCTGCGGCCTTCTGAAGCACTTTCTGAATTCTCGGCACTTCCCGTCACCGAGGGCCTAGGACGGGTACAGCGAGAAGCTGCCAAGGTGGCCATCGACCTGGCCACGTTGAGGGAACTGGCCAGTAAGAGCTGAGCTGTTCCAGGGATGCCAGGAGGGGCGGGTCATGGCGGCGCAGGATTACGACAGTCAGTTGCTGGAGTCGGTGGCGGTGCGGCGCCGGCGGTTGCGTGATGCCTTGCTTCATGGTGCGCGGCGCAGTCGTCGTACCACCGATGAGAATCTCGGGAAGGCGTTCGCCGGGGTCGCTCTGGCTGCCGTGTTGTGTGCGGGGTGTGTCGGGTGGTCCTTCGTGTCGGGGAAGTTGGGGGAGCGGGGGAACGCGGGGCCGGGGCCTGGGGTGCGGACCGCGCCCACGAGCGTCAACGGGACCTCGCGATGATAGGTTTGTTCGAGTGCTGAGTGTGAGGGTGGCGTCACAGCGGGTGGAGCTGAGCCGGGTCACGTTGGTCGGAGACCGGCGGCGAGTCGATCTGGTTCTGCCTGCCGATGAGCCGATCGGGCGTCTGCTTCCCGATATTCTGCGGCTGCTCGACGACCATACGGCGGCGCAGCCGATGCTTCGGCACCTCGTCGCTGCCGATGGGACGCTGCTCTCGCAGGACGATTCCCTCGCTTCCGCGGGGGTTGCCGACGGTGCTGTGCTGCGGCTGGTGCGGGAGCGGGATACGCCCGCCGCTCCCGTCGTACACGACGTCAGCGACGAAGTCGCCGAGGATCTGGATCTGCGGGCCTGGCGCTGGGGAGACGCCGCGCGAAGGTGGACCGCGGCTGCGACCGGTGTCGGGCTCGTGGTGGCTGCCGGGGTGATGGCCCGGGGGAGTCTTGGGGCCTCCGATGTCGCCGTGCCTCTGTTGGGCGTTGCTGTCCTGCTGTCCGCCCTCGGGGTTCCCTTCGCCCGGCTGCGGAAGCACGCGCACCGTGAGCTTGGTTCCACCCTGATGGTCTGCGGGGGCGCGCTCGGGGTGTTGGGTGCGTGGACCGTCGCCGATGCACAGGGGTGGGACGGTCCGGCGCGGCTCGCCGGTGTGGGGGGTGCCTTCGTCGTCACGCTCGTGCTGCTCGGGGTCTTCTCGGCTGTGGGGCGCGGGGGACTCGTCGGAGCGGGTGCCGTCGTCTCGACTGTGGGGGCGTGGGAACTCGCCGCCGCCGTGCAGGACGACGTCGGCCTCGTCGGTGCCGTGCTTGCCGTCGTGTCCGTGGTCGTGCTCGGGGTGTTGCCCCGACTCGCCTTGACGGGGGCCGGGTTGACCGCGCTGGACGACCGGCGCTCCGGTGGGACGTCCGTGAGCCGGCATGCGGTGGAGACCGCGTTGGCAGCGACGCACCGAGGGCTTGTGCTGGCGACCTTCGTCACCGCCGCCTCCGCCGTCGGCGCTGGGCTGCTCGCCGTCACCGAACCTTCGCCGTGGACCGTGCTGCTGACCGCGGTGCTTGCAGTGGTGCTGCTCTCCCGGTCCCGGGCCTATCCGCTCGTCGCCGAGGTCGTGGTGCTGCTCGCGGGGGCCGTCGTGCTGTTCGTACGGCTGGTGCTGCTCTGGATCGATCACGTCGAGGGGGAGCCCTACGGGCCGTTGGCCGTGCTCGCGGTGGCCGCCGTGCTGCCGCTTGGTGCGCTGGCCGTTCGGCCGCCGGAGCACGTACGGGTCCGGCTCCGCCGCGGCGCGGACCTCGTCGAGGCGGTTGGTGTCGTCGCGCTGTTCCCGCTCGTGGTCGGGGCGTTCGGGGTGTACGGCCGACTTCTCGATGTCTTCTGAGCCTGTTCCTGTTGTGGTCCGGTCGTTGAGTGAGCGCAAGCGATGTGAAGGGGAGTGTCATGGCTGGCGGTGACTGGCAGGGCGACCTGCTCCGTCAGCTGCGGGGCGACGGTGTCGAGGCTGCTCCTGGGCCCGTTCCCGTGTCCGAGTCAGCTTCTGTTTCCGTGCCGGGGCAGAGCATCCCAACGACGTCCGAGTCCCTTTCCGTGCCGGGGCAGGTCGTCCGCATGGCGTCCGACTCCGAGCCCGTTGGCTCGCCTATGCCGGGCCCCGGGCCCGCCGCTGGACTGGTTCCAGGCGCCGAGGCCGTTCCCGGCCGCGGGTCCGCCGCTGGCCCCGTTCCCAACGCTGAGGCCGTTCCCGGCTGCGGGTCCGCCGCTGGCCCCGTTCCCAACGCTGAGGCCGTTCCCGGCCCCAGGCCCGCCGCTGGCCCCGTTCCCGGGCCCGAGGGCATTCCCCCACCGGCTCTGGCCTCGGAGCACATACCCGCCGCCCCGCGTCCGCTCCCTTCCCCCATGCCCGTCCCGGCCGTCGACCCCGACCTCCTTCCCGCCCACCGCCGCTCCCGCTCCGGTGACTCCCTCGTCCGCCGCGCCCGTCGCTCGCTGCGGCAGCTCCTCCTCTCCTCCACCTCCCGCGACGTGGCAGAAGCCACCCGCATCGCCCAGGCGTTGCAGCAGCCGGTCACCACCGGCCGCCAGATCTCGGTCACCAGCATCCGCGGCGGCGCCGGGAAGACCACTGTCGCCGCGCTGCTCAACCTCACCTACGCGCACTACCGGCAGGACCCCGTCCTTGCCCTCGAAGCCGATCCCGCGCTCGGTACGCTCCCGATCCGGCTCGCCGCGCCCGCCGTCCGCTGGACCTGCACGGACCTGGCCCAGGTCATCTCGCCCTCGATGCAGTTCGCGGAGATCACCGGCTACCTCGTCCAGGTGGAGGAGGGCGGCTGGTTGCTGCCCGGCAGTCAGGGGCGGGTCGGCACCCGCCTCGAACTGCCCTCGTACCGTGCGGTGATGATGGCGCTGCGCCGGTACTTCGGGATCACCGTGGTGGACTGCGAGACGCTGCCGAACCCCCTGGCCCGTACCGCGTTGGCCGCGGCGCACGCACGGGTGCTCGTGGCGCCCGCCACCATGGAGGGCGTGGCCAGTACGCGTGCGGTGCTGGAGTGGATGGCCGACGTGCCCCGCCCGCGGCTGCTTCCCGCCACCGTGGTCGCGCTGACGAAGTCGTCTCCCGACATGACGATCGACATGGCCGCCGCCTCCGCCTATCTGGGAGCGGCCGGGGCCCGGGTCGTGACGATCCCCTACGACCGGCATCTGGCGGCGGGCGGGCCGATCCGTACCGCGGCGCTCGGGCAGGAGACCCGGCTGGCCGCCGGGCAGCTCGCCGCCGAACTCCTTGACCGTGCCCTGCGAAAGCAGCGATGACGACCCGAGCGATACGACGATGACGACCCATTTGATACACCGGCCCGCGCGCAGCACCCGCCCGCTGCTCCCTCCAGAGCCTCGCGCGATCGAGCCGCCGCCGAACCTCCCTGAGGGCCGGACCGGCGGCGTCGCCATGGCCCTGATGCCGATCGTCGGAGTGATGAGTTCGGTCGTCATGATGACCGTGCTGCGCAGCGGCCAGTTCGCGGCCATCGGCGCGATCGTCCTCGTCGTCACCGTCCTCGGTTCCGTCGCGCTGCTGCTCTCACAGCGGGGCAAGGCCCAGCGCACCCGCCGTCGGCAGCGCGAGCGCTACCTGGAGTACGTGGAGGAGCAGCGCGAGGAGCTCGGAGCCCAGGAACGGGAGCGCCGTGCGGCCGCTCGCGTCCTCGATCCACCGCCGCAGGCCCTGTACGACATCGTGTCCGATCCGGCCCGGTTGTGGGAGCGGCGCCGGGCTGACGGCGACTTCCTGCGGGTGCGGATCGGCACCGGTGAGATGCCGGTCCGCACCCTGACCGTGTCCCAGCAGGGCAGCAGCGTCCTCACGCCGCCCGACCGGTTCATGCTGAACGAGGCCCGTGCGCTGATCGGCCGATTCGGCACCGCCGCCGACCTGCCCCTGACCGTGCCCCTGGACCGGGTGGGCAACGTCAGCATCGTCGGCGAGCGGGACGCCGTGCTGCGGGTGGCGCGGGCGATTCTCGTCCAGACCGCCGTCTTCCACGCCCCGGACGACGTCGGCATCGCGCTCGCCGCGCCCGGCCCTGCGCTGGGGGAGTGGGAATGGACGAAGTGGCTGCCGCACGTCTGCGACCCCGAGGAGCGGGACGGGCCCGTGGCCGCCCGCCGCATCGCCCCCGATCTGCCGCAGCTCGCCCGGTTGCTGAGCTGGAACCTGCGGCAGCGTGCCGGTTACGCCGCGGAGATACGGCGCGGCCTGTCCGGCCGGGACGCGCTGGTGATGGCGAGTCGACTGCTCGTCGTCGACGACTGCTACGGCCAGGACGCCCGCGAAATGCCCCGCCCTGACGAGGCCGTCTCCCTGCCCGACATGGGGGTGACCGTGCTGCACCTGGTGGCGGCGCGGCTGGCCGAACCCGGACAGGTGTCGGTCCGTATCACCGTCGAGGGCGACCAGGTCGTGGTCGAGGACCTGCGCGGCACGCAGCCGGTCTCCGCACACGGCACGGTGGACCAGATCGCGGTCGCCGGGGCGGAGGGCCTGGCCCGAATGCTCGCCCCACTGCGCCTGTCCGCCGAGTCCCTGGTGGACGCCCCGCTGTCCGGTCCGGTGGACTTCGCCGAACTGCTGGGCATCGAGGACCCCGCCGCGATCGACATCGACCGGCTGTGGGCATCGCGCGGCGAACGTGCCTTCCTCCGCGTGCCGATCGGAATCAGTGACGGGCACGAGCCGGTGCTGCTGGACCTCAAGGAGTCCGCCGAGCTGGGCATGGGACCGCACGGCCTGTGCGTCGGCGCCACCGGCTCGGGCAAGAGCGAGCTGCTGCGCACCCTGGTCCTCGCGCTGGTCGCAACCCACCCCCCGGAGGATCTGGCGCTGGTCCTGGTCGACTACAAGGGCGGCGCGACCTTCGCCCCCTTCCAGGGACTGCCGCACGTGGCCGGGGTGATCACCAATCTGGAGAACCAGGCCGGGCTGATCGAGCGCGTGCACGCCAGCCTCGCCGGCGAGGTCAAGCGCCGCCAGCAGGTGCTCAAGGACGCGGGCAACGTCGCCGATATCGCCGGATACGCCGCGCTGCGCCAGACGCGGCCGGAGCTGGAGCCGCTGCCGCACCTGTTCGTCGTGATCGACGAGTTCGGCGAGCTCCTCACCGCGAAGCCCGACTTCATCGACCTGTTCCTGTCCATCGGCCGGATCGGCCGGAGCATCGGCGTCCATCTGCTGCTGTCCAGCCAGCGTATCGAGGGCGGCAGGCTCAAGGGCCTGGACACCTACCTCTCCTACCGGCTGGGCCTGCGCACCTTCTCCGCCGACGAGAGCCGTACCGTCCTGGACACCACCGACGCCTTCCATCTGCCGCCGCTGCCCGGCTTCGGATACCTCAAGGTCGATACCAGCGCCTACGAACGCTTCAAGGCCAGCTACGTCTCAGGGCCATACCGGGGCCCCGCGCGGCGGCAGACCGGCGACAAGGGCCCGGTGGCGCTCCCGTACCCCGCCTACAACACCCTCGGCTCGCCGGAAGCGGGCGAGAGCGACAGCGAGCCGGCCATGCGACACCGCACCCCCGGCCCCACCGTCCTGTCCGTCATGGTCGACCGGCTCCGGGCCGCGGCCGCGCCGGTGCGCCGGATCTGGCTGCCTCCGCTGCCCGAGGCCCTCACTCTGGACAGGGTCGGCGGCGCCGTCTACGTCGATGAGCGCGGCATGGGCTTCGAGCGCCGCCACGGCGTCATGCGGGTGCCGCTGGGGCTGTTGGACGACCCGGTCCGCCAGTGGCAAGGCCCGTGGATCCTCGACCTCACCGTCGCCGGCGGCCACGCGGCCGTCATCGGCGGCCCCCAGTCCGGCAAGACCACGCTGCTGCGCACGCTTGCTCTGTCGCTGGCGATGACGCACACCCCGCGCGAGGTCGGCATCTACGGACTGGACCTGGTCGGCGGCGGACTCCAGGCCCTCACCGCGCTCCCGCACGTCGGCGGGATCGCGGGCCGCGCCGACCGCGAGCGGGCCGCGCGCACCGTCGAGGAGGTGCACGGCATGCTTGCCGCCCGCGAGGAGATCTTCCGCGAGCTGGGTATCGACTCCATCGAACGGCTCCGGGACCTGCGGGCCGCGGGCAAGGTACCGGAGCTGCCCTCGACCGAGATCGTGCTGCTCATCGACGGCTTCGGCGCGCTGCGCGACGACTTCGAGGCGCTCGACGACGCGATGGGCGACCTCCTCCGGCGCGGCGGCGGATACGGCATCCACGTTGTAGCTGGCATGCTGCGCTGGAACGACGTACGCATCGCCCAACAGTCGACCTTCGGCACCCAGATAGAGCTGCGACTCAACGACCCCGGCGACAGCAGCATCGACCGAAAGCTCGCCCAGACCCTCACCCCCGACGACACCGGCCGCGCCCTGACCGACGGAAAGCTCTTTGCCCAGGTCGCCCTACCCTGCATCGACGGGATCCCCGAGACGGCCGACCTGGGCTCGGCCGTCGAGCAGGCCGCCAGGACGATCCGGGCGGCCTGGCCGGGCGACCTCGCCCAGCAGGTCCGCGTCCTGCCCGCCCGCATCCCTGCCGCATCCCTGCCCTCGATCGCCGCCGAGCCGCTACGGGTACCCATCGGCCTCGACCAGAACGCGCTGGACCCGGTGCCGCTCGACCTGTTCGAACACGACCAGCACCTGCTCATCCTCGGCGACAGCGAGTGCGGCAAGACCAACCTCCTGCGCCTGATCGCCCAGGGTCTGACCGAGCGATACTCGGCCGACGAACTCGTCTTCGGCATCATGGACCCGCGGCGCGGCCTGCGTGACGTCGTGCCCGAGCCCTACCGGGGCGGCTACGCCCACAACGCCAGGCTCGCCGGGGCGCTGGCCACCGGCATCGCCGCCGAGCTGGGCAAGCGCATGCCGGACGAGGCAACCGACCCCCTGCTGCTGGAACCGGGCAGCTGGGGCTCGGGCCCGCGCATCGTGATCCTCATCGACGACTACGACGTGCTGACCACAGCCGGCCAGCAGCCGCTGGCGCCTTTCCTCCCCTACGTGCCGTCCGCCCCCGACATCGGGCTGCACTATGTCATCGCCCGCCGCGTCGCCGGATCCTCACGCGCGCTCTACGAGCCGTTCCTGACGACCCTGCGCGAAAGCGGCACCTCCGCGCTCGTCATGACAGGCGACCGCTCGGAGGGCCAGCTCTTCCCCCGGGTGTACGCCTCAGCCCAGCCACCCGGCCGAGGCACCCTGATCCGTCGCGGCCAACCCAACCGACTGATCCAGACCGCGACGGCGGAGAAGGCCGAGTGACGTCACCATGACGAAGGACGTGATCGTTCTCACCAAGCGGATGCCGGACCCCTGGATCATCCTGGCCGGGCTGCTCGCCGGAGGCCCGGACCTGCACGTACAGCGCGCGGGCGACGACGCCGTCATCCAGCTCTGCGACGAGCAGGGGCGGCCGCTGCTGTCGGTCGAGACCCCGTTCCTGGCACGGGTGCCCGGCGAGGCCGCCCGGCTGCTCGGTCCCGAAGCGCCCGCCCAGGACGGCCCCGTGTGGTGGACCGAGGCCCGCGCGTCCACCGCCGTCAAGGAAGCCGAACAGCTCGCTGGAGTCTTCGCCGGACGCCTCGCGCACCTCCTGGGGGGCACCGTCTGGCCACCGGACGCGGTCCCGGCAACGGGCGTCGGAGCCCCCGTCCCCACGGCGGGCATCACCGCGGCCCCCGCACCCGCCGCCGCACAGCCCGCCGTCGACGTGCTGACCGACCGCGTCGCGGTCGCCATCCAGGACCGGCCCGTCATCGCCATGACCACCTGGCTCTCCGACGCCCTGGCCGCGGCCCTCGCCAGCGACCGTGGACTGCAGATCGTCACCCCCAGCCACGCCCGGCTCACCCTGCCCACCAGGTCACTGCTCACGGGGACGCCGTCCCGCTGGGTGGTCCAGGACGGCACGGGCGGCTACTACGACGGACTGTCGGGCGCCGTACTGCACTGGCGCGACGGCGCCTTCACCCCCGTGGACGCACCCGACGACGCGCCGGAGGACGGAACCCCCGTAGCCAAGACCTTCACGGAGTTCGCGACCACAGGGGAGCGCCAACTCCTGCTCTCTCTCCGCGCCCGCCACCCGGCCGAACACCAACTCGTACTCGGCGGCGCCCTGGAGACGGCGTTGCGGACCCTGACCGGCGCTCCGCCCGCCGGTTGGGGCACGGCCGAACCCACCTCCCTCCCCTGGTCCCGCCGTCAGCTCACCGACTTCGCCCACACCAGGTCACCCGACCCCACCTGGACGGTCGTCGTCGGCGCCCCCGACTCCCGGCCCGCCATCGCCACCCTCACCGTCTCGCGCACCACGGGCGGCGTGGAGGAGAACATGACCCTGGCCGTCGGCTACAACCAGGACGAGACCCCGCCCCTGGACGAGCTCCCCACCCTCACCGACCGCCTCATACGCGAAGACCGCCTGGTATCGATGCTCGCCCAGGTGCGCTCCGCCCGCCGGGACCTGACCGCCCCCGCACACTTCGAGCCGCCACCGATCCCCGTCGCCTTCGCCTTGGGCCCCGAGGACGCCCACGACATCGGCCCCACCCACGCCCGCCACACACCACTGCCCACCAGGCCCATCGAACTCGGCCCCCCGGCACGCCCCGGCTTCTACTACCAGCTCGGCGACGGCACCTCAGGCACCGCCTGGACCGCCTTGGAACAGCTCGTGCGGCACCTCCGCGCGCAGTGACAGGCCCAGCGGTGCTCCCGCGGCAAGGAATGTAGCGCGGGCGGCTGCGGTACCGAGGATCACCGAGACCCAGGCCCGTCGCGCCCGCGCGGAGGTCGTCGCCAGAAGTCCTGGTGGCCGCATGTCCCACGACGAGATCGCTCGCCTCGTCCGCTCCATCACCGAAGGGTTGTTGGTGGTCGGAGATCGCGGCGCGCAGTTCCCAGGATACCCGGGCCGGGCGGGTACTGGTTGCCCTTCCCGTCCCGCGGACGGCGGCCTCGCGGATCTCCTCGGGCCCGTCGGTGTCGGGAACGCCCTGGCCCAGGTTGATCGCGCCTGTCGCGGTCGCCAGCGCCGACATCTCCGCGAAGATCGTCGCCCCGAGGTCCGTCCAGCCTTCGGTTCAGCAGCGGCCTGGCGTTCATGTCTCTACCGTTCTCACTCAGGTGCTCGTCGATTCTCCGGGGACCATCCGGGCTCATGGCCGGTCGTGGCCTCGCGCGGTGTAGGGGCCATCGAGGGCTGAGGCGGGTGTACGCGCTCTTCGCCGGGCTCTGCCTCCTGCTTCAGAAGAATGCCGGCCTTTGCCGAGATGTCGCGCAGGAGCGCGTCCTTGAGGTCGTGCAGGGTCGCGCTCTCGGAGACCAGTTGCCTTGCCATGGCGTGCAGCGGGCCGGTCAGGGTGTGGAAGTCGCCGCGGGTGGTTGAGTCGGGCCAGACGATGCTCAGGCGCGACAGGGCGCGTGCGGAGATCTCCCGGGCGTTTCGGCCCTGAGCCACCTGCGCGACGCCGTTGCTCCGACTCCTCAGCTCGTGGAGCAGCCACCAGCCGTCCTTCTCGTCCGCAGGTCGCACCGCCACGACACCTCTGGTGGGTGACGCCGGGCGTTGCGTCACGGCGATGTGCGCGCCGTCGGGGCGGGTGCTCAACATGAAGGTGCCGGGAGGCCACGCTTCTGCGGCATCCGCGGGGCTGCTCAGGCGGAACCTCTCCACGTAGGGCACCAGGAGGTCGAAGAGATCGGTCGGGGTGATCGCGTCGGCGCCGGGTCCTTTCTTTCCACGCGGGAGCGAGCGCGCGGAACCTTTGCCCGTTTTCGCCTTGGCGACTTCGCCGAGCAGTCGTGTTTCCCAGACCGGACTCGCGGTGGACCAGTCGTCGTGGATCGCGTCGGCCAGCTCCACTGCCTTTCGCGCGGCCTCCTGGTGGAGGTCGATCTTTTCCTCGATGAGACTGAAGGCCGTGTGGTACTTGGTGATGGTGTCCGGCGGCGGAAGCGGGAAGGGCATGCGACGGAGCGTGTCGAGGCTCACCGTGGGCTCGACGTGTGCCGTGACGTCCTCGTCTATCCGTGCCTTCGCTGTGGGCGTCTGCAGCCAGATACGAAGCCACCTCACGACGTGCGGGTCCGCGCGGATGATGCCGATCGACCTGGTCGCGGTCCAACCCTCGTGCTCGGCGGTGACGAAGGCGGCGTCGCCAGTCCGCCTGACGAGCACGACGGCCAGGTCGCCCTCCTTGAGGGTTGCCCGGTTGGGGCGCGAGTCCCCCGGCGCGAGCTTGCCGGTCTGCGATGAATGAATCTTCCCGTCCCTGACGTAGGTCGAGCTGACGATGCCTGTCTGATCGGGAGCGTTGTCTTCGAGGACGCCGGAGGTGGTGTACATGGACCCCTTCGGGAACTCGGCGATGGTGGTCCTCTGCCACCCCGCGGTACTGGAGCCGTCCTGGTGGGCCGTCGTGTCCATCAGATCTCCTCCAGGGCGTCCAGCAGCCGCGCTTCGAGGGCATGGGCTTGGTTGAGCTTCTCGACCAGCTCAAGCTTGAGTTGGTCGATCCGGCTCCGTGTGTCGCGTTCGGGACCTGGCGGCTCCACGGCGTACGAGGTGGGCATGAGGTCGTGCTTGCGGCGGGTGATTTCCTCGGTCGAGCAGCTTCGGGACCAGCCCGGCTCATCGCGGTAGGACGTGGTGGTCGCGCGGTTCTCCGCGATGCCCCGCCAGGTCGCCAGGGTGGTGAGGATCGACTCAGCGTGTCTGTTTCCCAGCCTCCGTGCCCTCGACCCCGGGACGGGTTCGAAGGCCCGCCGCGCGTTGATGAACAGCACTTGATCGCGGCGGTCGACGCTGCCCCAGCCGGGGCGTGCGCTCTTGTCCCTGTTCAGCACCCACAGGCAGGCGGTGGCCTCGGTATGGCCGAACACACGGGGCGGCAGCGCGATCACGCACTCGACGAGGTCGGCTCGCAGCAGCCGTTCGCGCAGTCTCCGTGTGGCGGGCTGAGGGCTCTTGGCCACGCTGTCGGCCATCAGAAAGGCTGCTCGGCCCTGCGGAGCCAGGGCGTGGGCGATGTGCAGGATCCACGCGGAGTTGGCGGATCCCCTGGGCGGAGGTTCCTCCGGCCACCGGGGGTCGGCGGGGATGTGCCGATTCTGCTGGGTGAGCTGGCGCTCCCGTGCCCAGTCGTGCTGGTTGAAGGGAAGGTTGGCCAGGACGATGTCGTGCCGATCGGGCTCCGGTGTGACAAGACTGTCCCCCGGCGGGAAGACACGGGCCTCGATGCCCCGCACGGCGAAGTTCATGCGGGCGACCTGCGAGGTATGGGCGTGGTGATCCCTTCCCTGCAAGGACATGGCCGGGTTCAGCCCGACGCGTTCCCTGACGTAGCGGTGACTCTCGACCAACAGCCCACCTGAACCGCATACGGGGTCCAGCACGCTGTGACCGTCCTGAGGCGATACGGCGCCGACCATGAGACGGGCCATGTCGCCGGGCGTGAAGTAGTGGCTTCCGCGTGCCTGCTCGGCCGAGAGGTCACGCAGGCACTGGTCGAGTAGCGTCCCGACCTGTTGGACGGAGCTGATCGCCAAGATGAGACCACGTAGCGCGTCGTCGGTGCCGCGAGGCGGAACGGGCATCAAGTCCCTCACACCCGTGTCGTCGCCTCTGGCGTCGGTCGCGGGGAGCCAGTGGGCAAGGCACGTGCTCACGGAAGGTCCGATCTGCGACCCACTCTCAGCAGCCTCTCTCAGCAGCCACGACCACGTGGGAACACCGGCCCTGACGGTGTGCGCGACCCGGCTCAGGTAGAGCAGCCCGAGGACGAGCCGGGCCGCGTCGTGGGCGTTCATCAGACGTGAAAGACGTGCGCGGTGTTGGCGCACCTCCGCGAAGGCCCTGAACGCGGCGGGGTCCTCGTCACGTGTACCCCCTCGAAGGGTTTCGACGTCGCTCATGAGCCCACCACGCCCAGGCAGACCATGACCCCGAGAACGAGCGTCAGGGCACCGGCGAAGGTCGTCACCCCGGTCCTGAAGGCCACCGTGGGTCGCCCTCCCTCCACGACGGCTACGAGGCTGCCGGCGAGAGCGGCAACCAGCGCTACGAGGACCGCGATGATCACGTACATCGACTTCTGCTGCACGTGCTTCCTTCCTGAGATCAGGGGGATCTCCAAGAGCGCGAGCGAGTCACGCGATCCCCGGCGTCAGGAAGGACAGTAGAAGAGCGGGCCTACGCGACGCTCGGTGCACGGTGTTTGGGATTTCCCTAGGCGCGCGGACGAAGGTGACGGGTCGAAATCGAGTGCACGCTCTTTGGGATCTATGGGAGTGAGCCCGCTAGGCAGCGCGATCGGGCTCCGTGCCGTCAATGGAATGGTGAGGCGAAAAGCCTTGACCCTCCCACTGTGACCTGAGGTGACGTTGTCGGTGCGTCTTCCGAAGACGCGGGTCGGTTGATGTCGGTCCTCGGAACTACCGCGCCACGTAAGTCGCTGATCTCCTCCTCATGGGGGATGGGTGAGGGGCTGTGCCGCGTGCACGGAGAGGGCGGCCCCCTTCCCGGTTCCGCCAACTGGCCACCGTGACTCCTGGAGCCAGGGGGCTGCGCTGGTGGAGCACATGCGGTCGATTGTCGACCTGATGCGGGGGACGGGGCTGTCGGAGGAAGCCGTTGCCAGGGTGTCGCGATTATGGGGGAAGTCCGCAGCGCGGAACGGGGGACGGACCCACCTGCGTCGCGCGGTGAGCGTCGCTTCCCATATGTCCGTCAACTGCTCACACAGTCGCGCCCGCACTCGTCCGTGACGTGCGAGTAGTTCGCCGACACCGAGCTGTCCGTGTGTCCCATGCGTTCGTGCATCGGCACCTTGGGGGTACCCAGCTCCTCCATCAGGGTCTTGTGCCCATGCCGCAGGCCGTGCCGCGTCAGTCCATCCTTGATCGGCACCCAGCACGCTTCCGTCCCGCCCCTCGGCATTCAGACCCCGTACCGGCAGCCCTGACCACGGGGCAGCCGACACAGGCACCGGCCGCCGTGGATACGGAGCCTTCGGCGGGTATCAGCCCGACGCGGCGGGTTCGAAGAACCACGCGGAGAAGCCGGACCGGCGCCAGTGCACGCCGTCTCCGGTCGTCCCGGTCCGCCGAACGAAACCCAGCTCGGCGACGACCTTCTCCACCCGCACCCTCGTGCCCTCCGACACTTTCTCCGGCCGGTTCAGCACATTCGACACCGTGCCCGCAGACACCCCAGCGCCCTTGGCCACGTCCACCAGCGTCGGCCCCTTCCGCCGAGCCCCGCCGCCGACCGGGCCACGCCCACGGAACACATACCGGCGCTGGTGACAAGCGCACGGAAAGGGCTCTCAGCCCCTGCCAGGTGGTTTGCCGCTAGGCGCGTCAGCCACTCCGGCGCGCCGATGTTGCAGTACGAATCGTCCTTCGGCGGGCAGCGCAGCAGCTCGCCCGATTTCGAGTTCGTGCAGCTGGTGCTCGACTCGAAAGGACCCAACCGCACTAAGACCGTGTCCTATGTGGTGAGGCGGACGAGTCGCTTGTAGCAGCAGATTGCGGCGGCAAGTCCGAGGAATGCCAGGTAGTTGCGGGGATCGCGTTCGTAGCGGGGCGAGAGTCGGCGGTAGCCGGTCAGCCACGACATGGTGCGCTCGATCACCCACCTGCGGCGGCCGAGGCGTTCGCTGGACTCGATGCCCTTGCGTGCAATGCGGACGCCGATGCGCTTGCCGCGGAGCCTTTTCCGCAGATGGGGAACGTCGTATGCCTTGTCCGCGTGCAGGCGCTGGGGTTTGAAGTGGCGGCCGCGGTGGGGGTCGTGTCTCGTTTGGTGACCGGTCACCAAGGGCTTCGCTGTCGTGGGTGTTGGCGGCGGAGATGCCGACGACGAGGGGCAGCCCGTTCTGGTCCGACAGGACGTGCATCTTGGAACCCGGCTTGCCCCGGTCCACGGGCGACGGGCCTGTGAGTTCGCCCCCTTTTTCGCCCGTACATGGGCGGAGTCCAGGACGACGCGGGTCACGTCGATCAGACCCGCGTCGTCGAGCCGGTGCAGGACCGCCTCGTGCAGCCTTCCCCCACACGCCGGCGCGCGACCAGATCAGGAACCGGCGATGGGCGGTCGACTTCGATATGCCGAAGCACGGCGGCAGAGTCCGCCAGGCACAGCCGCTGACCAGCACGTAGATGATCGCGGCGAACACCGTCTCGTCAGGCGTGTCCTGCGTCCCACCGCCCTGTGGCCGGACCTTCGACGGTGGGATCAGCGGCTTCGCGATCTCCCACAGTCCATCCGGCACGATCCAGTCCCACGTACCCCGCCCCATGACCGGTCAACGCCCGCCTCACCACATAGGACACGGTCTTAGTAGAACGCCTGCCGGTGCACTTGGAAGTCCCCATGGACCGCGAGCGTGAGCCGGTGGCGCAGATCAGCACGACGGAGCTGCGGCGGCTGCGGTCACCCACCCAATGGACCTGGCCGCCGGGCTTGCCGTGCTCATCGCCGACGACGGCCTGGCTGTCTTCCGGCCCGACGGGGTGCACGCCGCGGGGGATACCGGCATGACGATCGCCGTGCTGCCCAATGCACCGGACCACATACTGGCCACACTCTTCGCCTGCAATCGATCACGCCCATTGACGCCCGTTCCGTGTGGCACTTGACGTCCGCGGCGAACGGCGTCGTAAAGGGCCTCACGACATTTCAGAAGCGAGAGTTTCTAAAAGTGGAGCGTAAGAGGAGATTTGGCGCACGGCTGGGGGTCAAGGGGTCGCAGGTTCAAATCCTGTCGTCCCGACGGTGTTAACGCAGGTCAGGGGCCCATCTCCTTCATGGCGATGGGCCCCTGACTCATGTTGAGGTCCTTCTGGGAGAGAACTGGGAGACGATCTTGATGCGGCCCTTCTAGGCCGCCTCGTGCTCCCGCAGCAGCTGCTCCAGTACCGGCACCGCGGAAGTCCGGCACAGGGCCAGGCGTGCGCTCAGCGCGGCCTCCCACTGCTGCGTCAGTTGCTCGCGCAGCCTCGCCCGCATCTCCGGGGTCACGTGTGAGTAGTTCGCTGACACCGAGCTGTCCGTGTGTCCCATGCGCTCGTCCATCAGCACCTTGGGCGTACCGAGCTCCTCCATCAGCGTCTTGTGCCCGTGCCGCGAAGGCCCCGTATGGCCGGTCACGTCACTGCTCGCAACAACCGGCGCCTGAGATGAGTGGGCAGGTGCTGCTCGGCGGCGGCACGGTGGGCGCGCCAGGCGATGCATCGCCCGGTCAGCGCCCGCGAACAGGTCGCGGGCCGCCCCTGAGGCACTCGCATCCACCGTGCGCAGCGCGCAGGCGACGGCGGCCAAGGCCTCCTGCTCGACCTCGGCCCGCTCCAGATGGGCGGGGCGCGCCAGCATCCGGCGGAGCACCGGCACGGTCATCGCGACGGCCACCGTGTCCCACGGCGCGCCGAGGTGCTGGGCGCGACGGATCACCTCAGGCCGGGTCTCATCCCGCAGCGCCGGCGCGGTGGCGGGGTGGGCGAGGCGGATGCGGATCTGGTCAACGGGCAGGACGGGGTGCTCCGGGTCCTTTGCAGACCAGGCGCGCGGGAAGCGTCAGCGGCTCGGCCGTGGCCACTAGCGCGAGGAAGGACTCCTCCAGCGCCCGCAGGGGGAATGGCTCTGGCCGCACGTGCGGGTCGGGCGGTGGGCGGGACGGTGGGAGTGATGCATGGCGCTGCTCCTTGCGGGGTGCGGTGGACAACGTGCAGACCATGACCAAGCAGCCGTCGTGAGGCCGGAGGCGTTTGACCGCTCCCACGAGCACGCCGTAGTTGGTGCTGTCGAAGAACTCCACGCCTTCCATATCGATGATGAGGTGCTGGTGCCCGGGGCTGATCAGCTCGACGAGTACCTCCCGCAGTTCCGGTGCGGCATAGACGTCGAAGTCACCGGTCAGCGTGACCGTGGTGACCCCGCTGGAGACGTGCTCGTGGGCGATGCTCACAGACATTGCTTCCCCCGTGCGGAGTGAGGGCGGCCAGTTTAGGGCGAAGGGCGCAAGGCTGTCCGGAGTGTGACGGCGTACTGAACCCGGTGGCGGCCGCCGCAATGAAGTCAGAGACCACGGGTGGTTCGCCGGTGGCTCGCTTGTGGCTCACCCCTGGCTCGGCAACTGGTTGACCTGGGCGAAAGACCGCCAGAACGTCAGGGGGCGGTGGGCCTGCACGATGTGTTTCGTCGCCTTCTGTCCATTCGTGCGGGCGGTAGTCCGCATGTGCGTCGTCACCGGGTCGCCAGGTGTCGCTTGAGTTCGTCGGTCACCGCCCGTACTCGGGGTGAGGCCCAGCGTCGGCGGTGCCGTGCCAGCTGGACGGGGGCGTCGGGGATGGGTGGGCCTGGCACGATGTCCAGCCGGCCGGCGCGCAGGGCGTCCTCGACGGTGGCGCGGGGGAGCAGGGTGAGGCCGAGTCCGGCCGCCACGCATGAACGAGCGGCCTCGATGCTGCCGAAGCGTGTGAGTCGCGTCCGGGCGCCTGGAACCGTCAGCAGGCGGTGGGCGAGTCGGTCGCTGTAGGAGCAGCCCTGTTCGTGGAGGAAGAAGGCCTCTTCCGCGAGTTCCTCCCAGGTGACCGGCTGCGTTCGTCGCACGAAAGGGTGCTGGGGAGCGCAGACGAGGACCAACGGTTCGTCCGCGAGGCGTTCGATGTCGATGTCGGGAGCGTCGACGTCGTCTTCCAGCAGCAGCGCGACGTCCAGTCGGCCGGCGCGCAGGCCGTCGAGGGCCTCGGCGGTTCCCGCGGGCGACAGGTCGACTTCGAGACCGGGGTGGAGCCGGCGCAAGGCGGCGATGACAGCGGGCAGCCGGGCCGAGCAGAGTGTCTCGCCCGCTCCGACGACGACCCGGCCGGCGGGTGGCCCGTCGGCGGCGGCTGCCGCGCGCAGCCGTGACTCCGCGTCCAGCACGCTCTCCGCCTCGCTCAGCAGGCGCCTGCCGGCCTCGGTGACCGCCACGCCCCGGGGCAGCCGGTCGAAGAGCCGGGTGCCCAGCTCCTTCTCCAGGGCCTGGACCTGGGCGGTGACCGTCGACTGGGCGAGGTGCAGCTCGGCGGCCGTCGCGGTGAAGCTCCGGGTTCTGACGACAGTGGTGAAGGTGCGCAGGAGTCGGGTGTCCACGAGGCACAGCTTAGAAGGCGCCATCGGATACATGGATGCCTCGCATCGGAATCCATCGCTTGTGCCGATTCCTTGCGGTGAGGGAGAGTCGGGGCATGACCACCGATGTCCTCACCCGTGATTCCGCCCCCGAGGTTCTGCGCTACGCCGCCTTCACCGCCGACCCCGCCGGCGGGAACCCCGCGGGCGTCGTCCTCGACGCCACCCGACTCGACGAAGCCGCGATGCTCGAGGTCGCCGCCCGGGTGGGTTACTCCGAAACCGCCTTCGTCACCGAGGCCGACGCCGGGGCGCGACGCTTTCGGCTACGGTTCTTCAGCCCCCTGGCCGAGGTCGCCTTCTGCGGTCACGCCACCGTCGCCACCGCGGTGGCTCTCGCCGAACGCCTCGGTCCCGGCGAGCTGACGTTCGACACGGAGGTGGGCGAGATCCCGGTGACGACGTCCATCGACGGGCAGGGCGCCGTCCGGGCCACCCTCACCAGCGCGCCCACGCGCTCCCTCCCGGCCGGGGACGCCGAACTGGACGCGGCCCTCGCCGCCCTGGGCTGGGCCCGTGCGGACCTCGACCCGGCACTGCCGCCGCACGTCGCCTACGGCGGCAACGACCACCTCGTCGTGGCCGTGGCCTCCCGCGCGCGACTGGCCGATCTCTCCTACGACTTCGACGCCCTGGCCGACATCATGCGGTCCCGGGGGTGGACCACCGTGCAACTGGTCCACCGGGAGAACGAGCAGCTCTTCCATGCCCGCGACCCCTTCCCCGTGGGGGGCGTCGTGGAGGATCCGGCCACCGGGGCGGCCGCCGCCGCGCTGGGCGGCTACCTGCGGGCGACCGGCCAGATCCACCGACCCACGACGCTCCGCGTCCGCCAGGGCGAGGACATGGGCCGCCCCAGCGACCTCGTCGTCGACGTCGACCCCGCCGACCCCCGTGTACGGGTCACCGGCCAGGCGGTCCCGATACCCCGGTAGCGGGCGATGGTCGCCCACCCGCCCTCCGGTGCCGCTCCGGTGCCGCTCCGAAGCCGGTCCGGCCATGGTGCTCCAGAGGTCGATCTACGACCGGAAGCGGGACCGGATCGAGGAGCTGGCGCGCGGGGTGTTCACGGCGCCGTCGGTGTATGGCGTGGTCTTCCCGTGCCGAAGGACGCGGACCCGTTCGCGGAGGCCACGTGGAAGGCGGCGAACCGCGGCTACGGCGTGAGCCCGACGCGCTCGTACCTGGTGGCCCGGGCGGTGCGGGCCCGGCGGCCTCGGCTCAGCGGCGGCCGCCGCCTCCGCTCGTGCTGGAACCGCTGGTCGTCGAGTTGACGCAGCCGGTGCAGGGGGCGAGGGGATTACTCGGAACAGGACGAGGAGCAGTGCCAACGGCGGGGTGACCGTCCAAAGCGCGAGGGCGGCCGCGGCAGCGTATCGGCGATGCCGGATCCAGCGGATCAGGGATTCGACGAGCAGCCCGCCCACTATTTATCAGCTGATTCGGGGCGTCTCGGGGAGCGGTCCGCTCGTCCGTCACCGACCGGATAACGCCCGTTCGGCTCGTCCGACCGGTCAGGAGGGCGCACCGGCCAGGACTTCCACTTTGCCGGTGTCGAGCGAGTAGTAGGCGCCGACCACGGCAAGGGCGCCCTTTTTCACGAGTGGGGCCAGGTCCTGGTTGGAGCGCAGGTCGGCCGCGGTCAACTTGACCTGGGCGCGGGCCATGGTCTCGACCGGGTCGGCGCCGCCCTCCCTGACTGCCTGCTCGTACGCCGGCTGCAGGGCCTTGACGATCGCCTGCAGGTTGCCGGGCAGTGGTTTGCCGTCATGAAGGGACTTGTACGCCGCTTTGACGGCGCCGCAGCGCTGATGCCCGAGGACCACGATGAGGGGGGTGTCACTCGTCATAGGCCCATACTCGACAGAACCAGTGACCACCGGGCCGACCGCCTCCCCGCCGGTACGCATCACGTAAAGGTCACCCAGGCCGGTATCGAAGAGGAGTTCAGGCGGCACTCGGGAGTCGATGCACGAGAGGATCGCCCCGAAAGGCTCCTGCTGCTGGGCCACGAGCTGACGACGGTTCGGATCCCGGTCGGGGTGTTGAAGGTCTCCGCTCACCCAGCGCTTGTTGCCTTCCATCAGCCTCGCGAATGCCGCGGCGGGCATGGTGGGCCGCGCTTCCGGCGAAGCGCTGGTCGCCGACGAGGCCGGCCTCGTCGATGAGCACCCCGCAAGCGCGACCGCGACACCCACCAGTCCGCCGGCAAGCAGCGCTCTACGATCCGGACCTCCGGCTCTGTCCATCGGTCGTACCCCTCGATGCCGCTCAGACACGTCCCTGCGTCTTGACCAGGCCAATGGTTCAGCATGGTGTGGGTGCCTCGCACCAGGCACAAGCGGGCGCGGACTACATTGCCGCAGACGGCCCACAGAACCGGCTCGGGCGGCGGCGTGAAGCGATCCTCTGCCGGGGCATGCGGTCAGCTTCGGAAGACGACCGCGCTGATGAGTCGTCGCGGCCGTGTGAGTTGGCTAACCTGCGGGCATGAGGCTCAAGTCAGCGACCTGGGCCAGCTCAAGCAGCGTTCGAGCGCTCGCCCGCCGAGCCGGTGGCGGGCTGCAGGTCGTCTCACTTGTGGTCGCGAAGGAAGGCGGGGATCTCGGCGCGGGTGGGGTAGTTCGGCAGGGGTGCCGGCTTGTTCTGAAGGAATGCGCTGATGACGGCGGCGGCTCGGTCGTTGTTGTCGTCAAGGCCGTTCCACATGTGGTGTCCAACGCCGGGCATGTACTGCGTGCGCTGGATGGCGGGGTCGTTGGCAAGGGCAGCGGTCGCCCATTGGCGGACCTGGGAGGAGCACTCGGCGATCATCAGCATCGCGGGGGTCCGGGAGCGCCTCAGCTGCGGGGCGATGGAGGGAGAGTCCTTGACCGTCTCCTGGACGCGAAGGCTCGCGGCGGCGCTGAAGGAGAAGTTCTGTTCCGTGTCCTCGACCGGGATGCGGTGCGCGTCGCGCGCGCAGTAGGCGGATGCGGTGTCGCTGCCGAGATCGGCGGCGGTGAACGCGTTGACGCCCTCAGCCTGTCCGACTCAGCCCGGTGTCGGGGGTGAGAAGCCCGAGTCGCATCAGGCCGAACGCGACGGCGTACCGCGGGATGTGTGTCGACCGCGGTCCCGTCATGGCCGGCGCGAGGCCGCGCGCGGATTTCTGGCCCTTGTGCCCGGTGATGTGCGCGGTGGGGCCGTCCATCGGGCCGGGATCGGCGATGATCGCCCGATGCAGACGTGCGGCGACGCGCGGGTCGGCTGACGAGGGTGACGTGGAAGCCGCCCTTGGGGTGTCGTCCAGGCCGCGCGGCAGGCCGACCCCGATGTTCTGGGTGCGGTCGAAGAACTTGAGGCCGCCGGCGATCAGGAGCAGGTCGGTGGCGATGGAGATCGCCTCGGTGTCGCCTACCTTGACCCCTCGTCGATCAGGTCGAAGTCGACCAGGGCGCCGATGGTCGCGCCTTCTGGCGTGCCGGTACCCGACTGGTAGTAGTCGTGGGCCGGACCGCCCAAGGCGATCGGCCCCTTGGCCTCCACCCTGACGATCGTCACGTCCGGGACGGTCCGGCGCAACTCGCGTCCGATGCGGCAGAGGCCGCTGCCGGTGCCGACCGCGCCGATGAGGACGTCGATACGGTCGTCGAGGGCGGCGTCCAGCTCCCGCCCGAGCGGGTGGTAGCCGACGGCGTTGGTGGGGTTGTCGCGCTGTGCGGGGTGGCGAGGACGCCGACGGCATCCCGGATATCCACCAACGAGACGCTGGGGTCATGAAGTTCACCGACGCGGTGCAGGAGCGCTCACGCCGCTCAGGCAGGCGGGAGGACTGCGAAGGCCACCGGGACGCGGGATTACCGAAGTCTTACGGGTATCCCGCACCAGCCCTCGGAGCTGGCGGTCGGTCGACTCGGCGGCGCATGATGCGGGCGTCTGCCACACGGCCGGCCCGCACACCAGGAGGCCTTTCGATGACCCGCCGCATCCGCACGCGACTCTCCCGCCGCGTCGTCATACCCGTCCTCCTGGCAGTGACGGTCGTCGCCGGCGTGGGGCTCTATCTCTTCCAGCCGTGGAAGGCGTTCATCGACACCGAGGTGAACGAGGCACTGCCGACCCCGGCCCGTTCGGCGGTGGAGGACGGGGCGGCCCACAAGGATCCGGCGGGTTCCAGCAGGGCTCCCGGCGGGCTGGAGGAGTTGGCCACCGGCGGCTTCGTCTCCCATGAGCACGGCACCAGCGGCACCGCCCGTACGCTCCGCCTGACCGATGGCAGCCGCGTGTTGCGGCTGGAGGATCTGAACACCTCGGACGGCCCGGACGTACGGGTCTACCTCTCGCCGCGGGACGCCGACGCGGCGGAGTCGGGACTGGGCGAAGGAGCGGTGGAGTTGGGGAAGCTCAAGGGCAACATCGGCAACCAGAACTACACCGTCCCCGCCGGCACGGATCTGTCCGCGTTCCACAGCGCCGTGATCTGGTGCAAGCGGTTCTCGGTGTCCTTCGGCGCGGCCGACCTCACCCAGGCCGCCGGCTGAGGTACGGGCTCGCTCCGCGCTCCGCGTGCCCGGGTGCCGAGTGATCGTTCCGATCACAGCACCAAGCCGTACGCCGCCGAGCCGGAACTCCCCGGGTGACCACCGGCCGCGGCCCGCCGTCCGCGCAGCGGCGTCGCGGTACCCCTCGAAGGTGCCGGGACACGCTGAGCCCGGCGTCCCTTACATGGTCCCGGCAGCGGTGAGCGGAAGGGTGACCTCGAATCGGCAGCCGCCTGCCACATTGCGCACATCGGCCCGCCCGGCGTGCGCTTCGACGATGCCCCGGACGATGGCGAGGCCCAGGCCCGCGCCGGCCGGGGGTGTACGGGCCTGGCTGCCTCGCCATCCGGTGTCGAAGACGCGGTGCAGGTCGTCCTCCGGGATGCCGCCGCAGCCGTCGGTCACGGACAGCACGACGTGGTCGGCGCGGCGTTCGGCGGCGACGGCGACCGTGCCGTCGGCGGGGGTGTGGCGGATGGCGTTGATCAGGAGGTTGGCCAGGACACGGGTCATCTCCTTGCCGTCCACCTCGACCGGAACGGGCTCGATCCGGCCACCGACGAGCCGGACACCGTGCTCGCGGGCGAGCGGGTCGGCACCGCAGAGGGCATCGTCCACCAGGTCGTACACCGAGATCCGGGTCGGCGAGAGGGCCAGCGCCCCGGCATGGATGCGGGAGAGCTCGAAGAGGTCTGTGACCATGGTGTTGAGGCGGTCGACCTCGGTGCGGATCCGGCGGTGATAGCGGGCGGGGTCGGCGGCCATGCCGTCCTCCAGAGCCTCGGACATCGCGCGCAACCCGGCCAGCGGGGTGCGCAGGTCGTGTGAGATCCAGGCGACCAGTTCGCGGCGCGAGGTCTCCAGGGCACGCTCGCGCTCCCGGGAGGCGGCGAGCTTGGCGCTGGTGGCGGCCAGTTCACGGGAGAGCGCGGCCAGTTCGGCGGTCGAGGCGCCGGTGGGCGCGGCGAAGGCACCGCCCTCGCCGAAGTCCCGTGCCGCCAGGGCGAGGTCGCGGCTGCGTGCCACCACCCAGCGTCCCAGCAGCAGTGCGGTGGCCAGGGAGACGACGGCGGCCATGGCGACGACCGTGGTCACCACGGTCAGGTCGTGCCGGGACAGGAACATGGCCTGCGCCACGGCCAGCGTCCCGGCGAGCATCGCCGTGACCGTGACGGCGGCGACCACCGCGAGTGAGACGGCGACCGAGCGGTGCCTCACCACCCGCAGGGCCAGCGCACCGAGCAGCCCCGCGCAGCCGGCCCCCGCGAGGGCCAAGGCCGCGATCAACAGCAGATCGCTCACGGCCGCTCCTCCTGGTCGGCGGCCGCCTCGAACCGGTAGCCGACTCCCCAGACAGTCTGGATCAGCAGGGGCCGGGCGGGGTCGTCCTCGACCTTGGCGCGCAGCCGCCGCACATGGACGGTGACGGTCGACAGATCGCCGAACTCCCAGCCCCACACGTCCCGCACCAGGGCCTCCCTGCTGTGCGCGCGGCCGGGGTGGCGCAGGAAGTGGGCGAGCAGGTCGAATTCGCGCAGGGTGAGGGCCAGCTCCCGGCCGTCCTTGGTGGCCCGTCGGGTCGCCGGGGCGAGCCGCAGCCCCGCGGCCTGGAGGGGCCGGTCGGCCGGGTCGGCCGCCAGGGCCGCCGACCGGCTGCGGCGCAGCACCGACTCGACGCGCAGGACGAGTTCGCGGGGGCTGAACGGCTTGGTGACGTAGTCGTCGGCGCCCAGCTCCAGGCCCGTGATGCGGTCGTCCTCGTCGCCGCGCGCGGTGAGCATGATCACCGGCACCGGGGCGGTCGCGCGCAGCCGCCGGCACACCTCCAGCCCGTCGATGCCCGGCAGCATCAGGTCCAGGACGACGAGGTCCGGCCATGCCCGTCCGGCCGCACGCAGCGCGGCGGGGCCGTCGGCGGCGTGGTCGACCGTGAAGCCGGACCGCTGGAGATAGCCGGTGACGACTTCGGCGACGGTCGGGTCGTCGTCGACGACCAGAACGCGGTCCGGTGCTGTATCGCTCATGGCGCCAGCGTCGCATCCACGGTGTCCAGGTGTCCGGCCAGGGTCCCGGCGGATCGCGACCTCCGCGATGCGTAAGGACCTTTCCGACGGCCCTCTGACCAGCATCGATCTGGTGAAGACCGATGACTCGCATCGATGCCCAGGGCCGAGTTCGCCTTCCCCGGCCCGCTGCGCGACCAGCTCGTCGCAGCGATCCTGAACGGTTCCAAGACCTCCACCACAGGACTCCTTGTCGGCTACGAGCATGAGGGGGAGCCCTTGCCGAAAGTCGGGAGCCGTTCGGTGGTCATCGACTCGGATGACCGTCCGGTCGCGGTCATCGAGGTCACCGACGTGCGCGTCGTCCCGCTGGCGCAGGTGGATCTCGCTCACCTGTTGGACGAGGGGAGGGGGACACCAGCGTGGCCGAGTGGCGGGCGGGCCACGAGCGGTTCTGGCACAGCGAGGGAATGGGCGCTGCGTTGGAGGACCCCGAATTCACCGTGGACGACACGACGCTGGCGGTTCTGGAACGCTTCCGCCTCATCACCGACCTCCGCCTCGCCGATTAAGACATGGAGAGCACACCGTCCGACCTCGTCGCTCGTGTTCCCCGCGGCGGCCGTCACGTTGTGGGTGGCGACCTCACCGTTATGCGTGGCGTTGGCGAACTCGCCGGCGGTTTCGGGCCCGTGCTTCGGCTCGGCCACAGGGAAGACAAGGCGGGGTTGTGGATCGCCTGGATGGCCAAGGTGGACCCAGCCGGGCTGGGACGGCCCCTGTGGGCGGCCCAGCAGCGACCTCCAGAAGCCCGCGATGGGGAGGCGGCAGCCGGAGGGCGGGTATGGAGTGGTTCTCGCAGTTCCGTACGGCGCGTCAGGTGGGTACGCGGGTCCGGCTCGGCGCGTGGAAGGCGGCTGTGTTGACGGGCAGCAGGCGCGATACGCTTGGGTAAGCGTCGCGTGCCGGTGGCAGACCGTGTCAGGCATGGAGGCGCCGGATCGAAGGAGGCCGATGTTGCACGCGTCGCACCCTTCGCTCTCGCGTGACTGAGCGCGAGACGACCAGGCTCATCGCCTGGAGTCAAGAACTACGTCGGGTCCACAACCAACTACGGGAAGCGCTGCTCCTGACCCGTGATTCCCTCGCCGAAGGCAGTCCCGGTGAGGCGGCCACCCGTGAACTACTGCTGTACTGCCACGGCTTCTGCGCGGCCCTCGACGGCCACCACCAAGGCGAAGACCGCACCCTGTTCCCCGCCATCGCAGCCGCGCACCCTGAGCTGCGCCCGGTGCTTCGCTCGCTTGAGCAGGATCACTCGATGATCGCCCACCTGCTCGGCGACCTTCGCGCCGCGGTCGACCGGGCCGCGCCGCCCGAGGAACTCGACCACCACCTCGAAGGCATCGGCGCGATCATGGAGAATCACTTCCGCTACGAGGAGAGGCAACTGCTCACCGTGCTTGAAACCCTCGATCTGGCAGCCGAACTCGGGGACGTGCTGGGCCCGCTATAGGTGCCTGGCACTCAGCCACCCTCACGGGATCTGCCGGCGGAAGCGTCGTCTCAGGTCATGTGGTCATCGGTTCCGGGGCGCCGCCGCCGCCTGGTCGCCGTCGAGCCCCTCGCAGCCGACAGGGGCACCTGAGCAGGCTTCAACGCAGGGGCCCCGCGCGTCCTCGGTCCGCCGGTCGGCGCCCTGGACGGGCGATCAAGGCTGGTGGCGATACGGGTTCAGCCGGCGGTACGGCGTGGTGGTGATGCGGGATGTCCGCTGCCGGAGCGGAATGACCCGGACCGGTGGCGGTTGCGTCTCAGGCGCGTAACCGGCTGAGCCCCGGCCGCGTGGCCCTCCGTACCGGGTCGTGAAGGCTCCGGAGGGTCCGGGGCACACGTCACGAGGGGGAGAGCCTGATGTCCCGCAATCGCTTCGCCATGATCGCCGCCACCGCCGCCGCGGGTGCCGTCCTGCTCACCGCGTGTGGGGGGAGCGACGGCAACGCCGGCTCCGCACCGGCCACCACCGGCGCGCGCAGCGAAGCCGGCCAGCGGTCGGAAGCGTCCGCGGTGGGCTTCAAGAGCGGCACCGCGCGGCAGCACCAGGCCCAGCCCAAGACCGGTGACTGGGCGAACAAGCCGGGACACCCCGCCACGACGCCGACGGCCAGGAAGTGGGTCCAGCTCAGCGCCGGAAGGGCCGGGGACCTCGACCCCGTGGTGGTCAACGGCGGGGGCTTCACCCTTTACCGGTTCGACAAGGACACGGCTAACCCGTCCGCGTCGAACTGCAATGACGAGTGCGCCGTCACGTGGCCGCCGGTCGTGGTCGCCCCCGACGGCAGGATCTTCATCGATGGTGTGAAGAAGTCCGACGTCGGAGTGGTCAAGCGCGCCGACGGCAACCTCCAGGTGACCATCGGCGGCTGGCCGGTCTACCGGTTCAGCAAGGACCTCAAGCCCGGCGACACCAACGGGCAGGGGGTCGGCGGTACCTGGTTCGGCGTCACCCCACACGGCGGCAAAGCCGGTGCCGCGGGAGGCGGGCAGCGGCCCGGCGGTGGCCAGACGCGTCCGGCGACCAGCGTCACCCTCTTCGACGAGCCCGGCTTCTCGGACGACGGACCTTCCTTTCGTTGAGGCCACCGCTGTGGCGCGCGTGCCGCCTCCGCCTCTCGGGCCGCTGGTCACGGCAGACTGGAGACATGAGCGCAGAGGACAGGAATGCTCTGGCCCGGGGCCGTGTGGCGACCAGGCTTCCCGCCCAGGACCTTGACCGGGTACGCCGCTTCTACTCCGAGCGGCTCGGTCTGGAGCCCGTCGACGAACGGCCTGGCGGGCTCCTGTATCGGTGTGGAGGCGTGGACTTCGCACTGTTCCTGCCGGCGGGGGCATCACCCGGCACGTTCACTCAGATGGGGTGGGAGGTCGACGACATCGAGGCGGTGGTGTCGGAACTCAAACGGCGTGGCGTGGTGTTCGAGGAGGTCGACCTGCCCGGGCTGCGAACGAGGGACGGGATCGCCGAGATCGACGGGAACTACCCGAGCAAGGGCGCACGGGGTGAACGGGGCGCGTGGTTCCGTGACAGCGAGGGGAACATGCTGGGCATCGGCCAGCCGGTCGTCTGAGCCGGGCACCGTGGATGGTGGAACATGCCCCGTAAGAGCCTACGGAGAGTGCTGGCCGCATTCACCGCGAGAGTCCTGAACGGGCCCCTGCTTTGCAGGATCGAACGCTGAGCGGTGACCCGGCTTTACTACGGATACGAGCTCACGCCAGGCGCCCCGGTATGGCCGGGCTCGAAGAATCATCCCGTCGTGTCCACGGCAGCTCCCACGGCGTCTCGGTCAGCGGTGTTCGTTCACGCCCTCGACGACAAGGGAGAGGCCGATGCCCAGCATCCCGACGTCCTTGGCGAGTGGGAGTCCCTGTTCGGTGGGCGCAGGCTGCCTTCGTGGCGCATGCCCGGCGATCGCAGGTAGAGCCCGAGGGTGCCGACGGAGAACGCGGTCAGTGCGCCCCCGGCGACAACGGCAGGGACGACCGGCAGGAGCAGCGCGGCGGCGATGGCGAGCTCCCCGGTGGACAGCAGTCGGGCGAACCGCTCGGCGTCGATCCTGCCCAGGAAGGGGTAGGCGGTGGTGGCGAACTGCTGCAGCCCCTCGGCGGTGTCCGGGTCCGCGCGCCGTTTCGCCAGTCCGGAACTGAGGAAGAACGAGCCGACCGAAAGCCTGAGCGGCAGTTGCCGCGCCGCGGAACGCCGTGCTGGACCGGATGTCATGGCGAGCCTCCCAACCGTCTGCCCCCGCATACCACCCTGTCATCCGCCCGAAGCGTGTCAAACGCGGAATGGTCTGTGCGGGTGGAGCTGCCAGTGGGCGGGTCCCCGCTCTGCGGGCCCGGAGGCGTAACCGCTGCTACCTGCCACATCGGGCCTGCGGCTGGGCGCCGCCCGCAGCATGCCCGGCGCACGGTTTGCCGTGACCCTGGACCCGGGCCGGAACGTTGCCGTCGCCTGCGTTCATGTCTCCACTGTGCGTGAGCAGCGGCCGAAGGGGTGCACGCATCAGGAGCGCGCCACGGCGGCCCCGCCGATCGGGCGAATTCCGGGGGCGTCGTACAGCGTGAGCCGCCAGGCGTACGGGCCCGCCTGCCAGGCATACGGGCCCGCGCAGCCGGTCCCGATCAAGGTCCGGGTCCGGGTCCGGGATCAGCCCCAGGCACCGGTTTGCGCTGAGTCCGGTCGGCGGGCGGAGTCAGCACGCGAGAGGGACCATGTGAACGGTCGAGGGCCGAGAGGAGTCCGCCATGGCGGCACAGGCGCGGAGGCAGGAACCGCAGACCGATCTGGACGCGCGCTACAGCTCACCCGACGCCACTCCCACGCCTTGGGCCGAGGCTGTCTCCCACCTTGAGAAGGCCGAGATCTTCTGGCTGTCGACGGTCCGTCCGGACGGCCGCCCCCATGTCACGCCGCTGATGTCGGTGTGGATGGTGGGATGGACCTCAAGGTCGTCGTCGTGCCAGCCACCGACGTTCACCAGGCCGCGGGCTTCTCCACGGACTGGTGCCGCTTCCACGCCGATGCCGACGTGTCTCCTTTTGAGGGCGCCCGGTCCGTCCAGCTCACCCTGCCGACGACGCCGGCTCACCGCACGTTCGAAGAATCCTGCCTCCGGCTCCTGGAGCCGTGTCGAGAATCCCTGTCCGGCTCCGACGTCTCCTGTGAGAGCCGCCCACCGCGGGGCGGTCGAGCCGATGCACACCGAAGGAGCGGACTGATGAAGTACCTGGTCATGGTGGAGGGTACGCAGGCGGACTACGACGCGATGCGGGGCAAGGCGTCCGAGCATTCCCCGGCCTGGAGCGAGGAGGAGCTGCGGGCCATGTACGCCCACATGAACGCGATCAACGACGACCTTGCCGAGAGCGGCGAGCTCGTCGACGGCCAGGGACTGGCCGATCCGAATCGGACCCGGCTGGTCTCCTTGGGGCCGGACGGCAAGGCCGTCATCACCGACGGGCCGTACGGCGAGACCAAGGAGCTGCTGGCCGGCTACTGGGTGTTGGACTGCGCGAGCCTGGAGCGGGTCACGGAGATCGCCGAGCGAGTCGCTCGATGCCCCCAGCCCGCCGGGGCACCCGAGTACCCGGTGGTGATCCGGCCCATCATGGAAGGCGCCGGGGACATCTGCTGAGGGGGCCATGAGCGCGACCACCGAAACCGAGGACCTGCTGCGCGAGCACGCGCCGCAGGTCCTGGGCGCGCTGGTCAGGCGGTACGGGCACTTCGACGCCGCCGAGGACGCCGTACAGGAGGCGCTGCTCGCGGCGGCCGGGCAGTGGCCGCACGCCGGCGTCCCGGACAACCCGCGCGGCTGGCTGATCAAGGTCGCCTCGCGGCGACTGACGGATGCCCTGCGCAGTGAGGAGGCGCGCCGCCAGCGCGAGGAGCGGGCGGCCGCGCTCACCCCGCGTGACGCGTTCATCGTCCCGCCGTCGGATGATGACCGCGCCCCACGCGAGGACGACACCCTCTTGTTGCTGTTCCTCTGCTGCCATCCCGACCTGACCCCGCCCGCGCAGATCGCGCTCACCCTGCGGGCGGTCGGCGGTCTGACGACGCCGGAGATCGCCCGCGCGTACCTGGTCCCGGAGGCGACGATGGCGCAGCGGATCAGCCGGGCCAAGCAGAAGGTGCGGGGCGGGCGCTTCGGGCGTCCGGAGAACTGGGAGGAGCGCCTCCCGGCCGTGCTGCACACCCTCTATCTGATCTTCAACGAGGGCTACACAGCCACCTCCGGCGCCGCCCTCCAGCGGCGCGACCTGGCGGGCGAGGCCATCCGTCTGACCCGCAGGGTCCACCGGCTGCTGCCTGACGACTGCGAGGTGACCGGCCTGCTGGCCCTGATGCTGCTCACCGACGCCCGCCGCGACGCCCGTGCCGGCCCGCACGGTGACCTCGTCCCGCTCGACGAACAGGACCGCGACCGCTGGGACAGGGCCGCGATCGAGGAGGGCGTCGCGCTGCTGACCCTCGCCCTGTCCCGGGGCCATCCCGGCCCCTTTCAGCTACGTGCCGCGATCGCCGCCGTGCACGACGAGGCGCCGTCAGCTGAGGCCACGGACTGGCGGGAGATTCTGGGCCTGTACGACGTCCTCGTACGCCTGGTCCCCGGCCCGGTCGAACGCCTCAACCGGGCCGTCGCCGTCGCCATGGTCCACGGCCCGCGCGCCGGACTGGCCGAACTGAATTCGCTGGAGGGCGAGATGAAGGGACATCGCTTGGACGCGGTCCGCGGCCACCTCCTGGAACGCACCGGCGAGACCGAGGCGGCCCGAGCCGCCTACGAATCGGCGGCCGCCCAGGCCCTGAGCCTGCCGGAACAGCGCTACCTCCAGGCACGAGCGGCCCGCTTGAGGCGCTGAGGCCACATCCGGCGGGTCGGGGCCCCTCGGAAGCGCCCCGGCGCGCCGGGACCCGGACACGCGACGCGGCGACCGCCGCGAAGGGCCCTGCACCGCGCGGGCCGATCGACATACGAGGAGGCCCTCCTCCTCACCGAGAACACCGTCGAACGGGACTTCCTGGAGGACCGCCTCCGACAGCTCGACCCCGGCGACAACCCCTGAGCGGCCCCCCAACGTGCTATCGCTGGGCCTCTCCGGTTTCAACGAGTGCCGCCACGGCCTGTGTGATGGGCGGTGACGAGCTCGGCCCACGACTCGCCTGGGAGGGGACGGACAGCGTCCGGGCCGGTCGGTGCGGGGGACCGTCGCCCAAGCTCAGCGCCGGGCCGGGGTGAGCACCACGAAATCCGCGTTCGACGGGTCGAGGCAGACGGCCAGTCGGCCTACGCCTTCGGCGTCCTCCGGCCCCATCTGTACGCTGCCGTCGTTCTCGGTGACCTTGGCGACCGCGGTGTCGCAGTCGGTGACGGCGAAGACCGGGTGCCAGTACGGCCGTCCGTTCGCCAGCGCGAGGTCTTCCTTGGAGAGCTGCATGAGGCCGCCGTGCATGCGCTCCTCGGGTTGTCCAGCGGGGGTGATGAGGGAGTACGTGCCTCCGCCGCCAGGCAGCTCCATGTCGCTGAACTGCCAGCCGAAGACGCCGCCGTAGAACTCCTTCGCGGCCGCCGCATCACTGGTGTACAACTCGGTCCAGCACAGCGAGCCCGGCTCGTCCACCAGCTCGACGCCCTTGTTCGTCCCCGGTTGCCAGACGGCGAACTGTCCCCCCAAGGGGTCGCTGTACTGCGCCATCCGACCCCAGTCTTCGAGATCCATCGGCGCCACCCGCACCGCGCCGCCCGCGCTCTCCACCGCCTGGGTCGTGGCGTCCGCGTCGGTGACGCTGTAATAGATCATCCAGGCCGAGCGCGCCCCCTCCTCGGTGAGCTTGCCGAGCCCGGCGACGATCTTGCCGTCCTTCCGGAACATCCCACCCTCCATGTCCTCCCCGTCGCCCATGGACTCGTACTCCCAGCCGATCACCGCACCATAGAAGGCCGCGGCTGCGCGGACGTCGGGGGCACCAAGGTCGAGCCAGCAGGGGGAGCCGGGGGCGAAGTCAGTGGTGATCACGACGATTCCCTTTCGCAGATCCTGTGTCATCTCAGCGTGACACCCGCCACCGGCACTCGCCCGTCGGCCATGCTGTCGGGCGAATCGAGCGCCCTGATGTGTCCTGCCCGTGCCGGCGGCTGCCGCACGCGCTGTCACCGTACGCGGTGTTCCTCGAAGGGGGCGGCGCGCAGTTCTCCACGGACTGGGGGCAGGTGGGGAGTGTGATTGACGAGGCGGGCGGAGTTTCCGACCACGGCGATGCTGCTGGTGTTGTGGAGTAGGGCGGCGAGGACGGGGTTGATGGTGCCGCCAGCGCCGGCGAGGAGGCCGGTGAGGTTGACGCCGATGGCCAGGCCGTAGTTCTGCCGTACGACGCGCAGGGTGTGGCGGCTGAGTTCGACGACGGCGGCGACCTGGCGCAGGTCGTTGCCTGCCAGGGCGATGTCGGCGGTCTCCAGGGCGACGTGGGAGGAGTGCTCGCCCATGGCGATGCCGACGTCGGCGAGGGCGAGGGCGGGGGCGTCGTTGGTGCCGTCGCCCACCATCGCCACCGTGTGGCCCTCGGCCTGCAGGTCCCGGATCAGCTGGAGCTTTCCCTCCGGCAGGGCGTGGGCGTGCACCTCGGTGATGCCAAGGGTGTCGGCGACGACCTGTGCGGTCTCCGGTGCGTCACCGGTGAGCAGGATCAGCCTGCGGACACCGAGGTCCCGCAGCTGGCCGATGACGGTTTCGGCGCCGTCGCGCACGGCGTCGGAGACACCGAGCAGGCCGATGAGGTCGTCGTCGTGGGCCAGGCAGATCACGGTCTCACCGCCGTGGCGTAGCCGATCGGTCCAGCCCTGCGCGTTCTCCGTCAGTTCCACACCGTGTCGGCGCAACAGGGCGGGGCTGCCCACCAAGAGGCGTGTGCCGTCGAGTTCGGCGCGCATGCCCATGCCGAGGACGACTTGGCATGCCTGGTGGATGGGGATGTGGAGGCGTTCCTCCTCGGTGCGGGCGACGATGGCCTGGGCGAGGGGGTGCAGGGCGTGCAGCTCCCCGGAGGCGGCCAGGCTCAGCACTTCGTCGGCGGTGAACCTCTCACTGAGCGTCACCACGCTGGTGACCAGGGGCCGTCCGAAGGTGAGGGTGCCGGTCTTGTCGAAGACGACGACGGTGACCCGTCCGATGCCCTCCAGGTGGGTGCCGCCCTTGATGAGGGTGCCTCGACGGGCGCCGTTGCCGATGGCGGCGCTGATGGCGGTCGGGGTGGCCAGGCCCGCGGCGCAGGGGCAGGCGATGAGGAGCATCGTCATCGCGCGCCGGGCGTCGCGGGTGACACCGTAGGTGAGGGCGGCCAGGGCGAAGGAGACGGGGACGAAACGCCGGGTGAAGCGGGTGGCGACCGTCTGGATGGGGGCTCGGTCGGTCTGGGCCTCCTCGACGCGGCTGATGATCCGGCCCACGGTGGTGTCGCGCCCCACGGAGTCGGCACGGACGACGAGTGAGCCGGAGGTGAGGATGGTGCCGGCGTAGACGTGGGACCCGGTGCGGGCGTAGACGGGCAGCGCCTCACCCGTGACGGCCGCCTGGTCCACCAGGGCCTCCCCGGACAGGACGTGACCGTCCACGGGGATGCGGTGGTGCTCGTACACGGCGACGTCGTCCCCCGGTTCGACGTCCGCGAGCGCCACCTCGACCTCGACGCCGTCCCGTACGAGCCAGACGCGTTCCTCGCCGATGGTCAGCAGTTCCTCGATGGCGCGGCGGGTGCGGCGCAGGGTGAGGGTCTGGAGGAACTCCCCGATGTTGAGGAGCCACAGCACGGTCAGGGCGACCACGTTCTCCCGCAGCACCAGAGAGATGACCGTCGCCGCACTGACGAGCATGTCCGTTCCCGGCGAGCTACGGCCACGGATCGAGCGCAGGGCGCCCCGGAAGAACGGGAGGCCGGTGAAGACGGTGACCGCGGCGGCGAACCCGGACGAGCCGACCGACAGCCGGGGCCTGCGCAGCAGGCGGCGCAGTGCGAGGAGCGCGAGAACCGCCCCGCCGACCACCAGCCGGGCGACCTCCCCGGTGGAGGAGTCCGGCAGGGAGCGGGAGGACTTCACCGGCGCCGAGGCGGGCGGGGCCTCCTCGAGGGCGGCAACGAGGCGGTCGACGTCGAGCTGGTCGGGGGCGACCCAGATGATGACACTTCCGGTTCGGGGGAAGACCCGCAGCGCGCGGAAGCCCCCGAGGCCGGTCAGTCGTTCGTCGACCTGGCCGGCGCTGCCGGGGCGGGTCCGCAGCCAGGGCACGGTCAGCCTGGCCCGTCCTCCGGCCACGGAGCGTACGACCACGCCGGGCATGATCAGTGCTCGTGTCCGTGGTCGTGGTCCTCGCCGCCGACCGCGGAGGGCGGCGGTACCTCCTCACCCAGGTTCGTGCGGGCCTCGGCGAGCATGTCCCCGGCCTTGAGCCGTGCCTCCTCGGCGGCGGAGGCGAGCCACCGGCTGGCGACAATCCCGCCGGCGAGGCCCCCCACCAGCGCCTTTCTAGCGGCCGGCTTGGCCTCTGGGAGCCGTTGAATGATCAGGCCGCCGACCACGCCGGAGACGGCGTAATGGGCGAGGCGGCCGGCTACGGAGCCGGCGAGTGCGACAGGGTGCATGAGAGCTCTCCTTCCGTACGTGCCGGACGGGCCCGACGGATCCCCCTCTCAAGTGTGCGTCCCACCGGCGTGAGGCTGCGAGCCGGCACCGCGGCGGCCGTGGCGCGAGCCCACCAGACGGCAGGCGAGGTAGATCATGAAGGAGATCGTGGTGACGTAGGGGCTGACGGGTACGGTGGCGCCGAGGGCCAGCAGGAGCCCGCCCTCCATCGACACCAACGCGAAGACGACGCTGAGCAGCGGAAGCAGCACCGGGGACGCCGTGACCCGCGCCGCCGCGGCCGCCGGGGTGACCAGGAGCGACAGCACCAGCAGCGCGCCGACGGTCTGTACACACAGTGCCACCGCCAGGCCGAGGGCCAGCATGAACGCGGTCGACAGGGCCCGCACGGGCACGCCCCGGGCCGCGGCCACCTCGGGATCGGCGCTGGCGAAGGTCAGCGGCCGCCACATGAGCGCCAGGGCGACGAGCACTACCGCGGACGTGCCGGCGAGCCACGCCGTCTGCGGGGTGGAGACGGCGACGATCTGGCCGGTGAGGAGGCCGAACTTGTTCGCAGTGCGGCCCTTGTAGAGGGACAGGAACAGCACCCCCAGGCCCAGACCGAAGGGCATGATGATGCCGATCACCGAGTTGCGGTCGCGGGCGCGGACGCCCAACACGCCGATGGCCACCGCCGCCAACAGGGAGCCCGCGATCGACCCGGCGACGATGTTCAGCCCCAGGAACAGCGCCATCGACGCCCCGGCGAAGGACAGCTCGCTGATGCCGTGCACGGCGAACGGCAGATCCCGCATGATCACGAACACCCCGGCCAGGCCGCCGACCAGGCCGACCAGCGCCCCGGCCAGCAAGGAGCCCTGCGCGAGCGCGAGCAGCTCGCCGTAGTGGTCGAAGCCGAAGAGCTGCCCCAGCACACCGCCGTCCTGGTCCCCCTCGGCGACCACACGGCCGAGCGCGAGAGTTCCGGCGGTGCACCCGGTCATGACAACGCGTTGCCGTTCGAACCTTCCCCGTGCCCGGCGGCGCGGTCGTGCACGGTGCTCTCGTCCGGGGCTCCGACGACGATGATCCGGTCCCTCACCCGCACCACGTCGACCCGGGTGCCGTACAGCCGCGAGAGGGCGGCCGAGGTCATCACCTCGTCCGGTGGGCCGACCCGGAATCCGCCGTGCGCCAGGTACAGGACCCGGTCCGCCATGCCCAGCACCGGGTTGATCTCGTGGGTGACGAAGACGACGGCTGTGCCGGCGCAGCGGCGCCACCGGTCCACCAGCGCGGTGACCGACCGCTGGTGGTTCAGATCTAGGGAGAGCAGCGGCTCGTCGCAGAGCAGGATCCGCGGGTCGGCGGCCAGGGCCTGGGCGATGCGGACGCACTGCAGTTCTCCGCCGGAGAGGCGGGCCACGGGCGCGTCCGCGTAGGGCGTGGCCCCGACCAGCGCCAGCAGCTCCTCGACCCGGCGCCGAGCCGCGGCGGAGGCGCGCGGTGGGCCCCAGCGGTGTCCGTCCAGGCCGAGCCGCACCAGGTCGCGCGCCCGCAGCGCGGTGTGAGCGGGCAGCGACGTGTGCTGCGGTACGTACCCGATGCGTGTGCCACTCCGGCACGGGCTTCCGCCCAGCACCGACGCGGAGCCCCCGGTGAGCTGCTGTCGGCCCAGGAGGACCCGCAGGAGGCTGGTCTTGCCCGAACCGTTCGGGCCCAGCACCGCGAGGAATTCCCCGGCCCGCACGTCGAGGTTCAGGTCGCGCCACACCACACGGTCGCCGTAGGCGAGTGCCGCGCGCCGGAGGCTGAACACGGGCGCCGCGGGGGCGGCCGTCTCCTCGGCGGACATCCGACGCGGGAGCGGCTCGGCGGACCCGGCACGGCCTCTCATGGGCCCAGTGCCTTCCTGAGCGCCTCCACGTTCGCCTTCATCCAACTGACGTAGTCCTGACCCTCGGGCAGCGTCTCGGTCACGGACACCACCGGGATCCCGTTCTCGGCCGCGGCCTTCTTGACCCGCTCCGTCTGGGGCCCGGACGTCTGACGGTTGTAGACCAGCGCCTTCACCCGCTTGTCCTCCAGCAGGTCGAGCATCTGCCGCATGGTGTTCGCCGGGACCTCGGTGCCGTCTTCGACGGCCGCGCCGAATTCCGCGGGTGTGTCGTCGCGCAGTCCGCTCGCCTCGGTCAGGTACAACGGCACCGGCTCGGTGACGGCCACGGCGGCATTCGGGTGGTCCGCCTTGATCCGCGCCACCTCGGCCAGCAGGGGCTCCAGCCGGTCGTCGAACTCCTCGGCGTTGCGGTGGAAGAAGGCGCCGTGAGCCGGATCTGCCCTGGCCAGCGCGTCGGCGATACGGTCCGCCAGCCGGCTGGCCGTGGGGAGGTCGTACCAGACGTGCTCATTGAGCTCCCCGCCCTCCGGAGCGGTCTTCCCGGAGACCTGTACGGCGTCGATGACCTCGGTCGACGAGGCGTTGTTCGCGGTGCGCAGCATCTTTCCGATGAAGTCGTCGTAGCCGCCGCCGTTCTCGATGACCACCCGCGCCTTGGACACCGCGAGCTGGTTTCGCGCGCTGGCCTCGTAGGAATGCGGATCCTGGGCCGGATCACTGATGATCGAGTCCACGCTGACCCTGTCGCCCCCGACCTGCCGGACGATGTCTCCGTACACGTTCGTCGACGCCACCACACGGACGGCCGACGCGGGGGTGGTGCTCTGGCGCTCTCCACCCGTCCCCGAGTCCGACGTACCGCCACAGCCCTGGAGCAAAGCCGTGCAGAACGCCGCGAAGAGAACGGGGGCACGGGTCGAGGACACCCGCATACGCGTCCTCCCGGAGAGAGGAAACCGAAACGGTTTTCACCCCATTGTCGCTCCGTGTATCCGTCCCTTCCACCGCAGCGGCTCTGCCGCCGGCTGCCCGCTCGGAGCTGGGGTGGGGGAAGGCCCCTGCGGAAAGCCCAGCGGGACTCGTGCCGGTCGGGCGTTCAGCCTCCGCGGCTGCAGGGACCACCGGACTGGCATCCATAGCTGCAGCCCGAGGCGCAGCTGCAGTCGGTGCCGCAGTGAGGAGCGGGGTGGCGAGCGGTCATGCTCGGTTCTCCTCCTTCGGGTGCGTTGCCTTTGTCGCAGCGAACCCCCGGCCGGAGGCCGGGCCGGCTACCCGACCGGCGCGCAAGTGTCTTGCTGCTGTGGCGGTGCCGAGGAAGACGTAAGCCGCGTTTGTCGTAGCGAGTGGCGACTGCTCGGTGCTGCTCGCAGGTACGACGCCCGTGGCGAGCAAGATCAAGATAGGGTCCACCCAGATATGTCTCAGGCCGGGACCACCGGCCCTGTTCAGGGGGGACCTCCATGAGAAACGGCATCATCCGTACGGCCCGCAGAGCCGTGGGAGTAGCGGCGGCGGGCGCTGCCATGGCCCTGTGCCTGCCGTCCTCGCCCGCATCCGCAACGGCCAGCGCGGCCGAGATTTTCGTCAACGGTCACAGTGGCAAGTGCCTCGAGATCGCGGACTGGCGGAAGGACAATGGTGCTCCGGCCCGTCAGTGGGACTGCTCAGACCAGCTGAATCAAGCCTGGTACTTCGCCGACTTCGACACGAACCCCACTTACCTGGATGTCGTGAACAAGCACAGTGGCAAGTGTCTTGAGGTCGCGGACTGGCGGACGGACAACGGTGCCCCGGTCCGACAGTGGGACTGCACAGGCAAGCCGAATCAGGAGTGGTCGATCGGGTGGTCGGGCCCCCAATGGCAGCTTGTCAACAGGCACAGTGGCAAGTGTCTTGAGGTCGCGGACTGGCGGACGGACAACGGTGCCCCGGTCCGACAGTGGGACTGCACAGGCCAGCCGAATCAGCAGTGGTAGTGCTGGCCTTTTTCGGCGCCCACTCCCTTCGCGGCTGACAGCCCCGCAAGGATGAATTCGTGGCGAGGGAGCGTAGCGCCCCTGGCCACGGACAGGTGCTCTCCAGTCCGGTGGACGCTCGGCATGCAGGTGTTGTGCCGCCCAGGTGACTGCTCCCGGCCCAGGTCGTTGGTGCGGGCATGGGGCGGGGAGACCTGACATGCCGCGTGGGAACGGCTGCGGCCGTTCCTGCTATCAGGGCTTTGGGGGGGACACGGGCGAAGGCCGTATCCCCTCCAAAGCTCTGCGACCTGTTGGCGGAGGCGCCCCATCTGCCGGTTGTGACGCACTGTGAGGGCTGCGGGCGCAGTCAGCGTGAGCCTGTCGGAGGAGGCGTTCGGGCCACGACGCTTCAGTCGGACTCTCGACCGGTCGGCTGTCCTCTATGTGTGGTCTGATGTCATAGCCTGACGAGATTCAGTGGTGTCCGGCGGCCGAGCGGACAGCCGGGGAGCGGAGCGGGACCGATGCTGGGAGTGGCGAATCTGCCTACCTACGCGCTGGGCACTCTCCTGATCATTCTGCTGCCTGGGCCGAGCTCGCTGTACACGCTGTCGGTGGCAGTGCGGCGTGGGGTGCGGACGGGCTATCGTGCGGCGGCGGGAGTCTTCCTCGGCGAGATGGTCCTCATGCTGCTGACGGCGGCGGGCGTCGCGTCGCTGCTGAGGACGAACCCGGTGGCGTTCGCCGTGGTGAAGTACGCGGGGGCCGGCTACCTCGGGTGGATCGCCGTGGACATGCTCCGGGGAGCGTGGACCACCTGGCGAACGCGCGGCGAGTCGCCCTCGACTGCCCCGCGGTCCGACGATGAGGGGACCGGCGTTGAGCGCCCGTTCCGCAGGTCGGTGCTGATCACGCTGCTGAACCCCAAGGCGATCTTGTTCTTCATGTCGTTCTTCGCCCAGTTCGTGGACCCGGCCTATCCGCACCCGATGCTGTCCTTCGGACTGCTCGCGCTGGTCTACCAGGCGATGAGCGTCTGTTACATCACGGTCTTGATCTTCGGCGGCACCTACCTGTCCGCACTGTTCAGCCGCCGCAGGCGCCTGTCCTCCGGACTCACCGCGGGAGCCGGTGCCCTGTTCCTCGGCTTCGCAGCGAAACTCGCCACGGCCGGAAGCTGACGATCTGCTGCGTGAGTGCGTGGGATCCCGCTAAGGCTCCTGCCGGCTGAGCTGGGGGCCAAGGGGTCGCAGGTTCAGATGCTGTCGTCCCGACGGTGCGAGAAGCCCGCTGGCGGAGCGTAAGGCTCCAGCTCAGCGGGCGGGTCCGGCGGCGGCATCCCACAGCCACTCCAGGGCCCGGGTCATGACGGCCTGCGCTTGGCGCCGCTGCTCTCCGCTCTCGCCCGAAGTGGCGGTATGCGGCGCTTGGTGGAAGGAGCTGACCTTCTCAGCCAGGGTCTGGGCGGTGCGGTGGGAGAGTTCGACGTGGGTGATGCCGTCGGCGGTGAGCAGCAGGGCGTCGCTGCGGTAGGGGCCGATGTCGAACGCCACGACCGGCCACTGGCCGGCCTCCGGACACGCGCTAGCCGGGACGTGGCCTGAGGCCCGAGGTCTCGGACGGTGGTTGCGGCTGGTGACACGCCACCTACGCGCCGGGGTCGACGCCGACGCCCGACCGGCGCGAACCGGCAGCGGGTGGGGCAGACCTCGCCGCAGCGAGATCGGTCGGAGGGCCGGCGATGGTGGTGGGCGTGATGGGCGTCGCCGTGGCGCAGTCGCCCGGGGGCCCGGCGGCCACGGCACGGTCCCGCAGCGCCCGGAGCGCGGTCCGGGCCACCATGTCGTTTCCGCGGAAGAAGTCGGTGCCGTCGCCGGGCCGGGGAAAGTCCGCGCTGTCCACGCTGAAACGATGGGGATCGAGGCTGCCGTCCGCGCGGCGCAACCGCCGGTCGACGGGGTCGACATCGAGTCGCCCCGTCGGGTAGCGCCGGCCTGTCGGCGTGTCGGCCCGGACCAGTTCCCCGATCTCTCGCCGACGTAGGAGGCTCGACAGCAGGGGATCCGTGACCCGGGACAGCGATCGGGCGGGCAGGCGCGCTTCGATCAATGCCCGCGCTTCCACGGTCCCCTCGACGGTGGGCGAACCAGCCCGGAAGACTCCGCCCTCGGCAGTGATATGGGTGCCGGCACCGAGAAATCGTACGATCCCTGCGCGCGCCAGGGCCAACATCTGTTCCAGTCGCGCACTCGGTGGGCCGCTGGTGCGGAAGCGGCAGAAATCCAGGAAGGCGGCCAGATCCTCACTGCCCGGACCGACGGAGAGCCGCCCGTCCTCCAGCAGTGTGCCGAGGATGCGAACGACCGAGGAGACGGCGTGCACCACGGCCAGATGGGCGCTGTGGCGCTGGTCGCGGACCCGCTCCACGTGCGTGGCGAGGTAGGCGTGCATCCATGACTGCAACGCCGCCGGACCGGCGAAGTGGAGACCCTCCAGCGGGCGGCCCCACCCGTCGACGTCGAGGCGGTCTTCCGGCGAGGGGACCATGTCCGCGGCCCATTCCGCGAACCGGGTTCCGTCGCCGGTGAAGGCGTCGATCCGAGCCAGGAACGTGCGCGGTCCGACAGCCAGCCGCTCAGGGTGGGAACGAGCGAGTTCGCGGTAGCCCGCCTCGGCGAGCTCCCGTGAGATCAAGGGCCACAGGTCTCTGGTGAAGTCCACCGGCCCACGGCCGAGCGCGGCCACCGCCTCCGCGCGGAAATGGCGGGGCAGTACGGGAGGCCCGGCTGGCAGCGTGTAGCGGAACTTGCCGTCGAAGGGCACTCCCCGGCGGGACCCGGCGAAGATGACGGGCTCCCGCCCGGAGGGCGCATAGCGCAGCTCTCCCGCCTCGTCACGGTGGAACGTCCCCCCTCGGCCGGAGGTGAGAAGGACCATGACGTCGACGAAGGCCAGCCCGAGCCCTCGGGCGATCAGCGGTTCACCCGGCTCGATGCCGTCCAGGCGGACATCGGCCGTGGACGCCGCGGCCGTGTAGTGCAGTCGGTGAGTCCGGGCATGGGTCGCAAGCCGGCGTTCGAGGGGGTGCGGAGCGACGGCGGTGTTCCCTTGGGCGAGGAGCACGACAGCCACGTCCAGCGGGGCACGCCCGTTGTCGAACACCACGCGTTGCCCTCCCTCGTCCGACTCCCGCACGTCCACCGCTCGCATCGGGTGGACCCACACGGCGGTGTTCGGTGGCGCGCTCTCCACGGCGCGCCAGAAGGCCCAGGACAGGTAGTCGCCCACCGTCGAGCGGGTGGCGAACCATCCGTCGTGCATGTGGGAGGCCTCGATACGGGTGGTGTCGCTCGGCGCGAAGGCGGCGGGCTGAGCCAGGGTCCCCCGAGTGAGCTCCCGCGCCCATGCGGCGAGGCTGGGGCCGGTGACGACCGGTCCCTCGCAGCGCGAGGCGTCATCGGGGAAGAGAGTGCATTCGTCGGCGCGGGTGTTGGACCAGAGCAGAGCCGGCTGCTCCCGCCGCCATACCTGTCCACCGCCGGGCGGCCAGGGGTCGATGACATGAATGTCCAGGTCGATCCCGGGGGCACACTCCTCGATGTTGGCGACGAGCCGCTCCAGCAGTGAGGTTCCCCGTGGACCCGCGCCGATGACGGCGATTCCCGCCCTCCGTCGCAGCCATGGTCGAGCGCCTGTCGGCTCCTCTGCCATGCGTGTCTTCCTCCATCGGTACCGACGTGTCGCCACTGGTGCGTGCGGTGGGTGGGGTGCCGGTCGCCTCCCCACCCACCGCCGCGTCGGCTCAGCAGGTGATGCTCCACCAGCTGCGCCCGCAAAGGACCGTGGTGAAGTCGCTGCCGAAGTTCTCGCTCTCCGACTCCGACGACGACATGCCCTGCAGGCTGAGAACGAAGTCAGACATCCTGTACACCTCCCCTCTTTCTCGTCGACGGCGTGTTGCCCTGACGGTGTGGTGTGCGACGGTGCCTTGGCCATGCGGCCAAGCCTCAGCGCGCGACGGAGTCCCATCGCCGCGGTTCGAGGAACGGGAGGATGTCCGCGGTGCGGCCCGTGAGCACACTCAGCAGGCGCAGCACTCCCGCGGATCCGGTGGCCAGATCCATGGACGCGCGCATGTTCTGCTCGCCGGGGAAGACGAGTCCGTGCTCGTCCGTGAGCGCGAACAGGTTGAGCGCCTGGACCGCGGTGTCGATCCGGTCGCTCAGATCGGGCCAGTCGAGCCGGGGAGCCATGTGGCGCAGGGCGTAGACAAGCCCCGCTTGCCCGTTGAACAGCCCGCAGCCGATGCAGAAGTCGGTCGCGCAGGCCAGGCTCAGTGACGGAACGGCGCTCCGCAGCCGATCGTCGGCCACATGGCGCAGTACCAGGTCACAGACGAGGGCGACCCCGGCGCTTCCGGTGGCCAGGTAGGGCAGGACCCGCCCACCGTTCCTCATCTGCGACGTGCCGTCCGGCATCGGCTCACACGTGTCCAGGTCCCGGTGGACCCCGTCGAGCGCGGTCCGCAGCCAGCGTTCCGCCCCGGTGACCTCGTACATCCTGACCATGAACAGGGCCGGCCCGGACCAGCCGTACAGCAGGCCGCCGGAGAAGTTCTCCACGGCGTTGCCACGCCGGTCCCGTCGCACCGACTCCGCCAGCGCGACGTCCGTGTCGACCGTGAAGACTCCACGGTCGACCGCGGTCGCCACCATGGCTGCCGCGCGCTCGGCGCGCGCCAGGTGCTTGGGGTCACCGGTCCTGCGGTAGAAGTCCAGGCATGTCAGGCCTATTCCCGCCTGCCCGTCGAAGAGCTTCACGCCGCGTACCGTCTCAAAGGCGTGGGCGTAGCCGTCGAACAGCGTGCGCGCCTCCTCCCCGTGGCCGACGTCCTGGAGGACGTGGCAGATGCCGGCCACGCCGTCATACAGCCCCAGGCGTGCGTGACGGTTCCGGCGGGCGTCCGCGGTGAGCCACGGAACCCAAGGGTCCACGTCGCCTCCCGCCGCGTGCACCGCCGCGACCACCCCGGCGGCTCCGAACGCCACTCCGCCCCCGCCCAGCGAGAACTGGTTGATGTCTCCCGGGAACAACCGGTCGTCGCGATCCGGTGTCGCCGAGGCCGTGATGGAGTCGATGAGCGCGGTCAGGTGCCGGTCCCATGGGCCCGCGGCCGAGGTGAACTCGAGTTCCGTGCTCGTCGGGTCCAGCCCGGAGGCCGGTGGTTCGGCGACGGTGAGCCCCTTGAGGAGGGCGCTGGACTCCTCCTCGCCGAGGTTGAGGCGTGATCTCGCCCGTTCGATCAAGGTGGTGGCCTTGGCCGGGCACAGTGACAGGAGGGAGCTGAGGGGAACGTAGAGGAACAGTCGGACCGCGTTCAGCGAGTAGCCGTCGGCGTCGGCTCCGCGGAGGTGATCGGGCGCGGCGAAGCCGGGGGCGCCGAGCCGGCGCCGTTCGTCGAGCGGCGCCGCCGCTTCGAAGTCGATCAACGACACGCGGAGGTCGTCGTCGACCATGATGTTGCCCGGGTGTAGATCGTTGAACGCGTATCCGCGGGCGTTGATCGAGGTGACCGTCTCTTCGATCTGGTCGAGTATGTGGTGCGCCGCTTCCTGGTACTCGGCCGCTCCGGTGCGGTCGTTCGCGGTCCTGAGGTTGAGGTAGTTGCGCGACAGCCAGGAGTGCAGGGAGACACCAGCGACGTGTTCCATCGCCAGGAACTCGTGGCCGCCCAGGGGCCACAGGCCGTGTGCCCGGGGTACCCCCGGGACCCCACGCAGAGCGGACAGAACGGCGTATTCGGCGCGTAGTCGCGTGGCCGCGTCCCGGCCGCCGCCGTCCAGCCCGGCATGCGGCCGCCCCTCCTTCAGCACCAGTTCCGTCCCGTCCCTGCGGCGCCTGGCCGTATAGACCCCTCCGCCGTTGGAGAAGTGCAGCACGTCGAGGATGTCGAAGGGAAAGTCTTCGGGGCGCGTGGCGGCGGTCCGCCGGCTGGCGGCCTCGGCGAGGAAGCCCGGCACGGTGACCCAGTCGGGGACGATGAACCGCGGCTCCCGGTGATCGATCACCAGGCGACCGTCGGGCCGTGCGACGGCGGGGGTCAGCGCGCCCTCATCGCTGTAGGTATAGCGCCTGCTGAAGGCTCCGTAGCGTACGTACAGCGGCCCGCGGTTCCAGCGCAGATCGCTGAGGATGTACGGAGCCGGTGTTCCGCCCAGCTCCCGGTCCAGTTCGCGCAGCGTGCGGTGGAGCACCTGGGTGTCCCGCGGGTACAGGGTGATGAACTTGCCGCTGGATTCACGCGGGGCGTACTTCGCGTTCCGCATCATGAGGACCGGCCGGCTGGGGAGAAACTTGAAGGCTATGCCGTGCTGGACACAGTAGGCGGAGATGGTCTTCAACACGGCGATCGCGTTGTCGAGGGTGGCGGAGACGTGGATCTTCCATCCTTGTGCGGGAAGGTCCTGGCCGGGACCGTGGCCGGAGCCGGACGGCAGGCAGTAGATCCACTGGCCGTCAGCCGAGCGCCGCCATCCCGGCGCGAGCGCCACAGCGTCACCGAACGCACCGGATCCGTCGTCCGAGGGAGCCCGCTCCGGTGCCTCGTAGTAACGGGCGCTGGCCAGGCAGTACGCCGGGTAGCGGATGTCCATGGTCAACACCTCTCGTTCCTGTGATGAACGGTGCCGTCACGGGTTCGACGCGGTCCACGGCGCGATCGTCGACGCCGTCGACGCCGTCGACGCGGTCGACAGGGCGACCGACAGCGCGGTCGACAACGTCGGCGCGGCGGTCTTGGGGCAAGGGAGTCACCCTCGCGGTCGGCACTGACACTGCGCCAGGTCACCTCGCGTTCCAGCTGCTGAGAATCACCCCCGTCGTCACCGGTTACCCGGCGATTGCCGGCGGTTGTCCGGCGCGAACGAGTCTGCCCGGCCGCGCCACCGGAGTCCTTGACGAGCAGTGCGCAGTACTTGCCTATCCGTGCACCGGTTCCGTGGCGAGCCTGCGGTAATCCCGGGGGGACATCCCGTAGGCGACGACACGGAAGGAGCGGCTGAAGTGCGCCGGGTCGGTGAGTCCCCACTTCCAGGCGATGGCGTGGATCGGGCGTGACCGGAGCAACGGGTCGACCAGGTCCCGGCGACACCGCTCCAGACGACTCCGGCGGATCCAGGCCGCGACCGACACCCCCTGAGCGTCGCACACCTGGTGCAGTAGCTCACGGAGATCTGATGAGCGGCGGCGACGGTCTTGGGAGACAGGGAGGGATCGCCGAGGTGTCGCAACTCGGGGTCGGCCTGCTCGATGTGCCTCGGCGTCCGCGCTGCCGTCACTGGTACGTGAACTCGCGGCGCCTGACGAAATCGGTCTCGGCACGACGCTGGCGGCACCTCATCGACACCATCCTCACCCCGCTGGCCGCGACCGAGTCTGACCTGGAGCGGCTGATCACCGCCCTGCGCTGAGCCGACCACGAATGGTTCGCCATTGCACTCGTTGCCTCCCGCGGCGTGCCATGTCACCACGGGCCAAAGGCCCTCTGATGCGGTTCAGCGTATGAAGTCGACCTCTGGGTAATGGCGTGAGGGCCCGTCGAGCAGGTGGCCGCTCCGGTGGCGCAGGTGCTTGTCGAAGAAGGCCGCGAGGTAGGTGCGTTGGATCGAGATGGAGCGGTTGGGGTCGATCGTGCCGAGTATCTGGTCCAGTTGAGGCAGGGTCAGCCCGAATGCGCCCGGCGCCTGGCGAAACAGAACTTGGTGGTCGACAAAGGAATTATGCCCGGAGCCGCGCAGCTTCAGGTCGAGTCGCTCTCCGTGCAGGTGTCTCCAGAACCGTGCCCAGCTCCGATCGGTGTCGCGGTTGTGACGCTCGGAACTGAACAGTAGGAAGGGGCGGTCGAGCGACTTGTTGATCGACGTTCCGAAGAACTGGCCGTCCAGGTTCGCGCCGGCGTCGATCCGGGAGTCCGCTTGCATGGCCGCGGGTACCGCGCCTCCGCCGAGGGACGAGCCGAACATCCCGATGCGTTTCGTGTTCACGGCTTCGGACAGCCCGTGAGGAAGCTGTTTGTTCTCCGCGTCCGGGTTGTCGCCGCGGGAGAGCGCGACCAACTGGTCGATGACGAAGCGGGTGTCCGCCGCCCGGACGTCGATCGTGTGGCGCGATTTGGAACCTGGCGGCATGAGGTTGACCTCATGCCGCCCGTCGGGGAACAGCACGTCGCTGGAATCGTGGGTGTGGTCCATGGTGACGACCAAGTAGCCGCGGCTGGCCAGGTCCTGAACCAGTGTCGTCGCCTGGCCCCGATGGCCGTGCAGCCCGGGCGAGTACAGCAGCACCGGCAGCTTGCCGGCCCTGGCGTCGACCGGGGCGCCGATGTGGCCGGCGGTGGTGGGTAGGGTCACGCCGCCCGGCAGTACCTGCTGGCTGACCGGGAGCTTCGCAGCGGGAAAGTGACCGGTGTTCGTGGCCGGATACCACAGCGAGACCATCAACTCCCGCTGCTGTCCGGGCACCCACGGATCCATGCGTGACGAGTCGCGCAGGTGGAGGTCGACCGTTCCGACACCATAGCGCCCGGTCGGGGCCGGGAGGGTCAACTGGCCCGGGGCTTCCGTTGCGTCCAGGGGAGCCGTCGTGGCCATGGGCGCCACCCCGCCGGCGTTTCCCTCAGCGGCCGCAGACCCGACCCCGGCGCCCAGGATGACGGCCAGTGCTCCTGTGGTGCTGGCGACCCGGGCGCCCAACCGGCTCCTGTGCCTTCGTGCGTGCTTCGCGTGCTTCATGGGCAGCCCCGCCTCCATGATGGTGATCGCCACGTGCCCGGCGATCGGCTGGCGGCCCATCGTATAGGCAGTTTGCCATAGTCAACTCAAATCCTTTTTCCTACTGGGCAGTTATCACCTCTGGGCGGTTGGTGATGGGTGTCATCGGACCGTCCTGAAGTGCACACAATGTCGGCTTCGCGCCCGGTGGCGTCGTGGTCGCGCGGCCGGCGTCGCCGCGACCGTATGCATGTGGGAATTACCTCTAAGCGCGGGATGCGGCACGAACAGGCTTGTGATTATCGTGTGAACGCAGTATCGATACTGCATCGAGTTGCCGCACGGCCTTCCCCCCACGAAAAGCCGAGAGGACGCTGCCCTGCACCCGATTTCCCATGCGCCCCGTCGACATCGCGCACGACGCCGCGCCGACATGCCTCTGCTCGGAGGTGTCCGCCCGCCGATCGCCGCATTGCTGTGCGTACTGTTGGCAGTTGCCGTGTTCCCCACACTCGGCTTGGGCGCCATTCACGAACAGGCCGTACCCCAGGCGGTACGCGACGCGGAACGCCGGATCGCCGAGGACGCCGCCGACTCGTTCGGAACCTCCATCGGCGTCAGGGCGAGGGCAGTTCGTCGTTCCGCCGCGTCCGTCGACGCCCCCGCGAAAGGTGCTCCGAAGGCGATACTGAGGTCCCTCCTCACAGCCGGTCCCCCTGTGCGGGGCGGTGTACTGCTCGACCCGCGCACCGGCAGGCCGCTGGCGGCCAGCGGTGAAGCGGTGCCGCTGACCGGGGTGGACGTACCGACCCTGACGCGCTCTGGTACGGCCGACATACCGCCCCGGCTGGCCACTTCGGTGAGCGCGGGCGCGCGACTGTTGTTCTTCGCCCGGGTGGCCGTCCCCACTGTCTCTGCCGCGGACCGTAAGCAGGACCACGCACGTGGCCCGGTGAGGGAACAGGGCGAAGGCGAAGGCCGATTCCTGCTTGTCGTCTCGGAAGAGGTCGCCGCCCTCACGGTGCACGGAGGTGGGCGCACCGGTCAGATAGTGGACCGGGACGGAAAGGTGCTCGCCTCCTCCGCCGCCACCGGTGCGGCCCTGCCACCCGACACCAAGGACCGTGCCCTGTCCTCCGCTGCCGCGGACGCCGGTCTTCACGCCGGCGACGACTCCGGCAGCATGCTCGGCGACGGTGATGACGGACACGACGGGCTACGCAGGGTCGCGGGTTGGGCATCGGTCGCCGCGGTGGACGGCGAGGACGACACCTCCGGCCTGGGGCTGACGGTTCTCACGTTCAGGGATGTGCCCCCGACGAAGGACAGAGCCGACCACACGAGGTTCGCCATGACGGCCGCGGGCGCGTTGGCGGTGATCGCCATGCTGGTCACCCTGGTGCTGTGGAGCACCGTGCAGCGTCCGCTGCTGCGGCTGTACCTCTCCGCCGCCCGGCTGGCCAGAGGCGCCGGCGGCACGCCCGAGGCGCGGGCGGAGTTGGCGCGACCGGTGCCTGCCGGAGCGTTCGGCGAGCCCGGCAGGGCCGGCCGGGCGCTGGAGTCGATACGCCGCCAACTGCTCGGCGAGGCGGGGCCGGAGCCTGTGCGGCCGACGCGCCGTCGCCCGGGTCTCCGCTCTCTGGTCCTCGTCTGCGCACTGGTGATCGCCGCGTGGGGGGTGCCGCTGCTCTTCCTCCTCAACCGCGTACCGGCCGCGCAGGCCGCACCGCAAGCCGTTGTCGCCGACCAGCAGGCACGCACCGAATCCGCCGCCGACCGGGTGCGGCAGTCCCTCGGTCAGAGCTACACCGACCTCACGGCGATGGCATCGGCCATCGTCGGTGTGCCACGGGAGCGGGCGACGGAGCTTCTGCGTCGTGAGCGCGCCGACCATCCCACGTACCGATCGCTGTACGTGCTGGACCACACCGGCGCCATCGTGCTGCGGGTGGGCAAGGAGCCGCTGCGCGCCTCCGGCCATGCGCCGTCCGACAACGGAATCACCCAGGTCGACACCTCGGGCAAGACCCCCGTGGTCGCCGCCTACGCTCAGATCAAGACCGCCAAGAACGACAAGGCCAGGAACGACAAGGCCAGGAACGGCAAGGCCAAGAACGGCAAGGCCAAGAACGACACGAACGTCGAAGACACCGACCCGGCCGTAGTCGTCGCGGAGATCGGCGTGGACACGCTGAACGACCTGGTCGCCCGGTCAGGGCTCGGCAGGGTGTGGCTGACCGACGAGCGCCACAGAGTGCTCGCGGCGAGCGTCCGCTTCCAAGCCTTCCAGGCTCTTCCCAGCCGGGGCCTCACCCGTCTGGCGGCCAAGACCGAAGCGGCACCCGGCGGCGCGGGCAGCCCGGCATCGGCCGTACTCCACGGGGGGAGGGCGCCGGGCCAGGGCCCGTCGGTCGCGGCCGCCGCGCCACTGGCACAGACGGGACCCGCCGCCGCACTCGGCTGGCGGGTGGTCTCCGCCAAGCCTGCCGCCGCGCTCAAACTGGCGTCATACGAGCTCCAGGCACACACCATGCTGGCCGGGCTGCTCGCCCTGGCCGTGGGGGCCGCCTGCCTGAGCTGGCTGCACATCGTGGTGGTCAGACCACTGCGCACCCTCACCGGATGCGCGGAACGGCTGGCCGAAGGCGATCGCCGCACCGTGCTGTACCCGGTCCACCACGACGAGTGCGGCTCGGTCACTCGCAATCTGGAGCTGCTCCGGCAGGCGCTGGCGGAGCGGGACCGCGGCGCGGAAGCCGGCGCGGCCGCTGCCCCTGTCCCACCGCTCCAGTCCGGCAGCGCGCCGTCACGATAAAGGACCAACTCACGTGCTGTTCCTCTATGTTGTACTCCTGCTGAGCTGCGCCGTGCTGCTGGTCGCCGGCGTGCTGGAGCAGCGGCGCCACTACGCCGCGCTGGCACAGATACCCACTCGGGTGCTGGTCAACGGCATCCGGGGCAAAAGCTCGATCACCCGGCTGTGCGCGGGGGCGCTCCGCGGCGGTGGCCTGGTCACCGTGGCCAAGACCACCGGCTCCGCCGCGCGTTTCATCCACCCGGACGCCACAGAGGAGCCGGTGTACCGGAAGTTCGGCATCGCGAACGTCGTCGAGCAGATCGGCATCGTTCGGCGCGCGGCGGCATACCGGCCTGACGCCCTGGTGATCGAGTGCATGGCGGTGATGCCCGCGCTCCAGGAGGTCAACCAGGAGAAGCTGATCCGTTCCACCATCGGCGTGCTGTGCAACGTCCGCGAGGACCACCTCGCCGAGATGGGGCCGACGCTGGACGATGTGGCCCGCTCGCTGTCCCGGTCGATGCCGGTCGGCGGGGTCTGCGTCACCGCCGAGCATGATCGGCTGCACATCCTCAAGGAGGAGGCCGACAAGCGGAGGTGCCGCCTGATCGCGGTCGATCCGGAGTCGGTAACCGACGAGGAGCTGCGCGGGTTCAGTTGGTTCACGTTCAAGGAGAACGTCGCCATCGCGCTGGCGGTGGCGGGGCTGCTCGGCGTGGACCGGGCCACCGCACTGCGCGGCATGTGGGCCGCACCGCCGGATCCCGGAGTGCTCACCGTCGAGCGCTACCGCACGCCGCAAGGCAAGCGGCTGCGCTTCGCCAATGTCTTCGCCGCCAACGACCCCGAGTCGACGTTGATGAACGTCCGTCAGCTGGAGCAGCTCGGTGCCATCCGTCGCCCGCTGAACGTCGTCATCAACTGTCGCCCGGATCGGGTGGAACGCAATGGGCAGATGGGAGCGATCGTCCCCGACCTGGCCCCTGAGACGGTCTTCCTCATCGGGCATCCGACCAAGAGCGCCCGCGACGGCATTCCGCCGGGCTGGTCGTCGGGCCGGGTGGTGGAGCTGGGCGGCGATCGGCGCGACGCGCAGGAGCTGACCCGAGCCATTCTCGCCGAACTGGCCCCGAATTCGTCACTGGTAGCCATCGGCAACATCCACGGCCAGGGCGAGCTGCTCCTGGAACATCTCGGCGAGCTGCCCCCGGACGACGCCGACGAGCCGCTTCCGATCGCGCACCCGCCCGAGCCGGAGCCGTACAGCTGGGTGGCGCCACTGAACGACCCGACGCCCGGCCCGTACGTCCCGGGCCACTCCGCCGCCCATGCCGACGCCCGGTACGAGACCGCAAGGAACCCGCTGTGATCCCCGTCGTCATCACTCCGCAGATCGCCGCGCTGGGGATCGCCCTCGGACTCGTCTTCTCCCTGGTCTGCTATCTGACCACCAACCTCTCTCCCGGCGGCATGGTCACCCCCGGCTGGCTGGCGCTGACCCTCGTCACGGATGTGGTCCAGGCCGCGTTGATGATCGGCGTCATGGCGCTCACCTTCCTCACGACCAAGGTCCTCCAGCGCCATGTGATCCTTTACGGGAAGCGGCTGTTCGCCGCCGTGGTGCTGTCCGCGGTGCTGCTCCAGACCACGGTGATACTCGCCCTCCAACGTGAGTTCCCGCTGCTTCACACCGCCCAGACGCTGGGCTTCATCGTGCCCGGCCTGATCGCCTATCAGCTGGTGCGCCAGCCGGTGGCCCCCACCGTGATCTCCACGACCGCGGTGACCCTCGGCACGTATGTGGTGCTGGTCGCCGGGCTGCTGATGGGCGCACTGCCCGTCGGCTGACCGAGCCCGTACGCGCCCGTCGAGCCGACACGCGTCCGCCGAGCCCATGCGCGCCCGTCGAGCCGACACGCGTCCGTCGAGCCCATGCGCGCCCGTCGAGCCGACACGCGTCCGTCGAGCCCGTACGCGTCCGTCGAGCCCACGCGCGTCCGTCGAACCCACAGGCACAGAGATCCGTACGTAGAGGAGGTCACCATGGGCACCGGCCCCACCCCGACTGGCAGGCCCAGCCGTCGTCAGATCCTGGCGTCCGCCACCGCTCTGGCCGTCGCCGGAGCGGCCGGCGGATGCGCGGGGCACCACTCCCGAGGTGGCGCGGCGGACGGTGACGACTCGGTGCCGGCCGGCGGCTACCGCTTCGAGCGCCGCGCCGCGCCCGCCCGTACGGTGGTTCGCGCCGCCGACGGCCGCGTGCTGGCCACCTTCACCGACGGAGCCCGCACCGTGCTGCTGGCGGGCCCGACCCGTACCTGGAGCGAGCCACGCACCACCGACGCGGTGGTGCGCAGCGACGCCTGGGTACGGCTGATGGACGACGTATGGAATCAGGGCAAGGAGCGGACCCGCTGGTTCCGGGAGTGGTTCCCCAAGGCCCTGGCCGACCGCGGTCCGGACGTCTTCGCCGTGGCGTTCCAGTACGGCGACGGGGCGCGCGATCGGCACACCGCGTCGGGCCTGCGCTACGCCGGCGAGGCCCACTTCGGGCCACTCCTCCCCGGGCAGTCGCCGACGTCGTCCTTCTCCCGCGATGAGAAGTCCGACTTCTACGACTACCTCGGCGTTCCCTGGAGCTTCCCGGACGGCATCCGCAAGCACCCGGAGAAGAAGCGCTACGGGGACGTGAACTGCTCCGGCTTCATGCGCCTGGTCTGGGGCTACCGCATGGGCTACCCCTTGCACGCCACCAACGGCCCGGGGGTCGGTCTGCCCCGCCGGGCCTACGCCATCGCCGCCCGGGCCCCCGGCGTGCTGCTGATCCCGAACACCGGCCGAAGTCCTGACGACATCAGCCCGCTTCTCCCCGGCGACCTCGTCTTCTTCGCCATCGAGAGCGGCCGGCCTCGCAGCATCGACCACGTCGGCCTGTACATGGGGCCGGACACCGACGGGCACCCGCGCTTCTACTCCAGCCGCTCGCGGGCCGACGGGCCCACCATGGGCGACCTGGCCGGCCGCGCGACGCTCGACGGCCATGGCTTCTACGCCCAGGGGTTCCGCACGGCCCGCCGCCTGTGAAGCCGACCCCCAGCCCACAGCCCTAGGAGAGACCCCCCATGGACACCCCCCTCCTCACCCGGGACCCCACCGACCGCCGCCGCCCCTCGCACATCAGCAGACGCGGCGGCCACGCCAAGCGCCGTCGACGGACCACCATCAGCCGGGAGTCATACGCCCTGCTGCTGATCCTGGCGGCCGCCGCGGTGCTCTACGCCTGGGCCATCGGCCGTTCCCCCGTGCACCCGTACTACAGCGCGGCCGTGCGGTCGATGGCGGCGGACTGGCACGCCTTCGTCTTCGGCGGGCTCGACCCGAGCGGCTCGATCACCCTGGACAAGATCCCCGGTGCGCTGTGGCCGCAGGCACTCTCCGTCAGGCTCTTCGGACCGCACACCTGGGCGGTGGTACTGCCGCAGGTGCTGGAGGGCGTACTCGCCGTCTGGGTGCTGCACCGGATCGTCCGTGCCTGGGCCGGCCCCCTCGCAGGGCTGCTCGCCGCGCTGGCCCTCACCCTCACCCCGGTCACCGTCGCGCTCAACCGGCACAACATCCCCGACACCCTGCTCGTCCTGCTGCTGGTGCTCGCGGCGGGATCGCTGCAGAAGGCCATCGGCACCGGGAGGCTGCTGCCGCTGCTCGTCTGCGGGGCATGGGTGGGGCTGGCCTTCCAGGCCAAGATGCTCCAAGCCTGGCTCGTCCTGCCGGTCTTCGCCGCGGTGTACCAGCTGGCGGCGCCCGGCTCCCGGCTGGACCGGGTCCGGCGGCTGCTGCTCGGCGGGATCTCCGCTCTCGTCGTCTCCTGCTCGTGGCCGCTGCTGGTATGGGTCGTCCCCGCCGCCCACCGCCCCTACATCGACGCGACCACCGACAACAACCCCTTCACCCTGGTCTTCGGCTACAACGGGCTGAGCCGCTTCGGCGACGACCCGCAGGCACTGGGCGCCGTCGCCGGAACAGCCGCCAGCCGCACCACCGGGAACACGGGTTGGAGCATGGTGGTCAACCAGACCGTGGGCCCGCAGATCGCGTGGCTCCTACCGCTCGCCGTGCTGGCCCTGGCGCTGGGCGTGTGGTGGCGCGCCGGACAACCGCGCACCGACGGGCCGCGGGCGGGGTTCCTGCTCTGGGGCGGCTGGCTGGCGGTGCACATCGTGGTCTTCAGCAACTCCAACGGCAACCACGGCTACTACACGACCGTACTGGCCCCGGCCCTCGCCGCGCTGACCGGCGGCGGAGTCGCCCTCTTCTGGGCCGAGCACCGCGCCGGTGGCCGACGTCGAGCGGCGCTGCCGGTCGCCGTCGGGCTCACCGCACTATGGGCCGCGGCAGTTCACGGCCCGCACAGTGAGTTCGCACCCTGGCTCCTGCCGGTGGTGCTGATGCTCGGCCTGTGCGGGACCGTCGGCCTGTGGACCAGCGGGCCGCACACCACACGACGGGCGGTGCACAGCGCCCTCGCGGCGTCCCTGACGGCCGTACTGCTCGCCCCGGCCGTCTGGGCGGCATCCTGCCTGCACCCGCGATACCCCGGCTCATCGATGGAGCCACTGGCCGGACCGGTCGGACCCGGCTACCAGGACAGGCGCCAACGCCCCGCCAAGGTCCCGCGATTCCCCTTGAACCAACCGTCCGCGCGGGACACCGCACTGCTGAACTACCTCTCCGCGCACCGTTCCGGGGAGAAGTACCTGCTGGCCACCCAAGCCGCCTACGGCGCCGAGCCCCTGCTGCGCGCCACCCCCCAACCCATACTGGTCATGGGCGGCTTCACCGGCCTGACCCCCTATCCGACCGCACCACAGCTCGGAGACCTGGTCTCCACCCACCAGCTGCGCTACGCCCTTCTCACCACACGCCGCCCGTCCACACCGGCATCGGCCTGGGTGAAGAAGCGCTGCACCCCCGTCCCCCCGAGCGCCTACGGCCGGGGCACGGGCGGAAGCCTCACCCTGTACGACTGCGCTGGGGAGAAATGACTTCGTGAATTCGGAGTGCGAAAGGTTCCTCCGCGGGGTCGCGGGGGGCCTCCGTTTATCCGTCCCTTAAGCCGCGGATAAGGCGCCCTTGAGGTTCTGTCTCTGCGTGTTCACGCGTGCGAGCGCGTCTGTTCCAGTGGCACATATGAGTGGAGGGTCACGCGGTATGCACGCTCGGTGATTCGGCTCTTTGGTGAGGCGTCTGACGGCGGTCGGGGACTGTCAAGTTAAGGTAAAGCCCACGCTTCGCCGAGCCGTCGAGGCGGGCCGGGTCGACCACCCGGGTTTCGTCCAAGTCGCGTTGTAGTTGGCATAGTTGACGTAGCATCAGAGCGCCTTCTCCTGTTGTTTGAATGGGTGTCAACTTTCTGCGTAAAGCAACCTTGTTCAAATCGCACTTTCCGTCTGGCAGGATTCCCGGCACCCCATCCAACTGGGGAAAGCAGTCCGATATGCCCGGTCGCGGAAGCAAAGGCCGGGCAGCTGCGTGACAGCCGTGAAGCGCCGAACGCAGCAGCCTGCACAGCCGGACGGACCACAGGTCCGTCCCGCGGGTTACCCCCCACTCGGATTCAAGGAGCACGATGCACAAACGTCGCATGTCCCGCCGTAGAAAGGCCCTGATAGCCGCCGTCGGCGCGGCCCTCTCCGGCGGCCTGCTGTTCGGCTTGGGCGCCCTCGCCCAGGCCGATGTGGACCGCGGCACCGTCTACGGCGGGCAGGGAAACTTCCGGACGGTCAACCAACGGGCCCAGCCGTCCCTCTCGGCTCAGATCAAGGGCTCTTCGAAAGTCGGCGACCGGATCCAGATGTCCTGCCGCACCACCGGGGACACCGTGGAGAACAACGCGCGGTGGATCTACACCGGTTCGTACTACATCGCTGACGCGTTCATCCGCGAGAGCACCTCCGGCCTGCCCGTCTGCGGCTCGACCCCCAACCCGAAGCCCACCCAGCCCGACTCCGGCCCCACGACCTCGAAGTCACTGAACATCACCATGCAGAAGCAGGTCAGGACCCAGTGGTGCTGGGACGCCTCGGGCGTGACGATCGCCAACTACTGGGGCCGCAACGTCACCCAGGAGCGGTTCTGCCAACTCGCCGCCCAGGGAACGTGGGTGGACTGCAACAACCAGCCGGCGACGCTGGAGGACATGGCCAACGGCCTGGCCAAGCTGGGACTGGGCAACAGCGGCCGCAGCCTGTACCGCAACGCGTCGTTCAGCGAGTCGAGCGCCGAGATCGCCGCAGGCCGGCCGTTCGCCGTCCGGTTCGGCTGGCTCAGCGGCGGCGGCCACATGAATGTCATCTACGGCTACGACAGCGCCACCAACATGATCGCGGTCGGCGACCCCTGGCAGACCACCCAGACGTACACCTGGTGGAACTACTCCACCTACGTGAACAACAACTCGTTCCAGTGGACCCACTCGCGGGTCGGCATCCAGGGCTGAGGAGAGGACCCCGACCATGCACACCATGCACACCATGTGGCGCGTCAAGCGCACAGCGGTCCGGGCTGCCGTCCTGGCCACCACCGCGGTCGCCGCCACCCTGTGCGCGAGCGTTTCCGCGCACGGCGCGGAAGGCGACGGGATCGCGGGCTACCACTCCGCACAGCAGACCCTACGCAGCGACCAGGTCCGGGACACCGTCTCCCGCTTCCTTGTGCAGACCGGCCAGGCTGGTGGCCCCGCCGCCGCGGACGGCGGCGCCCAGGGCGGCCCCGACAGGGCACCAGCCGCTCCCGCCGCGCCGCCCCGGTTCAAGCTCAAGGATCCGGTGCCGATGTTCGAGATCAGCCCCGAGTTCGTGGCCGGCAAGGCCCGGACCACCCCGCAGACCGCGCTGCGACTCTCCTATCTGGCCTCCCGGGTGAACGCCTCCGACGGCCGTTCGGCCTCCGTACTGCTCGCGCCCCGGGGGAAGCCCTCCTCGACGGGCAGCGCCCTGCGCAAACCCGGCGCCGAGGGCTGGCAGCTGGCCGGCATCCGGGACGGGGACAAGGACCTCACCCTGGCCGAACGCGGCACCACGCGGGCACGTGTCTTCAGCGAGCCGCAGATCCACGCCTGGTACCGGCTCACCGCCGAAGGCATGGTCGAGCCGCTCAACGCGGAGGCGAACACCGGTCTCGGCGGCAAGCGCGCCATCACCCTCGCCGCCTACCGGAAGCTGGTGTCCGCCCGGTACGGCGACAAGCTGCCCGGCTCCGAGTACGACCGCAAGGGCAAGGCCGGCGGGTACACCGACCTCGCACAGGACCAGCCGATCCAGGCGGCCGCCACCTCCGGGCGACCGGAGGCGGCTGAGGCGTCCTGGCAGCCGGTCGCCGTCACCGGGGCCGCCGCCCTGGCGGCGGTCGGCGGTTCGGCGGTGTACGTACACCGCCGGCGGACGGCCTCCGCGCGCTGATCCTTCCACGCCGGACCGGCGCCCGCCCACCGGGAGTGGGCGGGCGCCCGAGCAGTGGACGGGGGCGTCGGGGATGGGCGGTGGGCGAGTCGGCCGCTGTAGGAGCAGCCCTGTTCGTGGAGGAAGAAGGCCTCTCCCGCGAGTTCCGCCCAGGTGACCGGCTGCGTCCGTCACACGAAAGGGTGCTGGGGAGCGCGGACGAGGACCAACGGTTCGTCCGCGAGGCGTTCGACGTCGATGTCTACGGCCGGACGACCGCGACCGCGACGCGTTCACGAGAAACAGCAACACTGTGGCGCGAGGGGGCGTCGCTGTCAGGTCAAGACGACGCACCCCCGCCGCTCCAGTTTGCTGAGGAGCGGTAGGGAGGGATCGACCTCGTTCCAACGCAGATCCAGCTTCTCCAGCGATGGCATCAGATCGAGCCAGTCGGGCAGCTGGCCGAGGTCGTTGCTCCGCAGGTCGATCTGACGCAGTCGCGGGAGGCCGGCGAGTGACTCCGGCACCTCGGTCAGGGAGTTCTCGCGTAGGTCCAGGTGACGCAGTTCGTGCAGCTTGGCTGCTGACGACGGCAAGTGCTCGATCGCGTTTCCTCGGAGCCACAGCTCACGCAGGCTGCGGAGCTGGCCGATGGCGTCGGGCAGGGCGGTGAGCCGGTTGTGCTGCGCCCTGAACTCGATGAGGCCACTCATCCCGCCCATGGTCTCTGGCAGGGTGGTGAGGCGGTTCTCGCCGACGTTGAGGTAACGCAAACGGGTCAGGTTTCCCAGAGAGTCGGGGAGCCGAGACAGCTGGTTGTCGTGCAGGTAGAGGCAGTCGCTGAGCTCGGTCAGCTTGCCGAGTTGTTCGGGCACCGACGTCAGCGCGTTGTGGCCCAGGTCCAGGGTTTTCAGCCGGTGGAGCCGCCCGATGTCCGGCGGGAGGGCCGTGAGTCCGTTGTCCGCGAGGATCAGCACATCGAGCTCGGTCTGTCGCCAGACCGACTCGGGCACTTCTCCGAGCTCTTGACGCCACAAGTTCAGTGTGTGCCTCACGGCCGTCTCCCCTTCGTCAGCGGTCTGGGCTGCGATTCTCGTCCGGAACCTTCCTCGGCGGCGACGGGTCAGCAGACGGTGAGGACCAGATCAACCTGCTGGAACCCCTCGACCGATCAGGGGGCCGATGCGAGGGGCGTCAAGGACGCGTAAGGGAGTCGCCGTTCCGCGCCAAGAACGCGCCAGCGCCGGGCGGGATCGAGCGGATCCGGGCAGACGCTGAGCGGACCGATCGAAGGAGTCCGCCGCAGATGTCCACCCCCACCACCGAGACCCACGCAGCCTCATCTGCAGAGGAACCCCCGGATACCGCCGACACCCTCACCGCACCCGCCACCTCCGCCACCGCCCCCCGCGCGCCCTTCCCGGGCGGGGTGGGCGAGGTGGGCGACCGCCACAAGCTCAACGCGCTCACCGGCCTCGCCGCCCTCTCCCTCGACGCCATGGCCTCCGTGGCATACGGACCGGAGGCGATCGTGCTGGTGCTGGCCGCGGCCGGGGCACACGGGCTCGGCTTCACCCTCCCGGTCACGGTGGCGATCGCGGCGCTGCTCGCGGTGCTGGTCGCCTCCTACCGACAGGTGATCGCCGCTTTCCCGGACGGCGGCGGCTCCTACGCGGTCGCCAAGGCGCACCTGGGCCGGCGCACCAGCCTGGTGGCGGCCGCATCCCTCGTCCTGGACTACGTCCTCAACGTCGCCGTCGCGGTCACCGCCGGGGTCGCCGCCCTCACCTCGGCCTTCCCCGGGCTGTACGACGACCGGCTGTGGCTCTGCCTGGGCGTGCTCGTCCTGATCACCGCGGTCAATCTGCGCGGCATCGCCGAGTCGGCGCGCGTCTTCATCGTCCCCACCGCGGTCTTCGTCGTCTCGATCCTCGCCCTGGTCGTGGTCGGTCTCTTCCGCGACGCCCCGGTCAGCACCGAGGCGGCCTCGGGCCACGCCTCGGCCATGGCTGACAACACCACCACCGTCGGCGTCCTGCTGCTGCTGAAGGCGTTCGCCGCCGGCTGCTCGGCGCTCACCGGCGTCGAGGCCATCGCCAACGCGGTCCCGTCCTTCCGTACCCCGGCCGTCAAGCGGGCCCAGCACGCCGAGATCGCGCTCGGCGCCCTGCTCGGCGTGATGCTCATCGGGCTGTCCGTGCTGATCTCCCGCTTCGGGCTGCAGCCGGTCGAGGGCGTCACCGTGCTCGCCCAGCTCGCCGACGCCTCCTTCGGCCACGATCTCCCCTTCTACGTCGTCCAGTTCGCCACCGTCGTGCTGCTGGCGCTCTCCGCCAACACCTCCTTCGGTGGGCTGCCGGTCCTGCTGAAGCTGCTGGCCCGCGACGACTACCTGCCGCACGTCTTCGCGGTGAAGGCCGACCGCCAGGTCCACCGGCACGGGGTGCTGGCGCTCGCCGGCGTCTCCGCGGTGCTGCTGGTCTTCTCCGGCGGCGACACCAACACCCTCGTCCCGCTCTTCGCGATCGGCGTCTTCGTCGGCTTCACCATCGCCCAGACCGGCCTGGTCCTCCGCTGGTGCGGCGAACGCGGCCCCCGGTGGCGGGGGAAGGCGGCCCTCAACGGGCTGGGCGCGCTGCTCACCGGCGTCAGCGCGGTCGTCGTCACCACCACCAGGTTCCACGACGGCGCCTGGCTGATCGTCCTCGCCCTGCCGCTGCTGGTCGCCGGCTTCGAGTGCGTCCACCGCGCGTACACGCGGATCGGCGAACGCCTGGGCCTGGGCCGCATCCCCGAGCCCCCGCGCCGCGACCGCTCCCTGGTCGTCGTGCCGGTCTCCTCCCTGACCCGGCTCACCAGCGAGGCACTGACCGCGGCGGTCTCCCTCGGCGACGAGGTGCAGGCGGTGACGGTCTGTCATGCGGATGCCGAGGACCGTGCCGCGACCGATGCCCTGACCCGCGACTGGGCCCTGTGGAATCCCGGCGTCCCCCTCGTCCCCATCCCCTCGCGGCGCCGCACCCTCGGTTGGCCGATCGCCGCCCATGTCCGAAAGCTCGCTGCCGCCGAACCGGGCCTGCGGATCACGGTGCTCATTCCGGAGGTCGAACCGGCCCACATGTGGCAGCGCCTGCTCCAGAACCAGCGCGGCACCGTCGTGGCCCACGCCGTCCGCCGCGACACCGACGCCGTCATCTGCCGGCTGCGCTTCCGCCTGTAGGGACGGCCGCCCATACGGCCGACAACCGCAACCGGCACCTGGCGATGGCCCCGGACGGCACGAAGACGGGCGGCCCGGGGCTTGTCACCGCCCCGTGCCGCCCGCGCGCCGCTGTGCTCAGCGCGCCACGAACTTCGCGGCAACGGGCCTGCGCTGCCGCGCTCCGACCACTCTGTGCAGGGGGACGCCGTCAGGGAGCCGTAAATCCCGTCAGAGGACCGTCAATTCCACGGCCGTCCGCTGAGCCGCCGAGGCGGCGGGCAGTAGGTTCGGCCGAGCCGCTCACGGTCGCGGGTCAGGGGCATGCCCCCGTCCGGGCGAGGTCCCGGCCATGCCTGAAGCAGCGGACACGCGCGGCGTGACCCGCACCGCGGCCGAAGACAGCCGTGCCGTCAGCCGGGGCCCCGGCTGACGACACGGCGCAGCCGCTCCCGCTTCCCATGTCGAACACTCCGGTCGTCCGTGCGGCCGGTCTCAGGAGAAGGACGTCCCCGATGCTTCCCGCCGCTTCCCAGCAGGCACCGACGGCATCCCACGGTCGAGCACCGGGGAGTCCCCCGGGGCCGCGGCGCGGTGGCCACCGGAACAACCGCCGACGCGGCGGCCTGATCGATCCGGTCCAGCTGCTGACCTCCCTTCCGGACGCGGTGCGCAAGCTGCACCCGCGGGCCCTGGCCCGGAATCCGGTGCTGTTCGTCGTCGCCTGCGGCTCGGTGCTCACCACCGCCTCGGTCCTGCTCGACCCGTCCGTCTTCACCCTGCTGATCAGCGTCTGGCTGTGGCTGACGGTGATCTTCGCCAACCTCGCCGAGGCCGTGGCCGAGGGTCGCGGCAAGGCACAGGCCGAGTCGCTGCGCAAGGCGCGTACGGACACGGTGGCGCGGCGGCTGCGCCACTGGCATGTGGGCATGCACCCCCGCGAGGCCGAGGTCGAGATCGTCGCGGCCACCGAGCTCCAGCTGTTCGACTTCGTCCTGGTTGAGGCGGGCGAGCTGATCCCGGCCGACGGCGATGTCGTCGACGGGATCGCGGCGGTCGACGAGTCCGCCGTCACCGGGGAGTCCGCCCCGGTCATCCGGGAGGCGGGCGGCGACCGTTCCGGGGTCACCGGCGGGACGACCGTGCTGTCGGACCGGATCGTCGTCCGGGTCAGCTCACGGCCCGGTCACTCCTTCCTGGACCGGATGATCGCCCTGGTCGAGGGTGCGTCCCGGCAGAAGACCCCGAACGAGATCGCGCTGAACATCCTGCTCGCCGCGCTCACCATCGTCTTCGTGCTGGTGGTCCTCGCCATCCAGCCCATGGCCGGCCACGCCGGCGCGCCCCAGTCGACCACCGTGCTCGTCGCCCTCCTGGTCACCCTCATTCCGACCACCATCGGCGCGCTGCTGTCCGCCATCGGCATCGCCGGCATGGACCGGTTGGTGCAGCGCAACGTCCTGGCGATGTCGGGCCGGGCGGTGGAGGCCGCGGGCGACGTCGACACCCTGCTGCTCGACAAGACCGGGACCATCACCCTCGGTAACCGGGAGGCCGTCGCCTTCGTGCCGCTGCCCGGCATCGACGAACTCCAGCTGGCGGACGCCGCCCAGCTGTCCTCGCTGGCCGACGAGACGCCCGAGGGCCGCTCCGTGGTCGTCCTCGCCAAGGAGAAGTACGGGCTGGGGGAGCCGGCGACAGGCGAGCTGAGCCATGCGCGGTTCGTGGAGTTCAGCGCCCAGACCCGGATGAGCGGCGTCGACCTGCGGTGGACGCGCGGGGAGACCTGCACGATCCGCAAGGGCGCGGCCGCCCAGGTCATCGACTGGGTCGGCACGCGCGGCGGCCGGGTCCCGGCCGAGGCCCGGCTGTTCACCGACTCCATCGCCGCCTCTGGCGGCACCCCGCTGCTGGTCGCGATCGACGACCGGTACGGGCCGCGCGTGCTGGGCGTCATCCACCTCAAGGACGTGGTCAAGGTCGGCATCCGGGAGCGGTTCGCGGAGCTCCGCCGGATGGGCATCCGCACCGTCATGGTCACCGGCGACAACCCGCTGACCGCGCGCGCCATCGCCGAGGAGGCCGGGGTCGACGACTACCTGGCCGAAGCCACACCGGAGGACAAGCTCGCCCTGATCAAGCGGGAGCAGGCGGGCGGCAAGCTGGTCGCGATGACCGGGGACGGCACCAACGACGCCCCGGCGCTGGCCCAGGCGGACGTGGGGGTGGCCATGAACACCGGCACCTCGGCCGCCAAGGAGGCCGGGAACATGGTGGACCTGGACTCCAACCCGACGAAACTCATCGAGATCGTCGAGATCGGCAAGCAACTCCTCATCACCCGCGGCGCGTTGACGACCTTCTCGATCACCAATGACGTGGCGAAGTACTTCGCGATCATCCCGGCGATGTTCGCGAGCGTCCATCCGGGGCTCGAAGCCCTGAACATCATGGGCCTGCACAGCCCGACCACCGCGATCACCTCGGCGATCATCTTCAACGCGCTGATCATCGTCGCGCTGATCCCGCTCGCGCTGCGCGGCGTGCGCTACACCCCCGCCTCCGCCCATGACCTGCTGCGCCGCAACCTCGCCGTCTACGGGCTCGGCGGGCTCGTCCTGCCCTTCGTCGGGATCAAGCTGATCGACCTGCTGGTCTCCTCCGTGCCGGGCCTCGGCTAGCTGTTCTGTCCGGGGAGGTTGTGGACGGGTGACCCAGGTCTCGGTTGAGGGATCTTGAATGGGTGAGGGCCTTCCGGGTTCGG
>NZ_NISY01000065.1 GCF_007595705.1 Streptomyces sp. SAJ15 | reverse complement strand
CTGGCCAACCCCGACCCCGAGGTGGAGCCGGCCCTCGCCCGGCAGACCGCCGCGGTGGTGGCCACCGGCCGCTCCGACTTCCCCAACCAGATCAACAACGTGCTGGTCTTCCCGGGCGTCTTCCGCGGCCTGCTGGACGCCCAGTCGCGCACCGTGAACACCGAGATGATGCTCGCCGCCGCGCGGGCGCTCGCCGACGT
>NZ_NISY01000007.1 GCF_007595705.1 Streptomyces sp. SAJ15 | reverse complement strand
CGACCGTGGGGCGCGGCGCCCCCTTCGGGCGGGGGTGCCGGGGAGCCCCGGATCTCAGGGGCAGTCATCCCGCCGCGACGGCGCGCAACCCCCGTGACGGTGTCCGGCGGTGCCGAGCCGACCGTGGGGTGCGGGGCCCGGGGCGGAGTCCCGGGGTCGGGGGTCCCGCGGTTCGGCGCGGGACCGGGGTGGAGCCCGGGGTGGAGCCCGGGGTGGGAGGGGCTCCGCCCCTCGCGGCGGGGTCCGGGGAGGCGGCCCCGTTGAGAGGGAGGGAGGGAGGGCGGGACTACGCGCGCGGGGCGCAGCCCAGCACGTGTTCCTTCACCAACTGCCCGATCCGCGGATCGCGCCTGCGGAACGCCTCCACGAGCGCCTCGTGCTCCTCCGCGTACGACTGCTGACGGGTGCCCAGCCAGCGGATCGACAGCGCCGTGAACACCTCGATGCCCAGCCCCTCCCAGGTGTGCAGCAGCACGCTGTTCCCGGCCGCGCGCACCAGCTCGCGGTGGAAGGCGACGGTGTGCCGCACCTGGGCCTCGCCGTCGGCCTTGCGGTCCGCCTCGTAGAGCGCCGCCACCGACGGCTCCAGCACGGAGACGTCCGCGGCCAGTCGGGGCGCCGCCAGCTCCGCCGCGATCTGCTCCAGCCCCGCCCGCACCGGGTAGATCTCGTCCAGGTCGGAGGCGGTCAGATTGCGCACCCGCACGCCCTTGTTGGGGGCCGACTCGATCAGCCGCAGCGCCTCCAGCTCGCGCAGCGCCTCCCGCACGGGGGTCTGGCTGACCTCCAGTTCGGTGGCGATCCGTCGCTCCACGATCCGCTCGCCCGGCTTCCAGCGCCCGCTGACGATGCCCTCCACGATGTGCTCGCGGATCTGTTCGCGCAGCGAATGGACGGCGGGGACGGTCATGAAGGCTCCTTCGGCGAACAGGCGATGCCTAGACAATACGGCGGTGCCCCGCCCGGAGAGTTCCGGACGGGGCACCGCCGTGCTGTGGAGTGGCTTACAGGCGCGGGGCCCGCAGGCGCGCCCTTACAGGCCGAGCTCGACCTCGAACTCGCCCGCCTCCAGGATCGCCTTGACCGCCGTCAGGTAGCGGGCGGCGTCGGCGCCGTCCACCAGACGGTGGTCGTAGGAGAGGGACAGGTAGGTCATGTCGCGGACGGCGATGACCGTGCCCTCCTCGGTCTCGACGACCACCGGGCGCTTGACGGTGGCGCCGATGCCCAGGATCGCGACCTGGTTCGGCGGCACGATGACCGTGTCGAACAGCGCACCGCGCGAGCCGGTGTTGCTGATCGTGAAGGTCGCGCCGGAGAGCTCGTCCGGGGTGATCTTGCTGGCCCGGACCTTGCCCGCCAGGTCGGCGGTCGCCTTGGCGATGCCGGCCAGGTTGAGGTTGCCCGCGCCCTTGATGACCGGCGTCATCAGACCCTTCTCGGAGTCCACGGCGATGCCGATGTTCTCCGAGTCGAAGTACGTGATGGTGCCCTCGTCCTCGTTGATCCGGGCGTTGATGACCGGGTGGGCCTTCAGCGCCTGGGCCGCCGCCTTGACGAAGAAAGGCATCGGGGACAGCTTGACGCCCTCACGGGCCAGGAACGACTCCTTGGCCTTGCCGCGCAGCTTCATGACCTTGGTGATGTCCACCTCGACCACGCTGGTCAGCTGGGCCTGGCCGTGCAGGGCCTTCATCATGTTGTCGCCGATGACCTTGCGCATCCGGGTCATCTTGACGGTCTGGCCGCGCAGCGGCGACACCTCGGCCGCGGCGGCCTTCGGCGCGGCGGCCGGGGCGGCGGCCGGAGCCGGAGCCTGCGCGGCGGCCTTGGCGGCCTCCGCGGCGGCGATGACGTCCTGCTTGCGGATGCGACCGCCGACGCCGCTGCCCTGGACGGAGCCCAGGTCCACGCCGCTCTCGGCGGCGAGCTTGCGCACCAGCGGGGTGACGTACGCGCCCTCGCCACCGGCGGCCGGGGCCGGGGTGACCGGGGCCGGCGCGGCCGGAGCCGGAGCGGCGGCCTGCGGGGCCGGGGCGGCCGGGGCCGGAGCCGGCGCGGGGGCGGCCGGAGCCGGGACCGGGGCCTCGGCGACCGGGGCCGGAGCCGGGGTGGGCTCGGGCTGCGCGGCCGGGGCCGGGGCGGCCGGAGCCGGCGCGGCGGCCGGAGCGGCACCCGCGGCGCCGATCACGGCGAGCTTGGCGCCGACCTCGGCGCTCTCGTCCTCGCCGACCACGATCTCCAGCAGGACACCGGCGACCGGGGCCGGGATCTCGGTGTCGACCTTGTCGGTGGAGACCTCGAGCAGCGGCTCGTCGGCCTCGACGGACTCGCCGACCTCCTTGAGCCAGCGGGTCACGGTGCCCTCGGTGACGCTCTCGCCGAGCGCCGGCAGCACCACGTCGGTGCCGGCGGCACCGCCGGCGGCGGCGGGGGCCGGGGCCTCGGCGGCCGGGGCCGGGGTGGGCTCGGGCTGCGCGGCCGGGGCCGGAGCCTCGACGACCGTGGCAGCGGCCTCGGCCGCGGCCGGGGCCGGGGCCTCGGCGGGGGCGCCGCTGCCGTCGTCGATCAGCGCCAGCTCGGCGCCGACCTCGACCGTCTCGTCCTCGGCCACCTTGATGGAGGTGAGGATGCCCGACGCGGGCGCCGGGATCTCGGTGTCGACCTTGTCGGTCGAGACCTCAAGCAGCGGCTCGTCGGCCTCGACACGCTCGCCCTCGGCCTTCAGCCAGCGGGTGACGGTGCCCTCGGTGACGCTCTCGCCGAGCGCCGGCAGGGTTACGGAAACCGCCATGGTTTCGGTTGCTCCTAACGATCTGTGCGGATGGTTCGCGCCCGGACTGATTAGTCGTGGGAGTGCAGCGGCTTGCCGGCCAGGGCCAGGTGCGCCTCGCCGAGCGCCTCGTTCTGCGTCGGGTGCGCGTGGATGAGCTGCGCGACCTCGGCGGGCAGCGCCTCCCAGTTGTAGATCAGCTGCGCCTCGCCGACCTGCTCGCCCATACGGTCGCCGACCATGTGGACGCCGACGACGGCGCCGTCGCGGACCTGCACGAGCTTGATCTCGCCCGCGGTCTTGAGGATCTTGCTCTTGCCGTTGCCGGCCAGGTTGTACTTGAGGGCGACGACCTTGTCGGCGCCGTACAGCTCCTTGGCCTTGGCCTCGGTGATGCCGACCGAGGCGACCTCGGGGTGGCAGTAGGTGACGCGCGGCACGCCGTCGTAGTCGATCGGCACGGTCTTCAGACCGGCCAGCCGCTCCGCCACCAGGATGCCCTCGGCGAAGCCGACGTGCGCGAGCTGGAGGGTCGGGACGAGGTCACCGACGGCCGAGATGGTCGGCACGTTGGTGCGCATGTACTCGTCGACCAGGACGTAGCCGCGGTCCATGGCGACCCCGGCCTCCTCGTAGCCCAGGCCCTGGGAGACCGGGCCGCGGCCGATGGCGACGAGCAGCACCTCGGCCTCGAAGGTCTTGCCGTCGGCCAGCGTCACCTGGACGCCGTCGGCGGTGTACTCGGCCTTCTCGAAGAAGGTGCCCAGGTTGAACTTGATGCCGCGCTTGCGGAAGGCGCGCTCAAGAAGCTTCGAGCTGTTCTCGTCCTCGACCGGGACCAGGTGCTTCAGGCCCTCGACGATGGTGACGTCGGTGCCGAAGGACTTCCACGCGGAGGCGAACTCGACGCCGATGACGCCGCCGCCCAGGATGATCGCGGACTTCGGGACCCGGTCCAGCGTCAGCGCGTGGTCGGAGGAGATGATGCGGTTGCCGTCGATCTCCAGGCCCGGCAGCGACTTCGGCACGGAGCCGGTCGCCAGCAGGATGTGGCGGCCCTGGATGCGCTGGCCGTTCACGTCGACGGAGGTGGGGGAGGACAGCCGGCCCTCACCCTCGATGTAGGTCACCTTGCGGGAGGCGACCAGGCCCTGCAGGCCCTTGTAGAGGCCCGCGATCACGTCGTCCTTGTACTTGTGGACGGCGTTGATGTCGATGCCCTCGAAGGTGGCCTTGACACCGAACTGATCGGCCTCGCGCGCCTGGTCGGCGACCTCGCCGGCGTGCAGCAGGGCCTTCGTGGGGATGCAGCCGTTGTGCAGGCAGGTGCCGCCGAGCTTGTTCTTCTCGATCAGTGCGACGTCCAGGCCCAGCTGAGCACCTCGCAGCGCGGCGGCGTAACCACCGCTTCCGCCACCGAGGATCACTAGGTCGAAAACGGTGCTGGCGTCGTTCGCCACGTCACGTCCTCCATGCATGGGTGCGCCGGGGCCGGTCGTCGGTGACCGGGCGGCGGCTGTGGTTCGGCCGCTGATTGCTTCGGCCCTGGGGGGCCCTGTCCTGCCGGGACAACATCTTCGCACTTGTTGGCGGGCGGCGGGACGCGGGGCCCGTGGTGTGAGACATCCGTCGCGGGGCGCGCGGGGGTTACTCATGCGTATTACCGAGGTGGGGGTCACGACGGATTTCGTTGAGGGCGAAATCAGTCGTGGGTGCGGTAACGCGGTGGTGACCCCGGACATTCCAGCGGGGTCCGACGCGGTCCCGGGCGCGCGGGCCCGGGACCGCGTCGGAGCCGTCAGCCCAGGTCGCCCGCGGCGGTGCGCTCGGCCAGCCGGACCAGGGTGCGCACGGCCGAGCCGGTGCCGCCCTTGGGGGTGTAGCCGAAGGGGCCGGACTCGTTGAAGGCCGGGCCCGCGATGTCCAGGTGGGCCCAGGTGATCCCCTCGCCGATGAACTCCTTCAGGAACAGGCCGGCCACCAGACCGCCGCCCATCCGCTCGCCCATGTTGGCGATGTCCGCCACCGGCGAGTCCATGCCCTTGCGCAGCTCGGCGGGGAGCGGCATCGGCCACGCCTGCTCGCCGACCTCCTCGGCGATCTCGTGGATCGCGGCGCGGAAGGCGTCGTCGTTGGCCATGATCCCGAAGGTGCGGTTGCCCAGGGCGAGCACCATCGCGCCGGTCAGGGTGGCGACGTCCACGATCGCGTCCGGCCGCTCCTCCGAGGCGCGGGTGAGCGCGTCGGCGAGCACCAGCCGGCCCTCGGCGTCGGTGTTCAGCACCTCCACGGTCTTGCCGCTGTACATGGTGAGGACGTCGCCGGGGCGGGTGGCGGAGCCGGACGGCATGTTCTCGGCGAGCGCCAGCCAGCCGGTCACATTGACCGCGAGGCCCAGCCGGGCGGCGGCGACGACGGCGGCGAACACCGCGGCGGCGCCGCTCATGTCGCACTTCATCGTCTCGTTGTGGCCGGCCGGCTTGAGGGAGATGCCGCCCGAGTCGTAGGTGATGCCCTTGCCGACCAGGGCGAGCGTCTTGGCCGCCTTGGGGTGGGTGTAGGCGATCTTCACCAGGCGCGGCGGGGCCTCCGAGCCCTGGCCGACGCCGAGGATGCCGCCGTAGCCGCCCTTCTTCAGCGCCTTCTCGTCGAGCACCTCGACCTTCAGGCCGTGCTCCTTGGCGGCGGCCTGGGCCTCGGCGGCGAACGCCTTCGGGTCCAGCACGTTGGGGGCGGTGTTGATCAGGTCACGGGCCCGGTTGACCTCGGCGGCCAGCGTGCCGGCACGCTCGGCGGCGGCCTTGAACGCCTTGTCGCGCGGCTTGGCGCCGAGCAGGGTGACCTCGGCGAGCGGCGCGCCGTTGGCCTTCTTCCTGTCGCCCCCGTTGCTGCGGTGCGTGGTGAACGCGTACGCGCCCAGCAGCGCGCCCTCGGCGACGGCGGCGGCGTCCTCCGCGTCCGCCAGCGGCAGCGCGAAGGCGCCCTTCTTGGCGCCGGCCAGCGCACGAGCGGCGGCGCCGGCCGCGCGGCGCAGCGCCTCGGCGTCGTACCTCCCGTCGGCGCCGTCCTCCCGGGTCGGCACGTCGCCGAGACCGACCGCGACCACGACCGGGGCCTTGAAGCCGGCCGGGGCCGGCAGCTTGGTCACCTCGCCCTCGGCGCCGCTCGCGCCGAGGGTCTCCAGAACGCCGGCCAGCTTGCCGTCGAACGCGGAGTCCACGGCCTCGGCGCCGGGGGCGACAACGGGGCCCTTGGCTCCCTTCGCCACGCCGATGACGACGGCGTCTGCGCGCAGGGTCGCCGCGGAGGAGGTGCTGAGAGTGAGTGCAGTCACGGTGGTGGGGTCCCTCTTCCCTTGGTTCCTCGGCCGATGGGTGAGTCAGCCGCGCGGTTCCGCTTCCGCGGTGGCGTGGCTTTATGGGCCGTTGTGAGCCTAACCCCTTACCGGGTCGGTGGCGGTGGGCGGCCAGGCGTTGTCCACAACGCGAAGGGCGGTTGTCCGCTCGGGAAAGACGCCGGATACGCCGGACCCGTCCCCTCCGGTTCGCGCCGCCGCGGTGCGCGCCGTCGCCGCGGCGTCAAGTGACGTACCCGGGAGGGGTGTTCGATTCGGCGGAGCGGTGAACACCGCGGGCGTGCGACGGCGGCCGGGAGCGCCGGCCGGGAAGGTCGGTCGGGGCGGCCGGGGAGTGGCCCGCGGCGAAATGGTGGCCGGACGGGCGGCCGGAGGGACCGTCAGGTGCCGTCACGTGCGGTCAGGTGCGGTCAGGTGCGGTCAGGTGCGGTCAGGTGCCGAAGGTGAGGACGATGAGGGCCGTGGTCGCGGCGGCCTCGGCGAGCGCCCCGAAGACGTCGCCGGTGACGCCGCCGAAGCGACGGCGGCAGTGGCGGAGCAGGAGTTCGGCGGCGGCGAGCGCGGCGAGCGCGGCGCACGCGAACCGCACGGCCGCGTACGGGCCGAACAGGGCGCCGCAGCCGGCGCAGCCGGCGACGACCAGCGTGACGGCGACCGCGGCGGACCGGACGGGCACGGCACCGGCGACGGCGGCGCCCAGCCCCTCGGGACGCGCGGCGGGCACCCCGGACCGGGCGGCCAGCGTCAGCGCGCAGCGGGCGGCGGTGCCCGCGACGGCGGCCGCTGCGGCGCCGAGCGCCCAGTGGTCCGCGTACAGCTCGTACCCGGCCGCGACCTGGGCGAGCAGCACGAGCAGCAGGGTGATGACGCCGAACGGGCCGATGTCCGACTGCTTCATGATGCGCAGCGCGTCCTCCGCCGGCTTGCCGCTGCCCAGCCCGTCCGCGGTGTCCGCGAGCCCGTCCAGGTGCAGCCCGCGGGTGAGCGCGGCGGGCACGGCGACCGTGGCCACCGCCGCGAGCAGCGGGCCGGAGCCACACAGCATCAGCACGCCGCCGAGCGCGGCCGCGAAGAGCCCCACGACCAACCCGGTCAGCGGAGCGCACAGCATGCCCGTGTGCGCCGCGCCCCGGTCCCAGCGCGCGACCCGCACCGGAAGCACGGTCAGCGTGCCGAAGGCGAAGCGCGCCCCGTCGGCCCAGGGCGCGCGCGGCACGCGCGGCGGCTCGGGCGGGCGTGCGGGCGACTGCTGCGGCGTGGTGTCCATCGCGCGGCAGGCTATCGCGCAGGCTGGGAGGCGGTAGGGCGGTCCTGGGAGTCGCGACGTGGGCAACTGGTGGTACCGGAACATCGTCGAGCCCGGCAAGCTGCCGCTGTTCCTCGCGCTGACCGCGTTCATCGTCTCCTTCGTGGTCACCCGGGTGATCACGCGGATGATCAAGGCCGGGAAGGGGCCGTTCCGCAACGTCACCCCGGGCGGGCTGCACATCCACCACGTCGTGCCCGGCGTCCTGCTCACCATCGGCGGCGGCTTCGGCGCCGTCGCCAGCGGGGACCACGGCCTGGGCGCCTACCTCTCAGCGGTGCTCTTCGGGGTCGGCGCGGGGCTGGTCCTGGACGAGTTCGCGCTGATCCTGCATCTGCACGACGTCTACTGGACCGAACAGGGCCGCAAGAGCGTGGAGATCGTGGTGGTCACCGCGGCCATGGTCCTGCTGCTGCTCAGCGGGTTCCTGCCGTTCGGCGTCAACGACCTGTCCGACGCCGAGCAGCAGGACCGCCTCACCGTGGCGCTCAACGTGGCCCTCAACTTCCTCGTCGCGCTGCTCGCCCTCACCAAGGGCAAGCTGCGCATGGCGGTGATCGGCGTGCTGGTCCCCCCGATCGCCCTGTTCGGCGCCGTCCGCCTGGCCCGCCCCGAATCGCCCTGGGCCCGCCGCTTCTACCGCCACCGCCCCCGTGCCCGCGCCACGGCGCGGGTCCGCGCCGACCGCCACGACGCCCGCTGGACCGCGGTGCGACGCAAGCTGGGCGACTGGGTGGGCGGCTTCGGCTGACCACACCCGGCGGCCAGTGCATGGCCCGCGGTCGCCGCCGGCCGCGCGGTCACGGGCGCCGCCCGGGGTACGGGGCCGTCACGGCGGACGCTCAGCGCCGGGACGCCCGCTGGGCGACCGGGCGGCGGCGGGCCCCCGAGCGGGTGGGTGGGCGGTGCGGGCCGGGACCGCGTCGTCGGCGTCCGCGCGGCTGCTCGCGCTCCCGTAGCCGGACGCGGGCCGCGCGGGCGCGGACGCGGCCCGGCGGGTCTCGACGCGCCGTCGCCACGCCTCGCCCACGGCGCACACCCCCCGCACCGCGGCGCCGGCGGCCACGTGCTCCTTGCCCGCCAGCGACCGCGCGGTGGGCCGCGCACCGCGCGGTGGGCTTCACGGCCTCGACCGCGTCGTCCGGGACGCCTGCTGTCGGGGGTCGGCCGAGTCGGCGGCGCGCTCCAGGTGCTTGCGGTTGAGCCACTTCGGGAGTCCGGGCGCCTCCAGGAAGCCCTCCGCGCGGGCGGCGGCGATGGCGATGCGCGGCAGGTCGGTGCTCTTCTCGAAGAGCAGATAGCGCGGTTCCCAGATGGGGCGGTACTTGGCGTTGGCGCGGTACAGCGACTCGATCTGCCACCAGCGGGAGAAGAAGCTCAGCAGGGAGCGCCACAGCCGCAGCACCGGGCCGGCGCCCAGCCGGGAGCCGCGCTCGAAGACGGAGCGGAACATCGCGAAGTTGAGCGAGATCTGGTCGACGCCGACCTCGCGCGAGCGCTGGATCAGCTCCAGCACCATGAACTCCATCAGCCCGTTGTCGGAGTCGCGGTCACGCCGCATCAGGTCCAGCGACAGGCCCTTGGCGCCCCAGGGCGCGAAGCTCAGCAGCGCGCGCGGCCGTCCCTCGGCGTCCGCGCAGGTGAGCATCGCGCAGCGGCCGTCGCGCGGGTCGCCGAGACGGCCCAGCGCCATGGAGAAGCCGCGCTCGGTCTCGCCGTCCCGCCAGTCGTCCGCCAGCCGCAGCAGCTCCGCCATCTCCTCCTCGGGGATGTCCTCGTGGCGGCGGACGCGGACCGTGTAGCCGGCCCGCTTGACCCGGTTGTACGCCTGGCGGACGGTGCGCATCGCGCGGCCCTCCAGGGTGAACTCGTCGGTGTCGACGATCGCCTCGTCGCCCAGCTCCAGCGCGTCCATCCCGTGCCGGGCGTAGACCATGCCGGCCTCCTCGCCCGCGCCCATCACGGCCGGGATCCAGCCGTGCTCACGGGCCTCGGCCAGCCAGGGTTCGATGGCGCCCGGCCATGCCTCCGGGTCGCCGATGGGGTCGCCGGAGGCGAGCGAGACGCCGCCGACCACGCGGTAGGTGATGGCGGACTTGCCCGAGGGGGACCACAGCACGGACTTGTCGTGGCGCAGCGCGAAGTAGCCGAGCGAGTCGCGGTCGCCCCAGCGGTCCAGCAGCTCGCGCAGCCGGGCCTCGTCCTCCCCGGTGATCGGGTCGACGGCGCGGCGGGCGCGGAAGGCCGCGTACAGCACCAGCACCATCAGCGCCGTGCTCATCACGTTGATGGTGACGTTGACCCAGCCGGGCGTGCTGATGCCCTCGAAGCGGGTGTCGTCCGCGGCCAGCGAGACCATCCGCAGCACGCCGTAGTGCCAGCGCTCCAGGAAGGTGGAGCGCTCGTCGTCCGGTGCGGTGTTGGTGACCGTCACCAGGCCGGCCGCCAGCAGCGAGCCGACCAGCAGCCCGCCGGCCGCCACCGCCGCCGCCAGCCTCGGGTTCGAGCGGTCACCCTTCGCGTAGAACTCCCGCCGGCCCGCCAGCAGCGCGACCACGAACAACGCGGTGAGGAGCAGGGAGATCCAGTTCTGGATGTGCCGCCGGTACTCCGACCACCCCATCGCCAGCACGATCACCGCCAGCAGCAGCGTCGCCAGCACCAGGTTGAGGATCCACGCGGCGCGCTTGCGGCGGCGCATGGTGACGGCCAGGAAGAGGGAGAGCGCTCCGGAGAAGAAGCCCGCGGTCAGCAGGTACGGCGTGAAGTACTCGTCCATGTTGTGGCGGCGGATGTCGTTGCCGAACGACACCCACACCGCCCCGAGCAGGTTGACGAACGTGACGACACGCAGGTACCAGACGGCGAACGCGGCACCGCGCCGCGGCCAGGTGTGGCCCTCATCCTTCGAACTCACATGTGGGCTCAAGCGGACGTCTCCCATGAAAAGCGATCTTATGGCGAGGGAGCGTTTGCCAGTAAATCGGGCAAATTGCCGCGCGGTGCGCACACCACGGCCCGGAGCGCGGCGGGCCGGTGACCGCGCGGAGCCGCACGGGGGCGGTGGGCCGGTGACCGCGCGGAGCCGCACGGGGGCGGCGGGCCGCACCGTCCGCGGTGCCGACCCGCCGCGCCGTGACCAGGAAGTCCGCCGGAACCAGCCTGAGCGCTAGGCGCGCTCGGGCAGCTCCGCCGACAGGGCCGCGGCCGCCTGCACCATCGGCAGGGCCAGCAGCGCCCCCGTCCCCTCGCCCACTGTGACGCCGTGGTCGAGCAGAGGGTTGAGCGCGATCCGGTCCAGCGCCTTCGCCTGGGCCGGCTCACCACTCGTCTGTCCGGCCAGCCACCAGTCCGGGGCCCGGAACGCGACCCGCTGCGCCACCAGGGCGGCGGCCGCCGAGACGACCCCGTCCAGGATCACCGGGGTGCGGCGCACCGCGCTCTGCAGCAGGAATCCGGTGATCGCCGCGAGGTCCGCGCCGCCGCAGGTCGCCAGCAGCTCCAGCTGGTCTCCCAGGACCGGCCGCGCCCGCCGCAGCGCGTCCCGGATCGCCGCGCACTTGCGCATCCAGGCCAGGTCGTCGATGCCCCCGCCACCGCGGCCGGTCACCACCGAGGCGTCGGTGCCGCACAGCGCCGCGATGAGGACACCGGCCGCGGTGGTGCCGCCCACGCTCAGGTCGCCCAGCACCAGCAGGTCCGTGCCGCCGTCGGCCTCCTCGTCGGCGATCGCCATGCCGGTGCGGAACGCCTGCTCGGCCTCCTCCGCCGTCAGCGCGTCCTCGACGTCGATCCGGCCCGAGCCGCGCCGCACCCGGTGCCGGGTGACCTCCTCGGGGAGCTCGGCCGGGTCGCAGTCCAGCGCCATGTCGACGACGCGGACGGGGGCGCCGAAGCGCCGGGCCAGGATGGCGACGGGGCTCTCGCCGTCCAGCACGGCGCGCACCAGCCGGTGCGCGGAGCCGGCCGGACGGGCCGAGACGCCCAGCTCCGCCACCCCGTGGTCGCCCGCGAAGAGCACCACCCGCGGCTGTTCGATGGGCCGGGCGGGCACACCGCCCTGGGCGGCGCTGAGCCACTCGCCGAGTTCGTCCAGCCGCCCCAGTGATCCGGAGGGCACGACGAGCCGCTCCCGGCGTTCCTCGGCGTCACGCCGGATGGTGCCGTCGGGGCGCTCGATCAGGTCGACGAAGTCATCGAGATTCAGGCCGCTGTTCACGTGAGGCACCCTATCGGGCGACATCCACGACGGGCAGGTCACGGGAGGCCGGCCGGCTGGGCCGCCGACCGGCGGGGAGAGGGACCGGGCTGGGTCGCCGACCGGCCGGGACGTGGACCGGGCTGTGGATGTCGACAGGACGAGAAGTCGACCGACGGGGCGCTGACAGGCCGGGCGGCCGACAGCCCGGGACGTCGACCGGCCGGTCGACGTCCCACGGCCGCGGGTCAGCCGCGCAGGGGGAGCGCCTGACCGGCCACGACCAGGAGGACCTGCTCGCACTCCGCCGCGAACGCCGCGTTCAGCCGCCCCAGCTCGTCCCGGAAGCGGCGCCCCGCCGCCGTGGCGGGCACCACGCCGGACCCCACCTCGTTGCTGACGGCCACGACGGAGCGGCGGGTGTCGCGCACCGCGGCCACGAGCTCCGCCACCCGCTCCCGCAGCGCCCGTTCGCCGCCGTCGGCCCAGGCATCGTCGGACCAGGCGTCGACCCTGTCCATCGCGTCGGTCAGCCACAGCGCCAGACAGTCGACGAGCAGCGGCGGCCCGTCGGCGGCGAGCAGCGGCACCAGGTCGCAGCTCTCGACGGTGCGCCAGCTGACGGGGCGGCGCTCCCGGTGCAGGGCGACGCGGGCGGCCCACTCCGTGTCGCCGTCGCGGGTGCCCCCGGTGGCGACGTAGACCACGTCGGGGAAGGAGTCCAGGCGCCGCTCGGCCTCCAGGGACTTTCCGGAGCGGGCCCCGCCCAGCACCAGCGTGCGGCGCGGCAGGTCGGGCACGGCGTGGTAGTCGCCGACGACCAGCGTCTGGCCGTCGGGCACCGCGCGGGCGCCGGCCGCGGCCAGTCGGCGGTGCAGCTCGGGGCCCGGCGGCACATCGTGGTCCAGGTGCACGGCGACCACGTCGGTGGTGGGGCCGACGGCACCGGCCGCGCGCAGCCGGGCCAGCGCGTCGGGCCGGCCCAGGACGTCCAGCAGCACCAGGGCGTACGGCTCGGGCCGCTCGGGCAGCCCGGACGCCGCCGCGCCGGGCGGCAGGTACAGCAGCCGGTCGCCGTCGAGCCCGGTGACCTCGTAGCCGGTGCCGGGCGCGTCCACCGCGAGCGCGCGTATCCGGTGCCCGCTGATGAGGACCAGCTCCCGGCCGTCCGGTACCCGGCCGGGCACCGGGAGCCCCGCCGGGTACTCCAGCGCCGGGCCGCCGTGCGGGTGCGACAGCAGCACCTGCCGGACGCCGGCGAGGGAGAGCCCGGCCCGCGCGGCGGCGAAGGCCGGGCCGGGGGTGAGATCGAGCAGGAGCGCGCCGTCGACGAGGACGGCGGTCGCGGCGCGCGCCTCGTCGCCGATGGCGGTGGCGCAGGCCGCGCAGGGGCAGCCGTGGCGCGGCAGCCCGTCGGGGGCCCCGGTGCCCAGGAGAGTCAGTTCCACGCCCCGATCGTCTCGCGTCGTGCCATGTCAGGCGCGCGGGGCCACCCCGTACGGAGTCCTACGACGTCTCGTCCCGAATCCGGTGGCGCGCCACTACGCTGCGGGGCAGGAGTGTGACGAGAGCAGGACGGGACGAGGAGGCGGCGCAGATGGCGTGGACGTGGCGGTTCGAGAAGGCCGACGGGACCCGTACGGAGCCGGCGGTGGAGCCGGAGGAGTTCAGCACCCAGGGGGACGCCGAGTCGTGGATCGGCCAGGTGTGGAAGGAACTGCTGGAGGGCGGGGTCGAGCAGGTGTGGCTCTTCGAGGACGGCACCGAGATCTACGGCCCGATGAGCCTGCACGCGGAGCAGTAGCGGGGCACGCGGAGCAGTAGCCGGGCACGCGGCGCTCACAGCTCGCCGAGGGTGACCCGCGCCGTGTTCGGGGCGCCGTTCCGCTCGTAGGTCACCGTGGTCCGGTCGTCGGGTCGGTGCGCGGCCAGCGCCTCGATCAGGGACAGCATGGTGGTGATCCGGGTGTCGCCGACGGCGGTGACGATGTCCCCCGACTTCAGGCCGGCCCGCGCGGCGGCCCCGTCGTCGGCGACGGAGACCACGGCCACCCCGGTCGGCCGGTAGTCGTCGCCGAGCACGGTGCGCCCGGTGATGCCGAGCGCCGCCTTGCCCGAGGAGGTGACCTCGCCGTCCTCGATGATCTGGTCGGCGATGTCGGTTACGGTGGCGGAGGGGATGGCGAAGCCGATGCCGGCCGCCGCGTCGCCGAGCTCCGGGTCGGTGGCGGCGAGCGTGGGGATGCCGACCACCTCGTTGGCGAGGCTGACCAGCGCGCCGCCGCTGTTGCCGGGGTTGATGGGCGCGGAGGTCTGGATCAGGTTGCTGATGGTGGCGCCGGTGCCGCCGCCCTCACGGGGCTCGCTGACGGTGCGTCCCACCGCCGAGACGATGCCCTGGGTGACGCTGCTGGACAGGCCCAGCGGGCTGCCCATCGCCAGCACGATGTGCCCCACCTCGATCTTCGACGAGTCGCCGAAGACGGCGGGCTTCAGCCCGCCCGGCACCTCGTCGAGCTTGATCACCGCGAGGTCCTGCGCCGGATAGCTGGAGACCAGCGACGCCTTGTGGGGGTTCTTGCCGGTGGCCAGGGTGACCTCGAAGTCCTCGGCGTCGCCGACCACATGGGCGTTGGTGACGATGTGCCCCCGGGCGTCGTAGACCACCCCGGAGCCGAGGCTGTCACCGGCGGTGATCTGCACGACGGACGGCAGCACGGCCGCCACCGCGTCCGCGTACCCCTTGCGCGGGTCGTCGGGCGGGGCCGTGGCCCGCGCCGACACCTTCGGTGCCGGCGCCGGCGCCCGCGAACGCTCCGCCGTCTCCGTGCCGCCCGCGCTACAGGCCACCAGGAGCGCCGCGCAGCACAGCGACAGCGTGGCGGGCGGCGGCAGCCTGCGGCTCGCGGGAGTCTTCATGACTCGCAGTCTTCCCGCCGCGGGCGGGACCGGCCACGGCTGACGTCCGTACGGGTCCCCGCCGTGCCTCAGCCGGTCGCCGTGGCCAGGAACTGCGTGGCCGCCAGCTCCCCGTAGAGCGGGTCCGCCGCGACCAGCTCGGCGTGGGTGCCCACGGCCCGCACCCGTCCCGCCTCCATGACGACGATGCGGTCGGCGAGCAGCACCGTGGAGAGCCGGTGGGCGACGACGAGCACGGTGGTGTGCCGGGCGGCCTCGGCGACCGTGTCGCGCAGCGCGAGCTCGTTGACGGCGTCGAGCTGCGAGGTGGCCTCGTCCAGGAGCAGCAGCCGGGGGCGCCGCAGCAGGGCGCGGGCGATGGCCACCCGCTGGCGCTCGCCGCCGGAGAGCCGGCTGCCGCGGTGGCCGACCCGGGTGTCCAGCCCCTCCGGCAGCCGCTCCACCAGGGTGTCGAGCCGGGTGCGGACCAGCACCTCGCGGATGTCCTCGTCGGTGGCGTCGGGGGCGGCGAAGACCAGGTTCTCGCGTAGCGTCCCGGCCAGTACGGGGGCGTCCTGCTCGACGTAGCCGATCGCCGCCCGGAGCTCGGCCAGCGGCCAGTCGCGCACATCCCGCCCGTCCAGCGACACTCGGCCGCCGGTCGCGTCGTAGAACCGCTCGATGAGGCCGAAGACGGTGCTCTTGCCCGCCCCGGACGGGCCGACGAAGGCGGTCATGCCGCCGCTGGGCACGGTGAAGCTCACCCCCTGGTGCACCGGTGGCAGCTCCTCGCGGTAGCGGAAGGTGACGTCCTCGAAGGCGACCGCGGCGGGCCCGTCCCCGACCGCCGGCTCCCCGGCCGTCGCCGGGTCCTGCCGCCCACCCTCCGCGGCGGCCTCCCGCGGCTCCGCCTCCGGTTCGGTCTCCAGACGCTCCGCTTCCGTGATGCGCGCGATCGCCGCCGCGCCCTCCTGGTACTGGGTGGCGGAGGAGACCAGCTGGGACACCGGCTCGATCAGATAGAAGAGGAGCAGCAGGAAGGCGATGAGGGTGGAGACCTCGATCGCCTCGGAGGCCACCCGGGCGCCGCCGATGCCGAGCACCGCGAGAAAGGAGACCTGGACCGAGAGCCCGACCGAGGAGGCGGCCAGGGACTGCCACTTGGCGGCCTGCACCCCGTGCCGCCACGCCTTCCGCGTCGCGTTCCACACCGTCTCGGTCTCGCGCCGCTCCGCGCCCGACGCCTTGATGGTGCGGAACGCCCCGAAGGCCCGCTCCAGAACGGTGGAGATCTCGCCCACCGCCTCCTGCGACCGCTGGGTGGCGCGCGAGATCTTCGGCATCACCAGCGCCGTCGCGCCGCCGATCAGCACCATCACGCCGATCGTGACGCCCAGCAGCACCGGGTCCAGCACCCCCATCATCACGATGGTGGCGACCACGGTCAGCGCCCCGGTGACCCCCGCGACCATCGCCTGCGTGGTCACCGCGCGCAGCAGCGTGGTGTCCGAGGTGACGCGGGACATCAGATCGCCGGGCGGGATCCGGTCGGCCTCCGAGACCCGCAGCCGCAACAGCCGTCCGGTCAGCCGGCGCCGGGCGGTGAACACCACCGACTCGGCGGCACGCTCCAGGACGTACTGGGCCACCGCCTCGATCGCCGTGCCGAGCAGCACCAGCGCGCTGAGGACCAGCAGGATGCCCGCGATGGGCTCGTCGTCGCCCAGCCGGTCCACCAGTGTCTTGGTGGCGATCGGCTGGGACAGCGCGCACGCCGAGCCGACGAGGGAGAGCAGCGCGCCCAGGGCGATGACCGGGCGGTGTGGGCGTATGTGCTCGTACAGCACCCGCCAGGTCTCGCGCGCGGAGAGTCTCGGACCCGGCGCGTCGTCGTCGGCGCCGGAGGGCGGGTTCGGGGGAAGGGAATCGGAGCTCACGCCGAACAGGACGCCGAACCCGGGGCGTCGACCTGAGCCACACCACGAAGAGGCTCACCGAACCGGGGCGCCGGGGTGCGGGAGTGCCGAAGTGCCGGGGTGCGGGGGCACGGAGGCGCCCCCGATTCACACCCCCGGAAGAGACGTACCGAGAGAGTCCCCGTCAGCCGCCGCGCACGCCGCACAGGTGCAGCAGCGCCGCCACCGCGCGGTACGGGTCGGTGCGCCCGGCCCGGTCCTCGGCGGCCAGCAGCCGCTCGAACTCCGCCGGCTCCGGCTCCGGCGCGCCGTCGGGCGCCAGGTCGGTGAAGACCCGCACGCCGTACCAGGCGTCCAGCGGCGCCCCGACCCCGGTCAGGGTGGTGGTCAGCTCGGCGAGCCGGTCGGCGCGCACCCGCAGCCCGATCCGGTTGGTGTAGGTGGCGGAGTCGAAGGCGGCCAGCGCCGTCTCCCAGTCCCCGGACAGCCCCGGCCGCATGGCCAGCGCGTCGGCGTTCCGCACCAGCAGCGACAGCAGGCCGCCGGGCGCCAGCACCCGGGCCAGCCCGGCCAGCATGGCCCCCGGCTCCGGCACGTACATCAGCACGCCGTGGCAGAGCACCAGGTCGAAGGCGCCGGGTGCGAAGTGCGCACCGGTGTCCCGGCCGTCGCCCTCGATCAGCCGCATCCGCTCCTGGATGCCCGCCGGCTCACCGGCCAGCGTCGACCGTACGGTCTCCAGCATCCGCGGATCGGACTCCAGCCCGGTGACCTCGTGGCCCGCGCGGGCCAGGCGAAGCGCCTGGGTGCCCTGGCCGAGGCCCACGTCCAGCACGCGCAGTCGCCGCCCCACCGGATAGCGGGCGGCGATCTGCTCGTCGAGCTGGCGGGCGACCAGCTCCTGGCGCACCGTGTTCCGCAGGCCGGACAGGCCGTTCAGCCAGCCCTGCACGCCTGAGGCGAAATCCGACGGCTGCTGCTCGCTCAGGGTCGTTCCCCGCGCTTGACCTGCGGCTTGGGCAGCCGCAGGCGACGCATCTGGAGCGTACGCATCAGGGCGTACGGCACCGCGCCGCGCAGGTTCTCACCCGGGAAGCGCTGCTTGAGCTGGCGCTTCAGCTGGAAGGCGAGGACGAAGGAGTTGACCACGATCATCAGGATGACCAGCATCCACAGCAGCAGCACATAGCTCTGCATCGCGCCCGCGCGGATCATGCTCAGCACGAGGATGACCACCGCGAGCGGCAGGAAGAACTCGGCGATCACGAAGCGCGAGTCCACGAAGTCGCGCGCGAACTTGCGGATCGGGCCGCGGTCGCGCAGCGGCAGGTACCGCTCGTCGCCGCCGGCCAGCGCCTCGCGCTGCTTGACCAGGTCGGCCCGGCGGGCCTCGCGCGCTCGCTTCGCCGCCTCCTTGCGGGTGACCGGCGTCTTCGCCAGGCTGCGGCGCTGCGACTGGGCGTCGCTGCGCTTGGGGGTCGGGCGGCCCTTGGGCGCCTGCGGGTCACGGGGCTGCTGCGGCTGGTCCGCGGTCATCTTGGGCGCGGCCTGCTCATCCTTGGAACGGCTTCGGAACACAACACCCAAGGGTACGGGGTTCCGGGTGTGGACCCCAGCCTCTGCGGGAACGATCCGGCAACGGCGCACCACCCCGGTCGCCACCTACTCCCTGCGCCGGAGGCGCCCGGCGCCCGATCGTTCTGCAGGAGGAGCCCGAGGGGGCGCGAACAGTGCGGTAATGGAAGGAGGGCCCGTACGCTGGGTCTGTCAGGTGTGCCGGAGTCTCAAGTCCGTCAGAAGGGGGCGCGCGAGGCCCATGAGCGGTGTCATGAAGCGTATGGGGATGATCTTCCGCGCGAAGGCCAACAAGGCCCTGGACCGGGCCGAGGATCCGCGCGAGACCCTTGACTACTCCTACCAGAAGCAGCTGGAACTGCTGCAGAAGGTCCGCCGTGGTGTCGCCGACGTGGCGACCTCCCGCAAGCGCCTGGAGCTCCAGCTCAACCAACTGCGCAGCAAGTCCGCCCAGCTGGAGGACCAGGGCCGCAAGGCGCTGGCGCTGGGCCGGGAGGACCTGGCGCGTGAGGCGCTCTCCCGCCGCGCCGCCCTCCAGCAGCAGGTCAGCGACCTGGAGGTGCAGCACCAGACGCTCCAGGGCGAGGAGGAGAAGCTGACCCTCGCCTCGCAGCGCCTTCAGGCCAAGGTCGACGCCTTCCGCACCAAGAAGGAGACCATCAAGGCCACCTACACCGCCGCCCAGGCGCAGACCCGCATCGGCGAGGCGTTCTCCGGCATCTCCGAGGAGATGGGCGACGTCGGCCTCGCCATCCAGCGCGCCGAGGACAAGACCGCCCAGATGCAGGCCCGGGCCGGCGCGCTCGACGAGCTGATGGCCTCCGGCGCCCTCGACGACCCGACCGGCATGGCCAAGGACGACATCACCGCCGAGCTGGAGCGGATCTCCGGCGGCGCCGACGTGGAGCTGGAGCTCCAGCGGATGAAGGCCGAACTGGCGGGCGGCGGCAGCGCACCGCAGGCTATTGAGGGCGGCGCGCAGGGCGAGAACCAGCAGCAGGCACAGGGACAGCACCGCTTCGACAAGCAGTGACGGGGCCGGCCGGCGGGAGACCCACCGGCGGCGGACGGAACCGGCCCCTCGCCACCGCGCGAGATCTCTCAAGGAGGCCGTCGTGATCGTAAGGATCATGGGGGAGGGGCAGGTGCGGCTGGACGACAGCCATCTGAGCGGGCTGAACGTGCTCGACGACGAGCTTCTCGCAGAGCTGGAGAACGGCGACGAGTCCGGCTTCCGGCGCACCTTCGACGCCCTTCTGGAGGCCGTGCGCACCCTGGGCGAGCCGCTCCCCGACGACTCCCTGGAACCCTCCGAGCTCATTCTGCCGGCACCCGAGGCCACTCTTGAGGAGGTCAAGTCGATGCTCCGCGACGACGGCCTCATCCCGGGCTGAAACGGCGACTCCCCACCCGCTTCCCTCGCTCCCGGACACCTGACTCCGTCCCACCGGCGAGTGAACCGAAGGGCGCGCGGCTGCCGAAAGGGAGAGCGCGCGGAGGCCGCGAGGTACGAGCGGTCGAGCACGGTCGACCGTCGGCAGTCGCTCAAGGCGCCCGGAGGCGAACCGAGCTTCGAAGCAGGGGGCGAGCCCGAGCCCCCAGAATAGGTTGCCGTGACTCCCCTCGCCGTAGGACCGGGCCTGGCTCGGCCGCGCCGCTGGCTGTGCGAACACCCGCTGGCGCTGGACACCACGCTGGCCCTGGGTGTCTTCGTACTGATCCTGATCGGTTCGGTGACCAACCCGCACTCTCCGCACACCCCCCTCGGGCCGCTCTTCGTGTTGCTCACCGGCCTGGCCTCGGCCTCCCTGGTGCTACGCGGCCGGTTGCCGCGCACCGTGCTGGCGTTCACCTGTGCCATGACGCTCACGGAGATCATCAGCAGCGGGGGCGAGCACGGGCCGCCGCGGCTGGCCATAGCGCTCAGCGTGGTCGTGGCGCTGTACACCGTCGCCTCCCGCACCGACCGCCCCACCACCTGGCGGATCGGCGTCCTCACCGTGGTCGTCATCACGGGGGCCGGCATCGTCTTCGGTGTCCGCCCCTGGTACGCGCAGGAGAACCTCGGGATCTTCGGCTGGACCGGCATGGCCGCCGCCGTCGGGGACGCGGTGCGCAGTCGTCGCGCCTTCGTGGCCGCCATCGAGGAGCGCGCGGTGCGCGCCGAGCAGAGCCGCGAGCAGGAGGCCCGTCGTCGGGTCGCGGAGGAGCGGCTGCGTATCGCCCGCGAGCTGCACGACGTGGTCGCCCATCACATCGCGCTGGTCAACGTGCAGGCGGGTGTCGCCTCGCATGTCATGGACAGCCGCCCGGACCAGGCCAAGGAGGCCCTGGCGCATGTGCGGGAGGCGAGCCGGTCGGCGCTGGACGAGCTGCGGGCCACGGTGGGCCTGTTGCGCCAGCACGGCGACCCGGCGGCGCCGACCGAGCCGGCTCCCGGCCTGGGGGTGTTGGACCAGCTTGTCGACGGGTTCGTGCGGGCGGGGCTGCCGGTCGACGTCGCGATGGTCCCGGCGGACGGCCCCGGCGCGCTGCCCAAGAGCGTGGATCTGACCGCCTACCGCGTGGTGCAGGAGGCGCTCACCAATGTGCACAAGCACGCCGGCGCGGAGGCGCGGGCCGAGGTGCGGATCGTGCGTGAGCGGGGGGCGCTGGAGGTGACGGTCGTCGACGACGGGCCCGGTCGTCCGGCCGAGGACGGCGACGAGAGCGGCGGTGGGCACGGGCTGCTCGGCATGCGGGAGCGGGTCGCGGCGCTGCGCGGCGACTGCGAAGCGGGACCCCGGCCGGAGGGCGGCTTCCGGGTAAGGGCCAGACTTCCCCTGCAGACCCGTACGGGAGGGGACGACAGATGACGATCCGGGTGGTGCTCGCCGATGACCAGGCGCTGTTGCGGAGCGCGTTCCGCATACTGGTCGACTCCGAACCCGATATGGAGGTCGTGGGCGAGGCGTCGGACGGCGCGGAGGCGGTGGCCCTCGCCCGCGCGGAGGCCGTCGACGTGGTGCTGATGGACATCCGGATGCCCGGGCTGGACGGCCTCGCCGCCACCCGCATGATCACCGAGGATCCCCAGCTGTCCGGGGTACGGGTGATCATGCTGACGACCTTCGAGGTCGACGAGTACGTCGTGGAGTCGCTGCGCGCCGGGGCCAGCGGGTTCCTCGGCAAGGGCGCCGAGCCGGAGGAGCTGCTCGCCGCGATCCGGGTCGTCGTGGGCGGGGAGGCGCTGCTGTCGCCCGCCGCGACCAAGGGCCTGATCGCCCGCTTCCTCGCCCAGGGCGGGGGCGCCGACGAGCCCGGCGAGTACGACGCGGCCCGGCTCGACGCCCTCACCGGTCGTGAACGCGAGGTCCTGGTGCAGGTCGCCGGCGGGCTCTCCAATGATGAGATCGCCGAGCGTCTCCAGGTGAGCCCGCTCACCGTCAAGACCCATGTGAACCGGGCCATGGCCAAGCTCGGCGCCCGTGACCGCGCCCAGCTGGTCGTGATCTCGTACGAGACCGGCCTGGTCCACCCCCGCAACGGCTGAGGTGCGTCCAGGGCCCGGCCCGCCCGGCCCTGGACGCACCCGCCCCCGTGGGCGCGGCGGCCCGCCCCGTACGCGCCGGAGCCCGGACCCGCTCCCCCGAGGGGGACGTCGGGCCCGGGCTCCGTCTCCGTGGTGTTCCCGCCGCGGCGGGGCCACGCTGCCTACGGCAGGGCGAGCATCCGCTCCAGGGCGAGCTTGGCGAAGCTCTCCGTCTCGCGGTCGACCTCGATCCGGTTGACCACCTTGCCCGCGGCGAGCGACTCCAGCGCCCAGACCAGGTGCGGCAGGTCGATGCGGTTCATGGTGGAGCAGAAGCAGACCGTGCGGTCGAGGAAGACGATCTCCTTGCCCTGGTCGGCGAATCGGTTCGCCAGCCGGCGGACGAGGTTGAGCTCGGTGCCGATCGCCCACTTGGAGCCGGCGGGGGCCGCCTCCAGGGTCTTGATGATGTACTCCGTGGAGCCGACGTAGTCCGCCGCCGCGACGACCTCGTGCTTGCACTCCGGGTGCACCAGCACGTTGACGCCGGGGATGCGCTCGCGGACCTCGTTCACGGAGTCCAGGGAGAAGCGGCCGTGCACGGAGCAGTGCCCGCGCCACAGGATCATCTTGGCGTCGCGCAGCTGCTCGGCGGTGAGCCCGCCGTTGGGCTTGTGCGGGTTGTAGACCACGCAGTCGTCGAGGGACATGCCCATGTCGCGGACCGCGGTGTTGCGCCCCAGGTGCTGGTCGGGCAGGAACAGCACCTTCTCGCCCTGCTCGAAGGCCCAGTCCAGGGCCCGCTTGGCGTTGGAGGAGGTGCAGATGGTGCCGCCGTGCTTGCCGGTGAACGCCTTGATGTCGGCCGAGGAGTTCATGTACGAGACGGGGACGGTGACCTCCGCCACGCCCGCCTCGGTGAGCACGTCCCAGCACTCGGCGACCTGCTCGGCCGTGGCCATGTCGGCCATGGAGCAGCCGGCGGCCAGGTCGGGGAGGATCACCTGCTGGCGGTCGCCGGTCAGGATGTCGGCCGACTCGGCCATGAAGTGCACACCGCAGAAGACGATGTACTCGGCGTCCGGCCGGGCGGCCGCGTCGCGGGCGAGCTTGAAGGAGTCGCCGGTGACGTCGGCGAACTCGATCACCTCGTCGCGCTGGTAGTGGTGGCCGAGGACGAAGACCTTCTCGCCGAGCTTGGCCTTGGCCGCGCGGGCCCGCTCCACCAGGTCCGGGTCGGAGGCCGCCGGCAGGTCGCCGGGGCACTCCACGCCGCGCTCGCTGCGGGGGTCGGCCTCGCGGCCCAGGAGGAGCAGGGCGAGCGGCGTCGGCTGCACATCCAGGGATTGGGCGGTGGTCACGACACGCACCCTTCTTTCTTCGTCTGCTGGGAGGGCCCTGGGTTGGCTTTCCAGGGTTGTCGTCAAAATGACGCTATCTATCATAACTGCTTCGTGTCACTTTGACGATGGCCATCGCGTCGATGTGACGCATTCCTGCGGCGCATTCCTGGTCGCCCGGCGATGTGCGAGCATGAATGGCGAGAGAAAATCGCCGTTCCCGGAATGAATCCGGGGCGCCGCCGGTTGGAGCCGACGGCAAGCAGTCCGTACAACCCGGGAGAGAAGCAGATGACCGTTCAGGACGAGACCACCAATGCCGAGGGCATCATCCTGACCGACGCCGCCGCGTCGAAGGTCAAGAGCCTGCTGGAGCAGGAAGGCCGTGAGGACCTCGCGCTGCGCGTCGCCGTCCAGCCCGGCGGCTGCTCCGGCCTGCGCTACCAGCTCTTCTTCGACGAGCGTTCGCTCGACGGCGACGTGGTCAAGGACTTCGGCGGTGTGAAGGTCGTCACCGACCGGATGAGCGCCCCGTACCTGGGCGGTGCCTCCATCGACTTCGTGGACACCATCGAGAAGCAGGGCTTCACGATCGACAACCCGAACGCCACGGGCTCCTGCGCCTGCGGCGACTCCTTCAGCTAAGCCCGGCGTACCCGCGTATCGGCGAGCCGGCCGCGTCGCGGAGCCGTAGGACAGCGGCGATGGCGGTGGTCCCGACCGGGACCACCGCCATCGCCGTATGCGCGCCGCGTGGCGCCGTACGAGCGCCACGCGGCGTAACGAGCGTCACAGGCCGTATCGCGCCCACGGGCCGCGGCTAGTCGCGCGGGACCGCCTTGCCGTTCGAGGCGTCGACCACCTTGCGGTCGCCCAGCGCCCGGTCGAGCTCGACCGTCACCTCGGCCTCCTCCGCGAGTGTGATGCAGGGACGGCCCGGGTGCGTCGGCTTGCCGATGATCTCCACCTTCACCTGCCCGGACGCCTCGTCCGCGGACGCCGAGTAGCGGGTGCAGACCCCGCCCCAGAAGCGCAGGGTGAGCTTCTTGCCGTCGACGTCGTAGGCGTTGACCCGCGGCGACACATCCGCCCCCGGCTCACGGGACGGGGAGTGCCCCGGCGCCCCCGGCTCCGAGCCACGGGGGTCGCGCGCCTCGTCGGTGCCGCCGCGGGGCGAGGTGAGGAACGCGGGCTCGACGGCCGGCTGGCCGTAGACCATGGACCGCTTCTGGCCGTGCGCGCCCGGGGACTCCACGGTGAACAGCCACGAGGGCACCAGAGCCGGCCGCCCGGCCACGGACTGCGCCGACAGCCCCACCGTCGCCTTGTCGACGCGCGCCGTCTCCGGCTTGCCGCCCGGCGCGGGCTCGCAGGGCGCGACGCCCTCCTGGCCGCCCTCCCCGCCCTTGTCGTCGTCCGTGGTGCTCTTGTCGGCCTTGTCGCCCTTTCCGGTCGTGCCGTCCTTGTCCGCGGGCACCGCGGTCGCGCAGTCGCCGATCTCGCCCGGGACGTGGCCTCCCCAGCGGGCCTTGTTGAGCTGCTCCAGCGCCTCCGAGGCGTCCACCAGCGGGTAGTCGTCACCCTTGTCCAGCGGCGCCAGCAGCCCGCGGGCGGCCGCCAACTGGCCGTCCGCGGCCACCTCCAGGCTGGTCCGCCAGTTGTGGGTGGGCAGTCCACCCAGCACCGGGTCGGCGTTCACCACCCTGAGAGCGCCGTGGACCTCGCCCGCGTCGATCCGGGCGTCGTCCAGCTCCAGCGCCTCCAGCACCGGCTCGGCCGCCTTCCTGGCCCGCTCCTCGGACACCGGCTCGTCCTCGCCGCCGGCGTCCCCGGAGTCGGTCTTCTTGTCACCGCCACGGTAGGAGGGGCAGCTGCTCTGGCCGAGGCAGGAGGAGTCGCCGGGCGAGCCGTAGCGGGAGTACGACCAGGCGCCCGCCCCCTTCTGGCTCACCTCGAGCTCCGGGCCCGAGGCGTCCGGGGTGCCCCCGACCCGCCACACCCCGTGATCGGAGCGCGGGGCGCCCGGCACGTCCAGCGCCTTCGCCAGCCGCGCCACCTCCTCCTTGGTGACCTTGCCCGAGGGCAGATAGACCGGCGCGGTCTCGGGCCCTCGGGGAAGCTCGCCCCGGGCCCGGAAGACGACGCCGTACGGGTTGGGCTCGCCGACCGCGATGCCCGGCTTCGCCTGCTCGCCCCCGTTCGGGGGCCGCTCCCCGGGGGCGAACCCGTCGAGCGGCAGCGGCTTCGGGGAGTCCCCCCGCGACGCCCCCCGGTCGTCGGAATCGTCGTCGCCGCCCGCGGTCGACGCCCAGTACGCCCCGCCGCCCCCGGCGAGCAGCACCGCCGCCGCCACCGAGGCGATGACCAGCGGCGAGCGCCGGCGCGGCTTCGAGCTGGCGCCGTCGGGGGAATCGGGGGTCTCCGGGGTCTCCGGGGTGTCCTCGGTGCTGGTGCTCACCGTTCCGCTCCTTCGCACTCCGCTGAATGTGTACGGCTCTGTCCCCCGCAAGGGGGACGCCGGTGGGACGGTGCGAAGGAGCGTGCGGTTCCCGTGGTGTCTCGACGGGCCTCGGGCGTCCGGCGCGCGGACGGGTGGTCAGTCGCCGTATTCGGACATACCGTCCAGCAGATGCGCGGACTTCGAGGGCACCGTCACCCCGCGGATCCGGGACAGGGCGACGGGCGGCGCCGGGGACCGCCGCACGGCGTTCCGCCAGTGCGGAGCCATCCGCGCACAGTCGCCTCGCAGCTGGTCCAACGACTCCGGCTCGGCGGCGATCGAGGGCGGGGCGGGGGTGGCTCGCTTGGGCATCTCGACTCCCGGTCTGGGGGACCCACGCCGACGTGGGCCCTTGAGTGGCACCGTATGCACGGTATCCCCGGGGGAAAAGATCTACTATCAGGTAGTTTCGGCCATTCGAACGCGGGGCCTGGGACCCGGTAGCGTAGAGCGTCCCTTTTTTCCGTAGCCCACAGGAGCAGACACGCCGTGCGTATCGCAGTCACCGGCTCCATCGCCACCGACCACCTGATGACCTTCCCCGGCCGTTTCGCCGATCAGCTGGTCGCCGACCAGCTGCATACGGTCTCCCTGTCCTTCCTCGTGGACACCCTCGACGTCCGCCGCGGCGGCGTCGCCCCCAACATCTGTTTCGGCATGGGCGTGCTCGGTCTGCGCCCGGTCATGGTCGGCGCCGCCGGCTCCGACTTCGCCGAGTACCGCGCCTGGCTGGAGCGGCACGGGGTGGACACGTCCTCCGTCCGCATCTCCGAGGTGCTGCACACCGCGCGCTTCGTCTGCACCACGGACACCGACCACAACCAGATCGCGTCCTTCTACACCGGCGCGATGAGCGAGGCCCGACTGATCGAGCTCCAGCCGGTCGCCGACCGCGTCGGCGGGCTGGACCTGGTCCTCATCGGCGCGGACGACCCGGAGGCCATGGTCCGCCACACCGAGGAGTGCCGCTCCCGGGGCATCCCCTTCGCCGCGGACCCCTCCCAGCAGCTGGCGCGCATGGACGGCGACGACATCCGTCGGCTGATCGAGGGCGCGCGGTTCCTCTTCACCAACGAGTACGAGAAGGCGCTCACCGAGGCCAAGACCGGTTGGACCGAGGACGAGATCCTGGCCAAGGTCGGCACCCGCGTGACCACGCTGGGCGCGCAGGGCGTGCGGATCGAGCGCGTCGGCGAGGAGCCGATCGTGGTGGGCTGCCCGGAGGAGGAGGCCAAGGTCGACCCGACCGGTGTCGGCGACGCCTTCCGCGCCGGCTTCCTCGCCGGCCTCTCCTGGGACCTCTCCCTCGAGCGCGCCGCCCAGATCGGCTGCATGCTCGCCACCCTCGTCATCGAGACCCTGGGCACCCAGGAGTACGAGCTCCGTCGCGGCCACTTCATGGACCGCTTCGCCAAGGCGTACGGCCACGAGGCCGCCGCCGAGGTCCAGGCCCGCCTGTCCTGACCCCGGGCACACGAAAGCAAGAGGGGCGGGCCCGCGGGGGCCCGCCCCTCGCCACACCCGCCTCCCTCGATCAGGCGAGACCGCGGCGGCCCGGCGGTGCCGAAGCCGCCTCAGCGGTTGGCGGACCGAGGGGGTGCCCACGCGCACGCGCACGCGCGCCGGGGGAGGGGTCAGACCCGGCGGACTCGATACGCCGTTCCCCGTTCGGCGGCCGTCTCACCGAGATAGTCGTGGCCGCGCATGGCGCACCAGGCGGGGATGTCGAGGCGGGCGGCGTCGTCGTCGGAGAGGACGACCACCACACCGCCGACCGGCACGTCGTCGATCACCTTGGCCAGTTCGATGACGGGGATCGGGCACCGCTTGCCGAGCGAATCGACCACGAACTCGTCCGCCGCGGCCTCCGGCGCCTCCATCGGCCCGGCCCCGCCCGCCGCAGGCGCAGCCGCGGGCGCGCCCAACCGCTCCCGCACCCCCGCGACCACTCCCGGCAGCACCGCCAGGAACCGCTCGACGTCCTGGTCCGCCGTGCCCAGCGGCAGTGAAACGCGGATGTTGCCCTCGGAGAGCACGCCCATCGCGCGCAGCACATGGCTGGGCGTGAGGGTGCTGCTGGTGCAGGAGGAGCCGGAGGAGACGGAGAATCCCGCGCGGTCGAGCTCGTGCAGGACCGCCTCGCCGTCGACGTAGAGGCAGGAGAAGGTGACCAGGTGGGGCAGGCGCCGCTCGGGGTCGCCGACGATCTCCACGTCGGGCACCAGCTCGGGCACGCGGGCCCGGATCCGGTCGACCAGCGCGCGCAGCCGCTCCGCGTCGGCGGCGGCCTCCTGTCGCACGGCTCGCAGGGAGGCCGCGGCGGCGACGATGGCGGGGAGGTTCTCGAAGCCGGGCGCGCGCCCGGACTCGCGCTCGTCGGCCGGGCCGAAGGCCGCGAAGCGCACGCCCTTGCGGACGGCGAGCAGCCCGACGCCGGCCGGGCCGCCCCACTTGTGGGCGCTGCCGGTCAGCAGCGACCATGGGGCGTCGACCGGGCCCCAGGCCAGCGACTGGGCGGCGTCCACGAGCAGCGGGACGCCCGCCTCCCGGCACTCCTCGGCGACCTCGGCCACCGGCTGCACCGTGCCGACCTCGTGGTTGGCGGACTGGAGACAGGCGAGCGCCACCGGCCCGGGGGCGTCCCGCAGGGCCGCCGCGAAGGTGCCGGGCGCGACCCGGCCGGCGCGGTCCACCGCCACCCGGGCCACGGTCCCGCCGGCGGCCTCGTGCGCGTCGGCGGCGTGCAGCACCGCGGAGTGCTCCACCGCGGACACGACGAGATGGCGGCCGGTCCGCCGCCGCCCGGCGAGCGCGCCGGCGATGCCGTCGTGCAGGGCCCGGGTACCCGAAGGGGTGAAGACGAGCTCGTCCGGGCGACAGCCGACCGCCTCGGCGGCCGTCTCCCGCGCGGCGTCCAGCAGCAGCCGGGCCCGGCGCCCCTCGCGGTAGAGCCGGGCCGGGTCCGCCCAGCCCTCGTCGAGGGCGGCGAGCAGCGCCTGGCGGGCGACCGGGTGCAGGGGCGCGGAGGAGGCGGCGTCGAAGTAGGGCACGTAGGCAACCTAACTCCTCCTTCCTTCCGCGCGTCCCGCCCGCCGTGCCCGGCCGTCCGCTATCGTCGGCGCTGCCCCCGTCGCGGGCCGCGGCGACGCACCGTCAGCGCTGGGCCGTCCGTGGCGCGAGCGCCCGCGGAGGCGGTGCTTCCACCCCTTCGGGGACTGGTCCGGCGCGTTGGGCACCCTCCCCGCGCGGCCCTAAAAGGCGTCCAGTAGGGTTTGGTCCGCATAAACATCCAAACCCCTGCCCGCACCGGGCCGGCGACCGACCAGCGAGACGGCCGCAGCCGGCCGCGCGGGCGAGACTCTCGGGAAGGCGCTACGTGAGTCCCAACGGCTCCGACCGCTCGTCGCGGCGCCCGGTGCGGCGGAAGCTGCTGCAGGCGCTGGCCGCGGGCATGGTCCTGGCGACCGCCACCGGTTGCACATCTAAGGACTTCCCCAACCTCGGGATGCCCGACCCCGTCACCGAAGAGGCGCCGCGGATCCTCTCCCTGTGGCAGGGCTCGTGGGCGGCTGCGCTCGCCACGGGCGTTCTGGTCTGGGGCCTGATCCTGTGGAGCGTCATCTTCCACCGGCGCAGCCGGACCAAGGTCGAGGTTCCTCCGCAGACCCGGTACAACATGCCGATCGAGGCGCTGTACACCGTGGTCCCGATCATCATCGTCTCGGTGCTCTTCTACTTCACCGCGCGCGATGAGAACGAGCTCCTCAAGGTCGACAAGAAGCCCGACCACGTCGTCAACGTCGTGGGCTTCCAGTGGAGCTGGGGCTTCAACTACCTGGAGAACGTGGACGGCAACAAGTCCACGGGCTACACGTACAAGGAAGCCAAGGAGGGCCAGAAGCTCCCCAAGGCGAACACCCCGCCGGAGAACATCTCCAACATTCCGGACCGGATGATGGCCACCCTGCCCGCGGGCGTGGACGGCGTCTACGAGGTCGGCACCCCGGGCGAGAAGACCCCGGGCAACCCGAGCCCCGGTCCGACGCTGTGGCTGCCCAAGGGCGAGACCGTCGAGTTCATCCTGACCTCGCGTGACGTGATCCACTCCTTCTGGGTGATCCCGTTCCTGATGAAGCAGGACGTGATCCCGGGCCACACCAACCGCTTCCAGGTGACCCCCAACAAGGAGGGCACCTTCATGGGCAAGTGCGCCGAACTCTGCGGCGTGGACCACTCCCGCATGCTCTTCAACGTCAAGGTCGTCTCGCCCAAGGAGTACCGCGAGCACCTCCAGGACCTGAAGAAGAAGGGCCAGACCGGCTTCATCCCGTCCGGCATCGAGCAGACGGAACCCGCCAAGAACGCGGAGACCAAGCAAAAGTGAGCATCCTCAACGAATCTCAGGGTGCCGACGCAACCGCCTCCTACGAGGAAGAGTTGCCGGTGCGCCGTAAGCAGCCCGGGAATGTCGTCGTCAAGTGGCTGACCACCACGGACCACAAGACGATCGGCACGCTCTACCTGGTCACGTCGTTCGCGTTCTTCTGCATCGGCGGCGTGATGGCGCTCTTCATGCGCGCCGAGCTGGCCCGTCCCGGCACGCAGATCATGTCGAACGAGCAGTTCAACCAGGCGTTCACCATGCATGGCACGATCATGCTGCTGATGTTCGCCACCCCGCTGTTCGCCGGTTTCGCGAACTGGATCATGCCGCTGCAGATCGGCGCGCCCGATGTGGCGTTCCCGCGGCTGAACATGTTCGCCTACTGGCTCTACCTGTTCGGCTCGCTGATCGCGGTCGGCGGCTTCCTCACCCCGCAGGGTGCGGCCGACTTCGGCTGGTTCGCCTACTCCCCGCTGTCGGACGCGGTCCGCTCGCCGGGCGTCGGCGCCGACATGTGGATCATGGGTCTGGCCTTCTCGGGCTTCGGCACCATCCTCGGTTCTGCTCACCGGTGTGCTGGTGCTGCTGGCCTTCCCGGTGCTGGCCGCCGCGCTCTTCGCGCTGGAGGCGGACCGCAAGTTCGGCGCCCACATCTTCGACGCCGCCAACGGCGGTGCCCTGCTGTGGCAGCACCTCTTCTGGTTCTTCGGCCACCCCGAGGTGTACATCATCGCGCTGCCGTTCTTCGGCATCATCTCCGAGATCATCCCGGTGTTCTCGCGTAAGCCGATGTTCGGTTACATCAGCCTCATCGCGGCGACCATCTCGATCGCGGGTCTGTCGGTGACCGTGTGGGCCCACCACATGTACGTCACGGGCGGCGTGTTGCTGCCGTTCTTCTCCTTCATGACGTTCCTGATCGCGGTTCCGACCGGTATCAAGTTCTTCAACTGGATCGGCACGATGTGGAAGGGAAGCCTGAGCTTCGAGACGCCCATGCTGTGGGCGGTCGGCTTCCTGATCACCTTCACCTTCGGTGGTCTGACCGGTGTCATCCTGGCCTCGCCGCCGATGGACTTCCACGTCTCGGACTCGTACTTCGTGGTGGCGCACTTCCACTACGTGATCTTCGGAACCGTGGTCTTCGCGATGTTCGCCGGCTTCCACTTCTGGTGGCCGAAGTTCACCGGGAAGATGCTGGACGAGCGGCTGGGCAAGATCACGTTCTGGACGCTGTTCATCGGCTTCCACGGCACCTTCCTGGTGCAGCACTGGCTGGGCGCCGAGGGCATGGCCCGCCGTTACGCGGACTACCTGGCCGCCGACGGCTTCACCACGCTGAACATGATCTCGACCGTCAGCTCCTTCCTGCTGGGCCTGTCGATCCTGCCGTTCTTCTACAACGTCTGGAAGACCGCCAAGTACGGCAAGAAGATCGAGGTCGACGACCCGTGGGGTTACGGCCGTTCGCTCGAGTGGGCCACCTCCTGCCCGCCGCCGCGGCACAACTTCCTCACCCTGCCGCGGATCCGCTCCGAATCCCCGGCGTTCGACCTGCACCACCCGGAGATCGCGGCGCTCGACCAGCTGGAGAACCTCGGGGCGGGCGACGATGACAAGGCCCTCGCGGGCGGCAAGGAGGCCGGCAAGTGAAGGTCCAAGGCCGGATGTTCATCTGGCTCTCCGTCTTCGTCCTCGTGATGGCCGTGGTCTACGGCGTCTGGTCGAAGGAGCCTGCCGGCACCACCGCGCTGTTCCTGGCCTTCGGTCTCTGCATCATGATCGGTTACTACCTGGCCTTCACGGCTCGCCGGGTGGACACCGGGGCGCAGGACCGTAAGGACGCCGAGGTCGCCGACGACGCCGGTGAGCTGGGCTTCTTCTCCCCGCACAGCTGGCAGCCGCTGTCGCTGGCGGTCGGTGGCGCGCTCGCCTTCATGGGCGTCGTCTTCGGCTGGTGGCTGCTCTACTTCTCGGCCCCGATGATCATGATTGGTCTCTTCGGCTGGGTCTTCGAGTACTACCGCGGCGAGAACGCGAACCAGTAGGGCGTAGGCCGCGCCGGCCCACGGTCGGCGCGGCACCCGTCCTCGGGCCAGGGGCCCGGACACCTTCACAGGTGTCCGGGCCCCTCGGCGTTTCCGGACCCCTCGTCCCGTCCGGACCCCTCGTCCCGTCCGGGGCCCTCGTGCTGACCGAAGCCCTCGGCGTCTCCGTCGCCGTCCACGGCGGCCCGATAGCCCGTTCGGCGGTACTCCACGCGCCAGAAGGGATGGATTTGCATACTTTGTGACCATGAGTCACCGTCCTCGTTCGCGTACGGCATCACTTCGCGCCGGGTGCGCGCTGCTGGTCGGACTGGTCGCGGCCGGCGGCGCCGCCTGCGGCGGCCCCTCCGGGCAGGCGCTCTCCGCCACCCCGTACGACGCCACGGGACAGATCTCCTTCAGCGGGGTGGGGGGCGACCGGAAGGCCGATCCGGACAAGCCCCTGGAAGTGACCGCCAAGGGGGACGGCAGCCGCATCACGGATGTGACGGCCACGGACGCCGCAGGACGGTACGTACGCGGCGAACTGAGCGCCGACGGCACCAGATGGCGCTCGACCGCTCCGCTCGCCGCAGGGGCCCACTACACGCTGCGCGTGAGCACCGAGAACGAGGACGGCAGGCCCGGCCGGCGGGTGATCGGCTTCGACACCGCCCCGGCCGGCAAGCAGTTGCGCGTGACCTTCGGCCCGGAGGCGGGCACCTACGGGGTCGGCCAGCCCATCACCGCCCGGCTGAGCCGGCAGGTGGAGGACCCCTCCGCGCGGGCCGTCGTGGAGCGCGGACTGAAGGTGGAGTCGCGCCCCGCGGTGCAGGGCCTGTGGCACTGGGTGGACGGTCGGACGCTGCACTACCGGCCGCGCGAGTACTGGCCCGGCCGCGCCACCATCACCGTGCGCTCCACGCTGACCGGTGTCCGCGTCGGCGGCGAGCTGCACGGCGCCGCCACCAAGCCGCTGACGCTGCACACCGGGCCGCGTCTGGAGGCCATCGCCGACGCCGGCACCCATCACATGACCGTGCTGCGGGACGGCGTCGCCATCCGCACCATCCCCATCACCACCGGCAAGCCCGGCTTCGCGACCCGCAACGGCGTCAAGGTGGTCCTGGCCAAGGAACCCTTCGTACGGATGCGCGGCACCAGCATCGGCATCCCCGAGGGCAGCTCCGACTCCTACGACCTGCCGGTCTACTGGGCCACCCGGGTCACCTGGAGCGGCGAGTACGTGCACGCGGCGCCCTGGTCGGTGGGCGCCCAGGGAGCGGCCAACGTCAGCCATGGCTGCACCGGTATGAGCACCGCCGACGCCGAGTGGTTCTTCAACACCGTACGGGTGGGCGACATCGTCAAGGTCGTGGGCAGCGGCGGCGCCACCATGACGCCGTTCGACAATGGCTTCGGCGACTGGAACATGTCCTGGGAACAGTGGAGCGAGGGCAGCGCCCTGGCGGGCCCGGCGACCGGTGGCGCGGCGGGACGGGACGCGGGCGGCCCGGCCGACACGGCCAGGCTGCGCCCCGGGGTGTGACGACGGGCCGGTGGCCACCCGTACGGGGGACGCGCGGATCAGGCCGCCCCGACACGCGGATCAGGCCGCCCCGACACGCGGATCAGGCCGCCCCGGCGTCCGGATCAGGCGGCCCCGAGCGTGGTCCGCCGGCGCAGCAGGCCGGCCAGCGCCTCGGCGAAGATCACCGGGTCCACCGGATGGGTGACGGCGGCGTCCGCGCGGCTCCAGGTGGCCAGCCAGGCGTCCTGCGCGCGGCCGATGAGCAGCAGCACCGGAGGGCAGCGGAAGATCTCGTCCTTGATCTGCCGGCACACCCCCATGCCGCCCGCCGGAACCGCCTCCCCGTCCAGCACGCAGGCGTCGACGCCGCCCTCCTCCAGGGCCGCCAGCACCGCGGGGAGGGTGGCGCACTCCAGGAACTCCACCGGCGGCACATCGGCCGCGGGGCGCCGCCCGGCAGCCAGCCGGACCTGCTCGCGAACGGTCGCGTCATCGCTGTAGACCAGGACCGTGGCGGTCGGCTGCATTGTTCCTCCAGCTCGTAGACGGCCTTCAGGGCACGGCTTCGGTTCGGAACCGTTGCGCGGATGCTACTCCTCGGCCATCTGCCCGGGCAGGGTCCCGCCCATGCGCCGATGGGCCGTTCGGGCAGGGCACACGCCGTTGACACACCGAACGGCACCCCCCGGAGTGAGGGCTGGATAAGCGACCGACATAATGTCGGTCGTGGCGACAGCAACAGCAGTAGATACCGGGCACGCGCACCCGTCGGTCAACCGGCCGAACCTCACCAGCGTCGGAACCATCATCTGGCTCAGTTCCGAGCTGATGTTCTTCGCGGCCCTCTTCGCGATGTACTTCACCCTGCGATCGGTGACGGGCTCCGAGCACTGGAAGGAGATGGCTTCGGCCCTCAACTTCCCCTTCTCGGCCACCAACACCACGATCCTGGTGCTCTCCTCCCTCACCTGCCAGCTCGGCGTCTTCGCCGCCGAGCGCGGTGACGTGAAGAAGCTCCGTATGTGGTTCGTGATCACCTTCGTGATGGGTGCGATCTTCATCGGCGGCCAGGTCTTCGAGTACACCGAGCTGGTCAAGCACGAGGGCCTCTCGCTCTCGTCCGACCCGTACGGTTCGGTGTTCTACCTGACCACCGGCTTCCACGGACTGCACGTGACGGGCGGACTCATCGCCTTCCTGCTGGTCCTGGGCAGGACGTACGCGGCCAAGAGGTTCACCCACGAGCAGGCGACCGCGGCCATCGTCGTGTCCTATTACTGGCACTTCGTCGATGTCGTCTGGATCGGCCTCTTCGCCACGATCTACATGATCAAGTAATCCGGTGCCCAGGGGCTCGCGCGTCGAGCCCCGCGCCGGAACAACGTCCTCAAGCATCGACGCAGAAGATCCTGACACCGGGGTAATCCGTGAAAAAGCTCTCCGCACGACGACGCCATCCGCTGGCGGCGGTCGTCGTCCTACTCTTCGCGCTGGCGGTCACTGGGGGGCTGTACGCCGCGTTCGCGCCCGCGGACAAGGCGAAGGCCGATGACACTTCCCAGTCCCTCGCCATCGAGGAGGGCAAGAAGCTCTACGCCGTCGGCTGCGCAAGCTGCCATGGCACCGGCGGTCAGGGCACGTCCGACGGCCCGTCCCTGGTAGGCGTGGGCTCCGCCGCCGTCGACTTCCAGGTCAGCACCGGCCGTATGCCCGCGCAGCAGCCGGGCGCCCAGGTGCCGAAGAAGAAGAACATCTACACGGACGCGCAGATCGAGCAGCTGTCCGCGTACATCGCCTCCCTCGGCCCCGGCCCGGAGACGCCGACCAAGGAGCAGTACAACCCCGCGGGTGCCGACACCGGCAACGGTGGCGTGCTCTTCCGTAACAACTGCGCTCAGTGCCACAACTTCACCGGCAACGGTGGCGCGCTGACCCACGGCAAGTACGCGCCGCCGCTCGACGGTGTGTCTCCGAAGCACATCTACGAGGCCATGCAGACGGGCCCGCAGAACATGCCCTCCTTCCCGGACACCACCATGCCGGAGAAGGAGAAGCGGGACATCATCGCTTACCTCCAGAAGGTGAACAGCGAGGAGACGGAGACCCCTGGCGGCCTTGAGCTGGGCGGGCTCGGCCCGGTCAGCGAGGGCCTCTTCGCCTGGGTCTTCGGCATGTCCGCCATGATCGTCCTCGCCATCTGGGTCGCCGCCCGGACTGCAAAGGCCAAGAAGTCATGAGTAGCCAAGACACTTCACACACTGAGAACCTGCCCGAAGAGCAGGGCAAGGGCGCGGTAGCGACCCACGACAACCCGTTCGCCGACCCGGGGATGCCGCCGCACGAGCACCGCATCCAGGACATCGACGCCAAGGCCGCCGCGCGGACCGAGCGTACGATCGCGCTGCTGTTCGTGATCTCGATGCTCTCCACGGTCGCGTTCATCGCCTCCTACGTGGCCTTCCCGGTCGACAAGATCGTCTACGTCTGGCCGATCGGGCACGTCAGCGCGCTCAACTTCTCGCTGGGCATCACGCTGGGCCTCGCGCTCTTCTGCATCGGCGCGGGTGTGGTCCACTGGAGCCGCACCCTGATGTCCGACGTGGAGATGGTGCAGGACCGGCACCCGGTCAGCGCCGACGAGGACGTCCGGGCCCAGGCCTACGAGGACTTCCGGATCGGCGCCGAGGAGTCCGGCTTCGGTCGCCGCAAGCTGGCCCGCAACACGCTCTTCGGCGCGGTCGCGCTGGTGCCGCTGTCCGGCCTGGTGCTGCTGCGTGACCTCGGCCCGATGCCGGAGGACAAGCTCCGGCACACCAAGTGGGCCAAGGGCAAGCGGCTGATGAACCAGAACACCATGCAGCCGCTGCGTCCCGAGGACATCGCCGTGGGCTCCCTCACCTTCGCCATGCCCGAGGGCATGAGCGAGGAGGACCACGACTTCCAGGTCCAGATCGCCAAGGCGGCCCTGATGATCGTCCGGATCCAGCCGGACAACATCAAGGACAAGCAGGAGCTGGACTGGTCGCACGACGGCATCGTCGCGTTCTCCAAGATCTGCACCCACGTCGGCTGCCCGATCAGCCTGTACGAGCAGCAGACCCACCACGTGCTGTGCCCCTGCCACCAGTCGACCTTCGACCTCGCCGACGGCGGTCGGGTGATCTTCGGCCCGGCCGGCCACGCCCTGCCGCAGCTGCAGATCACGGTGAACAAAGAGGGCTACCTCGAGGCCATGGGTGACTTCGCGGAGCCCGTCGGCCCGGCCTACTGGGAGCGCGGATGAGCACGTCAACCGATACGCGCCGCGAGGGCGGCAAGGCCCCGCGCGGCGAGCGTCTCGCCGACTGGGCGGACGGCCGGCTCGGCACCAACAAGATGGCCAAGGGCGCGCTGCGCAAGGTCTTCCCGGACCACTGGTCGTTCATGCTGGGCGAGGTCGCGCTCTACAGCTTCGTCATCATCATCCTCACGGGTGTGTACCTGACGCTGTTCTTCCACCCCAGCATGGAAGAGGTCACCTACCACGGTCCGTACGTGCCGATGCAGGGCGTGCGGATGTCCGAGGCGTTCGCCTCGACCCTCGACATCAGCTTCGAGGTGCGCGGTGGTCTGCTGATCCGTCAGATCCACCACTGGGCCGCGCTGATCTTCCTCGCGGCGATGCTGGTGCACATGATGCGGGTGTTCTTCACCGGCGCCTTCCGCAAGCCGCGTGAGGTCAACTGGCTCTTCGGCTTCCTGCTGCTGGTGCTGGGCATGTTCACCGGCTTCACCGGCTACTCGCTCCCGGACGACCTGCTGTCCGGTACCGGTATCCGGTTCATCCAGGGTGTGTTCCTGTCGATCCCGCTGGTCGGCACGTACATCTCGATGTTCGTGTTCGGCGGCGAGTTCCCGGGCATGGACGTGATCCCGCGGCTGTACTCGGTGCACATCCTGCTGCTGCCGGGCATCATGCTCGGTCTGGTGGTCGCCCACCTGATCCTGGTCTTCTACCACAAGCACACCCAGTGGCCGGGCCCGGGCAAGACCGAGAAGAACGTCGTCGGCATGCCCTTCATGCCGGTCTACATGGCCAAGGCGGGCGGCTTCTTCTTCCTGGTCTTCGGTGTCATCGCGGTGATCTCCGCGATCGCGACCATCAACCCGATCTGGGCCATCGGTCCGTACCGACCCGACCAGGTCTCCACCGGCGCCCAGCCCGACTGGTACATGGGCTTCGCCGAGGGTCTGGTCCGTGTGATGCCGGGCTGGGAGATCAACCTGTGGGGCCACACGCTGGTCCTGGGCGTTTTCATCCCGATCGTGCTCTTCCCGATCGTGCTCCTGGCGATGGGCGTCTACCCGTTCATCGAGGCCTGGATCACCGGTGACAAGCGCGAGCACCACCTGCTGGACCGGCCGCGGAACCGGCCGAACCGCACCGCCTTCGGTGTGGCCTGGCTGACCGCGTACTTCGTGATGCTGGTCGGTGGTGGCAACGACCTGTGGGCCACCCACTTCCACCTGTCGATCAACGCCATCACCTGGTTCGTCCGGATCGGCTTCTTCGTCGGCCCGGTGCTGGCCTTCATCGCGACCAAGCGGATCTGCCTGGGTCTGCAGCGGCGCGACAAGGACAAGGTGCTGCACGGTCGCGAGACCGGCATCATCAAGCGCCTGCCGCACGGCGAGTTCATCGAGGTCCACGAGCCGCTCTCGCAGGAGCAGCTGCACACCCTCACCTCGCACGAGCAGCCCAAGCCGCTCGAGCTCGGCCCCGAGGTCGACGAGAACGGCGTGAAGCGCAAGATCAAGCGCTCGGAGAAGCTCCGCGTGAAGCTCTCCAAGAGCTACTTCGGCGAGGGGTCGCAGATCCCGAAGCCGACCGCCGAGGAGTACCACGAGATCACCAGCGGCCACGGCCACCACTGATCTCCGAGCAGGACCAGCTGACGCCACAGCCGAGGGCCTCGGCCCGCCCCTTGAGGGCGGTGCCGGGGCCCTCGGCCCCTTTTTTTGAGGCTCGCTCGCCGGTGAAGAAGGGCGGGGCCGGACCGTGGGGGCCGCGGGGCCTCGCGGATGTCCGCTCCTCGGGCAACGCGCCGGACGGTCGCCGGGCGCCGATAGGCTGAGCATGCGCACCCGCGCGTACGCGCGCGGTGCGTCAAGGGCGTGGCGCCGCGCGCAACGGCGCGGACCGCGCGGATCGACGCGGATGAGACCGACCACCCAGGAGTGTGGACCATGAACGTTGTGACCCCGGCAGGCGGCGACAGCGCGACGGCCCGCACCTGGCCGGACGTACTGAACTCGCTGCTGAGCGGCGCCGACCTGAGCGCCGGCGACACCGCGTGGGCGATGGACCGGATCATGCGGGGCGAGGCGACCGACGCCCAGATCGCCGGCTTCGCGGTCGCCCTGCGGGCCAAGGGCGAGACGGTCGCCGAGGTGTCCGGACTCGTCCAGACCATGTACGCGCACGCCAACCTGATCGAGGTGCCCGGCCCCACCGTCGACATCGTGGGCACCGGCGGCGACCGCGCCAGGACGGTGAACATCTCCACCATGTCGGCGCTGGTCGTCGCGGGCACCGGCGCCAAGGTCGTCAAGCACGGCAACCGCGCCGCGTCCTCCGCCAGCGGTTCCTCCGACGTCCTGGAGAAGCTCGGGGTCAATCTGGACCTGACCCCGCGCCGGGTGGCCGAGGTGGCCGAGGAGGCCGGGATCACCTTCTGCTTCGCGGTGAAGTTCCACCCCGCGCTGCGGCATGTCGCCCCCGCCCGGCGTGAGCTGGGCATCCCCACCACCTTCAACTTCCTCGGCCCGCTGACCAATCCGGCGCGGGTGACGGCCCAGGCCACCGGCGTCGCCGACGCCCGGATGGCGCCCATCCTCGCCGGTGTGCTCGCCGAGCGCGGCTCCTCCGCGCTGGTCTTCCGCGGCGACGACGGCCTCGACGAGCTGACCGTCACCGCCACCTCGCGGGTGTGGGTGGTCCGGGACGGCGCCGTGCGCGAGGAGACCTTCGACCCCCGCGACGTCGGCATCGACCTGGTGCCGGTGGAGTCCCTGCGCGGCGCCGACGCCTCCTACAACGCGGACGTCGCCCGCCGACTGCTGGCGGGCGAGACCGGCCCGGTGCGGGACGCGGTGCTGCTCAACTCCGCCGCCGCGCTCGTCGCCCTGGCGCCCGACGACCGGCCGCTCACCGCGCAGATCGCCGACGGCATCGAGCGCGCCGCCGAGGCCGTCGACTCCGGCGCCGCGCGTGCGGCCCTGGACCGCTGGGTGCTCGCCACCTCCCGCTGACCGCGGCAGCCTGTTCCGGGGGCCGGAGGTCCCGGCCCCACGGCCCCCGGTCCCGCGGGCTGGCGTACGGTCAGTACCGCCTGGCCGAGGGCGTTGGGGTGCAAAGCCACCCCACCATGTCCTCAGCCGAGGTAGGTCGGCGGTGCGCCCGCCGGCCGGCGATCCCGTCCGGCCAGCCCGACGACGGTCGGACTGGCCGTCCGGGATGCGGACCGCGGTTGCGTCAGGGCGATCGTTTGGCATACTTGCGGTCAGGTCACGAGTGACAGCGACTACGGCCCCGGCCCGCTGTCCGGCAACCCTCCGTCCGTGGCGGGGTGCCCCGGGTGATGACCGGGTCGCAGGCAGCGAGGTCTGCGGCAAGCGCGGATCCCTCGCCAGGGATCCTGGTCGTCGAGGGAGCTCTTCCGTGATTCAGCGAATGCTCTAGGGCCTACGGCCCGTTCTCTTCCCCCTCCGCCGCCGCGGCACAGCCGTCGCGCGCGTTGAGGCGACACCCCGTGCCCCGGGCCCCGTTCGGCCGCCCCGCGCGGGTTTTCTGAGCCATTCCGCACTGTCCTGCCGGGAGATACCGCCATGTCCGCATGCCCTGAAACCGCCACCGTCGGCACCTGCGTCGACACCCCCGCCCCCTCGGTCTCGGCCGCCGCGCCCGGCGCCGACGCCTGCGCCGACCCCGACTGCGCGCCGCTGCCGGTGCTGGGCGAGGACGTGCTCGTGCCGCTGGTGACCGGCGGCGAGGTCACGTACGCGGCGCTCGACTACGCGGCCAGCGCGCCCGCGTTGCGGCGGGTGTGGGACGACGTGGCGGCGTACGCGCCGTACTACGGGAGCGTGCACCGGGGAGCGGGCTATCTCTCGCAGCTGTCGACCGACCTGTTCGAGAACAGTCGCACGACGGTGGCGGACTTTCTGCGCTGCCGCGCCGACGACCAGGTGGTCTTCACCCGCTCGACCACCGACTCGCTGAACCTGTTGGCGGCCGTACTCCCGCCCGCCACGCGGGTGTTCGTCTTCGAGACCGAGCACCACGCCTCGCTGTTGCCGTGGGGGCGTCGGGAGGACGTCGAGGTGACGTATCTGAGCGCGCCGCGGTCGCCGCGGGAGGCGGTGCGGACGCTGGAGCGCGCGCTGGTCGACCGCGAGCCGTACGGGCCGGCCCTGGTCTGCGTGACGGGTGCGTCCAATGTGACCGGGGAGTTGTGGCCGGTGCGGGAACTGGCCGCCGCCGCCCATGCGCACGGGGCGCGCATCGTGGTCGACGCCGCGCAGCTCGCGCCGCACCACCCGGTGGACCTCGCCGGGGACGACCTCGACTGGGTGGCCTTCTCGGGGCACAAGCTGTACGCGCCCTTCGGCTCCGGGGTGCTGGCCGGGCGGGCCGACTGGCTGCGGGACGCCGAGCCCTATCTGGCGGGCGGCGGCGCCAGCCGCGCGGTCGCGCGCCGCGGCGACGGCGGGGTGGACGTGGAGTGGCACACCACCGCCGCGCGGCACGAGGCCGGTTCGCCCAACGTCATCGGCGCCTACGCCGTCGCCTCCGCGTGCAGGGCGCTGACCGAGGCCGGCTTCGACCGGTTGGTCGACCGCGAGCGGCGGCTGGTCGCGGCGGTGCGCGCGGGGTTGGCGGAGGTGCCCGAGGTGCGGGTGCTGTCGTTGTTCGGCGACGACGCCCCGCGCGTGGGCGTCATCTCCTTCGTCGTCGACGGCTGGAACAGCTCGCACTTCGCCGCCGCGCTCTCCGCGGAGTACGGCATCGGGGTGCGGGACGGGCTCTTCTGCGCCCATCCGCTGGTGCGCACCCTGCTCGGCGGCGAGCCCCAGGAGCAGGGGGAGTGCGGCGCCCCGGAGGCGGTACCCGGCGAGCGGTCGCTCAACGCCATCCGGGTGAGCTTCGGCGCGGGAACACCCGACGAGCACGTGGAGCGCTTCGTGGCGGCGGTGAAGGAGCTGGTCCGCGACGGCGCCAAGTGGCGCTACCGGACGGAGGGCGGGCGCTGCGTCCCGGACCGGGGCTGATGCCGAAGGTGTCGGACCGGGGCTGATCCCGCGGGGTGCCGGGCGGGGGCGGCGGACGCCCCCGCGGGCACGGCGGGGTCGGGCTCAGCCTTCGAGGCCGATGGCGAACGCCGCCTCCAGGTCGTGCTGCGAGTAGGTGCGGAAGGCGACGTGCGTCTCGGTCGAGGCGACGCCGGGCACCTTGTTGATCTGGCCCGGGATGGCGTCCGCGAGGTCGTCGTGCCGGGCCACCCGCACCATCGCGATGAGGTCGTGCGCGCCGGTGACCGAGTACACCTCGCTGACCCCGTCGAGAGCGGCGATCTTCTCGGCGATCTCGGGGATCTGGTCGACGCTGGTCTTGATGAGCACGATCGCGGTGATCACGGTGGGCTGTCTCCCTCACTGGGGCCGGCTGCGCTCTTCACTCTATCCCGCCGGGCTCCCGCCGCCCCCTTCGATCGAGGTGGCCCCGCGCCCTTCGGGCTGCCGCCCGAACCGTGCCCAGGCGAAGAGGAAGCCCAGCACGAAGCCGATCAGATGGGCGAGGTAGGCCACGCCCGGTCGGGAGCCGGTCTCACGCACGGCCAGCCACTGCAGGGCGAACCAGAACAGCAGCACCAGCCAGGCCGGGAAACGCAGCGGCAGGAAGAGCAGGAACGGGAAGAGGCTGGTCACCCGCGCCTTGGGGAAGAGCCACAGAAAGGCGCCGAGCACCCCGGAGATGGCCCCGGAGGCGCCCACCAGGGTCTGCGAGGAGTCGGCGTGGGCCGCGGCGTAGCCGAGGAGCGCCAGATATCCGGTGGCGAGGTAGAAGAGGGCGAACTGGAGGCGCCCCATCCGTTCTTCCGCCATCGCCCCGAAGACATACAGAAACAGCATGTTGCCGAGCAGATGCAGCCAGTTTCCGTGCACGAAGAGCGCGGTGAGGGGCGTCAGTGGTTCGGTGGGGGGACCGCTCCAGAGCTTGCTGGGGATCACCCCCCAGCGCTCGAAGTACGCCGACTGGGCCTGGAGCAGGTCGCCGCCCACGCCGTAACCGGGGTTCAGGCCGGAGGCCGGTCCGATGGCGAAGACCAGGCAACAGGTGCCGATGAGGGCGTAGGTCACCGTGGGCCGGGCGTAACCCGCTGATGACTCGATCATGGGCAGATCATGGCGTACCGGGAGCTACCTGCACAGAGCGCCTCGCCGCGACCACCCGCTGGCCCGGCCCCCGCCCTCCCCGGGCTTCAGGCCGTAGGGTTACAGCACGCGGCATGGACAGCATGCGGCGCTGAGCACGCGCGACGCCCCACCCCCAGGGATGAGCCGCCCGGCGCGGAGCCCTGTGGAGAACCGAAACCGGAGAGAGGACGACGATGGCCGTTCCCCAGCCGACCGCGGAGACCCGCTGGCGCTGCACCCTGTGCGGAAATCTGACCAGGTTCGACGTGACCCGCTCGATAAGGGCCACCGACTATGTCCACCTGGATCTGGCGGGAGAGTCGAGGGTCGAGGAGCGCGAGGTGCTCAGTGAGACCATCGAGTCGGTGCGCTGCCGCTGGTGCGACGCGGTCGACCGGATCGAGCTGGTGGACCGCCCGGGGACGGGCGCGAGCGCGAGCGCGTGAGAACGGAGAAGTGACAGGTGGTGGAGCGGACGGGCGGCCCCGAGGCGGCCGGTGACGCCGACGGCGGCATCGAGGCGCTGGACCGCCCCCTGCCGGAAGGGGTGCGACGGCGCGTCGTGGCGCTCGTCGCGGACGCCTTCGGCGGCCTGACGGTCACCGAACTCCCACCCCAGTTGCGGCAGTACGCCCGTTTCACCCCGACCCGCCGGGCCAAGTTCGCGGGCAACGCCATGGCGGCCGCGGTGGAGAGCGATCCGGTCTTCCGGCAGCGCATCGCGGGGCGACTGCGCGAGACCCAGGCCGAGCTCGCGGAGGCCATCGAGGGCGGCTCGCCGCCGGCCGCCGCCGATCCGGTGGACGTGGCGGCGCTGGCGTATGTGCTGCGACCGACCGGCTGGGTCAAGCTGGTGGACGCCGCGGGCGAGGAGGCGCAGCGCGCCAACGCCGAGCGCGCGGGCGAGGAGGCCGAGCGCGAACTGCGGCAGCTGCGCGAGGAGCTGTCCGAGGCGCGCTCGATCGCGCGCGGTGACGCCGAGCGGGCCCGCGCGGAGCTGGAGGCGGTCCGCAAGGAGGTCGACGGACTGCACCGCAAGCTGCGCAGCGCGCTGAGCGACGTGAAGCGGGGCGAGGCGGCGCTGCGCAAGGTCGAGGCGGAGTTGGAGGCGCAGCGCGCCGCGGCGGCCGCGCAGCAGGCCATGGCGGAGGGCGAGGCGCGGCGGCTGCGGGCCCGGGTCGCGGAGGCCGAGTCGGGGCTGGAGGCGAGCCGGCGGGCGGCGCGTGAGGGCCGCACCTTCGAGGACATGCGGGTGCGGCTGCTGCTGGACACCGTGCTGGACGCGGCGCAGGGGCTGCGCCGTGAGCTGGCGCTGCCCCCGGCCTCGACGCGCCCGGCGGACACGGTGGACGCGGTGGAGCCGGGCCGGATGACGCCCAAGGACATCGCGCGCCGCGCGCTCTCCGAGACCGACCCGGCGCTGCTCGACCAACTGCTGGCGCTGCCGCAGGCCCATCTGGTGGTGGACGGCTACAACGTCACCAAGACCGGTTATCCGACGATGCCGTTGGAGAAGCAGCGGCTGCGGCTGCTGGGCGGGCTCGCGGTGCTGGCCGCGCAGACCGGCGCCGAGATGACCTGTGTCTTCGACGGGGCCGAGCTGGCCGCCCCGGTGCTGTTGGCGCCGCCGCGCGGGGTGCGGGTGCTGTTCAGCAAGCCCGGGGTGACGGCGGATGAGCTGATCCGGCAGCTGGTGCGGGCCGAACCGCCGGGGCGTCCGGTGGTGGTGGTCTCCACCGACCGGGAGGTGGCCGACGGAGTGGCGAAGGCCGGCGCTCGTCCGGTGGCATCGGCACTGCTGCTCAAGCGACTTGCCCGGATCTGATCCTGGATGTCCCGCTAGATCCCTGGTTGACCGCGGAGGCGGAACGTCAACTCGCCGTCACGGCCCGTGTGATGTTGGTAAAAACTGAGGGTGGTGGGCGAGATTTTGCCCAGTGGGATTTGAAGGGATCACGATGACATTACTAATGTCTCCCCTCGAACCTCCGCGCGTTTGATCACTCATCCGGAGTGGCAGCGGGGGAACCGCCGAGTCCGCGGGTGCGTCGCGCGGAGCCGGGGCTCGCCCCCACCACCCGGCAGGCGGCTGGAGGAAGAAGGAGCTCGTCTCCGTGGCGTCCCACCGTCGACCCAAGCAGCCGAGCCGTACTCGGGTAACCGTCCTCACCGCGACCGCTGCCGCCGCCGTGGCCCTCGGGGCCCAGGCCGCCCACGCCGATCCGAAGCCGTCCAAGAAGGACGTCAAGGCCCAGGTCGACAAGCTCTACGAAGAGGCCGAGAAGGCCACGGAGCAGTACAACGGCGCCAAGTCCAAGCAGGAGACGCTGGAGGAGCAGGTCAGCACCCTCCAGGACAAGGTCGCGCGCGGCCAGGAGGAGCTCAACGAGCTGCGGGACGGCCTGGGTTCGATGGCCGCCGCGCAGTACCGCTCCGGTGGCATCGACCCCTCCGTGCAGCTGCTGCTCTCCTCCGACCCGGACAGCTACCTGGAGAAGGCGTCCACCCTGGACCAGGTCAGCAGCAAGCAGGCCGCCGCGATCAAGCAGATCGGCGACAAGCAGCGCACGCTCAAGCAGCAGCGCGAAGAGGCGTCCACCAAGCTGACGGACCTCTCCGCCACCCGTAAGTCGTTGGGCGAGAAGAAGACCGAGATCCAGGGCAAGCTGGCCAAGGCGCAGCAGCTGCTCAACTCCCTGACCGAGCAGGAGCGCGCGGAGCTCGCCGCCAAGGAGGAGGCGCGCGCCAAGGAGGCCCAGAAGCGCGCGGAGCGCAGTTCCGAGGACCGGCCGACCGACCTGGGCGACGACGCCCCGCAGTCCGGTCGTGCCTCGGCCGCGCTGGCCGCCGCCAAGACCAAGATCGGCGCCCCTTACGTCTGGGGCGCCACCGGCCCCAGCTCCTTCGACTGCTCTGGCCTGACCTCCTGGGCGTACGCCCAGGCCGGCGTCCAACTGCCGCGGATGTCCCAGGACCAGGCCAACGCCGGCACCCGGCTGGGGATGAGCGAGCTCAAGCCGGGCGACCTGGTGATCTTCTACGGCGATCTGCACCACGTGGGCCTGTACGCCGGCAACGGCCAGGTGCTGCACGCCCCGAAGCCGGGGGCCAATGTGCGCTACGAGTCGATCAACAACATGCCATTCCAGTTCGGCGTCCGGGTCTGACGCCGCTCCGGCGCGGAAGCCGCACCCGCGTTCCGCGCCGGACGACCCGTTCCGCCCCGAACGGCCGCGTTCGCGCGGGACGTCGGTTTTCGGTCGACACCCGGGAACGGCTTCCGGGCGCCGGCCACATGGCCCGTCCGCGCGAGGTCACGCCTTTCCGCGATACACCCACCCGGAACCGCCCGTCCGGGGGAAATCCCGGCACCGCGCCCTGACCCCCGCCGCCCCCTCGCCCCGTCGGTGACCTGCGTATCCGGCGGGGCGTCCGGTTGTCGCACGTGCCGCGGTTCGTGGACCGGGCTTTCTCACGTGGCTACTGTCTGCCCGCAGTTGTTCCCCAACTCAGCGGACGGCGTCCCCGTGCTCGCGGGGGCCGTCCCGAAGGGCGGCTTTCTGTGGCGTCCCATCGCCGTACCTCGCCGAACGGTCTCGACCGGACGGTGCGCGCGACCGTGCTGTCCGCCGCCGCGGCCTCGGCGGCGGCCGCGCTGTCGGCCTTCCCGGCCGGCGCCGAGCCGCGGCCCGCCGACCCGGCGAGCGCGAGGACCACCGTCGACCGGCTCTACCGGGAGGCGGAGCGGGCCACCGAGAAGTTCAACGCGGCGGGGGAGCGCACCCGCAGGCTGCGGGAGCAGCTGGACCGGCTGCAGGACCGGGTGGCCCGCGGTCAGGAAGGCGTCAACCGGATGCGCGGGGCCCTGGGCGCGCTCGCCGGCGCCCAGTACCGCTCCGGCGGCGTCACCCCGGGCGTGACCCTGATCCTCTCCGAGGACCCCGACGGCTATCTGGACAAGGCCGCCACGCTGGAGCGGATCGGCTACCAGCAGGCCGGTCAGCTGCGCAGCCTGCAGAGCGCCCTGCGCACGCTGCGCCAGCAGCGCGAGCAGGCGTCCGGGAAGCTCACCGAGCTGGCCAAGAGCCGCGCGGCCGCCGCGCGCCACAAGAAGACCGTGCAGCGGAAGCTCGCCACCGCGCGGAGGCTGCTGAACGCCCTGTCGCCGGACCAGCGGGATGCGTACGCGCGCAGCTCGCGCGACGTCGGCCGTCCCGGGGGGCTGCCCGGCATGGGGCAGGCCCCCGGCGCCTCCTCGGGCCGGGCCTCCGCGGCGCTCATGGCCGCGCGGCAGGCGGTCGGCGCGCCGTACGCGTGGGGCCAGGCCGGCCCCGGCGCCTTCGACTGCTCGGGGCTGACCCAGTGGGCGTACCAACGCGCGGGCGTGGCGATCCCGCGCACCTCGCAGGGGCAGCGCGGGGCCGGGACGCAGGTGCCGCTCTCCCAGGCCCGGCCGGGAGACCTGGTGGTCTACCGCGCGGACGGCAGCCATGTCGCCATCTACGCCGGCAACGGCCAGGTGATCCACGCGCCGTACCCCGGCGCCCGGGTGCGCTACGACCCGGTCGGCATGATGCCGATCTCCTCGGTCACCCGCCCGTGAGCGGCCGACCACGCGCTCTGGCGCCGCTCGGCTGGACTCGTACGATCTAACGCGTGGCAGGCCAGGTGGGGTGGAAGGGTAGAGCGGGACCGGTGCGGCGAACCGCGTCGGGCCTCGCCGCGGTGTGCGTGCTGCTGGCCGGCGGACTGACCGGGTGCGGTGGGCCCGCCGCGCCGGACGCCGACCGCACCGGGATCCAGCGGATGCTGGATCGGCGGGCCGCGGCCGTGCGGGACCGGGACGCGGCGGCGTTCCTGGCGACCGTGGACCGGGACGCCGTGCACTACCGCTCCGGCCAGCGGCGGGTCTTCGCCAATCTCGGGGACGTGCCGCTGCGTTCCTGGGAGTACCGGCTCACCGGGACCGGCGGCTTCCGACCGGTCGCCGGCGACGGCCACCGGATAGCCGCCACCGTCGAGCTCCGCTACCGGCTGACCGGCTACGACACGGCGCCCGTCACCACGGAGCAGCGACTGACCCTGGTGCGGCGGGAGCGGCAGTGGTTCGTGGCCGGTGCCGCGGGGGCCGGCGCCACCGTCAGCGCCGCCCGCGCCGACGCCTCGGGCGGCACCCAGCGGCCCGCCGAGCAACTGTGGGACCAGGGAGACGTGGAGGTCGTACGGGGCGCCCACAGCCTCGTCCTGGGCGTCGGCCAGGACCGGGAGCGGCTGCGCTCCATCGCGGCCACCGCCGACCGCGCGGTGCCCGCCGTGACCGACGCCTGGAACGGCAAGTGGGCGCGCCGGGTGGTGATCCAGGTGCCCGCCTCGCTGGAGCGGATGGCCGGGCTGCTGGGCGCGCCGGCCGACGGCTACCGGGGCATCGCCGCGGTCACCACCGGCGAGATCGGCGGCGCCGGCGCCGCGCCCGCCGACCGGGTGGTGGTCAACCCCGAGGCGTACGGCGTGCTCGGCGAGTTCGGCCGCCAGGTCGTGCTCACTCATGAGACCGCGCACGTCGCCACCCGTCCCGCGACCACCTCCAGCACCCCGATGTGGCTCTCCGAGGGCTATGCCGACTGGGTCGGCTACCGCGCCACCGGACGCTCCCCCCGCGCCATCGCGCCCGAACTCGCCCGCGCGGTCGACGCCGGGCACGCCCCCCGCGCGTTGCCGCAGAGCGACGACTTCCGCTTCGGCACGGAGGCGGTGCACCTCGCCCGGTCCTATGAGGAGGGCTGGCTGGCCTGCCGGATGATCGCCGAGAGCTGGGGCGAGTCGAAGCTGGTCGCCTTCTACCGCGCGGTCGGCGCCGGCACCGCCCAGGGGCCCAAGGCCCAACAGCGCGCCGTGGAGGCGGCGCTGCGCGAGGTCCTGGGCGTCGGCCTCGACGCCTTCACCGCCAAGTGGCGGGCCTATGTGAGGGGCGAACTGCGCTAGCACCGCCGGCGGCCGCCGCGCGGACGGGAGCCGGGGGCGGGTCGACGGTTCTCACGGCGGCCGGGGGCGGCGCCGAAGGCGGCCCGGCGCCGGTAACCGGGTGCGGCACGGGTGCGGCCGTCGTCCTCGCTCCCTAGGCTGGGAGCCGGGGCTCTCCGGGGCGCGGGGCTCCCTGGGACACGGGGCTCCCTGGCTAGGACGCGGGGCTCCCTGGGCTGGGAGGCGGGAGAGTCGATGACCACACCCCGGGATCTGATGATCATCGCCATGGACGTGGCGCCCGGTCGCCCCACGGGCCGGGGCGAGCTCTCGCTCGCGCTGGCGGGAGCCGAGTTGATCGACCTCCTGGCCGCCGGGGCGGTCTCGCTGGACGGCGACCGGATCGTCCCCGGCCACCGCACGACCATCGCCGATCACCTGTTGGACCAGGCCGCGGCGTCGCTCGACCGGGAGGCGCCGTACGAGTCGGTCGACGACTGGCTGTGGCGCAGAGGCCGCGACCTGGCCTCGGCCTATCTGGCCGTCCTCGAGGCGGAGGGGGTGCTCACGCGGCGCCGCCGCTGGATGCCTCTCCGGAGCGGTGAGCCGGTGCTCGTGGAGTCCGGGGACCGCCGGGCCGCCGGCGACCGCTGGGCGTGGAAGGAGCCCGTCCTCGTCCTCCTCGCGACGGCCGCCGGGATCCGCGACGAGGAGACCGGAGACACCCTGGAGGGGGTGGAGGCCCCGGACGTGGTCGACGACACCGTGGCCGCCGTGCTCGCCGCGGTCCATGACGCGGTGACGGAACTGGAGGCCGAACGGCAACGGCGCGCCATCGAGCAGGCGGCCTTCGACAACGTCTGGCGGGGCGACTGAGGCGACCGATGCGACCGCGGACCTGAGGCGACCGAGGCGAGCGTGCGACCGCGGACCTGAGGCGACCGAGGCGACCGAGGCGACGAGGCGCCTGAGCCGACGAGACGACCGAGCGACAAGATGACCGAGGCGGCGAGACGTCTGAGCCGACGAGGCGACTCAGGCGGTCGAGCGGAGCCGACCGACGGCGACATGAGTCGGTCGCCCTAGTCGGCGGCGCCGCCCTCGCCCGCCGCGTCCAGCTCCGTCAGGGTCTCGGCGAGCCAGGCCCGTTCCGCCGCGCCGGTCGCGCGGGCGATGCGCAGCATGCCCCGGTGGAACGGGTTGTCGGCGTCCTCGGCCCGGACCGGCTCGCCGTCGCGGTAGAAGAAGCTGGCGGGCGCGTCCAGGAACGCCTTGCGGCGGCGGAGCACGGCGGCCTGCGCGGCCGGGTCCGCGAGGTGGTGCAGGAACGCCAGCAGGGTGAAGAACCGCTGGCCGTCGGTGATCTCGACCTCCTTGGGGGCCCGCAGCCGGGCCAGCAGCTCCGCGCGGCCGGCCTCGGTGAGGGAGAGGACACGGCGCGGGGTGGCGCCGGCGCCGGGCTCGGTCTGCTGCTCCAGCAGCCCCTTCCCGGCCAGCCGGTTGATCGCCGGGTACAGCGCGCCGTCGCTGACCGGGCGGACGTGGCCGCTGAGCCCCCTGATGCGCTCCTTGAGCTCATAGCCGTGCAGCGGCTCGTCGTGGAGGAATCCGAGGATCGCCAGCTCCAGCACGTCGGCGCACCGTCCCTTCGCGCGGCGCCTCTTGTCGGGCGCGTCCCGAGCATGGTACCTCTCATCGCTGTACATCGAATCGAGGTAATGCGAAACGAGGTCACGCCATGCTCGGCCGTCCGGCAACGCCCGACTCCGCCCACCGCCGTCGGCTGCTGGTGCTGGCCGGCCCGGTCTACTGCGAGCTGCTCGCCGGGGTCGTGTCCGGCATCGTCGGCATGGTGTGGGTGGCCCGGCTCGGCGGCGACGCGGTGGCGGCCGTGGCCGTCGCCAGCCATCTGGAGAACCTGCTGCTCGGCGTCATCCTCATGGCGGGCACCGGCACCACCGTGCTGGTCGCGCGGGCCGCGGGCGCCCGCGACCCGGCCGCGGTCCGGGCGGCGATGCGTGGTGGCTGGGCGCTGTACGCGCTCCTCGCCCCCGCCGTGGCGATCGGCGGCTGGGCGTTGCGCGACCCGCTCGCCGGCCTGCTGCTCGGCGGCGGGGGGACGGCGCACGGGCTGGCCGTGCGGTACCTCGCCGTCTCGCTCCCCGGCATCGTGGTCTTCTACGCGCAGAACGTCCTGGACGGCACGCTCAAGGGTGCCGGCGACACCCGCACCCCCATGCGGCTCGCCCTCCTCGCCAACGCGCTCATCCTGGTCCTGGACCCGCTGCTCATCCTCGGCCCGTTCGGCCTGCCCGCGCTGGGCGTCCCCGGCGCCGCCGTCGCCACCCTGCTCGGCCGGTCGGTCGCGCTCGGCGTCGGCCTCGCGGCGCTGCGCCGCAACCGCCTGGTCCGGGACGCCCGGCGGGCGCCCGGCGCCGGGTCCACGGCCGCCGCGCTGCGCCGGACCGTCGCCACCGGCCTGCCGATGTCCGGCGACTTCGTGGTGCGGATGGCCGGATCGCTGGCCCTGGTCGCGGTGGTCGCCCGACTCGGGGTCACAGCCGTCGCCGCGTACGGCATCGCCACCAAGGCGATGTACGTGGCGACCATGGCCTTCTACGCGGTGCGGCAGGCCGCCGCGATCCACACCGCGCACACCCTGGGCGCGGGCCTCGACCAGCGCGTCGCCATCGGCCGCCAGACGGTGCGGCTGGGCGCCGTGCTCGGCGCCGGCTCCGCGCTGCTGCTGGCGATCGCCGCGGACGGGGTGATGCGGGCCTTCGGCGCCACGCCGGAGGTCGCGGCGGCCGGCAGCCTCTACCTGCGCTGCCTCGGCCCGTACCTGACCCTCCTCGCCTGCTTCATCGCCCTCGGCGGGGTCTTCGAGGCCGGCGGCGGCAGCCCGACGCTGCTGCGGGTGACCGCCGCGGGCGTCGCCCTCCAGCTTCCCCTCGCCTACGCCCTCTCCACGGTCACGGGCCTGCCCGGCGTACCCGTCGCCATGGCGGCGAGCACCGCCCTCCAGTGCCTCGCCGTCGCGCTGCTGTTCCGCCGGCTGGCCCACGGGACCGGAGCGGGGGCCGGAACCGCCGCCGGGCGGGCCGTCGCCCCGGAGGCCGCCGTCGCGGCGGACCCGGACCGCGGGGCGTGAGCCCGATCCGGGCCGCACCCGGCCGTACCCGGCTCCCCGTACGACGCCGCACCGTGGCCGTCCGCCGCCACCCGGTACTGTCGTCTGCGATGCACAAGACCCTGATCGTCACCAACGACTTCCCGCCGCGGCCGGGCGGCATCCAGGCGTTCCTGCACAACATGGCGCTGCGTCTGGACCCCGACCGGGTCGTCGTCTACGCCTCCACCTGGAAGCGCGGCCAGGAGGGTGCCGAGGCCACCGCGGCGTTCGACGCCGAGCAGCCGTTCCCCGTGGTGCGGGACCGGACCACGATGTTGCTGCCCACCCCGCGGGTGACCGCGCGGGCCGTGGAACTGCTGCGGGAGCACGGCTGCGAGTCGGTGTGGTTCGGGGCGGCGGCGCCGCTCGGGCTGATGGCTCCGGCGCTGCGCGGGGCCGGGGCGCGGCGGCTGGTGGGCACCACCCACGGGCACGAGGCGGGCTGGGCCCAGCTGCCGGCCGCGCGGAGCCTGCTGCGGCGCATCGGCGAGGGCACCGACACCCTCACCTACCTCGGCGAGTACACCCGCTCCCGGATAGCGAGCGCGCTCAGCCCGCGTGCCGCCGCCCGGATGGTCCAACTGCCGCCCGGCGTGGACGAGAAGACCTTCCATCCCGGTTCCGGCGGAGACGAGGTCCGGGCCCGGCTGGGGCTGGCGGACCGGCCGGTCGTGGTCTGCGTGTCCCGACTGGTGCCGCGCAAGGGCCAGGACACCCTGATCCGCGCGATGCCGCGGATCCTGCGCCGGGTGCCGGACGCGGTGCTGCTCGTCGTCGGCGGCGGCCCGTATGCGAGCGATCTGAGGCGACTGGCCGCCGAGTGCGGGGTGGCGGACTCGGTGCGCTTCACCGGGGCCGTCCCCTGGGAGGAGCTACCCGCCCACTACGGCGCGGGCGACGTCTTCGCGATGCCCTGCCGCACCCGCCGCGGCGGCCTGGACGTCGAGGGGCTCGGCATCGTGTACCTGGAGGCGTCGGCCACCGGACTGCCGGTCGTGGCCGGGGACTCCGGGGGCGCCCCGGACGCGGTGCTCGACGGTGAGACCGGGTGGGTGGTGCGCGGCGGGTCCGTGGCGGACTGCGCGGACCGCGTCGTCGCCCTGCTCGACGACCCCGAACTCCGCCGGCGCATGGGCGAGCGCGGGCGGGCCTGGGTGGAGCAGCGGTGGCGCTGGGACCTGCTGGCGGAGCGGCTCAAGGAGCTGCTCTGAGCCGCGGGGTGTGCCGTGACGGGCCGTCGCCCGGCTGCGGGCCCCTGACGGCTGGTCGCGCCCACGCGGCGGAGCCGCGCGTGTCACAGCCCCGCGCCCCTTCGGGGCGGCGCCGGACTCAGCGCTCGTAGATCGCCTCGATTGTCACAGCCCCGCGCCGCTCGGGGGTGCCGCCGGGCTCAGCGCTCGTAGATCGCCTCGATCTCGTCCGCGAAGTCCTTCGCCACGACGTTCCGCTTCAGCTTGAGCGACGGCGTCACATGCCCGGAGTCCTCGGTGAACTGCGTGGGCAGGATGCGGAACTTGCGCACCGACTCGGCCCGCGAGACCGCGGCGTTGCCGTCGTCCACCGCCTGCTGGACGGCGGCCAGCAGATCCGGGTCCTCGCGCAGGTCGGCCACGGTCGAGCCGGCCGGCTTGCCCTTGTCCGCCAGCCAGCGCGGCAGGAACTCCTCGTCGATGGTGACCAGCGCGCCGACGAACGGCCGCCCGTCGCCGACCACCATGCACTCCGCGACCAGCGCGTGCGCCCGGATGCGGTCCTCGATCACCGCCGGGGCGACGTTCTTGCCGCCCGAGGTGATGATGATCTCCTTCTTCCGGCCGGTGATCGTCAGGTAGCCGTCCTCGTCGAGGGTGCCGACGTCACCGGTGTGGAACCAGCCGTCGGACAGCGCCTCGGCGGTGGCCGCCGGGTTGTTCCAGTACTCGGTGAACAGGTGGTCGCCGTGGAGCAGCACCTCGCCGTCGTCCGCGATGCGCACCACCGTGCCCGGCATCGGCTGGCCGACCGTCCCGATCTTCTGTCGGTCCCAGGGGTTGAAGGTGGTCGCCGCGCAGGACTCGGTGAGGCCGTAGCCCTCCAGCACCGTGAAGCCGATGCCCCGGTAGAAGTGGCCCAGCCGCGCGCCCAGCGGACCGCCGCCGGAGATGGCGTGCGTGGCGCGGCCGCCGAGGACCGCGCGCAGCTTGCTGTAGACGAGCTTGTCGAAGATCTTGTGCTTGATCCTGAGGCCCAGGCCCGGTCCGGAGGCGGTGTCCAGCGCCTGGCTGTAGGCGATCGCGACGTCGGCGGCCTTGTCGAAGATCTTGCCCTTGCCCTCGGACTGCGCCTTGGCGCGCGCCGAGTTGTAGACCTTCTCGAAGACGCGCGGCACGCCCAGGATCAGCGTCGGCCGGAAGCCGGCGAGTTCGTCGGTGAGCGTCTTGATGTCCCCGACGTGCCCCAGCTTGATCGGGGCCAGCACCGCGGCGATCTCCACCAGGCGACCGAAGACGTGCGCCTCCGGGAGGAAGAGCAGGATCGACGACTCGCCGGTGTTGAAGATCGGCTTGAGCCGGGCCACGGCGTTGCCGCACTCGGCGAAGAAGCTGCGGTGCGAGAGGACACAGCCCTTCGGGCGGCCGGTGGTGCCCGAGGTGTAGACGATGGTGGCCGGGGAGTCGGCGGTGGCGATCGAGCTGCGCTCGTCGACCTGCTCGTCCGAGACCTCGGCGCCGGCCTCGGTCAGCCTCCCGACCGCGTCGTCCTCGATCTGCCAGGTGTGCTCCAGCGCCGGCAGGCGGTCCCGCACGGATTCCACCGCGGCCGCGTGCTCGGCGGTCTCCACCAGCACGGCGACGGCGCCGGAGTCGCTGAGGATCCACTGGACCTGCTCGGGGGAGCTGGTCTCGTAGACGGGCACGGTCACCCCGCCCGCGCTCCAGATCGCGAAGTCCAGCAGCGTCCACTCGTAGCGGGTGCGCGACATCAGACCGACCCGGTCGCCCGGCTTCACCCCGGCGGCGATCAGACCCTTGGCGGCGGCCCGCACCTCGGCCAGGAACCGGACCGCGGTGACGTCCTGCCAGCGGCCGCCCACCTTCCGACCGACGACAGCGACATCGGGGTGCTGGGCGGCGTTGCGGCGGAGGAGGTCCGTCAGGTTGCCGTCGACTGGAACCTCGTACAGAGCCGGAAGGCTGAACTCGCGCAAGACTGCTGCTCCTCGTCGGGGCCGGCGCCACGACACTGTGGGTGCTTGCGTCGGCTGCGGTCCATGATCAGGCGAAGGGGGGTGGACTGGCCGGACGTTACCCATCGGTATGGCTTCCGGCATAGGGGTTGCCGCCCAGATGTTTGATGCGTCACACACCGCACACGTGCTTCGCGCAGACTAGTCCAGAGGCGTGCCAACCCGGAAGTAACCGCAGGTAGAGGACCTTCCGGCGGCGCATCGGGCGGCTTATGGTGATCGGATGCGAGTCCACGTGGTCAGCGATGTGCACGGCAACAGCCAGGACCTGGCCAAGGCGGGGGACGGCGCGGACGCCCTCGTCTGCCTCGGCGACCTCGTCCTCTTCCTCGACTACGCCGATCACTCGCGCGGCATCTTCCCCGAGCTCTTCGGGGTCGAGAACGCCGACCTCATCGTCACGCTGCGCACCGCCCGGCGCTTCACCGAGGCCCGGGAGCTCGGCCGGCGGCTGTGGGCGGAGCTGGAGGCCGCGGGCGGGGGCGACAAGCAGCGGGCGATCGAGGGGGCCGTACGCCGTCAGTACGCCGAACTCTTTGCCGCCTTCCCTGCTCCTACGTACGCCACCTACGGCAATGTGGACATTCCGCGTCTGTGGCCGGAGTACGCCGGGCCTGGTACCACCGTGCTCGACGGCGAACGGATCGAGATCGGCGGGCGCGTCTTCGGCTTCGTCGGAGGTGGCCTGCGCACGCCCATGCGCACCCCGTACGAGATCGACGACGAGACCTACGCGGCGAAGGTCGCCGCCCTCGGCGAGGTCGACGTGCTGTGCAGCCACATCCCGCCGGACGTACCCGAGCTCTGCTACGACACCGTCGCCCGCCGCTTCGAGCGGGGCAGTTCCGCCCTGCTGGAGGCCATCCACGCGATACGCCCCAAGTACCACCTCTTCGGCCATGTCCACCAGCCCCTCGCCCGCCGGATGCGAATCGGCGCGACCGAGTGCGTCAACGTGGGTCACTTCGCGTCGACCGGCACCCCCTGGGCCCTGGAGTGGTGACCCGCGCACGGTAGCCTTCAGCGGCAGGCACCAGGCGGCTGACCGGTACGGAGGAGCCACGGCGATGGCCGAACACACCAGCTCAAGCATCACGATCGATGCGGCACCCGCCGACGTGATGGGAGTGATCGCCGACTTCGACCGCTACCCGGAGTGGTCCGGCGAGGTCAAGGTCGCCAACGTGCTCACCAAGGACGACGAGGGGCGCGCCGCCCAGGTGCAGATGGTCCTCGACGCGGGCGCGATCAAGGACGACTACACCCTCGCCTACACCTGGACCGGCGACAACCAGGTCAACTGGTCGCTGGTGAAGTCCCAGATGCTGCGCACGCTCGACGGCTCCTACCGACTGACCCCCCTGGAGGGCGGCCGGCGGACCGAGGTGACCTACCAGCTCACCGTCGACGTCAAGATCCCCATGCTGGGCATGATCAAGCGCAAGGCGGAGAAGGTCATCATCGACCGCGCGCTGGCCGGCCTGAAGAAGCGCGTGGAGGCCGTGTAGCGGCGGTTCCTCTCCGAGGACCGGAGCCGGCCGTCTCCGTCGCCTTCGCCCCCGTGGGTCGATGACGGCCGCGGTGGCTCCGGCGCCGCCGGGCCGCGCCCTCGGGGTTCGCGCCGTCGCCGCGGGGCGGGGCACGGCTCCCCGTCCGCTCGGCGGGACGGCCCCCGGGTCTCCCCGGCGGAACGGCCCGCGGCTCCGCCGGCGTCTCCCCGGCGGGATGGCGGTGGCCGTTCGTCCGGCCACGCCTGGCAAGATCATGTTCACGGAGCACGTTTCACGTCCCACCCAACGGAGTGCCATGCGTACGGTCCTCGTCACCGGACTCGGCGGCGCGGGCCGCACCACCGTCGCGGCCGCGACGGCGCTGGTCGCGGCGCGGGAGGGGCGCCGCGTGCTGCTCCTGACCGCGGACCGCGGCGCCGCGCCGGAGGCGCTGCTGGGACTGCCGGACGGGACGCGCGAGGCGGCCGAGGGGCTGCCGTGGGCGCCGCCGACGGAGGTGGCACCGGGGCTGTGGGCGGCGCGGATCGCCGCCGGTGAACACTTCCGGGCCGAGCTGGCCGCGCTCCAGGAACGCGGCCGTGAGGCGCTGGACATGCTCGGCGCCACCCCGCTGGAGAGCGAGGAGCTGACCGAGCTCCCCGGTGCCGACGCCTTCGCCCTGCTGCGCGCGCTGCGCATGGCGCACGAGGCCCGGCTGCCGGCGCCGCGGGAGCCCGAGGCGCCGGCCCAGGGGGGCACGGCCGCCGCCCTGTGGGACCTGCTCGTCGTCGATCTGCCGCCGGTGCCCGAGGCGCTCGGCGTGCTGGCGCTCCCCGAGCGGCTGCGCCGCTACCTGCGCCGGCTGCTGCCCGCCGAGCGGCAGGCCGCACGGGCGCTGCGGCCGCTGCTGGCGCAGCTGGCCGGGGTGCCGGCGCCCACCCAGCGGCTCTACGAGCTCGCGGGGCGCTGGGAGCAGGAACTCGCCGCCGTGCAGCGCGTGATCGAGTCGGCGGCCACCACCGTACGGCTGGTCGTGGAGCCGGGGCCGCTGGCCCTGCGCTCGCTGCGGGCCGCGCGCGCCGGGCTGGCGCTGCACGGCTGCCGGGTCGACGCGGTGATCGCCAACCGGCTGTTGCCGACCGGCTCCGCCGATCCGTGGCTGGCCGCCCTCTCGGGGCGACAGCAGGACGCGCTGAAGGAGATGTCCGAGGAGTGGACGTCCGGTACCCCGGTTGACGCTCCGGTACGCGAGCTGCCGCATCTCGGTGCGGCCCCGTTCGACACCGGCCCGGTGGCGGCCCTGGAGGCGCTGGGCACGCTGGCGCGGGCCCTGGCCGAGCCCGGCGGGACGGACGCCGGGTCGGCCTCCGCGCCGTCCGCCGGCCGCGAAGGGGTCGATCTCCCGGCGGAGGACCCGTGGACGGTGGAGGACCGGCTGGCCGAGGAGGGCGTGCTGGTCTGGACGCTGCCGCTGCCCGGCGCCGACCGCGAGGGACTGGGCCTGGTCCGGCGGGGAGACGAACTCATTCTCACCGTCGGCGCCTTCCACCGGGTGCTGCCGCTGCCGTCCGCGCTGCGTCGGTGCACGGTCTCCGGCGCCGGGCTGCGGGACGGCGCGCTGCGCGTGAGGTTCGCCCCCGACCCCGCGCTCTGGCCGAAGCGGTAACGTCGAGAACAAGCCCCGTCGAACAGAACGGGTCGAACAGCCAGTCCCTCCGTCGCAGGAGCCCGCCATGAGCGACGCCACCGAGCGTCCCGCCGAGTCCGACGCCTCCGCGGGAGACGCCCGCGCACACGACGCCCACCCCCGGGACGCCCGCCTGGAAGACGCCGCCGCGGAGACCGCCGCCGCGGAGACCGACGCCGGCTTCCGGGAAGACCGCGTCGCCGAGGAGCGGGTGGCCTTCAAGAAGGACGCCGCCGTCGAGGAGGACATCGCCTTCGAGGACGACCTCGACCCCGACGCCTGGCGGTACGCCTGCGAGGAGGACCTCGCCGCGGAGCGGGCCCGGCGGGCGCGCGAGAAGGCGGCGGACGAGCAGCCGGCCAGCGCGGCGGAGGAACTGCGCAGGCTCGCCGAGGCGGTGGCCGAGAAGGTGGCCGCGTTTCAGGCGCCGATCGCGGGCCCCGCGGTCCAGGGCGCCGTACAACAGTTGATCGCACAGGCGAAGGCGGCGGTCGAACCGGTCATTGAGCGCAACCCTGAAGTATTCGACCACCTCGCCGCGGCAGGTTCCGAGCTCCTGGCCGCGTACCGCGCCGCGGTCGCCGGACAGGAACAGCGCTGGACCCAGGGAGGCCAGCGTTCGAGTAGTGAACACATCGACCTCGACTGACCCGTGCTCCGGTACGGTTGTGCCCGGCGGGGTTCGACCTAAAAACTGAGGGACACATGGGACTCACCATCGGCGTCGACATCGGTGGCACCAAGATCGCGGCTGGCGTGGTCGACGAGGAAGGCGCGATCCTCGACACCAGCAGGGTGCCGACCCCGCCGACTCCCGAAGGCGTCGTGGACGCCATCGCGGACGCGGTGCGCACCGTCAGCGCCGGTTACGACGTCGAGGCGGTGGGCATCGGCGCGGCCGGCTACGTGGACGACAAGCGGGCGACCGTGCTCTTCGCGCCCAACATCAGATGGCGCCACGAGGCGCTCAAGGACAAGGTCGAGAAGCGCGTCGAGCTGCCCGTGGTGGTGGAGAACGACGCCAACGCCGCGGCCTGGGGCGAGTACCGCTTCGGCGCCGGCCAGGGCCACGACGACGTCGTCTGCATCACGCTCGGCACCGGCCTGGGCGGCGGCATCATCATCGGCGGGAAGCTGCACCGCGGGCGCTTCGGCGTCGCCGCCGAGTTCGGCCACATCCGGGTGGTCCCCGACGGCCTGCTGTGCGGCTGCGGCAGCCAGGGCTGCTGGGAGCAGTACGCCTCCGGCCGGGCCCTGGTCCGCTACGCGCGGCAGCGCGCCAGCGCCACCCCCGAGAACGCCACCGCCCTGCTCGCCCTCGGCGACGGCACCCCCGAGGGCATCGAGGGCAAGCACATCAGCGACGCCGCCCGCCAGGGGGACAAGGTCGCCATCGACTCGTTCCGTGAGCTGGCCCGCTGGGCCGGCGCCGGGCTGGCCGACCTCGCCTCGCTCTTCGACCCCTCCGCGTTCATCGTCGGCGGCGGCGTCTCCGACGAGGGCGACCTCGTGCTGGACCCGATCCGCACGTCCTTCCGGCGCTGGCTGGTCGGCGCCCAGTGGCGGCCGCACGCCCAGGTGCTCGCCGCCCAGCTCGGCGGCAAGGCGGGGCTGGTCGGCGCGGCGGACCTGGCCCGCCAGGGCTGACACCCCGGACGCCCGAACGGGGCGGACACGCCGGCGGGGTGCCCCGTAGGGTGCCGGCGGGGGAGCGGAACCGGAACCGAACCGAGAGGGACGGCACGACGATGCCCGCGAAGCTGTCAGACCCCGCCGGCGCGCCCGACCTGCCGGCATCCCGTGGGGAGCCGGAGGACGGCACGGCACCGGAGGACGGCACGGCCGTCGTCCGGGTGCTCAGCTACAACATCCGTTCGCTGCGGGACGACCGGGCGGCGCTCGCCCGGGTGATCCGGGCTTGCGCCCCCGACGTCCTCTGCGTCCAGGAGGCGCCCCGCTTCTTCCGCTGGCGGAAGGCCGCGGCCTGGCTCGCCCGCGCCACCGGCCTGGTCTACGCGACGGGCGGCGCCACCACCACGGGGCCCATGATCCTCACCTCGCTGCGCGCCCATGTGGTGCGCACCGAGGAGGTTCTGCTGCCCCGCACACCGGGCCTGCACCGGCGCGGCCTGGCCATCGCCGAGCTGCGCTTCGACGCCGGTCCGGAGGTGCCCGCGGCCCGACTGGGCGTGATCAGCTGCCATCTGAGCCTGTCCGCCGCCGAGCGCTACGCGCAGGCGGGGATGGTGCTGGACCGGCTCGCCGCGCTGGACGTTCCGCACGGCGTCGTGGCCGGCGACCTCAACGACCTGCCCGAGGGGCGCTCCTTCCGCCGACTGGCGGCGGCGCTGTCCGACGGCCGGGCCGCCAGGCCGTGGGGTGGCGAACTCACCTACTCCGCCGTCGAACCCCGCCGCCGTATCGACGCCGTCTTCGCCACCGCGGGCGTGGAGGTGTTGGGCTGCGGGGTGCCGCTGGGGCTGCGCGGTGTCCACGAGGCGGACCTGCGGGCGGCCTCCGACCACCTGCCGGTGCTGGCCGCGCTGCGCCTGCGCCGGGGGTAGTGCGCCTGCGCCGGGGGTAGGGGGACAGCCGCGCCCAGGCGGGGCGCGGCCGGGCGGCACCGGGCCGTCGTCCCTCGGACGCTCCGGAGAGTCGCCCTGGACCACTGGGCCGTCGTCCCTCGGACGCGCGGAAGAGTCGCCCTGGATCACCGGGCCGTCGTCCTCCGGACGCGCCGGCGAGTCGCCCTAGACCACCGCGCCGCGACCCGGGTCGTCGTCCTCGTCCTCGTCGCCGTCCTTCATCCGCATGACGAGGGTGGCGAAGCCGCCCAGGAAGCCGCCGACCCCGAGGGTCGTCAGCCACCAGGTCATCTCGATGCCCAGCAGCACGACCAGCAGGAGCAGCAGCGGGCCGCCGAGGACGGCCAGCCAGGCGAAACGGGCCGTGGTGTCGGCGTGCGGCAGCGGCGGCGGCTCGGGCGGGACGAAGTGCCCCTCGTCGCTCGCGTCGAAGTCGTCCTCGGAGGGCTCGCCGGGCTCCCAGTCGCGGGGGCCCACCCCCGGCGCGAACACGACGAAGCTGCCCGCGGGGGCGTCGGAGGCGCGGTCGCCCTTGACGAACTTGTCGGACTTCTCGGCCGTGTTCGGCTCCGCGTCGGACGCCTCGGCGGGGAGGTTCTCCGCCTCCGGCCACGGCTGCGCGCCCGGCGGGTCCTCGGGCTCCTCCCCGTACGCCGCGACGATCTCGGCGAACGCGGCGTCGTCGTCCCGGGCGTCGGCCTCGCGTCCGTCACGCTCCGCCACGTGCCGTCGCCTCCTCGCCCGGCTCCGGGGCTTCCGCGACCGGCTCCGGGACCTCCGCCACCGACTCCGGTGCTTCCCCGACCGACTTCTTCGGAGCGGATGCCCGCTGGGTGGCCCGCACCGGGGCGCCGACCTCCGGCGCGATCCGGCGGAGGAACGCGTAGGTCTCCTCGAAGACGAAGTCGGCGTCGTGGTCCAGCGTCGCCACGTGGTAGCTGCGCTCCAGCAGCCGCTCGGCGACGTCGAGCGAGGAGACCCGACCCAGGATGCGCGCGGAGTCGACCGGCGGCACCACATGGTCCTGCGGGCTGTGCATCACCAGCAGCGGCTGGGTGACCCGCGGCAGTTCGGCGTCGACGAGCCGGAAGAACGCGCGCAGCGAGGCGGCGGCGTGCAGCGGCACCCGGTCATAGCCGGACTCCACCGCGCCGGGCTTGGCGATGTCGCTGACGATGCCCTTGGTGGAGGGGATCAGATGGCGCAGCACCGGCAGCGCCACGGCCGCCTTGTCGTGCATCCTGTTGGCCGGGTTGACCAGGGCCAGGCCGCTGATGGCGGCGCCGTGGCGGGCGGCCAGCCGCAGCGCCAGCGCGCCGCCCATCGACAGCCCGCAGACGAAGACCTTGGCGCAGCGCTCGGTGAGCGCCCGCAGCTCGCGGTCCACCTCGGCGTACCAGTCCTGCCAGCCGGTGACGGCCAGGTCCTGCCAGCGGGTGCCGTGGCCGGGCAGCAGCGGCAGGGAGACGGTCAGGCCGCGCTCCGCGAGGTGGTCGGCCCAGGGCCGTACCGACTGCGGGGAGCCGGTGAAGCCGTGACAGACGAGGACGCCGACGTCTCCGCCGTCGTGGCGGAACGGCTCGGCCCCGGGGAGCAGCGGCACCGCGGATCTCCGTTCGGTGAGTTCGGTGAGTCAGCGTGGGTGGCAAGGCTGTGCCTCAGCGTACGCGGCGCGCCGCGCGGCGGGTAGGCAGGTTAAGGTCTCCTCGTCACCATCAGGAGGTCCTCGGTTGTTCTACCGCGCAATGAAGCTGTCCGTCGGCGGGATGCTGAAGCTCTCCTTCCGCCCATGGGTGGAGGGCCTGGAGAACATTCCGTCCGAGGGGCCGGCCATCCTGGCCAGCAACCATCTGTCCTTCTCTGACTCCTTCTTCCTGCCCGCGATGCTCGACCGCAAGGTCACCTTCATCGCGAAGGCCGAGTACTTCACCACGCCCGGAGTCAAGGGCAAGTTGACCGCGGCCTTCTTCAAGGGTGTCGGGCAGCTCCCGGTGGACCGCTCCGGCGCGCGCGGCGCCGGTGAGGCGGCGATCAAGAGCGGCATCGAGGTGCTGGAGCGCGGCGAGCTGTTCGGGATCTACCCCGAGGGCACCCGCTCCCCGGACGGGCGTCTCTACCGCGGCAAGCCCGGCGGCCTGGCGCGGGTGGCGCTGGCCACCGGCGCCCCGGTGATCCCGGTCGCGATGATCGACACCGAGAAGATCCAGCCGCCCGGCAAGGTGATGCCGAAGCTGATGCGGCCGGGGATCCGGATCGGCAAGCCGCTGGACTTCAGCCGCTACCACGGCATGGACAACGACCGCTTCATCCTGCGCTCGGTCACCGACGAGGTGATGTACGAGATCATGAAGCTGTCGGGCCAGGAATACGTCGACATCTACGCCACGGCGGCCAAGCGGCAGATCGCCGAGCAGGCCAAGGCCGAGCACGCGGCAGCGGTGGCGGAGAAGAAGAAGCAGCAGTCCGGGGCGTAGCCGCGCCCCGCGGGGGTGGGGGAAATGGGCCGCGAGCCGAAGCCTGATCGCGTCATGCGCATGTCCGTGGAGCAGCCGCTGTGGCAGGCGCTGACCGGCTACCGGGTGCTGAGCCTGCTGTACGCGGTCGGGCTCTACGCCGTCGCCTTCGGCGAGTACTCCCACCCGCTGGGCGCCGGGGCGTATCTGCTCGCGGTGGCCGTGTGGACCGCCTGCACCTTCCGCCGCGTCTCCAGCGCCGAGCGCTGCACCCTGCGCTTCCTCACGGCCGACCTCACCATCGCCGTCTTCGGCATCCTGCTGACCCCCCTGGTGGACTCGCACGACCGGATCGCCGGCGGCGCGCCGACCCTGCCGTCGATCTGGACGGCCGGGTCCGTGCTCGGCTTCGCGATCAAGGGCGGTTGGAAGTGGGCGGCGTGGACCTCCGCGATCGTCGGCGTCGCCAACATCGTCCAGCGCGGCGGGTTCGTCTACGACACCGTGCACGCCGTGGTGCTGCTGTGGGTGGCCGGCGTCGCCATCGGCTATGTGGTCGAGGTGGCCCGCGCGAGTGAGCGCACCCTCGCCCGCGCGCTGAGCATCGAGGCGGCGACCCGGGAACGGGAGCGGCTGGCCCGCGACATCCACGACAGCGTGCTCCAGGTGCTGGCCATGGTGCAGCGCCGCGGCGCCGCGATCGGCGGCGAGGCGGCGGAGCTCGGTCGCATGGCGGGCGAGCAGGAGATCGCCCTGCGTGGGCTGGTCTCCAGCGGGCTGTCGCGCCCGCCCGCCGCGGACGCCGAGACGGCGGCGCCGTACCAGCGGTACGGGGCGGTTGCTGCGCCCGATGCCGGGGATGTACATGAGGCCCACGAGGTGCCCGGGGCGCGCACCGCGTATGACGCCGAGGCGGCCGCCGACGACGCCGCGCCGTGCGATCTGCGGACGCTGCTCGCGCCGCACGCGGGCTCCCGGGTCACCTTCTCCGAGCCCGGCGCCCCGGTGCTGCTCGCGCGCGCCTCGGCGGCGGAGCTCGCGGCCGCGGTCGGCGCGGCCCTGGACAATGTGCGGGTGCACGCGGGCGAGGAGGCCAGGACCTGGATCCTCGTGGAGGACGAGCCGGACGCGGTGACGGTGTCGGTCAGGGACGACGGCCCGGGCTTCCCCGAGGGCAGGTTGGCGGCCGCCGAGGCGGAGGGCCGGATGGGAGTGGCCCTGTCCATCCGCGGCCGGCTGCGCGACCTCGGCGGCACCGCGGAGTGGTTCTCCGCCCCGGGGCAGGGCACCGAGGTGGAGTTGAGAGTCCCGAGGATTCCGCGGGACGTGAAGGGCGGGAAGGCATGACCATGGGCGGGCTGAGCGAGTCGAGCGAGCGGCGGGAGGAGCGCGAGCCGCTGGGCGGCACCAGGGTGATGGTGGTCGACGACCACCCCATGTGGCGCGACGCGGTCGCCCGGGACCTGGCCGAGGCCGGGTTCGAGGTGGTCGCCACGGCCGGCGACGGACCGCAGGCGGTGCGGCGCGCCAAGGCCGCCGAGCCCGAGGTGCTGGTGCTCGACCTCAACCTCCCCGGCCTGCCCGGAGTGCAGGTCTGCAAGGAGCTCGTCGCCGTCATGCCCGGGCTGCGGGTGCTGGTGCTCTCGGCCAGCGGCGAGCACGCGGACGTGCTGGAGGCGGTGAAGTCCGGCGCCGCCGGCTATCTGCTCAAGTCGGCCAGCACCGAGGAGCTGTTGGACGCGGTGCGGCGGACCGCCGCCGGCGACGCTGTGTTCACCCCGGGCCTGGCGGGCCTGGTGCTCGGCGAGTACCGGCGGCTGGCCGGCGAGCCCGCCCCGGCGGCAGCCGGCGAGCCGGCCGCCCCGCGGCTCACCGAGCGCGAGACGGAGGTGCTGCGCCTGGTGGCCAAGGGGCTCTCGTACAAGCAGATCGCGGAGCGCCTGGTCATCTCGCACCGCACCGTGCAGAACCATGTGCAGAACACCCTCGGCAAGCTGCAGCTGCACAACCGCGTGGAGCTGGTGCGGTACGCGATCGAGCGCGGCCTGGACGACGACGCGTGACCGCTCCCGTTCTCCCGGCGGGCCGCCCCCGGGACTGACCCGCGGGGCGCGACCCCGGTGGTGGACCCTCGTCCGGGTGAACCGCCGGGGCCAACGCCCCTGGAGCGGTGCGGAATTCACTCTTCCCTTCCTCTTTGTGACCTGGATCACCGTTAGCGTGGCTCTCGGTACCGGGTCCATCACGGAGAAGGGAAGAAACCATGCGGGTCGGAGTGCTGACCGGCGGCGGCGACTGCCCCGGTCTCAACGCGGTCATCCGCGCCGTCGTCCGCAAGGGCGTGCAGGAGTACGGCTACGACTTCACCGGCTTCCGGGACGGCTGGCGCGGGCCGTTGGAGGGCGACACCGTCGAACTCGACATCCGCGCGGTGCGCGGCATCCTGCCGCGCGGCGGGACCATCCTGGGGTCCTCGCGCACCAACCCCTTCTCCTGTGAGAACGGCGTCCGCCGGATCAAGGAGAACCTCGTCAAGCACGAGGTGGACGCGCTGATCGCGATCGGCGGCGAGGACACCCTGGGTGTCGCGGCCCGGCTCAGCGGCGAGTTCGGCGTCCGGTGCGTGGGCGTCCCCAAGACCATCGACAACGACCTGTCCGCCACGGACTACACCTTCGGCTTCGACACCGCCGTCAACATCGCCACCGAGGCCATCGACCGCCTCCACACCACCGCCGAGTCGCATATGCGGGTCCTGGTGGTGGAGGTGATGGGCCGGCACGCGGGCTGGATCGCGCTGCACTCCGGGCTCGCCGGCGGCGCCAACGTCATCCTCATCCCCGAACAGCGCTTCGACCTCGACCAGGTCTGCGCCTGGGTGGAGTCCCGATTCAAGATCCGCTATGCCCCGATCGTGGTGGTCGCCGAGGGCGCCATGCCCAAGGACGGCGACGCGGTCCTCAAGGACGAGTCCCTCGACTCCTTCGGCCATGTGCGGCTCTCCGGCATCGGCGAGTGGCTCGCCAAGGAGATCGAGAGGCGCACCGGCAAGGAGGCCAGGACCACCGTCCTCGGGCACGTCCAGCGCGGCGGCACTCCCAGCGCCTTCGACCGCTGGCTCGCCACCCGCTTCGGGCTGCACGCCATCGACGCCGTGCGCGACGAGGACTTCGGCACGATGGTCGCCCTGCGTGGCACCGAGGTCGTCCGCGTCCCGCTCGCCGACGCCACCGCCTCCCTGAAGACGGTCGACCCGTCGCTGTACGTGGAGGCCGGGGTCTTCTTCGGCTGACCCTCGGCCGACCCGCCGTGGCGCCCGACCGCCACCCGGCCGGGCGCCACGGGCGGCACCGCTCTCCGCGCGGGGCGCGCGTACGGCGCCCGCGCGGGGCGCGGTTCCGTGCGGTCGGCGGTTCCGGGCGGGCCCCCGGTTCCGGGCGGGCCCCCGGTTCCGCGCGGCCGTTCCGCGCGGTCCGCCGTTCCGCGCCGGGCGCGGTTCCGCGCGGGCCAGGGCGCGTCTACCGTTCCGCGGCCCCGCGCGGGGCGCCGTTCACACGCGCACGGCCGCCAGCAGCTCCGCGGTGATCGAGGCGCCGTCCAGCGTCAGCACCGACTCGGGGTGGAACTGCACGCCCGCGAACCCCGGTCCGCGCAGCGCGTGGACATCCCCGCTCACCGGGTCCCGGCTCAGCTCGATCCGGTGCGCGGCCAGCTCCGCGGCGACCGCGTCGTCGCACCGCGCGGTGAAGGTGTTGTAGAAGCCGACGGTCTCCGGCCGCCCGAAGAAGTCGATCCGCTCCTGGGCGCCCTGGAACGGCACGTCCTTCCGCACGATCTCCAGCCCCAGCTCGGCCGCGATCAGCTCATGGCCCAGGCACACCCCGAATACGAAGGCGTGGTCCGAAGGGCCTCGATGAGGGGTGGCGGCCGGGTGACGGCTGGGACCGTGCCGGTGATCGCGCAACAGCTCCCCGGCCAGCCCCCGCAGCGACGCCATCTTCGGGTCCGTCCGGTCCATCGGGTCGCCCGGCCCCGGCCCCAGCACCACCGGCCCCCGGTGCGCCAGCGCGGCCTCCCGCAGCCCCGGTTCGTCGTAGCGCCGCACGGTCACCTCCAGGCCGGAGGTGCGCAGCAGATGGGCGAGCATCGCGGTGAAGGTGTCCTCGCCGTCGATCACCAGCGCGTGCCCCGCCGGCCCGGCGGGCCCGCCGACCTCGGCCGGGGTCTGCATGCGCAGCCAGAACGGCGCCAGGTCCGCGCGTCGGGCGTCCAGCGCGGCGCGCACCCGCGGGTCGTCCGCGAGCCGGGGCACCGGCGCCCCCTCCGACCCGGGGCGGACGGGCGCCGACCGCACCCCGAGGGCGGTGAGCACCCCCGCAGCCTTGGCGTGGGTCTCGGCGACCTCCCCGCGCGGGTCGGAGTGGCGGACCAGTGTGGCGCCGACCGGCACCCGGAGGAAGCCGGTGGCGTCGATGTCGGCGGTGCGGATGAGGATCGGCGAGTCCAGGGTCTGCGCCCCGCCCGCGTCCCGCCCGATGAGCGCCAGGGCACCCGCGTAGTAGCCCCGCCCGCCCGGCTCGTGCCGCTCGATCACCCGGCAGGCGTTCTGCACCGGGGAGCCGGTGACCGTGGCCGCGAACATGGTCTCCCGCAGCACGTCCCGCACGTCCAGCGAGGAGCGGCCGCGCAGCTCGTACTCGGTGTGCGCCAGGTGCGCCATCTCCCGCAGCCGGGGCCCGACGACCACCCCACCCATGTCGCCGACGGTGCACATCATCTTCAGCTCCTCGTCCACGACCATGGACAGCTCCTCCACCTCCTTGCGGTCGCCGAGGAACTCCAGCAGCCCGGCCGTGCTCGCGCCCTCGCGCGGATAGCGGTAGGTCCCGCTGATCGGGTTCATCACGACCGTGCCCCCGGACATCCGCACATGCACCTCGGGGCTGGCCCCGACCAGCGTGCGGCCGTCCGCCAGGCACACCGCGTATGTCCAGTACGCGCCGCGCTCGCCCGCCAGCAGCCGCCGGAACAGGGCCAGCGCGTCGCGCGCGGAGTACCCCTCGATCCGGCCCTCGAAGGTCCGGCGGATGACGAAGTTGGCGCCCTCGCCGGTGCCGATCTCGTCCGCGATGACGCGTTCGACGATCGCGGCGTACTCCTCGTCGCTCACGTCGAAGGCCCCGCCCTCGACGCGCACCTCGTGCGCGGGCAGCGCCGCCAGCACCTCCTCCAGCGGCAGCTCGTGGCTCTCCCGCGGGTGCAGCACCGCCAGCGGGGTGCCGTCGTCACGGACGTCGAAGCCGCGCTCGCGGATCTGTCGGAACGGGACCAGGGCGAGCGCGTCATGGACCGCCGCGCCCCCCGCGGGCCTGCCGGTCGGCAGCGGGATGTCGGTCAGCCGCTCCGCCTCGGTGACCGGGCCGATCAGCACCTCCACGGTGTCGCCGGAGCGACCGGGGGTGCGGCGGTGCAGCAGGGCGAAGGAGGTGCCGTCCGCGGGCGGTGCCGGCCGCGGCCGGTCGTCGTCGGCGGTGACGGCCGGGACGGCGGAAAGCAGCCGCCGCAGGACAGCGGGGGTATCGCGGTGCATGTCGGGTGGTTCCTTCCGGTCTGGGGAGCCGGAGGGGAGGCCGCGGATACGCCGAAGGCCGCCCCTCGGGCGGCCTTCGCGTGGTGATCTGGAGTACGCGCGATCAGTGGGCCGCCGGATGAGCGGTCCACCACCAGTTCATGGTCGGGGTCGATGGCGCGAACATGTCCGGCACCCTACCCGACGCCGGGCCGGGAGCCCGGTCAGTTCCACGGATTGGCCGGTTGGTCGTCGATCGCCGTCCAGAAGCGGGTGTTCTCGGGCAGGTCGCCGTAGGCCCAGAAGGACCAGCCGCCGGTGTACTCGAGGTTCGGGCCGTAGTGCCCGTCGTGGAACTCGGCCATCCGCCAGCCCGCCCCGAAGGCGGACACTTCCGTACCCGGTGGCCGTAACCCGCCGCAGGTGTGCCGAAGAGCGCCGCCGGTGTCGAGGGTGCCCGCCCATCGAGGCGAGTTGTCTCATCCTGTGGGCAGTGGGCCGAATGCCGGACGCGACCCCGTAGGGTGGAAAGGTGACCGTGAACGCTGAAACCCACGCCGGGGGCAACACCTGGCGCTCCCTTCCCGCGGCGCAGCAGCCCGACTGGCCGGACCAAGAGGCTCTGCGCGATGTCATCGCCGAGCTCGAGTCCTATCCGCCGCTCGTCTTCGCCGGCGAGTGCGACCAGCTGCGCGCCCGGCTGGGGGCCGTCGCCCGTGGCGAGGCGTTCCTGCTCCAGGGTGGCGACTGCGCCGAGGCGTTCGACGCCGTCGGTGCCGACCAGATCCGCAACAAGCTCAAGACCCTGCTCCAGATGGGCGCGGTCCTGACGTACGCCGGCTCCGTCCCGGTGGTCAAGGTCGGCCGGATCGCCGGCCAGTACAGCAAGCCGCGCTCGAAGCCGACCGAGACCCGGGACGGGGTGACGCTGCCCACGTACCGCGGCGACTCCGTCAACGGCTTCGAGTTCACCGCCGAGGCCCGGATCCCGGACCCGCAGCGGCTGAAGCGGATGTACCACGCCTCCGCCTCGACGCTGAACCTCGTGCGCGCCTTCACCACGGGTGGCTACGCGGACCTGCGCCAGGTGCACGCCTGGAACCAGGACTTCGTGAAGTCCTCCCCGTCCGGCCAGCGCTACGAGGCGCTGGCGCGCGAGATCGACCGGGCGCTGAACTTCATGAACGCCTGCGGGGTGGACCCGGAGGAGTTCAAGACCGTCGAGTTCTACTCCTCGCACGAGGCGCTGATCCTCGACTACGAGTCGGCGCTGACCCGCACCGACTCACGCACCGGGCAGCTGTACGACGTCTCCGGCCACATGGTGTGGATCGGTGAGCGCACCCGGCAGCTCGACGGGGCGCACCTCGAGTTCGCCTCCCGGATCCGCAACCCGATCGGCGTGAAGCTCGGTCCGACCAGCACGCCGGAGGACGCGCTCACGCTGATCGAGCGGCTGGACCCGGACCGCGAGCCGGGCCGGCTCACCTTCATCACCCGGATGGGCGCGGACAAGATCCGCGAGAAGCTGCCCAACCTGGTGGAGAAGGTCACCGCGTCCGGTGCCCAGGTGGTCTGGGTGTGCGACCCGATGCACGGCAACACCTTCGAGGCGGCCTCCGGGCACAAGACCCGGCGCTTCGACGACGTGCTGGACGAGGTCAAGGGCTTCTTCGAGGTCCACAAGGGCCTCGGCACCCACCCGGGCGGCATCCATGTGGAGCTGACCGGCGACGACGTCACCGAGTGCGTGGGCGGCGGCGACGAGATCTTCGTCGACGACCTGCACCAGCGTTACGAGACGGCCTGCGACCCGCGGCTCAACCGCAGCCAGTCGCTGGACCTGGCGTTCCTGGTCGCGGAGATGTACCGGGACCAGTGACGAGCCGGTCGGTCCCGGACCCGTGGGGTCCGGGATGCCGCTGAGCTGAGGACTCCAGGTGGGGCGCGGATCACAGCGATCCGCGCCCCACTGCTCTGTCGGGTTGCTCCAGGGGCGGGTAAGGTAAGCATTACCTCACTGATCAGCCGGTCGGCTGGTCGTTCCTCGCTCTGGAGAACCGCGTGTACGTCTGCTCATGCTTCGGCATCACCGAGAAGCAGGTGCGCGAGCATGCGGCATCCGGCGCCTGCACCCCTCGCCAGATAGCCGGCGCCTGCAAGGCGGGCACGGACTGCGGCTCGTGTGTCCGGCGCATCCAGGAGCTGCTCGGGCGTGGCTCCTGCCCCCGCCGCGAGCTGGTGAACCAGGGCACGTCGTCCCCGGTGGCCGCGCTGGCCTCCGGCGCCGCATGACGCTCGGGCCTCGATCCGCGTCCCGCCTCAGCCCTCCGGCTGCTCGATGACCTGCGCGATGTAGAGCGGTTCGCCCAGCTTCTCGATCAGGTCCAGCTGGGTGTCGAGGTAGTCGATGTGGTGCTCCTCGTCCGCCAGGATGGACTCGAAGATGTTGGCCGAGGTGATGTCGCCCTTGGCCCGCATGATCTCGATCCCGCGCCGCAGCCGGTCGATCGCCTCGACCTCCACCTCCCGGTCCGCCTGGAACATCTCGGTGATGGTCTGCCCGATGCGGACGTGGAAGAGCCGCTGGTAGTTGGGCAGGCCGTCCAGGAAGAGGATCCGGTCGGTCAGCACCTCGGCGTGCTTCATCTCGTCGAAGGACTCGTGCCGGGTGTACTTCGCGAGCTTGGTCCAGCCCATGTTCTCCTGCATCTTCGAGTGCAGGAAGTACTGGTTGATCGCGGTCAGCTCGGCGGTGAGCTGCTCGTTGAGGTACTCGATGACCTCGGGGTCGCCCTGCATCGAGGGGCTCCTTCCATCCACGCGGAGATCGGCGGCTTGCGCGCATCCTCGCACCGCCTGATCGAAATCGTCTAGTAAGTTCACGCTTAGTGCTGCTTGTCCGTATCGTCCGATGCTGGTCACGACCACCCCCGAAGGTCTGACACCATGGAGCCATGGGTCAGTCGGACAGCCGCGAAGGGGAGCTCGCGCAGTTGCCTCCGGGGCAGCGGCTACAGCGCGGTTGGCCGGTGACGCACTACGGGCCGGTCCCGAAGTTCAAGCCGGACCGCTGGGAGTTCCGGGTCTTCGGCGCGACCGCCGACGGCGACAAGCGGGCCTGGACGCACGACGAGTTCTCGGCGCTGCCGTACACGACCGTCGTCGCCGATCTGCACTGCGTCACCAAGTTCAGCATGCTGGGCGCGGAGTGGGGCGGTGTCGCCGCCCGTACGATCCTCGAACTCGCCCCGCCCGCGCCGCAGGCCACCCATGTGATGGTGTGGGCCGAGTACGGCTTCAGCTCGAACCTCCGGTTGGCGGACTTCGCCTCCGAGCGGGCGATCTTCGCCACCCACAAGGACGGCGAGCCGCTCACCGCCGAGCACGGCTTCCCGGTCCGCCTCATCGTGCCGCACCTGTACGCCTGGAAGGGCCCCAAGTGGGTCCGCGGCGTGGAGTACATGACCGCCGACCGCCGCGGCTTCTGGGAGGAGCGCGGCTACCACAACATCGGCGACCCCTGGCGCGAGCAGCGCTACTCGTACCAGGAGGAACCGGGCGACGGACCGGAGCTCTAGCTCCAGCGCTCGCGCAACTCCTTGAGCAGGGCCACGTCCCGGGTCGCGCCCTCCTTGGCACCGGGCGTCTCCGTCACCAGCGGCACGCCCTCCGTGGCCGGGTGCCGGAACAGCTCGGCGAACGCCTCGGCGCCGATGTGACCGACGCCGATGTTGGCGTGCCGGTCCCGGTGGGCTCCCACCACGTCCTTGGAGTCGTTGGCGTGGATCAGCTTCAGCCGCCCCTCGCCGACCACCGACACCAGCTCGTCCAGGCTCTGCTTCACCCCGCCCGGGGCGGCCAGGTCGTGCCCGGCCGCGAAGACATGACAGGTGTCCAGGCAGACGCCCAGTCGGGGATGGCGGTCCAGCGCCTCGAAGTACGGCCCGAGGTCCTCCAGCAGTGAGCACAGCGACGCGCCCTGCCCGGCCGTGGGCTCCAGCAGCAGCCAGGGGTCGTCGTCCCGGTCCAGCTCATCCAGCAGCGGCAGCACACACTCCCTGACCTGCGCCAACGCCACCTCGCGGGTCCGCCCACCGGTCGCCGAGCCGGTATGGACGACCACTCCCAGCGCGCCGATCGCCCGGCCGCGGAGCAGCGAGTGCCGCAGTGACGCGCAGGACCTCTCCACCGTCGCCGGGGTGTGCGAGCCGAAGTTGATCAGGTACGGGGCGTGGACGTACGCCGGCAACGACTCCTCGGCGCAGGCGGCGCGGAACGCCTCGTCCTGGGCCGGGCTGCCGACGGGGGTGGCCCACCCGCGCGGGTTGGCGACGAAGACCTGCACGGTCTCCGCGCCGATGTCACGCGCGAACGGCAGCCCGGTCCGGGCGAGGCCGCCGGCCACCGGGACGTGGCTGCCGATCGGATTGCGGGTGCGGGAAGGCGACGTACTCACCTCCCCAGGGTGCCAGGCGCCGCCCGACCGCCGGACACCGGCCACCGGCTGCCGGCCACCGCGCCCCGCTCCGCCCGCGCGGGGCGGCGCATGCGCGGAAGGCGTGTCCGCGCGGGGCAGCGCATGCTCCGCGCCCGGAACCCGTGCCCGCGCGGTGGGACGCCGAGGCGGGCGCCCCTGCCCGGCGGAGCCGCTCGGCCGACCGGCGGGTCGGCCGGGCTGACGGGTTGGCCGGGCTGACGGGTTGGCCGGGGCGGGAGCGTCGACGCCTCGCGACTCGTGCGGTGTGGGCGCTCCGGATCCGTGGCACGGTCCGGGGCGGGCCGTGCGGCTAGAGGAGGCCGTCCACCGAGAGGGTGATCGTGCTGCCCTCGGGCGCCTTCTCGCCCCCGTCCACCGACTGGTCGGTCACCTCGTCACCGGCGAACAGCAGCGGCTCGTCCACGCTGACCGTGAAGCCGAGGCCCTCCAGGCGCTCCTTGGCGTCGTCGACGTTCTCGCCCTCGACGTCCGGCACCTCGACCATCCGCGGCCCCTTGGAGACGGTCAGCGTGACGGTGTCGCCCTTGGCCGCCTCGTCGTCCCCGGAGGGCGTCTGGCGGGCCACGGTGCCCGCGTCCTCCTGCGAGAACACCTTGTCCTCGGCGATCTCGACCTTGAAGCCCGCCCCGCGCAGGTCCACCTCGGCGGCCGCGACGTCCTCGCCCACGACGTCCGGGACGTCGATCGGCGCGCCCTTGCTGACGGTGATCGCGACGGCGGTGTCCGGGCGGCGCTGGGTGCCGGAGCGGGGGTCGGTGGCCATCACGGTGCCCTGCGGGGTCTCGCCGCTGTAGCTGCGGGTCACCTTGCCCACGGTCAGCCCGGCCTCGGTGATCTTCTTCTTGGCCTCGGCGAGCGGGATGCCCACCACGTTGGGCATCTCGGTCCGCGGCCGGCCCTTGGAGACGGTGATGGTCACGGTCCCCGTGTTGCGGATCCGGTCGCCGACGCCGGGCTTGCTGGCGATGACCTCGCCCTTGGGCACGGCGTCGCTGAACTCCTCCTTCACCACCACGTCCAAGCCCTTGTCGTGCAGCTTCCGCTCCGCCTGGGCCCGGGTCAGGCTGAGCACCGACGGCACCTCGGTGAACTGCCCGTAGCTGACGTACCAGACGCCCGCGCCGATGCCCAGCGCGAGGAGTACGGCGGCGACCAGCGTCAGCATCCGGCGGCGCGGCGACAGGGCGCCCAGCCGGGAGGTGCGGGGTGGGCGCGGCCCGCCGTCCCCGGCCGCGGGCCGTGGCGGGAGCTCCAGCCGGGTGGTGGCGCCCAGCGGGGCGTCGGCGCCGCCGGTGCCGGCCGGGAGCGGCGCGCCGCCGCCCGATATGGGCCGGGCTATGACGCTCGTGCGGTCCTCGGCGTTGTCGTGCTCCTGGGCGCGGCTCGCCGGCGGGACCAGGTCCAGCTGTGCGTCGCCGAGGCCCGCGCGGGCGGCCCGCGCCTGCGCCAGCAGCGCGACGGCGTCGGCGGGGCGCTGCTCGGGGTCGCGGGCGGTGGCGCTCGCCACCAGGGCGTCCAGCTCGGGGGCGAGCCCCGGCACCAGCTCGGACGGCGGGACGATGTCCCCGTTCAGGTGCTGGTAGAGGACCTGCGCCGGGGTGTCGCCGGTGTGCGGCTTGCTGCCGGTCAGCATCTCGTAGACGACCACGCCGCAGGCGTAGACATCCGCGCGGGTGTCCGCGGTGCCGTGCTCGATCTGCTCGGGCGCCAGGTAGGAGACGGTGCCCAGGACCGTCCCGGTGGAGGAGCTGGTGGCGGTGTCCACGGCCCGCGCGAGCCCGAAGTCGGCGACCTTGACCCTGCCGTCGTCGCCGATCAGGACGTTCTCGGGCTTCATGTCGCGGTGGACGAACCCGGCCAGGTGCGCGGCGCCCAGGGCGGCCAGCATCGGCTCCAGGATGTCCAGCGCCGCGCGGGGCTGCAGCGCGCCGCGCTCGCGCAGCACGTCGCGCAGGGTGCACCCGGGCACGTACTCCATCGCGAGGTAGACGTACGTCCCGTCGGTGCCCTGGTCGAAGACGCCCACGACGTTGGGGTGGGCGAGTCGCGCCACGGACTTCGCCTCGCGGATGAAGCGGTCGACGAAGGCGGCGTCGGCGGCGAGCGTCGGGTGCATCACCTTGAGGGCGAGCACCCGGTCGAGTCGGGTGTCCACGGCCCGGTAGACCGTGGCCATGCCGCCCACGGCGATCCGCGCCTCGACGCGGTACCGGCCGTCGAGCACCTGCCCGACGAGGGGGTCCTGCAGGGTCGTATCCACGAGAGAGGAGTGTACGAGCCCTACCCGACACGCCGTGTCACCTGCGGCGCCACCCCGGAGACTGAAGCCGAACGGTGACAGGCGCGGCCGAGTCGCCGGGGCGGCCTGTGTCGACCCGGCCCGATTCATGCCGTATGCGCGGACGGTGCGAGCCGCCCGCGCGGGTCGTGTCCCGCGCGGTCGTGTCCCGCGCGGGTCGTGCCCGTGTCGCGTGCCGCGCGGAGCCGCGTTCGTGTCGCCTGCCGCGCGGGGCCGCGTTCGTCAGGACGTGAAGGCCGGCCGTTCCGGGTCGAAGTCGGCGACACCCTCGGTGGGCGAGGAGGCCCGCGCGAAGTGGCGGCGTGGGATGCGGCCCGCGCGGTGGGCCAGTCGGCCCGCCTCCACGGCGTGCCGCATGGCGCCGGCCATCAGCTCCGGGTCCTGGGCACGGGTGACCGCCGAGGCGAGCATCACCGCGGCACAGCCCAGTTCCATGGCCAGCGCCGCGTCCGAGGCGGTGCCCGCGCCCGCGTCCAGGATCACCGGGACGCCGGCGCGCTCGGTGATCAGCTGGAAGTTGTGCGGGTTGCGGATGCCGAGCCCGGAGCCGATGGGGGAGCCGAGCGGCATGATCGCGGCGCAGCCGACGTCCTCCAGCTTGCGGGCCAGGACCGGGTCGTCGTTGGTGTACGGCAGCACGGTGAAGCCGTCGTCGACGAGGACCTCGGCGGCGTCCAGCAGCTCGACCGGGTCCGGGAGCAGGGTGCGCTCGTCGGCCACCACCTCCAGCTTGATCCAGTCGGTGCCGAGCGCCTCCCGGGCCAGCCGGGCGGTGAGCACCGCCTCGCCCGCGGTGAAGCAGCCCGCGGTGTTCGGCAGCACCCGGATGCCGTGCTTGGTCAGCACGGACAGCACCGAGCCCTGCACGGTCGGGTCCAGGCGGCGCATCGCCACGGTGGTGAGCTCGGTCCCGGAGGCGAGCAGCGCGCGCTCCAACACCTCCAGGCTGGGCGCCCCGCCGGTGCCCATGATCAGCCGGGAGGCGAAGGCGGTGCCCGCGATGAGTAGCGGGTCGTCGGCCATGGTCAGCCTCCCTGGACGGCGGTGAGGACCTCGACGCGGTCGCCGTGGCCGAGCGTCGTCCGCGGCCACTGGCTGCGGGGCACCACGGACTCGTTGACGGCGGCGGCGACGCCGCTGACGGCGGTGGTGAGGGTCGCGACGAGCCGGTCGAGGGTGAGGCCGGCGGGAAGTTCGCGCGGCTCGCCGTTGACGGACACGGACATGGCGTCGCCGTTCGCGGACGCGGTCATGCGGGCTGCTCCTGGAGTGCCGAGGGGGAGGGCGGGGGAGTGGTCGTGGACCGCGCGGGGTGCGCGGCGTGGGGTGCGGGCGGCACGGCGGGCGCCGGCTTGCCCGAAGACCCCGGGGCTTCGGGGACCGCGGCCCGCGCGGAGCCCGTGAAGCGCTCGGGGGAGAAGGGGCGGGCCCGCGCGGGGAGCTCTCCGCCGGTCAGCACCTCGGCCAGGATGTCGCCGGTGACCGGGGTGAGCAGCACCCCGTTGCGGTGGTGGCCGGTGGCCAGGAGCAGGCCCGGCAGCGCGGTGGGGCCCAGGAGTGGCGCGTTGTCGGGGGAGCCGGGGCGCAGCCCCGCGCGCGTCTCGACGAGCGGGAGTTCGGTGATGCCGGGGATGAGCTCGTGGGCGTCGCGGAGCAGTTCGTAGACGCCGCCCGCGGTGACGGTGGTGTCCCAGCCCAGCTCCTCCGTGGTCGCGCCGAGGACCAGTTCGCCGTTCTCGCGCGGGACGAGATAGACCTGTCCGCCACGCACCACCGCCCGCACCGTCCGGGACAGGAACGGGGCGTACGGCTCCGGCACCCGCAGCCGCAGGATCTGCCCCTTCACCGGGCGCACCGGGGGCAGCACGCCCGCGGGCAGGCCGCCGAGTCGGCCGCTGTGGCTGCCGGCCGCCAGCACCGTCTGGTCGGCGTCGACCCGGGAGCCGTCGGCCAGCTCGGCCCCTCCCGCGCGGTCGCCGCGCAGTGTGACGTGCTCCGCGCGGGAGCGGTGGAAGACCACCCCGGCCCGCTCGCAGACGGTCGACAGGGCCGCGGTCAGGCGCCGCGGGTCGACCTGGTGGTCGCCGTCCACGCGCAGTCCGCCGCGGACGCCCGGCGCCAGCATCGGCTCCAGCCGGCGGCACTCGCGCCCCGACAGCCACTGCGAGTCCAGCCCGCAGCGCTGCTGGAGCGCGTGCAGTTCGCGCAGGTGCGCGCGGTCGTCGGAGTCGAGCGCGACGGCGAGCGTGCCGCACGCGCGGTAGCCGATGTCCTGGCCGGAGACCTCCGCCAGCTCGGCGGCGAAGGCCGGGTAGCGCCGCGCGGAGTCGAGGTTCAGGTCGAGCAGCGTCTCCTCGCCGTAGTGCAGTTCCGACACGGCGGCGAGCATCCCGGCCGCCACCTGGGCGGCGCCGCCGCCGGGGGTCGGGTCGGCCACCGCGGTGCGCAGTCCCCGCTGGGCGGCCCGCCAGGCCACTCCCAGACCGATGACTCCGCCCCCGACGACCAGGACGTCGTACGGTTCGCCCGTAGCGTGCATGGGCTGTCAGCCCCTCCCTTCGCCGGCATGACCCGGATCAGGTTCGTACGGTCGGAGGCCGCCTCAGCCTCCCTCTCAGCCCGGTGCGTCCGGGCTCCCGCGAGTGCTCTTGGTCCGCCACCCTAGTACGCCGTCCGAATGGGCCGGAAGGGCGAGCCCGGACGGCGGGGAGCCGACGGCGCGCCGTCGGTCCCGGCGCGGTCCCCGCGCGCAATGCCTCGGCGCCCCGCGCGAAGCGACCTACAGTGATCAGGTGAGTGAGCAGCTGAGCGAGCGCGCCCGGCCTGGCGCGCGGACGGACGACAAGACCCCTCCGGTCACCCCGCCGGAGACCGGACCCGAGGCCGGCGCGCGGAGCGGAAGCGGAGCGGCCGGCTCCCTGAGCGGGCAGCGGGTGGTGATCGTGGGCGCCGGGATGGCCGGCGTGCAGACCGCCGTGGCGCTGCGCGAGGAGGGCTGGCCGGGCGCCATCACGCTGATCGGCGCCGAGCCGCACCCGCCGTACGACCGGCCGCCGCTGTCCAAGGCGGTGCTGCTGGGCACCGCCGAGGGCTCCGCCTACGACGTGGACTTCGCCGGGCTCGGCGTCGAGCTCCAGCTGGGGCGCGAGGTCACCGGCGTGCACCCGGAGGAACACCGGGTCGACACCGCGACCGGTCCGCTCCACTACGACCACCTGGTGATCGCCACCGGCGCCGAGCCGATCGCCCTGCCGGGCAGCGCCGACCTGCCCGGGGTGCACCTGCTGCGCACCCTGGACGACGCCGAGCGGCTGCGCCCGGTGCTGGCCAACCGGCACGACATCGTGGTGGTCGGGGCGGGCTGGATCGGCGCTGAGTTCGCCACCGCCGCGCGGGAGGCGGGGTGCACGGTCACCGTCGTCGAGGCCGCCGAGCTGCCGCTGGCCGGGGCGCTGCCGCCGGAGGTCGCGGTCTTCATGGCGGGCTGGTACCTGGACAGCGGGGCCGAGCTGGTCACCGGCGCGCACGTGGCGGCGGTCGAGGAGGGCGGGGTGCGGCTGACCGACGGGCGGCGGCTGCCGGCCGACGCGGTGGTCGTCGGCATCGGCGCCCGTCCCGCCACCGGCTGGCTGAAGGGCTCGGGCGTGGAGCTGGCGGCGGACGGCTCGGTCAAGGCGGACGAGCGGCTGCGGGCCTCCGCCCCGGACGTCTACGCGGTCGGCGACTGCGCCTCGTTCCCCTCGGCCCGCTACGGGCGACGGCTGCTGGTGCACCACTGGGACAACGCCCTCCAGGGACCGCGCACGGTCGCCGCCAACCTGGTCGGCTTCCAGCAGCCGCGCTTCGCCGGTCTGGCCTACGACCCCGTGCCGTACTTCTGGTCCGAGCAGTTCGGCCGCTTCGTGCAGTACGCGGGCGACCACGGCGGCGCCGACGAGATGCTGTGGCGCGGCGACCCCTCCGGCGCCGCGTGGACGGTGCTCTGGCTCCGGGAGGGCGTGCTGGTGGCTCTGCTGGCGGTGGGGCGCCCGCGCGATCTGGCCCAGGGCCGCAAGCTCATCGAGAGCGGCGCGGCGATCGACCGCACCGCCGCGGTGGACCCGTCCGTGGCGCTGAAGTCGGCGGTCCTGTGACCCCCGCGCCGCGCCGCGCCGTGACTCCCCGGGAGGCGGAGCGTTCGCCGAGTGCCAGTCCCGGATGGCAGGCTTGTTCCCGTGACCGAGATTGACACCAAGATCGATGCTCTCGTGCCCGCCTGGCTCAACGTTCCCGAGATCGCGGAGCGGCTCGGGGTCGAGGTGACCCGCGTCCGCCAGCTGATCAAGGAGGGCCAGCTGATCGCCGTGCGCCGCGGCGAGAACCGAGTGCTGATGGTCCCCGCCGACTTCATCGGCGACGGGAAGGTCGTCAAGGGGCTGGTGGGCACCCTGACGCTGCTGCGGGACGACGGCTTCACCGACGAGGAGATGCTCGAGTGGCTGTTCACGGCCGATGACACCCTGCCCGGCACCCCCGCGCAGGCGCTGCGCGAGAATCGCGGCACGGAGGTGAAGCGCCGCGCCCAGGCGCTCGCCGTCTGATCCAGTGAACCGCAACGGCGTACGGGCCGCGGACGGCCCGTACGCCGCCGACCTCGGGGGAAGCACCCATGGCCATCGATGCCGCCACCGCACGCCGGCAGCTCGCGGACGCCCGGCTGTACCTGTGCACCGACGCCCGCACCCGCCAGGGCGACCTGCCGGAGTTCCTGGACGCGGTGCTCGCCGGCGGGGTCGACATCATCCAGCTGCGCGACAAGGGCATGGAGGCGGGCGAGGAGCTCGACCACCTCGCGGCCTTCGCGGACGCCTGCCGCCGGCACGGCAAGCTGCTCGCGGTCAACGACCGCGCGGACGTGGCGCACGCCATCGGCTCCGACGTGCTGCACCTGGGCCAGGGCGATCTGCCGGTCCCCGCGGCCCGCGCGATCCTCGGCGAATCCGTCCTCGTCGGGCGCTCCACGCATGCCGAGGCCGAGGTGGCCGCCGCCATCGCCGAGCCCGGCGTGGACTACTTCTGCACCGGCCCCTGCTGGCCCACCCCCACCAAGCCGGGCCGCCCGGCCCCCGGGCTCTCCCTGGTGCGCCACACGGCCGCGCTGGCGCCCGAGCGTCCCTGGTTCGCCATCGGCGGCATCGACGCCTCGAACCTGGACGAGGTGCTCGCCGCGGGTGCCCGCCGGGTCGTCGTGGTGCGGGCCGTCACCGAGGCGGAGGACCCCGGAGCGGCCGCGGCCGAACTGGCCAAGCGGATCCGCGCGGCCTGACCGCCCCGCGCGGCGCTCTGATCGGCTTCGTAACGGCAGTGTGTCCGAAGTGTGGACACGAGCCCGATAAAAGGTACATATCACCCACGTCTGCTGGGCCTGCACCATACCGCTGGCTAACCTGCCGGTATGGCTCTTGGGACAGCTTCGACCAGGACAGATCGCGCCCGGACGGTGCGCGACCTGCTCGCCTCCGGTGAGCAGTCTTATTCGTTCGAGTTCGCCGCGCCGAAGACCGAGAAGGGCGAGCGGACCCTCTGGAACGCCATTCGCCGGATCGAGGCGGTCTCACCCACCTTCGTCTCCGTGACCTACGGAGCGGGCGGCTCCTCTCGCGACGGCACGGTGCGCGCCACCGAGCGCATCGCGACCGACACCACGCTCACCCCGGTCGCCCACCTCACGGCCGTCAACCACTCCGTCGCCGAACTGCGCAACATCATCGGCCAGTACGCCGACGCGGGGATCAGGAACATGCTGGCCGTGCGGGGCGACCCGCCCGGCGACCCGATGGGCGAGTGGGTGCGCCACCCGGAAGGGGTGCGCTACGCCGCGGAGCTCGTTCAGCTGATCAAGGAGTCGGGCGACTTCTGCGTCGGGGTCGCGGCCTTCCCCGAGATGCACCCGCGCTCCACGGACTGGGAGACCGACGTCCGGCACTTCGTCGACAAGTGCCGCGCGGGCGCCGACTTCGCGATCACGCAGATGTTCTTCTACGCGGAGGACTATCTGCGGCTGCGCGACCGGGTCGCGGCGGCCGGCTGCGACACCCCGATCATCCCCGAGATCATGCCCGTCACCAACGTCCGGCAGATCGAGCGATTCGCCCAGCTCAGCAACGCCGCCTTCCCTCCGGACCTGGCAGAGCGGATCCTCGCGGTGCAGGACGATCCCGCGGCTGTACGCTCAATCGGAATCGACTACGCCACGAAGCTGTGCGCGCGGTTGATGGCCGAGGAGGTCCCCGGGCTGCACTTCATCACCCTGAACCACTCCACGGCGACTCTGGAAATCTACGAGAATCTCGGACTGCACCAGCGGTCCGGGTGACGCGGTCGACACGAGCGGCCGTACGAGAGGGGCGTGGATGGGCTGGACGGTCCTCTACATCGCGTTCGGCGTCGTGGCGCTGTGGCTGCTCGGTGAGGTGCTGCTGCAGTACAAGGCGCGGCTGCGCTGGCGGCTGCTCGCCTTCTTCGGCTTCCTGGGCGTGGTGGCCGGGGTGCTCATCCCGTCCGTGCCGGTGATCGGCGTGGGCGCCGCCGCCTTCGCCGTGGGCCAGACCTACGTCACGCTCTCCTTCCGGAGCGGCTTCGCCTCCGGTTGGGCGGTCGCCGGCCGACGCTCCACCGGCGGTGGCGGCAGCAAGCGGCGCCAGGCGACCCCGGTCGCGGAGCCCACCCTGGAGGTCTCCGACCTCCAGGCGGGGCCGCTGGCCGAGCAGCCGACGCCTCCCATGTACCACCCGGAGCCGCTGCCCGACGAGGACACCGGCGGCTACGCGGCGTACAAGCAGCAGGAGCCCGCCCAGGCCCCGTACGGGGACGAGGGGGCCGCCTACGGCGGGTACCAGCCCTACGGCGGCGGCTACCAGCAGCAGGAGGGCTACGACGCCGGCCAGTACGGCTACGGCGCCGAGGGGTACGCGGACGCCTACCCCGACCCGTACGGCAACGCCCAGCAGCCCGTGCAGCAGCCCGCCCAGCAGGCGTACGAGCCGTACGGGCAGCAGCCCTACGCCGGCTACGGCCAGCAGCAGTACGGCGCGGGCGTCGACGACCACTACGCCGCCGAGGCGAGCTACGACCCGGACGACGTCTGGGTCCCCCAGCAGCGCGACGGAAACCAGCCGCCCTACCCGTACCAGCCGGAACAGGGCACGGGCTACGGCGAGCAGTACCGCTACTGAGAGCGCGCGGCCGCGTCACCGAGACACCGGGGCCTGGTCGTCGGCGCACCCCGACGACCAGGCCCCGGTGACGTGCTCGGCGCCCGGTACCGCTACTGGGAGCCCCGCCAGTCCGCCCCTTCCACCAGCAGCCCGGCGACCAGCGCCCCGGACATCCCGGCGTGTGCCAGCCCGCCCCCGGGGTGGGCCCAGCCGCCGGCCAGGTAGAGCCCCGGCAGCCGGGTGAGGTTGCCGGGCCGGAGGAAGCGGCCGTCCCCGCCCGCCAGCGCGGGACTCGGGACCGAGCCGTCCGGGACCCCGGTGTCCGCCGCGGTGTCGCGCGGCGTGCGCTCCTCGCGCCACAGCACCCGCTCCCGCAGCCCGGGGATCGCCGCCTCGGCGGCCGCGACCAGCCGGTCCGCGGCGGCCGAGGCCACGCCGGGCCGCGACCAGTCGACCGGCCCCCGCGCGCCGTGCGGGGCCACCGTGGCGGTGAGGGTGACGGCCTCGTGGTCGTCGTCGGGGCGAGTGGCGGGGTCGTCGGGGCGCAGCACCGTCACCGTGGGCCGTGCGACGCACGGCTCGGGCCGCCGCCCGGTGCCGTCCCCGCCCGCTCCGGTGCCGAAGATCGACGCCAGTTCGGCCGCGCGGTCGGCGGCGTGCACCACGGTCCGGTGGGCGGCGTCGGCGTCCCGACCGCCGCGCAGTGCCAGGAAGACGGTGAGCCGGCCGGCGGACGACGTGCCCGCGCCCCGGCCCGTCCCGGCGGCGGGCGGCAGGACGTCGCCGTCCCGCCAGGGCGACGAGTCGCCCAGCAGCGCCCGCAGCGCCATGGGGGAGACTCCCGCGACCACCGAGTCGGCCGCCACGGTCGTGCCGTCGGCCAGGGTCAGGCCCGCCGCTCGCCCGTCCTTCTCCAGGATCGAGGTGACGTCGGCGTCGAAGTGGAACTCGACCCGCCGTGCCCGGCAGCGCTCGTAGAGCGCGTCCGCCAGCGCCCGCAGCCCGCCGCCCACGTACCAGCTGCCGAAGGTCTGCTCCAGGTAGGGCAGCACCGTGGCGCCGGCGGGCGCGGTGCGCGGATCGAGGCTGTACGCCAGCGCGTGGCTCTCCAGCAGCGCGGTCAGTCGCGCGTCCCGCAGCTCGCGCGAGGCGACCTCGGCGAGCGTGCCGGGCCGCTGGCGGCCGCGCCGGAACCAGCCGCGCCGCGGCGGCGCCGGATACGGGTCCCGGCCGAGCGCGGACCAGTCGGCGGCCAGCGGCTCCTCCAGCAGCGGTCGGCGGGTGGCGTCCCACGCCTCGCGGGCCCGGTTGATCAGGTCGCTCCAGCGCTCGCCCGCCCCCGCGCCGACGGCCTCGTCCAGAGCGCGCACCACGCCCGCGCGGGACGCGTTGGGCAGCCGCAGATCGGTGCCGTCGGCGAACAGGTGCCGGCCGGCCGGGTCGACCTGGCGGAGCTCCACGCGGCTCTCCAGCGACTCCTTGCCGGTTTTGAGGAACAGGTCGCGATAGACGGCTGGGAGGTGCAGCAGCCCCGGCCCGGTGTCGAAGGTGAAGCCGTCCCGCGCGAAGCGCCCGACACCGCCGCCGTGGCCGCTCCCACGCTCGTACACCGCCACCTGGTGGCCCGCGACGGCCAACCGGGCGGCCGCCGCCATGGCGCCCATCCCAGCGCCGATCACCGCAATCCGTGCCATGTCCGCGACTTTATCCGCCGCCCCCGACAGCACCGGCCGGCAGGGGCGCGGCGTCGACCGGGAGGGGTGCGGCTGGGGACGCGTACGGCGGCCTGAGTACCCGTACCTAGGTCCCGAGATGAGTAGCCGCACGGATGGGCCGGGACCCGTGTGAACGGAAGAGTGGTGGTCACGGAAGGGCGCGGCGCCCGCACCGCCGACACGGGGCGGCGGAGCGACGCGGTGCCCGGACGACCGGGGGAAGACCGCCGCCCGCGGGAGCGAAGGACGCTCTCACGAACGGCACGGGGGATATCGGGGGAACAGGGGGAACAGGGGGAAACGGGGTACGGGGAGCGCTGTTCCGGCGCGGGCCGGTCGGGGGACCGAGCCGCACCGGGACAGCGCGCTCTCCCGACGACACCCGGCCGCGTCGAGGCGGTCGGTGCGTCGACGCCTCTGTACGCCTCGACGCCTCTGTGCGTATCGACGCGCTACACGTATCGACGCGTCCGCGCGGGTCGACGCCTGTGCCCATGTCGATGTCTCGACAGGGGCGCCTACACCCCTTCCGGGTGCGGACGTCCGCTCACCCGGCCCTGCAACAGCCGGGAGAGGGCGGCGTGCACATCGTCGATGGAACGCTGCGGCTGGTACGACTGCCAGTCCAGCGCGGCCACCAGCACCATCCCGAAGAGCGCGGAGGCGGTCAGCGGGATGTCGATCTCGTCGCTCAGCTCGCCCTCGGCCACCGCCTCCCGCAGCACCGACTCCACCACGGCGAGCGCGTTGCGCCGCCCCACCATCAGCGTGGACTGCCAGGCCCGGTTGGTGCGCCACAACTCGGCCGCGTAGAGCTGGGTGAGCGCGTGGTAGCGGGAGACGAAGTACAGCCCGGCACGGATCATCGCGTCGAGAGCGTCCACCCTGCTGCCGCCTCGCTCGGCGGTCTCGTCGGCGGCGCGCTGGAGCGAGTCCGTGAGCAGTTCTATCCCATGGCGCAGCAACTCCTCGAAGAGCACGGTCTTGCTGGCGAAGTTGTAGTACACCGTGCCCTTGGCCACCCCGGCCCGCTCGGCGATCTCGTCCACGGTGGTGCGGGAGAAGCCCTGCTCGGCGATGAGGGTGACCGCCGCGTCGAAGAGTTTCCGACGAGTGGCCTGACGGCGCGTGCTGCTGCTGTCCATGGCGCTGATTCTGCCCGGTGAACGATCTCTCCCGCGCGGGCCCCCGTCTCCCGTCACAGGCTCAGCTCGGGGTGCAGCCGGTCCACCGACCACACCTGCCCGCGCCGCGCCGACAGCGTCGTGAGCACCAACGCCCCGACGGTGAAGGCGAGGAGCACCGCGCACCCCTGCCAGACCGGTCCGAGCCCGCCACCCGTGATCAGCCGCCGCAGCCCGGTCACCACGTGGCTCATCGGTAGGAAGGGGTGGACGGCGGTGAAGAACCCGGGGCTGGTTTGCACCGGGTAGGTGCCGCCCGCCGAGGTCAGCTGGAGCATCAGCAGCGCCAGGACGAGGATCCGCCCGGCCGGCCCGAAGCGCGCGTTGAGCAGCTGCACGATCGCCGCGAAGCATGCGGTGACCAGCACCAGGAAACCGATCGTGCCCGCCGCGCGGGCGAGCCGTAGACCCAGGCCCCAGTGCAGCACGGCCATCAGCGCGGCCGCCTGCGCCACCCCGATCGCGGCGACCGGCAGCCAGCCGGCGAGCGCGATCCGCCAGGCCGGGGCGCCGGTGGCGAGCGCACGCCGGTTCAGCGGCTGGACCACCATGTAGGCGACCATCGCGCCGACCCACAGCGAGAGCGGGATGAAGTACGGCGCGAAACCGGTGCCGTAGTTGGGCGCCTTGTGCAGCGACTGGGCGGCGAGCCGCACCGGATCGGCCATCACCTCGCTGCGCGCCTGACGGTCCCGCTTGTCGTGGTCGGGGATCCGCGCGGCGCCCTGGTGCAGCTTTCCGGAGAGCTTTCCCGAGCCGTCGACGAGCTTGAAGATGCCGCCGTCGAGCGTGTCGGCCCCGTCGTGCAGTGTGCCGACGCCGCTGTCGACGGAGGTGGCGCCCTCCTTGGCGGTGCTCACCCCGGTGTGGACGCCGTCGGCGCCCCGGGCGACCTTGTGGGCCGCGGTGTTGAGGGCGTTGACGTTGTCGACCGCGGTGTCCAGGTCGGAGCTCAGCCGGGGCGCGCTGCGCGCGAGCAGCAGCGCCTTGTCGTGCAGGTCGTCCAGGTGCCCGCCGAGAGCGCTGAGGCCGTCGGCGTTGTTCTCCACGAACCGGTCGAGGTCCTCGGCCACGTCGGCGGCGGTGGCCGCGGCCTCGGCCGACCTCCTCAGCGCGCCGCAGTCGGGCCCGGCCCCCGGTTCCGCTCCGCCCGTCGGGGCTCCGGTGGTCGGTGCGGACGGGGCGGGCCCATCCTGTCCGGGCTCACCGGACCCCTCGGGCGCACCGGACTTCCCAGGGTCCTCGGGCGCACCGGACTTCCCAGGGTCCTCGGGCGCACCGGACTTCCCAGGGTCCTCGGGCGCACCGGGCTCCTCGGACGGCGTGGGGGTGGGCGAGTCCGTGGGAGCGGGGTGCCGTGGGGCCGGCCGCACCGGGCAGCGCTCCCGGTAGTCGGCGGCCAGCGCGTCGGACGCCTCGCGGGCCTTGGTCGCGGCCGTCGCCGCGGCCTCCGGGAGCTTGTCCAGGTTCCGGGACGCGGTCGAGGACGCGTCGGCGACGAGCCGGGACATCTCGCCGATCTCCTTGCCGTTCTCCTTCAGGAACGGACCGGCCTTCTCGGCCATCCCGTTGACCTTGTCGGCCAGCGCCTGGGTGCCCTGGGCGACGCCGCTGGCGCCGGTGTGCAGGGTGTCGGCGCCCTTGTCGAGCCTGGTCAGGCCGGATGTGAGGGAGCTGCTGCCCTCCTTGGCCTTGGCCAGCCCCGAAGTGAGGTCCTCCGCGCCCTCCTTGGCCTTGCCGATGCCCTCGCCGAGCCGGTCCGCGCTTCTGGCGGCCTTCTCCGTCTGGCCGTGGATGTCGGAGAAGGAGATGAAGATCTTGTCGTAGAAGCCGCGGGAGGTCCTGGCGGAGGCGGCGGCGCGCACCTCGGAGAAGACCGTCCGGGAGATCGATCCGACGATGTAGTTGTTGGCGTCGTTCGTCCGCACCTGGAGCGCGCCCGCCCGCGGGTCGTCGCCCGAACTGGAGGCGATTCGCTCGCTGAAGTCCGCGGGCATGGTCAGCGACAGGTAGTACGTGCCGTTCTCGACCCCCGCGCGGGCGTCGGCGGCGCTCGTCTCGTGCCACTCGAAGGTGTCGCTGTCGAGCAGCTTCCTCGCGATGTCGTCGCCGGCCCTGAGTCGCTCGCCCTTGACCGTGGCGCCCTGGTCGGCGTTGACGAGGGCGACCGGCAACCTGTCCAGCCGGCCGTACGGATCCCAGAACGACCACAGGTAGAGCGCGCCGTACAGCAGCGGGAGCAGGAGCAGCGCGACGAGCGCCGCGCGGGGCAGCCGTCCCCTGCCGAAGCGCTTCAGCTCAAGCGCGGCCAGCCTCGGAGAACGCATCCCCCGCCCCTTCCCCGTCCGTTTCCCCGTCGGACTCGGACTCGCGCGCCGGATCGGGCTCCTGGCGCGTTCCGGTGGGGACGACCAGTGCCCCGCCGGGCGGCTCGCTGCACACGGCGAGCACGGTGGTGCCGTCGGCGGCGAGGCCGCGCAGCAGGGCCCAAGCCTCGTCGCGTTCGGCGTCCGAGAGCTTGAGGTCGACGTCGTCGACGGCCAGCAGCCGGGGGCGTCCGATCAGGGCGAGGGCCACCGACAGCCGCAGCGCCTCTAAGCGCTCCAGGTCCCGTACGGCCGTGCGGGGCCCCTTGGGCAGTGCGGCCGGGTCGAGGCCGGCGGCGGCCACGGCCGCGTCGATCCGGGACCGGGTCTCGGCGGCGCGCTCCGCGCGGGGACGCAGCAGGGCGAGCGGCGAGCCGGTGAACCGCCGCTCCAGCAGCGCGCGCTCACGCAGGTGTTCGGCCACCGTCAACGCCGGTTCCAGCTCGCTGACCCCGGGGACGTGGGCGAGGGCGCTGAGGCGTCGCACGGCCGACATGCCCTTCGGCAGCCGCGTTCCGGCCACCTCGGCGTGCCCGGCGGTGATGCGCATGCGGCCGGTGAGGGCGAGCAGCAGGCAGGTGCGGCCGGAGCCGGAGGGCCCGGCGACGGCGATCAACGAGCCGGGCTCGGCGGCGACCCGGACGTCGCGGAAGGCCCACCCGCGTGGGCCCCGGACGCCGACTCCCTCGGCGAGGACCGCCGCGCCGCCCGCCGCGCGACCGGGAGATCCGCCGGCGTCGGCCACGGTGACGGCGGGTGGGGCGGCGGCCGGGGTGTGGGGCGTGGGCTCGGCCGTGGCGGTGGCCGCGGTCGCGGCACGCGCTCTGTCGGTCCGCCGCTCGGCGGCGTCGTTCCGCGGGCCTGATGAGGTGCTGTCCACGAGGCGAGAACCTCCCTTGAAGCCGAAGAAGCTGAAGCGTCAAGTTTTTGCACTGACCGGTCAGTCCAAAAGGATTATGCAGCACCCCTCCACGCCTCGGAAGACGACCTTCGCGTTGCCCGTGCGATCCGGTATCCGTGCAGGTCGGAGGGGATTGTCAGTGGGGTGCCCGACGATGGGTGCAGACGGCGGGCACGCCCTCAGCCGGTGGGTCCGCCCCACGACGACAGGAGGTTCGTCATGGCTGGTACCGCCGCTGCGCGCCGGCACCGGGCCGCCGGCCCCACCCCTTCGTTGACCGGTCCCGCGAGCGATGTCCACCCCGTGCTGCGCCGGGCCACCGCCCCGACCGCCGCGCTCGATCTGCTCACCCAGGCCCATCAGGGGCTGGCGGAGGCCGTCACCCTGGAAACCGCCAACGAGCGCTTCGCCGCCGCCCACCTGGCCGCGCTGCGCACCGCCGCCGCCGTGCTCGCCGTGCGCGGCCGTCCCGAGCCCAGCGCGCGGCGCCGCGCCCGCATCCGCAGCGCCTGGGAGGTGCTGCCCGAAGTCGCCCCCGAACTGACCGAGTGGAGTGCCCTCTTCGCCTCCGGAGCCGAGCGCCGCGCCCGCGCGGAAGCGGGCATCCCAGGGGCCGCGAGCTGCCGCGACGCCGACGACCTGGCCCGCGACGTCGCCCTGTTCCTGCGGATCGTGGAGCGCATGCTGCTGCCGCAGCCCGCGGTCCCGCAGCACACGCTGCCGCGGTAACCAGCCGCCCACCGCGCGGCGTCGGACGCCTGATCGGCCGTGAGGCGCCCGTGCCCCGGCGGGGCGGGCGTCCTCCGCGCGGCCGCCCGCGCCGAGGCACGCCGCCCCGCGCGGCGGCGCCCCTCCGACAAGGCAATAGGCTGGGGGCGTCACGTCAGTCATCGCCGCGACCGCCGCATGCGGTGGCGGCACCGCCGAGGAGCCATCCGCCGTGTCAGACCCGCTGCGCCCCCGCGCGTCCCTCCGTACCGCCGTGGTGTGGGAGGTCCTCAAAGACGCCCTGGACCGCCGGGTCAAGGCCGCCGACCCGGCGGCCGGGGGAGTCCTCGACGTGCTGGACACCGGCGGCGGCACGGGCAACTTCGCCGTCCCGGTCGCCCGCCTGGGACACCGGGTCACCGTGGTCGACCCGAGCCCCAACGCGCTCTTCGCGCTGGAGCGCCGCGCCGCCGAGGCCGGCGTCGCCGACCGGGTGCGCGGCGTTCAGGGCGACGCCCACGGTCTCTTCGACGTGGTCGACCGCGCGGGCTACGACGTCGTGCTGTGCCACGGCGTGCTGGAGTACGTCGACGACGCGGCCGAGGGTCTGGGCAACGCCGTCGCCGCGCTGCGCCCCCAGGGGACCCTCAGCCTGCTGGCCGCCGGGCTCGGCGGCGCCGTGCTCGCCCGCGCGCTCGCCGGGCACTTCACCGAGGCCCGGCACGCCCTGACCGACCCGGCCGGGCGCTGGGGCGCCGGCGACCCCGTCCCCCGCCGCTTCACCGCCGACCAGCTGACCGAACTGGTCACCCAGGCCGGCCTCGAGGTCGGCGCGGTGCACGGCGTGCGCGTCTTCGCCGATCTGGTGCCCGGTGTCCTGGTGGACACCGAGCCCGGCGCCGTGGAGGCCCTGCTTCAGCTGGAGGCGGCCGCCGCCGAGCTCCCCGCCTTCCACGCCGTGGCGACCCAGCTGCACGTTCTGGCCGAGCGCGACTGACGACGACCGACCCGATCAGGGGCTTCGCCCCGTATGATCGGGGGACACCGTCCGGCATGGCGGATCGGCGGGTGGGGAATGCACGTCTCAGCGCCGAATCCACCATGGCGGTAGCGGTGGGTGAATTGGCGCAGAGGGGCGGGTTTCATGGGGGCGATTCCCTGCCTATCCTGAAAGGGTCGCACCCCGGTCGCCCCCCGCGACCGACGAGTAGGAGGACTCCGTGCCGCTCTCGGAGCACGAGCAGCGCATGCTCGAGCAGATGGAGCGAGCGCTGTACGCCGAAGATCCCAAATTCGCCACAGCGCTTGAGGGCAGCGGCCTGCGCACGTACACCCGGCGACGGGTCTACCAGGCGGTCGCGGGTTTTCTGGTGGGCATCGCGCTCCTCATGGTCGGCGTCGCTGTCCAGCAGATCTGGGTCAGCGTGGTGGGCTTCCTCGTCATGCTCGGATGTGCCGTGCTCGCGGTGACCGGCTGGCGCAAGGCGCCCAAGCCCGGTGAGCAGCAGCACGCCGCCGGCGGGCGGGGCGGTGCGGTTCCGGGGCGTCGTCAGGGCCGTCAGCGACGTTCGATGATGAACCGGATCGAGGAGCGGTGGCAGCGCCGCCGCGATGAACAGGGTCACTGACCCGACACGACGTTTCCTGTGGGGCGGGCGCCGACCGGCGCCCGCCCCACACGCATACGCGGCCTCCGCGTCCCTGCCCGTCGCGTGCATGTGGTGATCGCGCGGTCGGTCGCGCGGCGGGCATCTCGCGCTCCGCTGTCCCACGTTGCGCTCCGCTTCCAGGGCTTCCGTGCCCGGGTCGGGCTCCTACGCCCGGGTCGGGCTCCTACGCCTGCGTCGACGTCCGCGCCCGCGTCGGCGCCCGTGCCCTAGTCGGTGTCGGTGCGCGCCCGCGCGCCTGCCGCCCCGGGCACACCCCGCCCCGGGCCGCCCGCGCCGCCGCCTGAGCGCCGCCCAGGGAACGCCCCGCGACCGAGCGCGCGCCCGTCCAGACGCGTGCACCTCCGGTCACCGACGGGCGGACACCGGGCGGCGGGGGACACCCCGGGTTGCGCGTCGGGAGGTCGTCGGATCCGCCAGGGCGGCCGTCCGGCCCGACCTGGCCGCTCCTGCGAGCCGTGATCTGAGGGGTGCGAACGGGGGTCTCGGGCGGCCGCGCACGAGCCTCGACCACCCAGGAGGGGGCGCGCGACCAGGCATTTCGCCCGGACACGCGCCCCGTTCTCAGCCTCGCTGACGACTCGGCCGCCGCAGGAGGGCGGTCAGTCGGGACCAGCGCGGCGCGCCCCAGCCCCAGCGCGCCAGGAACGCGTGCCAGCGCAGCGAGCACGCCCAGACCACTCGCACGGTCGAACGCGGGGCCAGAAGGGCGCCCAGCCGGGCACCCCGGCCCGCCGTGGCCCGCAGGCCGGCCGCCACCCGTCGCACATCGTCGGCGAGCCCGGTCACCGGGCGCGGTCGCGGCGCGTACAGCACCTGCTCGACCGCCTCGGCGACCCGGTGTGCGGCCTCCGCCGCCGCCGTGTCGAGCCTCCCGACCTGGACGACGCGTATGACGGTCATCCGCGAGGTCTCTGCCTCGTCGGGCGCGATGCCGTAGTCCCACGCCGTGTCGATGAGCTCACGCCAGGCGGCGAGGGTCCGCTCGGCGGCGTCCTCGGGGGTGCGCCCGCCGGAGCCCCCCAGCCGACGGGACCGCGTCCGCAGCCGCCAGGCCATGGGCGACAGGGGCACCACGACGACCAGGAGGACCAGCGCGCCGAGCCCGATGACGGTGTGGGCCTCCCAGCCGCCGCCGGCGGCCTCCTCCTCGGGCTCCTTCGTCGCCGGGGCCCCGCAGTCGCCCAGCTTCTTCGCCTGCGGCGAGCAACTGTCCTTGGGGGTCGGCGTCGCCGGGCCCTGCGCGGGAGAGGTCGGCTTCGCCGTCTCCTTCCGTCGCTCGTCATCCTCGGAGGGGACCGGCCGGGTGGTGTAGTCCGGCTGGTTGCCGCGGGTCGGCGTGGGCTCGAAGCGCGTCCAGCCCGCCCCTTCGAAGTACAGCTCGGGCCAGGCGTGCGCGTCCCTGACGCCGACCGAGTACGAGCCGTCCGCCTGCCGGACTCCCGGGGTGAAGCCGACCGCGACCCGGGCCGGGATGCCCAGCGTGCGGGCCATCGCCGCCATCGAGAACGAGTAGTGGACGCAGAAGCCCTCCTTCTGCTCCAGGAACGTGGCGATCGCCTGGCGGCCGCTACCCGTCTCCACCTCGGTGTCGTAACGGAAGCCGCCGTTGACGGCGAACCAGTCCTGGAGCTTGACCGCCTTCTCGTAGGCGGTGCGGCCGCCGGCGGTCACCTCCCGCGCCCGCTCCGCGACGACGGGCGGCAGCGAGTCCGGGACCTCGGTGTACTCCCGCAGCAGCTGGGCGGGCGGCGCCGGAGCCTTGGCCAGCTGCGTGGCCGTGGGCTGCACCTGGAGGCTGGTGACGCGGTAGCTCACGCCCTTGGTGGTCTGGCCGCGGTCACCGACCAGCGTCCGGCCCTCGGGTTCGAACCGCCAGCGCCCCCGGATGTCGACCCGCGAGGCGGGATACGGCAGCGGAAGCCAGGTCTGCGCGTAGTTCTTGGCGGCGGACAGGGAGGTGGTCACCTCGGGCGCGAGCACGTCCCTGGCGAGCCCCGGCGGCTGCGGCAGCGTCGGGGGCACCTCCGTGACCCGCCGCTCCGAGGGCTTCCAGGAGGCGCCGTCGAACTTGTCCAGCGCCACTATCCGCAGATACATGTCCTGCGGAGCCAGCGAGGAGGTGTTGTAGCGCAGCACCTCGCGGTTCTCCGGCTGGTTGAGGCTGTTCTGCAGCGAGACCAGCGGGTTCACCGCGGAGATGGTGCCGCCCCCGTCGCCCTGCCCGCCGCCTGAACCCTGGCGGTCCAGCAGCCCGCCGCCCAGCGAGGGCAGCATCGCGGGCACCGCGAGCGCGATGCCCAGCGCCAGCGCGCCGATCCTTCGACCGGTGCGCACCGGGGCGAGGGCCGGGCCGTCGGCTGCCGGCGCCAGACCGCCGTACGACCGGGCCGGCGCCTGGCCGCCGCCGAAGACCCGGCCCCACTGCGCGAGCCGGTCCCGGCCCTCGGCCAGCAGCAGGAGCAGATAGCCGGCCGCGGCGAACAGGAACCACAGCCAGTCCCTGCCGCCGTCGGCCAGCCCGGCCGCGACCGAGTACAGGGCGAGCAGCGGAAGTCCGGCGGGCGCCGCGCTGCGGTAGGTCACCGCGAGCGCGTCCACCACCAGGCCGATCAGCAGCACCCCGCCGACGAGCATCAACCGGATGCCCTCGGTCAGCGGCGCCGGGATGGCGTACAGCCCGACGTCGTCGCCGCCGTCGGCCAGCAGCTGGCCGAACTCGCGGAACACCCCCGGACCGGGGAGCACGCCGAGGAACGCCTCCCGGCGCGCGAAGACGGCGGTCAGCATCAACAGCGCCACCAGCGCCTGCGCCGCCACGGTCAGCGGCCGTGCCAGCGGCACGCGGCGCGCCACGGCGCCCACCGCGCTCTGGATCGCGAGCAGGATCACCGCCTGCACCATCCAGCCGCGCGCGTCGACCAGCGGCAGCATCGCGGACGACGCCGCCAGCGTCGCCAGGGCTGCGCAGATCGTCAGCCGCACGCTTCCGCTCATGCCGCGCCCCGTTCCACCGGCCTCTGTGCCATGGTCATCGCATCGCCGTCCGCACCCGCGTCGCTCACTGCCAGCCCCCCGTCATGCCGCTCACCGTGGGCGCTCCGGCCCCGGCCTCGGCCTGCCGCCACAGCGCCGCCAGCGGGGTGCCGGGGCCGACCCGCAGCGCCGTCCAACCCGCCTCGCGCAGCAGCTGAAGACGCCGCTGAAGGGGGTCGGAGGCCGTCCCGGCGCCACCCGCCCAGGCGGCGTTGTCCAGAAGGAAGGCCACCGCGCCACCGCTGCGCTGACGCATCCGGGCGACCACGGCGGCCTGCTCCTCATCAAGATCGCCGAGGAACGCTACCAGCAGCCCCTCAGCGCCTCCGCGCAGCAGGTCATAGGCCGGCGACAGCCCCGGCTCCGCCGAGTGGTCCATGACCGCGAGGGCGTCCAGCAGCAGGCCGGCGGTGTCCGCCGACTCCAGGACGGGGCCGGAGAAGCCGCTGCCGCCGTCGGTGCCGGGCACCGAGGCCCCGGTGTCCGTGAGCAGACGCACGGCGTATCCGCGCTGGAGGAGGTGGACGGCGACCGAGGCGGCCCCGGAGACGGCCCACTCGAAGCCCGAGTCCGGCCCCGAGCCGAAGTGCGCCGTCTCCCGGGTGTCCAGCAGCACCGTGCAGCGGGCGCGCTGTGGCTGCTCCTCCCGGCGGACCATCAGCTCGCCGTAGCGCGCGGTGGACCGCCAGTGCACTCGACGCAGGTCGTCGCCGTGGCGGTAGCCGCGCGGGATCACGTCGTCCTCGCCGGCCAGCGCCAGCGAGCGGTTGCGCCCGTCCCCGTAGCCCGCGGCCTCGCCGGCGAGGCGCACCGCGGGGAGCGGCTCCACCCGCGGCACCACCGTCAACAGGTCGTACGAGCTGAAGCCGCGGGTCAGCTCGCACATGCCGAACGGGTCGGTCAGCCGCAGCTGCAGCGGGCCCAGCGGATAGCGGCCGCGCAGGTCGGAGCGGACCCGGTAGGACACCTCGCGCCGGCCGCCGGGCTCCACCCGGTCCAGGACGAAGCGGGGGCGCGGACCGAGCACATAGGGCACCCGGTCCTGGAGCATCAGCAGCCCGGTGGGGAGCCGGGAGATGTTGTCGACGCGCAACTGCACCCGTGCCTCGGAGCCCGCCGGCACCCGCGCGGGGCTGAGCCGCCGGCTGCCCGCCACGCGGCACCGGGTGCGGTAGACCACCGCCACGCACACCAGCGGCAGCGCCGCCAGCAGCAGCCCGACCCGCAGCAGGTCCCCCTGGCCCAGCACATAGCTGCACATCGCGGCCGCGATGCCCGCGGCCAGAAACGAGCGGCCGCGCGTGGTCAGTCCCGAGAGGGCGGCTCGCACCGCCCCCCTGTCGTCACCGCCCTCCGGCGGCGTCCCCCCCACCGACATCACAGCCTCCGCGCGCCCGGCGGCTGTGTGCCGTACTCCACCGGCCCGGCGGGCGGCGGACCGGCCGGGGCGGCGGGCATCGCCGGGGCGCCGAGGGGCGGCGCGGTCAGGTGCGCACCGGCCATCGGCGGCGCGGCCATCGGCGGCTGCTGGTGCTGCGCCACGCGGGAAGCGGAGCTGGGCACCGGCGTGCGGTGCAGGATCTCCGCGACGACCTGCTCGGAGGTGCGCCGGTTCAGCTGGGCCTGGGCGGTCGGCAGCAGTCGGTGTGCCAGCACCGGGACGGCCAGCCCCTGCACGTCGTCCGGCAGCGCGTACTCGCGCCCGGCGAGGGCGGCGGCGGCCTTCGCGGCGCGCAGCAGGTGCAGCGTCGCCCGCGGCGAGGCGCCCAGCCGCAGCTCGGGGTGGTTCCGGGTGGCGGCGACCAGGTCCACCACATACCGCCGGACCGAGTCGGCCACATGGACATGGCGCACCGCGTCCACGAGCTTGACGATGTCATCGGCGTGCGCGACCGGCTTCAGGTCGTCCAGCGGCGACAGGCCGCCGTGCACATCCAGCATCTGGAGCTCGGCCTCGGGGCTGGGGTAGCCCATCGACACGCGCGCCATGAAGCGGTCCCGCTGTGCCTCGGGCAGCGGGTAGGTCCCCTCCATCTCCACCGGGTTCTGCGTGGCGACCACCATGAAGGGGTCCGGCAGCTCATAGGTGTGGCCGTCGATGGTGACCTGGCGCTCCTCCATCGACTCCAGCAGCGCCGACTGGGTCTTGGGCGAGGCGCGGTTGATCTCGTCGCCGATCACGACCTGGGCGAAGATCGCGCCCGGCTTGAACTCGAACTCCTTGCGCTGCTGGTCGTAGATGCTCACGCCGGTGATGTCCGAGGGCAGCAGGTCGGGCGTGAACTGGATGCGACGCACCGAGCAGTCGATCGACCGGGCGAGCGCCTTGGCGAGCATGGTCTTCCCCACGCCCGGGACATCCTCGATCAGCAGATGCCCCTCCGCGAGCAGCACCGTCAGCGAGAGCCGCACGACCTCGGGCTTGCCCTCGATCACACCCTCCACCGACCGGCGGACCCGCTCCGCTGTGGTGGTCAGATCGCTGAGGCTCGCTCGCTCGTCATAGGTCGTCACCCGGCCCTCCTCGGCCCGTTCATCAGGGCCGTCTGCCTGTACCGACCCGGCCCACCCCGAAACGCCGACACGCGCCCCCGCGGTCGCGGGGGCGATGTCTCTACGCATTCTGGCCGTCACCGCGGCATCTCGTCACTCGCCTGTGGATAACCCAGGGAATGCCGAGAGCGCCGCGGTCCGGTCAGCTCCTACTCCGTCACTCCTGCGCGTCGGTCGGCCCGGCGGGGTCGATCTCGCGCAGCAGGCCCGTCGTCACATCGAAGACGAAGCCTCGCACATCATCCTTGTGCAGCAGGAAGGGGGAGGTCCGCACCCGCTGCATGGACTGGCGGACGTCCCGGTCGAGGTCCTTGAACGCCTCGACCGCCCAGGACGGACGCTGGCCGACCTCCGCCTCCAGCTCGTGCCGGAAGTCCTCGGTCAGGTTCAGCAGACCGCATCCGGTGTGGTGGATGAGCATCACGCTCCGGGTGCCCAGCGCGCGCTGGCTGATGGTGAGGGAACGAATGACGTCGTCGGTGACCACGCCGCCCGCGTTGCGGATGGTGTGGCAGTCGCCCAGTTCCAGCCCGAGTGCGGCGTGGAGGTCGAGACGGGCGTCCATACAGGCGACCACGGCGACGCGCTGCACAGGGCGGGCGTCGACCCCGGGGTCGTGGAACTCGGTCGCGTATCGGGTGTTGGCTTCGACGAAACGGTCTATGACCGTGCCTTCCGTGGGGAATGTGCTCACACGGACATCGTCGCTGTCGGTGGAGTGGGGCAGCGGCTGAGGCGCGGATATCGACATGGTTCGAAGGTATGCGGCCAGGTGCGGTTCTGTCGGCTGTGAGGTCGGGCAAACATGGGCAACAAGACCTGTCAGCTCCAGGGTGTGACGTAACCCACACAGGTGGTAAGAGTTCCGCCGAGCGGGTGAGCCCCGGGACCCACAACGGCGGAGGGACGCGCTGGCCAGTTGATTGACCGAGGGGACGAGTGGACTAAAGTGGCGCGAAGTGGGAGGCGTGACGCTCCCCTTGGATTCCGGAAACTCGACGCGCGCGGCGCGTACGTACCTCTCGGCCTCCTCCCGCTCCCGGCCGCCTGACGTCCCTTCCCCGGCGCCAGAACGCCACTTCCCCTTCAGAGCGGGCGGGGACCCGGCGGTACGTGCCGCCGCGCCGGACCCTCAGAAGGGCGCATGAGCAGCAACGCTCTCCACGTACCCGTCATGCTCCAGCGCTGTCTGGACATGCTGGCTCCCGCGCTCGTCCAGCCCGGAGCGGTCGTGGTCGACTGCACCCTGGGCCTGGGCGGGCACAGCGAGGCGCTGCTGGCCACCTTTCCCACCGTCCGGCTGATCGCGCTCGACCGCGACCCGGCCGCCCTCAAGCTCTCCGGTGAGCGGCTCGCGCCCTACGGCGACCGCGCCACCCTCGTGCACGCCGTCTACGACGAGCTCCCCGAGGTCCTCGACCGGCTCGGCGTCCCCAGCGTCCAAGGCGTCCTCTTCGACCTCGGCGTCTCCTCCATGCAGCTGGACGAGGCCGACCGCGGCTTCGCGTACGCGCAGGACGCGCCGCTGGACATGCGGATGGACCAGACGACCGGGATCAGCGCCGCCGAGGTGCTCAACACGTACCCGCCCGGCGAGCTGGTCCGCATCCTGCGCGCCTACGGCGAGGAGAAGTTCGCCAAGAAGATCGTCGACGCGGTGGTCAGGGAGCGGGCGAAGGAACCGTTCACCAACAGCGCCCGGCTGGTGGAGCTGATCCGCGCCGCGCTGCCGCAGGCCGCCAAGCGCACCGGGGGGAACCCCGCCAAGCGCACCTTCCAGGCGCTGCGCATCGAGGTCAACGGCGAGCTGGCGGTGCTGGAGCGCGCCATCCCGGCGGCCGTCTCGGCGCTCGCCGTGGGCGGTCGCATCGCCGTCCTCTCGTACCACTCGCTGGAGGACCGCCTGGTCAAGCAGGTCCTCGCGGCGGGCGCCAGCAACACCGCCCCGCCCGGCCTGCCCGTCGTCCCCGAGCGCTACCAGCCCCGTCTGAAGCTCCTCACGCGCGGCGCCGAGCTGCCCACCGAGGAGGAGGTCGCCGAGAACCGGCGCGCCGCCCCCGCGCGGCTGCGCGGCGCGCAGCGCATCCGCGAGGACGCCCCGTGACGGCGCCCCACCGCGCGACCCCCCGCGGGGCCGCCGGCACCAGACGCCCCGCGGGTACCCCGCCCCGCGCGGCGGGGCTGCCCGCCCGAGCGGTGGGCGGCCTCGCCGGTCGCGTCCGCTTCATGAAGTGGCCCCTCGGTGTCGCGGTGGGGTCCGGCCGCCACCCGGAGGCGTCCACCCGCGCGGTGGGCCTCGCCTGTCGTGTTCGCCTCGTGGAGTCGCCTCTCGGTGTCGCGGTGGCCGGCCGCCACCTGAAGGCGTCCGCCCGCGCGACGGGTGTCGGGGTCGGTGCCCCCGCCCGTGCCCGTGCCGCGCGACCGCCCGTCCCCGTCGCCGGGACTTCCGCCCGCGCGGGCGGCGGCGGAGCCGGGGCCCGCGCCCGTGCGCGGACACCGCGCGCCCATGGGGTGGGGGAGACGCCGTGACGGCGCCCGGGGCCGCCGCGGCCAAGCGGACGCCGTTCGTGTTCCTGGTCGTGGTGCTGCTCGGCTCCGGGCTGATCGCCCTGCTGGTGCTCAACTCGGCGCTCAACCAGGGCTCCTTCGAGCTCAGCCGGCTGGAGCGGCAGGCGACCGAGCTCACCGACGAGCGGCAGGCGTTGCAGCAGGAGGTGGACGAGCTGTCGGCGCCGGACGCCCTGGAGCGCCGCGCCCGTGAGCTGGGCATGGTGCCCGGCGGCAGCCCCGTCTTCCTCGAGCCCGACGGCACGGTGCGCGGGGTGCCCTCCCCGGCTGCCGGCGGCGGCCCCGCGGTGCTCGACGCCCCCGCCGCCGCGCTGCCCGCGGCCCCGTCCGCCACCCCCTCGGCCGCCCCCCGTCCGCTGCCCGCCCCCAGTCCGGCCCCGTCCGTCGCCCCCACCTCGGCGAGCCCCGCCGCGACACCGGCGGCCTCCGGGTCCGCGTCGCCGAACGCGCCCGTTCCGCTCCCCTCGCCGGCCGCGGCCCCCTCCGTCGCGCCGCTCGCCCCCGCCCCGGCCGTGCCCGGAGCGCCCGCCCCCGCGAAGCCCACCCCGACATCCGGCAGGTGACCTCGTATGACGGCCCCGCGAGATCCTCGGCGCCGCGTGCCGCGCCCCGCCCGCCCGCGCGGTGAGGGTGGGGTGGGACGGCCCCGTCAGGGCGCCGCGGGCAAAGGCAGAGGCCCCGCGCAGCGCTCCGGCGCGCGCCCCGCAGCCCGTTCCGACGCGCGCGCCGGCTCCCGTCCCGCGGCGCGCCCCGCGCGGGGAGGCCGGGGGAACCCGCCGCTGCGTCTGGGCAGCCCGCGCCCCCGGCTGCGGCTGGTGAGCCTCGGTCTGACCCTGGTCATGCTGGCCTTCGTGGTGCGACTGCTCCAGGTGCAGGCGGTGGACGCCAGCACGTACGCGGCCAAGGCCAACGTCAACCGCTACATCCCGGTGCGGCTCGCCGCCGAGCGCGGCTCCATCACCGACCGCGCGGGCGTCGATCTGGCCACCACGGTGGACGCCTACGACATCACCGCCGCCCCCGATCTGCTCACCCGTGAGACCACCGGGATCGACGACGCCCCGCGGCGGGCGGCGTCGCTGCTGGCGCCGATCCTGGGCGAGAACCAGGCCGCCCTGGAGGAGAAGCTCACCGCCAATCCGAAGTCCAAGTACGTCGTCCTGGCGCGCCAGCAGACGCCCCAGGTCTGGAAGCAGATCAAGGACCTCAAGAGCGCCCTCGCCGACAAGGAGAGCGAGCGCAAGGGCGTGAACGTGCTGGCCGGCATCAACCGGGAGGCGCACAGCAAGCGGGTGTACCCCAACGGCGACCTGGCCGCCGGGATACTGGGCTTCGTCAACGCCCAGGGCAAGGGCTCCGCGGGCGTCGAGCAGCTGCTCGACGCCCGGCTGGCGGGCAAGGACGGCAAGCGGGTCTACGCCCAGTCCGGCGGCCGCCAGGTCCCCACCGGAGACCTCGAGGAGCAGCCCGCGGTCCCCGGCGCCGACGTCGAGCTGACGCTCGACCGCGACATCCAGTGGGCCGCCCAGAGCGCCATCAGCAAGCAGGTCGCCGACTCCCGCGCGGACCGTGGATACGTCGTGGTCCAGGACACCCGCACCGGACAGATCCTGGCCCTGGCCAACGCCCCCGGGTTCGACCCGAACGACATCAGGGCGGCCGACGCCGAGGCCCTGGGCAACGCGGCGCTCACCGACGCGTACGAGCCCGGCAGCGTCAGCAAGGTGATGTCGATGGCCGCCGTCCTGGAGGAGCGCGCCGCCACCTGGAACACCCCCGTCGTGGTGCCCAACCGGCTGCCCCGCGCGGACCGCGCCTTCGCCGACGACATCGACCACGCCACCTGGCACCTCACGCTCAACGGCGTGCTCGCGAAGTCCAGCAACATCGGCACGATCCTCGCCACCGAGCAGCTGGGCAAGACCCGCGCCCGGGCCAACCAGGTGCTCTACTCCTACCTGCGCAAGTTCGGCGTCGGCCGGCCGACCGGGCTCGGCTTCCCGGGGGAGACCCCGGGCATCCTCGCCAAGCCGGGCGACTGGAGCGACTCCCAGCAGTACACGATCCCCTTCGGGCAGGGCCTGTCGCTCAACGCCGTACAGCCGGCCTCCGTCTACTCCACCATCGCCAACGGCGGCGAGCGGGTGGCGCCGAGCCTGGTGCGGGGCACCAGGGGCCCCGACGGCACCTTCCGGGCCGCTCCCGAGCCCGCCAGGAGCCGGGTGGTGAGCAGGGAGACCGCCGAGACGCTCGCCAAGATGCTGGAGTCCGTGGTCGACGACCGGGAGGGCACCGGCGCCAAGGCCAAGATCCCCGGCTATCGCGTCGCCGGCAAGACCGGCACCTCCAACCGGGTGGACCCCAAGACCGGCCGCTACCACGGCTACACCGCCTCCTTCGCCGGCTTCGCCCCCGCCGACCAACCCCGGGTGACCGTCTACTGCGCGGTGCAGAACCCGACCAAGGGCAGCTACTTCGGCGGTCAGGTCTGTGGGCCGGTCTTCAAGCAGGTGATGGAGTTCGCTCTCAAGACGCTGCGGGTCGCGCCCTCCGGTAAGCCCCCGGCGCGGCTTCCGGTGAGCTACACGCCCGGTGCCTGAGCGGACGCCGCCGTGACAACGATCACGCCGGATCCCTGGAACCACGGGGTCCGGCGCGCTCCCGCGCGGACCTTGTTTCGCCCGCACCCCGGTCCGCCCGGTACGCTCACCGCCGTGCCCCACGCTGATCAGTCCCAAACCACCCAGAAGGACGCCTCCCCGGCCTACCCGGGAGCGCCGCGTCCCCGCCAGGTCCGCTCCACCTCACTGGCGGAGCTCGCCGATCAGCTGGGCGTCGGGTCCCCAGAACCCGCCGGCGGGCCGATCACCGGGATCACCCACGACTCGCGCGCGGTGCGCCCCGGCGACCTGTACGCGGCGCTGCCCGGCGCCCGCATGCACGGCGCCGACTTCGCCACCCAGGCCGCCGACCTCGGCGCCGCGGCGATCCTGACCGACCCGGCGGGTGCCGACCGCGCGGCCGCCACCGGGCTGCCCGTCCTGGTCGTCGACGACCCGCGCGGCCGCATGGGCGCCCTCGCCGTCACGATCTACGGCGCGCCCGGCCACGAGCTGCTCCAGATCGGGATCACCGGCACCTCCGGCAAGACCACCACCGCGTACCTCATCGAGGGCGGCCTGCGCGCCGCCGAGCGGGCGCGCGGCGCGGACGGCGGGATGACGGGGCTCATCGGCACCGTCGAGTCCCGCATCGGCGACGAGCGGTTGAAATCGGAGCGCACCACGCCCGAGGCCACCGATCTGCAGGCGCTGTTCGCGGTGATGCGCGAGCGCGGCGTCGGCTCGGTCGTCATGGAGGTCTCCAGCCACGCGCTGGTCCTCGGCCGGGTCGACGGCTGCGTCTTCGACGTCGCCGTCTTCAACAACCTCAGCCCGGAGCACATGGAGTTCCACTCCGGCATGGAGGACTACTTCCAGGCCAAGGCGCAGCTGTTCACCAAGGCCCGCAGCCAGGCCGGCGTGATCAACTACGACGACGAGTACGGCAAGCGCCTGGTCGGGATCTCGGAGGTCCCGGTCACCACCTTCTCCGCCGAGGGCCACCCGGACGCCGACTGGCGCGCCACCGACGTGGAGGTCGGCCCGCTCGGCTCCACCTTCACCGTCCTCGGCCCCGACGGCCGCTCCGTGCGCGCCGCCGCGCCGATCCCCGGGCCCTTCAACGTGGCCAACGCCCTCGCCGCGATCACCGCGCTGGTGGTCGCCGGGGTGGACCCGCAGACCGCCGCCGACGGCGTCGCCGCCGTGCCCGGCGTGCCCGGTCGCCTGGAGCGCGTCGACGCCGGCCAGCCGTACCTCGCCGTGGTGGACTACGCCCACAAGACCGACGCCGTCGAATCGGTCCTGCGCGCCCTGCGCAAGGTCACCAAGGGCCGGCTGCACGCCGTCCTGGGCTGCGGCGGCGACCGCGACCAGACCAAGCGCGCCCCCATGGGCGCCGCCCTCGCGCGGTACGCCGACACGGCCGTGCTGACCTCCGACAACCCCCGCTCCGAGGACCCGCTGGCGATCCTCGCCGCCATGCTCGCCGGCGCCGCCGAGGTGCCCGCCCACGAGCGCGGCGAGGTGCTGGTCGACGCCGACCGCGCGGCCGCGATCGCCGCCGCCGTGGCCCGTGCCCAGCCCGACGACACCGTCCTCGTCGCCGGCAAGGGGCACGAGCAGGGCCAGGACATCGCCGGGGTGGTCCGGCCGTTCGACGACCGTCGGGTGCTGCGGGAGGCGATCGAGCGCTCCCGTGCGGGCACCGGGTCCGTCGACGCCGGCGCCGCCCCCGCTGTCGCCGAGTCGGCCGGCCAGGCCGACACCGAAGAGCCCCCCACCCCTTCCTCGCACCGTCACGACCAGGGATGACAGACCGACATGCGCGCACCAGCCGCCACCAGGCAGCTCTCGTGTACCGCCGGAGGTGACCAGTGATCGCACTGTCCCTCGCCGAGATCACCAGCCTCGTCGGCGGCCGGCCGTACGACATACCGGACCCGGAGGCGCAGGTCACCGGGCCGGTCGTCATCGACTCCCGCGAGGTGCGGCCAGGCAGCCTGTTCGCCGCCCTGCCCGGCGACCGCGTCGACGGCCATGACTTCGCCCACCGCGCCGTCGAGGCGGGCGCGACGGCCGTGCTGGCCTCCCGCCCCGTCGGCGACGCGGAGCACCCCGTCCCGGTGATCGTCGTCGACGACGTCGTCGCGGCGCTGGGCGCGCTCGCGCGCGGCATCGTGGACCGCCTGGGCACCACCGTCGTCGCGCTCACCGGCTCGGCGGGCAAGACCAGCACCAAGGACCTGATCGCCCAGCTGCTGGAGCGTCTCGGCCCGACCGTGTGGCCGCCCGGCTCCTTCAACAACGAGATCGGTCTGCCGCTGACCGCGCTGCGCGCCGACGCCGACACCCGGCACCTCGTGCTGGAGATGGGCGCCCGCGGCATCGGCCACATCGACTACCTCACGCGGCTCACCCCGCCGCGGATCGGCGTGGTGCTCAACGTGGGCACCGCGCACCTCGGGGAGTTCGGCGGCCGCGAGCAGATCGCCGCGGCCAAGGGCGAGCTGGTCGAGTCGCTGCCCGCCGCGGACGCGGGCGGGGTGGCCGTGCTCAACGCCGACGACCCGCTGGTCCGCGCCATGGCGTCCCGCACGAAGGCCCGTACCGTGCTCTTCGGTGAGGCCGAGGACGCCGCCGTGCGTGCCGAGAATGTCCGGCTCACGGCGGAAGGCCGGCCTGCCTTCACGCTTCACACCCCCACCGGGTGCAGCGACGTGACCTTGCGCCTGTACGGTGAGCACCACGTGTCGAACGCGCTCGCCGCGGCCGCCGTCGCCCATGAGTTGGGCATGCCCGTCGACGAGATCGCCAAGGCGCTCTCCGAGGCGGGACAGCTCTCCCGCTGGCGTATGGAGGTCACCGAGCGCGCGGACGGCGTGACGGTCGTCAACGACGCCTACAACGCGAACCCCGACTCCATGCGAGCCGCGCTGCGCGCGCTGGTCGCCATGGGCAAGGCCGGCGAGGCCCGGGGGGGTCGTACGTGGGCGGTGCTGGGCCAGATGGCCGAGCTGGGCGAGGAGTCACTCGCCGAGCACGACGCGGTCGGGCGGCTGGCCGTCCGGCTCAACGTCAGCAAGCTCGTGGCGGTCGGCGGCCAGGAGGCCGCCTGGCTCGACATGGGCGCCAAGAACGAGGGTTCGTGGGGTGAGGAGTCGGTGCACGTGTCCGACGTGCGTGCGGCGGTCGACCTGTTGCGCAGTGAGCTGCGACCGGGGGACGTCGTGCTGGTGAAGGCATCCAGGGCGGTGGGTCTGGAGCGCGTCGCGCAGGCGCTGCTCGAAACTGAGGGCGAGGTCGCCGGCCGATGGGCATGAGGCAGATCCTCTTCTCCGGAGCCATCGGGCTCTTCCTGACCCTGATCGGCACGCCGCTGCTGATCAAGCTGCTGGCGCGCAAGGGGTACGGGCAGTTCATCCGCGACGACGGCCCGCGCACCCATGGCAGCAAGAAGGGGACGCCCACCATGGGTGGCATCGCCTTCATCCTGGCCACGATCATCGCCTACGCCCTGACGAAGGTGATCACCTCCAGCGAGCCGACCTTCTCCGGTGTGCTGGTGCTGTTCCTGTTCGCGGGCATGGGCCTGGTCGGCTTCCTGGACGACTACATCAAGATCGTCAAGCAGCGCAGCCTGGGCCTGCGGGCCAAGGCGAAGATGGCCGGACAGCTGATCGTCGGTATCGCCTTCGCGATCCTGTCGCTCAACTTCGCGGACAGCCGGAACCAGACTCCGGCCTCCGACCGGCTCTCCTTCACCCAGGACTTCGGCTGGCAGATCGGCCCGGTGATCTTCGCGATCTGGGCGCTGTTCATGATCCTGGCGATGTCCAACGGCGTGAACCTCACCGACGGCCTCGACGGCCTGGCCACCGGTGCCTCGGTGATGGTCTTCGGCGCGTACACCTTCATCGGCGTCTGGCAGTACCAGGAGTCCTGCGCGAACCAGATCACCGCCGGCCCCGGCTGTTACGAGGTGCGCGACCCGCTCGACCTGGCCGTGGTCGCCTCGGCCCTGATGGGTGCCTGCTTCGGCTTCCTGTGGTGGAACACCTCGCCCGCCAAGATCTTCATGGGCGACACCGGTTCGCTCGCGCTCGGCGGCGCGCTCGCGGGTCTGGCGATCTGCTCCCGCACCGAGCTGCTGCTGGCGATCCTGGGCGGTCTGTTCGTCCTGATCACCATGTCCGTGGTCATCCAGGTCGGCTCCTTCCGGCTCACCGGCCGACGGGTCTTCCGGATGGCGCCACTCCAGCACCACTTCGAGTTGAAGGGGTGGAGTGAGGTCCTGGTCGTGGTCAGATTCTGGATCATTCAGGGCATGTGCGTCATCGTGGGACTGGGCATCTTCTACGCGGGCTGGCGGGCCAACAAGTGACGCTGGACTTCACGGGCAAGCACGTCACGGTCGCCGGGCTCGGAGTCTCCGGGATCCCGGCGGCCCGGGTGCTGCACGACCTCGGCGCCGACGTGACGGTCGTCAACGACGGCGACGACGAGCGGGCGCGCGCCCAGGCCGCCGAGCTGGAGGTCTGGGCCGCGCGGCGACGCTCCGGGGCGGAGGGTGCGGACGGCTCGGACCGGGCGGGCCTCACCGTCCGGCTCGGCGACGGCGACACCCTGCCCGAGGGCACCGACCTGGTCGTCACCACCCCGGGCTGGCGGCCGGACAAGCCGCTGTTCCAGGCCGCCGCCGCGGCGGGCGTGGAGATCTGGGGCGACGTGGAGCTGGCCTGGCGGCTGCGGGGGGCCGACGCCGCCCCGTGGCTGGCGGTCACCGGCACCAACGGCAAGACCACCACCGTGCAGATGCTGGCCTCCATCCTGGAGGCCGCCGGGCTGCGCACCGCCGCGGTCGGCAACATCGGCGTCTCGCTGCTGGACGTGGTGCTCGGGGACACCCCGTACGACGTGCTGGCCGTGGAGCTGTCCAGCTACCAGCTGCACTGGGCGCCCTCGCTGCGCGCCCACTCCGCCGCTGTCCTCAACCTCGCCCCCGACCACCTCGACTGGCACGGCTCCATGGCGGCCTACGCCGCCGACAAGGGCCGGATCTACGAGGGCAACACGGTGGCGTGCGTCTACAACGTGGCGGACCCGGCCACCGAGGACCTGGTGCGCGAGGCCGACGTGGAGGAGGGCTGCCGGGCGATCGGCTTCACCCTCGGCCCGCCCGGCCTCTCCCAGCTGGGCGTCGTCGACGGCATCCTGGTCGACCGGGCCTTCGTCCCCAACCGCCAGAAGCAGGCGCAGGAGCTCGCCGAGGTCTCCGACGTGCAGCCGTCCGCGCCGCACAACATCGCCAACGCGCTGGCGGCGGCGGCCCTGGCGCGCGCCTTCGGCGTGCCCCCGACGGCCGTACGGGACGGGCTGCGGGCCTTCCGGCCCGACGCGCACCGCATCGCGCACGTCGCCGACGTGGACGGCGTCTCCTACGTCGACGACTCCAAGGCCACCAACACCCACGCCGCCCAGGCGTCGTTGGCCGCCTACGAGTCCATCGTGTGGATCGCCGGCGGCCTCGCCAAGGGCGCCACCTTCGACGAGCTCGTCACGGCCTCCGCGGGTCGGCTGCGCGGCGCCGTCCTCCTGGGCGCCGACCGCGAGCTGATCCGCGAAGCGCTCGCGCGACACGCGCCGGATGTCCCGGTCGTGGACCTCGACCGGACCGACACTGGGGCGATGGCGGCGGCCGTCCAGGAGGCGGCTCGGCTCGCCGAGCGGGGCGACACGGTCCTCCTGGCCCCCGCCTGCGCCTCGATGGACATGTTCGTCAACTACAACGCGCGGGGCGACGCCTTCGCCGCGGCCGTTCGCGACCTGGCCCCCGGCCCGGCCACGGGCGGTAACTGACCCGCCGGCCCCGCGCGAGGACCGCTCGCGCGGGGATGCTGGAGGGATAGCCGACATGAGCCCTGAAGAGCCCGCGGCCGGCCCGGCCCGCGCTCCGCGCGGTGCGGGGGATCCCCCCACCCCCGCGCGGGAGCCGGGGACCGGCGCCGTCGCGCGGGCGGCCCGTCGGGTGGGGGCCGACGTCCGGGGCGCCATGACACGACACCGCGCGGCCTTCGGCGGCTGGCCGGCCCGTGCGCTGCCCCAGCCCGCGCTGGCCGGCGGGGCCCCGGCCACCGGGGGGCCGGCGCGGCGCGAGAGCGCGGCGGCCGGACTCATGGCTCTACGGGAGCGACAGCGGACGCGCCCCGCGCGGGGCGGCGGCCCGCGCCGCGCCGGCGGGTCCAGCCGGATGCCCCGCCCCTCGCGCGGCAGCGTGCTCGGCGGGGTGCGGCGGCTGCACACGCGCGCCAGGCGCGCCTGGGACCGGCCGCTGACCGCGTACTACGTCATCCTCGGCGGCAGCCTGTTGATCATCGTGCTGGGCCTGGTGATGGTCTACTCGGCCTCGCAGATCAAGGCGCTGCAGTCCGGCCTGGCCCCGTCGTACTTCTTCCGCAAGCAGCTGTTCGCGGCCGCCCTGGGCGGGGCTCTGATGCTGCTGGCGGCCCGCACGCCGGTGAAGCTCCACCGCGCGTTGGCCTATCCGCTGCTCGCGGGTTCGGTCTTCCTCATGTGCCTGGTCCAGGTGCCGGGGATAGGCGTGGCGGTCAACGGCAACCAGAACTGGATCTCCTTCGGCGGTCCCTTCCTGCTCCAGCCGAGCGAGTTCGGAAAGCTGGCGCTGGTCCTGTGGGGCGCCGATCTGCTCGCCCGCAAACATGACAAACGCCTGCTCGCCCAGTGGAAGCACCTCCTGGTCCCGCTGGTGCCGGCCACCTTCATCCTGCTGGGGCTGATCATGCTCGGCGGCGACATGGGCACCGCGATCATCCTCACGGCGATCCTCTTCGGACTGCTCTGGCTGGCCGGCGCGCCCACCCGGCTCTTCGTGGGCGTGCTCGCCGTCGCCGGGCTGATCGGCACCCTGCTGGTGCGCACCAGCCCCAACCGGATGGCGCGGCTCGCCTGCATCGGCGCCACCGAGCCCGGCCCGGGCGACCAGTGCTGGCAGGCCGTGCACGGCATCTACGCGCTCGCCAACGGCGGCTGGTTCGGCTCCGGCCTCGGCGCCAGCATGGAGAAATGGGGTGAACTCCCCGAACCGCACACCGACTTCATCTTCGCGATTACCGGGGAGGAACTCGGCCTGGCGGGGACGCTGTCGGTGCTCGCCCTCTTCGCGGCTCTAGGCTATGCGGGTATCCGCGTGGCCGGACGCACGGAGGACCCCTTCGTGAGGTACGCCGCGGGAGGAGTGACCACCTGGATCACGGCCCAGGCCGTGGTCAACATCGGTGCGGTGCTGGGCCTGCTGCCGATCGCCGGGGTCCCGCTCCCGCTGTTCTCCTACGGAGGGTCCGCCCTGCTGCCGACCATGTTCGCCATCGGCCTGCTGATCGCGTTCGCGCGAGCGGAACCCGGTGCGCGAGCGGCCCTGGCCATGCGGAAACCTGGGGCCAGATGGAAGACGATGAGACGGCGCGTCAAGAAGCGGTCGTCCGGAGAGCGGTGAATTTCGGTGCATGTCGTACTCGCCGGTGGGGGGACCGCCGGCCACATCGAGCCCGCGCTCGCCCTCGCGGACGCCCTGCGCAGGCAGGACCCGGCCGTGGGGATCACGGCGCTCGGCACCGAGCGGGGCCTTGAGACCCGACTCGTGCCCGAGCGGGGCTACGAACTCGGGCTGATCCCGGCCGTTCCGCTGCCCCGCAGGCCCACGCCCGAACTGATCACCGTCCCCGGACGACTGCGCGGCACCATCAAGGCCGCCGAGCAGATCCTGGAGCGCACCAAGGCCGACTGCGTGGTCGGCTTCGGCGGTTATGTGGCTCTGCCCGGCTATCTGGCCGCCAAGCGGCTCGGAGTGCCGATCGTGGTGCACGAGGCGAACGCCCGCCCCGGCCTGGCCAACAAGATCGGCTCCCGCTACGCCAAGTACGTCGCGGTCAGCACCCCGGACAGCAAGCTGCGCAACGCCCGCTACGTCGGCATCCCGCTACGCCGCTCGATCGCCACCCTGGACCGCGCGGCGGTCCGCCCCGAGGCCCGCGCCGCCTTCGGCCTCGACCCCAACCTGCCCACGCTGCTCGTCTCCGGCGGCTCGCAGGGCGCCCGCAGGCTGAACGAGGTCGTCCAGTCCGTCGCCCCCTTCCTCCAGCGCGCGGGAATCCAGATCCTGCACGCGGTCGGCCCCAAGAACGAACTGCCGCACGTCGACAACATGCCCGGAATGCCGCCGTACATCCCGGTATCGTACGTGGACCGTATGGACCTCGCGTACGCGGCGGCGGACATGATGCTCTGCCGCGCGGGCGCGATGACCGTCGCCGAACTGTCCGCCGTCGGACTGCCGGCCGCCTATGTCCCGCTGCCGATCGGCAACGGCGAACAGCGGCTCAACGCCCAGCCGGTGGTCAAGGCGGGCGGCGGACTGCTGGTCGACGACGCCGAGCTGACGCCCGAGTGGGTCCAGAACGAGGTGCTCCCGGTGCTCTCCGACCCGCACCGGCTGTACGAGATGTCCCGGCACGCCGCCGAGTTCGGTCGCCGGGACGCCGACGAGCTGCTCGTCGGCATGGTGTACGAGGCGATCGCCGCCCGCCGCCAGGGGTGAGCGGGCGGCTCGCCGCCAGGCGCGAGCAGGCGCGCGGAGCAGCGCGCGAGAAGGCAGGGATGCGTGGCCGGATCGACGACCGCCCGGCGCGGTGACCGCAAGGCGTCGCCGTCCGGCCCGCGGCCGCGGGTGCTGCGCGCCCGCCGCCGACTGCGGCTGCCGCGCCGCCGCACCCTGGTGTTGACCGGCGTGGCCGCCGTGCTGCTCGGCGCCGGCGTGGTGTGGGCGCTGTACGGCTCGGACTGGCTGCGGGCCGAACGGGTGAAAGTCAGCGGCACGGACGTCCTGTCATCCCATCAGGTGCGCGAGGCCGCGGACGTGCCGCTGGGCTCCCCGATGGTCTCCCTGGACACCGCGGCGATCGAGCGCAGGCTGCGGAAGCGGCTGCCCCGGATCGACGCGGTCGAGGTGGAGCGGTCATGGCCGCACACCATCAGTCTCAAGGTGATCGAACGACGACCGGAAGCGGTTATCAAGTCGGGCGGAAAGTTCATCGAAGTGGACGCCAAGGGTGTGCGATTCGCCACCGTGGGCCGGGCCCCCAAGGGGGTGCCCCGGCTGGAAATGGACATCCGGCGATCGCCGGGTTCCCGCCGTTTCGGCGCCGACCGGCTGCGCCGCGAGGCGATGCGCGCCGCCTCCCGACTCCCCGCCGCGGTCGACCGGGACACCCGGGTGATCCGGGTGCGCTCGTACGACTCCATCACCCTGGAACTGACCGGGGGGCGCACGGTGGTGTGGGGGAGCGGGGAGCGCGGCGCGGCGAAGGCCGACGCGCTGACCGCGCTGATGAAGGCGGCGCCCGACGCGAAGCGGTTCGACGTCAGTGCCCCGAGCGCCCCCGCGGTGGCCGATAGTTGACGTGGGCGCACATCGCGACGGGCCGGCACCCTGGTTGGCTACCCTCAGGGGTGATCACATAGGGTGAAAAGAAAAACGGGAGGTTCGGCGTGTTCATTGAACGCGCCCCACTTGTCGACTTAGTGTCCTGTTCCGAAGAATCAAAGGAACAGCGGCACTAGTAACCCTAAACTTCAGCGTTAGGGTTGGGGTCGACTCAGAGGACCACCCCATTCGGCATCCGTCGGCGCACCGCAGCAACTGCGGCGTGGCGACACGTAATCGAGGCGAGAGGCCTTCGACGTGGCAGCACCGCAGAACTACCTCGCAGTCATCAAGGTCGTCGGCATCGGCGGCGGTGGCGTCAACGCCATCAACCGGATGATCGAGGTCGGGCTCAAGGGCGTCGAGTTCATCGCGATCAATACCGATGCGCAGGCCCTGCTGATGAGCGACGCGGACGTCAAGCTCGACGTCGGTCGCGAGCTCACCCGCGGCCTCGGCGCGGGAGCCAACCCCGAGGTCGGCCGGAAGGCGGCCGAGGACCACCGCGAGGAGATCGAGGAGGTCCTCAAGGGGGCCGACATGGTCTTCGTGACCGCGGGCGAGGGCGGCGGCACCGGCACCGGCGGCGCCCCCGTCGTGGCCAACATCGCCCGCTCACTGGGCGCCCTGACGATCGGTGTGGTCACCCGACCGTTCACCTTCGAGGGCCGTCGCCGCGCCAACCAGGCGGAGGACGGCATCGCACAGCTGCGCGACGAGGTCGACACCCTCATCGTCATCCCCAACGACCGGCTGCTCTCCATCTCGGACCGTCAGGTGAGCGTGCTCGACGCGTTCAAGTCGGCGGACCAGGTGCTGCTCTCCGGTGTCCAGGGCATCACCGACCTGATCACCACCCCGGGTCTGATCAACCTCGACTTCGCGGACGTCAAGTCCGTGATGTCCGAGGCCGGCTCGGCGCTGATGGGCATCGGCTCGGCGCGCGGCGACGACCGCGCGGTGGCCGCGGCCGAGATGGCGATCTCCTCGCCGCTGCTGGAGGCGTCCATCGACGGCGCCCGCGGTGTGCTGCTCTCCATCTCCGGCGGCTCCGACCTCGGTCTGTTCGAGATCAACGAGGCCGCGCAGCTGGTCAGCGAGGCCGCGCACCCCGAGGCGAACATCATCTTCGGTGCGGTCATCGACGACGCGCTCGGCGACGAGGTCCGTGTCACCGTCATCGCGGCCGGGTTCGACGGCGGCCAGCCGCCCGCGAAGAACCGCGACAAGGTGCTCGGCTCCTCCTACGGCGGCGGTGGCCGGGAGGAGTCCGGCAGCGGCACCGCGAGCCGGCCGTCCGCCCCGGTCGAGCCGGTCCGCCCGTCCTTCGGCGGCCTGGGCGGCGTCACCCCGCGCGAGGAGGAGGAGCCGGCTCCCGCCGAGCGCGCTCCGATCGCCGAGGTCCCGCCGCCCCCGGTGGCCACCCCGCAGGTCCCGGCCGCCCGTCCCTACCAGGACAGCCAGGCCGAGGAGCTGGACGTCCCGGACTTCCTCAAGTAAGACCGCGGATCCGACGGGGACGACAGAGCGACATCGTGATAGTGACAGCGTGACGTGATAGGGCAACAGCACGAAGCGAGCGGCGCGCACTTCGCCTTCACCGACCGGTGGGGTGGGGTGAGCGCCGCTCCGTATGAGGCGCTCAACCTGGGCGGGGCGGTCGGCGACGACCCCGCCGCCGTACGGGCCAACCGCGAGCGGGCCGCCGCGGAGCTCGGCCTCGACCCGGCGTCGGTGGTCTGGATGAACCAGGTGCACGGTCGGGACGTCGCCGTCGTGGACGGTCCCTGGGGCACCGAGCCGGTGCCCGCCGTGGACGCCGTGGTGACGGCGCGTCGGGGATTGGCGCTCGCCGTGCTCACCGCCGACTGCACCCCGGTGTTGCTGGCCGACCCGGAGGCGGGCGTCGCCGGAGCGGCGCACTCCGGACGGCCGGGGCTGGTGGCCGGGGTGGTGCCGGCGGTCGTGGCGGCGATGCTGGAGCTGGGTGCCGATCCCGCGCGGATCGTGGCGCACACCGGACCCGCGGTCTGCGGACGCTGCTACGAGGTCCCCGAGGCGATGCGCGCCGCGGTGGCCGAGGTCGTTCCGGAGGCATGGTCCGAGACCAGCTGGGGGACCCCGGCGGTGGACGTCACCGCGGGAGTGCACGCCCAACTTGCCCGACTTGGCATTGAAATCGGTGGACAATCTCACATCTGCACGCTGGAGTCGGCGGACCACTTCTCCTACCGACGCGAGCGCACCACCGGGCGGCTCGCCAGCTATGTCTGGTTGGACGGCTGAAACTGTGACGGATCTGACGGGCGTGACCGACCTGGCGGGCCGCAAGGCCGAACTCGCCGCGAACCTGGCGCGGGTGGAGGAACGTATCTCTGCCGCCTGCGCCGCGGCCGGCCGCGGTCGCGACGAGGTGACCATGATCGTGGTCACCAAGACCTACCCGGCGAGCGATGTCCGACTGCTCGCGGAGTTGGGCGTCCGACAGGTGGCGGAGAACCGGGACCAGGAGGCGGCGGGCAAGGCCGCCGAGTGCGCCGATCTATCCCTTAATTGGCACTTCGTCGGGCAATTGCAGACAAACAAGGTTCGTTCGGTGGCGAGTTATGCCGATGTGGTGCAGTCCGTCGACCGGAAGCGACTGGTTGAGGCGCTGTCCACGGCGGCGGTCCGAGCCGGGCGCGAGCTGGGTTGCCTGATCCAGGTGGCGTTTGACGCCGAGTCGGGCGAGCGCTCGGGGCGCGGCGGCGTCGCCCCCGACGGCGTGCCGGAGCTGGCCGAGGTGATCGCCGAGGCCCAAGGGTTGCGGCTGGCCGGACTGATGACGGTCGCTCCCCTGGCCGGGGAGTACGCGGGACGCCCCCGGGCGGCGTTCGATCGACTGTTGGAAATCTCATCCAGCCTGCGCGTGACTCATCCTGCTGCGAACATGGTCTCGGCAGGGATGAGCGCGGACCTCGAGGAAGCGGTGGCCGCGGGGGCGACACATGTGCGCGTCGGCACGGCGGTGCTCGGAGTCCGACCCGGGCTCGGGTAACGTCGCCAAGAAGTCGGACCACAGCAGAAAATATGGTCATTACCGTCAAAAGACGGGCAGGCCGCGTGGATCCACGGCATCCGGTGGCGGAGCCGATCCACCACAGAGCGGAGGACGCAGAGCATGGCCGGCGCGATGCGCAAGATGGCGGTCTACCTCGGCCTCGTGGAGGACGATGGGTACGACGGCCGGGGCTTCGACCCCGACGACGACTTCGAGCCCGAACCGGAGCCCGAGCGGGACCGCCGACGGCACGAGACCGCGCCCGAACGGCGCCCGGAGCGGGACGAATCGGTACGAGTCGTCCATCCTCCCGCGCAGCGTGAGCCGGCTCCGCTCGTAGCGGAAAGCGGACGACCCGCCCGAATCGCACCCGTGGCGTCCATCACACCTGAACGTCAGAACCTGGAGAAGAACGCACCGGTGATCATGCCCAAGGTTGTGTCCGAGCGGGAGCCGTACCGCATCACCACACTTCACCCCCGGACCTACAACGAAGCCCGTACCATCGGGGAACACTTCCGCGAGGGCACTCCTGTGATCATGAATCTGACGGAGATGGACGACACCGACGCGAAGCGACTTGTCGACTTTGCGGCCGGTCTGGTCTTCGGCCTCCACGGGAGTATTGAGCGGGTGACCCAGAAGGTGTTCCTGTTGTCTCCTGCTAACGTCGATGTCACGGCGGAGGACAAGGCCCGTATCGCAGAGGGCGGGTTCTTCAACCAAAGCTGAGACGCAGCACCGGTGGCACCGAGTCACAGACGGCCGTCAGGCCGCGTACGAGCAAGGGGAGAGGGAAGCGCGGGATGGACATCGCACTGCAGGTGATCTACATCGCGCTGTATTGCTTCCTGATCGTGCTGATCTTCCGACTGGTGATGGACTACGTCTTCCAGTTCGCCCGCTCGTGGCAACCCGGCAAGGCGATGGTGGTCGTTCTGGAGGCCGCCTACACTGTCACCGATCCGCCACTGAAGCTTCTGCGGCGGTTCATCCCGCCGCTGCGTCTCGGGGGCGTGGCGCTCGACCTGTCCTTCTTCGTACTGATGATCATCGTCTGGATTCTGATCACCGTCGTGAGCAACCTTGCGAGCAGCGTGTGAACGAGACGGTCTTGCCGATTGCCGACGACTACGTTGAGGTGAAGTAGAGATGCCGTTGACCCCCGAGGACGTGCGGAACAAGCAGTTCACGACCGTCCGCCTCCGAGAAGGCTATGACGAGGACGAGGTCGATGCGTTCCTCGACGAGGTCGAGGCCGAGCTGACCCGACTGCTGCGCGAGAACGAGGACCTGCGGGCCAAGCTGGCCGCGGCGACCCGGGCCGCCGCGCAGAACCAGCAGCAGGGTATGCGTAAACCGCCGGAGCAGCAGGATCGCCCCGGCGCTCCGGTGCCCGCCGCCATATCCGGACCGCAGCCGGTGCCGCCCCAGCAGCAGATGGGCGGCCCGCCCCAACTGCCGGGTGGTGCCCCCCAGCTTCCCGCCGGCACCGGTGGTCCCGGTCCGATGGGTCAGCAGGGTCCGATGGGCGGCCCCGGTCCCATGGGTGGCCCCATGGGCGGCCCGATGGGCCCCGGCCCGATGGGTCAGCAGGGTCCGATGGGTCAGCAGGGCCCGATGGGCCAGCAGGGTCCCATGGGTCAGCAGGGCCCGATGGGCGGCCCCGGCCCGCAGCTGCCGCAGCCGGGCCAGGGCCCGGGCGGTGACAGCGCCGCGCGCGTGCTCTCCCTGGCGCAGCAGACCGCCGACCAGGCGATCGCGGAGGCCCGTTCCGAGGCCAACAAGATCGTCGGCGAGGCGCGCAGCCGTGCCGAGGGCCTGGAGCGCGACGCCCGCGCCAAGGCGGACGCCCTGGAGCGGGACGCCCAGGAGAAGCACCGCGTCGCGATGGGCTCCCTGGAGTCCGCTCGCGCCACGCTGGAGCGCAAGGTCGAGGACCTGCGCGGCTTCGAGCGCGAGTACCGCACGCGACTGAAGTCGTACCTGGAGAGCCAGCTGCGTCAGCTGGAGAACCAGGCCGACGACTCGCTGGCCCCGCCGCGCACCCCGGCGACCGCCTCGCTGCCGCCGTCCCCGTCGATGGCCTCCGCCGGCGCCAGCCCGATGGGCGGCCACACCATGGGCGGCAACCAGTCCATGGGCGGCAACCAGCCGATGGGCGGCGCCCCGTCCTACGGTGGTCAGCAGCAGATGTCCCCGGCGATGACCCAGCCGATGGCACCGGTGCGGCCGCAGAGCCCGCAGCCGATGCAGCAGGCGCCGAGCCCGATGCGTGGCTTCCTCATCGACGAGGACGACAACTAGTCGCCGGGCGCTGAACCGCAGCGGGTCTTTACGGGCCGGGGCCCCTGGGAGTGATCCCAGGGGCCCCGGCCCGTTGTGCGCGCCCTGGGCGGCCGCCGTTGGGCTCCTCGTCCGGACCGCGACACCGCGCGTCGTCGGGCACCGCCGGGTCGCGGCGTTGTGGTCGCGCGCCGTTGCGGCGGGCTGCTTCCACCGCCGTGCGGAGGGCCGTCGGGGACCCGAGGGTCGGCCGGGAGGCCCGCGGCCAGGGGAATGCCCGGGGCCCGGCCAGGGGAACGCCCGAGGGCCCGGCCGGAGGAAATCCGGCCGGGCCCTCGGGGGAGCGCCTCGCGGCAGCGGTCACGCCTTGCGGAGGCGGAAGGTCAGGCCCAGGGAGTCGTCGCTGAACTCCTGGCCGTACGAGTCGTCGGCCGCACCGCTCGCGAAGTCGGTCGCCAGGACCTCGTCCGCGATCAGACCCGTGTGCTCGCCCAGGGCGGTCGAGGTCTCCTCGTCCGTGGCCTGCCAGCGCAGCGCGATCCGGTCGGCGACGTCCAACCCGCTGGTCTTGCGCGCCTCCTGGATCAGCCGGATCGCGTCACGGGCGACACCCGCGCGCCGCAGCTCCTCGGTGATCTCCAGGTCGAGCGCGACCGTGGCGCCCGCGTCGGAGGCGACGGACCAGCCCTCGCGCGGGGTCTCGGTGATGATGACCTCGTCGGGGGAGAGCTCGACCGTCTCGTCGCCGACCACCACGGATGCCGTGCCGTCCCGCAGCGCCAGGGACAGCGCGGCGGCGTCGGCCCCGGCGATGGCCTTGGCCACGTCCTGCACGCCCTTGCCGAAGCGGCGGCCCAGGGCGCGGAAGTTGGCCTTGGCGGTGGTGTCGACCAGGGAGCCGCCGACCTCGCTCAGGGACGCCAGCGAGGAGACGTTGAGCTCCTCGGTGATCTGGGTGTGCAGCTCGGGCGAGAGCGCCTCGAAGCCCGCCGCGGCGACCAGCGCCCGGGACAGCGGCTGACGGGTCTTGACGCCGGACTCCGCGCGGGTGGCGCGGCCCAGCTCGACCAGCCGCCGGACCAGCACCATCTGCCGGGACAGCTCCGGGTCGATGGCCTCCAGGTCCGCCACCGGCCAGGTGGACAGGTGCACCGACTCCGGGGCGTCCGGGGTCACCGGGGCCACCAGGTCCTGCCAGACCCGCTCGGTGATGAACGGGACCAGCGGGGCCATCAGCCGGGTGACGGTCTCCACGACCTCGTGCAGGGTGCGCAGCGCGGCCGCGTCTCCCTGCCAGAAGCGGCGCCGCGAGCGGCGCACGTACCAGTTGGACAGATCGTCGACGAAGGCCGACAGCAGCTTGCCGGCGCGCTGCGTGTCGTACGCCTCCATGGCCTGCGTGACCTGGTCGGTCAGCGCGTGCAGCTCGCTGAGCAGCCAGCGGTCCAGCAGCGGCCGCTCGGCCGGCGTCGGGTCGGCGGCGCTCGGCGCCCAGCCGGCGGTCCGGGCGTAGAGCGCCTGGAAGGCGACGGTGTTCCAGTAGGTGAGGAGGGTCTTGCGGACGACCTCCTGGATGGTGCCGTGGCCGACGCGGCGCGCCGCCCACGGGGAGCCACCGGCCGCCATGAACCAGCGGACGGCGTCCGCGCCGTGCTGGTCCATGAGCGGGATCGGCTGGAGGATGTTGCCCAGGTGCTTGGACATCTTCCGGCCGTCCTCGGCGAGGATGTGGCCCAGGCAGACCACGTTCTCGTAAGAGGACTTGTCGAAGACCAGGGTGCCGACGGCCATCAGGGTGTAGAACCAGCCACGGGTCTGGTCGATCGCCTCGGAGATGAACTGCGCCGGATAGCGCTTCTCGAAGAGCTCCTTGTTGCGGTACGGGTAGCCCCACTGCGCGAACGGCATCGAGCCCGAGTCGTACCAGGCGTCGATGACCTCCGGGACGCGGACCGCCTCCAGGGAGCAGCCCTCGGCGGTGCAGGTGAAGGTGACGTCGTCGATGAACGGGCGGTGCGGGTCCAGCCCGGACTGGTCGGTGCCGGTCAGCTCGGACAGCTCAGCCAGCGAGCCGACGCAGGTCAGGTGGGACTCCGCGCAGCGCCAGATGGGCAGCGGGGTGCCCCAGTAGCGGTTGCGCGACAGCGCCCAGTCGATGTTGTTGTTCAGCCAGTCGCCGAACCGGCCGTGCTTGACCGACTCCGGGAACCAGTTGGTCTTCTCGTTCTCCCGGAGCAGCTTGTCCTTGACCGCGGTGGTGCGGATGTACCAGGACGGCTGGGCGTAGTAGAGCAGCGCCGTGTGGCAGCGCCAGCAGTGCGGGTAGCTGTGCTCGTAGGGCACGTGCCGGAAGAGCAGCCCGCGGGCCTTGAGATCGGCGGTGAGGGCCTCGTCGGCCTTCTTGAAGAACTGGCCGCCGACCAGCTCGACGTCCTCCGCGAAGGTGCCGTCCGGGCGGACCGGGTTGACCACCGGCAGCCCGTAGGCGCGGCAGGTCTTGAGGTCGTCCTCACCGAAGGCGGGCGCCTGGTGGACGAGGCCGGTGCCGTCCTCGGTGGTCACGTAGTCGGCGTTGACGACGAAGTGGGCGTCCTCGATCTCCACCAGGGAGAACGGGCGCTGGTAGGTCCAGCGCTCCATCTCGCGACCGGTGAAGGTCTGCCCGGTGGCCTCCCAGCCCTCGCCGAGGGCCTTCTCCAGCAGCGGCTGGGCGACGACCAGCTTCCGCTCGCCGTCGGTGGCCACCACATAGGTGACGTCCGGGTGCGCGGCCACCGCGGTGTTGGAGACCAGCGTCCACGGCGTGGTCGTCCACACCAGCAGGTCCGCCTCGCCGGCCAGCGGGCCGGAGGTCAGCGGGAAGCGCACGAAGACCGAGGGGTCGACGACCGTCTCGTAGCCCTGGGCCAGCTCGTGGTCGGACAGGCCGGTGCCGCAGCGCGGGCACCAGGGGGCGACCCGGTGGTCCTGGACCAGCAGCCCCTTGTTGAAGATCTCCTTCAGCGACCACCACACCGACTCGATGTACTCGGGGTTCATCGTGCGGTAGGCGTCGTCCAGGTCGACCCAGTAGCCCATACGGGTCGTGAGCTCGGCGAACGCGTCGGTGTGCCGGGTCACCGACTCGCGGCACCTGGCGTTGAAGGCGGCGATGCCGTACGCCTCGATGTCCTGCTTGCCGCTGAAGCCCAGCTCCTTCTCGACGGCGAGCTCGACCGGCAGACCGTGGCAGTCCCAGCCGGCCTTGCGGCCGACGTGGTAGCCCTGCATGGTGCGGAAGCGCGGGAAGACGTCCTTGAAGACGCGGGCCTCGATGTGGTGGGCGCCGGGCATGCCATTGGCGGTCGGCGGGCCCTCGTAGAAGACCCACTCGGGCCGGCCCTCGGACTGCTCCAGGCTGCGGTTGAAGATCTTGCTCTCGCGCCAGAAGTCGAGCACGGCGTGCTCCAGGGCGGGCAGGTCTACCTGGGCTGGCACCTGGCGGTACTGCGGCTGTGGACTCATCGAGGTCTTCCTCCGGCGGACACGTCGCTTCGGTTCCGTCGGAGGGACGAGAGCCTTGGCGCTCCCGCGGTACCACCCTCCTTGACCGTGAGCCGCACGGCTCCCGGTCCCCTCATTAGGGGCAGCGACGCCGGTTCTACTCGCCTCCGCGGGCTTTCTTCCGGCAGCTCAGGGGTGATGCTTCACGTCGCGCTCGCCCCCGGGCTCGCACCGTCCCCGGGTCGCTCATGGCTGCGTACGGCGCTACTCGTCCCCTTCCACGCCTTTCGCTGCGTTCAGTGTACGGGTCCCACCACGCGGTGGCCGACTGGATTACCGGCTGCGCCGACCGGGGTACGGGGTGCCACGGGGACCGGGTCGCCGGACGATGCGCCGGGTACTGCGGATTACCGGGCGGAGAGAGGGGCACAACGGTGAAGACCGGCTTCTCCTGCGGGCAAGCCGGGCGAATCGGGCGGCGTGCCCCGTTGCCGCGTGACCGGAGTCGATTTATCGTTCCGGCACGATTCGCGTGCAAGATCACAATATGTGAAGGGGCCGCGGCCATGGTGGCTAGGAAGACCGCCGTCACGAAGACCACGGCGGCGAAGAAGGCCGCCAGGACCACATCGGCCACGGCGGCGGCCGGCACCCCTGCCAAGGCCCCCGCGAAGAAGACCGCGCAGCAGACGGCCAAGAGGGCGGCGAAGCAGACGGCGACCAGGAAGACCGCCAAGAAGGCGACGGCGAAGTCAGGAGCCGCGACCGCGACGAAGAACGCGACCGCGACCAAGAAGGCGACCGCGACGAAGAACGCGACCGCGACCAAGAAGGCGACCGCGACGAAGAACGCGACCGCCGCCAAGGCCGGGCCCTCCCCCTCCGCGCGGAAGGCTGCCACCGGCAAGAACGCCACCAGCGGCAAGAACGCCACCGGCGGCGAGAAGGCCACCGGCGGCGAGAAGGCCACCGCGACCGCCCAGGCGGCCGCCAAGTCCACGGGCAGGAAGAGCGCCGCCAAGGCCGCGACCAAGGCCACGGCGGGGAACGGCGCCGGCACCAGGGCCGCGGCGTCCCGCGCGACGGCCCGGAAGCCGGCCGCGCGCAAGAGCACAGCCCAGACCACAGCCCAGAAGGCCGCACCGGCCACGAAGGCGGTGCCCGCGAAGAAGACAGGAGCCGAGACCATGGCTGCCAAGAAGACTCCGGGTGAGGCGTCGGCCGGTCAGAAGGCCACCGCGACGGCGACCGCCGTCCCCAAGGCGCGCACCGCCGCCCCCGGCGAGCTGGCCGTACGTCCTGGTGAAGAGCCCTGGTCGCCGGCCGAGGTCGCGGAGGCCCGCACCGAGCTGATGGACGAGGCGCACCGGTTGCGCACCGAGATCCTCGCCTCCGAGGAGGCGATCACCGGGCTGATGCGGGACTCCGGCGACGGCGCGGGCGACGACCAGGCCGACACCGGCACCAAGAACATCACGCGAGAGCACGAGCTGGCCCTGGCCAGCAACGCCCGCGAGATGCTGCTCCAGACCGAGCGCGCCCTGGAGCGGCTGGACGCCGGGACGTACGGACTGTGCGAGAACTGCGGAAGCCCGATCGGCAAGGCGCGGATGCAGGCGTTTCCCCGTGCCACGCTGTGTGTGGAGTGCAAGCAGCGACAGGAGCGGCGCTGACCGTTCGTACGGACGTGCCGTACTCTCGTCCTCAGCCAGGTGGGCGCCTTGGCGCCGGACGCAGACGTTGAGGGACTCACGTGACAGAGGCGGAGCAGGCCATCGGTACGCCGAACCCCGAGAGGGCTGAGAAGGGCGACGAGGCCCGGCCGGTCGGTGACGCCACGAGCGGCACCCCGGGCCGGGGCGGTCGGCGCATCGGCGTGCTGCTTGGCGTGGCCGCCTTCGCCTACCTCCTCGACCTGGTGAGCAAGGTGTTCGTGGTGGCGAATCTCGAGCACCACGCGCCGGTCGAGGTGATCGGGGACTGGCTGCAGTTCGAGGTGGTCCGCAACCGCGGCGCCGCCTTCGGCTTCGGCGAGGCGATGACCATCGTCTTCACCGTGATCGCGGCGAGTGTGATCGTCGTCATCGCGCGGCTCGCCCGCAAGCTCTACAGCGTGCCGTGGGCGATCGCCCTCGGCCTGCTGCTGGGCGGCGCCTTCGGCAACCTCACCGACCGCGTCCTCCGCACCCCCGGCGGTCTCCAGGGCGCGGTGGTGGACTTCATCGCGCCCGCGCACTTCGCGGTCTTCAACCTGGCCGACTCGGCGATCGTCTGTGGCGGCTTCCTGATCGTGATCCTGTCCTTCCGTGGGCTGGATCCGGACGGAACGGTGCACAAGGACTGAGGACGGGCCGTTCTCCGGGGGTCCGGGAGCGCGGGCGGCGAGGACTGATGTACGAGGTGCCGGGCGCGGTCCGGCATACTCGACGGGTGAGCACGATTCCCGAGATCCGCACCCTGCCCGTGCCCGACGGCCTCGAAGGTGAGCGCGTCGACGCCGCCATCGCCCGTATGTTCGGGTTTTCCCGAACCAAGGCCGCAGAGCTCGCCGCGGCGGGCAAGGTCCAGCTCGACGGCAGCCTGGCCGGGAAGTCCGACCGGGTCTCCGGCGGCGCCTGGCTCGAAGTCGAGATGCCGCAGGCCGCGCCGGCGGTGCGGATCGTCGCCGAGCCCGTCGAGGGCATGGAGATCGTGCACGACGACGACGACATCGTCGTGATCGTCAAGCCGGTCGGCGTCGCCGCGCACCCGAGCCCCGGCTGGTCCGGCCCGACCGTGATCGGCGGCCTGGCCGCGGCCGGCTACCGCATCTCCACCTCCGGCGCCGCCGAGCGCCAGGGCATCGTGCACCGCCTCGACGTCGGCACCTCGGGGCTGATGGTCGTCGCCAAGTCCGAGCGCGCCTACACCCTGCTCAAGCAGCAGTTCCGGGAGCGCACGGTCGACAAGCGCTACCACGCGCTGGTGCAGGGCCACCCGGACCCGCTCAGCGGCACCATCGACGCCCCCATCGGCCGCCACCCCACGCACGACTACAAGTGGGCGGTGACGGCCGAGGGCAAGCCCAGCGTCACCCACTACGACCTCATCGAGGCGTTCCGCGCCGCCAGCCTGCTCGACATCAAGCTGGAGACCGGCCGCACCCACCAGATCCGGGTGCACATGTCCGCCCACCGCCACCCCTGCGTCGGCGACCTCACCTACGGGGCCGACCCCACCCTCGCCAAGCGGCTCCGGGTGAGCCGGCAGTGGCTGCACGCGGTGCGGCTCGGCTTCGAGCACCCGGACGACCGCGGCTGGGTCGAGTTCGAGAGCGCCTACCCCGACGACCTCCAGGGCGCGCTGGACACCGTGCGAGCGGAGAGCTCGTGACCGCAGCCGCGGACGCGGCGGGCGGCGGACTCCGCCCGGGCCAGGTGATCCGGCGCGTCGACGACGGCGACCTGACCGGCTGCCACGCGGTGCGCCGGGAGGTCTTCGTCGTCGAGCAGCGGGTCCCCGAAGAGCTGGAGATGGACGCCTACGACACCGAGGCCGTCCATCTGCTGGCCACCGGGCCCGACGGACGTCCGGCGGGCACCGTCCGCTTCCTGTACGGCGCGGCGGCGGACCGGAAGTACGGGCACACCGGCATCGACGGCGGGACCACCGCCGCCCTCGGCCGTCTCGCGGTCGGCCGCGCCGCGCGCGGCACCGGCCTGGGGGCGGCCCTGGTGCGCGCCGTCGAGGCCGAGGCGCGCCGGCTCGGTCTCTCCGGTGTCTATCTGGAGGCCCAGACCCAGGCCGTGGGCTTCTACGAGCGGCTCGGCTACACCGCGTACGGCCCCGAGTTCCGGGACGCCGGCATCCCGCACCGGGCGATGCGCCGGGCGCTGTGACCCCCGCCGTCTGACCCTCCGCGCGTCGTCACCCGGCACGGCGCGTCCCCGCGGCCGGCGGCACGGGCGGCTCGCCGTCGGTGCCGGCTGGCACGATGGGAGTGGCCGCGATCTTTCGCGCGGCCGCGTAACCGACGCGTACCAACCCCGCACTCCATCGAACAGCTCTCGACCAGGGAAGTGGCAGCCGTGGCGCCCTCTTCGACGATTCTCCTCCTGCACTCGGCCTTCGGCCTGCGGCCCGCCGTGCACGCCGCCGCCGACCGGCTGCGCGCCGCCGGGCACGAGGTCCACGTGCCCGACCTCTACAGCGACCAGCCCGTGCGGACGGTCGAGTCCGTCGAGGAGGGCATGGAGATCAAGGACAGGATCGGCAAGGAGGAGCTGCTGCGCCGGGCCGTGGCCGCCGCCGCGCCGCTCTCCGACCGCGGCGTGGTCTACGCGGGCTTCTCCCTCGGCGGCTCGATCGCCCAGAACCTCGCCCTCGCCGACGACAAGGCCCGCGGCCTGTTGCTGCTGCACGGCACCTCGGACCTGGCGGAGGACGCGGCGACCGACGGGCTGCCGGTGCAGCTGCACGTCGCCGACCCGGACCCGTTCGAGCCGCACGACTGGCTGAACGCCTGGTATCTGCGGATGCAGCGGGCCGGCGCCGAGGTGGAGATCTACCGCTACCCGGGGGCCGGTCACCTCTACACCGACCCGGACCTGGCCGACTTCGACCCGGAGGCCGCCGAGGCCACCTGGAGGGTGGCGCTCGGCTTCCTCGCGGAGCTGTAGCCGGCCACAGCCGACCTCAGCCGGCGGCTACGCCGGCCGGGCACGAGCGCCGGCGGGGGCGGCCACGGGCACCGGAGCCGCCCCGCTCCGCGTTCAGCGGACCGGCCGGTCCACCCGCTCCACCCGCTGGGTGCCCGAGCGGGTGCGGTACGAGCGCGCCCAGGAGGCCGTGGCGCCGGGGTCGGTCCTGTCGGACAGCGTGTAGTAGTCCATCTGGGTCCGCTCGGCGGTGACGTCGAGCACGCCGTAGCCGTGCGAGTCCATGTCGACCCACTTCACATGGCGGTTGGCCGCCTTGATCGCCGTCGCGGCGACCAGCGACAGGGTGTGCGGCAGCACGTGCAGCAGGTCGTCGATGTTCTCCGAGGTCACCGAGGTGACCACGAACTCCGTGGCGGCCGACCGGGACAGCGGGTAGGTGGCGGCCTTCACCGGCACGTCGTTGGCCCATGCCATGTGGATGTCGCCGGTGAGGAAGACGGTGTTGTCGATGCCGCGGTCGGTGAGGTGGGCCAGCAGCTCACGCCGGTCGTCGGTGTAGCCGTCCCACTGGTCGACGTTGATCGTCAGGCCCTCCTTGGGCAGCCCGAGGAGCTCGGCCAGCGGCTCCAGCACCGCGGCCGGCACCGAGCCGAAGGCGACCGGCGAGATCATCACCGAGGTGCCGACCAGCTTCCAGGCGGCGTCCGAGGCGGCCAGCCCGCTCTTCAGCCAGTCCAGTTGAGCCCGGCCGGTGAGGGTGCGCTCCGGGTCGTCGACCTTGCCGCTGCCGGGGGACGCCTGCTGCGAGCGGAACGAGCGCAGGTCGAGCAGGTGCAGATCGGCGAGGGTGCCGAAGCGCAGCCGCCGGTAGGTGGTGCCCGCCACGGACGGCCGCACCGGCATCCACTCGAAGTACGCCTGCTTGGCGGCGGCCACCCGCTCCGCCCAGCCGCCCTCGACACCCGACGTGTGGTTCTCCGCGCCGCCCGACCAGGCGTCGTTGGCGAACTCGTGGTCGTCCCAGATGGCGATGACCGGGTGGGTGCCGTGCAGCGCCTGGAGGTCGGCGTCGGTCTTGTAGTGGCCGTGCCGGGTGCGGTAGTCGGCGAGGGTGGTGATCTCGTGGGTGGGGGAGTGGCGGCGGACGGTGTACTTCTGCTCCGGGTACTCGCCCGTCCGGTACTCGTAGATGTAGTCGCCGAGGTGGAGTACGGCGTCCAGGTCGCGGCGCGCGGCGAGGTGGCGGTACGCGGAGAAGTAGCCGGCCTCCCAGTTGGCGCAGGAGACCACGCCGAACCGGACGGAGCTCGCGGCCGCACCATGGGCGGGGGCGGTGCGGGTGCGTCCCACCGGGGAGGTCACCCCGCCCGCGGCGAACCGGAAGTAGTAGGCGCTCGCCGGCCGCAGGCCCCGGACATCGGCCTTCACGGTGTGGTCGGCGGCGGCGGTCGCGGTCACGGTGCCGTGCGCGACGACGGTGCGGAACGCCTGGTCCTCGGCCACTTCCCAGGAGACCTCGGTGTCGACTCCGATCCCCGAGCCGGGCTGAGCCCCCGGCTCGGGGGTGATCCGGGTCCACAGCAGGATTCCGTCCGGCAGCGGGTCGCCGGAGGCGACGCCGTGCAGGAAGGCGGGGCCGGAGCCCTCGGCGTGCGCGGTGCCGGCGCCGGCGGCGAGCGGGAGCAGGGCGGCGGTGGCGGCGACGGCCGTGACCGCGGAGCGGCGCGATATGGGGTCAGGGGGGTTCACGGCCGCTGACCTTACTGGCAAGTAAGGAAAGAGAACAGAGTTCGGGCGGGCGAACTCCAAGAGTTCGCCCGCCCGTTAACCGACGGACGCCGACGGCCGCCGGATGTGACCCGCTTTCAGGCGGTTACTTCTTGGGGAACTCCTTGTCGGTCACCTCGACGAACGACGGCAGGTCCAGGATCGCCCCGCCGCTCTGCTGGTCGCTGGACTCCAGGATCTTGCCGTTGTGCCGGAAGGTCGGGGTGCCCCGGACGCCGTTCTTGCCGAAGAGCTTGCCCATCTCCAGCGCCCACCGGTCGTAGGTGCCGTTCCGCACGTCCTTGTCGAACGCCTTGTTCTTCTTGAGCGCCTTCACCTGCTGCGCGATCTCGATCAGCCGGTCGTCTTCCGAGAAGGCGTCATCCCGCTCGGAGGGGTGGTTCTCCTTGGAGAAGAGCGCCTTCTTGTACTCGATGAACGCCTCGGGGCTGACGTTCAGGGCGGCGCCCAGCGCGCTGACGGCGTTCTTGGAGCCGACGCCGCCGGCCATGTCGGGCGAGTCGATGAAGTTGAACAGGACGTACCGCACCTTGTAGCGGCCGTCCTTGACGTCCTTGAGCATCTGCTCGCCGGCGGACTGCTCGAAGCCCGCGCAGGCCGGGCAGCGCGGGTCCTCGTAGACCTCCAGGGTCTCCTTGGCGTCCTTGTTCCCGATGACGATGTCGCCGTTCTTGCCCGTGGTGTTCGCGGGCTTGACGAACTTGGCGGTCTTGGCCTTGTCCCAGGCGCTGTCGGTGCTGCTCTTCTTGTTCATGTTCGACACGGCGACGCCGATGCCGCCGGCCACCGCGAGGACGACGACGATCGCGCCGGCCACCGTCAACTGGCGACGGACCTTGTCCTTCTTGGCCTGGCGCTCCCGCTCGGCGCGCATCCGCTCGCGAGCCGCCTGCTTGTTGGCGTGGCTGTTCCGGTTACTCATGATCGTTTCTTCTCCGTCGGATGTCACGTGTGCGTGAGAATGCTGGGTGATGGCGGTGTCCGCGGCCGGAGCGGGTGCTCAGACGGCCGGGGCCGGGCACCGGGGTGGCCCGCGACGCACGACGGAGTGCACCAGGAGGGGAAGCGCGGGGGCCGTACGGTCGCGGTGGACCGGGCGTACGGGCGGGCGCTCGGTGGCGGTGGCCGCGGCTACCGCGGCCACCGCCATGAGGAGCGGTCGGAAGGTGAAGGTGGCGATCGCGCGGAGCAGTTGGCCGAGGGCGGCCTCGCCGCGTCGGAGCCAGGCCGCGGCGGTCAGGCCGACGGCGATGTGCGCCGCCAGCAGCAGCCAGGGTGAGACGCCGACGCCGTTGATCGGGGCGCCGCCGGACAGATGGGTGAGCGGGCTGCCGACACCGCCGCCGGCGCAGACGAAGTCCACCCCGACGACGCGCAGCGGCCCGGTCACCGGGCCTCCGGTGGGCCCGTAACAGGCGTGCTGCCCGCTGGTGAAGGCCGTGTCGGCGGCCAGCTCCAGCGGCACCAGGAGCGCGGCGATCTGCCAGAAGCCGCGCTCGCGGCCGGCGAGCGCGTAGGCGATGGCGAAGACCGTGGCGCTGAGCGCGCCGACGACCGTGACCGGGATGGGCACACCGGACAGCAGGACGTGCGACGCGGCGGACAGCGTCACGCACAGCGCCGTGAAGAGCGCTGCGCGTGCCGCCCGCAGGTGAGTCGCTGAGATGTCCATCGGCGCGTAGTGTGCCATGCCGTGTGTAGGTCGCGCGTCAAGACCGCGCGACCGCGCGGGGCGCGAAGCGGTCGAGACCGGCCCGCGCCCGGTTCCCCCCCCCGTCCCGGTCGAGCGTCAGAGCCCCGGGATCCGGCCGTTGCGGAACAGGTCGACGAAGATCTGGTGGTCGGCCCGGGCCCGCGCGCCGTAGGAGTGCGCGAAGTCCACCAGCATCGCGGCGAAGCCCTCCTCGTCGGCGGCGATGACCGCGTCGATGGCGCGCTCGGTGGAGTACGGCACCAGGGAGTGGCCGCTCTGGTCGTCGGCGGCCGCGTGCATGGTGGCCGTCGCCCGCCCCAGGTCCGCGACGACCGCGGCGATCTCGGCCGGGTCGTCCAGGTCGGACCAGTCCAGGTCCACCGCGTACGGCGACACCTCGGCGACCAGCTGCCCGGCGCCGTCCAGCTCGGTCCAGCCCAGCCACGGGTCGGCGTGCGCCTGGAGGGCGCGCTGCGAGATCACCGTGCGGTGGCCCTCGTGCTGGAAGTAGGAGCGCACCCGCGGGTCGGTGATGTGCCGGGAGACCGCCGGGGTCTGCCCCTGCTTCATGTAGATCACCACATCGTTCTCCAGGGCGTCGCTGTTGCCCTCGAGAAGGATGTTGTACGAGGGCAGCCCGGCGCTGCCGATGCCGATGCCGCGGCGGCCGACGACGTCCTTGACCCGGTAGGAGTCGGGACGGGTCAGGCTGGAGTCGGGGAGGGTCTCCAGATAGCCGTCGAAGGCGGCCAGGACCTTGTAGCGGGTGGCCGCGTCCAGCTCGATGGAGCCGCCGCCGGCCGAGAAGCGCCGCTCGTGGTCCCGGATCTCGGTCATCGACTCCAGCAGCCCGAAGCGGGTGCGGGAGCGCGCGGCGCGCAGCGCGGTCAGCAGCGGGCCCTCGGCGGTGTCCAGGGTGAAGGGCGGCTGCTCCCCGTCGAGGCCCTCCTGGATCCCGGAGGCCAGGGCGCGGACGCGCTCCCGGTAGGCGGCGGCGTAGGTCTCCACCAGGGTGGTGATCTGCTTGTCGCTGAGCGCCTTGGCGTAGCCGATGAGCGCCACGGAGCCGGCGAAGCGCTTGAGGTCCCAGGTGAAGGGGCCGACGTACGCCTCGTCGAAGTCGTTCACGTTGAAGACCAGCCGGCCGTTGGCGTCCATGTAGGTGCCGAAGTTCTCGGCGTGCAGATCGCCGTGGATCCACACCCGGCTGGTGCGCTCGTCCAGGTAGGGGCCGCGGTCGCGCTCGCCCTCCAGGTCGCTGTAGAAGAGGCACGCGGTGCCCCGGTAGAAGGCGAAGGCGGAGGCCGCCATCTTGCGGAACTTCACCCGGAAGGCCGCCGGGTCGGCGGCGAGCAGCTCACCGAAGGCGGTGGCGAAGACGGAGAGGATCCGCTCCCCCCGCTGTTCGACGTCCGTCACGGGGACGTGCTGATCCGACATCGCCGGGTGCCTCCTGGGTGCTGACGCGTAAGACAGGTGTTCCATCGCTGACAACGGCTGAGGCTACTCCTGAGTGCCCGGAGGCTGTCGGTGCGGAGGGGTACTCTTCAAAGCTGTCTCTTCCACCCGTCATCGAGCGTTCGCCGGAGGTCTTCCGTCGTGGCCAAGCAGCCGTTCACGCACCTGCACGTGCACACCCAGTACTCGCTGCTGGACGGTGCGGCGCGGCTCAAGGACATGTTCACGGCCTGCAACGACATGGGCATGACCCATATCGCGATCACGGACCACGGCAACCTGCACGGGGCGTACGACTTCTTCCAGCAGGCCACCTCGGCCGGGGTGACGCCGATCATCGGCATCGAGGCGTATGTGGCGCCCGAGTCCCGGCGCTACAAGCGGAAGGTCCAGTGGGGCAAGCCGCACCAGAAGCGCGATGACGTCTCGGGTTCGGGTGGTTACACCCACAAGACCATCTGGGCGGCGAACAAGACCGGTCTGCACAACCTCTTCCGGCTCTCCTCCGACGCCTATATGGAGGGCTTCCTCCAGAAGTGGCCCCGGATGGACAAGGAGACGATCTCCCAGTGGTCGGAGGGGCTGATCGCCTCCACCGGCTGTCCCTCCGGAGAGGTGCAGACCCGGCTCCGGCTGGACCAGTTCGACGAGGCGCTCAAGGCGGCCTCGGACTACCAGGACATCTTCGGCAAGGGCCGGTACTTCCTGGAGCTGATGGACCACGGCATCGAGATCGAGCGCCGGGTCCGCGACGGGCTGCTGGAGATCGGCAAGAAGCTCGGCATCCCGCCGCTGGTCACCAACGACTCGCACTACACCTACGCCAGCGAGGCCGGCGCCCACGACGCCCTGCTGTGCGTGCAGACCGGCAAGAACCTCTCCGACCCCGACCGCTTCCGGTTCGACGGCACCGGCTACTACCTGAAGTCGACCGAGGAGATGTACGCCGTCGACTCCTCCGACGCCTGGCAGGAGGGGTGCGCCAACACCCTGCTCGTCGCCGAGCAGGTCGACACCACCGGCTGGTTCGAGAAGCGCGACCTGATGCCGCGCTTCGACGTGCCGGAGGGGTACACCGAGGTCACCTGGTTCCGCGAGGAGGTCAACCGCGGCATGGCCCGCCGGTACCCGGGCGGGGTCCCGGAGGACCGGCAGAAGCTGGCCGAGTACGAGATGGACGTCATCATCCAGATGGGGTTCCCGGGGTACTTCCTCGTCGTCGCCGACTTCATCATGTGGGCCAAGAACAACGGCATCGCGGTGGGCCCTGGCCGTGGCTCCGCGGCCGGCTCGATCGTCTCGTACGCCATGGGCATCACCGACCTCGACCCGGTCGAGCACGGACTGATCTTCGAGCGGTTCCTCAACCCCGAGCGCGTCTCCATGCCCGATGTCGACATCGACTTCGACGAGCGTCGGCGCGGTGAGGTCATCCGGTATGTGACCGAGAAGTACGGCGCCGACAAGGTCGCCCAGATCGGCACCTACGGCACCATCAAGGCCAAGAACGCGATCAAGGACTCCGCGCGGGTGCTCGGCTACCCGTACGCGATGGGCGACCGGATCACCAAGGCGATGCCCGCCGACGTCCTCGGCAAGGGCATCCCGCTCTCCGGCATCCTCGACGAGAAGCACCCGCGCTACAGCGAGGCCGCCGAGGTCCGCGGGATGTACGAGAACGAGCCGGACGTCAAGAAGGTCATCGACACCGCGCGCGGCATCGAGGGACTGGTCCGGCAGATGGGCGTGCACGCCGCCGGCGTGATCATGTCCAGCGAGCCGCTCGTGGACCACGCGCCGGTGTTCTCCCCGAAGAACGACGGGGCCGTCGTCACCCAGTGGGACTACCCGACCTGTGAGTCGCTGGGCCTGCTGAAGATGGACTTCCTGGGCCTGCGCAACCTCACGATCATGGACGACGCCGTCAAGATGGTGAAGGCCAACAAGGGCGTCGACCTCCAGCTGCTGGAGCTGCCGCTGGACGACCCCACCACCTATGAGCTGCTGTGCCGCGGTGACACCCTGGGCGTCTTCCAGTTCGACGGCGGCCCCATGCGCGCCCTGCTGCGCATGATGAAGCCCGACAACTTCGAGGACATCTCCGCCGTCTCGGCCCTCTACCGGCCGGGCCCGATGGGCATGAACTCGCACATCAACTACGCGCTGCGGAAGAACGGGCAGCAGGAGATCACCCCGATCCACCCGGAGCTGGAGGAGCCCCTCAAGGAGGTCCTCGACATCACCTACGGCCTCATCGTGTACCAGGAGCAGGTGCAGAAGGCCGCCCAGGTGCTCGCCGGGTACTCGCTGGGCCAGGCCGACCTGCTGCGCCGCGCGATGGGCAAGAAGAAGCAGGAGGTCCTGGACAAGGAGTTCGTCCCCTTCCAGGCGGGCTGCCGCGAGCGCGGCTACTCGGACGAGGCCATCCAGGCGGTGTGGGACGTGCTGGTCCCCTTCGCCGGATACGCGTTCAACAAGGCCCACTCCTCCGCGTACGGGCTGGTCACCTACTGGACCGCGTACCTCAAGGCCAACTACCCCGCCGAGTACATGGCGGCGCTGCTCACCTCGGTGCGCGACGACAAGGACAAGTCGGCGGTCTACCTCAACGAGTGCCGCCGCATGGGCATCAAGGTGCTCCCGCCGAACGTCAACGAGTCCGAGGCGAACTTCACCGCGCAGGGCGACGACGTGATCCTCTTCGGCCTCACCGCGGTCCGCAACGTGGGTCAGAACGTCGTCGAGTCGATCATCCGCTGCCGTAAGTCGAAGGGGAAGTACAACTCCTTCCCCGACTACCTCGACAAGGTCGACGCGGTGGTCTGCAACAAGCGCACCACCGAGTCGCTGATCAAGGCCGGCGCCTTCGACGAGATGGGCCACACCCGCAAGGGCCTCACGGCGCACTACGAGCCGATGATCGACAACGTGGTCGCGGTGAAGCGCAAGGAGGCCGAGGGCCAGTTCGACCTCTTCGGCGGCATGGGCGGGGAGGACGGCGCCGACGACGGCCCGGGCTTCGGTCTGGACGTGGAGTTCTCCGACGTCGAGTGGGACAAGACCTATCTGCTCGCCCAGGAGCGGGAGATGCTCGGTCTCTACGTCTCCGACCACCCGCTCTTCGGTCTGGAGCACGTCCTCAACGACAAGACCGACGCCGCCATCGCCCAGCTCACCGGCGGGGAACACGCCGACGGCGCGATCGTGACCATCGGCGGCATCATCTCCGGCCTCCAGCGGAAGATGACCAAGCAGGGCAACGCCTGGGCGATCGCCACGGTGGAGGACCTGGCCGGCTCCATCGACTGCATGTTCTTCCCCGCCACCTACCAGCTGGTGTCCACCCAGTTGGTCGAGGACGCCGTGGTGTTCGTGAAGGGCCGACTGGACAAGCGGGAGGACGTGCCGCGGCTGGTCGCCATGGAGCTGATGGTGCCGGACCTCTCGGAGGCGTCGGCCAACGCCCCGGTGACGATCACCATTCCGGCGCTGAAGGTCACCCCTCCCCTGGTGGAGAAGCTGGGTGAGGTGCTCTCCCACCACCGGGGCTCGACCGAGGTGCGGATCAGGCTGCAGGGCGCCCGGAAGACCACGGTGCTGCGGCTGGACCGGCACCGGGTCACCCCGGACCCGGCCCTGTTCGGCGATCTCAAGGTGCTGCTCGGGCCGTCCTGCCTGGGGGCTTAGCGCCCCGCTTCGAACTCAGGTGTACGCGAGGGGCGCGCCCGGTGACGGGCGCGCCCCTCAAGCGCTGTGTGGCGCGAATGCGTTGTGGCCTAGTTGTGGCCGAAGCGCTTCTGACGTCCCTTGTGGGCCACGCTGGTGGGCGAGGAGTGCTGCGGCATCCCCTGCTCCGAGGGGCTCTCCATCGAGGACGACGTGGTGTGCTCCGGCGAGTGCTGCGCCGCGCTGCGGGTCTGCTGCTGCCTGCGCTGCTGGTTCTTGTTCTTGGCCATGACTGTTCTGCCTCCAGTCGGGGTCGTTCCCCTGGAAAGACACCCTGTCATGACGGGGCATATCGTGCATTTCGGGCAATTACCGTGAGTGAGAAGCGGGCTTGTCGGGGGTAGGCCGTATCCACCACGCCGTTGATCCAGTTCGAACTGATAACCCCCGTACGGTCGGGCAGACTCGGAGAGAGCCGAAGGCGGCAGGGCACGGCGTGCCGGGGGGCGACCACACGTCCGTACTTCAGAAAGAGGGTGGAACGTGGACCGCTGCGTCGTCCTGGTGGACGCCGGGTACCTACTGGGCGCCGCGGCGAGCCTGCTCGCCGGAGAACCCGTCCGCTCCCGCATCTCCGTCGATCACGCGACCCTCATCCACGGCCTGCGCGAACGCGCCGAGGCCGACACCGAACGCCCGTTGCTGCGCATCTACTGGTTCGACGGCGCCCCCGACCGGGTCCCCCAACCCGAGCACCGGCGGCTGCGGGTCATGCCCCGGGTCACCGTCCGGCTGGGCGCCCTGACCCGCAGCGACGGCCGGCTGGCACAGAAGGGCGTCGACGCGGCGATGCACGCCGAGCTCACCGAACTCGCCCGTAACCGCGCCTGCTCCGACATCGTCCTGGTCACCGGCGACGGCGATCTGCTGCCCGGCCTGATGTCCGCCAAGGAGCACGGCGTCGCCGTCCACCTGTGGGCCGTCCAGGCCGCCGACGGCGACTACAACCAGTCCGAGGACCTCGTCGCCGAGGCCGACGAGCGACGGGTGCTGGACCGGGCCTGGATCACCCAGGCGGTCCGCGCCAAGGAGCCCAGCGCGCCCTGCGCCCCCGCCCCCGGCACCCGGCCCGAGATCGCCGCCATCCTCGCCGCCCCGCTGCCCGAGACCACCAGCGCGGCCGCCGCGGGTGCCGTCCCCGGCGACCGGCCCGCCTCCCGCAACGGCGGTGGCCGGTCCGCCGCCGTCGCGGAACGGGCCACGGACGCCACCGAAGCGGCCGCCTCCCGCCCCGCGGACAGCACCGCCGAGGCGGGGGCGGGGACCGCCGGCCGAGGCGTGCCCACTCCCAAGGACCTCGCCGGCCTCGGCCGCGGACCGGCCGGCACCGCCGACCGCCAGCCCGTGCCCAGCGCCACCCTCCGCTGGTCCTCCGACAAGGGCTGGATCGAGCGCGGCACCGGCCTCGGCGAGCCGCCCGAGACCGCCTGCCTGCCGATGCTGGCCCAGCTCACCACCGCGGAACAGCGCTGGGCCGACCGGGAGGAGGACATCACCGCGGTCAGCGGCGACCCTTTCGAGGTCGGCCAGGTCTTCGCCCGCCGCTGGATCGAACGCCTCTCCGACCCCCAGCACCGGCAGCAGCTGTCCCACGAGTACCCCCGCATCCCGCACCGCATCGACGGCGAGCTGCTCCGCTACGCGGCCCGGTTCGGTCTGCTCGCCCACAAGGACGACCAGATCGACGAGCACGACCGCTATGCGATCCGGGCCGGCTTCTGGCGTGAGATCGCCCCAGCGGGGGAGTAGCGGCACGCGCCCGCCCTGGAGGGCGGCCCGCGGCGCGTCGACCCCGTACGCCGCCGCGGGAAGCCCGAACGGCGTATCCGGCGGCGCCCGTCCGGCCGCGAGCGGCGTCCGGGGCGGGGCCGCCCGACGCGGCTCCCGCCGGGGGCGGTCGGCACCGCCGGTCTCCGCAGCCGTGGTGGCGCGCCCCCGTGGCGGGACGGAGGGACGGCCGGCGCTCGGGCCCGACGGGGCGGTCCGGGTTCGGGGCGCCCCCGATCGTCCGTCACGGCGCGCGCCGAACTGTCATGAGGTGAGCCGAATCCGTGCCCCGAGGCCGAGCGTCGACGTGAGGGCGCGTACCCTCGTAGCTCGTGAGGACGGGCGCGAAACAGGTGGCGGGCGGCGAAGCGGTGTGTACCGTGCGCGGCCTGGTCAAGACCTATCCAGCCGCGCGCTCGCGTCGGGGGGTGCCGGCGGCGCCGGCGGTACGGGCGAGCGACGGAGTGGACCTCACCGTCGAGCGGGGTGAGGTCTTCGGACTGCTGGGGCCCAACGGGGCCGGAAAGACGACGCTCGTACGGCAGCTGACGGGCCTCCTGCGGCCCGACGAGGGCAGCGTCGAGGTGCTCGGCCACGATCTCGTACGCCACCCGGAGCGGGCGGCGCGCCTGGTCGGATACCTCGGACAGGAGTCCTCGGCGCTCGACGAGCTGACCGTCTCGCTGGCGGCCGAGACGACCGGACGGCTGCGCGGCCTGGACGCGCGCGCGGCCCGCGCCGAGCGGGACGCCGTCCTGGACGAGCTGGGGCTGACGGAGATCGCCGGGCGGCCGCTGAAGAAGCTGTCCGGCGGCCAGCGCCGGCTGGCGTGCGTGGCCGCGGCCCTGGTCGGCGAGCGGCCCCTGCTGGTGCTCGACGAGCCGACGAGCGGCATGGACCCCATCGCGCGGCGCGCGGTGTGGACCGCGATCGACCGACGCCGCGCCGAGCGCGGCACCACCGTCCTGCTCGTCACCCACAACGTCATCGAGGCCGAGACCGTCCTGGACCGGGTCGCCGTCATGGAGCGCGGCAAGGTCATCGCCTGCGACACCCCGGCCGGCCTCAAGGCGCTGGTCGCCGACGAGGTACGGGTCGAGCTGGTGTGGCGCACCGACGCCCCGCTGCATGTGCCGGAGGTCGCCGCGCTGCGCGACAGCGCGCGGGAGTCCGGCCGGCGCTGGCTGCTGCGGCTCGCCCCGGAGGAGGCGCGCGCCGCCGTCGCCGCCGTGACCGGCGGCCCGGCCTTCGCCGCGCTCGACGACTTCACCCTCGCCACGCCCAGCCTGGAGGACGTCTACCTGGCGCTGGGCGGCCACGCCGAGGGCAGGGAGGGGCTGGTGAAGGCATGACCCGCCGCCGTGCGGGCGGCCCGCGCCGCGCGCCCGCCGACACCTCCGTGCCGGGTGCCCGGCCACGCCGGCCCCGCCCCGTCCGACCGCAGTGACCGCACCGAAGAGGAAGAACTGAAGAGGAGCCGCGCAACGTGACTGCCGTGCCTCTGGAGGCCCCGCCCCGCGACCGCACCCGTTCGCGGTCCGGCGCCGGCGCCGCCCGCGAAGCCGCCCCGCTCGCGGCGCGGGCGCGGCTGCTGCCCTCCCTCGCCGCCGTCTACCGGGCGCAGCTCTCACGGGCCCGGGTGGCCCGCATCCCGCTGCTGTTCGTGGCCACCTTCCAGTCCGTCGGGATCATGATCCTGATGCGCGGGGTGGTCGACGGCGGCAGCGAGGCGCGCGCGGTGGTCGCCGGCTCCAGCGTGCTGGTGGTGGCGTTCGTGGCGCTCAACCTGCTGGCCCAGTACTTCGGCCAGCTGCGGGCCAGCGGCGGACTCGACCACTACGCGACGCTGCCGGTGCCCCCGGCCGCGGTGGTGCTCGGCGCGGCGGCGGCGTACGCCTCCTTCACCGTGCCCGGCACGGTGTTCACCGCGGTGGCGGGCAGCCTGCTCTTCGGGCTGCCGCTCGGCCACCTGTGGGTGCTCGCCGTGGTGATCCCGCTCTCCGGTGCCGCCCTGGCCGGGCTGGGCGCCGCGCTCGGCCTGTTCGCGCCACGGCCGGAGCTGGCCACCCTCTGCGGCCAGCTGGGCATGTCCGCCGTGCTGCTGCTGGGGGTGCTGCCCGCGGAGCGGATGCCCGCGGTGGTGTCGTACGCGCGCGATCTGCTGCCGTCCACGTACGGTGTGGAGGCGCTGGCCCGGTCCTTCGACGCGCGGCCCGACTGGCTGCTGATCTGTGCCGATCTGGGCGTGTGCGCGGGGGTCGGTGTCGTCTCGCTCGCCGCCGCCACCTGGGCCTACCGCCGGGCTGCGGTGCGGTGACCCGACACACAGTGGCCCTCCTGCCGACATGCCCACGCCACTCACCTGGCACGATGACGGGGTGACCGCACCGTTGACGCCGCACGACGAACCCGCCCCCGGCCCGGAGTCCGCCGGGGACGAGACCCCGTACGCCGCCCATACCCCCGAGCCCGCCCCGGGGGACCAGGCCGCGGCGGAGGACGGGCGCGGGATGCGCGCCGAGGTGCTGGAGGCCGCGCTGGTCGGCCTGGCCGTCGCGGTCACCGGGGTGCTGCTGGGCCTGCTGTGGCTGTGGCTGGCGCCGCGCGTGCCGCTGTACACCGACGGCCAGAACATCTATCTGATGAACGCCGAGGGTGAGGAGCGGGTCGGCGCCGACGGCACCTTCGTGCTGCTCGGCCTCGGCATGGGCCTGGTGACCGCCGCGGCGGTCTTCTGGTTCCGGCGGCGCGGCGGCATTCCGCTGGTGGTCGGCCTGGCGGTCGGCTCGCTGCTCGGCTCGTACCTCGCTTGGAAGGTCGGCCTCTGGCTCGACCCGAACGCCGACATGGTGGAGAGCGCCAAGGAGGCCGGCAAGGGCGCGACCTTCGACGGCCCCCTCCAGCTCCAGGCCAAGGGCGCGCTGCTCGCCTGGCCCGTCGCCGCCATGGGCTTCCACCTGGCCCTCACCGGCCTCTTCGGGCCGAGAGACCCGGAACCCTTCCCCGAATGGTCCCAGCGGCCCGAGCAGCCCCAGAAGTAACGATCACATTCCGCGGCAGCGGGTCAGCCACCCCCTTCCGCCGCGATGGCGAGAAGCCCGACGGCGGAGCCCGGCGGTGCCGAGCCGACATCGGCGCTCGCACACGCGTCGTCCGACATCACCCCACGGGCCCGCCGGGCTCACCGGAACCGCAGCCGAACAAGGCGTCACCGCTCGCCCGGAGCGCCCCGCGCGGCGAGCGCTACGCCGGGCGACGTCCGTGGTTGGCCCGGCCCTTCTTGAGGCGCCAGCGGCGTTTGCGGGTCTTCTTGGACATCAGGTCCTCCCCGGGTGGGACGCGCGGACGGCGTCCCCTTCTGCTACCTAGCCGAGCCGGGCGGAACCGTCCAGGGTCCGGGAGGGGGCGTTCAGGGTCCGGGGGCGTTCAGAAGCGGGCGATGGGGGCGACCACCGCGTCGGTGAGGGCCGCCAGGTCGGCGGGGGAGAGCTCGACCTCCAGCCCGCGGCGGCCCGCCGAGACGCACACCGTGGGGTGCCCGGTCGCCGAGGCGTCGAGCGCGGTGGGCAGCCGCTTCCGTTGGCCCAGGGGGGAGATCCCGCCCCGGACGTAGCCCGTGGTGCGCTCCGCGGCCGCCGGGTCGGCCATGGTGGCGCGCTTGCCGCCGACCGCCGCCGCCAGCGCCTTGAGGTCGAGCGAGGCGGAGACGGGCACGATCGCCACCGTCAGCGCGTCGTCGACGGAGGCGATCAGCGTCTTGAAGACCCGCGAGGGATCCACGCCCAACGCCTCGGCGGCCTCCTCGCCGTACGAGGGGGCGGCCGGGTCGTGGTCGTAGGCGCGCACCGTGAAGTCCGTGCCCGCCGCCGTCAGCGCGACCGTCGCCGGGGTCGAGCCGCCGGAGCCGGCGTTCTGTTTCCTGGACTTCCTGGCCACGGTGCGATCGCCTCCGGAGGGTCGTCAGTTGGGGCTGGTGGGCTGCCGCGTCAGCTCCACGGCGGGCAGCGACGGGAGCTTACCGATCACCGCCGTCTCGGCGCGCAGCAGTTTCAGCTCCTCGGCCAGCCGGGAGGCGGTGTCCGGGGCCTGGAGCAGCCGCTGCTTGGCGGGGATGTCGAGCACCGCGGCGGCCGCGACCAGATAGGAGACCACCGACGGCTCGTCGGGCAGCTCCTGGGTGCCGGACAGGCTCAACTCGCGCGCCCCGGCCAGTCGCTTCTGGTACGTGCGGAAGGCCCGCAGCACGCCGTTGGCCAGCGCCCCGGCACCCTCGCCCGGCTCCTCCGGCAACTCCTCGACCTCCCCGGTCAGATACGGACCGGAGGCGTCGACGGACAACAGCCGGAAGCGGGTGGTGCCGGTGGCGATGAGCTCGTAGGTGCCGTCGCGCTGCTCCCGGATGGTCGCAACATCCGCCACACAGCCCACGGCGTGGAAGGCCAGCATGGGATCGGCGCCGAAGCCGGCCGCCGCGCCGCGGCGGGTGGGCGCGGTCGGGTCCGGTAGGCCGGGGGCGGTCGGGGCGACCTCCCGGCCGTCGCGGATGGCGATCACACCGAAGCGGCGCGGCGCCTCCTCGGGTAGCGCGGCGAGATCGCGCACCAGGGCGCGGTAGCGCTCCTCGAAGACGTTGAGGGGCAGCACCAGACCCGGGAACAGCACGGTGTTCAGCGGGAAGAGCGGAAGGCGGGCGGACGTCACGACGCGTAAGCCTAATGGCCGTAGGCCCGCGGGGTCCTTCCCCAGCCGTCACAACCCGGCGGTGACGGCCGTCTCCCCGGCTACTGCCGGCGCAGCAGCCGCGAGGCGCCCGCCGCCACCGTCGTCGCCAGGATCCAGCCCACCAGGACTAAGAGCGCCGCCGCCCACTGGCCCAGCCCGTCCGGCCGCCAGTAGCTGTCCTGGCCCAGGTCGATGACGGGCAGCAGCAGGTCCAGGGTGTAGAGGTACGCGTTCCAGTGCGGCGCCTCGCCCGGCTTGATCGCGTCCGGGCGGTGCCGGGTGAAGAAGAAGGTGCCGATCGCCCACAGCACCGCCATCCACACCGCCGCCCGCCCGGGCCGGTAGCCGTACGCCACCGTCCAGTCCTGGAGGTAGCCCCAGCCCTTGCCGGCCATCGGGAGCGTCTCGCGGCGGCGGCGCTGCTTGGCCAGCAGCACCTCGCGCGCGTCGGCGTCCTCGCCACTGGCCCGGAGCGCGTTCGCCAGCATCTCGTACGGGTCGGGGGCGTACTCGGGCGTGGCGGCGGCCACCCACTCCAGTCGGCGGGAGAGCGGGAAGTGGCCGCGCGGGATGAGGTTCTCGTAGCCGAAGCCGGCCATCGCCAGGCCGCCGGGCCCCGGCCAGCTGACCGAGCGGTCGACCAGGTTGACCACCTTCGCGCCGGAGAGGATCACCCGACCGCGCCGCGGCCGCTCGCCCAGGAACCGCAGCTCCGGGGTCTGCACCCGGCGCAGGGACAGCTCCTGGTCGTTCTCCAGGATGAAGCGGGACTGGTCGAGGTCGATCGCGTCACCGAACCGGCCGTCGTCGAGCCGCACCCCGCCCTCGCACTCGAAGCGCTGGATGCGGGTGCCGCGGGTGGGCGTGTTGGCGGTGCCGTACGGCGGGGTGGAGCCGGAGCCGCTGGAGAACGGCGAACCGCTCACCCCCGCCGCCGTCAGGTACAGGGTGCGCTCCACGGTCAACTGCGGGGCGTTGAGCGCCCGCCGCCCGTACGGGTTGCGCAGCTGGCTGCCGCGCAGGCTCAGCGACACCCCGATCTTCGCGCCGCGCAGACTCAGCTCCCCGTATGACTCGATCATCTCGGCCTGGAGGTCCTGGCCGACGGTGAGCCCGTCCGCGGTGATCGACCGACCACGCCGGTCGCGCCGCACCACCAGCTGGTTCAGCAGCAGATCGGTGCCTATGTGCGCGTCGGTGAGCCGGATGCCCTGCTCGATCACGCAGCGCGGCAGATGCAGGTCGCCCTCGGTGTGCAGCCGGGCCGCCTCGACCCGGGGGATGGCGCAACCGACCAGCCGCAGCGTGGTGAAACGGCTCTCGGGCAGCAGCAGCTCCTGCTCGAAGCGACAGTTGCGCAACTCGACGTAGGGCGCGATGGAGCCGCCGGCCAGGTCCAGGGTGCCGGTGATGTGCACCCCGTTCAGCTTCAGCGCGGAGACCCGGCCGGGCTGCGCCGGCGGGCTGCTCAGCAGCAGCAGCGCCACCACGCGGGCCCGCACGCTCCGCTCCGGGCCCCAGGCGTGTGGGCCGGCCGGGTCGTTGCGCTGGGGGTGCGGGGTGCGCAGGTCGAGGGTGCTGCCGTTGCGGAACGCCTGCCACATGCCCCACTCCGGGGTGGTCAGGTCCAGACCCGCCGGCGGGTCACCGTCGTGTGGCTCGGTCACAGCCGTTTCCCCTCCCGGGCGTCGGTCCGCCGACCGGACGCCCGTCACCCGTCTCCGTACACCCGCACGGATCCCCATTCCCGCTGAGTAATCGGTTGAACGCCAGCGGTCAGGATCAACTTATGGGGTGCGTATCAATGAGTGATACGGGGGACCGGCCCGTGGAAGCGGTCTGAGACAATTGACCGCGTGATCTCCCGAATCGATCTGCGTGGCGACGCCTTCCCTCAGGACGGGATCGACCGCGACCTGCTGCCCCGTGCCGAGCTCGACGTCGAGGCCGCCCTGGAGAAGGTGCGGCCCATCTGCGACGACGTGCATCATCGCGGCACAGCGGCGCTGATCGAGTACGCGGAGCGCTTCGACGGCGTGACGATCGACCGGGTCCGGGTGCCGGCCGAGGCGATCGAGCGCGCCCTGGAGGAGCTCGACCCGGCGGTGCGCGCCGCCCTGGAGGAGTCCGTCCGGCGCGCCCGGCTGGTCCACCGGGCGCAGCGGCGCACCGACCACACCGTCACCGTCGTGCCCGGCGGCACGGTGACCGAGCGTTGGGTGCCGGTGCGACGGGTCGGGTTGTACGTGCCGGGCGGCCGGTCCGTCTACCCCTCCTCCGTCGTCATGAACGTGGTCCCGGCCCAGGAGGCCGGCGTCGGCTCCATGGCCGTCGCCTCGCCCCCGCAGGCCGACTTCGACGGCCTGCCGCACCCCACCATCCTGGCGGCCTGCGCGCTGCTGGGCGTGGACGAGGTGTACGCGGCGGGCGGCGCCCAGGCCATCGCCATGTTCGCGTACGGCACCGACGAGTGCCGCCCCGCCGACCTGGTCACCGGGCCCGGCAACATCTGGGTGGCGGCCGCCAAGCGGCTGCTCAAGGGCCGTATCGGCATCGACGCCGAGGCCGGCCCGACCGAGATCGCCATCCTCGCCGACGACACCGCCGACCCGGCGCACGTCGCCGCCGACCTGATCAGCCAGGCCGAGCACGACCCGCTCGCCGCCTCGGTGCTCGTCACCGACTCCGAGGAGCTCGCGACGGCCGTGGAGAAGGAGCTGGCCGTCCAGGTCGCCGCCACCCGCCACGTCGAGGACCGGATCGTGCCCGCGCTGAGTGGCCGGCAGTCCGGCATCGTGCTGGTCGACGGCCTCGACGAGGGCCTCGCCGTCGTCGACGCCTACGCCGCCGAGCACCTGGAGATCCAGACCGCCGACGCCTCCGCCGTGGCCGCGCGGGTGCGCAACGCCGGCGCGATCTTCGTCGGCCCGTACTCCCCGGTGTCCCTCGGCGACTACGCCGCGGGCTCCAACCACGTGCTGCCCACCGGCGGTTGCGCCTGCCACTCCTCGGGCCTGTCGGTCCAGTCCTTCCTGCGCGGCATCCACGTCGTGGACTACTCGCGGGAGGCGCTGGCGGAGGTCGCCGGACACGTGGTGACGCTGGCCGAGGCCGAGGACCTGCCCGCCCACGGCGCCGCGGTCAAGGCGAGGTTCGACGGGAAGGTTCCGCAGAGCAAGTGACCCGCAACCCATCCACGTCCCCCTGGGACGCGCTCCCCATCCGGGACGAGCTGCGCGGCAAGTCCCCGTACGGCGCCCCCCAGCTCGACGTGCCCGTGCGCCTGAACACCAACGAGAACCCCTATCCGCTGCCCGAGCCGTTGGTGGCCCGGATCGCCGAGCGGGTCGCCGAGGCGGCCCGCCACCTCAACCGCTACCCCGACCGGGACGCGGTCGAGCTCCGCACCGAGCTGGCGAAGTACCTGAGCCGCACCGCCGGCCACCCGGTGCGGACCGCCAACGTCTGGGCGGCCAACGGCTCCAACGAGGTGCTCCAGCAGCTGCTGCAGACCTTCGGCGGGCCCGGCCGCACCGCGATCGGCTTCGAGCCCTCGTACTCCATGCACGCGCTGATCTCGCGGGGCACCGGCACCGGCTGGATCTCCGGGCCGCGCAACGAGGACTTCACCATCGACGTGCGGGCCGCGCGCGCCGCCCTCGCCGAGCACCGCCCCGACGTCGTCTTCGTCACCTCTCCCAACAACCCCACCGGCACGGCCGTCGACGCCGAGACGGTGCTGGCGCTGTACGAGGCGGCACAGGCGGCCAAGCCGTCGATGGTGATCGTGGACGAGGCGTACGGCGAGTTCAGCCACCGGCCCTCGCTGCTGCCGCTGATCGAGGGCCGGCCCCACCTCGTCGTCTCCCGGACCATGTCCAAGGCGTTCGGCGCGGCCGGGCTCCGGCTCGGCTACCTGGCCGCCGACCCGGCGGTGGTCGACGCCGTCCAACTGGTGCGGCTGCCCTACCACCTGTCCGCCGTCACCCAGGCCACCGCGCTGGCGGCGCTGGAGCACACCGACACCCTGCTGGGCTACGTCGAGCAGCTCAAGGCGGAGCGCGACCGCCTGGTGACGGAGCTGCGCGCCCTCGGCTGCGAGGTCACCGACTCCGACGCCAACTTCGTGCAGTTCGGCCGGTTCCCAGACGCCCACACGGCCTGGCAGGGCCTGCTGGACCGGGGCGTCCTGGTCCGTGACAACGGAGTGCCGGGCCGGCTGCGGGTCACCGCGGGCACCCCGGCGGAGAACGACGCGTTCCTCGCCGCGGTGCGCGACCTGATGAAAGAGAGCACGTCATGAACCGCGTGGGTCGCGTGGAGCGCACCACCAAGGAAACCTCGGTGCTGGTCGAGATCGATCTCGACGGTACGGGCGAAGTGTCCGTGTCGACGGGGGTCGGCTTCTACGACCACATGCTCGACCAGCTCGGCCGACACGGCCTCTTCGACCTCACCGTCAAGACCGACGGCGACCTGCACATCGACACCCACCACACCATCGAGGACACCGCCCTCGCGCTCGGCGCCGCCTTCAGGCAGGCACTCGGCGACAAGGTCGGGATCTATCGGTTCGGCAACTGCACGGTGCCGCTGGACGAGTCGCTCGCCCAGGTGACGGTGGACCTCTCCGGCCGCCCGTACCTGGTGCACAGCGAGCCGGAGAACATGGCGCCGATGATCGGCACGTACGACACCACGATGACCCGGCACATACTGGAGTCCTTCGTCGCCCAGGCGCAGATCGCGCTGCACGTGCACGTCCCGTACGGGCGCAACGCCCACCACATCGTCGAATGCCAGTTCAAGGCGCTGGCCCGCGCGCTGCGCTACGCCAGCGAGCGGGACCCCCGCGCGGCCGGCATCCTCCCGTCCACGAAGGGCGCTCTGTAACCAGCATGAACGGCCTCTCCACCGCCTTCATCGTCCTCGGCATCTTCCTCCTCAGCGGCGTCTACTCCTTCGTCAAGCAGGGGATGCCCAAGAGCGTGATCGTCCTGCTCGGCATCGGCGGCGGCATGTCGCTCATCGCCGGCGTGCTGCGACTGGAGACGTTCCAGTGAGCAAGCGAGTCGTCGTCTTCGACTACGGATTCGGCAACGTCCGCTCCGCCGAGCGGGCCCTGGCGCACGTCGGCGCCGACGTCGAGATCACCCGTGACTACGACAAGGCCCTCGCCGCCGACGGACTGCTGGTCCCCGGCGTCGGCGCCTTCGCCGCCTGCATGAGCGGGCTGCGCGAGGCCCGCGGCGACTGGCTCATCGGGCGTCGGCTCTCCGGCGGCCGGCCCGTCATGGGCATCTGCGTCGGCATGCAGATCCTCTTCGCCCGCGGCATCGAGCACGGCGTGGAGACCGAGGGCCTCGACGAGTGGCCCGGCACGGTCGAGCCGCTGCGCGCCCCCGTCGTCCCCCACATGGGCTGGAACACCGTCAAGGCGGCCGAGGGCTCCTACCTCTTCGCCGGCCTGGACGCGGACACCCGCTACTACTTCGTGCACTCCTACGCGGTGCGCCAGTGGGAGCTGGAGGTCGGCAACCCGCACATCCGCGCCCCCAAGGTGACCTGGGCCACCCACGGCGAGCCCTTCGTGGCCGCCGTGGAGAACGGCCCGCTGTGGGCCACCCAGTTCCACCCCGAGAAGTCCGGCGACGCCGGAGCCCAGCTGCTCACCAACTGGATCGAGACCCTCTGATGCCCGAGACCTCCTCGCCGTCCACGCTCGAACTGCTCCCCGCCGTCGACGTCCGCGACGGCCAGGCCGTCCGCCTGGTGCACGGCGAGTCCGGCACCGAGACCTCCTACGGCTCCCCGCTGGAGGCCGCCCTGGCCTGGCAGCGCGCCGGCGCCGAGTGGCTGCACCTGGTCGACCTCGACGCCGCCTTCGGCACCGGCGACAACCGGAAGCTGATCGCCGAGGTCGCCAGCGCCATGGACATCAAGGTCGAGCTGTCCGGCGGCATCCGCGACGACGACACGCTGGAGGCCGCCCTGGCCACCGGCTGCACCCGGGTCAACCTCGGCACCGCGGCCCTGGAGACCCCGGAGTGGGTCGCCGACGTCATCGCCCGCCACGGCGACAGGATCGCGGTGGGTCTGGACGTCCGCGGCACCACGCTGCGCGGCCGCGGCTGGACCCGCGACGGCGGCGACCTCTACGAGACCCTGGCCCGGCTGGACTCCGAGGGCTGCGCCCGCTACGTGGTCACCGACATCAACAAGGACGGCACCCTCCAGGGCCCCAACCTGGACCTGCTGCGCGACGTGTGCGCCGCGACCGACAAGCCAGTTGTCGCCTCCGGCGGCGTTTCGTCCCTTGACGATCTGCGTGCTCTTGCCACGCTGGTACCGGAGGGCGTGGAAGGCGCCATCGTCGGCAAGGCCCTCTACGCCAAGGCGTTCACCTTGGAGGAGGCGTTGGAGGCCGTGTCCCGATGACCGATGCCGTGCGACGTGTGCAGAGCGACAGCCCCTGGGAGGAGGCGATCGGATCCGCGCGCGCCGTGGCGGCGGGCGACCGGGTCCTCGTCGCCGGCACGATGCCCTTCACCGGCAGCGTGCTGCACGGCGAGGGGGACCCGTACGAACAGGCGCTGTCGGCGTTCACCAACGCCCTGGACGCGCTCAAGGAGTTCGGCCTCGGCGCCGACTCCGTCATCCGTACCCGCATGTACCTCACCCACCTGCGCGACGTGGACGCGGTCGGCCGCGCCCACAAGGAGCTCTTCGGCGAGGTGCGCCCGGCCGCGACCCTGGTCGTGGTCTCGCGCTTCGCCGACTCGCGCGTGCTGGTGGAGGTCGAAGTAGAAGCGTTCCGCGACGTGGAGAAGATCCGCTGACGCGGGGAAGTTCCGCCGCGGCGGAGAAAGCGAGCCTGAACCTCATGACCCTGGCGGTCCGAGTCATCCCCTGCCTGGACGTGGACAACGGCCGGGTCGTCAAGGGGGTCAACTTCCAGAACCTGCGCGACGCCGGCGACCCCGTGGAGATGGCCAGGATCTACGGCGAGGAGGGCGCCGACGAGCTGACCTTCCTCGACATCACCGCCTCCTCCGGCAACCGCGAGACCACCTACGACGTGGTGCGCCGCACCGCCGAACAGGTCTTCATCCCGCTGACCGTCGGCGGCGGCGTGCGCACCGCCGAGGACGTGGACAAGCTGCTGCGCGCCGGAGCGGACAAGGTCGGCGTCAACACCGCCGCCATCGAGCGCCCCGAGCTGCTGCGCGAGATCGCCGAGCGCTTCGGCCGTCAGGTGCTCGTGCTCTCGGTCGACGCCCGGCGCTGCGCCGCCGGGCCCGACGGGGCTCCCGCCACCCCGTCCGGCTACGAGGTGACCACCCACGGCGGCCGCCGCGGCACCGGCCTGGACGCCGTCGAATGGGCCCACCGCGCGGCCGAGCTGGGCGCCGGCGAGATCCTGCTGAACTCCATGGACGCCGACGGCACCAAGGACGGCTACGACATCCCCATGATCGAGGCCGTGCGCAAGCACGTCACCGTCCCGGTCATCGCCAGCGGCGGCGCCGGCGAGCTCGGCCACTTCGCCCCGGCGGTCGCCGCCGGCGCGGACGCGGTGCTCGCCGCCTCCGTCTTCCACTTCGGCGACCTGCGCATCTCCCAGGTCAAGGAGTCCCTGCGGGCGGCGGGCCACCCGGTCCGCTGACCGCCGCCGCGGGCGGGCGCGGCCTTTGGCGAAGACGGGCCCGCCCGGGAGTCGGCCGGTGCCGCGCGTCCCGCGCGCCGGAGGCTTCCGGACACGGAGCCCTCCGGAAGCCGGGCCGTCCCGTGCGCCTGTTCGGCCCCGCTCAGAGCCCCAGCTCGGCCTCGTACAGCCGGGACACCGCCTCCTTGTCGCCGTCCACCTCGACCCGGGCCGCGTTCTGGCGGCCGTACAGGAACAGCGCCAGCTCGCCGGGCTCACCGCTGACCGTGACCACCGGGAGACCGCGGTGGGCCACCACGGTGCGGCCGTCCGGGCGGCGCAGCACCAGGCCGACGGGGGAGCGACGGCCGAAGAGCCGGGCGATGCGCTCCACCCGCGCCCACAGGGCGTCGGCGAAGACCGGGTCGATCGGGCGGGGCTCCCAGCCGGCCTGGGCACGGCGGACGTCCTCCCCGTGCACATAGAACTCGATGGTGTTCGCCGCCTCGTCGACCGGCTTGAGGGCGAACGGGGACAGCCGCGACGGGCCGGTGCGGATGAGCTGGAGCAGCTCCTCGTACGGCTTCTCCGCGAACTCCTCGCGCACCTGCTCCGTGCGGGCCTTCAGCGCCTTGAACAGCATGCCCGGGGTGGCGTCCGCGCGGCGCTCCCGCACCACCACATGGGCCGCGAGGTCGCGCGCGGTCCAGCCCTCGCAGAGCGTCTGGGCCTCGGGCCCCACGCTCTCCAAGAGGTCCGCGAGGAGCAGACGTTCGCGCTTCGCGTGCGTCGACATACGGTCAGCGTACGGCCGCCCTCCCCGCCCTGCCACGGCGCCGCGGCTACCCGGGGAGCGGCTTGGACAGCTTCGGGCCGTCCACCTTGCCGCTGAGGGTGAGGGAGCAGGAGACCTGGTTCGAGCCCTGGAAGGTGTAGGTCGCCCGCGCCGGGTACAGCGCGTAGTAGTAGTACGTCGAGCTGCTCCGCGGAATGCTCTTCATCCGCTTCTCGGCGTCCACCCGGCACAGCGCGAGCGCCTTGTCCTGGATCTCCTTGTCGGTGGCGAAGGTGCCGGTCAGCGTCTCGTTGGCGATCACCTCGCCGTCGTGCGGGCTGTCGCACGACCGGATCTCGACCTTGGTCACGCCGCTGGAGAGCCCCGGGTGGTCGAAGCACTGGCCCGGCTTGAGGACCACGTACGGCACCAGGTCGCTCGGCGAGGCGGAGGACGAGGCCGAGGGGGAGCCGCTCGGCGAGTCCGCGCCGCCGCCCACCGGGGCGCCCTTGCCGGGGTCCTCCGCGCCGGACGGGGAGGGGGCCGCGGACGAGGACGAGGGGCCGGCGGAGGGGGTGGGCGCGGCGGAGCCGGTCGTCGCGCCGGGCGTGCCCTGGGCCGTCTTCTTCTTGTCGCCGTCGTCGTCACCGCCGGTCGTGGCCACCACCACGCCGCCGGCTATCAGCGCCACGGCCGCCGCCGCGCCGACCACCAGGGCGAGCTTCCGCCCGCGACGGGCCGGCGGAGGCGGGGGACCGAAGGCCCCCGGGCCACCCGGACCGGGCGGCACCGGCCCGTAGGGACCCGGCCCGCCCGGGGTCGGTCCCCCCGGGCCCGAGCCGCTGGGGCCGAACGCGCCGAAGCCGCCCTGCGGGGCGGCCTGAGGGGTGCCCGGGGGGACGGGGGGCCCGAAGCCCTGCTGCGGCGGCCCGAACCCACCGCCGTTCGCGGAGGGGTCGGGCTGGTTCGGCGGAGGCGGAAAGGTCATGGCCGAAGCATGCCGCATGCCGCCGACAGTCCAGCCATCGGGCTGACGCTCCATCGGCGCCGCGGTGCGAGGCAGAATGGGCGCATGACCGGCACCGACCGCCCCGCAGACCGCCGCGCCGACCGCCCCTCGGCCCTGGACGCGGCCCTCGCCGCCCGCCTCAAGCGCAACGCCGACGGGCTCGTTCCCGCCATCGCCCAGCAGTACGACACCGGTGAGGTGCTGATGCTCGGCTGGATGGACGACGAGGCGCTGCACCGCACCCTCACCACCGGCCGCTGCACCTACTGGAGCCGCAGCCGCGGGGAGTACTGGGTCAAGGGCGACACCTCGGGCCATGTGCAGTACGTGAAGTCCGTGGCGCTCGACTGCGACGCCGACACCCTCCTGGTCAAGGTCGACCAGGTCGGCGCGGCCTGCCACACCGGCGACCGCACCTGTTTCGATTCCGACCGACTGCCGTTGGGGCAGTAGGCTCCGCTGCCATGAAGGCGACGACCACGGGGGCAGCCACCATGGACCTTGAGACCTTCCGGAAGCTGGCGGCCGACCGCCGCGTGATCCCGGTCAGCCGACGGCTGCTCGCCGACGGCGACACACCGGTCGGCCTCTACCGCAAGCTCGCCGCCGAGCGCCCGGGCACCTTCCTGCTGGAGTCCGCCGAGAACGGCCGCGCGGACTTCAGTTGGGCTCGCTACTCCTTCATCGGGGTGCGCAGCGCCGCCACCCTCACCGAGCGCGACGGGCGGACCCACTGGCTGGGCACCCCGCCGGTCGGCGTGCCCACCGACGGGGACCCGCTGGAGGCGCTCCGCGCGACGGTGGAGACCCTGCACACCCCGCGCGACCTCGCGGGCGGGCTGCCGCCCTTCACCGGCGGCATGGTCGGCTATCTGGGCTACGACATCGTGCGCCGGCTGGAGAAGATCCCCGAGCACGGCCGGGACGACCTGCGCCTCCCCGAGCTGACCATGCTGCTCACCTCGGACCTGGCCGTCCTCGACCACTGGGACGGCACCGTCCTGCTGATCGCCAACGCCATCAACCACAACGACCTGGACACCGGCGTCGACGAGGCGTACGCGGACGCGGTGGCGCGGCTGGACGCCATGACCGCCGACCTGGCGCGTCCGGTCCCCACCGAGCCCACCGCGCTGCCCCCCTCCGAACTCCCCTCCTACACCGCGCTGTGGGGCGGAGAGGACTTCAAGGAGGCCGTGGAGGACATCAAGGAGCGCATCCGCGCGGGCGAGGCCTTCCAGGTCGTCCCCTCGCAGCGCTTCGAGACGCCCTGCACGGCGAGCGCCCTGGACGTCTACCGGGTGCTGCGGGCCACCAACCCCAGCCCGTACATGTACCTCTTCCGGTTCCCCAGCGGGGACGGCGAGGCATTCGACGTGGTCGGCTCCAGCCCCGAGGCGCTGGTCAAGGTCGAGGACGGGCGCGCCCTGCTGCACCCGATCGCCGGCACCCGCCCGCGCGGCGCCACGCCGCAGGAGGACCACGCGCTCGCCGAGGAGTTGCTGGCCGACCCCAAGGAGCGGGCCGAGCACCTGATGCTCGTCGACCTGGGCCGCAACGACCTCGGCCGGGTCTGCCAGCCCGGCAGCGTCGAGGTGGTCGACTTCATGTCGATCGAGCGCTACAGCCACGTGATGCACATCGTCTCCACCGTCACCGGACGGATCGCCCCCGGCCGCACCGCCTTCGACGTGCTCACCGCGTGCTTCCCCGCGGGCACCCTCTCCGGCGCCCCCAAGCCGCGCGCCATGCAGATCATCGAGGAGCTGGAGCCCTCCCGGCGCGGCCTGTACGGCGGCTGCGTCGGCTACCTCGACTTCGCCGGCGACTCCGACACCGCCATCGCCATCCGCACCGCCCTGCTGCGCGACGGCACCGCCTACGTCCAGGCGGGCGCGGGCATCGTCGCCGACTCCGACCCCTCGGCCGAGGACGACGAGTGCCGCAACAAGGCCGCGGCGGTGCTCCGGGCCGTCCACACGGCGGGCCGCCTGGGGCGCTAGCCCGGCGGTCGGCCCGCCGTCGGCGGCGCCTCGCGCGGGGCCGCGGCGCGCCGATGTCGCGGGCCTGCCGCTCAAGGGACCCCGCGCGACGGGGCCGGTCCGACCGTAGGGGATAGTGGTACGCGTGAGTGCAGCAGCCGTACCCCAGCCCCGCGCGGAGCGCGGACCCGCCGTCAAGGCCCAGCGCGGCGGCAGGCGGAGCCTCGCCATCGCCCTGCTGTGCGGCGCCCTCGGCGCCGCGCTCGTCCTCCTGGCCACCAGCCGTACCTGGGCGGAGGGCACCGCCGCCGTCGCCCAGGGAGCCCTACCGCAGCACGCGAACGGCGACGACATCACCGGGCTGCCGGGCGCGCTCGCGGTCGTCGGCCTCGCCGCCATGGTCGCGGTCTTCGCGGTGCGCCGCGCGGGCCGTGTGTTCGTCGCCGGCCTCCTCGCCCTGTGCGGCGCGGGCATCGCCGTCAGCGCCGTGATAGGCGCCTCGGACACCGCCGCGCTGGAGGAGAAGGCGTCCAAGGCCACCGGGCTGACGGACAGCTCCATCCAGGACGTGGCGCACACCGCCTGGCCGTGGGTGGCGCTGGCCGGTGGCGTCCTGCTGCTGATCGCCGGAGCGCTGGCCCTTGGCTACGGCCGCCGGTGGCCCGCGATGTCCGGCCGCTACGAGCGGTCGGGCGGCGCCGCGCGGCCCCGTCCCCGCCGCTCCCGCCCCGCCCCGGACCCGGACCGCCCCGAGGAGCTCTGGAAGGCCCTGGACCGCGGCGAGGACCCGACGGGCCGCGAGGGCGGCCCCGCGCGGTCCTGACCGCTCGCGCGGCCGCACGACCCGTTCCACCCCGCCCAGCCACGGCACCCCGCCTCGTGTGATGTCGTCGCCGGCACGGCGACGACATCACACCGACCCCCGGGCACAGCACCTTCGCGCGTCGGGGACAATGGGCGGGGAGCGTTCGCCCCGCGCCCAGACCCTGGCGCCAGCACAGCAACGAGGAGTACTCATGTCGGGTAGCAACCACGCTCAGGACCACGGGCACACCCCGGCCGCGTGGACCGGCGTCACCATCGCCTTCATCGGCTTCTGCATGTCCGCCGCGTTCACCGTGCTGGCCAACCCGATCGGCTTCGTGGCCGGGATGGTGGTCGTCGTGCTCGGTGGCGTCGTGGGCGCGGCCATGCGCGCCGCGGGGCTGGGCGCCACCCCGCGCCGCACCTCGGCGGCGAAGGTGAAGGCGGAGCCGCAGCCGCAGCAGGGCTGAACCGGCGCGCGGCACCGCCGCGCGCACCCGGGCTGACCCGCGGGACGACGAGGCGCGGCTCGGGCCCCTCCGACGGAGCATCCGTCCACAGGGCCTGAGCTGCGCCTTCGCCTGTTCACGGGGAGACTCGGGAAGGTGACAGACGACACAGCCGCCGGCCCCCCGGGGCGGCCGGCGCGGCCCGACCGCCGCTCTGTCCGTCGCTCCCGTGTCCGTCGCTCCCGTGTCCGTCGCCTCGCCGCCCCGCTGGGCGCCCTCGCCGGGATCGGCGCGGCCTTCGCCGTCGTCGGCGCCGTCGACCCCAACGAGCCGGGCCACTATCCGGTGTGCCCGCTGTGGCGGGCCACCGGGCTGCTGTGCCCCGGCTGCGGCGGCCTGCGCAGCGCGTACGCCGTCGCCCACGGGGATCTGGCCGGCGCGCTGGGCGCCAACGCCCTCGCGGTCGCCGCGTACGCCGTGTGCGCGCTCCTGTGGGCCCGCTGGCTGCTCCGCGCGGCGGGGGTGCCACCCCGTGCGGCCCCCTCCGCGCACCCCGTCACCGCACCGCGGGCCGCGGCCCCGCGCGGAGGGCGGACTGTGGCGCTGGCCGCCCTGGTGATGGCCTTCACGGTGGTGCGCAACCTGCCGTTCGGAGGTGTACTGGCCCCGTAGCCATGGGAACAACCGTCCAGGGTGTGGGACCGCCGCCCACCGGATGCGGGAGCTCCGGTGCTGGGCGGATACCATCAAAGTTGTCTGGTGACCGTGGCGCGACCACGGCACCGGGGCCGACAGAAGCTGCATCCCCGTCCCGGAAGGGGGCCGCTCGCGTGAGTGTGCTCGACGAGATCATCGACGGAGTCCGTGCCGACCTCGCGGAGCGGCAGGCGCGCGTCACGCTCGACGAGCTCAAGGAGCGGGCCGCGAAGGCCCCGCAGGCCAAGGACGGCGTGGCGGCCCTCAAGGGCGACGGCGTCAAGGTGATCTGCGAGGTCAAGCGCTCCAGCCCGTCCAAGGGCGCGCTCGCCGCGATCGCCGACCCGGCCGGCCTCGCCGCCGACTACGAGGCGGGGGGCGCGGCGGTCATCAGCGTGCTCACCGAGCAGCGCCGCTTCGGCGGATCCCTCGCCGACCTGGAGGCGGTGCGCGCCCGGGTCGACATCCCCGTGCTGCGCAAGGACTTCATCGTCACCGCCTACCAGCTGTGGGAGGCCCGTGCCTACGGTGCGGACCTCGCCCTGCTCATCGTCGCGGCGCTGGAGCAGCCCGCCCTGGTCTCGCTCATCGAGCGGGCCGAGTCGATCGGGCTCACCCCGCTCGTCGAGGTGCACGACGAGGAGGAGGTCGCGCGAGCCGTGGACGCGGGCGCGCGCATCATCGGGGTCAACGCCCGCAACCTGAAGACCCTCGAGGTGGACCGCGGGACCTTCGCGCAGGTCGCGCCGGAGATCCCGGACCACATCGTGAAGATCGCCGAGTCCGGCGTGCGCGGCCCGCACGACCTGATCGCGTACGCCAACGAGGGCGCGGACGCCGTCCTGGTGGGTGAGTCGCTGGTCACCGGGCGGGACCCGAAGGGCGCCGTCGCCGACCTGGTGGCGGCGGGCGCGCACCCGGCCCTGCGGCACGGCAGGAGCTGAACCGGTCATGAGGGCGTACGCGCGTCTGGCCCGGGGGTGCCGCCCCCGGGGCTGCCGTGCGCCCGCGCGGCGCGTGCGTGGGCGCCGCGTGCGGTACCACATCGGCTGTGAGCCGGGGCAGATCAACGGGCGCCGATGGCGTCCGACGCCGCGCGGCTGACCCCGTCTTCGGGTGCGGCTCCGTCGCGCCCGCGTGTCTCTCCCACCCACCCCCGTTCACCCCGGCCCTTCAGGGCCGGCCACCGGTCGTCTGGTCGACCCGGTCGGATCCGGTGGCTCCGGAAGCGGCTCGTGCCCGGTCGGGCCCATGGCGGCCCCGACGCGTCGGCTCGGGGGCACCGGTGCGCCGATCGACGGTCCGATCGACGGTCCAGGGCGGAGCCCCTGCCCCGCGGCGTGGCCGCGGATCCGGGCAGCGGGCGGGAGCGGGTCGGGGAACGACACTCCGCGGCATCGCGACCACCGAACCCCCCGGGCGGGCCATGTCGGCTCGTCGCGGCGCCGTCGCGCCCCCGGCGGGCGGTTGCCCACCCACTCACCCACCCGTGAACCCGGCCCGCCGGCCGGGGCAGGTCGTCGTGTGGGGCGCCGACGGGTCGCCGACCGGTGCGGGCTGGAGACGGAACGTCGCGCCCGCGCGGGAAACGGCACGCGGTTCAGGTACGAAAGACCTTCATCATCACGACTTCGAGGGCGACAGCCCTCGCTGAGGAGTACGTCGGATGTCCTCTGACTTCTTCATCCCGGACCCGGAGGGTCTGGTGCCCAGCGCCGAGGGGTACTTCGGCGCGTTCGGCGGCAAGTTCATCCCCGAGGCGCTCGTCGCCGCCGTGGACGAGGTGGCCGCGGAGTACGAGAAGGCGAAGGCGGATCCCGCGTTCGCCGCCGAGCTGGACGACCTGCTGGTCAACTACACCGGCCGCCCGAGCTCGCTGACCGAGGTGCCGCGGTTCGCGGAGCACGCGGGCGGCGCCCGGGTGTTCCTCAAGCGCGAGGACCTCAACCACACCGGCTCGCACAAGATCAACAACGTGCTCGGCCAGGCCCTGCTCACCAAGCGGATGGGCAAGACCCGGGTCATCGCCGAGACCGGCGCCGGCCAGCACGGCGTGGCCACCGCCACCGCCTGCGCGCTGTTCGGGCTCGACTGCACCATCTACATGGGCGAGATCGACACCCAGCGGCAGGCCCTCAACGTCGCCCGGATGCGGATGCTCGGCGCCGAGGTCGTCGCCGTGAAGTCCGGCAGCCGCACGCTGAAGGACGCCATCAACGAGGCGTTCCGGGACTGGGTCGCCAACGTCGACCGCACCCACTACCTCTTCGGGACCGTCGCCGGCCCGCACCCGTTCCCCGCGATGGTCCGCGACTTCCACCGGGTGATCGGCGTCGAGGCGCGCCGGCAGATCCTTGAGCGGGCCGGCCGGCTGCCGGACGCCGTGGTGGCGTGCGTGGGCGGCGGCTCCAACGCCATCGGGCTGTTCCACGCCTTCATCCCGGACGCGAACGTCCGGCTGGTGGGCTGCGAGCCCGCCGGGCACGGGCTGGAGACCGGTGAGCACGCCGCCACGCTGACCGCGGGCGAGCCGGGCATCCTGCACGGCTCCCGCTCCTACGTCCTCCAGGACGAGGAGGGCCAGATCACCGAGCCGTACTCGATCTCGGCCGGCCTCGACTACCCGGGCATCGGCCCCGAGCACGCGTACCTCAAGGACAGCGGCCGCGGCGAGTACCGCGCCGTCACCGACGACGCCGCGATGCGGGCGCTGCGCCTGCTGTCCCGCACCGAGGGCATCATCCCGGCCATCGAGTCGGCGCACGCGCTCGCCGGCGCGCTGGAGCTGGGCGCGGAGCTCGGCCCGGACGGACTGGTCGTCGTCAACCTCTCGGGGCGCGGCGACAAGGACATGGACACCGCGGCCCGCTACTTCGGGCTGTACGACACGGACGCCGTGGTGGCGGCGGACGCGGCCGGCGAGGTCGCCGAGATCGAGGGGGACGCCGAGTGAGCGGCAACGTCCAGCTGCTGAGCGACACCCTGGCGGCGGCCGAGGCCGAGAACCGGGCCGCGCTCATCGCCTACCTGCCGGCCGGGTTCCCGACCGTGGACGGCGGCATCGAGGCGGTGAAGGCGGCGTTCGAGGGCGGCGCCGACGTGGTCGAGGTCGGGCTGCCGCACAGCGACCCGGTGCTGGACGGGCCGGTGATCCAGACCGCCGACGACATCGCGCTGCGCGGCGGGGTGAAGATCGCCGACGTGATGCGCACGGTGCGCGAGGCGCACACCGCCACCGGCAAGCCGGTGCTGGTGATGACCTACTGGAACCCGATCGACCGCTACGGCGTCGAGCGCTTCACCGCCGAGCTCGCCGAGGCCGGCGGCGCCGGCTGCATCCTGCCCGACCTGCCGGTCCAGGAGTCCGCGCTGTGGCGCGAGCACGCCGAGAAGCACGGGCTCGCCACGGTCTTCGTGGTCGCGCCCAGCAGCAGGGACGAGCGGCTGGCAAAGATCACGGCGGCCGGCTCCGGCTTCGTCTACGCGGCGTCGCTGATGGGGGTCACCGGCACCCGCGAGTCGGTCGGCGCGCAGGCCGAGGACCTGGTGCGGCGCACCCGCGCCGCCGCTGCCGCCCGTGGCGGGCTCCCGGTCTGCGTGGGCCTGGGCGTCTCCAACGCCACCCAGGCGGCCGAGGTCGCGGCCTTCGCCGACGGCGTCATCGTCGGCTCCGCCTTCGTCCAGCGACTGCTGGACGCCGACGACCTGGAGCAGGGGCTCACCGCCGTGCGATCGCTCGCCGGCGAGCTGGCCGAGGGCGTCCGGAGCCGTTCGTAGGACGCCGTCCAGGGCCCGCCGCCCGGGGACGCCACGCGTGGCCGTCCCCGGGCCGGGGCCGGGGCCGGGGCCGTGGGCCGGCGGCCGGCAGCCCGGTGACGGTGCCCCGGAGCAGGGCTGTCCGTAAAGCCGGAACAGTGCGGAATGTCCCTCGATCGGGGGAATAGCGGGCGGAGGGGCGCAGCGGCGCCCCTCCGCCTCGTTGTACGGGGGCGTGAACCAGAGAAACGCCGATGGACGGCGCAGCGCCCGCGACCGGATGCGTCAGCAGCGCGAGAAGGACAGAGCGCGCGAGAAGCGCCAGCGAACCCTGGTGGTCGCCGCGACGGCGGTGGCCGTCCTGGGCGTCGCCACGGCGGTGGGCGTGCTGGTGTCCAAGAACAACCAGGGCGGCTCCTCCGGCCCGGTCACCGCGCCCAAGGGCGCCACCGGCAAGGACGACCTGGTGATCCAGACCGGCCGGGCCTCCGCACCGGCCACCCTCACCATCTACGAGGACTTCCGCTGCCCCGCCTGCAAGCAGTTCGAGGACGCCTACCGCGACACCATCCACCAGCTCCAGGACGACGTGAAGCTCAAGACGGACTACCACCTCGTCACGATCATCGACGGCAATCTGGGCGGCTCCGGCTCGCTGAACGCGGCCAACGCGGCCGCGTGCGCCCAGGACGCCGGGAAGTTCACCGCGTACCACGACGTGCTCTACGCCAACCAGCCCGAGGAGTCCGACGACGCCTTCGCCGACAAGAAGCACCTGATCGAGCTGGCGGGGAAGGTCGACGGGCTGGACACGCCGGCCTTCCGCGACTGCGTCAACAAGGGCACCCACGACAGCTGGGTGAAGGCTTCCGGCCGTGACTTCGCCGCGTCCGGCTTCGGCTCCACGCCGACCGTGCTGCTGGACGGCGAGAACATCTACGGCGACCAGCAGAACCCGCTCACCCCCGACCGGCTGAAGCAGCTGGTCGACGAGGCGGCCAAGAACTGACCATGCCGTCCTTGTTACTCAGCCGTTGCCCCGAGTGGGTTGTCCGGATCGCCGCCGGGCAAGGTAGCGTCGACCCTGACATGGACCTCGCTTACATTCCCAGCCCGTCGTCCGGCGTGATCTATCTCGGCCCGATCCCGCTGCGCGGCTACGCGTTCTGCATCATCATCGGCGTCTTTCTCGCGGTCTGGCTCGGCGGCCGGCGATGGGTCGCCCGGGGCGGCAAGGTCGGCACCGTCGCCGACATCGCCGTCTGGGCGGTGCCCTTCGGACTGGTCGGTGGCCGGCTCTACCACGTCATCACCGACTACGAGCTGTACTTCGGTGACGGACAGGACTGGGTCGACGCCTTCAAGATCTGGGAGGGCGGCCTCGGCATCTGGGGCGCCATCGCGCTCGGCGCGCTCGGCGCCTGGATCGGCTGTCGGCGTCGGGGCATCCCGCTCCCGGCGTACGCGGACGCCATCGCGCCGGGCATCGCCTTCGCCCAGGCGATCGGCCGCTGGGGCAACTGGTTCAACCAGGAGCTGTACGGCAAGGCCACCGACGTCCCGTGGGCGCTGAAGATCGACGCGGACACCGCCGCCGGGCACGTCGCCGGCACCTACCACCCGACCTTCCTGTACGAGTCGCTGTGGTGCGTCGGCGTCGGCCTGCTGGTGATCTGGGCCGACCGGCGCTTCACGCTGGGCCACGGCCGGGCGTTCGCGCTCTATGTCGCCGCCTACACCGTCGGACGGTTCTGGGTGGAGTACCTGCGGGTGGACGACGCCCACCATGTGCTCGGGATGCGCCTCAACAACTGGACCGCGATCATCGTCTTCCTGGCCGCGGTGGCGTACATCGTGATCTCCGCCAAGCGGGTCCCCGGACGGGAGACCGTGGTGGAGCCGGACGCCGCGACCGAGGCGATCGACGCCGCCGACGGCAAGGCGGCGAGCGGCAAGGCGACCAACGGCAAGACGGCGAGCGGCAAGGCCGGCGCGTCCGCCGAGGCGGGCACCGCCGCCAAGGCGCCCACGGCCACCAAGGCGACCGGGGCCGCGGCTCCGCGCACCCCGGCGTCGCCGCGCACTCCCGCCTCCCCGCGGACCCCGCGCACCCCGCCGAAGTAAGCCTTCCCTGAGGTCCCGACCTCGGCGACACACCGTGACGGCCGCCCCACTCTACGGGGCGGCCGTTGACGTTTGTGCAGGTCAGCGAGGTAAGTTCGGCCTTCCTTGCTGGCGGGCCAGGGCTGTTCGTGCGTACCTTCGAAGGGGTGGGGACCCAGGCGTCAGGCCGGCCCCAAAGGGGAGAGGGAGCGTCACAGTCATGTCCGTCATCGAGACCACCGCACCACTGCACATCGCCCACCGCGACAACCACACGCACCGCGATGTGAACGGCGGCTGGCTGCGCCCGGCGGTGTTCGGCGCGATGGACGGACTCGTCTCCAACCTGGCGCTGATGACCGGCGTCGCCGGCGGCTCGGTCTCCCCGCAGACCATCGTGATCACCGGTCTCGCGGGCCTGGCGGCCGGCGCCTTCTCGATGGCGGCGGGGGAGTACACCTCGGTCGCTTCGCAGCGCGAGCTGGTGCTGGCCGAGCTGGAGGTGGAGCGGCGCGAGCTGCGCAGGCACCCCAAGGACGAGCTCATGGAGCTGGCGGCGCTGTACGAGTCGCGGGGCGTGGAGCCGAAGCTCGCCCACGAGGTGGCCGAGCAGCTGTCCCGGGACCCGGACCAGGCGCTGGAGATCCACGCCCGCGAGGAGCTCGGGGTGGACCCGGACGACCTGCCCTCGCCGCTGGTCGCCGCGGTCTCCTCGTTCGGCTCCTTCGCGCTGGGCGCGCTGCTGCCGGTGCTGCCGTACCTGCTCGGCGCCACCGCGCTGTGGCCGGCCGTGCTGCTGGCGCTGCTCGGCCTCTTCGTCTGCGGCGCGATCGTGGCCCGGGTGACGGCCCGCACCTGGTGGTACAGCGGGCTGCGGCAGCTCGCCCTGGGTGGGGCGGCGGCGGGTGTGACGTACGCCCTGGGCACGTTCTTCGGTACCGCCGTAGGCTGACCGTCGACACCGCGACGAGCCGCGCCGCACCCCGGCCCGCTCGTCGCACCTCTCCTTCGAGGTTCCGCGGACCGTGCCGACCGGTGCCCACCCGACCCGATCGGCTCGCGACCCCGGCCGTCGGCCGTACCCCCGTCGACGCCCGTGTGGCCGCCGCGCCCTGGCGGACGTCCGGTGGCCCCCGAGCCGTCCGACTCGTCGCCCGTCACTCGGCGTCACCGGCGTAACTCATCGGTTTCACGCCGTTTACCGGAGGGCATAACACCGGGACGCGCGGGCAATGTCGCCCGTTTCGTCCATGTCGGCGGTGGCCGTTCCGCTCCCCGCCCCCCGATCGACCCTCGTGCGGATGTCCGCATACTGAAATGGTGGGTCCGCTTCCCGAGAACCGGGCCATCATGTAACCTGCACGAAAATTTAGCGGAGGGCCAACGTCGTCCCTCGGCATTCACTGCCATGACGACGACGGGAGAGCCGATGCGAGCCGCGTCCTCTGCGTCCTACCCCGCCCGACAGGGGCTCTACGACCCGCGCAACGAGCACGACGCCTGCGGCGTGGGCTTCGTGGCCACGCTGACCGGGACGGCGGACCACACGCTGGTCGAGCAGGCCCTCACGGTGCTGCGGAACCTGGAGCACCGCGGCGCCACCGGCTCCGAGCCCGACTCGGGCGACGGCGCGGGCATCCTGGTGCAGGTCCCGGACGCGTTCCTGCGCGAGGTGGCCGGATTCGACCTCCCCGAGGCCGGCGGCTACGCCGTGGGCACCGCCTTCCTGCCCGAGGGCGAGCAGGAGCGCGCCGAGGCCGTCGAGCGCATCGAGGAGCTCGCCGCCGAGGAGGAGCTGACCGTCCTGGGATGGCGCGAGGTCCCGGTCTGTCCCGACCTGCTCGGCAACGGCGCCCGCGCCACCATGCCCGCCTTCGCCCAGCTCTTCGTGGCGGACGGCGAGAGCACCGGACTGGTGCTGGACCGCAAGGCGTTCGTGCTGCGCAAGCGCGCCGAGCGGGAGGCGGGTGTGTACTTCCCCTCGCTCTCCGCGCGGACCCTGGTCTACAAGGGCATGCTCACCACCGGTCAGCTGGAGCCCTTCTTCCCCGACCTGTCCGACCGGCGCTTCGCCTCCGCCATCGCCCTGGTCCACTCCCGGTTCTCCACCAACACCTTCCCGAGCTGGCCGCTGGCCCACCCGTACCGCTTCGTGGCGCACAACGGTGAGATCAACACCGTCAAGGGCAACCGCAACTGGATGCGCGCCCGGGAATCCCAGCTGGCCAGCGAGGTGTTCGGCGACAAGGACCTGGAGCGGATCTTCCCGATCTGCACCCCGGACGCCTCCGACTCGGCCACCTTCGACGAGGTCCTGGAGCTGCTCCACCTCGGCGGCCGCTCGCTGCCGCACAGCGTGCTGATGATGGTCCCCGAGGCATGGGAGAACCACGCCTCCATGGACCCGGCCCGGCGCGCCTTCTACCAGTACCACTCCACGATGATGGAGCCCTGGGACGGCCCGGCCTGCGTCACCTTCACCGACGGCACCCAGGTCGGCGCGGTCCTGGACCGCAACGGCCTGCGGCCCGGCCGCTACTGGGTCACCGACGAGGGCCTCGTGGTGCTCTCCTCCGAGGTCGGCGTGCTGGAGATCGACCCGGCCCGGGTGGTCCGCAAGGGACGGCTGCAGCCCGGCAGGATGTTCCTGGTCGACACCGCCGAGCGCCGCATCATCGAGGACGACGAGATCAAGTCCGCGCTGGCCGCCGAGAAGCCGTACGGCGACTGGCTGGAGTCCGGGCTGATCGAGCTCGCCGACCTCCCGGAGCGTGAGCACATTGTGCACACGCACGCCTCGGTGACCCGTCGTCAGCAGACCTTCGGCTACACCGAGGAGGAGCTGCGCGTCCTGCTCGCCCCGATGGCCAGGACCGGCGCCGAGCCGATCGGCTCCATGGGCACCGACTCGCCCATCGCCGCCCTCTCCGAGCGGCCGCGGCTGCTGTTCGACTACTTCACCCAGCTGTTCGCGCAGGTCACCAACCCGCCGCTGGACGCCATCCGCGAGGAGCTGGTCACCTCGCTGATCTCCTCGCTGGGCCCGCAGGGCAATCTGCTCGACCCGACGCCGGCCTCCTGCCGCAGCGTCACGCTGCCCTTCCCGGTGATCGACAACGACGAGCTGGCCAAGCTCATCCACATCAACGCCGACGGCGACCTGCCCGGCCTGAAGGCCGCCACCCTCTCCGGCCTGTACCGGGTCGCCGGGGGCGGCGACGCGCTGGCCGCGCGACTGGCCGAGATCTGCGCCGAGGCGGACGCCGCCATCGAGAACGGCGCCCGGCTCATCGTGCTCTCCGACCGGCACTCCGACGCCGAGCACGCCCCGATCCCCTCGCTGCTGCTCACCTCCGCGGTCCACCACCACCTGATCCGCACCAAGCAGCGCACGCATGTCGGGCTGCTCGTCGAGGCGGGCGACGTGCGCGAGGTGCACCACGTCGCGCTGCTCATCGGCTACGGCGCCGCGGCCGTCAACCCCTACCTGGCGATGGAGTCGGTGGAGGACCTGCTGCGCGCGGGCACCTTCCTCTCCGACCTGGAGCCCGAGCAGGCCATCAGGAACCTCATCAAGGCGCTCGGCAAGGGCGTGCTGAAGGTGATGTCCAAGATGGGCATCTCCACCGTGGCCTCCTACCGCGGCGCGCAGGTCTTCGAGGCCATCGGCCTGGACGAGGGCTTCGTCGACAGCTACTTCCACGGCACCGCCACCAAGATCGGCGGCGCCGGCCTGGACGTCGTCGCCGCCGAGGTCGCCGCCCGGCACGCCAAGGCGTACCCGCCCTCCGGCATCCCCTCCGCCCACCGGGCGCTGGAGATCGGCGGCGAGTACCAGTGGCGGCGCGAGGGCGAGCCGCACCTCTTCGACCCGGACACGGTCTTCCGGCTCCAGCACTCCACCCGCGCCCGCCGGTACGACATCTTCAAGAAGTACACCGAGCGCGTGAACGAGCAGTCCGAGCGGCTGATGACGCTGCGCGGCCTCTTCGGCCTCGCCACGGACCGGCCGTCGATCCCCCTGGAGGAGGTCGAGCCGGTCTCCGAGATCGTCAAGCGCTTCTCCACCGGCGCCATGTCGTACGGCTCCATCTCCAAGGAGGCGCACGAGACCCTCGCCATCGCCATGAACCAGCTGGGCGGCAAGTCCAACACCGGCGAGGGCGGCGAGGACCCGGAGCGGCTGTACGACCCGGCCCGCCGGTCCTCCATCAAGCAGGTCGCGTCCGGCCGCTTCGGTGTGACCAGCGAATACCTGGTCAACGCCGATGACATCCAGATCAAGATGGCGCAGGGCGCCAAGCCCGGCGAGGGCGGCCAGCTGCCCGGCCACAAGGTCTACCCGTGGGTGGCGAAGACCCGTCACTCGACGCCCGGCGTCGGTCTGATCTCCCCGCCGCCGCACCACGACATCTACTCCATCGAGGATCTCGCCCAGCTGATCCACGACCTGAAGAACGCCAACCCGGCCGCCCGCATCCATGTGAAGCTGGTGTCCGAGGTCGGCGTCGGGACCGTGGCCGCGGGCGTCTCCAAGGCCCACGCGGACGTCGTGCTCATCTCCGGCCACGACGGCGGCACGGGCGCCTCGCCGCTCACCTCGCTCAAGCACGCCGGCGGTCCCTGGGAGCTCGGCCTCGCCGAGACCCAGCAGACGCTGCTCCTCAACGGCCTGCGCGACCGCATCGTGGTGCAGACCGACGGCCAGCTGAAGACCGGTCGCGACGTGGTGATCGCGGCGCTGCTCGGCGCCGAGGAGTTCGGCTTCGCCACCGCCCCGCTGGTGGTCTCCGGCTGCGTGATGATGCGCGTCTGCCACCTGGACACCTGCCCGGTCGGCATCGCCACGCAGAACCCGGTGCTGCGCGAGCGGTTCAGCGGCAAGGCCGAGTTCGTGGTGAACTTCTTCGAGTTCATCGCCGAGGAGGTCCGCGAGCTCCTGGCCGAGCTGGGCTTCCGCACCCTCCAGGAGGCAGTCGGCCACGCCGAGCTGCTCGACGTCTCCCGCGCCGTCGACCACTGGAAGGCGCAGGGCCTGGACCTGGCCCCGCTGCTGCACGTCCCCGCGCTGCCCGAGGGCGCCGTCCGCCACCAGATCACCACCCAGGACCACGGCCTGGAGAAGGCGCTCGACAACGAGCTGATCGAACTGGCGGCGGACGCGCTGAGCGCGGAGAGCGCCGAGGCCGCCCAGCCGGTCCGCGCGCAGGTCGCCATCCGCAACATCAACCGCACCGTCGGCACCATGCTCGGCCACGAGGTGACCAGGCGGTTCGGCGGCGCCGGGCTGCCGGACGACACCATCGACATCACCTTCACCGGCTCCGCGGGCCAGTCCTTCGGCGCCTTCGTGCCGCGCGGCATCACCCTGCGACTGGAGGGCGACGCCAACGACTACGTCGGCAAGGGCCTCTCCGGCGGCCGCGTGATCGTCCGCCCGGACCGGGGTGCCGACCACCTCGCCGAGTACTCCACCATCGCCGGCAACACCCTCGCCTACGGCGCCACCGGCGGCGAGATGTTCCTGCGCGGCCGGGTCGGCGAGCGGTTCTGCGTCCGCAACTCCGGCGCGCTGGTCGTCTCGGAGGGTGTGGGCGACCACGGCTGCGAGTACATGACCGGCGGTACGGCGGTCGTCCTCGGCGAGACGGGCCGCAACTTCGCGGCCGGCATGTCCGGCGGCGTCGCGTACGTCGTCGACCTCGACCGGGACAACGTCAACTCCGGCAACCTGGGGGCGATCGAGGCCCCGTCGGCCGCCGACAAGCAGTGGCTGCACGACGTCGTGCGTCGCCACCACGAGGAGACCGGCTCGACGGTCGCCGAGAAGCTGCTCGCCGACTGGTCCGTCAACGCGGACCGCTTCAGCAAGATCATCCCGACCACGTACAAGGCAGTGCTCGCCGCCAAGGACGCCGCTGAGCTCGCCGGTCTCTCCGAGCAGGAGACCACCGAGAAGATGATGGAGGCGGCGACTCATGGCTGACCCCAAGGGCTTCCTGACCACCGGGCGCGAGGTCGCCAAGACCCGTCCGGTGAGCGAGCGAGTCAAGGACTACAACGAGGTCTACGTCCCCGGCTCCCTGCTGCCGATCATCAGCAAGCAGGCCGGCCGGTGCATGGACTGCGGCATCCCGTTCTGCCACAACGGCTGTCCGCTCGGAAACCTCATCCCCGAGTGGAACGACTACGCCTACCGCGACGACTGGCAGGCCGCCAGCGAGCGGCTGCACGCCACCAACAACTTCCCGGAGTTCACCGGGCGGCTGTGCCCGGCGCCGTGCGAGGCCGCCTGTGTGCTGGGCATCAACCAGCCCGCGGTGACCATCAAGAACGTCGAGGTCACCATCATCGACAAGGCGTGGGAGTCCGGGGACGTCACCCCGCAGCCGCCGGAGCGGCTCAGCGGCAAGACGGTCGCCGTCATCGGCTCGGGCCCCGCCGGGCTCGCCGCCGCCCAGCAGCTGACCCGGGCCGGCCACACGGTCGCCGTCTACGAGCGCGCCGACCGCGTCGGCGGGCTGCTGCGCTACGGCATCCCCGAGTTCAAGATGGAGAAGCGGCACATCAACCGGCGCATCGAGCAGATGCGCGCGGAGGGCACCAAGTTCCGCACCGGCGTGGAGATCGGCCGCGACATCGACGCGGCCAAGCTGCGCCGCCGGTACGACGCGGTGGTCGTCGCCGCCGGCGCCACCACCGCCCGCGACCTGCCGGTGCCCGGCCGCGAGCTCAAGGGCATCCACCAGGCGATGGAGTACCTGCCGCTCGCCAACAAGGTGCAGGAGGGCGACTACGTCACCGCCCCGATCAGCGCCGAGGGCAAGCACGTGGTGGTGATCGGCGGCGGCGACACCGGCGCGGACTGCGTGGGCACCGCCCACCGCCAGGGCGCCGCCTCGGTCACCCAGCTGGAGATCATGCCCCGGCCGACGGACGAGCGCCCCGCGCACCAGCCCTGGCCGACCTTCCCCATGACCTACAAGGTCACCTCCGCCCACGAGGAGGGCGGCGAGCGCGTCTACGCCGTCTCCACCACCCACTTCGAGGGCGACGAGGACGGGAACGTGCAGTTCCTGCACCTCGTGGAGGTCGAGTTCAAGGACGGGAAGTTCGAGCGGAAGCCCGGCAGCGAGCGGAGGATCCCCGCCCAGCTGGTCACCCTCGCCATGGGCTTCACCGGCACCGACCGCGAGAACGGGCTGGTCGAGCAGTTCGGCCTGGAGCTGGACGAACGCGGTAACATCGCGCGGGACGCGGACTTCGCCACCAACGTCGATGGCGTGTTCGTCGCGGGCGACGCGGGCCGCGGCCAGTCGCTGATCGTGTGGGCCATCGCCGAGGGCCGCTCCGCGGCGCGCGGCGTGGACCGCTACCTCTCCGGAAGCAGCGCGCTGCCGGCCCCGATCCGGCCGACGGACCGCGCACTGACGGTGTGACCCCGCGGACCGGCACCGTCCCGCCGGTCCGCACCCGACCGAACCGGCCCACCGGCCGTACCGGCCGTACAGACTCCGCCGTACAGCGTCGTACGGAGAGGAAGCGCGGCGCCCGCCCTCATCCCCGACCAGAGGGCGGGCGCCGCGTGTTGTTCTCCGCCCCGGTTATCCACAGGCGCAGCTCCCTCCCCATGCGATCACGGAGAGTTATGTATCGTCGCGGAGTATGAGCAACGCAGCCGTCGTCCCTCCGGAAGCATCCGCCGACGCCGAGGGTTTCGTCCGGATCTCCGCCCACCTCACCGGATTCCGCCCCTTCGACCTGCACGCCACCGGCATGGCGCGCCCGTACCTGGACACCGTGCTCGCCCAGGTCGGCCGCCCGCACTTCGACCGCTTCGTCCGCGCTCTCGTCGACGCGGGCCGGGACCCCGCGCGGATCGAGGACGAGACCTGCCGCGAGATCGCCCGCGCCATCACCTACCTGTGGTACCTGGGCTCCTGGCCCCGACTGCCCCGGAGCGTCCACGCCGCCCTGGAGCGCGAGGTGGCGAACGTGGAGTTCGTCGTCTCCCCGCAGGCGTACACCGAGGGCCTCGTCTGGCGCACCTTCGGCGGCCACCCGCCGGGCGCCAAGCCGCCGGGCTTCGGCACCTGGGCCGACCCGCCCCACCTGGAAGCCCCCGCGCCCGACGACCCGAGCCCGTCCCCGGCGGCGGCCCGGCCACCGGACGGAGGCGCGACATGATCTTCCGACCCCAACCCGACCGGCACCGCCATGACGTGATCATCGTCGGTGGCGGCATGGCGGGCAGCCTGGTCGCCAAGGAGCTGGGCGACCACGGCTGGCGGGTGCTGCTCCTGGAGGCCGGCACCGGCACCCTCGCCACCTGGCAGGGCCACCTCGACGCGATGGACACCTTCCACGGCGCGGTCGCCAAGGTGCCCAACGCGCCCTACCGTCCCAACGCGGCCGCGCCCTCGCCCGACGTCCTCCACCTGGAAGGGCTCCCTCACGGCGGCTACCGCGCCACCGGCTACTTCGTCCAGAACGGGCCGCTTCCGTACGGCAGCGACTACCTCCGCGCATCCGGCGGCGCCGGCATGCACTGGCTGGGGCTCACCCCCCGGATGCTGCCCGAGGACTTCGCCACCCGGACCCGCTACGGATACGGCCGCGACTGGCCGATCGACTACGACACCCTGCGTCCGTACTACGAGGCGGCCGAGCGGGCCATCGGCGTGGCCGGCGACGCCGACGAGCAGAACGCGGCGAACATCCCCGTGGGCGCGGACTACGTCTTCCCCATGGAGAAGATCCCGCGGAGCTACGTCGACCGGTGCTTCGCCGCAGGGCTGGACGGCAGGACCGTCGAGGACCCGGTCGCCGGCGGCACCGACTTCACCATGAAGGTCGTCACCACGCCACACGGCCGCAACAGCACCCCCAACCCCTCCTACGACGGCGGCAGGGGATACCGGCCGGCCGAGTCACCCGGCCTGCCCAACTACGGCGAGCGCTGCGTCGGCAACGCCAGCTGCACACCCATCTGTCCCGTGCACGCGAAGTACAACCCGCTCAAGACCCAGGCACGGTTCGGCCGCACCGTCACCCTCGTCACCCGGGCGGTGGTCAGCCGGGTGCTGTCGGGCACGGGCGGCCGCATCCTGGGCGTGCGGTACCAGGCGTACGACGACCCGGCGGCGCCGGTCGCCGAGCCCCGCACCGCCGAGGCGGACCTGGTGGTGCTGGCCGCCCACGCCATCGAGAACGCCCGGCTGCTGCTCGCCTCCGGGCTGGCCAACAGCAGCGACCAGGTCGGTCGCAACCTCATGGACCACCCGGTGCTGCTCACCTGGGCGCTCATGCGCCGGCAGGTCGGGCCGTTCCGAGGCCCCGGCTCCACCTCCGCGCTGGAGTGCTTCCGCTTCGGCGCGGCGCGCCGGAAGCGCGCCCCCTTCCGGGCCGTCATCTCCAACTGGGGTTGGAGCTGGGCGGCCGGATCGCCCGGCAGCGACGTCGCCCGGCTGTTGCGCGAGGGCCCGGTGCCCGGCGGGAAGGGCCTGTTCGGCAGGGAGCTGCGGGTCGCCCTGGGGGACCGGATCGGCCGTCAGGTCGCCCTGCAGTTCGAGATCGAGCAGAGCGCCGACCCGTCCAACCGCGTCACCATCGACCCCGGGATCCGCGACCGGCTCGGCGATCCGCGCCCCGTCCTCACCTACGACCTGTCCGACCACATCAAGGAGAGCATGGTCTCCGCCTCCGCGCTCGCAAGGAAGATCTTCGGGATGCTGGGCGCGACGGACCACACCTCGCACAAGCCCGGGCCCTTCCAGCCCGGCTACTTCCGCTACGGGGAGCACGAGTTCAGCTTCCACGGCGCGGGCCACGGGGCCGGGACCCATGTCATGGGAGGCGACCCCGGCTCCTCGGTGGTCGACGAGTGGCAGCGCTGCTGGGACCACCCCAACCTGTACGCCGTCGGCTGCGGCAGCATGCCCTCCATCGGCACCTCCAACCCCTCGATCACCATGGCCGCGCTGGCGCTGCGCAGCGCCGAGGCCATCCATCGCGACCTCAGCGCGATGCACCGTCCCGTCAGGCTCTCCGCCGCCGGTGCGGCGGGTCGGGAGCAGCCGGTCGCCAGGGAGGCGGGACCGTGACCGAGCCCCCCGTCGACCCCGCCCTCGCCGACCCAGCCCCCACCGACCCAGCCCTCCCCGACCCCGTCCCCACCGACACCGCCCCCTTCACCCCCGAACCCCCCTCGGAGTTCGCCGACCTCGACCTGGACGCGGCGGGCCCCGCGAGCGCGCTCTTCCGACTGGAGGAGCCGCCCTACAAGGTGCCGGAGACCCTGGCCGAGCTACGGCACTTCCTCCAGGCCGCGCTGACCCTGGAACACCTGACCATCCCGCCGTACATGACCGCGATGTACACCCTGGCGCCCGGCGCCAACCGGGAGGCCCACTTCGCCATCCGCGGCGTGGTGTTGGAGGAGATGCTCCACATGGCGCTGGTGGGCAACCTGCTCAACGCGGTCGGCGGCACCCCGAAGGTGGCCGGTTCGAGCTTCATCGGGAACTATCCGGCCAGGTTGCCCTACGCCAGGGACGACGTCCCCGTCGCGCTGTGGCACTTCTCGCCCTGGGCGCTGCTCACCTTCCTCTTCATCGAGCGGCCCCAGTACGTCGCCGAACCGCCCCGCGCGGGCTCCGGTGGCTCCACCGGGTCCGGCTGGACCTCCGTCGGCCAGTTCTACGCGACCATCCGCAAGGGCCTGACGGACCTGGTCGACAAGCTGGGGGAGGCGAAGGTCTTCACCGGCGCGGCGGAGCGCCAGGTCGGGCCCCAGGACTTCTACAACTCCGGCGGCGAGATCTTCCAGGTCGACGACCTGGAGACGGCCCTGAAGGCCATCACGTCCATCTCCCACCAGGGCGAAGGCGTAGCGCACACCATCTGGAACACCGACGACCGACTCTTCGGCGAGACCCGTCAGCCCGCCCACTACTTCCGCTTCAACGAGATCCTGTGGCAGCGCCGCTACGGACCGCACGACACCCCGAGGTCCAGCCCGAGCGGCCCCACCCTTCCGGTCGACTGGAGCGCCGCCTACGCGATCGACCCGCGGGCGAGGGTGGCCGACTTCCGCGGGGACGCGGCGGTGTACCAGGCGGCGCGGGACTTCAACCTCTGCTACGCCACCCTTCTCGTCGCCCTGGAGCGCGCCTTCCAGGAGCACCCCGGCTGGATGCGGACCACGATCCCCCTCATGCTGCGGCTGCGCGACCTCTCCCAGCGGCTCTACCGCAATCCGCACCCGGACCCGGACAAGCGGGCCCGCGGGCTGCATGCCAGCGCGACGTTCGAGGTCACGGACGAGACGCTGCGGCGGGCCAGGGCGGAGCTGGCCCGGGCGCCGGGCGTGGCGGCGCTGCCGGAGGGGCTGGCGCCCTGAGCGACGACTGATACCTCGTCAAGACCCTTGACACCCGAAGCGATCGCCTCGCAACATCATTCCACTAGCTGATTAGTGAAAGGTGGGTCCGGGTGGTCGAGTACCGCATCGACCGCCGCAGCGGCGTCGCCACGTATCTGCAGATCGTCCAGCAGACCAGACAGGCGATGCGGCTGGGCCTGCTCCAGCCGGGGGACCGGCTGCCCACGGCCAGGGAGGTCGTGGCGGCGACCGCGATCAACCCGAACACCGTTCTCAAGGCCTACCGGGAGCTGGAGCGCGAGGGCCTCGTCGAACCGCGCCCGGGCCTCGGCACCTTCGTGCGCCGCTCGCTGGCGCGGCCCGAGGCGGCCGCCGGCTCACCGCTGCGAGTCGAGCTGGCGGCCTGGATGGACCGGGCCCGAGCGGCCGGACTCGACCGCGAGGACGTCACCGCGCTGCTCGGCTCGGTCCTCGACGAGCGCTTCGGCGGCCTCGGGGAAGCGGCCGACGGGCCGGAGCCGGCGGGGGGAGCCGCCCCGGCCGAAGGGGCGGCGGTCGACCGGGGAGACGGGGTCGGGTAGCGCGGCACGGGTGCGGGACCTCGCAACGCACGACCGGGCAGGTGCTGACGGCCGTGCGACCCCGGCCCGGATCCGGTGGATCCTCCGGCGGTCCTGGGAGACTACGGGGGGCACCGGAGGCAGGAGGGCGGCACTCATGCGACTGCACACCCGCGAATGGGGCACGGGCGATCGGATCGCGCTGCTGGTGCACGGCCTGATGTCGGACCACCGCACCTGGCACCGGGTCGCCCCCGCGCTGGTCGACCGGGGCTATCGCGTCATCGGTGTCGACCTGCGCGGCCACGGCGCCAGCGAGCGCGGCGAGTACCGCATCGAGCTGTTCGCCGACGACCTCGTCGAGACGCTGCCGACCGGCGCCGAGTTCGCGCTCGGACACTCGATCGGCGCGCTCTCCCTCTCACTGGCCGCGGACCGGCTGCGGCCCACCCGAGCGGTCTACGCGGACCCGGCGTGGGCCTTCGACAGGTCCACCCAGATGCTCGATCCGACGATCTTCGCGCAGATCAAGACGGTGTCGCGGCGACTGCTCTGGTCGTTCAACCCGCGCTGGGACGAGGCGGACGTGGACATCGAGGTCGCCACGCTCGCCGACTGGGATCCGGCCACCGTGCACACCCTGCCGCTGAGCGAGCGGACCGACTGGACGCCGGAGCGGCCCGTGGTGCCCTCCCTGGTGCTGGCCGCCGACCCGAGCCGGCTGGTCTCCGAGGGGCTGAAGAAGGAGCTGGCGTCGCGCGGCTTCGAGGTCCGTACCGTCCTGGGCGCCGGCCACACGCTGCACCGCGACGACTTCGACGGCTTCATGGAGGCCCTCGACGGCTGGGCGTGAGCCGCGTACGGCCCACCCGACGGCCGGCGCCGGCAACGCCGGCGGTCGGACCACGTCGGGGCGGCGGCGTCCGGGCCGGCGACGCGAGGGCGACGCCACCCGGTCCGACGGGCTCACACCGCGTCAGGTGTCGCACTCCAGCACCGTGCGACACAGCCCGCACCGGGCCCGGACTCTGCCGCGCACCGGGACCCTGATCCGCTGGTGGCAGGTCGGGCAGGGAAAGGAGACCCGCAGCGGCGCGGGGCCCTCGAAGGCGTACTCCCCGCCGAAGGCCCGGCCGGTGCCCGGGCCACCGCCCGTGCGGCTGCCCGGCCGTGGGGGATCCGCCTGGGCGCGCCGGCGGTCCCGGGCGTACCGGCGCCGCCCCGACCAGCCGCAGCCGACCAGCGGCGGCTGCCGCGCGTCGTCGCGGGCCTGCGCCATGCCCTGCGCATACGCCTCGTACGCCTGGGGGCTGGTGAACCGGGGCGCCGGGTCGTCGTCGAACACCAGCGCCCGCTTGGCCAGGACGTATCCGAACTCCTCCGGGGTCAGATAGCCCAGCTTCTGGCTGGAGACGGAGGACTCGCGGTACGCGTCGAGCAGCAGCCAGCCCGCGCCCAGATACGCGGCGGCGGTGTCGGTGAGGATCTCGTTGTCCCGGGTCCCCGGGAGCTCCAGGCCCAGCCGGTGCAGATAGACGTGCGTCACCTCATGGGCCAGGGCCGCGCCGACGTCCCGCCGGTGCTCCTTGAAGCGCGAGTTGAGCTCGATGAAGTACTCGGGCCCGGCGGCGAGCTCCACGTTGCCGGCGTGCCGCATCTCCCGGAAGCTCACGATCATGCGGGCGTCGGGCAGCCGGAGGTGCTGCACCATGACCCGGGCGACGCGCTGCACCCCGAGATACAGGTCCTCGTCGTCGGGAAAGGCCACCTCGGCGGCGGACACGCTGATCGGGAAGGTGCGCACGGTGTCATAGGACAGACGGCGGTAGAGCGCGGTGAGTGCCGAACGCACGGTCGCGAGGTGCGGGAACCCGTGCTCGACGGCGATGCCCGGGGCGGTCACGCCCTCCACTGTAGGGCGGGGAGCGCCGCGCGTCTCCGCCCCGGACGGCATGGGCCCGCGGCCGGCCCCCGTCGGCCCTTCGCCGTCGTCGCCGCCGCGCGCCGTCCGGTGGGCGAACGGACATGGCCGGAACGCGACCCTTGCCACGCCATTACTACGTCCACATAATCACACCCACTGGTTGGCATGTGCGTGCCAATCATGTGCTCAACCCCCCACGAAAGGACGTCCGTTGCGGAACATCCTGAAGCACGTCAAGAGATCTCTCGCAGCCGGAGCGGTCGGGCTCGCCGCGGTCAGCCTGTTCCCCGGCACCGCCCTCGCCCACTCCGACGGAGCCACCGGCGCCAAGGCGACCCCACCCGCCGCCAGCGCCCAGGCGGCCCCGCCCGTCGTCGGCGGCACACGCGCCGCGCAGGGTGAGTACCCCTTCATGGTGCGACTGTCCATGGGGTGCGGCGGCGCGCTCTACTCCAAGACGCTCGTGCTCACCGCCGCGCACTGCGTAGACGGCAGCGGCAGCGACACCTCCATCACCGCGACCGCCGGCGTGGTCGACCTGCAGAGCTCCAGCGCCATCAAGGTCAAGTCCACCCGCGTCCTCCAGGCCCCCGGCTACGACGGCCAGGGCAAGGACTGGGCGCTGATCAAGCTCGCCAAGCCCGTCAACCAGCCCACCCTCAAGATCGCTGAGACCAAGGAGTTCGACAACGGCGACTTCCAGGTCGCCGGCTGGGGAGCGGCGCGCGAGGGCGGCAGCCAGCAGCGCTATCTGCTGAAGGCCACCGTCCCCTTCGTCGACGACGCCAGCTGCCAGCGCTCCTACGGCAACAGCCTGGTCCCGGCCGAAGAGATCTGCGCCGGCTACGCCCAGGGCGGCGTCGACACCTGCCAGGGCGACTCCGGCGGCCCGATGTTCCGCAAGGACAACGCCGGCCAGTGGATACAGGTCGGCATCGTCAGCTGGGGCCAGGGCTGCGCCCGGCCCAACTACCCCGGCGTCTACGCCGAGGTGAGCACCTTCGCCAAGGACATCAAGGCGGCGGCGGCCCAACTCGGCGGCTGATCCCCACCCGACTGATCCCCCTCCCGACGCACACCGCGCGGGCGGGCCCGGCCCCAACCGGACCCGCCCGACCCACCGACCCGACTCACACCCCACCCCGCACAACCCCCCACTCGCGGCACACTCACCGCACGCGGGCAGCCGCCCCCGGCCGGGCCTTCCTCCCGGTCGGGGGCGGCGCCGCGACACGTTCGCCCTCGGCGTGTTCGCGGCCGGCTGAGCCCCCTCGGCGGCCCGCCCCGCCCTCCCTACAGTCGGCCCCATGAAGATCACACAGGTCACCGACGCCGTATGGATGCTGAACTTCGGAGTCGGCCAGGCGTACGCCATACGACTCCCCGAGGGCTTCGCCCTCGTCGACGCGGGCTGGGCGGGGCACGAGCGGCGGATCCTCGACGCGCTCGCCGGACTCGGCGCCGGCCCCCGGGACCTCCGCGACATCGTCATCACCCACTGCCACAAGGACCACTACGGCTCCGCCGCCGCGCTGGCCGCCGCCACCGGGGCCCGGGTGCTGGCCGGGGCCGCCGACGCGCCGGTGATCGACGGCTCCGCGCCGCTGCCGGAGCCCAAGCTGGCCGACTGGGAGGTGCCCCTGTACGAGGCGCACAGCCCGCAGGTGCCGCCGGCGCCGCCGGTCCGGGTCGACCGCGAGCTGACCGACGGGGACACCCTCGACTGGGGCGAGCAGGCGCGCGTCATCCATGTGCCCGGCCACACCTACGGCAGCATCGCCCTCCATCTGCCCGCCTCCGGCGTGCTGTTCACCGGCGACACCATCGCCAACGTCCAATACCTGATGCCCGGCGTCTTCAACGTGGAGCCGGAGCGGATGGCGGCCGCCTTCCGCACCCAGGCCGCCCTGGACGTGGAGACCGCCTGCTTCGGCCACGGCGATCCGATCACCTCCGGCGCGGGGGCGGCGCTGCGCGCGGCCGCCGACCGACTCCCCTGAGCTCCCGCCGACCGGCTCCCCGAGAGGTCCCGCCGACCGACTGACCTCAGAGCTCCCGCCGACCGGCCCCGGAGAGCGGCGCCAGCCGACATGAGTCCAACACCCGCCGCACTCCGTCCATGGCCCCCACGCCGCCTCCGCCCCACTGTGTGCAGTCGACACACCCGGCGGCGAGGTGGAGGAGCGGGCACGGTGAGCGGATACCGGGAACCGGAGCAGGGGCGGGAGCGGGCGGGGGAGCGGGACCGGCCGCCGAGCCGCAGGGCGGTCGTCGCCACGACGGCACTGGCCGGACTGGGCGCCCTCGCGCCGCACGACGACGCCTTCGCGGCCGGCCGCGCCGGCACCGGCGCCGGCCCCGGCCGGGGACGCACGGCCGCGCCCGGCGGCCAGGCCGTGATCCGTTCCCGGCGGCTGGAGGTCCGGGTCGACCGGGGCTTCCCCCGCGTCCTGTCGTACACCGACCGCACCACCGGCGCCACGCTGTACGGCCAGCCGGAGCCGGTCCGCTCGGTGCTCGTCGACGACATCGAGCTGACTCCGCGGGTCACCGCCACCGCCCGCGCGGACCGCGTCACCCACACCCTCGCCTTCGACGGCGGTACCGAGATCGTCGTAGAGATCCGGGTGCGCGGCGACCGGCTGCACTGGCGGGTCACCCGCGTCACCGACACCGAGACGCTGCGCGTCGGCACCCTGCGCTTCCCCGGCCTCGCGCTGCTCAGCGTGCGCGACGACCAACCCGGCGCCACGCTCTACGCCGCCCGCGTCGAACTGGACAAGGCGAAGAGCGGCGACACCCTCGTCTCCGTGGCCGCCGCCGGGTCGCCCGGACGGCCGCCCGCCCCCGACCCGGCACCCCTCGGCTGCGCGTACGCCGTCGTCGCCACCGACCGGCTCGCCGCGGCCGTCGAGACCAACACCGTCTGGGACAGGCCGTCCTCCGCCGCCGGCACCACCTGGGAGAACGGACGGCTGTGGCGGCAGACCAGCGTCGTCGACGGCCACACCGTCGCCCGACTGGGCCCCGGCCAGTGGACCCACCGGGCCGCCGGCTCGCCCGTCGACGCGACCGAACCGCTGCCGTACGCCACCGTCATCATCACCGGCGACCGCAACGGCGACGGCGTCATCGACTGGCAGGACGCCGCCATCGCGCTGCGCGACATCATGACCGACCCGCTGGGCGCCGACGACCAGCACCTGCGGGTCGTCCCCCACATCCCCTTCAACTTCGCCAGCCAGGCCACCAACCCGTTCCTGGCCACCCTCGACAACGTCAAACGGATCTGCCTGGCCACCGACGGCCTGCGGCAGTACACCCTGCTCAAGGGCTACCAGTCGGAGGGCCACGACTCCGCCCACCCCGACTACGCCGGCAACTACAACCGGCGCGCCGGCGGCCTCGCCGACCTCAACACCCTGCTCCGCGAGGGCCGCGCCTGGCACAGCGACTTCGGCGTGCACGTCAACGCCACCGAGTCCTACCCCGTCGCCCACGCCTTCTCCGAGACGCTCGTGGACCAGACCGACGCACAGTGGGACTGGCTGGACCAGTCCTACCGCATCGACCAGCGCCGCGACCTGGTCTCCGGCGACATCATCCGCAGGTTCGCGGACCTGCGCGCCCAGACCGATCCCGCCCTGAACACCCTCTACATCGACGTCTTCCGCGAGTCCGGCTGGACCTCCGACCGCCTCCAGCGCGCCCTGCGCGCACAGGGCTGGCGCGTCACCACCGAATGGGGACACGGCCTGGAGCGCTCCGCGCTGTGGTCCCACTGGGCCACCGAGACCGACTACGGCCCCGACACCTCACGCGGCGTCAACTCCCGCCTCATCCGCTTCCTCCGCAACCACCAGAAGGACGTCTTCGCCGACAAGTGGCCCACCCTGCTGGGCATCGCCCGCACCGGCAACTTCGAGGGTTGGGTCGGCAAGACCGACTGGACCGCCTTCTACCGCCTCATCTGGACCGACAGCCTGCCCGCCAAGTACCTCCAGGCGTACCCCGTCCGCACCTGGCGCGACCACGAGATCACCTTCGAGGGCCCCACCCGCACCACGGTCGGCGACGCGGACGGCGTCCGGCGCATCACCACCGACGGACGACTCGTCTACGACGGCGGCCGCTACCTGCTGCCCTGGGAGCCGCGCGACGCCACCGACCCCGCCAAGCTGTACCACTACCACCCGACGGGCGGCACCACCAGCTGGCGGCTGCCGCGCGGCTGGGCCGGCCGGCGCACCGTCACGCTCTACCGGCTGACCGACCAGGGCCGGGAACACATCGCCGAACTGCCCGTCCGATCCGACACCGTGACCATCGACGCCGACCCCGACCAGCCGTACGTGATCTACCCCGAGCCGGCCCCCGCCCAGCCCGAGCCCCGCTGGGGACAGGGCACCCCGCTCCACGACCCCGGCTTCCACTCCGGAACGCTCACCGGCTGGCACGTCCGCGGCCCGGCCGCCGTACACCGCAGCGAGCTGGGCGACTACGAGCTGGTCATCGACGCCGGAACGGCCGCCGAGGTCGGCCAGCGCGTGGCCCGCCTCGCCCCCGGCGCCTACGCGGCCTCCGTACAGGTCGAGGTCGGCGCCACCGCCGGGCAACGGCGCCGCGCCACGCTCGCCGTCCACACCGCCGACGGCGTCACCGCCGAGAACTGGACCGACACCTCCACCGCCGTCAACCACGTCGCCGCCGACCGCAAACACGGCACCCGCTTCCAGCGCCTGACCACCTGGTTCACCGTCCCCGCCGGCGGCGGCCCGGTGACCCTCACCCTCCGCACCGCACCCGGCGAGGCCCGCGTCCGCTTCGACAACCTGCGCATCGTCCCCGCCCCGCGCCCCACCCGGCCCGGCGCCCTGGTCTGGGAGGACTTCGAACACGTGCCGCAGGGCTGGGGGCCCTTCGTCAAGGGTGACGCGGGCGGCACCACCGACCCGCGCACCCACATCGCCCAGCGCCACGCCCCGTACACCCAGCGCGGCTGGAACGGCAAGGCCGTCGACGACGTCATCGACGGCCGCGAATCGCTCAAGTCGCGAGGTGAGAACACCGGCGTGGTCTACCGCACCGTCCCGCACACCGTCCGCTTCCGTCCCGGCCACCGCTACCGGGTGAGCTTCCGCTACGAGAACGAGACCGCCGGCCAGTACGCCTGGATCACCGCCGTCGACGAGCCCGGCCCACGCGAGCTGCAGCGGACCCCGCTCCCGGTGGCCACCGCCCCGACCACCCACGCCTACGAGTTCACCGCACCCCCCGACGGGGAGGCATGGGTGGGGCTCCGGAAGACCGGCGACAGCGGCACCGCCGAGTTCACCCTGGACGCCTTCCTCGTGGTGGAGGTGGTGTAGCCGACGAACCGGGGCATCCCGGACCCCTCCCTCTGGCGGCGCGCCCACCCATGGATGAAGATCGGCGTGGCGCCAGGAGGAGGGAGCGCGCGTGTACCACACCTGGATGCGGTACTTCACGCCCGGACCGGTCCACCACCGGCTCGGCCTGGTCTGCCTCGGCGTGGGACTCCAACACGGCACCCTGCCCGCCGTCGGCCCACGCACCCTCGACCACCACGTCGCCGTGGTGATCAGCGCCGGCACCGGCTGGTTCCGCGGCCCCGACGGCCCCCGCCGGCCCGTGGCCGCCCCCGCCCTGCTCTGGCTCACCCCCGGCGTACCGCACCACTACGCCCCGGACCCCTGCTGGGACGAGAGCTTCGTCGACTTCACCGGAGCCGCCACCGCGAGCTACACCGAACTCGGCTACATCGACCCCGACCACCCCGTCGTCCCCCTCTCCGACACCGCCACCGCCCGCGCCGCCATCGGCCGCATCGTCCGCGCCGCCCGCCACGGCAACCCCTACCTGGAAGTCGAGACCGCCGCCGCCGTCCACGAACTCCTCGTCGCCCTGCGCCGCGCCCGCGCCGACACCGGCAGCGACCCGGTACTGGCCGCCCTCGCCCGCGACGCCTGCCAACCCCTCTCCGTCACCGAACACGCCGCCCGCCACGGCATGACCCCCGCCGAACTGCGCACCGCCGTACGCCGCGGCGCCGGCTGCGGCCCCAAGGACTACCTCCTCGGCATCCGCCTCGGCCGCGCCAAGGAACTCCTCATCGGCACCGAACTCCCCATCGCCGCCGTCGCCCGCCGCGTCGGCTACGACGACCCCGCCTACTTCAGCCGCCTCTTCACCCGCCGCGTCGGCACCGCCCCCGCCCGCTTCCGCGCCCAACAGGGCCAGGCCGTCCCCGGCGGCTTCACCGACCGCGTCCCCGACCCCGACCACCCGCCCACCATCCGGTCACACTCCGCGACCGACGGTCGTTCCCCATAGGCTCTGCGCATGAACAACAGCGAGACCGAAACCGACCGCCCCGGCATCGACGAACAGGTGGCCGCCGAACTCAGCCGGCTGCGCGACAGCATCGACAACATCGACGCCGCCGTCGTCCACATGCTCGCCGAGCGCTTCAAGTGCACCCAGCAGGTCGGCCGGCTCAAGGCCACCCACAAGCTCCCCCCGGCCGACCCCGCCCGCGAGGCCCGCCAGATCACCCGCCTCCGCCAGCTCGCCGAAAGCGCCAAGCTCGACCCCGCCTTCGCGGAGAAGCTCCTCAACTTCATCATCGCCGAGGTCATCCGCCACCACGAAACCCTCGCGAACTCGACCGGCGCCGAAGACGACACGAGCCCCGCCGCCGGCGCCTGAGAACACACCCGGCCCGACCCCTCCGCGCGCCCGCGCGCCCCGGACCCGCCGCTTCGCCCACAGGGCAATCCGGTGCGTCGCCCGCGGGCCGTACGGCAGCATGGGCCCATGTCCGTACTGACGCGCGACGAAGCGCAGAACCGAGCCCGACACCTCACCGTCGACCGCTACCTCATCGACCTCGATCTGACGCGCGGCGACGAGGTCTTCGGATCCGTCACCACCCTCCGCTTCACCGCGCGCGAAGACGGCGTGGACACCTTCGTCGAGCTCGACCCCGCCGTGCTGCACCGAGCCACCCTCGACGGACGGGACCTCGACACCGCGTCGCTGGCGGACGGACGGCTGCCGCTCCACGGACTGGCCGAAGGGGCGCACGAACTGCGCGTCGAAGCCGACATGCGGTACTCCCACACCGGGGAGGGGATGCACCGCTTCACCGACCCCGCCGACGGGGAAACGTATCTCTACACCATGTGCTGCATGGCGGACGCGAAAACCGTCTTCGCCGCCTTCGACCAGCCCGACCTGAAAGCCGTCTTCGAGGTGACGGTCACCGCCCCACCCCGGTGGACCGTCCTCGGCAACGGAACCGCCCAGCGCCTCGGACCGCCCACCAGCGGACACTGGCGGCTCGCCCCCACCCCACCCATCAGCACCTACCTGATGGCCGTCGCCGCCGGCCCGTACCACTCCGTACGCACCGAACACCGCGGACTGCCCCTCGGCCTGCACGTCCGCCGCTCCCTCGCGCCCTACCTGGACGCCGACGCCGACGAACTGTTCGACATCACCAAGCGCTGCTTCGACCGCTACCACGAGATCTTCGCCGAGCCCTACCCCTTCGACTCCTACGACCAGGCATTCGTCCCCGAGTTCAACTCCGGCGCCATGGAGAACCCCGGCCTCGTCACCTTCCGCGACGAGTTCGTCTACCGCTCCGCCGTCACCGAAGCCGAACGACAGACCCGCGCCATGGTCATCGCCCACGAGATGGCCCACATGTGGTTCGGCGACCTCGTCACCATGGAATGGTGGGACGACATCTGGCTCAACGAGTCCTTCGCCGAATACATGGGCTTCCAGATCCTCACCGAAGCCACCCGCTACACCGCCACCTGGGCCGACTTCGGCGTCCGCCGCAAAAGCTGGGGATACGACGCCGACCAGCGCGACTCCACCCACCCCGTCGCCCCCGCCCCCGACGCCGTCCCCGACACCGCCGCCGCCCGGCTCAACTTCGACGGCATCTCCTACGCCAAGGGCGCCTCCGCGCTCCGCCAGCTCGTCGCCTGGCTCGGCGAGAAGGACTTCCTCGCCGGCATCAACGACCACTTCGCCCGCCACCGCTTCGGCAACGCCACCCTCGCCGACTTCATCGACTCCCTCGCCCGCGCCTCCGGCCGCGACGTCCACGCCTGGGCCGACCGCTGGCTCCGCACCACCGGCGTCGACACCCTCACCCCCCACATCGACGTCGACGGCAACCGCTGGACCGCCGCCATCCACCACCAGGGCAGCGCCGACGGAGCCCGCCCCCACCGCGTCTCCATCGGCCTCTACGACCACCAGCCCGCCGCCCCACACCGGCTCGTCCGCCGCGACCGCGTCGAGGCCGACCTCGGCGCCGACGCCGCCACCGTGACCCTCTCCTTCACCGGCCCCCGCCCCGACCTGCTGCTCCTCAACGACGCCGACCTCAGCTACGCCAAGATCAGGCTCGACCCGACCTCCTGGAACACCGCCGTACGCGCCCTGTCCGGCCTCCCCGACCCCCTCACCCGCGCGGTCGTCTGGAACGCCGCCCGCGACATGGTCCGCGACGCCCACCTACCGCCCACCGCCTACCTCGACGCCGTCCGCGCCCACCTCCCGCACGAGACGGACATCGCCATCGTCGAAGGCGTCCTCGCCTTCGCCCGCACCCAGATCGCCGACCGCTACCTACCCCCCGCCCAACGCCCCACCGCCCTCGCCACCCTCGCTGACACCTGCCGCGACCTGCTGCGCCGCACCGAAGACGGCACAGGCCACGGACTCCGCCTCGCCGCCGTCCGCACCTTCGTCGACACCGCCACCGGCCCCGCCGAGCTCCACCACTGGCTCACCGGAGACGCCGTCCCCGGCGGCCCCACCCTCGACCCCGAACTCCGCTGGCGCATCCTCGCCCGACTCTGCGTCCTCGGCGCCGCCACCCCCGCCGACATCGACGCGGAACTCGCCCGCGACTCCAGCGCCACCGGCCAGGAAGGCGCCGCCCGCTGCCGCGCCGCCCTGCCCGACGCCGACGCCAAGAGCACCGCCTGGGCCGCCCTCTTCGACACCGACGAACTCTCCAACTACCTCTTCACCGCCACCGCCGAAGGCTTCTGGCAACCCGAGCAGCACGACCTGCTCGCCCCCTACGTCCCCCGCTACTACCCCGCCGCCGTCACCCTCGCCGCCCGCCGCGGCCCGGCCATCGCCGAAGCCGTCGGCCGCTTCGCCTTCCCCACCACCGTCGACGAGCAGACCCTGCGACTGGGGGAGACCTGCCTGGCCGGCCCCGAAACCGGCCCCGAAACCGGCACCGAGACCGCCCCCGACGGCGACCCCACCCACACGCCCACCCCGGCGCTGCGCCGGCGCCTCGCCGACCAACTCGACGACCTGCGCCGCGCCCTCCGCGTACGCGCCGCCGCGACACCCGACAGGACGGCCTAGGCCCCGCCGCCGAGACGACAAAGGGCGGTGGTACGGGTCAACCGACCCACACCACCGCCCCGGTACCACGCACCACGCACCGCGCCCCGCGCGGCAGCCGCCGCACGCGACCGCTCAGCGCGCTCCGCTCAGGCCCGATCCCTGGCGAAATCGTCCAACGGCTCACCGACGATCTTGCCGGCCAGCTGCGTCGCCAACACCGTGACCTCCGCGCGCAGCGCGGCCTCCGCCAGCGCCCGGTCCGCCGCGATCTGCTCCCGCGCCGAAATCAGCATCTCCTCACGCTGCCGCTGACCCTCGGCCCGCAGCTGCGCCAGCAGCTCCGCACCCTGCTCCTGCGACTCCTGACGCAGCCGCGCCGCCTCGTGACGCGCCTCCGCCAGCAGCTCCTGGTACTCGGCGTGCGCCTTCTCGGCCTCCGCCCGCGTCTCGTCCGCCTTGCGCTGGCGTCCGTCGATCGCCGACTCGCGCTCCCGCAGAACCCGCACGATCTTCGGCAGCACCACCCCCGCGAGCAGCCCGAAGGTCACGCCGAAGCAGAGGAAGGCAATGATCAGGTCGTGCCACTCGGGCTTCAACGGGCCCAGTTCCAAGGCTAGTTTCATGCGCACAAGGGTACGGTGCCGCTCCTAGCAGATCCAAGCCGCGCCATCCTCGAGGCCGTACCACGTACGAGTGGACTCCGCGTGAGGCAGAACGGCGGCGAACTGCGGAGAAGTACGGTAGCGCTCCCTCCCCGCACCGCCCCGCAGCCCCACCCCGAGACGCCCGACCCGCCACGTCCGACCCTCGAAGAAGAGGGGGCACGACCATGCCTGTGCCGGCACCAGGAGCCGACGCCCTCCTCGCCGGGGGCCCCACCGGCCCGCGCGCACTCCGCCCACTGCTCGACACCGTCCTCGACGCCCTCGCCACCGGCGCCGCCGAGCGGTCCGGGCCCCTCCCCGCCGGCGGCCCCCACACCCTCGCCCAGCACGTCCGCGCCCTCGCCGAACCCGCCCTCCCGGACACCGGCACCGGCGCGCCCGAAGCCCTGCACACCCTCATCAGCGCCCTCGCCGCCGGCGCCGCCGACCCCGCCGAACCGCACTGCGCCGCCCACCTGCACTGCCCACCCCTGGCCGTCGCGGCCGCCGCCGACCTCGCCGTCAGCGCCCTCAACCCCTCCCTCGACTCCTGGGACCAGGCACCCGCCGCCTCCGAGCTGGAGGCCCTCACCTGCCGCGCCCTCGCCACCCTCGCCTACGGAGACCGGCCCGCCCGAGGCGACCGGCCCAGCCACGAGGGCCAGCCCGCCCACGGCGACCGACCCGCCCACGGCGACCGGTCCGCCCACGGCGACCGGCCCGCACACACGGGCCAGGCCCGCACCCCCGACGCCCTCGTCACCACCGGCGGCACCGAAGCCAACCAGCTCGCCCTCCTCCTCGCCCGCGAAGCACACCCCGGACCCACCCCCCTCCAGGTCATCTGCGGCGCCAACGCCCACCACAGCATCCACCGCGCCGCCTGGCTCCTCGGCCTCCCCACCCCCCACACCCTCCCCACCCCCACCGGCCGCCTCGACCCCGACCGCCTCGCCGCCGCACTCCACACCCGAGCCCACCACCCCACCCTCGTCATCGCCACCGCCGGCACCACCGACACCGGAGCCATCGACCCGCTACCCGCCATCGCCGACCTCTGCGCCACACACCACGCCACCCTCCACATCGACGCCTCCTACGGCGGCGCACTCCTCTTCAGCGACACCCTCCGCGACCGCCTCCACGGCCTCGACCGCGCCCACAGCATCGCCCTCGACCTCCACAAACTCGGCTGGCAACCCATCGCCGCCGGACTCCTCGCCGTCCCCGACCACACCGCACTCACCCCCCTCGACCACCGCGTCGACTACCTCAACGCCGCCGACGACACCGAAGCCGGCCTCCCCGACCTGCTCGGCCGTTCCCTCCGCACCTCCCGCCGCCCCGACATCCTCAAAATCGCCGTCACCCTGCGCGCCCTCGGCCGCCACGGCCTCGGCCAACTCGTCGAACGCTGCTGCGCCACCGCCCACCACCTCGCCGAACTCATCGACGCCCACCCCCGCCTGGAACTGCACGCCCCACCCGCCATCAGCACCGTGCTGTTCCGCCCCACCGGCGCCGACGACACCGCCGTCGCCGCCGTACGCCGCCGCCTCATCCGCGCAGGACACGCCGTCCTCGGCCGGGCCCGCACCGCCGACGGCCTCTGGCTCAAAGCCACCCTCCTCAACCCCCACACCCGCCCCAGCGACCTGCACGCCCTGTTGAGACTCGTGGAAGGCAGCACGGCCCGATGACACCCGCCCCAGACCCCACCACCACACCCACCACCCCCGGCGACGACACCGAGACCACCGAGACCACCGAGACCGCCGACCCCACCGGCGGCGACACCCCCCTCGACCTCCTCGGCATCGGCATCGGCCCCTCCAACCTCTCCCTCGCCGCCCTCGCCTCCACCATCCCCGGCCTCCGCACCGCCTTCTACGAACAACACCCCGCCTTCCACTGGCACCCCGGCCTGCTCATCGAAGGCACCACCCTCCAAGTCCCCTTCCTCGCCGACCTCGTCACCCTCGTCGACCCCGGCAACCCCTGGACCTTCCTCAACTACCTCAAAGCCCGCGAACGCCTCTACCCCTTCTACTTCGCCCAGCGCTTCCACATCCACCGCGCCGAATACGACGCCTACTGCCGCTGGGTCAGCCAACAACTCCCCACCCTCCACTTCGGCCACCACATCGACGCCGTCCGCTGGAACCCCGAACGCGAACTCTTCGAAATCGACCTCACCCAGACCGGCGCCGACGGCGAAGCCGAAGCACTCTGCCGCACCTACGCCCGCAACCTCGTCCTCGGCATCGGCACCGAACCCCACATCCCCGACCCCCTGCGCCCCCTCACCGACGCCCCCGCCGTCCCCGTCCTGCACTCCGCCGACTACCTACGCCACCGCGCCCACCTCCACGCCGCCGACCACGTCACCGTCATCGGCGCCGGCCAATCCGGAGCCGAAGTCTTCCTCGACCTGCTCCGCCACCGGCCCGCCGGCCGCGAAGGACTCCACTGGCTCGCCCGCACCCCCGCCTTCGCACCCATGGAATACAGCAAACTCGGCCTGGAACAGTTCACCCCCGACTACACCCGCTACTTCCACGCCCTCCCCGAACCCGTACGCGACGCCCTCCTACCCCAGCAATGGCAGCTCTACAAAGGCATCGACCGGGACACCATCGCCGCCATCCACGACGAGCTCTACCAACGCACCCTGCACGGCGGCTGGCCCGACACCGTCCTCACCCCCGGAGTCATCGTCCGCACCGCCGGACGCGTCGCCACCACCCGCGTCGAACTCCACCTCGAACACGTACAACAAGGCACCCGCAGCCGCCTCACCACCGACGCCGTCGTCCTCGCCACCGGCTACCGCGAACGCCGCGCCGACATCCTCCTCGCCGCCCTCGCCCCCTACATCCGCCGCGACAGCTCCGACCGCCCCCGCATCGACGAACACCACCGCCTCGTCCTCGACCCCAGCGTCAAAGGAACCGTCTACGTCCAGAACGCCGAACTCCACACCCACGGCATCGGCGCCCCCGACCTCGGACTCGCCGCCTGGCGCAGCGCCACCATCCTCAACTCACTGACCGGAACGACCACCTTTCCGCTTCCGGCCCGAACCGCGTTCACCACCTTCGGCCTCGACCCCACACCCGGCCGACAACTCCCCGACCAGCGCGACCGACTCGCCCGAACGCGGACATGACCACACCGCCACCCCACCCCTGACCACCGGATCCAACGGATGGGAGTCGGGATGGACCGGACACTCCGGCCACACCGCGGGACGCGACGCCGCACACAACGCCTCCACCGCCCAATCCCGCACCTGATCGGCCACATGGGCGACCCGCTCCGCCGGGCCACCCCCCTCCCACAGCCCCACCCCCGCCCCACTCCCGTCCCGCTCATACAGCACCAGGTAGCGCTCGCCGTGATGCTCCTCCTCGACCACCCTCGGCCGAACAGCACAGGTAGCGGCCAGATCCCGGCGCACCGGCTCCCACGCGGCCATCAACTCGTCCATGCCGCCAGTCTGCCGGGCCCCACCGGAACCCGCCGCCACCTCCACGTCAAGAAACCGCTCAGAAGACCGGCACGCCGTCCCGCGTCAGCTTCCAACCCACCGACGCGAACTGAGCCGGGTCGACCGTCCCCTCAGCCTTCACCCACGAGATGATCGTGTTACGGATCTCATCCGAGTTCGCCCACAGCTGCTTCGCCTGCGGCACATGCGGGAAGTTGCCGCCACCCGACGCCCGGTAGTTGTTCACCGCCAGCACGAACTCGGCCGCCGGATCGACCGGCCGCCCCCCGAACGACAGGTTCACGATCCGCGAGCCCTTCGGCCGCGCGATGTCGATGTCGTACGCCAGGCCGTACACCGCGTCGTAGTTGTAGTCCGGCGTACCGTCCGCGTTCGTCAGCTTCGCCGGGTCCACCACCCCACCCGGCGCGGTCTGCACGTAGTACTTCGCCGAGTACTCCAGGTAGTCCCTCAGCTGGGCACCCGTCACCAGACGCGCCTCCAGCGTGTTCTCGAACGGATACAGCCCCGCCGCGTCCCGGATCGTCACCCGCCCGGCCGGGATCGCCGCCGTCCGAGAGAAGCACGAGGCCTGCGACAGCACCGGCAGCGCCGCGTACGCCGTGCCCGCCAGCGCCGCCTTCACCGTCTCCACCTGCACGTGGTTGATCAGGTCGATGATCGGCACGTCCTTCACCGGACCCTCCGCCGACGACATCGCCGCCGTCGACGTACCGATCACCTGGTTGACGTACGCCACCACCTTGCGGTGCTCGTCCACCAGCAGATCCGTGATCTTCGGGTCCTCCGGCACGGTGTTGGAGTTCAGCACCTTCGCCGAGACCTTCTCCACCGACCAACGGCCACGCTCGAAGACCAGCTCGAAGTCGAACAGCGTCAGCCGCTGACCCCACTTCAGCGGCTCGGACAGCACCACGTCCTTGCCGGTCGACCCGTTCTTCACCCGGTACTCGGGGATCTCCGTGTGCGCGTGACCCACCAGGATCGCGTCGATCCCCGGCACCTGCTCCGCCACCAGCCCCGCCGCGTTCTCGATGTACGGCAGCTGGTCACCGTACGACGACGTGCCGCTGGAACCCGAGTGCGCCGAGACGATCACCACGTCCGCGCCCATCGACCGCAGCCGCGGCACGTACTTCGCCGCCTGCTCCTCCAGACCCGGGAACGTCATCTTCCCCTGGACGTTCTGCTTGTCCCACAGCGCGATGCCCGGGTTCGTCAGACCCAGCACCGCCACCTTCACATCCCGCCCACACGGCGTGCGCAGCCGGTGCACGCTGTACGGCGGGAACGCCGGCCGCAGCGTCCTCGCGTCCAGCGCGTTCGCACCCAGCAGCGGGAAATCGCACTGCTCCTCGAACTTCCGCAGCACCGGTATGCCGTAGTTGAACTCGTGGTTGCCCAGCGCCGCCGCGTCATACCCGATCGCGTTCATCGCCTGCGCCATCGGGTGTACCGGACCGCGACGCGCCGTGATCGGGTCGACCTTGGCGTAGTAGTACGACAGCTGCGTGCCCTGGATGGTGTCACCCGCGTCGATCAGCAGGGTGTTCTCGCGGCCCTTCTCGGCACGCACCCGCTCCACCAGAGTCGAGATCTTCGCCAGACCCACATCGTTGTGCGCCTTGTCGTCGAACTCCGCATCCGTGAAGTAGTCCCAGTTGAAGACGTTGCCATGCAGATCCGTCGTCCCCATCACGGTGAAGGAGTACCGCCGCTCACGCCGCCTCCCCGCGGCCCCCTCCACACCCTCCACACCCTCCGCGGCCTCCGCGGCCTGCGCCGAACCGGCGGCCGCGCCGCCCGCCAGCGCCACCCCCGCCCCCGTCGCGGCCGAACGCCCCAGAAAACCCCTACGGTTGAGCGGCATTCTCTACTCCCCTGTAGTCAACAGATGCCGAACGAACACGCGTCGAACACATGCCAAGTCGCATGCATAACGCGCGTAGATTCTGGCGCACCCGCCACACCCCGCGACACCCTCGAAAGGTTTCGATCAGATAGCCCTCACACGCCCCACCGAAGGAGCCACCACCCATGACCCAACCCCCACACCCACCCACCACCCCGCCCTACGGCACCCCCGACACCCCCCGCCTCACCGTCCGCGGCGAAGCCCACCTCGACGTCGACCCCGAAATCGCCCGCATCCAGATCACCGTCACCGCCCGCGGCACCGACCGCCGCACCACACTCCAGGACCTCACCCGCCGCAACCAGGACACCCAAAAACTCCTCGACACCTACGCCCAAGCCATCCACACCCGAGAAACCAGCGCCTTCACCCTCACCCCCCACCTCACCACCAAAGGCCGCCACGAACGCGTCCGCGCCTACCACGGCACCATCCACACCACCGCCACCCTCACCGACTTCACCGCACTCGGCGAACTCACCACCCGCCTCGCCGACCAGGAACTCACCCGCGTCGACGGACCCTGGTGGGCACTCCGCCCCGACTCACCCGCCCACCGCGCCGCACGCCGCCAAGCCGTCCACGACGCCGTACAACGAGCCCGCGAATACGCCGAAGCCCTCGGCGCCCACCTCCTCGCCCTCGTCGAACTCGCCGACCAGGATGTGGACGGCTACGCCCCCTTCCCCGCCGCACGCGCCGCAGCCCCCGCCCGCATGGCCTTCGCCGGCGCCACCACCCCCGAAACCGCGCCCGCACTCGACCTCGAACCCCAGCGACAGCAGGTATACGCCCAGGTCAACGCCCGCTTCACGATGACCCCACCGCAGCTGTGAGACCACCGCGAGCGAGGGCGGACCACCGCCCTCGCCCCCTCCATCATGTGCTCATCGGAGCACCCCCACGCACGTTTCATTAGTTGTCAATATCCCTTCACGCAAAGGCCGTTGGGCAGTAGACGCCACACGGTTCTCTACCAGCCGGTAAGTCATAGGCTCGACCCATGCGCCGAGCAAAAATCGTCTGCACCCTGGGCCCCGCCACCGACTCGTACGAGCAGATCAAGGCACTGGTCGAAGCCGGCATGGACGTCGCCCGCTTCAACCTCAGCCACGGCACCTACGTCGAACACGAAGAGCGCTACCGGCGGGTGCGCAAGGCATGCAACGAGACCGGCCGCAGCGTCGGAATCCTCGTAGACCTTCAAGGCCCGAAGATCCGCCTCGGCCGATTCCGCGAAGGCCCCGTACTCCTTGAACGCGGCGACGAATTCACCATCACCGTCGAACACACCGAAGGCGACCGCCACGGCTGCTCCACCACCTACGAAGGACTCGCCGCCGACGTCCGCAAAGGAGAACGCATCCTCGTCGACGACGGCCGCGTCACCCTCGAAGTCACCGACGTCGAAGGCCCCCGCGTCCACACCATCGTCATCGAAGGCGGCCTCGTCTCCGACAACAAGGGCCTCAACCTCCCCGGCGTCGCCGTCTCCGTCCCCGCCCTCTCCTACAAAGACGTCGAAGACCTACGCTGGGCCCTCCGCACCGGCGCCGACATGATCGCCCTCTCCTTCGTCCGCAACGCCGACGACATCGTCCAGGTCCACCGCGTCATGCGCGACGAAGGCCGCCACGTCCCCGTCATCGCCAAGATCGAAAAACCCCAGGCGGTGCGCAACCTCGACGCCATCGTCGACGCCTTCGACGGCCTCATGGTCGCCCGCGGCGACCTCGGCGTCGAGATGCCCCTCGAACAGGTCCCCATCGTCCAGAAGCGCGCCATCAAACTCGCCCGACGCAACGCCAAACCCGTCATCGTCGCCACCCAGATGCTCGACTCGATGATCGAGAACTCCCGCCCCACCCGCGCGGAAGCCTCCGACGTCGCCAACGCCGTCATCGACGGCACCGACGCCGTGATGCTCTCCGGCGAGACCAGCGTCGGCAAACACCCCGTCGAGACCGTCAAGACCATGGGCCGCATCGTCGCCGCCGCGGAAGAGGACATCCTCGCCAAGGGCCTGCCCCCGCTCACCGAACGCAGCAAGCCCCGCACCCAGGGCGGAGCCGTCGCCCGCGCCGCCGCCGAGATGGGCGACTTCCTCGGCGCCAGGTTCCTCGTCGCCTTCACCCAGAGCGGCGACACCGTCCGCCGCCTCTCCCGCTACCGCTCACCCATCCCCCTCCTCGCCTTCACCCCGGAACCCGCCACCCGCGCCCAGCTCAACCTCACATGGGGCGTCGAAACCCTCCTGGGCCCCAAGGTCGGCACCACCGACGAGATGGTCGACCAGGTCGACGAGGAACTCCTCCGCATCGGCCGCTGTCGCAAGGGCGACACGGTCATCATCACGGCCGGCTCCCCACCCGGCATGTCGGGGACGACCAACCTGGTACGGGTGCACCACATCGGCGAGGACGACACGCCGCGGTAGCCCTCCGGGCGGATCGGTGGGCAGGCGGGTCCGTGGACGGGCGGGTCAGTGCTTGGGCCCGATGTGCTCGTCCATGAGGGCGACGGAGTCGCGGCGGGCGACCGAGATGTTGAAGGGGTCCTTCCCACGGCGGGTCACCGTCCACTCGACGCCGACCGCGTCGAGGGCGTCCGCGTAGAGCCGCAGGATGTCCTCCGACTTGTTGGTGAAGAAGTACCGCGGGTACTCGTACCGCTTGCGCTCCCCGCCCACCATGCGCGTGGTCCAGTTGGTGATCCGGCAACCGTCGGAGTGGACGAGCCCCCGGATGAACTCCCAGGGGTGCGCGTCGACGAGGCGCTGCTGCCAGGGCTCCAGCGCGATCTCCCGCTCGTGCTTCTTGCCGGGGCCGTGTTGGGGGAAGAGGCACGGCCAGTGGCGGCTGTAGCTCGTCACCATCACGCAGCCTTGCTTGCGGGCCAGGCAGACCCTGTTCTGCGGCCGCACCCTCCTGACCGCCTCCCGGCAGGCGTCGATGAGCCCCGGCCATGCGTTCGCGCAGGCGATGCGCAGGGCGTAGCAGCCGTTCGGCTGCCTGCTGAGGCAGCCGTCGCCTAGGTAGAGACCGAGGAGATAGGCGTATGCCTCGATCTCCGTGGGTGGGCGCGGGACGGGCGTGCACATCGAGCATTCATCCGTGCGGGCGGCGGGCTCGATCCTGATGCGCCAGGCGCGTATGGCGGACCGGGATATGCCGGTCTCCTTACTCACGGAGTTGAGACTGCGGCCCTGGCTGACGAGTGCGAGTGCGTGCTTGCGCACGTCGAGGTCATACACAGGTGCGAGTGTGACCGGCCTGACGGCGCCTCGCGGTGAATCGAAGGAGTGTTCACCTTGCTGGGTGAAGATCGCCAAACGATTGGAGATCTAGAAATTAAAGGTAAAGTGCCCCGGGTGGGATTCGAACCCACACTGAATACCTTTTGAGGGTATCGTCTCTGCCGATTGGACTACCGGAGCCCCTGCAATCCGAAGGTTAGTCTAGCCGCTTCGTGACTCAAACATACAGGACCTAGGTACTCTGGGGCAGCACCTCCCGTGGAACAAGGAGCCCTGTGAGCACCACCGAGCCTGCCGACGCACAGTCGCACGTCCCCCCGCAGACCACCCGCGTCGTCATCGCCGAGGACGAGGCCCTGATCCGCCTCGACCTCAAAGAGATGCTCGAAGAAGAGGGGTACTCCGTCGTCGGCGAGGCGGGCGACGGGGAGACGGCCGTCGCGCTCGCCCGGGAGCACCGGCCCGACCTGGTCATCCTCGACGTCAAGATGCCCGTACTGGACGGGATCTCGGCCGCCGAGCGCATCGCCGCCGACAGCATCGCGCCCGTGCTGATGCTCACCGCGTTCTCGCAGCGCGAGCTGGTGGAGCGGGCGCGGGACGCCGGTGCGATGGCGTATCTGGTGAAGCCGTTCAGCAAGAGCGACGTGGTGCCGGCGATCGAGATGGCCGTGTCCCGGTTCGCGGAGCTGAGGGCGTTGGAGCGGGAGGTCGCCGACCTCGCGCAGCGGCTGGAGACGCGGAAGCTGGTCGACCGGGCGAAGAGCGTCCTGCAGACGCAGTACGGGCTGTCCGAGCCGGCCGCGTTCCGTTGGATCCAGAAGACGTCGATGGATCGCCGGCTGTCGATGCAGCAGGTGGCCGAGGCGGTCATCGAGGACGCGGAGGAGAAGAAGGCGGCGGAGAAGAAGGCCGCGAAGGAGCAGTAGCCGACGTGGGCGGGGGCCCGCACCGTGCGCCGTGGCGTGTGGTGCGGGCCCCCGCCCGTTTCCGTGTCGGTCTGGTCAGTCCTCGCCGAGGTACGCCTTGCGTACGGACTCGTCGTGGAGCAGGGAGGACCCGCTGCCCGAGAGGACGATCTTGCCGATCTCCATCACGTGGCCCTGGTCGGCCAGGGAGAGGGCGGCCTGGGCGTTCTGCTCGACGAGCAGGATGGTGGTGCCCTGGGCCTTGAGCTCGGCGATGGTCTCCATGATCTTCTGCATCATGATCGGGGAGAGGCCCATGGAGGGTTCGTCGAGCATGAGCAGCTTGGGCCGGGACATGAGTGCTCGGCCCATGGCGAGCATCTGCTGTTCGCCGCCGGAGAGGGTGCCGGCGGCCTGGCTGCGGCGTTCGCCGAGGATGGGGAAGAGCTCGTAGGCCTTCTCCATGTCCTGGGCGATGCCGGGGGCGTCCTTTCTGAGGAAGGCGCCGAGCTGGAGGTTCTCGGCGATGGTGAGCCGGGGGAAGATGTGGCGGCCCTCGGGGGAGTGGGCCAGGCCCAGTGAGACGATCTTGTGCGCGGGGACTCCGGAGAGCGGCTTGCCGTCGAAGAGGATGCGGCCGCTGAGTGGCTTGAGGAGGCCGGAGAGGGTGCGCAGGGTGGTGGTCTTTCCGGCGCCGTTGGTGCCGATGAGGGTGACGACCTGGCCGGCGTCGACGCTGAACGAGATGCCCTTGACGGCCTCGATCTTGCCGTAGGCGACGCGGAGGTCCTCGACCTCGAGCAGTGCGGTCACTGTCCGTCCTCCGTCTGTGGGGTGGTGCTGTCGTGCTGCGCCTCGTTCTGTGGCGTCTCGTGGGCGGTGGCTTCGGCGGCTTCGACCTCGGCGACCTCTTCCGCGCCCGGCGCGCCTTCGAAGGGCGTGCCGAGGTAGGCGGCGATGACGCGTTCGTCGGCTTGGACGACCTCGGCGGTGCCTTCGATGAGTTTCTGGCCTTGGACGAGGCAGGCGACGCGGTCGCTGAGGTTGAAGATGAACCGCATGTCGTGCTCGATGACGAGGACGGCGATGCCTCGGTCGCGGATGGCGAAGACGAGTTCTTCGGTGGCGCGGGTCTCCTGGGGGTTCATGCCGGCGGTGGGCTCGTCGAGGAGGAGGAGTCCGGGGTCGCTGGCGAGGGCGCGGGCGATCTCCAGTTTGCGTTGTTCGCCGTAGGGGAGGTTGCGGGCCAGGTGGTCGGCTTTGCCGGCGAGTCCGATGAACTCGAGGAGTTCCATGGCGCGTTCGGTGGAGGCGGCTTCGGCGCGCTTGAAGCCGGGGCCGCGGAGGAGGGCGGACCAGAGTCCTTCCTTGGTGCGGGTGTGGCGGCCGACGAGGACGTTTTCCAGGACGGTCATGTTGGCGAAGAGCCGGATGTTCTGGAAGGTGCGGGCGATGCCGGCCTGGGTGACGAGGTGGGGCTTGGGGGGTAGGACGGTGCCGCGGTAGCTGACCTGGCCTTCGGTGGGGACGTAGAGCCCGGTGAGGCAGTTGAAGAAGGTGGTCTTGCCGGCGCCGTTGGGTCCGATGAGGCCGACGATCTCGCCGGTGTTGACGGTGAGGTCGACGCCGCGTACGGCGGTGAGTCCGCCGAAGCGCATGGTGACGCCGGCTGCCTGGAGGACCGGGGTGGTGTTCTGGTCGGTCATCGGGGTCACGCCTCCGCCTTGGTGACGCTGACGGTTCCTTCGGGGAGGCCGTTCTCGGGCACGTCGAGCTGGTCGGTCTCGTGGTATTCGAGTTGCTGTCGCCGGTTGGCGATCAGTCCTTCGGGGCGGAAGCGCATCAGGAGGATGAGCGCGAGTCCGAAGGCGAGCAGCTGGTAGTCCGCCAGGAAGGTCAGCTTTTCGGGGATGAGGAAGAGCAGTGCGGCGCCGAGGAGGGGTCCGCCGATGGTGCCCATGCCGCCGAGGATGACGGCGGCGAGGAGGAAGGCGGAGTTGGGGGCGACGGGGCCGGTGAAGACGTACTGCTCGGGGACGACGGTGTAGGAGACGTGGGCCCAGACGGTGCCGGCGACGCCGGCGAGGGTGGCGCCGAGGGCGAAGGCGATGAGCTTGAGGCGGAAGCCGTTGATGCCCATGGCGGTGGCGGCGGTCTCGTCTTCGCGGATGGCGACCCAGGCGCGGCCGATGCGGCTGTTGCCGGCGCGGCTGAACACGAGGACGACGAGGATGGTGAAGAGGAGCATCAGCAGGTAGTAGTTGGCGAAGGAGCCGAGTTCGAACCCGCCGATGGTGTGGGACTCGCCGAAGTCGTATCCGAAGATGACGAGGTCGGGGATGTTGGGGATGCCGTTGGGGCCGTTGGTGAGGTTGGGGCCGGAGTCGCCGTCGAGGTTGCCGACGGCGATGCGGAAGATCTCTCCGAAGCCGAGGGTGACGATGGCGAGGTAGTCGCCGCGGAGTCGCAGGGTGGGGGCACCGATGACGACGCCGAAGACGAGTGCGGCGAGGGCGCCGGTGAGGACGGCGGCCCAGAAGGGGAACTGGATGTCGAAGGTGGAGGCGGTGGAGCCGGAGACGAGGGCCGCGGTGTAGGCGCCGACGCCGAGGAAGGCGACGTATCCGAGGTCGAGGAGGCCGGCGAGGCCGACGACGACGTTCAGTCCGAGGGCGACGGTCGCGAAGATGAGGATGTTCACGCCGAGCTGGAGGTACTGGTCGTCGCTCTGGGTGAAGGGGAAGGCGGCGGCTGCGGCGAAGGCCGCGGCGGCGGTGGCGGTGCGGTAGTTGCCGGTCAGCGCGGAGAGGCGGCTGATCAGTCCGGCCCTGGAGAGCGCGGCGATGGTGAAGCCGGCGGTGATCAGGTAGCCGATGAAGACCTCGCTCTCCTCGTCGTCGATGCCGACTCCGTAGGTGATCGCGTGGAGGGCGATCGCGAAGGCGGCGACGATCAGGAGGATCTCCATCCAGGGGGCGAGGCGCTGGGGGCGCTTCGGGGTCCTGGTGTCGTCGGGGAGGAGGAAGGCGGTGACGGCGGGGAGCGCGGAGGCGAGGGCGGCGACGAAGCCGCCGGGCTCCAGGTTGACCAGGCCGCCGAGGTCGACGGTGATGGCGATGACCGTGAACCAGGTGGTGGCGAAGCCGCCGAGGGCGCTGGCTCGCAGGGCGCGGGTGGTGCCGGCGGGTGCCAGCCAGCGCAGTCCCTTGAGGTCGTAGGAGGCGAGTGCGAGGAGGGTGGTGAGGAGGCCGGCGACGAGGGTGAGCGCCTGGAGTCCGGCGGGGGAGAAGTAGTAGGTGAGGTCGCCGGGGAACTCGTCGGTGTAGGTCCAGGCGAGGAGGGTGCTGGCGACGGTGGCGAGGCCGCCGGCGAGGGTGAGGGCGCGCCACAGGGGGGTGCGCTGGGCGCTCGCCGTGGTGGTGGCGGTGTCCTTGGTGGTGTTGGTGCTCATCGGTGTGCCTCCCTCACGCCCGGTCCGCTACGCGTTCGCCGAGCAGACCTTGTGGTCTGACCAGCAGGACGACGATGAGCAGGGTGAACGCCCAGACGTCCTTCCAGGCGCCGCCGCCGAGCTGGGCCATGCCGGGGATGTCCTCGATGTACTGGATGGCGAGGGCTTCGGCGAAGCCGAGGACCACGCCGCCGAGCATGGCGCCGTAGATGTTGCCGATGCCGCCGAGGACGGCGGCGGTGAAGGCCTTCAGTCCCGCGATGAAGCCCATCTCGAAGTTGATCTGGCCGTACTTGAGTCCGTGGGCGGTGGCCGCGACGGCGGCGAAGGCGCCGCCGATGGCGAAGGCCATGACGATGATGCGGTCGGTGTCGATGCCCATGAGCTTGGCGGTGTCCGGGTCCTGGGCGGTGGCCTGCATGGCGCGTCCGGAGCGGCTCTTGGAGACGAAGAGGCCGAGGGCGAGCATGCACATCGGGGCGGCGAGGAGCAGGAAGAGGTCGCCGCGCTGGATGTGCAGGTTGTCCAGGAGCTCGATGGACTTGCCTTCGAACTGGGGGAAGGTGCGGGCCTTCTTGGCGTCGGGGTAGAAGGCCCAGATGAGCTGCTGGAGGGCGATGGACAGGCCGATGGCGGTGATCAGCGGGGCCAGTCTGGGTGCGTTGCGCAAGGGCCGGTAGGCGAAGCGTTCGGCGGCTGTGGCGACGGCGATCGACGCGATGACGCCCCCGATGAGCATGAGGGGGAGTGCCAGGGCGAGTGCGGTGCCGCTGGGGAGCACCAGGTAGATGGTGAGGGCGCCGAAGCCCCCGATCATGAAGATCTCGCCGTGGGCGAAGTTGATGAGCTGGACGATGCCGTAGACCATGGTGTAGCCGATGGCGATCAGGCCATACAGGGCGCCGAGGGTCAGGCCGTCGGCCAGCGTTTGCGGCAGTTCGTGCACCGCAGGGCCTCCGATGAGCGTGTCGGATGTGAGTCCGCGCGAGGGCGCTGGTCGCGCCCTCGCGCGGATGTCTCGCAGGGGGTGCGGGGGGCCCGGGGTCTCGGGGGTTCGAGGTGGGTGCCGGGCCCGGGGACGGGGGTTCGGGAGCGTGTCCGCGAGGTCGGGATCTTGACCTTGGGGCCCTCGGGGTGAGGGCCCGGGTGCCCTTGGGGAGCGGTCCTCGGGGGCTGGGTGCCGGGGGTCGGTCGGTGTGGCTCAGCCCGTCGGGACGGGTCCTTCGGGGCTGGTGCCGTGACGTCGTTTCCCGGGTTTCCCGGGGGTCAGTCCTTGAACGTGGTGCTCTCGATGGACTCCCACCGGCCGCCCTTGACCTGGTAGACGGTGAGCTGCTTGTTGGTGGTGTCGCCGTACTCGTCGAAGGAGACCTTGCCGGTCACGCCCTGGAAGGAGACCTTGCCGAGCGCCTCGGTGACCTTGGCGCGGGCGTCGTCGGGGAGCTTGCCGTCGTTGTCCGCGGCGACGGTCTTCACGGCCTGGATGATGGCCCAGGCGGCGTCGTAGGCGTAGCCGCCGTAGGCCGCGTACGGGTCGGAGTAGCCCTGCTTGCCGTAGTTCTCGATGAACGCCTTGGCGGATTCGAGCTCCTCGAGCGGGTAGCCGACGGAGGTGGCGTAGTCGCCGTCGTTGCTCTGGCTGGAGGCTTCGATGTAGGCGGGGTCGTAGAGGGCGTCGCCGCCGATGGTCGGGACCTCGGCGCCGGCCTTCTTGATCTGGTCGGAGAGGAGTCCGCCTTCGGGGTACTGGCCGCCGAAGTAGACGGCGTCGGCGCCGGAGGACTTGACCTTGCTGGCGATGCCGGCGAAGTCGGTCTCCTTGACGGTCAGGTGGTCGGTGCCGACGATCTTGCCGCCCTGGCGCTTGAACTCGTCGGCGAAGATCGAGGCGAGGCCGGCGCCGTAGGTCTGCTTGTCGTCGACGACGAAGACCTTGCGCTTCTTGGCGTTCTTGTAGAAGTACTGGGCGGCGAAGCGGCCCTGGATGACGTCGGTGGTGGCGGTGCGGAAGTAGGTCTCGAAGGGGCGCTTCTTGTCGCCCTTGGCCCAGTCGTCGCCCTGGCTGAGGGCCGGGTTGGTGTTGGCGGGGGAGATCTGGGCGAGGTCGGCCTTGGCGAAGACGCCCTGCATGGACTGGGCGACGCCGGAGTTCAGCGGGCCGACGACGCCGAGGACCTCGTCGTCGCCGACGAGCTTGGTGGCGTTCTGCTGGCCGGAGGCGGGGACCGCCTTGTCGTCGAAGGACTGGACCTTGAAGGTGACGCCTGCGACTTCGTTCTTCTCGTTGGCGGTCTTCACCGCGAGATCGACGGAGTTCTTGATGCCCTGGCCGAGTGCGGACAGGGAGCCGGTCAGCGGGGCATCGACGCCGATGACCACCGTGGTCTTACCGCTGTCACTCTCGTTGTCTTTCTTGTCGTTCCGCGATCCACAGGCGGAGAGAGTGAGGGCTCCGGCGGTGAGCGCGGAGGTGAGTATGAGCAAGGAACGGTGTCGCACGGTGATTCCTTTCCCTGGCACGGCTCTCCCGTTGTGGGGAGGTGCCGGATCGCAGGCCGGATGGCTGGATCTTGCTATGGAGAAACGATCTGCCACTCGGCCGCGTGGTGACTGGCCGTGACTCTAGGCGCGGCGCGTGAAGAGGGGCAGAGGTGCCGGGCAGGATGTGACGCTCTTGTTATGCCAGTGGACACCTAAGCGTGTCTGTGTAGCAGAGGTGTGCGGGCAAACCGGGCAAATCTCTTCTTTTTGATCATCAAACGGCCGTGAATCCGCAGTTCCGCTAAGAGGTTCTGTGTCGAACCGGTGAGGGTGCGGCTCGGCGCGTTCCAGGCCGGAGGAAAATACCTGTGGCCTACATCTCATGCCGACGCTGTAGGGGGTGTCGGCACGGCGCGCTTGTTACGGAGTGTTACTACAGGGAGTAGTCGATTCCAGGCCGTTTTATGAGTTCGGCTTGCTTGGAGGATCGGCGTCCGATCCCGAATCCGGATCGAGATGGGGTGGGGGCCGGGTGGAGCCCGGTCGGGAGCCGATCGGGTCGCGGCGGGCCGCTCTCGGCCCTGCGTCGGGCTGCGTCGTGTGCGCGTCGGCCTGCGTCGGCCCGTGTCGGCCTGCGTCGGGCCGGTGTCGGGTCAGCCCCCGTCGGGCGGGGGTGACGTGCGCTGATCGCCGGCGCGTTCCGTTCGGACGCCTCGTCAACAACGGGCGTCGACAAGCAGGTTGTCGCCGAATCGCTGAAAAACCCGCCAGTAGTGCGCAGTTGACATCACGTCATCGACAAAAGGACTCCCCCGGGCGGTGGTTCATCGCCCAGGGGAGGGTGTTCTCGCGCGGCGCGCGGGTGGGGTGCGGCGCCTATGGGGTCAGGCGCCGGCGGCGCTCCGGGCCTCCTTCACGTCGCGCAGCGTGGCGTCGGCGTCGGCTTCGCGGAGCATGCAGGTCAGCCGGGCGGTGCAGACCCGCCGGTCCTGTTCGTCGGTGATGACGATCTCGTAGGTGGCGGTGGAGCGGCCGCGGTGCACGGGGGTGGCGACGCCGGTAACGAGGCCGGAGCGGACGCCGCGGTGGTGGGTGCAGTTGAGGTCCACGCCGACCGCGATCTTGCGGCTGCCGCCGTGCAGCATGGCGCCGATGGAGCCGAGGGTCTCGGCCAGTACCGCGGAGGCGCCGCCGTGCAGCAGCCCGTAGGGCTGGGTATTGCCTTCGACGGGCATGGTGCCGACGACGCGCTCGGCGGAGGCTTCGCGGATCCGCACGCCCATCCGGATGCCGAGGTGCCCCGCGGAGAACAGTGAGGGAAGGTCGACGCCGAGCGCCGCGTACTCGTCGACGACCTCTTGGGGGAATGTCACGCTGGTCTGCTCGCCCATGGGTGTTCGGCTCCGTTCGGTTGCTCGCGTGCGCGCGCCGCGGCTCCGGCGCGCGCCGTGGTGATCGGCTGGAGTCTGCCAGCCGGATGAGCAAACGCTTAGGCCGGGCGGGATGGTTCCAGGCGGATGACCACGGACTTGCTCATCGGGGTGTTGCTGGTGTCTGCGGTGGCGTCGAGGGGGACCAGCACGTTGGTCTCGGGGTAGTAGGCTGCGGCGCAGCCCCGGGCGGTGGGGTAGTGGACGACGCGGAAGCCTTCGGCTCGGCGCTCGACGCCGTCCGTCCACTCGCTGATCAGGTCGACGTAGGCGCCGTCGGCGAACCCGTACTCCCGGGCGTCCTCGGGGTGGACCAGGACGACTCGGCGGCCGCCCTTGATGCCGCGGTAGCGGTCGTCGAGGCCGTAGATGGTGGTGTTGTACTGGTCGTGGGAGCGGAGCGTCTGGAGCAGCAGGCGGCCTTCGGGGACGTGCGGGTACTCGACCTCGGCGGCGGTGAAGTTGGCCTTGCCGGTGGTGGTGGGGAAGCGTCGTTCGTCGCGGGGCGCGTGGGGCAGGGCGAAGCCGTCGGGGTGGGCGACGCGGGCGTTGAAGTCCTGGAAGCCGGGGATGACTCGGGCGATGCGGTCGCGGATGGTGGCGTAGTCGCGTTCGAACTCCTCCCAGGGGGTGGTGGAGTCGGCGCCGAGGACGGCGCGCGCCATGCGGGCGACGATGGCCGGTTCGGAGAGCAGGTGGGGGCTGGCGGGCGGGAGGTTGCCGCGGGAGGCGTGGACCAGGCCCATGGAGTCCTCGACGGTGACGAACTGCTTTCCGCTCTGTTGGACGTCCTTGTCGGTGCGTCCGAGGGTGGGCAGGATCAGCGCGCGGTGGCCGGTGACGGCGTGGGAGCGGTTGAGCTTGGTGGAGACGTGGACGGTGAGGGCGGCGCGGCGCATGGCCGCCTCGGTGACCTCGGTGTCGGGGGCGGCGCCGACGAAGTTGCCGCCCATGGCGAAGAAGACCTTCGCCTTGCCGTCGCGGAGGGCCTCGATGGACCGGACGACGTCGTAGCCGTGGTGGCGGGGCGGCGCGAAGCCGAACTCCTTCTCCAGGGCGTCGAGGAACGCGGGCGCGGGCCGTTCGAAGATGCCCATGGTGCGGTCGCCCTGGACGTTGGAGTGTCCGCGGACGGGGCAGACTCCGGCGCCGGGGCGGCCGATGGCGCCGCGCAGCAGGAGGAGGTTGACGACTTCCCTGATGGTGGCGACGGCGTGCTTGTGCTGGGTGAGGCCCATGGCCCAGCAGGCGATGGTGCGCCGGGAGGCGAGGATCATGGCGAGGGCGCGCTCGATCTCCGCGCGCTCCAGGCCGGTCGCGGTGAGGGTCTCCTCCCAGTCGGCGGCGCGGGCGGCCTCGGCGAACTCCTCGAAGCCGTGGGTGTGCTCGCGGACGAACGCCTCGTCGACGGCGCCGTGGGTCTCTAGGACGAGCTTGTTGAGGAGGCGGAAGAGGGCCTGGTCGCCGCCGATGCGGATCTGGAGGAAGAGGTCGGTCAGGGCGACGCCCTTGAGCATGCCCTGGGGGGTCTGGGGGTTCTTGAAGCGCTCCAGTCCGGCCTCGGGCAGCGGGTTGATCGAGATGATCTTCGCGCCGGCGGCCTTGGCCTTCTCCAGGGCGGAGAGCATCCGGGGGTGGTTGGTGCCCGGGTTCTGTCCGGCGATGATGATCAGGTCCGCCTGGTGGAGGTCGTCCAGGGAGACGCTGCCCTTGCCGATGCCGATGGTCTCCGTGAGGGCGGAGCCGGAGGACTCGTGGCACATGTTGGAGCAGTCCGGCAGGTTGTTGGTGCCGAACTCGCGGGCGAACAGCTGGAGCAGGAAGGCGGCCTCGTTGCTGGTGCGGCCCGAGGTGTAGAAGAGGGCCTCGTCCGGGGAGTCGAGGGTCTTCAGCTCCTCCGCGATGATCTCGAAGGCGCGCTCCCAGGTGACGGCCTCGTAGGTGTCCGCGCCCGCCGCCAGGTACATCGGGTGGGTGATCCGGCCCTGCTGCCCGAGCCAGTAGCCGCTGCGGGTGGCGAGGTCGGCGACCGGGTGGGCGGCGAAGAAGTCGGGGGTGACGCGGCGCAGCGTCGCCTCCTCGGCGACGGCCTTGGCGCCGTTCTCGCAGAACTCCGCGGTGTGCCGCTTCTCACCCTCGGGCCAGGCGCAGCCGGGGCAGTCGAAGCCGTGCTTCTGGTTGACCTTGAGCAGGGTCCGCGCGGTGCGGCCCACGCCCATCTGCTGCTGGGCGATGCGCAGGGTGTGGCCGATGGCGGGCAGCCCGGCGGCGGCGTGCTGCGGGGCGGTGACCTCGGGGGCGTCCTGGATCGGGTCCCCGGCGGGCGGCTTGGCTGCCATGGCGCTCTCCCTTGAGCGGTTCGGCGGGGTACGGCTCGGCCGGGGCTGCCGGTCCTGATGCCGCACGGCTGGTTCTGCTGGTTCTGCGTTTCTCTGAATCCTGTCACGCCCCACTGACAGCCGCCCAGCCCGGCCCTGCCCGTGGACCGGATTGTCCGTGCCTGTCAGTGGGGCGTGGCAGGATCGGACCGTGGCAGAGAAAGCATCGAAGAAGACCCCCGAGACCGCATCGACCGCTCCGGCCGCGCCGGCAGCCGGGCAGCGGGGCGAGCGCCCGCGCCTGATGTTGTTGGACGGCCACTCGCTGGCGTACCGGGCGTTCTTCGCTCTGCCGGCGGAGAACTTCAACACCACCACGGGCCAGACGACCAACGCGATCTACGGCTTCGCGTCGATGCTGGCCAACACGCTCCGTGACGAGCGACCCACGCATCTGGCCGTGGCCTTCGACGTCTCGCGCAAGACGTGGCGGTCGGAGGAGTTCACCGAGTACAAGGCGAACCGCTCCAAGGCGCCGGACGAGTTCAAGGGGCAGGTCGAGCTGATCGGCGAGCTGCTGGACGCGATGCACGTCACCCGCTTCGCGGTGGACGGCTATGAGGCGGACGACGTGATCGCCACGCTCGCCACGCAGGCGGAGGCGGCCGGCTTCGAGGTGCTGATCGTCACGGGTGACCGTGACTCCTTCCAGTTGGTCACGGAGAGCGTCACGGTGCTCTACCCGACCAAGGGGGTCTCCGAGCTGACCCGGTTCACGCCGGAGAAGGTGCGGGAGAAGTACGGACTCAGCCCCCGGCAGTATCCGGACTTCGCGGCGCTGCGCGGCGACCCGTCGGACAACCTGCCCGGCATCCCCGGCGTCGGCGAGAAGACCGCCGCGAAGTGGATCAACCAGTTCGGTTCGTTCGCGGAGCTGGTGGAGCGGGTCGACGAGGTCAAGGGCAAGGTCGGCGAGAAGCTCCGGGAGCACCTGGAGTCGGTGAAGCTCAACCGGAAGCTCACCGAGCTGGTCCGGGACGTGGAGCTGGGTAAGGGCCCGGAGGAGCTGGCCCGGCGGCCGTACGACCGGCCGTCGCTGACCGTGATCCTGGACGCGTTGGAGTTCCGCCACCAGAACTTCCGGGATCGGCTGCTGGCCGCCGACCCCGGCGAGACCGAGGTGGAGGCGCCGCCGGCGGCGGGCGTCGCGGTGGACGGTGTGGCGCTGGGCGCGGGTGAGCTGGCGCCCTGGCTCGCGGAGCACGCCGGGCAGCCGCTGGGCCTGGCCACGGTCGACGCCTGGGCGCTGGGCAGCGGCAGCGTCAGCGAGATCGCCCTGGCCACGGCCTCCGGGCCGGCCGCCTGGTTCGACCCGGCGACCGTGGACGAGGCCGACGAGCGGGCGTTCGCCGAGTGGCTGGCCGCCGCGGACCGGCCGAAGGTGCTGCACAACGCCAAGGGCGTGATGCGTGTCTTCGCCGAGCACGGCTGGTCGGTCGACGGTGTGGTCATGGACACCGCGCTCGCCGCCTATCTGGTCAAGCCCGGGCGCCGGTCCTTCGCGCTGGACGCCCTGTCGGTGGAGTATCTGGGCCGTGAGCTGGCCCCGCCGGCCGTCGACGGCCAGCTGGCCTTCGGCGCCGACGACCAGGCCGAGCAGGACGCCCTGATGACGCAGGCGCGCGCCGTCCTCGACCTGGGTGAGGCGTTCGGGGGGCGGCTGCGGGACGTCGGCGCGGCGGAGCTGCTGCGCGATGTGGAGCTGCCCACCTCGGCGCTGCTGGCGCGGATGGAGCGGGCCGGTATCGCGGCGGACCGGGAGTGGCTGTCCCGTATGGAGCAGCAGTTCGCGGGCGCGGTGCAGCAGGCGGTGAAGGAGGCGCACGCCGCCGTGGGCCACGAGTTCAACCTGGGCTCGCCCAAGCAGCTGCAGGAGGTGTTCTTCGGCGAGCTGGCGCTGCCGAAGACCAAGAAGACCAAGACCGGTTACACCACGGACGCGGACGCGCTGGCCTGGCTGGCCACCCAGACCGACCACGAGCTTCCCGTGATCATGCTCCGGCACCGGGAGCAGGCCAGGCTGCGTTCCACCGTCGAGGGTCTGGTCAAGACGATCGCCCCGGGCGGCCGTATCCACACCACCTTCAACCAGACGGTGGCGGCCACCGGTCGGCTCTCCTCCACCGACCCCAACCTGCAGAACATCCCGGTGCGCACGGACGAGGGCCGCGCCATCCGGCGGGGCTTCGTGGTGGGCGAGGGCTTCGAGTCGCTGCTGACGGCCGACTACAGCCAGATCGAGCTGCGCGTGATGGCCCATCTCTCCGAGGACGAGGGCCTGATCGAGGCGTTCACCTCCGGTGAGGACCTGCACACCACGGTCGCCTCCCAGGTCTTCGAGGTCGACAAGACCGGGGTCGACGCGGAGATGCGTCGCAAGATCAAGGCGATGTCGTACGGACTGGCGTACGGCCTGTCGGCGTTCGGCCTCTCCCAGCAGCTGAACATCGCCCCGGACGAGGCCCGCAAGCTGATGGACAGCTACTTCGAGCGGTTCGGCGGGGTGCGCGACTATCTGCACCGGGTCGTGGACGAGGCCCGCGCCACGGGCTACACGGAGACGATCCTGGGTCGTCGCCGCTACCTCCCGGACCTCAACAGCGACAACCGCCAGCGCCGCGAGATGGCCGAGCGGATGGCGTTGAACGCGCCGATCCAGGGCACCGCGGCCGACATCGTCAAGGTCGCGATGCTGAAGGTGGACGCCGCCCTGCGCGCGGAGCGGCTGACGTCCCGGATGCTCCTCCAGGTGCACGACGAAATCGTGCTGGAGGTCGCGCCGGGCGAGCGGGCGCGCGTGGAGGATCTGGTGCGTCGTGAGATGACGGGGGCGTTCCCGCTGCGCGCTCCGCTGGACGTGTCGGTGGGCTACGGCGCCGACTGGGAGTCGGCGGCGCACTAGCACGGGCCACCGGGCTACGGGGCTCGCGGGTTCGGGCCGGGTCCGTGCCCGCGGGCCACGATGTGTACGGGGCGTCTGGCGGTAAGGGGGCGGGTGGCGCCGCGGCGTGGACGTTCCGGTGGTGAAGGAGTGGTGACGGCGCGGGCGGGTGACCGTGCTCGGCGACGTCGGTGGGTGCGGCCGCCGGGATCCGTTCAGACGCCGTTCAGGGGCGGTTGGGAGGGCCGTTCGGAGGAATTCCCTCCGATTGGGGGCCTTCCGGGGGCAACGTCCGAGCGCGCTGGAACGTCTCTCAAGTGGGCATCGCCTCGGTAGCTCCGAGGCTGGAAGGTGTCGTAGTGTCACGAGCGTTGACGCGCGAGGGGAGCGCACGGCGCCTGACGGGAGGGGACCAGACGGATGGCAGCGCGATTCGGCCGGCGGCTGCGCAAGGGAGCGGCCACCACGGCGGTGGCGGCGGTGGCGATGGCCGCCCTCACCGCCTCGCAGGCTCCCGGCTTCGCCGGTACGCACCGGGACGACGAGCGGGGCAGGACGGAGGCCGGTGAGGCCACGCCGCCGCCCGGCACGCCGATCGACGGCGGCTCCTCGTACCACACCGATCTGCCGCCGCTGAAGAGGCACGGCAAGCCCGGTAAGCCCGGCACCGCCCCCAACCGGCCGGGGCAGAACGGCGGGACGGTGGTGACCGGCCCCGCCGAGGCGGGCATCCCGGCCACCGTCCTCGACGCGTACAAGAAGGCCGAGGCGGCACTCCGCGAGTCCAGCCCCGGCTGCAACATCCCCTGGCAGCTGCTGGCGGCGATCGGCAAGGTCGAGTCGGGGCAGGCGCGCGGCGGCGCGGTCGACGCCGAGGGCACCACCATCCGACCGATCCTCGGCCCGCAGCTCAACGGCAACGGCTTCGCCAAGATCACCGACACCGACGACGGCGCCTACGACGGCGACACGACGCACGACCGCGCGGTCGGCCCGATGCAGTTCATCCCCTCCACCTGGGAGGGTTGGGGCAAGGACGGCAACGGCGACGGCCAGCGGGACCCCAACAACATCTATGACGCCGCCCTCGCCGCCGGCTCCTATCTGTGCGCCAACGGCCGCGACCTGTCGTCCGAGGCGGATCTGCACCGCGCGATCCTCGGCTACAACCAGTCGCAGGAGTACCTGCGGACGGTCCTGTCGTGGTTCGAGTACTACCAGCGCGGCACCCACGAGGTGCCGGACGGCACCGGTGTGCTGCCGTCGAAGAAGAAGTCCCGCCCGGACCACGGCGGTGACGACTCGGCCGGTGGCGCGGGTCGCAACCCGGGTCGTGACACGCACAAGGACCGGGACGCGGACCGGGACCGGGACAAGGGCCGCGAGCAGGGGCCCAGGGGGGATGGCGACGACTCGCCGAAGCCCAAGCCCAAGCCCAAGCCGAAGCCCAAGCCGCAGCCGCCCCGCGAGGACCCCCGCGATCCGGCCCCGAAGCCGCCGAAGCCGGGCCCGCAGAAGCCCGGCCCCGGCAAGCCCGACCCGGGCGACCCCGCCCCCGCGCCGGTCACCGCCCTCGCCCCGGTCGGGGCGCGGGAGCTCACCGCCACGGCGGGCGGCGACTTCACCGCCTCGCCCCGCGTGCGGGCCACGAACGCGGCGGGCAAGACGGTCGCCGGTGTGCTCGTGCAGTACGAGGTGCGCGGCGAGACCCAGGCGCGCTTCGCCGGCGACAAGACCCGTGTCATCGCCGCCACGGGGAAGGACGGCGTCGCCGTCGCGCCCACGCTGCGCGCGGGGGAGAAGGCCGGCGCGTTCACCGTGCGGGCCACGGTCGTCGGCCGGAAGACCGTGCCCGCCGTGGACTTCGCCGCCACGGTCGTGGCACGCCCGGCGCCCACCCCCAAGGCGGACGTCCTCGCCCGCACCGACGACAAGCCGCTGACCGCCGCCACCGGTGCCGCCTTCGCCGCGCCGGTCGGGGTCAAGGCCACCTACCAGGGCAAGGTCGCGGCGGGCGTGCCGCTGACCGCGACCGTGCTCGCCGCGGACCCGAGCGACCCGAAGAAGCTGGTGCCCGCCGACAAGGGCCCGTTCTTCAAGGACGCCCAGGGGAAGCCGGTCCGCGCCCTGGCCGGGCTGAAGACGGACACGCAGGGGCTGCTGACGCTTCCGGAGCTGTTCGCCGACGACCAGCCGGGCACCTATGTGCTCCGCCTGGCGACGGCCGACGGCACGGTCCTGACCGTCGAGCTGACGGTGACGGGAGCCGCGGCCGCATAGCCGCCCCGGCGCCCCCGCCGCGACCGCGGCGCCCGGCGCCCCCGCCGACGCACGCGCCGCCTCCCGACCCCGCCAGGGGCCGGGAGGCGGCGCGACGTGTTCTCATCCCGGCCGCGCGTTGCTACGGTGCCCAGATATCTGACGAGGCGTCAGTATCCTGGGATTCGGCGCTCGTCGCTCCATCGACCCGACCCGGGAGGCGCCATGCGTGCCCTCGCCGCCGCGGCCATCGGAGTCGCCGTCGCCGTGGCGCTCGTCCTGGTGCTGACGGCCGTCGGCGCGCCCGCCGGGACCACCTCCCCCGAGCCGCTGCTCACCACCGTCCCCGAGCACCCGTAGGGGAGGTCCGCGATGCGCCGGAAAGCCAGCCTGGTGCTGCTCGCCCTCGCCGTCTGCTGCACCGCCCTGGCGCCGCTGATCCGCTGGTACGCCTTCCCGCGCCTGGCCAAGGTCCCACCCGGCGAGTACCAGACCGCCGTCATGGAGGCGAAGCCCGCCACGCTCCTGGACTACAGCACCCTGCGGCCGCGGAGGGTCCCCAAGGTCACCATCGTGCAGACGCTGCGCGGCAATGTGGAGGCATCCGAGAAAGTCGAGAAGTCGACAGATCGTGATGTCGTCGTCTGGGACACTCTGTCGTACGTCGTGGGACCCGACGGCGCGATGGTCTCCGAGATCCCCGAGCGCTACGTCTTCGACGCCCACTCCCAGGCCCCGGTGCACCTCGGCGGCGAGCACGTCGACGGCGACCCGGTGCGCCGCGACGGCATCGAGTTCAAGTGGCCCTTCCTCACCGAACCCCGCGACTACACCTACTTCGACGCCCAGGCCCGCAGGTCGGCCCCCATCCACTACCGGGGCACCCGGACCTTCCGCGGCCTGAAGGTCTACTACTTCGAGCAGACCATCCCCTGGACCCGGGTTCCGCTCCCGCGGAAGCTCCCGGTCGGCGGGGTCAGCCGGGAGGACGTCGCCCAGGCCGGTACGTCCCGCTGGTACACCACCACGCGCAGGTTCTGGGTCGAGCCGGTCACCGGAGCCCCCGTCAACGGCGAGGAGATCCACCGGGAGGAGCTGCGCGGCGGCGAGTTGCTGGGCGACCGGAAGAAGGTCACCGCCTTCGCCGGGCATGTGAAGATGCGCGAGGACTACATCGCGCACACGGTGGACCTGGTCGCCTCCCAACGCCGGCTGGTCCTGCTGCTCACCACCGGCCTCCCCCGCGGTCTCCTCGCCCTGGGGGTGGCCCTGTTCGCCGGATCCCTGGTCCTGGAGGCCCGCGCGCGGCGCACCGCGCCGCCGGGCCCGGGGGAGCCGCGCGAGGCCGGACCGGTTTCTGTCAGTGCCTCACCGTAGCCTTCCGTCCATGGCACTTCTCCTGCGCCCGCTGGACGACACGCTCGCCGACCAGCTGGTCGAACTCGCGCGGCTGAGCTGGACGGACGGCGCCACGGCCGCGGCCGTCGCCGCCTTCGGCTGGATACCCGACGGCTCCCGGATGAACGCGTTCACCACCCTGGGCGGACACCCCGTCTACCCCGAGTCGTTCGGCTACCCCGCCGGGCGGGACACGGAGTGCGTGCTGCCCTTCGCCTACGCCTACGAACCCGACGAGGACGACTTCGAAGGCGAGCGCGAGGGCTTGCGGACCAACCTCGGCTGGTTCGCCACCTTCTACGACGAGGACGACCGCTGGCTGTTCCAGCGCACGGCCGGGCGCGCGGAGTTCGACGAGGCGTGGCGCGCCGCGACCGCGCTGTTCACCGCGCGGCTCGGCGAGCCGGACGTGCTGACGCGCCTGGCCGACGGCGACGAGGACGTCCCGGCGTGGCACTACGCCGCCTGGCGGTGCGGCGACAACGCCCTCGTCGTCGGCCAGTGCTCCGACGCCATCTCCTACAGCACCTTCGAACAGGCCGTGGTGTGGCTGGGCGCCTACCCGGCAGCCAGGCCCTGGCCCGAGGCGGGGGAGTTCTGGCGGCTGCTGGAGGGGTGACCCCGGACGAGCCGCGGACGTGACCTGGGCGGGGCCGTGGCCGGGGTGGGACCCGCGACGTCGGTCAGCGTCGTCGCGTCGTGGTGTGCCGGGTGGGCTCCGCCGTGGCGGGATCCTCCGGCCAGGGGTGCTTCGGGTAGCGGCCGCGCAGCTCGGCGCGCACGGAGCGGTATCCGCTGCCCCAGAAGGAGGCGAGGTCGGCGGTGACGGCCGCCGGGCGGCCCGCGGGCGAGAGCAGGTGGACCAGCACCGGCACCCCGGCCACGGTGGGCGTCTCGGCCAGCCCGAACATCTCCTGGAGCTTGACCGCCAGCACGGGCTGGTCCCCGGCGTAGTCGACCCGCACCCGCGAGCCGCTGGGCACCTCGACGCGGTCCGGCGCCAGCTCGTCCAGGCGCACGGCCTCCCCCGTCGCCCACGGCAGCAACCGCCGCAACGCCTGGCCCGCGTCGACGCGCTCCAGGTCGGCGCGCCGGCGCGCCCGGTCGAGCTCGACGCCGAGCCAGTCCTCGGCGCGCTCCACCAGCGCCGCGTCCGACACGTCCGGCCAGGGCTCGCCCAGCACGCGGTGCAGGAATCCCAGTCGCTGCCGAAGCCGGGTGGCCTCCTCCGTCCAGCGCAGCAGCCCCGTTCCGGTGCGGCGCAGGCCCTCCACGAGCGCGTCCCGGACCAGTTCGGGGGCGGGGGAGCGCAGCGGGCGCGCGGCCAGCTCGATCGCCCCCAGCCGCTCGACGCCGCGCGCCACCACGTCGTCGTCGGACCAGTGCACCTCCTCGGCGGAGGCGTACAGGGCCGCGGCGGCGGTCCGGGCGGTGTCCTCGTCCGTGACGGCCGCGAGTCGCACCCGGGCGGACGCGGCCGACACCGGCCGGTCGGCGACGGCCACCGCCAGCCACGGCGCCCCGCGCAGCCCCGAACCCTCCGCCAGCTCGGCCCCGGTCCCCGACGCCATCAGATAGGCGCCTTCGCCGCGCCGCCGGGCCACCCGCTCGGGGAACGCCAGGGCGGCCACCAGCCCGGCCGCGGCGTCGTCGCCGTGCCCGCCCGCGCGGGCCGCGCCACCGCTGCCGCCGCCCACCCGGCCGCCGGCCCCCGATACCGCCGACGGACGGCTGCCGGTGCGGGGGTCGCCGGCCTGCCGGCGAGGCGCCTCGTGGATCGGCCGGCCGCCGGATTCCCCGCCTCCCGTCCGCCCGGCCGGTGAGTCGCCCCCCTCGGCCCGTGCGTCGACCGCACGCTCCAGACGGCGCGCCTCCTGGCGCCACCGGGCGGCGTAGCCGTCGCCGCCGCGGCGCGCGGCACGCCAGGCGGCGGCGAGGTCGTCTCCGTACTCGCGCGGGGGCTCCTCGCTCAGCAGGGCGACGATCTCGGCCGCCCGCCGGGCACCGAGCGGTGGCGCGCCGTCGATGAGGGCCCGCGCGAGCCGCGGGTGGAGTCCGAGGCGGGCCATGCGGACGCCGCGGTCGGTCGCCTTGCCGTCCCCGTCGACGGCGCCGATGGCGGTCAGCACCTCGCGGGCGGCGGCCAGCGCGCCGGTGGGCGGCGGGTCGAGGAGGGCGAGCGTGGCGGCGTCCGGGTCGCCCCAGCACGCGGCCTGGAGCGCGAAGGCGGTGAGGTCGGCGACCGCGATCTCCGGGGAGGGCCAGCGTGGCAGCCGCGAGTCGTCGCCCTCCGACCAGCAGCGGTAGACCGTGCCCGGCCCCTCGCGCCCGGCCCGCCCGGCGCGCTGGGCGGCGGCCGCGCGGGACGCCCGCACGGTGGTCAGCGCGCTCAGCCCGCGCGCGTGGTCCACGCGCGGCTCGCGCGCCAGCCCGCAGTCCACGACGACGCGCACGCCCGGCACGGTCAGGCTCGACTCGGCGACCGACGTCGCCAGGACGACGCGCCGCGCCCCGCCCGCCGTGCCCGCGAGCACCGCGTCCTGGACCTCGGCCGGTGCCCGGCCGTGCACCTGGAGCACCTCGGCGGCCACGTCGCGCAACAGGCCGGCCACCCGGGCGATCTCTCCGACGCCGGGCAGGAAGCACAGCACGTCGCCGTCCCGCTCGCGCAGCGCGCGTCGCACGACCGCCGCGACGTGGTCCAGGAGCGCCGGGTCCACCCGCATCCCGTGCGGCGGTCGCACCGGCCGCGCCGGCGGCGCCCACACCACCTCCACGGGGTGGGACACCCCCGCCGCCTCCACCACCGGCGCCGCGCCGGAACGCCCCGCGCCGTCCGCGTCGGACCGGGCTCCGCCCCCGCCGGCGCCGAGCAGCCGCGCCCAGCCCGCCGCGTCCGTGGTCGCCGACGCGGCGACCAGCCGCAGCTCGGGCCGGAGGACGGACCGTACGTCCAGGAGGAAGGCGGCGGCCGTGTCGGCGTCCAGATGGCGCTCGTGGCACTCGTCCAGGATCACCGTGTCGACCCCGAGCAGTTCCGGGTCGCGCTGGAGCCGCTGGAGGAGCACGCCGGTGGTCACCACCTCCACGACGGTCTCCCGCCCGGCCCGCCGCTCCCCGCGCACGGTGAAGCCGATCCGCCGCCCCACGTCCTCGCCCAGCAGCCACGCCATGCGTCGCGCCGCCGCGCGGGCCGCGATCCGCCGCGGCTCGGCCACGATCACCCGCCGCGCGGGCCGCCCGCCGTCCAGCAGCCCGGCCAGGGCCAGCGGCACCAGCGTCGTCTTGCCGGTGCCGGGCGGCGCGCACAGCACCGCCGCCCCGTGGTCGTCCAGCGCCCGCTCCAGGGCGGGCACGGCGGTTCGTACGGGAAGGCGGTCGAGGGCGTCGGTGCGGATCGTCACGCCGACATCCTCGCAGCGTCGAGACGGGCGGCTCCGGGCCGGGCTTCGGCCACCGGGGCGGTCCGTACGCGGCCGCGCGGGTCAGTCCCGTACGCGGCCGCGGGGGTCAGTCCCGACGCGGCCGGGGAGGTCAGTCCCGTACGCAGACGAAGATCGCGGTTCCCGGGATCAGGTTGCCGCGGAGCGGGGACCAGCCGCCCCATTCCTGGTGGTTCCAGGCGGGCCACTCCGGCTCGACCAGGTCGACCAGCCGGAAGCCCGCCGCCACCACGTCCCGGACCCGGTCACCGAGGGTGCGGTGGTGCTCCACATAGACCGCGCGGCCGGAGTCGTCCTGCTCCACATACGGCACGCGGTCGAAGTACGAGGCGGCCACGCTCAGCCCCTCCGGGCCCGGCTCGTCCGGGAACGCCCAGCGGATCGGGTGCGTGACCGAGAAGACCCAGCGCCCGCCGGGCCGCAGCACCCGCCGCACCTCGCGCAGCACGCGCACCGGGTCGGCGACGAAGGGGAGCGCCCCGTAGGCCGAGCAGGCCAGGTCGAAGCTGGCGTCCGCGAAGGGCAGCGCCCCGGCGTCCGCCTCGACCAGGGGGAAGTCCGCGCCGATCCGCAGCGCGTGCTGGAGCTGCCGGTGCGAGAGGTCCAGCGCCACCGGACGCGCCCCCTGAGCCGCCAGCCAGCGCGAACACTGCGCCGCGCCCGCGCCGATCTCCAGGACGTCCCGGCCCTTCAGCTCCTCCGCCGGGCCCAGCAGGCCCGCCTCGGCCTCGTCGAGCCCCTCCGGGCCCCAGACGAACCCGTCGTCCCGGAGGAAGCCCCCGTGCTCGTTCTGGTACTCGTCCGCGTTCCGGTCCCACCAGCCGCGGCTGGCCCGGCTGCTCTCCGCGTCGCCCGCCGTACGCCGGGTGGCGGTGGCCTCGTCCGGCGACCCGCCGGCCGTCTCCGGCTCGGGAACCCCCGAGAGCTCGTGTTCTTGGATCATCTGGGGTGTCGTCGTACTCTCTGTATCGACCTGTGGCTGTGGGGCGGGATGTGGCGGTCCGCGCGGCGGTGCCGACCCCGGTATTTCGCCGGAGTATGGGGCGGTTGGCCCCACGTGCACTCTTCGCACATTGACCATGTCCGGCTGCCCCCGTATGCTACAAGTTGCGCTGCGAGCCTGCGCGCCTCAGACGGAGTAGGTCGCGCTCGCATCTGTTGTATGTCCCCTCGGTTGCCGAGGCGCTTTTCGATAGATCCTCGGAAAAATCGGAAGGTCGCCTCCAAGGCTGTCCGGCTTCGGCAGTGTGATACGGGCTCCCGGCGTAGCAGTACCTACGACTCAATGTCCGTACCGGAGCCCTTTCCCACATGACGAGCAGCACCGAGGCAACCCGCACCACCCCGCAGGTGGCGGTCAACGACATCGGTTCCGAGGAAGCCTTCCTCGCCGCGATCGACGAGACGATCAAGTACTTCAACGACGGCGACATCGTCGACGGCGTCATCGTGAAGGTCGACCGGGACGAGGTCCTGCTCGACATTGGTTACAAGACCGAAGGCGTCATCCCTTCCCGCGAGCTTTCGATCAAGCACGACGTCGACCCGAACGAGGTCGTGGCCGTCGGTGACGAGATCGAGGCCCTGGTTCTCCAGAAGGAGGACAAGGAAGGCCGTCTGATCCTCTCCAAGAAGCGCGCCCAGTACGAGCGGGCCTGGGGAACCATCGAGAAGATCAAGGACGAGGACGGCATCGTCACCGGTACCGTCATCGAGGTCGTCAAGGGTGGTCTCATCCTCGACATCGGCCTCCGCGGCTTCCTCCCGGCCTCCCTGGTCGAGATGCGTCGTGTCCGCGACCTTCAGCCCTACGTGGGCAAGGAGCTCGAGGCGAAGATCATCGAGCTCGACAAGAACCGCAACAACGTGGTCCTGTCCCGCCGCGCCTGGCTGGAGCAGACCCAGAGCGAGGTCCGCCAGACCTTCCTCACCACCCTCCAGAAGGGTCAGGTGCGCTCCGGCGTCGTCTCCTCCATCGTCAACTTCGGTGCCTTCGTGGACCTGGGTGGCGTCGACGGTCTGGTCCACGTCTCCGAGCTGTCCTGGAAGCACATCGACCACCCGTCCGAGGTCGTCGAGGTCGGCCAGGAGGTCACGGTCGAGGTCCTCGACGTCGACATGGACCGCGAGCGCGTCTCCCTGTCGCTCAAGGCGACCCAGGAAGACCCGTGGCAGCAGTTCGCCCGGACCCACCAGATCGGTCAGGTCGTCCCGGGTAAGGTCACCAAGCTGGTGCCGTTCGGTGCGTTCGTCCGCGTGGACGAGGGCATCGAGGGCCTGGTCCACATCTCCGAGCTGGCCGAGCGCCACGTGGAGATTCCGGAGCAGGTCGTCCAGGTCAACGACGAGATCTTCGTCAAGGTCATCGACATCGACCTCGAGCGTCGTCGCATCAGCCTCTCGCTGAAGCAGGCCAACGAGTCCTTCGGTGCCGACCCGGCCGCGGTCGAGTTCGACCCGACCCTGTACGGCATGGCCGCGTCCTACGACGACCAGGGCAACTACATCTACCCCGAGGGCTTCGACCCGGACACCAACGACTGGCTGCCCGGCTTCGAGAAGCAGCGCGAGGAGTGGGAGCGCCAGTACGCCGAGGCGCAGCAGCGCTTCGAGCAGCACCAGGCGCAGGTCATCAAGTCCCGCGAGGCGGACGAGCAGGCGGCCGCCGAGGCCGGCCAGGCTGCCCCGCAGGCCGGTGGCCAGGGTGGCGGCGGTTCGTACTCCTCGGAGTCGGCCGACACCTCCGGCGCCCTGGCGTCGGACGAGGCGCTCGCCGCGCTCCGCGAGAAGCTGGCCGGCGGCCAGAGCTGATCGCCCACCGCTGCCCGTCGCCCGCTGGGCGATAGCGACAGCTGAACGAAGGCCCGCCCCCTCACCGGGGGGCGGGCCTTCGCCGTGCGTACGGGCGAACGCCATCGCCCGACCCCGGCACGTCGAAGCCCGCCCGCCGTGCGACCGCGGGTGGCGGGCCGTCGGATCCAGCCCTCACGCCCCTGGGCGCGGGGTGGCAACTCCCCCTGGCGGTACTACCGGTGGGCGATCCGCGGCTTCGGCGGAAACGGGCAAAGAAAGTACCGCTGGGGGAGCGGGCGGGGAATGCCGGTGCGGCGCCACGACGTTCCCCGAAGGGAACACGACGAGGAGGCGTCACGGTGTTGGATCCGCAGGACTTGTACGCATGGGACCCCAGCGGGCTGGCGACGGTCGATGCCATAGCCTCCCGGGACTCGGCCGGGCTGGTGCTGCTCTACCACTTCGAGGGATACATCGACGCGGGCGAGACCGGCGAACAGATCGTCACCCGGCTGTTGAGCGGACTGCCGCACCAGACCGTGGCCCGCTTCGACCACGACCGGCTGGTCGACTACCGCGCCCGCCGCCCGCTGCTCACCTTCGAGCGCGACCGCTGGACCGCGTACGCCACGCCGGCGATCGAGCTCCATCTGGTGCGCGATGCGACCGGTGCCCCGTTCCTGCTGCTCACCGGGCCGGAGCCGGATGTGGAGTGGGAGCGTTTCGCGGCGGCCGTGCGGCAGATCGTCGAGCGGCTCGGCGTGCGCCTCTCGGTGAACTTCCACGGCATTCCGATGGGAGTGCCGCACACCCGCCCCGTCGGCGTCACCCCGCACGGCAACCGCGTCGACCTCATGCCCGGCCATCGGGGCGTCTTCACCGAGGCCCAGGTGCCCGGCAGCGCGGAGGCGCTGATCGAGTTCCGGCTCGTGGAGGCCGGCCATGACGTCCTCGGCGTCGCCGCCCACGTCCCGCACTACGTCTCCCGCTCGCCCTACCCGGACGCCGCGCTCACGACGCTTGAGGCGGTCACCGCGGCCACCGGGCTGGTGCTGCCCGGCGTGGCGCACGCGCTGCGCACCGAGGCGCTCAAGACGCAGGAGGAGATCGAGCGACAGGTGTCGGAGGGGGACGAGGAGCTCGTCGCCCTGGTGCGCGGCCTTGAGCACCAGTACGACGCGATGGCCGGCGCCGAGAGCCGGGGCAGCCTGGTGGCCGAACCGGTCGAGCTGCCGTCGGCGGATGAGCTGGGCGCCCAGTTCGAGCGCTTCCTGGCGGAGCGCGAGGGCGAGGGCGGCGCCTGAGGGCCCGCCGGCGTGCCCGCCCGAGGGCAGGCCGGCGCGTGTCGAGCGGGGACGGGCGGCGAGAGTCGACGAGGTCGACGCTCGGTGCCCCCGGCCCCTCGGGTAGCGTGTGAGGCCCCGCAGGGGCGGGGTGGAGCGAGCGGACGGGAGGGGCGGCCATGCTCTCCGTGGGCCTGACGGGTGGAATCGGCGCCGGCAAGAGCGAGGTGTCGCGGCTGCTGTCCTCCTACGGCGCGGTGCTGATCGACGCCGACCGCCTGGCACGCGAGGTGGTCGAGCCGGGCACGCCCGGCCTGGCGGCCGTGGTCGACGCCTTCGGGCCGGAGGTGCTCACCGCCGAGGGCGGCCTGGACCGCCCCAAGCTCGGCGCCATCGTCTTCAGCGACCCGAAGCGTCTCGCGGTCCTCAACGGGATCGTCCATCCGCTCGTCCGCGAGCGCACCGCCGCCCTGGAGGCGTCGGCCGGCCCGGACGCCATCGTGGTCAACGACGTCCCCCTGCTCACCGAGAACGGTCTGGCCCCGCTCTACGACCTGGTCGTCGTGGTCGACGCCGCCCCGCGCACCCAGCTCGACCGGCTCATACGGCTGCGCGGGATGTCCGAGGACGAGGCGCGCTCCCGGATGGCGGCCCAGGCCACGCGCGAGCAGCGGCTGGCCATCGCCGACCTGGTCATCGACAACGACGGACCGCTGGAGGCGCTGGAGCCGCGGGTGCGGCAGGTCTGGGCGGAGCTGGTGGAGCGCGAACGCGGAGCGGACCGGCCCGGCCGGGAGTGACCCGGGCGAGGTGACCGCCCGCGGGCCATCGGCCGGATCGGCGGGGGAATGCGGCCGAGGGCGTCGTCGTTGTGTGGTGCGTACCGATCGCCTGTGCGCCAACCGGGGGCGCGGATGCCCACGGACGGCGCGGCAGGGGCTCCGCCCCTGGGGAAGGAAACGGTTGTGCCCGAGCCCACGCCCGAGAACCACGTCATCGACTACCGCGCGGCGGAGCAGCTGCTGGCCGCCCGTGATCCGCGCGGCGCCGTGAAGCTGCTCGACTCGGTCATCACCGCCCATCCCGAGAACACCGCGGCGCGGCTGCTGCGCGCCCGTGCCTTCTTCGGCTCCGCCCAGCTGCGCGCCGCCGAGTTGGAGTTCCAGCTCGTCCTGGAGCGTGAGCCGGACAACGCGTTCGCCCACTTCGCCCTCGGGCGCACCCTGGAGCGGGCCAACCGTCCCGCCGAGGCGACCCGGCACTTCCGGCTCGCGGCCGCCCTGGACCCCCGTCCCGACTTCGTGCGGGCCGCCCGCTTCGGCGACACCGGCTGAGCGGCGGACTGTTCCCCGGGCTGAGCGGCCGACGCGCCCGCCCGATGACATCGGCGGGCGGCTCGGCGGGCGGGAGCGGGCCTGTCAGGGGAGGTGGCGCGGCTGACGGGGCTGCTCGGGGCGCTGGGGTGGGCTCGGACGGTCGCTGACCGGGTGGTACGGCGGTATGTTCCGGCCGGGCTGGTAGTGCGGGCCCTGGCGGATGTGCCGGATGACGAGGATCAGGTCCGTGAGGGTGATCACCACCAGAACGGCGCAGGCCGCCGCCCATCCTGGTCGGCCCACCGCGGAGAAGGCCACCGCCCCGCCCAGGGACCAGAGCAGGCCCCAGACGGCGAGCGCACACCGCATCCGCAGCGCGCTGCGCGCGTGGACTGGTTCGTCGCCGGTACGCAACATGGCAATCCAATCTCCACTACCGAATGTACGCCGGCCGCCCGCTCGGCGGCCCTGGCGGCTACACCAGCCGGCGGATCTCGCCGCGGACGCGGTAGAACCCGGACGCGGGGTGCAGGGCGTCCACCACATAGCGGGCTCCGACCTCGCGCATCAGGCGGGGGAACTGGACGTTCCACTCCGGTTCGTAGCCGCCGCTGACGACCCGCATCCGCAGCCGACTGCCCTCCTGCACGCATTCGACGATCACGCCGCCGGCCGGCGCGGCGGAGGAGACCACCGTCCGCACCGCCGCCGACGGGGTGTAGGTGGGCAGCCCCGCGGACGACTTCACGTCGCGCGCGGTGGGCAGCGTGCCGCCCTGCGCGGCCGCGATGGCGGCGTCGCTGGCGTCGATGCAGGCCAGCGAGCCGTCGGTGGTGACGAGGTAGAGCTTCTCGTCGTGGTACTGCATGGACAGCGCCGAGCCGCCCCCGGTCCCCAGCTTCCACAGCCGGGTGCCGTCCTGCGCGAAGCAGTACACCGAGGAGGCGGAGTCGCCCGCGAAGACGTACTGGCCGCCCGGGGCCGTGGCGCAGGAGTACACGACGGTGTCGCACCGGTACACGGCCTCGATACGGCCGGTCTCCTTGTCCAGGCGCTGGACCACCCGGCGGTCGGTGCCCGCGTAGACCGCGTCGTCCTCCTGCCAGCCGAAGAGGACCGCGCCGGTGGTGGCGGTGTGCCATCGCTCGCCGCCGCCGTCGGGGTGGTAGGCCGTGACGCCGCGCTGGTGGCCGTGGTAGACGGCGCGGTCGTCGCGGCGGACCATCCAGGCGTGGCCACCGGCGCTCTTGCGTGACCACTGGAACTCGTCCTCGTGGTCGATGACCGTCAGCCCGCCGTTGCGGTCGGCGACGTTCAGGACGCCCTCATGGATGTCGAGCCAGAAGATGTCGACGCTGGCCGCGATCTCGTAGGCGGCGAAGGGCAGTTTGGAGGACAGGTCGTAGACCGTGCCGTCGTCACACCCCGCGTAGATCCAGAAGTCGTCGGCGACCAGGCACTTCACCCCGTCCGGCAGCTGGTAGCGGGCCAGCACCTCGCCGTCGTGTCCCAGGGTGTAGACGTCTCCGGCCTGGTTGCCGACCCAGCAGCGGTCCTGGTCGATGTGGATGCCGAACGCGGCGGCGCCGGTGCGGAACCGCCACAGCACCGGCGCGACCGCGCGCGCCGTCGAGGGGGCCGAGGTCACCTGGCGTCGCGTCACCGGCCGCGCGGCCCGCTGGCCCCGCACCGCCGGCGCGTACCCCTTGCGCACCTTCTCGCCGATCTTCTTCGCGGCCGCGGCCTGCGCCTTCTCCGCCGTGGGGAAGGTGGAGGTCTGGAGCTGCCCGGCCGCGCCGATGCGGCCGTAGCGCACCGACACGACCGTGCTGTCGACCGTGACCTCATAGAACTTGTGTGCGCCGCCGCCCTCTTGAGACAGCTCCAGATACGTCGTCGACCGAGACACGGCAGACCCCTCCCACGGACAGGAAACGGTGGGCGACTCCGTGGTCGTCCACTGCCACGAACCGTACGGGCGACCACTGACAACGCCCGGCCGGCCGCTCCCGGCTCACCCTCGGCGCAGCCGTGACCAGGACTTTCGGAGCCGGTCCCGGGCCTTGGCCCATCGTGGGAACCGCTCCCTCCGCTCCTGCGCGTGCCGGTCCAGCTCCTCCATCAGCCGCCGTGACCGGTGGTCCATGTCGAGCTCGTCCAGGATCCGGTCGACCTCGGCCAACAGCGCCCCGTGCAGCTGCCACTGACGGGGGTGCTGCTGGACGCGGAACAGCAGCAGCTCGGCGACGTCGTCGCGGTCGGCCTTGGCCTTGGCGAGCTCCGCCGCGAGGCGCGCCTCGGCCTCCTCGGCGTTGGCGCTGACCTGGGTGGTGACCAGGGCGGCGAAGCTCTGGACGGCCTGGGAGAGATGGCCGAACAGGGCCTGGAGCCCCGCGGCCACGTCGGGTGGGAAAAGCGGCTCGTCGGTGCGGTGTTTGGCCAGGTCGGTGAGGGTTCGGGCGAGTACGCGCAGGACGACGGTGCAGATCTCCAGGGTGTCCAGGCCGGTGCGGAGCACGATGCGGTGCAGCAGCCCCTCCCGGACCCGCGGGTTGAGGCGGAGGCTGTCCTCGGCCTGCCGGAGCGAGGCGTCGACCTGGGAGATGTCCTGGTCGAGACGGCGGGCCTCGTGGAGCCGGGCGGCGGCGCGGGCGACGGGGATGTGCTCGGTGAGCTCGTCGCTGATGTGCAGCAGCAGGGTCCGCAGCCGACGGGCGAGGTCCTCGATGGACTCGCCGGCGGTGCGCACATAGACCGGCGGTGCCAGCAGGAAGTTGAAGAGCAGCCCCACCACCGCTCCGATCAGTGTCTCCACCACCCGGTCCCAGGCGGTGTCGGAGACCTGGGTGACGCCCAGGACCAGCATGGCGCTGATCGCCACCTCGGGGACGAACTCGTCGACGCGCACCAGATGCCCCGCGGCGAGCGAGGCGAGGATGATCAGCGCCAGGCTCCACCAGGTCAGGCCGACCAGGGCGCTGAAGGCGATCGCGATGAGCACCCCGGCGACCACCGAGTTCACCCTGCGGATGCCGGTGGTGAGGGTGGCGTAGAGGGTGACCTGGACGACGAGCAGCGCGGTGAGCGGGGCGGTCAGCGGGACCGGCTCGCTGCTGAGCTGGAGCGCCACCACGTACGAGATGGTCGCGGCCGCGGTGGAGCGCAGCGCCTGGGCCACGACGGGGGTGGTGCCGCGGCGCACCAGCTCGGCCATGGGCTCGGTCACCTCACGTACTTCACGCACGCACCACCTCTTCCCGCACACGTGCCGTGACGACACCTGGCGGGCCGTCGACACGCCTCGCGGAGGTCGGCCGAACGGCCGTCACACGGCGTCCGCCAGCGCCAGCAGCCGGGTGACCGTGTTCCAGTTGCGGGCGGTGACCGTGACGCCCAGCCGCATCCCGAGGATCTTCTCGGCCAGTTTGGAGCGGCCCAGCCCGTTCGGGCAGTGCAGATAGATCTCTCGGCCGATGAGCCGGAAATCGTCCGGGGCGTAGCCGGCCCGGTCCAGGGCGTCCAGCGGCGCGGTGTCGGCGGGGACGTCCGACAGGAAGGCGACGTGCAGGGTCTTGGGCTCGGCCGCGGCCGCCGGGTAGGGGTTGGCGGTGACGACGGCCGCCAGCTCGTCGCGGGTGCGCACCATGACGGGCACGGGGAAGCCCATGTCGGCGGCGATGCGGTCCTCGATCGCGCGGGCGGTCCGCTCGGGCGGCGTGCCCGGGTCGGCGAAGACGACGTTGCCCGACTGGAGGTAGACGGTGACGTCCTGGTACCCGAGCGCCTGCATCAGCTCCCGCTGTCGTGCCATGGGGAACCTCTTGTCGCGGCCGACGTTGATGCCGCGCAACAGTGCGATCTGGCGTGTCATTCTTCGTACCGTAGCCCAGGCATCATGGGGGAGTGCGGCTCGAAGCGATCTCCTGGGAACGGCTGACCCGGCTCGTCACCGACCACCTCATGGGGTTGGAGGCCGCCGACGGCGGGCCCTGGCTGCGGGTGGCCGTCGACGGGCCGCCGGCGGCGGGCACCGGGGAGCTGGCGGGGCGGCTGGCCGAGGCGTTGCGGCTGCGGGGGCGGCCGGGGCTGGTGGTCGCGGCGAGCGGCTTCTGGCGGCCCGCGTCGCTGCGCTTCGAACACGGGCGGCGGGACGTCGACGCCTACTACGACGGGTGGCTGGACACCGGCGCGCTGTGGCGGGAGGTCTTCACGCCCCTCGAACCGGGCGGGACCGGTCGGGTGCTGCCCGACCTGTGGGATCCCGAGGCCGACCGCGCCACCCGCAGCCCCTACACCGAACTGCCGCCCGGAGGGGTGCTGTTGCTGCACGGCGCGCTGCTGCTCGGGCACTGGTTCCCGTTCGACCTCTCCGTCCATCTACGGCTGTCGCCGGCGGCCCTCGCGCGGCGCACCGGCGCGGACGAGCGGTGGACGCTGCCGGCCTTCGCCCGCTACGAGGAGGAGATACGGCCGGGTGAGGCCGCCGACGTGGTCGTGCGGGCCGACGATCCGCGCCACCCGGCCTGGAGCGGGCTCGGCTAGACCGGGAGCGGGGCTCGGCCCGTCCTCGCCATGGTCGCGGCGGCACCCGGGCCGGCGGCCGCGAGGGGCGCGGCGGGCGCGGCGGGCTAGAACAGCGGTTGCGGCGGGCGAGAACAGCGGTTGCGGCAGCACGCCCTCCAGCGCCAACAGGTGGCGCTTGGTCTCCAGCCCCCCGCCGAAGCCGCCGATGCCGCCGTCGCTCTCCACGACGCGGTGGCAGGGCACGACGACGGGCAGCGGGTTGCCGCCCATGGCCATGCCGACGGCCCGCGCGGCGCCGGGCTCGGCGATTCGGTCGGCCAGGTCCTGGTAGCCGACCACCCTCCCATAGGGGACGTGGGCGGCCAGCGCGCGCAGCACGCGGCGGTTGAAGCCGGTGGTCAGGGACCAGTCGAGGGGGACGGTGAACGTCCGCGCCTCCCCCGAGAAGTACGCCGTGAGCTGGCGTATCGCCTCGGCGAGGTGGGCGGCGGCGTCCGCGGAGGGATCGCCCGCGGCGCGGTCGTCCGTGGCGGCATCGTCGTTCGGGGCGCGGTCGCCCTTCGCCTCGGGGAGAGCCTCCCGACCGGGGACGCCCTCCCGGCCGGGGGCGCCCTCCCGGCCGGGGGCCACCGGAGGCGATCCAAGCCGCCGGGTGAGGCGCTCCACCGACGCGGCGGAGGTCCGCTCGTCGGCGTGGAAGACCACGCTGACCAGGCCCTGCTCGGTCGCTCCGAGCAGCAGCGGGCCGATGGGGGTGTCCAGGACCGCCCAGGTCCACACGCGGGAGTCGCTCGCGGATTGCGTCACGCCCTTCAGCGTAGGCGGGGGCACCGACAACGCCCCCGCCCACGCGCGTGCTCTCCCGGGCGCGCCGGCCCGCTACGCGTCGTCCAGAGCGTCCCTGATGACGTCGGGCTTGTTGGTGATGATCCCGTCCACGCCGGCCCACGCGAGCTTGACCGCGGTCGGGCCGTCGTCCACGGTCCAGGTGAAGACCTGGAGCGGCCGGCCGTGGGCGCCCCGCACCGCGTGGACCGCGGCGACGTACTCCGGGGTGACCGCCTTGTGGTTCGGGTTGATCTGGTCGGCGAAGGCCGCGTACGTCGGCAGGTCGGCGACGGCCGGGGCGCCCAGGAAGCCGGTCCGCACCTCCGGCCGCAGTTCGTGGACCGCCCGGACCGAGCCGGCGCTGAACGACTGGATGATCAACCGGCGCTTGACGTGGGGACGGTCCAGCCAGCCCTCGCGGCGCAGCAGCCGAAGGGTCTGCCGCTCGACGCCGGGGTACAGCTCGGGGGCCTTGAGCTCCATCAGCAGGCTCTGCCCGTTGTCCTCCACCGTCTCCATGTAGTCCTCCAGCGTGGGCACCGGCTCGCCCGCGAACTCCGGGCCGAACCAGCTGCCCGCGTCCAACTGTTCGATCTCCTCGGCGGTGAAGTCGGAGACCTTCCAGGGCGCCCGGCCGGGGAAGACCTGCTCCACGTCGGTGGTCCGGCTGAGCGTGGTGTCGTGCATGATGATCAGCTCGCCGTCCTTGGTGCGCTGCACATCGTTCTCCACCCATCTGATCCCCCGCTCGGCCGCCTCGTCCACGGCGGCCAGGGTGTTCTCGGGGGCATAGGCGGAGGCGCCGCGGTGCGCCACGGCGACCGGGGCGTGGGCACGCCCGGTGGCCGCCCGTGCGGTCAGCGTGTCGGACGCCGAGGCGGTGGCGGGCCGCGCCAGCGCGGTGGCGGGGAGGAAGAGCGTGGACATACCCAGGAGGGCGCCGGCGAGGGCGGCGGCGGGGCGGACGCGCATACGGACTCCTCACGTCGTCGGTGGGCCGGACCCGCAGAGGGTGCCAGGAGAGGCGGACCGGGGGACAGGTGGCGGATGGTCGGATCGTGGCCGGGAATGTGCGGTACGACCTGTCGCACCGCGCTGAGCAGGCACGGCGGCCCCCAGGGCGGCGGGGGCGGCGGACCCGGGAAACCCCGGAAAGGGCGAACGGGTGAACGCGCCGTCGACCGGCCGCGAGCGGCAGGGGACCGGAGGGCACCCGTATGCGACCGACTCCCGTCCGGTGCCGAGTCGGTCGACCCGACGTCGTGCCCCGGCCACGGCCGCGGGGCGGGCGGTGGGCCGTTGTCAGTGCCGGGTCGTACGGTGGTTCCATGCGGCCCGTATCCCAGATCGAACGCAAGGTGGCGCCCTTCGAGGTCGTCAGCCCCTTCCAGCCCAGCGGTGACCAGCCGACCGCCATCGCCGACCTGGAGCGGCGCATCCGCGCCGGCGAGAAGGACGTGGTCCTGCTCGGGGCGACCGGCACCGGAAAGTCCGCGACCACCGCGTGGATGATCGAGAAGCTGCAGCGGCCGACGCTCGTCATGGCACCCAACAAGACCCTCGCCGCCCAGCTCGCCAACGAGTTCCGCGAGCTCCTGCCGAACAACGCGGTGGAGTACTTCGTCTCGTACTACGACTACTACCAGCCCGAGGCGTACGTTCCCCAGTCCGACACCTACATCGAGAAGGACTCCTCCATCAACGAGGAGGTCGAGCGGCTGCGCCACTCGGCGACGAACTCCCTGCTCACCCGGCGTGATGTGATCGTGGTGGCCTCCGTGTCCTGCATCTACGGCCTGGGCACGCCGCAGGAGTACGTCGACCGGATGGTGCCGCTCAAGGTCGGCGACGAGATCGACCGGGACCAGCTGCTGCGCCGGTTCGTCGACATCCAGTACACGCGCAACGACATGGCGTTCACCCGCGGCACCTTCCGGGTGCGCGGCGACACCATCGAGATCTTCCCGGTCTACGAGGAGCTCGCGGTCCGGATCGAGATGTTCGGCGACGAGATCGAGGCGCTGTCCACGCTGCACCCGCTGACCGGCGAGGTCATCTCCGACGACGAGGAGCTCTACGTCTTCCCGGCCAGCCACTACGTCGCCGGGCCCGAGCGGATGGAGCGGGCCATCACCGGGATCGAGCGTGAGCTGGAGACGACGCTGGCCCGGATGGAGAAGCAGGGCAAGCTCCTCGAGGCCCAGCGGCTGCGGATGCGGACCACCTACGACATCGAGATGATGCGTCAGATCGGCACCTGCTCCGGCATCGAGAACTACTCGCTGCACATCGACGGCCGTGAGTCCGGCACCCCGCCGCACACCCTGCTCGACTACTTCCCGGACGACTTCCTGCTGGTCATCGACGAGTCCCATGTCACCGTGCCGCAGATCGGCGCGATGTACGAGGGAGACGCGTCGCGTAAGCGCACCCTGATCGAGCACGGCTTCCGGCTGCCCTCGGCGCTCGACAACCGCCCCCTGAAGTGGGAGGAGTTCCTGGAGCGCGTCGGGCAGACGGTCTACCTCTCGGCGACCCCGGGGCCCTACGAGCTGTCGCGCGGCGACGGCTTCGTGGAGCAGATCATCCGGCCGACCGGCCTGGTCGACCCGGAGGTCGTGGTCAAGCCCACCCAGGGCCAGATCGACGACCTCGTCCACGAGATCCGTGCCCGCACCGAGAAGGACGAGCGCGTCCTGGTGACCACCCTCACCAAGAAGATGGCCGAGGACCTCACCGACTACTTCCTGGAGCTGGGCATCCAGGTGCGCTATCTGCACAGCGACGTCGACACGCTGCGCCGGGTGGAGCTGCTGCGGGAGCTGCGCGCGGGCGAGTTCGACGTGCTCGTCGGCATCAACCTGCTGCGTGAGGGCCTGGACCTGCCCGAGGTCTCCCTGGTGGCGATCCTGGACGCGGACAAGGAGGGGTTCCTGCGTTCGGGCACCTCGCTGATCCAGACGATCGGCCGTGCGGCGCGCAACGTGTCCGGTCAGGTCCATATGTACGCCGACAAGGTCACGGCGGCGATGGCGAAGGCCATCGACGAGACCAACCGCCGCCGCGCCAAGCAGATCGCCTACAACAAGGCGAACGGCATCGACCCCCAGCCGCTGCGCAAGAAGATCGGCGACATCGTCGCGACCATCGCGCGCGAGGAGATCGACACCAGGGAGTTGCTGGGCTCCGGATACCGCAAGGCCGACCAGGCGGCGGGCGGCAAGGGGAAGGCGCAGCCGAAGGCCCCGGTGCCGGCGCTGGCCGGCCACAAGAAGGGCGGCAAGGGCGGCGCCGAGGCGGTGCCGACCGATCGTCCGGCCGCCGAACTGGCCGAGCTGATCGAGGAGATGACCGCGCGGATGCGGGCGGCCGCCGCGGAGCTCCAGTTCGAGGTCGCGGCGCGGCTGCGTGACGAGGTGTCGGAGCTGAAGAAGGAGCTGCGGCAGATGCAGGAGGCCGGGCTTTCCTGACCGTCCGCCCGGGGGCGACCGTGTCCGGGGGCGACGGTCGACGGGGGGCGAGCCCCGCGTACGGCGGGGAGTGTTTCAAGAACGACACAAAGCCCGGCCGGGCGGTCCTGCCAGGCTCCGGGAGTGCTTAGGGTTGACAGGGCCGCACAAGACAGGCGGCCACGGGGAAACGAGAAACGAGAGTAGGGGCAGCACGTGACGGTCAACATGTCCAAGGGACAGTCCATCAGCCTGCAGAAGGCCGACGGTGGCACCCTGACCGCGGTGCGTATGGGACTGGGGTGGCAGGCCGCCGCCCGCCGGGGGCTGTTCGGGTCCCGCACTCGGGAGATCGACCTCGACGCGTCGGCCGTGCTGTTCGCCAGCGGGCAGCCGACGGACGTGGTCTTCTTCCGTCACCTGGTCAGTGACGACGGCTCGGTGCGGCACACCGGTGACAACCTGGTCGGCGGCGTCGGCCAGGGCGGCGACGACGAGGCGATCCTCGTCGACCTCCAGCGTGTTCCGGTCCACATCGACCAGATCGTCTTCACGGTGAACTCCTTCACCGGTCAGACCTTCACCGAGGTGCAGAACGCCTTCTGCCGCCTCGTCGACGAGACCAACGGCCAGGAGCTGGCGCGCTACACCCTCACCGGCGGTGGGCAGTACACCGCGCAGATCATGGCGAAGGTGCAGCGGGTCGGCGGCGGCTGGCAGATGAAGGCCCTGGGCGAGCCGGCCAACGGCCGCACCTTCCAGGACCTGATGCCGCACATCGTGCCCCACCTGTAAGCCGCGACGGGCCACGTCGACGGCCCGTGAGCGACCGTGGTGACCGGCCCGGCGGCGAACGATCGTCGCCGGGCCGGTGGGCACTCACGACAGAAGATTTCGCGGTCGCACCCGCGGTCCCAGACCCACCCGTGCGAACGCGAGCAGAACGAACCACACGACGACGCGTGCGAGCGCACGACGCGTACGAGACCCAACAAGGGAGCGCAGCGATGACGGCCGAGCTGGTCCGGGGGCAGAACCACCCACTGCCTCAGACCCGTTTGGAGATCCGGGTCTCGGCGGGCAAGCCGATCGTGGCCGGGGCGACGCTCGCCGATGAGCAGGGCCGCATACTCGGCGCCGAATGGATCGCCCATCCGGCCGCGCCCCAACTGCCCGGGATCGAGGTGTCCAAGCAGGCCGCCGCCGACCACCGGCTCGCCGTCGATCTCGACGCGCTGCCCGAGACCAGCCACCGGGTCACGGTGCTGCTCGCCCTGCCGACCGGCGTGGGCGGCCCGGTGACCTTCGGCGCCCTCGCGGCCCCGTCCGTCGCCGTCACCGGGCTGGACGGCACCGAGATCGCGAGCTTCACCGTCACCGGTCTGGACGCGGAGTCCGCTGTCGTGGCCCTGGAGCTCTACCGCAGGCAGGGCGCCTGGAAGGTGCGCGCCGTCGGGCAGGGGTACGCGGGCGGCCTGGCCGCCATGCTGCAGGACCAGGGGCTGGCGGAGGCCGCGCAGCTCGCCGCGCGGATCAACGACGCGGTCGCCCAGGGCATGGCCCGCTCCGTCGCCCAGCCCCCGCCGCGCTCCGGGCCCGAGGGTCGGGTCCGTACGGCCACGGCGGGCGGCAGCACCTCGTCCGACCCGGCCCCGGGCGCCGACGCCGGCGGGCAGCCGTCCAACGGCGGGTCGGTCCCGCCGCCCTCGTCGGGCGGGCCGGTCGACTACCGGCACCCCGGCCGTCGCACGGCGGCCCCGCCGGCCCCGGCGCCGACCGCACCGCCCGCCCAGCCGGGGCAGCCCGCGCCGCCGGTCGCCGGCGACGCCACCGGCTGGACCATGGACGAGCGGCTCTACAACCAGGTGTGGGGCATGTTCGAGGACCTGGCCCGGACCACCGCCGCCTACCGCAGCGCCGTCGACTTCGCCGACTCCCGCATGGAGCAGGAGCTGGACCGGGTGCTCTCCGACCCGCGGACCCGCGTCGGCCCGGCGGCCGACGCCGCCCGTGCGGAGGCCCGCGACAAGCACACCTCCCTGGTCGAACAGGCCCGCGCGGTCCTGGACCGGGACCTGGCGCAGCTCGCCGCCGAGGCCGAGGTCGTGGAGCCGGCCCTGCCGCCCGCGTACGCCCGGTGGGACAGCCCCGTCTGGCACGGTTACGAGGTGCCGATGGAGATTCCGATGGCGCTGCGCCTGGGCGATCTGCACCTGCCGGAGCGCACGGACCTGCGCATCCCCATGCTGGTCCGGCTGCCACTGGAGCGCGGGCTGTGGATCGACAGCGGCCGCGGCGGCTCGCCCGAGGCGGCACTGGTGGACTCCGGCGAGCTGCGCCGGATGGCGCTGGACACCGCGGTGGCGCTGGCCGCGCGGCTGTTGGCCGTGTACCCGGTGGACGAGTTCTCGCTGCATGTGATCGACCCGGCCGGCTCGGGCGCCGTGGCGCTCCAACCGCTGTCGGACTCCGGCGCGCTGCGCCAGCCGCCGGCGGCCGGAGCCCAGGGGGTGACCGCGACGCTGGCCGCCCTGACCCAGCGGGTCGACCTGGTGCAGATGGCGATCCGCAGCGGCGCCACCGACGCCCTGCCGCCCGACCTGGACCTGGCCCAGCAGTTGCTGATCGTCAACGACTTCCCGCACGGCTTCGACGACCGTGCCGTCACCCAGCTGCGCTACCTCGCCGACGAGGGGCCGTCGGTCGGGGTGCACCTGATGATGGTGGCCGACCGGGAGGACGCCCGGGCCTACGGCCCGGTGCTGGACCCGCTGTGGCGTGCGCTGCTGCGGATCACCCCGGTCCCCGACGACCACCTGGCCGACCCCTGGGTCGGGCACGCCTGGACATATGAGCCCGCGCTGGTCCCCGCCGGCAGCCAGGTGCTGCAGCGGGTGTTGGCGCAAGTGGCCCAAGCGCGACAGGCATACGGGCGGTGACCTGCGCTTTTACTTATTTCTTTACTCTTCCTTGGTCTTTCCTGTACTCTCCTTTGCAACGGAGGGGAGTACTCCTACCGCGGCGTACCCGTCACCACGGATCACAGTGATCCCGGGGCGCCGGCCCGTGGAGCCGTCGTCGGCGCCACGGGCGGAAGAGACCTCCGGCAGCGAACGACACGCTGAAACTGCCGTACGAATGCCGGAGGACCCGTGGACGTCTCCATGACCCTGTGGGCGCTGACCATCCTTGGTCTGTGCGCCCTGATCGCCGTCGACTTCTTCATAGGCGGCCGCAAGCCGCACGAGGTCTCCCTCAAGGAGGCCGGGATCTGGACCGCCGTCTGGATCGCCCTGGCCGGGCTCTTCGGGCTCGGCCTCTTCCTCTTCGCGGGCGGCCAGCCCTCGGGTGAGTTCTTCGCCGGCTTCATCACCGAGAAGTCGCTGAGCGTCGACAACCTCTTCGTCTTCGTGCTCATCATGGCGAAGTTCGCGGTGCCCTCCATCTACCAGCAGCGGGTTCTGATGGTGGGTGTGCTCATCGCGCTGGTGCTGCGCGCCGTGTTCATCGCCGGCGGTGCCGCGATCGTCTCGACCTTCTCCTGGGTCTTCTACATCTTCGGCGCGTTCCTCGTCTGGACCGCCTGGAAGCTCATCCAGGAGGCGCGGGCCGACAAGGAGGATGAGGAGTTCGAGGAGAACCGCTTCCTGAAGATGGTCGAGCGGCGCTTCCCGTCCACCGACAAGTACCACGGCACCAAGCTGTTCATCGTGGAGAACGGCAAGCGCCTGATGACGCCGATGCTGATCGTCATGCTGGCGATCGGCACCACCGACGTCCTCTTCGCGCTGGACTCGATCCCCGCCATCTTCGGTCTCACCCAGGACCCGTACATCGTCTTCACGGCCAACGCCTTCGCGCTGATGGGTCTGCGCCAGCTGTACTTCCTGATCGGCGGGCTGCTGAAGAAGCTGGTGCACCTCTCCTACGGGCTGTCGGTGATCCTGGGCTTCATCGGCGCGAAGCTGGTGCTGCACGCGCTGCACGAGTCCGGGGTGCACGTCCCTGAGATCAGCATCCCGGTCTCCCTGGGCGTCATCTGCGCCGTCCTCGTCGTCACCACCATCACCAGCCTGTACGCCTCGAAGAAGCAGGCCGCCCAGGAGGCCCTGGAGGGCGCGGGCGCCGCGGCCGCCGGCCCGGTGGGCGTGGAGTCGGGCGAGGGCCCCGGCGCCAAGGAGAAGGACAGCGTCGACGTCTGACGCCGGTCACGGCGGGACCGCCCGACCGGCGGTCCCGCGGACGGCCCGGACGCCGATGCGCCGGCGCCCGGCGACCCCCGGAACCCCGAAGCCCGGAAGGGCTGAGGCTCCGCGAACTCAGAGAGCCGCCTCCCCGGCCAGTTCGGCCCGTGGGAGGCGGTCGCGCGTCTCACCGGTCTCCGGGAGCAGCGCGAAGCAGCCGAGGCTGAACAGCGCGATGGCGGTGAGATAGCCCGCCACCCCCCAGGGCGCCCCCTCGCCGCTGGAGAACGAGGTCGCCGCGACGGGGGTCAGCGCTCCGCCGAGCACCCCCGCCAGGTTGTAGCCGACCGCCGCGCCCGTGCAGCGCACCCGCGGCTCGTACAGCTCGGGCAGATAGGCGCCGGTCACGGCGAACATCAGGACGAACGCCAGCAGCGCGCCGAGGAAGCCGAGGAACATCAACGCCGGTCGGCCGGTGTGCAACAGCGCGACCAGCGGGAACATCCACAGGGCGGACGCCGCGGAGCCCAGCAGACACAGCGGGCGCCGCCCGAACCGGTCGCCGAGGTGCGCGACCAGCGGGGTGAGCGCGCCCTTGACGGCGACGGCCGCCATGATGAGACCGAGCATCACCGTGCGGTCGATCCCGAGCCGCTCCGTGCCGTAGGCCAACGACCAGGTGGTCACCGCGTAGAACACGGCGTATCCCACGGCGAGCCCGCCGGCGGTGAGCAGCAACAGGCGCCAGTGGCGGCGCACCACCTCGGCCATGGGCGCGTCGGCCCGCTCGCCGCGCCGGGCGAGCTCCCGGAACTGCGGCGTCTCGCTGAGCCGGGTGCGCAACAACAGGCCCACGGCGGCCAGCACGCCACCCACCCAGAACGGCACCCGCCAGCCCCAGGAGCGGAACTGCGCGTCGGTCAGGGCGAGGGACAGCGCCAACAGCACCCCGTTGGCGAGCAGGAAGCCGACGGCCGGGCCGATCTGCGGAAAGCTGGACCACAGCGCGCGGCGCCGCGCGGGCGCGTGTTCGGCGGTGAGCAGCACCGCCCCGCCCCACTCCCCGCCCAGCCCCAGCCCCTGGAGGAAGCGCAGCACGGTCAGCAGGACGGGCGCGGCGACCCCGATCGTGTCGTAGTCCGGCACACAGCCGACCGCGACGGTGGCGGCGCCGGTCAGGAGCAGTGAGGCGATGAGCACCGGACGCCGGCCGTGGCGGTCGCCCATGTGCCCGAAGACGATCGAGCCGAGCGGGCGGGCGAGGAAGCCGACGGCGAAGGTGCCGAAGGCGGCGAGCGTGGCCGCGAGCGGGGAGGCGCCCGGGAAGAAGAGCGGGCCGAAGACCAGGGCGGCGGCGCTGCCGTAGATGAAGAAGTCGTAGAACTCGATGGCGGTGCCGGCCAGGGACGCCGCGGCGAGGCGCGTCATGGACGGCGACTGATCGTCGCGCATGACGCACCAACTACCCGCGCGCGCCCCTGGTTACGGACCGGGAAAGGGTGATGTCAGGGCGTGTGGCGGCACATCGGCACAGGTGCCGTGCTACCAGCCGCGCTCACGCCATTCGCCCAGGTGCGGACGCTCCGCGCCGAGCGTGGTGTCGTCGCCGTGACCGGGGTACACCCAGGTCTCGTCGGAGAGCTGGTCGAAGAGCTTGCTCTCGACGTCGTCGATGAGGCTCGCGAACGCCTCCGGGTCGTTGTGCGTGTTGCCGACACCGCCGGGGAAGAGGCAGTCGCCGGTGAAGACATGCGCGTGGCCGTGCGGGTCGTCGTAGACCAGCGCGATGCTGCCCGGGGTGTGGCCGACCAGGTGGCGGGCGGTGAGCTCCACCCGCCCGACGCGAATGGTGTCGCCGTCGTCGACCAGCACGTCGGTGGGGACCGGAATGCCCTCGGCGTCGTGCCGCCCCGCGTAGGTGGTCGCGCCCGTCGCGTCCACCACCTCGCGCAGCGCCTGCCAGTGGTCGCCGTGCTGGTGGGTGGTGACGACGGAGGCGATACCGCCCTCGCCGATCAGGGTGAGCAGCGTCTGGGGCTCGGCGGCGGCGTCGATCAGCAACTGCTCGTCCGTGGCGCGGCAGCGCAACAGATAGGCGTTGTTGTTCATCGGGCCGACCGCCACTTTAGAGATCATCAGGTCCGGCAGCTCGTGCACTTCCGCGGGTCCGCCGACCTTGACCGCTCCGCTGTACGTCATGTGATCAGCCTAGCGGCGGTAGCGCGGGCAGCGCGGGGGCCGGGCAGGACAGCGCGGCCCCGTCGCCGCGGCCGGTGAGCCAGCCCAGCAGGTCGGCGGGGGTTCCGGTCACGGTGAGTCGCGGGCCGTCGGCGCGACCGGTGTCCCGGACCGGGCCGTCGCCCGTGGCGGCCAGCCGGAGCGGCGGGACGTCCGGGTGCCCGGCGAACTTCACGGTGGTCAGGAAGTCGAGCTCCTGGGTCACGAAGCCGGCGGGCAGGTCCGCCAGGGTGTAACCGAGGTCGAGGTCGACATGGTGGAGCTCGACCTCCACCAGCCGCCGGAAGGGCAGCCGGGCGGCCTGCTCGACCACGCCGCGGCGCATGGCGACCTCCGCCGACCACCGGTCGCGGGGGAGCGCCGCCGCCGCCGTGTTGAAGCGGAAGGCGCTGGTGCGCAGGTCGTCGAGGTGGACGGCGAGCGGGCGCGAGGCGTCGCGCTCGATGTCGGCGTCGCGCGCCTCCTCGCTGGCGTACATGGGGATCTTCTCGCCGGTGCGCGCCGAGACCAGCAGATTGGTGAGGGCGTCGGCGTTGCGGGCCAGATGCGCCAGGAGGTGGCCGCGGGTCCAGCCCGGCAGGGAGGAGGGCTCGGCGACCGCGGTGTCGTCCAGCGTGGCCACCGCGGAGAGCAGCCGGTCGGCGGCCCCCTGGACCGCAGAGGCGTCGCGCGCGTAGTCCGCGTAGTCACTCATGGTGCGACCGTAGCCCCGCCACTCCTTCGAGTGAAGCTGTCTGACTTCCCCCGCAAATCGAATGTGCGTGCTATAGGCTCGGTGTGCTGCATCCTTAAAGACATCGCCGTAGCGCCCCCTACTCTGGATCGGGGGGTGCGGCGCACCCCTCACCTCTCTCAAGAAAGGTGCCGACCGGCGTGGCCGACCGTCTCATCGTCCGTGGCGCTCGCGAGCACAATCTCAAGAACGTCTCGCTCGACCTCCCCCGCGACTCCCTGATCGTCTTCACCGGGCTGTCGGGGTCGGGTAAGTCCTCCCTCGCGTTCGACACGATCTTCGCCGAGGGGCAGCGCCGCTACGTCGAGTCGCTCTCCTCCTATGCCCGGCAGTTCCTGGGCCAGATGGACAAGCCCGATGTGGACTTCATCGAGGGTCTGTCCCCCGCCGTCTCCATCGACCAGAAGTCGACCTCGCGCAACCCGCGCTCGACGGTCGGCACCATCACCGAGGTCTACGACTACCTCCGACTGCTCTTCGCCCGCATCGGCAAGCCGCACTGCCCGGAGTGCGGACGGCCCATCGCCCGCCAGTCCCCGCAGGCGATCGTCGACAAGGTGCTGGAGCTGCCCGAGGGCAGTCGCTTCCAGGTGCTGTCCCCGCTGGTCCGGGAGCGCAAGGGCGAGTTCATCGACCTCTTCTCCGACCTTCAGACGAAGGGCTACAGCCGCGCCCGGGTGGACGGCGAGACCATCCAGCTCAGCGACCCGCCCAAGCTCAAGAAGCAGGAGAAGCACACCATCGAGGTGGTGGTCGACCGCCTCACCGTCAAGGACAGCGCCAAGCGGCGGCTGACCGACTCCGTCGAGACCGCGCTCGGGCTCTCCGGAGGCATGGTCATCCTCGACTTCGTCGACCTCGACGAGGACGACCCGCAGCGCGAGCGGATGTTCTCCGAGCACCTCTACTGCCCCTATGACGACCTGTCCTTCGAGGAGTTGGAGCCGCGCTCCTTCTCCTTCAACTCGCCCTTCGGCGCCTGCCCGGAGTGCACCGGCATCGGCACCCGGATGGAGGTCGACCCGGAGCTGATCGTCCCGGACGAGGAGCGGTCCCTGGAGGAGGGGGCCATCCACCCCTGGTCGCACGGCCACACCAAGGAGTACTTCGGCCGGCTGGTCGGCGCGCTCGCCGACGCGCTCGGATTCCGCACCGACATCCCCTGGGCGGGTCTCCCGCAGCGCGCCAAGAAGGCGCTGCTCCAGGGCCACAAGACGCAGATCGAGGTGCGCTACCGCAACCGGTACGGCCGGGAGCGGGCCTACACCACGGCCTTCGAGGGCGCCGTGCCGTTCGTGAAGCGGCGCCACTCGGAGGCGGAGAGCGACTCCAGTCGGGAGCGCTTCGAGGGCTATATGCGCGAGGTGCCCTGCCCCACCTGTGAGGGCACCCGGCTCAAGCCGATCGTGCTCGCGGTCACCGTCCAGGGCCGCTCCATCGCGGAGGTCGCCGCGATGTCGATCAGCGACTGCGCCGACTTCCTGCGCGAGATGAAGCTGACCGCGCGGGAGAAGACCATCGCCGAGCGGGTCCTGAAGGAGGTCAACGAGCGGCTGAGGTTCCTGGTCGACGTGGGCCTGGACTATCTCTCGCTCAACCGCGCGGCGGGCACCCTGTCCGGCGGCGAGGCGCAGCGCATCCGGCTGGCCACGCAGATCGGCTCCGGCCTGGTCGGCGTGTTGTACGTGCTGGACGAGCCCTCCATCGGTCTGCACCAGCGCGACAACCACCGGCTCATCGAGACGCTGGTGCGGCTGCGGGACCTGGGCAACACGCTGATCGTCGTCGAGCACGACGAGGACACCATCAAGACCTCGGACTGGGTGGTGGACATCGGCCCCGGTGCCGGCGAGCACGGCGGCAAGGTGGTGCACAGCGGCCCGTTGAAGGAGCTGCTGAGCAACAAGGAGTCGATGACCGGCCAGTATCTGTCCGGTAAGAAGTCGATCGCCCTGCCGGAGATCCGCCGCCCCGTGGACGGCTCCCGCCGGCTCACCGTGCGCGGCGCCCGGGAGAACAACCTGCAGGACATCGATGTGTCCTTCCCGCTGGGGGTGTTCACCGCGGTCACCGGCGTCTCCGGCTCCGGCAAGTCCACGCTGGTCAACGACATCCTCTACACCCACCTGGCGCGGGAGCTCCAGGGCGCGAGGAACGTGCCGGGGCGCCACACCCGGGTGGACGGCGACGACCTGGTGGACAAGGTCGTGCACGTCGACCAGTCGCCCATCGGCCGCACCCCGCGGTCGAACCCGGCCACCTACACCGGCGTCTTCGACCACGTCCGCAAGCTCTTCGCGGAGACGATGGAGGCCAAGGTCCGCGGCTATCTGCCCGGCCGGTTCTCCTTCAACGTCAAGGGCGGCCGCTGTGAGAACTGCGCGGGCGACGGCACCATCAAGATCGAGATGAACTTCCTGCCGGATGTGTACGTGCCGTGCGAGGTCTGCCACGGTGCGCGCTACAACCGGGAGACCCTGGAGGTGCACTACAAGGGCAAGTCCATCGCCGAGGTGCTGGACATGCCGATCGAGGAGGCGCTCGACTTCTTCGAGGCCGTGCCGACGATCTCCCGCCATCTGCGCACCCTGCACGAGGTCGGGCTGGGGTACGTCCGGCTCGGCCAGTCCGCGCCGACGCTCTCCGGCGGCGAGGCCCAGCGCGTCAAGCTCGCCAGCGAGCTCCAGAAGCGGTCGACCGGGCGCACGGTCTACGTCCTGGACGAGCCGACCACGGGTCTGCACTTCGAGGACATCAGCAAGCTGATCAAGGTCCTCTCCGGCCTGGTCGACAAGGGCAACACGGTGATCGTCATCGAGCACAACCTCGATGTGATCAAGACGGCCGACTGGGTCGTGGACATGGGCCCCGAGGGGGGTAGCGGCGGCGGCCTGGTCATCGCCGAGGGCACCCCCGAGGAGGTGGCATCGGTCCCGGCCAGCCACACCGGCAAGTTCCTGCGCGAGCTGCTCGGCGAGCGGGTGAGCGACGCGGACGCGGCGCCGGCGCGGGAGCCGGCGGCGAAGAAGGCCGCCTCGGCGAAGAAGACCACCGCGTCGGCAGCCGGGAGGTCCACCGCGACGAAGTCCGCGGCCAAGAAGACGGCGGCGGTCAAGAAGGCCAACGCCACGGCGGTCGGGAAGGCGGCCGCGGCCACCACCAAGCCGGCCGCCAAGAAGACGACGACGCGGGCCAAGCGCGGCTAGCGTCGGCTCGGGCGCCCCGCGCGGTCACACCGTGCAGGGCGCCCGGCTCGCCCGAAGGGCTCGGCTCTGGGGCCCGCCCGGAAGGCGTGATGTGCGGGCACGCCCGAGGGGCTGGGTGGCCCGGCCGTCGCCGGGCAACGGGAGAGGTCGCGTGCGCGGTCAGCCGAGTTCGGCCGCGTAGGGCGGCTCCGCGCCCGGGCGGGAGCAGGTGACGGCGGCGGCGCGGGCGGCGAAGGCGAGGATGTCGCGCCAGACGCCCTCGTCCAGGCCGGCGATCGCGGCGGGGGAGAGCGCGCCATGGGCGGCCAGCCGGTGCAGCAGCGCGGCGTTGACCGTGTCGCCCGCGCCGATGGTGTCCGCGACGGTGATCCGCTCGCCGGGCACGGTGAGCGGGCGGCCGCCGCGGGGCAGCACGGTGAGGCCCGCCCCGCCGCGGGTCAGCACCACGGCCGAGGGCCCCGCCGCCAGCCACTCCCGCACTGCCGCTTCGAGGTCCTCGACGCCGTCGGCCAGCCAGGCGGCGTCCTCGACGGAGAGCTTCAACAGGGCGACGTGGGGCAGCCAGGACCGGAAGCGGGCGCGGTAGGCGTCCGCGTCGCGGATGAGACCGGCGCGGATGTTGGGGTCGAGCGCCGTGAAGAGGCCGCGTTCGGCCTCGCGCCGCAACAGCCTCTCGTAGGCGCTGGCGCCCGGCTCCAGCACCAGCGAGCAGGTCCCCAGGGAAAGGGCCGTCGCGCCCGCGGGAAGGGCGTCGGGCAGCGCGAAGAGCCGGTCCGCGGTGCCCTCGGCGTAGAAGCCGTAGCCCGCCGATCCGTCGGCCCCGACGGCCGCGACCGCCAGCGTGGTCGGCTCCGGCCCGCGCTGCACCAGCGAGGTGTCCACGCCGTCGGCGCGCAGCCCGTCCAGCAGCGCCTCGCCGAACGCGTCCGTGGAGACCCTGGAGCAGAACCCGGTGGGGGAGCCCAGCCGCCCCAGCGCCACGGCGGTGTTGTAGGGGCCGCCGCCGCGTCGGGGGAGCAGCGCGGGCAGCCCGTGGTCCGGCGCGGCGGCCGCACCGGACGGGACGAGGTCGATCAGGGCTTCTCCGGCCACCACGATCACGAGCTGCGGTCCTTCCTGTCTGGCTCCGTCGGCTCCGGCTCCGTCCACCGCCGCCGGCCGCCGCCGGTCGCTGTCGGCTCCCGTGAGGGGTCGCCGGAACGTATCCCATCGGGGCGAGCCCGTAAACGCATGGGCGGGGCGGGCGCCGCGACGACGGCCGGTATCGTCGACGGGTCGGCGCGCGCCCGACCGTGATCCACATGCCTGCCTCAGGAGCCCCCATGACCAGCCAGCCCGCCACCCGCCGAACCGTGCTGCGAGGGGCGGCACTGGCCGGAGCCGCCGGGCTCTGTGCCGCGGGCTGCGCGGGCGCCATCGGCAAGAAGGCGTCGCCGACCCCCACCGCCCCCGTGGAGCTGGGCTCGCCCAGTGAGGTTCCGGTCGGCGGCTCCAAGCTCTACCGCGAGGACCGCCTGGTGGTGACGCAGACGGCGAAGGGGGAGTTCAAGGCCTTCAGCGCGGTGTGTACGCACGCGGGCTGCGTGGTGCACGAGGTGGCGGACGGGAAGATCAACTGCACCTGCCACGGCAGCGAGTTCGACGCCGAGACCGGCGAGGTGCTCCAGGGACCGGCCGTGGCCCCGCTCCCGTCGGTGCCGATCCGGACCAAGGGCGGCAAGCTGGTCGCCGGGCCGGACGCCTGAGTTCCGAAGGACCGGAGCCCCCGGAGCCCTCGAAGCCCCCGGAACCCTCGCGGTTCCCGTAGCCCGGGCGCGTCGACCGCGCCCGGGAGCTCGCATGGCGCCGTAAGGGCCCGCCAGGGGCCCGTACCGGCCGCATGACGCCCCGATGCCAGGTCAAGGTGGCCGGACCGGTCCGAGGCGCGGAACGGGCCGTGGGGCGGGCGTGGAGCGCCGTCCCACGCGCCCACCCGAGCCGGCGGAGGGGCCGCCGCTCGGGCTGCCACTCCGCACCCCCGCCCGGCCCGGCCACCGCGTGCCCGCTCGGCCCGGCCAGGGGGCGCGACTACTCCCAGTCCCAGGCGATACCCAGGATTCCCGGGGGGACGTCCTGCTCGGCCAGGTGCACGATGCGGTGCTGCCCGGTCAGGGTGAGCTCCTGCTGTCCGCTGCGCGGGGCGTCGGCCGAGGCGCGGGTGAAGCGCCGGCAGCGGACGGGCAGGGCGGCGGCGTCGAAACGCACCTGGAGCACGTACTGCCCGCCGGCGAAGCTGAAGCCGCGTACGTACTCCTCGCTGGGCCCGCCGGTGCCGTCCTCGAAGGCGTAACCGAAGACGTGGGTGTCCCCGGCGCGCAGCCGCGCGTCGAAGAGCAGCTCGGCGACGACCAGGGTGCTCTCGGCGTCCCGGCGCACCCGCCCCACGCGGCAGTTCTCGGTCGCGTGGACGGCGACCCGCGCGGGGTCGCACCCGGGGTCTCCCTGGTGGATCGCGAGGTAGCGGTCCACGCCGTCCCGGTGGGCCCGCACCACGTGTTGGGATTCGCGCCCGCGCAGCTCACGCCGCGTTCCGATGCGCACCCGTTCCAGGTGGCACACGGTGTGCAGCCCGCCGTCCAGCGGGGCGTCCAGGTCGGCGAGCAGCCGTTCCACGACGCCGGACACCTGGAGCAGGGTCCGGTACGGGCGGGTGGCCGGGCGCGGGGTGGGGACGCCCGTCGGTTCCAGCAGCCGGGTGAGCGCGTGGGCGGGCAGCTCCAGCACCTCCTCCAGGGCCCGGACCGCCCGCAGTGACTCCGGGCGCTGCGGCCGTCGCGCGCCGTGCTGCCAGTAGCTGAGGCTGGTCACCCCGACCGTGACGCCGCGCTGCGCGAGGCGGTGCCGCACCCGGTGTAGCGCGAGCCCCCGCGCGGTCAGCGCTGCCCGCAGCGCCACATGGAACGGACCGTCCCGCAGCGCCCGCGCCAACTCCGTCTGGGCGGTGCCCGACTGTGCGGTGGTCTGCCGCATCCATCAGCTCCTCGTGCTCCAGAGCTCTCCCGCTCCCCCATCGGACCTGAGAGCTCCGCCCCCGGGGCTCCCCTGACTCCGCTGTGAACGTTCACGACCGGAACTCGCCCTAGTGGGCCATGGATTCATCACGCTCCAGCAAATCCATGCATCGTCCGTTCACATGTGATCCAGAACGTTCACATAGCGATGTCATCTCGCATTGAAGCGTGTTGACCTGGTCGTGACAACGCCGGATGCTCCACGGACAGCGTCCGGACGCGCTCCTCCACCCCACCCCCCTCGCACGGGAGGAACGCATGAACAGCGTCCCAACCACCCCCCGAACCGGCCAGGTTTCGGGTCCGCGGGCCGTCACGGCCCCGCGCGAGGGTCGTCGCCTCGGCAGACGGCTCTCCCTCACCGGCCTCGCGGCCGCCGTGCTGCTCGCGCTCCCCACCGCGGCCGCGACGGCGACCCCCGCGCCGAACACGTCCCCCGCCGCCGGCCCGACGAACGCCGGCTCGGCCCCGGCCGCGTCGGGCGCGTCGACGGCGGCGACGACCCCCTCCCCGGCGCGCCCCGGCGCCGCGCTCGCCGCCCGGCGGCTCAACATCACCATGCAGGCGCAGGCGAAGACCAACTGGTGCTGGGCCGCGTCCGGAAACACCATCGCCACCTGGATGGGGCGCGGCTACAGTCAGAACCAGTTCTGCAACGCCGCGTTCAACCGCGCCCAGGGCACCGAATGCCCCAACTGGCAGGCCACTCTCGGCAATGTGCAGACCGCGCTGCGCTGGGCCGGGGTCAACCCCGGTTGGTACGTCAACGGATGGCTGCGCTACTCCACCGTGCAGGGTGAGATCAACGCGAACCGGCCGATCGAGACCCGCATCCAGTGGTCTTCTGGCGGTGGTCACATGCATCTGCTGTATGGATACGACACCACGAACGACTGGGTCTACTGGGGCGATCCATGGCCGTCCAACTACCGCTACAACTGGGCCGCCCACGGCTGGTATGTGAACAACAGCGAGTTCGCGTGGACGCACTCGCTCTACGGGATCGGGGCGTGAGGTCATGACCATCGTGAACGCCGGCCGCGCGGTCGCCGCCGCGGCCCTCGCCACCGCCCTGCTCGGCCTGCTCCCCATGGCCGATGCCGCCGCCGACACCCCCACGGCGACGCCCGCCGCCCCGGAGACCCCCGCGGCCGCGGCGGTCGAGACCGCGCGGGAGGCCGCCGGGAGCGCCGCCACCCGCGACACCCTGGCCCGCTTCTTCGCCCGCGACGGCGCGGTCTCCCGGAAGGCCGCCGCCCCGCGCATCGAGGGGGCGACGGTGCCCGTCTACACGCTCTCCGCGCGGTTCGTCGCCGCCCGGCCGCGATCCGGTGCCTGGACCGGCACACCCATCGCCACGCTGGACTTCCTCGCCAGCAAGGCGGTCGCCGCCGACGGTCGCAAGGCGTCGGTGTGGACCGCGCGGACCGGCGGTACCTGGCGGGTGGTGAACATCGCCACCGGCGACGACGAGACGCGGTACGCGGCCCTGGGCGCCCGGAGACTCGCCGGCGGAACGGTCTTCCGCGAGCCGCAGATCGACGCCTGGTACGTCCAGCGTGGCACGCGCGTGCTGCCGCTCGACCCCGACGCCACCCGCGCGATCGGAGCCCGAGGCACCACCGTGAGCGCGTACCAGAAGCGCGTCCACGAGTCGTACGGCGACAAACTCCCCGGCTCCGCCTACGCCCGCAAGGGCATGGCGGGCGGTTACGAGCCCGCCCAGGCGTCGGCCACCGGCGGGAGCAGCGACGGCCTGCTGACCGTCACCTCCACCATCGCCGGCGTCGGCGCCCTGGTGGCCCTCGGCCTGTGCGCCGCGGCCGCCCTGCGCACCCGCCGCTCCGGCTGATCCGCGCCGCGCACCCGGCGCCGAGGTCCGCGACGCACGGCGGCGGCCCCCGGGCGCGCGGCACACGGCGGCCCCGCCCACCGGCGCGACCCAGCCGGTGGGTTTGGCCGACCGGCCGCACCGACACGGTTCGGCGGCGGCGCGGCCCGCCCGCGCGGGGCCGTTCCCGTGCGACCCGGCCCCGCGCGGGCGGCGTCCCGGCGCACGCCGGCTCGCCCGCGCGGGGCCGACCGCGAACCGACCGCGAGCCGACCGCGGGCCGTCCGCGGCCGGACGACGACCGCCGCCCCAGCCGTTCACGAGGGGCCGCTCAGCCGCTCCAGCCGGTCGGACGCGCCGCTTCTCGGCTGCCCGCTCCCGGGCTCCGCTCCCTGACTCCCCGCTCCCTGGCGACCGGACCGGCAGGGGCGGATCTCCCGGGGCGGCCGGCCCGCTCGTTCACCAGCTCACGGGCGTGCCGAGGCAGCCCCTGAGGGGCACATGTACCGCCCTGCTGGCGGCCTCCCGACCTGCCGACAGCCACCCGCCCCGTCCGGCGGCCGCGCGGGCTGTCGGTATCACGCGGCCTGTCGCTTTCGGCGGCCTCTCGCTTCCGCGCGGTGCCCGGGCCACGGTGGTCGCGGCCACGGGCCGCCGCCCCGACACCCGAGTGCGCCGCGGAAGCCCCCTGCGGCCGCGTTGTCCCCGTTCTCCGCGTCCTTCGGAGCCTGCCCGCCGCCCGCCGCGCCCTGCCGCCGTGGCGGGACGTCGTGGCGCCCCGTCCAGGCGCCCGCGCCGCCCCGGCCTCGGCTTCCGGCCTTCCACGACGGCCCGCCCCATCGCCCGTCCGCGGGCGGTGGGCGTCCCAGACGGGTGGGGTCCCGGCACGGCCCCCGCGGCCCGTCCGGCACCGGGGCCGTCGCCCGCCGTTCCGGGGCGTCCCGGGCCCGTTCCCGGGCCGTTCCGTGGCCGGAGTGTCGGCGGCCGCCAGTAGGGTGGTGACCATGGCCGACCCCAGCAGCTACCGACCCAAGCCGGGACAGATCCCCGACTCGCCGGGGGTCTACAAGTTCCGGGACGAACACGGCCGGGTGATCTACGTCGGGAAGGCGAAGAGCCTGCGCCAGCGGCTCTCCTCGTACTTCCAGGACCTGGCGAACCTGCACCCGCGCACCCGCACCATGGTCACCACGGCCGGCTCCGTGGAGTGGACGGTGGTCTCCACCGAGGTGGAGGCGCTGCAGCTCGAGTACACCTGGATCAAGGAGTTCGACCCCCGGTTCAACGTCAAGTACCGGGACGACAAGAGCTATCCGTACCTGGCGGTGACGCTCAACGAGGAGTTCCCGCGCGTCCAGGTCATGCGCGGGGCCAAGAAGAAGGGCGTGCGGTACTTCGGCCCGTACGGGCACGCCTGGGCGATCCGCGAGACGGTCGACCTGATGCTGCGCGTGTTCCCCGTGCGGACCTGCTCGGCCGGGGTGTTCAAGCGTTCGGCGCAGATCGGCCGGCCCTGTCTGCTCGGCTACATCGGCAAGTGCTCCGCCCCGTGCGTCGGCCGCGTCACCCCTGAGGAGCACCGCGAACTCGCCGACGACTTCTGCGACTTCATGGCCGGCCGCACCGGCTCCCATCTGCGCCGGCTCGAGCAGCAGATGCACGACGCCGCGGAGGACATGGAGTACGAGAAGGCGGCGCGGCTGCGGGACGACCTCGGCGCGCTGCGCCGCGCGATGGAGAAGAACGCCGTCGTCCTCACCGACGCCACCGACGCGGACCTGATCGCGGTCGCCGAGGACGAGCTGGAGGCGGCCGTGCAGATCTTCCACGTGCGCGGCGGCCGGGTGCGCGGCCAGCGCGGCTGGGTGACCGACAAGGTCGAGGCCGTGGACACCGCGGGTCTGGTCGAGCACGCCCTCCAGCAGCTGTACGGCGAGGAGAGCGGCGACGCCGTGCCCAAGGAGGTGCTGGTGCCGGCCCTGCCCGACCCCGTCGGCCCGGTCGCCGAATGGCTCGCCGGCCGCCGCGGCGCCCGCGTCGACCTGCGGATACCGCAGCGCGGCGACAAGAAGGACCTGATGGCCACGGTGCAGCGCAACGCCCAGCAGGCGCTCGCGCTGCACAAGACCAAGCGCGCCTCCGACCTGACCACGCGCTCCCGCGCGCTGGAGGAGATCGCCGAGGCGCTGGACCTGGACTCCGCGCCGCTGCGCGTGGAGTGCTTCGACATCTCGCACTTCCAGGGCGACGACGTGGTGGCCTCCATGGTCGTCTTCGAGGACGGGCTGGCCCGCAAGAGCGAGTACCGCCGCTTCCAGATCAAGGGTCGTGTCGGAGACGCGCAGATCTGGCACGGTCGCGGACAGGACGACGTCCGCTCCATGCACGAGGTGGTCAGCCGCCGCTTCCGCCGCTATCTCCAGGAGAAGCAGAAGACCGGCGAGTGGGACGGTGAGGACGCGCCGGCTGGCGGCGAGGTGGACGCGGTGACCGGCGGGCCCGTGGACCCCGAGACGGGCCGGCCGCGCAAGTTCGCGTACCCCCCGCAGCTCGTCGTGGTCGACGGTGGCGCGCCGCAGGTCGCCGCCGCGCGGCGGGCGCTGGACGAGCTCGGCATCGACGACGTGGCCGTGTGCGGCCTGGCCAAGCGGCTGGAGGAGGTGTGGCTGCCCGGCGAGCCCGACCCGGTGGTGCTGCCGCGCACCAGCGAGGGGCTCTACCTGCTCCAGCGGGTGCGTGACGAGGCGCACCGGTTCGCCATCTCGTACCAGCGCAGCAAGCGCTCCAAGACGATGAAGGCGGGGCCGCTGGACACCGTGCCCGGCCTGGGGGAGAGTCGCCGGCAGGCGCTCCTCAAGCACTTCGGATCCCTCAAACGGCTCCGCGCGGCGACCATCGACCAGATCTGCGAGGTCCCCGGCATCGGCCGCAAGACCGCCGAGACCGTGGCCGCGGCCCTCGCCCAGGCGGCCCCGCCCGCCCCGGCGGTGAACACCGCCACAGGAGAGATCATTGAGGATGAGGCCGCGTCCGCGGCGTCATCCCCGACACGGGGGACAGGACCATGAATGCGCAAGACCACGAGAACCACGGAAACGGAGCACAGGTGAGTACGGGCACGACGGGCGAGGCTCCCGAGGCCGCGGCCATCCCCGAGCTGGTGATCATCTCCGGCATGTCCGGCGCGGGCCGCAGCACCGCCGCCAAGTGCCTGGAGGACCTCGGCTGGTTCGTCGTCGACAACCTCCCGCCCGCCCTGATCCCCACCATGGTGGACCTCGGCGCCCGCTCCCAGGGCAATGTGGCCCGGATCGCCGTGGTCGTCGACGTCCGCGGCCGCCGCTTCTTCGACAACCTCCGTGAGTCCCTCGCCGACCTCGCGGCCAAGAACGTCAAGCGCCGGGTGCTCTTCCTGGAGGCGTCCGACGACGCCCTGGTGCGCCGCTTCGAGTCGGTGCGCCGCCCGCACCCGCTCCAGGGCGACGGGCGGATCGTCGACGGCATCGACGCCGAGCGCGACCTGCTGCGCGAGCTGCGCGGCGACGCCGACCTGGTGATCGACACCTCCAGCCTCAACGTCCACGAGCTGCGCGCCAAGATGGACGCCCAGTTCGCCGGCGACGAGGAGCCGGAGCTGCGCGCCACCGTGATGTCCTTCGGCTACAAGTACGGCCTGCCGGTCGACGCCGACCTGGTGGTGGACTGCCGCTTCCTGCCCAACCCGCACTGGGTGCCCGAGCTGCGCCCCTTCACCGGGCTCAACGAGGAGGTGTCCGGCTACGTCTTCAACCAGCCCGGCGCCAAGGAGTTCCTGGACCGGTACACCGAGCTGCTCCAGCTGATCGCCGCCGGCTACCGCCGCGAGGGCAAGCGCTATGTGACCATCGCCGTCGGCTGCACGGGCGGCAAGCACCGCTCCGTCGCCATGTCCGAGAAGCTCGCCGCCCGGCTGGCGGCCGAGAGCGTGGAGACCGTGGTCGTCCACCGCGACATGGGGCGCGAGTGAGCTATCAGCCCCTGCGCGCCCGGCGGCTGCGGCGGCTCGTGGGAGCCCGCGGCGGCCGGCGCGCCCAGCCCAAGGTCGTCGCACTCGGCGGCGGCATGGGCCTCTCCGCCTCGCTCGCCGCGCTGCGCCGCATCACCGGCGACCTGACCGCCGTCGTCACCGTGGCCGACGACGGCGGCTCCAGCGGCCGGCTGCGCGACGAGATGGGCGTACTGCCCCCCGGCGACCTGCGCAAGGCGCTCGCCGCGCTGTGCGGTGACGACGACTGGGGACAGACGTGGGCCCGGGTCATCCAGCACCGCTTCGAGAGCGAGGGCGAGCTGCACGGCCACGCGGTCGGCAACCTGCTGATCGTCGCGCTGTGGGAGCAGCTGGGCGACCCGGTGAACGCCCTGGAGTGGGTCGGCCGGCTGCTCGGCGCCCACGGTCGGGTGCTGCCCATGTCCGCCGTCCCCCTGGAGCTCCAGGCGCTGGTACGGGGCCACGACCCCGCCCGGCCGGACGAGATAAGCACCGTCCGCGGCCAGGCCACCGTGGCGCTCACCCCCGGCGAGGTGCAGTCGGTGCACGTGGTCCCGGAGGACCCGCCGGCCGTGCCGGAGGCGGTGGCGGCGGTCCTGGACGCGGACTGGGTGGTGTTGGGGCCCGGCTCCTGGTTCTCCTCGGTCATTCCGCACCTCCTGGTGCCCGAGCTGCTCGAAGCGCTCCAGGAGACCAAGGCGCGGCGCGTGCTCTCGCTGAACCTCGCTCCCCAGCCGGGCGAAACCGACGGCTTCTCCCCGCAGCGTCATTTGGAGGTTTTGGCCCGACACGCCCCTAAACTCGCCTTCGACGTGGTGCTGGCCGACGCGGCCGCGGTGCCCGACCGGAGCAGCCTGTGCGACGCCGCCGAGCGGCTCGGCGCGACGGTCGAGCTGGCTCCGGTGGCCGCCGCCGGCGCGTTCCCGGCCGCGGCCGAGGGTGCCGCCGCCCGGCCGGACGCCGTGGGGGCATCCCCGCGGCACGACCCGGAGCTGTTGGCCGCCGCGTACGACCGTATTTTTCGGATGCATGGAAGGATCGGCCCATGGCGATGACGGCAGCGGTGAAGGACGAAATCTCCCGGCTCCCCGTCACCCGGACCTGCTGCCGGAAAGCGGAGGTCTCGGCGATCCTGCGGTTCGCGGGCGGGCTGCACCTGGTCAGCGGGCGCATCGTGATCGAGGCGGAGCTGGACACCGGCATCGCGGCGCGACGGCTCCGCAAGGACATCCTGGAGATCTTCGGCCACGCCTCCGACCTGGTGGTGATGGCCCCCGGCGGGCTGCGCCGCGGTAGCCGGTACGTGGTGCGGGTGGTCGCCGGCGGTGACCAGCTGGCCCGCCAGACCGGCCTGGTCGACGGCCGTGGCCGGCCGATCCGCGGACTGCCCCCGCAGGTGGTCTCCGGCGCCACCTGTGATGCCGAGGCCGCCTGGCGCGGTGCCTTCCTGGCGCACGGCTCGCTCACCGAGCCCGGCCGTTCGTCCTCCCTGGAGGTGACGTGCCCCGGCCCCGAGGCCGCGCTGGCGCTGGTCGGCGCGGCGCGCCGGCTCCAGATCGGGGCCAAGGCGCGCGAGGTGCGCGGCGTGGACCGGGTGGTCGTCCGGGACGGTGACGCGATCGGCGCGCTGTTGACCCGGCTCGGCGCCCATGAGTCCGTGCTGGCCTGGGAGGAGCGGCGGATGCGCCGCGAGGTGCGGGCCACCGCCAACCGCCTCGCCAACTTCGACGACGCCAACCTGCGCCGCTCCGCGCGGGCGGCGGTGGCCGCGGGGGCGCGGGTCCAGCGGGCGCTGGAGATCCTCGGCGACGAGGTCCCGGAGCACCTGGCGGCCGCCGGCCGGCTGCGCATGGAGCACAAGCAGGCATCCCTGGAGGAGCTTGGCGCACTCGCCGACCCGCCGTTGACCAAGGACGCGGTCGCCGGCCGCATCCGCCGCCTGCTGGCGATGGCCGACAAGCGCGCCCAGGACCTCGGCGTCCCCGGCACGGAGTCCAACCTGACCGAGGAGATGGCGGACGGCATGGTCGGCTGACCGTCCCTCAGCATCGCCTGGCGCCTGAGCCTCGGCTCCCTCGGGCCCAGCGTCTACGCACAGGGCCGCCCGGCACCACGTCGTACGGTCCGCGTCCGGCCCGATCCGCCAGCCCGCCTGAGTGGGTGGGTCGGGCCGGGGGCGCAGCCGGGCACAGGGCCGAAACCGCATATTTACGGGCGACGACCCCGTATCGCTGGCTTACTCCCTCTTTGCCCACAAATACGCGACAGCGTTTCGGCCCTGTGCCCTGCGCCCCCGGCCGCTCCCGCCGTCCTCCGGCCGCTTCCGCCGTCCCCTGGCCGCGGGGCCGGCCCGGTCCGTGTTCGACTGGGGTGCCTGGGGGCGCGCCCCTGTGCCCTGTGCCCCCGGCCGCTTCCGCCGTCCCCTGGCCGCGGGGCCGGCCCGGTCCGTGTCCGACTGGGGTGCCCGGCCTGGCGGGGGCCCTGATGACTCTCCGTAAGGGCGGGGCGCGATCCACGCGCGCCTCGGCGCGTGCGCCCGCTCGTGTCCCCCCTCCGCGCGGACCTTGAGGGTGGCCGTCGGTCGTCCGCGACCTCCCGTCGTCGGGGAATCTGGACGGCGGTGTGTCGACGGCGGGAGTACGGCTACGGCCATAAACGCATCGGCGGCGAGCCGTTTGATGAGGACGGCCGTAGAAATCGCCCTTGCGCGCTCAGCGAAAAAAGGATCGGGAAATCGCACAGATGAGGGGCTCCCCGCTATGTCGAGCGGCTTTTTCGAGCTGCTTATCGACCCATTTCACCGCCGGTTTCCCCGCTACGCCTGCGTTATTGACTGACAGTGACAAAAGCGTCACTTCGGCGGTGATCCGCGCCACACGAAGGGGGTTGCGGGGCGCCGTCGCCAATGTCACGAAGGCATTCCTTTAGCGGTAGGGTCGGAGGCGGTCGGGGACAACTCATACAGCTCGCCGGCGCCCAGACCGGCACACCAACGAGGAGATCGGTTCGTGACGATCCGCGTAGGCATCAACGGCTTCGGCCGCATCGGTCGCAACTACTTCCGCGCGCTCCTGGAGCAGGGCGCGGACATCGAGATCGTCGGTGTCAACGACCTGACCGACAACGCCACCCTGGTTCACCTGCTGAAGTACGACACCATCCTGGGTCGGCTGAAGCACGAGGTCAGCCACACCGCCGACACCATCACCGTCGGTAACCAGACCTTCAAGACCCTCGCCGAGCGGGACCCGGCGAACCTCCCCTGGGCCGAGCTGGGCGCCGACATCGTCGTCGAGTCCACCGGCATCTTCACCAAGCGCGAGGACGCCGCCAAGCACCTCGCCGCCGGCGCCAAGAAGGTGCTCATCTCCGCCCCCGCCAAGGGCGAGGACATCACCATCGTGATGGGCGTGAACCAGGACAAGTACGACGCGGCCAACCACCACGTCATCTCCAACGCGTCCTGCACCACCAACTGCGTGGCGCCGATGGCCAAGGTTCTCGACGAGAGCTTCGGCATCGTCAAGGGCCTGATGACCACGGTCCACGCCTACACCAACGACCAGCGCATCCTGGACTTCCCGCACAGCGACCTGCGTCGCGCCCGGGCCGCCGCGCAGAACATCATTCCGACCTCGACCGGTGCCGCCAAGGCCACCGCCCTGGTCCTGCCGCAGCTGAAGGGCAAGCTGGACGGCATCGCGATGCGCGTCCCGGTGCCGACCGGCTCCGTGACCGACCTGGTGATCGAGCTCGACCGCGAGGTCACCAAGGACGAGATCAACAACGCCTTCCAGAAGGCCGCGGAGGGCCAGCTGAAGGGCATCCTGGAGTACACGGAGGACGAGATCGTCTCCTCGGACATCGTGAACTGGCCCGCGTCCTGCACCTTCGACTCCCGCCTCACCATGGCCCAGGGCAAGCAGGTCAAGGTCGTCGGCTGGTATGACAATGAGTGGGGCTACTCCAACCGCCTGGTGGACCTGACCACCTTCGTCGGCGGCCAGCTCTGATTCCAAGCGGTATCTCGAAGTGAGCGATGGGGCTCGCGCAGCGCGATGGTGCGCCGCACGAGCCCCCTCGCCTGCTGGGACTTCTAGGAGCCACGCAACAATGAAGACGATCGACGAGCTTGAGGTCGCCGGGCGGCGGGTGTTCGTCCGCGCCGACCTCAACGTGCCGCTGGAAGGCGACACGATCACGGACGACGGCCGCATCCGCGCCGTCGCCCCGACCATCGCCAGGCTGGCGGAAGCCGGCGCCAGGGTGGTCGTCGCCTCCCACCTGGGCCGCCCCAAGGGCGCCCCGGACCCGCAGTTCTCGCTCGCGCCGGTCGCGAAGCGTCTCGGTGAGATCCTCGGCAAGCCGGTCGTCTTCGCGGCCGACACCGTGGGGGACAGCGCGAAGGCCACCGTCGCCGCTCTCGGCGACGGCGAGGTCACGCTGCTGGAGAACCTCCGCTTCAACGCCGGTGAGACCAGCAAGGACGACGCCGAGCGAGGCGCCTTCGCCGACGAGCTGGCCGCGCTGGCGGACCTGTACGTGGGCGACGGCTTCGGCGCCGTGCACCGCAAGCACGCCTCGGTGTACGACCTGCCGGCCCGGCTGCCGCACGCCGTGGGCGGCCTGATCGCCACCGAGGTCGGGGTGCTGCAGAAGCTCACCGAGAAGGTGGAGCGGCCGTACGTGGTCGTCCTCGGCGGCGCCAAGGTCTCGGACAAGCTCGGGGTCATCGACCACCTGCTGGAGAAGGCCGACCGCATCCTGGTCGGCGGCGGCATGGCGTACACCTTCCTCAAGGCGAAGGGCCACGAGGTCGGTGTCTCGCTGCTCCAGGAGGACCAGATCCCGGCCTGCCTGGACTACCTGGCGCGGGCCGAGAAGCGTGGCGTGGAGTTCGTGCTCCCCGTCGACGTGCTGGTCTCGGCCGAGTTCCCGGACCTGAAGACCAAGGCCCCGGCCAACCCGGACCTGGTCTCCTCGGACGCCATCCCGGCGGACAAGGAGGGCCTGGACATCGGCCCGAAGACCCGCGAGCTCTACGCGTCGAAGCTGGCGGACGCGGCCACCGTGTTCTGGAACGGGCCGATGGGTGTCTTCGAGCACCCCGACTACGCCAACGGCACCAAGGCGGTCGCCCAGGCGCTGGTCGACAGCCCGGCCTTCACGGTCGTCGGTGGCGGCGACTCGGCCGCCGCCGTGCGCCTGCTGGGCTTCGATGAGACCGCTTTCGGCCATATTTCGACCGGTGGCGGGGCCAGCCTCGAGTACCTCGAGGGCAAGACGCTCCCCGGCCTCGCCGCACTGGAGGACTGAACTACCGTGAGTGACCGTATCCCGCTGATGGCGGGCAACTGGAAGATGAACCTCAACCACCTTGAGGCCATCGCGCACGTCCAGAAGCTCGCGTTCGCGCTCGCCGACAAGGACTACGAGGCCGTCGAGGTCGCGGTCCTGCCGCCCTTCGTCGACCTGCGGTCGGTGCAGACGCTGGTCGACGGCGACAAGCTGAAGATCAAGTACGGCGCCCAGGACCTCTCGGCGCACGACTCGGGCGCGTACACCGGTGAGATCTCCGGCTCGATGCTCGCCAAGCTCAAGTGCACGTACGTCGTGATCGGGCACTCCGAGCGCCGGCAGTACCACGCCGAGACCGACGAGCTGTGCAACGCCAAGGTGAAGGCCGCCTACCAGCACGGCCTCACCCCGATCCTGTGCGTCGGCGAGGGTCTGGACGTCCGCAAGGCGGGCAACCAGGTCGCGCACACCCTCGCGCAGGTCGACGGCGCCCTGAAGGACGTCCCCGCCGAGCACGTCGAGACGATCGTGATCGCGTACGAGCCGGTGTGGGCCATCGGCACCGGCGAGGTCGCCACGCCCGAGGACGCCCAGGAGGTCTGCGGGGCGATCCGCGGTCGCCTGGCCGAGCTCTACAGCCAGGAGCTGGCCGACAAGGTCCGCATCCAGTACGGCGGCTCGGTGAAGTCCGGCAACGTGGCGGCGATCATGGCGCAGCCGGACGTGGACGGCGCCCTGGTGGGCGGCGCGGCGCTGGACGCGGACGAGTTCGTGAAGATCGTCCGGTTCCGCGACCAGTAGCAGCTATGACGACGGGTGTCACCCGTCGTACCCTGTCGGGGCCGGGACCGGCGTGTTCACGCCGCCCCGGCCCCACTCCGTTCTTCAGTCCGAGAGAGTTGGTCCAGCCGTGGTCATGGGGTTCTCGATCGCCCTCATCATCTTCAGTGTCCTGTTGATGATGCTGGTGCTCATGCACAAGGGGAAGGGTGGCGGTCTGTCCGACATGTTCGGCGGCGGCATGCAGTCCTCCGTCGGCGGCTCCTCGGTCGCCGAGCGTAACCTCGACCGGATCACCATCGTGGTCGGCCTGCTGTGGTTCGTCTGCATCGTCGCCCTCGGTCTGCTCATGAAGCTGGATTAACTGACGTACCGTCTTCGGCGCGGCCTATCATGGAAGCTGGCGTCTTAGGGGGCGGGTGGTAACTCCTGTCACTGGACGCGCGTTGGGCCTTACGTAGACTGGGGCGCCCGCAGCGGAGCGGCTCATCGACTCCGTGGCGCAGCCGCTATTCGGCACAGTGCAGCACCATTACGCAGGGAGTTACGACCGTGGCAAGTGGCAACGCGATCCGAGGGAGTCGGGTCGGAGCGGGGCCGATGGGTGAAGCGGAGCGAGGCGAGTCGGCGCCGCGTCTGCGCATCTCCTTCTGGTGCTCGAACGAGCACGAGACTCAGCCGAGCTTCGCCAGCGACGCGCAGATTCCGGACACTTGGGACTGCCCCCGCTGCGGCCTCCCGGCCGGCAAGGACCGGGACAACCCGCCCGCTCCGCCGCGCACCGAGCCGTACAAGACGCACCTGGCATACGTGCGGGAGCGGAGGAGCGACGCCGACGGGGAGGCGATCCTCGCCGAGGCGCTCGCCAAGCTCCGTGGGGAGATCTGACGAACACGCACCTGTGACCGGCCCGGTGGGAAGAACCCCTTCCCACCGGGCCGGACGCTTTTCGCCGGGGTGAGACCCGGTGGGGCCGAACACGCCGACGCCGCTGATCGACTGGCGTCCTCACGGCCTTAAGGTGGGTGGCGGCGGGGTGCAGGTACGAGAAGAAGTGGGCTGATGTCCGAGATGAACAAGGAAGGCCGCGGCAGGCTGGACCGGATGCCTGAGTGGCACGCGCTGGCCAAGCACCGTCAGGAACTGGGCGACGCGCATCTGCGCGACCTGTTCGCCGAGGACCCCGAGCGCGCGCGGCGGCTCAGCCTCCAGGTCGGTGACCTCCATCTGGACTACTCCAAGCAGCTGGTGACCGACGAGACCCTGCGGCTGCTGCGCGAGCTGGCCGAGGCGGCCGGGGTGGCGGAGCTGCGGGACGCCATGTTCCGCGGCGAGAAGATCAACAACACCGAGGGCCGCGCGGTGCTGCACACCGCGCTGCGGGCGCCGCGGTCCGCCGTCGTCAAGGTGGACGGCAAGGACGTCGTCCCGGATGTCTACGCGGTGCTCACCAAGATGACGACCTTCGCCGACAAGGTCCGCTCCGGGCACTGGACCGGGCACACCGGCAAGCCCGTCAAGAACGTCGTCAACGTCGGCATCGGCGGCTCCGACCTCGGCCCGGCGATGGCGTACGAGGCGCTGCGCTCCTACACCGCGCGGGACCTGAACTTCCGCTTCGTCTCCAACGTGGACGGGGCGGACCTGCACGAGGCGGTGCGGGACCTGGACCCGGCCGAGACGCTGTTCGTCATCGCCTCCAAGACGTTCACCACCATCGAGACCATCACCAACGCCACCTCGGCCCGCGACTGGCTGCTGAGCGGCCTGGGCGCCGGTCAGGAGGCGGTGGCCAAGCACTTCGTGGCGCTGTCCACCAACGCCGAGAAGGTCGCCGAGTTCGGCATCGACACGGCCAACATGTTCGAGTTCTGGGACTGGGTCGGCGGCCGCTACTCCTACGACTCGGCCATCGGCCTGTCGCTGATGATCGCCATCGGTCCGGACCGGTTCCGCGAGATGCTCGCCGGCTTCCATCTGATGGACGAGCACTTCCGCACCGCTCCCTTCGAGGAGAACGCGCCGCTGCTGCTCGGCCTGCTGGGTGTCTGGTACAACAACTTCCATGACGCGCAGGCCCACGCGGTCCTGCCGTACAGTCACTATCTGTCCAAGTTCACGGCCTACCTCCAGCAGCTGGACATGGAGTCCAACGGCAAGTCGGTGGACCGGCAGGGCGAGTCGGTGAACTGGCAGACCGGCCCGGTGGTCTGGGGCACTCCCGGCACCAACGGCCAGCACGCCTACTACCAGCTGCTCCACCAGGGCACCAAGCTGGTGCCGGCCGACCTGATCGGCTTCGCCAAGCCGGTGGAGGACCTGCGGCCGGGCCTGGCCGACCAGCACGACCTGCTGATGGCGAACCTCTTCGCCCAGGGCCAGGCGCTGGCCTTCGGCAAGACGGCGGAGGAGGTCGCCGCGGAGGGCGTGCCGGCCGAGCAGGTGCCGCACCGCACCTTCCGCGGCAACCACCCGACGACCACCATCCTGGCCACCGAGCTCAGCCCCTCGGTGCTCGGCCAGCTCATCGCGCTGTACGAGCACAAGGTGTTCGTCCAGGGCGCCATCTGGGACATCGACTCCTTCGACCAGTGGGGCGTGGAGCTGGGCAAGGTGCTCGCCAAGCGGGTGGAGCCGGCGTTGACCACCGGCGCCGAGGTGCCGGGGCTGGACGGCTCCACCGCCGCGCTGGTGGCCACCTACCGCTCGCTGCGGGGGCGCTGACCCTCCCGCCCTGGAGAAACGACTGAGCCCTCAGCCGCCTGTCGGCGGCTGAGGGCTCAGTCATGGGAGGGAGGTTACGGCGACGCCGGGGGGTACAACCCCCGCGGCAGGCCCGCGGCCGCGGCCGCGTCGAGCAGCCAGAGCGTGCGGTGCGTGCCGCGCGCGCCGGCGGCGGGAGCCTGGAGCTCGCCGGCGCCGGACAGCGTGATCGCCACCGCGTTGGCCTTGTCCTCGCCCGCCGCGAGCAGCCAGACCTCGCGGGCCGCGCGGATGGCGGGAAGCGTCAGCGAGACCCGGTTCGGCGGCGGCTTGGGCGCGCCGCGCACCCCGACGACGGTGCGCTCGGTCTCCCGTACCCCGGGGAGTTCGGGGAAGAGCGAGGCGACATGGGTGTCCGGCCCGACGCCCAGCAGCAGCACGTCGAAGGCCGGCACCCCGCCGTGGTCCTCGGGGCCCGCGGCCGCGGCCAGCTCGGCGGCGTACGCCTCGGCCGCGGCCTCCGCGTCGTTGCCGAGCGGACCGTCCGAGGCGGGCATCGGGTGCACCCGCGCCGGATCCAGCCCCACCGAGTCCAGCAGCGCCTCGCGGGCCTGGGTGTCGTTGCGCTCCGGGTCGCCCTCGGGCAGCAGCCGCTCGTCGCCCCACCACAGGTCCAGCCGGGACCAGTCCACGGCGTCGCGCGCCGGGGCGGCGGCGAGCGCGGCCAGCAGGCCGTTGCCGTTGCGCCCGCCGGTCAGCACGACCGAGGCGGAGCCGCGGGCGGCCTGGGCGTCCACGATCTTCGTGATCAGCCGGGCCGCCGCGGCCTGCGCCATGAGCTCCTTGTCCCGGTGGACGACGACCTGGGGTGTGCTCACTTCGCCGCCTTCTTGGCCGCGGCGGCCGTCTTCTTGGCGGCGGGAGCCGCGGCCGGCTCGACGGCATCCGGATCCGGGGCCTGGGCGGCCTCGGCGGCGGTGCCTTTGTCGGCGTCGTCGGCCTTGTCGGCCCTGGCGGTCTTCTCGGTCTTCTCAGCGGCGGTCTTCGCGGCCTTGCCGCCCTGGCCGTCGGCGTTCAGGCTGCTCACGCCGAACTTGATCGCCCTGGCGTACATCTCGTCCGGGTCCAGCCGGCGCAGCTCCTCCGCGATGAGCTCGGCCGTCTCCCGTCGCTGGAGCGCCACATGCCGGTCCGGCTGGCCCGGCATGGCCAGCTCGGCCATCGAGCCGTTGGCCCGGTCCAGGCAGATGGTGCCGTCGGCGGTCTCCAGACGCACCGCGGTCAGCCCGGGGCCGTCCGAGATGCGCCGCTCCACCGGCACGCCGATCCGCTCGGCGAGCCACAGCGCGAGCAGCTCGGTGCTCGGGTTGTACGCCTCGCCCTCGACGACCGCGGAGGTGATGGCCGAGTGCTTCTGGTCCAGGGCGGCGGCCAGCACGCTGCGCCAGGGCGTGATGCGCGTCCAGGCCAGATCGGTGTCGCCCGGGGTGTACGTCTCGGCGCGCAGCCCGAGGGTCGCGACCGGGTCCTCCGTGGCCTGGGCGTCGGTGATGCGGCGCGCGGCGAGCCGACCGAGCAGGTCCTGGCTGGGGTGCTCGGGGGCCTCCTCCGGCCACCAGACCACCACCGGGGCGTCCGGCAGCAGCAGCGGCAGCACCACCGAGTGGGCGTGGTTGGCCAGCTCGCCGTGGAGCCGCAGCAGCACCGTCTCACCGGTGGCCATCTCGCCCGCGACCCGCACCTCCGCGTCCAGCCGGGCCATCTTGCGGTCGCGCGGGGAGCGGCCCGGCCGCTTGATGACGACCAGGATGCGGGAGGGGTGTTCCTTGGAGGCGTCGCTCGCGGCCTTGAGCGCGTCGTAGGCGTTCCCCTCGTCGGTGACGATGACGAGGGTGAGCACCATGCCGGTGGCCGGGGAGCCTATCGCCCGGCGTGCCTTGACCAGAGCGGAGTTGATCTGGCTGGACGTGGTGTCCGTGAGATCGATGTTCATGGCCGACGCCAGCTCCGTCCGTCTCGTGCGAGCATCTCGTCCGCCGCCTTCGGCCCCCAGGTCCCGGCGGTGTACTGCTCGGGCTTGCCGTGCTTGTCCCAGTACTCCTCGATCGGGTCGAGGATCCGCCAGGACTCCTCCACCTCCTGGTGGCGCGGGAAGAGGTTGGCGTCGCCGAGCAGCACATCGAGCAGCAGCCGCTCGTACGCCTCCGGGCTCGACTCGGTGAAGGACTCGCCGTAGGCGAAGTCCATGGTCACGTCCCGGATCTCCATGGAGGTGCCGGGCACCTTGGAGCCGAACCGGATGGTGACGCCCTCGTCCGGCTGCACCCGGATCACCAGGGCGTTCTGCCCCAGCTCCTGGGTCTCGCTGCTGTCGAAGGGGGAGTGCGGGGCGCGCTGGAAGACCACCGCGATCTCGGTGACCCGGCGGCCCAGCCGCTTGCCGGTGCGCAGGTAGAAGGGGACCCCGGCCCAGCGGCGGTTGTCGATCTCCAGCTTGATGGCGGCGTAGGTGTCGGTCTTCGACTGAGGGTCGATGCCCTCCTCCTCGAGGTAGCCGAGCACCTCCTCGCCGCCCTGCCAGCCGTGCGCGTACTGGCCGCGCACGGTGTGCTTGCCCAGCTCGCGCGGGAGCTTGACGGCCTTGAGCACCTTCAGCTTCTCGGTGACCAGCGCCTTGGCATCGAAGGAGGAGGGCTCCTCCATGGCGGTCAGGGCGAGCAGCTGGAGCAGGTGGTTCTGGATGACGTCGCGGGCGGCGCCGATGCCGTCGTAATAGCCCGCGCGACCGCCGATGCCGATGTCCTCGGCCATGGTGATCTGCACATGGTCGACGTACGAACGGTTCCACAGCGGCTCGAACATCGTGTTGGCGAAGCGCAGCGCCATGATGTTCTGGACGGTCTCCTTGCCCAGGTAGTGGTCGATACGGAAGACCTCGTTGGGCGGGAAGACCTGGTGGACGACCTGGTTGAGCTCCTGGGCGCTGGCCAGGTCGTGGCCGAAGGGCTTCTCGATGACGGCGCGCCGCCAGGAGTCGCCGGTGCCGTCGGACAGCCCGTGCTTCTTGAGCTGCTGGACGACGGTGGGGAAGAACTTCGGGGGCACCGAGAGGTAGAAGGCGAAGTTGCCGCCGGTGCCGCGCGCCTTGTCCAGCTCCTCGATGGTGGTCTTGAGCTGGTCGAAGGCCTCGTCGTCGGCGAAGTCGCCGGGCACGAAGCGGAAGCCCTCGGCGAGCTGCTGCCAGACCTCCTCGCGGAAGGGGGTGCGGGCGTGCTCCTTGACCGCGTCGTGCACGACCTGGGCGAAGTCCTCGTGCTCCCAGTCGCGCCGGGCGAAGCCGACGAGCGAGAAGCCCGGCGGCAGGAGCCCGCGGTTGGCCAGATCGTAAACGGCCGGCATCAGCTTTTTGCGTGACAAATCGCCCGTGACGCCGAAAATCACCAGGCCCGACGGCCCCGCGATGCGCGGGAGCCGTCGGTCCGATGCGTCACGCAGCGGATTGCTGCTGGTGTTCACCGCGCTCAGGCCTCCGAGGGGGCGAGGCGCTTGAGCTCCGCCTCGGTGGACGCCAGCAGGTCGTTCCAGGAGGCCTCGAACTTCTCCACGCCCTCGTCCTCGAGCAGCTGCACGACCTCGTCGTACGAGATGCCGAGCTTGGCGATGGCCTCCAGGTCGGCCTTGGCCGCCTCGTAGGTGCCGCGCACCGTGTCGCCGGTGATCTGGCCGTGGTCGGCGGTGGCCACCAGGGTGGCCTCCGGCATGGTGTTCACCGTGCCCGGGGCGACCAGCTCGTCCACGTACAGCGTGTCCTTGTACTCCGGGTCCTTGACGCCGGTGGAGGCCCACAGCGGACGCTGCTTGTGGGCGCCCGCCTTGTCCAGGGCGGCCCAGCGGTCGGAGGAGAAGACCTCCTCGTACGCCTGGTAGGCCAGCCGCGCGTTGGCCAGGGCGGCCTTGCCGCGCAGGCCCTTGGCCTCGTCGCTGCCCAGCTTGTCCAGCCGCTTGTCGATCTCGGCGTCCACGCGGGAGACGAAGAACGAGGCCACGGAACGGATCTTGGACAGGTCCAGCCCGGCCGCCTTGGCCTTCTCCAGACCGGCCAGGTAGGCGTCCATCACCTCGCGGTAGCGCTCCAGCGAGAAGATCAGCGTGACGTTGACGCTGATGCCGAGGCCGATGACCTCGGTGATCGCCGGGAGACCGGCCTTGGTGGCCGGGATCTTGATGAGGGCGTTCGGCCGGTCGACCAGCCAGGCCAGCTGCTTGGCCTCGGCGATGGTGGCCGCGGTCTCGTGGGCCAGCCGCGGGTCGACCTCGATGGAGACCCGACCGTCCTGGCCGCCGGTCGCGTCGAAGACCGGGCGCAGGATGTCGGCCGCGTCGCGCACGTCCACCGTGGTGATCATGCGGACGGCCTCGTCCACGGTGACCTTGCGGACCGCGAGGTCCGCGAGCTGGGACTCGTAGCCGTCGCCGCCCGAGATCGCCTTCTGGAAGATCGACGGGTTGGTGGTCACGCCGACCACGTGCTGCTGGTCGATCAGCTCGGCGAGGTTGCCCGAGGTGATCCGCTTGCGCGACAGGTCGTCAAGCCAGATCGCGACGCCTTCGTCGGAGAGGCGCTTGAGTGCGTCTGTCATGGGAATTGCATCTCCTACTAGTCGTGTAAAAGCGTCAGCGACCGGCGGCGCTCAGGGATTCCCGGGCCGCGTCGGCGACCGCGTCGGCGGTCAGCCCGAACTCCCGGAACAGCACCTTGTAGTCGGCGCTGGCACCGAAGTGCTCCAGCGAGACGATGCGCCCCGCCTCGCCGACGTAGCGGTGCCAGGTCAGGCCGATGCCGGCCTCGACGGCGACCCGCGCCTTCACCGACGACGGCAGCACGCTGTCGCGGTACGCCTGGTCCTGCTCCTCGAACCACTCGACCGACGGCATCGACACCACACGGGTCGGGATGCCCGCGGACTGCAGCTGCTCGCGCGCCTCGACGGCCAGCTGGACCTCGGAGCCGGTGCCGATCAGGATCACCTGCGGCGTCGCGGCCTGGCCGTCGGCCTCGGCCTCGAACAGGACGTAACCGCCCTTGGCCGCGTCCTCGTTGAGCGCGTACGTCGGCACGTTCTGCCGGGTCAGCGCGATGCCGTGCGGGGCGGGCCGGTCGTTGTGCCGGCGCATGATCTCGCGCCAGGCGATCGCCGTCTCGTTGGCGTCGGCCGGGCGGACGATGTTGAGGCCCGGGATGGCGCGCAGCGCGGCGAGGTGCTCGACCGGCTGGTGGGTGGGGCCGTCCTCGCCGAGGCCGATGGAGTCGTGCGTCCACACGTAGGTGACCGGCAGCTTCATCAGCGCGGCCAGGCGCACGGCCGGGCGCATGTAGTCGGAGAAGACCAGGAAGGTGCCGCCGTAGACCCGGGTGTTCCCGTGCAGCGCGATGCCGTTCATGGTCGAGCCCATGGCGTGCTCGCGGATGCCGAAGTGGATGGTGCGACCGTACGGGTCGGCCTCCGGCAGCGGGTTGCCCTTCGGGAGGAAGGACGAGGACGGGTCGATGGTGGTGTTGTTCGAGCCCGCGAGGTCGGCGGAGCCGCCCCACAGCTCGGGGATGACCGCGCCCAGCGCCTTGAGGACGGTGCCCGACGCCTTGCGGGTCGCCACGTCCTTGCCGGCCTCGAACTCCGGCACCGCGCGCTCCCAGCCCTCGGGCAGCTCGCCGGCGACGACGCGGTCGAACGCGGCGGCGCGCTCGGAGTTGTTGTTGCGCCACTCCTGGAGCTGCTTGTCCCAGGCGGCGTGCGCCTCGCGACCGCGGTCGAGCACCGCGCGGGCGTGCGCCAGCACCTCGGACTCCACCTGGAAGTCCTGCTCCGGGTCGAAGCCCATCACGCGCTTGGTGGCGGCGACCTCCTCGGCGCCGAGCGCCGAGCCGTGCGAGGCCTCGGTGTTCTGCGCGTTCGGGGCCGGCCAGGCGATGATCGTGCGGGCGGCGATGATCGACGGGCGCTCGGTCTCGGCCTGCGCCGCCTTCATCGCGGCGTGGAGCGCGTGCACGTCGAAGTCGCCGTTGGCGGCCTGCTCGATGCGCTGGACGTGCCAGCCGTACGCCTCGTAGCGCTTGAGGACGTCCTCGGAGAAGGCGGTCTCGGTGTCACCCTCGATGGAGATGTGGTTGTCGTCGTAGAGGGCGACGATGTTGCCGAGCTTCTGGTGGCCGGCGAGCGAGGACGCCTCCGCGGAGATGCCCTCCTCCAGGTCGCCGTCGGAGACGATCGCCCAGATGGTGTGGTCGAAGGGGGAGGCGCCCTCGGGGGCCTCCGGGTCGAACAGGCCGCGCTCGTAGCGGGCGGCCATGGCCATGCCCACGGCGTTGGCGATGCCCTGGCCGAGCGGGCCGGTGGTGGTCTCCACGCCGACCGTGTGCCCGTGCTCCGGGTGGCCCGGGGTCAGGCTGCCCCAGGTGCGGAAGGACTTCAGGTCGTCCAGCTCCAGGCCGTAGCCGGACAGGAAGAGCTGGACGTAGAGGGTCAGGCTGGTGTGCCCGGGGGACAGGACGAACCGGTCGCGGCCGATCCAGTTCGCGTCGGACGGGTCGTGCCGCATCAGCTTCTGGAAGAGCAGGTACGCGGCGGGCGCGAGGCTCATGGCCGTGCCAGGGTGGCCGTTGCCGACCTTCTGCACGGAGTCCATGGCCAGGACGCGAGCGGTGTCGACGGCCCGCTGGTCCAGTTCGGTCCATTCAAGGTCTGTGGTGGTCGGCTTTGTGCTCACCCTGAGTCAGGGCTCCTCTCCGCAATGTCGGGATGCCGGTGACTGTGCGCACACCGGACCGTGGTCGAGCCTACCCCCGGAACAACGCTCATCTTTTCGACCACGCCCCCCGGCGCCCAAGGCAACGAAGGCCGAAGACGGCACATATCCCGGCACATCCCGCGGGCGCGCGCGGGCGCGTCTTTCCAGACTGCCCGGCGGTGCCGGGCTTCGCCTCTCGGGCACCGCGCGGGGAGACGGCGGGGGCAGACCGGGACACATCAGGGCGGACCGGTGACTCGCCGTGATCGAATCGTGGCCGCTTCGTAGAGGCGCGGCGGGCCGACCAGGGGCTGACCAGGGCGGACCGGGGGCCGCCCAACACGACCCCACCCCCGCGACGGGCCGAGTATCCGCTACGTCTAAAGTGGCGTGGTACGCGCAAGTCTTTACCGGGCCTTCATGTCCGGTGCTTGCTTGTTCTGCTGCTTCTCTCAGGGGTGTGCGTGACGGCCGTCGATTCCCGTCCTGCGGGGGTGCTCGCTGCGAGCACTGGTCACCGCCCGATCCACCGGCCGCTCGGGGCCCGGGTCAAGGCGTTCGTGGCGCTCACGAAGCCCCGCGTCATCGAGCTGCTGCTGATGACGACGGTCCCCGTGATGTTCCTGGCTGCCGAGGGCGTTCCCGACCTGTGGCTGGTGTTGGCCACCTGTATCGGTGGCTATCTGTCCGCCGGTGGCGCGGGTGCCTTCAACATGTACTACGACCGGGACATCGACGCGCTCATGGAGCGCACGTCGCAGCGCCCGTTGGTGACCGGCATGGTCACCCCGCGCGAGTGCCTGGTCTTCGCCTTCACGCTGGCCGCCGTCTCCACCGCGTGGTTCTGGTTCCTGGTCAACCCGCTGTCGGCGGCGTTGTCGCTGGGAGCGTTGCTCTTCTACGTCCTCGTCTACACGATGTGGCTCAAGCGGCGTACCGCGCAGAACATCGTCTGGGGCGGCATCGCCGGCTGCATGCCGGTCTTCATCGGCTGGTCCGCGGTGACCAACTCGGTCTCCTGGGCCTCGCTGATCCTGTTCCTCGTCATCTTCTTCTGGACGCCGCCGCACTACTGGCCGCTGTCGATGAAGGTCAAGGACGACTACGAGCGGGTGGGCGTGCCGATGCTCCCGGTCGTCGCGGGCAACAAGGTCGTGGCCCGGCAGATCGTCCTCTACAGCTGGGTGATGGTCGGCGTCTCGCTGCTGCTGTGGCCGCTGGGCTACACCGGCTACTTCTACCCGGTGGTCGCGGCCGTGCTCGGCGCCTGGTGGCTCAAGGAGGCGCACGCCCTCCAGGCGCGCGCCAAGGCGGGCGTCACCGGAGCCAAGCTCAAGGAGATGCGGCTCTTCCACTGGTCCATCACCTACGTCTCGCTGCTCTTCATCGCCGTGGCGGTCGACCCCTTCCTGCGCTGAGCGCTCCGCGGGAGTCTCCCGTGACGGGGCCTTCGTGGGCCTGACTCCGTACCGTTCCCGGACGGGCCGATCTCCGCGGCCCGTCCGGGAACGGTTTTGCGGGCGGAATCGGTGGGGGAAACGGGGAAGGCGCCTTCCGTCTCTCATTACCGACGGGTAGCATCCGAGGCATGGCAGACACCCAGCAGCCGGCCGCCACCGACGACCAGCCCACCGCCTCGGACCGGCGCGTCGAGAAGCAGGCCCAGCGGCTCGCTCACCAGATCACGGCCTTCGCCCAGAGCCACGGCGGCAAGGCTGACGGCCAGCTCGCGCACATCGGGCGCGGCGCCACCCGGATCGCCCTGGTCGGTGCCGACGGCGAGTGGGGCAACCTGGTCGCCCGCTCCTACCAGACCGCCCAGCGCGCCGTGGAGCTCTCCGGAATCACCCTTCAGGACGATTTCGACGGAGAGCTCGCGGCCCGCGTCCGCACCGGCCGCTACGAGTGGACGCGCATGGCGGGCCAGCAGATCGGCGGCCCGAGCAACGGGTGACGCCCCACGGCTGACACCGGCGGCAGGGTCCCGGCGGCGCCCGCACGGCGACACCTGAGGGCGCCCGGGCCCGTTAGTCCCGTCGCGGGGACCGACCGGCAGGGGAGACTCGATGAGCTGCGCCGTGCACGCCGAGGTGGCCCTGCCGCCCCTCATCGACCAGCACAGCCACGGCGCGCTCCACGGCGAGCTGGGACTGGGATCCTTCGAGGCGCATCTGGCCGCCGCCGCCGGCGCCACCGGTGCCCTGGCCCCCGCGGGCACCTCCTTCTTCGACAGCTGGACCGGCCTCGCGGTGCGCCGCTGGTGCCCCCCGCTGCTGGGCATCGAGCCCCACTGCACACCCGTCCACTACCTCGCCCGGCGCCGCGAGCTCGGCGCCTACCGCGCGGGGCGGCTGCTGCTGCGCGGTGCGGGCATCGCCGGCTTCCTGCTGGAGTCCGGGGCGCCCAGCGAGCTCACCTCGGCGCGAGAGCTGGCCTCGGCCGCCGACGGCCACGCGTACGAGGTGGTCCGTCTGGAACCGCTCGCCGAGCAGGTCGCGGACACCTCCGGCAGCGTCGACTCCTTCCTGAACAACACCGCCGAGGCGCTCTACTCCGCCGCCCAGCACGCCACCGCCTTCGCGCTGAGCGCCTCCTTCGGCGAGGAGAGCCCGCCCGACCCGCGTCAGGTGCGCCGGGCGGCCGGCCGCTGGCTGAGCGGACGCCGCACCGGGGCCCGGCTGGAGGACCCGGCCCTGATCCAGCACCTGCTGTGGAACGCGATCGCCACCGGCCTTCCGGTGCAGCTGCACTGCGTCGACCCGCGACCGCTCAGAGGCTTCCTCCGGGCCACCGCCCGGCTCGGCACCGACCTGGTGCTGCTGCCCCGGGAGCCGCACCACCGCCAGGCCGCGCGGCTGGCGGGCGCCTTCCCGCACGTCTACGCCGACGTCGGGCCGCGCCCCGCGGAGACCCTCGGCGACGCGCCCTTCGGCAAGCTGCTGTTCTCCACCGGCGCGCGGGCGCTGCCCGAGCTGTATGTCACCGGTGCCCGGCTGTTCGTACGGGCCATGACCCGGCTGGCCGCCGAGTGGATCGCCGACGACGTGTGCGCCCCCGCGGAGGCGCGGCGCATCTTCGATCTGGTCGCGGCCGGGAACGCGCGCCGGGTCTACCGGCTGGACGCGGTCGCCTCGGCCGCCGCCGGCTGAACCGCCGCGGGCTCGCCACCCGGCGCGGGCAGCTCCGACGCGGCGGGCTCGCCGGCCCGCTCGCGCTGGGCGAGGAAGACCCGCAGCACGGCGATCCACACCAGGCAGGAGCCGAGCATGTGGGTGCCGACGACGAACTCCGGCAGGTGGGTGAAGTACTGCACGTAGCCGACCACGCCCTGGAGGAGCAGCACCACCAGCAGCTCCAGCACCGCGCGGCGCGGCGCCGCCTGCGCCTTGACCGCGCGCAGCGTGAACCAGAGCGCCACGGTCAGGCCCAGCACGATGTAGACGAAGTCCACGTGCAGCTGGGTGATCTCCTGCCAGTCCAGCGGGATGCGATGGACCTTCTTGGCGTCTCCGGCGTGCGGCCCGGCGCCGGTGACCACGGTCCCGACGACGATCAGCACGGCGGTCGCCGCCACCAGTACCCAGGTCAGCTGGCGCACCGGACGCGCGACCAGGTCACGCGGGTCGGCGTCGCCCTCCCGGGTGCGCTGCCAGGTGATCACCGCGACCGTGAGGAGCGCGGTGGACAGCAGGAAGTGCGAGCTGACGATGTACGGGTTGAGGCCGGTGAGCACGGTGATGCCGCCCACCACCGCGTTGCCCATGACGATCCAGAACTGCGCCCAGCCCAACCGGGTGACGGCGCGGCGCTGCGGGGCGCGGGACCGGGCCGCGACGATCAGCAGCCCGATGACGGCGCACAGCACGTACGTCAGCATCCGGTTGCCGAACTCGATCACACCGTGGATGCCCATGTCGGAGGTGGGCGTGAGGCTGTCGTCGGTGCACTTCGGCCATGTCTCACAGCCGAGTCCGGACTGGGTGAGCCGGACCGCGCCGCCCGTCACCACGATGACGACGGCCATCACGACGGTCGCGAGCGCGGCCCGCCGGACGAAGGCCGCGGAGGGCTGCCAGCGGCGGGCGATCAGCTCGAGGGGGTTCAGCGAATTCGGCACGGGCCCCATCGTAAGCCGGAGCTTGTGCAGCTTTTCACGAGGGGTACGGGAGGGCGGTCGCACAGCGCCTCCCGCCCCGGCCCCCTCCCCGGCGGTCGGGGCCCGAGGGCTACTCCCAGCGGAAGAAGCGCGCCGCCGCGCCCAGCCCCAGCACCGCCCACACCGCCAGGATCCCCAGCTCGGCCCACGGCATCCCGGCCCCGTCGCGCAGCACGTCGCGCAGCCCGCCGGAGAGCGCGGAGATCGGCAGCAGCTGGAGCGCCGACTGCGCCGCGTCCGGGAACTTCTCCAGCGGCACCATGACCCCGCCGGCCACGAGCAGCAGCAGGAAGACCAGGTTGGCGGCGGCGAGGGTGGCCTCCGCCTTGAGGGTGCCGGCCATCAGCAGCCCGAGCCCGGAGAAGGCCGCGGTGCCCAGGACCAGCAGCAGGACCACGGCCAGCGGGTTGCCGTGCGGCGACCAGCCGAGCCCGAAGGCGATCGCGGTCAGCAGCGCCACCTGGAGCGCCTCGGTGACCAGCACGGAGCAGGTCTTCGCGGTCATCAGCGCCCAGCGCGGCAGCGGCGAGGTGCCCAGCCGCTTCAGGACGCCGTAGCGCCGGTCGAAGCCGGTGGCGATGGCCTGGCCGGTGAAGGCGGTGGACAGTACCGCCAGCGCCAGCACGCCGGGGGCCAGGAAGTCCACGGCCTCGCCGGCTCCGGTGTCGACGATGTCGACGGTGCTGAACAGCACCAGGACCAGCGCCGGGATGACGACGGTCAGCAGCAGCTGCTCGCCGTTGCGCAGCAGCATCCGGGTCTCCAGCGCCGCCTGGGCCCGGATCATCCGGCCCAGCGGGGCGGCCCCCGGGCGGGGCGAGAACGTGCCGGTGGCGGTCATCCGCGCAGCTCCTTGCCGGTCAGTTCCAGGAAGACGTCCTCCAGGGTGTGCCGCTCGACCGAGATCCGGTCCGGCATGACGCCGTGCTGGGCGCACCAGGAGGTGACGGTGGCCAGCAGCTGCGGGTCGACCTTGCCCACGACCCGGTACGAACCGGGGGTCAGCTCGGCGGCGGCGGTGTCCGCGGGCAGCGCCTTGAGTAGCGAGGCCACGTCCAGGGCGGGGCGGCCGGTGAAGCGCAGGGTGTTCTCCGCGCCGCCGCGACACAGCTCCTCGGGGCTGCCCTGGGCGATCACCCGGCCGCCGTCGATGATCGCGACGTCGTCGGCGAGCTGTTCGGCCTCGTCCATGTAGTGCGTGGTGAGCACGACGGTGACGCCGTCGGCGCGCAGCTCGCGGACCAGGTCCCAGGTGGCCCGGCGGGCCTGCGGGTCGAGCCCGGCCGTCGGTTCGTCCAGGAAGACCAGTTCGGGTCGGCCGACGACGGCCATGGCGAGGGCGAGCCGCTGCTGCTGGCCGCCGGAGAGCCGCCGGTAGGGCGTGCGACCGCAGGACTCCAGGCCGAGGCGCTCGATCAGGGCGTCGACGTCCACGGGGTGCGCGTGCAGGGTGGCGGTGTGGCGCAGCATCTCTTCCGCGCGCGCGCCGGAGTACACCCCTCCGGACTGGAGCATCACGCCGATCCGCGGGTGCAGCTCCGTGGCGTCCGCGATCGGGTCCAGGCCCAGCACCCGGACCGTGCCGGCGTCGGGTCTGCGGTAGCCCTCGCAGGTCTCGATCGTGGTGGTCTTGCCTGCTCCGTTCGGGCCGAGCACGGCGGTGACGGTGTGGCGGGCGACGGACAGGTCCAGGCCGTCCACCGCGGTCTTCGCCCCGTACCGCTTGACCAGGCCGACGACCTCGACGGCGGGCTCTTCTCGCATGCCGGGAAGTCTACGAAGGGATCGCCGGTCACCTTTCCCCAGGGCCGCCGAGCCGCCGCGCACGCGGCCCGGCCCCGCCCCGGACCGGCGAGTGAGCCGAAGGGCGCGCGACTGCCGTAAGCGGAGAGCGCGCGGAGCCTGTGAGGAACGAGCAGGCGAGCACGGTCGACCGTCGGCAGTCGCTGAGAGCGCCCGGAGGCGAACCGAGCCCCCCAAAGAAGGAGATCGTTTTCGCAGGTCAGGTTAGGTGTGCCTAAGTGATGCAGCACACCGGCGCCGCTCCCTTCGCGGCTTGTGCCCCCTTGGGGAATTACGCAACAATGGCGTTGTGAAAAACGTGGGTGACGCTCCCGAAGGACCCGTGGCCGGGCCGGCCGCGCGGCCCCGGGCGACCGCGCCCTCGGCTGCCGCCTCCGCGACCGCCCAGGCGGCGTCCGCGCACGACGAGCAGCATGGCACCCGCAACCGGGTCGTCCGCTCCATCCTCGACCACGGCCCGTCCACCGCGGCCGAGGTCGCGCTGCGGCTGGAGCTCACCCAGGCGGCCGTCCGCCGCCATCTGGACTCCCTGGTCTCCGAGGGCGTCGTGGAGGCTCGCGAGAAGCGGGTCTACGGCGCCCGGAGCCGCGGCCGCCCGGCCAAGGTCTTCGCGCTCACCGACTGCGGTCGCGACGCCTTCGACCAGGCCTACGACAAGCTCGCCGTCGAAGCGCTGCGCTGGATCGCGCAGAGCGCGGGAGGCGGGGAGCAGGGCGAGGCCGCCGTCGCCGCCTTCGCGCGGGCGAGGCTGGCCGCCCAGGCCGAGGGGTATCGCGCGGCCGTGGAGGCCGCCGCGCCCGACGGGCGCACCGAGGCGCTCGCCAAGGCGCTCACCGAGGACGGGTACGCTGCCACGGCGCGCAGCGCGCCGAGCTCCGAGTGGGGCGAGCAGCTCTGCCAGCACCACTGCCCGGTCGCCCACGTCGCCGAGCAGTATCCGCAGCTGTGCGAGGCGGAGACCGAGGTCTTCTCCCGTCTGCTCGGGACCCATGTGCAGCGGTTGGCGACCATCGCCCACGGCGACGGGGTGTGCACCACGTTCATTCCGCGCAGCGGCGGGCAGCCGAAGCACCAGACCAAGACCACCACAGCACCATCGACCAGCACGGCCGGGAGGAACCCCGAATGACTCTCCCCACGGAGACTGCTCACCCCGAGCTTGAGGGGCTGGGCAACTACGAGTACGGCTGGGCCGACTCCGACGCGGCCGGTGCCGCGGCCAAGCGCGGCCTGTCGGAGGAGGTCGTCCGCGACATCTCGGCCAAGAAGTCCGAGCCGGAATGGATGCTGAAGCTCCGCCTGAAGGGCCTCCGGCTCTTCGACAAGAAGCCCATGCCGACCTGGGGCTCCGACCTCACCGGCATCGACTTCGACAACATCAAGTACTTCGTGCGCTCCACCGAGAAGCAGGCCGCGTCCTGGGAAGAGCTGCCCGAGGACATCAAGAACACCTACGACAAGCTGGGCATCCCGGAGGCCGAGAAGCAGCGCCTGGTCGCCGGCGTCGCCGCCCAGTACGAGTCCGAGGTGGTCTACCACCAGATCCGTGAGGACCTGGAGGAGCAGGGCGTCATCTTCCTGGACACCGACACCGCGCTCAAGGAGCACCCGGAGCTCTTCAAGGAGTACTTCGGCACCGTCATCCCGGCCGGTGACAACAAGTTCGCCTCGCTGAACACGGCCGTGTGGTCCGGCGGATCGTTCATCTACGTCCCCAAGGGCGTGCATGTGGAGATCCCGCTCCAGGCCTACTTCCGGATCAACACCGAGAACATGGGCCAGTTCGAGCGGACGCTGATCATCGTCGACGAGGACGCCTACGTCCACTACGTCGAGGGCTGCACCGCGCCGATCTACAAGTCGGACTCGCTGCACTCCGCGGTCGTCGAGATCATCGTGAAGAAGGGCGCCCGCTGCCGCTACACGACGATCCAGAACTGGTCGAACAACGTCTACAACCTGGTCACCAAGCGTGCCGTGGCCTACGAGGGCGCGACCATGGAGTGGGTCGACGGCAACATCGGCTCCAAGGTCACCATGAAGTACCCGGCCGTCTACCTGATGGGCGAGCACGCCAAGGGCGAGACCCTGTCCATCGCCTTCGCGGGCGAGGGCCAGCACCAGGACGCCGGCGCCAAGATGGTCCACATGGCCCCGAACACCTCCTCCAACATCGTCTCCAAGTCGGTGGCGCGAGGCGGCGGCCGCACGTCCTACCGCGGTCTGATCGAGATCGGCGAGGGCGCCGAGGGCTCCAAGTCCAACGTGCTGTGTGACGCCCTGCTGGTGGACACGATCTCCCGCTCCGACACCTACCCGTACGTGGACGTCCGCGTGGACGACGTGTCCATGGGGCACGAGGCCACCGTCTCCAAGGTCAGCGACGACCAGCTCTTCTACCTGATGAGCCGCGGGCTGTCCGAGGACGAGGCCATGGCGATGATCGTGCGCGGCTTCGTCGAGCCGATCGCTCGCGAGCTGCCGATGGAGTACGCCCTGGAGCTCAACCGGCTGATCGAGCTGCAGATGGAGGGCGCGGTCGGCTGACCCCGGCCCAGCCACCCTCGCCCCGACGAAACCGTGAGCGAGCCGAAGGGTGCGCGGCTGAGCACCCGGAGGCGAGCGAACACAATTAGGCAGAAAGAGAGCTGTACGACAGCCATGGCTGAAACCATTCCGGCCGGGAGCACCACGGACGGCGCCATCCAGGTGGGACAGCCCACCGACGCCCGGGTCAGCGCGCCCGCGTCGTACGACGTCGCCGACTTCCCGGTGCCGCACGGCCGCGAGGAGGAGTGGCGCTTCACTCCGCTGGAGCGGCTGCGCGGGCTGCACGACGGCACCGCCGTGGCCGACGGCGGCGGCGTCAAGGTCACGGTGACCGCCCCCGACGGCGTCACCGTGGAGACCGTCGGTCGTGACGACGCGCGTCTGGGGAAGGCCGGCAAGCCGGTGGACCGCGTCGCGGCCCAGGCGTACAGCTCCTTCGAGAAGGCGTCCATCGTCTCGATCGCCAAGGACGCGGTGCTCACCGAGCCGGTGCGGATCTCCGTGCACGGCGAGGGCGGGGTCGCCTTCGGCCACCAGGTGGTCGAGGTCGGCGCCTTCGCCGAGGCCGTCGTGGTGATCGACCACACGGGTGACACCACCCTCGCCGCCAACGTCGAGTTCCTCGTCGGCGACGGCGCCAAGCTGACCGTCGTCTCCATCCAGGACTGGGACGACACGACCGTGCACATGGGCCAGCACACCGCCCTCGTCGGCCGCGACGCCACCTTCAAGTCCGTCGTGGTCACCTTCGGCGGCGACCTGGTGCGGCTCCACCCGCGCGTCATCTACGACGCCCCGGGCGGCGAGGCCGAGCTGTACGGCCTGTACTTCACCGACAACGGTCAGCACCAGGAGCACCGGCTCTTCATCGACCACGACACCCCGCACTGCCGTAGCAACGTGGCCTACAAGGGCGCGCTGCAGGGCAAGGACGCGCACGCGGTGTGGATCGGCGACGTACTCATCCGCGCGGCGGCCGAGGGCACCGACACCTACGAGCTCAACCGCAACCTGGTCCTCACCGACGGCGCCCGCGTCGACTCGGTGCCGAACCTGGAGATCGAGACCGGTGAGATCGTCGGCGCCGGCCACGCCTCGGCCACCGGTCGCTTCGACGACGAACAGCTCTTCTACCTGATGGCGCGCGGCATCCCGGCCGACGAGGCCCGCCGTCTGGTGGTGCGCGGCTTCTTCGCCGAGCTCGTCCAGCAGATCGGCCTGCCCGATCTGGAGGAGCGCCTCATCGCGAAGATCGAGGCCGAGCTGGAGGCGTCCGTAGCATGACCGCCGCCTTCGTCCGCGCCTGCGCGCTGAGCGAGCTCGAGGAGGACACCCCCAAGCGGGTGGAGCTCGACGGCACGCCGGTCTCCATCGTCCGCACCGAGGGCGAGGTGTTCGCGATCAACGACATCTGCTCGCACGCGAACGTCTCGCTGTCCGAGGGCGAGGTGGAGGACTGCGCCATCGAGTGCTGGCTGCACGGCTCCAGCTTCGACCTGCGCACCGGCAAGCCGTCCGGGCTGCCCGCGACGCGCCCGGTCCCCGTTTACCCCGTAAAGATCGAAGGGGACGACGTGCTCGTCTCCGTCACCCAGGAGTCCTGAGGCACCCATGGCAACGCTTGAGATCCACGACCTGCACGTCTCCGTCGAGGCCGAGAACGGTCCGCGCGAGATCCTGCGCGGCGTCGACCTGACCGTGAAGCAGGGCGAGACCCACGCCATCATGGGCCCCAACGGCTCCGGCAAGTCCACCCTGGCCTACTCGCTGGCCGGTCACCCGAAGTACACCGTCACCGGTGGCACCGTGACCCTGGACGGCGAGAACGTCCTGGAGATGTCCGTCGACGAGCGCGCCCGCGCGGGCGTCTTCCTCGCCATGCAGTACCCGGTCGAGGTCCCCGGCGTCTCGGTCTCCAACTTCCTGCGCACCTCCGCCACCGCCATCCGCGGCGAGGCGCCCAAGCTGCGCACCTGGGTGAAGGAGGTCAAGGAGGCCATGGAGCGCCTCAACATGGACCCCGCCTTCGCCGAGCGGAACGTGAACGAGGGCTTCTCCGGCGGTGAGAAGAAGCGGCACGAGATCCTCCAGCTGGAGCTGCTCAAGCCGAAGATCGCGATCCTCGACGAGACCGACTCCGGCCTCGACGTCGACGCGCTGCGCATCGTCTCCGAGGGCGTCAACCGCGTCCGCGAGACGGGCGAGGTCGGCACCCTGCTGATCACCCACTACACGCGCATTCTGCGCTACATCAAGCCCGACCACGTCCACGTGTTCGCGGCGGGCCGGATCGCCGAGTCCGGCGGCCCGGAGCTCGCGGACAAGCTGGAGGAAGAGGGCTACGAGTCGTACGTGAAGGGCGGCGTATCCCTGTGATCGACGCACGCGAGGCCACCGGCCCGCAGACGACTTGCGACCCGCAGGTGCGCCTCGCGGGCGGAGAGGCTAACGGAGGTGAGTGGGCGTGACACAGCTGCCGGGTCTCCTCGACACCGAGGCCATCCGTAAGGACTTCCCCGCCCTGGACCGGCTGGTCCACGACGGTAAGAAGCTCGTGTACCTCGACAACGCGGCGACGTCCCAGACCCCGCGCCAGGTACTCGACGTCCTGAACGAGTACTACGAACAGCACAACGCCAACGTCCACCGCGGCGTGCACGTGCTCGCCGAGGAGGCCACGGCGCTGTACGAGGGCGCGCGCGACAAGGTCGCCGCCTTCGTCAACGCCCCCAGCCGCGACGAGGTGATCTTCACCAAGAACGCCTCGGAGTCGCTCAACCTCGTGGCGAACATGCTGGGCTGGGCCGACGAGCCCTACCGGGTGGACCGCGACACCGAGATCGTCATCACCGAGATGGAGCACCACTCCAACATCGTTCCGTGGCAGCTGCTCGCGCAGCGCACCGGCGCGAAGCTGAAGTGGTTCGGTCTCACCGACGACGGTCGCCTCGACCTGTCCAACATCGAGGAGATCATCACCGAGAAGACCAAGGTCGTCTCGTTCGTGCTGGTCTCCAACATCATGGGCACCATCAACCCGGTCGAGGAGATCGTCCGCCGGGCGCAGGAGGTCGGCGCGCTGGTCGTCGTCGACGCCTCGCAGGCCGCCCCGCACATGCCGCTGGACGTGCAGGCGCTCCAGGCCGACTTCGTGGCCTTCACCGGTCACAAGATGTGCGGCCCGACCGGCATCGGCGTGCTGTGGGGACGCCAGGAGCTGCTGGAGGACCTCCCGCCGTTCCTGGGTGGCGGCGAGATGATCGAGACCGTCTCGATGCACTCGTCCACCTACGCCCCCGCGCCGCACAAGTTCGAGGCCGGTACGCCCCCGATCGCCCAGGCCGTCGGCCTCGGCGCGGCCGTGGACTATCTGACCGCGATCGGCATGGACAAGGTCGCCGCACATGAGCACGCGGTGACCGAGTACGCCGTGAAGCGGCTGCTGGAGGTCCCGGACCTGCGCATCATCGGTCCCACCACGGGCGAGGACCGGGGCGCCGCGATCTCCTTCACGCTCGGCGACATCCACCCGCACGACGTGGGTCAGGTCCTGGACGAGCTGGGCATCGCGGTCCGGGTCGGCCACCACTGCGCCCGCCCCGTGTGCCTGCGGTACGGAATTCCGGCGACCACCCGAGCGTCGTTCTATCTGTACTCCACGCCGGCCGAGGTGGACGCCCTGGTCGACGGCCTGGAGCACGTTCGCGACTTCTTCGGGTAGGGGCTGCCTCGTGAAGCTGGATTCGATGTACCAGGACGTCATCCTGGACCACTACAAGCACCCGCACGGGCGCGGTCTGCGTGATGGCGACGCCGAGGTGCACCATGTCAACCCCACGTGCGGCGACGAGATCACGCTGCGCGTGCGGCTCGACGGCGAGACGATCGATGATGTCTCGTACGAGGGCCAGGGGTGCTCCATCAGCCAGGCCAGCGCCTCGGTGCTGAACGAACTCCTGGTCGGCAAGGAGCTCGACGACGCGCGCAGGATCCAGGAGACCTTCCTGGAGCTGATGCAGTCCAAGGGCAAGATCGAACCGGATGACGCCATGGAGGAGGTGCTGGAGGACGCGGTCGCGTTCGCCGGCGTCTCCAAGTACCCGGCCCGGGTGAAGTGCGCCCTGCTGAGCTGGATGGCCTGGAAGGACGCCACCGCCCAGGCGCTGGGCGAGAAGGCTGCGAGGAAGACCGCATGAGCGAGAACGTAGACACGACGGCAGAGACCCGGTCCGAGGCCGTGGCCGAGGCGCCGGCCGAGGCGGCGGCGCCCGAGGCGGCGGCGCCCGCGGGGGCGGCGACCACCAAGCCGGCCACCGAGGAGGAGATCCGCGAGGCGCTCTACGACGTCGTCGACCCCGAGCTGGGCATCGACGTCGTCAACCTGGGCCTGATCTACGGCATCCACGTGGACGACGCCAACATCGCCACCGTCGACATGACGCTGACCTCCGCGGCCTGCCCGCTGACCGACGTCATCGAGGACCAGGCGAAGTCGGCGACGGACGGCCTGGTCAACGAGTTGCGGATCAACTGGGTCTGGATGCCGCCGTGGGGTCCGGACAAGATCACCGACGACGGCCGCGAGCAGCTCCGCGCGCTCGGCTTCAACGTCTGAGCCCAGCGCTCCGCCCGGGCTCCGGGATGCTCCCCGGCGCCCGACCACGGCAGTGCGGCAAAGGCCCCTGGTATATGCCTTCGTATATGCCAGGGGCCTTTGCGCGTCTCGGGGTCGCTACGTCAGTCGGAGAGCCGGGCCAGCAGCTCCGCCTCGGTCCGCGGGTCCAGCCCGACGACCGGACGGTCCGGCCGCTGGGGGGCGCGTCCGCCCAGGCCGCGCAGCCAGGTCCAGGTGTCGGCCACCGTCTCGGCGACCGGGCGGCAGCGGAGCCCCGCGGCGTGCGCCTTGGTGACGTCCCCCCGGTGGAGCGCGTCGTGCAGCTCGCCCGGCGGCACCCACACCGGCAGTTGGCTCCACGGCTCGATCCCGGCGGCCAGGATCTCCTCCGGGTCCGTCCAGCGCGGCTCGGCGGTGGAGCCGGTGGCCTTGACGCAGCTCTCCAGCAGCTCGCCGATGGTGGCGTGCCCGGAGGGGCTGACGAGGTTGTACGGGCCGCTCAGGCGGCGCTCGGCGGCGCCCAGCAGCCAGTCGGCCAGGTCCCGCACGTCGATGTACTGCAACGCCAGGTCGTACGGGCCGGGGGCGAGCACCGGCCCGCCCCGCGCCATCCGGTTCAGCCACCACGGCAGCCGGCCGATGTTCTCGTACGGGCCCAGGATGAGCCCCGCGCGGGCCAGCAGGGTGCGTTCGGCGCCGAAGGCCGCGACCGCGGCGAGCTCACCGCCCCGCTTCGCGCGGGCGTAGTCCACCTCGTCGCCGTCGTCGGGGGAGCCGTCCACCACGGGGGCGTCCTCGTCGTGCCCGACCGGAGACGGGTAGCGGTAGACCGAGCCGCTGGAGACGTAAGCGAAGTGGTCGGCCCGGTCGGCGAGCAGCCGGGCGGCGTCCCGCACCGCCGACGGCGCGCCGGACCAGGTGTCCACGACGAGGTCCCACTCGCCCTCGGCCAGTGCCGTCAGGCCGCCCGGGGCGCGGCGGTCGCCGTGCAGCGCGGTGACGCCCGACGGCGGCTCGTGGTGGCCACGGTGGAAGACGGTCACCTGCCAACCGCGCTCCAGCGCGGCCTCGGTGAGGGCACGTCCGACGAACTCCGTGCCCCCCAGAATCAGAAGTCGCATGGCGCGACTGTGCCCTGACCGACGCGACCGTCGGAAGGGCTGCACGCTCTCGGCGGAATCGCCGTCAGCTGAAGGGTTCGTAACCATGTGCGGCCGGTGGCGTTGGGTTCGACGTGGAAGAGCACAGCGAACGGCAGCCGCCGGCCGGAAAGACCTTCCTGGAGAAGGCCGCGATCGTGGTCGCGCCCGGAACGGTCATTCTCGCTCTGCTGTACTACATGGGGCGCACCCGGATGAACGCCTACTACTCCGTCTTCGGTATCTCCGTCGGCGAGTTGGGCCTCTCGACGGAGGAGTACCTGCTGGCGAGCCCCAACGCCACCTTCTTCCCGCTGTGGATCCTGCTGCTGGTCGGTCTGTTCGCGGTGCTGCTGTTCGGACTGGTCGACCGCCGGCTGGTCGGCCACGGGGTGCGACGGCGGCGTCGCCGGATGTGGCGGGCGGTCGGGACGCTCGGCGGCCTCCTGCTGCTGCTGGCCTTCGCGGCGTCCTACCGGTGGCCGGGGTGGTACGTGGCGCCGCTGGTCGGCGCGCTCGGCGCGCTGTTGGCGTCCTTCGCGCTCCATCTGCGGCGCGGCGGGCAGCCCCCGGACCACGGCGGCCCGCGGCCGCCGGCGCGCAACCGACTGTGGAGCATCGTCGGTGCCGTGCTGATGGCGCTGATGACGTTGAGTCTGTTCTCCGGCGTGGCCTGGTACGTGGACAGCGCGGGCCGGGCCGTCGCGCTGCGCGACCTGCGCACGGGGCCGGCCCACCGGCCCAGGGTGCTGCTCTACACGAGCACCCCCGCGCTCGGCGCCCCGGACCGGACGCTGAGCGCCGGACACCACCCCTACCGCTACCTCTACGACCGGTTCACGGTGCTGACGACCTCGGACTCGCGTTATTACCTGGTGCCGCGCCGGCCGCCGGTGCGCAAGCTGGTGGTGGTGCGGCGCGACGACGCCACGATGCGGGTGGAGGTGATGGCGTTCCAGACGGTCAGTACGGAGTGACGCCGTTCGGCGGGGGCGGTTCCACGGGGCTGGGCATCTCCGACGGCTCGACGGTCGGCTCGTCGCTCGTCGGCGGGGCCTCGCTCCCCGCGGGCCCGGGGCTCACCGGAGGGCTGGGCGGCGTCGATCCCCCGGTCTCGCCTCCGGTGCCGGTCCCGCCCGGGGACGCCGTGTCGGTGCCCTTCTCCGGCGGCCGGGCGACGGCGGAGACGGCGGCCCGGATGTCGGGGGTCCCGCCGTCGAACTCCACGATGAACTCCGTCGTCAGCACGCCCTCCTCGGTGGGCCGGTAGACGAACAGCATCTGACAGGACTCGCCCGACGCGAGCGTCTCGCCGGTACAGCTGTCGTGGCGGATCTCGAGGCCCGCTTCCGCGCGCCGGCCGTCCTCCGCTTCCGCGCGCCGGCCGCCCTCCGCCGCCCGTACGCCGGTCTCGGTGGCGCCGCCCCCGGCCGGCTGGTCCGCGCCGGTGGGGTCGGACGCCCCGGTCGGCACCATGGAGGCGCCTCTCACCTTCGCGGGGTGGTCGGTGGTGTTGTGGACCTTGGTCACCAGCTCGCTGGTGCGCCCCGCCGGCACCTCGGGGAAGGCGGCCTTCCCCTTGTCCGGCTCGCTCCTGCCCGGGGAGAACTCCACCTTTCCGCGCTTGGCCCCGGACTCCACCCGGGGCAGTGCGGAGCCTCCGCCGGGCGAGCAACCGGGCAGGGTCAGCACGGTCCCGGTCAGGACCGGCACCGCGAGGAGACCGGCGAGGGCCTGGCGTCGCCGTCGGGACATGAGTAGTGCCTCCACATCGCGCTCGACGGGTCGATGGCGCGCTCGACGTGTCGGTCGAGCCTCGCACGGCGATGCGCCGTCGGCGGCCCGCAGCGACCGCGGGGGGCCACCGCAACCACCCGGTCGGGCGCATGTGTACGGCCGTACGCAACGTTGTGTACGCTCGTACGCATGGGCTCTCTGACGCTTGCCGCGGCGATCGCCTTCCTCGGCGAGGCGGTGACCGCCGCGAAGATCCTCGGCGTGCTGTTCGTCATCGCCGGCGTCCTCGTGCTCAACCTCGACGGAGCTCACTGATGCCGCGGCGGTACGACCCCGACCGGCGCCAGCGCCTCATCGACGCGGCGATCCGCGTCGTGGACCGGAGCGGCATCGACGGGCTGAGCCACCGCGCCGTGGCCGCGGAGGCCGATGTGCCGCTCGGCTCCACCACCTACCACTTCGCCGGCCTGGACGAGCTGCTGGTCGCCGCGCTGCGCCAGGTCAACGAGGAGTGGCTGGCCGACCTGCGGCGCCGCGCCGAGGCCCTCGACCCGACCCGCCCGCTCGCCGACGCGCTCGCCGAGCTGACCGGCGGACTGCTGCACGGCGACCGCGCGCGGCCGCGGCTGGAGTACGAGCTCCACCTCGCCGCCCTGCGCCGCGACGCGGTGCGCCCCATCGCCGCCGAGTGCCTCGACGAGATGGCGCGGATCCTCGCCCCGCACACCGCCACCCCCGCCACCGCGCGAGCCGTGGTGGCCCTGCTGGACGGCCTCATCCTCCAGGCCCTGCTGACCGACCGCCCCTACGACCGGGACGCCGCGCGCTCGGCGCTGGCGGCGCTGCTGGGCTGAGCCCTGCCGCGGCCTCGGTGCCTCCCTGTCTCCTCGCGCCTCGCCCGGACCGGTGGCTTGGCCCCCTGCGTTCCCGGACCGGGGGTTTGGCCCGCTGCGCCCCTGGCCGAGGGCGGTCGGCCCTGAGGTCGGTTGAATACCGCCGGTCCGTGCCGTCGGCCCTGAGGTCGGTTAGGCACCGCCGGGCCGCGCCGTCGTGGTTGTTCGCCGTCGCGGCGGGATGGGTGGCTCAGGGCCCCGGTGGGCGTGGCCGCGCGGTCAGGGGTCGCCGGCGCGAGACCGGTTCGCCTCCGGCCGCCCTGTCCGGTTAGCGTTCGACCATGACCGACGCACCTGACACCCCTCGTTCCACCGGCGCCGTCGCCGCCGGCCTCGCCACCATCGCCGCCGACGGCACCGTCCTCGACACCTGGTTCCCCGCCCCGGAGCTGGTGTCCGAGCCGGGCCCCTCCGGCACCGAGCGGCTCACCGCCGAGCGCGCCGCCGAGCTGCTGGGCGACGCCGCGCCCCGGGCCACCGGCCTGGACGCGCGCCGCGGGGTCGACGTCGTCGCCGTCCGCACGGTCATCGCCTCGCTCGACGACAAGCCGCTGGACGCGCACGACGCCTACCTGCGGCTGCACCTGCTCTCCCACCGCCTGGTCAAGCCGCACGGCCTGAGCCTGGACGGCATCTTCGGGCTGCTGGCCAACGTCGCCTGGACCAACCTCGGCCCGGTCGCGGTCGACCAGGTCGAGAAGGTCCGGCTGGCCGCCCGCGCCGAGGGCCTCCAGCTCAGTGTGACCAGCATCGACAAGTTCCCGCGGATGACGGACTACGTCACCCCCACCGGCGTGCGCATCGGCGACGCCGACCGGGTCCGCCTCGGCGCGCACCTCGCCGCCGGCACCACGGTCATGCACGAGGGCTTCGTCAACTTCAACGCCGGCACGCTCGGCACCTCCATGGTCGAGGGCCGGATCAGCGCGGGCGTCGTCGTCGGCGACGGCTCCGACATCGGCGGCGGCGCGTCGATCATGGGCACCCTCTCCGGCGGCGGCAAGCAGACCATCTCCCTCGGTGAGCGCTGCCTGCTCGGCGCCGAGGCCGGCATCGGCATCTCCCTCGGCGACGACTGCATCGTCGAGGCGGGCCTGTACGTCACCGCCGGCACCCGGGTGACCCTGCCGGACGGCCAGGTGGTCAAGGCGCTGGAGCTCTCCGGCGCCACCAACCTCCTCTTCCGCCGCAACTCCACCACCGGCACCGTCGAGGCGCTCCCGCGCAGCGGCTCCTGGGGCGGCCTCAACGAGGCGCTGCACAGCCACAACTGACGCCCGCACCGCCGTCGAGCGGCCCGCGCCGGATCCCGGCGCGGGCCGCTCGCGCGTTTCGAAGACTTTTTTCGCCGCACCGACATAGCGGGCCGCTGTCACACGCGTCTCAAGGGGTGGCGAACGACGCCGGTGAGGCGCCGCTGCCCAGAGGAAGTCGACGAATCGATGGTGACGATGGATGCCGAGCAAGAGAAGGACTTCAGACAGTTCGTGGCGACGAGGTCGCCCGCGCTGCTGAAGCTCGCCATGCTGCTCTGCGGGGGAGACCGGTACGAGGCCGAGGACCTGCTGCAGAACGCGCTCGTCAAGACGGCCGGCCGATGGCACCGCGTGGAGGAGCCGGAGGCGTACGTACGCCAGGTGCTCTACCGGCAGCAGGTCGGCCGCTGGCGGCTGCGCTGGCCGCGTCGCGAGGTGACCGTCGCCGCTCCACCGGAGCGCGGCGTGGTCGACGGGGCCGGCGTCGTGGAGACGCGGATCGTGATACGCGACGCGCTGTCCCGGCTCACCGCCCGCCAGCGCACCGTCCTGGTGCTGCGCTACTTCGAGGACCTTCCCGAGGCCGAGGTGGCGGCGCTGCTCGGCTGCTCGATCGGCACCGTGCGCAGCACGACGCACCGCTCGCTGGCGCGGCTGCGCCAGCTGTCCCCCGAGCTGTTCGCCGCGGGGTCCGGCACCGGCCGGGCCGTACGCGACCTTTCGACCGCGGAGGCATGACCGTGAACGACGAGAAGATGACGGAGCTGGTGCGCGACACGCTCCAGCAGTGGCCGCAGGAGGGCGTCCGGCCCTCCCCCCTCCTCGCCGACCAGGTGCTGCGCGCCCGGCACCGCCGCAAGGTGCGCGGCGTGGTGGGGGCCGCCGTGGCCGCGGTCGCGATCCTCGGCACCGCGGTGGCGGTGCCCGCGATGGAGAGCACGGGCGACGGCGGCGGCGTCCGGCCGGCGTCGCGGGCCACCGGCCCGGATGTGCTGGCCCACCCCGACCAGTCGCCGCCGCGCGACCAGATCGCCGCGGGCAAGACCGCCGTCTCCGCCTACTTCACCACCATGAAGGTGCGGCAGCAGGGCGGCGACGAGCTGCTGACCTACCAGTGGCACCTGCTCGACCCGGCCACCGGCCGCTACGAGATGACGTCGTGGGCCTGGCTGGACGTGGCTCCGGGGATGAAGAAGGCGGCCGTCCTGGAGGGGGAGCTGCCCGCCAAGCGGGTGGGGCTGCTCGACCTCTCCACCGGGCAGGTCGAGCGGTGGATCAAGCTGGACCGCGGAGTGGCGTCCGTGAAGTGGTCGCCCGAGGGCAGGCGGCTGCTGGCCACCACCTATGACGCGAACCCGGACAACCTCACACTCGAAAAGCCGTACTTCACCACGGACGAGGACGGGGGCTCGGACAAGGAAGCGGGCCCGGTGCTCGGCCGCACCGGCTTCTACGCCATCGACGTCGCCTCCGGCGCGTCGAAGTGGCGCAAGCTGCCCTCCGCCACCGACACCTTCAGCAACATGCGTGAGGACCTCGACTGGAGCCATGACGGCTCGCTGGTCGTGGGGCCGAGCCTCTACTCCCCGGGCCGCATCTTCTACGACCTGGACGGCAAGCGGGTGCCGGCCCCGGCCGCCGAGAAGTACGTCAGCTACCCGCAGGCCGGGCTCTCTCCCGACGGCCGCCATGTGGCGGGGGGCTTCGCCGGCAAGGGAGGCGCGATCACCTCCGAGATCCTGGACGCCAGGACCGGCAAGCGGGTCAAGCTCGTCGCCGGTCAGCAGCTGCTCGCCTGGGCCGACGCGGACCGTCTGATCGCCTGGGGCTGCGACCCGAAGAAGTGCTCGGGCAAGAACGAGTTCCGCAACCGGCTTCAGCTCGTCTCGCTCAAGAGCGACAAGGTCGTTCCGCTCACCGACTTCCGCAAGGCGTCGGACGACTACCCCGGTCGCTGGGAGCCGGTGTTCAGCCGCCGCTGACCGCGGCGCCGCGCGGCGCCGCGTGCGAGGACACCAGCGCCTCGTACGCCGCGAGCAGCCCGTCGGTCACCTCCCGGCCGACGGGCCGCAGCGGGGGCCGGACCGGGCCGGCGGGGGCCCCGAGTGCGTTCAGCAGCGCCTTGGTGGTGACCGTGCCCGGCAGTCCGGAGCCCATCATCAGCTCGATCAGGGGGATGGCGAGCTGATGCAGTCGGGCCGCCTCGGCGCCCGCGCCCCTGTCGTGGGCGTCGAGGACGGCCCGCATCTGCGGGCCGGCGACGTTGGCCACGGTGCTGACGTAGCCGGCGCCGCCGATCGCGTACAGCGGGAGGTTGAGCTCCTCGCAGCCGGAGTAGTAGGCGAGCGAGGTGCGGGCGAGGACCCGGGAGCTGCCCAGCAGGTCGTACGCGCAGTCCTTGACCCCGGCGATGCGTGGGTGCTCGGCCAGCCGCAGCATGGTCTCCGGCTCGATGCGGGTGCCGGTGCGGCCCGGGATGTCGTAGAGCATCACGGGGAGGCCGACCGCGTCGGCGATGTCGCGGAAGTGCTCGGCCACCGCCTCCTGGGGCGGGCGGCTGTAGTACGGGGTGACCACCAGCAGCCCGTGGGCGCCGGCCTTCTCGGCGGCCTGGGCCAGCTCGACCGTGTGCCGGGTGTCGCTGGTGCCCACCCCGGCGGTGATGAGCGCGCGGTCGCCGACCGCCTCGACGACGGCGCGGACCAGCGCCTCCTTCTCGGCGTCGCCGGTCGTGGGCGACTCGCCGGTGGTGCCGCTGAGCACCAGGCCGTCGCAGCCGCCCTCGTCCACCAGGCGGGTGGCCAGACGCTGGGCCCCGTCCAGGTCGAGCCGGCCGGCGTCGGTGAACGGTGTGATCATCGCGGCGAGGGTACGGCCGAACGGGCCCAGAGACATGGCGGTCACACTCCGTTGGGGATCGGGGTCTTTCCGCTGGATTCTGGGCCCGCTCGTCGCGCAGGTCTATTTAATTGTTCTGGCGTGACGTTTCAGAGTCGCTACGGCTTGATGCGGACGACCGACGGGTCGTGGTCGCTGGCCTGGTCGGCGAACTCGGCGTTGATGTGCACGATGTCGTAGTCGACCTTGCGCAGGTGGCGGCTGGTCAGCATGTGGTCCAGCACCTGCGAGTTGCCGTTGAAGACATAGCCGTAACGCTCGTCGAGCGGCAGCGTGTTCACCAGGTCGGTGAGGACCTTGCCCTCGGTGAGGGCGTGCAGCGCCGGGGAGAACGCGTAGTCGTTGAGGTCGCCCGCCACGACCACGTCGGCGCGCGGGTCGGCGGCCAACAGCTCCTTGACGAAGCCGTTGACGGCCTTGGCCTGCGCGACGCGCTGCGTCTCGCTGGGCCGCGCCGGGGGCTGGAACCGGCTGTCCAGCGCCTGGTCCCCGCCCTTGGAGTTCCAGTGGTTGGCGACCACGAAGATCGGCTTGCCGCGGAAGGAGAACTGGCCGACCAGCGGCTTCCGGCTGTTCTTCCAGGCCTCGTTGGCCGGGTCGACGCGGCCGGGGGAGGCGGACAGGGTCGCCTTGCCGCCGTCCTTCACGACCTTGACCGGGGTGGTGGCGTCGCCGCCCGGGATGTCGGTGAAGGAGACCCGCTCGGGGTTGTAGAGGAAGGCCAGCCGGATGTTGCCGCCGGGCTGCCCGCCGTCCTGGTCGTCCCCGGGGTCGATCTGCCGCCACTGGTAGGCCGGGCCGCCCGCGGCCACGATGGCCTCGGTGAGCTTCTTCAACGTGGCGTCGGCGCTCACCACCCCGTCGTTGGTGGGGCCGTTGTCGTCCTGGACCTCCTCCAGGGCGACGATGTCGGGCCCGGCCAGGTTGTGCACGAGCGCCGCGGCGAGCCGGTCGAACTTCGCCTGCGGGGTCTTGGGGGAGAGGTTCTCCACGTTGTAGGTGGCCACCGCGAGCTCGTCCGCCCGCTGCTTGCGCGTGGTCTCGCGCTTCAGCGCCTTGTCGGCGAGCCGGCCCAGCTCGGTGGCCTGGATCTCGTAGCCGCCGAAGTTGTCGTAGTCGAGCGGGCCGGCCGTGGTCCCGGACAGCTCGTCGCCCACGTTGGCCACCGGGAACGGGCGCTCGGCGTAGGGGATCAGGGAGGCGACCTTGACCCGGCCCGGGTTCGGGTCGCGGTAGGAGTGGTAGAGCACCCCGCCGCGCTCGGTCCGGTTGTGCCGCGGCTCGGCGGTGACCCACAGCTCCTTGTGCTCGCTGGTCGCGCCGGTCACCGGGGCGTTCCGCACGGCGACCCGCATGCCCTCCAGCGACTCGTAGCGGTCCAGGGCGTAGGACCGGGGGTTGAGCTCCAGCCCCTCGATGTTGCCGTGCTCGACATCCGCCTCGGGGGCGTAACGGTTGGGCAGGGAGGAGGCGTTGAGTCGGAAGGCGGCGGGCAGCGCGTTGCCGGAGGACCGCACGGTCCAGGTCGCCTTGGTCAACTGGGTGATCGACTGGAGCCCGGCCCCGGCCCCGCCGGGGTAGTACTCGGCCACGATGCCGGAGACCAGCACCGCGTCGCCGACGGCGAGCGCCGGGGTGGTCGATCCGGTGTAGACGAAGATGCCCTCACTCGTGGCCGGGTCGCGGTCCGGCCGGGTGTCCTGGACCCAGAAGCCGCGCGAGGAGCCGAAGGCGCGGACCGCCGTCACGGTGCCGGGGACCTCGGTCACCTGCTTCCCGGCCAGCGGGGAGGTCCGGGTCTTCCCCTGGATGTCGTGGATGCGGATCTCGTCGGCGGACGCGGACTGCGGCGCGACGAGCATCCCGGCCGCGAGGGCGGAGGCGACGACGGCGGTGACGGCGGCGGGTCTGCGCAGGGCGCGCGGGGACAGGCGTCGGGACACGGGGGAGAGCCTCCGGAAGGTGGTGGTGGGAGAGGTCGAGGACCCGTCTGAAAACTGACGGAACGTCTACGCGCGTCAATCTCTTGGGTGTACTGGGGAGTTGTCAAGAGATGCCGGATGTACTCCGCATGACCGGAGGGTGAGACGTGTCACTCGCGGCCCCCGGCGGGTCACTGGCCGAAACCGGTGGTCGCGGCAGCCCAGAGTCACAGGACCATCACACCGGGACGAAAGCGCCCTCGCATTCCGTCTACGCTTGGGCGCTGTCCGGCCGTACGCCCGAGGAGATGAAGCCGCCGATGCCCGCAGACCGTCCCACCATGCCGCCGGTCCGGCTGCACACCGACGCGGAACTCGCACGGGACGCGCTCGCCGCGCCGCTCCTGACCCGTGCGGTGCGCCTGGCCCGCTGGGCGGAGCCGCACAAGCGGGTGGGGGCCGGCGGTGAGCTGCTCGCGGAGGACCTGAACGCGGCGGTCGCCCACCTCGGCCTCGACGACGACGAGTACGGCCCCGGCCATGTGGCCGACGCCTGGCAGCTGGCGCTGGACACCGGCCTGGTGGAGGTCACGGAGGACGCCGAGGCCGCCGACGGCGACACCGCGGCGGAAGCGGGCGCCGCGGACGCCGACGACGAGCCCTCGGAGGTCGCCGTCGGCGTGGCCACGCCCGGCGAGGAGCTCCGCACCATCACCACCGGCAGCCCCGCCGACGTGCTGGACATCTGGCTGGGCGGGCTGGAGGCGGTACTCGCCGACGCGGCCGCCCCCGACCTCGCGGAGATCGCCGAGCACCTCGGGGAGGGCGGCGAGATCGACCTCGACGCGCTCGACTGGAACCCCGAGGAGGAGGCCGACTTCCTCGACGGCGTCCTCGGCAACCTCTACCTGCTCACCGCCCTGGACGAGTCCGCCGCCGAGCGCGCGGTGCCGCTGCCCGCGCTCGCCGCCTCCATGATCGTCCCCGATGACATGGACGAGCCCACCGACGAGGTCCTGGAGGAGGTCTCCGGGGCGATGATGCGCCTCGACGACCAGTTCCGGATGCTGGAGCCCACCGGCATCGTCGAGTACCAGCCGGTCGACGAGGCGCTCATCGAGGAGGTCGACGGCGAGGGCCGCCTCGCCGACACCGGCCCGGCCACCGACGGCGGCGACGACGCCCTGGACGAGGAGGACGTCGCCCGCTACGGCCTGGTGCGGCTCACCCCGCTGGGCGTCTTCGCCGTACGGGCCCGGATGCTCGACGCCGGCATCGACGCCCCGGCCGTCGGCGACCTCACCGACAAGGGCGCCGACGTGCTGCTCGACGCGCTCGTCGGCTACCCCCAGGCGGCCGCGCGGGCCGAGGCCGAGCAGTGGCTCGCCCACCGCGAGCCGGCCGTCGCCGCCCGCGAACTGCTCGCCGCCGCCCGCGGCGACGACGACGGCGCGCCGCTGCGCCGACTCTCCTGCCAGCAGACCCTCAACCTCGTCGGCGCCGGCGCCGAGCCCGTCCTGCGCGAGGTCCTCGACGACCGGCACCTCGGCGGCCTCGCCCGGGTCTGGCTCGCCGAGCGCGGTGCCACCGAGGTGCCCGAGCCGTCGGAGGAGATGGTCTTCTGGCTGACCATCGACACCATCGCCGCCCAACTCGCCGCGGACGGCGACTCCGACGAGCTCCGTGAGCTGGTCGAGGTCCTCGTCGGCCGTTCCGAGGCGTTCTTCGACTCGGCCTGGCGCGTGGACCACCCGGCGACCGCCGACGTCCTCGAGGCCATGGGCCGCCTCCACCCCGACAAGAAGACCGCGAAGGACGCCCGCAAGGCGGCCTTCAAGGCGCGCTCCCGGCGCTGACCCGCCCCGGGCGCGCCGTGCCGGCGTTGCCCGGTCTGGGGGCTGCTGCCGGCTTGGTGCGTGGGCCTGCCTGGCCTGGTGAGGTGTGGCGACGGCGTCGGGGAGTGACGAAAATGGTGGCGACGGGTTCGGCACCGCCGGGCCGCGCGTCTCGCCGTCGCGGCGGGTGTGAGGGTGTCGCGCTCCGGGGGGCGCCCCTGGGCTGGGTGTGGGGTCGCCCACCGAGGTCGGTTGATGCCCTGGCGTGGCGGGTGCCGCCTTCTGGATGTCCGGGCGCGTCGCCGCTGAGGCGGGTTCGGTACCGCCGGGCCGCGCCGTGGGGCGTCTCGCCGTCGCGGCGGGGTGGTAGGCGCCGTCCCCGGGAGCCGCCCCCGCGCGGTGAAGGCGTCGCCCCGCGGGGTGTCCCGTGAGTGGGGGAGCGCGGGGTGCAATCGGCGCTCCGATGTCGGGCCGTGTTCAACTGCTGTTCGGGCGGGGGCGGGACCGTATCCGGGAGTCCGGAGGACCCATCTGGCCAGCCAGGAGACAGAGATGCCGCTCAGCCGCAGAGACTTCGCCAAGCGATCCGCGTACACGGGTGCCGGTGTCGCCCTGGTCGGCAGCGCCGGGGTGCTGGCCACCGCGCCGGGGGCGCTCGCGGTCGAGCCCGGGGGCGTCGACGCGGCGGCCGAAGCGGCTGTCGGGCGACGGCTCGGTTACGGGCCGCTCGTCCCGGACCCGAAGGGCATACTCGCGCTGCCGGCCGGGTTCTCGTACCAGATCATCACCCACAGCGGCGTGACCAGGCTGGAGTCCGGCGAGACCACTCCCTCCAACCACGATGGCACCGCCACCTTCGACGGGCCGCGCGGCACCACACTGCTGGTCAACAACCACGAGCTCAAGGGCCCGCGCCACAAGTGGCCGCGGCCGGTGCCGCTCGTCGAGGGCCTGGTCTACGACCCGGCGGCCTCGGGCGGCTGCACCGTCGTGGAGGTCTCCAGGCACGGCGACCACGTCACCGAGTGGGTGGGCATCGCGGGCACCTCCACCAACTGCGCCGGTGGACGCACCCCCTGGGGGACCTGGCTGACCTGCGAGGAGAACACCGACCGGGCCGGCCAGAACGGCATGACCAAGGACCATGGCTACGTCTTCGAGGTCGACCCGTACGACCGCCGGGCCAACCTCGACCCCCAGCCGATCAAGGCGCTGGGCCGCTATGAGCACGAGGCCGTGGTGGTGGACACCAAGCGCGGCCACTTCTATCTGACCGAGGACGCCGCGGGCCCGAACGGGCTGCTGTACCGCTGGACCCCGCCGCACGACTTCCGTCCCGGCCGCGGCCGGCTGCGCGGGCTCGCCGACGACGCCGGCGTGCTGAAGGCGGCGCAGTGCTTCGACTCCGGTGGCAACTTCGTCGACGACCTCTCGCGCGCCACCAGGACCGGGACGGTCTACGGCGTGGACTGGGCGGAGGTGCCGGACCGGGACGCGCGGACCGTTCCGGTGCGGAGGCAGTTCGCCGACAGCCAGGTCACCCGGGCGCGCAAGCTGGAGGGCATGTGGTGGGCGGACGGAGGCGCCTACATCGTCTCCTCGTACGCCCGGGAGGAGAGCCCGGCCGCCCACGACGGGCAGGTGTGGTTCTACGACCCGCGCCGGCGCACGCTGACCCTGAAGGTGCTGCTCGGCGTCGACGCCGAGCCGGGGAAGGACGGCGCCTTCGACGGGCCGGACAACATCACCGTCTCCCCCTACGGCGGTCTGGTCATCGCCGAGGACGGCGAGGGCGTGCAGCATCTGTTCGGCGCCACGGACGACGGCCGGACCTACCCGATCGCGCGCAACGACCTCAACATCGGCACCGCGGAGGAGCCGGAGTTCAGCGAGTTCACCGGGGTCGTCTTCGCGCCCGACGGACGGACCCTCTTCGCCAACATCCAGGACCCGGGGATCATGCTGGCGATCACCGGGCCGTGGCGGCGGCAGCGCCGGGAATCCTGAGCGCCGGGCGTTGTTGCCCTCAGTGTGACCTCAGCGATACGGAACACCCTCCGGCTCTCCGTCCTGGACCGCTCCCGCACCCGCAAGGGCCGGACGGAGGCGCGGGCGCTGCGCGACACCGTGCGGTTCGCCCGGCGCGCCGAGGAGCTCGGTTACCACCGGTTCTGGGTCTCCGAGCACCACAGCGTGCCCGGGGTGGCCGGCTCCGCGCCCACCGTGCTGGCCGCGGCCGTCGCCGCGGCCACCTCGAGGATCCGGGTGGGCACCGGCGGGGTGATGCTGCCCAACCACCAGCCGCTGGTGGTCGCGGAGCAGTTCGGGGTGTTGGAGTCGCTGTATCCCGGCCGGATCGACATGGGGCTGGGTCGGTCGGTCGGCTTCACCGACGGCATTCGGCGCGCCCTGGGGCGCGACAAGGACGCCGCCGAGGGCTTCGGCGACCAACTGACGGAGCTGCTCGGGTACTTCACCGGGGACCAGGGCACGCACCCGCAGGTGCACGCCCGGCCCGCCGAGGGGCTGCGGCCGCCCGCCTTCGTGCTGGCCACCGGCTCGGGCGCGGAGCTGGCGGCGGAGCGGGGACTGCCGCTGGTGATCGGCGCGGTCCGCGGCCGGGAGACGATGCTGCGTGCCATCGACCGGTATCGCGCCGGCTTCGCCCCGTCCGTCTGGGGGGAGCGGCCGTATGTGATGGTCGCGGCCGACGTCGCGGTGGCCGAGACGGCCGAGCGGGCCCGGCGGCTGCTGGAGCCCGAGGCGTGGTCGACGGCCTACTCCCGGACCCACGGGGTCTTCCCGCCGCTCGTCCCGGCCGAGGAGATCGCCGCGCTGAGCATGACGCCGCGCGAGCGGAGCCTCTTCGAGGAGGCCATGAGCGGCCGTGTGCACGGCACCGAGGACGAGGTGGCCGCCGCGCTGACGGAGCTCGTCGGGAGCGCCGGCGCCGACGAGGTGCTCGTCACCACCAGCTCGTACGACCGGGAGGAGCTGCTCGACTCCTACCGGCGGCTGGCCCGGCTGGCGGGGCTGCGCCCGGGGCGGGGCGGCGCCGATGTCGACATCGACACCGAGGCCGCCCCGGCCGCGGCCTGAGCCCGGGCGCTACAGCGCCTTTCCGGCGGGCTTGACCATGCCCCGGACGGTGCGCGAGTCCACGTACTCGCCCATCGCGGTCATCTCCCACTCGCCGGAGAACTGGCGGATCAGCTTCGCCATCATCACGCCGGTGCGCGGCTCGGAGTGGGTGAGGTCGAAGCGCACCAGCTCCTCGTTGGTCTGGGCGTCCAGCAGCCGGCAGTACGCCTTGGCGACGTCGGTGAACTTCTGCCCGGAGAAGGAGTTCACGGTGAACACCAGGCCGGTGACCTCCGGGGGGAGGCCGCCCAGGTGGACGGTGATCACCTCGTCGTCCCCGCCGCCCTCGCCGGTGAGGTTGTCGCCGGAGTGTTGGATGGTGTGGCCCAGGATGTTCAGCTTGCCGAAGAAGCAGGCGTCGATCTTCTTGCGGTCCACGCCGAAGGCGATGACGGACGCGTCCAGGTCGATGTCCTTGCCCCGGAACGCGGGCTCCCAGCCGAGGCCCATCTTCACCGAGGTCAGCAGCGGCTTGCCGCCCTTGACCAGGGAGACCGTCTGGTTCTTCTGGAGGTTGACCCGCCCCTTGTCGAGGTTGATCTTCCCGGCACCGGGCGCGGGGGCGGCCGGAGCGGCGGGCGGCGCGGCCGGGGCCGGCGGCTGCGTGGCGGGCGGCGGGGGGAACTGCGCGGCGGCGCCGGTCGGCGGGGCCGGGGGCGCGGGCGGGGCGACCGGCGCGGCGGGCGCGGCCGGCTCCTCGATCCGCACCCCGAAGTCGGTGGCGATGCCCGCCAGCCCGTTGGCGTAGCCCTGACCGACCGCGCGGACCTTCCAGGCTCCGCCGCGTCGGTACACCTCCATGACCACCAGCGCGGTCTCGCTGCCCAGCCGCGGCGGGGTGAAGGTGGCGATGACGGAGCCGTCGTCCGCGCCGCGCACCGTGGCCGTGGGCTCGGTGCCCGCGAAGGTGGCGCCGGGGGCGTCCAGGCTCGCGGTCACCACGATCTTCTCGATGTCGGCCGGGACCGCCGTGGTGTCGACGGTGATCGTGTCACCGCCGCCCGGCGCCGAGGCGGAGTGGCTCACTCCGGGGCCGGTGGGCTGGTTGTAGAAGACGAAGTCGTCGTCGGAGCGCACTTTGCCGTTGGCGTTCAGGAGCAGGCCCGACACGTCGAGCCGCACCGGTGCGGTGACGTCCACTGCCACGCGCGCGACGGGCAGCGGGAGGTTCGAGCCGGGAGTCATAGCGGTCATGTCCCGGCTAACGAGCGACCCGGGTTTGCAGTTCCTTGACCTTCACCCCGCCCCTCGGCCCGTGGCGGACCGGTCCCGCTGGGGGATCGCGGCGGTCGGGCCCTGGAAGGCCCGGCGGTAGGACTGCGGGCTGGTCCCGACCAGCCGTTTGAAGCGGTCACGGAAGGCGGTGGGGGAGCCGAAGCCGACCTGGCAGGCGATCCGGTCCACGGAGTAGCCGGTGGTCTCCAGCAGGTACTGCGCCTGCCGTATCCGGGCGCGGTGCAGCCACTGGAGTGGGGTGGTGCCGGTCTGTTCGCGGAAGCGCCGGTTCAGGGTGCGGGTGCTCAGCCGGGCGTGGCCGGCGATGTCGTCCAGGGTGAGCTCGCGCCCCGCGTTCTCCTGCATCCAGCGCAGCAGCGGCTCCAGGGTCGCCCCGTCGGGCGTGGGCGGCTCGTGCACGATGAACTGCGCCTGCCCGCCGTGGCGCTCCAGCGGCATCACCGCGCTCCGCGCGGAGTCGGCGGCGACCGCGGAGCCGTGGTCGCGGCGGATCATGTGCAGGCAGAGGTCGAGCCCGGCGGCGGCCCCGGCCGAGGTGAGGAACTGCCCGTTGTCGACATAGAGCACATCCGGGTCCACCTCGATCTCCGGGTGGCGCGCGGCCAGCTCCGCCGCGGCCGCCCAGTGGGTGGTCGCCCGCAGCCCGTCCAGCAGCCCGGCGGCGGCGAGCACGAACGACCCGGCGCAGATCGAGGCGATGCGGGTGCCGCTGGCGGCCGCGCGGCGCAGCGCCGCCAGCACCTCCTCCGGGAAGGGGCCGACGGGCTTGGCGATGCCCGGGAGCATGATGGTGTCCGCCTCGGCCAGCGCCTCGAGGCCGGAGTGCGCGCGCACGGTGAACGTGCCGGCGCTGACCTCCTCGGTCGGGGCGCACACCCGGACCCGGTAGGCGTCGCGGCCGTCGGGCAGCCGGGCGCGCCCGAACACCTCGATCGGCGTGGACAGATCGAACGGTATGACCTCGTCGAGCGCGAGTACGGCGACGGTGTGCATGGCGACACTCTAGGGAGGGAACGAATTCCCGCCAAGGCGTTTCCGCGCCCCTGGCGGGTCGTTGCTTGAAAAGTCCACAGCTCAGAGGCGGTATGCAAGCGTTCTGGCGAGAATCCGTTGAAGTATGGCAATACTGCCACTCCTCGGCAGGCGGATGGTCACTTAGCGTCGAGCCGTGACCAAGCTCCTCCTCTCCATCCATGTGATCGCCGCGATCCTGGCCGTCGGGCCGGTCGCCGTCGCGGCGAGCATGTTCCCCGCCGTCGCGCGTCGGACCCTGTCCGCGCCCGGCGGGGTGTCGGTGAGTGGGGCCTCGTCGCTGCGCACCCTGCACCGCATCTGCCGGGTCTACGCCGTCCTCGGCGTGGTCGTGCCGGCCTTCGGGCTGGCGACGGGCAACAGCATGGGAGTGCTGGGCGACGCCTGGCTGGTCACCTCGATCGCCCTCACCGCCGTCGCGGCGGCCGTGTTGGTGATGGCCGTGCTGCCGGGACAGGCGGCGGTCGTGGCCTCGCTCGGCCCCGACCCCGAGGCGAGCCCCGTCAAAGACGCCGAGCGCGCCGACGGCACGGGCGCGTCGGGGACGTCGCGGGCGGCCACCCGCACGGCGGTGGTCCGGTCCCCGGAGGAGGTGCGGCGCACCGCGGCCCGACTGGCCATGACGGCGGGCGCGTTCAATCTGCTGTGGTCGGTGGTCACGGTGCTCATGATCGTCCGCCCCGGCTCCACCACGGGAGCGTGACCATGGACAGCGCCAAGGCCAAGCTGCTGCTGCGGGTCGCCGCCGCCGTCGAACTCCTCAGTCTGCTGGTCCTGCTGGGCAACCTGGCCACCGTGCATGTGCCCGCCGTGGCCTCGGTGCTCGGCCCCACCCACGGCTGTGCCTACCTCTTCGTGATCATCGCCGCGATCCAGGCGGGCGCGCAGGGGAGAGGCAGAGCGAAGGCTTTCGTCCCAGGTGTCGGCGGACTGCTCGCCGTACGCCACCTCGACCGGAGCTAGACCCCCGCTACTCCGGTCCGCAGGCCGCCCCCGGACGTTCCGTCACTGCCGTTGACGAAACCCGGGGGCGGCACTGGCTTCCGCCGGACCACAGGATCCGGCCAAGATCATCAGAGGGTGGAATGGTACGGCGCTGACGGAGAACAATAACGGTGTGGGCGGTGAGTCCATCCGCCCCCTTGAGCGGGAGGCCGGGCGTTACCTGGCCCCGCCCGGCCTCCCTTCCCGCCGCCGCACACGTCGGGCTGTCATATGGCGAAGGCCGCCCGTTGGACGGCCTTTCGTTCGGGGTCGGCGGCTCTGATTCCGGATCCGTCTCCCGAGGGCGACGGCTCTGATTCCGGACCTGCCTCCCGAGCTCCCTGACCTGTTTTCCGAGGGGCGGCCTCGACTCCTGGGGGCGGTCCGTCTCCCCGTGCGTCCGCCGAACGGGTCGGCGGGTGCTTCGGGCGTGCTTCTGAGGGGAAGCCCAAACGGTGATGGCTCCGGCCACCTCCGGGGAACCGACCATCAGCCGATCGCACTTGCGTAACATGTGAATCCGCTGAAACTGCGAGAGCAACGAGCGCACGGCACCCCTCGCCGCACGACAGGAGCTGCCATGAGACGCCGCCGCCGCTACCGCGGGCGCCACCGCAAGGACCGTACGCTGCCCTTGGGCACGCTGGTCATCGTGGCCTCGGCCGCCGCGGGCGTGTATCTGACCGCGGCCCCGGGTGGTGCCAGCGCCGCGCCGACCACGGTCTATGTGGCGCCCAACGGCAGTGACGGCGGCGGCGGCACGCGCTCCGCGCCGTACCGGACGATCGAGAAGGCGCTCTCCGTCGCGGACGCCGGCACCACCATCAGGGTGCGCGGCGGCACCTACTATCCGCGGTCCCCGCTGAGCAGTGAGACGGACGGCACTCGGGGCCGCCGGGTGGTGCTCACCGGCGACGGCCCGGATCCGGTCGTCGTGGACGGGTCGCGACTCTCCTCCGGCCCCGCCCTGCTCTCGCTGCGCGCCGATTACTGGACCGTTTCGAACATTGAATTCCGCAACGCGCCGGGCGCCGAAATTATCTGTTCCGCTTGTGAGGGTTTCGTATTTCGGGAATCCGCGCACCGCTGACGGTGACTCCGCGTGGTCAACGCCGCTTCCACGGCTGGTAGTTGGGTGATCGTACAAAAACGTGTAGTGATCCCCTTGGAGTGATCTCGTAATAATTCGTCAACCTGTTTGGCGCGTCGAACGAAGACAATCCAGCTACCGAACCTCGCCGTTCACCGAGGAAACGAGGAGCAGCGCGTGCCACGACAGGTCCTTGACCATGCCCAAGCGCCACCCCGCACCATCGGAAACAACGCGATCGACCGGTTCTTCCGGATATCTGAGCGAGGATCCGACTTCGGTCGGGAGATTCGCGGCGGTTTCGCCACCTTCTTTACGATGGCCTACATCCTCGTGCTGAACCCGATCATCCTGGGCGGCGCGGAGGACAAGTACGGTCACCACCTCTCGCACACCCAACTGGCCACCGCCACCGCGCTGGTGGCCTGCGTGATGACCGTCATCATGGGCGTGGGCGGCAACCTTCCGCTGGCGCTGGCCGCCGGTCTCGGCCTGAACGCCGTCGTGGCCTTCCAGATCGCCCCGCAGATGAGCTGGGACGACGCCATGGGCCTGGTGGTCCTGGAGGGTCTGATCATCTCGGTGCTGGTGGTCACCGGCCTCCGGGAGGCGGTCATGCACGCCATCCCACAGCCGCTGAAGCAGGCGATCAGCGTCGGCATCGGCCTCTTCATCGCCTTCATCGGCTTCATCGACGCCGGCTTCGTCACCCGCATCCCGGGCGACACCGGCTCCGTCCCGGTCCAGCTCGGCGCGCACGGCGAGCTGACCGGCTGGCCGGTACTGGTCTTCTGCGTCGGCGTGCTGCTGACCATCGCGCTGATGTCGCGGGGGCTCAAGGGCGCCATCCTCATCAGCATCGTGGCCACCACCACCCTGGCGATCGTGATCAACGAGATCGCCGACATCAAGCCGCAGGCGTGGGGGCTGACCGTCCCCGACGTGCCCGACGACATCGTGGCCTCGCCCGACTTCGGACTGGTCGGCGACTTCAGCCTGTTCGGCGCCTGGGACGAGGTCGGCGCCCTCACCCTGGTACTGATCATCTTCACGCTGATCCTGTCCGACTTCTTCGACACCATGGGCACGGTCGTGGGCGTCAGCAACGAGGCCGGGCTGCTGGACCACCAGGGCAAGGTGCCCAACCTGGGCCGGGTGCTGCTCATCGACGGCGTCGCGGCGGCCGCCGGCGGCGCGGCCTCCGCGTCCTCCAACACCAGCTACATCGAGTCGGCGGCCGGCGTCGGGGAGGGCGCCCGCACCGGCTTCGCCAGCGTGGTGACCGGCGGCCTCTTCGGGCTTGCGCTCTTCCTGACCCCGCTGGCGACCGTGGTCCCCGCGCAGGCCGCCGCGCCCGCGCTGATCGCCGTCGGCTTCCTGCTGATGAGCCAGGTGCGGCACATCGCCTGGGACAACATGGAGATCGCCATCCCGGCGTTCCTCACCGTCTCGGTGATGCCGTTCACCTACTCCATCACCAACGGCATCGGGGCCGGCTTCGTCTCCTACGTCGTCATCAAGACGGTGATGGGCAAGGCCCGCGAGGTGCACTGGCTGCTGTGGGGCACCGCGCTGCTGTTCGTCGGGTACTTCGCGATCGACCCGATCGAGCAGCTGCTGACATAGCGGAGGGCCGCCGACTACCCCGGGGTGATGAAGCCGCACTCATAGGCCGCGATGACGGCCTGGGTGCGGTCCCGGACGCCCAGCTTGGACAGGACGGCCGCGACATGGGACTTGACCGTGGCACAGCCGAGCGCCAGCCGTTCGGCGATCTCCGCGTTCGACAGACCCGCCGCCATCAGCCGCAGCACCTCGGCCTCCCGCGCGGAGAGCCGCTCGCGCAACGCCCGCGCCGCCGCACCGTCGGCCGCGCGGGCGTGGGTGTTCCCGGCGGCCAGCGCCCGCACCGCGGCGGGGAAGAGCAGCGAGTCGCTGTGGGCCACCAGCCGCACCGCCTGCACCAGTTCGTCCGCGCCGGCCCGCTTGAGCAGGAAGCCGCTGGCGCCCGCGCGGAGCGCGTCATAGACGTAGGAGTCGTTCTCGAAGGTGGTCAGGACGACCACGCGCGGCGGGAAGGAGACCCCGCGCAGGATCTGCTCGGTCGCCCGGATGCCGTCGATGTCGGGCATCCGCACATCCATCAGCACCACGTCCGGGCGGAGTGCCCGCACCAGCGGGACCGCCTCGGCACCGGTCCGTGCCTCGCCGACGACCTCCAGGTCCGGCTCGCTGGAGAGGATCGCGCGCAGCGCGGTCCGCACCATCTGCTCGTCGTCCGCCAGGACGATCCGCACACTCATCCGCCCGCCTCCGCGATCTCCAGGGTCTCCAGGGTCTCCTGGGCTTTCAGGGTCTTCAGACAGCGCGGCGGGCGGTGCGGCGGCGACGGCCGCCGGCCTCCCGCGTCCGGGGTCGAGTCCAGCGGCACCCGGACCACCAGCCGCCACACGCCGTAGTGCGCGCCCCAGTCGGCGCTGCCGCGCAACGCGCTGGCGCGCTCGGCGATGCCGCGCAGCCCGCGGCCGCCGCCGGGCCGCTGTCGTCGACCCGAGCCGCGCACCGGGTTCTCCAGCCGGATCTCCAGCTCCTGCCGGGGCCGGAACGGGCCGCGCGCGGGGTGCGGCGCGGCAGGCCCCTCGGCGCGCACGGCCACCCACAGCCGCACCCGCACCGGTCCGGCGTGCCGCAGCGCGTTGCTCAGCCCCTCCTGCACGATGCGGTACGCCTCCCGGGAGACCAGCAGCGACAGTCGGTCCAGCGCGTCGGGCCGGGCCAGTTCGACAGCCTCCACGGTGACGCCCGCCGCGCGCGTCCGGGCCAGCAGGACCTCCAGGTCGGCGAGGGTGGGGGCGGGGGAGGGCGGCGCGGCCGGCGAGCCGTCGGCGGAGGCCCGGCCGGCGGGATCGTCCTCGCGCAGGAGCCCCAGCACCCCGTCGAGTTCACCGACGGCCGCCCGGGTGGTCTCCTCGATCGCCGCCAACGCCTGCCGGGCGAAGGCCGGATCGGTGTCCAGGACCTTGCGCGCGGCGCTCGCCTGCAAGGTGACGGCGCTGAGCGCGTGCCCCACCGAGTCGTGCAACTCGCGGGCGAGCCGGTTGCGGGAGGCCAGCTCGGCGGCGCGCTCCTCGGCGGCGGCCAACCGGTCGGCGGGCGTGGGGCCGAGCAGCGGCGGGGCGCAGCGGGCCAGCAGCGCGCCCGCCGCGGCGGCGACCGCGGTCAGCGCGGCGAGCGTGCCGAGCCCGGCGGCCATGCACAGCGGGGCGCTGTAGTCGGCCAGTCGGCCCGGCCAGCTCAGCCCCTCGATCTCGGTGTCGAGGAACGGCAGCGCCAGCAGATACGCCGCGAACGGCGGCACCGCCAGCGTGGCCCCGCTGACCAGGCCGCCCAACGCCAGGTGCAGCGTGTACCAGACGACCGTGCGGCTGTGCGCGTCCCAGGACCGGGCCGGACCGGTGGCCGGCTCGACCCGCGGCGCGCACAGCGAGCGCGCCGCGGCCGCCGCCAGGGGACGTACGAGCGGGAACAGCGCCGTGCCGGCCGCCATCGGCAGCGCGAGGCCGAACGCGACGAACTGCCGCGCCACCGAGCCGCCCATGGGGGCCGCGGCCTGCCAGACCACGCTGAGCACCACGCCCGCGAGCAGGTAGTAGGGCATCAGCAGCGCGCCACCGAGGATCAGATGGACCCAGCGCAGCCGGGCGCGCCTTCCGAGCCCGGCCCGCACCCACCGCCGTACGCCCCCTGCCGCCATCTGACGCGCCGCCCCCCGACTCGGTCCCGACGATCTTCTATACAGCGTAAGTCAGTCGTCCGCACCGGATCCTGGCGCACCGACGGGGCGGAGCGCGTCGGCCGCGCGGGGGAGCCGGATTCCGCCGCGGGGGTGATGCGCACCCGCCGCGCGGACGAGGCGCGGCGCTTCCGAGGCGCGCCCGCGCGGGCCCGAAACGCGTTCGCGCGGGCCCGAAACGCGCTCGCGTGGACCCGAGGCGCGCTCGCGCGGGCCCGAAGCGCGCCCCGCGCGGGCCCGAGATCCGCCTCCTCCCAGGACCGAACCTCACCTGGCCCCAGGGTCGGGCTCCGCCTGGCCCCAGGGCCGGACTCCGCCGCACCTCAGGGGCGAACTGCGCCTCCTTGACCGCCTGTTCGACCGGCCATAGGGTCCCGGCTGCGTGCGCCCGACCGTTCGACAGCCAGGAGGACCGCGGTGGCAGTACCCGTGTGGAGCGTCGACCCCCGAACCGGCGAGCGACGAGAGCGGGTGGCCGTCGAGGCGACGCCTGAGGCGGTCGACGCCGCCGTACGGGCCGCGCACGCCGCGCGGGAGGCGCTCGCCGACCGGGCGGTGCGGGTCGCGCTGTTGCGCGCCGCCGCCACGCGGCTCGCGGCGGCGGAGGCGGAGCTGGTGGCGGCCGCCGACGCCGAGACCGCGCTGGGGGCGGCCCGGCTCAGCGGGGAGCTCGCCCGGACCACCGGCCAGCTGCGGGCCTTCGCGGAGGTCGTGGACGAGGGCGCGTTCCTGGACGTGATCATCGACCACGCGGACCCCGGCCACACCCCGCCCCGCCCCGACCTGCGCCGCTGCAAGCTGCCGCTCGGCGTCGTGGCCGTCTACGCCGCGAGCAACTTCCCGCTGGCCTTCTCGGTGCCCGGCGGCGACACCGCCAGTGCCCTGGCCGCCGGCTGCCCGGTGGTGATCAAGGCGCACCCCGGCCACCCGGCCACCTCGGAGCTGGCCGCCCGCCTGCTGCGCCGCGCGGCCGTCGACGCGGGGTTGCCGCCGGAGGTCGTCGGCCTGGTCCACGGTTTCCAGGCGGGCGTGGACCTGGTCCGGCATCCGCTGGTGGCGGCGGCCGGCTTCACCGGCTCGGTGCGCGGCGGACGGGCGCTGTACGACGCGGCGGCCGCCCGGCCGCGGCCCATCCCCTTCCACGGCGAGCTGGGCAGCCTCAACCCGGTCGTGGTCACCCCGGCCGCGGCGGAGGAGCGCGCGGAGGAGATCGGGGCCGGACTCGCCGCCTCGATGACGCTCGGGAACGGCCAGTTCTGCACCAAGCCCGGCCTGGTCCTTGCCCCCGCCGGGACGGCCGGCGACCGGCTGCTCGCCTCCCTGGCGAAGGCCGTCGGGGCCGTGGCGGCCGGGGTGTTGCTGGACGCCCGGATGCGAGAGTCCTTCGTCGCCGGGGTGGGGGAGCGGACCCGGCTGCCCGACGTCCAGGCCCCCGTCCTCCCGGGCGACGCGGGCGGGCTCGCCGTGCGCCCCGGGTTCCTCACCGTGCCCGCCGCGCGGCTCGCCGCGGACGGCCCGCACGACCTCCTGCTGGAGGAGTGCTTTGGGCCGGTCACGGTCGTCGCGCGCTATACGGAGCGGGCCGAGCTCAGCGCCGTACTGGGGCGCCTGGCCGGCAACCTCACCGCCACCGTGCACCTCGGCGAGGTGGAGGGCGCGGAACCCGGCGGGGCGGGCGTCGACGGCGAGGGGGCGGGCGGCCACACCGGCGGCCAGGATCCCGGCGGATACGGCGACCGGGGCGGGTACGGCGAGGCAGGCGGCCAGGGCGGCCCCGCCGGCGGCCACGGTCGCGGGGGCCACGGCGACCGGGGCGGCTACGGGGCGCGGCTGCTGGCCGAGCTGACCCCGCTCGCCGGCCGGTTGGTGGTCAACGGCTGGCCCACCGGCGTCGCGGTCAGCCACGCCCAGCACCACGGCGGCCCGTATCCCGCCACCACCTCCACCGCCACCTCGGTCGGCGCCACCGCCGTCGAACGCTGGCTGCGTCCCGTGGTCTACCAGGACGCCCCGGCCGGGCTGTTGCCGCCGGAGCTGCGCGAAGAGAACCCGCTGGGGTTGCCGCGCCGGGTCGACGGGGTCCTGCGGGCCGCCCCGGGAGCGCGCTGAGAACGGCTCCGCGCGCCCCCGCGGCCTGACTCCGCGCGGACCCGCGGCCCGACGCGCTACCGCGCGGAGGGTCGCGTCGGCGGTGCGCGCTCCGCGCGGAGTCTCAGTCGGCGGTGCGCCGCGCGATGAGCTGGAGCCGGACGACGCTCCGTCCGTCGAGCGTGGGGACGGCGTCCTCGCGCTCCTCCGCCACCTCGAAGCCGGCGCGCTCCAGCGACTCCCGCAGCCGTGCCGGGTCCTGGTGTCGGAACACCCCGCCGTCCTCGATCTCGAAGGTCCCGTACGCCCCGCCCTCCGGTCGCCGCTCGCGGTAGGAGCGCCGGTGGTGCGGGTCGTCCTGGAGGGGGACGTCGCTCAGATAGAGCACCCCGCCGGGGCGCAACAGCCGCGCCAGCTCGGCCACCGTCTCCGCCTGCGCCCCATCCTCGGGGACGCAGGTCAACACCGCGAACAGCAGTGCGGCGTCGAACGAGCCGGCGGCGAAGGACAGCGGCAGCCGCTCGAAGTGCGTCAGCCGCAGCCCCGGATGGTCCGCGCGGCCGCGCGCGACGAGGGCGGCGGACCGGTCCACGCCCCGCACGTCGGCGTAGCCGAGGGCGGTCAGCTCGGCGGTCAGCCGTCCGTAGCCGCAGCCGTAGTCGAGGATCGCGGCGCCGGCCGGCACATGCCGGGCCAGCAGCTCCGTGTCGAGCGGGTGGGTGAAGGTGTGCGCGGCGCCGGTGGTCTCCCAGTACGCGCGCAGCCGTGCCCCGTGGGGCGTATGAGCCGATCGGGTCATACGCCGCACGCTACCCCTGGCGCGCCGCCCGGCACAGGTTGCGTTCCAGCACCCCGAGGAGCCGGGCCAGCTCGCGCTGTTCGTCCTCGTCCAGCCCTGCGACGGTGCGCTCCTCCAGCTCCGTCCAGGCCGCCGCCACCTCGGCGCGCAGCGCCTCGCCCGCCTCGGTGGTCCGCACCAGGGCGGCGCGGCGGTCCGCCGGGTCCGGCGCGCGGCACACGAAGCCGGCCTGCTCCAGCCGCTGCACCATCCGGGTCACGGTCGAGGGGTCCAGGTCCAGCAGCTTGATCAGCTCGGACTGGCGCTGCGGGCCGTGGTCCCACAGGTGCATCATCAGCAGTTCCTGGCCGGGGTGCAGGCCGGTCTCGCGCAGCACCATGGCGGCCGCGGCCCGGTGCACCCGCGCGGCGCGGAAGACCGCGTGGCTGATGCGGCCGCCCTCGGCGGCGGTGGGCAGGCCGGTCCAGGCGCCCTCGTCGACGGATGTCATGGCTGCTCTTCTCCTCGTGGCTCGCTGCGGCCCACCCTACGCCGAAATTATGTGGCCGGCCAAGGAATGAGTTACGGTGGCCGCGGGTTTACTTGGTCGGCCACATAAAAATGGTCGCAGATCCCCCATCCCAGATACCGCGGACCGAGGACCCGGAACACCGGACACCGCAACGCCGGACACCGGAAGACCGGACCACCTCGGCGCCGCCGCCCAGCCAGGAGCTCGACATGACCACCGCCTTCGACCCCGTCCACCTCGCCGGCGCCCGCCTGGCCAACCGCATCACCATGGCCCCCATGACCCGCAGCCGGGCCTACGCGCCGACGGCCGCCCCGACCGCCGCCACCGCCACCTACTACGCGCAGCGCGCATCCGCCGGGCTGATCATCACCGAGGGCATCCAGCCGTCCCCGGTGGGCCAGGGCTACCCCGACACCCCCGGTCTGCACAGCCAGGAGCAGGTCGACGCATGGCGCGTGGTCACCGACGCCGTCCACGCGCGCGACGGTCGGATCTTCGCCCAGCTGATGCACACCGGCCGGGTCGGCCACCCGGTGCTGCTGCCCGACGGGCTCGTCCCGGTGGGCCCCTCCGCCATCGCCGCCGCGGGGCGGGTGTACACCCATGAGGGGCCGCTGGACTTCGTCACCCCGCGCGAGCTGAGCGACGCCGAGGTCCGGCAGACCATCGCCGACTTCGCCACCGCCGCCCGCAACGCGATCGCGGCCGGCTTCGACGGCGTGGAGATCCACGGCGCCAACGGCTACCTGGTGCAGCAGTTCCTGGCCCCGAACGCCAACCGGCGCACCGACGAGTGGGGCGGCTCCGACGCCGGCCGCATCCGGTTCGCGGTCGAGGTGACGCGCGCGGTCGCCGACGCGATCGGCGCCGAGCGCACCGGCCTCAAGCTGTCCCCGGGCAACCCCTACAACGACATCCAGGAGCCCGACCCGGCCCCCACCTACACCGCCCTGGTCGACGCCCTCGAACCGCTCGGCCTCGCCTACCTCCACATCGCCGAGGCCCCGGGCCAGCGCGAGCTCACCCTCGCCCTGCGCAAGCAGTACGGCGGCACCCTCATCCTCAACCCCACCGCCGACGGCCGCCCCGCCGGGCCGGAGGACCTCACCCTGATCGAGGACGGCGCCGCCGACCTGCTCGCCTTCGGCAGGCTCTTCCTGGCCAACCCCGACCTGCCCCGCCGCCTCGCCGCGGGCGGACCGTACAACACCCCGGACATGTCCACCTTCTACGGCGGTGACGAGCGCGGCTACACCGACTACCCCTCCCTCGCCGACTGAGGAGCGCACGGCGACCCGCCGCCGGCGCCACCGCCGGCGGCAGGTCGCCATGGACGAGGGGATCGGCACGGCCCATAGTGGGGGCTATGGAGAGCCTCGCAGGCGCCGAGTTCGCGCCCACGACGACCTACCTCAACTCCGCTTCCAGCGGGCTGCTCCCGGCCCGCGCCACGACCGCCCTCAAAGAGACCCTGGACACCGCCGCCGGCGGTGGCAACTGGGTCGACGCCGCCTTCGCGGCGGTGGAGGAGTGCCGCGCCACCTACGCCCGGATCGTCGACGTGCCCGCGCGTCGCGTCGCGGTGGGCGGCTCGGTCGCCGTCTACGTCGGACTGATCGCCGCCGCACTGCCACCCGGCGCCGAAGTCCTCGTCGCCGACAACGACTTCAGCTCGCTGGTCAACCCCTTCGTGACACGCCGCGACCTCACGGTGCGCACCGTGCCGCTGGAGCGGCTGGCGGAGGCGGTGCGCCCGCACACCGCGCTCGTCGCGGTCAGCGCCGTGCAGTCCGCCGACGGCCGGCTCGCCGACCTCGACGCCATCGCGGCCGCGGCCCGCGCCCACGGCGCCCGCACCCTGGTCGACGCCAGTCAGTCCGCCGGCTGGCTGCCGCTGCGGGCCGCCGCCTACGACTACACCGTGGCCGTCGGCTTCAAGTGGCTCTTGGCCCCGCGCGGCGGCGTGGCCTATCTGACCGTCCCCGAGGACCTCGGCGGACTCCACCCGCTCTTCGCCGGCTGGATCGCCGGCGAGAGGCCGGCGGACAGCTGCTACGGACCGATCGCGGAGCTCGCCCACTCCGCCCGCCGCTTCGACGAGAGCCCCGCCCTGCTGACCTACGTCGCCGCCCAGCACTCCCTCGCGCTCATCGAGAAGCTGGGCCCCGAGAGCATCGGCGCCCACGACACCGCCCTCGCCGACCGCTTCCGGGCCGGCCTCGCCGCGCACGGCCACACGCCGGTGCCCGCCCCCGGCTCCGCCATCGTCGCGGTGCCGGGGCTCGGCCACGCGGCGGCCCGGCTGGCGGAGCGGGACGTGTACGTCTCCGAGCGCGACGGCAACCTGCGCGCCGCCTTCCACCTCTACAACACCGCCGCCGACGTCGACCGGCTGCTGGAGGAGCTGGCCGCCCTGCCGGGCTCCGCGTGACGGGGTGACCGCGCGCGGCCGCGTCGGCGCGCGGGCGGTCGTCCTCCCCACGGGGCGGGCGACCGCCCGCGCCACGGGGAGGACGACCCCGCCCCTCCCGGCCCGCGGGGCCGTCACCGCACCGGGGTGAAGTCCCGCGCACCGATGAAGGAGGGCCGGCGAGCCGGTGCCGCGAAGGGCTCGACCGCCGCGTTCTCCACGCTGTTGAAGACGATGAAGACGTTGCTGCGCGGATACGGCGTGATGTTGTCGCCGGAGCCGTGCATGCAGTTGCAGTCGAACCAGGTCGCCGAGCCGGCGGGGCCGGTGAACAGCCGTATGCCGTGGCGGTCGGCCAAGGTGGTGAGGGCCTCGTCGGACGGGGTGCCCGCCTCCTGCATCCGGAGCGACTTCCGGTAGTTGTCCCGCGGCGTCGCGCCGGCGCAGCCGAGGAAGGCGCGGTGCGAGCCCGGCATGATCATCAGGCCGCCGTTGGTGTCGTGGTTCTCCGTCAGGGCGATGGAGACGGACACCGTCCGCATCCGCGGCAGGCCGTCCTCCGCGTGCCAGGTCTCGAAGTCGGAGTGCCAGTAGAACCCCGAGGCGCCGAAGCCCGGCTTGACGTTGATCCGGCTCTGGTGGACGTAGACCTCGGAGCCGAGGATCTGTCGGGCGCGGTCCACCACCCGGGGGTCGCGGGCCAGGTCGGCGAAGACCTCGCTGATGCGGTGCACCTCGAAGACGGACCGCACCGCCTGGGACGCCGGCTCCACGATCGAGCGCTCGTCGGCGCGCACGGTCGGGTCGGCGACCAGCCGGTCCAGCTCGGCGCGGCAGTCCGCCACCTCCGACGGTGTGATCAGCTGGTCGACGGTGAGGAAGCCGTCCCGCTCGTAACCGGCGAGTTCCGTCGGCCGGATCGGGCCACAGGCCCCGGGCGGGGACCACACCACGGGGTCCCGACGCGGGGTGATGACCTCGCTGCCGCCCCGGGTCGGGTAGGCGTCGACGATCGTGGTCGTCATCGTTCAGCCCTCCTCCGTGAGCAGCGGGTAGACGCCGTTCTCGTCGTGGTCCTCCCGCCCGGTGACCGGCGGGTTGAAGACGCAGACGCAGCGGAAGTCGGTCTTCGGCCGCAGCGTGTGCCGCTCGTGGCCGTCGAGCAGATACATCGTGCCGGGCGAGATCCAGTGCTTCTCACCGGTCTCGTCGTCGGTCAACTCGGCCTCGCCCTCGACGCAGAGGACGGCCTCGATGTGGTTGGCGTACCACATGGACGTCTCGGTGCCCGCGTAGAGCACGGTCTCGTGCAGCGAGAAGCCGACGCGCTCCTTGGCGAGGATGATGCGCTTGCTCTCCCAGGTGCCCGACCTGGACTTGACGTGGCGGTCGGTGCCTTCGATCTCCTTGAAGGATCGGACGATCACAGCGGTGGTGCCTTTCTCTCGGGTGCGGGGCGGTGTGGCTCTGTGCCGGTGGGTGTGTACGGGTCTCCGTGGAGCCGTGGGCGCGGGGAGCCGGCCGCGGATGCGGGAGCCGCCGCGGGGATCGAGGGGATGGATCCGCGGGCGGGGGGAGCCGGCCCGGTCAGCGGGTCCCGACCGGCTCGGCGGCGGAGGCGGAGGCGGAGGTGCCGGGGGCCTCGGGGGCGTCGACCGACGGGGCCGTCTCGGCCACCGCGCGGGCCAGGGTGCGCAGCCCCTCGTCCAGCTCGACCGGGCTGATGGTGAGCGGCGGCAACAGCTTCACCACCTCGCTCCGCGGCCCGGAGGTCTCGATGAGCAGGCCGAGCTCGAAGGCGCGGCGGGCGACGGCCGACGCGCGCGCCGGGTCGTCGAACTCCAGCCCCCAGACCAGGCCGCGGCCGCGGTAGCAGGAGCCGGAGCCGGTGGGCTCAGCGCAGATGGCGCGCAGGGCCGCCTCGACCTGTTCGCCGCGGGCCAGCGTCTGCTTCTCCATGCCGCCGTCGGCCCAGTAGGCGTCCAGCGCGGCGGTCGCGGTGACGAAGGCGGGGTTGTTGCCGCGGAAGGTGCCGTTGTGCTCGCCCGGCTCCCAGACGTCCAGCTCCGGCCGGAAGAGGGTCAGCGACATCGGCAGGCCGTAGCCGCCGATGGACTTGGACAGGGTGACGATGTCCGGCGTGATGCCCGCCTCCTCGAAGGAGAAGAAGGCGCCGGTGCGGCCGCAGCCCATCTGGATGTCGTCGACGATCAGCAGCATGTCGCGGCGTCGGCACAGGTCGGCGAGGGCGCGCAGCCACTCCGGGCGCGCCACGTTGATGCCGCCCTCGCCCTGCACGGTCTCGACGATGACCGCGGCCGGGTGGTTGAGGCCGGAGCCCTGGTCCGCCAGCAGTCGTTCGAACCAGAGGAAGTCCGGCGTCTGGCCGTCCAGGTAGTTGTCGAAGGGCATCGGGGTGCCGTGGACCAGCGGGATGCCGGCCCCGGCCCGCTTGAAGGCGTTCCCGGTCACGGCGAGCGCGCCCAGCGACATCCCGTGGAAGGCGTTGGTGAAGGAGACCACCGCCTCCCGCCCCTTGACCTTGCGGGCCAGCTTGAGCGCCGCCTCCACGGCGTTGGTGCCGGTCGGCCCCGGGAACATCACCTTGTACGGCAGATCGCGCGGGCGCAGCACGATCTCCTGGAAGGACTCCAGGAAGGCGCGCTTGGCGGTGGTGCCCATGTCCAGGCCGTGGGTGATGCCGTCACGTTCGAGATAGTCGAGCAGGGCGCGTTTGAGCACCGGGTTGTTGTGGCCGTAGTTGAGAGCTCCGGCGCCGGCGAAGAAGTCCAGATAGGTGTGGCCGTCCTCGTCGTACAGATAGCTGCCCCGGGCGCGGTCGAAGACGGCCGGCCAGCCGCGGCAGTAGCTGCGCACCTCCGACTCCAGGGACTCGAAGACACTGAGGGCGGGCGGGGTGATGGTCACGGCGTCTCTCCTGTGGGCGTGCGGGGTTCCGGTGGTCGTACGGGATATGAGCGGGCGTCAGCGGACTCGGGGCCTCGGGGCCTGTCGGAGCTCGGGGCTCGGCGCCTCGGGGCCGCGGGGCGCGGTGTCCTCGACGGGTCAGAACGCGAGCGGGCCGATCCGGTAGAGCACTTCGGGCTGGTGCCCGCCGTCCGGGAACAGGTCGTCGTGGAAGAGCACCTCACGCTCGACGTCGGCGCCGTGCCGCTCGGCGAACGAGGTGAACAGCCGGTGGGAGGCGTCGTTGTCCGGGGTGATGGTGGTCTCGACGCCGTGGACGCCGGAGGTCTCGGCGACGCGCGCGGTCAGCCCGTCGAGCAGCGCCGCCGCCAGCCCCCGACCGCGGTGTGGGGCGTCGACGGCCACCTGCCACACCACGAGGGTGCGGGGGCGGTCCGGGCGGATGTAGCCGGTGACGAACCCCGCCGGCTCCCCGCCGGCGTCGCGGGCCACCGCCGAGGTGGCGGCGAAGTCGCGGCACCACAGCAGGTAGCTGTACGAGGAGTTGAGGTCGAGCACGCGGGAGTCGCGGGCGATCCGCCAGATCGCGGCTCCGTCCTCCACCCGCGGTCTGTCGAGTCGCAGCCCCTCCGGCATTTCCTTGAATTCATCACGTACAAGGTCTGCTTGTGCGGCGGTCATGGGAATTGAATTTACCGATCGGAAAGTGAGATTGCATCGCGGGGAGGGGTTATGCGGGGCGGGGTGGTCGTGCTATCGCGCGGGGACGTGCGTACGCGCGAGCACTCGGTGAAATGCCGCCATTTGCACGGGAGTTATCGGGTGTACCGGGCGGCTGTGTGGGGTCCGTCACAGCCGTGCGGCGGCCGTCCGAGGCGCCCGGATTACGGCGGTGAGGGCTTCTGGAATCTTGGCGTTTAGGGATGGGGAAACCGGGCAGGAGATCATGGGAAGCTGTACTGGAAAAGCGCCGGAAAAGGCGCTGAAAAAGGGAGTGAATTAAATGTGAAGTCGGGGGAATCGACGGCGCGCGACCTCGTGAACGGCTCGGCGGCCCGACCGTGGGGCGCGACCGGCGGGCCCCGCGTGGCCGAAGCCTCGGCCAGGCCCCGGGTCGGCCCCGCTCCCCGGTGTGTCCGCCCCGCCTCCCGGGCTCGTACAGTGCCGACCATGACCAAGAGCGCGGTGCTGCACATCAAGGGTCGGGTGCTGGTGGAGCCGGAGGACGTCCGGGACGAACTGTGGGTGGTCGAGGGCAGGATCTCCTACGAGCGGCCCACCGGCGCCCTCGCCCGCGACGCCCGCACGATCGAGGGCTGGGCGCTCCCCGGGCTCGTGGACGCGCACTGTCACGTCGGCCTGGACGCCCACGGCGCGGTCGACTTCGCGACCACCGAGCGTCAGGCGCTGGCCGAGCGTGAGGCCGGCGCGCTGCTGCTGCGGGACGCCGGGTCCCCCTCCGACACCCGCTGGATCGACGAGCGCGAGGACCTGCCGCGCATCATCCGCGCGGGCCGCCACATCGCCCGCACCAAGCGCTACATCCGCAACTACGCCCACGAGATCGAGCCCGAGGAGCTCGTCGCGTACGTGGCGCGGGAGGCGCGGCGCGGTGACGGCTGGGTCAAGCTGGTGGGCGACTGGATCGACCGCGACACCGGCGACCTGGCGGCCTGCTGGCCGCGCGGGGCGGTGGAGGCCGCCATCGCCGAGGCGCACCGGCTGGGTGCCCGCGTCACGGCGCACTGCTTCGCGGAGGAGACCCTGGCCCCGCTGGTCGAGGCCGGCATCGACTGCGTCGAGCACGCCACCGGGCTCACCGAGGAGACCATCCCGCTCTTCGCGGAGCGCGGCGTGGCCATCGTGCCGACCCTGGTCAACATCGCCACCTTCCCCACGCTGGCGGAGCGCGGCGAAGGGAGGTTCCCGCGCTGGGCCGACCACATGCGCCGGCTGCACGCGCGCCGCTACGACACCGTGCGCGCGGCCTACGACGCCGGCGTCCCCGTCTTCACCGGCACCGACGCCGGAGGCTCGCTCCCGCACGGGCTCATCGGCCAGGAGGTGGCCGAGCTGGTGAAGGCGGGCATCCCGGCGTCGGCCGCGCTGTCCGCCGCCACCTGGGGTGCGAGGGCCTGGCTCGGCCGCCCCGGGCTGACCGAGGGCGCCCCCGCCGACCTGGTCGTCTACGAGGCGGATCCGCGCCAGGACGTACGGGTGTTGACGGCCCCTCGCTGGGTGGTACTGCGGGGCCGGGTGGTGAGCGGGAGCTGAGCGGGGCCGGTGAAACCGGCCGGAACAGGCGCGATGCGGAGTGACGGAACGCGACGGATGCGCCCGGGGAATCGAAAAGAGCGACGAGCGGCACTCGTTGGGGTGAAGTGACGCCAGGTGGCTGTTTACTCACTCGCAGTGCGTAACGATGGCGTCGTCGAAGCCGTCGGCGCCCGTGATGTCCCCCGAGGCGAGGCGCCGGCGGCTCCCTTTCTCCTGTGGGGGTTCCACACTCGTGTCCTGTTCCACTCGATCCACCCGCGCCGTGCCCGCACGTCGTCTCGCCGCTGCCGCGGCCGCCACCCTGACCACGGTGGTGCTCGGCGCCGTACCTCTGGCCGCCCCCGCCATCGCCGCCGGATCCGAGCCCGGCGAGGCCCGCGCCCGCACGGCGCCGGGCACCCCGCCCCGCGCGCCGGGCAAGGCCGACGCCGTGGTCCTGCGCACCGGGCTCGACGTCTCGCTGCTCAACAAGACGGTCGACCAGCCGGTGGACCTCGCGCTCAACGAGGTGCACGCCCCCGCGAGCGCCGAGAAGACCACGCTCACCACGACCCTCGAGGGCGTCGAGGGCGGCAAGCCGGTGACCCTGCTGCGGGCGGACGCGGCCTCGGCCCGCGCGACGGCGGACAAGCGCGCCACGCAGGGGTACGCCAACCTGGTCAACGCCAAGGTGCACGTGCCCGGACTGCCGCTGCTCTCCCTCATCGAGGTCCAGAAGGTCACCTCCAAGGCGGTCTGCGCGGCCGGCAAGCGGCCCACGGCCGAGTCGAACCTGCTGGGCAGCGTGCTGGTGCTGGGCAAGCGGGCCACGCTCACCACGGGCGGCACCACCACGGTCGCCGTGCCCGCCGTCGGTGAGGTCCGGCTCGACCTGTCCCGCACGGTCACCACCTCCCGCACCGCCGCCGCCACCGCCCTCGACCTGAAGGTCTCCGTCAACCCGCTCAAGCTCAACGTCTCCGAGGTCTCCGGCCGCGTCACCCTGGCCCAGGCCAGCTGCGAGGCGCCGCGCGGCCCCGAACCGCGGAAGCCGGCGGACAAGCCCGCGGACAAGCCGGCCGACAAGCCCGCGGACAAGCCTGCGGACAAGTCCGCGGACCCCGGCAAGGGCAGCAGCGTGCAGAAGGCGGGCGGCACCCCACCCGAGGAGAACCTCGCCGAGACCGGCGGCAGCTCCAGCACCCCGTATGTCGCGGGCGGCGCGGCCGTGTTGATCCTGGCCGGCGGGGGCACACTGCTCTACACACGGCGGCGCCGAGCGGCGGCGCGCGGCGAGGAGTGACGCCCCGCCGTCACCCCTCGACCGCTCCCGGCGGTCGCCGCTCCCGCGGTCCGGTCGGCGACCGGCCCCGACCGGTCAGGCCCGTTATCGGTGCGGGCCTGCCCGGCATGGGGTCGATGTCGCGGTGCCGTCGCCGAGGGTCGGCCGGTGGGGGTCGGCTCAGCCCTCGGTGAGGACCTTGGCCAGGGCCTCCGCGAACCGGTCGGTGGTGGCGCGGTCCCGTACGGCGATCCGCAGCCAGTCCGGGCCGAGCCCGGGGAACGTGTCACCGCGCCGCACCGCGAAGCCGTCCGCGCGCAGCCGCTCGCGGACGGTCGCCGCGCCCGCCAGCCGGACGAGCAGGAACGGCCCCGCCGCCGGCCCGGCCACGCTGATCGCGTCGAACTCCGCCAGCCGGGAGAGGAGATGCTCCCGGTCGGCGGCGATGCGCTCGGCGGCCTCGGCCGCCTCGGTGAGCGCGGGCGGCTCACAGCACGCCTCCGCCGCCGTCAGGGCCGGGCTGGAGACCGGCCAGAGCGGCTGGGCCCGCTCAAGCCCGGCTATGGTCTCCGCCGCCGCCAGGACATACCCGATGCGCAGCCCCGCCAGGCCCCACGTCTTGGTGAGGCTGCGCAGCACGACCAGGCCCGGTATGTCGGTGCGGGCGGCCAGTGACTCGCGTTCGCCCGGCACGGCGTCCATGAACGCCTCGTCCACCACCAGAGTCCGCCCCGGACGGGCCAGCCGGGCCAGCCCTTCGGCCGGGTGCAGCACGGAGGTGGGGTTGGTGGGGTTGCCGACGACCACCAGGTCGGCATCCTCGGGGACCCGCTCCGGGCGCAGTCGGAAGCCGTCCCGCTCGTCCAGCACCACCCGCTCCACCCGGTGCCCGGCGTCCCGCAACGCCGCCTCCGGCTCGGTGAACTGGGGATGCACCACGACCGGGCGTCGCACCGGCAGTGCCCGCGCGAGCAGCACGAACGCCTCCGCCGCCCCGGCCGTCAGCAGCACCCGCTCGTCCGGCAGCCCGTGCCGGACCGCCACCGCGTGCCGTGCCGCCCGTCCGTCGGGATAGGCGGCCAGCCCGTCGAGGGAGGCGGCGATCCGGGCCTTGAGCCAGCCCGGCGGCGTGTCGGTGCGGACGTTGACCGCGAGGTCGACGTACTCGCCGTCGTTTCCCCGCACTTCGGCGTCGCCGTGGTGCCGCAGATCGAATCCGGCCGTCGCGTCGCCGTCGGCGTCGCCGACGGCGACGGCATGGACCGATGCCGACGCCCGCGCGGGCGTCACCGCGGGGCCCCGGGCGGCGTCGCCGTTCGCGCCGTTCGCGAGGGTGCCGGTCGTGCCGGTCGGGCCGATGGTGCTGGTCGGCGCGGTCGGCGCGGTCGGCTCAGTCGGCTCGGTGGAGGTGTCGGTCCGGGCGGTCCGCGGTCGGTGGTCCTCGATGCCGGTCTCGGCGTTGCGTTCAGCGGACATGGGCATGGTCCTTGGCTCGTTCCTCGTCTCGACGGTGCGTCTCGCAGGGGGCGGCCCGATGGTCGCCGTGCCCGTCGTGTCGCGCCGTCACCTCCGCGTAGTGGTCCCACACGGCCTCCGCCAACGCCTCCACCGGGCCGACGGGGCGCGCGAACCGCACCTCCACCGACGGGTACGCCAGCGCCCAGCCCTCAGCCTGCTGTCGCGCGCGGCCGGTCGCCACCCCCTCGAACAGGGCGTACGGCAGGACGACCACACGGCGGGCGCCGAGCCGCGCACAGCGGTCCAGGCCGGAGGCCACGTCGGGAGCGGCCAGCGAGACGAACGCGGGCTCCACGCCTGCGAACCCCCGCCCCTCCCAGAGCAGCCGGGCGGCCCGGCACACCTCGGCGTTCCCGGCCGGGTCGGTGCCGCCCTCGCCCACCAACAGCACGGTCGTCGCCGCCCGGTCGCCCGGCGTGCGCGGGCCTCCGCCGGCCGCCTCCACCACCCGCTCCTCCAGCGCGTCCAGCACCCTCGGATGCGGGCCCAGCGGGCGGCCGAGGACGCCCGAGAGGCCGGGATGCCGCCGCCCCGCGTCGGCCAGCTCCGCCGCCACCGCCTCCGTCAGCTCCGCCGTCCCGCGACCGCCCGGAAGCAGCGTCAGCGCCACCGCGGTCAGCCGCGTCACCCCGCGCCCGGCCAACTCGTCGACCGCCTCCGCGAGCGAGGGGCCGCCCGGCACGGTCTCCCCGCCCGCCACGGCGACCCCGGGCCGCCGGGCGGCCGCGCGGGCCACGAGCGCACGGAACGCCTCGCTCTGCGACGCGTCCGGGTCGCCGTGGCCCGCGATCAACAGTGCGGGAGGAGAGGTCACGGGGGCTCCTTGAGCGGATGGTGCGAGTCGTGCGGCCGGCGGCGTCGTCCGGGAGACGTTACCCACCACTGTGAACACGCCCCGGCGCGGGGCGACGTTACCGCCGACCGCTGTCCGAGGCCGGACCAAAGGCCACGGCACGGATGCCCGCTCGGTCGCGTGCCGTCGGGCGTGTGGACGCCCGCTCGGGCGCGTGCTGTTGGGCGTACGGACGCCCGTTTCGGGCGCGTGCCGTCGGGGTGCGGGGCGCCGCTGCTTCGGCGCTGCGGGTGCTGCCCGCGGTGGGAGCCGGGGCGGGTGGCGTGCGGAGGCCCCGGCGGGCGCGACGCTACGGCCGGTCGCCGGCCGGGGCCGCGCCATGGGCCACGGCGCAGGTCGCGGACGCCGACGCCTGCTTCGGTACGAGGAGTCGCGCCCCGTCACCGGCCGCGAGCAGGGCCGCCGCCTCGGCGACGCTGGGGGTGCCGACGGCCGCGAGCGCGGCGGCGGAGGCCGGGCCGGGCACGGGGACGGCCGCGAGCGCGGCCGCCTCGTAGACCCGCAGGGGCACCCCGAGGACGGACGCGGCGCCGACGAGGCCCGGCTCGGCGGCCTTGGCCGCCACGGTGGCCAGCGCGGTGACCGCTGACGGGCACCGGCCGGACTCGGCGAGCGCCCGGCGGATCAGCTCCAGGACCTCCGACAACGGCGCGCCACGCCGAGCGCCCACCCCCACCACCAAGCGGTCGGCGGGGTCGTCGCCCGCGCGGTGCGGTGGTTGGTGCTCCAGGTGGTTAGCGAGGTCGTCGTCCGCGCGGTGGCGTGCTCGGCCCTCCTGGCGGTCCGCGGGGTCGTCGTCCGTGCGGTGCCGTGGTCGGTCTCCCGGACGGCCTGCCGGGCCGGCCACCGTGCGGTGCGGCAGGCTGGCCGGCGCGCGGTGCGGCGGGGCGGCCGGCCGGGGTGTTCCGCTCATCCCGTCGCGCTTGCGGCGGCCAGGCGGGCGGCGGCGGACGGGGTGGCGGCCCAGTGGACATGGAGGTAGGAGGCGTGCACCGAGCCCTGGACGAAGCCCTCGACGCGTCGGTCCGGGTGGACGACGCCCCACGCGGGGGAGGGGCCGGCGCCCGGTTCCACGACGGTGCGGTGGAACTCGTGCCCCCGCATCCGGGTCCCGGCGGCGGCCAGCGCGTTGTCCTGGAGCGCGACCGCCTCCCGGTAGCCGAGCGTCAGCCGCTCGGTCATCCGCGCCTCGGCCGGCAGCACCCCGCACATCGGCTTGCCGTCCAGCGAACGCGCCAGGTAGAGCAGGCCGGCGCACTCGGCGGCGAGCGGAGCGCCCGAGCGGGCCAGCTCCGCCACGGCCGTGCGCAGCGACTCGTTGGCGGACAGCTCCGGCGCGTACACCTCGGGGAAGCCGCCCCCGATGACCAAGCCGCCGGTGCCCTCCGGCAACTTCTCGTCCCGTAGCGGATCGAAGGCGACCACCTCCGCCCCGGCCGCCGTCAGCAGCTCGGTGTGCTCGGCGTACGAGAAGGTGAACGCGGGTCCGCCGGCGACGGCGACGACGGGCCGCGCGCCCGCGCGGCCCGCGACGGGCCCCGCGATGGCGGCGATCTCACGCGCCGGGTCCCAGGCGTCCCCCGGCAGCGGGGGAGCGGTCCGCGCGAGAGCCAGCAGGCCCTCCAGGTCGCAGCCCTCTCGCACGTGCTCCGCCAGCGCCGCCACCGACTCGACCGCGTCCGGCCGGCGCTCCGCCACCGGGACCAGGCCCAGGTGACGCGAGGGCGTGCCCACCGCGCCGACCCGCCGCAGCGCGCCGTAGACCGGCACGCCCGAGCCCTCCAGCGCCTCGCGCAGCAGCGCCTCGTGCCGGTCGGAGCCGACCTTGTTGAGGATGACGCCGGCGACCCGGATCTCCGGGTCCCAGGAGGCGAAGCCGTGCACCAGCGCCGCCACCGAGCGCGACTGCGAGGAGGCGTCGACGACCAGCACCACCGGCGCCCGCAGCAGCTTCGCCACGTGCGCGGTGGAGGCCAGTTCGCCCTGCCCGCTCGCCCCGTCGTACAGCCCCATGACGCCCTCGACCAGGGCCAGGTCGCAGCCGGCCGCGCCGTGCAGCAGCAGCGGGGCGATCCGCTCCGGGCCGCACAGGTACGCGTCCAGGTTGCGGCCCGGGCGGCCGGTGGCCAGCGAGTGGTAGCCGGGGTCGATGTAGTCCGGCCCCACCTTGTGCGGCGAGACCGCGAGCCCGGCCGCCGTGAAGGCGGCCATCAGCCCGGTGGCGACGGTGGTCTTGCCGCTGCCGGAGGCCGGAGCGGCGATGACCAGCCGGGGAACACTTCTCACACGATCACCATTCGATGCCCCGCTGGCCCTTCTGGCCGGCGTCCATGGGGTGCTTGACCTTGGACATGTCGGTGACCAGGTCGGCGAGGTCCAGCAGCGGCTGCGGCGCGTTGCGCCCCGTGATCACGACGTGCTGGGTGCCCGGGCGGTCGCGCAGCACCGACACCACCTCCTCGGTGTCCACCCAGCCCCAGTGCATCGGGTAGGCGAACTCGTCCAGCACGTACAGCCGGTAGGTCTCCTCCGCCAGGCAGCGCTTGACCTGCTCCCAGCCCTCGCGCGCCTTCTCCTCGTTGGACATCTCGCCGTCGCGCTGGATCCAGGACCAGCCCTCGCCCATCTTGTGCCAGTCGACGGTGCCGCCCTCGCCGGAGGCGCCGAGCACCTTCAGCGCGTTCTCCTCGCCCACCTTCCACTTGGCGGACTTCACGAACTGGAACACCCCGATCGGCCAACCCTGGTTCCAGGCCCGCAGCGCGAGCCCGAAGGCGGCCGTCGACTTGCCCTTGCCGATGCCCGTGTGGACCAGCACCAGCGGGCGGTTGCGGCGCTGGCGGGTGGTCAGCCCGTCCTCGGGAACGACGGTCGGTTGTCCCTGCGGCATTACGCGGCCCTCCGTGTCAGTCGTGTCGTGTGTGCCGTGCGTTCCGCGCGCACCAGCGTGGTCACGCTGTCCGCGCGGAGCTCGTCGAGTGTCACCGGTGTGCCGTGCAGCTCCTGGGCGAGCGAGGCCGCGAGACCCAGCCGCACCGGGCCAGACTCGCAGTCGACGACCACCGACGCCACCCCGTCGGCCGCCAGCAGCGCCGCCGCGCGGCCCGCGCGGGCCAGCGGTTCGGGGCCGCCGGTGGCGCGCCCGTCGGTCACCACCACCAGCAGCGGCCGGCGCGAGGGGTCCCGGAGCCGCTCGACGCGCAGCGTCTCCCGGGCCTTGAGCAGCCCGGCGGAGAGGGGGGTGCGGCCACCGGTGGGCAGCTTCTCCAGCCGTGCCGCGGCCGCGTCGACCGAGGAGGTGGGCGGCAGGGCGAGTTCGGCGCCCGAGCCGCGGAAGGTGATCAGTCCGACCTTGTCCCGCCGCTGGTACGCGTCGAGCAGCAGTGACAGCACGGCGCCCTTGATGGCGCCCATGCGCTTCCGCGCGGCCATCGACCCGGAGGCGTCCACGCAGAACAGCACGAGATTGCCCTCGCGGCCCTCGCGTTCGGCCTCCCGCAGGTCGTCGCGGCGCAGCACCAGACCCGGGCCGCGCCGGCCGCGCGCCGCCTGGTGCGGGGCCGCCGCCTGCACGGTGGCCGCCAGGTGCAGCCTGCTCAGCGCGCCCCGCGGGCGGCGCGCGCCGGTGGTGCGGCCCTGCGCGGTCCGCGCCCGCGAGCGCCGCCCGGCCGCCCCCTCGCCCAGTCCCGGCACATCGAGCTTGCGCGCCGTGAACGGCTCGCCGGCGCCCACCGCGCGCTGCTCGGCGGCCCCGGCGCCGGAGCTGCCCTCCGGCGCGTCCGGACGCTCCTGGAGGCCCTCCGGCGCGTCCTGCCGCGGGGCGGGGGACTCCCGCTCCGTACGCGGGGGATCCTGTCGCTGCTCCGGCAGGTCGGCCGCGCCCTCCGGGAGCGGGCCGTCCTGCGGGGGCACGCCGCCGGGGCCGTCGTCCGGGCCGCCGTCGCCATCGTCGTGGGGACCGTCGCCGTCCGGGTCCGGGCCCTCGGGCTCCGGCTCCGGCTCGTCGTCCTCCACGCCCTCGAACCGGCTCAGGATCTCGTCCAGCCGGTCCTCGTCCAGGCCCGGCGCGTCGAAGGGGTTGCGCCGCCTGCGGTGCGGCAGCGCGAGCAGCGCCGCCTGACGTACGTCCTCGGTGGTCACCGCAGTGCGCCCGGCCCACGCGGCCAGCGCGGTAGCGGTCCGCGCGGTCACGATGTCGGCGCGCATGCCGTCCACCTCGAACCCGGCGCACACGGCCGCGATCTGGCGCAGCGCGCCGTCGCCCAGCCGCACCGCCGGCAGCAGCGCCCGCGCGGCCGCGACGCGCTCCCGCAGTTCGGCCTCCTCGACCGCCCAACGCGCGGCGAAGCCGGCCGGGTCGGCGTCGTACGCCAGTCTGCGCCGCACCACCTCGACCCGCTCGTCGGGCTCCCGCGAGGCGGCCACCTCGACCGTCAGCCCGAACCGGTCCAGCAACTGCGGCCGCAGCTCGCCCTCTTCCGGATTCATGGTCCCGACGAGCAGGAAGCGCGCCGCGTGCCGTACGGAGACGCCTTCCCGCTCGATGTAGGAGGAGCCCATGGCTGCGGCGTCCAGCAGCACGTCCACGAGGTGGTCGGCGAGCAGGTTCACCTCGTCCACGTAGAGGATGCCGCGGTGCGCGGCGGCCAACAGGCCCGGCTCGAACGCCTTCACGCCCTCCGACAGCGCCCGCTCGATGTCCAGCGCGCCGACGACCCGGTCCTCGGAGGCGCCTACGGGCAGCTCGACCAACCGGGTCGGCCGCGTGGCGCCGGCTCCCACCTCGTGTGGCCCGTCGGGACACTGCGGATCGGGCACGGCCGGGTCGCAGCTGAACCGGCACCCGTCGACGACGGACACGTCGGGGAGAACGGTGGACAACGCGCGTACCGCGGTGCTCTTGGCCGTGCCCTTCTCACCGCGGATGAGTACGCCCCCCACAGCGGGGCTGACCGCGTTGAGCAGCAACGCGAGCCGTAGATCCGCCATGCCGACGATCGCGGTGAGCGGATAGGGGGTGGTCGTCACGCGTTGATCACTCCTTCGGGTGTTTCTCGCTCCGCTGCGGTGATGCGCCCGCGCGGTGGGAGGCGGACGGGCGGTGATGTCCCCGCGCCTGCGGGGGTGACTTCGCCGTCTCCCCTGCCGTGGGCGGCGTGTTCGTCGTCTCCCCGCGCGGACGGGGATGCCACGGGTGGTGCGCTGTGGGCGCTCACGGCGCCCCCGGGGGTATGAACGGCAGCCCCTCGGGGACCCCGTCCTCGATCAGCCGCAGCAGCGCGTCCGTGTCGGCGTGCTCCTCGACCAGGTCGCCGAGCCGGTCGAGCTGTTCCTCGCGCAGGGCTCCGAAGGAGGTGTCCGGGGCGGGGACGAAGGACCGGCCCGCGTCCGCGGCGACGCGGCGCAGGAACGCCCGGCGGAAGCCGTCGCTCTCCAGCGAGCCGTGCCAGTGCGTGCCCCACACGGAGCCGACGCGGCAGCCGTCCAGGAAGGGCTCACCGCCCAGCACCTCGGCGACGCCGTGGTGGATCTCGTAACCCTCCACCCGCTCGCCGAGCGCCTCGCCCACGGGTCGGGCCAGGGTCTTCTCCCGCGCGAAGCGCACCCGCACCGGCAGCAGCCCGAGCCCCTCGACCCGCCCGGCCTTCGACTCGACCTCGTCCTCGATGTGTTCGGACAGCGCCTGGAAGCCGCCGCAGACGCCCAGCACCGGGCGGCCCTCCGCGGCCCGCCGGGCGATCGCGTCCGCGAGCCCGCGCTCGCGCAGCCAGGCCAGCGCCTTCACGGTGCCGCGGGTGCCGGGCACCACCACCAGGTCGGCGTCGACGAGCTCCTCGGGCCGGTCCACGAACCGCACGACCACGCCCGGTTCGGCCGCCAGCGCGTCGACATCGGTGAAGTTGGACATCAGCGGGACGGCGGCGACCGCGACCCGCAGCACGTCGGCGCCGTGCGGCGGGGCCACGACGGACTCCCGGACCGTGCCGCGCAGCGAGACCCGCAGTCCGTCCTCCTCGTCGATGCCGAGGCCGTGCGCGTACGGCAGCACGCCGAACGTGCGGCGCCCGGTCAGCCCGTACAGCATGTCCAACCCCGGCTCCAGAAGCGTCACATCGCCCCGGAACTTGTTGACCAGATAGCCCGCGACCAGCTCCTGGTCCTCGGGCGCGAGCAGCGCCGTCGTGCCGAAGAACTGCGCGAAGACCCCGCCGCGGTCGATGTCCCCGACCACCACCACCGGGAGACGCGCCGCCCGCGCGATCCCCATGTTCACGATGTCGGTACGCCTCAGGTTGATCTCGGCCGGGCTGCCGGCGCCCTCGCAGATGACGGCGTCGTGGGTGCGGCGCAGCTCCGCCAGGCACTCCACGACCGGCTCGAAGAGCTCCTTCTGCCGGTTTCCGTGGTAGCCGCGCGCGCTCATCTCGCCCACCGGCCGGCCCATCAGCACGACCTGGCTGGAGCGGTCGCCGCCCGGCTTCAGCAGCACCGGGTTCATCAGCGCGCTCGGCTCGACGCGGGCCGCCTGTGCCTGCATGGCCTGCGCACGCCCGATCTCGGCGCCCTCGCGCGTCACGAACGAGTTGAGGGACATGTTCTGCCCCTTGAAGGGCGCCACGCTGATCCCCTTGCGGGTGAGCCAGCGGCAGATCCCCGCGGTGACCACGCTCTTGCCGGCATCCGAGGTGGTCCCCGCGACCAGCAGTCCGCCGCCCCCGCTCATCCCTGGCTCCTTCCGGCGGCCGCCGGCCGCACCGTCACCGCGCTGTCGCCACTATCGCCGTGGCGGTTCATACGGCCCCTCCCCGGGAGACGGCCGGCCGCCGACCGGCGCGCGCGCCCCGGAGGGCGGAGCGGGCGGCGGCTCCGGCCAGCCGGCCGGCGATCGAGGCGGTCAGGGCGAGCGCGGCCACCCGGCCGGACAGTCGGGTCGCGCGGGCGATGTCGCGGAACTCCACCGCCCGCCCCTCGGCATTGAGCACCGGCCGGTGCTCGACCCGGCCGCCGTAGGCGAGCGTGCCCCCCAGCCGCACGCCGAGCGCCCCCGCGAACGACGCCTCCACCGGGCCCGCGTTGGGGCTGGGATGAGCGCCCCCGTCGCTCCGCCAGGCGCGCCGCGCCCCGCGCGGGTCGGGGCCGGCGACCGTGGTGAGGGCCGCCGTGAGCCGTGCGCCGGGCCAGCCGGCGAGGTCGTCGAGGCGGGCGGAGGCCCAGCCGAACCGGCGGTAGCGCGGCGATCTGTGGCCCACCATGGCGTCGAGGGTGTTGACCGCGCGGAAGCCGACCAGGCCGGGCACGCCGCCGAGCGCGCCCCACACCAGGGCGCCCACCACCGCGTCGGAGGTGTTCTCGGCGACGGACTCGACGACCGCGCGGGCGATCTGCCGCTCGTCCAGCGCGTGCGGGTCGCGCCCGCACAGGTGCGGCAGCCGCTCCCGGGCCGCGGCGAGGTCCCCGGCGGCGAGCGCCGCCCCGATCGTCTCGGCCTCGCGGCGCAGCGAGGTGCCGCCGAGCACCGCCCAGGTGGCGGCGGCGGTGAGCGCCACCTCGGCGCCGCGGGAGCCGGTGGCGTTCCGTACGGTGCGGGTGAGCAGCGCCGCGGCCGCCGCCGCGCCGCCCGCGCACAGCGCGGTGTACGCCGCGCCGTGGGCGCGGTGGTCGCGCCACAGCAGCCGCTCGGCGGCCGCGGCGGCGCGCCCGAAGGCGGCCACCGGGTGGCCGCGGCGCGGGTCGCCCGCGGCGAGGTCGCCGAGGAAGCCGAGGGCGGCGCCGCACGCGTAGCTGGCGTGGTCGGCACGCATCCGTGTGTGTCCTCACTCAGGGTCCGCGCCCTGGCTCGACGTGACCGGCGACCAGAGTCTCCTGGCTCCCGGATCCGCGCTGCCCCCGGCCTTCCAGCCCTGTGACGCCGTGGACCGTGACGTCGAGCCGTGACCCCTTCGAGGGGGAGCGCTCCCCGGTGACAGTGGCGGGACCGCGCCGGATTCTCACCGGACTTCCTCTGCTGTCGCCGTTTGGCCCCGGAAGTCCACCATGCTGCGGGAACGGCCGTCAACTCACTGTTGACCTGCGCGCGGAGGTGCGGATACGCGTGTGCCCCGGGGCGTGTGTCCCGGGGCACGGAGAAGCGCGCGGCGGTCGGGTCAGCCGCTGACGATGAGGTAGATGCCGTAGGCCACGGCCGCCGCGCACAGTGCGTAGCAGGCGTAGCCGCCGGTCCGCGCGAGCGCGGACGCGACGCCGGAGGTGGCGACCGCCCCGCCGTCGGCGCCCTCGGGTCGCGCCTTGCGCGCCGAGGTGCCGAGGATGCCGAGGGTGAAGACGCCCACCATCGTGACGGTCATCACGAGGGTGACGCCGAAGACCTGGCCGAGGGCCGCCCAGTCGATCTGCATCGAAGTGATTCCTTACCTAGAAGCCGTGAGGGACCGGGTCAGACCGCGGCCTGGGCCGGGGCCGGGGTCGCGGGCTCGGCCTGGCCGGCCGGCGGCGGGGCGACCGACTGCAGCGCGGCGGTGACGACGCCCACCGGCTCGCCGGCGTCGGCGGCCTCCGCACCCATGTCGTTGACGTTGGTGTGGTCCACCGGCTTGCGGCGGGAGGCCAGCCAGATCGCGGTGCAGGCGGCGACGGCGAGCACGGCGACCGCGGTGACGCCGACGTCACCCTGCTTGGCCAGCAGCGCCGCGGCGGCGCCGACCAGGCCGGCGGCCGGCAGCGTCAGGCCCCAGGCGGCGACCATGCGGCCGACGGTCTTCCAGCGGACCACGCCGCCCTTGCGGCCCAGGCCCGCGCCCATGACCGAGCCCGAGCAGACCTGGGTGGTGGAGAGCGCGAAGCCGATGTGGGAGGAGGTCAGGATGGTGACCGCGGCGCCGGTCTGGGCGGCGAAGCCCTGCGGCGGCTGGATGTCGGTGAGGCCCTTGCCCATGGTGCGGATGATCCGCCAGCCGCCCAGGTAGGTGCCGAGGGCGATGGCCAGACCGGCCGAGGCGATGACCCACAGCGGCGGGTCGGCGTCCGGCGCCAGCGCGCCACCGGTGATCAGCGCCAGGGTCATCACACCCATGGTCTTCTGCGCGTCGTTGGTGCCGTGCGCGAGGGAGACCAGCGCGGCCGAGGCGATCTGCCCCGCGCGGTAGCCCTTGGCGGTCGCCTCCGGGTCGGCCTTGCGGGCCGCGCGGTAGGTCAGCCTGGTGGCCAGCAGGGTGGCCAGGCCCGCCACGATCGGGGCCGCGATCGCCGGGATCAGGACCTTCATGACGACCTCGTCGCCGTGGACGGCACCGAAGCCGACCGAGGCGACCGTGGCGCCGATCAGACCACCGAAGAGCGCGTGCGAGGAGCTGGAGGGGAGACCCGCGAGCCACGTCAGCAGGTTCCAGATGATCGCGCCCACCAGGCCCGCGAAGATCACTTCGGGTTGGATGCCGGATTCGTCGATGATGCCCTTGGAGATGGTCGCGGCGACCTCGACGGACAGAAACGCGCCGACGAGGTTGAGGACCGCCGACATGGCCACCGCCGTCTTGGGCTTCAGAGCGCCCGTGGAGATGGTGGTGGCCATGGCGTTGGCCGTGTCGTGGAAGCCGTTCGTAAAGTCGAACACCAAGGCCGTGATGATCACGATCCCGATGAGAAGCGTGATGTGTTCCATTCACCCAGGCAATCGTTCGGTGGTCAGTGGCATGGCGACCGTAGGGATGGTGAGTGAACGGAAGGTGAACTGGCGGGGGTCTCGGGATGACGCGACCCGGGAGGACCCGCAGGTAGGCCGCCGTCCGGTGCGCTCCGGAGTGCGAGATTCCGGCTGATTCACGCCGTTGCGAACCGCTTCAGCTCCGCCGCCGACCCGTTGAAGAGATTCTGGTCACCCGGCAGCCGACCCCGGTCCGCGTACTGCCACAAGGTCGGCCGTCGCCACCCCGCCGGCAGGGGGCCCGGCGAGGCGGCCCAGCGGGCCAGCCAGAGCGGGTGGCCGGAACCGAACGCGGCGCTGTCGCCCGTGCACCGCCGCCACCACTTCGTTGTGGTGTAGATCACCGGCCGCCGTCCGGTCTGCCGCAGCACCTCCTCGCTGAAGGCGCCGATCCAGCGCACCATCTCCGCCCGACCCAGTCCGTAGCAGGGCTGACGTCTGTCGTACGGGTTCCACTCCACGTCCAGCGCGGGCGGCAGCGTCCAGCCGTCCGGGGTCCAGCCCCCGCCGTTCCGGAGGAAGTGGGCGGCCTGCGTCTGCCCGGAGGACAGGTGCGGCACCGCGAAGTGATACGCCCCGCGCAGCAGCCCCGCCTCCCGGGAGGCGGTGTACTGCCGGCCGAAGTAGGGGTTGCGGTACGAGGTGGCCTCGGTCGCCTTGACGTAGACGAAGGCGGCGCCCTTCTCGCGCGCCGCGTCCCAGTCGACGTTCCGCTGGTGCGAGGACACGTCGTGCCCCCGCGGCTTCCCGGCTCCGGCCGCCTGCGGCTGGGCCGGCAGGACCACGGTCAGCGCGGCGGCCAGAAGGGCGAGGACCCGTCGCGGACGGCGGTCGTCACGGGCCATGTGTCCCCCCGGAACGGCGATGCGCGTGACAGAACCTCCGTAGCGTATCGGAAGATCGACATGCCCATGGCAAGTATGAGGTGGGTGTTGCCGCTGCTCATGGACCGGGGCACTGCGATGATCGACGCGGAGGTGGTGGGAGTGACGGCGAGGTCACGAGCGCTCTACACGGCATGGGCCGAGGTGGTGGCCACAGCCCGCCGGAGCACCGCCGACGGCCTGGTCGTCGGCACCTCCGGCAACGTCTCCGCGCGGGTCGGCGACACCGTCCTGGTGACCCCCAGCGGCGTCCCCTACGCGGAACTGGACCCCGACCAGCCGGTCGGCGTGGACCTCGACGGCCGGCGGACCCTGGGCGAGCTGCAACCCACCAGCGAGCTCCCCGTGCACCTGGCGATCTACCGCGCCACCGACGCGGCCGCCGTGGTCCACACCCACGCGGTGCACGCCACCGCCGTCTCCACGCTCGTCGACGAGCTGCCGCCCGTGCACTACATGACCGCCGCCCTGGGCGGCCCGGTGCGGGTCGCCCGCTACGCGCTCTACGGCACCGACGAGCTCGCCACGCACATGCTCGCCGCGCTGCGCGACCGCACCGCCTGCCTGCTGCGCAACCACGGCACCATCGCGTACGGCGCCACCCTGGCCCAGGCGTACGACCGCACCGCGCAACTGGAGTGGATGTGCCGCGTCTGGCTGACCGCCTCCTCGGTCCCCGGCCGCACGCCCACGCTGCTCTCCCCGGCCGAGCTCCGCGCGGCCGCGGCCAAGTTCCGCGACTACGGACAGCCACGGTGACCCGGCGGTCCGCGCACCCCGGGGTTGGTCGCGAGGCGGCGCGGCCTCGGCGTCGAGGCACAGAGGTCTTCGAGGTCCGGGGCGGGCGCCGCCTCGGGAACGGGTGCCTCACTCCAACGGCCCACCCCACTGGCCCCCACCGTCCCTCGTCCCGACACTGAGGTGCATGCGCCCGCGAACAGCGGTGGCCCTGGCCGCCATGACGGTGTTGGGTGCCGGAGCGGCGGCCGTGGTCGCCGGACGGTACGCCGCCGACGCTGCCCTCAGACCGTCGCTCACGCGCCCGCTGCCCCACGACCCCCGCCTGACGGTGCACGCCATCGAACCCGGGCGGATCACCCTCACCCGCACCCTTGCGGCACTGCGCCCCGGCACCTACGGGCTCAGCGGAGCCGCCTCGCACGCCATCGTCGGACCGGTGATCGACGAGGCCCCGCACCCGCCCGACTCCGTCGTACGCCGGCTGGAGCGGATCACGCACGGCACCCTCGGCGCCGGCAGCCGGGTGCGGCTGACCCCGCAGGTCCACATCGGCAACCCGCACGACGCCCTCGGGCTGGAGCACGCGGACGTCGACATCCCCGGAGAGCTCGGCGCGCTGCCCGCCTGGTTCCTGCCCGGGTCCCGCACCACCTGGGTGATCACCGTCCACGGTCTGGGCACCACGCGCGAGCACCCGATGGTCGTGATGCCGTTCCTGCACCGGCACCGGCTCCCGATCCTCGACGTCGCCTACCGCGGCGACGTCGGCGCGCCCGCCCTCGCGGACGGCATCGGCCACCTCGGCGACGCCGAGTGGCGCGACCTGGACGCCGCGATCCGGTACGCGGTGCGCTACGGCGCCGAGCGGATCATCCTGTACGGCTGGTCCGTCGGCGCCACCATGGCGCTGCGGGCCTCCACCAACTCCGCGCTGCGGGGTCGGATCGACGGCCTCGTGCTCGACTCCCCGGTGCTCCACTGGCCGACCACCCTGCGCGCCCTCGCCGCCGCCCGCGGCGTCCCGGCCCCGCTGCTCCCGCTCGCCATCCGCAGCGTCCAGGGCAGGACCGGGCTGCGCGACCCCGGAACCGGCGACGCGGACGCCATCGACCCCGAGCGGCTGACCGTGCCGACGCTCCTCCTGCACGGCCCGGACGACGCCCTCGCGCCCTTCGACCTCTCGCGCGAACTCGCCGCGCGCCGCCCCGACCTGGTCACCCTTCACACCGTCCCGCACGCCCCGCACGCATCGATGTGGAACGCCGACCCGAGGGGCTACGAAGAGGCCCTGCGGCGCTTCCTGACCCCCCACATGTGACGCGGAAGACCCGCCAGGCCCGCGGGCGCGTCGCCCCACGCCGCGCGAGGCCCGCCACCGCCGTCACCGGGACGTCCGGCTACCGCCGCCGCCAGCGGGAACGTAACCGCCAGACGGGTACCGATTGGGCTTTCGGGCCGTCAAGGGCGAGACTGCTTCCGTGACGTCCCGTACTCCGCGCGACTCCCGGCTCCGACTCGTCCCCAAACAGCCGCTCGCCGCCGCCCGCCGGGCCGGGGCGCACCGCGGCCCCAGCCGTCCGGCCCCGCGCCCGCCCGAGGGCACCCCGCCCCCCGCCGAACTGGCCTGGCAGGCCAGGACGGGCCTGGCCGACGCGGTGCGGGTGGCCCGCTGGGCCGTCGCCGAGGGCAGCGCGCCCGGCGCCCTGTCCGTCGAGACCGCCGACCGCGCGGCCGCCGCACTGGGCCTGGGCCCGGACCAGGTGCGCACCGACTGGGATCGGGCCCGGCTGGTGGGCCTGATCGAGCCGCACGGCGGCCGGGCCCGCCCCGGCTGGCGGCTCACCGCCTGGGACCGCGACGACAGCGCCGTGCTGCGCGGCTGGGTCGCCCTCTTCGACGCCTGGTCGCTGGCCCGCCCGGCCCCGGTCGAAGCCGGGCCGACAGCGGTGGCGGAGGTGGTGGAGGCCATCCCGCAGCTGCTCTCCCTGCTCCAGCTCTCCGCGGGTCCGGTGCCGCTCGACACCCTCCTGGACATGCTGCGCCAGCGCGTGGCCGAGCTGCGCACCGAGCGCTGCGAGGTGCCGCCGTACGGGGAGGCGCCCCCGCCCGGCGACGGCGCGCCCGCCGACGGTCCGGCGGGAACCGGCCCCGAAGCCGGTACCGGCACGGAATCCGGAACCGAATCCGGAGCGGAGGCCGGAACCGGAACCGCATCCGGAACCGAATCCGGAACCGAATCCGGCACCCCGCTCGCCGCGCTGCTCGACTGGGCGCTCGGCGCGCTCGCCTCCGTCGGCGCCCTGGTCGTGCGCCACGGCCCCGACGACTGCGGGGGCCACGCGGACGGCCACGTCTCCGAGCCGGGCGGCAGCCGCGCCCCCGAGCCGGGCGCGGCGAACGACCCGCGCCCGCGCGAGGCCGAGCTGACCGCGCTCGGGAACTGGGCGGTGTGGGTCAAGCTGGAGCAGATCTGCGTCGCCGCCCAGAGCCCCGCCGGGAACATCGAGCAGCCCGCCGCCGCCATGCTGCGCGGCTGCGCGCGGTTGACACCCGGCCCCGCCCGCGCCGAGTACCGCGCCTGGCTCGCCGCCCGCCCCGTCGGCAGCGCCGTGACCGAACTCCTCGACGTGGCGCGCGGCGACGACGCGCTCCTGCGCGGCCTGGCCTTCGACGCGCTGCGCGTGGTCGGCGCCCCCGCCGAACCCGCCGTGCGCGCCATCGTCGACGAGCCCGTGCTGCGTCCGTACGCCCTGCTCTGGGTGGCCGAGATCGAGGGCGCCGACCCCGAAGACGCCCTCGACGTGCTCACCCGCGAGGAGGCCACCTGGTTGTGGGTGGACACCGCGGCGGCCGTCTCCGACCACGGCGAGAGCCCGCTGCTCGTACGCCACCTGGAGAGCGCCGTGCAGGGCACCGTCCCCGCCCTCCTGGAGGAGGTGCGCGCCGTCGGCCACCCCCGGACCGTGCAGGTCCTGGTGGCCCTCGCCGCCGCACACCCCGACCCGGCCCTGGCCAAGGCGGTCCGGCGCGCCGCCTTCCAGGTGCACACCGGCAGCGTCTGACCGATCGGTCTCCGAGGGGGCCGGGACACCGCCCGGCCCCCAGCCCCCGTAGCGACCCCGCGCTCCGGCCGGCACCTCCGCGCTCCGGTACTTCGGCGCGGGCACTCACCCGCTCCCACGCTCACTCGCGCGGGCACTCACCCCTCCCACGTTCATGCGCGCCGGCGCTCACCCGCTCCCACGCTCACTCGCGCGGGCGCTCATCCCGCTCCCGCGCGCCGGTGGTCCGCTCAGCCCTCCTCGGCGCCTACGCCCGGCACATAGGTGCCGAAGCTCCAGACGTTGCCCTCGCGGTCCCGCGCCATGTAGTCCCGCGAGCCGTAGTCCTGGTCGGTGGGCTCCATCAGGATCTCCACGCCGTGCTCCCCGGCCCGCTGGAAGTGGGCGTCCACGTCCTGGACGACCACATAGGCGCCGGCGGGCCCGGCGTCGGCCATGGCCTTGGCGAAGCCGCCCTCCCGGTCCTTGGAGCCGAGCATCACCAGGCCGTTGCCGTAGCGGAGCTCGGCGTGCAGCACCCTGCCCTCGTCGTCCTCGTACACATGCACCGTGGTGAAGCCGAACGCCTCCGTCAGCTGCCGGATCGCCGCTTTGGCGTCGCGATACAGCAGCGTCGGACAGATGCTCGGGCCCGCCGCACCGCTCGTCCCAACCGCCCCGGCCGACCCGCCCGTCCCGGTGTTCGCCATGTCACTCACCCTTCGTGGATCCACGATTCTGTGACCTGTCACACAGTCTGGCACCGGGGTCTGACAACACCGGGCCGGTAGCGGCGTCAAGGCCGGTCGGCGGCCCCCTCGGAGCCGTTCGAGGCCGATAAAACGGTTTGCGCTGCCCGCTAAACTGACCCCATGGCATTTCTCCTCGTGCATTAGACGGCGTGGTCCGACCCATCTCCCGTCAGTCCGTTCCCGCCGCCCATCCTGCCCAGGAGTAAATCCGTGATCACCGCCACCGGCGTCGAGCTGCGCGCTGGAGCCCGCGTCCTCATCGAGACGGCGTCCTTCCGCATCGCCAAGGGGGACCGCGTCGGCCTCGTCGGCCGCAACGGAGCGGGCAAGACCACGCTCACCAAGTGCCTCGCGGGTGAAGGCATCCCCGCCGCGGGCACCATCACCCGGTCCGGTGAGGTCGGCTACCTCCCGCAGGACCCGCGCACCGGCGACCTCGACGTGCTCGCCCGTGACCGCATCCTCTCCGCCCGCGGACTCGACACCGTGCTCCGCAAGATGCGCGAGAACGAGGAGCGCATGGCGAACGGCAAGGGCGCCACGCGCGACAGGGCGATGAAGAAGTACGAGCGCCTGGAGACCGAGTTCCTCACCAAGGGCGGTTACGCCGCGGAGGCGGAGGCCGCGACCATCGCCGCCAGCCTCGGCCTGCCCGACCGGGTGATCGGCCAGCCGCTGCACACCCTCTCCGGTGGTCAGCGCCGCCGCGTGGAGCTGGCCCGGATCCTCTTCTCCGACGCCGACACCCTGCTGCTGGACGAGCCGACCAACCACCTGGACGCCGACTCCGTCGTCTGGCTGCGGGACTACCTCAAGACCTATCGCGGCGGCTTCGTGGTGATCTCCCACGACGTCGACCTCGTCGAGACGGTCGTCAACAAGGTCTTCTACCTGGACGCCAACCGCTCGGTCATCGACATCTACAACATGGGCTGGAAGCTCTACCAGGCCCAGCGCGAGGCCGACGAGAAGCGCCGCAAGCGCGAGCGTGCCAACGCCGAGAAGAAGGCCGCCGCACTCAACGCCCAGGCCGACAAGATGCGCGCCAAGGCGACCAAGACCGTCGCCGCGCAGAACATGGCCCGCCGCGCGGAGCGGCTGCTGTCCGGCCTGGAGGAGATGCGCGTCTCCGACAAGGTGGCGAAGCTGCGCTTCCCGGACCCGGCGCCCTGTGGCAAGACCCCGCTGGCCGCGGAGGGCCTGTCCAAGTCCTACGGCTCGCTGGAGATCTTCACCGACGTCGACCTGGCGATCGACAAGGGTTCGCGGGTCGTCATCCTCGGCCTCAACGGCGCGGGCAAGACCACCCTGCTGCGCCTGCTGGCCGGGGTGGAGCAGCCGGACACCGGCGAGGTCACCCCTGGCCACGGTCTGAAGCTCGGCTACTACGCCCAGGAGCACGAGACCCTGGACCCGGACCGCACCGTCCTGGAGAACATGCGCTCCGCCGCGCCCGACCTGGACCTGGTCGACATCCGCAAGACGCTCGGCTCGTTCCTGTTCTCCGGGGACGACGTCGACAAGCCGGCGGGCGTGCTCTCCGGCGGCGAGAAGACCCGGCTGGCGTTGGCCACCCTCGTGGTCTCCTCCGCCAACGTGCTGCTGCTCGACGAGCCCACCAACAACCTCGACCCCGCCAGCCGCGAGGAGATCCTCGGCGCGCTGCGCACCTACGCGGGCGCGGTCGTCCTCGTCACCCACGACGAGGGCGCGGTCGACGCCCTCCAGCCGGAGCGGATCATCCTGCTCCCGGACGGTGTGGAGGACCTGTGGGGTCAGGACTACGCGGACCTCGTCGCCCTCGCCTGAGCCGCTCACCCCGGATCGCCCTCCGGTCTCTTGATCAAGGTGCGATGGATCATTCGGCCGATGGGTGATCCATCATCTGAGTGAGAAGGGCTCATATCGCGGCGCGCCGCAACCGCCCGGCGCGCGCCGCGTGGCACGCGCCGGGTCGTTTCACTCCGTAGCCACTCGTGTGCGCTCTGACCAGGTGCTTCGCGTCCGGATCCGGATGGCGTCATGGCCGGACAGCGCCGGAATATGGCATTCCGCCGCCTCTCGGGCCGCGATTTCGCCGAAGTCTTGTCTCATGGACCTTGCCGAATGGGTGGCCAGGAGGCCGGCTAGGGGTGATCATGAGAGTCCAGAGCGCACTTCCCATGAGGAGGCACGGGTGGCCGAGACTCTGAAGAAGGGCAGCCGGGTGACCGGCGCCGCGCGCGAAAAGCTCGCGGCAGACCTGAAGAAGAAGTACGACTCCGGTGCGAGCATTCGGGCGCTGGCCGAGGAGACCGGACGTTCCTATGGCTTCGTTCACCGGATGCTCAGCGAATCCGGAGTCACGCTGCGTGGTCGCGGTGGCGCGACGCGGGGCAAGAAGGCCGCCTCGGCCTGACGCCTGCCCGGCGCTTCGCGGCGACGGGGCCGTACGGTGCCGGTCGTCGTGTCGTCGGTCGTCCGGCCGTCGGCGGCCGCTGAAAGTCGTTTCCGGTGAAAACGGGCAGTGCCACCCGGTTGATCAACCGGTCGGCCGGGTGGTTACTGTGCAGTTAACTAAAACTGACTGCGGCCCACCGGAGGCTCCCAGTGACCCTGCTCGACAAGGACGGCGTACACCTCACCATCGATGACGCGGTGGCAATCGTAACCCTGCGTAATCCCGCCAAGCGCAATGCCCAGACGCCCGCGCTGTGGCGGGCGCTGGCGGAGGCCGGGCAACTGCTGCCCGGAAGCGTGCGGGTCGTGGTGCTGCGCGGCGAAGGCCCGTCGTTCTCCGCCGGACTCGACCGGCAGGGCTTCACCCCGGAGGGCTTCGACGGGGAGCCGTCGTTCCTCGATCTCGCGCGCTCCACCGACGCCGAGCTGGACGCCGCCATAGCGGGCTACCAGGAGGCGTTCAGCTGGTGGCGGCGGAACGACATCATCTCCATCGCCGCCGTCCAGGGCCATGCCATCGGGGCCGGCTTCCAGCTGGCCCTCGCGTGTGACCTGCGGGTCTGCGCGGACGATGTGCAGTTCGCGATGCGCGAGCCCAGCCTCGGCCTGGTCCCCGACCTCACCGGCACCCATCCGCTGGTCGGGCTGGTGGGCTACGCGCGGGCGCTGGAAATCTGCGCCACCGGCCGCGCGGTCCACGCCGACGAGGCCGAGCGCACCGGCCTCGCCAACCTGGTGGTGCCCGCCGCGGAACTCGACTCCGCCGTTCAGGACCTGGCCGCGGCGCTGCTCGCCGCCCCGCGCGACGCCGTGATCGAGACCAAGGCGCTGCTGCGCGGCGCGGTCGACCGGACCTATGACGAGCAGCGCGCCGCGGAGCGGGCCGCCCAGGCACGCCGACTGCGCGACCTCGCGGGGCTCTCGGACTGAGTCGCCGGCGGGCCGGCCCGGCACGAGCCCCGGCCGACCGTCACGGTTCTCCGGCCGGCCCGTCACGCTTCCCCGGCCGACCGCGACGAGCCCCGGCGGCCCGTCCCGAGCGCCGCCCGTCCCGAACCGGACCTCCCGAGCCTCGCCCGTCCGAGCACCGCCGGCCCGCGCGACGAGCCCCGGTGAGCCCCGGACGCGCGCGCTTCAGGCGTCCACGGCCGTCACCAGCACCGACACCGTCGGGGTGGCGGCCGCTTCCGCCACCGCCGCGCGCACGGCCAGGGCCACGTCCAGCGCGCGGTGGTCGGCGGCGACCGCCAACTGGACCAGCACCGCGAGGGTGCCGTCCGCGCGCTCCTCGATCGTCACCGCGCGCCCCGAGCCCCCCAGGGCGGCGGCCAGGCCGGTCACCCCCGGCACCCCGGCTGTCGCCGCCGCGACGGCGGCCGCGGCGGGCGGAAGGTCCGCCGCCGAGAGGTCCGCCGGTCTGCCGGGCGTGGCCGGCCCACCGGTGTCGCGGCCGCCGGGAGCCTCGACGGCCGGGCCGGCGGGTGGCTCGTCCACCAGTCCCGTGACCCGTAGGTCCACCCTCTCGACCCGGAGCCCCAGCCGCCGTGTCGACGCGGTGTGCAGAGCCGTGCGCAGGGCCTCAGCCGCCTCCGGGATCGGCCGGTCCATGACCGTCGCGAGCGTCGCCTCGACGCGCAACGGGCCCGGCGGCAGCGCGCTCGGCGGGGGCGGGAGCGCCGGCGGCTCCGTGCGCGCCGGGTCGGCCAGGCCGATCCGCAGCCTGTCCAGCCGTACGCCGGGCACCGCGCGGGCAGCGGCGCGCAGCACCCCGTCCGCGGCGCGCTCGGTCAGCCAGGCGCCGTCCGCGGGACCGCCCAGTGGTAGCAGCCGGCCGATGCCGAGCTGTTCCCGCACCGTCCGCGCCAGCCGGTCGGCGACCACGGCCGTCACCCCTTTTCTCACCCGACGCCCGTACCTGCGCCCAGCCTGCCGCACACCGGGGGAGCCGGGCGGACGACCCACCCGTTCGAGCGGCGGGGTCGCACGTGTGCCACATCGTTGGAGCGTGTCGGGGGCGGCGCGTTTAGGGTGGCAAGAGGAGCGGCGTGTTCCGCCCCTCGGATCTTCCTTCGGATCTTCCTTCGGAAGGGGTGATCGGCGATGACCGACACCGCACCACGGAACCGGCCCGAGAACGAGAACGAGCCGCGCGAATCTCTCAGGAAGTCAGGTGGTGGCCAGCCGACCCGGAGGGGCGGCGGCGACCCGGGTTCGCGCGGCAGGACGACCATCGCCGACGGTGTGGTCGAGAAGATCGCCGGCCTGGCGGCCCGGGACGTCGAGGGAGTGCACACCACCGGCAGCGGCATGGCGCGCACCTTCGGTGCCATGCGGGACCGGGTGCCCGGCGGCGGCCGCTCGGTGACCCGCGGCGTGCGGGCCGAGGTGGGCGAGGTGCAGACGGCTCTCGACCTGGACATCGTCGTGGACTACGGCTATTCCATCGGCGATGTCGCCCGCAATGTGCGGGAGGACGTGATCTCCGCGGTGGAGCGGATGACCGGCCTCGAGGTGGTCGAGGTCAACATCGCGGTCAGCGATGTGAAGCTGCCCGAGGAGGAGGAAGAGGAGCCGCGGATCCAGTAGCGGCCTGAGGACCGACGGCCGTGGGGCCGCCGGACGAGGGGAGCGGAAACGTGAGCATGGCTGTGATCGGGCTGATCGCCGGAATGGGCCTCGGCTTCGCCGGGTACTTCGGTGGCTTCGGAGCGTTCTTGCTGGTAGCGGCGTTGGGAGCGGTCGGGTTCGTGGTCGGCCGGGTGCTGGACGGCGACCTGGAGCCGGGCGACCTCTTCCGCAGCCGCGAGTCCCGCGAGCGCGAAGAGCGCAGGGGTCGGTGAGGGCAGAGTGGTCGAGCCCGCCGAGCGCGGTGCCACACGCATCGCGGACCGGGTCGTCGCGAAGATCGCCTCACAGGCGGCACGGGAGGCGCTGCGCGAGGGCCCCACGGCGCCACGGCCGCACGCCGTGGTCGCCGTGCGGGACCACGTGGTGCGGGTCCGGGTCACGGTGGAGCTCGGCTATCCGTCCGACATCGGCACGCAGTGCGGTGCGGTGCGCCGTCAGGTCACCGAACGGGTGGGCCACTTGGCCGGCATGGAGGTGCCCGAGGTGGCGGTCACGGTCGAACGGCTGCACGCGCCGCAGCTGACGCGCGTGGGCGGGGGGCGTGTCCGGTGAGCGACCGCACGGGCGACGCGGGCCGTACGAACGACCCGGACGACACGGGCGGCACCAGCCGTTCGGCCGCCCCGGACGGTGCGGGCCGCACCAGCGCCCCGGAAGGCCCGGCGGGAGGCACGGGCCGTACCGGCGACCTGGGCGTCGCCGCCCGCACGGGCGACCCCGGAGATTCCCGCCCTACGGGCGGTACGCGGGGCGCGGGCGACGCGCGAGGGAACGGCGGTCCGGGGGCGGGTGTCGAGGCGGCTGGTGCGGCGCCGCCCGAGAAGCCCGCTCCGGGCGAGCCCGCGCCCGGCTCCGTGCGCCCGCGCCCGGTTCGGCGGTTCTGGTCCACGCGCCGGGTGCCCGCCGCCATCGTCGCGGCGTTGGTGCTGGCCGGCACCGGCCTGCTCCTCTACGACGTGGCGGCGGTGCGCGCCGGACGCCCCGCGATGCGCTGGCGCCGAGAGCTGGCCGACGAACTCGCCACCCGGCCGCTCGACAGCGGCTGGGTGGTGGGCGCGGCCGCCGTGGTGCTGCTGGTGGGCTGCTGGCTGGTGGTGCTCGCCGTGACCCCGGGGCTGCGGAGACTGCTGCCGATGCGGCGGGACAGCCCCGACGTGCGCGCCGGGCTCGACCGCGGGGCGGCCGGACTGGTGCTGCGCGACCGCGCGATGGAGGTGGCGGGAGTCCGCTCCGTCCGCGTCGACGTGGGGCGCCGCCGGGTGCGGGCGCGGGTCGTCTCGCACTTCCGGGACCTGGACGACGTACGGGCGGATCTCGACAGAGTGCTCGCCGAGGGAGTACGGCAGCTGGGCCTGGCCCGGCAACCCGCGCTCTCGCTGCGGGTCCGGCGGCCATCGAAGGGGTGAGCGGAGCGTGCTGCGGACGGTCAACCGAGTGCTGGTCGGGTTGGTGGGGCTGGCGCTGGTCCTGCTGGGCGGCGCGGTCCTGGTCGCCGGGTTGGACCTGCGGCGACGCTGGGGGATCGCGGAGGACGTGTGGTGGCCGTTCGCCGGCCCCCACGATGTGCCGCTCAGCCGGGCCGACCGGACCCGGTGGCGCGACCAGGGATGGTGGTGGCCGGCGGTCATCGGCTGCCTGGGCGCGGTCCTGCTGCTCGCCCTGTGGTGGCTGCTGGCGCAGCTACGGCGGCGCCAGTTGGGGGAGGTCGCGGTCGGCGCCGACGACATCGAGGCCGGTGCCGCCGCGGTGGTGCGCGGGCGGGCGTTGGAGGCGGTCATGGCGGCGGACGCCGAGTCGCTGGACGGGGTCGAGCGGGCCCGTGTCGTCCTGCGCGGGCGGCGTACGGCGCCCGAGGCACGGGTGGCGCTGATGCTCGCCGCGCGGGCGCAGCCGGTGCGCGCCCTGGAACAGGTGCGGGGCGAGGTGCTCGAGCACGCCCGCTCCTCCGTGGGGCTGGCGCGGCTCCCGACAGAGGTACGGGTGCGCGCGGTCCGCCACGGGGCGGAACGGGTCAGCTGACGGCGCGCGCCGGCGCCCTCGGCCGAGGGAAGCCGACCGGGTGTCGGCCGGCGGTGGCTCGTGCGCGACTACGGCCGGGGGCGGCCGGGCATGACGGCAATGGCGCCCCCGGCATGGGCCGAAGCATGGCGCCTCCGGACATGGGCCCGGAGCATGGCGCCCCCGGGCATGGGCCCGGGGACATGGCCCCGGGCCGCGCGCGGCGCGAGCGGTTCGCGGGGGCGGTGGTTTCAGAGTGCGTGCAGTGCGCCGCCGTCGACCGGAAGCATCAGGCCCGTGAGGTAGGAGGCGGCGGGGGAGAGCACGAAGGCGGCCGCCTTGCCGAACTCCTCCGGCGTACCGTAGCGGCGCAGCGGGATCGCCTCGCTGTTGCGGCGCCGGGCGGCCGCCTCGTCCCCGGACAGGGCGTCGAGTTCGCGCACCCGGTCGGTGTCGATACGGGCCGGGAGCAGTCCGACGACGCGGATGCCGCGCGGGCCGAGCTCCACCGAGAGGGACTTGGCGAACCCCGCCAGCCCCGGGCGCAGACCGTTGGAGATGGTCAGGCCGGGGATCGGTTCGCGGACGGAGCCGGAGAGGACGAAGCCGATCACTCCGCCCGCGGAGAGCGCGTCGGCCGCGGTGCGGGCCAGCCGGACCGCCCCGAGGAAGACCGACTCGAACGCCGACTGCCACTGCTCGTCGGTGTTGTCCGCGAGCCGGCCGGCGGGCGGGCCGCCGACGCTGACGAGGATGCCGTCGAAGCCGCCGAAGCGCTCCCGGGCGTGGGCGATCAGGCGCTCGGCGGCGTCCGGGTCGGCGTTGTCGGCGGCCACGCCGAAGGCGTTCGGGCCGAGCTCGGCGGCGGCGCGCTCCACGGACTTCTCGTCGCGCCCGGTGAGGACCACCTTCGCGCCGTCGGCCACCAGCTCGCGGGCGGTGGCGTTGCCGAGTCCACGGGTGGCTCCGGTGATGACGTACACACGGTCTTTGAGGCCAAGATCCATGGGGGTCAGTCTGCCGTGGCGGTGGAGGCGAGGGTAAGGGCGGTGTTCACCAGACCGATGTGGCTGAACGCCTGCGGGAAGTTGCCGAGCGCGCGGTCGGCGGTCACATCGTGCTCCTCCGCCAGCAGCCCCACGTCGTTGCGGAGGTCCAGCAGCCGGTCGAAGAGGGCGCGGGCCTCCTTGCCGCGGCCGCTCAGCTGCAGGGCGTCGGCCAGCCAGAACGAGCAGGCGATGAACGCTCCCTCGGTGCCGGGCAGCCCGTCCACGTTGTCGCCTTCGAGGCTGTAGCGGCGGATGAGACCGCCGTGGTCCAGCTGGCGACGTACCGCGTCGATGGTGCCGGTCACGCGGGGGTCGGTGGCGGGCAGGAAGCCGACCCGCGGGATGAGCAGGGTGGCGGCGTCCAGCTCGACGGAGCCGTAGGACTGGGTGAAGGTGTTGCGCTCGCGGTCGTAGCCGCGCTCGCAGACCTCCTTGTGGACCGCGTCGCGCATGGCCCGCCAGCGGTCCCCGTCGCCGGGGAGGGCGGGGTGGGCCTCGATGGAGCGCACCGCGCGGTCGGCGGCGACCCAGGCCATCACCTTGGAGTGCACGAAGTGGCGGCGTCCGCCGCGGACCTCCCACAGCCCCTCGTCGGGGTCGCGCCAGGCGGACTCGAGGAAGTCCATCAGGGCGCGCTGGAGGTTCCAGGCGTGCGGCTGGCCGGGCAGCCCGGAGGTGCGGGCGAGGAAGAGGGCGTCCAGCACTTCTCCGTAGACGTCGAGCTGGAGCTGGTTGACGGCGGCGTTGCCGATCCGGACCGGGGCCGAGTCGGCGTAACCGCCCAGCCAGGGCAGCTCGCACTCGGGCAGCCGGCGCTCGCCCGCCAGGCCGTACATGATCTGGAGGTCGGCCGGGTCGCCGGCGATGGCGCGCAGCAGCCAGTCCCGCCAGGCGCGGGCCTCCTCCTGGTAGCCGGCCGAGAGCAGGACGTTCAGGGTGAGCGCGGAGTCCCGCAGCCAGCAGTATCGGTAGTCCCAGTTGCGCACGCCGCCGAGGGCCTCGGGGAGGGAGGTGGTGGGCGCGGCGGCGATGCCGCCGGTGGGGGCGTAGGTGAGGGCCTTGAGGGTGATCAGCGAGCGGATCACGGCCTCGCGGTCGGGGCCGGAGTAGCGGCAGCGGGCGGACCACGCCTGCCAGTCGTGGAGGCTGGTGCGCAGTGCCTGGTGTGGATTGACCAGGCGCGGGCGGGCGTGGTGGGAGGGGTGCCAGGTGAGGACGAAGGTCACCTTCTCGCCGGCGGACACGGTGAACTCGGAGCGGGTGCTGAAGTCCTGGCCGTAGGTGTGCACGGCGGGCTCGGAGCGCAGCCACACCGAGTCGGGGCCGGCGACGGCGACCCGGTGGTCGTCGCTGCGGCGCACCCAGGGGACGACCCGCCCGTAGTCGAAGCGCAGCCGCAGCACGCCGAGCATGTCGACGCGGCCGGAGACGCCCTCGACGACGCGGATGACGTCGGGGGCGCGGTCGCGCTGCGGCATGAAGTCGGTGACCTTGACGGTGCCGGCCGCGGTCTCCCAGACGGACTCCAGGATCAGGGAGTCCTGGAGGTACGCGCGCCGGGTGCAGGGGCCGCCGTCGACCGGGGCGAGCCGCCAGTGGCCGTTGTCCCGGTCGCCGAGCAGGGCGGCGAAGCAGGCGCCCGAGTCGAAGCGGGGCAGGCACAACCAGTCGATCGAACCGTCGCGGCCGACGAGGGCGGCCGTCTGGTGGTCGCCGATGAGCGCGTAGTCCTCGATGCGTTGACCCACACAGAGACGTTTGCCCGAGAGGCGCCGGGCTAGTCCGCGGAGCCTGCTGTTTGGGCGACTTCGCGGCTTTCATCCGCCTTTGCGGTGCCGGTGCTGCCAGCGGTGCCGGTGCCGGTGCCGGTGCCGCCGGCGGTGGCGGTGGCGTCGGTGTCGGTGTCGGTGTCGGTGGTGGCGGGCTCGGTGTCGGTCTCCGTGGCGGGTTCGTTCTCCGCCGCCGGAGCCTTGTCGGCCGGAGTCTCGTCAGCCGGAGTCTTGTCGGCCGGGGCCTTCTCGGCGGCCTTCGCCTTCTCCCTGGCCTCCTTGGCCTCCTTCGCGGCCGCCTCCGCGCGGTCGCGAAGCTCGCGGCGGAAGAGGACCACCCAGCCGATGGGGACGCCCGCGGTGAAGAGCCACCACTGGATCGCGTACGCCATGTGGGAGCCGATGCTGCTGTGGTCGGGCTCCTCGACCGGGGTGGGCTGCTCACGGCCGGCGGGAGAGGACTTGATCAGCTCCAGGTAGCCGCCGAGGGCGGGGCGGCCGAGCGGCTCGGCCAGCCGTTCGCTGTTGATCAGCATCACCTGGCGCTCGGGCAGCCCGGACTTGTCCTTGATGCCGCTGTTCCCGGTCGTCTCGTCGGCCCGGAGCCGGCCGGTGACGGTGACCTCGCCGCGCGGGGGCGCGGGGACCTCCGGGAACTTGGTGAGGTCGCCGCCCGGCGGGATCCAGCCCCGGTTGACCATGACCACCGCGCCGTCGCCCTTGACGCCGTCCTTGCCGCCGCCCTTGAGCAGCAGCGGGGTGACGACGAAGTAGCCGACCGCCTCGTTGGCGCCCGTGCGCTGGCGGACGACGACCTCGTGCCGGGTGTCGTAGGTGCCGGTGGCGGTCACCGTGCGCCAGGTGGCCGCGCGGTCCACCGGGCGGCCGGGGGCGGTCAGCTCGCCGACCGGGACGGCCGGGGACTTGAGGCTCTCGGCGATCAGCTCGTTGTGCGCTACCCGGTTCTGGTGCCGGTGGAACTGCCAGAATCCCAGCTCGATCATGGAGGGAATCAGGACAAGTCCCACGAGGGTGAGGATCACCCATTGCCGGGACAACAGGAAGCGGTACACCCCACGACCGTACAACTTGGCCGTGGGGCGTGTGCGGGGAGGGTGGCCCCAGCCGCCGCGGCCGGGGCGGCGGCTAGACGTGATCGACGATGCCCACCTTCCCCTCCGCGCGGGCGCAGTGCGCCCCGCAGTAGAAGTGGCCGTCGGCCTCCACGCCCTGGCCGATGATCTGACAGCGGCAGTGTTCGCAGATCGGCGCCATGCGGTGGATGGCGCAGGCGAAGCAGTCGAAGACGTGCACCGCGCCCGCGGCGCGCACCTCGAACGTCATCCGGTAGTCGTTTCCGCAGACCTCACAACGTCCCATGCGCCACAGCATGCGGCTCCGCCCGGTGGTGGCCGACCGGCGGACGGGCGCGTCGCGCCGACATTCACCTGATCGTCGTCTCGGCGCCGTGGGTCAGCCGGACGCCGACGGCTTCGCGGGCACCACGTGCTGGAGCAGCTGCGTGAAGGCGGCCTCGTCGATCACCGGGGTGCCGTAGGCGCGGGCCTTGACGACCTTGCTGGTGGGGGAGCCGGGGTCGTTGGTGACCAGCACGCTGGTGAGCCGGGACACACTGGTCGCGACGTGCAGCCCGGCTGCGACGGCCCGGTCCTCCAGCAGCTCGCGGTCGACGGAGGTGTCTCCGGAGAAGGCCACCCGCATGCCCTGCTTCAGCTGCTCGCCCGGCTCATAGCGCCCGGGGTTGGGGTAAGGGCAGGCGGGCCGCTTGCGGCTGGGGCGCCAGCTGCCCGAGGAGGACGAGCGCTGGCGGCCGATCCCGGCGTACGAGCCGCCGGTGGCGGCGGATCCCTCGGCCCACTCGGTGAGCGGCTGGCAGGCGAGCAGGGGGAGCCGTAGACCGGACGCGGCGGCGGTGCGCAGGCTGGGCCGGAAGGTCTCGGCGAGCACCCGCGCGTCGTCCAGCGCGTGGTGGGCGCGCTCCTGCGCCACGCCGTAGTGCGCGGCCAGCGACTCCAGCTTGTGGTTGGGGAGCGGCAGCCCGAGCTCCTTGGAGAGCGCGATGGTGCAGAGCCGCTGCCGGACCGGTGGGGTGGCCCGGGCCCGGGCGTACTCCCGGGCGATCATCGACCAGTCGAAGACGGCGTTGTGGGCGACGAGCACCCGGTCGGCGAGGCGCGCGGACAGCTCGCCGACGATCTCCGGGAAGAGCGGGGCGTCGGCCAGCACCTCGCGGGTGAGCCCGTGGATCCACACGGGGCCGGGATCGCGCTGCGGATTGACCAGCGTGTACCAGTGGTCCTGGACCTCGCCCCGGGCGTCCAGCTGGTACACGGCAGCCGACACTATCCGGTCGTCCCGGCTGAGGCCGGTGGTCTCCACGTCGACGACCGCGTACCCCTCGGGGTACGCGGTCGGCCATGGATTCGGCGATGCGGCTGCCATGCGGTCTTCGAGCATGGTCCCTGAGGATACGGGCCACCGCTGACAGTGACGGACGGCCACCTGTCGCCGCGTCACGGGGAGGGTGGGCGAGGGGAGGTGAGCGGGGTGACGAATATGGACAAAACGGTTGCTGACGCCCGGTCTCGCATACTTATCGGTAACTACCTCTAGTCGCGCCCGCCGAAGCCGCTCTATGTTGCCGACATGCCGCACCTGCCCGATGTCGTGCTGTGGTCCATTCCCGCCTTCGTCCTGCTGACCGCGGTGGAGGTGGTGAGCTACCGGCTGCGTCCCGACGAGGACGCGGCGGGCTACGAGACGAAGGACGCCGCGACGAGCGTCGCCATGGGCCTGGGGAGCGTCTTCTTCGACATCCTCTGGAAGATCCCGATCGTCGCGATCTACTCCGCCGTCTACGAGCTGACGCCCCTGCGCGTGCCCGTACTGTGGTGGACGCTGCTGCTGATGCTGCTCGCCCAGGACTTCTTCTACTACTGGTCCCACCGGGGCCACCACGTCATCCGGGTGCTGTGGGCGTGCCACGTGGTCCACCACTCCAGCGAGAAGTTCAACTTCACCACCGCGCTGCGCCAACCCTGGACGACCTGGACGGTCTGGCCGTTCTACGTGCCCCTGGTGGCGCTCGGCGTGCACCCGGCGGCGGTCGGCTTCTGCGCCTCGACCAACCTCGTCTACCAGTTCTGGGTGCACACCGAGCGGGTCGGCAAGCTGCCCCGCCCGATCGAGTACGTCTTCAACACCCCCTCACACCATCGGGTGCACCACGCCTCCCAAGGCGGCTACCTGGACCGCAACTTCGGCGGCATCCTCATCGTCTGGGACCGGCTCTTCCGCTCCTTCGTCCCCGAGACCGAGCGCCCCGTCTACGGCCTGACGAAGAACATCGCCACCTACAACCCGCTGCGCGTGGCCACCCACGAGTACGCCGCCATCGCCCGGGACGTCGCGGCGGCGGACAGCTGGCGGGAGCGGCTGGGGCGGGTCTTCCGCGGCCCGGGGTGGCAGCCGCGATCCGCTTCCGCCGAGGTGGCTCCGCTGGCGGGGGCTCGGTCGGCGGCGGCCCGGCCATTGGACGCCCAGGTCGAGGAACACGTGGCGTGACGCGGAGGATCCGTGCCCTGTGGGCGGTCTTCTGGCTGCTGACCACCGCCCACCTGACCGCCCTGCTGGCGGGCGCGGAACCGGCGGAGCAGCTCACCAAGCCGACCCTGATGCCGGTGCTCGCGGCGTACGTCCTGGCCCTCGGCGGCCCGCGCGTGCTGGCGGCGGCGCTGCTGTTCGGCTGCGGCGGCGACACCCTGCTCCAGATCGGCGGGGACGCGGCCTTCATGGCGGGCATGGCCTCCTTCGCCGCCGGCCACGTCTGCTACCTGGTGCTCTTCGTCCGCGGCGGCGAGCGCCGGGTGGGCCGGGCGGTGACCGCGGTCTACGGGGCGGCCTGGCTCGGCACGGTGGCCCTGCTGTGGCCCGACCTGCCGACGGAGCTCCGCGTTCCGGTCGCCGGCTACAGCCTCCTGCTCACCGGCATGGCCCTGGGCGGGCACCGCATGGGCCCGCTGGCGGCGGGCGGCGGCGCGCTGTTCCTGCTCTCCGACACGCTCATCGCGACGGGCATCGCGGAGTGGCCGCAGCCGCCCGTCCCGCAGTTCTGGATCATGCTGACGTATGTCGCGGCGCAGTACGCCCTGGCGGTCGGCCTGTTGGGGAAGATGGCGCGGCGCCGCGTTGTTGAAGATGCGGAGTCGTGCGGAGAGGTCCGTACGCCAGCCTGACCTCTGACAAGGATGCTGATGCGCGCCACGACGTTCCACGCCCCGTTCGACATCCGTGTGGAGGAGGTTCCCGACGCCGCGGTCCGCGAGCCGGGCGACGCGGTCGTCCGCGTGCTGCGCGCCTGCGTCTGCGGCAGCGACCTGTGGCCCTACCGAGGCGAGACCGCGCGCCAGCCGGGTCAGCGGATCGGCCACGAGTTCCTGGGCGTCATCGAGGAGACGGGCCCGGGCGTGACCGGCCTCTCCGTCGGCGACCTGGTCGTCGCCCCCTTCGTCTGGTCCGACGGCAGCTGCGACTACTGCGTCGAGGGCCTCCCCACCTCCTGTCCCCACGGCGGCTTCTGGGGCCAGGCCGGCTTCGACGGCGGTCAGGGCGAGGCCGTCCGCGTCCCGTTCGCCGACGCGACGTTGGTCGGGCTCCCCGCCGACGCCGCCTCCGACGACCGGCTGCTGGCCGCCCTGCTCACCCTGTCCGACGTCATGGGCACGGGCCACCACGCCGCGGTCGGCGCCGACGTACGCCCCGGCGCGACGGTCGCGGTCGTCGGCGACGGCGCCGTCGGCCTGTGCGGCGTGCTCGCCGCCAGGCGGCTGGGCGCCGAGCGCATCATCGCCCTGGGCCGGCACGCGGTCCGTACCGACATCGCCCGCACCTTCGGCGCGACGGACGTCGTCGCGGAGCGCGGCGAGGCCGCGGTGGAGGCCGTACGCGAGCTGACCAGGGGTCAGGGCGCCCACGCGGTCATCGAGGCCGTCGGCACCGAGCAGTCCATGCGGACGGCCGTCCAGATCACCCGGCACGGCGGCGCCATCGGCTACGTCGGCGCCCCACACGGCAGCGGGACGGGCCTGGACCTGGGCGTCATGTTCGGCCGGAACATCGCCCTCCGCGGCGGCGTCGCCCCCGTCCGCACCTACATCCCCGAGCTCCTCCCGGACATCCTCGACGGCACCATCGACCCGTCCCCGGTCTTCGACGTGACCGTCGACCTGGACGGCGTACCCGAGGGCTACAAGGCGATGGACGAGCGGACGGCGCTGAAGGTGCTCATCACCCCATGACACGCGGCCGACGGGGCCGGGCGATCCCGTGAGCGAGATCCTGGGCGGTCCCGGCGACGACGTGACGCGCGGAGGGGGACCCACCCGGCCCCGTCTCACCGAGGTGGGTAGGCCAGCCTTCGGCACTCCCGGTGCGCCCGCAGCAGCCGCTGACCGGTCCCGCACCCGCGCTCGGTCGCGTGGCACGCCGCGCAGTCGGTGAGGTGGACGATCGCCTTGCGCCAGCTCCGCTCGACCGCGCCTCGCCGCGCCTCCGCCTCGGGGTCCGCTGCCGCGCGCGGGGCACACCCCTCGTGCGCGTACCGAGCCGACCCCGGGCCCGAGGCGGCGTCCTGGTAGATCAACACGGCCTCGTCCACCGGTCGCGCGCACACGCAGCAGTAGCGTGGCAGGCTCCTCGGCCCCAACTCGGCGTAGCGCGCGGCGCGCAGCGCGACGGCGAGCAGTTCGACGTCGGTGAGATACCGCGTGGGGGAGAGCGGCACCCGCCAGTACGGTCCGGGCCCCTCCACCCGGTGCTGCGGCGGCACGGCGACGTAGTGGCCGGTGCCGAGCCCCGCGGTCTGCGGGACGGCCCAGCTCCCGGCGGCACCGGGCCGCACGAGCCAGTAGAGGACCGCGCCGCGCCGGTCCTCGATGACCGCCCCGCTCTCCTCCCCGAGCCACTCCAACGCGCGGGCGCCGAGCGCGGCCTCGACCCGCACGGCATCCCACCAGCGGCCCGCCGGGAGAGGCTGGGCAAGCGGGTCGGCCGGCGGCGACCAGGGTTCGGGGCGGTGGATGGGCACGGGCGGTCACGCTCCTCACGGGGAAGCGGCGTCGGCCGGGAGCCCTGGCGGGGTGCGGCCGACGCCCTATCGGTGCCCGCACGGTATGGCCGCTCGTGGTCCCACCCCAGGGACCGTGCGCACCACTTCGGCCCGAGGGTGGGACGGGACGTCCCACCTCCGGGCGCGGCTAGGACGCGTCGTCCTACTCGTCGAGCCCGAGTCGCCCCGCCAACTCCCCTACCGGTGAGTTCCGTCGGCGCTCGCGGCCGCGTAGTTCGGTGACGATCCGGCGGGCCGTGCCGTGGTAGCGCATCCACTCGGGGGCGGTGGCCTCCGCGGTGAGGAGGGCCCGGGTGGCGTGGTCTTCCTTGCCGAGGTCGGCGTAGGCGAGGGCGCGGTCGACGTGGAAGCGGGCACGCCAGGTGGGTGGAAGTCGTTGCAGGTCGGGTACGGTCCGGGCGGTGCGCAGGGCCTGGGCGCACTGGCCCAGCTCCACCAGGAAGTTGACTTTGGCGACGCCGGCGTTGGTCGGCCCGAAGGGCGTCGCGTAGTCGAGGCGGTCCCGGCCGATGCGGGCCGCGGCGGCCGACGCCTGGTTCAGCAGGTCCTCGACGGTGTCGGACTTGCCCCGCCGGACCAGGGCGGTCGCCGCTCGGAGGAGCAGGATCCCCCAGAGCGACAGCTCGACGGGCTGGGAGCGGAAGCCCGGTTCGATCCGCTCGGCCGTGGTGAGGGCGACGCGCTCGGCGTCTTCGAGGCGGCCCTGCTTGGTGAAGATCCACGCCAGGGTGGAGACGCCGACGGTCTCCAGGTTCGGGTCGTCCGAGCGGCGTGCGGCCTCCAGCGAGCGTTCCCACGCGGTGAAGCCGGCGTCCTCCCTGCCCAGGGCCGTGAGCGTGGTGGCCGCCACCTGGTACGCCTCGGCGAGGACCGCGTACGCCGCCGCCCTGTCGGCGTCCGTGCAGGCGCGGGTCGCGGCCCGCGCGTCGGCGATGAGCTGGGGCAGCAGGGCGCCGATCTCGCCCATGCGCCCCTCGCGGCGGATGTGCTCGGTGGACCGCAGCGAGGCGCGCAGGGCGCCGATGGTCGGCGCCTCCTCGGGATCGGGGTCCTCGCCCAGCAACTCGGCCACGGGCGACACCGCCTGGCGGAGCGCCAACACCGACGGCGCGTCGCCGTCCTCCCGCGCCTCGAAGGTGGTCGGCTGGCCCACCAGCACCGAGGTCTCGACGTCCAGCACTCGGGCGAGCGCGTTCAACGTGGACAGCCGCGCCGCGTGGCGCCGGTTCTGCTCCAGCTTCCGGACGACGTCGACGCAGACGTGCGCCCGCTCGGCGAGCTGCTCCTGCGTGAGCTTGCGCCGGAGGCGTAACCGAGCGACGCGGTCGCCGATCGACTCTTCAGGGAACTGCATGGTCACCCCGCCAGGTAGGTACTCCCACGCTACGCCGCCACATGCGTGGGCACATCGGGAGCCGGACAGGTGGTTGGACTAGAGTGCCCAGTCCGTCGTCTCGCCAGGGGGATCATTGGACCGTCAGACGCGCTTACGGATCTCGGCGTACGCCATCGCCACCGCCGAGGACCGGCTGTTGCTGACCCGGCTGACGGACGCCTCGCCGGTCTTCGCGCCCGGGGTGTGGCACCTGCCCGGCGGGGGCGTCGACCCCGGGGAGCAGCCGGTGGAGGCGCTGGCGCGGGAGTTGCGGGAGGAGACCGGGCTCTATCCGCTGGACGCCCGGCTGGTGGACGCGCGGACGTATGTGGCGCGGCGGCTCGGGGTGAGCTGGCATCTGACGGCGCTGTTCTACCTGGTCGACCTGAAGAGCGGCCCACCGGCGGTGGTGGAGCCCGACGAGGCCACGGGTGAGGTGGCGTGGCTGCCGCTCGCCGGGTTGCGGGACTCCGCGCTGTCGCCGCCGGCCCTCGACGCCCTGCGGATGGTGCAGGGGCCCCGCCCGTGGCCCCCGGCCCCGCCTGCCGTGCCCGGCACCTCCGCCGTGCCTGGCGCTTCCGCGGTCGGCACGGGCGGCACCCCGGATCGCGTACCGGGGTGCCGCCCGCCCGCCAGTGGCGAAGGCCGCTGCGGGTGCCGCCCGTCTCAGGCGCTTGAGGTCACTTCGTCACGGCGTCCAGGGCGTCCGTGAGACCCGCCCCGTAGAAGCCGTTGAACTTCGCGTCGCCCTCACAGACGGCGTCCGGCTTGCCGTCGCCGTTGATGTCGTACGGCTCCGGGCAGGCGAGGTCGTCGGCCTGCTTCGCGAGCAGGCGCTTGACCTGGGCGGCCGTGGCCTTGGGGTGGGTGCTCTTGATGAGCGCCGCGACCCCGGCGACGTGCGGGGAGGCCATGGAGGTGCCGGCCATGTAGCCGTACTTGCCGCCGGGCAGCGTGTTGTAGATCTGGCCGCTGGTGGCCGGGGGCTGAGGCTTCTGGTAGGCGGTGCTGTCGCCGCCGGGGGCCGCGATGTCGATCTCGCCGAGGCCGTAGTTGGAGAAGGACGACTTGAGGGTCTTGGCCCCGGTGGAGGAGACGGTGACGACGCCGGGGAGCTGGGCCGGGATGTCCGGGCAGACGGACGGGTCGACGGTCCGGTCACCGGGGGTGGTGTCGTTGGGGCTGCTCGGGTCGGTGAGCGAGTCCGCCGCCAGGTCGTAGTTCTCGTTGCCGGCCGCGGCGACGTGGACCACGCCGCGTCGCTCCGCGTACTTCGTCGCCCGGGTGAGCGCGTCGACCAGGGCCCGCTGGTCCGGGTCCGTGGTGCAGTTGAACATCCACGGGTCGGTGTAATAGCTGTTGTTGGTGACGTCCACGCCGTGCTCGGCGGCCCAGACGAAGCCGCAGACGACGGCCTCGGTGTAGAAGAAGCCCTGGGTGGTGGACACCTTGATGCCGGAGACCTTGACCCCGGGCGCGACGCCGGTGACGCCGACGCCGTTCTTCGCGGCGGCGATCTCACCGGCCACATGGGTGCCGTGCGGGCTCTCGTGCTCGCCGGGGCGCCAGGCGCCGTCGGCGGTGTTCGGCGCGCCGGAGACGCAGTTGACGGAGGCCGCGCGGTCGAAGTTGGGCGCCAGGTCCGGGTGGGTGTCGTCCACGCCGGTGTCGATGACCGCGACGGTGACGTCGCGGCTGCCCAGCGACTTCTCGTGCGCCTTGTCCGCCTTGATGGCGGGCAGGTCCCACTGCAGGGGCTGCAGCGGGTCCTGGCCCGCCTCGGCCCGGGCCGCGACCGCCCGCTGCTCCTTCTCCGACAGCAGCTTCGGCGTGCCGATGTCGGTGGTGGACTGGGCGGACAGGGGGGCGGTGCGGGTGGCGCCGGCCGACAGGACGCCGCGGACCTCGCGCATCACCTTGGCGAAGTCGGGGTTGGCGGAGTGGACGACGATCACGCCGATCTTGTCGTACGCGATGACGACCTTGCCCGCCGCGTCGGCGATGGCCTTCTGGACCACCCGTGCGTCGGTACGTCCGGGACGGACGTTGACCACATAGCTGAGCGAGGTGCCGTCGGCGACGGTCGTGGGGCCGGCGGCGGTGCCGGCGTCGGCGGCGGTGGCGCCGGTGGGCAGCAGGGCGAGCGTCGCGGTGAGGGCGACGGCCGCGGGTATGGCCGCGGTGCGCAGGAGTCGTGCGGGGCGCGAAGCCATGGGAACTCCAGTTCGTCGGGTGTGTGGTGCCTTTCCGTGGTGCCTTTCCGTGGTGCCCTTCCGAAAGACGGCGCGGGGGGCGGGGCGGCCGCGTGGGCGGCCGCGTACCCGGGTGGGCGCGGCCACCGGCACCGCCGTGCGGCGCCGGGCCGGCCGCCCCGCCCCCGAGGGCTCAGCGCGTCACTTGGTGACCGCGTCCAGCGCGTCGACGATGCCGTAGCCGTAGAAGTTGTTCACGTGCTTGGTGCCGGTGCAGGTGCCGTCCAGGTCACCGTCGCCGTCCGGGTCGTACGGCGCGGTCGGGCAGCCCGGGTTGTCCGCGTTGGCCTTCAGCAGCCACTGGATCTCCTGCGGGCTGGACTTGGGGTGCGCGCTCTTGACCAGCGCGGCGACACCGGCGACGTGCGGCCCGGCCATCGAGGTGCCCTGGAGGTAGGCGTAGTCGCCCTCGGGCATGGTGGACAGGATGCGGCCGTCCTTGGCGGGCAGCTCGGGCACCTGGTACTTGTCGCCACCGGGGCCGGCCACGTCGACCTGACCCAGGCCGTAGTTGGAGTAGTACGACTTCAGGTTCTGCACACCGGTCGCGGAGACGGTGACGACGCCGGGCAGCTGGGTCGGCACGTCCAGGCACTTCGACGGGTCGATGGTGCGGTCCGTCGGCTTGGTGTCGTTGGGGCTCGACTTGTCGTCGATCGACTTGGCGGCCAGGTCGAAGTTGGAGTTGCCGGCCGAGGCGACGTTGATCGCGCCCTTGCTCTGGGCGTACTTCGCGGCCCTGCTCACGGCGTCAACGATGGCGCCCTGGTCGAGGTCATCCTTGCAGTTGAACATCCACGGGTCTACGTAGTAGCTGTTGTTCGTCACCTCGACGCCGTGGTCGGCGGCGAAGACGAACGCGCAGACGACGGACTCCGCGTAGAAGAGGCTCGTGGTCGGGTCGCTGACCTTGATGCCGGAGATCTTCACGCCCGGGGCGACACCGGTGACCCCGACGCCGTTGCGCGCCGCGGCGATCGAGCCGGCGACGTGCGTGCCGTGGTAGTCCTCGGCCGGGTCGTACGGGCGCCAGGCGCCGGGACGGGTGTCCGGCACGCCGCCCACGCAGTTGGCGGACTGCTTGGCGGAGAAGTTCGGGGCCAGGTCGGGGTGGGTGTCGTCCACGCCGGTGTCGATGACCGCGACGGTGACGTTCTTGCTGCCCGGGTTGACCTTGGCGGCCTTGTCGGCCTTGATCGCCGGGATGTCCCACTGGAGCGGCTCCAGCGGCTCCTTGCCCGACTTCAGGGACTTCGCCTTGCCGGCGACGGTGGTGCGCGGCGCCTTCACCCTGTCCGGCTTGCCGACGTCCGTGGTGGCCACCGGGGTGAGCGGCGCGGTACGGGTGGCGCCCGCGGACTGCACGCCCTTGACGGTGCGGATGGTCTTCGCGAACTCCGGGTTGGCGGAGTGGACGACGATCACGCCTATCTTCTGGTGCGCCGTCACCACCTTGCCGCCGGCGGCCTTGACGGCCTTGCTGACCCGCTCCACGGTCGCCTTGTCGGCGGTGGTGTTCACCACGTACGACAGCAGCGGGCCGTCGGTGACCACCGTGGCGGTGGGCGCGGCCTGCGGGGCGGCCGCGGCGCCGCTCGGCAGGAACCCGAGGGACGCGGTGAGCGCCAGTCCGGCCGGCAGCGCCAACAGCGCGCGCCGACGTCTGGATCGCAGATGAACCATGGGATCTCCACATCATCCATAAGCCGCCCGCACACGCGACTCGCGTACGGACGGGTACATGACGAGTGAAGCTAGCGCCGATCATGGTCGGCAATCAATGGATCGCGGAAGAAAACCCGCCACAACTCGCGGATAGGGCGACAAAGAGGGTTGCGTTCGGGCGCAGTTCGTCGTGAGAAGGCGCCAAACGGGAGCGTGTTGGTGTAGTGAGGGCGCCGGGTTGATCACAACGGCGGTCATCTGAAGCGGAGTTGTGATCACTTTTCATCACCCAGCTCTGTCGAAGACCACTGCCCCCGCCCTACCATGCGTGATCCGTATCACTCTCGTTCCCCCCCCGTATGTCACCAGGAGAGACAGTGGACACCGCACCCGTCGATGAGCAGGGGAAACGGCACCATCCACGCTATGTCGAAGTGCGGGAGAGCGCTGAGTTCGGCGAACTGCGCCGAGCGCACCGCTCGTTCGCCTTCCCGCTCACCGTCGCCTTCGTCAGCTGGTACCTGCTCTACGTCCTGCTGTCCAACTACGCGGGCGACTTCATGGGCAGCAAGGTCGTCGGCAACATCAACATCGCGCTGGTCTTCGGCGTCGCCCAGTTCGTCACCACGTTCCTCATCGCGTGGTGGTACGCGCGGCACGCCGCCGAGAAGCTCGACCCGCGCGCGCTGGCGATCAAGTCCCGTCTGGAGGAGGGTGAATGAGCGGCGCCACCCACTCCCTCCTCGCCGTCGACGGGATCGGTCTCGCCGCCGACAGCGCCGGTGAGCACCGGCCGCTGATCATCTCGCTGTTCGCGGTCTTCGTCGTCGCGACCCTCGTCATCACGGTCTGGGCGGGACGGCAGACCAAGGACGCCAACGACTTCTACGCCGGCGGACGCTCGTTCTCCGGATTCCAGAACGGGCTGGCGATCTCCGGTGACTACATGTCGGCCGCGTCCTTCCTCGGCATCGCGGGCGCCATCGCCCTCGCCGGCTACGACGGCTTCCTGTACTCCATCGGCTTCCTCGTCGCCTGGCTGGTGGCGCTGTTGCTGGTGGCCGAGCCGCTGCGCAACTCCGGCCGCTACACCATGGGCGACGTGCTCGCCTACCGCATGCGCCAGCGGCCGGTCCGCACCGCGGCGGGCGTCTCGACCATCGTCGTGTCGATCTTCTACCTGCTGGCCCAGATGGCGGGGGCCGGCGTGCTGGTCTCGCTGCTGCTCGGCATCACCAGCGAGGCCGGCAAGATCCTGATCGTCGTCCTGGTCGGCGTGGTGATGATCCTCTACGTCTCCATCGGCGGCATGAAGGGCACCACCTGGGTCCAGATGGTCAAGGCGGTGCTGCTCATCGTGGGCACGCTCCTGATCACCTTCCTGGTGCTGCTCAAGTTCGACTTCAACGTCTCCAAGCTGCTCGGCGAGGCGGCCCGGAACAGCGGTGTGGGCGCGTCGTTCCTGGAGCCGGGGCTGAAGTACGGGGCCACCGCCACCACCAAGCTCGACTTCATCTCGCTCGGCATCGCCCTGGTGCTCGGCACCGCCGGCCTGCCGCACATCCTCATCCGCTTCTACACCGTCCCCACCTCCCAGGCCGCCCGTAAGTCGGTGAACTGGGCCATCGGCATCATCGGCGCCTTCTACCTGATGACCATCGCGCTGGGCTTCGGCGCCGCCGCGCTGCTCAAGCGCGAGGACATCATCGCCTCGAACAAGTCGGGCAACACGGCGGCTCCGCTGCTCGCCGAGGAGCTCGGCGGCCCGGTGCTGCTCGCGGTCATCTCGGCGGTGGCCTTCGCCACCATCCTCGCGGTGGTCGCCGGGCTCACCCTCGCCTCCTCCTCGTCCTTCGCGCACGACCTGTACGCCAACGTCATCCGCAAGGGGGAGGCGACCCAGCGGGAGGAGGTCGCGGCCGCGCGGTGGGCGACCGTCGGCATCGGCACCGTCGCCGTCGTCCTCGGTGTCTTCGCGCGCGATCTGAACGTCGCCGGCCTGGTGGCGCTGGCCTTCGCGGTGGCGGCCTCCGCCAACCTCCCGACGATCCTCTACAGCCTCTTCTGGAAGCGCTTCACCACCCAGGGGGCGCTGTGGTCCATCTACGGAGGGCTGTTCTCCTCCGTCTTCCTGGTGCTCTTCTCGCCGGTGGTCTCCGGCAAGGAGACCTCGATGTTCCCGGACGTGGACTTCCACTGGTTCCCGCTGGAGAACCCGGGCCTGATCTCCATCCCGCTGGGTTTCCTGCTCGGCTGGCTCGGCTCGCTGCTCTCCAAGGAGGAGCCGGACCAGAAGAAGTACGCGGAGCTGGAGGTCCGCTCCCTCACCGGCTACGGGGCGCACTGAGCACCCGGCCGGCGCGTACGCCGGGCGCGCCGGCCGAGGCGGCCGCCGCCCGGCCCCAGGGCCCCGCGCGGGAGACCGCGCGGGGCCCTGCCCGTGCCGCCGGGCCCGCTCGCGCACCCCGCGCCGCCGAAGGCCCGCACGCGCGACGGTCCACCGCGCGAGACCGTCTGAACGGACCGTTCACTCAACGAACTGTTGAAGATCGCGCCTGTCGCGTACGCTGCGGGACAATTGAGCGAAGCGCATGTATCCGAAATCCGTGGAGGGGTCGCCGCCGTGCTGATCGACACCTATGGCCGCGTCGCCACCGATCTACGGGTGTCGCTGACCGACCGCTGCAACCTGCGCTGCACCTACTGCATGCCGGAGGAGGGCCTGCAGTGGCTGGCCAAGCCCGAGCTGCTCACCGATGACGAGATCGTCCGACTCGTCCGTATCGCGGTCACCGACCTCGGTGTCACCGAGGTCCGCTTCACCGGCGGCGAGCCGCTGCTCCGCCCCGGTCTGGTCTCCATCGTCGAGCGCTGCGCCGCGCTCGCGCCCCGCCCCAGGCTCTCCCTGACCACCAACGGCATCGGCCTGGCACGCACCGCCGAGGCGCTGCGCGGCGCCGGTCTGGACCGGGTCAACGTCTCGCTCGACACCCTGCGCCCCGACGTCTTCCAGGCGCTGACCCGGCGCAAGCGCCACCACGACGTGATCGCGGGACTCGCGGCCGCCCGCGCCGCCGGGCTCACCCCGGTCAAGATCAACACCGTGCTGATGTCCGGCCTCAACGACGACGAGGCACCCGATCTCCTCGCCTGGGCCCTGGAACAGGGCTATGAACTGCGCTTCATCGAGCAGATGCCGCTGGACCCGCAGCACGGCTGGCAGCGGGACAACATGATCACCGCGGGTGACATCCTGGCCAGCCTGCGGACCCGCTTCTCGCTCACACAGGAGGCCGAGGAGGAGCGCGGCTCGGCGCCCGCCGAGCGTTGGCTGGTCGACGGCGGCCCCGCCCGGGTCGGCGTCATCGCCTCGGTCACCCGGCCCTTCTGCCGGGCCTGCGACCGCACTCGACTCACCGCCGACGGCCAGGTGCGCACCTGCCTGTTCGCCCGCGAGGAGTCCGACCTGCGCGGGGCGCTGCGCTCGGGCGCGCCGGACGAGGAGATCGCCCGGCTGTGGCGGGTGGCGATGTGGGGGAAGAAGGCCGGCTCGGGCCTGGACGACCCCGACTTCCTCCAGCCGGACCGGCCCATGTCGGCGATCGGCGGCTGAGCCGGGGGCGGGCGGGCGTCACACACGCCTGCCGCACCATGCCCCGGGCGTCACGCGCCCGCCGCCCCGTGCCCGAGCGTCACGCGCCTGCCGCGCCATGCCCCGGGCGTCACGCGCCCACCGCCCCGTGTCCGGGGCGTCCGTGCGGGCTCAGTGCTCGGCGGCCGACCACTCTTCCAGCGTCACGACGTCCTTCAGGAACCCGCGGACGCCCAGGAACTTCGACAGGTGCTCGCGGTGCTCCTCGCACGCCAGCCAGGTCTTCCGCCGCTCCGGCGTATGGATCTTCGGGTTGTTCCACGCCAGCACCCAGACGGCGGGCGCCCGGCAGCCCTTGGCGGAGCAGATCATGGAATCCGGGGAGGTGTCGGGGGAGTTCACACCGCCGACCCTAACCCGGACATGGCGACGCCGGGCAGCCACGGGGGGAGCCGCCCGGCGTCGGTCCGTCGCTCCGACGGGGGATGCGGAGCGCGTACGCAGTATGTCATGCGGCATGGGGCGCGGTGCACCGGAACCACATGATTGATCTGAGGTTTTCTTGAGGCTGCGACGGCGTGGCAGGTCAGCCGCGTGCGTCCGAGGAGTCCTCGGAAAGGTGAGCGGAGGGTTCCGGGTCGGATTCCGCCCGCGGCTCCCCGGCGCCGGCGGTCAGCATCGGTCGGACGGTCGTCGGAACGAACGTCGAAGGCAGCGACGGCACGTTCTCCCGGCCGGCGTTGGCGATCACGACGGCGACATAGGGGAGGAGCATGCCCGCGACCAGCGCCACGCCGGCCACGTGCCGTTCCACGTTCCACAGCACCGCGGCCAGCACGACCGCCAGGGTGCGGATGCTCATCGAGATGATGTAGCGGCGCTGCCTGCCGCGGACGTCCTCGGCCAGGCTCTGCCTGGCTCCGGTGATCCGGAAGACCTGGGTACCGCTTCGCTTCCGCATCACGTTCCACCGCCTGACGACACACCGGCTCACCCCGGTACCGGACACCCATAACGTTACGCCCCGGCTCGGTCGGGTTCGAGACCGGGGCAGCCCCTACGGCGCTCATCCGACTACGCCATATGACGGACGGGGGCCATCCGGCGTGCGCCGTACGGGTGCCGGTCGGAGACTGGGGAGGAATGCGCACACCGCTGTGCCAGGAGGCGACATGAACTGGTTGTGGGCGATCATCGTCGGCTTGGTGCTGGGTCTGCTGGCCAAGCTCATCCTGCCGGGCAAGCAGGACATCCCCCTGTGGTTGACGGCACTCTTCGGACTCCTCGGCAGCATTCTGGGCAATGCCCTCGCCGGCTGGCTCGGGATCCGGGAGACCGCGGGCATCGACTGGTGGCGACACCTGTTCCAGCTCGGCGGTGCGGTGCTCATCGTGGCGGTCGGCACCCCGCTGTGGGCCTCGATCCGCGGCAGCCGAAGGCGGGCCTGAGCCGGCGGGCCGCGAACCCGGTGCGACGCGGCGGCGGCCGGTGGGCCTCATCGCCCACCGGCCGCCGCCGTCCGTCGTGCGCCGCCCGCGGGGCGGCCCGTGACTACAGCCCGCGCAGCTGCGCGATCTTGCGGCCCGCCTTCAGGTAGACGCTGCCGGAGCCCGGCTCCAGCCCGGCCGCCGCCAGCACCTCGGCCACCACCTCGGCCAGCGGCCGGATCGCCTGGGCCTCGGTGAGCACCGCCGACTCCTGGCCGGACGCGCCCTCGACGACGAGCCGCAGCCCGTTCTGCTTGGCGACCCGGCGCGCCGCGGAGGCGCTCGGCTGGAAGCCCAGCACCTTGCTCAGCACGGCGACGACGGTCTCGGCGCCGTGCTCGGCCGTGTCCACCTCCGGCAGCGACTCCACGTCCGTGAAGCTCTTCTTGGAGAACTGGGCCACGAACCCGGCGCGCGCCGCCATCGCCGCCTCCAGGCCGTAGAGCGCGGCGACGACCTCACCGGCGAGCACCTTCTTGAGGTCCATCGGGTGCAGCGAGCGGTCCGCGACCCGAGCCAGCGCGGCCGCGACCTCCGCGTCGGTCCACTCGGTCCACGCCTTCAGGTACGGCTCCATCAGCCGGTCCGGAACCGACATGATCTTGCCGAAGACATCGTCGGCGGGGGCGGTCAGCCCGACGTAGTTGCCCTTCGACTTGGACATCTTGGCGCCGGTGCCGTCGGTGCCCTCGATCAGCGGCATGGTGACGACGAGCTGCGGGCGCTGGCCGCGCAGCTCCATCAGCTTGCGCCCCATCTGGAGGTTGAGCAGCTGGTCCGCGCCGCCCAGCTCGACGTCGCAGTCGAGCGCCACCGAGTCCAGACCCTGCGCGATCGGGTACAGCAGCTCGGACATGGTCAGCCCGGAGCCGGCGGCCAGCCGGTTGCGGAAGTCCTCGCGCTGGAGCAGCTGGGAGACCGGCACCTGGGAAAGCAGTCCGAGCAGCTCCGGGAAGGTGTACGGAGCCAGCCACTCGCTGTTCTGCCGGAAGCTCACCTTCTCGAAGTCGAAGAAGGGCCGGACCTGCTCGCGGTAGCCGGCGAGGTTGGCGGCGATGTCCTCGTCGGTGAGCGGCGGACGCTCCGCGGTGCGCCCCGACGGGTCGCCGATCTTGGCGGTGAAGTCGCCGATCAGCAGCGTGACGTCGTGGCCCATCCGCTGGAAGCGGCTGAGGATGATCACGGGCACGGCGTGCCCCAGGTGCACGTCCGCGGCGGTCGGGTCGATGCCCAGCTTGATGCTCAGCCCGCGGCCCGCCGCGCGGCGCTCGTCGATGCGCTCGGCCAGCTTCTGGACGTCCGGCAACACCTCGACGGTGCGGGACGCGATCAGCTCGGCCTGCTCCTTCGCCGACAGGTCCGTCAGGTCCAGATAGCGCCGCGCCTTGGTCTCCGTGAGCAGCCGCTCGACGGTGGAGTCGGAGGAGAGGTCCTGCGCCAGCAGTGTGCTGACGAGAGCGACGGAGTCGCCGAGGCGTGTCATCGTGGGGTTCCTGTGGAGAGTCGTGATCGGACAAGGGACGGGTCGAGTCTATTTGGTCGCGGTCGTACGCCCCGACCAATTCGGACGCGCGGTGGCTCGGGCCGACCGCCCCGGGCCGCCGATCCCGCCCTCGGCCACCGCGCGTCCCGGCGTTCCCGGGGCGTCACACGCCCTGGCTGACCGAGCTCATGTTGAAGTCGGGCAGGCGCATCGCCGGCATCGCCGCCCGGGTGAACCAGTCGCTCCACTCGCGCGGCATCGTCCGCTCGGTGCGGCCCACCTCGGTGGCGCGGGAGAGCAGATCGACCGGCGACTCGTTGAAGCGGAAGTTGTTCACCTCGCCGACGACCTCGCCGCCCTCGACCAGATAGACGCCGTCCCGGGTCAGCCCGGTCAGCAGCAGCGTCGCCGGGTCGACCTCGCGGATGTACCACAGACAGGTCAGCAGCAGCCCGCGGTCGGTCGCCGCGACCAGCTCGTCCAGCGAGCGGGTCCCGCCCCCGTCCAGGATCAGGTTGTCGATCGCGGGGACGACCGGCAGGCCGGTGAGGTCCGCGCTGTGCCGGGTGGTCTGCAACCGGTTGAGCACCCCGTCCCGGATCCAGTCGGTGGGCGCCAGCGGCAGTCCGTTGTCGAAGACCGAGGCGTCGTCGCCGGAGGCGTGCGCCAGCACGAACGGCGCCGCCTCCAGACCCGGCTCGTGCGGGTCGCTGCGCAGCGTCAGCGGCAGCTCGGACAGCTTCTCGCCGAGCCGCGTCCCACCGCCCGCCCGGCTGAAGACGGTACGGCCCTCCACCGCGTCCCGCGCCGACGCCGACCACATCTGGTAGATCAGCAGATCGGCCACCGCGCTCGGCGGCAGCAGCGTCTCGTACCGGCCGGCTGGCAGCTCCACCCGGCGCGCGGCCCACTCCAGCCGGCGCGTCAGCTCCGCGTCCATCGCGGCCAGGTCCACGTCCTTGAAGTCGCGGGTGGAGTGGCCCGCCCAGGCCGAGCGCGGCACCGACCCCGACCCGCCGCTCTTGGCGTTGAGCTCCAGCGTCCCGGTCGGCTGGTCGTGACGCAGCCGCAACCCGGTGGAGGTGCCCAGATAGCTGGTGACCATCTCGTGGTTGGCGAACCCGTACAGCTCGCGGCCGCCCGCGCGGGCCCGGGCGAACGCCTCGCCCAGCGACGGGGCGAAGGAGGCGAACACCTCGGACGAGGTCTCGGCGGGCGGTTCGGCGAAGTCGGCGGACGCCGCCACCCCCTCGACCAGCGGCCGCGCGTCCTCGGCCGGACCGGCGTCCCGCGCGGCGCTCTCGGCCGCCCGCACCAACGGCTCCAGCTCCGCGGCGGTGACGGCGGACCGGGACACCACCCCGGAGGCCGTGCCCTGGGCGCCGTCCACGGTCGCGATGACGGTGAGCGTGCGGCCGCGGGTGACGCCGTTGGTGGTGAGGGCGTTGCCCGCCCAGCGCAGATTGGCGGTGGAGTGCTCGTCGGCGATGACCACACAGCCGTCCGCGCGGGACAGCTCCAGCGCCCGCTCGACGATCTCGTGCGGCTTGTGCGAACGGCTCATCGGCCCGCCTCCTGGCTGGTGTTGAGACTGTGTTGACCCGGGGGACGACCCCCGGACCCCCGGCCGTGGAGGGGGTGACGGCTCATCGGCCCGCCTCCTGGGTGGTATTGAGACTGTGTTGACCCGGGGGACGACCCCCGGACCCCCGGCCGTGGAGGGGGTGACGGCTCATCGGCCCGCCTCCTGGGTGGTATTGAGGATGTTGACGCCGTGGAACAGGGCCGACGGGCAGCCGTGGGAGACCGAGGCGACCTGTCCGGGCTGTGCCTTGCCACAGTTGAAGGCGCCGCCGAGGACGTACGTCTGGGGCCCTCCGACCGCCCCGAGGGAGCCCCAGAACTCGGGGGTCGTCCCCTGATAGGCGACGTCACGGACCTGTCCGCGAAGACGGCCGTTCCGGATCACGTAGGCCCGTTGCTGTGTGAACTGGAAGTTGTACCGCTGCATGTCGATCGACCAGGAGCGGTCGCCGACCACGTAGATGCCGCGCTCGACCCCCGAGATCAGCTCCTCGGTGGAGGGGCCGCCGGGCGCGGGCAGCAGGGAGACATTGGCCATCCGCTGCACCGGCACATGGCTGGGGGAGTCGGCGAAGGCGCAGCCGTTGGAGCGGTCGAAGCCGGTGAGCCGGGCGGTCCGCCGGTCGAGCTGGTAGCCCACCAGCACCCCGTCCCTGACCAGGTCCCAGGACTGGCCGGCGACGCCCTCGTCGTCGTAGCCGACGGTGGCCAGCCCGTGCTCCGCGGTCCGGTCGCCGGTGACGTTCATCAGCTCGGAGCCGTATCTCAGCTTGCCCAACTGGTCGAAGGTGGCGAAGGAGGTGCCCGCGTACGCCGCCTCGTAGCCCAGTGCCCGGTCCAGCTCGGTGGCGTGGCCGATCGACTCGTGGATGGTCAGCCAGAGGTTGGACGGGTCCACCACCAGGTCGTAGACGCCCGGGTCGACCGTCGGCGCGCGCATCTTCTCGGCCAGCAGCTCCGGGATCTCCGCCAGCTCCCGGTCCCAGTCCCAGCCGGTCCCGGTGAGGTACTCCCAGCCGCGCCCCGCCGGCGGCCCCAGCGTCCGCATCGAGTCGAACTCGCCGCTGTCCGGATCCACCGCCACCGCCGTGAGCTGCGGATGCAGCCGCACCCGCTGCTGGGTGGTCGAGGTGCCCGCGGTGTCCGCGTAGAACTTGTTCTCCTGCACGACGAGCAGCGAGGCGTCCACATGCGCCACCCCCTCGGCCCGCAGCAGCCGCTCGCTCCAGTCGGTCAGCAGCGCCACCTTCTCCCCGTCCGGCACCGAGAACGGGTTGACGTCGTACGCGGAGACCCAGGTCCGGTCCGCGTACACCGGCTCGTCCGCCAGCTCCACCCGCTCGTCGGACCCGGCCGCCTGGATCACCTTCGCCGACAGCTTGGCCATCGCCACGGCCTGCGCGGCCACCCGCGCGGCCGCGTCCATCGTCAGGTCCACCCCGGAGGCGAAGCCCCAGGTGCCGCCGTGCACCACGCGCACCGCGTAGCCCAGGTCGGTGGTGTCGGACGAGCTCGCCGGCTTGGCGTCACGCAGCCGCCAGGACCCGCTGCGCACCCGCTCGAAGCGGAAGTCCGCGTGGGTGGCCCCGAGCGCCCGCGCGCGGGCCAGCGCGGCGTCGGCCAGCGGGCGCAGCGGCAGCGCCGAGAAGTCCTCGTCGATGGAATGGGGCACGTGATCCTCCCGTGGTAGGTCCCCGATCATGCCGTGTCCGCGGGGCGGTCGCCCAGCGCTTTGCCGATCGCTTTCTGTAGGGACCCCACAGTGACCGGAGGCCGCCCCTGTGTGGCCTCGATTCCCCGTACGGCCCTGTCGCCAGATAGTTTCGGGAGGACACACGCGACAATACGCAGCGACAGCGCAGCGATATCCCACAGAGAGGGTGGTCCCTTGAGCCGCTCGGTTCTCGTCACCGGAGGCAACCGCGGCATCGGCCTCGCCATCGCCCGCGCGTTCGCCGACGCGGGCGACAAGGTCGCCATCACCTACCGGTCGGGCGAGCCGCCCGCGGGCTTCCTCGCCGTGAAGTGCGACATCACGGACCAGGAGCAGGTCGAGCAGGCGTACAAGGAGATCGAGGAGAAGCACGGCGCGGTGGAGGTGCTGGTGGCCAACGCCGGCGTCACCCGCGACCAGCTCCTGATGCGCATGTCGGAGGAGGACTTCACCAGCGTCCTCGACACCAACCTCACCGGCACCTTCCGGGTGGTCAAGCGGGCCAACCGCGGCATGCTGCGGGCCCGTAAGGGGCGCGTCGTCCTCATCTCCTCCGTGGTCGGTCTGCTCGGTTCAGCCGGTCAGGCCAACTACGCGGCCTCCAAGGCCGGCCTGGTGGGCTTCGCCCGCTCCCTCGCCCGCGAGCTCGGTTCGCGCAACATCACGGTCAACGTGGTCGCGCCCGGCTTCGTGGACACCGACATGACCCGTGTGCTCAGCGACGAGCAGCGGGAGGGCATCGTCAAGCAGGTGCCGCTGGGGCGCTACGCGCAGCCCGACGAGATCGCCGCCGCGGTCCGCTTCCTGGCCTCCGAGGAGGCCGCGTACATCACTGGAGCCGTCATCCCCGTCGACGGCGGATTGGGCATGGGTCACTGAACGACATGAGTGGAATTCTCGCTGGCAAGCGCATCCTGGTCACCGGCGTCATCACCGATGCGTCGATCGGCTTCCACGCCGCCAAGTTCGCCCAGGAAGAGGGCGCCGAGGTCATCCTCACCGGCTTCGGCCGGCTCACCCTCGTCGAGCGGATCGCCAAGCGGCTGCCCAAGCCCGCCCCGGTCATCGAGCTGGACGTCACCAACCAGGAGCACCTGGACACCCTGGCCGAGCGGGTGCGTGAGCACCTCGGCGAGGGCGTCGACCTGGACGGCGTGGTGCACTCCATCGCCTTCGGCCCGCAGGGCGCCTTCCACTTCCTGGACGCCAACTGGGAGGACGTGGGCACCGCCCTGGAGGTGTCGGCGTACTCCTACAAGTCGCTGGCCACGGCGCTGCTGCCGCTGATGCGGCGCGGCGGCTCCATCGTCGGCCTCACCTTCGACGCCAAGTTCGCCTGGCCGGTCTACGACTGGATGGGCGTGGCCAAGGCGGCGCTGGAGTCCACCAACCGCTACCTCGCCCGCGACCTGGGCAAGGAGAACGTCCGCTGCAACCTGGTCGCGGCCGGCCCGATCAAGTCGATGGCCGCCAAGTCCATCCCGGGCTTCGAGACCCTGGCCAACGAGTGGGGCGACCGCGCGCCGATCGGTTGGGACATCGCCGACCCGGAGCCGGCGGCCCGCGGCGTCGTCGGTCTGCTCTCCGACTGGTTCCCGAAGACCACCGGCGAGATCGTCCACGTCGACGGCGGCGTGCACTCGATGGGCGTCTGAGCCGAACCGCCCGCACCTCGATGCCCCGTTCCCCGCACGCGCGGGGAGCGGGGCATCACCCGTTCGGGCCATGGGAGGGGCGTCCGGGCCGCGGCCCCGGCAGGGTGGAGAGCGTCCCCCTTGAGGTGCAGCCGCGGCGCTCGCCGCAGCACGGCCGAGGAGGTACCACCATGCGTACGCCCCACCGTGCCGCGGCCGCGGCACTGATCGCCGCCTTCGCCGTCGCCGCGTCCGAACCGCCCGCCGCGCCCACCACGCCACCGCCGGCCCCCGTCATCGTGCCGGCCGCCGAGAACCGGCCGCGCCACGCCAGCTGCGACGCCTGGGTGCACGGCTCGCACGCGACGGCGAGCTGCTTCAACCCGTACCCCAGGGCCGACCGCGTCCAACTGCACGTGGAGTGCGAACGCTGGTGGGACCCGGACCTGGCCAGCCGACCGGTGGACATCGCACCCGCCCAGCACATCCGCGTCTCGGAGCGGTGCTGGAAGGAGATAGCGGAGGCGTGGGTGAGCCACCTGCGCTGACGGCCCGGCGACCGGATCGGCCGGCTGTCAGAAACGGCAGACGGACGTGTGGGTGCTGGCCTCGGCGGCGGCGCGGGCGCCGTCTCCGTCGCGGATCGCCGCCACCAGCCGGGCGTGGTCCATATGGGCCTCGGGCCGCAGCTCGGTGCCCACGTCCGCGCGGAGGAAGCTGCGCAGCACCCCGGCCAGGTCCGCGTACAACTCCGCCAACACCTCGTTGTGCGACGCGGCCACCACCGCCATGTGCAGTCGCGCGTCCGCCTCCACGAACGCCTCCGCGTCGCCGGACTCCCAGGCCCGCTCGCGCCGCTCCAGCAGGGCGTCGAGCTGCCGGAGGTCCTGCGCGGTACGGCGCTCCGCGGCCAGCTGGGCCGCCTTGGTCTCCAGCGCGCCGCGCAGCTCGGCGACGTGCCGCGGCTCGGAGTCGGCGAAGCGCCGGTTCATCACCCCGGCCAGCTCGCTGGTGGCCACGACATAGGTGCCCGAGCCCTGCCGGATGTCCAGCAGTCCGTTGTGGGCCAGGGCCCGCACCGCCTCGCGCACGGTGTTACGGGCCACGCCGAGCTGCTCCACCAGCTCCGGCTCGGTGGGGATCCGTGAGCCCACCGGCCACTCGCCTGAGGTGATCTGGGCGCGCAGCTGGGCGATCACCTGGTCGGCGAGCGCGGAGCGCCGGGGCGATGTCAGCGGCATGACTCTCCTGGGCATGGGGGCCGTCGCGGGGATGTGGGCTCTCTCATGATGCCGTCTCCCGTGAACGGTCCGTGAACCCGTTGGAAGACATTCATCCCATGATTCTATGATGGTCGGCATGGCTGCACACGAGGAGACCGCGGAGACGGTGGACGGGGACAGGACCGGCACGACGGACACGGCGACCGCGACCGCGGTGCGCACTCCGCCCACGGCGGGAGCGGGGCGACCGCTGACCACCGCGCGGGCGGCGGCGGCCGGGCCGGGCGCCGGAGTCGGTCCCCGGGGCGCGGCCGCGCCCGACGCCGGCTCCCCCTGGCCGCTGCGGATCGTGGTCATCGGCCTGCTCCTGGCCGCCCTCAACCTGCGGCCCGCCATCACCAGCCTCGGCTCGCTCCTGGAGGAGGTGCGCGACGGCCTGGGCATGAGCGGCACGGTCGCCGGGCTGCTCACCTCGGTGCCCACCCTCTGCTTCGCGCTCTTCGGGCTCGCGGCGCCCCGGCTGGCCCGCCGCTGGGGACCCGCCACCGTCGTCTGCGCCGGGCTCGCCGCCATCACGGCGGGGCTCGCGCTGCGCCCCCTGGTCGGGAACACCGCGGGCTTCCTGGCGATCAGCGCGCTGGCGCTGGCCGGCATCGCCGTCAGCAACATCCTCATGCCGGTGATCGTCAAGCGCTGGTTCCCGGACCGCATCGGCCCGATGACCGGTCTGTACTCCATGGCCATGTCGCTGGGCACCGCCGGCGCCGCGGCCGTCACCGTGCCCATGACCGATGCCATGGGCGGCAGTTGGCGACTGGGCCTCGGCGTCTGGGCGCTGCTGGCCGCCGTCGCCGTGCCGCCGTGGTTCCTCATCGCCCGAGGCCGCACGAACCGTCAGGTGCGCGCGGAGTCCGCCGCCGCGCCGCAGGACGCCCCCGCGCCCCGCATCACCCGCAGCCCCACCGCCTGGGCGCTCGCCGTCTTCTTCGGCCTCCAGGCCACCGGGGCGTACATCACCATGGGCTGGATGCCGCAGATCTTCCGCGACGCGGGGGTCTCCGCCTCCACCGCCGGAGTGCTGCTGGCGGTCACCATGGTGATGGGCGTGCCGCTCTCCTTCGTACTGCCGCGGGTCGCGGCCCGACTGCGCCACCAGGGTGTGCTCGTCCTCACCCTCGGTGCCTTCGGGTTCACCGGCTACGCCGGCCTCTGGCTGGCGCCGGCCGGCGGCGCCTGGGCCTGGGCCCTGCTGCTGGGCGTCTCCAACTGCGCCTTTCCGCTCGCCCTGACCATGATCGGTATGCGCGCGAAGACCAGCGCCGGTGTGGTCGGCCTGTCGGCGTTCGCGCAGAGCACCGGCTATCTGCTGTCCATCCCGGGCCCGCTGCTGGTGGGCGCCCTCTACCAGCACACCGGTGGCTGGGACCTGCCGATCGCGCTGATGGCGGGGCTGATGGTGCCGCAGATGGTGGCGGGCGTGCTCGCCGGCCGTGACCGCACCGTCGAGGACGAAGCCGTGACCGCACCGTCGAGGACGAAGCCGTGATCGCACCGTCGGGGACGAAGAAGCCGTACCGCCGCGTCGGGGACGAAGCCGTGAGGGTGCCCCCTACGGCGTAGTGGGCGTGCCGGTGGAGTGGCGCGGCTCCGCGCGGGCCCGGGTGCCGGCCGGCCCCAGCACCCCGGGCCCGGTGATCCGGCGGGTGCCCCGGTCGAAGTCGGTGCGCGGAGTTTGGGACACTTGAGCCATGTCGTCTCCTGTGCTCGACCCGAATCCGCAGAACGGTCACAAGAAGCTGCTCACCATTCTCGGTGTGATGCTGCTGGTCACCGTCGTCATCGGGGTCATCGCGACCATCGCCTCGCCCTGACCGATTCCCCCCGGATGGGGCGCGCCCGCGGGTGCCGCCCCGGGGCGGTGGTGGGGTTAACCCCACCACCCTTAGGGGGGTTGAGTCAGGGGTCAGTAGGTGGCTCACCGGATGGGATCGGCGGGTCGGGCTCCTTAGGCTCGAAGAGCCACAGCGTCCAGCCCGCACCCGGAGGCGATCCGATGTCCGCACCGACCGCTCGCCCGTACCCCCGGTCCATACCCCCGGTCCGTTCGGCGTCCGGTGGTGTGTCGACCCGGCTGCCGTGGTGGGCCGTGGCGCTGCCCGCCGTCGCCTTCGTCGCGCTGCTGCTGCTCATCGCGGGCCCCGCGGACGCACAGGCCGCCAGCGAGTCCGGTGTCCTCTCGCACGTCGTCGGGATGGTGCGGGACGTCGTGCCGCACCAGTAGCCGCACCGTTCCCGGCGGTGCGGAGCGTCCTCAACACCCCGCGCCACGCAGCGCTTTTCGTGCGAAGCTGGGACCCATGAGCGTCGATGTACCCCGCAGGATCGTCCTACTCCGACACGCCAAGGCCGACTGGGCCGAGGAATCCGATCATGAGCGCCCGCTCGCCGAGCGCGGACGCAAAGACGCCCCGGTGGCCGGGCGCTGGCTCGCCGGGGCCGGCATCACTCCCGATCTCACCCTGTGCTCCACCGCCCTCCGCACCCGCGAGACCTGGAAGCTGGTGGTGTCCGAGCTGCCCCAGCGCCCCAAGACGGTCTACGAGGAGCGGCTGTACGAGGCTTCGCTGGGGGAGCTGATCGCGCTGCTGAACGAGACCTCTGACGAGGTCAAGGACCTGATGGTGGTCGGCCACAACCCCGGTGTGCACGCGCTGGCCGACGCCCTGGCGGGTGAGGCGGAGGGGGATCTGCTGGCCCGGATGAACCGGAGCGGCTTCCCCACCTCCGCCATCGCGGTGCTGACCTTCGACGGCTCGTGGAAGTCGGTGGAGCACGGAGTCGGCCGCCTGGTCGCCTTCTGGTCCCCGCACGCCTGAGCCACGCGCCGCGGATCCCCGCGTGCAGTGCCTGAGCGGCCGGACCGTGCGGGAAGTGGGCCGGTGACGTGGGCCGGCCTCCACCCCGGTGGAGGCCGGCCCACATACGTCTCCGACGACATCCCGGCCCGACCACTCGACCGGATGCCACCCCGACCGGCCGTCCGTCGACCGACGGGATCCCGGGTCAGTCGGCGTGGGTCTCCGCCGCCTCGACCTCGTCGCGGGTGATGCCCAGCAGATAGAGCACCGTGTCCAGGAACGGCACGTTCACCGCGGTGTGCGCGGCCTCCCGCACCACCGGCTTGGCGTTGAAGGCCACCCCGAGCCCGGCGGCGTTCAGCATGTCCAGGTCGTTGGCGCCGTCGCCGATCGCCACCGTCTGGGACAGCGGCACCCCGGCCTCCGCCGCGAACCGCCGCAGCAGCCGGGCCTTGCCCTCCCGGTCCACCACCTCCCCGACCACGCGGCCGGTCAGCTTGCCGTCCACCACCTCCAGGGTGTTGGCGGAGGCGAAGTCCAGGCCCAGCCGCTCCTTCAGGTCGTCGGTCACCTGGGTGAAGCCACCGGAGACCACGCCCACCTGGAAGCCGAGCAGCTTGAGGGTACGGATGAGGGTCCGCGCGCCGGGGGTGAGCCGCACCTCGGCGCGCACCTTCTCCACCACCGACTCGTCGATGCCCTTCAGCAGCGCGACCCGCGCGTGCAGCGACTGCTCGAAGTCCAGCTCGCCGCGCATCGCCTGCGCGGTGACCTTCGCGACCTCGGCCTCGCAGCCCGCGTGCGCCGCGAAGAGCTCGATCACCTCGTCCTGGATCAGCGTGGAGTCCACGTCCATGACCACCAGGCGCTGCGCCCGGCGCTGGAGGCCGGAGGCGACGACGGCGACATCGACGCCCAGGGCCGCGGCCTCGGTCGCCAGCGCGGTGCGCAGCGGCTCGGTCGCGACCCCGGAGACCTCGAACTCCACCGCGGTCACGGGGTACTTCGCGAGTCGGAAGATGCGGTCGATATTGCCGCCCGTGCCGGTGATACGGGCCGCGATGGCGGCCGTCGACTCGGCGGTCAGGGGATGTCCGAGCACGGTGACGTGCGAGCGTCCGACACCGCGCGGCCGGTTGTCGCCGCGGCCGGAGATGATCTCCGCCTGGAGCCGCAGCGACTCGGCCCAGCTGTGCACGGTCGCCCGCAGATCGCCCTCGGCCGCGCCGCTGCCGCGGCCCGGTGGGGCGGTCACCAGCACGCACAGCACTATGCGGCCTCGGGTGACGACTTGCTCGATGTCCACGACGTCCACGTCGAAGGCGGCGAGGGTGTCGAAGAGCCCGGCGGTGATGCCTGGACGGTCCTTGCCGAAGATCTTGACAAGGAGGGTCGGTACATCGTCGCCCGGAACGGCGGTGGCAGGTGGGATCTGCGATGCGCTCATGGTCATTCCACCGTATAGGGCCGCCCGAGTGGCTCGTCCGGCTGTCCGCCCAACGGACATGCGTGCGGGGGCGACTGTTCTACGGACGGTCATCGTACGGCTACGTAGACGTGTGAAAGCGGAGGGGGTGCCCCGGTTCGGCGGTCGGGGCCTTTCTCCGGGAAGCGCGCTGGACGCCGGGGCCACGGAGAAGGACCTGTCGGATCGCGCCGGAGCGGCCCGCGCGTCGCATTTCCTGCTCGCCCCTTCCGGCCCTGCGTGGGGCGGGTAGCCGGTTGCGGGGCCGGGTGGGGCGCCGACACCGGCCGGGAGCGGGACGCTCGGCCCTGCGCCCGGGGGCGGGTGCCCCTCGGGGCCGGCTCGGGACGCTCAGCCCCGGCTTCCCGGACGGTCCGGCGGCGGGCCTTCCTCCGGGGGGTGCTCGGGGCCGGCCCCCGGTCGCGGGCGGCGGCGCGGCGGCGGCATCGGGGCGCCCGCCTGTGTCGGTGCGCCGTGCGGGAAGCCGTCGGCCGCCGGTGCGCCGTACCCCCCGTACGCGGCGTCCCCGCCGGGCCGACCGGGGCCGTGTGGCGGCGGCTGATGCCCGCCCGGGCCTGCCGGTGCCGGCCCTGGGCTGGCCGGATGTGACCCCGGGGCCCCCGGTCGCGCCCCCGGACCGGCCGGTTGTGCCCTCGGGTCCCCCGGCCGTGGCCACGGTCCGGCCGGTTGTGCCCACGGGCCCGCCGGTGCTGCCCCTGGGCCCGCCGGCCACCCCTGCGGGTTCGCCGGCCGGGCTTCTTGCCCCGGCGGCCGAGCGCTCGCCTCCGACGCCGGCGAGCCCGCGCCCCGTGGCCGGGCTCCGGGGCCCGACGCCCACGCCTGCTGGTCCCGGGTCCACGCTTCCGGATCCGGCGTCCACGGTTCGGGGGACGGCGTCCACGGTTCGGGGAGGGGCGCCCACGCTCCCGGGGCCGGGGCCGGGGACCAGTCGTACTGCGGTGGCGGTGGCGGTGGCGGGACCGGGTCCACCGGTCGCAGATAGGGGTTGGTCTCGTCGTGGGACGGGCGGTAGACGGGGGAGGGGCGGTACGGGCCCGGGCCATAGGCGAGGTCGGGGTAGGTGCGCGCGCCACCTCCGCCGGCGGCGCCCATCGCGCCGAAACCACCGGGTCCACCGGTCCCGCCGAACGCACCGGCGGCACCGGCGGCACCGGCCGCACCGGCCGCGCCCGCCCCGCCGCCCGCCCCCGCCCCGGCGGCCTCGGCGGGCCAGGTCGCGATCCCACGGGCGAAGGCCGAGGCGCGCCCGCCGGCGGCGCCCGTGGCGCGGGCCAGGAGGGCCCCGACGGCGCCCGCCGCGACCCCCCAGGCCGCGCCGATGGGCAGCGCGTGCGCCACCTCGCCGTGCAGGTCGAGCCCGGCGCCGAAGGCGTCGAAGCCCAGCACCGACAGCTCCGCGCCCGCCGACACCTCCGTGAGCCACACCAGCAGCGGGAGCACGAGCGCGGTGCCGAGGCCCAGCCGCAGCGCGCACCGGCCCGCGAATCCGAGGACGCCCGTGTCCCGTGGCGCGCCGGGGGCGCGCAGCGGGGTGCGGGCCGCGGTGAGCACCCCGGCGGTGAGCATCAGCAGCGCGCAGCCGACGGCCAGCAGCCACACCCGGTCGTCCAGGTCGGCCAGCCGCCGCAAGGTGATGGCCGAGTCGCCGTCCGCGCCGAGCAGCTCGTCGATCGGGTCGGGCAGCACCCGGACGAGCGCTCCGGTGGCGGTGCCCTGCCATGGCACGAACAGCCCCAGCGGCACCCCGAGCCAGACCCCGTTCGGGGCGCCGAGCAGCGTCGCCCCGAGCACCAGTCGGGGGTGGTCGTCGTCGACGGCGGCGAAGACCCCGGCGGCCGCGCCGGCCAGGACGGCGAGCGCGAGCACCGCGCACAGCGCGGAGACGGCGGGCCGCACGGTGCGGTGCAACCCCTCCCAGCCGCGCGGCAGCGGGGTGTGACGGGCCGCGAGCACCGTGAGGAGCAGCACCGCGAGGACCCAGCCGGTGCCGCGGAGCAGCGATTCGCCCGCGTTGACCGTGAAGCCCACCTTGGCCTGCGCGTCGGCGAGGTCGACCAGCTTCTCCGGCAGCAGCCCGCCGCCGATGCCCGCGATGTCGCCGAGCTCGTCCGGCAGTCGGTCCAGCAGCCCGCCGGCCCCGCCGTCCGTGCCGTTCCCGCCTCCGCCGTCACCGCCGCCGATGCCCAGCTCTTCGAGGTCGAGGGTGGAGCCGTCGATGGTGACCGTGTCGTCGCCCGCCCAGACGAGCCCGGCGAGCAACAGCACGAACAGCGTCGTCACCGCGCCCGCCCGCGCCGCCAGTTCGCGCCGGCCGAGCACCGGCCCCGCGCCGCGCAGCGACCGCGCGAAGAGCCACCCGAGGAGGAGCGCGCCGAGCAGGCTCACGCCCAGCGGCGCGAGGTCGATGGCGGTGTGCGCCCGCGCGCCCTCCAGCCCGAAGACCCGCACATCGCCTGACGGTGTGACGGAACCGCCCACCGCGAGCACCACCGCGGCGGCGGTCATCGGCCCCAGCGAGCCCGCGCCATCGGCGCCGATCAGACGCAGGCCGAGCGCGGCGACGCCCGCCATGGCGAGGAAGGACCAGCCCACGGCAGCGACCGCGGCGAGCAACAGCTCGCCCCAGGGCACCCTTCCGCCGCTCCTCGCCGCCATCCCGATCCCCCCGATCGATGCGAGATGCCCGGATGATCATGATCCGTACCATCCGTGCCCGCTTCTACTTTCCGGGGGTCTTTCGGATGCGTCAACGCCGCCTGATACGTGTCTGCTACATGCCTGATACCGACCCTTGCCAATGCCCGACTTCCGGTTCATGGACTGAGCCTGAAATAGTTCCTCACGATGTTCGCCATCCCTAGACTCCCTGTACGGGGTCGCTCGGGGGACAATTAGTGGGGCATGGAGTGCCGGAACTCGTACTGGAATTGAACGGACAGACCTGGACACTTGATCCATCCAGGTCATACAGCCTTGGGCGGGATCCGCAGGGCGACATGGTGTTCGACGACGCCAGAGTCTCCTGGCGGCACGCCACCGTGCGCTGGGGCGGACGCAGTTGGGTCATCGAGGATCACGGCAGCACCAACGGCACCTACATGCAGGGCCAGCGGATCCACCAGATGGAAATCGGCCCCGGTTCGGCGGTGCATCTCGGCAACGCCACCGACGGCCCGCGGCTGAACTTCTCCGGCGGCGCCGGTGCCGACGCCGGATCCGGCGGCTACGCCATACCGAACGCGATGGCCGCGCAGCAGCACGCCCAGGCGCAGCCGCACCCGCAGCCGCATCCGCAGGGCCACGCGCAGCCGCAGGGTCAGGCCCAGGGCCACGCCCAGCCACAGGGCCATGCCCAGCCCCACGCCCAGTACGCCCAGCAGGCGCCGGTCCATCCGCAGCAGCCGCAGCCCGGCCCGGCCGGCTGGGGCCAGCAGCCGCAGCAGCAGGCGCAGAAGCAGCAGCCGTACCAGCAGCAGGCTCCGCAGGGCTGGCAGCAGCCCCAGCAGCCCCAGCCCCACCCGGGCCAGGGTCAGGGGCAGCAGCCGTATGTGCCGCCGCAGCAGCAACAGCCGCAGGCCGCGCCGCGGCAGGGCGCGGACCCGGCGCGGCACGGGGGCGCCGCCGGTGCCGCGCCGGTCTACGGCGACCGCAGCCCGACCACCTTCCACCAGCTCGCCGTCGGCCGGGTGATGCGCATCGGTCGTGCGCTGGAGAACGAGCTGGTCGTCTCCGACCTCCAGGTCTCCCGCCACCACGCCGAGTTCCGCGCGCTGCCCGACGGCCGGTTCGAGATCGTCGACCTCGGCAGCCACAACGGCACGTATGTCAACGGTCAGCCGGTCCGACAGCAGGTCATCGGCCCCAGTGACATCGTCGGCGTCGGTCACTCCACCTTCCGGCTGGTCGGCGACCGCCTTGAGGAGTTCGTCGACACCGGTGAGGTCTCCTTCTCGGCCCGCCATCTGACGGTGACCGTCGACGGCGGCAAGCAGATCCTCAAGGACGTCTCCTTCGGCGTCCCCGAGAAGTCGCTGGTCGCGGTCATCGGCCCGTCCGGTTCCGGCAAGTCCACGCTGCTGCGCGCGCTCACCGGCTACCGCCCCGCCAACCAGGGCGAGGTCCTCTACGACAACCGGAACCTGTACCGGCAGTTCGCCGAGCTGCGGCAGCGCATCGGTCTGGTCCCGCAGGACGACATCCTGCACAAGGAGCTGACGGTCCGCACCGCGCTCAAGTACGCGGCCAAGCTCCGCTTCCCCGGCGACACCGCCGGGGCGGAGCGCGAGGCCCGTATCGACGAGGTGCTGCGCGAGCTCAAGCTCGACATCCACAAGGACAAGAAGGTCACCTCGCTCTCCGGCGGTCAGCGCAAGCGCGTCTCGGTCGCCCTGGAGCTGCTCACCAAGCCCTCGCTGATCTTCCTGGACGAGCCCACCTCCGGCCTCGACCCGGGCATGGACCGCGATGTGATGCAGCTGCTGCGCGGTCTGGCCGACGACGGCCGCACGGTGCTGGTGGTCACCCACTCCGTGGCCGAGCTGGCGCTGTGCGACAAGCTCCTGGTGATGGCCCCGGGCGGCTCGGTGGCGTACTTCGGCCCGCCGGACGAGGCGCTGAACTTCTTCGGCTACGAGACCTGGGCCGACGTCTTCTCCAACTTCGAGAACTACCGCGACTACGACTGGGCCGGCCGCTGGCGCGGCTCTCGGCACTACCAGATGTACGCGGCCGACCTCGACGCGGTCGCCCCGCAGTCCGTGCACGTCCAGCCGCCGCCGGCCCGGGTGCAGAAGCCGCAGAGCTGGGGCTCCCAGCTGTGGACCCTGATCCGCCGCTACTCCTCGGTGATCGCCTCCGACCGCGGCTTCCTGGCACTGATGCTGATCCTGCCCGCCGTCCTCGGCGGGGTCTCGGTGGTCATCCCCTCCGACTTCGGGTTGACCAAGGCGCCGAAGGGCCAGTTCAACCAGGACGCGGGCACGATCATCCTGATCCTCGTGGTCGGCATGTGCTTCTCCGGCGCCGCCAACTCCGTACGAGAGTTGATCAAGGAACGGGTCATCTACGAACGGGAACGGGCCGTCGGCCTGTCCCGGTCGGCGTACCTGATGTCCAAGGTGATCGTCCTCGGCGTGATCACCGCCTTCCAGGGCGTGATCATCTGCGCCATCGGCTTCTCCACCCGCAAGCTGCCGGAGGAGGGGCTGATCCTGCCCCCTGCCGCCGAGCTGTGCCTGGCGGTCATCGCGATCGGCTTCACCTCGATGATGTTCGGCCTGGTGATCTCCTCGCTGGTGAAGACCGCCGAGAAGACCATGCCGCTGCTGGTGATGTTCGCGATCGTCCAGGTCGTCTTCACCGGCATCCTGTTCCAGATCTTCGGCTCGCCGGGCATCGAGCAGTTCGCCTGGCTGATGCCGTCCCGCTGGGCGGTCGGCGCGGCCGGCGCCACGCTGGACCTCTCGCACATGATGGCCCCGTGGGACCGCAAGAAGCCCGGCGAGCTCGACCCGCTGTGGGAGGCCACCGCCACCCAGTGGACCATCGACATGCTGGTGCTCATCGCGATCGGCGTCGCCTGCGGCATCGCCGTGGCACGACTGCTGCGGCGCCATGAGCCGGAGGTCATGCGCAAGTAGTCGGAGCGGTCGCGGTCCGCGTCGGAGTGGTCGTGGCTCGCGCGCGCACGACGAAGGGCGGCACCCCACAGGGGGTGCCGCCCTTCCGCGTCATGGCGCGGGCCCGCAGGAGGCGTGGGCCCGAGGGGCCGGACGGATCAGTACGCCGAGTTGACGTTGTCCATCGAGCCGTAGCGGTCGGCCGCGTAGTTGCAGGCCGCGGTGATGTTGGCGACCGGGTCGTAGATGTCCCAGGAGGTGCCCTCGACGTGGTACGCCTTGAAGGTCGGGTCGATCACCTGGAGCAGGCCCTTGGACGGGATGCCGTTGATCGCGTTGATGTCCCAGTTGTTGATGGCGCGCGGGTTGCCGGACGACTCACGCATGATGTTGCGGTAGATGCCGTCGTAGCTGCCCGGGATGCCCTTGTCCTTCATGATGTCGAGGGACTGTCGGATCCAGCCGTCCAGGTTGTTGGCGTAGGTCGGCTTGGGGGCCGGAGCCGGGGCGACGGGGGCCGGAGCCGGGGCCGGAGCGGCCACCGGGGCCTCGGCGGGCTTCGGCGCGGCGACCGGCGCACGCTCGGCGGAGCGGCTCGCGGCCTCGCGCTCGCGGTCGGCCTTGGCCTTGGCCTCGGCGGCCTTCCTGGCCTCCTCGGCCTTCTTCGCCGCGGCCTCTTCCTCGGCCTGCTTGGCGTGCAGCGCGGTCTGCTGGGTCAGGCTGTCCTTCTGGATCTTGCCGTACGTCGACGAGGTCAGCGCGACCGGCTCGGCGGAGAGCGCCTGAGCGTTCGGCTGGGCGTCGGCGGTGCCGCCGGGGACGACGGCGAAGGCGAGGGCGGCGGCGCCGGCCGTGGCGATGCCCGCGGCGGAGAACTTGTGGGACTTGGTCAGACGGCTAAAACCGGGGATGCTCGGAATGCTGGGGACGGGCATGAGCGGAGTAGTCCTCTTTCCAATCGCTTGAGTCACCGGCCGGAGCGGATCGGCGCGAAAAAAGCGCCGCGTCTCGATCGACGGCGCCGTGGCGACTTCGGCAATTGTTAGCGGCCGCAAAATCCCGTGGCAATCATGTGACCTACGAAGGGGCTTAGTGGGACGGGGGCCCGCCGGAGGCCGTCCAGGGGGCCCCAATCTCCCCTTACGGGGACTTTAGACCTCTCCTAAGCTCCTTCGTACGTGATCTGGGTCCTATGCGCGGGCTCACACGGGGCGGCCCCGCATCTCGCTCGATGTGCTCATGCGAACACGCGATGGCGGATACCCGGGCTCGCTTCCCGCCATGCCTCTCACACCTCGACGATCACCTGGTCCAGGGACTTGCGCACCAGGTCCGGAACCACGCAGTCGGCCGCCGGGTAGCCCACCGGGATGACCGCGAAGCCCTTCTCGTTCCGCGGCCGCCCCAGCGCCTCGGACAGGAAGCGCATCGGGCTGGGGGTGTGCACCAGTGCCGCCAGCCCCGCCAGGTGCAGCGCGGAGAGCAGCATCCCGACCGCGATCCCCACCGACTCGTCCACGTAGTAGTGCTTGCGCCGCTCCCCGTCCGGCCCCAGCCAGTAGCGCTGCTGGAAGACCACGATCAGCTGCGGGGCGTCGGTCAGATGCGGCTTGACCTCGTCCGTCCCGAGCGGCCGCAGGGCCGCCAGCCACTCCTCGCCGAGCCGCCCCGCGTAGGAGGCCCGCTCCTCGGCCTCGGCGGCCTCCCGGATCCGTCGCCGCACCTCCGCGTCCTTCACCAGGACGAACGTCCACGGCTGCTGATGCGCCCCGGACGGCGCGGTGGCGGCGCAGGCGATGGCGTCCCGCACCACCTGCTCCGGCACCGGGTCGGGCGAGAACCGCCGTACGGTCCTGCGCCGCTCCATCCGTTCCCGCAGCTCGGCCGCGCGGGCCAGCGACTCGGCGGCGGGCATCCGCTCCGGACGGTAGGGGATCGGGCGATAGGGATCGCCGTGCGTCGGCGTCCAGCTCCTCATTGGTATGGACATGTAAAGATGGTGAACCCGGAGGGCGCCCCCGCGGGCCGGAATCGCCGAATCGGCCGGCCCTTCCGCCCTAGGTCGCGGGACCCGGTCGGGCGCGGCCGCGGGCCGATACACCGGTCTGAACCCGCCGGTACGGTGATCTCATGAACACAGGACCGGGCAGTGATCCCGGGGCCGTCCTGGCGAGCGTGAGCAGCGCACTCCTCGACATGAACCGGCAGCTCGAAGTGCGGGACGTCCTGCAGACCATCGTCCGCTCGGCGCGCGAGGTCCTCGACGCCGAGTACGCGGCCCTCGGCGTCCCCGACGACCACGGCGGCTTCGCGCAGTTCGTCGTCGACGGCGTCAGCGAGGAGCAGTGGAAGGCCATCGGCCCGCTGCCCCGCCAGCACGGCATCCTCGCCGCGATGCTCCAGGACGCCACCCCGCAGCGGCTCGCCGACGTCCGCGAGGACCCCCGGTTCGAGGGCTGGCCCGCCGCCCACCCCGACATGTCCGACTTCCTCGGACTGCCGGTCGCCGACGGCGACGAGGTGATCGCCGCGCTCTTCCTCGCCAACAAGAGGTGCCCCAAGCCCGAGGGCGGCTGTGGCTTCACCGAGCGGGACGAGGAACTGCTGCGCATCCTCGCCCAGCACGCGGCCATCGCCCTCACCAACGCCCGGCTGTACGAGCGCAGCCGCGAGCTGACCATCGCCGGCGAGCGCGCCCGGCTCGCCCACGAGCTGCACGACGCCGTCTCACAGAAGCTCTTCTCGCTGCGGCTGACGGCCCAGGCCGCCACCGCCCTGGTGGACCGCGACCCCGCCCGCGCCAAACAGGAGCTGCACCAGGTGGCCGCGCTCGCCGCGGAGGCCGCCGACGAGCTGCGCGCCGCCGTCGTCGAGCTGCGCCCCGCCGCCCTCGACGAGGACGGCCTGGTCGCCACCCTGCGCACCCAGATCCAGGTGCTCGACCGTGCCCACACCGCCCGGGTCGGCTTCACCTCCCACGGCGTGCGGGCGCTGCCCGCCGCCCAGGAGGAGGCGCTGCTGCGCGTGGCCCAGGAGGCGCTGCACAACGCGCTGCGCCACTCCGGCGCCGCCCATGTCGACGTGTCCCTCGTGCGCCGGGGCCCCAGCGGCGCCCTGCTGCGCGTGGCCGACGACGGCGGCGGATTCGAACCGGCCACCATCCGCCGCGCCGGACGCCATCTGGGACTGGTCTCGATGCGCGACCGAGCCAGCGGGGTCGGCGGCAAGCTCACCGTGGAGTCGGCGCCCGGCAAGGGCACCGTGATCGAGATGGAGGTGCCCGGTGGCTGAGCCGGACACGATTCGGGTCCTGCTGGTCGACGACCACCAGGTCGTGCGGCGCGGGCTGCGCACGTTCCTCGAGGTCCAGGACGACATCGAGGTCGTCGGGGAGGCGTCGGACGGCGACGAGGGCGTCGCCGCCGCCGAGGAGCTGCGGCCCGACGTCATCCTCATGGACGTGAAGATGCCGGGCACCGACGGCATCGAGGCGCTGCGCAGGCTCCGCGAGGCCGGAAGCCGGGCGCGGGTCCTGATCGTCACCAGCTTCACCGAGCAGCGCACCGTGGTCCCCGCCCTTCGCGCGGGCGCCGCCGGCTACGTCTACAAGGACGTGGACCCCGAGGCGCTCGCCGGCGCCATCCGCTCCGTCCACGCCGGACATGTGCTGCTCCAGCCCGAGGTGGCCGGCGCGCTGCTCTCCCAGGAGGAGGCCAACGGCGGCCATGGCCGTGGCAACACCCTCACCGAGCGGGAGCGCGAGGTGCTCGCGCTGATCGCGGACGGCCGCTCCAACCGGGAGATCGCCCGCGCGCTGGTGCTGTCCGAGAAGACCGTCAAGACGCACGTCTCGAACATCCTGATGAAGCTGGACCTCGCGGACCGGACCCAGGCGGCCCTGTGGGCGGTCCGGCACGGGATAGGGGCCTGACCCGGCGCCCCACCGCCCCCCGACACGCCCTGCCACGACCCTGATACGGATTGTCGTCAGCTCAGCGGAGATTCATACCGTCGGGTGTATGTCACCCACACAGCGCATCCAGGTCGGCCGTGGGCCGTTCTTCATGGCGTGCCGCGGTGATCGGCCGCGGCTACGCGTTTCAGGAGGGTTTGAAGAAAGTGAAGAACATCAAGAAGTTCGCGGCCGTCGCGATCGCGGCGAGCGGCCTGGCCGTCGTCGGTGCCGGTGTGGCCTCCGCCTCGGACCACGGCCCGCAGGCCCAGGGCAAGGCCGTGAACTCCCCGGGTGTCGCTTCCGGCAACCTCGTTCAGGAGCCGGTCGACGCCCCGGTCAACGTGGGGGGCAACACCGTCACCGTGGTCGGTGCCGGCAACAGCGCCTACGACAACCTGAACGTCAACCACTGACGTTTCGGCGACACGCCGACCAGTCGTACCGAAGGCCCCGCGGGCGCAGCTCCCGCGGGGCCTTCGGCCGTGCGCGGCTCCCCCCCCCATGGCGCCCGGCGCTCCGCGCCCGCCGCCATGGGGGCGGCCCCTCCGTGGGCCGCATCTCGCGCGTACGGGCGATCCCGACGGCGATCAGCCCGCTCGGCGCGGTACGGCGGTGTCGAGCCGACCGCGACCGGCGGGGCCGAAGGCGACGGTGAGGGTCGGAAGGGGGCGCGGGGCCCACGGCCCCACGGCGCGGGCGCGAGCCGCGGCCCCGGACGTTCACCCCCGCTCGCGGTGCTCCACATACGCGTTGTACGCCGCCACCTGCGCCCGGCGGGCGGTGCGCTCGACCGGGCGGAGGGCCTCGGCGCGGGCGGCGATCTCGGAGGCGCTGACCGCGGCGCCGTGCTCGCGGCCGCCGCCGGCGGAGCCGTGGGCGATGTCGATGAGGGCGCCCACCCGCTGGGCGAGCTCCAACACCCGGATGGCGCGCGTGGGGTAGCCCGGCGCGAGCACCTCGCGGCCGCGCTCCGCGCGCGCCCGGTACGCCTCCAGCGCCGCCTGGGCCACCGGGCCGGACCCGGCCACGTCCAGCCGGGAGAGCACCTCCGTCGCCTCCCGCAGCGCCTCCGCCAGCTCTCGCTCCGCCTCGCCGAGGGACGGCACGTCGGCCGGCGGCGCCTCGCGCACCGGCAGACAGCGCCACACCACCTCGACGTGCACATCGCCGCGCGGCCCCGCCTCGAAGACCTCCGGCACCAGGCCCAGCGACACGCCCGAGGCGAGCACCGCCTCGCCCGCCTCCAGCGCCCGCGCGTTGAACTCCGGCGGGCCGCTCAGCCCCAGCGGGTGGCCCGGGGCCGGCAGCGCCACCCGCAGACCGGTGGCGCCGAGCGCCCGCAGCCGGCCGAGGGCCAGGGTGAGCCCGACCGGGCCGGGCTCCCCGGGGAGATCGGCGACGCGATGGGTGGCGTCTTCGCCGGTGATGCGATGAGCGGCCTCATCCGGTGAGACAAGTCCGGCAATAAGGGCATTTCCCCACGCCGCAAGGCGTCCAGAGCGAGGTTCGTCGAGCATGGCCCCAGCCTAAGGACTGGCACCGTCAGTCGGTGGCGTAGGTTTTCCCTGGGGGCTGCGCCGCCGGGCGCAAGCGACATTTCGAGACTGCAATGGGAGACAACGCGCTCATGAGCGATGTTCTGGAGCTGGTGGACGTATCAGTGGTCCGCGACGGTCGGGCTCTGGTGGACGACGTCTCCTGGTCGATCAAGGAGGGGGAGCGCTGGGTGATCCTCGGCCCCAACGGCGCCGGCAAGACCACCCTGCTGAACATCGCCTCCAGCTACCTCTACCCCACCGCCGGCACCGCCCACATCCTCGGCGAGCGACTCGGCGGCGTCGACGTCTTCGAGCTCCGCCCGCGCATCGGCATGGCCGGCATCGCCATGGCCGACAAGCTGCCCCGCAACCAGACGGTGCTGCAGACCGTGCTCACCGCCGCGTACGGCATGACCGCCGGCTGGCAGGAGGCGTACGAGGACGTCGACGAGCAGCGCGCCCGCGCCTTCCTCGACCGCCTCGGCATGAGCGACTACCTGGACCGCAGGTTCGGCACCCTCTCCGAGGGCGAGCGCAAGCGCACGCTGATCGCCCGCGCCCTGATGACCGACCCCGAGCTGCTGCTGCTCGACGAGCCCGCCGCCGGCCTCGACCTCGGCGGCCGCGAGGACCTCGTGCGTCGCCTCGGCCGGCTGGCCCGCGACCCCATCGCCCCCTCGATGATCATGGTGACCCACCATGTCGAGGAGATCGCCCCCGGCTTCACCCACGTGCTCATGATCCGCCAGGGCAAGGTGCTGGCCGCCGGACCCATCGAGACCGAGCTCAGCTCCCGCAACCTCTCCCACTGCTTCGGCCTCCCGCTGGTCGTGGAGCGCAACGGCGACCGCTGGACGGCGCAGGGCCTGCCGCTCGGTCGCTAGGGCAGCGCGGTTTCGCGCCCTGTCCCGGCCCGGCCCCGAGAACTACCATGACCATGTGGACGGATGGGTGTGGTGGCTGGTCGCCGCCGTAGGGCTGGGCATTCCCCTCGTACTGACCGCGATGCCGGAGTTCGGGATGGTGGCGGTCGGCGCGGTCGCCGCCGCCCTCACCGACGCGGTGGGCGGCGGACTCGTGCTCCAGGTAGTGGTCTTCGCCGTCGTCTCGGTCGCGTTGATCGCGGTCGTGCGCCCGATCGCCAACCGCAGCCGCCGTCAGCGCCCGGAACTGCTCAGCGGCGTCGAGGCGCTGAAGGGCCGTCAGGCGGTCGTGCTGGAACGGGTGGACGGGGACGGCGGGCGCATCAAGCTCGCCGGTGAGGTGTGGTCAGCCCGCTCGCTCGACGCCGACCAGTCGTACGAGCCGGGCCAGCAGGTGGACGTCGTGGACATCGACGGGGCGACCGCCGTCGTCATGTGAGTCGGCCGCCCGACGCGTGTCCCCGTCAAGCTGCGCGGCACGCCGCTTATCTGAAAGACTTCAACATCATCGTCCGATGGCCGGAAGCATGAAGGGCACGGGGAGCCGCTGTGGAACCGATCATCATCGTCCTGATCATCCTGGTGGTGCTCGTCTTCATCGCACTCATCAAGACGATCCAGGTCATCCCGCAGGCCAGTGCCGCGATCGTGGAGCGGTTCGGTCGCTACACGCGCACCCTCAACGCCGGCCTCAACATCGTCGTGCCGTTCATCGACTCCATCCGCAACCGCGTGGACCTGCGCGAACAGGTGGTGCCGTTCCCGCCGCAGCCGGTGATCACCCAGGACAACCTGGTCGTCAACATCGACACCGTCATCTACTACCAGGTGACCGACGCCCGCGCCGCGACCTACGAGGTCGCCAGCTTCATCCAGGCGATCGAGCAGCTCACCGTCACCACGCTCCGGAACATCATCGGCGGCATGGACCTGGAGCGCACCCTCACCTCGCGCGAGGAGATCAACGCGGCGCTGCGCGGCGTCCTGGACGAGGCCACCGGCAAGTGGGGCATCCGCGTCAACCGCGTCGAGCTCAAGGCCATCGAGCCGCCCACCTCCATCCAGGACTCGATGGAGAAGCAGATGCGCGCCGACCGTGACAAGCGCGCCGCGATCCTCCAGGCCGAGGGTGTCCGACAGTCCGAGATCCTGCGCGCCGAGGGCGAGAAGCAGTCCGCGATCCTCCGCGCCGAAGGTGAGGCCAAGGCGGCCGCGCTGCGCGCCGAGGGCGAGGCCCAGGCGATCCGCACGGTCTTCGAGTCGATCCACGCCGGCGACCCGGACCAGAAGCTGCTCTCCTACCAGTACCTCCAGATGCTGCCGAAGATCGCCGAAGGCGACGCCAACAAGCTCTGGATCGTGCCCAGCGAGATCGGAGACGCCCTCAAGGGGCTCGGCGGCGCGATCGGCAACTTCGGGCCCATGGGGGGCGGCGGCTCCGGCGGTGCCAAGGAGGCCCCGCGCCGCGAGTCGCCCACCATCGACTGAACCGGTCAGAGCCCCGCGGTCAGGCCGCGCGCGGCGTCGACGGCGCCAGCCACTCCGGCAGCTCCTCACGCCCCGCCGGCCCGAGGGCCAGCAACAGCGCGTCGGCGGGCGTCGGCTCGAAGGGCGCGCTCAGCAGCCGCATCCCCGCCTGCTCCGGGGTCCGGTCCGCCTTGCGGTGGTTGTCCTCCACGCAGGAGGCCACCGTGTTGAGCCAGGTGTCGCCGCCGCCGTGCGCGCGAGGCACCACATGGTCCACGGTCGTCGCCCGCCCTCCGCAGTACGCGCACCGGTGACGGTCCCGTATCAGCACCCCGCGCCGCGACCACGGCGCCCGTCTTCGGAACGGCACCCGCACATACCGGCTCAGCCTGATCACCCGGGGCAGCGGCAGTTCCACCTCGGCGGCGCGCACCCGCAGTCGAGGATGGGCCTGTTCGACGACGGCCTTCTCCTGCAGTACCAGTACCACCGCTCGCCGCGACGTCACCGTCGACAGCGGTTCGAAGCTCGCGTTGAGCACCAACGTCTCGCGCATCCCAGACCACCTCCCGCACCAGGCATCCCGGCCCGCCCCTGGAGGAGCGGGCCGGGATCAACTCTGGCGCGGGCGTGCGGATCCGGACAACGCAATTTAGCCGCGCCGGGCCCGCGCGACCGCGGTCAGCCGCGCGTCACCGCCGGTCAGCCCCCGGCCGGGTTCTCGTACTCACCGATCACATGGGCCCGGGCCAGGGTGTGGAAGCGCAGGTTGAACCCGACCACCGCCGGGGACACCCCGGCGTCCGGACCCAGCTTCTCGGTGTCCACGGCGTAGACCGTGAAGACATACCGGTGCGAGCCGTCGCCGGGCGGCGGCGCCGCCCCGCCGAAGTCACGCGAGCCGTAGTCGTTCCGCACATGCACCGCGCCCTGGGGCAGCCCCTTGAAGTCACCGCTGCCCGCTCCGGTCGGCAGCTCGGTGACCGACGCCGGGAGGTCGAAGAGCACCCAGTGCCAGAAGCCGCTTCCGGTCGGCGCGTCCGGGTCGAAGCACGTCACCGCGAAGCTCTTCGTCCCCTCCGGGAACCCCTCCCAGCGCAGGTGCGGCGAGAGGTTGCCCTTCGCGTACACCTGGTCGTCCTTGAGGGTGCCGCCGTCGGCCACGTCATCGCTCACCACGGTGAACGACGGCACCGGGGGATGGAAGTCATGGGGGAGCGGGCGCCGGTTCTGCTCGGACACGTCGAAACCTCCTGTTGCTCGGGAGACCGCTGGTGAAGGTCGTCCGCACGCCCGCCTTCTGACGGGCCGTATGCGTACGCCTCGCATGCGCGGCCAGCCTAGTCAGCGGACGCCCGGTGATCTGGGACGATGCCGCCCATGACCGGAGCAACGCCGGAGCCCGGCCCACACACGGCCACGCTCCACCTCGACGGCGTGTCAGACCGCGCCGGCTTCCTCGACCGGTGCGCGACGGACCTCGGCCTGCCCGACTGGTTCGGCCGCAACTGGGACGCCCTCGCCGACTGCCTGATCGACCTCTCCTGGTGGGGTGAGCCCACCGGGTACGTGCTGCGCGTGCGCGGCTGGGCGGCGTTCCGCAAGGCCGCGCCCGAAGCCGCCGAGACCGCGGCGGCCGTCCTCGAGGACGCGCTGGCGTACTGGGCCGACAGCGACACCCCGCTGACCGTGGTCTACGACCCGGCGGACTGACCGCGCCCCCGGCCGCGCGGGACCCGGAAAGGGTGCGGGGCGGGTACGGACCACAGGTCCGTACCCGCCCCGCACCCAGCCGGGAGACTCGGAACCGGTCGCTCAGAACCAGTTGCGCTTGCCGCCGACCTCGGCGAGCCACTGGTTGAGGTAGGCGGTCCAGTCGGTGCCCTGGTACGAGGAGAGGCCGACCGTGAACGAGCGGTACGAGTCGCTGCCCTCGGTGAACAGCCCCGGGCGCTTGTCCATCTCCAGCACCACGTCCATCTCGTGCCCGTCGGCGATGAAGGTCAGCTCGACCTCGTTCAGCCCGCGGTACTGCTGCGGCGCGTAGAACTCGATCTCCTGGTAGAAGGGCAGCCCCTGCCGCGTGCCACGGATGTGGCCCCGCTCCAGGTCCGCGCTCTTGAAGCGGAAGCCGAGCTGTGCGAAGGCGTCCAGGATGGCCTGCTGCGCCGGGATCGGGTGCACGTTGACCGGGTCCAGGTCACCGGAGTCCACGGCCCGCGCGATCTGCAGCTCGGTGGTCACCCCGATGTGCATGCCGGTGAGGTGGTGGCCCTGGAAGTTGGTGATCGGGGTCTCCCACGGGATCTCCAGCCCGAACTGCACCGAGTGCACCGCGCCCGGCTGCACCTCGAAGGCGCCGCCGATCTGCTGGCGGACGAACTCGATGTTCTGCTTGTGCTCCTGGTCGCCGCCCTCGACCTCGACCCGGGCCTGCAGGCCGACGGTGAGCCCCTCGATCTGCTGGGCGACCGAGCCGCCCTGGATGCGGACCTCACCCTGTACGACACCGCCGGGGACGACGTTCTCCTCGGCCAGCACCGTCTCCACCGAAGCGCCACCGGCACCCAAACTCGCGAGCAGCTTCTTGAAGCCCATGATCTGATCTTCCTCTGTCGGTCCGTTGTTGATCAGTACGAACGCGGTACCGCGCCACACGGTTCCGTGCCCGCGCCTTCGAGGTCCCACCCTTGCAGCCCGGGCCCGGCCACTCCAACCGCCCGCACGCACCTCTATGGATCCGTTGCACTACGCTCGGGCACCGTGACCGTGGCACCAGACCGTACGCCGCTCGAACGGAACTTCTTCGACCGCCCCGTACTGGAGGTCGCCCCCGATCTGCTGGGCCGCGTCCTGGTGCGGCACCACCCGGACGGGCCCATCGAGCTGAGGCTCACGGAGGTGGAGGCGTACGCCGGCCCCGCCGACCCCGGCTCGCACGCCTACCGCGGCCGCACCGAGCGCAACGCGGTGATGTTCGGGCCCCCGGGCCACGCGTACGTCTACTTCACCTACGGCATGTGGCACTGCCTGAACCTGGTGTGCGGCCCCGAGGGCAGCGCGAGCGGGGTGCTGCTGCGCGGTGGCGAGATCATCCGGGGCGAGGAACTGGCCCGCGAGCGCCGGGCGACCGCCCGCACCGCCCATGAGCTCGCCAAGGGCCCGGCGCGTCTGGCCACCGCCCTCGACGTCGACCGCGACCAGAACGGCAGCGATGTCTGCGCGGGCGCCGACGCCCCCATGGAGATCCTCGCCGGCACTCCGGTCCCCGCCACCGCGGTGCTGAACGGACCGCGCACCGGTGTCGGCGGCGACGGCGCCCACCACCCGTGGCGCTTCTGGATCGCGGGCGATCCGACGGTCAGTCCCTACCGTCCGCACACCCCGCGACGGCGCGGCTCCGGCGAGCCGCCGGCACGAACTTGACTCCGGTCCCGGGGACGCCTAACGTAGCCCGAGCCGTTTGAGACGGGCAGCACCGACGATGCCCGGCCGATGGACTCCAGAGGCCGCATCCCGGCAGCCCCAGGCGGCAAACCACTACAGAACGATTCCCGAACGGGCTCTGTTTCGGCATGCCGAAATTCGATCCGAAAGGCTCGATTAGGCGCCGGGCGGGAAATTCGCTAAAGTAGTGACCACGCCGGAAGGCGCGAAACAAACCCCCTCCAACGGGGACCGGAAACAAATTCGAACCGGGAACGGTACGAAAAAGAATCTGGTAAGGTTGGAAACACCGAAGGGAAGCGCCCGGAGGGCCCGGTGAAACGGGACCGAAGGAAGCGTCCGTTCCTTG
>NZ_NISY01000064.1 GCF_007595705.1 Streptomyces sp. SAJ15 | reverse complement strand
CGGCAGGGCGACGACGGCGGGGACGCCCAGGGCGCGGGCGAGGATGGCGCTGTGGCTGGTCGGCCCGCCCTCCTCGGTGACGAAGCCCAGCACCAGCGTCGGGTCCAGCAGGGCGGTGTCCGCGGGCGCCAGATCCCGCGCGATCAGCACATACGGCTCGTCGCTGTCCGGCACACCCGGCATCGGCACACCCAGCAGCCGCGCCACGAT
>NZ_NISY01000063.1 GCF_007595705.1 Streptomyces sp. SAJ15 | reverse complement strand
GCAGCCACCCTTGAAAGAGTGCGTAATAGCTCACTGGTCAAGTGATTCCGCGCCGACAATGTAGCGGGGCTCAAGCGTACCGCCGAAGTCATGTCATTCCAGCGTGAGGACCAACGTCTGCTGGGATGGGTAGGGGAGCGTCGTGTGCCGGGTGAAGCAGCCGTGGAAACGAGTTGTGGACGGTTCACGAGTGAGAATGCAGGCATGAGTAGCG
>NZ_NISY01000062.1 GCF_007595705.1 Streptomyces sp. SAJ15 | reverse complement strand
GTCCGCATTGCACGCAAGGGCATCGAGTCCAGCGAACGCCTCGGCCGCCGCAGGTGGGTGATCGAGCGCACCATGTCGTGGCTGACCGGCTACCGCCGACTCTCGCCCCGCTACGAACGCGATCCCCGCAACTACCTGGCATTCCTCGGACTTGCCGCCGCAATCTGCTGCTACAAGCGACTCGTCCGCCTCACCACATAGGACACGGTCTTAG
>NZ_NISY01000061.1 GCF_007595705.1 Streptomyces sp. SAJ15 | reverse complement strand
GCGGCGACGGAGCTGCGGCTGCCGGCGACGCTGGTCTTCGACTACCCGACGCCGACGGTGCTGGCGGACTTCCTGCGCGCCGAGCTGGTGGGCGCGGTGGCGGACGCGGCCGGTCCGGTGGTCGTGGCCGCCGTGGACGACGAGCCGATCGCGATCGTGGGTCTGGGCTGTCGTTACCCCGGTGGTGTGGAGACGCCGGAGGACCTGTGGCGGCTGGTCATGGAGGGCCGGGACGC
>NZ_NISY01000060.1 GCF_007595705.1 Streptomyces sp. SAJ15 | reverse complement strand
TCAGTCCTTGATCTCGCAGATGACGGCGCCGGAGGTGATGGACGCGCCGACCTCGGCGGCCAGTCCCTTGACCGTGCCCGCGCGGTGCGCGTTCAGCGGCTGCTCCATCTTCATCGCCTCCAGGACCACGATCAGCTCACCCTCGGCGACCTGCTGACCCTCCTCGACCGCCACCTTCACGATCGTGCCCTGCATCGGCGACGCCAGCGCGTCCCCCGAAGCCGCCGAACCCGACTTACG
>NZ_NISY01000059.1 GCF_007595705.1 Streptomyces sp. SAJ15 | reverse complement strand
TGAAGTCGAATCTCGGTCACACGCAGGCGGCGGCGGGTGTGGCGGGTGTGATCAAGATGGTGTTGGCGATGCGGCATGGGGTGTTGCCGCGGACGTTGCATGTGGATGAGCCGACGCCGCATGTGGACTGGTCGGTGGGTGGGGTGGAGTTGCTGACCGAGGAGCGGGTGTGGCCGGAGACGGGTCGTCCGCGGCGGTCGGCGGTGTCGTCGTTCGGGGTGAGTGGCACCAACGCGCATGTGGT
>NZ_NISY01000058.1 GCF_007595705.1 Streptomyces sp. SAJ15 | reverse complement strand
CTGCGCGAGGCCCTGGACATCCCGGTCTTCCACGACGACCAGCACGGCACCGCCATCGTGGTGCTCGCCGCGCTCACCAACGCGCTGCGGGTGGTCGGCAAGGCCATCGAGGACGTGCGGGTGGTCATGTCCGGCGCCGGCGCCGCGGGCACCGCGATCCTCAAGCTGCTGATCGCCGCCGGCGTCAAGCACGCCGTGGTCGCCGACATCGAGGGCGTGGTCCACGCCGGCCGCGCCGACCTGGTCGACGCCGA
>NZ_NISY01000057.1 GCF_007595705.1 Streptomyces sp. SAJ15 | reverse complement strand
CAGGTCGCAGCCGCCCGCGAAGACCGACAGCCGGCGCAGCACGGTGCGCTCGCGCTCGTCCAGCAGCTCCCAGGACCAGTCCACGACCGCGCGCAGCGTCTGCTGGCGCGGCAGCACCGTACGACTGCCGCTGGTCAGCAGCCGGAACCGGTCGTCCAGTCGGTCCGCGATCTGTCGCGGGGTCAAGAGCCGTAGTCGGGCAGCCGCCAACTCGATCGCCAGCGGCAGCCCGTCCAACCGCCGACAGATCTCGGCG
>NZ_NISY01000056.1 GCF_007595705.1 Streptomyces sp. SAJ15 | reverse complement strand
GAGCGTAAGGCGGCGTTGGCGGCCTCCAGTGGTCCCGGTGCCACGTCCGACGGGCACAAGGTGCCGTTGCTGGCCAACATCGGCGGCCCGGGGGACGTGCCGGCCGCCGTGGAGGCCGGGGCGGAGGGCGTGGGCCTGTTCCGCACCGAGTTCCTCTTCCTCGACGACAGCCGCAACGCCCCCTCCGAGGCCAAGCAGATCCACGCCTACCGCAGCGTCCTGGAAGCCTTCCCCGAGGGCCGCGTGGTGGTACGCGT
>NZ_NISY01000055.1 GCF_007595705.1 Streptomyces sp. SAJ15 | reverse complement strand
TGGTGTCGGGCAAGTCGGAGGCCGCGCTGCGGGGGCAGGCCGCACGGCTGGCTGCCCGTGTGCCTGGGCTGTCGCCGGTGGATGTCGGGTTCTCGCTGGCTACGACGCGGTCGGTGTTCGAGCACCGGGCTGTGGTTCTCGGTGATCTGGCTGGCGGGCTGGAGGCGTTGGCCGAGGGCCGTGAGGCCGTGGGTGTGGTGCGGGGGAGTGCCGGCGGCTCGGATGGGCGTGCCGTGTTCGTCTTCCCTGGTCAGGGTTCGCAGTGG
>NZ_NISY01000006.1 GCF_007595705.1 Streptomyces sp. SAJ15 | reverse complement strand
GCGGCAACGGGCGGAATGTTGCGTCTGGCCCAACTCCGCCTACTTGCTGTCCCACGCCTCCGCGAGCGGCACCATGTGGTCGATGTCGAGACTGCGCGCGCTGGCCTGGTCGACGTCGTCGTAGTACGAGTGCCACAGGCCCCCAGCGAGCGAGCACCGCGCCCCGACCATCGGCGGAGTGACGGCCTCCTCGATCAAAACCTCGTTACGGGTACTGCAGCCGTCGCGGTCGGCGTCCACCCAGTGCCGAAACGCATCCCGCCAGTACCCGGTGCGATCCTCCTCGGCGACCGGCAGCTCCGCGACCGCCTCCCGCACTGTGATGGTCACCGTGTCCCCCCGGTGCTGCCAACGACGGCGACGTCCCGCCCAGCAGCACCAGACCGACACCCGCGGCCACGGCCATCGCCCTCACCCTGCGTCCCATACCCGTCCTCCTTGTGGGGTCAGGCACAGACGTATCCACCACCCCTCGAACCCCGCTGGAGAACACCCGGAAGACCACTTCCCCTTCTGCGACAGGCTGCAGCAAGATCAACGAGGGGCGGAGATCAGTCGACGAGAAGCTCATCAAGGCGCTGAACGGAACGCGGAGTGCCTATCTCGTCGGCCATGGCCACCAAGCTGGCGTGGTAGTGCCGCCGCCCGCGCCCGGCACTCCCCGGACCGTCACCCTCGCCGACATCGCGCGCCTGGCCTGGACCCGCCGCGCGCACATCCGCACCCTCCGCTACCACCACTCCGACTTCCCTGCCCCCACCGCCGGCCCCCCAGTTCGACCGCGCGGCCGCCATCGCCTGGCTCAAGGCCCACGACCTGTAGGGGTGTCGCCGAGGTGAGCCCAGAAGCCGCCAATAGTTGATCTTGGAGGCGTCAGCCGGGGGATCGCCGAGATAAACCCAAAAGGGGCGACGGGATGATCTTGAAGCCCTGAGAGCACATGCGCGCGTAGCAGGGCTGCCGAGTCCCTACGCAGATCGGGAGCGGGGCACGCGGTCGCGGCCAGGTAGGCCCACGTGGCGTTGAATCCGAGCGGGCAGTACTAACCCGACGGCACACCTCAGTGCCGTGTGCCGTCGGGCGAGGCGCGACCGCTCGTCACGCACTCTGCGTGCGTCCGTTCCGAAGCCCACCCGGTAACGTCAGCCTTCGGCCTTCGCCACGCCGATCGGGCAGGACAGCCCGGTGCCTACGAGCCGGTGCTGCCATGCGACCCGTTGTGCATCTCCCATGCCCGGCCAGTAGGAGGTCGGCTTCTGGTGGCAGACCCCGACACCCGGCCAGACACTGGTATATGCAGGCACTCGGACCGGGCCATCGGGAGGAGAGCGGCATGACTGGACAGCAAGCCCCCGACAGAAGAGCGGTGCGGCTCCACCCCGCTCCGCCCAAGGACTTCGACCCGTTCACCGCCACCGAGAAGGATCTGAAGAGGCACGGGCTGCCCTTGCGGCCCGACCCCCAGACTCAGCCGGGCTTGGCCGCGTTGTGGGAGCGACGGGCAGTCCGCTACCGCAGCTTCGATCATCTTGAGCCGCGGCCGGACAGCGCGACGGCGGCCAAGGGGGCAGCTACCGCCGGCGTTTTGGGTCCGTCGCCCACCGAGTCGTGCGGCTACAGCCTCGTCAGCCACTCGGCACCGTTCACCATTCTGTCCGTCACCTGGACGGTGCCCAACCTGCGGTTCAGCTCCAGCCCGCTCGGCCTCAACCACTTCCGTACCTTCGTCGGTCTCGGCTTCCTCGACGTCCACGTCGAGATGACCGTCGACTCCATGGAGAACGTCACCAGCCAGCTCTGGGCACGAAATGTCGGGGACATCAATCTGCCGGTCGAGCCCGGCGATGTGCTGAGCGGCGCCTTGTGTCTCGACCCCAAGCCGCCCGGCACAGCGCACTACTTCCTCGCCAACGAGACCAGATCGCAGACGATGAACTTCAAGGTCGACACCGGGTTCCCCCCTGCCGTCACGATCGACGCGGGCGTCACTCGCGGGGACTTCAGCCAACCTGTCGACCCACTGGCCCACTTCGGGGTCGTCTACTTCGACGAAATCATCACGTTCACAACGGATGGCAGCCGGTCGCTCACGTCGGGCGACGCCATCACCATGGTCGATGAACACGGCTCCACCCTCGCCAGGCCCGTGAGGCTCAACGAATACGCTTTCAAAGTCGTGTGCGCAGCTGCCTGACCGCCGTGACGTGGCTTGTGGTCCGCAGTCAGGGGGTCGATTCAGGCTCCTGTAAGAACCGATTGCACGAACACGGGAACGAGACCGGCGACCACCGGCAGTGGAAGCGCCAGCATGTTGGCCATGAACCAGGTGCGCAGTCCTGTGGAGACGGGCCAGGTCGGCATCTTCTCGATGGCTCGAAAGCGTTGGACAAGGCGGCTGAGGTGTTCCTGATGATGCGTGGCGTCCAGGCCGCCGTCCATGGAAAGCAGTGCCCGTTCTTCAGTGGCGATCTTGATGCTGATGCGATCGGCCTCGGATGCGAGCGCTTGCTTCACCTCCCGCATGCTGAGGTGAAATGTCCACATCGGAAGCAGGAACGCCGCGGCGACGCAACAAAGGGCGACGAGGAAAAGTCCCAGGTATGCGTCCTGCCAGTACCCGTATCGCGCCTCGAAGCGCGGAATAAGCTCCATGAGGAGCCACCACACGGAAAGGTAGAGGGCGATGAGGGAGACCAGCATCGCCTGGAAGAAGTACAGGCCGCCGACCGGCCGGAGGCCTGCTGCACCGTCGACGTGTCCGGGCTGCACGACCAGCTCGATCGCCTGATTCGCACGCAGTCGGCCCCCCAGACGTCCGTAACACATGGCCCGCCCCAGGAACCGGCCGACCGGAACAGCCATGGCCCCCTCGATCACCATCAGGCCAGGCTTCGAGAAACCGACCGCGGCAATGAAGGCCACCTCGATGAGAACCACGGTGACCACGCTCATGGCACGGGCCCACCGGCGTGCCGAATGATGCAGACGAGTTTCGAGGGCGGTGACTTCGCGAGCCGGGGAAAGTGCGTTCCTCGCCTGCAGCCGCGACAGCGTCAGGCTCATCCGGTTCGGCACTTTGAGTGACCAGAACAGGGCGACGAAGAAGAGCATGAAACCCGACGCGTGCAGTGGATCATCGGCGTAGACGCCTGGACCGAATAGCGCGGTGTACCCAGCAACACAAGCCGGGCCAATCCAGGCATAGTGCCGCACCAGCCACCTTTCCACACGCGACAAGTCCGACGCTCGGCGACTCCCGGACCTGGGCCTTCCGGCAGCGGGCTCTTCCACACGACCATGATGCGCACCAAGTGGCGCCTGATGTCCGACGCTCGTCGTTTCGCGTCGTGTCGGCCCCAGACCTGAGAACGATGCCGTCAACCTGTGGCCTGAACATCACAGATAGCTATCGGGAGTGTGGCGATCCACGTCAAGCCACTGGGCCCAGTAGGAGGCCAACCGGAATACGCCGGAAACGCGCCGTGGGCCGCTGTTCAACCCCGACGACGGGCGGCGGGGTCGCGTGAGGCGACGTGCCAGGCGACCGCGTCGACGCCGGGCCGCGCGTAGCGTTCCAGGGAGCGGACGGAGGCGTGGCGGGAGCGGGCCAGCAACATCGGGGTGGAGGTGCCGCCCTCGGCGTCGTGTGTCAGGGCACTGTGGCGTAGCCGATGGAGCGTCCAGCCGTCCAGGTCCTCGATGTCCTCGGGCGAGGCGAGAGGATTGGCCAGTGGCCGGGTGTTCTCCTCGAAGATTTCCTCGGACCGGCGATAGGAGAGCCGGGCCCGGCCGGTCTCGGGGCACACGTCCAGCGTGGGTGTTCCGGCCGGGGCCTTGCGGTCGGTGAGGAACAGCGGGCCGCCGGTGCGACGGGCGAATCAGTCGGGGCAGGAGCTGGGCGGTGCCGGACTGCCAGTGAATCCACTCGATCGCCCCGCCCTTGGCGGTGATCCTGCCGCGCTTGTCCTGCGGATACAGGTCCTCCACGTTCAGGCACAGCACCTCATCGGCGCGGGCCGCCGACTCGTAGAGCATGTTCCAGAACATCTTCTCCCGCAGCGAGACGTCCAGCCGCCACAGGGCGGCGATCTGTTTCTCCGCCAGGGCCTTAGTGCGGTCTGGCGGTGCCGGCCGTCGCTCGATGCCGATCGTGGGATCGCCTTCGATCCAGCCCTGGCGCTGCCACCAGCCGATCGCCTTGCGCGCGATGGACAGCTCCCGGTTGACGGTGTCGGCGTCCATCTCGTCCGCCAGCTCGGCCAGCGCCTCGGGCAGGGCTGGGTCGTCGATCGCGGCGACGGGGAAGGCGGGCGGCTTCGCGCCCCGGCGGTCGGGTCCGGTCGGGGCCGGTTCGCCGGCGAGCATCCATCCCCACGTCGTCAGCGAGATCCGGTAGATCCACGCGGACGACTTCGCGATGCCCGCGCCGGTGAGGTACCGCTCGACTGCCGCGGTGTACGACGAGGGCGGGGCGGACAGGGGCACGACCCTGGCGTGCGGCAGCCGGAGCGCGCCCCCGCTCCCGAGTTCGGTCACCGGTTCGATCGTCACGTCCGTCCCGCCCTTCCGGTACTGCCGCAGTAAATGCGTGCACCTCGCCCCGGCGGCCGGAACCCCCGCCGCAGTTCGCGGTGATCACCGCAGGGGCTCTGCCGCAGTAAATCCGGTATTTACTGCGGTAGTTCTTCTGGCCTTCGTTGGGCGGCTGCGGTGAGTTGGTCGCCCAGATTCTTGAGCGCCTGCCGTAGTTCGTCGGGTTGGTGGATGGTGAAGGGCCATTCCATGGAGGCGAGCATGTGGGCGATGCCGTCCAGCCGTTCTGCCCGTGCGTGCATGAGAACGCCGGTGGGCTGAGCGGTGAGGGTCACCGCTGAGCGGGGCAGCCGGCGAGCGATCTCATCGAGCGGGCCGTGGATCGTCACCTCGACCCGCCAGCGGTAGGGCCCCTGGGCGAGGGTCGAGGTCAGGTGGGCGACGGGGTCGAAGCCGTCGGGTGCGGTGAAGCTGTGGGCTCGGGGGGTGACGGAGGTGATGCGGTCGATGCGGAAGGTGCGCAGGCTGTCGCGGAGATGGTCGTGGCCGACGACGTACCAGCGGCCGGTGTGGAAGACCACGCCGTAGGGGTCGATGTCGCGTTCGGTGTGTTCCTGGCGCCAGGACTGGTGGCTGATGGCGACGGTCGTGTGGGCGCGGGAGGCCTGGGCCAGTGCCAGCAGGACGCCGGTTCCGGGTGCCTGCCCGATTACGGCGTTGGCGGTGAACGACAGGGTCTCCCGCATGGCAGCGAGCGGTTCGCGCAGGGCCTGCGGGAGCACCCGTTCGATCTTGGCCAGGGCGCCGGCAGTGGCCGGCGCGGCGGTGCCCATGCCCAGACGGTCTGCGGCGAGCAGGCCAAGAACGACGGCGAGGGCCTCGTCATTGGTGAGGACCAGGGGTGGCATGCGGTAGCCGCGGGCCAGCCGGTAGCCGCCGTAGCGGCCGCGTTCGGCTTCCACGGGGATGCCCAGGTCCCGTAGGTGGGACATGTACCGGCGCACTGTGCGCACGTCGGTGTCCAGGCGGTCGGCGAGCTCCATCCCGGTGAGCCGGGCGTTGGACTGGAGGAGTTCCAGCAGGGTCAGCACACGGGTCAGGGGATGCGACATGGATCACTCGGTATTTCAGGGCGGATTCTGTCCTGTATCGACTTTACGCTCCCCACAGCACCTACTTCTGGGAGATCACATGGCCACCTTCGTACTTGTTCCCGGCGCCTGGGTCGGGGCTGGGCCTGGGAAGACACCGCCCGCGCTCTGCGGGAGCGCGGCCACACGGCGCTGCCGCTGACACTGACGGGCCTGGCCGAGCACGCCGACCAGGGCGGACCCGAGACGGATCTGGACACGCACATCGCGGACATCACCGGATTCGCTGAGCGGAACGGTCTGCGCGAGGTCACGCTGGTCGCCCACAGCTACGCGGCGGCCCCGGTGACCGGGTCAGCCGGACGTCTCGGCGACCGGCTGGAGCGCGTGATCTACGTGGACAGCGCCCCGTTCGCCGCAGGCATGTGCATGCTCGACCTCATGCCACCGCAGGCAGCGGACCAGCTGCGCCAGCAGGTCGACGCTTCCGGCGACGGGTGGCGGCTACCGATGCCGCCCTTCGAGGTCCTGGGCTTGTCCAGCAGCCTCGACGGGCTCGATGAGGGCCAGCGGAACGCTCTGCGCACGCGTGCCACCCCTCAGCCATTCGGCACTTTCACCCAGCGTCTCGCCGACCCGGCCGAGCCCGGTCCCGGTGTGGACCGTGTCCTGATCGCCTGCCGTGACTTCACGGGGCTGCTGGAAGCCGGGGTGCCGATGCTGACCTACCTGAACCAGCCGCCGTGGCGGCGCTTCGACCTGCCCACCGGGCACTGGCCGATGCTGTCCGCGCCCGCCGAACTCGCCCGTGTCCTCGACAAGGCCGTCTCCTGACCGCGTCGGCCGAGAGACCTGACCACGAGAGCGTCCGCAGGCTGCGGGCCTGTGCGCAGGCCCTGGCCGGCGGAGCATGCGAGGCCTCTGCCGAGGCGGTCGTCCGACGGGTCTTCGCCATCCAGGCCCAGGACGCCACGGCCGCCGACCTGGGCATCTGGGTATGCGGCCGGGGCATCACCGCCCAGGCCATCCGCACGGCCTACGAAAAGGAGCGGAGTATCGTCCGCAACTGGTACATGCGCGGCACCCTGCACACCATCCCCAGCGACGATGCCCGCTGGGTGTTGCAGTTGCTGTCCCCGCGAATTTGCCCATGGCAGGACGCCCCGCAATGACGACGAGCTGCCCAGGATAGAGACCCCCGGTCAGGGCATCCAGATCGGTGAAGCCGGTGGGAATACCAGTGTGCTGATTGCGGCTGCCGGCGGCTTCCAGCTCGTCGAGGGTCTCCTCCATCACCTCGCTGAAGGAGTAAGAAGGCGGCAGTCCCGTGCGGCAACGGGCGGTGGCCGCGAAGATCTCCGCTTGGACAGTGTCGACAATCCGGTCCACGTCCTCGGCAGTGCCCTCGGCGGCCAGGTTCTCGATGTGGACGGCGGCCTCTTTGGTGCGACGCAGCACCGCTGTGGCTTGGACTCGCTCGGCGTCACTGAGCCAGGACCTGCTGCGGGAGGGGGAACCGACCAAGCCGTAGAGGTAAGCGTGGCCACCGACCTCGGCCAGCTGCCCCTTCTTGTCCAGTGCGCTACCGACCGAGGCGGGGTCGGGTGTCTCGTTGCGGCTGTAGAGGTCGAGAATGGTGGTGTAGATCAGCTCGTGCGCGGGGCGGTAGAAGTCGTGGCTGTGGAGCACTTCCACGATGTCGGCGATGGCTTCGGTGGACCGCAGCATGGCACGCAGGACAGCCGCCTCCGCGGCCAGGTCGTGAGGAGGCTGTGCATCGGTCTCACCCTCGGCCACGGAGTTCCCTCGCTTTGTCGGCGGGGCCGGGTAGCCCGGCGCGTTGATGCAGGTAAGCGTAGCCACGACACCGCACCCCCGTGACCCACTTGGATACGTTCAGGCCGACGGTTCGCGCTGAATCCGGGCTCGGAACAGTGCCCGGGCATGCACCGTACTGGCCATCCGCTGCTCGGACCGCTCGTGGCGGTAGGCGCGCTCGGCTCGGCCGGCGACGAAGAGCTGTGTGGGTTCGCGAGGTGTCTGCCGGGCTTGCCGCTCGATCGCGGCCAGAATTGTCGGACCGCTCAGGTCCCGAGCACCGGCCGTCCGGCGGTTCACGCTCGTCTCTGGAACACCAGCTTGCGCACTCGGTTCCACGGCGCCGGGCTTCAGGAGGCGAATGGACCGGACGGTATGGGTACCCAGGCGCTCGTTGATTCGCTCAACAAGCCTCGGTCCCAAAAGACGAGCCTGCGTCACCCAGGCTGACGACGCAGGCCGCAGCACCACAGCCCCGCTCTCGGCATCGAAGCCAACCAAAGCCAGGCCGCGTGCCAGTTCCGGAAAGATGGTGTCCCACTGGGCCAGGACGTGGTCATCAAAGATGGGCACGCCCGCCTGCTCAAAGAGCTTGAGGAGCGCGGTGCGGAAGGTGACCGGCTCGTTCCTGTTCTGCCGGCGCCCCCGAAATCGACGAGACCTTCTGTCAGCGCTTTGCCCTTGTCTGGCGCGGTGTCGAGCACCCTCACGAGCAGCACGCAAGGCGACACGAGCAAGGTCCACGCGCGGCTGCACGCCGTGCCCCTGCGGCACATCATTCGGCTCCTCGAAGGATCGCTGCATGCCTGATCTCCTACGCGGCGCCGGATCGCCGGTCAAGCTGCCTGCTGGCAGAGCCTGCATCGTGCTCCCTTGGGCTTGGCCCCGCTCCTACGGTTGGGGACGTATGGACAGTGAAGTCACGACAGCCCCCACACGCCGGCCAGCTGCCCGCAGAGCTGCTGGCCGAATCCAGTAGCTGTGCCGGACGACCGGGCGCCCGCCCAGAGCGGCGCCGGGTGGGGCTGCGCTGCGGCAGTGGGCACTGGTAGGTAGCCCTACCTAGCCGGGTGAGCACCAGTACGGCTCCGCGATGCGCGAGCGGCTCGTAGCGTCCGTCGTGTGAGTGAAAGCCACAAGCCCCAGGGGCCCGACACGTCCGACTTCGAGATGATGGGCTGCGGATGCGCAGTGATGATCTTCCTCCTGCTCGTGATCCCGCTCCTCGGCATCATCGTCATTGCCCGGACGGACTACTGACCGGGCACTGCCCATAGCGGCGGGCCCGGCCCGGATCGAACGATCCTGGGACAGGCCGCGTTTCGCTTCCCGGTCAACTCGACGTACTGGCGAACATGCCGGGCTCGTACGAGCCCCCCGGGTTGTGCACGATCACGTTCATCCGGGTGGCCGCGTTGATCAGGGAGACCAGGCAGACCAGCGCACCGACCTGGTCGTCGTCGTAGTGCTTGCGCACCTCGGCCCAGGTCTCGTCGGACACGCCGTGGTCGCCGAGCCGGGTGCCTTCCTCGGCGAGCGCCAGCGCGGCCCGCTCGGCCTCGGTGAACACAGTGCTGTGCCGCCAAGCGGCGACCAGGTTGAGCCGGAGCGCGGTTTCACCGGCGGCTGCGGCCTCCTTGGTGTGGACGTCGACGCAGAAACCGCAGCCGTTGATCTGGCCGACCCGCAGCTCCACCAGTTCCCGCAGGGCCTTCGGCAGCGTCGACCCTTCCAGGGCCAACGAGGTGTTGTAGAACCGCTTGGCCACCTTCGCGGCGGTCGGGCTGTCGAACAGGTTGAAACGAGGTTCCATGACGTCGTCCTCACTTGTGGTGTTGCGTGCTGCTGCACTGGACGAACACAAGATGCCGACGGCCCGATCCTTGTGACGGCGCGGTGATGTGGCGTCCGTCACCGGTCGCGGGCGTCACAAAGCGGCGGGGGCCGGCGTCTGGTGTACGGCGCAGTCGAGAGCGAACGGACAGGAGCCGGCGATGAACGACCGAACTACGAGCGACTGGGCAAGGGACACATCCGAGCCGGTCGCTCGTGGCGACCGCATGGACAGCGTTACCCAGGCGTTCGTCGCCCACCGCAACCTGCTGTTCACCGTCGCCTACGAGATGCTCGGCTCGGCCGCCGACGCCGAGGACGTCCTCCAGGAGAGCTGGTTGCGGTGGGTGGGCGTCGATCTCGACACCGTGCGGGATCAGCGTGCGTACCTGGTCCGGCTCACCACCCGGCAGGCGCTGAGCCATCTGCGCACGCTCGGCCGGCGCAAGGAGTCCTACGTCGGCCCCTGGCTGCCCGAGCCGCTGCTGACCGCGCCCGACGTGGCCGAGGACGTCGAGTTGGCCGACAGCGTCTCGATGGCGATGCTGCTGGTACTGGAGACGCTCGCCCCGACCGAGCGGGCGGTGTTCGTGCTGCGCGAGGTGTTCGACCTCGGGTACGGCGAGATCGCCGAGGCCGTCGACAAGAGCCCGGCCGCGGTCCGCCAGATCGCCCACCGGGCACGGGCCCACGTCGCCGCGCGCCGACCGCGCGGGGTCGCCTCCGCTGCCGAGACTCGCCGCACCGTCGAGGCGTTCCAGCAGGCAGTCGAAACGGGCGACCTGCAACGCCTGCTCGACATCCTCGCGCCGGACGTCGTCTTGCTGACTGACGGAGGCGGAGTCGTGCAGGCCGCACTGGCGCCCGTCGTGGGGGCCGACCAGGTGGCCCACGTGCTGGGCAAGATCGCCGCCGCGATGTCGCTGCAGCCGACACAGGTCAACGGCGACCCGGCGCTGATCGTCCGGCTGGGCCGCGAGATCGACACCGTCATGGCGATGCGCATCGACGACGGCCTCGTCACTGGGCTCTACGCCGTGCGCAATCCCGAGAAGCTGTCGCATCTGGAGCGGGAGACCACCTTGCGCCGCTAAGCCCGAGGCCTTCTTGACAGCAGCAGGAGCTTAGCTCGCTCTGGCACCAGCGCTGGCAGAACAGCGTGCGTGTCCCTCGTGTCCCTCTGAAATACGGGGGCCGAGCGCTCAGGGCTTCAAGATCATCTCGGTGCCCCTTTGGCGCGTACCTCGGTCACACGTAAGGCGCAGGTCCACGCCCGCGGGTACGCGTACGGGGTTCAGCTCAGGCGGTAGTCGAGGAGGGCGAGGCCGGCGGCGGCTGCGCGGTGTTGGTAGGCGCGCTGGTCAGGGGTGTCCACCGTTCCGTGCCCCGGGCTGCAGCTGAGGGTGTGGGCATGCGGTCGGCGGCCGGTAGGGGGCCGAAGTCCAGTCTGGTGAGGGTGGCGATGTCGTGGACCGGTGCTTGGAAGGTGCGGAAGGCGCCCAGTGGGGGCGGGTTGCCTTCGGCTTTGGCCAGGGCCCGGGCCGCTTCTGCGGCGGTGAGGTCGGGGCTCTGGTCGAGGATGTAGGCGGTCGCGGCCAGCTGTCCGTCGTCGAGGAAGCCGACGACCTTCCAGAACCGCAGCGGGATCTTCACCCATCGGTGGACGGGGTCGCTATCGAGGAGGACCGGTCCGGTGTGGACGACCAGGCGGCGGTCAAATTCGGCCGCGTGTTCCAGCAGGTAGGCCTCCAGGCCCAGCCACAGCTCCTTGCCCTGGTTGAAGATGTCGGCCTGCGGGGCGGCATTGGTGTAGTGGAAGGTGTCGTCGTCCGCCTTCCGCCTCGCGCGGCTCTCCCCACACCGGGTCCAGTCGGCGCACCAGGTGTCCGCGGTCCAGGGAGTTGTGCGCGTACAGCTCGTTGCCCGCCTGATGCCCGTTCGGCAGGCGGGGGTCGAGGCGCCAGCGGCTGTCCCGGTCCGAACGCGCAGGCGGGCCCCGCCGATGGCCACGGTCGTCGCCGCGGCGAGCTGGCGGTCCGGGCGCAGCAGCACGGTGAAGTGCGTGTACGGCAGCGGCACGATCTCGATGCCGGCGTCGGTGGGGGTGGGCAGCGGCACCTGCGGGCCGAGGAAGCCGGGGTCGTAGCCGGCACGGTCGGCGAGTGAACTGGTAGCGGCAGAGGCGGCCGGTGTCACTGATGGTCCGGGCTCTGGAGAAGAGGTCACGGAAGCGGGGTATGCCCCCGTCACCACCACACCTGGATGACCCGCAGATGCCATACCCCTGCCCGTGAACGGTCCGGCCCGGGCAGAGAGGTAGCAGGCCGGGGACCACGTCAGAGCTCCGCGCTGGCCGGGAACCCGCTGGCGATGCGCGGCTCCACCGCATCCGCCTGCCGTGACGAACGCGCCTGGTTGCGGACGGACGGCGCCGCGTGGAGAGCGGCGTTTTAGCCGGTCCCGCTTGGAGTTACGGCGGCTGTTCTCGACCGGCAGCCCGGCGGCGGGTCACGAGTGGCTGAGGGGCACCAGCAATGCCGCGCACTCCGCAAGGACCTGGGCGGCGAGCGCCACCTGCCGCACCCGTGTGTTCGGCGCGGCCAGGACGATGACGCAGGCGACAACGCCAAGACCGACTCCCCAGTTGAACACCCAATCGGGCAGTCCCGGGCTGCACTCCTCCCCGTACGTCAGGCACCGCGACGCCCGCTCGGAGGACAGGGCCAGCAGACCAGCTCCCAGGAACGCCGGCATGAAGGAGACGGCGCACAGGACGGACCAGAAGCGGGAGCGGTCCTTTTCCGCCGACACCTGGGCCGGGGACGTCGGAGGGTGGGCTGTTGTGTGCATGCCTCGATCCAACGCCGCTCAGCCGGCCCGGGACACCCGTGCGGGTACTCAATCGCGGGGTGCGCACGGTACTCAGACGGCGGCACCCGGACGCCGGCGCCAAGGACCACCGACGGCTTCTACCCGGTTCCACCGTGCCGCCCGCCAGCCGACGTCGCGCAGCTGTGCCGGGGCCGGTTCGCCAGCGACGACGTCCGCGCCGAGGCGCTCTCGGTCGCCTCGGCAGCGGCCCACCTGTACGGCTGGAAGGCGTACGACAGCGGGGAACAGGGCCTCGCCCAGCGCTACTACCTCCAGTCCCTCGCCCTCGCGCGGGCGTCCGGCGTCGCCGGACAGGACGGCTTCGTGATGCGCACGATGTCCCGGCAGGGCATGAAGCTGCACCGGCCCGAGCACTGCCTGGCCCTCGCCGAGAGCGGCTGGGAGCGCGCCAGGGGCCGCGTCGGCCAGCAGGTCGAGGCCCTGTTCGCCGTCACCCACGCGCACGCGCTCGCCAAGACCGGCCAGACCCGGCGCGCCCTCGCCGACGTCCAACTCGCCGAGACCGCGCTGGCGGCCAGGGCCGAGGACGAGGTGCCGTTGTGGGCCCTGGTGTGGGGCCCACCGGCGGCCACCGTTCACTCCCGCACGGCGAAGGTCTTCGAGACCCTTGGCGACCGCCCGAACGCCGCCCACCAGTACGCGACCGCGGCGGCCAGCCGGCCCGGAGCGACGTACGCGCGGATCACCGCCCTCGACCTGGTAGCCCAGGCCGAGCAGCAGGCCAAGCAGGGCAGCATCGAGCAGGCGTGCACCACCTGGGGCTGCGCGATCGACACCATGGCCGGGGTGAAGTCCACCCGCACCCTCAAGGCCGTCCGCTCCCTGCGCTCCGGCCTGCGCCCGTACCGGCCCGCGGCGTACGGGTCGCGGCCGAGCTCGATGAGCGCGCCCGCGTCTTCCTCGACCACCACCACTGGCCCGGCCGGCGCGTAGGCGGCACGGGACCAGCCAGGCGGCCCGGGTGCGGGTCCGCCCCGGTTCGAGGGGGCGCTGAGGACGGCGCGGGAGGTCAAGGCGCACGCCCCGCACTGCCGGGTGATCTTCACCGTGTACGAGATGAAGAGGCTGGGCGCGGGACGCGGCGGAGCTGACCGCGCACGGCCTGGTGCTGGAGATGCTCGCCGGTCCGCTCCCCGGCATCCACGACCCCACCGGGCTTCGACGTAGCTTAGGAAGAACAGGGCAGAGTCTGGCTATGTACGCGACTCACGAACAGCGAATGTTCAGAGGTGCGGGAGGCACCCGCGTGGAAGCGAAGTCGGTGTCTACGAGAACAGGGGGCACCTTGGCTGCCCGGCTCTTCGCTGGGCAGGGCCGGGGCTTCCCCCGTAGCTGCTGGCCTTCGCGGTCATGCTCTCGTATAGCCCGACGGTAGCTCACTGTAAGCGGCCCTATGCCGTGGCCACGGCGTCGGCTGCTTTGCGGATCAGGTCGAGGACGGCCTCGGGCTGGGAGAGCATCGGGACGTGGGCGCTGTTGACCTCGACGGTGGTGGAGTCCATGCGCTGGGAGACAAAGCGTTGCAGGTCGGGGTGGACGGCCTGATCCTGGGTGGTGAGGAGGTACCAGGTGGGCTTGGACTTCCAGGCGGGGTTGTCGGTCGTGGAGGTGAGCATCTCTGCGCGTGGGGCGCCCTGGGTCGCCCAGACGAGCTGCTGGTCCTCTGGGGAAAGGTCTCCGCAGAAGTAGGAGATGCCGTCGCGGGCGATCCAGATCCGCCCGTTCTCCTCCTCCAGGTGGGAGAACAGCTCGGGCTGGGTGAAGTTGCCGATCTGCTCCTGGGCGCTTTCTCCGGCCTCCGGGCTGAGCGCGGCGAGGTAGACCAGCCCGGCGACCTTGCTGTGGTTGCCAGCGGCGCTGATGACGAATCCGCCCCAGGAGTGGCCGACGAGGATCGCTGGGGCGCTGACCCGTTCCAGGGCGCGGTGGACGGCATCGACTTCGCCCTCCAGCGAGTCCAGGGTGTTCTGCGCGGAGATCACCTCATGGCCGTCGCGCTGAAGAGTGGGGATCAGCTTGCTGAAACTGGAGCCGTCGGCCCACAGGCCATGGGCGAAGACGATGCTCGGCTTCCTCGATGCCACTAGTACGTTCCTCCACTCGGCACGGATCACGGATCGCTCCGCACACCTGACGGGACGAACACAGTCCACATCGGGAACCGCGCGCCTGCACCCAGGGTGACCCGACCGTGCGAGCACCCCCGCAGTCGCAGCCGCACCCCCAGGCGTTGGCTACAAAGAGTTACTCGCCTATCGGGCGCATCCGAAGCGGGGACCAGGGAGAGAGTGACGGCCGCGATGGTCCCGCAAGGAAGGCCCGCGTGCTGTTCCCGCCCGTGAGCATGTCGACAATCACCCTGAGGAGAGCGACGCCCAAAGCGCCGTCGAAGTGCTGCTCCTAGACGTGAGCAAAGCCACCGAGTCGCATGCCCGTCGCACGCGTGCCGTCGTGGGGCGTATGTCTGCGGATTAGGTGTAGGTGTAGGGGATGGGGGAGGTGGCCGTGGCGCCGCTGGCTGTCCTGACGACGACGGCCGCGGGGCCGGGCGTGCCCGGCGGCGTGATGGCCTGGATTTTGATGTCGGATGTGGCCTTGAAGGTGATGGCGGGGTTGCCTGCGAAGGTCACGCTGGTGACCTGGGCCAGCGAGGTGCCGTTGATGTTGACGGCACGAGAGCCGGTCCGTGAACCCGAGATCGGGCTGATGCTGGTGATGGCCGGGCCGCCGAGGTAGGTGTAGGAGGAGCTGTTGGAGACGCCTCCCCGGTTGGCCGTATGGATGGGGACGGTGCGCGCCAGGGCCGAGGGCGGGACGACGACGGTCATCTGGGTGTCCGACAGGATGGTGGGGACGACTGCGACGTTCTTGAACCACACCTGTTTGACGCCGATGAACCTGCGGCCGGTGATGGTGAGGAGGCTGCCTCCGCTCATCGGCCCGGAGGATACCGAGGTGCTGTCGATAACCGGCAGAAGCCGGTAGTAGAAGCGGCCGATGACCGCTGTTCCTCCTGCGGCGGTCACTCTGACCGTGACGCTTCCCGTGCCCGCTGGGGTGACGGCGGTGATGGTGGTGTCGTTGACGACCACGACGTCGGTCGCCTCATGGGTGCCGAAGTGTACGGAGCTGGTGTTGGTGAAGCCATGGCCGATGATGGTCACCGGCGTCCCGCCACCCAAGGAACCCTGGTTGGGGGAGATGGCGGCCGGCCTCCTCAGGACGCGAACGGCGCTGGTGGCGTTGTTGACGACGTACAGGTGACGGCCGTCCGGGGTAGGGGAGATCCCTTGTGCCCCGCTGAATCCGGGGATCGTGCGGGTGATGGTGTCGGTGCTCGGGTTGATCACCGTGACCGTGCCTGCGGCGGTCATCGTGGCATAGACGAGGCTCCCGTCCGGGGAGGCGGCCAGGAACGCCGGGCTGGTCGCGGTGTTGATGCGGGTGGCGGTGTTGGTGGTGGTGTCGATGACGCTGACGGTGGTGGTGCCGGAGTTGGCGACGTAGGCGCGGGTTCCGTCGGGGGTGACGGCTACTCCGTGTGGGCTGGTGCCCACGGTGATGGTGGCGATGACGGTGTTAGTGGTCGTGTTGATGAGGCTGACGGTCCCGGCGGTGGAGTTGGTGACGTAGGCGCGGGTCCCGCCCACGGTGATGGTGGCGATGACGGTGTTAGTGGTCGTGTTGATGACGCTGACGGTCCCGGCGGTGGAGTTGGTGACGTAGGCGCGGGTCCCGTCAGGGTGGATCGCCACGCCCCACGGTGCGGCGCCCACGGTGACGGTGCCCGTGACGGTGTTGGTGGCCGTGTCGATGACACTGACAGTGTCGCCACCGGAGTTGGTCACGTAGGCGCGGGTTCCGTCGGGGGTGAAGGCGATGGAGACGGGGCTGGGACCGACGGGAATGGGGCTGGGATCCGCCAGGCGCGCGGAACCGTTCGCCGCAGCGGCCGTAGCCGGCATCGGAAGCGGGCGGGCCGAGGCGGTTTCGGCTTTGGACATGGGACTCCTCTCGCCCCGGCGGTTTTGGATCGCGTGGTAGGCCCCGCCGTGTTCCTCCAATGATCCCCAGTCGGCGGCGGTGAGACGAGACGGCATGTGAAGCGTTTCAGCGTGATGGGCTGCTACGGACAGCGCATTACATCTCGTCGGACTTACGCCAGCGACGCATGAGCAGCGCCGTGCGGACGTGCGCCGGGCGAAGACACCGGTGCCACCGGGGCACCACGCGTTGCCTCTCTGACGGCGGCCCGGAGATCGCCCGCCTGCGGCGGATCCCGCGCTCAGCCCGATCTCGCACAACACGGGCATCACCTACCGCGAGGTCGGCCGCGCCGTTGATTCCGCCCGCATCCACCGCGGTGACCGCTTCTGGTGCACGCACGGTCACGCTGGACGCGCACTGACCCAGCGGTGGCTCCGCCGGGTCAGCACCTTACGGAATCAGCTCCAGCGCTGGCCTTTGAGGCCGCCGTCGTACTTCTCCGTGGTAACCGTTCCGTTGTCCCACCCAGAGAGGGTGCGCTTGGTGGCTTTGTCCACCAGCTTCCAGCCGAAGCCGTCCTTGGTCTCAATCCACTTCTGGTTGTCGCCGCCGTTGCACCGGTAAAGGTAGACCTTGCCGCTCGCCTTGCTGTCGAGGCATTTCTTCGTCACCTTGTTCTTGAGCACGTACGTGCCGTCGGGCTGCTTCGTCTCAATCCAGATGGAGACCCGAGGATTGCAGTCGCCCAGAAGGACCATGCCCGGAGCGGCGTCCAGGCACTTGCCAGTGAGCTTGTTCTTCCAGGTGACTTCGTTGCTGGCCGCCGAGCGAGCGCCGTACCTTCCACCGCGTCGTCACAGCTGAGACGCCTCTCGCCATACGTGTCGTACCGGTTCTTCCACTTGAACAGGCAGGCGCGGGAGACGCTGGCGCGGCGCCGTGGGCGATCGGACGGGTGCGGCAGCGCTCGACGAGCATTCGCCATCCCTCGATGCTCAACGGGACGTTCGCGCGTGTCCCTGGAGCGACTCGCTGCTCCGACCACCTGCGATCACACTGCGCAAGGGGAACGCGACGAGCAGCGCCAGCGCGACGAGAAGTCCGCTTGCCCAGAGCGGTCCGAGGTCCCCAGCTGCGGTGGTGAGGGTGGTCGCGGCGATGAGTGGTCCGACGGCGGCGCCGACGTTGAGTGCGGCGGTCGCGTAGGAGCCGGCCATCGTGGGGGCTCCTGCCGCCTCGTAGAGAACCCGTGTGATCAGCGTGCTGCCCAGCGCGAACGACAGTGCGCCTTGAACGAACACGAGGGTGAACAGGGCGACCGGCTTGTCGGCCAGCGCGGCTAGGGCCGGCCAGCCGATGAGCAGCAGCGGACCGCCGACTGCGATAACCGCGCCAGGGTGCTGGTCGGACATCCGGCCGGCGACCGTGACCCCGGCGAAGGAACCGACACCGAAGAGCACCAGAGCGACAGAGATCCACAGTTCGCCAAGCCCGGCGGTGTCGGTCACCACGGGGGCGAGGAAGGTGAAGCTTGCGAAGGTCGCCGCGTTCACCAGCGCGCCGAGCAGCATGACCAGGAGCAACCGCGGACGTTTCAGCTCTGCGACCTCTGAGCGCATGGCCGGTCCATCAGCTACTTCCATCGCAGGCCGCGCCGGAATTCCCTTCAGGATGCCGACGGCTGTGGGCAGACAGAGCGCGGCGACGGCCCAGAAAGTGGCCCGCCAGCCCAGAAGTGAGCCAACTACCGTTCCCCCTGGGACGCCGGCGATCGTGGCCACCGTGGTGCCCGACAGCAGCACCGCGAGCGCGCGTCCCTTCTTGTCGGAAGAGACCAGCGTGCCCGCAGTCGTCAGAGCTACGGCAAGGAACCCCGCGTTCGCGAGCGCTGCGAAGACCCGGGTCGCGAACAGGACAGAGAAGCTCGAAGTGGCAGCGCCCACGGCGTGGGCAGCCGAGAACACGAAGACGAATCCAAGCAGGCTGAACCGTCCGGGCCAGTTGCGGGCAAGCCCGGCCATGAGTGGGGCACCGACGATCATTCCGATCGCGAAGGCCGAGGTGAGCATGCCTGCTGTCCCGACTGTGACATCAAAGTCCGAGGCGATGTCTGGTAGGAGGCCGGCGAGCATGAATTCCGAGGTGCCCATGGCGAAGACCGCCATGGCAAGCAGGTACAGCGGAAGAGGCATCGAGTGACTCCGAGGCGAGAAGAAGCACGAGGAAGGGCATCTCGTCACCGCGGTCAGCGCCCAAGGGCGCGCTCGCCCGGCCGCACAACACGGCGTGGCGGAAAGGCTGTGAACTCAGTGGTTCAGGGGGCTGACGGCGTGACCGAAAGCCCCCACCGTGTCCGACTCGGGGCTCGACATGGCCCGCACGGTACCCTACTGATGCCGTCCGGGGCACCTCGGTTTCACAGGCGACGGAGGAACGCCACAACCACGCGCCGAACCAGCTGAGCGGGATCGTCGAGCCGGCCTCGGTGTCAGCGCGCCCCACATATGGTCAGATCCCGGCAGACCAAGACCCGTGATCTCCGTCACAGCAGGAAGTCGGAAAAGGAACAAGATGGCTCGTCGTAACGCGGCACAACGCCGAGGCTCAGCCTCCGTGTAAAGCGACACGACCTGCGTGGGACGCAGTGGTTGAAACGACTTCAGCGGTCAGGGCCACCATGCCGGACGCGTCCAGGATGGCCGCAGGCGGCCGGGGCCGGTGCCCAGCTCATCGTGCGCTTCCCCGAGCAGATGTAGGGCCGTGTCCGCGCGGCCGTACGCCGCAGCGGTGTCGCGGCCACGCGGGCCGCGGCGTCGAGGGGTTCCGGTCGGCCCGATCGGCGGGCCGCCGTCCCGGCCCGGACCGCGAAGTCGGCGCCAGCCGGGCGGCGGGACCTTGTGACAACCTCTCCCACACTGCGCAGTCTGGCGCGGTCCGGCATTCGGGACGTCAGCGGCTGCCGGGCCAGTCGGTCCCAACCACGGCTGACCCACCCAGCCCGCGGAACGACGCCAGCCCCGATGACGGGCACGGATTTGGGGCTGTCACCCACATGTGTCGCGAGAGCCAGCGCATCACCTCTCGAAGGAGCGCTGACATCTACTCTGCGCGGCAGTGACATTCACTCTGCGCACGACACCGGGCCGGGCGGCGGACTGCGGGCCGGTCAGGACCCGCCCGACCGCGAGCCGGAGATGTGTGCGACCTATGAGCAGCTGGCCGTAGTGGGGCCGGGGCAACCGGCCGGCAAGGCCTGCTGTGTCTGGCGGCCGGCCGCCGTCGCTTCGCCGGTCTGGCAGGCGATCGTCAAAGCCGGCCGGCATGCACCGGGGTCGCCGCGCGGGGCCGGCTCCCCCGCATGGACTGAAGAAGGGAGTATGCGCTGGTTCGCGGGCCGGGTGAGCGGCGCCTGTTGACTCGATGGCGCAGGTGGCCTTGCCCTGGACTGTCTTGGTCACCAGCGGCGCAGGCCCTTAGACAGCTGTTCGTGCCAGCTGCGGCGGTACCGGTCGATGTCTGACGGCTTAGGGCCGAGGGCGACGACTTGGTCGGTGATCTTGTAGGTGAGGCGGTACAGCAGGACGCCGGTGGCCGTCTCCAACCACTGGTCCGTGTGGCGGGCGGGCGGCGCTGCTCCAAGGACGGTGACGAACCAGGCTGGCAGCAGTGATCGGCTGCTGACGGCGTCGGTCAGGCGGCTGCGCAGGGCGAGGGTGAGGCGCTTCTCCGCCCGCTCGCCAGCTGCCATCGCCGGCTGTTGGTCTGCGCGAGTGGAAGCGTCGTCCGCAAGGGCCTTCGCGGATTCCTCGGCCGCGGGTGCCTGCCGCACGAGGTCCTGTCGCAGCCTCGTTTCGTCGGCGATCCGGGTGCGGAGGTGGCTCGCTGCCTCGGAGTGGTCACTGGTGCCGTAGCGGCTTTCAGTGAATGCGCCGACAGCCTGGACGACCGCGGTGCGCGCTGCCCGGTGCTTGGCCGCGGTGTCCTGGTGATGTCGGACACGCACCTGGTGGGTGCGGCGGTCGTGGTCGCTGAGGAGGAGGTTCCGGGCGTTCCAGCCCCGCTCCATGGTGCGTGCGAGGGCTTGCTGGTCCTTGGTGACGGTGTCCAGGTCTGCCGCAGGTACCCCTTGAGCGACCTTGATCTGCCCTTCGAGTAGCCGCACGTGCTGCATGAGTCGCTTGATGTCTTGTTCCGTGCTCCCGATGCGGTCGTCGAGTTCCTCTTCGAGTTTGTCGATCTTGTCATCGCATCCGGATATGTCCTCACGGATGTCGCGCAGTTCGTAGTCCAGGTCCTCGGTGTAGCCGAACTTACGGCTCAGGGTCTGGTGATCGGTTTCGAGGTCATCGAGACGGCTGTCCAGGTCGCGCATGTGTCGGTCGGTGTCGCGAAGCTGGCGGTCCACGTCCTCCATTACTTCTTCACCCCCTGGCCCGCGGGGCTGTCTTCCGAGAACGCCCCGATGCCGATCCAGCCGATGACGATAGCGATGATCCACCAGGGAGAGATCACGCCGAGCACCACGAGGACGACCAGGAGCCCCTCGACTTGAAGGGCGACCGCAATGGTGCGCTGTTGCTTGTGCTGCTTGGCGGTCACGGTGATCGACCAGCCCATCAGCGTGGCCGCCAGATGGGGAATGAGCAGCACGAGCCACCAAGCGGTATGCCCGAGGGCGAGAGCAGCAATGGCGAGCCCTACGGCTACGGCGGTCTGGACCCGCCACGCCCATCGCACGATGCTTGCGCTCTTCAGCCGCTGGGGTTCCGCGAGCCTGGCCGGCAGCTGCTGCTCGAACTCCAGCAGTTCCTCTGCGCGCTCGACCAGTTCGGTGTACTGGTTGTCGTTCTCCGGGTCGTCGGGGTCACGTTCCTTGACGCGAGCGTGGCGGGCGGCTAGCTCCTTGGTCATGCTCCGGTGCTGCTCGTGCAATTCGCGTTCCGTCGCGGGCACTGGTTCCCCCTCATTCTCCAGCTTGGTTGCTGCCCCGCTCATGAGGTGATCATGTGCGGTCGCATGACAGACCCCTGAATCTCGGGCGAAGCTGGCGCGATCTTTCTCCTGAAGGGCTCGTGACGTTTTCCGCCCAGCAGGGGTCCTTGGGTGCGCGCCGACCAGGTCGAGGCCGCGGGCCCTTCCGGCAAGGCTCACCGACCGGTACAACCCTGAGCCGCCGCCGGATCGTCCCCCGTCGGCGCGGCGAGGCGGCACATCCAACGGCCCTGTGCGCCGCACACGAGTTGCTGCGTGCGGCAAGCGGCACAGGCTCGGGACCACAGGGAGGGGGCGATGCCGTAGTCGGAGAGTCCCACGAAGGAGTCAGGTCGGCAGGCGCCAGCTCGGTCCCTTCGGGTCGCCGAGCCACACGGTCTGGTGCCACTCGGTGACGGTCATCCCGAACGCCGTCTGATCAGGCGCGCCCTCCTGCTCCCACAGCGCAAGGGCGTCCTCGACCTGGTCCCACAACTGCAGTGGGCCGTCCTGGTGGACGGTCCAGCCGTCACCATTGGGCTCCGTCCATGCCTGCGAACCGGTCGCCACGTCGAGGAGGGCGATGCCTTCTCCAGTTCGCACCAGCTCGGCCGAGGGGGCTGCTAGCTGCGCGACGAACTGGGCCGTCCAGTCGTCCAGCAGTTCCGGGCTGACGCGCGCGTTGCGGGTGGTTCCGGGATGCGGGTAGAAGGTGGGCCGGGGCGGGCGCTCGTGGGGGCGGGCAAGCATGTACGAGACCTTGTCACCGGTGAAGCGTCCGCGGGCGACCCCTTCCTCGTCGAGGACGAGGCGGATCAGGCCGGAGGCGAGCATCCAGCCGCTGATCGTGGTGACGATGCTGCCGCCATCGCGGAGCTGCCACAGCCACGACGGCGGAATGGTGCGCACCGCGCAGGTCGCAATAACGCTGTTGTAGTCGGCGCCGTCCTGGTACCCGCGCAGACCGTCACCGGTGATGAGGTGGGGAGAGCAGCCGGAGGCTTGGAGCCGCCGTGCGGCGGTCGCGGCCAGGCCCTCGTCGTACTCCACGGAGTACACGGCCTCGTCGCCGAGCCGGTGACACAGGATGGCTGTGGAGTAGCCGGTTCCCGTGCCGATCTCCAGGACCTTGTCGCCCTCGCGGATGTCGGCGAGTTCGAGCATCCGCAGGACGAGGGACGGCAAGGTGCTGGAGGAGGTGGGGCGTCCGGACACAGGGCCGGGTGCGCTGCTGGCGCTGATGCCCTCGACCTGGGTCACCCATGTGGTGTCCGAATAGACCCGTCGGAGCCACTCGTCGTCGCCGACTTGGTCGCGGTGGACGGGTTCCCACTGGGTGCCGTTCGGTCGATAGACGGTGTCCCCCAGGAAGACTTCGCGGGGGACGGCCTCGACGGCTGATCGCCAAGCTGGGTCGGTGAGCTGGCCGCCTTGGGCAAGCTCGTCGGCGAGGCCCTGGCGGAGAGAGGTGCTGATGGTCATCGGCGGTCCCGGTCGGGGTGCTGGAGCTGGTCGGCGATGGCTGTGGTGATCTGGCTGGTGATCGGGGTAGGGAACCATGCGAACTGGCCGTTGGGGTTGCACTCGTAGAAGTGCCACCTGCCGGAGGCGTCGAGCCCGAAGTCGAAGGCGCCGTACGTCAGGCCGAACGCCGCGAGGTAGTCGCGTACGCCCTTCGCCACGTCGGGTGGTGTGTTGATCAAGGCGTAGGAGAGGTCGTCGTAGTGCCGGCGCCAGTCCAGGCCGGGAGAGCCGTCGATCCGCACCGCGAACAGGCGGTCGCCGACGGCGGTGAGCCGGATGTCTCCCACTTTGTCCACCCGTTGCTGGAACAGGTGCATTGTCTTGTTGACCCCGGCGTCCAGGTCCTGCGCCGCGACTTCCTCGACCCAGACCGTCAATCCGCGCCCTTGCGGGTCGGTGTAGTCGCTGTTGTAGAGCGGCTTGTAGACGACCGGCCCGTGCTGGGCCACGAATCGCCGGGCCTCGTCCACGTCGTTGGTCAGGAGCGTCGGCGGAACGCGCAGCCCGCACCGCGCAGCCGCAGCGAGCTGGGCGGGCTTGTACTCGGCGGCTCGGTTGCGCCACGGATGGTTCACATAGTGCGCGCCCGGCAGCGATGCCAGGATGCCGCCGAGCCCGTAGCGGGCCTGGTCTACGCACCACAGGGCGTCACGGTCGTCAAGGCCGGTGGGCGCGGCGTAGGGGCGTGGCCGCCGCCAGTACACCGAGCGCACGCTGTCCAACGCAGCAACCCGCGTCCCTGTGCGGATCTCGCCGGCAAGGCCGAAGTCGCCGACCCGTGCCCTCACGGTCACTGCGGCAGGAAAGTCAGCGGGGTCGAGCCGGACCACCGGCACTCCCCGCTCCCCCAGTTCCTCAATGACGACGTCGGCCGTCACGTCGTCCAGCTGAGTGACGACAAGCACGGCTGACGGGCCGGTCAATCGTTGTCCCCCTGCTGGCCACTGCCCTCATCCGTGTTGCCGTCCAGGGACGTCTTGGGCTTCGTCTCCTTGTTGGTCTCGCTGCGCTTGTGCCGGTCCAGGCTCGGCACGCCTTGCCCATCCGGCCCAACCCACCGGCCGGTCTGCTTCTCCGGGTCCAGCACGACCGTGGCCGCAGGCACTGCAGCCGACGCGGGGAACGGCCTCATCCGGGTCAGCCCCCACGGCCTCGGAGCCAGAGTCGTCACCGGCAACCTCCCAATCATCGAAGACAGGTGATCAGTGTGATGGTCCACCGCCGTCAGAGGTAGACCGTCTAAGGCCAAAGACCGCGGGTGTCTGCCTTGTGCGGGTTGCCGTTGGACCGGTATGGCTATCCACTCCCTGGACCGTGCTGGTGCCCTGCTGCACCGGGCAGACCACACACCCGTCGCTGAGCTTGTCCTACCTTCCAAGCATGGGTCTGAGGCGGTCATTTGTAAGATCGTCGGACCCAGGGGTTCTGGGTATGGCTGACAAGCAACATGCAGGGTCAGCACACTGAACGCATGCGATACGAGGAGAAAGCGAAGCTCACCGTCGTGAGAGCCCTGGTCCCGGTGGCCATCCTCATCTCCTCACCAGTGCTGCTGATAGCTGAAGCGCCGATCCGCCGCCGATACCTCCGCTACGTCTACCGGGACGAGGCCCCACAGATCCTGGACAAGAAGCGGGGCCGGGTCAGCGTCCACTACTCCGTGATCACCAGTCGCCTTCTCGAATGGTCCTGCGGGCTCTCGGTATCGAGCAGGAGGACGGCGCGGGCGGGCGCCGTCGCACGAGTAGCGCGGCGGGCGGGGCGACCTCGGGGCCGGTGATGGGAACCCGCGAACTTGGCTCTGTCCGCGGTTCTGTGAGGCTCATGGCTGGGTGAGGACGCAGGTGCGGAGGACTTTTCGAAGGACGCCCGGCCCGTCGGCACATCGCGTGTGGCCAGCCGCTTTTATCTGCGCGTCTGCGTGGTGTCGATGGTGGCGAGGGGCACGCCGATGGCTACCGTCTCGTCTTCGGCGACCAGGAGGAGCTTGAGGGTTCCGGTAGCCGGCGAGGGAAGCTCGGTGTCTACCTTGTCGGTGGAAAGCTCCACCAGGGGCTCGCCCTGCTTGACGCGTTCACCGACCCGCTTGAGCCACCGCGTGACCGTGCACTCGGTGACCCTCTTGCCGAGTGGGGGAACAACTACCACGTAGTCGCCCGCCGCCGCAGGGGGCAACGTCGAAGTTGGCGTGGCGACCATGGCCAGTGCCTGGGGGATTGTAAGGCGTCTATCTGGGTTCTTCTCCAGCAGTTGCGTGATGAGGGCGGTGAGCCGACCTGCTTGCTGCGGTGGAGGCGCCTCGTCCAAGACGACTGCTGCTGGATCGTCGAGTCGGAATGGCGTGTGCCACTCCACTGCCTGATACAGCGTCACACCAAGGGAGAACAGGTCGCTCGCGCCTCCTCCGTCGGCACCGCGTACGCGCTCTGGGGCGGCGTACCCGGGTGAGCCGACGAACATCCCGGTCCCTGTCAGCCGGGTGTCCGCAGAGTGCACTGCGATACCGAAGTCGGCGAGGAGCACCTCGCCACTTCGAGCGAGCATGACGTTGGCCGGCTTGACGTCCCGGTGCACGATGCCGATCGCGTGCGCCGCCTCCAAGGCCCTCAGCAGAGCCACGGCGACTTCGGCGGCACGGTCCACCGACAATGGCTCATGCCTGGTCAAATGATCCTGTAGTGAGCATCCGTCGACCAATTGCATGACCATCCAGGGGACGTCGCCTTCCATGACGATGTCATGGACGGCGACGACGTGGGGGTGGTCACGAAGTCGCGCGGCATTGCGGGCCTCACGGACAGCGCGGGCCAGCAGGGCGTCCTGCTCAGTGTCGGAAGATGATGCGGGCAGCCGGATCTCCTTGACCGCCACGTCGACGCGCAGAGACTCATCGCGCGCCATCCACACATGCCCGAAGCCACCGGACCCGAGTCTGACCACCAGGCGGTATCGGCCGGCAACTACCTTTCCCGGCTGTGCTTCCCGCAACACCGTTCCCCCACTCAGTAGGCGACACTCGACGCAGCTTCGCCGAGCAAAGACAACGTACGTGCCCAACGCGGTTCCCGGGGGTGTCTCTGTACCCCGCCTCAGAGCCGACGTCTGCCCCAGTGCCGCTCCCGCCACTGACCTGGGGTTCACGGAACCGCGCCCAGAGCCCGTCTACCTCTGGCGAACCGACCTCGACCGCAGCAAGGGCCGACTGCGCCTGCGCCGGGCGGGACGCATGGACCACGTCATCTACCTCGACGCTTTCACCCTGCGCCTGGCCACAGCGTGGGAACTCCAGCGCGGCCCGGCCGGGCTGGGCAAGCCGCCGGGGCGGCTTGCCCAGGCTCCCCTTCGGGTTTGCCCACCAGCCGTGGCAAGGCCGCGCGCCGGCCCGCCACGTTCACCGCGGCTGCGGCAGCCCTGCCAAGGGCAGGCGGTCCTCACCGTCGCCGACAACCCGCCACACCGGCCGCTCGGGCCCGTGCGCGATCAACAGGGGCAAGGTCGTCGTCGCCACCGTGATCCGCCAGTTCGGCCGGGCACGGTCGTGGAAGGCGGGCCTCCCTCGTTGCCGGGGCCGCGCGGCGCTGGGCGGGGGCGAAAACAGCAGCAGCGGGAAGGGCCGCTCCAGCGACGGCCCGGCATAGGTCTGCTGCCAGTGTGAGCGCGGAGGGCGGGCGGCGTTGCCGCGCCCGGACGCAGGTGCGTTGCGGTAGGCGTCGTAGCGCTCCAGCTTGGCGAGCAGGCGAGCGTAGGACAGGGTGCGGTCGATCTCCACGAACGCGTGGGAGCCGTCGGCCAGGAGCACCACGCCGTCGGGAACCAGGGAGCCGGCTGGCGTGGGGTGGGCGACTTCCACCTGCCAGTCGGTGTGGTCGGCCGCCCCGGCGTGGTGGAAGGCGATGACGGTGTCGACCAGGGCGAGGGCGTGCTCACGCAAGCCCGTCTTCGCCGCCGCGCGCTGCCCGGTGGTCCGGCCGGCCTTCGGCGCGTGTTCACCGGAGGCGGCGGCTTCGGCCAGGCCCGCCGGGGTGCAGTACCAGTAACTCTGCTGGGCACGGTGGGTCCGGCCGACCAGTCGCGCAGCGCGCGGCGGACGTGGTCCCTGTCCTGGTGATGCGGCAGCACAAGCGCCTTGAGCTGGTGGGGCTTGGCCAGGCGGAGCTGAGCAAGGGTGAGCAGGACATCGCCGCGGACGTCCGCCCTGGCCTTCGCCGGCGTGCTGCTTGCGCGGGGCCGGGACGCTTCTCCAGACATATCAACGCGCTCGGCGTAGCCGGTGCGCACCATCGCCGGACGGTGGAGCACGCCGCGCGCACCGCCACACCGCACCGCACATTCGCGGTGCGCGCCGCCGGCCCCGCCACGCCGCACCGGACGCGCACCACAAACTGGCGGGCCGGGCTCCTATATCACGCACCCCCTTGTCCGCGACCTGATCGGCAGCCGGGACCAGGGCTGACAAGGGGAAACGTGCCAGGTAGCGAACCTGGTCCAGGAACGACGCGCACCCATCGAAACCTGGTCAAGCGGTCGGTCGGCGGCGCACGCACGGTGCGGTGCATGCCTGATGCTGCTGCCCGGTCGGCGGATCGGCCAGCCTTCCGAGGCGAGCGCGCGGCGGGACTCCGGGCCTGTTCGCCGAGGGCCTCGTTGAGGCAGGCTTCCAGTCGCTCGCCCTGGGCAGCGAGGCGAGCACTGCGGGCGTCGGGCGCCAGCAGGTCGGCCTGCAGGGAGGCCAGGCCGACAGCGGGCTCGCGGTCATCAGGGGCAGCGGGGGATCGGCGGCCCGAGCGTGGATCTGGCCGAGTAGATCTCCGTAGCGGTAGCGGTAGCGGAAGGTGCGGTCGACGCCGGCGCGGCGGGCGATCGCGACGCTGACATCCCAACTACCTTCGGCCGCCTCGGCGAGGGTCCGCGGCCCCGGATCCGGTCCGGGACCTCGATCATCTGCATCCTGGCGGTCAGGTCGCCGCAAGTCCCTCGGCGACGAACCTTTGCACGAACTCTCGTGCACGCCGGTCGAGATCGGCGTACTGTGCCTCTCGCTCAGCGCCCGAGACCGCTTCGCCGACAAGGAGGTTTCCTTCGGCGTCGACGCGCTGCGGGCGCTCCTCCGCGTCGGTGAGCAGGCCGACGGTGGAATGGGAGAAGCCGCAGTAGTAGGCGATGCCTTCGCTCAGATTGGTTTCGAGGACGGTTTGCATCCCTTCCACGATGGGATCGTCGGCGGTAGCGCCAGCGAGGCCCAGCCACAGCATGCGCTTGCCGGCGAGGCGGGGCTTGCTGCGGCCGTAGGCAAACCCGTAGTTCCATACGCGGTCGATCCAGCCCTTGAGGATGGCGGGCACGCTCTGCCAGTACACCGGGAAGACGGCGACGACGACATCGGCATCGAGGATGCGCTGCATATGGGCGTGCGCTTCGTCCGAATACGTCTTTTCCCTGTTGCCCCAGTCCGGCTGGTCCGACATGTTCATCCGTGGGTCGAACCCCTCGGCGTGCAGGTCGAGCAGGTCGATGCGGTATCCGGCGGCTTCGAGTCGGGCGGCAGCACGGCGGGCCGTGTGCGTGGTGAGGGAGTCTGTGCGGTGGTGTGCGACGACCACGAGGGCTGTCTTGGCATGGCTGTCGTGCTGGGTCACGGTGTCTCCCGGCTGGTCTCGGTTGATTCGATGAATCCAGTACAGCCGCGGTGACGTAGATGATCCATGGGAGAAACGCTCTGGCGCATAGGAGATCGTCTACGATGCGTGGCGTGGATCCCTTGAGTTCGCTACTGAGTGGCATCCGGGCCGAGGGCTCGGTCGTCAGCCACGCCGTACTGACGGCGCCCTGGACCATCCGCTTCGCCGACGACGGACCGCTCACCATGATCAGCGTGTTGCGCGGCGGGGGCACCCTGCTGCTGCCCGACGGCACCGAGCGAGCGGTCGGCGTGGGCGACACGGTCATCGTGCGGGGCCCCGCACCGTTCCATCTCGCGGACCATCCCACCACTGTCCACAGCTCCCATGCCGCGTACGAGATCGCCTGCTTCACCACGGACACCGAGTGCACCGCCCAGGAACTCGACGGTATCCGCTGGGGCACCGACTCGGAGGAGGCGACCGCGCTGATCGTGGGCGCCTACCGCGCCTCTGGCCACCGCCACGAGCGGCTTCTGCGTGCCCTGCCGCCCGTCCTGGTGATGAAGGAGGACGTCGAGGTCTGTGCCTGGCTGGAGACGGCCGCCGCCGACGCCGCCCGTCTCTCGGCCGGTTCGCAGGCACTGATGGACCGGCTCCTCGACTGGGCCCTGGTGTGCACGTTGCGCAGCTGGTTCGACCAGGCCGGTGCCGACGCGCCCAGCTGGTACCGGGGCCTCGCCGACCCAGTCCTCGCCCCCGCACTGCAGGCCTTCCACGACCGGCCCGCCGAGGCTTGGACGGTGGCGTCGCTGGCCACTCGAGCCGGCGTCTCCCGGGCGCTGTTCGCCAAGCGCTTCACCAAGCTGATGGGCCGCCCGCCCCTCGCCTACCTCACGGAATGCCGCATGGACGAGGCCGAGACGCTTCTGACCGACACCGACCTCAGCATCGCCCAGATCGGAAGGTCCGTCGGCTATGCCGACGCTTTCGGCTTCAGCGCCGCGTTCAAACGCCACAAGGGCCTGAGCCCCAGCACCTTCCGCGCCGCGGCGGCCTGAGTTCCGTTCCGGCGACCAGGGGGTGCCCTTCTGCAGGGGTATCACTCTGCGTACGGCGTGCCAGGCCGCCCCCGCCCGGACAGCTCTGTGCGAGGCCGGCCAGGATTGCCCACCACTCCACCGCGCCTCGGGAGCGCGGGCAAGCCACCGTCTTCAGCATCCTTGCCCTTCGGCGCTGGCCAGCCGGTGATGACGTGCCCGGGATGCGGGGTATGACTGCGGGCCGGTACGGGAGCGCGGCACCTGTCGGCGCTGCTTGGGCCTCGTCGACTCAGCCGCCAGCTGCGCGTACTGCCTGCAATACGAACCGTCGCCGGGTGCTGACGGCTGACGGCTCGCAACGCGCACCGTCGCTGGGATCGCGCTGTCGTTGTACAGCGCGAATCAATGACGGCCCCCGGATGTCATGGCCGATCCCCCGGGGCCCCAGCGTTGAGGGAGTGGGCTACTGCGAGGAGAGCGCCTACCCCCTTGGGCAGTGGGTCGCTGAGCAGCGACGCGCGTACGCGGCCGGGCAGATGAGCGAGCTGCGCGCGAAGCGGCTGGAGAAGCTCGGCATGGCCTGGAGCCGGGCTTGATGGCGCTCGTGGACGTCGTGCGGACTGGCTGCGTGGGTCAGAACTGAGAGCACTTGTCGGCGGGTTTCAAGAGCAGTGGCGGGCTCGCAGCTCAGCAAATGTTGATGAGAACTGATAGCGCCGGCTCGAATCGACGGTGGTGTCGAGCCTGTCGGTGCCTCCTGTACGGCCCCGTGTCTGTTTGTGAAGTGATCGAACAGTTGCCTGTGCGGCCGCGCCGTCGAACGCTCCGGTTCGACGGCCAGCGGCGTCAGCGCAGCACCTTGCGCCAGTTGCCGTTGACCTCCACGGCGTCCTCATAGCCGTAGGAGCCGCAGAGGTCGCCTCCGGCGGGTTCGAGAGCCCGGATCGGCCGGCCCCGTCCGTCCGTCGTGCGGTAGGTCACCACGCAGGAAGCGATCATCGGGTAGTCCTGCAGGAACTGCTTGAGGATCGCCCGGCAGGAGTGGCAGGGGCCCTTATCGGATTCGAGCTCGATGCTGCCCCCGGTGACCTGCGCCAGGATCTCGGCCAGGTACTGGTCGTCGTTGCAGCCGAGCCGCTCGAAGACCGCGTTGGCTAGGAGGTTGATGGTCTGCCTCTCCGGATCCTTGTTGTGTCGGTACTGGCCCGCGAACTTGCCCTTGGGCTCGGGCAGTCCGTGGTAGTAGGTGCTCCCGACCACGGTGGTGTCCGACATGCGCTCGATCGTTCCTTCGAGGTCGGGGCCTGCGGTGAAGGAGATCTGGTACTTCAGGATCGCCCGGTTGGCGTAAGCGGCTGCCGTGGTCACGCGTACTCCGTCCGCTGGTGGGGCTTGGGGCCGGGAACACCGTGACACGCGCCGATATACGCGGAATAAACCGGCAGTTGAGGACGCCCGTGCCGTGCAGGACCTCCCACGTTTCGAAGCGTCGGCAACGATGTCGAGGATGCCCAGGTGCATAACGGTCTTCGGGTGGTCCAGGCCCGCCCGGACGGCGACCAGGGTTCCCCGGTCGTGGCTCAGCGTCATCGCTCACCTGGAGCAGCGGGTGCTCTCGCCGCCGAACGGCAGGTGCTCTCACAACTCACGTACAAAGCCAACCTTCAGTCCGCGCAGCCTCCAGCCACCGCCACACCGTCCGCGCAGTCACCCCACCGACCTGCGCGCCCGCACACACATGGGCCGCGGTCAACGCCCCGGCCACATCGAGCTCCAACAGCCGCGCCACCAGCACCGGCCTGGACACCCTCAGCCCCGCGCCGAGACCTCACCCCACGCGCCCGGCTCGCTCACCCCACGCCCTTCCGCCGCGGACACCGACACCCACCACGGTGCAGCCACGCAGCCCTCGGAAGGATCAGAAGTACCGTTCCCGAGACAACCGCACGAGGCGGGGTGTACCACCCCATGACAACCGTGCCCCTCGCATGCACCACCCCACGACAGTCACCCCTCCCCCACTCAAGGATCGAGCAGCGAAAACACCCCGGCCTGACATGCGTCACTGACACCAACCACTGACACCAAACCGGCACATCGCAGTCGAACGCCAGAGGGTGGCGGCGCGCGGGGTAGCAGCGGATGACGCGCCTCCGGTCTACGCCGTGGGACCGGCCCGTCGCGACCGGTTCCGGACCCACAGCCGAACGTCGTTCCGCTCAGGCCTGTGGCAGGCGCACGCACTCGATCAGGTAGTCACCGGTCTCGGGGTCGACGGTCACCCCGTGGGCCTCGCTGTGGAAGCCGGGGAAGGCCCGGTCGAACGCCTCCAGCGCGCCCAGGTAGCGCAGCAGCGGCCCGTCCGGCGCCCCGGTGGACTCCCCGGGCATCAGGACCGGGATGCCCGGCGGGGTGACCGTGACCATCGCGGCGGCGACGCGCTCGGCGGCATGGCTGAGCCGGAGCCGTTCGGTGCCGCCCCGGATCAGCTGCTGATAGCAGCGCTGGGGCGGAGCGACCGGCTCCGGCAACTGCTGGAAGACGGTGTCGAGGGCGGTGATCAGCTGGGCGCCGGTGAGGTGCTCGTGCATGTCCTGGCACAGGCCGCTCAGCGTGGTGCCGGCGTACCGGCGCGGGTACTGCTCGACCAGGCCGGGCAGCACCCGGTCGAGCGGGGCGTCCGCGTCGTAGAGGGCCTTGAAGTCCATGAGGGCGTCCATCAGGGTGCCCCATTTGCCCTTGGTGATGCCCATGGAGAACAGCACGAGTGTGGTGTAGCTGTCCGTCTTTTCCACGACGATGCCCCGGGTAGCCAGGTACGCGGTCAGGACACGCGCCGGGATGCCCCACGAGGAGGTCTCGCCGGTGGCGGTCACGCCCGGGCAGGTCAGCGTCACCTTGATCGGGTCGAGCATGCAGTAGCCGTCGCTCAGGCCGCGGAAGCCGTGCCACCGCGCACCCGGCTCCAGGTGCCAGCAGCGCGGTTCGTCGCGCAGCAGCGCCGCCGGGGCGTCGGCGAACGGGACGCGCTCGCCGGTGGCCGGGTCGGTGACGGTCTCGGGCTGCCAGACGCCGAAGAACCACTCGGGCCGGTCGCCCGCACCGGCGATGCGCCGCGCGGTGCGCACGACCGCCTGCCGGAAGCGGATGGCCTCGGTCACCGCCTCGTCGATCAGCCACTGTCCCTGCGGGCCGTCCATCATGGCGGTCGCCACGTCCAGGGAGGCGATGGCCGGGTAGAGCGGGGAGGTGGTGCCGTGCATCATGAACGTCTCGTTGAACCGCTCGTGCGCGACGGGGGCCCGGGGCGCCGACTTCACATGGACCATCGCGGTCTGCGAGAGGGCGGCCAACAGCTTGTGGGTGGACTGGGTGGAGAAGACCGTGGGCCGCTCGGGCCCGGTAAAGGTGTCCGGGCCGACGGCCATCCCGTAGCGTCCCGCGTACAGGGGGTGGAAGCGGGCGTAGGCGAACCACGCCTCGTCGAAGTGCAGACGGGGCGTACTCGGGGCGAAGGCGCGGGCCGTCGCGACGGTGTCGTAGCACAGTCCGTCGTACGTGGAGTTGGTCAGCACCGCGTACTGCGCCTCGCGCGATAAAGCCCCGGCGGTCAGCGGGTTGGCGTCGATCCGGCCTGCGACCGTCCCGGCGTCGGTCTCCGTGGGCGGCAGCGGCCCGGCCAGGCCGTAGCCGTTGCGCGTCGGCACCAGGTACACCGGACGCGCGCCCGAGATCACCAAGCCGTGCAGGACGGACTTGTGGCAGTTGCGGTCCACCAGGGCGATTTCGTCAGCGGTGACACTGTAGTGCCCCACCATGCGGTCGGCGGTGGAGTCGCCGTGCAGGACGAAGTACGTGCGGTCGGCACCGAATACGCGGGCCGCGTTGCGTTCCGCCTCACCGATCGGGCCGTTGTGTTCGAAGAGCGACCCCAGCTCTCCAACCGAGATGGACAGGTCGCTGCGGAAGAGCCGCTCGCCGAAGTAGTCGAAGAAGGCCCGCCCCGCGGCGGATTTCAGGAAGGCGACACCACCCGAGTGCGCGGGCGTGTGCCACGAGTATTGGTGCGCGTCGTCGAAGCGGCGGAGGGCCTTGAAGAACGGCGGCAGGATGTCCTGGTGGTAGGCGCGGGCGGCGGTGACGACACGGCCCGCGATGAAGGCGGCGGTGTCTTCCAGGGGCCAGATGTAGCCGACCACCGTCTCGGACACCCACAGCGGCAGCCGCTCCAGGTCCTGGTCCGAATCGTCCGTCATCAGCAGGAAGACCGGCAGGTCCTTGAACCGCCGCCCGATCCGGCGCAGGACCTCGGCCCCGCCGCCGTCCTCCTCCGCCGCCGAATCGCTGTCGCCCGGCAGGTCCCAGGCGACGACGGCCGCCGCGAGCCCGGACTCGGTGTGGAGGGCCGCACAGGCCTCCTGGGCGCTCGCGGCCCACCGGAGCTCCAGCCCCTGGTTCTCCAGCTCCTTTCCGATGCGGCGCAGTTGCTCGGTGCTGATGCCACCGCCCAGGAGGTTCTCCCGCAATGCCAGCAGCACTGTGCCGTTCGCCATGCAGTCCGCCTTCCGCAATAGGTGGGCCCATCGGCCTCGCGGCACAGTTTTGTGCAGGGAAGGAGCGGAATGTCAATCTTCGCAGGGCGCTTCACCCGCAGGGGTGACACACGGTTGACCGGGGCCGCTCCGGCGGGGACCGGCCTGGCGCCGGTCCGCCGGCGGGTGTGTCAGCCCGCGGACCCGGAAGCCCGCGGCCCCGGAAGCCGGCGGGGAAACGGACGATCAGCAGGGCCCGGTCGTCGGGCAGGTCCGCATCGGGCTGCTGGTGGAGGAGCAGGTCACACGTGCCCCGGGCGTCGAGCCCGACGGTCCCGGTCGCCGTCCCGGCCAGCCGGTCCAGCCCGACGTCGAGGCTCTCCCCGCGCCGTTCGATGAGGCCACTCACCACACGGGGTGCGCTGGTGCAGGGCGTACACCTGGTACGGCACGGTGGTTCCGTCCTCGTGCCGGTCGGAGGTGCTGGTGAGGTAAACCCGGCTTTGGCCAGGACGCGGCCGGAGGCAGGGTTGTCAGGGTGGTGCATGGCCTCCAGCCGGTCCAGGCCGGCGGTGGTGAAGGCGGCGACGACGACCTGTTTGGCGGTCTCGGTGGCGTATCCGTTGCCCCAAGTGTCCTCGCGGAGGATGTAACTGATGGTGCCCATGGCAGGGGTTCGTCGCCGTAGGACGGACAGGCCGATCAGCTCGTCCTCGTGGAGGATGCCCCAACTCCACCGCGCGCGGGGTCTCGGCGGCTCGGGCAAGGGCTGTGCGGATCTTGTCGTGGGCCTGGTCCAGGATGAGGGGCCTGCCGGTGGTGTGCCGTACGGAGGCGCCGCTGTAGACGCGGGTGAGGGCGGGGGCGTCGTCGAGGCCCAGGGCGCGCAGGATCACCATGTGGCGGTCAGCTCCTTCGCGGTGGGCCGGTCGGCGGGGTCGGGGGCCAGGCACCCGGTGATGGCGTCCTCGAACGTCGGGAACGGCCACGGTCGCACGTCGCGCAGCGCGGCGGTGGTGCCGTTGGCGATGACGGCCAGCTTCTCCAGCCGGTCGAGGTTGTCGTCGTAGGGGACGGGGCGGTGGCCGGTCCAGCACCAGAACAGGGAGGCGCCCAGACTCCAGACGTCGCTCCACGCCGTTCTCGACCTGGCCGACACCGTCCACCAGTGCGGCGCCGGCGACAAGGCACGAGAGCTGCTCGATCAGGCCGAAGGCTCATCAGCACCGTCAGTTCTCAGCGGCTGGTCCACCGGTACGAGGCCGTGTCGTCGGCCGTCGGCGGCACATGAGAGGCGGACGACGACCGGCCCTCGTCCTACGCGGTAGTCCCGAACCTTCGTCCGGCGGACAAACGGCGGCATACGTCTCACCAACGTGACAGGGCAAAGGTGGCGGCGAGACGCCGGAGCCACACCGATGCCTCAGCGGTCACCCCACCGTCACGATGCCTGCCGAATGGCTGTCCATTGAGCACGGTTGAACTTCGCATCCCCTGGCGCCACGATTGCCGGCCGCCCCCTGCCGGCAACCGCTTCGATCGCCCTGCGCTGCGACCGGCCGGTCACCTTCCAGTCTCCGTCCTCCCACTGCGCGGCAAGCAGGTTGCGAGTGTAGGAGCCATCCTCCCTGGCACGCTCTCCCCTACGCAGCGTGACACGGGACAGCATCCACACGCTGACCTCGTCGCTCGAAGACTCGACAATCTGGAAACCGAGCACCGTTGCACGCACATACGACCCCTCCGGCATCTCCCCCTTGGCGGGGATGCCCAGGGACCGGCGCAGCGCCTGGTCGGACTTGAGGGCGTGAGCCTTGGCTTTCTCCCTGTTTTCAGCCGTCTGGTCAGCCTTGCTCGTGTAGGACTCGAAGGTGCCCATCAGCTCGTCCGCCATGCTCTGGTCGCCCTTGGCTTCCGTGGCGTTCGTCTCCACCAGCATGGCCACCGCCCCCTCGGTGGTGTGCGGGAAGCCCACAGTATTGCCGCGAACGTCGGTACGCTGACCGCGCGGCAGAACGGCCCACCGGTCCGGTTCGGTCCACTCAACAGGAGGCGCGTAGCCGCGCTCCCGAGAGGAATGTGAGCCAGCACCGGGGGACTTCTCAGGAGGCTGGCCCGATGCCCCAGGGCTGCCGCCTACTGGCACGACCACGCCCGCCAGCAGCCGCCCCCTCCCACGCCCGCCGAACGCGCCGAAGCCGAACGCCGCGCCCGCCTGGCGCACGAGGAGGCGGAGCGCGAACTCGAGCTCGCCTATGAGCGATGGGAGTGGGGCGGGAGGCTTCCCAGTCAGGCCCTGCACGACGTCGACGGCAACGTGCTCGGCCTGCTCGACTTCGATCCGGACCTCGTCCACGCCATCGACGACGCCGGCCCCGCCGCCCAGCGCGCGGTCGCCCTCCTGGCGGCGCGCCGCGCGTGCGAGGCGGCCGGCCTCGCACAGCTCGACTGGATCGCCGCGGGCCTCACCGCCTTGGCCGAGGGGCGGCCGCTACCGCCACCGCTCGACGACCCGGACCGAGCGTGGCAGGCCCTGGAATCCGACCCGGGCGTCCCTGACAGGACCATCGTCCAGGCCACCCCGCCCAAGCGGGCCCCCTTCCAGCCGCCCGTCCACGACGGCCCGCCCACACCGATGCCGCCCGAGGAGATGCCGCAGTTCCTGGGCGTCGTGGCCGCCGTGATGATGACTCCGGACCCGGAGGCGTCGCAGCCGGAGGAGGGGTACGTGGTGATGGCCACGGCTGGCAGGCCGGCCCCGTCGCTGCCGATGTCCCAGCCGCACATGGCCCTCCCCGCGCTCCTCGACGCCGCGGAGACTGACCCACTCCAGGCGGCCCTCGACGCGGTGTACGCGGCCGTCGCAACCTACGGGGAGAGCTACCAGACGCTTCTTCAGGAGATCAGGTCCCTGCTGGGGACCCTCAGGGGTATTCCCGCACCACGGACCACCGTGATCGGAACCTGCAGCTGACACGGGCAGAGTTCCCTGTCAAGTTATCGCACCAGCCTGCCCAGCACGGTGAACGCGGACGAGTGCGACGCGGACCTCAGTGACGGCCTGCTCACCCTTCGCATCCCCAAGACGGCCGAAGGCACGCGGCACAAGATCGAGCTTCGGAGCCAGGGCTCCAAGGTACTGAGGCTGGCCAACCACAGGGGCAGGGCCTCCAGGCCGGCGGCGGCACGGAGGGCATGCAGGGAGCCGAGGCGGCCCACGGTGCCTCGGGCATGGCGGGGACCCGGTCGGCTGAGGGAAGCACGGGCACGCAGGGCCAAGGCCTCACCGGGGGACGTGGCGTGGTCCGTCGGCCGCGAACGACCCGCGTCACAGGGCGGACTGGTCGGCGGGGCTTCAGTCGGGCAGTCCGTCCGCTTGGCCGCCTTCGACCTGGTAGATCTTGGTCCAGGTGTCGCCACAACGGCAGTGGTAGGTCTCGACCAGTTCACCGGCCGCTGAGACGTCCATGCCGTCCTGGAGACGGACGTGCACGTGCTCGCCCATAACGGAGCCTTTCCTGCGGGGACGGGTCGGCTCAGTGTGTGCGGCGGCGGTGCCCGGTCGCAACGCCCTTCCGGTAGGTGGACGAATGGCACTGCCGCAACCGGCAGGATCCCGCGGCCGTGCCGTGGCCATGAGGAGGCCATGTGACGCAGCGCAGTGAAGTCGTCGGGTGCCCCGCGTGCGGGCGTCGTAACAGGGTGCCCGCCGCCGGCGATGGCCGTCCGCGGTGCGGCGCATGTGGGGCACCGCTGCCCTGGATCGCCCATGCCACCGACGATGATTCCGCCGAGGTCGCCGAGCAGGCGCCGCCGTATGTACTGGTCGACCTGTGGGCCGCCTGGTGCGGGCCCTGCCGCATGGCCAGTCCCGCCGTGGAGCAGCTCGCCACAGAAATGGCGGGCCGCATCGAACTCGTCAAGATCGACATCGACCGCAGCCCACAGCTCAGCGCCCGCTTCGCCATCCAGGCCGTCCACACCCTTCTGATCCTCGACCGCGGAAAGGTCGTCGCCCGCACGACCGGCGCCGCACCCGCACCGGCGCTTCGCGCCTGGGTGGAGCAAGCCATACGCACAAGTCGATCAACAACGGACGCTTGACCTGCCCCCATGGTGGTCCTGCCGCGCCCCGCCGCCCTATTTCCGGGTCAACCGGTGATTTCGATGCGGCGGGGCTTCGCCCTCTGCGTTCTGGGGACGCGCACGGTGAGCACCCCGTGGGCCAGTTCCGCGCTGATGTGCTCGGCGTCAGCGTCGGCAGGCAGGCTCATCCGGTAGTCGAACTGTCCGATCCTTCGAGTCTGCCGCCGAAGGACACCGACGCGCTCCTTCTCCTTGACCTCCCCGTGGACGGCGAGCTCCGAGTCGAGAACCTCGACGGTTATCTGATCCCTGCGCAGGCCTGGCAGATCGAGCTCGATCACGTAGGAGTCATCGGTCTCCTCGACATCGTCCGCCGGCTCCCAGGGATGCTCGGACACCAGCCCACCACCTCCGGGAACGGCCGCCGCCCACAGCCGGCCCATGCGGTCGGTGAGGTCCTGGAACTCCCGGAGAAGATCCCGCCGAGTTGAGCCCTCACGGTGAACAGGAACTGTCATGGCCGATCACCCTCTCCTCAGGCTGCTCGTCCGACAGCGAACCGCTGCAGTGCTTCTCTGTCTCGATTATCCAAAGTCCTCGTGCCACGCCAGAAGGCGCGGAAGGAGGCGTCAGCGAGGGCGGACTCGTTGCCTCCAACAGCATCCGGGCGACCCGTTTGGGAGCGTCGGCCATCGGGACGTGGCCGCAACCCGGCAGCGTCACCGGTCGGGCACCGGGAATGGCGGCCTTGACCCGCTGGGCCTGCCAGGGCGGCAGCAGCCGGTCGCGGCTGCCCCATCCGATCGTGACCGGCACGCCGGGGATGTCCCCTGGGAACAGGTGCGGTGCCCGTCCGGCGCGCAGTGTCTCCTTGAAGGCAGCCGCCTGCCGAAGCGTGCACAGTTCCGCGATCAGCGCCTCGGTCCCCCGGGGCACGAGCCGGCCGTTGAGGGCATTGGGCGGGCTCAGGGACTTGGGCGCGACGGGCGCCTTGCCAGTCTGCGGGAGCAGTCGTGCACCCTGCCGGGCCATGATCAGCACGGCGTACGCGTACCGTCGCTCGGCCTCCGTCCAGAATCCAGCCGGCGCGAGGGCGGTCACCGTGCGCGCGAGCCCGGCCTGGGCCAGCCGCAGCGCGATCAAACCTCCCAGGGAGTGACCCACCACGCGCGGTCGCTCGATCCCGAGGCCTGCGAACACCGACTCCATCCATGCCACGGTCGTCGTCAGATCGCGTGACAGCGAGGGGTGCACGTCAGGTGACTCTCCGAAGCCGGGCAAGAAACTTAGGTCAGGCCGGGTCAATTCCTGGCGGAGGTCATGCCCCCGCCCGCGTGCCAACAGCCGCCGGCCGATCCACCGGCCCCGTTACTCGGCGCCAGGGGCTTCCGAGCGCGACGCGAACGCACCCATGTCCGGCAAGTGCTCGTAGTGCTTCGCCGCCTCGTCCTTATCAGGGGAAGAGGTCAGTCGGCCAAGTCGGGCTTGCCGAAGAGGACGGCATAACTGGAGGGAAGCTGGCTGATGATCTGATTCAGCTCTCCCCCGGAGACGGCGTCCGCCACGGTGCTCAGCACCGCGCTGGCGTCCCACAAGGCGGTACGAGGTCGGGCACCGGTGCGTTCGGCGACGCGGCGGTAGAACTCTTCGATCCCGAAGTGCTCCGCCCGCCGCCCGCCATTTCTGGTGAGTGGCTCCTGCAGGGGGTGAGGCAGCTGTGAAGCGAGGTCCTTGGCCTCGCCAGGGGTGATGCGGCTGGCCAGGACTTCGAGGACTGCGGCGGTGACCTGTGCAGCCTCCTCCGGGCCCGTGTACTCGCCGCGCTCGCGGACGCGGGCCAGAAAGCCGTCGTACTTCATGGCAGTCCTTCCGTCCCCCACTGGGGGCGGCGTTGGTGCAGGAATATGGGCTGTATCGGTGGAGATTATGAAGATTGAAGGCCCGGGTCTGGGGGACTTCCGGAGCACACATGCGCGTGTCACGCCCACTGCGGGTCTTCTGGAAGGTTGATCGGCAAGGCGCTTCCCGTACGGCGGGAACCCCCAGAACATCGGTGACACCCGTGGCGCGGAGTGGAAGATCTCCGCGGACGGATGCATGGGTTGATGGGGGCGCCGGCCTCCCCAGCGACCTCGGAATGACGCGACATGGAACGCCGGCGGGCTAACGCGCCACCTGCCGCAGGGGCTCCGACGCGGAGGGCATGACCGCCGAACTGGGGGAACCGATCGACCGGATACAAGCAGCGCGTAGGGAGGATCGACTCCATGGCTGAGACGCCCTTGCTCGACCGCAGCCGCTGGACGACCGCGCTCGACGAGCTCACCGAAGCCCATGCCGGGGAAAGCGTCAGCATTGAAGTACTGGACCCGGAGATCGGCCACCAGTACGAAGCGCAGCGACTGCCCTTCTCCTACCTCGGCTACGACCCGAAGGACGACGTGGTGATCGTCGCCGTGGGTGGGCAGTCGTCGCAGTACCCCGTCGTGCTGCGGCACATGGTGCAGCACCCGAAGGAGATCGACGTCGCGACGGCGGGCGTCCCAGAGGCGGCCGTTCGGGTGCTGGACCAGGAGGACACCGCCACCTTGATCAGCTTCTTCCCGGTCACATCCGGCACAGAGTCCTGAACCCGAGGCCGCCCGACCAGCCGATGGGTTGGCTGTCGACTCAGGTGTGTCGGGCGCACCGGGTGATCCGGAGCCGGTCCGGTTCGAGTCGTCCTGGTAGGGAGATCGCATGGCTGCTCATGTGGGAGGCCCGGAAGGGTCTGAGGAGCGACACGTCCGTGCCGTAGCTGTCGACGGGAGAGCCGTTCAACTCGCACTCGGCGGAGAGGTGACCGGTACGGCGGCCAGAGAGATCGAGGAGGTGATGCTCGACCCGGCCCTGCGCGATGTGAGCGAGTGGGTGTTCGACCTCAGTGAGGCGGAACGGCTGGATGCAATCTGCGCGTACGCCCTCGTCAGGCCCCTGTTGATGACGTCCTCGCCGGACGTCGTCGTGCACGTCCGCGGTGCCCGCGAGCAGGCGCGTGAGATCCTGCGCCACACCGGCGCGGCGCGTTTGATCAGATTCGAGGATTGAGTGCCCCGAGCGCACCGGTCCTGCGGCCTGATGTGGGCCGCAGGACCGGTCAGGAGTGCCTCCGGGTCCGGTAGGCACTCCGGCTCCCTGACGACTGCGACCGCAGCTCTGTGCGGTTGCTGCCGGTGCTGATTTCGATCTTGCGCGGCTTGGCCTGCTCGGTCACCTGGATGCGCAGGCTCAAGACCGAGCCGCCCTCGCGCCAGGCATCCATCGGCATCGTCGCAGGGCGCTGTGCGCCGTTGAAGAGCTGCCGGCTGAGTCGGTCCAGTGCACGGAAGGGATCGGTCCGCATCAGCATGTGATCACGCCCCCTCTGCGTCTTTCCCTATCTTTCGCTCGGATTCGCCCGAGGTCCTTATATGCTCCTTGGCTGGATTCTTGACAAGGGTGGGCTCAAGTTTTATCACGGTAGATGTGTGCACCGAGGGCGGAAGGGAGTCCCTCGGGCGAGTGGTGGGCTTCCCTGCGTCAGAGCAGGAGCCGTTGGTGTCGCGCTGCGGACCTAGACGCGGCTGGAGGAATCAGGCACTTCAGCGTGGAGGGATGGCCATGGCGAAGGCTGTGGGTATCGATCTCGGAACGACGAACTCGGTGATCGCTGTGTACGAGGGCGGCCAGCCCAGGGTGATCACCAATGCCGAGGGCGGGCGCACGACGCCGTCGGTGGTGGCGTTCAGCGACACCAGTGAGCGTCTGGTCGGGCAGATGGCGCGGCGTCAGGCCGTACTGAATCCCGGTGGCACTGTCTATTCGGCGAAGCGGTTCGTCGGTCGGCGCTTCAACGAGATCACCACGGAGGCCGAGCAGGTCTCCTACGAGGTGGTCGCGGGCCCGGACGACGCGGCGCGGTTCTCGGTACGGGGCAAGTCGTACGCCCCCGAGGAGATCTCCGCCGCCGTGCTCCGCAAGCTCGTCGATGATGCGGCCAAGCAGCTCGGGGAGAAGATCACCCAGGCGGTGATCACCGTTCCGGCGTACTTCAACGATGCCCAGCGCCAGGCGACGAAGGACGCCGGCCGCATCGCCGGTCTGGAGGTGCTGCGGATCGTCAACGAGCCGACTGCGGCGGCGCTGGCGTACGGGCTGGACAAGAAGAAGCACGAGACCGTGCTCGTCTTCGACCTCGGGGGCGGCACCTTCGACGTCAGCATCCTCGACGTCGGCGACGGCGTGGTGGAGGTCCGCTCCACCGCCGGTGACACCCACCTGGGCGGCGACGACTTCGACCGCCGCCTGGTGGACCACCTGGCCGAGGACTTCCAGCGCCAGAACGGAATCGACCTGCGACGCGACCCGCAGGCCCTTCAGCGCCTCTACGAGGCGGCGGAGAAGGCGAAGGTGGAGCTGTCCAGCGCGGCCCAGACTCAGATCAGCCTGCCCTTCGTCACCGCGGACGCCTCCGGCCCCAAGCACCTGACCACGACCGTGACGCGGGCGACCTTCGAGCAGATCACCGCCGACCTGGTCGAGCGGTGCATGGGCCCCGTCCAGCAGGCGATGGCGGACGGCAAGGTCACCGCCGACGACCTGGACGAGGTCATCCTGGTCGGCGGTTCCACTCGCATCCCGGCGGTGCAGACGCTGGTGCGCCGGCTGACCGGCGGCAAGGACCCCAACATGTCGGTCAACCCGGACGAGGTCGTCGCCCTCGGCGCGGCCGTCCAGGCGGCGGTGCTCCAGGGCGAGGTCAAGGACGTCCTGCTGCTCGACGTCACCCCGCTGTCTCTGGGTGTGGAGACGCTCGGCGGGCTGATGACCAAGCTGATCGAGCGCAACACGACCATTCCGACCCGGCGCAGCGAGGTGTTCACCACCGCCGACGACAACCAGCCCGCCGTCGACGTCGTCGTCCTGCAGGGCGAACGCGAGCGGGCCGCCGACAACCGCGTCCTCGGCCGGGTACGGCTGGACGACATCCGTCCCGCGCCCCGGGGCGTGCCGCAGATCGAGGTGACGTTCGACATCGACGCCAACGGAATCCTGAACGTCTCCGCCAAGGACAAGGACACCGGCGCCGAGCAGAGCATCACCGTCTCCGGCAGCGGCACCCTGGACGAGTCCGAGGTCCAGCGGATGGTCCAGGACGCCGAGCGCAACCGTGCCGAGGACACCCGTATCCGCGAGCAGGTCGAGGCCCGCAACGAGCTCGACAGCGTCGCGTACCAGGTGGAGCGGCGGCTCGGGGAGCTGGGCGACGCCGTCGCCGTACACGAGAAGGCGCGCGCCGAGACGCTGGTCGCCGATGCGCGGCAGGCCGTCAAGGAAGAGGCTCCGCTGGACCGAGTGCGGTCCCTGACCGGAGATCTCCAGCAGGTCCTGCACGCACTGGCGACCGCCGGCGCGGGCGGTCCTGGTGGTGCCGGTGCCGCTGGTGGTGGTGCTGCCGAGCCGGGGCCCCAGGGCGGACCCGGTGGGGGACCGGCGGGCCCCGGCGGCGGGGACGACGTGATCGACGCGGAGTTCCGGCCCGACTGACACACGGCGCATCCGGAAACAGACGACGCGGTCGGAGACGAGTGGACGGGTGAGGTGACCATGAGCCACGAAAGGCCAGAGCGCCCTGCGGAAGACTGGGCAGAGGAGGTAGCGGCCGACCGCGGCACCGTGGAGGCAGCGGCGGCCGGAGCGGCCGCACCCCCCGCCGAGACCGCCGAAGCCTCGGAGGGCGGAGTGGCCGCTGACAGCGACCGCGAGGCCGGCACGGACGGCCCGGCCGGCAAGCGTGGGGCCCCCGTACTCCCCGAGCTGGACGTGGAAGACCTGCGAGACCGCTGGCAGCGGGCGGTGGCGGAGACGGAGAACCTCCGCAAACGCTACGAGCGGCAGATGGACGAGGTACGCCGTGCCGAGCAGGACCGGGTGACCGCAGCGTGGCTGCCGGTCGTGGACCACTTGGAGCTTGCCCTGCAGCACGCCGCCGCCGATCCGAAGGCGGTCATCCCGGGGGTGGAGGCGGTGTGCCAGCAGGCGCACGCGCTCCTGGCACTGCTCGGCTACCGGCGGATCGCCGGTGTCGGCGAGCCCTTCGACCCCGCCGTCCATGAGGCCGCGCAGGTCCGCGAGGAGCCGGGTGCCGCGCCGGGCAGCGTCGTTCAGGTGCTGCGCGCCGGCTACGGCAGTGAACGGGGCCTGCTGCGCCCGGCGGTGGTGTCGGTGGCGGCCAAACCGGAGGAGTGAGCGGCGGGACGGGAAGCACGAGGACAGGGATCGGTGACGTAGTCGATGGCGAACTCCACCCGTGACTACTACGACGTGCTCGGTGTCGCCCGCAACGCGAGCGCCGAGGAGATCCAGCGCGCCTACCGCAACCTCGCCCGCCGCTGGCACCCCGACCTCAACAAGGATCCCGGAGCCGAGGAGCGGTTCAAGGAGATCAGCGAGGCGTACGAGGCCCTCTCCGACCCGGACAGCCGCGCCCGCTACGACCGCTTCGGACCGGCCTGGCGCCAGGCCCGCGAGGAGCCGACGGCCGGAGCCGGCGGCCCCTTCGGGACGGGCGGCGGCCGACGGGTGTACGTGAACACCGGCGGCGGCCCCGGCTTCGGCGGAGGCCATTTCGGAGACTTCGGAGACTTCGGAGGCTTCGGTGGCGCCGGGGGTGTGGGCTTCGAGGACCTCTTCGGCGGCCTCTTCGGCGGCGGTGCGGGTCGTGGCGGCTTCGGCCGGATGCCGGGCGCCGACCAAGAGGCAGAGATCACTCTCAGCGTGGAGGACGCGTACGCCGGAGGCCGCCGGCGCATCACGCTCGACACCTCGGCCGGCCCGCGCGGTTACGAGGTGAACATCCCGCCCGGCGTCACCGACGGCCAGCGCATCCGCCTCGCCGGACAGGGCGGAACGGGCAGCGGCGGCGGCCCCTCCGGCGATCTTTACCTGATCGTGCGACTGGCACCCCACCCCCGATACCGCGTCGACGGCCGCGACATCACCGTCGATCTGCCGGTCACACCGTGGGAGGCCGCGTTGGGCGCGTCCGTCCCCGTGGACACCCCGGGCGGCACCGCCAGGGTGGACCTGCCGCCGGGCTCGTCCAGCGGGCGCAAACTTCGGCTGCGCGGACGCGGCATGCCTAGCCGGAGCGGCCAGCCAGGCGACCTCTACGCAGAGGTGAAGATCGTCGTTCCGGCCGAGCCGACGCCGACGGAACGGGACCTGTTCCAGCGTCTCGCCAAGGAGTCCGGATTCGACCCCCGCAACCGCAGCGGAAGGGGATGAGCACACGTGGCGCAGAATCGGAGCCGCTACCCACTCGCCCGCGTGGTCGCCACCTACCGTGCCGGCGTCACGATCGAGGAGTTCGCCGCTGCCACCGGCCTGCACCCGGAGCTGGTACGCCGCTACGTCACGCTGGGTCTCCTCGACCCCGACACCGGCCCCGACGGCCGGCTGTGGTTCGGCACGGCGCAGTTGATGAGGGTGGCCCGCATCCATCGGCTGCGAACGGGCCTGGGCCTGAACTACGCCGCCCTCGGGGTCGTACTCGACCTGCTGGACCGTATCGAGGAACTCGAAGCCGCCCTGGCCGGGCGGCATACCACCATCGGCCGCGTGCGTAGGAGGTGAACCCCCGTGGACATGAACCGGCTCACGCAGAAGTCCCAGGAGGCGCTACAGGACGCCCAGACCAAGGCGCTGCGCTTCGGCCACGTCGAGGTCGACGGGGAGCACCTGCTGCTCGCCCTCCTCGACCAGAGCGAGGGCCTGATTCCCCGCCTGCTCACCGCCGCCGGCGCCGACCCGGAGCGGGCGCGCGCCGCCGTGGAGGCCGACCTCGGCCGCCGCCCGAGCGTCTCGGGCCCCGGGGCCGGTCCCGGCCAGGTGTACGTCACCCAGCGACTGGCCCGGCTGCTGGACGCCGCCGAGCAGGAGGCGAAGCGGCTCAAGGACGAGTACGTCTCCGTCGAGCACCTGCTGTTGGCGCTGCTGGAGGAAGGCTCCGGCAGCCAGGCGGGGCGGATCCTGCACGAACAGGGCATCAGCCGCGAGACGTTCCTGGACGCGCTCACCTCGGTGCGCGGCAACCAGCGGGTGACCTCCGCAATGCCGGAGGTCACGTACGAGGCGCTGGAGAAGTACGGGCGCGACCTGGTCGCGGAGGCCCGCACCGGAAAGCTCGACCCGGTCATCGGCCGAGACACCGAGATCCGCAGAGTCGTGCAGATCCTGTCCCGCAAGACCAAGAACAACCCCGTACTGATCGGCGACCCCGGCGTCGGCAAGACCGCCATCGCCGAAGGGCTCGCGCAGCGCATCGCGCACGGCGACGTGCCGGAGGGGCTGCGCGACAAGACCGTCTTCGCCCTCGACATGGGCTCGCTGGTCGCGGGCGCGAAGTACCGCGGCGAGTTCGAGGAGCGACTCAAGGCCGTCCTCCACGAGGTCACCGCGGCCGAGGGACGCATCCTGCTGTTCGTAGACGAGTTGCACACCGTCGTCGGCGCCGGGGCGGCCGAGGGCGCCATGGACGCCGGGAACATGCTCAAGCCGCTCCTCGCACGCGGTGAGCTGCACATGATCGGCGCCACCACCCTGGACGAGTACCGCAAGCACGTAGAGAAGGACGCCGCCCTCGAACGCCGCTTCCAGCCGGTGATGATCGACGAACCGAGCGAGGAGGACGCCGTCTCCATCCTCCGCGGCCTGCGCGAGCGCCTGGAGGTCTTCCACGGCGTGAAGATCCAGGATGGCGCCCTGGTGGCCGCGGTCACCCTGTCCCACCGCTACATCTCCGACCGGTTCCTACCGGACAAGGCCATCGACCTGGTCGACGAGGCGTGCGCCATGCTCCGTACGGAGATCGACTCGATGCCTGCCGAGCTCGACGAACTCACCCGCCGGGTACGCCGCCTGGAGATCGAGGACGCGGCCCTGGCCAAGGAGGACGACCCCGCCAGCCGGGACCGCCTCTCCGAGCTGCGCAAGGAACTCGCCGACGCCCGGGCCGAGGCCGACGCCCTGCGCGCCCAGTGGGAGGCCGAACGCCAGGCCCTGCGCAAGGTCCAGACGCTGCGCGAGGAGCTCGAACACGCACGGTACGAGGCCGATGAAGCAGAGCGGTCCTACGATCTGAGCCGCGCGGCCGAACTGCGCCACGGCCGGCTCCCCGACCTCGAGCGGCGGCTCCAGGCGGAAGAGGAGCAGCTCGCCACCAAGCAAGGCGGCCGCCGGCTGCTGCGCGAGGTGGTGACCGAGGACGAGATCGCCTCCATCGTCGCCCGCTGGACGGGCATCCCGGTCAGCCGCCTTCTGGAGGGGGAACGGCAGAAGCTGCTGCGGTTGGACGAGATCCTCCACGAGCGGGTCATCGGCCAGGACGAGGCCGTCCAGCTGGTCGCGGACGCCGTCATCCGCGCCCGCTCGGGGGTCAAGGACCCGCGCCGGCCCATCGGTTCGTTCCTGTTCCTCGGCCCCACCGGCGTCGGCAAGACCGAGCTGGCCCGCACCCTGGCCGCCGCGCTGTTCGACACCGAGGACAACATGGTCCGTCTCGACATGAGCGAGTACCAGGAACGCCACACGGTCAGCCGCCTGATGGGCGCCCCGCCCGGCTACGTCGGCTACGAGGAAGGCGGCCAGCTCACCGAGGCCGTGCGCCGCAAGCCGTACTCCGTGGTGCTGCTGGACGAGGTGGAGAAGGCCCACGCCGATGTCTTCAACACCCTGCTCCAGCTACTGGACGACGGGCGCCTGACCGACGCGCAGGGCCACACCGTCGACTTCCGCAACACCGTGGTGGTGATGACCAGCAACATCGGATCGCAGTACCTGCTCGAAGGGGTGACACCCGACGGCGAGATCAAGGAGGAGGCGCGCGCCGCGGTCATGGCGGAACTGCGCGCCCACTTCCGGCCCGAGTTCCTCAACCGTGTCGATGACGTGGTCCTCTTCAAGCCACTGACGCTCCCGGAGATCGAACGGGTCGTCGACCTGCTGACCGAAGACCTGCGCCACCGGCTCGCCGACCGCCGCCTCGAACTGCGCCTGACCGAAGCCGCCCGCCGTCACATCGCGGCCGAGGGTTTCGACCCGGTGTACGGAGCCCGGCCGCTGCGCCGGTTCATCCAGCGCGACGTCGAGACCCGCATCGGACGCGCCCTGCTGGCCGGTGACATCCCCGACGGTTCCACCATCACCGCCGACGCCAAGGACGGGCACTTGGTCATCGACACCACTCCCGCGTCGCAAGCCACGCCAGCGCCCACGGGGTGAGCGTTTCCCATGGCGCGGGTCGTGGTGGAGGACGCGAACATCGTCGTACAGCGCCAGCGGCGACCTGGGGCATCGGTATTCGGCAGAGCGCCTCCCGGGTCGTGGCGCCGGCCCGCGGCCAAGGGCCCCTCACCGACCGGCTCCAGACCGCCTACATCGAGCTGAGCGAGCAGGTCGGCTGGATGTGCTTCGACGCCCGCCGGCACCCCCAGGCACAGCGCATCCACCACACCGGCATGCGCCTGGCCCACGAGACCGCCACCTCACTGACCTCCCGTCACGCGAGCGCCAACCTCTGGGGCAGGTTGGTCCTGGCTGTCGAGTTGCCGGAGGATGAGGACGTCTGCCGCGAGGGCCATCTGCTCCGCTCGCTGTCGGTACTCGGTCTCGGCAGCGCGGGAGTCCTTGAGAGCCCGAGCTACACCATGCCTGACCAGCAGAAATCAATGGATCACGTTCGGTTGGGATACGGCTTCTGAGATCAGCGGCGAGCTCTTCGGCGTCGGGGAGTTCCCGCAGGAAGCCCAGCGGCCGAGCGGGGCTCTGGGTCAGCCAGCCCTGCGCCCGCAGGAACGCGCTGAGGCGGCACGCGGTGGGCCGAGCAGCCGCACGGGCAGCGGGCGGATCGTGGTGGCGTAGTACAGGGCGGCGGTGAGTTCGTGCAGCGTGCCGACCCCTCCGCCCATCGCCACGACCAGGTTCGCGTCGTCGAGGTAGGCGTGCAGCCGCGCCCCCATGGTCGGGGCGTACACCGTGGTGGTGACGTGGGGTTGAGCGCTCCCCAGTCGGACCGGTCGGCCAGCGTGACCGCGGTGACTGGTACCTCGTGGCGTGCGGCGCCGCGCGCCACGGCCTTCATCAGCCCGTTATAGCCGCCGTGGCGCAGGGTGTACCAATCCCGATGGGCGGCCATGGAGGCCGAGATACTGTCTGTCGTCAAACGATCGTTTGACGACAGACAGCCGACGCGTCCGGGTGATGTAGTCGGGACAGACCGCTGTCTGCCATCGGTGAACACCACCCCGAGCGGGCGCAACGGTCATTACCGTCCAGTCGCATGACGACGGTCACAACCCATACGGTCGAATACCCGGCCGACAACCTGACGATGATCGGATACCTCGCGCTCCCGGCCGGTGCCGAGCGCCGGCCCGCAGTCCTGATCGGACCCGAGGGGATGGGGCTCAGCGATGTCGAGCGCCGGCGGGCCGAGGCTCTGGCCGAGCTGGGGTACGTGGCGCTGGCCTTCGACCTCCACGGCGGACGCTATTTGGAAGACCCAGAGGAAATGTTGGCCCGTTGCATGCCGCTGCTCGCCGATCCCGACCGCATGCGAGGAATCGGTCACGCCGCGCTCAACGTCTTGCGTGCCGAACCACGGGCCGACCCCGACCGGACCGCCGCCGTCGGCTACGGCACCGGGGGCGCAGTCGCACTGGAACTCGGTCGCGATGGTGTCGACCTGCGCGCGATTGGGACAGTCAACGCACTGACCACGGGCCGACCGGGCGAGGCGGCACGCATTCGCTGCCCGGTATGGGCCGGGGTCGGGTCGGAAGACCCGATCATGCCGCCCGCGCAACGGGAGGCGTTCACCGCAGAGATGCAGGCCGCGGGCGTCGACTGGCGCCTCGTGGTCTACGGAGGAGCCCTTCACGCCTTCCACCACCCATCGGTCGACCACACCGTGCCTCCCGGCGTCGGCTACCACCCACGGCACGCACAGCGAGCCTGGCGTGACATCGTCGCCCTGCTCGCCGAGTGCCTGCCCGTCACGGATTGATCCGATCGGCTCCTGATACTCACTCCTGCCCGCCGTCGTCGTCTTCGTCCAGCTCTGGGGCCTCCGGGTCGCGCAGCGGGCGCAGGGCGCCGACGGCCGGGGTGGAGGCGGTGAAGCTGTAGCGGCCGAGCAGGTTCAGGTTGCGGTGCTTGAGCGGGGAGAGCCGGGCGATGTCCTCGTCTAGGATCTCGTGGCCTTCGGCGCGAAGCTGGGCGACGGCGGCGTCGATGTACTTCGTGGTCCAGAGCACGATGGCGTTGAGGACCAGGCCGAGCGCGCCCAGCTGGTCCTCCATCCCGTCGCGGTACGCCTGGTGGATGGTGCCGCGCTTGCCGTGGCACACGTCCCGGGCCAGCTTGTGGCGGGACTCCTGCACGGTGAGCTGCCGGTTCATCTGACGCCGGTAGGTGTCGTCCACCGGGTCGACCACCCGCAGCAGGTGCTCGGTCTTCGCGATCCGCCCGTACTCCGCGAACGCCGTCCCCAGCGGAGTCGTGCGCCCCTCGCGTCCGAACATGCGCAACAGGTCGTAGGCACGGACCTGGTTGGCGGCCAGGGACCCGGCAGCCTTCAGCATGTCCGGCCAGTGCGTGACCACCTTGTTCAGGTTCACGCGGTTGCGCGCAAGGTCCTCCACCGCGTCGTACGTGCCGGTCTCGACGCCGGGCATCGTGGCCCGCCAGAACCGCTGGTCGTCCTTCTCCGGGATGCCGGGACCGGTATCCCGGAGAAGGGTGACGGGCGGGGGCAGACGGTTGGGCGGTCGGTCAGGCGGTCTTGGTGAACGTGTGGAGATGTTCACGGAGGAAGGTGTGCAGTGTCCTGGCGGGGCGGCCAAGGATGGTCTCGATGGTGTCGTTGGGAGATTCCGGGCGGGCGATGGCCAGTTGCTGGATCTCTACCACGTGGCTGGCGAGCCAGGGCGGCATATGTGCGGTGGACAGGAGGTGGCTGTGGAACTCGCTCGGCGGCAGGTCGATGTAGCGAACGGGGCGGCAGGTCAGCTCGCCGAGTAGACGGGCGAGCTCGGGGTGGCTGAAGGCCCGCGGGCCGGTCAGGGTGTAGGTGGCGCCGGCAAGGCTGGGACGCAGGAGGGTCTCGGCGGCGACGTCGGCGATGTCTCGGACGTCGATGTAGTTACAGGGTGCCTCGCGCATGGCCCCGATGAGTACGCCCTCGGCGATCGCTGGGGCGTTCAGGAGCAGCTTTTGCATGAATGCGTAGGGCCGGAGCAGCGTAGCCGTCATTTCGGTGGTCGCCAGGTGTTCCTCGACCCGCCAGTGGCTGCGCGAGATGGCCACCGGTGAGGCGGGCTCGGCTGCTGGGGCGGAGAGTTTGAGCACGTGCCGTACCCCGCAGTGGGCTGCGGCGTCTATCACGTTGGTCTCCAGCTCGGCTTGGCGCGGGCTGTTGGCCATGGCGAGGAACAGTTGCGTGGAGCCCTCGAACGCGTCGCGGAGCGTCTGAGGGTCTGCGGCGTCCGCACCGACGATCTCGACCGACGTGTTTGTGCCGATGGCGGCGCGCAGATTGTCGGGCGTACGGCTGACGGCGCGGCAAGGAACTTGGAGTTCGATGAGTCGCCGGAGCAGGGCGCTGCCGGTGGCGCCGGTGGCGCCGATGATGGTGATCACAGTGTGCCTTTCGTGGGTGAGGGGTCTGGAGAATCGGGTGGGAGGGGCTGGGTCAGGCCTGTTGCCGGGATGTCGTGCCGTGCCACCGCCAGGTGACGATGGCGGCGGCCAGGCTGGCCGACAGCGGCAGGTCGATCCGCAGCCGCTCCAGCCATCCGGCATCGGGCACCGGTGTGTGCGACGGCAGCCAGTCGGATCCGAACCATCCGGCCAGGCCGGCGATTCCGGCCGCTGTCATGGCAAGTCCGAGGGTGAGTACCGGTCGCGGCGCCGAGGCTGTCCAGCGTCGGGGTCGGCCACGGCGGTGCAGCCATGCGCCGACGATGTAGGCCACCAAGGCCGATGTGGCCCCGATGGAGGTGAAGGCGGCCCTGGTCAGTTCGGACTGGCCGCTGAGGAATCCGCCGAGCCCGGCGGTGAGCGCGGGGGCCAGGTAGGCGGTCGCGACTTCCTTCCACAGAGTGAACGGACGCGTGGCGAAACCGCGCTGGGCGGTTCTGGGAGGGGGACTCATGGGACTCCTCGAAAATAATTAGGTGGCTAACTAGTTGATTAGGCAGCTAACTAGTGGGGTATAGGAAAGGGTGCCGCGCGGTCGAGACAGCCGCCCCCGCGCGGAAGTGATGCCGCAGCTATTCGGCAGTCAATGCGCCGATCCGCTGAGTGATCCGCTCCAGGAGGTCGAGGAACAGCCCGCGTTCGTCGGCGGCCAGTCCACCGACCAGCGCCTCAAGCCGTGCGAAGTGGTCCGCGGCCATATCGCGCAACCGCTGGCTGCCGCGCGCTGTGAGTACGACTACTGCGCCCCGCCCGTCCTCCGTTGAGGCGCGGCGAGCCACCAGCCCCTCTCGCTCCAGGCCAGCGACCAGGCCGGTCACTGTGGCGCGCGAGACGCCAAGACTCTTCGCGAGCTGCGACGGCGACTTCTCCCCGTCACTGTCCTCGAGATCCACCAGGAGGCGGTAGCGCCCGGTCGACAGCCCGGAACGCGCAAAGTGCACTTCGGACGCCCGGTCCAGGCGCGCCCCGGCAGCCATCAGGCGCACCGCGACAAGCACAGCCTGCGGGTCGGCCTCAAGCCCGTACCGTGCGATCTGCTTCCGCGCCTGTTCGAGCGTGGGCGCAGCGCCGGGGTTCGCATCCTCGTCACTCATGAGAAATAATATGTCGGCTAACTATCTGCCAGTCAAGTCGCCGCGAGCCCCGCAGCCGCAGACTCCGGACAGCTCCGCCCCTGACTACAGCCCGCCACGCCCGGGGGCCTCACCGCAGACCTGGTCACCGGTGCCCTGAACGAGCGTGACGTGCCCGGTCGTCCGCGGCACCCGGCCGACATTTGCGCGGGGCTGTCTTTCGGCACCCGTATCGGAGGCAGGGCGCCAGGTGTTGCGCCTCCCCCCGGTCAGCGATCCAGCCGCCCATCGGCGACGCCGCGGGTACGGGCCTTCACGGATGCCGACCCCGTCGCCCCGTACGCGGCCGAACGGGTTGCTTGCGCCTCGGGCGCAGTGCGGGGCCGGGCACCATGGCCGACGCGGCGGAGAGGTCGAGGTGGGAGTTCATGTCCAGCTCGAACCGGCCGTAGGGGTTCACGTGGGTTCAGAACAGCGGAGACAGGGCCCGCCGGTCGGCGTCGGTGAGCCGCCTCGCGCGGTAGGTGGGGTGCTTGGGCCCGCCGCGGGTGAAGCGCCGTAGGACCTGCTCGGCTTCGGCGGTGCCCAGGCGCAGGGCGGTAGTGTACTTCACGATCTGGTCGTACTGCTGGCTGGCGGATCAGGTCCCAGTCGATCGTCTTGGTCGACAGCACCGGCGCCAGGCTCGGCCACTTCTCGTCTTCCCCGGCCGCCGGCCGGTACAGGCGCGCCGAGCCGACGTTCTTCAGCCTGAGGAGGAGACACCGCTGAGGGATGCCAGCGCGGTGATCGGAAGGTCGCTGGCGGCCGTCAGTCGCAAGGAGACCGGCCGAACAACTGCAATTCCCCTGCTCGTCGCGGTCATCGCAGGTGTGCCGTCTTGGGCAGCGGACGGAAGCGCGCCTCGCGCAGTGCTCTGCGGCGGTGGGGCCTTCGTCGTACGTATGACCCTTTCCGTCCCCCTGTACTCGGCTCTGGGCTTGCTGGACAGGAGCATCAGGCAGCCATGATGTGGAGCACAGCCGACTGGCTGGCTCCCCGATGGCTCGGGGCGTCATCGTGCGTGGCCGCCTGGGGCGTATCGGCTCCAGTTTCCTCCGGCTTCAGCGACTACTGAGGTTTTCGGTTCGGGGTGACGTCATAGCGGGGCAGGGATGAATCCGGTCTCGGCGATGAATCCGTCCAGCAGGCCGGGCTTGTACCGCATGCGTTTCAGGCGTGTGCGGGCCAGTGCGGCGAGTTCATCGAGGCTGCACGGGGCCAGGCTGCCCAGACTGTGCGGCCACGGTGATCGCGCGGCGCTTGCTGGAAATGCAACTGCGGTTCGAGTCAAGGAACTCGCCCGCCTGTCGCACACGAGCCGCATTGATACGGACCACGGAACGAAACAGCGGAGTCAGGAAGCGCATGCGGCCAGGGCGGCGTCAACGGCCGCCTGTGCGTGCAGTCGCGCGGTGGGGAAGACCGGCACCGGGCTGTCCGTGGGGCCGATGAGGAGCTCGATTTCGGTGCAGCCCAGGATGACGCCTTCCGCCCCCGCTGCGACGAGTTCCTCGATAACCCCCTGGTAGGCCTTGCGCGAGTCCTCTCTGACCACGCCGAGGCAGAGCTCCTCGTAGATCACCCGGTGCACGAGCGCGCGCCCTTCGGTGTCCGGCACGCGCACGTCCAGTCCGCCCGCCGCAAGGCGGTCGCGGTAGAAGTCCTGCTCCATGGTGAACGACGTGCCGAGCAGGCCGACGCGGCGCACGCCGGCGGCCCGCACGGCGCCCGCCGTGGCGTCGGCCAGGTGCAGCAGAGGGACCGAGACCGATGCCTCCACCTGGTCGGCGACTTTGTGCATGGTGTTGGTGCAGATCAGCACCATGTCGGCGCCGGCACGTTCCAGCGACCGAGCGGCCGCGGCGAGAACCTCTCCGGCCTCGACCCAACGGCCCTGCACCTGCAACCGCTCGATCTCCGCGAAGTCCACCGAGTACAGCACGCACGTGGCCGAGTGCAACCCGCCGAGCCGGTGGCGCGTGAACTCATTGAGCAGCCGGTAGTACTCCGCCGTCGATTCCCAACTCATGCCCCCGATGAGTCCGATCGTCTTCATCGCCGCCTCCTTGATCCGCCGATGCGTACATGCTGCAAGAGCGCGACACTCAAAGCAATTCAAGGGATTCCAGGACTTCCCTAAAGGATTACTTTGGGAGCGGCTGGCCTTCCGTGAGGGGCTGACACCCCAACTACTGAGGTTTTCGGTCCGGGGTGACGTCACAGCGGGGCAGGGATGAGTCCGGTCTCGGCGATGAATCCGTCCAGCAGGCCGGGCTTGTACCGCATGCGTTTCAGGCGTGTGCGGGCCAGTGCGGCGAGTTCATCGAGGCTGCACGGGGCCAGGCTGCCCAGACCGTTCTTCAGGTGTGCCCACACACCCTCGGCCGGGTTGAGGTCGGGCGTGTAGGCGGGGAAGCGGAAGAAGCCTCCAGCCCGGACGGTGACGCAGGGCGTGTGGCCGCGCGGGGACCAGGTCCGTGCTTTCGGCGGCCGGAGCCTGCCCCGACTCATCCGCGAAGCACAGCCACGCGTCCTGGTCCCTCACCGTCTTTCCACCAGCGGCCAGGTCTCCCTGATCCACGTGGCCACCGCGTCCTCGTCCCGCTCGGCAGCCCGCCGCTGCGGGACCTGCACGGTGAAACCCATCTGGCGCAGGATGCGCCAGGTCTGCGCCGAGCTGAAGCGGACGTGGAAGCTTGGCGCTTCAGGAGGAATTGGGCAGGTCAAGCCTCCGCGCGGCGATTTCAAGCCGGCCGAGTCTCGCTTCTCCGGTTTCAGCCCCGCAGGGTGGCGATGACCTTCTCGATGCGCCGTCGGCGCGTGTCGGGCCTCTTCGCGCTCTCGATGGCGCGCACGTGCTCGTGCTTGCGGCTATAGGCAAGGGTGTCGTATGCGGCGCGGGCGACGGGGTCGTCGTCCAGGGCTCGGGCGAAGTCTGGGCCCGGCTGTCACATCGGCGCCTGTTCGCCGGTCAATGGGTATGGCAGGGACGGGAGTCAGAACGGTGTGGGAGCGAGCGACGCGGCAGCCTCCCAGGCGAACCCGTCCAGGTCGGTGAAGGCGTCGGCGGTGCTGCCGAGGACGATGCGGTGTGAGCCCGTGCCGGCGACGGGGACGCCGAGGTCCTTGGCAAGGGCGCGGCGCTTGTACAGCGCCAGCTTGACGGGGCTGAACTGACCGGGGGCGAACTCGACGTACTTGCCACCGAAGCTCTTGGCCACGGCCAGGCCCCGGCCGACGTAGAACTGCTTGGTGGCCTTCACGGCCTCGACGCCGAGCAGCAGGACGACCTCGTCGATCTCGCGGGTGGCGGGGCCGGTGTCCTTCTTCGCCGAGGTCGCGATCTTCCAGATCGTCCCGTCCGGGGCCTGGACGACGCCGCTGTAGCCCCACAGCGACTTCGCGGCGGGCTTCAGGACCGTGGCGCCGGCGTCCACGGCGGCGCCGAAGAAGCCGTCGACGGTGGCCGGCCCGGACACCGTGAGCGCCAGGGTGAAGCCGCGGAAGCCGGTGGAGTGCGCCTCGGACGCTCGCAGGCGCAGGTACGTGTCCACGCCGAAGGCGCGGTAAAAGCGGCGAGCGGCCTCAAGGTCGGCCACCTCAAGGGTGACGGACACGAGGGACGTGATAGCTGCGGTGGAAGTGGTGGTTGCCATGACCATCACGCTAGGGGCTGCGCGGCGGCCGGGACTTCTCGATTCCTGACCGGTCTTGAGACTTGCTTCGCCACGCACGCCGGCATCCCCTCCACCTTGATCGCCAACGCCGCATCGCGGGCCGTACCCGCAGCATCGGCATGGTCGGCCGCCGCATCCGCCGCCTGGCGTCGGAATGCCCCGGGCGGCATGCCGACCAGCTCGGTGAAGCGGGTGGTGAACGTTCCGAGCGAAGCGCAGCCGACCGCGAAGCAGACCTCGGTGACGCTGAGGTCGCCCCGCCGCAGCAGCGCCGTCGCCCGCTCGATGCGACGTGTCATCAGATACGCGTACGGCGACTCACCGTAGGCGGCCCGGAACTGCCGACTCAGGTGCCCGGCAGACATGTTCACATCACGGGCGAGCGCCTCCACGTTCAGCGGCTGCGCGTATTCCCTGTCGATCCGGTCGCGGACGCGGCGCAGCCGCGCGAGATCAGCCAGGCGCTGCGCCTGCACGCGTGCACGCCGCCATTCAGGCCTACACATGAGAACCCTCCCCTTCGTCTTTCATCTTTCATCGTCTGGGCTGCCCGCCTCGGCGGGCACCCCGGACGCTCGGTGGTGTGGACCGGCCCTCCAGACTCGACCAGCCGCCGGTCGACCAACTTCCGGACAGCAGCGGGACGGAGTCCGGGCTCATGACCGGTTCAACAAGGACCCCGGGCGCGGCTCGGGCGGGCGACCGGCAGGGCGGGCACTTCTGCCCTGGTGCGCCGCCCGCCTTCCTTATGGGTGGTCGCGATGTCGGCCAGCACAGCCGCATCGATACCCGCACAGCTCAGCGCAGCTCCTGGATGCGGACCAGGTTGCCCGCGGGGTCGCGGAACGCGCAGTCGCGGACGCCGTACGGCTGCTCGGTCGGCTCCTGGACGACCTCGGTATCACCGGCCTGCACCTTCTCGAACGTGGCGTCGAGGTCCGGGGTGGCCAGCAGGATCCAGCCGTAGGTGCCCTTGGCCATCATCTCGGTGATCGTGCGGCGCTCGTCCTCGGTGATACCGGGATCGACGGCAGGCGGTGCCAGAAGGATCGAGGTGCCCGGCTGACCGGCCGGGCCGACCGTGACCCAGCGCATCCTGCCCTGCCCGACATCGCTGCGGACCTCGAAGCCGAGGATGTCGCGGTAGAAGGCGAGCGACGCGTCCGGGTCGTCGTGCGGAAGAGAAGTCGTGTGAATGGTGATGTCCATGATGAGCAGGCTAGAGGCGGCTCCGTGAACCGCGCTTCTCGATTCCTGATCGATCCGGGCACACCCGAACGTTCACGGGCATGTCACGCGGAGCGCACCCGCTTCCCGCGACGGTGCGCCCGATGCCCCGTCAGCCGCCCTCCAGAGCGGCCGAGTAGGCCGCCCCGAATCGACAGCACCTGCCCGGGTCGACGTTCGAGGGGCTCCTGGGGGCTCGCAGTCCACGGTGCCGTACGAGATCGGGCGCCGCCCTGTGGGGACGGCGTGGGGCGCGATCGTTTCCCGGGGCACGAGCCCCACTGTGGGAAAACGCCTGACCTGCTCCGTGAAGCCCTGTAGACGAAAGCACGGGCCGCCGGCTCCGCGTCGATGCCGCCGCGGTCGACGCGACACGAGACATGACCATCCGGACCCTCCGGCCCAGATCGGCGTCGGTACGCCCATTTCTTCAACATGTCGTCACGTTGCCGCACCGGGTGATCAGGCTGTGGACTATGTTGTGGGGATGACTACCGGGACGGCATTGCGCCACACACGGATTGGTGACCCGGTGCTCTTCTGAGCGCCGTACGGGCCAGTGCGGGCCCGCTGCTCGATCGAGGATCTTGCGCTGCCGCGCGGGCTCCGCCTCCGTCGTGTTGATCACAGGCTCGACACATCAACCACGACAGGAGAATTCATGCCCACCACAACGCTGCAGATTCCCACCGCGGACGGCCAGGCCGATGCATTCGCCGCCTTCCCCGACCGCGGCGAGCAGCACCCAGGGGTGCTGATGTACGCGGACGGCTTCGGCATCCGGCCCGTGCTGGAGGAGATGGCCCGCGAACTGGCCGGGCACGGGTACTACGTGCTCGTCCCCAACCTCTTCTACCGGCACGGCCCGGCACCGGTGATCGAACTTCCCGAGCACATCGGAGAAGAGGCCCGGCCCGCGATCTTCGCCCAGCTCATGCCCTTGATCGAGGCACACACCCCCGAACGTGTCCTGCGCGACGCCGACGCCTACCTCAGGTTCCTCACCGCCCAGCCCGAGGTCAGCGCCGGACCGGTCGCGGTGACCGGCTACTGCATAGGCGGCCTCCTGGCGATGCGCACCGCCGCCGCCCACCCCGGCCAAGTGGCCGCCATCGCCGCATTCCACGGCCCCGTGGGCGCCGATGGGCCCGACCTCTTCTCCAAGCTCACTGCCCAGGTCCACCTCGGCCACGCCGAAGGCGACATGACACCCGAGGCCCTCGGCGAGCTCAACCAGGCCCTGGACGCCGCAGGTGTCAGCTACACCTCCGAGATCTACCCCGGCACCATCCACGGCTTCACCATGTCCGACACCGACGCTTTCAGCGCCTCAGGACTGAAGCGCCACTGGGACCACCTGCTCCCCCTCCTGGACCGCACCCTGGGCAACAGCTGAGGCTCCGGCTCGGAATCAAACCTGAAGTACACGGCTCTGCGACTGCTGGCCGATGCCGCCTGGAGCCGCGCCCGCATCGAGAACGACCGGTGACCGACCGTAGTCGCAGGGCCGCCCCCGCTAGGCAGTGTCCGACGGTTCACGTGACGAAGCCGTGCCCATGTCGTACCGGCCCCTATGAGGCGGGGTGATCTCTCGGACGCAGAGTGGGCTCGACTGGAGTCACCGTTACCGCGATCCGGCTGTGGATCCGTTAGTGATCCACCAGACAGTCCTCAGGGCCTGTCCCCGGCGGCGGCCAGCACCCCGGCCGCCAACTGGCCAGCCGATACGGCGTGTTCGGCGGTGGTCGGGACGCAGCGGTCCGCCGCCGGGTCGTACTCGGTCATGACCACGCCCGCGTGGTCGGTATCCGGCTCCCGGAGCGTCACCGTCCGGCCCGCGGTGCGCAGGGCCTCCGCCAGGTCGCGGGAGAACGAGGGGGGCACGACGGTGTCCCGGCCGCCGTGGACGAGGTGGACCGGCACCGCCGGGTCCAGGCCCGCGGCGAGATCGTCCAGTGGGGCGGTGCCGGTGGTGCGCGCCGGCAGGTCGTAGCGGCCCGCCATACCCACCACCGCGGCCGGCCGCCATCCACCGGCCACCTCGGGTCGCAGTGCGACGCCCAGCGCGGCCCCGGCGCCGGCTGACCAGCCGGCCAGCACGAACGACTCTCCGCTGCCGCCCAGCCCGCCCGCCTCCTCGCGGACGAAGGCCAGCGAGTCCAGCAGCTGCGACCGGCCGCCGTCCGCGGGGTCCGAACGCCAGTCCGGTACGAGGACCAGCAGCCCGTGCACCGCCACGGTGCGCGCCAGAGGTTCGAGGACGTCCCGCTCGTCGGGTCCGATGCCGTGCCAGAGCAGCACCGTCGACGCCGGACGCGCCACCCCCTCCGGGCGGTAGAGATCGAGCCGTTTGCCGCTCGGGCCGAATATCAGCCCACGCTTTGTCTCCACTGCCGTGCCCGTCTCGGATGCCATGGTGATCATGCTAGGGGCTGACTCATCGGACAGGCCCTAGCGCGGGGGCGGGCGGCCCGTTTCATGCGGCAGTGTCGAAACCCACATGGTGCGACTCGGCTGGGTCCGCTCCCCGCCGTCGATCGAGGTCCGCTTCGGCACCAGCCGGGCCGGGGCTGCCGACGTCGCGCCCTACACCACGGCGTCCATCGCCGCGGTCGTCCTCGCCCACCCCGAGGTCGACTGGGAGCGGCTGCGCTCTCTGTCGATCGGGCACAGGTCTTGCAACGCATCGATCCTGGCCGTCCCGGCGGCAGTCCCGGCGTTTCCCTTCGCTTCTTCACCGCCGAGGGGGAACTGCCCGCGTGCGGCCATGGGACGGTCGCCGCCCTGGCCTTCCTGGCCGGGCGCACCGGGGGCGAGGGGTACCGGGCCACCCTCCGTGCGTCGGGGGGTACCTTCGACCGCACGGCGCCGCCCGTCAGGTCCACTGGTCCGGCTGGGCGGCACCGCGGAGGTCACGCGGGTCGTCCGCCTGCCGTAGGCGCCCCGCAGGCCGGTGCCCGCCGAGGCTCAGATCCACTTCCACACCGTAGTGGTCTGACGGGTACATCCCCTCCAGGGTGGGCGCGTTCCCCCGCAGCGCCGCCCGGGTCGCGCGGCACCCGTCCGTGCCGTGCGCACCCGCACGCAGCAGCACCCGGTCCAGCCGCGCGGCCCGGCCCGAGGGCGCGGAGGCCGCGGCCAGCGGGTTGACGCGGGGATCGAGCGTCGGCGTCCGGTCGCGTGGTCCGTGCACCTCGGTCCAGGCGTCCCACAGTCCGAGCGCCGCGGCCGGCCCGGCCGCACCGTCGCCACCGACGTTGAAGTCGCCGAGCAGGATCAGATCACCCTCGACACCGGCCAACCCCTCGGCGAGCTGGGTCAGTTCGGCCAGCCGCCGGTCCGGCCCGTCGTCGGAGCGGTCGCCGGTCAGGAGCGTGGTGGCCACCACGAGCGGGCCGGCGAGGGTGTCCACGACGATGGCGACCACGGCCCGCTGGGGGTTGAGGAGGTGCCACCCCGCCTCCCGCACGGGCAGCCGGCTGAGCAACAACAGCCCGCTGTCGGCGATGTCCCGGCCGACCGGGTCGGTGCTCAGGGTGTAGCCGGCGCGCACCCACCGGGTCCGCGACAACAGGGCGAGCAACTCGGGCTCCACGTCCTGGAGCGCGATGACGTCGACGTCGGCGTCGTCCAGGATCGCCAGCAGGAGGCGGCGGCGCCGGGCGAGGTCGATGCGCGCACCGCCGTACCGGTCCCCCAGCGTGTCCCACGTCAGCACGCGCAGACCGGCGACCGGTGACGCCGCCCCGGACGCGCGGTCCGCAGGACCCCACCCTGCCGCCGCGTCCCATACGTAGGGCGTCCTGGCAGCGAAGAACGGCGCTCGCAGGCGGCGCGTGTCCCGCACCCGCCCGGCGTCCGACGCGTCGATGCGGTCCGTACCCGTAGTGCGGTCCCACACCACCTCACCGTCCGCTTCGATGAAGAGCACGCGGTGCCACGGGATCTCGCCTCCGGGCACGAAGTCGGGCAGCGGGATCCGCACGGGTTCGGCCCGGCGCTCGGCGATCCCCAGCGCGAACCTGGCGGGATCGAACCGTGGGTCCCAGCAGACCCGGTGGTAGATCTCCTCGCTGGTGCGCATCACACCTCCTCCTCGCCCCGGGCACGGTCCGCCCCGCGAGGCGCCGGCCGGGCCCGGCGCACCCGAACCCCTGCGACACCACCGGGGGCGCCCTCGGCCGGCTTCGCCCGCCGGCGTGTCGGGGCCCGTTTCCACAGTGCCACGCGAGATGGCGATCTCCGCCGCCTTCACGGGTGTCCTCCATCGCCCTGGCCCCTCCCCCGAACTCCGCCGTCCGTCGCCCGCACTCGTTCGTGCGGCCGCCAGGCGATCGCACACCGTGACCGGACCTCTCCACGACGGCATGATCATCCACCGCCTCGGACCGCTCCCCACGGACACCCGCGCCCTTCGACCTAACGCGCTGCCGCGGCCACCGGGCGGCGGCGCAGCGCCCAAGCGGCGGCCAGTGCCGCGGAGGGTGCCGCGATCAGTACACACGCCCCTGTCACCAGGCCGAGCGGGCGCCAGGGCACGACCAGTGGCGCACCTGCCCCGAGCAGTGCCAAACCGGCGTGCATGGTCCCCAGTTGGACGGCGGCCACGGCGCAGCCCAGCGCCGACCCGACCGCCACCACCAACAGCGACTCGGTGGTCACCAGCCGTATCACCTGAGCCCGGGTGGCGCCGGCCAGGCGCAGCAGGGCCAGTTCACGGCGCCGGTCGGCGGTCGCCATCACGAGGGTGTTGGCGAGCGCGATGCCGGTGTAGGTCAGGGCGAGGCCCAGGACGAGGACGGTCCGCAGCCAGGCGACCCGGCTCGCGGCGGGGGCGGTGGCGGCCAGCCACTCCTCCCGGGTGGCGACCGTGCCGCCGAACCGGTGTGCGGCGGCGCGGAGCAGGTCGGGGGTGGTGGCGTCGGCCGTGGCGGTGAGTCTGATCTCGATGCGGTCGACGCGAGCGCCCGGGGCGTTGCGGGCGGTGACGTACAGCCCGTTGTCCCCCAGACCGTCGCGCAGGACGGCGGCCACCCGCAGGGTCGCCCGGCTGCCGTCCGCGCGCACCACCCGTACCGGGGCGCCGACGGTGGTCTGGCCCCACTCCTCGGGCAGCACGATGCCGTCGTCGTCCAGTGCGGACACCGAGCCCTTGAGCACGGGCAGTCGGGCGGTGGTCGCCAGGGCGGCCGGATCATCGGCCGTCCGGGCCTCTGACCTGACCACGGTGCCGTCCGCTTCGACCACCGAGAGCTCGGTGGGGGCGGAGGGGGAGACGGTGACGCCCGGGACGGCACGCAGCGCGGCGGCGAGGGCATCGGGGGAGGCGGTGTGCGGTACGGCGACGAAGTCCGCGGCGGTCCGCGAGCGGGCCTCGGCCGTGCGGGCGGCGCTCACCGTGTCCAGGGCCCCCGCCAGCGAGCCCGTCAGCGCCACCGACACCAGCACGGGCGCGGCGACGGCGCCCGTGCGGCGCAGCGCCGTCGAGGCGTTCTCCCGCACCAGCCGACCGGCGTACGAGGTCCAGCGGGCCGGCAGCCAGGCGAACGCGCGCAGCAGCGGGCGCGCCAGGACCGGGGCGAGCAGTCCGCACGCGGAGATCAGCACCATCGGCTGCACGGTGTACGTCTTGCGGTGGAGCAGGTCGGCGGGGTCGGTGACCAGGGCCTTGCCGATCAGGGCGGCGGCGGTGAGGAGCAGCCCCAGGCCCCAGAACCAGCGGCCGGCGGTCATCACCCCGGTGTCGAGGTCCGCGGTGCGCAGCGCGTCCAGCGGCCCGAGCCGGCCGGCGCGCCGGGCGGCCACCGCCGCCCCGGCCAGGGCCACCAGCAGGCCCGTCCAGAACGCGGCGTGCAGGGGCCAGCTCCGCTGCCCGAGGGTGAGGTCGGGCGGTGCCATGCCGACGTCCGCGAGCCAGCGCACCATCCGGGGGGCCGCGAGCCGGCCCAGTACGCAGCCGACGGCGGAGGCCACGACGCCGAGGACGAGGGCCTCGGCGAGGACGGTGCGCCGCACCTGGGCGCGGGTGGCGCCGGCCAGGCGCAGCAGGCCGAGTTCGCGCCGCCGCTGGGCCACCGTGTACGAGAAGGTGGAGGCGACGACGAACGCCGACACGAAGGCGCTCACGCCGCCCGCCGTGCCGAGCGCCGCCACCAGCGACACCACGGTCTCGTCGGCGGGCAGCGCCATCGCGGTGGCCAGCCCGAGCAGCATGACCGTCGTCATCGCGACGCCGAGCGCGAGGGCGGTGAACGCTCCGATGAGCGAGACCCAGCGGGCCCGGAGGGACTTCAGTGCAATCGGCAACATCCTCATGCCGCAACCCAACCGGCCGCGGGTGGGGTGGATCAGTGGGGCGGGGGCCACTGTGCAAGGTAGGGCCCGCTCTACCGTGCGCGGCGTGGGGCGGTGTCTAGGGTGGCTCGGGAGAGGGGGGCGGATGCGCGAGAACGGCGTCTGGCAAGAGCTGAAACGCCCGGGTTTCCTGTGGTCGGCGATACCGTGGCGGGCCGCCGGGTACCTGCTGCTGAGCGGGGCGGCCGGGGTGTTGCTCTGCGTGGGCTTGCTGGTGGCGGTCATCGTCGCCGGGGTGCTGGCGGTGGTGCTGGTGGGGCTGCCGCTGTTGGCGGGGCTGGCCCTGGTGGGGGTGCCGTTCGCGGCGTGGGAGCGGCGGCTGTTGCGGCTGTTGGACGGCGCGCCGGTGGCGGATCCGCATCGGCTGCCGACCCGCCCCGGGCTGTCGGCCTGGCTGCGGCTGCGCTACCGGGAGCAGGCGACCTGGCGGGAGTTGGGCTTCACCGTGCTGGCGGCGTTCGTGCTGTGGCCGGTGGACCTGGTCGTGGCGGGCTGTGCGCTGGTGGTGCCGGCGTACCTGCTGGCGGCGCTGCCGCTGCTGCTGGCCGACGGCGAGCAGGTGAACGTCCTGAAGCTGTGGGAGGTCCATTCGCCGGCCGTGGCGGGTGCGTTGGGGATCGCCGGTCTGCTGGCGCTGGCGCTGTCGGCCTATCCGCTGACGGCGGTGGCGGCGGGCCGGGCCGCGCTGGTGCGGCTGATGCTGTCGCCGGGAGGGCAGGAGCGGCGGATCGGTGAGCTGGTCAGCTCCCGGGCCAGGCTGGTGGACGCCTTCGAGGCGGAGCGGCGCCGGATCGAGCGCGATCTGCACGACGGCGCCCAACAGCGGCTGGTCGCCCTTTCGATGACGCTGGGGCTGGCCCGGTTGGACGCTCCGCCGGGCAGTGCGCTGGCCGCCCAGCTGGCCGCCGCGCACCGGGAGGCGGGCGAAGCCCTCCTGGGGCTGAGAGAGCTGATCAACGGCATCCACCCCCAGGTGCTCACGGATCGCGGCCTGCCGGACGCCTGCGCGGATGCCGCCGACCGCTCACCCGTACCCGTCGAGGTCCGGTTCGACCTGCCCGGACGACTGCCCCCGGCGGTCGAGTCGGCCGGCTACTTCGCGGTGTCCGAGGCGCTGGCCAACATCGCCAAGCACAGCGGTGCCGGGGCCGCCCGGATCGAGGGGCGCTACGCTGACGGACTGTTGACGATCGACGTGTCGGACGACGGGGGCGGCGGCGCCGACCCGGCAGGCGGTACCGGGCTCACCGGGCTGGCCGACCGGGTCTCGGTGGTGGACGGTTCGCTGACGGTGAGCAGCCCGCCCGGCGGACCGACCCTGCTGTGCGTGGAGATCCCTTGCACCCCACTGAGCCCGACCCGCTCCGCGTAGTCCTGGCCGAGGACGGTGTGCTGCTGCGCGAGGGGCTGATCGGTCTGCTCGCCCGCTTCGGCCACCGGGTGGTGGCCGCGGTGGGTGATGCCGAGGCCCTGCGCGCCGCCGTCGCCGAGCACGGGCCGGACATCGTGATCACCGATGTGCGGATGCCGCCGGGCCAGACCGACGAGGGGCTGCGCGCCGCCGTCGCCCTGCGCCAGCAGCGGCCGGGGCTACCGGTGCTGGTCCTCAGCCAGTACGTCCAACGCTCCTACGCAGCCGACCTGTTGGACTCGGGGAACGGCTCGGCCGTCGGTTATCTCCTCAAGGACCGGATCGGCCAGGTCGAGGACTTCCTGGCGGCGGTCGACACGGTGGCGGCCGGCGGCACCGTGGTCGACCAGGAGGTGGTGCGCCAGTTGCTGCGCCGACGCCGCGACCCGCTGGAGCGCCTCACCCCACGCGAGCGAGAGGTGCTGGCCCTCATGGCCGAGGGCCGGTCCAACGCGGCGATCTGCCGCGAGCTGGTGGTGTCGGACGCCGCGGTGAGCAAGCACATCGGCAACATCCTGATGAAGCTGGACCTGCCCCCGGCCGAGGAGACCCACCGCCGGGTGCTGGCGGTGCTGGAGTTCCTGCGGGCCTGAGCGGGACCGGCACGGCACTCCTCGTCCGATGAACGTCGCTGTCGGGGACAGCGGACCAGGCCCGTCACCGCGTCCTCGCGGCTGACCGCGCACCCGGTGCGCAGTGGCATCCGGGTGGGATCGAACAGCGGCACCGAGCGGGCCAGCGGGTCCGAGCGGGCCAACGGGTCCGGGTCGCCCAGCGGCGGCGCTGGCGGGCGGGGCGTGCGGGAGGGTTCCATCAGCGGCCACCTCCGTGTCGTCTGGTGTCGTGGCCGCTGGGGTCGCCAGCGGTAAGGGGAGGGTGGTGAGGGTGTGCGGGCGGACCGTGGCGCCGGGTGGGAGCAGCGGTCCGGTGGTGGGATGCCGGTCCAGCCAGGCGGTGTGCCAGGCGGTGTGCCAGCCGGCTACCGACGTGCCCACCACGTCGGCGCCGCCGGGTCGCCCCCGTGCGGCACGTCCTGTGGCCGCGCTCCGAGGGCGACCTCCACGGCGGCGAACGCCTGCCGCTCGGGCTTGATCGCGCCGGTGCCGGCCGAGGAGAAGACGCCGTCCAGCAGTTCCCGGAACGCGGCCGGTTCGGGGTCGGGCACCGAGGAGCCGAGGCAGTCGGTCAGGGCGAACAACGCGAAGCCCTGCTGTCTGAGTCGCGTCAGCGCGGGCACGTACGACCGGCCGAGCCGACCGCGCGGAAGAGCCGGCGGTACTGAGCACCGGCCTGGGGCGGGCTCTCGCCGCGCGCAACCTCGCCGGTCATCGGGTCCATCCGCTCGGCCCCGCTCTGCTGACCGTCACGCGGGACGCAGCTCACCCCCAAGCCCTCGCCGTACTGCTTGCCGACCGCCGCTGACTCCCCCGCCAGGCACCCGCCGCCGAGGACGAACTCCGGTGGGGCACCGGGCCGGCTGAGACAGCCGCAGCCTCGCTCGCGGTGGCTTTGGCCGCCGACGGGCCGGGAACGTACGCCCGCGTCCTCGCCTCGGGCGCGTCACCGCCGGCCTCACCCCCGACAGCGCCCAGCAGGTGCCCGACGCGCCGAACGCCCGCTCGACTTCGGCGGCTCCGCCGCTGCGGCGGGGCCGTGGCCTCGGGCACGGTTGGACGGGCATCGACGCCAGCCGCTGATTCGGCCTGGGGGCTCAGCTGTCCGGGGTCAGCTTCCGGTTGGTGCCGGACCGGCCGATGTCCAGGTCGAGGAGCGCAGTCAGGGTCGTGCCACTGTTCCAGAAGCCGAGGAGGTCGACGTCGACGAGGGCCAGGCCGTGGCGGGCGGCGAAGGCCCGAGCCTGCTTGGTGAACTTGCAGGAGGCGACGAAAAGCGGGACGTCCGCTTTGTGTTCGCTGCGAGCGGTGCCGTTGAACTTCTGCAGGTCCGGGCTGCCGACGGTGCGGTGCTTGGCGTAGCGCTTGCACTGGACCACGAGCTTCCGCCCGTCCGGCAGCCGACCCATCACATCGGCGCCCAGGTCGTTTGAGGCGCCAACCCGGCGGACCTCGGTGCAGCCGTCCCTGCGGCAGAGGTCCGCGACGTACTCCTCGAACTCCAGGGGGTCCATCGCCCAGACCGCTTCCATCGACCGCACGGCCTGGACCCGCGCCTCCTCCGCCAGCCGGGCTTTCTCCGCCTCGGCCTCGCGACGCCCGGCCCGGACCAGGCCCCCGACCAAGGCGCCCGCGCCCAAGACGGCTAACACCACCAGCATCACTGTGCCCGTTCCCATGCTCTCCCCTCCCGTGGTTCGGCTGTCCACCAGCGGTAGAACTCCCCACCCGAGAAACCGTCTATCCCGTGCGCGACAACGCCTCGCCGCGCACTCACGCCGGCGGAGCCCCCTTACCGGGGACGCGGATCCCCAGCAACCTGGGTCATGCCGGACACGCTTGCGGAGAACCCCGCCTCGCCTCCGGTGACTTGGAGGAGAGACGGGGCAAACCCGGGCTCCCGGCTCGGCGACGACGCGGCCGCCGTCGACCTGCTCAGAGGAAGACACGAGCGCGTCCGTCGAGTCCACCGGCGGGACGTACAGCAGGCACGCCGCAGGCACGGCGTGGGCAGGGCACACTTCGGGTCGCTGCGGCAGTTCGCCATCGCCGGCTCCAGCCGCCCCGACCACACCGTGGAGACACCTACCCTGCACGCCTGCCTACCTGCGGTGGCGCGACACCGACGCCCGCCACCGCGACGTCCTGGCCGCCGAGCGCAGGGAACGAGCCCGCATCCTCAGCGAGAGGGAGACCCGGCGGGGCGGACGCCTCGTCAACCGCGGCCTGACCCCACCCGGCGAACCAATGCGGTCACAGCGCCGAGCGGACCCGGTACACCTGCCCGGTCTGGGCGCCCTCGACCGAGCGGACGTAGGCCGTCGCCACGCGTGCCGCCGGGACCGCTTCCATGCCGGCGAAGAAGGGGCCGTATGCGGGCAGGGACTCCTCGGCCACGGTCGGACTCACCGCGTTGATCCGCTGGGGCGGCAGTTCGATGGCGGCAGCTCGTACGAACGCCTCCACCGCGCCGTTCGCCGCCGACGCGGCTGCCCCGGCCACGATCGGCTCCTCGGTGAGGATCCCGCTGATCAGCGTGAACGAGCCGTTCGCGGCCACGTGCCGGGCGCCTTGGCGGACCAGTTCCAGCTGGCTCAGCGCCTTGCCGCGGAACGTCGTCTCCAAGTCGCCCGCGGACAGTTCGCTCAGCGGCCGGAATACGGCGTCGCCCGCGGCGACCGCCACCGCGTCCAGCGAGCCGGCCGCCGTGTACAGCCGGGCCACCTCCTCCGGGTCGCTCACGTCGGCCACGAGGTCACCGCCCGAGCGGCCGACACCGATCACCTCGTGCCCGCGCGCCGCGAGTGCCTGGCGCACCGCACTGCCCAGCGTGCCGCCCGCTCCGACCAGAAGAATTCTCACAAGCCACCATCCATATCCAGGAGGAATCAGAGCCCGGGGAGATCGCCCCGGGGCCTTTGACGCTAGAGGCCGCGCCCACGGCCCCGGAAATGCCGTCTGGGCAGGGACTATGCTCCACACGCATGGATGATGTGGAACTGCGCCATCTCAGGGCCCTGGACGCGGTGGCCGAGGCGGGGACCATCACCGCCGCGGCGGCCCGGCTGCACATGACACAGCCCGCCCTCTCCCGCACACTCGCCCAGTTGGAGGCACGCGTCGGCGTCCGGCTCGTCGACCGCTCCTCCCGGCACCTGGCCCTGACCCCCGCCGGACAGACCCTCCTCGGGCACGGGCGGGCGATCCTCGCCCACCTGGACGCGGCCCTCGCCGACACCCGGACGATCTCCCGCCCCCTACGCCTGGGCTACACCTGTGCGGTACTCGGGCGGCAGACCGTCCCCCTACTCCGCTCCTGGCGCCGTACGCATCCGCACTCCCCACTCGAAGTGGTCCGGCGGGACAACAGCACCGCGGGCCTGGCCACCGGAGACACCGACGTGGCGGTGCTGCGCACCGTCCCGGCCGACCCGCGCATCCACGCAGAGGCGCTCTATACCGAGGACCGGGTCGCCGCTGTACCGGACGACCACCCGCTCGCGGACCGGGACCGAGTGCGGCTGGCCGAGCTCACCGCCGGCCCGGAGCTCCCGCTGGCCCTGTGGCCGGACACCGGTACCGCCTCACCGGACCTGTGGCCCCTGGAACGGCGCCCGGCCCGGACTGTCGAGGTGGCCAACGTGGACGAGTGGCTGAACCTCATCGCCATCGGTGGCGCGTTCGGTCTGGGCGCGGCGGGCACGGCGGAGAGCCACGGCCATCCGGGCGTCCGCTTCATCCCGGTATCCGACGCCCCCGCCACCACGGTCTACCTGGCCCGGCCCACCCACCCCACGCACCCGCGGACCGAGGAGTTCCTCGCGGTAGTCCGGGACGTGGTGAGCGCGTGGCCGGACTCCTGAAGAGTCCCGGCTCAGCGCGTTCGCGGTGTACGACGAGGCGTATCCGCTGCGCCGCCGGCACCCCGACACCCGGCCGCCCGCCGTCGACTCGTTCCCGGCCGTCCCGGCGGCGGCGGACGCCGCCGACCACATCGACTGGACCGTATCGGTCGACTCCACCATCGTCCGGGCCCACCAACACGCCGCCGGAGCACTCAAAAAGGGTGCGGCCCACTCCGGTGAGCCCACCGATCACGCGCTCGGACCCTCCCGCGGCGGGCTGAGCACCAAGGCCCACCTGGTCGCAGACGGCCACGCGCGGCCCCTCGCCTTCAGCGTCACCACAGGCCAGGCAGGTGACGCACCCGCCTTCGAGCCGGTGATGTCCCGCATCCGCGTGCCCCGCACAGGCCTGGGCAGGCCCCGGACACGGCCCCTGGCCGTTCCGGCCGACCGCGCGTATTCCTCACGTGCCATCCGCAGCCACCCGCGACGCCGGGGCATCCGTACGGCCATCCCGCAGCCGTTCGACCAGGCCGGCCACCGCCCGCGGCGAGGCCGACTCGCCGGAGCGATGCCGTCCGGGTGCGGGTTGAGCGAGGTCCAGAAGGAGAGTGCGGGAGCCGATGCCTCACGTGCTGGACAGCCGATTTCTCAAGCATGAACGAAAACCCCTTGACCAATGGTCAAGAAACGTTGACCATTTGGTGCATGCCTACCGATGATCTTCCCGAGACGTTCCACGTCACCACTGACGAGCAGCTACGCGCCGTCTCCAATCTCACGCGTCACCGGATCATGGCCGTGCTCCGCTTCGAGCCCGCGACGATCACGCAGATCGCCGAGCGAGTGGGCCTTGCGAAGGGGAGTTCCAGCTACCACGTGCGGCTGCTGGAGCGGGCCGGTCTGGTGAAGGTGGTACGAACGCGGAAGGTGCGGGGGGTCACCGAGCGGTACTACGCGATGGCCGCACGGGCGATCGTGCTGCCGGATCCGGGCGAGGGAGGTCCGGATGTGCTGATGCGGCATGCGGTGGCGGACCTGGAGGCAGCGCCGGCGAATGGCGAGCGGCACGTACGGATGGCGCATCTGCGGCTTACCGAGGAGCAGTTCGCGGAGCTGGGGGCGCGGCTGCAGGCACTGGCGGACGAGTACCGGGAGCTGTCCGATCCGTCGCTGCCGGACGCGTCACTCGTCTTCGCACTGTTCCACCCGGCACCGCGCAAGCAGGCCGAAGGGGACGCCAAGTGACCTCAGAAATCCAGAGGTTGCCGACCGGGTTCGGACGGCTGTGGACTGCGCAGACGGTGTCCTCGCTCGGTGACGGAGTGTCACATGCCGCCCTACCGCTGCTCGCGTTGACGTTGACGCGGGACCCGATGGCGCTCGCCGTCGTCACGGCCGCCGGAACGCTGCCCTGGCTGCTCTTCGGAGTGCTCGGCGGTGCGTTGGTGGACCGTTGGGACCGTCGGCGCACGATGTGGATCACGGACGTGGCGCGTGCGGTCCTGCTCGCGATACCGGCGGCAGCGGCCGCGCTCGACGTGCTGAGCATTCCACTGCTCGCGGCCGTCGCCTTCCTGCTCGGCCTCGGCGGACTCTTCTTCGACACGGCCGCCACGGCCTATCTGCCGGACCTGCTCGGTCGCGACCCCGCGCTGCTGGAGCGCGCCAACTCCCGTCTGCGCGGCACCCAGACCGCCGCGTCCGGCTTCGCGGGGCCACCCGCGGGCAGTGCCCTGCTCGCGCTGGGGCGCGCGGTTCCGCTGCTCGCCGACGCGGTGTCGTTCGCGCTCTCCGCACTGCTCGTGCGGTCGCTGCCTGCCGCACCCCGGCCCGTACCACAGGCCCGTGAGTCGCTGCTGCGGCAGGCGCGGGCCGGCGCCTCGTACGTGTTCCGGGATCAACTGCTGCTCGGGCTCGCGCTGCGTCCGGCGGTCGGGAACATCGCCTTCCTCGCCGTGGAGACCGTACTCGCCCTCTTCGCACACGATCGTCTCGGCATCGGCACCTTCGGATTCGGCCTCCTCCTCACGGCGGAGGCCACCGGCGGCCTGCTCGGCGCGGGCATCGCCTCCTTCCTCGGCCGACGACTCGGCACCGGCACAGCACTGACCTGCACGGCCGCAGTCGAGGGACTCGCCATCCTGGGCCTTGCCGTCGCCCCGAATCCGTACGTCGCCGGTCTCGCGCTCGCCATCTGCGGAGCGGGCATGGGCGCCACGATGGTGCTCGCCCCCTCCCTCCGGCAGGCGATCGTCCCCGCCCACCTGATGGGCCGGGTCGCCTCCACCTCCCGCATGCTCGCCATGTGCGCCGCCCCGTTCGGTGCCTTCCTCGGCGGCTGGCTGGCCACCGCCTATGACGTACGCACCCCGCTCTACGCCGCCGCCGGCCTCCTCCTCACCATGACCGCCGTCACCTCGACCATGACCAGCAACCGCCGAGTCGAGGCCGCGCTGCGTGCCGCCGCCCCGGCCGATGATCCAGATCACCCCGAATCCCGGGATCCCGTTCACGAGGGTGCCGTTTAGGGCTCCGCGAGGTCGTTGAGCCAGCGCTAAGCCCAGCTCGGCTGTCCTCGCCTCGGTCCCGGAGCGTCGGGCAGCCGGCCTCCACGGCAAGCAACGAGCGGCCCAGCGGACCGGGTGCGCCGCCGTCAATCCTCGTCGCCGCGTGAGAGAGGTGGACTCCTTGGCTTCGGGATACGCCTGGCGCTCCTGGCGCTCGGCGAGTGCCCGGTAGATGCCGGCCAGACCAGGGTTCTGGCCCTCGCGCTTGCCGGTGGGGATGACCACCCTTCCTTGCTGGAAGGGTGGTCTCACGCCTCGGACGGCGTTCCACTGCCCTGGCGCTGTCGCTGGCGGTGTTTGCGCATGGACACCTGAGAGCCGCAGCCAGTACTGCAGTACAGCCCTCCCCCATTGCGGGTGCGGTCGAAGAAACCGAAATGGCATGGGGGGTTCCGGCACGCCTTGATGCGCCCCCAGTCGCTGGTTTGCGCAAACGTCGTCACCGCAGCCAGTACGGTTCCGAACACGCGCGGCACCCCCGTCTGCGGCGAGGCCAGCTCTACACCGCCGGCCGTGACCACCGTCGCCAGCGGGTAGAGCGAACCCACACGTCGCAGGTGCCGCTCGGCACGCAGCAGCGGCTCACCCAGACTTTCCTCATCGCCCGAGTGCGCGAGCAGCACGGTCACCAGGGCATCACGCAGCTCGCGCGCGACCGCGGCGTCAGCGTCGGTCACCACGGTTTCGCCACCGAACTCGTCGCGCTCCGCCAGCCACGCCGCGAACGATTCCCCGTCCCCGAACAACTCTCGGCGACCCGATCCGTCCGCGCGCGTGTTCACGAACGCGAGAACGGTCTCCACCGTGGGCGTGACGGTGCGCGGGCTGGGCTTGGGGGATCCGGCTGCCGCATCGATCATCCTCCCACAATACATCAGCGTGAGCGGCGCTAATCCAGCTAGTGAGCAACCCCCAAGTCGATCTCACTTGACTCGTTGCGAGCTAACGACTTACGGTCGCAACATGAACGGAAGATCCAACCACCAGACCCACCTCCGCACATGGCTGATCACCGGCGCGACGTCCGGCATCGGCCGCGAACTGACGCTCCAGGCACTGGAGAACGGCGACGCCGTCTCGGCCCTCGCCCGCGACACCTCCTCCCTGGACGAACTGGCGCAAGCGCACGGTGAGCGCCTGCTTCTCCTCCAGGCGGACGTACGTGACGAGCGAGCCGTCCGGGACGCGGTGGAAGGCACGCTCGCACGGTTCGGCCGTATCGACGTCGTGGCCAACAACGCGGGATACGGACTCTTCGGAGCCGTTGAGGAGGCCTCCGACACGCAGGTCCGTGCCGTGTTCGACACCAATGTCTTCGGCGTGCTCAACGTGCTCCGCGCAACGCTGCCGGTGCTCCGCGCCCAGCGGTCCGGGCACATCCTTCAGGGCTCGTCGGTCTACGGGCAGTCCGCCCATCCCGGCGTGGGTCTGCTGGCCGCCACCAAGTACGCGGTCGAGGGACTGTCGGACGCGCTCGCGGCCGAGGTCGCACCGCTCGGCATCAAGGTCACGATCATCCAGCCCGGGATGACCGCGACCCCCTTCCTTGCCAACCTCGATGTCGCAGCCGGCCTGGGCGACTACGACCAGACCGTCCGCGAGGTTCAAAAGGGCATCGGAGAGCTGCCGGCGTCCGCGTTCTCCGCCGCGGCGCGGATCGCCGCAGGCATCCGGACCGCGGTCGACAGCCCCAACCCTCCGCTGCGCCTGGCTCTTGGCGCCTCCAGCGCGACGGGCATGCGCCCCGCTTTGGAGGCACGGATCGCAGACCTGGACAGCTGGCGGCATGTGACCGACGCCGTCGACAGCGAGTAAGCCACGCATCCCGCCGGGAACATGGTCATGGGGAGGGGCCCGGCCCTCCTTACCGCCCGGCCATGACCAGTGGGTCCGGGTCGAAGCCATGGCAGACGGCTTCGACACAGACCCCCGTACCACCACTGCTCCGCGCTCTCCCCGGCGGGCGGCGGCCGCGGTTCGTCCGCCCACTGGCCCGGGAGGGTCACAGCCGGGTGGAGGTCGATCCGGTTGCCCATGTCGAGCTCGAACCGGCCGTAGGGTTTGACATGGGTCCAGAACAGCGGGGACAGCGCGCGCCGATCGACGTCGCCGAGGCGCTCGACCCCCTTCGGCTCGGCCAGGATCTCCTGCAGCAGGGTGCTCACGTGGACCAGGGCGGCCTGCAACAGGTCCAGTGCGAGCATCGAGACCTCCTGACTCCCCCGGTCGGCCCCGGTCAGGTCCCCGTCCTTGCCGTAGAGCAGGTCGTGGTTGGCAAAGTTGGTTCTCCACCACCTACAGGCCCTCGTGGATCTCCCGCCGCAGTGCGGCCAAGGACCCCAGTCCGGTGTCCGACCAGTACTTTCAGTGCCGTCGTGCCGGGTCGCGGCTGAGCTGGGCCATGAGTGCGCGGATGGTCCAGCGGGCGGCGTTCAGCTCGTCGCTGACCCCGCGTCAGGTCACCGCGGTGATCGCCGCGGCCACCGTCTTCGTCGCCCTGACGGTCGCCGTGACCGGCACGGTCCTCGGGGTCTTCGCCGCCGAGTGGCTCATCGACCTCCAAGGACGTTCCAGTGGTATGGGGGCCGGCATCGCCCAAACGCCCGCCCCGGGCACCTGCTGCTGGTCGGCGCCGCCGCGCTGGTGGCCGCCGGCGCGCGGTCTCGGTCCTGCCCGCGGCCCGCACCGCGTCGTAAGATCGCCGACTCTGCCAGGGACGTGCTCTAGAGGCGGCGTCCGGCGGCGTCGCCGGTCGGCGCGCTGGGCGACGTCGGCAGTCGCAGGACCGAATGCCGGTATTCCGTGGGGGACATGCCGTACGCCGTGCGGAAGACCCGGCTGAAGTGTGCCGCGTCGGCGAAGCCCCACCGGCTGGCGATGGCGTGTACGGGGTGGGACCCCAGGAGGGGGTTGGCCAGGTCGCGGCGGCAGCGCTCCAGGCGGCAGCGGCGTATCCAGGCCGCCACCGTGGTGCCCTGTTCCTCGAACACCTTGTGCAGGTGGCGCAGGGAGATCCGGTGAGCCGCGGCGACGACCTTGGGGGACAGGGCCGGGTCGTCGAGGCGATGCTGGATGAACTCGCGGATCTGGAAGCACAGGACGTGCCTGCGGGACTCCGGCGTCGTCGCGACCACGGACCCCGTCTGGCGAGACAGCATCGCGGCGAGCAGGTCCACGACGACTGAGGACAAGGCGGGCGCGTCGGCTGATGTGAAGTCCCCGGCGCGCTTGGTGATGTCGGTGAGCCAGCGGGAGAACAGCGCCGCCAACCCGCCGCGGGTGGAGATCGGAACGGCCAGCAGCGATGCGGCCGTACTCGAAGGCAGGGGCATCATGGCGTGAGAGACCTGGACGACGACGCTTGCAGTGGTGTCCGGTGAGCAGGAGCGCCACATGTGGAAGGGGCGGCTGGTATCGGATATCACGACGTCCCCGGCCCCGAACACCGACTCACGCCCGGCATGGGAGAGCACTCCGTTGCCGCTGAGGACGAGTTCGACGAGGTACGCCTCCGGATCGGACTGCCGGATGTTCTTCGGCGTCCGGGCAGCTCGCACGGACGAGCCGGACACCGCGGCTACGCCCACGTCGCCCAGATCGACCACCCGGAGCGAAGCACGAAAGTCCTCCGCACGGTCCTCGGGCCGCGCAACCCTCTTCACCGACTGTGAGGTGAAGTCCAGCCACCGCTCGAACCGATCCTCCGCCGCCACGTCCTCGGTGCTGAACCCGGTCACCAACATGGCCCCACGCCCCCGTCCCTGAACCCGGCACACCCACAGCACTGAACATGGTGCACGGGTGGCTGCGGATGGGCGAGTGCGATTTCCGGTATTTCGCGGCCCGGCGGGCACGAACAGGCCGACGGGCCCTGGTCTCACCGCCAGGTTTGGTCGATGCCGTCAGCTGTGGCCCGCGTGGGTCCACTGTGGCGGACCCGGCACAGGATCACCCCCATGAGCCGGCCGAAGGGTATCGGTCCCATCTCGCGGGAGTCCCAGCTGTTCTCGCGGTTGTCGCCCAGGACGAAGACATGCCCGGGCGGCACGACGCTCGTGACGGCGGCCGGGGATGCGGCGAGGGCGTGCGGCAGCCGCTCGCCCGGAAGGGCCACGACACGCTTGACCATGCACGTGGGTACGGGGCGGCCTGGCATGATGTCGTCCGCGGCGGACGGGCATGCAGTCGGTTTCAGGCGGATCGCGACGACCGTTCCCCGGCGTACCAGGCGTATCGGCACCCTGGCGGCCAGTAGCCGGTCTCCGTCCCGGTAGGTGGGCAGCATGCTGAGTCCGCTCACGTCGAGCAGTACGCAGCGTCTGCGGACGACGAGCGCCGTCGGCAGGGTCAGGGCCGCGAGTACGGCGGCGGTCACCATCAGAGTGTGCACGAGGGGCTCCTCCGCGGGTCTTCGGCCGTTATGAGCCGTGGCGGGACATGAAGGGGGCACGGGGGGCGTCCCCGTCCGTGGTTTCCACGCCCTTCGTGGGCTCCGCGTCCTCTGTCCGGTCGCGGTAGCCGCGGGACTGGAGGGTGAACATCCGGTGGTAGGTCCCGCCGTGAGCGAGAAGCCGCTGGTGGTCGCCGAGTTCGGTGATCCGCCCGCCCTCCAGCACCGCGAGGGTGTCGGCGTCCTTGACGGCGCCCAGCCGGTGGGAGATGAGCACGCTGGTGCGCCCGGCGCGGCGGGCCCGCAGCCGCGTGTGGATCTCGTGTTCGGCGACCGCGTCGAGGCCCGAACTGGGTTCGTCCAGGATCAGCAGATCCGCGTCCGCGCGGAGGAACGACCGTGCGAGACCCATCCGCTGCCACTGCCCACCGGACAACTGGACGCCGACCTCGTTCTCGTCGTCACCGTCCCAGAAGGCGCGGCTCAGCAGGGTCGTGTAGCCATGCGGCAGCCGGGCGATGTCCTCGTGCAGACCCGCCAGCCGTGCCGCCTCCTCGCACCGCTGCGGAGCGTCGAGTGCGCTCAGCTCTCCGATGGCGATGTTCTCGCGCGCGGTGAGGTCGTAGCGCATCGGATCCTGGAAGGTGGCGGCGATGCGCGCCCTGAGTTCGGTGGGCGGGATGTCGCGGAGGTCGGTGCCGTCCCAGAGGATCCGGCCACGAGTGGGGTCGTAGAACCGGCAGAGCAGCTTGACCAGCGTGGACTTCCCGGAACCGTTGACCCCCACGAGCGCGATCGCCTTGCCCGCCTCGATCCGCAGACTGACGCCCCGCAACACCCACGGCAGTCCCTCCTCGTAGCGGAACCACACGTCCTGGAACTCGACGGCGTCGCGCAGGGGCCGGGCGGGGCGCGGGTACCGGGGAGCGGGGAGGTCGGGGCCGAGCCCGATGACGGTGACGTAGTGGTGGAACATCGCCAGCGCGTGATGAGCCTGCCCCAACTCTCCGGCCAGTCCGCCGATACCACTTTGAACCGCGGGTATCGCGGTCAGGAGCATGGAGACGTCGCCGACGGTCATGGCTCCCCGCGAGGCGCCCCTGACCGCCCACACCAGGGAGGCCCCGGCCAGAGCGGCCGAGGTGATCTGGAGTACGGACTGGATGCGCAGTTCCTTGCGGTCCAGCGCCTCCTGAAGCGCATCGGCCTTACGGCGTTCGGTCAGCATCCGCTCCCGCAGGAAGCGCCCGGCGTCGTAGAGCCTGATCTCCTTCGCGGCCTCCACGCCGGACAGCAGCGTCGCGTAGAAGATCTCCCGGCGTTCGGCGGGGCTGATGATCCAGAAGGTCTGGGCGCGCCGACGGCTGAGGGTGATCTCCGTCCAGAGCACGGGTACGCCGGACAGCGTCACAGCGACGGCCAGCAACGGATGGAGCACCGCGAGGGAACCGATGAAGCCGACGAGCAGGACGGTGCTGCGAGTGATGCCCGCCACTCCTTGGACCACCTGGAACGGGGCGAGTCCACCGGTCTCCCGGGCCAGTCTGAGCTGGTCGATGAACTCCGGGTTCTCGAAGCGGCGCAGACCCGCGAAGGTGTCGACCGAGGCATGCAGCCTCTCCTTGACCAGCAGACTGGTCGCCCGTGTCATCCGGGCCTGGAGGTAACCGGTGATCTGGGGGGCGATGGCCATGACCGCGCTGGTGACGGCGAGCGAGAACGCCGGACCGGTGAGCTCCCGCATGACGGCGCCGTCGGCGAGGCTGTCCAGAATGTCCTTGACCAGCCAGGTGAGTACGACCGGCGCGCCGGCCGAGAGCAGGGTCAGCGAGAGATGGCAGACCAGCACCCAGGGCGCGGCGCGGAACGCGAGACCGAGGGCCGGGCCCACCGCGCGGCCGGCCCGCTGCCGCCCGGGCGGGTCGGCGGGTGCGGGGCTCATGCCGACCCGACGGGCAGGGCGGTGAGGACGGCGTCTCCGACCGCCGCCACCGTGGGCGACGCACCGTCCGGGGCCGAGATGGTGAACTGGGACGGAAAGGCGTGCACTCCGAAGGCGGTCGTGCAGGGGCCCTCGGCGTCCTCCCTGACCACACGTGTGACGGCGGCGAGCTGTTCCGCCATGGTGTGCGCCTCCGCCTCCTCGTCCCGCCGGCCGCTCGACGTCACCACCACGGCGATCACCTGACGGCGGCCCTGGAGGGCGGCGGCCTGCTTGACGAAGACAGGCAGCTTGTGCCGGCACGGCGAGCAGCCTGGGGAGAAGAACGACACCACGGCACCGTCCCCGAGGTCCTTCTCGGTGAGCGGGGCGCCTTCGACGCACTGTGTCGCGAAGGTTCCCACGGCCGCTCCCACGGCGATGCCGCCTTCGTCGGCGGCGGCCGGACCGGAGGGATGGTCGCGGAGTCTGCGGAGAACGGCGAGCGTCAGCATCAGGTCCAGTGCGCACAGGGCAGCGACAGCCACGAGGGCTATGGCCAGGTAGACCATGGCGGGGCCTCTTCCGGTAGGAGGGTCAGGGACTACCGTTCTCACGGGCGGCGGGGCGCGGCCGCAGGAGCGACGCCAGTTCGTCCCCGACGACGAGGAGGAGAGCGGCCGTGGCACCGGACAGCCAGGCCGCGAACTGCCCCTGCCAGGACAGCTGGCCGGAACCCGGCAGCCCCGGGAGGGCCATGGCCACAGCCACGAGCAGCACGGCGTTACGTAGGAGTTGGGGTGGGCCGACAGGGCCCGCCGAGGCTCCGAAGCATCGGCAGGACACCGGCGATCCGGAGCGCAGCGCGCGGGCGACGGCGTAGGTGAACGCGCTCAGCAGGCCGGCCGCCGCCAACAGACCGGCACCTCGGAACCGCGGTGTGACCAGGAGGAGTGAGGTTACTGCCTCCGAGCCGACGATCGCCGCCGCCAAGGCGCCGGCCCGCCCGGCGGGTACCCGACCCAGGACCGCCACGGCGTCCGTGAAAGCGGTGAACGACGCGGCGTTCCGTGCCTTGCCGACGACGGCGGCTCCGAAGACGAGAACGAGCAGGGCCTGGCATGTTGCCGACACGAATTCCACAGGCTCTCCTGTGAGAGAGCCGTGGCCCGGCCCCGGCCGGAGCCGGCCCGGGCCACGGCGGCCATCCGGTGGTCTTACGAACAGCCGCAGAACAAGTACTGCCTTTCGCCGGTGCACGAATTGCGGCGCTGTGTGTACTCATAGAAGTTGGCGCACGGCTGATTCCGGATGCAGACGGGGTACCAGTAGCACGCGCCCGCCGTCTCCCGCGGCGCGAGGCGTTCCAGCATCCGGTCGGCGAGGCCACGCATGGTCTTCATCCTGCGCTATCCCTTCGTCAGGTGTGGTTCCGCTGGTTCCACGGGGCCCTGAACGGCGCTCTCGATGGTCCGTGGACGTACACACGAGGATGCTGAGCTTCGCGGTGGAAGTCCTTGACCATCCGCGCACAGTGCTTGTCGGTTCGGGCACGGAAGGGTGGGCCGGACGCCGGCTCAGGACGGCAGGTCCGCCAGCCGCCTCGGTCCAGTGGCGAGGAGCGGCGGTCCAGACGCTGTTCCAGGAGGTGCCGGGCGGCGTCGCAGCGACCTGTGACGACGGGGGCGTAGAGGAGGGTCTCTGCGACGACCTCGCGCTGGGCGGCGCTGCACCCGACGAGGCGCAGGCAGGGCAGACGCCGCTCAGGCCCCGTATCGGCAGTGGTCCAGCGCTGGTCGGCTGGCTCGCCGGCCGGGGCCCCTTTTGACGGGCTCCGGCGGCGTGCTGGTGGGCACGCACGATCGTGGAGTCGACCGCGACGACCCCATCGAGGTCGCTGTCCGCGTCCCCTTGGGCGAAGAGGGCGGTGAAGACCTTCTCTCAGGTTCCGTCGGTCGCCCACATCCGCAGCCGGTTGTGGGCACCCTTCCACGAGCCGAAGTGCTCGGGCAGGTCCATCCACGGAGTGCCCGTGCGGTGCTTGAACGCGATCGCGTCGACCACCTGACGATGGTCCCGCCACCGCCCACCCCGCCGGGGCGTCCGGTCCGGCAGCAACGGTTCGATGCGGGCCCACTGGGCGTCAGTCAACGACACACCAGACCAGCGATCGGATGATCTGAAAGAAACGGCTTAGTCCGTTCGAGTTGCGTTGCTCCCCAAGGGGCTGGAGCATCGAGTTACCGGCAGTACGCCCGTTCTCGGTTACGGCCCCGGATCAATGTCTCCCGGGGAAGTGAGGTGACCAGGGTGAGTACGCTCCCGAATGACGCGTATGAGGGCGATACGACAGCTGCTCCCTTCGCGGCGGCACATGTGAGCGTGGAGGCCGCGCGGAGCGACGCGGTTGGCGCCACAGTCCCCATGGCATCACTCTCCTCTCCGTTCTCCGACGGATTCGTCAGTGCGGAGGAGGCGGACAGGGATGCCTTGACGACGGCGGCCCTCCTCTCCGAGCTCGGCGATGAACGTTTCGAGGAGGCCCTGCAGGCACTGGTCGGCGAAGTCGCGGCCGCGCATCTGCGCGCAGCCACCCCGTGGTCGCCCGATGCCTCGGCGCCCGTGCTACCCGCGTCGGAGTTCGAGGGGTGGCTGGCCAGGCGGCTCTCCGAGGCCGACGATGTACTCGGCCGGCTCGGTGAGCGGTTCGCCGATCGCCCGGCGGACTCGCTGTCCGTCGAAGAGGTGGATACTGCCACTCAAGAGCTGCTCGAGCAGCGGGACCTTGAGTACCCGGCGATGCAGCAACTGTTCGGCAGCCTGGTCCGCAAGGTGGCCGGCATCGGCAAGGGCATCGCCAAGGCCGGACTGGCCGCGGTCGGGAAGGTGCTGCCAACCGGCGTGATCCTCGCGGCGTTGCGAAAGCTCCTCGATCCGCTGCTGCGATGGGTCCTGCGCAAGGCCACCAACCGGTTGCCGGTGAGTCTGCGCCCGGCCGCTTCAGCGCTGGCCAAGCGAGTGCTGCGTGAATCCGCGCCAGGTGATGGGGCGCAGGGCCCCCGTACCGATCTCGACTCGGTCGGAGAGGCGTCACACCGGTTCGACACCCAGCTCGCGGAGGTCGTGCTGGCGCCGAGCGACAGCGCGGCCGAGCAGACCGTGGCGGATGCCGTACAGGAGGCCGAATGGAGCGAGCATGACCCGGTCCAGGAGCTGGACGAGGCACGCGCCCGCCTCGTCGGCCAGCTCGCGGAGGCGGCGTCCGGTGAGCCGCCGGCCGCCCAGTTGCAGCAGTTCGTGCCCGCGGTCATGGCCGCGATGCCTGTGATACGGGCCGGTGTGGGCCTGATCGGCGGGCGCGAGCGAGTGGCCAGGTTCCTGGAGGCAGGGCTGGCGAAGCTCATCTCAGGCTATGTGGGGCCGGCCGCTGCGAAGGCACTCGCCAGGCCGATCGTGGATGTCGGCATGCGAGCGCTGCGGCTGGAGGCCGAGTCGGCGGAACTGCTCGGTGCCGAGGCGATGGTCGCCACGCTGGAGGACACCGTACGGCATGTGCTCTCCCTGCCGCAGGAGTCGCTGGACGAACCGCTGCGGGTCGAAGCGGAGCTGCAGGAGGCGTTCGCCGAGTCCGCCGCCCGGCACCTGCCGCGCGAGGTGTTGCGGGCCGATCTCCCCTCGGGCGCGAGGGCCGAGGCCCAAGACGGTGCCGTCTGGCTGTTCATGCCGAGGGCGACCCGGCCTTGCTTTCGGTACAAGAAGCTGAGCCGAGTGCTGCCGCTGTCGATCAGCCGCATACAGGCGGGCGAGATCCTGTTGCGGACCGGTGAGACCTTGGAGGGGCACCTCCTCGACGCCGGGGTACGGAGCTGGCCGGTAGAAGCGGACCTCCACCTGTACGAGACGCTCCCGGGCACCCACGCCGGGCACCTCGCGGCCTTCGAAGACGGAGCGTCGGCCGAGGACTTCGAGGAGTTCACCCCGGAGGCCGCCGCGCTGCTCGTGGGGCGACCGGGCATGGGCCGTCGGGTGCCGACGTGGCAGCCCGGCGGCGGGCCGCCGAGGCGGCTGTTCCGCCTTGTCGTACCAGGAGTTCCCCGGCGTCGCAGGCGGACCTCCCGATTCGTCGTGCGCATCGATCCGACGGCTGCCAAGCCATTGCTGCGGGTGCACTTCCGGCTCGGTGAGCGAGAGGCCCATGAGCTCACCGGCCATCTGGCCGGGGCGGCCATGAGACAGGTGGTCGTATGCATACGCGCGGCCCTGAGCCCCGCAGCCCGGCGCGGCCTCGCCCGCCGTCTCGCCAAGGGGTCGGAGCGGCTGCCCGGCGGGGCCTTCCCCGCTGAGCGAGCCGGCGCGCTGGCCGAGCACATCAGCGAGGCGATCCTCAGCACACTCGCCAAAGAGCTGCCGAAAGCGGCGGCGACGGTGCGTACGGCCGCACAGGACCCGGCATCCGGCCTCACCCTGTCGTTCACGTTCTCCTTCGCCGACAAGGGCAGCCTGAAGTCCGGGATGCCGGAGGCGGCGCCGACGCTCACGATCAGACCCGGGTACCGCAGTGACTGAGACCGCGGTCCGCGACCAGCTCGCCTTGGAAATCGCCCACTGGCGCCAGGCAGCGGACGCGCTCGCCGACCTCGAGGTAGTGGCGAGCGCGGACGCATGGGCCGGGTTGGAGAGCTACACCCGGCTCCGACTGCGCGACCGGCTGCTCGCCGTCGTCGGCACCCTGCGGGGCGAGGCATCCGATCTGCACGCCGCGCTGGCCGCCGAGGGAGATCCCGCCGAACTGCGTCGCCGACTGCTTCGCCTACGGGAGCGGTACGTTCAGGCGGAGACCTTGATCGATTTCTTCGCCGATGCGGTCAACTCCCGCACCAGCACCAGACTCTCGGCATTGTTGCGCGGGCTCGATACCGTGGCAGCCGACAGCATGGACAACGTGCTGCGCCCACTTGGCATACAACCGCCGCCCATACTCGTGTACTTGGACAAGGGAATGGGTGCGGCAATAATGCGCGCCGGTATAGGACTCTTCAACAACAGTCATCCCTCGCCGGTCGCGGCAATCAAACTGACACGCCATAACCTCGGGCACCCTACGGCACTTTTCCATGAGACGGGCCATCAAGTCGGCCATGCGACCGGTTGGTCGGCCGAACTCGCCGATTCCCTGTGGAATCTTCTTGTCCGTCGCTCACGCGAGCTGGCGGAGGTTTGGCGCTCCTGGGCCGGTGAAGTCGTCGGCGATGTCCACGCGTTCGCTTTGGCCGGCTGGGCACCGGTTCCCGCATTGGCTCATGTGGTGGACGGCACTTCGACCGCCGTGTACCGCATGCCTCCGGGGGATCCTCACCCGTTCCCCGTGATCAGAGTGTTGCTCAACACAGCTCTCTGCCAGGGGTGGTTCGGCCGTAACGGCCCGTGGACCACGCTCGCCAGAACGTGGTGCGAACGGCACCCGCCGACGGGATCCGATGGCGCGCACTGGATCGCAAGAGCCAGCATCGGTGCGCTGGGGGACATTGTCGAGGCGTGCACCCGCCGTCCGATGGAAGCGTTCGGTGGACGCCCGCTGTGTGCGCTGGCCAATCCGCTGCTGGCATCGCCGAAGGCGCTCGCCGAACTCGCCGAGCGGGCCGGACCCTCGCTGCTGACTTCGCAGTACCTGGCCCGCCGCGAATCCGTCCGGATTCTTGCGGCGCTGGTCACCCGTGCGGTCCTTGACCCATCCGCCGCAGCTGCCTGTCGGCGCCGACTGCAGGACTGGCTCGTCGCCCTGGGCGCCGGGCAGTCGGCTCGATCAGCCTGGGTCGCAAGTGGAGAAAGGAGGGACCATGGCTAAGACGAAGAAGGCATCCAGCGCTGTGACCACGCAGCAGATCCTCGACGCGCTCAAGGGCCTGACCGACACCGTCTCGAACCAGGCGGTGATCAATGAACGCAAGCCGTCAGCTGAACAGGCCCGCGTCATCCTCGACTACGGCGTCCTCACCGGGCTCCTCGAACTGGAGGGGAAGCGCGTCGCGCTGGTGGCCATGAAGCGGACTCACGACAACGCGATCGAATTCCCAGAAGGCGTCCCGGCGGGAGCGGTGAAAGTCGCGGCTACCTCGGAGGGAGGCGAATCCGAAACTGTCAGAATCAAGAAGAATCGAGCGCAGCTGACCAAGGTGTCAAAAGAGAAGTCACTGATCCGTGTCGAACTACAAAGGGGGGATGGCGTTCCTGTCGGACTGGGTCGGCGATTGCCCCCCGCGCCACCACCTCCCCCCGGAATTCCTCGCAAGCCCTGAGGAGGCGCGCCGTGTTCCGTTCACTCGCCAAGCAGTTTGGACCGGACAGGCAAGATCAAGTGTTCCTTGTCCACCCGCTGCAACTCAGCCGCTGGCTCGACGAGGCATGGACGGCCCCGGTGGGAGCCCCCGTTCTTGGGTCCACGTCGCTCAGCCATCCCCCCTTCCTCGGTAGCAACACCGTCATCACTGACCTGGCTCTACCCGATCCGACGGCGGGGGCTCGGCCACCGCTGCCCTCAGGAATCAACCTCGCCAACCCAGATCTCTTCAACGATCAGGTGTTCATCCGCAAACCACTGATTGTCCATCAGTTGATCTACGCCTACCTCATCGAGGCCACGGGCGCATATGAGGTTCTGTCTGAGGTGGTGCGCAGACTGGCACTTGGGGAAACCCTGAACGCCGTCTCCCCGGAGGGCCTCCAATGGGCCCGCGCGACCGAGGAGCTCTTCTTCCGCGATCCCCCGTTGTTCACGATCGGAGGGATACACAGCCGATTCCGTCCGGACATCAGGGTCGAGACCCGACGGGCGTACTGGATCATGTTCGGATTCGATCTTCCGCATCCGGTCCCTCCGCGTTGGGCCATGCCGGGTGGTGTGGGTGCGGTCCCGTGGAAGGTTGATATCGGAGACGGAGTCAATGTCGGGTTCAGAGAAAAGTGGTCCGAACTGCTACGCCAGATATGGCTCGGGGTTGAGAACCAGAACAACGGCATCGGGCCGAACCCCACCGACAGCGAATACGTGGGCTTTTTGTGCAAGGCCATCAAGGACATGCTGGCCATGCGCCGAATCGGCGGACGGTTGGCACGCGAAGAGTTCGTGCATGTCACGACGATGAGTTGGTTTCACCTCACCCTGGAGCAGAATACTTCGATTGTCAGGGACTTGAAGTGCGAAGGGGCGCACCCGTCCGACCGGCTCGCCCGGATCGCCCAGCGGGTCGGAATGACTCCGGCGCCACGCGCACGCGAACTGTTCGACCTTGCCGATCTGATGTCCGCCTTCCTGCGCTCCATCGAGCTTGGAATGTTCGACACCGGCACCCTGGCACAGTTGCTTTTCCTCCCGACGGCCGGAAATGCACAGCTGCGTGCGGACGTGAACCGCATCATCGATCTCTGGCAGTCCGCCACGGGAGACAGGGTCAAGGAGCGGCCGGCGGTGGTCGTGGGCGGGCGGCAGCAGACCAGTGCTCAGCCGCTGCGGCTGCCTGGGGCGGATCCGGGTCCGACGGTTTCGGGTCCAAGCCTGAGCCCCGAACCGTTCCAGGCTGCTGTCGGCCCGGCGAGCGGCAACGGTCAGCGCGGTGAGCGGCCATGACGGCCGGGTGGTCCGCAGCGGCCAGCAGCGACGGGTTGCTGACGCCCTTCGACCCCGAGGCTCCGGCGTGGAGCGCCGCCGAGGAAGGGCCGACGGGTCCCCCGATCTCTGCCTCGCACTGGTGGACCGAGTCACTGCCCGTCGAGCCGACCGAGACCGAAGGCGATTCCGAAGAGACCGGAGAGACCGAAGAGGATCGGGAGAGGGGAGACGCGGCCTCACTGCCGTCGGGTTTCTCCCCGCTGGCGATCAGGGCGGCCAAGCTGTGGGACGCCCGTGACCGGCCGAAACGATGGCAAGGCCGGGTCTACGGGCTCGTAGTGCACACCACGGGCGGGGGACTGCCCTGCGCCGCGCATACGGCTGGCCGCTACCACACCGTTCAGGCCGTCGGCTATTACACCCGTACGCACGGCACCCACTACGTCAATGGATGGAAGGGGGCGGCCGGCGGTGATCTGCTTCAGGTCGCGAACGAGCGTGAGCAGGCCAAGGGTGTGGGCATCAGCAACCCGAATCCAGCAGCCGACCAGAGCCGCTCGATCGACCTCGACCGCTTCGAGGCCGATCTCCCGCCGGACCTGGTGAGGCGCTGGCGCGCCCGATGGCCGGGTTACCCGCACTCGCTCGCGCTGCTGCCGGAGTCCCAGCCGTCGGGAAGGCGTTCGGCCAATGCCTGTTACGTGCACGTGGAGTGCGTTCCCTGCGTCTACAGCTGCGCCGGCAAGCATGTCTCCGCCGACGAACCGCTACGTCCAGGCTTGCGATTCACCCGGGCACAGCACGATACCGTCGCACTCCTAGCTTGCGATATCGCGACGCGCAACGGCTGGCCCGCGAGTGAGCGCTGGTGGCGCAGCCCCCGGTTGCTCGGTCACGAGGACCTCACGCCGCTGACGCGGCACGACAAGCACGGCGGCTGGGACCCTGGTTACCTGCGCAAGCAGCCGTACTTTGACTGGGAGTATGTCTACCAAGCCATCGAGCGCATCCAGCGCGGTGCGCCGGTGCCGGGCCGGGAGTCGCTCTCCGGTTCCTACGAGGAGCCAGAAGAGTCAGAGGAGTCATTCACCGATTTGTACGAGGAGCAGATGGCCGAGCCGCTTGAGGAGACGGTCGGATACAGCCGCTGACAGCTCATCCTATGAGCTCGTGCTGACCGAGGGCTTTCTCTCGGCCCCCTTGAGATCACCGCGACCAGCTGTCACAGGGCGCTATTAGGCTGAGCGGATGTTCGACGAGGAGGACGCGGACGGTGCTGCCTGCCTGAGCGGTCGAGGTTGGGACCGAACCGCTGATCCGTCCGGCGCGGAACTCGGTGGGAGGCTGGCCCTTCCTCGACGAGGCTCAGGACTGGCCCGAGTGCTTCTGTGGTGAGCGGGAGGCACTGTTTCTTCCAGTTCGACATCCCCTGGACCTGGAGCCTTTCGGCGGAGACCACCTCCTTGTCTTTCACTGCCGTGCGCACAACGACGCGTCCGACCCCCAGCTTGCTGATGGCCGGCTCGTACCGAGGTACTGGGACGCTCCGCAGCCGCGCTACCCGGTTCCATTCTGGCCTGTACTGATTCAGACCCGGGCGGCGCTGCCGGCCCCGGAAGCCGAACCGTCCATGTGCGATCTGCCGCTGGCCGGGGTGGTCATCGTGCGGCTGCTCCTGTGAGGATCGTCTGGGCGCGGGTGTGGAGGGCGGCGGACAGGCCGCAGTGCTCCAGCAGGGCGCGTGGTGGCAGGGGACAGCCCGGGTCGCGGTGGCCGACCATGTGGAACCGGGCGGCTTCGCCGCGTGCGGGTCTCGTGGTCGTGCGCGACGCGGGTGCGCCAGGTCCAGCACTTGCTCGTGGGTCAGGTCCTCGAAAACCAGCTCCTGGTCGTGGTCGTCGACGTCAGCGAGCCCCAGGGCCAGGGCCGGGACGACAACGGCCGGGCGGGCGGGCAGACAGTACGACCGGGGCGACCGGAGCGGCCGGGACCTCGTCGGCCGGCTGCGCAGCCGCGGCCTCGGCACGGCCTGAGCTGCGGCGACCTGCCGGGCAGGGTCCTGTTCGGCCGTGTCCGGTGTGACGATTCGACCGTTCGGGATGGTGTGGCTACCCGACCGTGGACGGACGATGACCTGTGGGCGCTGGATCGGGGGTTTCGGCTCGGGTCAGACCTGCTGTCGGCTGGAGCGGTGGCCGCCGCGGCCGTGCGAGCCATCACCGGGGCCCCGGTCACGGAAACGCCGTGACCGGGGCCCCAGGATCAGCCACCGCGGAAGGCGCCGACCGCCGCTAGTTCCGGTACCGGAACACGATCCGGCCGCGCGTCAGGTCGTACGGCGGGAGCTCCACCAGCACCCGGTCTTCCAGCATGATCTTGATGTAGTTCTTGCGGATCTTCCCGCTGATGTGCGCGAGCACCTGGTGGCCGTTCTCGAGCTCCACGGTGAACATGGCGCTGCGCAGGCACTCGACGACCTTGCCCTCGACTTCGATGACGTTCTTGTTCTTCGTCATCGCACCAGTTCCAGGTTGCTGCTCATCGGCCGGGCGCCGATGCCCTCGAACAGCGCCGAGGCTGCTTGGTTGGACTCGTGGACTTCGGTCCAGGCCGCGGTGAACCCGGAGCTGTGCAGCGTTCCCAGCGCGTGGGCCAGCAGCGCTCGCGCGATGCCGCGGCGCTGCTCGCCGGCCCGGACCGCGACCAGCCCGATGCGCGGCCGGTTCACCGTCACCACCCGGATCAGACCCAGGTAGCGGTCCGGGGCCGCGGCCACGGCGTACTTCGACGGGTCGACGATGGTGTCGCCTTGGGGGCGGGGAATCACTTCCGCGGGCATCGACTGCCACCCGACGGTGGCCTCGACTTCGTCACGGATCGCGCGGTCCACCGCCCGCAGCAGCCTCTCGTCCGCCTGACCGGCGGGCACGATCGTCACGCCCGAAGGCGGCAGGACTGCTTCGAGTCCTGTGACCCGCGGGTCGGTCGGCACGGCGTACTCCCACTCGCGGCGCCGGATCGTGAAACCGGCCCGCCACCAGCCGGCCGTCAGCTCGACGTCGGCTTCGTCGACCACCGTGTACAGCGGCGCTGGCAGTTCCGCCAGCATCGCCTCGGCGAGCCGGTCGAAGGTGGCGTCGTGCCAGGTGTCGATGCTGACGAACAGGCGTCCGTCGGGCCGGTGCTCCGCAAGCCCGCGGCCGACCACCAGGTCGTCATCCAGTGCATGCCATTGCCTGTCCGCGACGCGCGTGATCACCACCGCGTTCTCGCTCAGGTCAGATGGGAAAGGCTTCGTGTTCATCGGAGTCTCCTGGAGTGCCTCGATCTCAGGCGCTCCTGGCGACACCGGACGTCAGCCGCCGGACCGTGACGGGTTGAGGGAGCACCCATGGGTAACTGTGTTCACGGGGCTCACCTCCATACGACGACTTCACGGTCCACCACGAACGTAGCAGCGGGGCCCGGCTCGCTCAAATCCTTTCCTATGAGCTCGTAGCGTGACCCTGATCCGGTCTTCTTGAGGCGTCTCCAGCAGGTGAGGCTGCAAGCCAACGAGTGGCAGGAGTCGTGGAGTTCAGTACGCGCGCGATCCTGCTCGGCCGCTGGGCGGCGACCCGCCCGCCTGCGGCCTGCACGGGGCCGGCACCCGCGAGCACCCTTGGCGGGGCGTCGCGCCTTAGTACTGCAACGGTGCTTGTCGTGACTGCTGGCCAGCTCAGTCGTTGGTGTAGTCATGGGTGGGGACCTTGCTGGTGTCAGGTTGTGGGCGGGTGAGCTGGACGCTCTGCATGAGCGGTTCGTGCACCGGTTCAACCGGGAGGAGCCGCGGCAGTCGGCGCTGGCTTACATGCGGGGGCTGGTTGCGCCGCTGCAGCGGAAGAACGGCTGGACGCTGGCGGAGGAGGCCGGGCATGCAGGTCCTGATCGCATTCACCGGTTGCTGAACCGGATCGAGTGGGACGCTGATGAGGTCCTGGACGACGTACGTGACTACGTCGTGGAACACCTCGGCGACCGCGAGGCCGTTCTGGTGGTCGATGACACCGGCTTCCTGAAGAAGGGCATCCGCTCAGCCGGGGTGCAAAGGCAGTACTCCGGCACCGCCGGACGCACGGAGAACTGCCAGATCGGCGTGTTCCTCGCCTACGCCACCGACCGCGGACGCATACTGATCGACCGGCGGCTGTATCTGCCCCCCTCCTGGACCGATGACCGGGAACGCTGCCGCCGGGCGGGGATCGACGACACCGTCGGCTTCGAGACGAAGGTGGCCATGGCCAAGGCGATGGTCCGCCGGGCCATCGCCGACAAGGTCCCGTTCGGCTGGGTGACGGCGGACGCCGCTTACGGCTACGGCAAGGGCTGGCGGTTCGAGCTGGAGCAGGCCGACGTGTTCCACGTCATGGCCACCACCCGGCACGACACCGTCGTCACCCGCTGGTCCATCGACCACCCCGTGCACGAGCTGTTTCCCGGCCTTCCCCGACAGAAGTGGAAGCGTCGTTCCTGCGGGCAGGGGGCCCACGGCCGGCGGTTCTACGACTGGGCCCGCGTCGAAGTGCGGCCCTGGCACCGCGAGGATCGCCGGCACTGGGTTCTCGCCCGCCGCAGTGTCAGCAGGCCCGAGGAGTTCTCCTACTACATCGCCTACTGTCCGGCCACGACGACCTTGGACGAGCTGATCCGTGTCGCGGGCAGTCGATGGGCTGTTGAGGAGTGCTTCCAGACCGCCAAACAGGAATGCGGCCTGGACGACTACCAGGTCCGCCGCTATCCCGGCTGGCACCGCCACATGACCTTGGCGATGGCTGCCCACGCCTGCCTGACCGTCCTGCGGGCCCGACAGATGGACACGGACAAAGCAGAAACGGATCCTCCCAGCTCATCCACCTCAGCCTCGCCGAGATTCGACGCCTGATCACCCGCCTCACGGACCGCCGGCCAGCACCGATCGAGCACATTCTGCGATGGTCGACGTGGCGCCGACGACGCCAACATCAAGCCCGCCTGAGTCACTACAAACGACGCGGACACAGCCCCTGAAATCTGCCCAGCACTCAGAACAAGCACCGTTGCAGTACTAGCCGTTCGCACACGCGCCGAGGACGGCGTACCTGGGGTACCTGATTCTCTGGCCCGACGACGGAGCCGACTCGGGGGGCGGTCGCTCGTCCCCTCGAGCGGCCGGGCGACAGCGTGGGCCTGGCGACCACACGGCTGACCGCACCCCCGGGGGGCGCCTTCCCCGAACCTGCCGCCCGGCCCGGAGAGAACCGGGCCGGGCGGCACTTCGCGGTCGTGGAACGGTTACGCGGACACGGGCCGCCGTGCGGTCACGATCAGGTAACCCAACTCGGGCATCTCCAGGTTCTCCCCCTCGGCGGGCTTCAGCTTGGCGAAGACCTCCGGGTCGACCTTGGCGGCCAGCTGCTCCATGTTCTTGGCAAGCGCCTCGCCGAGCCGCTTGACCGACTGACGCGTGGTGTTCTCACTCACGTCGATGAGCTCCGCACAGCGCAGCCCCGCCTCGCGCAGCATCGCGGGGTACGCCTCGAAGGACGCCGGCGACTGGGTGAGGTACCGCTTGAGGATGCCCTCGATCACCGGGCGCCGCTCCTCCGAGATGGGCTCCCGCTCGTAGTTGTCCGTGAGCGCGAGCCGGCCGCCCGGCCGCAGCACCCGGGCCGCCTCGGTGAGCGCGGCCGTCCGGTCGGGCATCTGCATGACGGACTCCAGCATCCACACAGCGCTGAACGAGGCGTCGTCGAACGGCAGGTTCATCGCGTCGCCGTGCTGGAAGCTGACCTTGCCGCTCACACCGGCCGCCTCGGCCAGCTCGTTGGCCTTCTCCACCTGCTTGCGGCTGACGCTGATGCCCACCACCTCGGCACCCGTCGCCTGCGCGAGCCGGATCGCCGGCCCGCCGAGGCCACAGCCGATGTCCAGCACCCGGTCGCCGGGGCCGACCTGCAGGCGCTCGATCATCATGTCCGTGAGCCGGTTGGCGGCGTCCTCCAGGCCGGTGGCGTCCTCCTGGCTGTTCCAGAAGCCCACGTGGATGTTGGGGCCGTACAGCGAGGCGTCGAACGCACCCATCAGCTGGTCGTAGAACTGGCCGACCTGCTCACCGACGGCGGTGAAACCCGAAGAGGTCACTTCATCTCCTGTTGAATCTACGTGCACAAGCACTCTGTGATCTGCAATGTCGGGAAGCCGAAGGGCACATGAGCGGCGACAGCGGCACGCTGCGCGCCCTTCGGGCTTCCGTCTTTCTCGCGACGAGCGATCCGGGGCCCGGCAGGAAGCCGGGCGCTCACATCACACGTTCTCCGCAAGCCAGTCGAGGACGGCACCGGCGGTGGCGCCGGCATGATCCTCCATCATGGTGAAGTGGTCGCCGGGCACTTCGATCCGGGCGACCCGGGCACCCCACGCCGCCTCCTCGTCGGAGGTCTGCTCCGATCCCGTGAAGGTCTCCTCGGCCTTCACCGCGAGGATCGGCGCGCCGATCGGTTCCGGCCCCCAGTCGGAGAAGAGGCGCAGGTAGCCGCCCATCGCGGTGAGCCGGCCCTCGTCCACCACGCCGAACATCTTCTCGCGATCGAACATCTTCCCGGACAGGTTGGTCTGGATCCACGGCAGGGCCTCACTGCGGGGCAGATACGTGTCCAGCATGACGACCGCCGACGGGGCGCTCCCGCGCTCCTCCAGCAGCCCCGCGACCGCCTGGGCGATCCATCCGCCCGACGACCGGCCGACGAGCACGAACGGGCACTCCCCCACGGTCCGCAGCACCGCCTCCGCCTGCATCTCCACCACCGCGTCGACGCTGGCCGGCAGCAACTCGCCCTTGCCGAAACCGGGTTCGGGCAGCACGGTGACATCCCGGCGGCCCCGGAAGCCCGCCGCGAAACGGGCGTACTCGCGGGCCCCCGAGATCGCCACCAGCGACGGGAAGCACACCAGGCCCGGCGCCGTGCTGCCCTTGGACAGCCGCACCAGCTTGGGCGGGCTGGTCAGCTCGGCGGCCGTACGGAACGAGGGGCGCAGCCGGGCCGCCGCCATCAGCAGCTGGGTGCCGGCGACGTACTCGCCGTCGGCGCAGGCCTGCCGGTAGAGCGACTCGATCGTCGAACCGCCCCCGGCCGCGGGGGCCGCCGGCTGCCCGGGTCCGCCGGTCCCGGCGGCGGGCGCCGCCGGCTCCGACGCGGCCCCCGGCACCACCTGGGTGCGCAGATAGCCGGCGAGCGCGGCGGGGGTGGTGTGGTCGAACAGCAGCGTCGCGGGGAGCGTCAGACCGGTGACGTGGTTGAGCCGGTTCCGGATCTCCACCGCGGTGAGCGAGGTGATGCCCAGTTCCAGGAAGGCGTGGCTCTCCTCGACCGGGTCCACGGAGTCGTGGCCCAGCACCGTCGCGGTATGCGTCCGCACCAGCTCGGTCAGCGTCCGCAGCTGCTCCGCGGGTGTCAGCCCGGCCAGCCGCTGCCCGAGCGGCACCTGCCCCGGCTCGCCCTCACCCCGGCCGGAGGCACGGTCGGCCATCCGGCGCACCGGCACTCGGACCAGCCCCCGCAGCAGAGAGGGCGTGCCGACCGAGGCCGCCTGCGCCTGCAAGGCGGCAACGTCCAGCCGCATGGGCACCAGCAGCGGGTCCACGTCGGAACCGGCGCCCTCGGCACCGGCCGTCAGCGCCACCGCCAGGTCGAAGAGGGCAAGGCCCTCCGCGGAGCTGAGCGCGGCCACCCCGGACCGGTTCAGCCGCTGCACATCACCGTCGTCCATGTGCCCCGTCATGGCGCTGCGTTCGGCCCACAGGCCCCAGGCCAGGGAGGCCGCGGGCAGCCCCGCCGCCCTGCGGTGCTGCGCCAGCGCGTCCACAAACGCGTTGGCCGCCGCGTAGTTGGCCTGCCCGGCGGCGCCGAACACTCCCGCCGCCGACGAGAACAGCACGAACGCCGTGAGCGGCAACCCCCGGGTCAGCTCATGCAGGTTGACCGCCGCGTCGCCCTTGGGCCGCAGCACCGTGTCCACACGCTCCGGCGTCAGCGACCCGAGGACACCGTCGTCGAGGGCACCGGCCGCGTGCACCACACCCGTCAGCGGATGCTCGGCCGGCACCGTCGCCAGCAGCTCCGCCAGCGCGGAACGGTCGGCCGCGTCACAGGCGGCCAGCCGCACCGACGCCCCCAGGGCGGTCAGCTCGTCCGCCAGCTCGGCGGCACCGGCGGCCGCGCGGCCACTGCGGCTGGTCAGCAGCAGATGCCGTACACCGTGCTCGGCCACCAGATGCCGGGCCACGAGGGACCCCAGCACACCGGTCGCCCCGGTAATCAGCACCGTGCCCTCCGGAGACCACACCGACGAGCCGGGCGTGCCCTCGTCCACCGTGTCCGGCCCGGCACCGGCCGCCGGCCGCTCCGCGCGCACCCGGGCCAGCCGTGGCGCGAACGCCCGCCCGGCCCGCACCGCCAGCTGCGGCTCCGCACCGGCCAGGACCTGCGGCAGCACCGCGAACGAGGCCTCCTGGTCATCCAGGTCCAGCAGCACGAACCGGTCGGGATTCTCCGACTGCGCCGCCCGCACCAGACCCCATACCGCCGCGCAGGCCGGATCCGGCACCCGCTCCCCGGAGCCGGCGGCGACCGCCCCGCGGGTCACGAACACCAGACGGGAACCCGCGAGGCCCTCCGCGCTCTGCCACGCCTGCGCCAGCCGCAACGCCCGGTGCGTCAGGGAGCGCACCCGGTCCGCGGACAGCTCACCCGGCGCACCGCCGTCGAGCGACGACGTGAACGGTACGAACACCAGGTCCGGAACGCCCCCGCCCGCTGCCACGGCCTCGGTCAGCGCCGCCAGATCCGCGTACCGCTCGGCCTGCGCCCCGGCCGCACCGGCCGACTTCAGAGCCGTCGGCAGCGACGTGCCGTCGTCGCCCAGCACCGCCCACCTGCCCGACGCACCGGGCCCGGCGGCCACCGCCACCGAGGTCCAGTCGAGCCGGAACAGCGACTCGTGGAACGTGCCTTGGGCCCGGCTGAGCTGCTGACGCGAGATCGCCCGGGTGACCAGCGAGTCCACCGACAGCACCGACCGGCCCGACTCGTCCACGGCGGTCACCGCCACCGCGTCCGGCCCCGCCGGGGCCAGCCGAACCCGCAGCGCGGACGCACCCTGGGCGTGCAGGGACACACCGTTCCAGGCGAAGGGAAGCCGCACCCGTCCCGTGTCCCCGTCCGGGGTGACGGAACCGGGCAGCCGCACGAACCCGCCGAACGCCATCGCGTGCAGCGCCGCGTCCAGCAGCGCCGGATGAACACCCAGGTTCCGGGCCTCGGACCACTGCTCCTCGGGCAGCCGGACCTCCGCGAACACCTCGTCACCACGGCGCCACACGGCCCGCAGCCCCTGGAACGCCGGCCCGTACCCGAACCCGTTCCGCGCGAACGTCTCGTACAGGCCCTCCACGTCCACGGCTTCCGAGTCCGCCGGCGGCCACACCTGACCGGCGTCCGCCCAGGCCGCCGATCCGCCGCCGCCCGCGAGAGCGCCGACGGCGTGCCGCGTCCAGGGGCCGCCGTCCGCCTGTGAGTACACGCTCAGCGCGCGCCGCCCGGACTCGTCGGGACCGCCGACGGAGACCTGCACGGACACCGCACCGTCCTCGGGCAGCACCAGCGGCGCCTCCAGCGTCAGCTCCTCCACCCGGTCGCAGCCGACCGCGTCCCCGGCGCGCAGCGCCAGCTCCACGAACGCCGTCCCCGGCAGCAACGTCACCCCGGCCACGGCATGTTCGGCCAGCCAGGGGTGCGTACGCAGCGACAGCCGGCCCGTCAGCAGCGCCCCGTCCGACGCGGGCAGCGTGACGGCAGCACCGAGCAACGGGTGATCGGCGGAGGAGAGACCCGCCGAGGTGACATCAGCCACGGTGGCCGACTCCGACTCCAGCCAGTAGCGCTCGCGCTGGAAGGCGTAGGTGGGCAGATCGACGCGGCTGGCACCCGTGCCCTGGAACAGCCCGGCCCAGTCGACGCTCGCCCCGCCGACGAACGCCTCGGCAGCCGAGGTCAGGAAACGGAGCAGTCCGCCCTCGTTACGGCGCAGCGAACCGACCGCAGTGACCGGGGTGTTCGTGTGGGCCTCGGCGGTCTGCTCGATGCCCATCGTCAGCACCGGGTGAGCGCTGGACTCCACGAACAGGCGGAAACCGTCATCGAGGAGGGCGCGGACGGTGTCGGCGAAGCGGACCGTCTGGCGGAGGTTGCGGTACCAGTAGCCCGCATCCAGAGCAGAGGTGTCCAGCACCTCCGCGGTCACCGTCGAGTAGAACGGCACCGACGACGCCTGAGGAGCGATGCCCGCAAGCTCACGCAGGAGAACGTCCTCGATCTCCTCCACATGCGCGCAGTGCGAGGCGTAGTCCACGGCGATACGGCGAGCCCGCACACCGTCGGCCTCACAGCGCTGGAGCAGTTCGTCCAGTGCGTCCGCGTCGCCGGAAACCACGGCCATGGCCGGGCCGTTGACCGCCGCGACCGCGAGACGGCCGTCCCAGGCGGTAAGCCGCTCCTGCACTTCTTCCGTACTGAGGGAGACGGACACCATGCCGCCGCGCCCGGACAGCGCCCGAATGGCCTTGCTCCGCAGAGCCACCACCTTCGCCGCATCCTCAAGCGACAGCGCACCCGCCACAGCCGCAGCAGCGATCTCACCCTGCGAGTGACCGATCACCGCAGCCGGCTCCACACCGTACGACCGCCACACCTCAGCCAGGGAGACCATCACCGCCCACAACACGGGCTGCACGACGTCGACCTGCTCCAGCCAGCCCTCACTGCCGGCGTCCCGCAGGATCTCCCTCAGCGACCAGTCCACGAACGGCGCCAACGCAGCCGCACACTCACCGATCCGCTCAGCGAACACCGGCGAGGACTCCAACAGCTCAGCCGCCATGCCGACCCACTGCGAACCCTGACCGGGGAACACGAACACCGCACGGCCATCCGCACCACCGGCGCTTCCCCGCACCACACCCGCAGCCTCACGACCCTCGGCCAACGCCTCCAGCCCACCGGCCAGATCACCCAGAACCACAGCCCGGTGCTCGAACACCGACCGAGTCGCAGCAAGCGAGAACCCGACATCCACCGGCGACAGGTCAGACACACAGGCGGCCAGCCGCTCCGCCTGCGCACGCAACGCGGCCTCGGACTTCGCCGACACCACCCACGGCACCACCACCGGCGGCACACTCTGCGAAGTCTGCTCCTCTGGAGCCTTGGCGGGAGCCTCTTCGAGGATGATGTGGGCGTTGGTGCCGCTGAGACCGAAGGATGAGACGCCTGCCCGGCGCGGTCGGCCGGTTTCGGGCCATGGCGTGGGCTCGGTGAGCAGTTCGACGGCCCCGGCAGTCCAGTCGACGTGCGGGGTGGGCTCGTCGACGTGGAGCGTCTGCGGCAGCAGCCCGTTGCGCATCGCGAGGACCATCTTGATGATCCCGGCGACACCGGCCGCGGCCTGCGTATGCCCGATGTTCGACTTCACCGAGCCCAGCAGCAGCGGCTTGTCCTCCGGCCGGTCCTGCCCGTACGTCGCCAGCAGCGCCTGCGCCTCGATCGGGTCACCCAGCTTCGTACCCGTACCGTGCGCCTCCACCACGTCCACGTCGGCCGCCGACACCCGGGCGTTCGCCAGCGCGGCCCGGATCACCCGCTGCTGCGAAGGACCGTTCGGCGCCGTCAGACCGTTGCTCGCACCATCCTGATTGACGGCGGAGCCACGGACCACCGCCAGCACCTGGTGACCGTTGCGCTCGGCGTCCGACAGCCGCTCCAGCAGGAGCAGGCCGACGCCCTCACCCCAGCCGGTGCCGTCGGCAGCCGCCGCGAACGGCTTGCAGCGGCCATTCGTGGCGAGGCCGCGCTGGCGGCTGAACTCCACGAAGGTTGCGGGAGTGGACATCACCGTCACACCGCCGGCCAGCGCCAGCGAGCACTCGCCCTGGCGCAGCGACTGGGCCGCCAGGTGCAGGGCCACGAGCGAGGACGAGCAGGCGGTGTCGATGGTCACCGCGGGGCCTTCCAGGCCGAAGGTGTAGGACACCCGGCCGGAGGCGATGCTCCCGGACCCGCCCGTCGCGAGGTAGCCCTCGGCGCCTTCGGGGATGCTCTGCAGCTGGGAACCGTAGTCGTGGTACATGAGGCCCGCGAAGACGCCGGTCGTGCTGCCCCGCAGGGACACCGGGTCGATACCGGCCCGTTCGAAGGTCTCCCAGGCGGTCTCCAGGAGCAGCCTCTGCTGGGGGTCCATGGCCAGGGCTTCGCGCGGCGATATACCGAAGAACGCGGGGTCGAAGTCACCGGCCCCGTGCAGGAAGCCGCCTTCGCGGACGTAGCTCTTGCCGTCCGAGTCGGCGTCGGCGTCGTACAGCTCTTCCATGTCCCAGCCGCGCCCCTCGGGGAAGCCCGAAATGGCGTCCTCGCCCGCAGCGAGCAGGTTCCATAGTTCTTCGGGTGTGCGGACGCCGCCCGGGAAGCGGCAGCCCATGGAGATGATGACCACCGGGTCGTCCTCGCCGTCCCCACCGGACGGACCGGAGGAAAGCGCGGGCGCCGTGGGATGTGCGGTGTCGTCGCGGCCGGTCAGTTCCCCGTAGAGGTACTGGGCGAGGGCCAGGGGGGACGGGTAGTCGAAGACCAGGGTGGCGGGCAGGCGCAGTCCGGTGGCCGTGGTGAGCCGGTTGCGCAGTTCCACGGCCGTCAGCGAGTCGAAGCCGAAGTCGTTGAAGGCCCGGCCCGGTTCCACCGCCTCCGCCTCCGCGTGTCCCAGGACAGCGGCCACGTTCCGGCGTACGACGTTCAGGACCAGTCGTTCACCGTCCGCGGCCGAGGCTCCGGCGAGCTGTTCGCGCAGCTGCGAGGATCCCGCGGCACGGATGGTGTCGGCGGAGCGGCGGTTTGTGGACCGTACCAAGTCACGCAGTACGTGGGCTACTTCGCCGGTGCGGCCGGCCTGCGCCGGGTCCAGCCGCAGCGGGACCACCACCGGTGTGGCCGCCGCGCAGGCGGTGTCGAACAGGGTCAGGCCCTCTTCGGGGGCCAGACCCAGGACACCGGACTGCTCGATGCGGCGCAGATCGGTGGCGGCCAGTCCGCCCGCCATGCCGTGGGCCGTGTCCCACAGGCCCCAGGCGAGGGAGAGCCCGGGCAGGCCGGCCGCGCGGCGGTGCCGTACGAGCGCGTCGAGGAACGCGTTGGCGGCGGCATAGTTGGCCTGGCCGGCGGTGCCGAACGTGCCCGCGGCCGAGGAGAACAGCACGAACGCCGACAGGTCGGCACCGTGCGTCAGTTCGTGGAGGTTGACCGCCGCGGCCACCTTCGGCCGCAGGACCGCGTCGACGCGTTCCGGGGTGAGCGAGTCGATGACACCGTCGTCGAGCACTCCGGCGGTGTGCACCACCGCGCGCAGCGGACGATCCGCCGGAACGCTCTCCAGTACGGCCGCCAGTGCCGCCCGGTCCGCCACGTCACAGGCCGCCCAGGTCACGGAGGCGCCGGCGGCCGACAGCTCCGACTCCAGCTCGTGAGCACCGTCGACATCCGCGCCCCGTCGGCTCACGAGCAGCAGGCTCCGGACGCCGAACTCGGTGACGAGATGGCGTGCGACCAGCCTGCCCAGCGTGCCGCCGGCGCCGGTCACCAGAACCGTACCGCGCGCGTCCCAGGTCGCCGAGGGCTTGGCAGCCGCCTCGGTGGCGCGCACCCGGTCCAGGCGCGCGGCCAGCAGGGTCCCGCCCCGGACCGCCACCTGGGGCTCGCCGTCGGCCGCAGCGGCAGACAGGAACGGCAAGTCGTCCACGGTCAGCGCCCACGGCTCGGCAGCGTTCGGGCGCTCCTCGCCCGCTTCCAGGTCGACCAGCACGAACCGGCCAGGGTGCTCGCTCTGCGCGCTCCGCACCAACCCCCATACGGCGGCTGCGGCGAGGTCCGGGACGTCGTCGCCGTCCTCGACCGCGACCACACCGCGCGTGACGATCAGCAGGCGCGAGTCGGCGAACCGTTCCTCCGCCAGCCAGCCCTGCACCAGCTCCAGGCCCCGGTGCACGGTGTGTCGCACCGCGTCGGCGTCCACACCCGACGCGGACGGCAGGACGCAGGCGACCACCGGCGGTACGGCCGTACCGGCGTCGACCGCGGCGCGCAGCGCGTCGAGGTCCTCGTGGTACGACGTCCGGGCGAGCACTCCATCCGCCCCCGCGTCCCAGGACGCCCGTCCGACGCCGCCCAGCAGGACCGGCACGGCCCCGGTGTGCCGAGCCTGCGCTTCGGCGGCACCCGGCACGCGGCGCCATCCCAGCCGGAACAGCGACTGGTGGAGCACACCGCCCGCCGCGCTGATCTGCTCGGCGGAGACGGGACGCGTCACCAGCGACCGCACGTCGGCCACGAGCCCGCCGGCCTGGTCCATCACCTCCATGGACAGCTCCGAACCGCCGGCTCCGCCAGGGCTCAGGCGCACGCGGAGCACCGAGGCGCCCCTCGCGTACACCGACACGCCACTCCAGGAGAAAGGCAGCCGGATTCCGGCCGACGACTCCGGCGACTTCGATGAGTCCGACGCCTCCGACGGGTCCGCCGCGGCCCCCATCGCGTGCAGGGCGGCGTCCAGCAGAGCCGGGTGCACACCGAAGCGGCTCGACTCGGCTTCCGTCTCCTCCGGCGGCGCGACCTCGGCGAACACCTCGTCACCGCGCCGCCATACGGCCCGCAGGCCCTGGAAGACCGGCCCGTACTGCAGGCCCGTACCGGCGGCCCGCTCGTAGTACCCGTCCAGGTTGACAGCCTCGGCGCCCTGCGGCGGCCACACCCGCTCCCCGGCGTCCGGGCGCGCCTCTTCCGGCGCGACCCTGCCCGTGGCGTGCCGGATCCACGGCTCGCCCTCGTCGTCCGGGCGCGAGTGCACGGTCAGCGTCCGGCAGCCCGACTCATCGGCGTCGGCGACCGCCACCCGCACCTGGACGCCGCCCTGCTCCGGCAGCACGAGCGGCGCCTCGAGCGTCAGCTCCTCGAGCCGCGCGCACCCGACCCAGCCACCGGCGTGCACCGCGAGTTCGACGAACGCGGTCCCCGGCAGCAGCACCGCCCCCATGACCCGGTGGTCAGCCAGCCAACCGTGCGACGCCAAGGACAGTCGGCCGGTGAACAGGCAGCCGTCGGAGTCGGGCAACGTCACGGCCGCACCGAGCAACGGATGATCCGCCGCACCCAGACCCACCGACGTCACATCACCCGCGGCCGGCACCGCCTCCAGCCAGTACCGCTCCCGCTGGAAGGCGTAGGTGGGCAGTGCCACCCGGCGGGGGCGGGAGGGGGCGAGGTAGGCGGCCCAGTCCACGCTCTGACCGCGGACGTAGACCTGCGCCAACGCCTCCAGCAGAGAGCCGTTCTCGTCCCGGTCCCTGCGCAGCACCGGAGCGAACAGCACCTCCCGGGCACTGTCCTGGCCCATCGAGGACAGCACCCCGTCCGGGCCCAGCTCCAGGCAGGCCGTCACACCGTGAGCGGCGAGACTCGTCACCCCGTCGGCGAAGCGGACCGCCTCACGCACGTGCCGCACCCAGTACTCCGGGTCACACACCTCATCCCCGACAAGCCCACCCGTCAGGTTCGACACCAGCGCAACCCGCGGAACCTCAAACGTCAGCCGCTCCACGGTCTCGCGGAACTCGGCAAGCATCGGCTCCATCAACGGCGAGTGGAACGCATGCGACACCCGCAGCCGACGCGTCCTCACACCCCGGTCCTCGAGCTGCTCCACCACCGCGGCCACCGCAGCCTCAGCACCGGAAACCACCACCGACGACGGGCCGTTGACCGCAGCCACCCCAACCCCGTCACGGCCCTCCAGCAACGGAAGAACATCAGCCTCCGCCGCCCGCACCGACACCATCACACCACCCGAAGGCAGCGCCTGCATCAACCGGCCACGCGCCGCCACCAACGCACACGCGTCCTCAAGCGACCACACCCCCGCCACAAACGCGGCAGCGATCTCACCGATCGAATGCCCACCCACAAAGTCCGGCGCCACACCCCACGACGACACAAGCCGATACAGCGCCACCTCAAGAGCGAACAACCCGCACTGCGTGTACACCGTGGCGTCCAGAGCATCACCGTCCTCGAAGACGACCTGACGCAACGGCCGCTCCAGCAGCCCCTCGAACCGCGCACACACCTCATCAAAGGCCTCGGCAAACAACGGGAAGGCCTCATACAACTCCCGGCCCATCCCCGCCCGCTGACTGCCCTGCCCGGAGAAAAGCACCGCCAGCTTCCCCGACGCCACCTGCCCCTGAACCACACCAGCAGCCTCACGGCCCTCGGCCAACGCCTCCAGCCCACCGGCCAGATCACCCAGCACCACAGCCCGGTGCTCAAACACCGACCGAGTCGCAGCAAGCGAGAACCCGACATCCACCGGCGACAGATCAGACACACACGCGGCCAGCCGCTCCGCCTGCGCCCGCAACGCCGCCTCGGACTTGCCCGACACCACCCACGGCACCACCGGCGGCGCGACAGCCTCAGCCGACTCCTCCTGCGGAACCGAAACCGGAGCCTGCTCCAAAATCACATGCGCGTTCGTGCCACTGATACCGAACGACGACACACCCGCCCGCCGCGGCCGACCACTCTCCGGCCACACCACCGACTCCGTCGCCAGCTCAACAGCCCCAGCCGACCAGTCGACGTGCGGGGTGGGCTCGTCCACGTGGAGCGTCTGCGGCACAAGCCCGTGCCGCATCGCCAGCACCATCTTCATCACACCAGCCACACCAGCCGCAGCCTGGGTGTGCCCGATGTTGGACTTCACCGAGCCCAGCAGCAGCGGACGGTCCTCCGGCCGGTCCTGCCCGTACGTCGCCAGCAGCGCCTGCGCCTCGATCGGGTCACCAAGCTTCGTACCCGTACCGTGCGCCTCCACCACGTCGACCTCGGTGGCCGACACCCGGGCGTTCGCCAGCGCGGCCCGGATCACCCGCTGCTGGGACGGACCATTCGGCGCCGTCAGACCGTTGCTCGCACCGTCCTGATTGACGGCCGAGCCACGGACCACCGCCAGCACCCGATGACCGTTGCGGCGCGCGTCCGACAGCCGCTCCAAGAGCAGCATTCCCGCGCCCTCGGAGAACCCGGTGCCGTCCGCGCCCCCGGCGAACGCCTTGCAGCGGCCGTCGGGTGCGAGGCCCCGCTGACGGCTGAACTCCACGAACAGCGCCGGCGTCGCCATCACCGTCACACCACCGGCCAGCGCCAGCGAGCACTCGCCCTGCCGCAGCGACTGCACCGCCAGATGCAGGGCCACCAGCGACGACGAACACGCCGTGTCCACCGTCACCGCGGGACCCTCGAACCCGAACGTGTAGGACACCCGTCCGGAGACGATGCTGCCGGGGCTGGGCGAGCCCGGAGTGCCGTCGGGGCCCCGCAGAAGGCCGTAGTCGTGGTGCATGATCCCGGCGAACACACCGGTCTGGCTGCCGCGCACCGACGCCGGGTCGATACCCGCCCGCTCCAGCGCCTCCCACGACGTCTCCAGCAGCAGCCGCTGCTGCGGGTCCATCGCCAGCGCCTCACGCGGCGAAATACCGAAGAACGCCGGGTCGAAGTCGCCCGCGTCATAGAGGAAACCGCCCTCGCGGGCATGGATCTTCCCTGGGGTTTCCGAACCGGGTTCGTAGAGTTCCTCGATGTCCCAGCCGCGGTCGTCCGGGAACGGGGCCATGGCGTCCGTGCCGCGCTCGAGGAGCTGCCACAGCTCCTCGGGGGTGCGTACGCCGCCGGGGAAGCGGCAGCTCATGGCCACGATCGCGATCGGCTCGTCCACCGCCGTCGCCGTTCCGGCGGCCGGGAGCGCCGAGCGGGTGGCGCCGGCGCCGGTCGTGGCGTTCGCCGCCGTCAGCTCCGCCAGCAGGTGGCGGGCGAGCACGGCTGGCGAGGGATAGTCGAAGACCAGCGTGGCCGGCAGCCGCAGCCCCGTGGCCGCGTTCAGCCGGTTGCGCAGCTCCACCGCCGTCAACGAGTCGAAACCAAGCTCCTTGAACGCGCGGTCGCCGTCCACCGCACTCTCGTCGGTGTGGCCCAGGACCGCGGCGACATGGGCGCACACCAGCGTCCGCAGGACCTCGTCCTGTGCGGCCTCCGGCAGTCGCGCCAGGCGCTGCCACAGCGCCGAGGTGCCGGTACCGGCGCCGGACACCTCCACCGTACGGCGGGTGGGGATGCGCAGCAGGTCCCGCAGCAGCGTCGGTACGACGCCGGAGGCGGCCTGGGCGCGCAGGGCGGGCAGGTCGAGGCGTATCGGCAGCAGGACCGCGTCCGCCGTGGCTGCCGAGTCGACCGCCGAGGTCGCCGTGGCGTCGAACAGGGCGAGGCCCTCGTCCGACGTGAGGGCGGCGATGCCGGCGCGGCGCATGCGTCGTACGTCCGTGTCGGCCAAGTGGCCGGTCATTCCACTGCGTTCGGCCCAGAAGCCCCAGCCCAGCGAGACGGCGGGCAGGCCCTGGGCACGTCGGTGGGCGGCCAGGGCGTCGACGAACGCGTTCGCCGCCGCATAGTTGCCCTGCCCTGCGCCGCCGAACGTCCCGGCGGCGGAGGAGAAGAGCACGAACGCCGACAGCTCCAGGTCCCGGGTCAGCTCGTGGAGGTGGACGGCCGCGTCCACCTTGGGCCGCAGGACCGCGTCGATCTGTTCCGGCGTCAGCGATTCCACGACACCGTCGTCCAGGACGCCTGCCGCGTGCACGACCGCGGTCAGCGGGTGCTCGGCGGGCACGGCCCGCAGCAGCTCCGCGAGCGCCGCCCGGTCGGCGGTGTCGCAGGCGGCGACCGTCACCGAGGCACCCAACTCGCCCAGTTCGGCCGCGAGTTCGGACGCACCCGGTGCCGTACGGCCGCGTCGGGAGACCAGCAGCAGATGCCGTACACCGTGCTCGGCGACCAGGTGGCGCGCCACGAGGGCACCCAGTGTGCCGGTGGCGCCCGTCAGCAGTACGGTGCCGTCCGGGTTCCAGGAGCCGGCCGACACGGAATCGGCACCAGAACCAGTTCCGGATCCGGACCTGGAACCGGATCCGGCCAGGGTCTCGGCCGTGGCTCGCGCCAGTCTCGGGGCGAGCGGTTCTCCCGACCGTACGGCGATCTGCGGCTCACCGGTGGCGAGCACGGCGTCCAGCATCGCACCGGGCATCTCCTGCTCGTCCAGGTCGAGCAGCACCAAGCGGTCCGGGTGCTCGGCCTGCGCCGACCGCACCAGACCCCACACCCCGGCAGCCGCCAGGTCGGTCACGTCCTCACCCGGAACGGCCGACACCGCACCCCGCGTCATCACGACCAACCGCGAACCGGCGAACCGCTCCTCCGCCAGCCACGTCTGAAGCGCCTCCAGCGCACGCAGGGTCACCGACCGCACGGACGCCGGATCGCCGACACCCGCACTGGGGCTGTCGTCCGTGTGCGTCGTGAAGGAGGCCAGCACCACGTCCGGCACGGCCTGGGTTCCCGCCGCCACGGCAGCGCGCAGCTCCTCCAGGTCCGGGCAGACCAGGGTCGCCGGGGACGGCGCCGGGGTGCGCAGCGCGATCTTGCGCCACGTGACGCGGAACAGCGCCTCGTCGGTGACCCGCGCCGCGGCCCCCAGCCGCTCCGGTGACACGGTACGCGTCACCAAGGACGTCACCGCCGCGACCGGCGCCCCCGTGGTGTCGGCGACGAACACGGACACCGCGTCCGTTCCGGCCGGGGCGAGCCGAACGCGCAGCGCGTCCGCACCCGTGGCGAACAGGGACACCCCGCCCCAGACGAACGGAAGCCCGGCACGCCGTTCACCGGTGCTCCGCTCCGGGTCGTCCGGTCCCGACGCCATGGCGTGCAGGGCGGAGTCCAACAGAGCGGGGTGCAGCCCGAAGCGGCCCGCGTCGGCGCGCTGCTCCTCGGCGAGGGCCACTTCGGCGAACACCTCTTCGCCGCGCCGCCAAGCCGCCCGTACGCCCTGGAAGGCGGCACCGTACTGCAGCCCCGTGGCCGCGAGCCGCTCGTACAGATCGTCCACCGCGACCGGCTCCGCGCCGGCCGGCGGCCAGACGTCCAGTTCGGCGGCGACCGCGGCCTCGCCGCCGCTACCGGCCCGGTCGTCGGTCAGCGCGCCTGTGGCGTGCCGCGTCCAGGATCCCTCGGAGGCGTCCTCAGGCCGCGAGTACACCGCCACCGGCCGCCGCCCCGCCGCGTCCGGTCCGCCGACCGTCAACTGCACCTGTACGGCGCCGTCGTCGGGCAGCACCAGCGGCGCTTCCAGGGTGAGTTCCTCCAGCCGGTCACAACCGACCGCGTCTCCGGCGCGCAGCGCCAGCTCCACGAACGCCGTCCCCGGCAGCAGCGTCGTCTCGGCAACCGCGTGATCGGCCAGCCACGGGTGCGTACGCACGGACAGCCGGCCCGTCAGCAGGAACCCTTCCGCGTCGGCCAGCGCCACGACCGCTCCCAGGAGCGGATGATCGGCGGACCCGAGCCCCAGACCGGCAGCGGCGGTCTGGCTCACCACCGGGCCGGTGGTCTCCAGCCAGTAGTGGTCGCGCTGGAAGGCGTAGGTGGGCAGGTCGACGCGACGGGCGCCCGTACCCGTGAAGACACCGGCCCAGTCGACGGCCGCGCCACCGACGAACGCCTCGGCGGCCGAGGTCAGGAAGCGAAGCAGTCCACCCTCGTCACGACGTAGCGAACCCACGGCAGTGACGGGGGCGTTGGTGTGTGCCTCGGCGGTCTGCTCGACGCCCATCGTCAGCACCGGGTGCGCGCTGGACTCGATGAACAGGCGGAAGCCGTCGTCCAACAGGGCGCGGACGGTGTCAGCGAAACGCACGGTCTGTCGGAGATTGCGGTACCAGTAGCCCGCGTCCAAGCCGGTGGTGTCCACGACCTCGGCGGTCACCGTCGAGTAGAAGGGCACGGATGCCGTCTGGGGAGCGATGTCCGCCAGGTCGCGCAGGAGAACGTCCTCGATCTCCTCCACATGGGCGCAGTGGGAGGCGTAGTCCACCGCGATACGCCGCGCCCGCACCCCCTCCGTCTCGCAGGCAGCGAGCAGCTCGTCCAGGGCATCGGCGTCGCCGGACACCACGACCACGGCCGGACCGTTGACCGCCGCGACCGCAAGGCGGCCGTCCCAAGCCGCCAGACGCTCCTGAACTTCTTCCACGCCGAGCGAGACGCAGAGCCACCACCTTCGCCGCGTCCTGCAACGACAGCGCACCGGCCACGCACGCGGCCGCGATCTCACCCTGCGAATGACCGATCACCGCGGCCGGCTCAACACCGTACGACCGCCACACCTCGGCCAGCGAGACCATCACCGCCCACAGCACCGGCTGCACGACATCGACCCGCTCCAGCCGGCCCTCGGAGTCGCTGTCCCGCAGGACATCGATCAGCGACCAGTCCACGAACGGCGCCAACGCGGCAGCGCACTCACCGATCCGCTGAGCGAACACCGGCGACGAATCCAACAGCTCAGCCGCCATGCCGACCCACTGCGAGCCCTGACCGGGGAAGACGAACACGGCACGCCCATCCGAGCCGCCGGCGCTCCCCCGCAGCACACCCGCGGCCTCACGGCCCTCGGCCAGCGCCTCCAGCCCGCCAGCCAGATCACCGAGAACCACAGCCCGGTGCTCGAACACCGACCGCGTCGTAGCCAGCGAGAACCCGACATCCACCGGCGACAGCCCAGGCACACGGGCAGCCAGCCGTGCGGCCTGCCCCCGCAGCGCGGCCTCCGACTTGCCCGACACCATCCACGGCACCACCACCGGCGGCACACCCTGCGAAGGCTCCTCCTCCGGAGCCGGCGCCGGAGCTTCCTCGAGGATGATGTGGGCGTTGGTGCCGCTGATACCGAAGGACGACACGCCGGCCCGACGGGGCTCCTCGGTCTCCGGCCACGGGGTGGCCTCGGTCAGTAGCTCGACGGCGCCCGCCGACCAGTCGACGTGCGGGGTGGGCTCGTCGACGTGCAGCGTCCGCGGCAGCACACCGTGCCGCATCGCCAGCACCATCTTCATCACACCGGCGACACCGGCCGCCGCCTGGGTGTGCCCGATGTTCGACTTGACCGAGCCCAGCCACAGCGGCCGGCCCTCGGGCCGGTCCTGCCCATACGTCGCGAGCAAAGCCTGCGCCTCGATCGGGTCACCCAGAGTCGTGCCCGTACCATGCGCCTCCACCACGTCGACCTGCTTGGCGGAGAGTCTGGCGTCCGCGAGGGCCGCCCGGATCACCCGCTGCTGGGAGGGGCCGTTCGGTGCCGTGAGACCGTTGCTCGCGCCGTCCTGGTTGAGAGCGGAGCCACGGACCACGGCGAGTACGGGGTGGCCGTTGCGGCGCGCGTCGGACAGGCGCTCCAGCAGGAGCATGCCCACGCCCTCGCCCCACCCGGTGCCGTCCGCGCCCGCCGCGAACGCCTTGCAGCGTCCGTCGGCGGCGAGCCCTCGCTGCCGGCTGAACTCCACGAAAGTCCCGGGAGTGGACATCACCGTGACGCCACCGGCCAGCGCGAGCGTGCACTCGCGCCGGCGGAGCGCCTGGGCGGCCCAGTGCAGGGCCACCAGGGACGAAGAGCAGGCCGTGTCGATGGTCACGGCCGGGCCCTCCAGGCCCAGCGTGTAGGACACCCGGCCGGAGGCGATGCTGCCGGCGGTGCCGTTGCCGAGGTAGCCCTCCAGGCCGGCGGGGACGGCGTCGAGGCCGGCGCCGTAGTCGTGGTACATGACGCCGGTGAAGACGCCGGTGCGGGTGCCGCGCACCGAGGCCGGGTCGATGCCCGCGCGTTCGAAAGCCTCCCAGCTGGTCTCCAGCAGCAGGCGCTGCTGCGGGTCCATGGCCAGGGCCTCGCGCGGCGAGATACCGAAGAACGCCGGGTCGAAGTCGCCGGCGGCGTGCAGGAAGCCGCCTTCGCGCGCGTAACTCTTGCCCACGGCGTTCGGATCCGGGTCGTACAGCCCCTCCACGTCCCAGCCGCGGTCCTCGGGGAAGCCCGAGACGGCGTCGGCGCCGGCCGACACCAGCTGCCACAGCTCCTCCGGGGAGCGCACGCCGCCCGGGTACCGGCAGCTCATCGCGACGATGGCGATCGGCTCGTGATCCGCGGTCTCCGCCTCCTGCAGGCGTTGCCGCGTCTGGTGCAGTTCGGCGATGACGCGCTTGAGGTAATCCCGGAGCTTGTCTTCGTTACTCATGGTGCTTTCCCATCAAAAGCAGTCGCCACAAGGCAGTCGGCGGAAAGGGTTGGACTTCGACCGAGGGTGGTCGCTCGTATGTCAGGGACGGTCGGTTCAGCTGATTCCGAGATCGTCCACCATCTTGAAGAGGTCGCCGTCCGTCGCCGATTCGAGCTTGTCGACGAGATCGGCGCCTTCCGTTCCTTCCTGTGTGTCGCCGTATTTCGAGAGGAGGTTCCGCAGCCGTTCGACCACGTCGGTGCGGCCAATCTCCTCCAGGGTCATGGCCGACAGCCCGGCTTCGAGCCGGTCGAGGCCCACCGACACGGGCACGTCGTCGGTGTCACCGCCGAGTGCGCCCTGGGGAGCCAGCTCCTGGTGCAGGAAGGCAGCCAGGGCCGTCGGTGTCGGATAGTCGAACACGAGGGTGGCGGGCAGACGCATTCCGGTGACCGCGTTCAGCCGGTTGCGCAGTTCCACCGCCGTCAGGGAGTCGAATCCGAAATCCTTGAAGGCGCGGCCCGGTTCCACGGCTTCCATTCCCCCGTGGCCGAGTACGGCCGCGACATCGCGGCGTACGACGTCCAGCACGATACGTTCGCGTTCCGTCGCCGACGCACCGGCCAGCCGTTCCCGCAGACCCGTCGCCGTCCCGGCGGTATCCGCGGCCTGCCGCTGCCGGGGCAGCGCCACCAACTCCCGCAGGACGTGCGGAACGTCACCGCCGCTCGCACCGACCGACGCCCGTACGGCCGCCACGTCCAGCCGCATCGGGGCGACCACCGGGGCCTCGCCGGCGCAGCAGGCGTCGAACAGCGCGAGTCCCTCGGCCGTCGGCAGTCCGCCGAGCCCGATGCCGGTCATGCGTCGCTGGTCCGCCTCGCCCAGGCCGCCGGTCAGCGCGCTGCGCTGCTCCCACAGCCCCCAGGCCAGCGAGAGACCGGGCAGGCCCTGGGCGCGGCGCCGGGTCACGAGTGCGTCGAGGAACGCGTTCGCGGCGGCGTAGTTGCCCTGCCCGGCGGCGCCCAGCGTGCCCGCCGCCGAGGAGAAGAGCACGAACGCGGTGAGGTCGGCGTCGGCCGTCAGTTCGTGAAGGAGGGCAGCCGCCTCCGCCTTCGGGCGCAGTACCGCGCCGATCCGCCGCGGGTTCAGCGAGGTGACGACTCCGTCGTCCAGCACGGCTGCCGCGTGCACCACGCCCTTCAGCGGGTGTTCGGCGGGGATGTCCGCGAGCACCTTACCGAGGGCGTCTCGGTCCGCCACGTCGCAGGCCGCCCACGTCACCGAGGCGCCCGCGTCGGTGAGTTGCGCCGTGAGCTCCGCCGCCCCGTCCGCCTCGGCACCCCTGCGGCTGAGCAGCAGCAGGTGCCGTATCCCGTGCTCGGCCACGAGGTGCCGGGCCACGAGACCGGCGAGAGTGCCACTCGCGCCGGTGATCAGCACGGTGCCCCGCGGGTCCCAGGTCGCGGCCGGTCCGCCGGCCACGGGCGAGCTGGACTCCGGGGCCGGTCCGGTCTCCGTGGCGCGGACGAGTCTGGGCAGCAGGACACGTCCCGCGCGTACGGCCGACTGCGGCTCGCCCGAGGCGAGGGCGGCGGCCACGGGTGCGGACGCGGCCTCGGCCGGGTCGTCGACGTCGAGGAGGAACAGCCGGTCGGGGTGCTCCGCCTGCGCCGAGCGCACCAAGCCCCACACGGCGGCCCCGGCCGCGTCACCCACGACCTGCTCGGCGGGGTCCACGGCGAGCGGTGCGGTGTTCACCGCACCCTGGGTGACGATCACCAGGCGCGCGTCAGCGAACCGGTCGTCCGCCAGCCAGTCCTGCACCCACGCCAGCGTCCCGGCCACCGCGGACCGCAGTCGCTCACCCTCGCCCGTGCCGGTGTGGAGCGCGCCCGACACGGGGAGGAAGACCCACTCCGGAAGGGACGCGCCGTCGCCCTCCGCGTGCGAGCCGGTTGGGGCCTCGCCCAGGCTCTTCAGGTCCGCATGCGTCGCCACGTCCCAGCCGCGCGACCGCAGGCCGGCCGCCAGGCCGGCGTCGCTCGGTTCTCCGACCACGGCACAGCGGAGCGCGGAGGGCACGTCGGGCGTCGGGAGCGGCATGGTGTGCCAGTCGAGCCGGAACATCGACTCACGCGGGGCGGCACTCCGGGCGGTGTCGATCTGCTCGGCCATGACCGGGCGCGTCACCAGCTCGTCCACGGAGGCCACCAGCCGGCCGGACTCGTCCGCCACGACCGCGGACACACCGTCGGCCCCGGCAGCGGAGAGCCGTACCCGGATCCTGCTCGCGCCGGTGGCGTACAGGCAGACGCCATTCCAGACGAACGGCAACCGGATCTGATCCCGATCCTCCCCACCCGGCTCGGTCAGGCCGCCCGGCCCGGCCACGTGCAGGGCCGCGTCCAGCAGCGCCGGGTGGAGTCCGAAGCGCACGGCCTCCACCGCGTGCTCCTCCGGCAGCGCGATCTCGGCGAACACCTCGTCGCCGCGCCGCCAGGCCGCCCGTACCCCCTGGAACACCGGCCCGTACGCCAGTCCGCCCAGCGCGAACCGCTCATACATGCCCTCGATGTCCAGCGCCTTGGCCCCGGCCGGCGGCCACACGCCCGGCTCGTCCGACACCGACTCCGCCATCTCGGCGGCACCCTTGGTCAGCACAGCGCCGGCGTGCCGCGTCCACGGCTGGTCCGGGTCGCCGGACTCCTGACGCGCGTACATGTTGACCGGGCGGCGGCCACTGTCGTCCGGGCCGCCGACAACGACCTGGAGCTGGACCCCACCGTTCTCCGGCAGGACCAGGGGAGCCTCCAGAACAAGGTCGTCCACCCGCGTGCAACCGAACCGGTCACCCGCGTGAAGGGCAAGGTCCACGAAGGCCGTCCCCGGCACCAGCACGGCGCCCAGCACCGCGTGATCCGCCAGCCACGGCTGCGTACGCGCGGACACCCGGCCGGTGAACAGGCAGCCGCCGGAATCGGGCAACGTCACGGCCGCACCGAGCAACGGGTGATCCGCCGCACCCAGCCCGACCGAGGAGACATCGCCGACTGTCGGCGCCGCCTCCAGCCAGTAGCGGTCCCGTTGGAAGGCGTAGGTGGGCAGTTCCACCCGCCGAGGACGGGAAGGGGCGAGGTAGGCGCCCCAGTCCACGCTGTGGCCCTGGACGTAGATTCCGGCCAGCGCCTCCACCAGAGAGGTGGTTTCGTCGCGATCCTTGCGCAGGGCCGGGGCGAACAGCATGTCTGGGGCACTGTCCTGGCCCATCGAGGACAGGACGCCGTCCGGGCCCAGCTCCAGACAAGCCGTCACACCGTGGGTGGTGAGGTGGGTGATGCCATCGGCGAAGCGGACCGCTTCACGGACGTGCCGCACCCAGTACTCCGGGTCACACACCTCCTGCGCGGTGGCCAGCTCTCCGGTCAGGTTCGAGACCAACGGGATCCGCGGCACCTCGTACGTCAGCCGCTCGACGACCTGCCGGAACTCCGCCAGCATCGGCTCCATCAACGGGGAGTGGAAGGCATGCGACACCCGCAGCTTCCGTGTCCTCACACCCCGCTGCTCCAGCCCGTCCTCGAAGACGACCTCACGCAACGGCCGCTCCAGCAACCCATCGAACCCCGCACACACCTCATCGAAAGCCTCAGCGAACACAGGGAAGGCCTCGTACAGGTCCCGACCCATACCGGCCCGCTGACTGCCCTGCCCGGAGAACAGCACCGCCAGCTTCCCCGGCACCACCTGCCCCCGCACCACACCAGCAGCCGGCTCACCCGCCACCAACGCGGACAACCCACCCGCAAAGCCTTCGCCGTCAGCGGCCAACACCACAGCCCGGTGCTCGAACACCGACCGAGTCGTGGCCAACGAGAACCCCACATCCACAGGCGACAACTCACCCGCAGAAGCAGCCAGCCGCGCCGCCTGCCCCCGCAACGCCGTCTCGGACTTCGCCGACACCACCCACGGCACCACCACCGGTCCAGCTCCGGCACGATCGTCGGCAGCCGTGTCCGGCGCCGGCTCGAGCTCCAGGACCACGTGCGCGTTCGTCCCGCTGGCGCCGAACGACGACACACCCGCCCGGCGGGGTCGGCCGGTCTCCGGCCACGGCGTGGCCTCGGTCACCAACTCGACCGAACCCATCGTCCAGTCGACGTGCGGTGACGGCTCGTCGACGTGCAGCGTCCGCGGTACAAGCCCGTGCCGCATGGCCAGCACCATCTTCATCACACCGGCGACACCGGCCGCGGCCTGCGTGTGCCCGATGTTCGACTTGACCGAGCCCAACCACAGCGGCTGGCCCTCCGGCCGGTCCTGCCCATAGGTGGCCAGCAGCGCCTGAGCCTCGATCGGGTCACCCAGCTTCGTACCGGTACCGTGCGCCTCCACCACATCCACATCAGCAGCCGACACCCGGGCGTTCGCCAGCGCGGCGCGGATCACCCGCTGCTGCGACGGACCATTCGGCGCCGTCAGACCATTGCTCGCACCATCCTGGTTGACAGCCGAACCACGGACGACCGCCAGCACCCGGTGACCGTTACGCTCCGCGTCCGACAGCCGCTCAAGGAGCAGCATCCCCGCGCCCTCGGAGAACCCGGTGCCGTCCGCGCCCTCCGCGAACGCCTTGCAGCGCCCGTCCGGAGCGAGACCCCGCTGACGGCTGAACTCCACGAACAACGCCGGAGTCGCCATCACGGTCACACCACCGGCCAACGCCAGCGAGCACTCACCCTGCCGCAGCGACTGCACCGCCAGGTGCAGCGCCACCAACGACGACGAGCACGCCGTGTCCACCGTCACCGCGGGACCCTCGAACCCGAACGTGTACGAGATACGGCCCGAGGCGATGCTGCCGGCGGTGCCGTTGCCGATGTATCCCTCGACGCCTTCCGGGACCGACAAGGACCCGTAGTCGTGGTGCATGATCCCGGCGAACACGCCGGTCTGGCTGCCGCGCACGGTCGCCGGGTCGATACCCGCCCGCTCCAGCGCCTCCCACGACGTCTCCAGCAACAACCGCTGCTGCGGATCCATCGCCAACGCCTCACGCGGCGAGATCCCGAAGAACGCCGGATCGAAATCGCCCGCATCGTAGAGGAAACCGCCCTCGCGGGCGTACGCCGTGCCCTTGTGCTCGGGGTCCGGGTGATACAGCGCCTCCAGGTCCCAGCCACGGTCGTCCGGGAACGCGGCCATGGCGTCGTCGCCGCTGGTGAGCAGGGACCACAGGTCCTCGGGGGTGCGTATGCCGCCCGGGTAGCGGCAGCTCATGGCGACGATCGCGATCGGCTCGTCCACCGTCGTCGCCCTGACGGCCGGGAGCGCCGGGCGCGCGGTGGTGGCACCGTCCACGTCGCCCCTCGCCGTCAGCTCCGCCAACAGATGGCGTGCGAGCACGGCCGGCGAGGGATAGTCGAAGACCAGCGTGGCCGACAGTCGCAGCCCCGTGGCCGCGTTCAGCCGGTTCCGCAGCTCCACCGCCGTCAACGAGTCGAAACCGAGCTCGCGGAAGGCGCGGTCGGAGGCGATCTCGTCGCCTGGTCCATGGCCCAGTACGGCGCCGACGTGGGTGCGTACCAGCTCCAGTACGACCTGTTCCCGCTCGGTCTCCGGCAGCCCGGCAAGGTCGCCGACGAGGCCGTCCGCCGTACCGGTCGCGGACGCTGCCGCGGTGCGCCGTGCCGACGCGCGGACCAGCCGGCGCAGCAGCGGCGGTACGGGGCCGTTCCCGCCCCGCAGCACCGTGCCGGCGAGCCGCACCGGAACCAGCAGTGCCTCGTCCGCGGCGGTCGCCGCGTCGAAGAGGGCCAGTCCCTCCTGCGACGACAGCGGTACGACGCCCCCGCGCGCCATTCGGGCGAGGTCGGTGTCGGCCAGGTGGCCGGTCATCTCGCTGCGTTCGCCCCAGAAGCCCCAGGCCAGCGAGACCGCCGGCAAGCCCTGGGCGTGGCGGTGCTGGGCGAGGGCGTCCAGGAAGGCGTTCGCCGCCGCGTAGTTGGCCTGTCCGGCCGCTCCGAAGGTCGCTGCCGCGGAGGAGAAGAGCACGAACGCCGACAGGTCCAGGTCCCGGGTCAGTTCGTGCAGGAGCAGGGCCGCGTCCGCCTTCGGGCGCAGTACGGCGTCCACGCGCTGTGGTGTGAGCGCGTCCACCACCCCGTCGTCCAGCGCGCCCGCCGCGTGCACCACCCCTCGCAGGGGCATGTCCTGGGGGATGCGTGCCAGCACGCCGGCCAGTGCCTCGCGGTCCGTCACGTCACATGTCTCGAACACGGCCTGCGCGCCCAACGCCGCCAGATCCGACGCCAGCTCCGGCGCCTCGGGGGCGTCCACGCCCCGGCGTGACACCAGCACGAGGCGCCGTACGCCGTGTTCGGCTGCCAGGTGGCGGGCGACCAGGCCGCCCAGTACACCACTCGCTCCAGTGATCAGCACGGTCCCGTCGGCGCCCCAGGGCCTGGACGCTCCGGCCGGCGCCGACGTGGACGCCGCCCGGACCAGTCGGGGAGCGCGGACCTCGCCCGCGCGTACGGCGATCTGGGGCTCGTCGGATGCTAGGGCCGCGTGCGCCGCGTCGGCGGCGCCGTTCCAGGTGTCGATGTCGGGCAGGGTGTCGAGGTCGACCAGGTGGAACCGGTCCGGGTGTTCTGTCTGCGCGGACCGGACCAGGCCCCACACGGCGGCTGCCGCCGGGTCCGTCACATCCTCGCCGGGCTCGGTCGCCACCGCGCCCCGGGTGAGGAACACCAGCCTCGACGAGGCGGCGGCCACGCTGCCGAGCCATTCCTGGACGGCGTGCAGCGCTCGGTGCGTCACGTCACGTGTCGCGGCGGCCAGCTCCTCCGTGCCCCTGTCCGTACCCACCGGGGAGAAGCACGGCAGGAGCACGACCCGCGGGAAGGTTTCGTCCGTGGTCGAGGCCAGCTCGGCGATCGACGGCACCAGCCGCCCGGCCGATTCGCGTACCACCCCGGTGGCCGAGGACTCCGCCCCGAGCACCGCCCAGTCATCCGCGGCGGCCGTCGCGGCCACGGCCGGGACCGCCTCCCAGCGCAGACCGAACAACGAATCCAGCGACGACCGCGTCGCGGCGGCGTCGAGCAGCTCCGGCGAGACGGGGCGGCCCACCAGCGATCCGACAGAGGCCACCGGCGCCCCGGTCACATCGGCCACCAGCACCGACACACCGTCCGCTCCCGCCCTGGACAGGCGCACCCGGAGCATGGTCGCGCCCGTCGCGTGTAGGGACACCCCGCTCCACGCGAACGGCAGCCGTGCCGCACCCGTCTCCTCGGCATCGATGGCGTCCTGACCGGTCAGGTGACCGATGCCGGTCACGTGCAGCGCGGCGTCCAGCAGCGCCGGGTGGATGCCGTAGCGTTCCGCCTCCGCCCAGTGCTCCTCCGGGAGGGCGACCTCGGCGAACACGTCGTCGCCGCGTCGCCAGGCCGCCCGTACGCCACGGAAGACCGGCCCGTACTCGAGTCCCAGTCCGGCCAGCCGCTCGTACAAGCCGTCCACCGCGAGCGGCGTGGAGCCGTCCGGAGGCCATACGGCCAGCTCGCCCGCGTCTGCGGCGCCTTCGGAATCGGCCAGCACGAGCACGCCTCTGGCGTGGCAGGTCCAGGCTTCGTCGTCGTCACCCTCAACGCGTGAGTACACGCCCACATCGCGGCGGTCCGGATCCTCCGTACCGCCCACGACGACCTGCACCTGCACCGCGCCGTCCTCCGGCAGCACCAACGGTGCCTGAAGCGTCAGCTCCTCCAGGCTCCGGCACCCTGCCGCGTCCGCCGCCCGCAGTGCCAGCTCCACGAACGCGGTTCCCGGCACCACGACCCTGCCCAGCACGAGGTGGTCGGCCAGCCAGGGCTGAGCCGCCAGCGCCAACCGGCCGGTCAACACCAGCCCGTTCGCATCCGCCAGCGACACCACGGCTCCCAGCAAGGCGTGATCTGCCGACCCGAGACCGACGGCCGCCACATCACCGACGCCGGAGGCGGGCGACTTGAGCCAGTAGTGCTGGTGTTGGAAGGCGTAGGTGGGGAGGTCGACGCGGGTCGCGCCGGTATCTGCGTAGACACCGGCCCAGTCGACGGCCGCGCCGCCGACGAAGGCTTCGGCGGCCGAGGTGAGGAAGCGAAGCAGTCCGCCCTCGTCGCGACGCAGTGAACCGACGGTCGTGACAGCGGTGTCTGCGTGGGCTTCGGCGGTCTGCTCGACGCCCATGGTCAGCACCGGGTGCGCGCTGGACTCGATGAAGAGGCGGAAGCCGTCGTCGAGCAGAGTGCGGACGGTTTCGGCGAAACGCACCGTCTGGCGCAGGTTGCGATACCAGTAGCCCGCGTCCAGGCCGGTGGTGTCCAGGACCTCGGCAGTGACCGTCGAGTAGAAGGGGACGGATGCCGTCTGGGGAGCGATGTCCGCCAGTTCCCGCAGGAGAACGTCCTCGATCTCCTCCACATGCCCGCAGTGGGAGGCGTAGTCCACCGCGATACGCCGCGCCCGCACCCCCTCCGTCTCGCAGGCAGCGAGCAGCTCGTCCAGGGCGTCCGCGTCACCGGACACCACGACCACGGCCGGACCGTTGACCGCCGCGACCGCAAGGCGACCCTCCCAAGCCCCCAGACGCTCCTGAACTTCTTCCACGCCGAGGGAGACCGAGACCATGCCGCCACGCCCGGACAACGCCCGAATGGCCTTGCTCCGCAGAGCCACCACCTTCGCCGCGTCCTGCAACGACAGCGCACCGGCCACGCACGCGGCCCGATCTCACCCTGCGAATGACCGATCACCGCAGCCGGCTCGACACCGTACGACCGCCACACCTCCGCCAGCGAGACCATCACCGCCCACAACACCGGCTGCACGACATCGACCCGCTCCAGCCATGCCTCACCATCGGTGTCCCGCAGGATGTCCGTCAGCGACCAGTCCACGAACGGCGCCAACGCGGACGCACACTCACCGATCCGCTGAGCGAACACCGGCGACGAATCCAACAGCTCAGCCGCCATCCCCAGCCACTGCGAGCCCTGACCAGGGAAGACGAACACGGCACGCCCATCCGAGCCGCCGGCACTCCCCCGCACCACACCCACGGCCTCACGGCCCTCGGCCAACGCCTCCAGCCCGCCGGCCAGATCACCGAGAACCACAGCCCGGTGCTCGAACACCGACCGCGTCGTAGCCAGCGAGAACCCGACATCCACCGGCGACAGCCCAGGGACGTGAGAAGCCAGGCGCGCCGCCTGCCCCCGCAGCGCGGCCTCCGACTTACCCGACACCACCCACGGCACCACCACCGGCGCCTCGACATCCCCAGCCGGCTCCCCCGCCGCCGCCTCCTCCGCACCCCCAACCGGAGCCTGCTCAAGGATCACGTGCGCGTTCGTGCCACTGACGCCGAACGCCGACACACCTGCCCGGCGGGGTTCCTCGGTCTCAGGCCACGGCGTGGCCTCGGTCAGCAGCTCGACGGCGCCCGCCGACCAGTCGACGTGGGGAGTGGGCTCGTCGACGTGCAGCGTCCGCGGCAGCAGCCCGTTGCGCATCGCCAGCACCATCTTCATGACACCGGCGACACCGGCCGCGGCCTGGGTGTGCCCGATGTTCGACTTGATCGAGCCCAGCCGCAGCGGCCGGCCCTCGGGCCGGTCCTGGCCGTACGTCGCGAGCAGCGCCTGCGCCTCGATCGGGTCGCCCAGGGTCGTGCCCGTACCGTGCGCCTCGACGGCATCGATGTCGACCGAGGACAGACGGGCGTTCGCGAGTGCCTGCAGAATCACCCGTTGCTGGGAGATGCCGTTGGGTACTGTCAGGCCGCTGCTGGTGCCGTCCTGGTTGACGGCGGAGCCCCGGACCACGGCGAGCACGGGGTGGCCGTTGCGCTGCGCGTCGGACAGGCGCTCCAGCAGGAGCATGCCCACGCCCTCGCCCCACCCGGTGCCGTCCGCGCCGCCCGCGAACGCCTTGCAGCGTCCGTCGGCGGCGAGCCCTCGCTGCCGGCTGAACTCCACGAAGAGTCCGGGTGTCGTCATCACGGTGACGCCGCCGGCGAAGGCGACAGAGCACTCGCCCTGCCGCAGTGACTGTACGGCCAGGTGCAGGGCGACCAGCGACGACGAACAGGCCGTGTCCACCGTCACGGCGGGGCCCTCGAAACCGAAGGTGTACGAGAGCCGGCCGGACATCACGCTGGCTGCGCTGCTGGTGGCCAGATAGCCCTCGACGCCCTTCGGTGCCTGACGCAGGGCCTCGATGTAGTCCTGGCCGTTGGTGCCGACGAAGACTCCGGCCTTGCTGCCGCGCACTGACGCGGGTGCGATGCCGGCTCGCTCCATAGCCTCCCACGACGTCTCCAGCAACAGCCGCTGCTGCGGATCCATCGCCAGCGCCTCACGCGGCGAGATCCCGAAGAACGCCGGGTCGAAGGCGCCGGCGTCGGACAGGAAGGCGCCTTCCTTCACGTACGAGGTACCGGCCCGGTCCGGGTCCGGGTCGTATAGGGCGGCGAGGTCCCAGCCCCGGTCGTCCGGGAACCGGGCGACGGTGTCGCCACCGCCGGCGAGCAGCTCCCACAGCTCCTCCGGGGACCGGACACCCCCGGGGAAGCGGCAGCTCATCCCGACGATCGCGATCGGCTCCTGGGCCTTGTCCTCGACGTCACGAAGGCGGCGTTGTGTCTGACGCAGATCGGCCATGACCCGCTTCAGGTACTCGACAAGCTTCTCTTCGTTAGACACTTAGCCCTGCCCCCTCGTGGACACCATACGGTTCTTGATCATTCTTAGGAATCCCCGAGTTCTCGGTCGATGACGTCGAAGAGCTCGTCGACCGACGCACCGTCGAGGTCGTCGTCCACGGCGTCGACGCCCGCTGCCCCGTGTGCACCGGAGGTGGCACCGGCCTGGCTCAACTTCGCGAGCATGGACTGAAGCCGGACCACGGCCCTGGCCCGTGCCAGGTCGTCCTCCGGGAGTGCCGAGAGAGTCGACTCAAGGCGATCGATCTCGGCGGGCAGCGCGTTCTCCGGCGCGCTCTGGTCCGGTGCCAGCTCTGCCATGAGGTGGCGGGCCAGCGCGGCGGGGGACGCGTAGTCGAACAGGGCGGTGGACGGCAGCCGCAGGCCGCTCGCCGTGTTCAGACGGTTGCGCAGTTCCACCGCGGTGAGCGAGTCGAGGCCCATCTCGAAGAAGCCCCGCTCCGCGTCGATCCCCGCCTGAGCCGCGTATCCCAGCACTGTGGCCGTGTGCTTCCGGATCAGGTCGAGCAGCACCGACTCGCGTTCGGCCACGGGAAGAGCGGCCAGGGTCTCGGCGAGCGCCGAGGTCGGCTCGGTGGGACCGTCTTCGGAAGAGCCCTCGACCGTCCGATACAGCTCCCGTACCTCGGCGATCTCACCGAAGAGTGCGCTGGTGCGGGATCCGCTCAGCTCCTTGGCGAACCGCGACCAGTCGACGTCGGTGATCACCGGGCAGGTCTCGGAGCCACTGAGTGCCTGCTCCAGTGCCTTGACGGCGAGCTCCGGGTTCATGGGCGGCAGGCCGAACCGCTCCATACGGCCGCTGACCAGGGCGTTCTCAGCCGCCATACCGGCTTCGGCCCAGGGGCCCCACGCGATCGAGGTCGCCGGCAGCCCCTCAGCCCGCCGCACCTCGGCCAACGCGTCCAGATACGCGTTCGCCGCAGCATAGTTACCCTGCCCCGCACCACCCACCGTCGCCGAGAACGACGAGAACAACACGAACGCCGACAGACCCAGATCACGGGTCAACTCATGCAGATGCCGGGCACCCTCCGCCTTCACCCGAAGCACCGACTCGAACCGCTCCACCGACAGCCCGTCCAGCACACCGTCATCCAACACACCCGCCGCATGCACCACCGCCGTCAACGGCACCTCAGCCGAAACACCGGCCAACAGAGCAGCCACCGCATCACGATCGCCGATGTCACAGGCCACCACCGACAACCGCGCTCCCAACTCGGCCATCTCAGCCCGCAACTCCGCCACACCATCAGCGGCGGGACCACGCCGCGAAGCCAACACCACATGCTCCGCCCCCGCCCGCGCCAACCACCGCGCCACATGCCGACCCACACCACCCGTACCACCGGTCACCAACACCGTCCCCGACGCCTGCCAGGAACCGCCGCCAGACCCCGCGCAACGGACCACACGCCGACCGAACACCCCGGCGGCGCGCAGTGCGACCTCTCCCTCGGCCTCGCCCGCGGCGAGCACACCGGCCAGACGCCCCACCAAACGCGCATCCACCACCTCAGGAAGGTCGATCAAGCCGCCCCACCGCTCAGTTCCCTCGGTGGCAGCGACTCGGCCGAGGCCCCACACCTGGGCCTGGTCGAGGTCGATGACGCGCTCGGAGTCGGTCACCGCGACCGCCCCCCGGGTGACACACCACAACGGAGCCTCGACCCCGGCATCACCGAGCGCCTGGACCAAGCCGAGCGTCAGGGCGAGTCCGGAAGGCACGGACCTGAACACCGCGTCCCGGCTCGAAGCCAGCGCCAGCAGCGAGACCACGCCCGTGAACCCGGCTTCTCCGTCGAGGACGTCACGCAGTCGCTCGGCTATCTGCTCACGGCGAGTCTGATCCACGTCGAGTTCGAGCATCACCGGCTGGGCGCCACTACGCCCCAGACCCGCCACACACTCCCCAACCCAGGCATCACCGGCAAGCCCGGCCGGCACAACCACCAGCCACGCCCCCGACAACACACCGGAAGCATCCGCCACCGGGGACCACGCCACGCGGTACCGCCAGCCATCGACCGTCGACCGCTCACGATCCCGACGACGCCAGGCCGACAAGGCGGGCAACACCGCCGACAGCGGCTCATCCCCCGGCAGGGCCAGCAGATCCGCCAGCTCCGAGGCAGCCCCGCGCTCCACCGCGTCCCAGAAGCCGGAATCAGCCGAGTCCTGTACGTCGAACGAGGTCTCCGACTCGGGCCGGACCGGCTGGACCCAGTAGCGGTCCCGCTGGAAGGCGTAGGTGGGCAGTTCCACCCGCCGAGGACGGGAAGGGGCGAGGTAGGCGGCCCAGTCCACGCTGTGGCCCTGTACGTAGATCCCGGCCAACGCCTCCACCAGAGAGTTGGTTTCGTCGCGGTCCTTACGCAGCACCGGCGCGAACACCATCTCCGGGGCACTGTCCTGGCCCATCGAGGACAACACTCCGTCCGGGCCCAACTCCAGGAAAGCCGTCACACCCTGGGCGGTGAGGTGGGAGACGCCGTCGGCGAACCGCACCGCTTCACGGACGTGCCGCACCCAGTACTCCGGGTCACACACCTCCTGCGCGGTGGCCAGCTCACCGGTCAGGTTCGAGACCAGCGGGATGCGCGGCACCTCGTACGTCAGCCGCTCGACGACCTGCCGGAACTCCGCCAGCATCGGCTCCATCAGCGGGGAGTGGAACGCATGCGACACCCGCAGTCGGCGTACCCGCCGCCCCTCGGCCCGCCACACCCGCTCCAGCTCCGCCACGGCCGCTTCAGCACCGGAAACGACCACGGAGGAGGGCCCGTTGACCGCCGCCACGTCCACCGCAGCCCGCCCGGCCAACGTAGTCCGCACGGACGCCTCGTCAGCCTCCACCGCCAACATCGCACCGCCCTCGGGCAGCGCCTGCATCAACCGACCACGCGCCGCCACCAGAGCACACGCGTCCTCCAGCGACCAGACACCGGCGACATACGCCGCGGCGATCTCACCGATCGAGTGACCGGCCACAAAATCGGGCGTCACACCCCACGACGAGGTCAGCCGGTAAAGCGCCACCTCCAGAGCGAACAGACCACACTGCGTGAACCCCGTCGCGTCCAGAGCATCGCCGTCCTCGAAGACGACCTCACGCAACGGCCGCTCCAGCAACCCATCGAACCCCGCACACACCTCATCGAAAGCCTCAGCGAACACAGGGAACGCCGCGTACAGGTCCCGACCCATACCGGCCCGCTGACTGCCCTGCCCGCGGCTCACCCGCCACCAACGCGGACAACCCACCCGCGAAACCAGCCCCGTCAGCGGCCAACACCACAGCCCGGTGCTCGAACACCGACCGCCCAGCCGCAAGCGACAGCGCCACATCCACAGGCGCGAGGTCGGCACGCTCGCCGACGAACGACACCAGTCGCTCCGCCTGCCCCCGCAACGCGCTCTGCGACCTGCCCGACACCACCCACGGCACCACGGCCGGCGGCGGCGCGACATCCCCAGCCGGCTCCTCATCCTTGACGGGAGCCTGCTCAAGAATCACATGCGCGTTCGTGCCACTGATACCGAACGACGACACACCCGCACGCCGCGGCTGACCACCCTCAGGCCACGCCACCGACTCCGTCAGCAGCTCGACCGAACCCATCGTCCAGTCGACATGCGGCGACGGCTCATCCACATGCAGCGTCCGCGGCAGCACACCGTGCCGCATCGCCAGCACCATCTTCATCACACCGGCGACACCGGCCGCCGCCTGCGTGTGCCCGATGTTCGACTTGATCGACCCCAGCCACAGCGGCCGGCCCTCCGGCCGATCCTGCCCATACGTCGCCAGCAACGCCTGCGCCTCGATCGGATCACCCAACTTCGTACCCGTACCGTGCGCCTCCACCACATCCACATCGGCAGCCGACACCCGGGCATTCGCCAGCGCCGCCCGAATCACCCGCTGCTGCGACGGACCATTCGGCGCGGACAGGCCGTTGCTCGCACCGTCCTGGTTCAGGGCGGAGCCTCGGACCACGGCCAGGACCGGGTGTCCGTTGCGGCGCGCGTCCGACAGGCGCTCCAGCAGGAGCATGCCGACGCCCTCGGCCCAGCCGGTGCCGTCCGCGCCCGCCGCGAACGCCTTGCAGCGGCCGTCCGGAGCGAGGCCCCGCTGACGGCTGAACTCCACGAAGGCGACGGGGCTGGCCATGACCGTCGCCCCGCCGGCGAGAGCGAGCGTGCACTCGCCCTGGCGCAGCGCCTGAGCTGCCCAGTGCAGGGCGACCAGCGACGACGAGCACGCGGTGTCCACGGTCACCGCGGGCCCCTCGAAGCCGAAGGTGTACGAGATGCGGCCCGAGGCGACGCTGCCGGCATTGCCGGTCATCAGGTAACCCTCCGACGCCTCCCCCGCCTGGTGGACCAGGTCGCCGTAGTCGTGGTAGGTCAGGCCGCAGAACACGCCGGTCTGGCTGCCGCGCACGGTCGCCGGGTCGATACCCGCCCGCTCCAGCGCCTCCCACGACGTCTCCAGCAACAACCGCTGCTGCGGATCCATCGCCAACGCCTCACGCGGCGAGATCCCGAAGAACGCCGGATCGAACTCGCCCGCGTCGTAGAGGAAACCGCCCTCGCGGGCGTACGCCGTGCCCTTGTGCTCGGGGTCCGGGTGATACAGCGCCTCCAGGTCCCAGCCACGGTCGGTGGGCAGGCCGGACACCGCGTCGCCGTCGTTGACAAGCAGTTGCCACAGCTCCTCGGGGGTACGTACGCCGCCGGGGAAGCGGCAGCCCATGCCCACGATGGCAATCGGTTCGTCGTTGGGAACGGTCCGTGGCGTCGTCGTCGCCAGGTTCGGGGCGGCGGCCCGCTGCTCGCCGTCCGTCTGGTCCGAGCCCAGCAGCTCGCCGGCGATGTGGCGGGCGGCAGCGGCCGGGGTCGGGTAGTCGAACACGAGCGTGGCCGAGAGCCGCAGGCCGGTCGCCGCGTTCAGGCGGTTCCGGAGTTCGACCGCCGTGAGCGAGTCGAACCCGAGGTCCTTGAAGGCACGCTCGGCCGCGACCGCGTCCGTGTGGCCCAGGACGGCCGCCACGCTCTCGGCCACCAGCTCCAGCAGTACCTCCTGGCGCTCGTCCGGCGTGAGGCCGACGAGGCGCCGCACGAGGGCGGGGGTTCCGTCGTCGGCGGCGGCCGACTCGACGACCCGGCGGACCGGGGCTCCGATGAGGTGCCGCAGGATCGGGGGTACGGTCCCGGGCCGCGCGTTGGCGCGCAGCACGGCGACGTCCATGCGCGTCGGCACGAGGAGGAACTCGTCCGTCGTGGGCGCCGCGTCGAACAGCGCCAGTCCCTCGTCGGCGTGCAGTGGCGTCATGCCGAAGCGGGCCATGCGGGCCATGTCGACATCACCCAGGTGGCCGGTCATCTCGCTACGTTCGGCCCAGAAACCCCAGGCCAACGAGATCGCCGGCAGGCCGTGCGCCCGCCGGTGCGCCGCCAGGCCGTCCAGGAACATGTTGGCCGCGGCGTAGTTGCCCTGGCCGGCGGCGCCGAACGTCGCGGCCGCGGAGGAGAACAGGACGAAGGCCGTCAGCCCCAGGTCCCGGGTCAACTCGTGCAGATGCACGGCGGCGTCCACCTTGGGCCGCAGCACGGCGTCCAACCGTTCCGGCGTCTGCGACTCGATGAGGCCGTCGTCCAGGACACCCGCCGCGTGTACCACGCCGCGCAGTGGGCGGTGCACGGGAATCCGTGCCAGCAGGCCGGCCAGCGCGTCGCGGTCCGTCACGTCACACGCCTCGAACATCACCGCGGCACCCAACGCGCCGAGTTCTGCTTCGAGTTCGGTCGCGCCGGACACATCGCGCCCGCGTCGTGAGGCCAGGACCACGCTCCTGACCCCGTGTTCGGCGACCAGGTGCCGCGCCACCAGTCGGCCCAGCACACCGCTCGCGCCGGTGATCAGCACGGACCCGTCGGCGTCCCACACGGCCGGCGCTGTGCGGACGGCAGGGACCATCGCCCTGGCCAGGCGCGGGATGTACACCCGCCCCTCGCGTACGGCGACCTGCGACTCCCCACCGGCGAGTACCGCCTCGAGCGCGGCGCCGGACACGTCATTCCCATCCAGGTCGAGCAGGACGAACCGGTCCGGGTGCTCGGCCTGCGCCGAGCGCACCAGACCCCACACGGCCGCCGCCGCCAGATCGGTCACGTCCTCCCCGGCATCGGCGGACACCGCGCCCCGGGTCACCACGACCAACCGCGAACCGGCGAACCGCTCCTCCGCCAGCCACTCCTGCAACGCCTCCAAGGCACGGTGTGTCGCCAAGCGCACACCCACCGGATCGACGACGCACCCACCGGGGCGGGAGCCGGAGAGGAACGGCAGCAACAAGCACGGGGGCGCGGCCTCGCCGGACATCGCCGCGTCACGGATACCGGCGTACACATCGATGTGCTGGTCGGCGTCCGCGAACAGACGGCGAAGCTCGGCCGCGTCGGGACCGACGACCGCAAGGCGGGCTCCGTCGTCCTCCACCGCGGCCATGGAGGCGGCCGGGAGAGCCGCCCACTCCACGTGGAACAGCGACTCGTACGGCACCCGTTCCCGACCGGTCACGTCGTCCGGTGTGAAGCTCCGGGTCGTCACGGTCTCCACGGTGGCCACCACCTGGCCGGACTCGTCGGCCAACAGCACCACGACACCGTCCCCGACCCCCGGCGAGAGACGCACGCGCAGTGTGGTCGCACCGGTTGCGTACAGGGACACGCCGCTCCACGCGTGTGGGAGCGCGACCGTGCCCTCGGCAATGTCGGCCGTCCTTCCCGCTGCGGCGTGGAGAGCGGCGTCCAGCAGCGCCGGGTGCAGGCCATAGCGCCCGGCGTCCGCGCGCTGCTCCTCCGGCAGCGTCACCTCGGCGAAGATCTCCTCACCCCGGCGCCACGCCTGGCGCAGCCCCTGGAACGCGGAGCCGCGGACGAGGCCGACACCTTCCTCGCCGTCGTCGTACAGCGCCGCCGCGTCGATCTGGTCGGCGTCAGCCGGAGGCCACTGGCCGAGCGCACGTGCCGTCTCCGAACCCACCGGCGCCCCCATCGCCAGCACACCACGGGCATGCAGGGTCCACGGGAGATCCGCCGCGCCCTCCTCGTGGCGCGAGTAGACCCTCACCGTACGGCGGCCGGAATCGTCCGGTCCGCTCACCGTGAGCTGGAGCTGGACCGCCCCACTGTCTGGCAGCGCCAGCGGCGCTTGAGGCATCAGCTCGTCCAACCGGTCGCAACCGACCGCGTCACCCGCTCGCAGCGCCAACTCGACGAAGACGGAGGCCGGGAGCACCGCCTTGCCGTGGAGAACGTGATCCGCGAGCCAGGGGTGCGACCGCATCGCGAGTCGCCCGGTGAAGAGGTGTCCGCCGGAATCCGGCAGAGTGACGGCCGCGCCGAGCAACGGGTGATCGGCGGACGAGAGACCGAGCGATGTGACGTCTCCCTGGCGGGCGGTGGACGGCTCGATCCAGTAGCGCTGGTGCTGGAAGGCGTAGGTGGGGAGGTCGACGCGAGTGGCGCCCGTGCCCTCGAACACTCCGGCCCAGTCGACAGCCGCGCCACCGACGAACGCCTCCGCCACCGAGACCACGAAGCGTTCCAGTCCACCCTCATCGCGGCGCAGCGACCCGACCGCGGTGACCGGGGTGTTGGTGTGCGTCTCGGCGGTCTGCTCGATGCCCATCGTGAGCACCGGGTGCGCGCTGGACTCGATGAAGAGGCGGAAGCCGTCGTCGAGCAGGGCACGGACGGTGTCGGCGAAGCGGACCGTCTGGCGCAGGTTGCGATACCAGTAGCCCGCGTCCAAGCCGGTGGTGTCCAGGACCTCAGTGGTCACCGTCGAGTAGAAGGGCACCGACGCGGCTCGGGGAGCGATGTCCGCCAGGTCGCGCAGGAGAACGTCCTCGATCTCCTCCACGTGCGCGCAGTGGGAGGCGTAGTCCACCGCGACCCGGCGAGCCCGCACCCCCTCGGCCTCACACGCAGCGAGCAGCTCGTCCAGAGCGTCGGCGTCACCGGACACGACCACCACGGCCGGGCCGTTGACCGCCGCGACCGCCAGACGACCCTCCCAAGCCCCCAGACGCTCCTGAACTTCTTCCACGCCGAGCGAGACGGACACCATGCCGCCACGCCCGGACAACGCCCGAATGGCCTTACTCCGCAGAGCCACCACCTTCGCCGCGTCCTCAAGCGACAACGCACCCGCCACAGCAGCGGCAGCGATCTCACCCTGCGAGTGACCGATCACCGCGGCCGGCTCGACACCGTACGACCGCCACACCTCGGCCAGGGAGACCATCACCGCCCACAGCACGGGCTGCACGACATCGACCCGCTCCAGCCATGCCTCGCTCTCGGTGTCCCGCAGGATGTCCGTCAGCGACCAGTCCACGTACGGCGACAGGGCGGCAGCGCACTCACCGATCCGCTGAGCGAACACCGGCGACGAATCCAACAGCTCAGCCGCCATACCGACCCACTGCGAGCCCTGACCAGGGAAGACGAACACGGCACGCCCATCCGAGCCGCCGGCACTCCCCCGCACCACACCCGCGGCCTCACGGCCCTCGGCCAGCGCCTCCAGCCCGCCGGCCAGACCGCCCAGCGTGGTTCCGACCACCACAGCCCGATGCTCGAACACCGAACGTCCAGTCACCAGTGACGACGCCACGCCCGCAGCCCCGAGCTCCGGACGTTCCGGACGCTCCCCGAGGAACGAGGCCAGTCGTTCGGCCTGCGCCCTCAGCGCGGCCTCGGACTTCGCCGACACCACCCACGGCACCACCACCGGCGGCACACCCTGCGAAGGCTCCTCCTCCGAAACCGAGGCCGGAGCCTGCTCAAGGATCACGTGCGCGTTCGTGCCGCTGACGCCGAACGCCGACACACCGGCCCGACGGGGCTCCTCGGCCTCCGGCCACGGAGTGGCCTCGGTCAGCAGCCGCAGGCTGCCGGACGACCAGTCGACGTGCGGGGTGGGCTCGTCCACATGCAGCGTCTGCGGCAGCAATCCGTTCCGCATCGCCAGGACCATCTTGATGATCCCGGCGACGCCGGCCGCGGCCTGGGTGTGCCCGATGTTCGACTTGATCGAACCCAGCCACAGTGGCCGGTCCTCCGGCCGGTCCTGGCCGTAGGTCGCCAGCAGCGCCTGCGCCTCGATGGGGTCGCCGAGCTTCGTGCCCGTACCGTGCGCCTCGACCACATCCACCTGGCCGGCGGTGAGCCCAGCACTCGCGAGCGCGGCCCGGATCACCCGCTGCTGCGACGGGCCATTCGGTGCCGTCAGACCGTTGCTCGCACCATCCTGATTGACGGCCGAACCACGCACCACCGCCAGCACCCGGTGACCGTTACGCTCCGCGTCCGACAACCGCTCCAACAGGAGCAGGCCGACGCCCTCACCCCACCCGGTGCCGTCCGCGCCCGCCGCGAACGCCTTGCAACGACCGTCCGGAGCGAGACCCCGCTGACGGCTGAACTCCACGAAACCACGCGGCGAGACCATCAGCGAGACACCGCCGACGATCGCGCGGGAGCACTCGCCCTGACGCAGGGACTGCGCAGCCAGGTGCAGCGCGACCAGGGACGACGAGCACGCGGTGTCCACACTGACCGCGGGGCCTTCGAGGCCGAACGTGTACGAGATACGCCCCGATACGACACTGGCCGCGTTACCGGTGGCGACATAGCCCTCGGTCACGTTCGGGCCCTGGTCGACGAGGGAGACATACTCCTGGCCGTTGGTGCCGATGAACACACCCGTCCGGCTGCCGCGCACGGACTCGGGGTCGACCCCGGCCCGCTCCCACAGCTCCCAGGCGGTCTCAAGCAGCAGCCGCTGCTGCGGGTCCATCGCCAGCGCCTCACGCGGCGAGATGCCGAAGAAGTCGGCGTCGAATCCGCTCACTTCGGAGAGGAAGGCGCCTTCGCGGACGTAGCTCTTGCCGAGCGCGTCCGGGTCGGCGTCGTACAGGCCGTCGAGATCCCAGCCGCGGTCCGTCGGGAAGTCGGAGATGGCGTCCTTGCCGACGGCGAGCAGATCCCACAGTTCTTCCGCGGTCCCCACGCCTCCGGGGAAGCGGCAGCTCATCGCGACGATCGCCAGTGGCTCGTCAGCGGCGGCCACCGTCGCGGGGAGCGTCGGGACGGCTTCCTCATCGCGCGAACCGAGCAGCTCGGTGAGCAGGTGGTCGGCCAGCGCGGCCGGCGTGGGGTAGTCGAAGACCAGGGTGGCCGACAGCTGCATGTCAGTGGCTTCGATGAGCCTGTTGCGCAGATTGACGGCTGTCAGGGAGTCGAATCCGATCTCCATGAACGCGCGGGCGGGCGCGATCACATCAGCTCCGGCGTACCCGAGTACGGCGGCCACGTGGGCACGCACGAGTTCCAGCACGACGCGGTGCCGCTCGGCCTCGGGCAGCCCTGCCAGCTTCCGTACGAGAGCGGACGCCCCTTCGGCGTGCGGCGTGTCCACCGGCGTGGTTTCGGCTGCCTCGGTCACTCGGACGACTTCCGGGATTCCGCTGAGCATGCGGGACAGCTGCCGGGCCTCAAAGGTGCCGGCGAAGTGCTTCCAATCGGCGTCGACGACGGCGATGGCGGTGTCGTCCACGACCAGGGCCTGCTCCAGAGCCTTCACCGCAAGGTCCGGGTTCATGGGGAGCATGCCGGTACGCCGGAGAGTACGACTGACCTCGGCACTGCTCACTGCCATGCCGTCTTCGGCCCAGGGGCCCCACGCGATCGAGGTCGCCGGCAGCCCCTCAGCCCGTCAACACACCCGCCGCATGCACCACCGCCGTCAACGGCACCTCAGCCGGAACACCCGCCAACAGAGCAGCCACCGCATCACGATCGCCGATATCACAGGCCACCACCGACAACCGCGCTCCCAACTCCGCGATCTCAGCCCGCAACTCCGCCACACCATCAGCAGCGGGACCACGCCGCGAAGCCAACACCACATGCTCCGCCCCCGCCCGCGCCAACCACCGCGCCACATGCCGACCCACACCACCGGTACCACCGGTCACCAACACCGTCCCCGACGCCTGCCAGGAACCGCCGCCAGACCCCGCGGAACGGACCACACGCCGACCGAACACCCCGGCGGCGCGCAGTGCGACCTCCCCCTCAGCCTCGCCCGAGGCGAGCACACCGGCCAGACGCCCCACCAAACGCGCATCCACCACCTCAGGAAGGTCAACCACACCACCCCAACGACCGGCCAACTCCAAACCAGCCACCCGCCCCAGACCCCACAACTGAGCCTGATCGAGATCCGTCACACGCTCCGAGTCCGTCACCGCGACCGCACCCCGGGTCACACACCACAACGGAGCCTCAACACCGACATCACCCAACGCCTGGACCAAGCCGAGCGTCAGGGCGAGCCCGGCAGGCACGGACCCGAACACAGCGTCCCGACCCGACGCCAACGCGAGGAGCGAGACCACACCCGCGAACCCCGCCTCACCCTCCAACACCCCACGCAGCCGCTCAGCGACCCGCTCACGACCACACTCATCCACGTCGAGTTCCAACGCCACCGGCCGGGCACCACCACGCGCCAGACCCGCCACACACTCACCCACCCACACATCGCCAGCGAGCCCGGCCGGCACAACCACCAACCACGCCCCCGACAACACACCAGAAACCCCAACCAACGGCGACCACGCCACCCGATAACGCCAACCGTCGACCGTCGACCGCTCACGACCCCGACGACGCCAGGCCGACAACGCGGGCAACACCGCCGACAGCGACTCATCCCCCGGCAACGCCAGCAGATCCGCCAGCCCCGACACATCCCCACGCTCCACCGCGTCCCAGAAACCGGAATCAACCGTCTCGGGGATGTCATCGCCGGTCTGCGCGGCCGATCCCATCCAGTACCGGTCCCGCTGGAAGGCGTAGGTGGGCAGGTCCACCCGCCGAGGACGGGAAGGGGCGAGGTAAGCGGCCCAGTCCACACTGTGGCCCTGGACGTAGATTCCGGCCAGCGCCTCCACCAGAGAGGTGGTTTCGTCGCGATCCTTGCGCAGCACCGGGGCGAACAACGTCTCCGGGGCACTGTCCTGGCCCATCGAGGACAGGACGCCGTCCGGGCCCAGCTCCAGACAAGCCGTCACACCGTGGGTGGTGAGGTCGGAGATGCCATCGGCGAAGCGGACCGCTTCACGGACGTGCCGCACCCAGTACTCCGGGTCACACACCTCCTGCGCGGTGGCCAGCTCTCCGGTCAGGTTCGAGACCAACGGGATCCGCGGCACCTCGTACGACAACCCCTCGACGACCTGCCGGAACTCCGCCAGCATCGGCTCCATCAACGGGGAGTGGAAGGCGTGCGACACCCGCAGCTTCCGTGTCCTCACACCCCGCTGCTCCAGCCGCTCCACCACAACGGCCACCGCGGCCTCAGCGCCCGAGATCACCACGGACGACGGACCGTTGACCGCCGCCACACCCACCTCACCGTGGCCTTCCACCAACGGCAGAACATCGGCTTCCGACGCCCGCACCGACACCATCACACCACCCGAAGGCAGCGCCTGCATCAACCGACCACGCGCCGCCACCAGAGCACACGCGTCCTCCAGCGACCACACCCCCGCCACATACGCCGCAGCGATCTCACCGATCGAGTGACCGGCCACAAAATCGGGCGTCACACCCCACGACGACGTCAGCCGGTAAAGCGCCACCTCCAGAGCGAACAGACCACACTGCGTGAACCCCGTCGCGTCCAAAGCATCGCCACCCTCGAAGACGACCCCACGCAACGGCCGCTCCAGCAACCCATCAAACCCCGCACACACCTCATCGAAAGCCTCAGCGAACACAGGGAAAGCCGCATACAACTCCCGACCCATACCAGCCCGCTGACTACCCTGCCCCGAGAACAGCACCGCCAACTTCCCCGGCACCACCTGCCCCCGCACCACACCAGCAGCCGGCTCACCCGCCACCAACGCGGACAACCCACCCGCGAAACCAGCCCCGTCAGCGGCCAACACCACAGCCCGGTGCTCAAACACCGACCGCCCAGCCGCAAGCGACAGCGCCACATCCACAGGCGCGAGGTCGGAACGCTCGCCGACGAACGACACCAGTCGCTCCGCCTGCCCCCGCAACGCGCTCTCCGACCGGCCGGACACCACCCACGGCACCACGGCCGGCGGCGCGGCATCCCCGGCCGGCTCCTCATCCGTGACGGGAGCCTGCTCAAGAATCACATGCGCGTTCGTGCCACTGATACCGAAAGACGACACACCCGCCCGCCGCGGCTGACCACCCTCAGGCCACGCCACCGACTCCGTCAGCAGCTCACGGCGACGGCTCATCCACATGCAGCGTCCGCGGCAGCACACCGTGCCGCATCGCCAGCACCATCTTCATCACACCCGCGACACCGGCCGCCGCCTGGGTGTGCCCGATGTTCGACTTGACCGAGCCCAGCCACAGCGGCTGGCCCTCCGGCCGATCCTGCCCATACGTCGCCAGCAACGCCTGCGCCTCGATCGGATCACCCAACTTCGTACCCGTACCGTGCGCCTCCACCACATCCACATCGGCAGCCGACACCCGGGCATTCGCCAGCGCCGCCCGAATCACCCGCTGCTGCGACGGACCATTCGGCGCCGTCAGACCATTGCTCGCACCATCCTGGTTGACAGCCGAACCACGGACCACGGCCAAGACGTGATGGCCATTGCGACGCGCGTCCGACAGGCGCTCCAGCAGCAGCACGCCGATGCCCTCGGCGAGTCCCATGCCGTCGGCCCCCGCCGCGAACGCCTTGCAGCGGCCGTCGGCGGCGAGCCCGCGCTGCCGGCTGAAAGCGATGAACGCGCTGGGGTTGGGCATGACCGCGACACCACCGGCCAAGGCGAGCGTGCACTCGCCCTGGCGCAGTGACTGCACCGCCAGGTGCAGGGCGACCAGCGACGACGAGCACGCCGTGTCCACCGTGACGGCGGGACCCTCGAACCCGAAGGAGTAGGCGACGCGACCGGTCACGACGCTGGCCGCGTTGCCCGTCATCAGATGGCCTTCGGAGCCCGCGGGTGCCTCGTGCACGCGCGGCCCGTACTCCTGGTAGTTGTTGCCGATGAAGACGCCGGTGCGGCTGCCGCGCAGGGACGGCGCGGGCACCCCGAGGCGTTCGAATGCCTCCCAGGAGGTTTCCAGAAGCAGCCGCTGCTGGGGATCCATCGCGTCCGCCTCACGCGGCGAGATCCCGAAGAACTCCGGGTCGAACTCGGCGGCGTCGTAGAGGAAACCGCCCTCGCGCGCGTAGGTCTTGCCCGGAGCGTCGGGGTCGGGGTCATAGATGCCCTCGATGTCCCAGCCTCGGTCGGTGGGCAGTCCGCCGATCGCGTCCCCGTCGGACATGATCAGCTGCCACAGCTCTTCCGGGGATGTCACTCCACCGGGGTAGCGGCAACTCATCGCGACGATCGCGACGGGATCGTCGTCGGTCGCGGTCGCCCCGGGGGCGACGGTGCCGGGCAGCAGCGCGACGTCCGCGCCGGCGGCCTCCGCCGCCTCGCCGCCGAAGAGCTGCTCCCGGATGTACTCGCCGAGAACGGCGCTGCTGGGGTAGTCGAAGATCAGGGTGGCGGGGAGCCGCAGCCCCGTGGCCGCGTTCAGCCGGTTGCGCAGTTCCACCGCCGTCAGGGAGTCGAATCCGAGGTCCTTGAAGGCGCGTTCGGAGTCGAGCGTGTCTGATGTGGCGTGCCCCAGGACGGCCGCCACCTGCTCGTGGACGAGGTCGAGGACGGCATGTGTGCGCTCGCCGGCTGTCAGGGCTGCCAGCCGCTGCCGGAGCGGCGAGGCCGCGTCGGTCTCGGAGCCTGCGGCGTCCCGGGGGCTGGCGGCGCTCTCCTGCTGGAGGCGGCGCGCCTCGGGAAGCTCCGCCAGCAGCGGGCTGGGGCGGGCGGAGGTGAAGACCGGGATGAAGCTCTCCCAGTCGATGTCGGCGATCGCCAGGTGCGTCTGGTCGTGGTCGAGTGTCTGCTGGAGCGCGGCGATGCCGAGGTCGACGTCCATGAACCGCAGGCCGCGACGGCGGAGTTGGTCCAGGTCGAGGGCCTCGGGCGCGTTGTCGCCTACCGCCTCCCACACGCCCCAGGCCACCGATGTGGCGGTAAGACCGTTCGCCCGGCGGCGTTCGGCGAGCGCGTCGAGGTAGGCGTTGGCCGCCCCGTAGGCGCCGTGGTCGCCGACGCCCCAGATGGAGGAGACGGACGAGAACAGGACGAACGCGTCGAGCGGGGTGTCGCCCAGGAGCGCGTCGAGGTGCGCCGCGCCCGCGGCCTTGGCGTTCATGACGTCGGCGAACTCGGCCGCCGTCGTCTCGTCCAGCGACGCCAGATCGATGTAGGCGGCGCCATGGATGACGGCGGTGAGGGGGCAGTCCTCCGGGACGGACGCGAGGACGCCCGCCACGGCATCGCGGTCCGCGACGTCGCAAGCGGTGATGGTGACCCGGGTGCCGAGCGCGGCGAGTTCGGTGACCAGGGCGTCCGCGCCGGGCGCGGCGGGCCCGCGGCGGCTTGTCAGGATGAGGTGTTCGGCGCCGTTGCGGGCCAGCCAGCGCGCGAGGTGGGTGCCGAGCGCGCCGGTGCCGCCGGTGACGAGGACCGTGCCCCGGGGCTTCCAGGTACGGCCGGGTCGGCTGTCGCCCAGCGGGGCGGGCTCCAGTCGGCGCAGCATGACCCCGGAGGCACGGACGGCCACCTGGTCCTCGGAGTCGGCGCCCGCCAGGACGCCCGCGAGCCGCGTGCGGGCCCGCCCGTCCAGGGTGGCGGGTAGGTCGACCAGGCCGCCCCAGCTGTCCGGGTACTCCACGGCGGCGACCCGGCCCATGCCCCACACGGTGGCCTGTGCCGGGGCGGTCGGCGCGTCGGCTCCGCCGGTGGACACCGCGCCCCGCGTGGCACACCACAGCCGGGCCCCGGTGCCGAGGTCGCCCAGGGCCTGGATCAGGCTCAGGGTGAGTACCAGGCCGGTGGTGGTGACGGGGTGCTCCGGGTACGGCGTCTCGTCCAGCGCCAGCAGCGTCAGCACACCTGCCGGCGTGCGGTCCGCGGTGACCTCACGCAGCCGCCGCGCCAGTACGGCGCGGTCCGCGTCGGCACCGCCCAGCGAGAGGGTCAGGACGTCGGCGCCGTGCTCTTCGAGCGCCCGCCGTACGTCCGCCACCAGCGGGTCGGCACCGCACGCGTCCGGGGTGACCAGGAGCCACGTCCCCGCGACCGAGGGCACCGCCGTGCCGGTCGTACGACGCCACACGGCACGGTAGCGCCACTCGTCCACGGTCGCCTCGGAGCGCCGCTGCCGACGCCACTGCGCGAGGGCGGGCAGGACGGCGTCGAGCGACTCCTGCTGTTCGACGGATTCGACGCGCAGCGTGGCCGCCAACGCTTCACCGTCCTCCCGCTCGACCGCGTCCCAGAAGATCGCGTCCGTACGGTCACCGGCCGCCATGCCGTGCCCGAGGGGTCCCGACCTCGTGGCCTCCAGCCAGTAGCGCTGGTGCTGGAAGGCGTACGTCGGCAGCTCGACACGCCGAGCCCCCGTCCCCTCGAACAACACCGCCCAGTCGACAGACGCCCCGCCCACGAACGCCTCAGCCACCGACGCGACGAACCGCTCCAGACCACCCTCGTCACGACGCAGCGAACCCACGGCAGTGACCGGGGCGTTGGTGTGGGCTTCGGCGGTCTGCTCGACGCCCATCGTCAGCACCGGGTGCGCGCTGGACTCGATGAACAGGCGGAAGCCGTCGTCGAGCAGGGCACACACGGTGTCGGCGAAACGGACGGTCTGGCGGAGATTGCGGTACCAGTAGCCCGCGTCCAAGCCGGCGGTGTCCAACGCCTCGGCGGTCACCGTCGAGTAGAACGGGACGGTCGCCGCCCGCGGCTCGATCCCCGCCAGCTCCCGCAGGAGAACGTCCTCGATCTCCTCCACATGCGCGCAGTGCGAGGCGTAGTCCACCGCGACCCGGCGAGCCCGCACCCCCTCCGCCTCACACGCGGCCAGCAGCTCGTCCAGGGCATCGGCGTCACCGGACACCACGACCACGGCCGGGCCGTTGACCGCCGCGACCGCAAGGCGACCCTCCCAAGCCGCCAGACGCTCCTGAACATCCTCGATGTCGAGGGAGACGGAGACCATGCCACCGCGCCCGGACAACGCCCGAATGGCCTTGCTCCGCAACGCCACCACCTTCGCGGCGTCCTCGAGCGACAACGCACCCGCCACAGCGGCAGCGGCGATCTCACCCTGCGAATGACCGATCACCGCAGCCGGCTCGACACCGTACGACCGCCACACCTCCGCCAGCGAGACCATCACCGCCCACAGCACCGGCTGCACGACATCGACCCGCTCCAGCCATGCCTCACCATCGGCGTCCCGCAGGACATCGATCAGCGACCAGTCCACGAACGGCGCCAACGCGGACGCACACTCACCGATCCGCTGAGCGAACACCGGCGACGAATCCAACAGCTCAGCCGCCATGCCGACCCACTGCGAACCCTGACCAGGGAACACGAAGGCGACGCCGGTGCCGCGTCGGACGGTGCCCTCGATGAGGGCGGGGGTGGTGCGGCCGGCGACGTACGACTGGAGCTCCCGTATCGCCGCGGTGCGGTCGGGGGCCAGAACGACGGCGCGGTGGTCGAAGGCGGTCCGGGTGGTGGCGAGGGAGAGGGCTGTGTCGACGCCGGTCGCCTCGGGGTGGGCCTCGGCGTGCTGCAGGAGGCGTGCGGCCTGGGCGCGCAGTGCCGGCGCGGACTTGGCCGACAGCACCCAGGGCAGGGCCGTCGGTGCCGGGGTGGCCGAGGTGGCCTCGTCGGTGTCGGCCTGCGGGGCCGGGGGCTCTTCGACGATGGCGTGGGCGTTGGTTCCGCTGATGCCGAAGGAGGACACGCCGAACCGGCGCGGTTCCTCGCCCTCGGGCCACGGGGTGGCCTCGGTCAGCAGCTCGACGGCTCCGGCCGACCAGTCCACGTGGGGCGACGGCTCGTCCACGTGCAGGGTGCGCGGGAGCACACCGTGCCGCATGGCCAGCACCATCTTCATCAGGCCGGCCACGCCGGCCGCGGCCTGGGTGTGCCCGATGTTGGACTTGACGGACCCGAGCAGCAGCGGCCTGTCGGCGGGGCGTTCGCGGCCGTAGGTGGCCAGGAGGGCCTGGGCCTCGATGGGGTCGCCGAGCTTCGTGCCGGTGCCGTGCGCCTCGACGGCGGCGATCTGGGCGGGGGTGAGTTCGGCGTCCGCGAGAGCGGCGCGGATCACGCGCTGCTGGGAGGGGCCGTTGGGGGCGGACAGTCCGCTGCTCGCGCCGTCCTGGTTGATGGCCGTACCGCGTACGACGGCGAGGACGGGGTGCCCGTTGCGGCGGGCGTCGGACAGGCGCTCCAGGAGGAGCATGCCCGCGCCCTCGGCGGGGGCGAAGCCGTCGGCCGCGGCGGCGAAGGGCTTGCAGCGGCCGTCGGGTGCGAGCCCGCGCTGGCGGCTGAAGCCGATGAAGGTACCCGGGGTGGCCATGACGGTGACGCCGCCGGCGAGAGCCATCTCGCACTCGCCGCGCCGCAGGGCCTGCACGGCGAGGTGCAGGGCGACCAGGGAGGAGGAGCAGGCGGTGTCCACCGTGACGGCGGGGCCCTCCAGGCCCAGGGTGTAGGCGACGCGTCCGGACACCACGCTGATGGCGCTGCCGGTCACGAGGTGGCCCTCGACGCCGTCGGGGGCCTCGTGGACGCGCGGGCCGTAGTCGGGTGCGACGGCGCCGGCGAAGACGCCGGCCTGGCTTCCCTTGAGCGAGGCCGGGTCGATGCCCGCGCGCTCGATGGCCTCCCAGGCGGTCTCCAGCAGCAGTCGCTGCTGCGGGTCCATCGCCGTCGCCTCACGCGGCGAGATGCCGAAGAAGTCGGCGTCGAAGTCGCCGGCCTCGGCGAGGAAGCCTCCGTCGCGGGCGTATGTGGTGCCCGGCCGGTCGGGGTCGGGGTCGTAGACGGCGTCGGTGTCCCAGCCGCGGTCGGCGGGGAACGGGGTGATGGCGTCCTCCTCGCCGTACACCAGGCGCCACAGGTCCTCGGGGGTGCGGACGCCGCCGGGGAAGCGGCAGCCCATCCCCACGATCGCGATCGGCTCGTGTGCCGCCGCCTCCACCTCCTGCAGGCGGTTGCGGGTCTGGTGCAGATCGGCCGTGACCCGCCGGAGGTAACCGAGGAGCTTTTCTTGTTCCGACATCAGGACCTCACGGGCTTGGGAAGCTGGGCGTACAGCGGGAAGGACAGGGGGGAGCGCGGGGTGTCGGCGGGCGCGGGAGTGGTCAAGCGGATCAGGACTCCTCAGCGGAGCCGAACTCCTGGTCGATGAAGGCGAAGAGCTCGTCCGCGTCCGCGGTCTCCAGGTGGTCGGCGACAACGGCCGGGGCGGCGGGCTCGGCGGCGCCGGAGGCCGGTGCGGTGTCCTCCTGCGTTCCGTCGCCCCAGGCGGAGACGGTGGACAGGAGTTCCCGGAGCCGACCGGCGACCGACTCGCGTGCGCCGGCGTCGGCGCCGACGGCCGTCTCGCGCAACGCCGCCGCCAACCGGTCGAGTTCGGCGGTGAGGACGGCGTCCGATGCCCCGGCCGCCGGGGCGGGCGCGCACTCCTCGTCGAGGTGTGCGGCGAGTGCTTCGGGGGTCGGGTAGTCGAAGATCAGCGTGGCCGGCAGCCGCAGCCCGGTGGCCGTGTTGAGCCGGTTGCGCAGTTCGACGGCGGTGAGAGAGTCGAAGCCGAGTTCGAGGAACCCCCGGTCGGCCACGACGGACACCGCGGAGCCGTGACCGAGCACGGTGGCGCCGTGCTCCTGGACCAGCCGCAGCAGCGTCCGCCGCCGCTCCGGTGCGGCCAGCCCGGCCAGGCGCTGCGCCAGCGACGGCTCGTCGGATCGCCGCGGTTCCTGGACGCTGGACCGCCGGGCCGGTACGGGGCGCCGTACGAGGTCACGCAGCACGGCGGGCGGCGGGGTGCTGCCCTGGGCGGCCTCGGCGGCCAGGGCGCCGGTGTCCAGCCGGGCGGGCACCACGAGGGCCTCCGCCAGGCCGCCCGCCGCGTCGAGGAGCGCCAGGCCCTCCTCGGAGGAGAAGGGCAGCAGGCCGCCACGGGTCATGCGGGACAGGTCCGCCTGGTTGAGGTGGCCGGTCATTCCGGTGCGCTCGGCCCACAGGCCCCAGGCCAGGGAGGTCGCGGGCAGACCCTGCGCGTGGCGGTGCTGGGCGAGGGCGTCCAGGAAGGTGTTCGCCGCGGCGTAGTTCGCCTGGCCCGCGGATCCGAAGACGCCGGCGGTCGAGGAGAACAGGGCGAACAGGGTGAGGTCGAAGCGGCGCGTGAGCTGGTGCAGATGCCAAGCCGCGTCTGCCTTGGCGCGCAGTACGGCGTCGAGGCGTTCCGGTGTCAGGGACGCCACCGTGGCGTCGTCCAGGACGCCCGCGGCGTGCACCACGCCGGTCAGACCGTGCCCTTCCGGCAGTCCGGAGAGCAGCGCCGACAACGCGTCGCGGTCGGCGACGTCGCAGGCGGCGATCCGCACCGAGGCGCCCAGGGCGGCGAGTTCCTCGCGGAGTTCCGGCATGCCCTCGGCGGCCGGGCCGCGCCGGCTGACCAGCAGCAGGCGGCGCACCCCGTGCCGTTCCACCAGGTGCCGGGCGACGAGCCGGCCAAGGGTGCCCGCGGCGCCCGTGACCAGCACGGTGCCGTCCGATTCCGGAGCCGCGGCGGGAACGCTGAGCACGAGCTTTCCGATGTGGCGTGCCTGACTCATGAACCGGAAGGCATCCGGGGCCCGGCGTACGTCCCACACGCGGGTGGGCAGCGGCCGTAGCCGTCCGCGCGCGAAGAGGTCGAGGACCTCCGCCAGCATCTCGCCGATCCGCGCGGGGCCGGCCTCGCCCAGATCGAAGGCCCGGTAGCCGACCCCGGGGTGGGCCGCCGCCACGGCGTCGGCCTCCCGTACGTCCGTCTTGCCCATCTCCACGAACCGCCCGCCGGCCCGGAGCAGGCCCAGCGAGGCGTCCACGAACTCCCCGGTCAGGGAGTTGAGGACGACGTCCATCCCGCCCGTGTCGCCGCCGAACCGGCTTGCGAACTCCAGCGAGCGCGAGGACGCCAGGTGCGCGTCATCGACGCCCAGCGCTCGCAGCACGTCCCACTTGGCCGGGCTCGCGGTGGCGAACACCTCGACGTCCCAGGCCCGGGCGAGCTGCACCGCCGCCATGCCGACCCCGCCCGCGGCGGAGTGCACCAGCAGCGACTCGCCGGAGCGTACGCCGGCCAGCTCGCGCAGCGCGTACAGCGCGGTCACGTAGACGATGGGGACCGACGCGGCCTGGGTGAACGACCAGCCATCCGGCATGTGGGCCAGTGTCCGCTGGTCCGCCACGACGAGCGGGCCGAACCCGCCGGACCAGATGCCCATCACCCGGTCGCCGACAGCGTACGAGGACACTCCGGGGCCGGTGGCCACCACCACGCCCGCGCCCTCGCCGCCCATCAGGGCCGCGTCGGGGTACATTCCCAGGGCGAGGAGCACATCGCGGAAGTTCAGTCCGGCGGCCCGTACGGCGATCCGCACCTCGTGCTCGCCGAGTTCCCGGGTCGCGTCCGGTGCCTCGCGCAGCCGCAAGCCCTCCAGCGTCCCGTCCTCGGACGCCGTCAGCCGCCAGGCCGGTACACCGTTCTCGGGCACCAGCACACCGCTGGCGACACCGCCGGCCAGCCGCGGCACCCGCACCCGGCCGTCGCGGAGGGCCAGCTGTGGTTCTCCGGTCAGTGCGGCCTCGTGCAGAGCGGCGAGCGACGCGTCGGCGTCGTCCACGTCCAGCAGGACGAACCGGTCCGGGTGCTCGGCCTGCGCCGAGCGCACCAGCCCCCACACGGCGGCGGCCGGCAGGTCGGTCACATCCTCAACGGGTACCGCCGACACCGCGCCCCGGGTCACCAGGACCAGCCGTGCCCGGTCGAGGCCATCGGTGGCCAGCCACGTCTGCACCAGCTCCAACGTCCGGTGTGTCACCTCGTGTGTCGCCACCACGACATCGTTCTCGACGCCCGACACGACCTCGGCGAAGACCAGGTCCGGTGAGGGAGAGCCGGAGTCCAGCCGCTCCGCGAGATCAGCCAGGTCGGCGTACTCCTGCGGGGCCCGGCCGGCCGCCTTGAGCGCGGCGGCCAGCCCCGAGGCATCCGCCCCGACGACGGCACATCCGTCGTCCGCTCGCACCGTGCCGGTGTCGATGTCGGACGCCTCGGTCCAGTCCACCCGGTGCAGCGCCTGGTTCGCCCCGCTCGGCGCCGCCGCCGCGACCTGGTCGACCGTGACCGCGCGCGTCACCAGGGCGTCCGCGGTCGCGACCGGCATGCCCGCCGCGTCGGCGACCAGCACCGACATCCCGTCCACCCCGGCCGGCGCCAGCCGTACGCGCAGCGTCGAGGCGCCGGTCGCGTACAGCGACACCCCACGCCACACGAACGGCAGCCGGATCGCGTCGGATTCCCGCTCCGTGTCCGTCAGCCAGGCGTGCAGCGCGGAGTCCAGCAGCGCGGGGTGCAGTCCGTACCTCCTGGCGTCGGCGCGCTGCTCCTCGGCGAGTGCGACCTCGGCGAACACCTCGTCGCCACGCCGCCAGACCGCGTTCAGCCCACGGAACACCGGCCCGTAAGCGAGTCCGGTGGCGGCCAACCGCTCGTAGAGTCCGTCGAGTTCGACCTCCTGGGCTCCTGCGGGCGGCCACACGCTCAGTTCGCCGTCCGGCACCGGGCCTTCGGCCTCAGAACCGAGCACACCCGAGGCATGCCGCGTCCACGCCCCGTCGGGCGCGTCGCTCCGACGCGAGTACACGCCCAGTTCCCGGCGTCCACCGTCCCCCGGACCGTCCAGCACCACCTGTACCTGTACGCCGCCCTCCTCGGGCAGCGCCAGCGGCGCCTCCAGCGTGAGTTCCTCCAGTCGGTCACAGCCGACCGCGTCCCCCGCCCGCAGCGCCAGCTCCACGAACGCCGTCCCGGGAAGCAGAGGCGTGCCCCGCACCGCGTGATCGGCCAGCCAGGGGTGCGTACGCAGCGACAGTCGTCCCGTCAGCAGCGCCCCGTCGGACGCGGGCAGCGTGACGGCCGCGCCGAGCAACGGGTGATCGGCGGACGAGAGACCGGCCGAGGCGACATCGGCCGGGATGGCGGACTCCGACTCCAGCCAGTAGTGCTGGTGTTGGAAGGCGTAGGTGGGCAGGTCCACGCGACGGGCGCCCGTACCCGTGAAGACACCGGCCCAGTCGACGGCCGCGCCACCGACGAACGCCTCGGCGGCCGAGGTCAGGAAGCGAGACAGTCCGCCTTCGTCGCGGCGCAGTGACCCGACCGTCGTGACAGGTGTGCTGACGTGGGTCTCGGCGGTCTGCTCGACGCCCATCGTGAGCACCGGGTGCGCGCTGGACTCGATGAAGAGACGGAAGCCGTCGTCGAGCAGGGCACGGACGGTATCGGCGAAGCGGACCGTCTGGCGGAGGTTGCGATACCAGTAGCCCGCGTCCAAGCCGGTGGTGTCCAGGACCTCAGCGGTCACCGTCGAGTAGAAGGGCACCGACGCGGCTCGGGGAGCGATGTCCGCCAGCTCCCGCAGAACAACGTCCTCGATCTCCTCCACATGCGCGCAGTGCGAGGCGTAGTCCACCGCGACCCGGCGAGCCCGCACCCCCTCCGCCTCACACGCAGCGAGCAGCTCGTCCAGGGCGTCCGCATCACCGGACACGACCACCACGGCCGGGCCGTTGACCGCCGCGACCGCCAGACGACCCTCCCAAGCCGCCAGACGCTCCTGAACTTCTTCCACGCCAAGGGAGACGGAGACCATGCCACCGCGCCCGGACAGCGCCCGAATGGCCTTACTCCGCAGAGCCACCACCTTCGCGGCGTCCTCGAGCGACAACGCACCCGCCACAGCGGCAGCGGCGATCTCACCCTGCGAATGACCGATCACCGCGGCCGGCTCGACGCCCAGGGAACGCCAGACCTCAGCCAGGGAGACCATCACCGCCCACAACACCGGCTGCACGACATCCACCCGCTCCAGCCATGCCTCACCATCGGTGTCCCGCAGGATGTCCGTCAGCGACCAGTCCACGAACGGCGACAGGGCGGCAGCGCACTCACCGATCCGCTGAGCGAACACCGGCGACGAATCCAACAGCTCAGCCGCCATACCGACCCACTGCGAACCCTGACCAGGGAACACGAACACCGTCTGACCACGTGAACCGGCGACGCCCCGCACCACACCGGGCAGTACGCGTCCGTCGGCCAACGCGTCCAGGCCCTCCACGAGTCCGTTCCGGTCTCCGGCGAGGACCACGGCCCGGTGTTCGAGCACCGACCGAGTGGTCGCGAGCGACAACCCGATGTCCACGGGCGACAACTCGGCCCCGTCACGCACGAACGCGGTCAGCCGCTCGGCCTGGGCCGCCAGCGCGCTGTCCGAGCGCCCCGAGACCACCCACGGCACGACCGCGGGCGGCGCGCCCGGTACGGACGGATCCGGCTCCGGAGTCCAATCCGGCGCCTGCTCGAGTACGGCGTGGGCGTTGGTCCCGCTCATGCCGAAGGAGGAGACGGCCGCACGGCGAGGATGTCCCGTCTCGGGCCAGGCCACGTCCTCCGACAGCAGCCGCACCGCTCCCGCGGACCAGTCGACGTGCGGTGTGGGTACGTCCAGGTGAAGCGTCCGCGGCAGCACACCGTGCCGCATCGCCAAGACCATCTTCATCACACCGGCGACACCGGCCGCGGCCTGGGTGTGCCCGATGTTGGACTTGATCGACCCCAGCCACAGCGGCCGGTCCTCCGGCCGGTCCTGCCCGTACGTCGCCAGCAGAGCCTGAGCCTCGATCGGGTCGCCGAGCTTCGTGCCCGTACCGTGCGCCTCGACCACGTCCACCTCGGTGGCCGACACCTTGGCGTTCGCCAGCGCGGCCCGGATCACCCGCTGCTGGGAGGGACCGTTCGGCGCCGTCAGACCGTTGCTCGCGCCGTCCTGGTTGATGGCCGTACCCCGGACGACGGCCAGCACGCGGTGCCCGTTGCGGCGGGCGTCGGACAGTCGCTCCAGCAGGAGGACGCCGACGCCCTCGGCCGGTCCGAAGCCGTCGGCGGCGGCGGAGAACGGCTTGCAGCGGCCGTCGGGAGCCAGTCCGCGCTGGCGGCTGAAGCCGACGAAGGTCCACGGCGTGGACATGATCGCCGAGCCGCCGGCCAAGGCCAGCGGGCACTCGCCCTGTCGCAGCGACTGCACGGCCAGATGCAACGCCACCAGCGACGACGAGCAGGCCGTGTCGACGGCGACGGCGGGTCCTTCGAACCCGAAGACGTACGCGAGGCGGCCGGAGGTGACGCTGAGAGCGTTGCCGGTGACGAGGTAGCCCTCGACACCGCTCGACGGGTCGTGGCTACCCGTGCCGTAGCCGTGCGAACCGGCACCCATGAAGACGCCGGTCTGGCTGCCCCGCAGGGCCGCCGGGTCGATGCCCGCGCGTTCGAACGCCTCCCAGCCCGTCTCGAGCAACAGCCGCTGCTGCGGGTCCATCGCCGTCGCCTCACGCGGCGAGATGCCGAAGAACGCCGGATCGAAGCCGCCCGCGTGGGAGACGAAGCCGCCGTGGCGCGTGTACGTCTTGCCGGGGACGTCGGGGTCGGGGTCGTACAACCCCTCCGCGTCCCAGCCACGGTCCTCGGGGAACCCGGATATCGCGTCGCGGCCCTCGGTCAGCAGCTCCCACAGCTCCTCGGGCGACCGCACACCGCCGGGGAAGCGGCAGCTCATCCCGACGATGGCGATGGGTTCCTGATCCGCCACGGCCCGGACGACAGGCGCCGCGGGGGCGGGGGCATCTTCCTCGCGGCCGAGGAGTTCGGCGTGCAGGTACGCCGCGAGGGCGGCTGGGGTCGGGTGGTCGAAGACGAGGGTGGCCGGCAGCCGGTGCCCGGTGGCGGTGTTGAGACGGTTGCGCAGCTGGACCGCGGTGAGGGAGTCGAATCCATGGTCCTTAAAGGCGAGTTCGGCCTCGACCTCGTCAGGGGTGGCGTGTCCGAGAACGGTGGCGGCCTGCTCCTGCACCAGCCGCAGCAGCATGCGCTGCCGCTGCGCCTCGCCAGCGCGCAGGAGGCTCCGCCGCAGGGACGACTCCTCGGTGTCCGCGGCCGCCTGGGCCAGCGCGCGCCGGGTCATGGTGCTCCGGCTCGGCTCGTCGTCCGAAGTACGGGTGGCGAGGTCGGCCACCGCCGACAGCTGCTCCTGCGACACCGCGCGCGTCACCAGGGCGTCCGCGGTCGCGACCGGCATGCCCGCCGCGTCCGCGACCAGGACCGACATCCCGTCCGCGCCGGCCGGCGCCAGCCGTACGCGCAGCGTCGAGGCGCCGGTCGCGTACAGCGACACCCCACGCCACACGAACGGCAGTCGTGTGTTCTCCAGGACACCGTCGACCACGTCCAGGGGCCCCAGGCCCGCCTGCAACGCGGTGTCGAGCAGCACGGGGTGGAGTCCGTACCGAGCCACGTCCGCCCGCTCCGCCTCCGGCAGCGCCACCTCGGCGAACACCTCGTCACCGCGCCGCCAGGCCGCGTTCAGCCCATGGAACGCCGCCCCGTACGTGACTCCGGCCTGAGCCAGACGCTCATAGAAGCCGGCGAGTTCAACCGCGTGAGCGCCCGCGGGCGGCCACACGTCCAGGTCACTGGCCGGCGCGGGGATGTCGGCTCCAGAGACCAGAACCCCAGAGGCATGCCGGGTCCAGGAGCCGTCCACGGTGGCCTCGTCACGGGCGTACACCTCGACGGAGCGCGCCCCGTTCCCGTCGCCCCCACCGACGGTCACCTGAACCTGTACGGCACCACGCTCCGACAGCGGGAGCGGCGCCTCCAGCGTCAGCTCCTCCACCCGGTCGCAGCCGACGGTCTCCCCGGCCCGCAACGCCAACTCGACGAAGACGGAGGCCGCGAGCAACGGCCCCGCACCGCGTGATCGGCCAGCCAGGGGTGCGTACGCAGCGACAGTCGTCCCGTCAGCAGCGCCCCGTCGGACGCGGGCAGCGTGACGGCAGCGCCGAGCAACGGGTGATCGGCGGACGAGAGACCGGCCGAGGCGACATCACCCTGACGGGTGGCTGCGGCCTCGATCCAGTAGTGCTGGTGTTGGAAGGCGTAGGTGGGGAGGTCGACACGGGTCGCGCCGGTACCTGCGTACACACCGGCCCAGTCGACGGCCGCGCCGCCGACGAAGGCTTCGGCGGCCGAGGTCAGGAAGCGAAGCAGTCCGCCCTCGTCGCGCCGCAGCGAACCGACGGTCGTGACAGCGGTGTCTGCGTGGGCTTCGGCGGTCTGCTCGACGCCCATCGTCAGCACCGGGTGCGCGCTGGACTCGATGAAGAGGCGGAAGCCGTCGTCGAGCAGAGTGCGGACGGTGTCGGCGAAACGCACCGTCTGGCGCAGGTTGCGATACCAGTAGCCCGCGTCCAGGCCGGTGGTGTCCAGGACCTCGGCAGTGACCGTCGAGTAGAAGGGGACGGATGCCGTCTGGGGAGCGATGTCCGCCAGTTCCCGCAGGAGAACGTCCTCGATCTCCTCCACATGCGCGCAGTGGGAGGCGTAGTCCACCGCGACACGCCGCGCCCGCACCCCCTCCGTCTCGCAGGCAGCGAGCAGCTCGTCCAGGGCGTCCGCATCACCGGACACCACGACCACGGCCGGACCGTTGACCGCCGCGACCGCAAGGCGACCCTCCCAAGCCCCCAGCCGCTCCTGCACTTCTTCCACGCCGAGCGAGACGGAGACCATGCCCCCACGCCCGGACAACGCCCGAATGGCCTTACCCCGCAGAGCCACCACCTTCGCCGCGTCCTCAAGCGACAACGCACCCGCCACAGCGGCAGCGGCGATCTCACCCTGCGAATGACCGATCACCGCAGCCGGCTCCACGCCGTACGACCGCCACACCTCCGCCAGCGAGACCATCACCGCCCACAACACCGGCTGCACGACATCCACCCGCTCCAGCCGACCCTCGGAGCCGGTGTCCCGCAGCACATCCATCAGCGACCAGTCCACGAACGGCGCCAACGCAGCCGCACACTCACCGATCCGCCGAGCGAACACCGGCGACGAATCCAACAGCTCAGCCGCCATACCGACCCACTGCGAACCCTGACCAGGGAAGACGAACACGGCACGCCCATCCGAGCCGCCGGCACTCCCCCGCACCACACCCACGGCCTCACGGCCCTCGGCCAACGCCTCCAGCCCGCCAGCCAGATCACCGAGAACCACAGCCCGGTGCTCGAACACCGACCGCGTCGTAGCCAGCGAGAACCCGACATCCACCGGCGACAGCCCAGGCACACGGGCAGCCAGCCGTGCGGCCTGCCCCCGCAGCGCGGCCTCCGACTTGCCCGACACCACCCACGGCACCACCACCGGCGCCTCGACATCCCCAGCCGGCTCCCCCGCCGCCGCCTCCTCCGCACCCGCAACCGGAGCCTGCTCAAGGATCACGTGCGCGTTCGTGCCGCTGACGCCGAACGAAGAGACACCCGCCCGACGTGCATGCCCCGCCTCAGGCCATGCGATCGAGTCCGTGACCAGCTCGACGGAACCCGTCGTCCAGTCGACGTGCGGGGTGGGCTCGTCCACGTGCAGGGTGCGGGGCAGCCGCCCATGCCGCATCGCCAGCACCATCTTCATCACACCGGCGACACCGGCCGCGGCCTGAGTGTGCCCGATGTTCGACTTGACCGAGCCCAACCACAGCGGCCGGCCCTCCGGCCGATCCTGCCCATACGTCGCCAGCAACGCCTGCGCCTCGATCGGGTCACCCAGCTTCGTACCCGTACCGTGCGCCTCCACCACATCCACATCAGCAGCCGACACCCGGGCATTCGCCAGCGCCGCCCGGATCACCCGCTGCTGGGAGGGACCATTCGGCGCCGTCAGACCATTGCTCGCACCATCCTGATTGACCGCCGAACCACGCACCACCGCCAGCACCCGGTGACCGTTACGCTCCGCGTCCGACAACCGCTCCAACAGGAGCAGACCGACGCCCTCACCCCACCCGGTGCCGTCCGCGCCCGCCGCGAACGCCTTGCAACGACCGTCCGGAGCGAGACCCCGCTGACGGCTGAACTCCACGAAGAGTTCGGGGGTGGACATCACAGTGACGCCGCCGGCAAGAGCGAGCGTGCATTCGCCCTGCCGCAGCGACTGCACGGCCAGATGCAGGGCCACCAGTGAGGACGAGCACGCGGTGTCCACAGTGACCGCGGGGCCTTCGAGGCCGAATGTGTACGAGATGCGCCCCGATACGACGCTGGCGGCGCTGCTGGTCACCAGGTGACCCTCGACATTCTCGGACGGCGCCTCGCGCAGGCTCCGTCCGTAGTCCTGGCCGTTGCTGCCGATGAAGACTCCCGTCGGGGTGCCCTGTAGGAGCGTGCCGTCGATACCGGCTCGCTCGAAGGCCTCCCAGGAGGTCTCCAGGAGCAGTCGCTGCTGGGGATCCATCGCCGCCGCCTCACGCGGCGAGATCCCGAAGAACTTCGGGTCGAAGGCGCCGGCGTCGTCGAGGAAAGCTCCCTCTCGGACATAGCTCTTGCCCGACTCGTCTGGGTCCGGGGCGAAGAGGGTGTCGAGATCCCAGCCTCGACCCGCGGGGAACTCGGTCAGCACCTCGCGTTCGTCGACGAGTAGGTTCCACAGCTCCTCGGGGGTCCGTACGCCTCCCGGGAAACGGCAGCTCATCGCCACGATCGCGATCGGCTCGTCGTCCGTCGGCGCCGTGGCGGGCAGCGCCGATCCCTCGTCTCCACGCAGTCCCAGCGCCTCGGTGCGGAGAATCCGTGCCAGTGCCGTCACCGTGGGGTGGTCGAAGAGAAGGGTGCTGGAAAGCTTCAGGCCCGTGGCCGCATTGAGACGGTTGCGCAGGGTGACGGCCGCCAGAGAGTCGAAGCCCAGTTCCTTGAAGGCCCGGTCGGCGTCGACAGTCTCCGGTCGGCGATGCCCGAGCACGGCGGCGACATGGGAGCGCACGAACTCCACGACAGCGCGCTCCTGCTCAGCGGTCCGCAGTCCGGCGAGCCGCTGGCGCAGCGATCCGTCGGCCGGAGCGGCACCGTCGCCCGCCACATCGCCCGACGCGTGCCGGGTCAGCTGCGCCAGCAGCTTCGGGGCGCCCATTCCGGCCCTGACCTGCGCCAGGGTGTCCCAGTCGACGTCGGCGACGAGCAGTGAGGCCGCCATCGGGTCGTTGACGGCCAGCTCCAACTCGGCTATCGCCAAGTCGGGGGACATCGCGGGCAGACCGTGCTGTTCCCAACGGTCCGCTACGGCACGTGCCATGCCGTCTTCGGCCCAGGGGCCCCACGCGATCGAGGTCGCCGGCAGCCCCTCAGCCCGCCGCACCTCCGCCAACGCGTCCAGATACGCGTTCGCCGCAGCATAGTTACCCTGCCCCGCACCACCCACCGTCGCCGAGAACGACGAGAACAACACGAACGCCGACAGACCCAGATCACGGGTCAACTCATGCAGATGCCGGGCACCCTCCGCCTTCACCCGAAGCACCGACTCGAACCGCTCCACCGACAGCCCGTCCAGCACACCGTCATCCAACACACCCGCCGCATGCACCACCGCCGTCAACGGCACCTCAGCCGGAACACCCGCCAACAGAGCAGCCACCGCATCACGATCGCCGATGTCACAGGCCACCACCGACAACCGCGCTCCCAACTCCGCGATCTCAGCCCGCAACTCCGCCACACCATCAGCGGCGGGACCACGCCGCGAAGCCAACACCACATGCTCCGCCCCCGCCCGCGCCAACCACCGCGCCACATGCCGACCCACACCACCCGTACCACCGGTCACCAACACCGTCCCCGACGCCTGCCAGGAACCGCCGCCAGACCCCGCGCAACGGACCACACGCCGACCGAACACCCCGGCGGCGCGCAGTGCGACCTCCCCCTCGGCCCCAGACCCCACAACTGAGCCTGATCGAGATCCGTCACACGCTCCGAGTCCGTCACCGCGACCGCACCCCGGGTCACACACCACAACGAAGCCTCAACACCGACATCACCGAGCGCCTGGACCAAGCCGAGCGTCAGGGCGAGCCCGGCAGGCACAGACCCGAACACCACGTCCCGCCCCGACGCCAACGCGAGGAGCGAGACCACACCCGCGAACCCCGCCTCACCCTCCAACACCCCACGCAGCCGCTCAGCGACCCGCTCACGACCACACTCATCCACGTCGAGTTCCAACGCCACCGGCCGGGCACCACCACGCGCCAGACCCGCCACACACTCACCCACCCACACATCGCCAGCGAGCCCGGCCGGCACAACCACCAACCACGCCCCCGACAACACACCAGAAACCCCAACCAACGGCGACCACGCCACCCGATAACGCCAACCCTGGGCAGCATCAGCGGATTCGACTTCCCGCAGCGCAGGCCGGAGCGTCTCCAACCAGTACCGGTCGCGCTGGAAGGCGTAGGTAGGAAGTTCCACCCGCCGCGGACGGGAAGGCGCGAGGTGGGCGGCCCAGTCCACGCTGTGCCCCTGGACATAGATCCCGGCCAACGCCTCCATCAGAGAGGTGGTTTCGTCGCGATCCTTGCGCAGGACCGGGGCGAACAGCGTCTCCGGGGCACTGTCCTGGCCCATGCCGGACAGCACTCCGTCCGGGCCCAGTTCCAGGCAGACGGTCACACCCTGTGCGGCCAGACGCGCAACCCCGTCGGCGAAGCGGACTGCCTCACGGACGTGCCGCACCCAGTACTCCGGGTCACACACCTCCTGCGCGGTGGCCAGCTCTCCGGTCAGGTTCGAGACCAGCGGGATCCGCGGCACCTCGTACGTCAGCCGCTCGACGACCTGCCGGAACTCCGCCAGCATCGGCTCCATCAGCGGGGAGTGGAAGGCATGCGACACCCGCAGCCGGCGCACCCGCCGCCCCTCGGCCCGCCACACCCGCTCCAGCTCCGCCACGGCCGCTTCATCGCCGGAAACCACCACGGAGGAGGGCCCGTTGACCGCCGCCACGTCCACCGCAGCCCGCCCGGCCAACGTAGTCCGCACAGACGCCTCGTCAGCCTCCACCGCCAACATCGCCCCGCCCTCGGGCAGCGCCTGCATCAACCGACCACGCGCCGCCACCAGAGCACACGCGTCCTCCAGCGACCACACCCCCGCCACATACGCCGCGGCGATCTCACCGATCGAGTGACCGCCGACGAAGTCAGGCGTCACACCCCACGAAGACACCAGCCGGTAAAGCGCCACCTCCAAAGCGAACAGACCACACTGCGTGAACCCCGTCCCATCGAGAGCATCACCGTCCTCGAAGACGACCTCACGCAACGGCCGCTCCAGCAACCCATCAAACCCCGCACACACCTCATCGAAAGCCTCAGCGAACACAGGGAAAGCCGCATACAACTCCCGACCCATACCCGCCCGCTGACTGCCCTGCCCCGAGAACAGCACCGCCAGCTTTCCACGGCTCACCCGCCACCAACGCGGACAACCCACCCGCGAAACCAGCCCCGTCAGCGGCCAACACCACAGCCCGGTGCTCGAACACCGACCGAGTCGTGGCCAACGAGAACCCCACATCCACAGGCGCGAGGTCGACATGCTCCCCGACGAACGACACCAGCCGCGCCGCCTGCCCCCGCAACGCGCTCTCCGAGCGGCCGGACACCAACCACGGCACCATCACCGGCGGCACACTCTGCGACGACGAATCCTCAGCCGAATCCGAAACGGGAGCCTGCTCAAGAATCACATGCGCGTTCGTGCCACTGATACCGAACGACGACACACCCGCACGCCGCGGCTGACCACTCTCAGGCCACGCCACCGACTCCGTCAGCAGCTCGACCGAACCCATCGTCCAGTCGACGTGCGGCGACGGCTCATCCACATGCAGCGTCCGCGGCAGCACACCGTGCCGCATCGCCAGCACCATCTTCATCACACCCGCGACACCGGCCGCGGCCTGCGTGTGCCCGATGTTCGACTTGACCGAGCCCAGCCACAGCGGCCGGCCCTCCGGCCGATCCTGCCCATACGTCGCCAGCAGCGCCTGCGCCTCGATCGGATCACCCAACTTCGTACCCGTACCGTGCGCCTCCACCACATCCACATCAGCAGCCGACACCCGGGCATTCGCCAGCGCCGCCCGAATCACCCGCTGCTGCGACGGACCATTCGGCGCCGTCAGACCATTGCTCGCACCATCCTGATTGACAGCCGAACCACGCACCACGGCCAAGACGTGATGCCCGTTGCGACGCGCGTCCGACAGACGCTCCAGCAGCAGCACGCCGGCCCCCTCGGCCCAGCCGGTGCCGTCCGCGCCCGCCGCGAACGCCCTACAGCGGCCGTCCGGAGCGACGCCTTGCTGTCGGCTGAACTCCACGAAGAGGCCGGGCGTCGCCATCACGGTCACACCGCCGGCCAGCGCCAGCGAGCACTCGCCCTGACGGAGCGACTGCACCGCCAGGTGCAGGGCGACGAGGGACGACGAGCACGCCGTGTCCACCGTCACCGCAGGGCCCTCGAAGCCGAACGTGTACGAGATCCGACCCGAGGCGGCGCTCACGCTGCTTCCGGTGAGGAGGTATCCCTGAAGGTCGTCCGAGGCGTCGTGCATGCGGGGGCCGTAGTCCTGGGCCATTGCGCCGACGAAGACGCCGGTCCCGGCCTGCCACTGGCCGTCTAGAGCGATACCGGCCCGCTCGAAGGCCTCCCAGGAGGTCTCCAGCAACAGCCGCTGCTGCGGATCCATCGCCAGCGCCTCACGCGGCGAGATCCCGAAGAACGCGGGATCGAAGTCGCCGGCGTCGTAGAGGAAACCGCCCTCGCGGGCGTACGTGGTACCCGGCTTGCCTCGCTCCGGCGAGTACAAGGCGGACAGGTCCCAGCCACGGTCCGTCGGGAATCCCGCGATCGCTTCGCCCTCGGACGCGATCAGCTCCCAGAGCTCTTCGGGCGACTGCACTCCGCCGGGGTACCGACAGCCCATGCCCACGATCGCGATGGGCTCGTCGAGAGACGCCACGGTCGGCACTGGCGTGCTGTCCAGCTGGTCAGCGCCGGCGAGGGAGGCCATGAGGTGGCGCGCGAGAACGGCCGGAGTGGGGTAGTCGAACAGCAGAGTGGTCTGCAGCCGCAGACCGGTCGTGGTGTTCAGACGGTTGCGGAACTCGACGGCACCCAGCGAGTCGAAGCCGAGCTCCTTGAACGTCCGGTCGACGTCGACGACCTCCGGGCCGTCGTAGCCCAGTGTTGTGGCGACCTGACTGCAGATCAGTTCCAGGAGCAGCTCTGCCTGCTCGTCCTCGCCCAGCGATGCCAGGCGTCCCCTCAGCAGCGATGCGGCGTCCACCACCGGTTCGGTCACCCGGTCGGCCTGAGGGTCGGCCACTGTGTCGAACCAGTAGCGCCGGCGCTGGAAGGCGTACGTCGGCAGCTCGACACGCCGAGCCCCCGTCCCCTCGAACAACACCGCCCAGTCGACAGACGCCCCACCCACGAACGCCTCAGCCACCGACGCGACGAACCGCTCCAGACCACCCTCGTCACGACGCAGCGAACCCACCGCGGTGACCGAGGTCTTGGTGTGCGTCTCGGCGGTCTGCTCGACACCCATGGTCAGCACCGGGTGCGCGCTGGACTCAATGAACAGGCGGAAGCCGTCGTCCAACAGGGCGCGGACGGTGTCAGCGAAACGCACCGTCTGGCGCAGGTTGCGATACCAGTAGCCCGCGTCCAGGCCAGTGGTGTCCAGCACCTCGGCAGTGACCGTCGAGTAGAAGGGCACCGACGCGGCTCGGGGAGCGATGTCCGCCAGGTCGCGCAGAACAACGTCCTCGATCTCCTCCACGTGCGCGCAGTGGGAGGCATAGTCCACCGCGACCCGGCGAGCCCGCACCCCCTCGGCCTCACACGCAGCGAGCAGCTCGTCCAGGGCGTCCGCATCACCGGACACGACCACCACGGCCGGGCCGTTGACCGCCGCGACCGCAAGGCGACCCTCCCAGGCCGCCAGCCGCTCCTGCACTTCTTCCATGCCGAGCGAGACGGAGACCATGCCACCGCGCCCGGACAGCGCCCGAATGGCCTGGCTCCGCAACGCCACCACCTTCGCGGCGTCCTCAAGCGACAACGCACCCGCCACAGCGGCGGCGGCGATCTCACCCTGCGAGTGACCGATCACCGCGGCCGGCTCCACGCCGTACGACCGCCATACCTCGGCCAGGGAGACCATCACCGCCCACAACACCGGCTGCACGACATCGACCCGCTCCAGCCATGCCTCACCATCGGTGTCCCGCAGGATGTCCGTCAGCGACCAGTCCACGAACGGCGACAGGGCGGCAGCGCACTCACCGATCCGCTGAGCGAACACCGGCGACGAATCCAACAGCTCAGCCGCCATCCCCAGCCACTGCGAACCCTGACCAGGGAAGACGAACACGGCACGCCCATCCGAGCCGCCGGCACTCCCCCGCACCACACCCACGGCCTCACGGCCCTCGGCCAACGCCTCCAGCCCGCCAGCCAGATCACCGAGAACCACAGCCCGGTGCTCGAACACCGACCGCGTCGTAGCCAGCGAGAACCCGACATCCACCGGCGACAGCCCAGGCACACGGGCAGCCAGCCGTGCGGCCTGCCCCCGCAGCGCAGCCTCCGACTTACCCGACACCACCCACGGCACCACCACCGGCGGCACACCCTGCGAAGGCTCCCCCTCCGGAGCCGGCGCCGGGACCGGCGCCCCTTCCAGCACGACATGGCAGTTCGTGCCGCCCACGCCGATGGCGCTGACGCCGGCGGTGAGGGGGGCGTCCGAGTGCGGGTCGGGAGTCCAGGGCTGTGTCTCGGTCTGGACGTGCAGGTTGAGTTCGTCCAGCGGGATCTGGGGGTGGGGAGTGCGGTAGTTGAGGCTGGGGAAGAGTTCGCCGTGCTTCAGGCCGAGCGCGGTCTTGATGAAGCCGACGATGCCGGCGGCGCCCTCCAGGTGGCCGACGTTCGTCTTGGCGGAGCCGACGCGCAGCGGTGTCCCGGTCCGCCCTCGGGCACTGCCCAGGACGGCGCCGAGGGCCGCGGCCTCGATCGGGTCGCCGGTCTTGGTGCCGGTGCCGTGGAGTTCGACGTACTGGACCCGGGCGGGGTCGATGCCGGCCTGCTGGTAGGCGCGACGCAGGACGTCTTCCTGTGCGCCCTGGTGGGGAGTGGTGAGGTGGGTGCCGCCGCCGTCGTTGTTGACGGCGCTGCCGCGGATGACGCAGTAGACGGGGTCGCCGTCGGCGAGGGCGACGGGGAGGGGCTTGAGGACGACGGCGCCACCGCCTTCGCCGCGCACGTAGCCGTTGGCGCGGGCGTCGAAGGTGTAGCTGGTGCCGTCGGGTGACAGGCCGCCGAACTTGGCGACGCTGACGCTGCTCTCGGGCGCGAGGATCAGGTTGACGCCGCCGGCGACGGCGATGGTGCTCTCGCCACGGCGCAGGCTTTCGCAGGCCAGGTGAACGGCGACGAGGGAGGATGCCTGGCCGGCGTCGAGGGTCAGGCTGGGGCCGCGCAGGCCGAGATGGTACGAGACGCGGTTGGCGATGATGCTGCGGTGCAGTCCGGTGAAGCTGTGCCGGTCGATGGCCGCGAGGCCGCGCTGTCGTTGCAGGGTGGCGTAGTCGTCGGCGATGACGCCGACGTAGACGCCGGTGTCGGTGGTGCGAAGCCGGTCCGGGGCGATGCCCGCGTCTTCGAGAGCCTCCCAGGTCAGTTCCAGGACGAGGCGCTGCTGAGGGTCCATCGCGGCGGCTTCGCGGGGTGAGATGCCGAAGAAGGCCGCGTCGAAGTGGTCGATGTGGTCCTGGTCGAGGAAGCCGCCGCGGCGGGTGGCGTCCGCGTCGTACAGGTCGTCGGCGTTCCAGCGCTCCCGGGGTACCTCGGTGATGGCGTCGGTGCCGGTGCGCAGCAGGTCCCGGAAGGCGGCGGGGTCGGGGGCGCCGGGGAGGCGGCAGGAGAGTCCTACGACCGCGATCGGAGTGTCCGCCGCGTCCGCCGTGTGTGCGAAGGCGGCCTCGGAACGCTTCATGAGGGTGACTCCCTGGGACCAGGACGTGGGACGGCCAGGCGCGACGGAGGGTGCTCCCGGCTCCGGTGGGTGTGACGTTGATCGGTTGGTGTGAGGGGACGCTCGCACGGCGGGGTGACGGCGTGCGGTGACACTGGCCTCTGCTGCCGGGTGTGTCGGGGCACGCCGCCGCGTCCCGGTGGGCTGCGGACCGGTGGGGTACCGAGGTGTGCGGCAGCGGGGGTCGGCCGTGTTTCCGCCCAGGGCTCGGGTGAGTCCGGGAGTGGGGCGGGGCGAGCCCTGAGCGGGCCCGCCCCAGGGTGCCTAGTAGATCCCCTCCGGTGACGACCGAACGACCTGCAGGGGTCGTACGTTGGCAACGCCGTCGCACGGCCAGGCGTCGCCGGTGTCATAGCGGACGGCGACGTCGCGTTCCAGGATGTTCGGCAGGAAGAGGTCGTCGTGCATGACGGTCAGCCGGACCTGGCCTTGCTCGCCGTAGGGGACGACCTTGGACCAGTCGTCCTTGTCGACCACCGCCATGGTGACCTGCGGGTAGTTGGGCAGGTACGGCATCAGCGCACCGTCGTTCTCCACGGGGAGGGCCACGGTGTTGCCGAAGGTGTTGGCGTAGGTGACGATGACGAGTCCGCCGCCGAGCGCCTGGTGGAAGGAGCGGCGCATCACCGGGGTGGCGTGGGTGCCGCTGAGCCGTACGCCGCTCAGTCGCGCCACCAGTTCCGGCCGGGCCTTGATGAATGCCTGGAGGAGTGCCGGGGTGGTGACGAGGTAGTCGACGGGCTGGCTCTCCAGTACGGAGGCCATCTGGTCGACGATGTGCGAGGTGTACTCCTGAGCGTCCTTGAGCCTGCCGTTGCGCAGCAGCCGCTTGACCCAGCGGGGGTCGAAGTCGATGCCGTAGACGCGGCCGTCGTACATGTCCGCGAGGTCTACGGCGCCGTGGCCGATGAGGTGGGGGCCGGTGGGTGTGGCCTGGAGCCAGCCGCGGCCGGGCTGGAACCCTTCGCGTTCGATGACCCAGCGGCGCCAGGCGGCGCGCTGCAGGAGCATCGGCTCGGTGTAGAAGACGCGGCAGGGGCTGCCCGTGGTGCCGCCGGAGTCCCAGACGCGTCCGGCCAGGGGGCGGGGCACGGCCTGGGGTACGAGGTCGGCCGGGTCGAGCGTGCGCAGTTCGCCGAGCGGCATCGGGCCGAAGGCGGCGAGCTCGTCGTAGCGGGTGATGTCCCGCGGATCGAAGGCGAGTTCGGCGGCGCGCTTGAGCCAGTACGGGCTTCCCGTGTCGGGGTCGAAGTGGCGGCGGACGACGCGGCGGGTCCAGGCGTCGATGTCCTGGGCGAGCCACTCGTCGATGAGGGGGGTGACGTCCTTCATCGTGTTCACCCCGCCACTGCTTCGCTGGAGGGGGCTACGGGTTCCACCGGGGGCAGGTCGATACCGAAGTCGTACACGGCGGTCATGGCCTCGAAGACGTGGTCCGGGGATTCGACGTGGACCACGGGGAAGTCCGCGTTCTGGAAGGTGCCGAAGGCGGCGGGGCCGAGGACCAGGCCGAGCTGGGTGCCGGCGTCCTCAAGTCCGCCGATCATGTGCGGCACGCTGACCGGGTCGGTCGGGTTGCGGCGGAACAGGTCGCGGATCTCCTCGCCCGTGGTGAGCGTCTTGCGCTCCATGCACGAGTGGACGGGGATGCGGGGGTTCCTGAAGGTCATGGCGTCCAGCGTGGGCGCGAGGAACTCCGTGATGTGCCGCTGCAGCGGTGAGTGGAAGGCGCTGCCGTGTTCCTCGGCGATGTGCAGGGCGCCGGGTGGCAGGGTCGCTCCGAAGGTTTTCAGGGCGGTGCGGTAGCCGCCGAGCAGCACCATGCGTTCACTGCCGGTGCCGACGCGGCCGAGGTCGGCGGAGAGATGGACGTCGGGGATGTCCGCGACGAATGCGCCGGGATCGGTGTCGAGGGGAATACGGAGCATGGCGACGGCCTGTTGCGGGGCGTCCGACGAAGGGGCCGGTACGTCCCGCAATCGCATCAGGAAGGTGAAGAGTTCCTGACGTTCCACTGATCCGGCGAGGCTCGCGGCGACGAGTGCGCCGAAACTGAGCCCGCATACCGCAGTGGGCGTGATTCCGTATTCTTCGGCGAGTACGTCGGCGATTCCGAGAACAGCGGCTGCCTGACGAATGGCACCGACTCCTTGGCGGTGCTCCTGTCCGGGCTCCCTTTGTTCTTGGAGGATTCGCTGAACGCCGAGTCCGGTCCAGTCCGCAATTTGCGCATAGGTCCGCTGTACGCTGGGAAACAGTTCGTACAGCTCAGCACCGGCTCCTGGCTGATCGTTCATACCGCCGTCGAGGACATACGCAAGTGTCACTCAGAACCCCCGTTCCAGCCCTTCCCGTTAAGGGGTGGGCAAACACCGCATAGCGGGATCGCGGACGAGACTCCCCTGTGGGCCCCGTCACTTCTTGCGGGTCACATGTACCCGCGAGTCGCTTAGCCGTGCGGCAATTTCATCCAACCCCCGCCAGCGATCTCATGTCAAGCAAGTTCCTGCTGAGAACGCTGACGGTGGGTCAACACGGCGCCACGGCTGAGAGTTTATACGCTCAAGATCATTCGGCGGTAGCGTACGGCAGCCGCTCGGCGCCGAGTTGCTCCCAGACCTGGTCCAGAGCGTCGACGAATCCGCGCACGTCGTCGGCGGTGTGCACGGCGCCCGGCGCGACCCGCAGGATCTCCTCGCCGACCCGCACGCTCGGGGCGTTGATCGCCTGCACGTAGATCCCATGCCGGTCGAGCAACAGGGCGGACATGTGCTTGCACAGAGCCTCGTCCCGCACCAGGACGGACACGATGTGCGTCTGATCCGAAATGAAGGGAATGCGCCGTTCGTTCAGCAGCCCATGCATCAACTGTGCGTTTGACCACAGTTGTTCGCGCTCGGCGTCGGAGGACCGCAGATGGCGCACGGCGGCCAGGGCGGCGGCGGCCACGGCGGGCGGCAGGGCGGTGGTGAAGATGAAGGAGCGGGAGAACATGCGCACCGCCTCGATCACCTCGGCGGGGCCGGCGATGTACCCCCCGGTGGTGCCGAAGCCCTTGGCGAGGGTGCCCATGATGACGGTGAAGTCGTCCGCGATGCCCTGTCGGGCGGCGATGCCGGCACCCTCGGGGCCGTACATGCCCACCGCGTGCACCTCGTCGAGGTAGGTCATCGCCCCGTAGCGCTTGGCGATGTCGGCGATCTCGGGCAGCGGGGCGATGTCGCCGTTCATCGAGTACACGGACTCGGCGACGATGAGCTTGGGCACGTCCGGGTCGGCCGCCGCGAGCAGTTCTTCCAAGTGGGCGGCGTCATTGTGGCGGAAGATCCGCTTCTCGGCGCGGCTGTGGCGCAGGCCGTCGATGATGGAGGCGTGGTTGAGCGCGTCGGAGAAGACCACGCACCCCTCCATGCGTCCGGCGATGACGGACAGCGCGCCGTCGTTGGCGGTGTAGCCCGACGTGAACAGGAGGGCGTCGTCCTTGCCGTGGAGCGCGGCGAGTTCCTTCTCCAGCAGCACGTGGTAGTGGTTGGTGCCGCCGATGTTGCGGGAACCGCCCGCGCCCGCACCGTACTTGTCGACGGCTTCCTTCATCGCGGCGAGCACCGCCGGGTGCTGGCCCATGCCGAGGTAGTCGTTGCTGCACCAGACGTTGATGCCGTCCGTGCCCTCGCTGTCCCGCAGGCTGGCCGCGGGGAACCTCCCGGCGAGCCTGCCGATCTCCAGGAACTCCCTCTTTCCGCCGTCAGAGCCTTCGATGAGGCGTGAAAAGAGGTCCAGATATTGGGTCGTCACGTTCACTCGCTTCGCTTTCGGGCTGACTGAGGCCACGTGCACGTACAGGCGACTGTGTGGTTCTGAGGTGAGACCGCGCGGCTAAGGCCGGCTTCCGGCCACCCCGAATGGACGCGTCACCCGTGGAATCGTGCGGGGACCAGCGGCTCGCCGTCCTCGATTTCGAGGAGGCACGGGGAAGTAGCGTCTGTATATCATCTGCCCGTCGAGGGCGTCCAACCCCTCCTGTGGGGACGCCTATTCGGATCACAAACCGCAACTCGACCCGAGTGTGGGAAAACTGACAGCACTTCACACATGGTTGCCTCGCTCACGTGATCATGCAATCCTGCTCCGACCAAAATGCGCTGCGAAGTGGAGTTTCGGTGACTTCGAACGAGAATTACGCCCGCCGGGTACTGGAGGCGTTGGCGTCCGACCCCGACCGCATCGCCCTGTGGCGGGAAGGCGAGGAGCTCACCGCGGGCCAGTTCTCCCGGACGGTTCTCGCCGCGGCGGAAATGCTGCGCCGGCACGCCACGGAAGATGAAACTCCGATTGTGGCGATTCTGACCGTCACCAATAGTCCGGCGACCGTGACTCTGCGCTATGCGGCCAATCTCGCCGGGGCTACCGTCGTGCACCTGCACTCCACGAACGCGGTGGATCCCACCGACCAGTTGGCCGCCACCGCACGGCGCGAGATCCTCGCGGCGACCGGGGCGACGTTCCTCGCCGTCGACAAGGAGAACGCCGACGCGGCCCGCGAGCTGTGCGCGCGGCTGCCCGAGCCGCCCCGCCTCGCCTCGCTCGACGCCCTCGGCCCCGACGTCCTGGACCTGTCGGCGGGCGACCCGGACTCATTCGATCTCAGCGCCGTCGAGGCCGACCCCGAACAGCCGGCCGTGGTGCTCTACACCAGCGGTACCAGCGGCAAGCCCAAGGGCGTCACCCTGCCATACCGCGTGCGCAGCCTCTACCTCCAGGCGGGCCTGCAGTCCCCGGAACCCGTGGTGTTCCTGGCGACGCTGCCGGTGAGTCACTCCAATGGCTCCGGTGTCGACCTCGCCCTCGCCTCGGGCGGAACGGTCGTCCTGCACGACGGGTTCGAACCGGGCGAGGTGCTGCGCGCGGTCGAACGGCATCGCGTCTCCGCGCTCACCCTCACGCCGCCGCAGCTGTACATGCTGGTCGACCACCCGGACCTCGCCACCACCGACCGGTCCAGCATCAGGATCATCTCCTACGGCGGCTGCCCCGCCGCGCCGGCCCGGCTGGCCGAGGCGGTCGAGGCGTTCGGCCCGGTGCTCCTGCAGTTCTACGGCACGACCGAGACCAGCGGCATCAGCGTGCTGACCCCACCGGACCACCTCGACCCCGACATGCGCGCCACCGTCGGGCGCCTGACCGCCGAGGTGCGCATCCGCGACGTGGACGACCACCGTGACCTCGCCCCCGGCGAGGTCGGCGAGGTGTGCGTGCGCACCCCCTTCGCCATGCTCGGCTACTGGGGCGACCCGGAGTTGACCGCGGCGACCGTCCGCGACGGCTGGACGCACACCGGCGACCTCGGTTCCCTCGACGAGAAGGGGCGTCTGCGCCTGCACGGCCGGCTGGGCGAGGTGATGAAGACCAATGGCATCCGGGTCCACCCCACGGACGTGGAGAACGCGCTGCTGACCCATCCGGAGGTCGCCCAGGCCGCCGTGTACTGCGTGGTGGACGACGACCGCGTGGAGCACATCCACGCCGCCGTCGTGCTCCGACCGGGCGCGAACGCCGGCGCCGGCACACTGATCGGCCACGTCGCCGCCGAGCTGTCGCCCAAGCATGTGCCCGCCGTGGTCACCTTCCATGACACCCTGCCCCTCACTGGCGCGGGCAAGCCGGACAAGCAGGCGCTGGCCGCGCTCCACACAGGCACGGCCTGATGCTGACGGCCGCGTCCGTCCTCGCCGAGTCCGCGGAGCGACGCCCCGACCACCCGGCGCTCGTCTTCGGCTCCGAGCGGTTCACCTACGCCGAGTTGTGGCAGGCCACCCGCCGGTACGCGACGGTGCTGCGAGAGCACGGTGTGCGCCCCGGCGACCGCATCGCCCTGCTGCTGCCCAACACACCGCACTTCCCGATGGTGTACTACGGCGTGCTGGCGCTCGGCGCCGTGGCGGTACCGGTGCACGGTCTGCTGCGCGCCGAGGAGATCGTCCATGTCCTGCGCGACTCCGAGGCGCGGGCCCTGGTGTGCGCCGGCCCGATGCTGACGCAGGGCGCCGAGGCGGCGGCGGTGGCCGGGGTTCCGCTGCTCACCGTCCTGGCGCGGGAGGGCACCGACGGCGTCGGCGCCCCGCCCCGCCTGGACGTCCTGGCCGAGCGGGCGGAACCCCTGGACCGGCTGGTCCCACGCACGCCCGACGACCTGGCCCTGGTGCTGTACACCTCGGGTACCACCGGCCGGCCCAAGGGCGCGATGATCACCCAGCTCAACCTGGTGATGAACATCAGCACCACGATGCGCTCGCCGTTCGACCTGGGCCCCGACGACGTGCTGCTCGGCTGTCTGCCGCTGTTCCACACCTTCGGTCAGACCTGCGGTATGAGCGCCTGCTTCCTGGCCGGCGGCACCCTGGTGCTCATGAGCCGCTTCGACGGCCTCGCCGCACTCGACCTCATGGTCACCGAAGGCTGCACCGTGTTCATGGGCGTCCCGACCATGTACCTCGCCCTCCTGGACGCCGCCGTCGACGACGGCCGGCGCCCCGCCCTCGACCGCGCCTTCTCCGGCGGCTCGGCCCTGCCGGTCAAGGTGCTGGAGGACTTCCAGGAGGTCTACGGCTGCCCGATCTACGAGGGGTACGGCCTTACGGAGACGTCACCGGTGGTGGCGTACAACCAGAAGGCATGGCCGCGCCGGCCCGGCACCGTGGGGCGTCCCATCTGGGGCGTCGAGGCGGAGATCGCCGCGGCCGACGTCAAGGACCGCATCGAGCTGCTGCCGGCCGGCGAGATCGGGGAGGTCGTCATACGGGGCCACAACGTCATGGCCGGCTACCTCAACCAGCCGGAGGCCACCGCGGCAGTGCTGGTCGACGGCTGGTTCCGCTCGGGCGACCTGGGGGTGAAGGACGCCGACGGATACCTGACCCTCGTCGATCGGATGAAGGACATGGTGCTGCGTGGCGGCTACAACGTCTATCCGCGCGAGGTCGAGGACGTGCTCATGCGCCACCCGGCCGTCGCCGAGGTCGCCGTCATCGGCGTCCCCGACGACAGGTACGGCGAGGAGGTGTGCGCAGTGGTACGAACCCGGCCGGACGCTGTCCCGGACGCGGGCCTGGCCGCTGACATCGTGTCCTGGAGCAGGGAGCGGGTCGCCGGGCACAAGTACCCGCGCCTGGTGGAGTTCGTCGAGGACTTCCCACTCGGGCCGAGTGGCAAGGTGCTGAAACGGGAACTCGTGGCCCGCTTCGCCGACCGCCGCTGACGACAGGACACACGACGTCGCCGCCCGCGCCGACCGTGCGTGCCCGCGCTGGCCGACCGGTGCGGGCCGGTCCCGACCGGTGCGGGCACCGGTCCCGACCGGGTCAGCGGTCGGCGCCGGTCCGGGCACGCTCCTGGAAGCCCGCCAGGTCCTCTCGTAGGGCCGCGATCACCTCCTCGCCGCGCTCGGCGAGGTAGAAGTGACCGCCGCTGAAGGTGCGGATCCGGAAGTCGGCACGGGTGTGCTCGGCCCAGCCGCGCGCTTCGTCCCCGCGCACCTGTGGGTCGGCGTCCCCGGTGTAGACATGGAGCGGGCAGCTCAGCGCCGGCCCCGGCCGGTACGCGTAGCGCTCCACCGCGGTGTAGTCGGCACGCAGCACCGGCACGATCATCCGCACCACGTCCTCGTCGTCCAGCAGCGTCGAGGCGGTCCCCTGCAGTTTGCGTGTCTCCGCGATGATCCCCGCGTCGTCCCGCAGATGCACGGTGGCCTCGCGGCGCGGGCTGCCGGGTGACCGACGCCCGGAGACGACCAGTCCCAGCAGCCGCCCGCCCAGCTCCCCCTCCATACGGCGCGCGGTCTCGAAGGCGAGGGTGCCGCCCATGCTGTGCCCGAAGAACACCATCGGCCGGTCGGTCTGCCCGCGCAGCACCTCCACGATGCCGTCCACGAGCGCGTCGACGCTGGTGAGCGGGGGTTCGGAACGGCGGTCCTGACGCCCTGGGTACTGCAGTGCCAGCACCTCGGCACGGGGAGTCAGCCGAGCGGACAACGGCTGGAAGTAGCTGGCCGATCCGCCCGCGTGCGGGAAGCAGACCACCGTGACGTCGCTGTCCGCCGCGGGGTGGAACCGCCTGATCCAGCGTCGTCCCAGCTCCTGCGAGTCAGCCATGTGCTCTCCCCGTTCCTTCGCGACGACGGGCACGCCCGAGCGAGGACGCCCCCGAGCCCCCACCTTTCCCGACCGACGCCCGATGATCAAGTTGCGCCCTGAAAGGCTCTTGCTCGAAGGGCGCTCAGCCGGGGACCGGGCAACGTCGTTCGACGACGCGTCGGTCGGCGCGGAACAGCTCGAGCAGTACGTCTTCCAGAGGCACGGTCGCCTTCGCCGCGAACCGACCATGCCTCCGGTGGGGCCTGCCGGACAGTCACCCGGTCACCCGGGACCGGCGGAAACGGGGATGGCCCTCCGCCCGCCCATCCCCCTCTCGCCTCCGTTTACCGGCGCGCGGTCAGCACCGAGCCGGGAGCTGGAGCGCCCATCGGTGTGACTGCGGTCTTCGATGCGGGTCCGCGCCGAGCCCACTGCCCAGGCATCGCCGGGGGCGCGGGTGTCGACGCCGAAGAACGAGGCGTCCCTGGTGGTGCGGGGCACCGGAGCGACAGCGGACTTCCACGCCGTGCCGTTCCAGCTCGTCGCGCTCCCACACGGTGGGCAGGAAATAGGGCACCTCGTCCTCCGCCCTGGGGATGAGCCCCAGCCCATGCCCGCCACCCATGTGGTCTGTGCCTCAGGCCCAGTGGCGCCGACGACCGTGGCGTTGCCCGGCGTCATCCTCGACTCGCTCCACCCGGAGGCATGCGGCGAGGCCGCGGGCGGAGTGGACTCCGTCGCGGTGGCGGCCAACGCAGGCGTCGCGCTCGCGGCCAGCGTCAGCGCGGCACAAGCCGCCATCACACCGAGACACCGCGGGTACTGGTCATCTTTTTCACGTTGCTGCCTTTCACGTAGACGTCAGCGGACGGGCCCGTGCGCTCCCTCCCTCGCCGGGGGGACGCTGCGGCACGACCGCTTCGCCATTCCAGCGGCTGTACGGTTGTTCAGCAGCCGTCTTCCGAAGCACCGGGAACGGCGGTGTCGCCCCGTCTGCGGCACCGCCGCCCGCCGTCATCCGGGTGCTGTCGCCGGATGAGGACGCGGACGGTACCCACCGCGAGGTACTGAGCACGAAGGCGGGGGCGAACGGCGCTGTCTGATGGATGATCAGTTCGAGGAGCGGTTCACGCGCTGTCAGAATCGCGCTGAGCGGAAGGAGTTCATCGTTGCGATGCTCGCCGCGCGCGAGCCGGCGAGCCGGCTGCACGTCGTCGCCGTACGGGCCGACTTCTTCGGCCGGTGCGCCGAGCACCGTGGCCTGGCCGCCGCGCCGCGCGGCGCCACGCTGCTCGTCGGCCCGATGGAACCGGCCGAGCCGCGCGAGGCAATCGTGAAACCGGCACCGCCGGGGACCCCGTGCCGGGCGGCACGCAAGGCTTCGTCTATGGCGTGAAGGGCTGCTGCGGTGGCGAGGAACGACGCCGGGCTGTTCGCGTCGGCGTCGGGTTAGTACTGCAACGGTGTGCGTCGTGACGGGTGTGCAGCTTCGGGTGGGGTGTGACCGCGTCGTTTGTAGTGACAGATGCGGGCTTGGTGCTGCCTTCTCCGGCGCCAGTGTGACCAGTGCAGAACGTGGTCGACTGGTGCGGGTCGGCGGTTGGTGAGGCGGTGGATCAGGCGTCTTATTTCGGGGAGGCTGAGGGGACGAGATCGGGGGATCCGTGGCGCTTGGTCGTGACTTCGGGAGCACGTCCGCCGTGTCGTCTTCGACGTTCACGACTCGTGGTCAGGCGTGGTACCCGGCGCGGTGGATGCTTCGCGGGCTCGGGCCGCCGCGTCAGTCGTGAGGGGTGGCGAGGCCGGCGAGAGCCGCGGCGATCTGGTCGAGGCGGGTGGGGTCGAGGGAGTAGAGGACGTAGTAGCCGTCGCGCCGGGTGGTGGTCAGTCCTGCCTGGGTCATCTGCTGGAGGTGGCGGGAGATCACGGATTGCGACAGGCCGAGGAGGGTGGCGAGTTCCTGGGTGCTGCGGCTCTGCGTGGCGAGGCAGGTCGCGATGTGCAGGCGTGGTGCTGCCGCCAGGGCCCGGAGTGCGGAGAGGAGTTCCTCCTGGCTCGCGGGGCGTGGGGTGGAGGCGGGGGCGAGCGGCAGTGCGGGGTAGGTGATCCTGAGGGGCCAGGGGGCGTCGCAGGTGACGCGGACGTGGGGCCACACGTAGTGGCTGGCGGTGAAGGTCACCGGGCGGGCCGGGGTGACGGCGATGTCGTGGTCGTGGGGGCGGTCCAGGCGCAGCGTGCGCCGTGCGGGGTCGATGCGGATCTGCGGTACCAGGGTGCGGAGCATCGGGAAGACGCCCTGGTGGGCGATCCGCTGTCCCGCGCTGGCGATCGCCTCGTACAGGGTAGGTTCGAGGCGTTCCCATTCCTCGGCGAAGGCGGCACTCCAGTAGTCCTCCAGCACGGTGAGCGCGCCCTCCAGGATCGGCAGGGGGTCGGTGAGGACGTCGCCCAGTCGTGCGGCGAGGCCGCGGTCGGTCCGCTGCAGCTCGGCGAGGGCGGCATCGCGGGTGGTGGCGTTCTCGACCAGGTCGTGGCCGTCGTAGCGGGTGGTGTCGACCAGGGTCTGGGCAAGCTCGGCGGCCAGCTGCTCGGCCGGCAGCGTGCGCACTGCCGAAAGCTGGTCGGCGAAGTCCGCGTCGTGATCGTCCGCCCGGCATTCGAAGAAGGCCGGGATGTAGTCGGCCACCACGAAGCCGTACTCGCGCATCTGCTGGCGCAGCGCCGCCGGGAGCCGACGGCAGCGCCGTACCCAGGGCACGTGCAGGGCGTGGTGTCCGGGGTCGGTGAGCACATGCCAGGAATGCACCGCTTCGAGCAGAGGTGAGACGGAGAACCCGAGATCCTCAGCGGCCGTCTCGGTGAAGCGCATCGAGATCACGATTGCATGATTTCACAATCAGTTGATCGGATCTCGCCGGATCATTCAGCCTCCTGTAAGCAACCTCCTGGAGCCCCCACGGGCACCGCCCTCACACCTTGCGAGTCGAAAGCCGAAGGCACCGTATGAGCACCCACGAAGCGCCGTGGCAGGCCGTGCTGGACGCGGACGGTAGCGCGTACACCATCCATGAGCACGCCCCCGCGCACACCGTCGCCGAACGTCAGGCCCTGCCCTTTCCCTGGTCACAAGCGGTCAAGACGCTTGCCTTCACCACGCCCGAGATCCCGCTCCTGCTGGTGGCCCTGCGTGCGAACGACCGAGTCGACTTCGCCCGCCTCGCCACTGCCGTCGGCACCAGCCGTTCGCAGCTGCGCGCCGCCGGCGCCGACCTGCTCAGCCAGGAGGGCCTCGCCCCCGGAGGCATCCCGCCGATCAGCCACCGGCCCGGCGTTCCGTGCCTGATCGACACGGCGGTCACCGAATCCGACCAGCCGGTCTACTGCGGCGCCGGATCCGCCGACCGCACCCTCCACGTACACCCCGCGGTCCTGGCCCAACTCCCCCGCGCCCACGTCGCAGTCCTGCGCCGATAGCCCCGCCCCAGCCGTACACCCCAACGGGCGACCCGCCGCACAACGACAGCGCCGTGCCCGATCGGCACCGCACACAAGCAAGGAAGCAAACCGGCCCATGGTGTCCACCTCGAACCTTCTGGCGTTCGCCGCGATGTCGCTCGTCGTGATCGCCATCCCAGGACCAAACGTCCTGTTCGTGATCGGCCGAGCCCTCGCCCACGGCCGCCGAACCGCCCTCGCCACCGTCCTGGGCAACCTCCTGGGGTGCTACACCCTCGTGCTCGTCGTCGCCATGGGCCTGGGCACCCTGCTCCAGAGCTCGGCCACCGCCCTGACTGCGGTGAAACTCGCCGGCGCCGCCTACCTGGTCTACCTGGGCGTTCAGGCTCTCCGCCACCGTGACCGCCTGCGCGCCGACATGGGCGTCACTGCGGACGAAAAGCGCAGCGATCTCCGCACGATCATGGACGGACTCCTCGTCGGCGTCACCAACCCGAAGGGACTCGTCTTCTTCACCGCGGTCCTGCCACAGTTCGTGGACCACGACGCCGGCCGGGTCCCACTCCAGATGATGCTCCTGGGTCTCGTCCCGGCCGTCATCGGTCTGCTCTGCGACAGCCTGTGGGGCCTGGGCGCCGCCGCTGCCCGCACCTGGTTCGCCGGCTCGGACCGCCGCCTGTCGACGGTCGGCGGCGCGGGCGGAGTCGCACTGATCGGCCTGGGCATCACCGTCGCCGTCAATCGTCACTGACCTCCTCCCACCAGACTGCGCCGCGGCGGGTGCTGCCGGGACATGCACGTGATGTCCGGCGGCCAGCCGGGCGGCGCGGAGGCACTGACCTGGCACGGGCACTGGCACTGGCACTGGCACGGACGGGCACTGGCACGGGCACTGGCCGAGCAAGCCGTCGTTGCACCGCCCACCGTGGCTGACGCCGCTGACTCGCGGCGGTGGAGCGTAAGTGCAGTGGGGAACGCCGCCGCTCGCAGCTCGAGTCCGCGTGCGCGAAGCACGCCGTTCGCCCGTCGGTGCGAAGCGGAAGGGAACGCCTGGGGCTTCGAGTCGTGGGGGCTTGATGATGCCGCCCAGACCACTCGACCTCGTGGCCGGGTTCCTCGGAGCGCTCAGCACCGCGGGCCGGGAGGATCCTCCCCCAGGGCGAAACCCCTCCGTCGTCCTCTACCGCGGCGACTACGACAACGAGCCCGTCTTCTGGAAGATGCCGGGCGCCAAGGCGGGCCTCCGCCCCTCCGCCCGCGCAGGGAGGCGGTGGGGACCCGTCCGGGCCGGAATGCGCACGCCGACCCGAACCGGGTTCCCACCGCCTTGACGCCCCGCTCTGTCGCCCTCCGCTACCTGCTCAGAGGTAGGTATACGTGAGGCTGTTGCTGACCCCGGCCGGAGTGGTCGCGTTCACCGTGACCGTGCCGGTGCCGGCCGGAGAGACAGCTGTGATCAGGTTGTCGGAGACCACGCTGAAGCTCGTGGCCGGGTTCAGCCCGAAGGCCACCGCCGTGGCACCGGTCAACCCGGAACCGACGAGGAGCACGGTGTCGCCGCCCGCCGACGAACCCGTGGACGGCACGATCGCGTTGAGTACCGGCGCGGGAGGCGCCGTGTAGGTGTAGTTGACGGCGTTGCTGGTACCGCTGGGAGCGGTGACGGTGACCGGGACGACACCGCTGCCGGCCTCGTGGCCGGGTTCAGCCCGAAGGCCACCGCCGTGGCACCGGTGAACCCCGAACCGACGAGAGCCACGGTTTCACCGCCGGCGTCCGAGCCCGACGGCGGGATGACCAGCGTCAGCACCGGAACAGAGATGTAGGTGTAGTTGACGGAGTTGCTGAAACCGCTGAGAGTGATGACGGTGACCGGAACCACACCCACACCAGCCGGGACGACCGCCGTGATCAGGTTGTCGCTGACCACGGTGAAACTCGTGGCCGGGTTCAGCCCGAAGGCCACCGCCGTGGCACCGGTGAATCCGGAACCCGTGATCGTGACGGTGTTCCCGCCCGCCGCCGGGCCCGACGACGGCACGATCGCCGCGATGACCGGCGGTGGTGGTACGGGGTTGCCGACGTAGATGTACGGGAAGCCGTTGCTGGTCCCCCGAGGTGTGGTGACGGTGACCTGGACGATCCCCGACCCGGGCGGCGCGACCGCCGTGATCAGGTGGTCCGAGACCACGATGAAGCTCGTTGCCGGGTTCGCCCCGAACCTCACCGACGTGGCGCCGGTGAAGCCCGAGCCCAGGATCGCCACCGTGGTCCCGCCCGCGCCCGGGCCGGTGGCGGGAACGACGGCGATGATGGTCGGCCGGCCCCCGGAAGGGCGGGGGAAATGCGGGAAGGGAGGGTGGTGGGGTCCCGGCGAGTGTCCGCCAAAGGCTGAGGTGTCGCTGGGTGCTGTCATGGCCGGTCCTTCTTTCTTCGTGGTCCCAGGCACGGTCCACGGTCCGACCGGTCGTGGGCGGCGACGGAAGGCCAGAGCACAGCGGCTTGCGCGCAGGCGTCTGCTGCGCGACCGACCACCGTGCGTGCCGAGAGAATGCCGGAGACTGCCGGAAAGTCGCATGAACACGGCGGTACGAAAGGTGCTCATGCGCTTATGACGCCAGTGAACCCCTCAGGCCACGGGGACAACAGGCGCATCCCGTACACAGCCGTAGCGAATTGAGCACACCATCCGAAGGGCGGGCGACCTCCCGGCACGCGATGGCGCGAAGAGGGTACACACCCTGACGTGGCGCGCCCCCGTACTGTCGTCGTCGCCGTCACGGTGACGCTGCACCCGTCGGGGCCGATATGGGCCGCCCCGGACCCGCACGCGGTGGCGGCTTCGGCCTGCCGGGTAGCGCTATCGCTTCGGCCTGCCAGATGGCGCTATCGGCGGTCGACTGGTCACCGGCTCAGCCAGGCCCGGGGGGGCGGCTTGGGGGCGAGTTGCAGGCTGGGTAGCGCGTGCTCGCCGATCTGACCGCGGTGGAAACGTGGTCGCGTTCGTGTGCTCGGTCGGCAACGTTTCGACGCGTCCGGTCGTGGCGGTGGAGCAGGCGTCCGGCAGGGCGGGGAGCCGGCGGGCTGTCCATGCGGTCCGTGCGGTCCATGAACCCGGCCGCCTTCTCTTCTCGGTGTCCAGGCAGGACGGCATGAGGATGAGCTTGGGGGCTGCGGATGCCGCGGCTCAGCTGGTCCATAAAAAGCCGATCGCTGATGATGGCGGGGTGTTGGTCAAGGTACAAGCAGTGCAGGCCGCCCGGTCGAGGCCCATGTCCGTCCGAGTGCACGCGGCAGTGGGCACTGCCGTGGCGCTCTGGCAAGGGACGCCCGAGGCAGTGGGACGGGAACACCATGTCGAGTGGACCGTGGATGAGGACATTGCCTGGGTGGGGAACGCCCGGTCAAGCGTTGATGAAACCCCTGAACTGCGGGAAGACGGTGACCACATCGTCTTCCGTGGACGCCTGAGCATCACCGAGGACGGAAGAGCTGTGTTGGACGTGGGTGGCTCGGTGATCCTTTTCGATATCGCCGATCCGCCACTGCCGGACGGTGTCGATGGGTCGTGGGTGGAGGTCCGTGTAGCACCGGCCAACGTCACAATCTGGCCTTACGAAATCTGACCGCCGGCGGGTGGTCAGGTCTCGCGCCGATTCGGAGTGGACTCGCGGGTGACTCGGCGGCTTATCGAGTCGACCATCGTCAGTTTGATCACGGCTTCTGAGCGGTGTGGGTGGGTTTCGTAGTCGCAGGCGAGGCGTCGGTGGCGCATGAGCCGGCCGAAGGTCCGCTCGACGACAGCGCCACGAGATCACCTTGAGCCCTTCTCGGCGAGGTCTCGGCAGATGACTTCGAATCGATACCCAGGCGGGTGCCGTGGTCGATGACCTTGGTGCGGTAGCCGGTGTCGGCCGAGGCTTTGGGTGACGAGCGTTTGTGTTTTCGAGATGTGTGAGAGCACCTGGATGCCGCCGGCGTTATCGGAGACGCTGGCGGCCGTGACCAGCACGGCCGGGACGAGACCGAGGTGTCGACGCCGATGTCGCGCTTGCGCCCTGCGCTTTCCTTGCCCGCATCGCTGCCCTGACCGGCGGCAGGCACGTCGAGCGGAGACCTTGACTCTCTGTACGTTGCATCCCGCACGCGCTCGGTGCGGTACCCCGGCCTCGGCCTCACAGACCAGGCGGCGGAGGAGCCTGTCGAACTGGTCGAAGACACGTCCTTACCTCAGCGGGTGTCGGAGGGCATCGCCCTGTTCACGGCCCGGTCCGCGCCGACCGCCGCAACCAGCCATGGGCAGGCCAGGACCGCCTCGAGTCAGACCTTGGGAGGTTCAGCAGCCGGGCACCGACCACATGACGACCTACCCGTACGCGGCGTACGACCCGGTCACGGGCCGCATCGTGGTGGCCAACGGCGTAGAGGGCCGAGGGTCCGGGCGCTTGGCAGTGAGACAGTGGGCAGCGGTGATGGGATTGGATGGCAGTCGGCTTCAGGGAGCGCTGTGGATCTCGGCTCTGTGGTCATCGCAGTGGCAGGTGTGGCGGGAACACTGGGGGGATCGCTTCTTTCCCAACGCGCCTCCGAACGAGCAAAGCGTCGGGAGATAGAGCTGCTTCGGGGCCACGAGGAGGTCCGCGAGAGCCTAGCCCTCCGACGCACCTGCTATACGGAGCTCAACCGGGATGCACGTCAGTTCACCACGGCGCTCAATCATCATCTGCATGTGATGCGCGAACGCAGCGTCGAGGAGACCGACAGGGAGGCGCTCGATGACGCGAAGAGAGCACATCGTGATCGGTACTCCGAAACACAGATGATCGCTCCTGACGAGGTCCTCGTACATGCGAGTGCGGTCAATCAAGCCCTGAATAAGGCGTACGGCCGGATCAAACGCCTTGAGCGAGGGGAGCCCGGCCCCGGGGAGACCATGTCCACCGCGGCGCAGGCCCAGGCGGAGATCTGGGACCTGCTCCGGGCCATGAGGACCGCTATGCGCCACGACCTCGGTGTAATGCCCGCAGAGTGACCTCGCACCGCCAGTTCCGCGCGCCACGCGCTGATCCGTTCCAGCAGCTCGGGATCAAGCATGCGCCAGCGTCGTTCCCCACGTCGCCGACCTCGGCAAGCAGGACAGGTTGGAGGGCCTGGTTACCCGTTCCTACCGCCTGCGCAAGGGAGTTGCTCCGGCCGTTCACTCTTCCCCGCTGTCCGGGGCCGAGGGGCCAATCACCTTTGTCCAACGTCTGGGTTCGTCCGAGGCGAGGAAGGAGACAGGTTTCGGCTCGGGCAGTCGGGTCGCAGCAGCCTCTTCTGGTGGAGTCCGGAAGCATGTCGCAAGCTACCTCCACGGCTGCCGTGGTTGCTGTGAAGGGCAGCCCCCACCCCTGGCATTGGGGGGTTTTCCCCAGTGAGAGCGGGAGAGTGGCTGCGTAGGATCGCGGTGACTGATCATCGATTCAACTCGTCCACACGGGGGACTCTCATGCGACGCCCGCGAACGCGCGTTCTTACAGTGGCGGCTCTTGCTGCTCTCACGGTCAGCGGGCTGTCCGCATGTTCGGCTCTCAGCCAGAAGACCTTCGAGGACGACGCCAAGGTGCCTCAGAGAGTCACCTCAATCCGTCTCGACAACAGGAACGGACATGTGAAGGTGGACGCTTCGGACGACGCCTCCACGATCTCCGTCCACCGCAAGGTCAACTACCGTGGCGACAAGCCGAGTAGCGCGTCCTTCCGTGTCAGGGACGGCGTCCTGGTGCTCTCCGGCTGCGGCAAGGACTGCGGCGTCGATTACGTCGTCAAAGTGCCTGCCGGTCTTCCGGTGACAGGAGGCACGTCCAACGGTGGCCTCACACTGACCGATGTCGGCGCGGTCGATGTACACACAAGCAACGGTGAGATCGTGGTGACCAACGCGACGGGCCCTGTGAAGCTGCGCACGTCCAACGGTGACGTCGACGTCAAGGACGTCAAGGGCGGCGGCATCGACACGCAGACATCGAACGGAGGGGTGACGATCCAGACGGCCACCCCGCAGGACATCAAGGCTCGCACGACCAGCGGCAACCTGACGGTCACCGCACCGCCTGCCAAGTACCGGATCTCGGCGAACGACTCCAACGGCGACAAGAACGTGGCGTTCAAGAATGACCCGTCAGGCAAGTACCACCTGGATCTGTCGACAACGAGCGGCGACTTGACTGTGAAGTCGTCAGCCTAGTCTGTGGCCGGATAGGGCCGCCCGGCTACTTCGAGCAGGAACCGGCAGACCCTGGGGCGACCGATCCTTCGCCCGAGGGCATGGTCGGCCGGCTCGCCGGCCGGGGCCCCTTTTGACTGGCTCCGGCGGCGTGCTGGTGGGCACGCACGATCGTGGAGTCGACCGCGACGACCCCATCGAGGTCGCTGTCCGCGTCCGCCTGGGCGAGGAGGGCGGTGAAGACCTTCTCCCAGGTTCCGTCGGTCGCCCACATCCACAGCCGGTTGTGGGCACCCTTCCATGAGCCGAATGTTCGGGCAGGTCCATCCACGGAGTGTCGGTGCGGTACTTGAACGCGATCGCGTCGATCACCTGACGATGGTCCCGCCACCGCCCACCCCGCTGGGGCGTCCGGTCCGGCAGCAACGGTTCGATGCGGACCCCAATGGGCGTCAGTCAACGACACACCAGATCAACGATCGGATGATCTGAACGAAAGGCCCGGCGGGGGCAAGGAGAAATGCGCCCTGCTGAATGTGGCCACAGGGCGCGCACCGGCTGCGCCGCACCTTACCGAAGGGCGCGCATCGTGGCCCTCCGCGTGCCAGCCCACGGCGTGCGCACCGCCCCGCATCATCGTGCTGCGCGCCGCGGCCGGGAGTGCACGGCACCGTGCGGTGCGCATGCGGGGGTGCACCGCATCCCGTACGCACCGGATGCCGGGAGCAGCCGCGCTCACCGCTGATGGTGTCGGCACAGGCGCGCGGACCGCCACGGTTCGGCCGGTCGCCGAGGTACTGTGAGCCGCGCCGGGGCCGGCGGCGGCTTCGGCGCCGGGTGCAACGGCGCTCGCAGCCGGGCCGGGGCGTCGGTGAGCTGCCCGCGAGGCTCCAGCAGTCCCGGCGAGAGGTGCGGCGGGGTCGGCCGAACCATGCGGGGTCTTCGTACTCGGGCGTTGGTTTCGGACCTTCGGTCGGCGGGTTGGAGGACCACCGCCCGGATCCCGCGCTCGCGCACGGATGGCGCGCGTGGGGTCAGGTGATCGACGTGTCCCCGAGGGCCTCGCTGATCTCGCGCAGCGCGTCTGCGGCCCGTGTGACCGTCTCGCGGTCGACGTCGGCCAGCAGCCGTTCGTAGTTGCGCAGGTGGTCGGCCATCGCGTCGTCGATGACGGCGGCGCCGTGCTCGGTGAGGCGGATGTACACGATCCGGCGGTCACTGCCTTCTCTGACCCGCTCGACCAGGCCTTTCGCCTCCATCTTGTCGATGCGGTTGGTGATGGCGCCGGAAGTCACCATGGCGGCCTTGAGGAAGGCGCCGGCGGTCAGCTGGTACGGCGGGCCGGAGCGCTTGAGCGTGGTGAGCACGTCGAACTCGCCGTAGTCCAAGCCGTGACGGGTGGCCGTCGCCTTGCAGCTCTTCTCGACCACGCGCGCGAGTCGTTGGATCCGGGCCAGTGCGTGGACCGGCCAGAGGTGAGGGGTCAGGTCGGGGCGTTCCTTCTCCCACTGCCCGACGATCGCGTCCACGGCGTCGCTCATCACGACTCCTTCCCGTTCATCTCAGCGAACACAATCTCAATGTTAAGACACTTGACGCTGAGATGACAGTCATGCTTTTATCTCAACGTTGAGATTGTTAATGCTGAAGGACTGGAGTCGTCACACCATGAGCCTCGTACTCGACCCCACCGCCCAGGACCTCCTCTTCCGCGAGGCCCGCACCGCCAGCACCTTCACCCACGAGCCGGTGACCGAGGAGCAGGTGCGCGCCGTCCACGACCTCGTCAAGCACGCCCCCACCGCCTACAACACCAACCCCCTGCGAGTGGTCCTCGTACGGTCCCCCGAGGCCCGGCGGCGGCTGGCGGCACTGATGGACGAAGGGAACCGGGCCAAGACGGGGGCGGCGCCGCTCGTCGCGATCCTCGCCACCGACAACGAGTTCCACGAAGAACTCCCCTCGCTGCTCCCGCACTTCCCGCAGGCCGGAGAGACGGTCTTCGCCGAGCGCACGGTGCGCGAGAAGACCGCGCTGCTCAACGGCGCGCTCCAGGCCGCGTACTTCCTCCTCGGCGTGCGCGCCGCGGGCCTGGCCGCGGGCCCGATGACCGGCTTCGACCACGCCGGCCTCCAGAAGGAGTTCCTGGACGACGACCACACCCCGCTGATGGTCGTCAACATCGGCAAGCCGGGCGAGAACGCGTGGTACCCGCGCGCCCCGCGCCTCGCTTACGAGGACGTCGTCACCACCGTCTGAACCTTCCCCCCTTCCCCCGACTCCTGCTCCCGCCCCTGCTCCTGCTCCCGTGCCGATGGAGACCGCCATGTCCCTGCTCACCCGTACGAAGGCCGCTACGACGACCCCTTCCCCGGTGGCGTCCGCGCCTCCGGTCCTGTGGCTCGCGCTGCTGGCCACGCCGGTCGCCCTGAGCGCCAACAGCCCGGTGCTGATCCTCCCGGACATGGCGGCCGCGCTGAACGTCCGTACCGCCACGGTCACCTGGATCGTCACCGCCTTCGCCTGGGCGATGGCCGTCGGCACCCCGCTGATGGCGAACGTGCTTCGCCGCCGCGGCCTGCGCACCGCCCTGCGCACGAGCGCCGCGGCCGTCGTGGCGGGCACGGTGCTGGTGGCCTTCTCACCCTGGCTGCCGCTCGTGATGGGCGGCCGTGCGGCCCAGGCCGTGGGCGGCGCGGGCCTGGTGACCGTGGCGATGAGCCTGGCCGGCTCGGCCCGACGGATGGGCGTCATCACGGCCGGCTTCGGAGTCCTGGGCGCGGTCGGTCCGCTGCTCGGCTCGCTCATCGCCGAGACCGTCTCCTGGCGTCTCTCGCTCTCCGTGTCCGCGCTCGGACTGCTGGCCGTCCCCGCGGTACTGCGCGGGGCGGACACCGCGGCCCCCACGACGCGAACGCCCTTCGACGCCCGCGGCGCCCTGCTGCTCGTCCTGACCGCGACCGCGCTGGTGTTCCTGCCCCGCTACCCGCTGGCGGCCCTGCCCGCCGCGCTCCTGGGAGCCGTACTCCTCGGCTTCCACGTCCGCGCGGTCCCCCACGGCTTCGCGCCCCTCGCGGTGCTCCGCAGCCCGGTGTTCGCGGTCTCCGCCCTGCTCGCGATGGCCTTGTCGACCTCGTACTTCACCCTGCTGTTCACGATCCCCCAGCTGCTTCGCGACCGCACCGACTGGTCGACCCCGGCCATCGGCACGGGCCAGATGGTCGCCCTGCTCGTCGGCTCCCTGCTCTCTTGGCTCCTCGCGGCCGCGTCCGCCCGGATGAACCGCCCCCGGGTCATCACGATCCTCCTCGTCGTCGGCGCCCTGGCCCCTCTCACCACCCTGCTCACCCCGTGGGCCCCCCTGCTCCTCCTCGCCGCCTCCCTCGCGGTCTTCGCCACGACGGCCGGCAACGGAGTCCTCGCGACCTCCGCCGCACAGGCCACTCCCGCCCCCGACCGCCCCACCACCATCGGCCTCTTCAACCTCGCCTACCAACTGGGCGGCGCCTTCGGACCGGCCCTCGCGGCCCTGCTGACCCTGGGGACATGAGCCCAGCCGACGAGGTGCCACGACGGCAACAGAGACCATCACCCCGTCACACACCCCGAGAAAGGCCGCCCGGCCCGCCACACACGGGACGGACGGCCTTTCGCCGTTCCCACCACAACCGACCAGACGCTGAACGGACCAGACGGCGAAGCAACATACCCGCGACCCGGCGGCGTATACCTTGAGGTACCCGACCCGATCCCGACGGTCTCACCGCTACCGCAGCCGGCTCGTATGAACCCGCCCGGCACGCAAGGACAGGCTGCCCGGTGTCGGCGCGACCCCAGCCATCTGTCAGGCGGACGCCGAGATCGAAGGCAGAGCGTCGAGGACCAGCCCCCACTCCTCAGAGGGCGCAGAAGGCGTTGAGAGCAGCTTCCTGGGTGTGGGCTTGGCCGGGAGTGCCTTGGATGAGGTGGTTCTCGTTGTTGGCTTCGACCACCTGCTTGGCACCGTTGTCGCTGGTGATGTGGAAGCTGAAGTATCCGGGGACAGCGCCGTTGTGGTACCAGGCGGGGCGGCCGCAGGGGGTGTCGATGCGCATGATACCCAGGCCGTAGTCGGCGCCCGTACCGGTGGGAACGGTGGTCTTGAGCTCTGTCTGCTGGGCGGGTGGCAGCAGGGTGCCGCCCACGAGGGCGCGTTCGAAGGCGGCCAGGTCGTCGAGAGTGGAGACGATGGCGCCGGCGGTCTGGGTGGCCTGGACGCTGGTGACGGTCATGTCCAGGATGAAGGGGCCGGCCAGGTAGTAGCCGCGCAGGTAGTTGCCGTAGAGATTGTTGTCCGTGGTGGGCAGGCTGGTGTCTTTCAGGCCGAGTCGGTCGAAGATCCGGGTCTTCATCTCGACTGCGGGCTCGTTACCGGTCACGGCCTTGATGATCATGCCGGCCAGAATGTAGTTGGTGTTGGCGTACTCCCATTTCTCGCCCGGCTGGGCGTTCGGCGGACGCTTCCGGAGGGCACCGTCGACCAGTTGTTGCGGCGTCCAGTTGCGGTTGACGGTGTAGCCGTCGATGTTCATCGTGTAGTCCGGCAGATTCGACGTCTGGTTGAGCAGTTGCCGGATGGTGATCTTCGAACCGTCGTGACCGTTGGCGTTGACGGCGTTGGGCAGCCACTTGGCCACTGTGTCATCGAGGGAGAGTAGGCCGTCGGCCTCCAACAGGAGGACGGTGGCGGCTGTGAAGGACTTGCTGTTACTGCCGATGCGGAACTTCGCCTTGGGATCCGCGGGCACCCGGGTGCCGCGGTCGCCCACGCCCGCCTGTATGTACTGGGTCTGGGCACCGTCGCGGACCATGCCGATGATGCCGGGGTAGCCGTCGGCGACGCCTCTGTCGGCGCCCGCTTTGAGAACCACGGCTGCTTCCGGCACCGCAGCCGTGGCCGGGCTGAGACCGGCGCTCAGGCCGAGACCGCACGCCGCGGCGATGATGCTTAACCGCCTGAACTTCATGACTCTCCTTGTGAAGTCGGGGAACGTATGGTCCCATCGCGTACTCAATCTGACCTGGACAATCTCATGTCCTGGGCGAGGTCAGGACTCGAACCAGAAGACCCCGTCGAGGCCGTCCTGGGCGATGGTCTGGGTCATGACGTTCTCCGTCATTCGCGTAGCGCCTAATGGGTGTCGGTGAGGAAGAAGTCCAGGCAGCCCCGGTGTGCCTGCCGATGTGGCTCCGGCTGTCGTACGGCGACGGGCACCGCCGTCCCGGGGCTCAGATCAGCGGGCTGATCTGTTCCTGGATGCCGAGCAGGGCCCGGCCGTACAGCTCGCTCGCGACGGCGGGGTTGGTCATGGCGTGCCGGCTGGCGGTCTCCTGGTCGCGCCAGACGCGCTGCAAGGGGTTGGCCTCGGCGAAGCTCCCAGCGCCGTGGACGTTCAGCAGGATGTCCCGCGCCTCCCGCGAGCGGCGGGCGACCGTGGCGGTGTCCATGCGCACGCGGGCCCGGTCGCGCAGTGGCATGTTCCGGCCGCTCGCCGCCCAGCCGTCGATGTCGTCCGCCGCGCGCATCAGGTGCAGCGCGGCGGTGTCGATCAGCTGGGCGGCCTCGGCGACCTGCATCTGGGTGGAGGACGCCTCGCGCGCCTGCTCGTAGAAGGTGTGTGACATGGGGCGCCCCTGCGCGAGCGACGCCATCACCAGCTCCAGGCCGCCGCGGGCCAGGCCCAGTTGGGGGCCTACGAGCACCGAGGAGAGCAGGGGTACGAACGCCGCGCGGTACAGGGCCTCGTCCGTGAACTCGGTGGGGTACTCGCCGCGCAGCGCGCCGGTCAGCGAAAGGACGCGGTGGGCGGGCACGAACACGTCCTCGGCAAGGAGGGTGTGGCTGCCGGTGCCGCGCATCCCGGCGGTGTGCCAGGTGTCCTCGACCGTCAGCTCGTCCATCGGTACCAAGGCCACGCCTCGGTCCATCTGCTCGCCGTCCGCGCCGGTGACCGGCGTGCCGAGGAGCGCCCACCGCGCGTGCAGACAGCCGGACGCGAAGGGCCACCGCCCGGTGATGACCTGTCCCGCGCCTGCCGCCCTGCTCGTTCCGCCCGGGGTCAGGACGGAACAGGCACGGGCGCCGGGGTCCTCCCCGTACACCTCCCGCTGCGCGCGTTCCGGGTAGAGGCCGATCATCCAGCCACAGACATTGATCAGAGCGGTGGTCCAAGCGGTGGAACCGCAGCCGCGGCCGAGTTCCGCGGCCACCTCCAGGAGCGTACGGACGCTCGCCTGGTGGCCGCCGAGCCGCTCGGGGACCGTGATGACGAACAGCCCGGCGTCGGCGAGGGCTTCGATGTTCTCCTCGGCGACCCGCCGGTCCTCCTCCGTGCGGCCGGCGTTGCGGCGCAGCAGCCCGACGAGCTCGGCGGCCCGTTCGATCAGCGCCTTGCTCTTCGCGTCGGTCGTCATGACGATGCCCTCCACGCCGCGTTACCGGGTCAGCGCCCTGCCGTGCGCCGCACGGGCAGCATGGTCGATCACGGGCGAGTCGGAAAGGGCGCCCCTCTCGACGGCCTCGGAACGAGCTTCCGGGGCGCGGCCACCCGTATGCGCCCGGACGCCGATGGCGGCTCGGCCGCGTCGGCGCCTACGAGCGACTGCCCGACCTGCCAGTCGTGCGGGAGATGCGCCGTGACGGCGACCGGGGGCTGTCGCCTTCGGCGTCGACGTCATCGAGACCGGCACCGACTGCTACCGCCTCGCCGCCACTCGCGCCGGCACCGGCAGCCGCAGCCGCACCGAATATCTGCAGGTGACCACCTGACTCCACAACGGGTCCACCAAGCGAGCCCAGGGACGACCCGCTCCGGCTTCCGCGCACGACCGGCCTATCCCTGATGAAGGAAGCTCCGCACGTCAGCGGCGAGCCCCGACATCTGCTCGCCCGCCTCGAGCGTCGTAGTCAGTGCGCACTCCCACGAATCCTCCGCGAAGATTCCAAAGCGAAGAGTCCAGCTGAGTCGGACGTGGCCGCCGGCTTGGAAGGCCGCCGTCAGGACCAGCCGGTTGTTCGTCCAGGTCCTTTTTCCTTCCCAACCTCGGAAGTCACGCGCCAGGCCGTCCAGAAAGTCAGCCAGGTCTCCCACACCGTCCCATACCGAGACCTCCACCGAGTCAAGACATGCGCGCAGCCCGTCCGCCACGGCCTCCACCGCGAAAGCGACCTCGTACTCGTCCACCCGTGCCCAGTCGAAGAGCCTTATGTAAGTTGACGACGCCCCGGGGCTACGGACAACGAGCTCGGGCCGCTCAGCAGAAAACTCGAACACACTCACGCCTCGAACCATACGAGGCATGCAATGGGACCGTCATCGCAGTTCCCACGCCACCGCGCCGCTGGTCCTTCTCACCGACATTCCACACCGCTGGCCTCATGGACCGCTCTCCGAAGTCACCGAGAGGCGTTCTCGAGGTCCGGGAAGGGGGGCTGTGCCGATCAGTTCCGCGGCGCCCCGTACAGGCCAGAGGATCTGGACCCGCTCAACTCGCTCTTCGTCGATCAGAAGTCCTCACGCCGCCACCCGGTTCGGACCTGATGAAGTACCGGCCCCGGACAGCAACGCTCCAGCCAAAGGCATCGGACACAACCGGAACGGTCAGTTGCCACCCACTGGCAAACCGCACCTTCAGCACACCTGAATCGGCGGCATGGACCGCGCCGACTACCTGGTCAAGGAGCTGCGGCACCTTGCCCAGATTGATCCGCGAAAGGGCATGCACGTGGTAGGGCTTGCCACCTGCCATCAGCTCGGCCGGGCTGTGCACTTCGATCCCATCCGAGCCGACGTGCAGCCGCATCATGCTGCCGACAGTTACCTCACTGACGCCCACCCCGCGCATCGAGCGGACGTCCCACCCGTCTTCCACGCGCTCGATCCCATTCGCCATAGCGCAAGGCTAAGCACGGCTGCACCACACCTACAAGATCGTGTTACGAGCCCTAAGTAATGAAGAGCTGGGCGACGTGACTCAAACTGCAGATCGCTTGACGCTGACGGCTGCCAGCGATGGCGTCACCTACGTCGACGCCGTATTACTCACCGCATCGGAGCGGCCCCTACCCGACGCCACCACAGCGAGGAGGAGATGAGTGGGTTCCGTCGCCGACCGGCAGGGCCCCGGCCGAACGGGTGCTCGAGCACGTTGCCGCGCGTCCCGAAGCGGGCACGGTGCCGTACGGCCCATGGCGGGCGCGGTGCCGTACATCCCGAAGCCGGCACGGTGTCGTATGCCGAAGGCGGACCCTGCGCCTCCCCTGCACCCTCCGCGCGTCGCTCTGTCCTGCGGATTTCACTCCGTCTCAAACACGTGTGTTCGAGAGTGCCGGTCATGTCGTTGAGCTCAGTGCCTATTACGCGCGTGCCACGGATGTTGTGCATGCCGTGGTGGTCAGAGTTCGGGGGCGAACCATCGGAGCACGGCGTCGAGCTGGGCGATCCACTGGCCCAGCTCGTCCCTGTTCTGCGCGGTCACGGTGCAGATGCGGGCGCTGTCGTCGGTCAGCAGTACGCTCACCGTGAGCTTGGGCTTCCGTGCGTCTTCCGCCGTGTACTCGAGGTAGGAGAGTGCCTGCCAAGGGTATTCCGTGGTCTGGCCGCGGTTCTTGAAGATGAGACCGTCACGGTCGGTGAGGACGGCGTTCCTTCGGTCCGTGGCGAGGAACTCCGGCTCCGGCACCTGGCCTTCACCACCTGGTAGCGGCACGGGCGGCGTCGGTGGAGCGGCTGCCGTGATGGTCGGGGCGTACGCGGGCGGGGCGGTATGGACGGGGCGGCAATGGTCGGGGAGTAGCGCGCGGCGGCTCCCGCCGCGCCTGACGGAGCCGGTGTGGTGTTCGCCGCCCCCGCGGATGCGGACGGGTAGTCCGCCTCGCGAGGGTCCTCGGTCGGGAGCCACGTCAGCAGTTGCGTCGTGCTGGGCCTGTGCTCCGGTGTCTTCTCCAGGCAGGCGGCCAGGATGCCGCGTAGCGGTGCGGGGACCGCGGTGAGGTCTGACGGGTGGTGCACGGAGCGGTACATCAGGGAGACGGGGGTTCCGCCGCCGAAGGCGCTGCCGCCGGCGGCGGCGACGAGGACGGCGCCGAGAGCGAACACGTCGGCGGCGGGTCCCACGGGGTGGCCTTCGGCTTGTTCGGGGGCGAGGAAGCCAGGGGTGCCGAAGGCGGTGCCGGTGAGGGTGAGGCCGGCGGTCTCCAGGGCGCGGGCGATGCCGAAGTCCAGGACGCGGGGGCCGTCCTCGGCCATGATGATGTTGCCGGGTTTGAGGTCGCGGTGGACGAGGCCGCAGCCGTGGACGGCTTGCAGGGCCTCGGCGAGCGCGGCGCCGAGGCGGCGCAGTTGCCGCGTTCCCATCGGGCCCTGGTCGGCGATGAGCTGGGAGAGGGTGGGGCCGAGGATGTAGGCGGTGGCCAGCCAGGGCACCTCGGCGTCCGGGTCGGCGTCGACGACCGGGGCGGTGTGGAAGCCGCCGACCTTGCGCGCGGCCTCGACCTCGGCGCGGAACCGTTCCCGAAAGAGGGGCTGGGACGCCAACTCGGGCCTGGCGACCTTGATCGCGACCGCCCGGCCGCCCCGCGAGTGCGCCAGATACACCGTGCCCATGCCGCCTTCGCCGAGCTTGCGCACCAAGGCGTAGTGACCGAACCGGTCCACCTGTCCCCAACCCTCCAGACCGACCCACCCAGTGTTCAGAGATCCAGTATGAACGGCCCACGGAGGATGCACGCGTGCCGAGTTGCTCTTGTCCTGGGATTCCCGGGTGCCGCCCTGTCAGAGCGGGTGAGTCCGGCGACTTCGACGAACGCGATGCTGCCTCTGCGGTCCGACGTCCTTGGGGCTGAATCCCGTCGAGGGGACGACCGGCGCGGTGGTGCGCCTCAGCCGGGGGCGCGGGGTGGGTGCTGCTCCCCGCCGCGCGGACGGGGACGCGGGTGACCGGCACCGCGACGGCGCGCTGAGCCGCACACCGGATGCCGGCCGACCGGCCCGGATCCGTGCCGGCTCCGGACCCCTTTGCCGACCCGGCTGGCCCCGGATCCGCAGGGCGGAAAAGAAAGTTGTCACAGACCGGTCCGCTCAGGCGTGTAATGAGTGAACGAGCGAGATCGTCGACGCAATGGAGCAAGAGATCTACATGCAGAGGGAATCCGCTGCCCCGGTGCCTGCCTCCGGCGGTCGGCACCGCAAGCCCAAGCAGACGCGGGTGGCCAGCCGCCGTGCCCGCGCCGCGGTCGTCGCCACCCCCATGGCAGTGGCGATGTTCTCCGGCACATCGGCCTTCGCGGCCGACAAGGGCACCACCGCCAGACCCGTCAACTCCGTCGCGGACAAGAGCGCGGGCTCCGGCTCCGACGGGAGGATGGCCGCGAACCTCAACACCCGGATGAACGACCCACGTCTGGGCCCGCACCTCAGCGGCGTCGTTCTGGACGCGAACTCCGACAGGGTGGTCTGGGGGCACGATGCCTCAACGGCCCTCATGCCCGCTTCCAACACCAAGTTGTTGACCGCCACCGCCGCCCTGTCCGTGCTGGGCCCGGACCACCGCTTCACCACCAAGGTCACCTACCGCGATGGCACACTCACCCTCGTCGGCGGCGGCGACCGGCTCCTGACCACGGCCGATCTGACCAGGCTCGCCCAGACCTCCGCGGCCAAGCTGAAGTCCCAGGGCGTCGGCTTCGTGAAGGTCCGCGTCGACGACAGCCTCTTCCCCGAGCCGACACAGGCAAAGGGCTGGAGGGGGGACTACTACCCTGGGGAAGTCGCCCCCGTGCGGGCGCTGGTCGTCGACGGGCGCAGCGTGCTGGATACCTCGGTCGACGCCGGGAAGACCTTCGCCAAGCAGCTCGCCGCCGCCGGTGTCGTCGTCAACGGCGATGTCACCCGCGGCCGGGCCGGCGCCTCCGACGTGTCGGTGGCCCAGCACCGCTCCCCGAAGTTGTCGGAGTCCGTCCGGAAGATGCTCAAGCTCAGCGACAACAACATCGCCGAGACCCTGCTCCGGATGACCGCCCTCGGCACGGGCCGGCCCGCGACCTTCGAGGGCGGCACGGCGGCCGTGCGGCAGGTGCTCAGGGACTACGGAGTACCGCTGACCAACGTCAAGCTGTACGACGGCAGCGGTCTGTCCCGCAGTGACCGCATCCCGGCCGCGACCCTCGCCGCCGTGTTGGATCTGACGCAGGATCACCCGCAGACCCTCCAGCCCGTCCTCGACGGACTTCCCGTCTCCGGGGAGGCCGGCAGCACCCTCGGCCCGGAGTGGGGCCGCTTCGACGATCCTCACTCCACGTGTGCCGTGGGCAAGGTCAGAGCCAAGACCGGCACGCTCAGCGGCGCCATATCCCTCAGCGGCGTGACGCAGGGCAAGGACGGCCGGTTGAAGGTGTTCGCCTTCGTGGAGAACGACGCCTCCGCCGCTCCGGCCGCCACCAAGGACGCACTGGACGGCCTCGCGGCGACGGTGAACGGCTGCTGGGCCTAACGGCTGCTGGGCCTGAGGAACCTCCCGGCGGGGTCGCCCACCGGGTCCAGGGGCGGAAGGCGGCCTCCGCCCCTGGACCGGCTCGGGAGACCCGGGCGCGAGGCTGCTCATGCCGCGACACCTTCCCGGGCGAACCGCGACGCCCTCCCGCAGGAGCTGGGCGGCGCGGCTGGCGAAGGGGGCGGGGCGCGACCGCCATGCGCTCCCACCCGTGCGCTCCCCACCCGGGTGCACCTGGTCCGGTGGCGCACCGGCCTGCGGCACACCGCAACACCGCGGGAGATACCGCTGCCACACTGGGCGGACGGTCCCCGGCTCGAAGAGGCTCCCCAAGCCGGCTGAGGGCGCCGGGCCCGGCGACCCGGCGACCCGGCGCCCGGTCTCGTACGCGCCGGCGGCGAACCCGCTGCTGGAAGTGCCCGCCAGGGCCGGTGGTGGCGAAAGAACGACCCCGGCTCCATAGAGCTGTCGGCAGCGGTGAAGGCCGCCGCGGGCCGTGCGGGCGGGCTGCTGGACACCATCGCGCGGACAGGCAAGACACCCGGCGCCGATGCCGTTGCCGGAGAGGTCCTGGTCGCTCGCGTCCGCGACGCCCGCTGGGCCTCCGGGCCGACGTCACCGTGCCTTCCAGCGCCAGCGGCTGGACCGATGGGCCGGGCGCCGCCAAGGCGCGCGGGGAGGATCGGACCGATTCCGGCGGTAGCGGTGGGCCGCCTCGGAACGCGGCCGAAGGCGTGGAGTTCTCAGTGCGGCGTCGGCAATGGCCGCACGATCGCCTGGACCGCCCGCGAGGATGAGTTTTCGTCTCGCGACCGGTCACTGGCTGTGGCAGAGCAGCCCGCAGAAGCAAGGAGATCCTGATGTCCATCTCCCTGGGGAACCTCATCTCGATCATCGTCCGTCGCTCCGGTGCGATGAGCTTGAAGCCATGCTGATCTACTCGATGGGCGTCTCGGTGGACGGCTTCATCGCCGACCGCGAGGGCGCGTTCGGGTGGACGGTCCCAAACGAGGAGCAGTTTCGTTTCCACATCGCGCAGACACGTGAGCTCGGCGGCTTTCTGTGCGGCCGCAGGCTTTACGAGACCATGCTGCCGTGGGACACGGATCCGTCGATGCGCGACAACGAGCTCGAGGCCGCGTTCGCCGACGTCTGGTGCGCTCTGCCGAAGGTGGTCTTCAGCCGCACGCTCGACAGCGTTCAGGGCAACGCCCGGCTCGCCGAGGCGTCGCTGGCGGAGGAGACCGCTGCGGCGCTTGCCGCGACCGACAAGGACGTCTCGATCGGCGGCGCCGGCTTGGCCGCGACAGCGATCGAGCTCGGCCTCGTCGACGAGCTGCGCATGTTCCGCAATCCGATCGTCGTCGGTGGCGGCACACCCTTCCTGCCGCCGGTCACCGAAGACGTTCGACTAGACCTGGTCGAGACCAGGACGTTCGGCTCGCGCGTGATCTACGAGCGCTACAGGCGCGCCCGCGAGGAGTCGGACTGACACCGCCGTCCGTCACCGTGGTGTGGCCAGCCGGTCCGGCGACGACCTGGTGATAGGCGCCGCCCAGGGCGGAGGCGAGCTCCGCGAGGTGCGCGGCCGGCTCCGCCTCCAGTCCGAGCACGGCCGGCAGGGTGGACTGAGCGGTCTTCCAGCGGTCCCCGGCCAGCAGCTTCGACCGCGGGTCGCCCCATCGGTCCCCGTCACCGGCGTGCCAGTCGGTCGGGCACCGATCTGATGATTGGGACCTCCCGGCCGAACACCGGAGTCCGGAGGCTCTCGTATGAGGGGGTGCCGCTCCAGCGGCACCCCTCGGTGATCGCCCGCGCCCGGACCGGCGGCCGACGCCCTCCCCGCGGCCGGACGCTGCCGGCGACTCCGAGCGCTGGTCGGTGGAAGGGCCCCGCCGGTCTCCTGAGGCGCCGCCGCGGACGACCGTCCCCGTGACGGGTGCCGCACCGCTCGGGGCCCGGCCGAGCTGACCACCGCCCAGGCCATCGCGGCGCTCCGCCACGCCGGGGCGGAGGTGTGCCCTGCGTGCGGCGCGGAGCGCCTTCTCACGCGCTGTCAGTGGGGGTCGGTCAGGCGTAAGCGGCGAGGAAGGCGCGGATGCCGCCGGCGGCGTAGCGGTCGAGGTCGGCCTCGCTGTGCTGGGCGCCGCCGTGGAACATGGCCTGGTTCACCGGGATCCATAGCAGCAGTCCGGCGAAGTGGTGGGCGGCCAGTAGGGGGTCGTCGGTCTTGAGCAGTCCTTGGTCGGTGAGGCGTTGGAAGGTGGCCGCCAGGGTGGCCAGGACCCGTTCGAAGCCCTGCTCGTACCAGGCCGCGCCCAGTTCGGGGAAGGCGTCGGCGTTGGCGATGATCAGGCGGCGTAGCTGGATCACCTCGGGCTGGGTGAGGGTCGCCAGGAACTGGCGGGCGAGACGGGTCAGGTTCTCGTCCAGGGCGTCGGCTTCGGCCGGGATGTCGGCCACCAGGTCGACCATGGCGTCGATGCGGTCGGTGGTGGCCAGAACGATCTCGGCGAACAGCTTCTCCTTGTCCGCGAAGTGCTTGTAGACGGTCTGCTTGGACACCGCGGCCAGCTTCGCGATGTCGTCCATGCTCGTCCCCGCGTACCCCTTGTTCAGGAACACGGTGGTCGCGGCATCCATGATCTCCTGATGCTTGCGCGCTGACCGGCTGTCCATCCTCAGCTCCCTCTGTCTCTTCAATCCGCCGTCTCCCCGCCCGAAGAGAGTACTGGACTGACCAGTACCCGTTCGAGTACTGTACCGTCTAGTTCCAAGAGCCGCAGGGCTCTGCGCCGCGCATCAATGGGGGTTCCACATGGACAAGGTCTTCTCGGCTGACGGCACGACCATCGCCTTCGAGCGGCAGGGCTCGGGCCCTGTGGTGGTGCTCGTCGGCGGCGCCTTCATGACCCGCGGCGATTCCGCCGAACTCGCCGGTCTGCTGGCCGAGCACTTCACCGTGATCACGTACGACCGCCGGGGCCGCGGCGACAGCGGGGACAGTCCCGCGTACGAGGTGCGGCGCGAGATCGAGGACCTCGACGCGCTGATCGAGGGCCCGGGCGGCGGATCGGCCATGGTCTTCGGCATGTCCTCGGGCGCCGTCCTCGCACTGGAGGCCACCGCGCTCGGCAGCGCCGTATCGCGCCTCGCGCTGTACGAGCCGCCGTTCATCACCGACGACGGCCGGCCGCCGCTGCCCGCCGACTACGTGGAGCACCTGACGGAGCTCGTGGGCCGCGAGGCGTACGGGAAGGCTGTCGCCTACTTCATGACCGCAGCGGTCGGCCTGCCCGACGAGGTCGTCGCCGGCATGCGGCAGGCCCCGTTCTGGGCGGGCATGGAGGCCGTCGCCCGCACCCTCCCCTACGACGGCCGGATCATGGGCGACACCATGTCCGGCCGCCCCCTGCCGGTCGACCGCTGGGCGTCCGTGACCGTGCCCGTCCTCGTCGGCAGCGGAGACGCGGGCGCGCCCCACATGCTGACCGGTGCGCGGGAACTCGCCGCGGCGGGCGACAACTTCACCCTGCGGGTGTTCCCGGGCGAGGAGCACGCCGTCGACCCGAAGGTCCTGGCCCCGGCCCTCGCCGGCTTCTTCAGCGAGGAGCACCCGGCATGAGCACGGTCTTCGCGAGCCCGGGCATGACCCTCGACGGCTTCGTCGCGGGCCCGAACGCCCGCCCCGGAAACCCCCTCGGTGACGGCGGCCTACGCATCCACGAGTGGGTTGAGGACGTCGAGACCTGGCGGGAGCGCCAGAGCGTGACCGGCGGCACCGGCACCGGCGGCGACCAGGACGACGGGGTCGTGCGGGAGACGTTCGAGCGTGCCGGCGCCTACGTCATGGGCCGCCGCATGTTCGCCGAGGGGGAGGTCGGATGGCCCGACCCACCGCCGTTCCGCGCGCCCGTGTTCGTCCTCACCCATACCCCCCGCGAGCCGTGGGTGCGGCAGGGCGGCACCACTTTCCACTTCGTCACCGAGGGCCCCGGCTCGCCGAAGGTGACACATGTGAGGTACCGGATCACATCGTCCGAGGCGCGTGCCGGGCAGGGCAAGGCAAGGCAAGGCAAGGCAAGGCAAGGCAAGGCAATCCATGATCACGAACACGGGAAAGGGACAGCAGCATGACCGCACCGGTGAAGGGCCCCGCCAGCTATTTCCCCTCGATCGAGAAGAAGTACGGCCGCTCGATCGCGGAGTGGAAAGAGATCATCCGCTCGTCGCACCTGACCAGGCACATGGAACTCGTCACCTGGCTCAAGACCGAGCACGGTCTGGGCCACGGCCACGCCAACGCTCTCGTCGCGCACTCGCTGGCCGAAGACAGCGTCCGATGAACCACTGATCTGCTTCGCAGAAGGGGGTCGGCGGGAACGATTCCCACCGACCCCCTTCCAGTGTGGCTCGGCGCTCGGCACGCTCCGCCTCAAAGGTCCGCGACGGCTCTACCAGTCGGTCAGGTCCACAAGGAGTCAGTGCTGCCGTCTACAGGGCGTAAGCCATGGACGGTCCGACAGGGGTGGTCGAGGGTGGCGGGGGCGATGCGGGTGAGGGCGGTGGGGAATGTGGCTGCCGATCGGGACCTCAGGTCCACGCATTCGGGGATCCCGGTGGCGGGCTTCCCCGTCGCGTCGACTCCACCCGCATGACCGTGATCGCGGCGACGGGGTGGACGGGGAGCCGATGTTCTGTTTTCCCCTCCCAGGGTGGAGCCCTGCCCCGGCAAGGAGTAGTCGCACGGGGGTATTTGGCAGATCGGCCCGCCACAGGTTAGCTGTGGCGGGCCGTCCTGCCGCCCGCTAGAGGCGGTGCGGCTGTATCAGGCCGTCGCCGTGATGACCAGGCTTCCGCTTCCCAGGGCGGAGACGCTGGCTGACGCCCCTGGAGCCAGGGTGACGGTGGCGCTGCCGCCCGTCGACAGCACGAGCGTGGCGTCGGTGTTGTTGGTCACGGAGCTGATCAGGCCGACCTGAACGCCCGTGTCGAACCCGACTCCGATGGGCAGCAGGATGCCGGGAAGGGTGACCGTGGTGCCGCCGGTCAGCGTTACCGCCACCGAACCGGAGACGTTCGCGCTCTGCGACACGGAGGTGTGGGCGGAGGTCGCCGCCACGGCCGCCGGACCGGCCGCCAGGCAGCCAACTGCTGTGAGCGAGCACACGAGGAAGGCGACGCCACGACGGCAGAACGTAGAAGACATGGCACTCCTTTCAGAAAAGGGAGCAACTCACACGCGGAGACACGGTGTCCCGCTGGGCCCCTACCTAACCAACCAATGGGATGTTGTGACAATCCGCCTGCAATCGGGCGCGAGGGGCACCTACGGGGCGCTCGGGCGTGCAGGGACAACTGAGCGTGCGCCAGGGTTGCCAACTTCGGGAGTGCGCTCCACGGGCACCCAAAGTACCCACCTCCGACCGTATCCGGCCGCCGCAAGGTCACCGCACGCCTACCTGCGCTGGCGCAAACGCCAACACACGCCACGCGACGTCCTGGCGCCGAACGCGGAGAACGCGCCCGCATCCGCAGCGAGAGAGGCATCTCTGGGCCGGACGCCCACTCGCGGCCGCAATCTGACCAACCTGCGGACCAACCGGGCCACAGCGCGTCATAGGTCCGCTGCGAACGGGGTCGTCGGGCGACGAACGGCTCAGGAGGCGGTCGGCTTGATCTCCCCCGCGAAGATGATGACCTGGTCGATGAGGCTCCGCCGCAGATGGACGACGTCCGTTCCCGCTAGGCGGGGGCCTCCGTCCGGCGTGGTGAAGACCCACTGGTACCGGGCCCACTCGTCCGGCATGTCCACCGCCGAGCAGCGCACCATCGTGCCGGTCCCCGCCGGGTGGCGCCGGATGTCCAGCACGAACCGTTCGACCGCCTCGATCCCCTCACTGCGGCCCAACGGCCCCCAGAAGATGACGTCCGAGGTCAGGGCCTGAGAGAGCAGCCCAGCCACATAACTGTCGTCCGAGGCGTTGAACGCGGAGATGAACATGTCGATCGCGGACTGTGCGGTCTCTTCATGCATGCACCAGTAATACCAGTCCGTTCGCGGCAGGCATTCGTCCTGTGAGTCGTCTTCCGGACACGGTGAACCATCCAGGCCACAGCACCAGCCGACGTTCAGCGGATCCTTTTTCGACCGCACTCCCCCGCGAGGCCGGGTCGCGGTGTTCAGTCCATCGTGAGGACGACCTTGCCGCGGTTGCTCCGCCGTTCCAGCCGCTGGTGGGCCCGGCTTGCCTCGGCGAGCGGGAAGGTGGCCTCCACCGGGACGCGGAAGGTGCCCTCGGCGACGCGTCGGGCGATCTCGTTCAGGTCGTCGCCGGGCGCGTAGCCGTGTTCCAGCCGGTTCGTCAGCTGGAAGCCGTGAATGGTCACGTTCTTCGGATAGAAGTCGAGGGTGTTCACCGTGCTCGGTTCCAGGGCCACGTTCGCGAGGGTCACCACCCGCCCCGCGTAGCCGACCTGCCGCAGACTCTGGGCGAACACCGCGCCTCCGACCGTGTCGAGTACGACGTCCGCGCCCTGCCCGGCCGTCAGCCGCAGCACCTCCTCCACCACCGCCTCACCCGGGTGCTCGGAGGTGTCGATGGTGTCCTGAGCACCCAGTTCGCTCGCCCAGGCGGCCTTGGCGGCCGAGCTCGTGAGCGCGATGACACGGGCTCCCGCGTCCACAGCGATCTGCACCGCCGCGCTGCCCACACCGCTGGCCGCCGCATGCACCACCACCGTCTCCCCCACGGCGACCCGCGCGACCCGCCGCAGGCACAGCCAGGCGGTCAGCCAGGCCACCGGCAGCGCCGCGGCCTCGGTCATCCCGACCCCGTCCGGCAGGACGGTCACCTGTGCCACCGGCACCGCGGCGAGTTCCGCGTAGAAGCCGGGTTCGTTGACCGGGCCCATGGCCATGACGCGCTGCCCGGCCGCGACCCCGCTCACGCCCTCACCGACGGCGACCACCGTTCCGGCGGCCTCCAGTCCGGGGATCAGCGGCGGCCGGCCCGCCCGGTGGTAGCGGCCGGTGCGGGTCAGCACGTCCGCTCGGTTCACCCCCGCCGCCTCGATCCGCACCAGAACCTCCCCGGGCCCCGCCACCGGGTCGGCCACCTCGACCGGAACCAGCACCTCAGGCCCGCCGAACTCCTCGATCCGTACGGCACGCATAACGCTCCACCCCTCTTCATGACGCCGGCCGGACACCCAGGCCGGAACACCTGTTCAACGGGTGTCACTCTCCGACACCGCATCAGGAGGTGTCAAGCGTTAAGATCGACGCATGAATCCGACGCGCCCAGAAGCACCCGCGGACGGGGGCCGCGATCCCCTCCTCGCCTTTCCGTTGATCGGGGGCCGCGCCTGCCTGAACTTCGTCGCCACGCTCGGCAAACGGCACACCGATCGCATCGAACGTCTCCCCCTACCCGAAGCGCTCGCCCGCTGGTTCGACGAGGCCGGGCTACTCCCCATGCCGCCGGAGGGTTTGCCCGTCACCGAGCAGGACCTGGCGGACGCCCGCCGACTGCGGGAGGCGATCTTCGGGCTGCTCACCGCCGCGATGCGTCAGCGGGTCCCGGAAGCGGCCGACCTGGACGCCGTCAACGCCGCCGCCGCCCGGCCCGACCTCGTACCCCGACTCGTCCGTGCCGACGAGGAGCCCGGCCGGATGTCCCTGCGCCGGCGGGCCGACCACCCGGTACCCGCCGCGCTCTCCACCGTCGCGCGCGACGCCATTCTGCTGGTCGGCAGCCCCTTGATGGAGCGGGTCAAAGAGTGCGAGCGCCCGGAGTGCTCCCTGCTCTTCCTCGACGACTCCCAGGCCCGCCGCAGACGCTGGTGTTCCATGGAACGCTGCGGCAACCTCGCCAAGATCGCCGGCTACCGCTCCCGATCAGCGCGCCGGGCCTGACGCCACCGGGGAGGCCGAGCGGCCGACCCCGCCGCCGAGCTCCCCGACCGGGAGCCTTGGGGAACGCGCCGTCGCGCACGGGGCCGGTCACGCCGTACGACGGCGCGGCTTCGCCGCGCCCGGGCCGAGCACCGGCACCGCGCTGCCCGCGACGACCGCCACGCCGCGGTGGAAGACCACCCCGAACCGCCGTCGCGTGAACTCCCCTCGCACTAGGCTCGCTTGAGGAGCACCACCGTGGTCGCCCGGACCGCGCGGAGCGCGCCGGAGCATCGCCCGCCGTGGCAGGGGGCCACCCGTACGGACGGGAGCTGCCGTGTACAACGTCGCCACGTTCGGCGTGTCGTTCATCGCCCTGGTCCTCTCGGCCCTCGCCGCCTGGCGGCAGCACCACCAGGCGCGGTCCCAGAGCGCGCTGACCACGATCCTGGAGGTGTACTTCCGCGACATCCGCGACATGGATTTCCAGCGCGACCAGACCTATGTCGTCACCCGCCTGGGAACGGAGCACCCGCCGCCGACGGAGGGCGGCATAGCAGCCCTCCCCGAGCAGGCCCAACACGCCATCTGGAACGTCGCGTTCATGTACGAGAGCGTCGGCATGATGCACGCCCTGGACATGATGGACTCCCACGTCGCGCTGGGCGTCTTCAACTTTCGGATCACCCAGGTGTGGGAGGCGTTGGAGCCGTACATCATGGCGGAGCGCGCGGTCCGGCAGGCGCCCTTCCTGGCCTTCTTCGAGAACCTCTACCTCGAGGCGCGTGCCACACCACCGGAGGAGCTGTACCGCGAGCTGGGCCTGCGCACCATCGGCGGCTTCACCCCCGGCGGCGGGTGAGCGCCGGCCTTCAGGCCCGCCGACAGCGGCCTACTCCCACGAGTCAGTGGAAAGCCTGCTGAGAGGACGTCGTTCTGGGCGTTCCCCGTCGCATCGGGCCAAGGCGCACCGCACTTCGCCTACCTGCGGTGGGGGGCCGACGCGGACGCCGAGGAGGGGCGGTTGACAGACCTGGAGGACGGCGCGCCGGTGGTGATCGGAACCGGTCGAGGAGACGGTCGCCGAAGCCCGCGCGACACTGGAGGGAGCCCCGGATCAACGTCTTCTTCAGCGGATTCACGCGGTGGCGCCGAGTCTGGCGCGGAGCCAAGCGGAGCCAAGGAGTGGAGCCATGGGACACAACACGGACGAGGCCGGCGCCTCCCGCCCCGAGCCGGACAGGAAGCCGCCCGCCAACGGGCCCACGGACCTGCCCGGGAAGACGTGGCAGGGGGCGCTCAAACGCACCGTGACGGAGTTCAGGGACGACAATCTCACCGACTGGGGCGCCGCGCTCACGTACTACGGGGTGCTCTCGATCTTCCCCGCCCTGCTGGCCCTGGTGTCCATCCTGGGCCTGATGGGGAGCTCCAGCGTCCAGTCGCTGATCGACAACCTGAGCAGCGTGGCCCCGGGGGCCGCCCACGACACCCTCGACAGCATGCTCAAGCAGATCCAGGACAACCAGGGCGGCGCCGGCATCGCGCTGGTCATCGGCACCCTGATCGCGCTGTGGTCGGCGTCCGGATACATCGCGGCCTTCATGCGCGCTTCCAACGCGGTCTACGACATCGGGGAGGGGCGGCCGGTGTGGAAGACGCTGCCCACCCGGTTCGGCATCACGATCGTCGTCGTGGTGCTCCTGGCGGCGATCGCGGTCGGCGTCGTCTTCACAGGCACCATGGCCAAGAAGACCGGGCAGGTCCTGGGCGTCGGGGATACGGCCATCACGGTGTGGAACATCGCCAAATGGCCGGTGATGGTCTTCCTGTTCAGCCTGATCATCGCCCTGCTGTACTGGGCGTCACCGAATGTCAAGCGCGGCTTCCGCTGGGTCACCCCCGGCAGCATCCTCGCCTGCCTCATCTGGATCATCGCCTCCGGCGGCTTCGCGCTGTACGTGGCGAACTTCGGCAGCTACAACAAGACCTACGGCAGCCTGGCCTCGGTGATCATCTTCCTGATCTGGCTGTGGATCTCGAATATCGCCATCCTGCTCGGCCTGGAATTCGACGCCGAACTGGAACGGGGCCGCGCCATCGACGCAGGGCACCCACCCGGCGAGGAGCCGTATGCGGAGCCCCGCGACACCCGCAACCTCTGAACACCCGCCGCGGGCACCGTCACGGCGGATGCGCGGCCGGAGGCAGCGATGAAGGTCTCCATGCTCGCCTACGAGCCACTGGGCATCCGCAGCCGCTCCGCAGTCCTAGCCGCGGCGCCAGGCGGGGTTCAGCCGGATCTCGATGTCGTCGGACAGCGGCTCCGGCGCCGGGTCGGCGGTGACGCGGACCCGTATCGGACGGTCGGTGTCGGCCTCGGCGAACGACAGGGGCGGGCGGCCTTCCTGTAGGTACTTGTCGCCCCACTGCATCAGCGACAGGAACACCGGGAGCAGGTCCTCACCGGCCTCCGTCAGCCGGTACTCGTCCCGGGCCCGGCTCCCCGGCTCCCGGTAGGGAACGGGCTCGACGATCCGCGCGGCCTTCAGCTGCTTGAGCGCCCGCGACACCGCGGGGGCCGAGGCCCCGATCCGTTCCACGAAGTCCTCGAACCGAGTGGTGCCGTAGAAGCACTCGCGGACCACCAGGAACACCGTCTTGGTGCTGAGCAGGTCCAACACCCGCCCCGCCGAGCATCCGTCGCCGATCGACCACGCGTCTCGGTCGCGCAGCCGTTCCTCGAACCTCATCGCCACCCCGGCATTGTAACTAACGATTGCGTTATCCAGCGGGGCGTGATTCCATCTGACTAACGTCAACGTTATCCAGGTGGGGGTACTTGTGGTCGCAGTGGCAGGCAGGGTGGTCGTGGTGACCGGGGGCCGGCGGGGACTGGGCGCGGCGCTGGTGGACGAGGTGCTGGCGCGTGGGGCGCGAAAGGTGTACTCGACCGCGCGCTCGGCGTACCTCGACAACCGTCCAGAGGTGATTGCCGCCGAACTGGAGGTCCGCTCGGCGGCGTCGGTCGCCGCCCTCGCGAAGGTCGCCGCCGATGTCGAGATCGTGTTCAACAACGCGGGAGCCCTGCTGCCGGCTCCGCTGCTGACGGGCGACTTCGAGCGCGTCACCGCGACGTTCGACGTCAACGTCTTCGGGCTGCTGCGGGTTGCTCGAACGTTCGCGCCGATCCTGGCCGCGAACGGCGGGGGCGCACTGGTGAACATGCACTCCGTGCTGTCCTGGCTGGCCGGCAGCGGCGCCTACGGGGCGTCCAAGGCTGCGGCGTGGTCCGTCACGAACTCGCTCCGACTGGAACTGGCGCGTCAGAACACCCAGGTCGTCGGCGTACACGCAGGGTTCATCGACACCGAGATGGTCTCCGCCTTCGAGCTTCCGAAGGCGACGCCGGCCGAGGTGGCCGCGCGGATCGTCGACGGCCTGGAGGCCGAGGCCACGGAGGTGCTCACGGACGACGCCACAGTCGCCGCCAAGGCGGCGCTGTCCGGACCCGTGGAGCGCCTGGCCTTCTCAGCCGCCCGTTGACACCCATCCCTCCATTCGAGGAGTACCGAACCGCCATGCCACTGTGGACCGTTCACCACACGCCCGGAACCTTCACCGAGGCGGAGAAGCGTCGACTCGCCTCCGACATCGCCGACCACTACGAAAAGGTCGGGCTGCCCCGGTTCTACGTGGTCACACTGTTCCACGAGACCCGGCCTGAGGACTTCTACGTCGGTGGGGAGCCCACCCCGGTCGGGGTCCGCATCACCATCGATCACATCGCCCGCCGCAACCCCGACCGGGAGAGCCGTCGCCGGACCGCCCAGTGGATCGATGGCATGCTGCGGCCCCACCTGGAACGGAGCGCAGGGCTGCACTGGGAGTTCCATATCGACGAGACCAGCGACGACCTCTGGATGATCAACGGCATCGTGCCGCCCCCGGCGGGCTCCGACGCCGAGAAGCTCTGGGCTGAGAACAACTCGGCGTCCCCCTACTGATCAGGCCCGCCGGCACCGTCCCCGGACCAGTCGCCATGACCGCCTCCGGGCCTCGGGACGGCCCGCCGCTTCGGCCGGGCCGGAGCCCCGGCGCTCAGCCGCGCTGGGCGGCGTCGTAGACGGCCCGCGCGGTCTTGTCGAACGTCGGCCCGTACATCGGGGAGCCGCCGTCGCCCTCGCCGTGGCTGTTGACCGAGACCACGGTGCCCTTACCGGTGGCGGAGTCGAAGCCGGCGAGCCAGGGGCCGCCGCTCGCGCCGCCGCCGAGGTCACAGGGGACGCGCTGCTCGCCCTCGGGGGCGCGCTGAGAGGTGCCAGCGCAGTACAGCAGATCCTCGCCCCGCTGGGGAGTGGTCCCCGGATAGCCGAAGGCGGTGACCCGCTCACCGGCCGGACGGCCGAAGGCGATGTCCTGTGCCCCCACCGCGTCGGTGAGCCGCTTCCCCTTGGCCGGGGTGGCGACGACCATCGCCGCCACGTCGTTGACGGTGTTCTCGGCCCAGGAGCGCGGTGTCATGGTCGCCTTGACGGCATAGCGACCGTACGGCGCCTTGCCCTTGGCGTAGCCGGGGACGAAGACGATGTCGCTGTAGGTGTTGGCGGGCGAGGAGCCGAGGCGGGCGCAGTGGGCGGCGGTCATGATCACTGAGCGGTTGCCGCTGGTGACGGCGCTGGCCGTGCACCAGGTGTCCTGCCCCCTCGAGTTGACGAAGAAGAGCCGGCCGATGCTGGGGACGCCCTTGCCGGTCCAGGGCTTGCTCAGCGGTCCGGTCCGTCCCTGGTCGATGTCGCGGCCGACCTGCTTCATGCGTGCGGGCGTCCAGTGCGAGAGGGCGGCGGCCTGCTCCGCCGCCGTGTAGGTGACCGTGCCGACCTGCCCGGTTCCGGCGGCGGCCGCCGCGGGTACGGCCGGGGCCAGCAGGGGGCCGGCCAGGGCCAGCAGGGCGGTGGCGAGACCGGAGACGGTGCGGCGCACGCCTCGGGACGGGCTGGGTGACATGGGTGTCCTCTCGGATGATCGGGATGGGGCCATCACCCGGAAGGATGCGATTTCGGCGAGTGGGGTGCATCCGTCGTCTGATCTTTCGTTGCCATGGCCATCTTGTTCGGTGTGAGGTATCAGCCCGTCGCACCTCCGCCGCGTCCGGATCACCCGCCGCGGTGTTCCGCCGCACTCGCGGACGTGGCGGCGTTCAGCGCGGAATCACCCAGCTCGGCGCCCAGGTCCCGGCGGCGTCCTGGTCGGCCGCCGTGGCGGCGAGGTGGGCGCGGAGGATGGCCAGCGCCGGGTGGGGGTTGTCGCGGTGCCAGAGGAGCGAGTGCGGGTAGACGGGCGTCGGGTCGGTCACCGGGATGCGGCGCAGGCCGTGGTCGGCGGGCCAGACGAGGCGGGTGCGTTCGCCCATGAAGGTGGCCAGGGCAGGGGTGTCGGCGATGGTGTCGAGGAGCGCGTCGGAGCCGAAGTTGGGGCCGGTCGCCTCGATGGTGAGTCCGAACTCGGCGACGAGGTCGTCGTAGTAGGCGGCCCACTCGGTACCGGGCACGATGCCGGGCATCCAGATCCGGTGCCCGGCGAGCTGGGCGACGGGCACCGACCGGGCGTCCGCCAGCGCGTGGGCGGGGCCGATAAGGAGCTGGAGCGGTTCGTCGAGCACCCGGACGGACTCGATGTCTTCGGGGAGGGGCCGGCCGGGGGCGGCGACGGCGCGGAAGGACGCGTCGATCTCACCGGACCGGATGGCGGTGACGGCCGTTTCGATGTCGGACAGCATCACCACGTCGAGGTCGATCTCGGGCCGCGCCCGGTGGAAGCCGCGCATCAGGCCCGACGGGGCGACGCGCGAGGCGATCACGTCGACGCGCAGCGGACGGTGGCCGGGGCGCACGGACGCGACCGCGCGCTCGGCGACGCGCAGCAGCTCGCGCGCGTGGGGCAGGAACGCCTGCCCGTCGATGGTGAGCCCGGCGCCGCGCGCGGTGCGGGTGAACAGCCGCACGCCGAGGCCGCGTTCCAGCGCGGCGATGCGCTTGGAGACGGCCTGCTGGGTGACCGCCAGCTCGGCGGCGGCCTCCTGGAACCGCCCCGCGTCGACGACGGCGACGAAGGTCCGGACGGTGTCGAGGTCCATGTCGACACCCTAGGGACACAACCGTTGGTTGTGGCCAGGCGGTCCTGCGGTTGTTTGATCCCCGGGTGTGCTGCTCGCTTTGATGCTTCCGATCGCGGATCGGTGGTGCGGGTGAGTGGCGGAGGGGCGTCGGGCATGAGCAGCGGGCACCGGCTGGGGCGGCGGTTCGGGTGGCTCTGGGCCGCGTACGGGACCAGCGCGCTCGGCACGTGGCTCGCCTTCGGGGCGTTCCCGCTGATCGCCATCCAGGTGCTGCACGCCGGACCGGCCGAGGTCGCCGCGCTCTCCTCCGTGGGAGCCGCGGTGGGCGCGGCGGTGGCGGTGCCGCTCGGTCCCTGGGTGGAGTTCCGCCGCAAGCGGTCCGTGCTGGTCGCGATGGACCTGGTGCGGTGCGCGGCGCTGCTGACGGTCCCCAGCGCGTACGCGCTCGGCGTGCTCACCTTCCTTCAGCTCCTGCTGGTCTCGGTCGTCGTCGCCGCGGCCGACATCACCTTCCGCGCCGCCTCCGGCGCGTACCTGAAGACACTGCTGCCGGCCGAGGACCTGCTCGTCGCCAACGCCCGATTCGAGTCCACGACCTGGACGACCACGATCATCGGACCGCCGCTGGGCGGCGCCGCGATCGGGCTCCTCGGCCCGGTGGCGACGGTGGTGGCCGACGCGGTCAGCTACCTGCTCTCGGCCCTGGGCATCCGCGCGACGGGCGGCCACGAGCCGCGGCCCGAGCGCCGGGAGCCCGCGCGCGTGCGGGCCGGGGATCTGCTCGACGGCTGGCGGTACATCCTCGCCGACGCGACGCTGCGTTCGCTGTTCTTCAACACCGCCGTGTTCAACGGCCTGGTGATGGCCGCCCAGCCGCTGCTGGCCGTCCTGATGCTCGGCCAACTCGGCTTCGCCCCTTGGCAGTACGCCCTCGCCTTCGCCGCGCCCTCGATCGGCGGGCTGCTCGGTTCGCGGCTGGCCCGACCGCTCGTCACCCGGTTCGGGCAGCACCAGGTCCTGGTCGTGTCCGGGGCGCTGCGCGCGCTCTGGCCCATCGGCCTGGCCTTCCTGGGGCCGGGTGGCGGAGGTCTGCTGCTGGTGATGGGCGTCGAGCTCGGGCTCATCCTCTGCTGCGGGGTCTTCAACCCCGTCTACACCACCTACCGCCTCGAACGCACCGCGGCCGGCCGGGTCACCCGCACGCTGACCGCCTGGGCTGTGACGGCCAAGGCCACGACCGCGCTGCTGACGGCCGTCTGGGGCGTGCTGGGCAGCCTGCTCGGCCCGCGTACGGCCATCGGCCTGGCCGGCGTGCTCCTGCTGGCGACCCCGCTGCTGCTCCCCCGCCGCGCGGCAGCGCCCCTCTCCGAGCCGGAGTCGGCTCCGAGCCGCACCTGACGGCCGCCGTCACGGCCGACGCCGCGGCCGGGGGCTTTCGGCGATGAGCTCCGGCTGTCCGTGTGCGCGCATTCACCTCACCCGGTATCGTCCTAATACCGCACATTCCGCCCCATACCGCTGTGGCGTTGTCGACCGGGCAGCCGTGGACTGACAGAGGAGCGGGATCACATGGCAGAGCGCAGCATCAGTCCAAGCGGCCCGTCATCCGCGCCGGAAAGGGGCGACGGCCCGTCATCCGCGCCGGAGCAGGGCGCTCCGGAGAAGGGCAGGGCCCCGCGGACGAGAGCGCCACGCCGGTGCGCCCGGCGGCGCCCCGGCGGGGTGCCCACCCACGCGGCGGCCGCCGCGGCCGCCCTGCTCCTCGCGGCGTTCGGCCTGACACCGAGCAGTGCCGCATCACCACGCAGTGCCGCATCACCACCCCGCCACACCGCCGGACACAGCCCGACCGCCCCGTCGCGGTTCGTGCCCGGTCCCTGCCCGAAGACGCCCGAGCCGATCGCCGCGCTGAACACCGCGCGGTGTGGCTTCCTGGAAGTCCCCGAGAACCGCGCCCGCCCTGGCAGCCGGACGATCCGACTGGCCGTGGCGGTCATCCCCGCCATATCGGCGAAGCCCGCCGAGGACCCGGTGGTCTTCATGGCGGGCGGCCCCGGCGGCGACACGTTCGACGACATTCCCTTCCTGGTCGACTCCGGCCTGAACCGGGATCGCGCACTGATCATCATGGCCCAGCGCGGCAACCTCTACTCGCAACCGAACCTCGCCTGTCCGGAGATGGACCGGTTCTACGCCGAGTCCGTGGGGCTCGGCTACGCTTCGCCGCAGGCGGAACGGCTCCTGCTCGACTCGGTGAAGAAGTGCCGGAACCGCCTGGCAGCCGACGGGATCGACCTGAGCGCCTACAACACCACGGAGAACGCGGCGGACTTCGCCGGCCTGCGCACGGCGCTGGGCATCTCCCGGTGGAACGTCTACGGGTACTCCTACGGCAGCGACCTGGCCCTCACCTACCTGCGCGAGCATCCTCGGGGGATTCGCGCGGTGGCGATCGACTCGGTCACCCCTCCGCAGGTCGCAACCCTCCCGTGGACCTGGAGCAGCGCCCGGGAGGGGATCGAGAACCTCCTTGAGGCATGCGCGGCCGAGCCCCGCTGCAAGAGCCGCTACCCGGACCTCCGTCGCACCCTCACCGAGCAGGTGCGCAGGCTGGAGGCACAGCCCCTGACGCTGAACGCCCGGCCGCCCCGCGGAGGAGACCCGGTGAAGGTCGTCCTCGACGGGGGCGCACTGCTGAACCTGCTGGTCGCCAACGCCATCCCGCCGCCCGACGTCCCCGCGGCGATCGAGGAGCTCGCCCACGGGCGTCCGGAGCGCTTCGCGCAGGCCCGCGCGGCCGGCTCGGTCCAGGTCGTCGGTGAGAACGCCCACGGCCTGACGGAGTCGGTGGCGTGCAGCGAGTGGGTGCCGGGCTCGACGCCGTCCGATGTGCTGCGGGCGGGGCGCCGGGCCTTCCCCGGGTGGCCGGACACCGTCCTGGCCCAGGCACCGCAGCTTCCGTTCCAGCACCAGGTGTGCCGCATCTGGGACGTTCCTGACCGCACATCCCTCCAACGGGTGGCCACCGTCAGCGCCGTGCCGACACTCCTGATCTCCGGGACGTTCGACACGAAGACCGGGGCGAGCTGGGCGCGGGTCGCGGCCCGTACGCTGTCCCGCTCGACCTCCGTGCAGGTCCCCGGCATCGGACACTGGGTGGTCCCGCAATCGCCGTGCGCGCAGCGCGTGCTGGCCTCGTTCCTCGCTCGTCCGACCGCGCCCGACACCGGGTGCGTGGCCGGTCTCACGCCGAAACCGTTCACGATCATCCCGAAGTGACCGGGAGGTCAGATGGCACTCAACCACCCGCCCCGTCGTCGCGGCACCGTTCGGCTCCACGCCATGTCGGCCGCGGTGGCGACCGGAATCCTCGTCACCGGCCTGCTCGCGACGCCCGCCCGCGCGGAACACCACGGCACCAGCACCTCCACCGGAGCGGGAATCGGCACCGTTGCCCGGACGGTGGGCGATGCCCGCTTCGAGCCGGGCCCTTGCCCGAAGACGCCGGAGCCGATCCCCGCGCTCACGGAGGCCCGCTGCGGCACACTCACCGTGCCCGAGAACCGCGCCGAGCGCGACGGTCGCACGATCACCCTCGGTGTCGCGATCGTGCCGGCGGCGGCCGCCCGACCGAAGCCCGACCCGATCGTGTGGTTCGCCGGTGGACCGGGCGACGACGCGGTCGGGGAGGCGCAGATGGCGATCGACGGCGGCCTGAACCGCGACCGGGACGTGATCTTCATGTCCCAGCGGGGGACGTACTCGGCCGACCCGGCGCTCACCTGCCCCAATATCGACGAGTTCAACGCACGCGTGGTCGGCCTCGTCTTCGGTGCGCCGTCCACCGAGCGCCTGCACGTCGAGGCGACGCGCACCTGCCGCGAGCGGTTGGCGGGCCGCGGTGTCGACCTCAGCGCCTACGACGACACCGAGAGCGCCGCCGACTACGCGGATCTGCGCGTCGCGCTGGGCCTCGATCAGTGGAACGTGTTCGGCATCTCCTACGGCACTCACCTGGCGCTCATCTACATGCGCCAACACCCCCAGGGAATCCGGTCGGTCGGCATCGACGGCATCCTGCCGCCGTCCAAGGCGGGTTCGGCGCTGGCCTGGAGCAGCGCCCGGCAGGGCTTCGACGGCCTGTTCAAAGCCTGCGCGGAGCAGCCCGCGTGCGACCGCCGCTATCCGAACCTGTCCGCCACCTTCGACCGCCTCGTCCGTGAACTGGAAGCTCACCCGGTCACGACCACCGTCACGGTCCCCGGCCACCCGGAGCCGGTGAAGGTCGTACTGGACGGCGGAGCCCTGGTGAACTGGATGACCTCCGCCACCCATGTGGCGCCGGGCGTACCCCGTTCTCTCGACGAACTGGCCCACGGCAACCCGCAGCGGATCGCCGAGCAGTGGGCGGGCGGCAGGCTCAGCCCCCAGGCATTCGGCAGGGTCGCCCACGGGCTCGCCTACGGCGTCTTCTGCAGTGAGTGGGTGCCGTACGAGAGCCAGGCCGAGGTGATCCGGGCCGGGCAGGAGGCGTTCCCGTCGTTCCCCCGCTCGGTACAGGCCCAGGCTCCGCAGCTCACCTTCCTCCGTCCGGACTGCGCCGTCTGGAACATCCCCGCGGCGCCGCCCTCCATCCGCGACGTCACACGGAGCGACATCCCCACCCTCGCCCTGTCGGGCGGCTTCGACTCCCAGACCGGGGCGGACAACGGCCCGTACGTCGCCCGTACGTTGAGTCAGGCCACCGTCGTCACGGTCCCCTACGAGCCCCATGTGGTGTTCGCCACGTCACGGTGCGCCCAAGAGATCACCGCCTCCTTCTTCGACACTCCGACCGCTCCGAATACCGGATGCGTCACCGGCCTCAAGCCGCCCCAGTTCGAGATCGGGCCGTGAGCGCAGGGCTCACAGTCCTGCGGCATCTTCCGTGCCCGGTCTCGGGCTGCTCGGCAGGCGCGAGCGCGTCACCACCCTCGGCGGTCGGCTGCGCGCCGAAGCGCGCGGCGGGGGCGGCTTCACCGTCCATGCCGAGCTCCCCGTGGAGCGGACCGGGCGCAGCTCGTGGTGCTCGCCTACGAATCCGGCCTGGTAGCCCCGCGTGCCTGCTAGAGGCGGGGAAGATGCTGTCCGCCCAGGAAGCCATCACCGGGACACCCGGTGCGCCGCCGCTCACCTCGGTCCGCGGCGGAGTCCTCAGCGGGGAGTCAGATCCCTGGTGACGACCCGAAGCAGATCGGTCTCCGAGATCTTGGCCTCTTCCGACGTGAACACCAGGGTCGGGTACTCGGGGTCGGCGGGCTTGTCCAGGGTGATGACCACGAACGGTTCGTAGAAGGAGCGATACTCGTTGGTCGCTCTCCAGAACTTCTGCTTGAACACCCGCGCCGGGCCCAGCGGGGTGCTCACCGTACGAGCGGTCTTGTTCACCGCGGGTGGGATATCGGCGGCCGTCCGGTAGCGGGGGTGCATGCCGTTGTGCGGATTCTCGTTCCTCTCCTTGTCGACCTCGCAGGAGGTCGGCATCGAGTACCAGGAGTAGTAGACGTTCCAGTGGTCGTCGACGGCCCGCTGAGGCGGGACCCGGCATTCAGCCGGGGTGCCGGGGGCGGTCACCAGGGTGTGGCCCTTCTTGACGTCCACGCCGTCCGGCAGCGTGAGCCGAAGACGTGGCACGCCGTCACCGCCGATGGAGTGCGGGGTACCCGGGTCGGCCTCGCGGTCCCAGTCCGCTCCGAACGACACGGGTGCTTTCGATGCCTCGTCGTCGCCGTCCCCGGCGCATCCGGAGAGGGCGGCCGTCATCCCGAGCGCCGCGACGCAGACCAACCACGCTCGGCCGCCCGTTCGTCGACGCCTCGCCTTCTCCCCCGCCCGCATCCGTCCGCCCCCATCCGCCCGGTCCCTGATCGCCGGTTCAGTTCACGTTTCGCCAGGGAGGGACGCGAGACGGCGAAGCCCGGTTCCGTAGCCCCGCCTCGGGAGCCCCAGCCGTCGAAGTGGTCGTTCGCCGTGGCCTGCTCCCCCGTGCGCCACACCGCCGGGTAGCCCGCTCCCCAGCGCGCCACGCCGCCGCGTGGCGCGCTCCCCCGTGCGTCACGCCGCCGGGTAGAGCACCCGGATGCCGTCGATGTCGTCCTGTGACAGCGTTCGACGGGGGCCGCCGTAGAAGGGTGCCATCACCGCCGTGTTCACCTGGGAGTGGTCCAGGCCGAGGAGGTGACCGATCTCGTGGAGCGCGACGGTCTCGGTGTCGATGGTCTGTCCGCTGCCCGTCAGGCTCCACTTCTCGGCCTCGTCGAAGTGCAGCGCCCCGGCGTTGGGCCCGCCGCACGGTGGGGGGAAGAAGGCGTGGGCGAGGGTGTTGCCGACGCCGTCGAACGCGGATCCGTCGCCGTGGGAACTGCTGGCCCATGTGATGGTGAAGTCCGCGTCGGAGGAGTCGCTCTCCTCGAAGGTCATTCCGGAGAGAACCGCCGCCCAGGTGTCGAAGGCCCTGCCGACCGCGCCACGCTCGTCCTCGGCGGCGATGTCCTGGGTGCCGTTGAGGAACCGGTAACGCATGCTCTCCTGTTCGTACTTGCAGCCTCTCAGTACGAATTCGGCACTGGCGCCGCCCCGCATCTGGTCGACGCTCCGGGTGTCGGGCACTCCGCAGCGGCGGCGCTCCATCGCCTCGATGGTCGTCCGGTCCACCTCGCCGGTCTCCTCGATGCCGGCGAACCGCTGGAAGGTGGCCACCGCCTCGCTTGTCGCGGTGTCGAGCCGGCCCTGCTCCTGCCTGCCGCGGAGGTAGCCGTACCTCGAGAGATACTCCTGGACCTTGACGAGCTCGGGGTTCTCGTCGCCCACACCGGCGCGCTCAAGCTCGATCGTGAACCGTTGCTCGGCCATTCCCGCCTCCCGTTCTCAGAATCTGCGCACGATCCCCTCAGCCCCGCTTTCCATCGTGCGCAGGTGACCGGGCATCCGCACCTCGGGTCGGCCCTCCCGGCAGGGCGCCGGCCCGCGGCCCCCGCCGGGGCGGCCGGCCCGGAGCGCCACGGCAGGTGGCGGAGTAGAAGTGATCATCACCGCGCCACGGAAGGGGACCGCCGGTATACGGAGCACGGGGTGTTGGGGCCGCGCTGGGTCTACGACGGGGCCCATGACCCGGTGCTGGTCGCCGAGTTGCTGGCCTTGGTGGAGGGCCGGGTCGAGGCCCAGGCGCAGAGCGTCAGCGACACCGTAGACCGGCAGGTCACCCGCTCCTACATCGGCACGTTCCCCCTCGGTGACGGCATGGCCACCAGCGCCGCGGACGACCGGGAGGGCACCGAGCTACGTGCGCCGCGGGGTGTGACGCTCCGGCTGCAGCGCGTCCTGCGGCCCAGCCCGGACGGCCGGGATCACCTCCCGGAGGGTGCGACCGGCCAGGTCACAGGCCACTGGGCCCTGCCGGACGGCACCCGGATCCGTGGACTCTTCGCGGTACTCCACACCGCCGCGGCCGCCTCGTAGGGCTTCGCGCGGGCACGCGTGGACGCCGGGCTTCCACCGCTGCGGACCCCCTGCCCGCGGAACGGCGCCCCAGTCCCCCTGACCGGATGAGTCCTCGGATCCGGGGCTCAGCACCTCGACGTCACGACTGGTCAGGGTCAGGGTACGGAGATCAGCAGGTGGACGGCGAGTGCGGTGATCAGGGTGCTGGAGGCCATGGCGGTGACGAGCCGCCCGCGGTCTCCGGTCAGCGCCCGGCCGAGCAGTGCTCCGCCACCGGCGAGCAGCAGTTGCCAGCTGGCGGATGCCGCGAAGGCGGCGAGGACGAAGACGGCTTGCTCCAGCAGGGTGGGATCCGCCGCGGTCTGGCCGCCGAGCACGAGCGCCGCGAAGTAGAGCACGGTCAGGGGGTTCATCATGGTGATCCCCAACAACCCCAGATAGGCCCGCGCGGGGCCGATACGGGCTGCCTCTGTCCGGGCCGCCGCCGTCCGGCGTTCGCGGTACCGACTGATCGCGCTGGCACCGCTGTGGGCCGCCAGCGCGATGAGCACCACGGCCGAGGCACAGCGCAGAGGAATGGCGATCGGCTCGACGACGTGGGTGAGTCCGGAGCCCCCGACCACGGCGAGCAGGGCATAGAGGCCGTCGGCCGTGGCGACACCCAGCGCGGCGGCGGCGCCGACCCTCCACGACGTCCGGGCCGTGAGGGCCACCAGATACGTCGCGACCGCCCCCACCGGAACGGCGATGCCGTATCCGGCGACGAGGCCCGCGACCAGGGCGGCGGTCACGAGCGCGCGGGCATCGGCCTCCGGGTTCGGCCGGGCTGCTGCTGGCCGCACGCCGATCGGTCGGCGGTGGTCGGCGGCAGGAAGGCGACGGTGATGGTCATGGGCAGATCCTGTGGTGCCGCGGCGGCCCGGGCAACTCGTTTTTCGAGACGCCTGCCGAGCTGAGGCCCGTGCCGATCAAACTCGGCGGCCGGTCATCTCGGCGACTCGGTCATCTCGGCGGCCGGTCATCTCGGCGACTCGGTCATCTCGGCGGCCGGTGATCTCGGCGGCTCGGTCATCTCGCGCCGGCCAGAAAGGTGCGTCGGTACGCCGCCGGTGACACACCGATCGATGCCTGCAGATGGTGCCGCAGGGACGCCGCGGTCGCGAAGCCGACCTCGCCCGCGATGCGGTCCACGGAAAGGTCGGTGGACTCCAGGAGCCGGCGTGCCCGGTGCAGTCGTTGTCCGATGAGCCAGCGGCCCGGACTCGTACCGGTCTCCTCCTGGAAGCGACGGGCGAACGTGCGCACGCTCATGCGCGCGTGGCCCGCGAGGTCGGCGAGGCTGAGCGGCTGGTCCAGGCGCGCCAGGGCCCACTCGCGTGTCGCGGCGGTACCGGTGGCGGACGGTTCGGGGACGGGTTGCTCGATGTACTGGGCCTGCCCGCCGTCGCGCCACGGCGGTACGACGCACCGGCGGGCCACACTGTTGGCGACCTCGCTCCCGTGGTCCTCGCGGATGAGGTGCAGGCAGACGTCCACTCCGGAGGCGGCCCCGGCGGAGGTGAGCACATCACCGTCGTCGACGAACAGCACCTTCGGGTCGAGCGCCACCCGGGGGAACATGCGGCGGAAGGTGTCGGCCAGCGCCCAGTGGGTGGTGGCGGGGCGTCCGTCGAGCAACCCGGCGGCCGCGAGGACGAAGGCGCCGGTGCAGATGGACACCAGGCGGGTGCCCGGCCGGATCTGTGCGAGTGCGTCGGCAACCGCCGCCGGGAGCTCGGCGCTGATCAGGGACATGGAGCACGGCGGGACGACGACCGTGTCGGCGGTGCGCAGGACCTCGGCGCCTTGTTCGACGCTCAGTGTGAAGTCGGAGTCGCTGCGCACCGGACGGCCGTCGACCGTACAGGTGAGGACCTCGTATCGGCCGTCCGCCGAGCCGAAGACCCGCTGGGGGATGCCGAGTTCGAAGGGGTAGAACCCGTCGAGCGCCAGGACGACCACACGATGCATGGCAGGATCCTAGCGAAGGTTGACCATCGTGCCATTGTCGGGGCGTTGCCGAGATCGCAGCCTGGAGGCATGAGCGAACTCACCACCACCATGCGTGCCATCAGCCAGGATGTCCTCGGCAGACCCGAGGTCCTGAAGGAGGTCGAGCTGCCTGTTCCGACCCCGGGTCTGAACGAGGTGCTCGTGCGGGTGCACGCGGCCGGGCTCAACCCGACCGATTGGAAGCACCGGGCCTTCACATTGTTTCTGGGCGAGCCCCCGTATGTCCTGGGCTGGGACGTCTCCGGCGTCGTCGAGGCGGTGGGGGTCGGGGTCACCCTGTTCAAGCCGGGGGACGAGGTCTTCGGGATGCTTCCCTATCCGTACGGCGCCGGCTCCCACGCCGAGTACGTCACCGCTCCCGCGCGTGCCCTGGTGCGCAAGCCCTCTTCCATCGACCACGTCGCGGCGGCCGCCCTTCCGCTCGCGGGGCTCACGGCCTGGCAGGCTCTCGTCGACACCGCCGATGTCCAGGCCGGACAGCGCGTCCTCGTCCATGCCGCGGCCGGCGGCGTCGGGCACATGGCCGTCCAGGTCGCCAAGGCGCGTGGCGCGTACGTCATCGGCACGGCGAGCGCGGCGAACCACGACTACCTGCGCGAGCTCGGCGCGGACGAGGTCATCGACTACCACACCACCGACGTCGCGGAGACGGTGCGCGACGTCGACGTCGTCCTGGACGCCCTCGGCGGCGAGGTCCGCCTCCGCTCCCTGCGTACGCTCCGCCCCGGCGGCCTGCTCGTCTCGTTGCTGCCCCACGGCACGGAGGGACTCTCCGAGGAGGCCGACAGGCTCGGTGTCCGCACGGAACTCCTGCTCGTCGAGGCCGACCACGCGGGCATGACGGCCATCGCCGACCTCGTCGAGAGCGGCAGGCTCCGGCCGACCGTCGCGGGCGCCTTCCCGCTCGCCGAGGCCGCCACGGCCCACGCGCTGGGCGAGACCGGGCGTACCCGGGGCAAGCTGGTCCTCGTCGTCCGCTGAGCGGGCCTCAGACGGACCGGACCACTGGTTAGTCGTCCGAGCCGGTAGCCGACGGCGGTACCTCGACGACGAAGAACAGGAAGCAGGTTTTACTCGAAAGGTCGTGGAAGCCGTCGGGGAACAGCTCACGGGCGGCGGGGTCGGGCTGCGGCTCGCTGATGACGGAAAGACGGAAGCCGGCGGTGGCGAAGGCATCGATCATCGCGTGCAACGGCCTGCGCCAGAACCTCATCGGGGCGGCCCGCATCCGCGCCTTCGACGGCGCCGTGGACCCCGTCCGCGCCAAGGGCCTGCTCACCGCCCTGGAGCTGCTGCGGGCCGACGCGGCACGCGGCGCCCCGCTCGACTTCGAGCTGCTCCGCGGCTGGCAGCAGCACGTCCTCGGCGCACCACAGCCGCCGTCGTTCCGCACCTCGCCCGGTACATCGACATCCGCCTCAGGGTGACCCGACGCACCGCCGCCTCCCCCGGCTCCGCACCGCCCTGAGCGGCTCAGGTGGCCTGCCGCTGCTCCTCACCGGGCTCCGCGGCACTCGTCGACCGCCTGGGCGATCATCCGGTACAGCTCGAAGCCCAGGTCCTTGTCGGCCCGGCGGAAGAGTTCGGGATAGAAGCCGGGAAAGGTGTTCTCGTCGACGATGACCGGCAGGCCCTGGTGAAGGATCATGTCGAAGCCGATGATCTGCGCCCCCATCACGTTCTGAGCCCGCGAAGCCAGCTCCGCGTGGGCGGCCGGCACCTCGCACAGATCGACCTCGCCACCCGCTCCGGCCAGGTCGTAGACCTTCGCCGCGCCGCCTCGCATCGCCGCCCAGCGCGAGGGCCGCTTGCGGTAGCCGTACATGATCTCGCCGCCCACCATCGCCACCGAGACCCACTCGGCGAGGTCGTTGTCGTAGAACCGCTCCAGCAGCAGTGTCCCGTCGCCGGCTCCCGGAGCGGTCGCGGCCAGGTAGCCGACAGCGTCCCGCAACGTGGCGAAATCCTCGATGAGCAGCACCCCCCGCCCGAAGTAGCCGAAGCGGGGTTTGAGCAGGGCGCGGCCCCACTCCGCGAGGACCGGCTCGGCCGCGCCCACGTTGCCCTGGTCCAGCAGGACGGTGTCCGGTACCCGTACTCCGGCACGGCGCAGCAGCAGGTGGGCGCGGAATTTGTCGATGCCGACGGCGAACATGTCGGGGTCGGCGACGACCCGGGTGTCGTGGCTGAGGGTCCGTAGCGCTTCGAGGTGATAGCTGCCGGGCCTGCGGTCGATCTGCGCGTGCCATACGTACAGGTCCAGCTCGTTGAGGCAGATCTCCCCGTGGTGCACCCGACCGCCACGGATGTAGCTGCGGTCGATGTTCAACCCGTGGAAGAACTGGACATCCGCCATGTCGGCGAGGAGGCCGAGGCATCGGTCCCGGGCTTCCACCGGGACGGCGGCGCTGTGCGGCAGCCGCCACACGGCCTCGGAGGTCCCGACGGGCCCACTGGACAAGAAGGTCCCCACCCGCAGCCCTCGAGCAACCATCGATTCCTCCACAGCCGTGCCGTAACAGACAGGGAGGGAGACCTCTCCTCCCATATCCACTCTCGGAGGGAACCGGGGGTTCAGTCGACCGACCGCGCCGGACAATCCCGGACGAAGCGACGCATTGAGCGCCCTCGGCCCCTGCTGATGCCCCCGCCGATGCCCTCGCCGATGCGCCTGCCGATGCCTTGCCGATCCGCCTGCCGAGGCCCTCGCCGATGCGCCTGCCGGCCGGAGCCCCGCAGCCGTCGCCGGCTCCCGCGCCGGACCGCGCGCCGCGGTCCGCCCTCGGCTGCCGTGTGCTCACTCTTCCAGATGCCGCTGCAGGTTGATGTGACGGAACTGGTAGACGGCCCCGGTCTTGCGGAGCACTCCGCGTTGGCGGTGTGCGTCGTCCAGGAAGGCCATCAGGTCGCCGGGAAGACGTTCGCGTACGAACAGGTAGCCCCGGGCCAAGGTGAACAGCCCCCAGGCCGTGCCTCCGAAACCGACTGCCAGTCCTATCGCCACCCCCACCACGGGGGTGGCGACCACAGCCGCGGTCCGGCCTGCCACCAGGTCCGCGACCAACCCCGCCACCGGCCCGGCAGCCAGGGCCCACAGGAGCATGATCCGCCACGCGGTCACCCGGTCCCGGCTGAGGGACTCACCGGGGCCGCTGCCGGCGGTGACGTCCATGGCCTTGGGGCGCAGCCCGGTCATGAAGCCGACCGCGAAGCCGATGGCGAGTACGCAGACCAGGGCGAGTCGCAGTCCGGTGACGGGCCCGATGGCGAAGCCGGTCACCATCCCGGCCACCGTGCCGGGGACGAGAGTCGAGTGACGCCACGACCAGCGGATCCCGGCTGCGGGTTCCCGCCGCTGACCGGTGGCCAGGAGAGCCACCGGACCGACGGTGAGCCCTGCGCCCAGTCCGGCGACCGGTCCGGCGACGCACCACGGAACGACGGCGACCAGGGCCCCCGCGCCGACGGACACCAGCAGCCGCAGGGGCGCGGCAGGGATGGCCCGGTAGAGCTCCCACCAGGCGATTTCCGTACTGCCTTCGAGATGGACCTTCATGTGCCGGGCCAGGAAGACGAAGACCCGTTCGGCCTCGACATCGGTCCAACGGCGGCCACGCTGGGGGGCCGACCGATACGCGGTGCGTATGAAGGCGCGGAAGAGATGTCGCTCCACCGCCTCCCGGGTGGCGAATGTCAGCAGCTCCCGCGGCTCATCCCGCGGAGTCGGGGCCCGGGATACGGGCGCCTCGTCGGGGTGGTAGACCGCCCGAGCGAGAAAGACCCCCAGGGGCGTCGCGAGGGTTTGCGCCAAAGGACTGGTGCCGCCCAGTCTTTCGAGAACCGGACCCCACCGTTCTTCGACGGCGGCGGACGCCGTCGCCGTGCGTGGTCCATGTCCCAGGGCGGTGGCGCGCAGATACTCCTCTACCTCTTCACTGCGGAGGGGGAGGAGTTCGAGCGTGGCCGCCTCCCCCAGGGGCGCGGACACCTCCAGCAGCGCGCGGTACTCGGCGGACCGGCAGGCCAGCACCACCGGCTGGTCCAGGGGTAGCGACTCGTTCACCAGGGCCATAGCCCGCCGGCGCTGTTCCTTGGGCAACTCGTCGAAGCCGTCGAACATGGGGATGATCATTCCCCGGTTCAGCAGGGCGCGAGCGAGGCTCACCTCGCCGAACCCGGGCGGCGCCGGGTCGGCCAGAATCTCGTGATCACGCTCCAGCTGTCCGGCCATCCAGGTGTCCAAGGTGTCGTCCCGGCCGTCTCCCGAGCCGGGGCGGGGGTCCAGGCTCGCCACGGTGAAGAGCACGGGGACCCGGTCATCGGGCGCGCGCTGCCTGACCAGGCCCAGCAGCAGCCGGATCAGCAACGTCGTCTTCCCCGAGCCCGGCTCTCCCAGCAGGACCAGACGGCGGGTGGGGATCCGGCGCAGATAGGTCTCTGTGATCTCCTCTTCCTGACCGGCGAGTCCCTCAGGGCCGGCGGCCCAGCCGGCGGGATCCGACGGCGGACCACCAGGCCATCGCCGCGCCGCGGCGACCAGTTCGCTCCAGGGAACGGAGAGTTCCCGGGCGGCGGCGGCCCAGGAGACCGCGGGCGGAATCGGTCGGACCAGCCGCTGACGACTGAGTTCGGCGTCCCACTGCTGCCGCACCGCACCGGCCAGTTCCTGAACTGCCGACGGAAGCTCACGGCGCGCGCCCTCGATCCGGTCGCCGCTGAACGCCGCCCAGGTCAGGAAGGCTCCGGCGACCGTGGGCGGCAGGGCGGGCAGAGCGGCCGCCAGTTCACCGGCGTCGTACGCCAGACACACCGCCGCCACGAGGCCGCCAAGGGTGAGGAGGACATACAGGCGCCTGGTACGCCTCATGCGTTCCCGGACTCCGGCCCCCCGCCTCCCTCCGTCGGCTTCAGGCCGCGCTCTCCACCTGGGCCAGGTCTTCATGGCCTGCCAACGACACACCGAATCCACGGACACGCGACATGGCCGACCGCGGCCCGCGGCCCACCTTGTTCTCCAGAGGGGCTTCGCCGGGCGCGCTGAGCCGGAAGGTGCTGCTCAAGCGGCGGCGATGCCTGTTCGACCGGATGGGCTATCGTGCCTCCTCGACCTCGACTGTTCGCGAACGGGGGAAGAGGAGAAGGAGAAGATTCCAAGGTGTCCGATCTGGGGCGGCTCGTCGCCGACCGGTATCTGCTGGTGGAGCGGGTAGGCAGCGGCGGCATGGGCACGGTGTGGCGCGCCGAGGACAAGTTGCTCGGCCGTCATGTCGCCGTGAAGAAGCTGCACATCCCACCGCACCTGCATGACGACGAGGTCCACACGCTCTACGAGCGCACCCGCCGCGAGGCCCGCAGCGCCGCACGGATCGCCCACCCCAATGTCATCGTGGTGCACGACGTCGTCGATGACGAGGGTCTGCCGTGCATCGTCATGGAGTACATACCGTCGGTCACACTCGGTGATGTGCTGAAGCGGCAGGGCGCGCTGCCACCCGGTGAGGCCGCCCGGATCGGCTCCGCCATGGCCGCCGCCTTGCGTGCCGCCCACGATGCCGGCGTCCTGCACCGGGATGTCAAACCCGCCAACGTCCTGCTCGGTGACGACGGACGGATCGTGCTCACCGACTTCGGCATCGCCATGGAGGCGGGAACGTCGTCGCTGACCAAGCCCGGCGAGCTGATCGGCTCCATCCACTACCTGGCCCCCGAACGCCTCAGGCGCGGGAGCACCGAGCCCGGCCCCGCCAGCGACCTGTGGGCCCTCGGGGCCACCTTGTACCAGGCGGTCGAGGGGCGGCACCCGTTCCGCCGCGACACCCCGATCGAGATCGCGTACGCCATCGCCGCCGACACCTACGAGCCCATGCGCAACGCCGGGGGCCTCACCCCGGTGATCGAGGGGCTGCTCGTCAAGGAACCCGAGCAGCGTATGGACGTCCATGAGGTCGAGCGCCTCCTGGACGACGTGACCGGGACTCGGGCCGGCCTCCTGGCCTCCCCCACGCGGCCGGAACGCACCGGCGACGCCGCGGACCCTGGGCGGGGAGGCGGCGGCAGGAGCCGCGGGGTGTTGTGGTCCGTCGCGGCGGCGGCACTGGCCGCCATCGTGGCGGGCGGCGCGATGTGGTGGCCCAAGGGAAGTGCCGACCGACCGAGCACGCAGGGGCGGCCCACGGAGAACGCCTCGGTCTCCGCTTCGCACAGCAGCCCGGCCTCGCCTCCGACGCTCCCCGCCGGATACCACCTCGAAAAGGGGGACCGCGGCTTCTCCTTCCCCGTACGAGACGGCTGGACCCGCAAGCGGAAGCCCGGCGGTGAAGTCGTCTACGTAGACCGGTCCGGTTTGGTGGGCCTGAGGGTCAACGTCGTCACCTTCGCGGGTTCCGACCCGCTGCAGCACTGGCGCGACACCGAAGAGGACCAGACCCGCCGGATCAATCCCGGGTATGAGCGGGTCAGGATGGCCGCAACGACCTTCCGAGGACGGCCGGCCGGCTACTGGGAGTTCACATTCGACGGCAGGGCGCGGAAGTACCGGGCGGCGGAGCTGGCATTCGCCAGCGCCGACGGCACCCAGTACGTGGTCTACCTCTCCGCACCGGATGCGCAATGGCATCAGTATCGGCCGGTCCTCGACGCCACCGTCAACGGAGTCCACCTGAGTAACGGGTCTTGACAGATCTGTCGACCGAAGCGCTCGGGGCTGTCCGCCAGGCCGGCTGACGCCACGAGGCGCGATGGGACGCGATGGGACGCCGGTCCGGCTCCGTAGAGGGGTCGGGCCGGCGTCCTCCGGTCGGGCGCCGACTCCGTAGAGAAGGTCGGGCGCCGGCTCCGTAGAGGGGGTCGCGCCGGCGTCCTCCGGTCGGGCGCGTCAGAGGTCCCCGACATCGCCGGCGAGCGCGGAGGCGATACGCGCATGGGACCGGGCCTCCTCGGTGCGCCCCTGCCGCTCCAGGGTGCGGCCCAGCATCAGCCGGGCGTAGTGCTCGACCGGGTCGCGCTCTACGATGATCCGCAACTCGGTCTCCGCGCGGCGTAGTTGGGCCGAGTGGTAGTAGGCGCGCGCCAGCAGCAGCCGCGGCCCCGTCTGTTCGGGTACCTCCTCGACCAGCCCGCGGAGCACCCGTGCCGCGGCGGCGTAGTTCCTGGCCTCGAAGAACAGCTGCGCCCGCTCCCAGCGCTCGGCCGGGGCGCCGTGGGTGTAGTAGGCGTCGCCGGGGGCGCCGTAGGTCGTGTTCACTGGTGACCTCCTTCGGCGCCGTCAACCGCAACCGACGGTTGAATATTCCACTATCGGGGTCAGGGGGTCAGGCGGTCAGCGCCGCGAGCTCCGCGTTGGCGCGCTCGGTGACCAGGGCGAGGACGCGACCGGCGGCGGCCAGGTCCTGGGCGGGTATCTCACCCCAGATGCGGGCGGATACGGGGGCGGTCTCCGCGCCGACGGCGGCGATCAGCTCGCGCCCCGCGTCCGTGGGGCGAAGGTGCGCGCCGTCCGCGAGGAGCAGCCGCTTGGCCAGCAGCTCATCGAGGGTGGCACGGATGTCGTCCGGATCGGCCTTGAGGGAGCCCCGGACCTGGGCGACGAGATCGTCCGACGTCTGCGGGGTGTCGGCGGTGACGGCGGCACGCAGGGCGATCTGCTGCTGGAACGTGACGCCGTGCCGAGCCAGGACATGCTCCAGGACGCCGCGGGCGGCGTGGTGGGCCAGGCCGAGGGCGCGAGCGTCGGCGACGGGCGCGGCGGCGGAGGATGCGGTCGTGGTCATGGTGTTGCCTCCTGAGTGATCTCGTCGTTCGGTACGGATGGCGTGAGAGGCGCGTCGAGCAAGGTCGTCAGCTCGTCGGTGAACGCGCGCGTCCGGGGGGCGTCGAGGCCGCCGAGCGGCTCCAGCAACTGCTGAAGCAGCTCCTGGACCACCGCGATGGCCTGCCGCGTGACGGCCTGGCCCCGCTCGGTGAGGGCGAGCTGTACGGCGCGCGGATCGCGGGGATCGCGGGTGCGCTCGATCAGGCCGGCCGACTCCAGGGCGCGCGCCAGCTTCGAGACGTACAGCGCCTCCAGGCCGGTGTGGTCGGCGAGCCGGCGCTGACTGGGCCGCTCGCCGGCGCGCTGCATGCCGTGCAGCGACGCGACGAGCGAGTACTGCGCGTGGGTGAGACCCAGCGGAGCCACCGCGCGATCGACCGCGACACGCCACTTGTTGGCGAGCCGCCATACCAGGAAGCCGGGCGTGGGGCCCGGTGAGCCCTTACTCATGGCGAATAGATTACATGGCTACTATGTCCATGGCTACTATCGATGGCTCATCTATGCAGACGGCTGCTCTATGCCGACGACCTTGAGCAGGGCGAGGCGTTCGGCGGTGTCGCACCCGATGGGCGGCGTGTACACGGCACCGGATCGGCGGGGGCCGCCGTCAACTGGGGGCAGACGCTTCCCCGGTTCACCCCGCACCGGACCGTGATCACCCCTGACCTGTCCGGGACCGATGCCACCGTCGACGACGGCGCTCCGCTGACCGCCGAACGACTCGCCGCCCAGGTCATCGCCGTCATCGAGGCGACGGAGGACGGACCGGTCGACCTGCTCGGCTTCTCCATGGGCGCCACCGTCGCCGCCACCGTCGCGGCCCTGCGACCTGACCTCGTTCGGCGGCTGATCCTGGTCGCCGGCTGGGCCCACACCGGCAGTGACGAGTATCTGACCAGCCTCTTCACCCTCTGGCAGAACCTGGGAGCCAGCGACCCCGCGTCCTTCGGCCGCGCCGTCGCGATGACCGGCTTCAGCCGCGGCTTCCTCAACACCATAGGTCGCGACCAGTTCGAGGCCCTGATCCCCAACATGCCGCCCACTCCGGGCACGCTGCGTCATATCCACTACGACCTGCGGGTGGACATCCGCCCCCTGCTCCCCCGCATCGAGGCCCCCACACTCGTGATCGGCGGCAGCCAGGACATCACCGTCCCGGTGGAGCACAGCTGGGCCCTCCACGCCGCGATCAGCGGCAGCGGCTACGCCGAGATCGACGCGGGCCACGTGATGTTCTTCGAGCAGGAGGACGCCTTCGTCAAGTTGGTGACCGACTTCACCGAAGGCCCCTCCACGACACCCGCCGCGACCGACGCCTGAGCAGACACGGCCCCTGTCCGGGTGCTTCGCCTGTCGCGGCGCCGCCGCGCCGGGAACATTCCGGCGGACCACCGCGTTCGATCTTGGGTCTACCCCTTAACCGCGATGCGAGGAGTACCTTGCCCGATACCTCGTCCTCCACCACCGTGACCCCTCTCCCGTCGCTCGCCGCCCAGGCAGAACACCTGATCGAGCTCGGGGTGCCCGAGCTCGCGGGGATACCCGCCGACCAGCTGCGTGCCTTCGCGGCGGAGGCCGGGAGCCATGACGGCGACGCCCTGCTCGCCGTCCACCCGGACCGCGCCCCCGCCTCCGCCCTCGCACCGCTGCTCCGGCACGACGGCAAGCCCGGCTTCGTCGTCACCGACATGCCCGACGTCGACTGCTTCGACCCCTACACGGTGGAGGTCCCCGACGCCCCTCTCTATCTCGTCACCGACGTCGATCGTGGCGACCACATGGCCAACTGGAGCCCGGAGGAGGCGCTGCCCGCTCTCGCCCAGCAGGACCGCACCCCGCTGCTGATCACCGAGGGCATCCACTGGGTGCTCCAGCGGCCGGCCGTCCTGGAGCGTAACCACTGCTTCATGACCATCGGTTCCCGGCTGCGCAAGGCCAACGGTGCCCTGGACGCCCGTACCCCGGCGATCTGGATCAGCAACGGCACCGGGCGGGACGGCCACGAGCGGCGCAATGCCCCGAAGGTCGGCTGGTGCTGGTGGGGCAACCGCCACACCTGGCTTGGCTTCGCCTCCGCCACGGGCCGAAGCCACTCCTAGTTCTTCTGGTTCCCCTGGTTCCCCTGGTTCCACAGAAGGGGCCTACCGGCTCGCCGCCACTCGGGCACAGCCTCCACCCGGGCACGAGCTGAGAAATCCACCAAGGTCGAGACCGCCCGAGGCGTGACTCGACAACCCGCCACAAGGAGCCCCGGCTGGCTGTTCCGCCTGCCGGGGCTCCTTGAGGTCCGGTTACTTTCGCCAGAACAGATGGTGCGTCACGCCGCTCGGGCTGGGGACGACCTCCAGGTGGAACCGGTCGAGCAGCTCATCGGGGGACTCCCAGAGTCGTAGCCCGGACCCGAGCTTCAGCGGCGAGACCGCCACATGCATGGTGTCGACGAGGTCCGCGTCGAGGAACTGCCGGATGGTGGTCACCCCACCGCCGAGTCGGACGTCCTTGCCCTGCGCCGCCTCCCGCGCCTGCTCAAGGACCGTGGCTGGGTCGCCGTCGACGAAGTGGAACGTGGTGTCGGAGAGTGTGAACGAAGGACGCCTGTGGTGGGTCATGACGAAGACCGGGGTACGGAACGGGGGCTTGACGCCCCACCAGCCGCGCCACTCATCGTCGCGCCATGGCCCGCGCTGGGGCCCGAACTTGTTGCGGCCCATGATCTCGGCACCGATGTCACGCGCGTAGTCTCGCGTGAAGTAGTCATCGAGTCCCCGGCTCCCCCCGGGATCGGTACGCATGGGCCAGCTCGCCGTGGCGCCGGCCCAGGCGAACAGCCTCTCGGGCTCGGCGTGGCCGAACGGACTCTCAAGACTCTGGTCCTCACCGGCACCGATGCCGTCACTTGAGACGTTGAAGTTCTGGACTCTCAGCAGCTGAGCCACGTGTTCCTCCTGCGTTGGCAATAACGATGATGAGACTGTCCGGTCCGGGAAAACTCATCGCCGCGTCCGTGATCGGCCGGATCCGGTCTCTTAGCTCCCGGTCGGCCGCTGATGGCCGAACTTGACGCTCCAGCGCCGGTCCTGGACGATCCCAGACCGTGACGTCGAGTAGCGATCAAGACCAGACCGGCCCCGGCCGCGTTCCTCCCACAGCCCGCCCGATAGCTCTGGTCACCGGTGTGGGCCGCACCGTCGGTATCGGCGCCGGCATCGCTCGCCGGCTGGCCGCGTCGGGTTGGGATGTCGCCTTCACCTACTGGACCCCCTACGACGACCGTATGACCTGGGGCAGAGAGCCCGGCGCGACCGAAGCGATCAGCCAGGCCCTGGCCGCACACGGTGCGTCCACCGCGGCGGTCGAGGCGGATCTCGCCGACCCGGAGACCCCGGCACACGTCTTCGACGAGGTCGAACGACGACTGGGCGATGTCACCGCGCTGGTGATGTGCCACTGCGAGTCGGTCGACTCCGGTCTGCTCGACACCACCGTGGAGAGTTTCGACCGGCACTTCGCCGTCAACGCGCGCGCCACCTGGCTGCTCATCCGCGAGTTCGGACACCGCTTCGCCGCAACCCCCGGAACCGGCCGGATCATCAGCCTCACCAGCGACCACACCGTCGGCAACCTGCCCTACGGCGCGAGCAAGGGAGCTCTGGACCGCATCACCCTGGCCGCCGCTCGCGAACTCGCCCACCTCGGCGTGACCGCCAACGTGATCAATCCCGGGCCGGTCGACACCGGATGGATGTCCGAGGAAATCCGCGAGCACTGCGTCCGCAGCACCCCGCTCGGCCGTCTGGGCACGCCGCAGGACACCGCCCACCTCGTGGACTTCCTGTGCTCCCGTAAAGGTGAGTGGATCAACGGTCAGCTGCTGATGAGCAACGGTGGCATCGCCTAGAGCCTCAAGTCCCGTCCGGCGACGACCTGGGAATGGACGGCAGCTCAGCGCCTGGTGACCGCATACTCGCCGGAACGGCTGGCCTGGCCGCGTGAACGGTCGGCCGCGAAACCGTTCCTCGACGAGAACTGTGGATGACGCCCGTCTCCCGAGTGCTGGACGAGCGCCCCGGTCCCAGCACCTTCCTGCGGCCCGCGCGGCCATGGCCCGCGCGTTCACCGAGGCAGCCGCGAGCGTGCCGTACGACGCGGCAACCCACGACCGGCGTCATGCCGCACGAACATCAAGTCACGTGAGACAACCGCTAAGCCTTGATGGGTGCGGCCGGCCTGGCGGCCTGCCCGATCTTCCCTCAGTAGGCCGCACGGGCTTCCTCGTCGATCTGCTTCTCGTGTTCGGCGCGCAACCCGGTCCGGCCGTCGAGGCCCTCGCGCAGGCACCCGTTCTGTGCTCGTCTCCTCGGTCGGGTCGCCAGACGAAGCGACCAGATCCCCCGACCGTGAGCTCGATGGCGCCGGTCGCCTCGCCGGGCCTTCCCCTTTTCCCGAGCGCGGCAAAACATCGCGGGCATCCAAGGGCGGGCTCGCCCATAAGGCAGGCGGGCATCGGGAGCGCAATGAGGGATATACGGAACGACGGAATACGTGATGTGCCATACGGTCAGCCGTCATGGATTCAGTCACAGGGACATAACTTCACCAAGTAAGTCAAGACTTACCTTCAGGGAACTTTGACCGTATGGTTTCGCTCGAATCGAAGGAGCCAAGGAGCCCCCTGTTGTCGAAAATGAATGATCCCGCTGTGCGTGCGGTTGCATCGGAGCAGGATTATGTGTCCTCCCTGTATGAGTTGCTCACCGAACGGCTTTCCGAGGCGCGAGTACACCGAGCGAGTGTGCTGAAGGCCCCGGCGGAAAGCGCCGGTGAGGCATACGAGAGAGAAATCGCCGCCGAGCGTCTGGCCAAGGAAATCGGCCGGCTGGAGGGCGCCGAAAAGGGGCTGGTCTTCGGGCGCATCGACTGGACGGATGGCACGGCCCTGCGCATCGGGCGGATTGGACTGCATACGGAGGAGGATGACCTGCCTCTGCTCGTGGACTGGCGCGCGAACGCGGCGCGGCCCTTCTACGAGGCGACACCGGTCCACCCGATGGACCTGCGGCGGCGCCGGCACCTGCGCCTCGAGGAGCGCTCGGTCATCTCGGTGAGCGACGAACTGCTCGACGGGACCGCCCCGACCGACGAGGACGTCGTGGGGGACGGCCCGTTGACCGAGGCTCTGTCGGCGCGGCGTACGGGCAGGATGCACGCGGCCGTCGCGACGCTGCAGGCCGAGCAGGACGAGATCGTCCGCTCCGCTCACCGCGGGGTGACCGTGGTGCAGGGCGGGCCCGGCACCGGCAAGACGGTGGTCGCCCTGCACCGGGCGGCCTATGTCCTGTACGCGTTCCCGCGCGCCGCGGAGGAGGGTGTCCTGGTGGTGGGCCCGAACGCCCGGTTCCTCGACTACATCTCCCAGGTCCTTCCCTCGCTCGGAGAGAACGACGTCGTTCTGGCGACCTGCCGGGAACTGGCCGGAGTGTCCACGGACACGGTGGACCCGTTCGACACGGCGCGTCTCAAGGGCAGCTCCGACCTCGCCGACGCCTTGGCCGGCCTGCTGCGCGTCCACCAAGCCCCCGCCGGTGACTTCACCGTGCGGGTCGGACAGGGAATGGTTCACCTGTCCGGCGAGGAAGTCGCCACGGCACGCGACGCCGCCGCGGCGGCCGCACCGGGGCACAACCCCGCGCGCCAGGTGTTCAAGGAGCTCTTGGTCGACGCCGTCACCGACGCGATGCAACGAGACATGGGCGACCTCCTGGAGCAGATCGACGCCGATGCCGAAAGGATGACGGGCATCAACCTCGACCGGTTCACGGGAGTCGCCCAGCGCCGTACCGAAGGTGCGGCCGACTCGGGTCCGGTCCACGAGCTGGACTTGGACGCCATCCGAGCCGATCTCCTCGACGACGCCGGCGTCGACCGAGCGGTCGAGGCGTTGTGGCCGCGGCTGGTACCCGGTGACCTCGTGAAGGCGCTCCTGACGGATGCCGGCGCTCTCGCCGAGTACCTGCCCCGCCTGACCGCGCAGGAGCGGTCCCTTCTGCTGCGCGGTCCGGACGACCCGTGGACCGATGCCGACGTGCCGTTGCTGGACGAGGCGGCGAGCCTGGTCGACGGTCCCCCCGAGCGGACGTACGGGCACGTCGTCGTCGACGAGGCGCAGGAGCTGACCGCCATGCAGTGGCGGATGATCGTCCGCCGCTGCCCGGGAAGGGCGATGACGCTGGTGGGTGACTTCGCCCAGGCAGGCCCGGTCGCGACAGCACGCGACTGGAAGGAAGCACTGAGCCCCCACGTCGGACCGCGGTTCAAACTGCACCATCTGACCGTCAGCTACCGCACCACGCAGGAGATCCTGGAGAGCGTCCGGGACCTGCTCACGCGGATCGCTCCAGACCAGAAGCCGACACGGTCGCTGCGAAGCGGTGAGAGCCCTCGCATCGTGACCGCACCTCCGGACGGGTTGGTCGCCGCCGTCGTTCGGGAACTCCGCACCCAGAGCACAGCGCACCCGGGCGAGCTTCTGGGAGTGATCTGCGCGGACACCAGGGTGAACGAGCTGACGGCCCAGGGCATCGCCCACCACGCACGCATCGTGCCGGCGTCCGAAGCACGCGGCCTGGAATTCGACGGGGTCGTCGTCATGAACCCCGAGGAGATCATCACGGCCCGCCCCGGTGGAGACAGGGACTTGTACGTAGCCCTGACCCGGGCCACCAAGCGCCTCTGCACCATCACCGTCCAGCCCGCCTGACGACTCGGCGCCCGCGTCGTCGCCACCAATCCAGCCAGTAGACGGTGCCGGGGGGGGCGACCCACCCCGTCAGTGGCCGTGGCCGTGGCCGCCACCGCCGTGGCCGCCGGGGTGGACGATCGTCCACGGGCGCATCAGGCTCGACGGCCAGGAAGAGGTACGCCTTCCCGTTGACGACCGGGGTGTCCTCGCCTTCCCTCTGGGTCATGGTGTAGGCGAGCGAGCCGTCCCGGTGGAGGGTCCGGTCCTGCAGGATGAGGGGCACCTCGAATTGGCCTCGCGCAGACCGAGCCGCTCGTCGGCGGGGCCGCGAACGAGGTAGAGACCGGCAAGGCCCGCATAGACGTTGAGGCTGGTCATCCCCATGCCGTGATCGTGATACCAGAGCATGGACGCACGCTCGTGGTTGGTGTAGCCGCAGATCGCCTCGTTGGATTCGACCCGGCTCGGGTCCAGGGTGGAGTAGCCCCCGGCATGGAAGCCGTCGGGGCTGAACGACTGCAGCGGCATTCCGTCGGACTGTGGTGCCGTGAAACCGCCGTGCTGGTGCACGACGTTCCACACGTTGATATTCGGGGGAAAGGCGGTTGGCTCTTGTAGGGAGGCGGAGCGATCGGGGTGAGCTGCGGGTCCCCGTCGCGGATGGCGTCGATCACGAACTGGAACAGGTGGGTGGTCGGCAACTCGTTGCGGTACTTGACGACCGTCGGATGGTCCTTGGTCACGCTGATGGTGGGCCCGAGGTAGCCCATGCCGATGGCCTCGTGAGGCTCGTGCGGGTTCGCAGCCCAGTAACCCCACACGGTTGCCGGCCCGAGATCCCGGTGAAAGCGCCATGAGCCCTGCCGCATCGTGATCTCGTAGTAGTCGGCGCCGGGGTAGACGGAAGGATCCGGGACGGCCGTCATCGGCCGGGGCAGCGGGTGCCGTCTCGCCTGGGTGCGGCCGACCTCGTCCAGCGTGGGGGGCGACCGGAAGCAGGTCCGGCGCGGGGCGCGGCCTCCGATCAGGGGCGGCGGCCCGCGAGGACACAGAACTCGTTCCCCTCCGGGTCGGCGAGTACGACCCAGCTCTCATCGCCTTGGCCGACGTCGACGTATCGAGCACCCAGCTCGAGTAGGCGACGGACCTCTTCGTCCTGCTCCCTGTCGGTCGGGTTGACGTCGAGGTGAAGCCTGTTCTTGACGGTCTTGCCCTCGGGCACGTGCGCGAAGGTCAACGTCGGCGGCACCGGGCCAAGGCGCTTGTCGCCTTCAGGCACCTCGGGGGAGCCAATGGTGACGATTCCGTCGCCTTCGTCTTGCACCTCATAGTCGAGGACCGAGCACCAGAACCGGGCGAGACCGTGGGGATCGGCACAGTCGATCGCAAGCTCGGTGAACTTACTGGCCATGTCAGGACCTCCAGTCAAGTAGCCGTCCGCCGAAGGCCACACGCTGCATCACAGTGCCTGATGGCTCGCTCCGCCAACAGACGATCCATCGGTGTCGGCGCTTCAGCACCCATGGCCGTGTCCTATCAGGATCACGCCCACTTCCACGACCGGATATTCCGAGACGGAGGCTCGACTGCGCGGGTCTCTCCACAACCGTGAATCCACAACTACCTTCAGACGATGGCGAGTTGGGGCACGATGGCGTGTCCGGGCTTCCAGTAGGCGGGAGGAGCCGGTGCGGGTGAGGGGGAAGGGTGACCTATCTCGTGGAGTTACCGGTCAGCACGGCGGGCGGTGGAAGCCCAGAGATGGTGAAGGTCCAGGTCGAGCAGAAGGAGGACGGCCTGGTCCAGGTCGCCAGGCCCGGACAGGTCTCCGGCCTGTTGGGGACGATCGAGCAGTTTCAGACGAGTCGGGACGGCAATGTGGTCTTCGCCAGGTCGAGGGTGGGCCGCGCAATGCTGTTCGTGCATGCTCTCGACGGCACGGTGCGCACTGAGCAGTTCTCCGTCAAGCAGGTCGTCTACGCCATGGTGTCGGCCGACGGCGGCCGGGTCGCCTTCGTCTGTGAGGGTGGGAGAGCCGGTTGGTTCGAGGTGCGCCCGGACGCGGACCGGATCATCGGCCGGGTGCACGAACTTCCCAGGGTGACGGGCCTGCTCCAGTACCCCTTCGAGAAGAGGAACGGGTTCGCGATGTCCGCGGACGGACGGCTTGTCGTCGTCCGGTCGGGGAAGGACCTGATGTGGTGGGACCTGGACCGCGACACCGTCGGCGGACGGGTGCGCGCGCCCGCGGACATCGGCGGCAGGCTGTGGTTCGGCCCCGACAACCGGAGCCTGCTGGCGGAGGAGTCCCGCCTCGGGCGAAAGCACTCCTCGGGTCTGGTCGCCGTCGACATGGCCACCGGGAGGAGCCGGACCGTCGTGCGCGATGTCGACGGCGTCCTCGTCTCCGGCGACCGGTCGACGGTCGTCGTCTGCCGGGGCGGCGACTCTGGGGCGTTCTTCAGCCTGCGGCGGATCTCCGACGGCGCCCAGCGGGGACGCCCCTACCACGCGGGCGACTACACCTCCTGCGCCACCCAGGGCCCAGGCGTCGATATGACCGGGCGTCGCATTCGTCACGAAGGACGGGAACGACCTGTCGCTGGTGGACCTCTCCCAGGGAAAGGTGATCAGCAAGGCCACCCAGCTCGACGGGGTCACGGCGACGGCGTGGGACCTCGTGTCGTCCCGCGGAAAACTCCTCCTCGTCGGACACGGCGACTCGCTGATCAACTACGTCGAACTGTCGGCCGAGCCCAATGTCCTCAAGGTGAGCGAACAGAAACTCACCGCGGACGGCGGCAAGACCGTCAGCGTCGTGGACGACGGCGCGAGCCTGCAGCTTCACTCCGCCATGCCCCGGGACGGCGACGACCCTGCTGATCGCCGAGGTGAGACGCCCGCGGCCGTACTGGCTCCCCCCAAGGGATACCGCCTCGAGTCCGGTCCGGGCCGAAAACTCCTGGCCGACTGGGACGCCGAGGACGCCATCTCCGTCCGGGAGGTGTCCACGCTGCGGCGAACGGCCCGGATCGGCATTCCCAAGCCGCCCACCCCCGCTGATCTCCAGTACTTCTTCGACCAGGACGGACGTCTCGTGACCGTCTCCGGGACGCGGGTGCAGCAGTGGGACGCGCGGACGGGCAGACAACTCGCTCACCACGACATCAAGGGCATCATCGCCGGGAGCCGCGGCGCGAGCACGCCGCGGCAGGCGAACGTCAATCGTTACCCGGCGGACAACCAGGTGGCCGTGCTCGTCTGGGGCGATCCCACGGTGCGTGTCATCGACCTCACCACGGGGCGCACGACGACAACCGTGAAGGTGCCCACCGACGCTGTCGCCACGCAGTTCGACCCCAGCGGGCGCTACTTCGCGGTGCTCCGCAGCGGCGGCATCGTGGAACTGTGGCGGCGCGACCCTCTGCGCAAGGAGCTGGGGCCGTTGCGCAGCATGGCCGAGAGCGCCGAGAAACCGTACGTGGCGGGATTCCTCGACAAGGAGGGCCGCTTCGCCGTGGCCGCCAACAGCTCCGTGCGGATCTACCGGGTCGGTGATCGCGCCTACAGCGACTCGTACGACTTCGGCCGCATCCCCTCCAGCGGCCTGCTGGTGGACGGCTCGTACGTCTTCCGGGACATGGCCCCGGACGGCAGAACCGTGATCTAACAGAGCTCGGACAACACCGGCGGCCCCCTGCGGCTCGACCCCGACCAGTGGCGGCGCGAGCTGTGCGGTGTGATCGGCGACCGGCATTTCACCGTAGACGAGAAAGCCGGCCTTCCGGTGCGCGTGCCGGCCCAACGGGTCTGTCCGTGATCACGCAGAAGGCGCTGTGAGCAATGCCGTGGCGAAAGCGGTCTGTCACCGCAGACGCGTTCATGGTCGCCGGCGGGACCACCCCGGACGGCTCCACCTCGTGGAGCCATCTCGCCCCGCTCCTGACAGGCGAGCTCTGGCGTTGCCAAGGAGACCTCTGACGGCGATCGCAAGGTCCTCCATCACCCGGAGGACGCCCTCTTTCTGGTCATGAGGGCGTCCCCCAGCAGTGGCCCTTCCCTCTTCCATCGCTACCCGGATGTCGGGCGTTGCGAGGTCGGAGAGATCCCCAGCGGACCGTTGGACCGTTCAGAGCCTTCGAGGCGTCAGGTCATCAGCAGCAGACGGGTGTTCGGCACCAGCTTTCGGTTCACACTGGTGCTCTGCACGAAGATCGTGAAGTCGTCGTTGTAGTCCGGCTTGACGCGGACTTCCATGTCCGGCAGGCCGAGCAGGGCTCGGGCCTCCGGGCCCGTGTACACCCGATCCGTCTTCTTCTCCAGCACCGCGATCTGCTTCCGCGCCTGGATCTTCTCCGACTTACTCAGCTGATAGAACGCACAACCGGTACGGTACGTGTGCCCGCACTCGATAACCCAGTCCCGTATCGCCGCTTCGCGAGCCACCGGAATCAGCTGGTATTCCGACGGATTCACCGGGGTGAGACCAGCCGCCTCGATGGTGTCCTTGTTGACCGCCTCCGCGCCCATCGAGAACACCGCCCGCGATCCCCGGATGCCCTGGGTGCGGCCCACCATGAATTTCTCGGTGGCCTGCTGGATGACCTGCCCGGCCTCCTCCAGGCCCTGTGTGCTCGTGGCGTCCCAAATGGCGATGTTGTCCTTCGGGAAACCACACTGCATGGCCTCGCGCTTGCCCATCTGGTCCGGCACCAGGACCGCCAGCGTCCAGTTGTCCTCCTGTGTCTGGAACATCTCGGCCACGGCCTGCACCAGCTCACGCGGATCCCTGCTGGGGGCATCCGCGCAGCGATGACTCGCGTTCTCCTGCCCGTCGGTCAGCACGAACGTGAGGAAGCTGTGGTCGCCGTACAGTTGAGCCGTCTGCGCCAGCTCCCGCTGCGACTTCAGCGTGGCCGCCAGCAGAGCCGTCATTCCACCGACCCGGTACAGATGCTTCAGGGACGGCATCCGCAGCACGTCCTTGTCGTAGATGACGCACTCCACCTCCTGGGCGAAGACGTACACCGTGACGCGGGTTTCCTGATCCAGTTCCTCCGACCGGCGCGCCAGATACGCGATCTGCTGGTCGGCTACTTCAATCACCTTGCGGCTCAGGTGTGACATGGACGAACTGGCATCCAACACAAGAGCAACGTGATTGATGTAGTTCTGGTTTCCGGACATGGCCGCTCCCCCTTCTCCGACTCGATGCTCCGATCTTCGCACCCACCACTGACAACCGATCTCGATTCCGGGAGGGAGCAGACCGCGCGGAGGACCGACCCGCGCGGGGGCACGGCCACCGCGCCGCGCCACTGTCCAGGGCCAGCGGTTGACCGGTGCTGAAGGGCTCAGGCACTGGACATCAGGCCCGTTCCCGCCTGTACGACGAGGTTGCTGGCCCGCAGGGAGGTGACCAGTTCGGGCGGGGCGGTGGAGACGGAACCCGCGTCGTAGGGCGGCTGAGGGGCGTACTCGACGACGAGTTGGACGGCCTGGGCGACTTCGTCTCCGGCGATGCGGCCGGCGAGCTGGAGGGCCAGGTCGATGCCGGCGGAGACGCCGGCGGCCGTCGCGTACTTGCCGTCGAGGACGACATGCTCCCTGCTGGGTACGGCGCCCAGGTCCGCGAGGTGGTCGAGGGCGATCCAGTGCGAGGTGGCCCGGCGCCCGTTCAACAGACCTGCTGCCGCCAGCAGGAGGGAACCCGAGCAGACGGAGGTGGTCCATGTGGTGGCGGCATCCGCGGTGCGGAGCCAGTCGAGGACGACTCGGTCGCCCAACAGGTCGGCGGTGCCCGGTCCGCCGGGCACCAGCAGGATGTCGGGTGAGGTGACGTCGGACAGCGGCCGGTCCGCGGTGAGCGCGAGGCTGCCCAGATCGGTGCGGACCAGACCGGGCCTCGCGGCGGTGAAGACGACCTCGACACCCGGCACGCGGCCCAGGATCTCGTAGGGGCCGACGGCGTCCAGCGCGGTGAAGCGGTCGTAGAGCAGGATGGCTATCTGCATCAGGCAGTCCTTGGGTCGGTAACCGGTCTGGTCGGTCTGACCGGTCTGATCGGTCGCAAGCGATGCCCGTCTTCCAGGCGTGGTCCGGACAGTGCGCGCAGGAACACCTGGCGCAGCATCTCCGAGGTGTCGTAGTCGGTGCCCCCGACGGCCGCGTCGGTACGGTCGTCGGCTACATGGTCGGGATTCATGTCACCTGCTCTTCGTTCCGTAAGGCGATCCACTCGCTGGTCGGACCGGGCCGGGACAGCCCCGCGGTACCGATGACCAACGATGACCACGAGGCCGTGCCGTTGGTCCCTCGGTCAGTGGAACGACGTGCACGTTGCCGGTGAAGAGACCGAGGGGTACGTCTTGGAGGGGACCGTGCCGTGAACAGCGGGTCGAACCCGCCGGCGACGGTGGCCGACAGACGCGCCGTCGGTGCTGTCACCGGTATGGACCGCGCCATGGCAGGCGGCGCACGATCGGATGCTCGGTGCGGCGTTCGTGCCACGTCTGGGAGGACGACGACGGAGGCGAGTCCGAGTCGTGTCGGCGCGGCCGTCCAGCCGTGTGCCGGTACGCCGGACATCGGGCCGCCGGTACACCGGTACACCGGTACACCGGTCAGGGGGTGGACCAGCGCCGCGAGCGCGGTCGCGAACGGGGCTGCGTCCAGGGGGGCGAGGCGCTACGAGCCGGTGCGTTCCGGCGGTGGCTGGAGGGCGAGGGTGAGCCGGTGATCAGGAGCGCGAGGGGAACGTTGATTCAGCGCACGGCGCGCCGGCCTCCGTGTGCGCCCAGGCCACGCCCGAGCGGTGGCCCGGCTCCGGCGGCCACTTCGATCACATGGACACGGATGGCGATCGGCGTGTCGAGCGAGTCCGCCGGGTATGTCGGTGGCGGCAGGGCGAGCGTCGCCGGCTGGGGGCCCGTGCGGGCACGGTCACGGGTTCACCGGGCCCAGGTGGGCGTCCAGAACCGCCGCGACGATGCGATCGAGTGGGTCGCCGCGAAGCGTACCGTCCGACTGTGTGGCGTCGAGGGCGAGCTGCAGGCTGCCCCATGCCCACAGTTGGGCGACGCCGTGCAGGTTGGACCACAGGGCGGCAGCCGTCACGGCCGGCGGCGGGGTCGCGTCCGGCCCGCCGGGTCGCCGCTGTGTGGTGTCCCCGTCCGCCCCGCACCGGGCGACGAGGGCGACGATGCGCTCGAACAGCGGGATCGTCGACTCCCGCAGCCGTCGCTCGCCCGACGCGTGCTGCTCACTGTCGAGCAGTTCGTGCCGGAACATCAGCTCGAACATGCCGCGGCGCTCCAGCGCGTACCCGACGTACACCCGCGCGACGGCCCGCAACTGTGCCCGCGGCGACGTCGCGTCAGCGAGCGCGGCACCGACCCGGGCCACGAGGTCCTCGAAGCCGCGACGGGCGATCGCCGACAGCAGGGCGTGGTGTGTCGGGAAGTGCCGGCGAGGCGCCCCGTGCGACACCCCGGCCCTGCGGGCGATCTCGCGCAGCCCCAGGGACGCGGAACCCTCAGTCAGCACGAGCTCCACGCCGACGTCGATCAACCGTTCCCGCAAGGAACTCTCAGTCTCCATAGACACTGTCTACCAGATGCGAGTAGACAGTGTCTACACATGTCGCTTGTTCGCCCTCCTGGACCCGCCGACCAGGCGGCGCAGCGGGTCTCCCCTCCGGGTCGGGGTCACCCGATCGTCACCGGATCACCCACCGGGCCGTCCGGTCGCCACCACAGGTCCCCCACGAGGCCACCACGCCGGCGTCCGTACCCGCCAGCAGTGTGCTGTCTTCGGGACTGCGCCCTGGGGTGCGGATCGGCCGCAGCGACGGGGTGCACTCATACCTCTCGGCGTCCCGGTCGGTCCGCTGGTCGGCCTCGTAGATCGCCTTGCGGTCATGCCGCCACCGGCACCACCCCGCCGCCTGGCTGCGCGACCTACGGCTGAGCAGCGCCGAGGAGCAGCCCCTGGAGACAACGGACCTGCCGTCGAGGAGATAGCCCGCAGGGTCGGATACGGCAGCGCGGCCGTCCTGCCCGAACACCTCAGTCCGTCCCGCCCTGGACCACCAGCGACCCGCCCGTCGTGCACCACCCCGACCAGATCCGCGACGTGATCGACGTCTCTCCTATGAGACACGCCTGGGGCCAAGAGGTCCGGGGCGGGGCGAGGGCGGGTAGGGGACCAACACGGCCGAAGGGTCGTCGTCAGCGGTGAGGGTCCCCTGTCCGCGATAAAAGGTGTCCTCGTAGTCGATCAGCTGGTCCACCAGGAGAGCCGTCTCCATCTCCTCCGAGAACGGAGGCGGCTGACGGGTGATCCGGTAACCGGTCTCGATGATCTCGTCTGTCGACTCGTTATGGTCGACGGTCTTGAATACGTCACGTGCGTCGGCCTGCCCGCTGATCAGCCAGGTGTAGCGAAGCCGCAGTACTCCTACGGACGGGCAGGACCAGCGGAACCGGGAGACGGCCAGCATTCCGCTGACACTGTCCAGCCTGCTCCAGCCCCACCCATTGGCCAGGAACACGATGTCGGTCGACTCCATCACGTTGACGACGGGGCCGAACCAGCTTCCTATGAGACGTCTGTCCAGGGATATCACCGCACCATCATCCCCGCTGGTCGAGCGGCGAGGCTCGGCCGGACGCTCGGACCATGCCTGCCCCTGGCTGTCCCGCGGATATGTTCGCGGTGGCGGCGGTCTGGACGTTCGGCGGATCGACAGCGCCCCGGTCGCCCTGGAACATCCACTGATGCACCGAAATAAAGGATGCTCATCCCGGCGTGATTTCAGACACTCGATCAGTGCCGCAGTGACATGATCTTCACATCGCGGCCGATGCGGCAACCGCTCAACAACTGTGCGCACAGGGCGAGATGGCGCATCTGCCAGCCTGCGGCGTGTCGGGTGGCCGGTTTCAGAAGTGGCTGGAATTCGACTGTACGTTATGCCGGTGCGTGAACCGGGAAGCTGGCTGAGCCGGGCCCGTAGGGGCCTGCTCTGTGCCTGCGTCTGCCTGTTGCTCGCCATGGCGGGGCACGGAGCGGCCGGCGGGCACCTTCCCGGCGTCGGCGCGCTGCTGGTCGTTCTCGCCGTGCTGACCGTGGTCGGGACGGCGGCCTTCGGCGTGCGGCGGCCACGGTTCGACGTCAGTGTGCTGCTGGTCGGCGGGGCGCAGTTCGCGCTGCACCTCGCGTTGCACTTCCTGTCGTCCGCCCGCCTCGGCGGGCATGTCGCCCACGGCGGACCACATGGACCGGGCGGGGCCGGCCCGTCAGGTCCGCATCACACCTCGGCGCGCCTGGCGCCTGCCCACCGTCCGTCCGGGCAGCTCGACTGGCTCGCGCCGCCGGACCTCGGCCGTCCGGGACTGGCGAACGCGACCGGTCGTGGTGTCGAGACCGCCGGGGCCGCCGCGCACTCGATGCCCGCCGCGATGACCGCGGCCCACGCGCTGGCCACCCTCGGGACCGCCGTGTGCCTGGTCTACGGCGAACGCGTACTGCGCCGCCTGGTGTCCCTGCTGTTCTCCGGCCTCCGCCGCGTCGACCCCGAGGTGGCGGTGGTACCCGCACCTCCACGGTCGCCGCTCGCTGCTCGCGACCTTTTTCCGCCGTTCGGTGTGCTGCTGGTCCGCAGCCTGCCGCTGCGCGGGCCTCCCGTGCCGATGACGGTCTGATCGCCCGTTCACCCCGCGATCACGACACCCCGCCCCGCAGGGGCGGGCTCACACCCTCCTGTCATCGCAGCACGCGTCGCTGTCGCGGCGCGCAGCACGTGAGGATCACCACGCATGTCCACAACCACTGACCGAAGCACACGAAGACCGCACCATGACCTGCCGTCCGGTGGGCCGGACCCCGCCGCCGGACGTTCCTGGCAGGGCGTACGCGCCCTGCTGGTCCGCCTGCACTTCTACGCCGGGGTGTTCGTCGCCCCCTTCCTCTTCGTGGCCGCCTTCACCGGCCTGCTCTACACCCTCACGCCACAGCTCGACCAGCTTCTCTACGGCGACAAACTGACCGTCGAGACGGTCGGCCAGGCGCCGCGGCCGCTGGCCGAGCAGATCGCCGCCGCCCGCGAGGCTCACCCCGAGGGCACCCTGGCCTCCGTCGTCACCCCGTCGGAGCCCGAGGACACCACCCGTGTGGTGCTGTCGGTCCCCGGACTGGGCGACAAGCAGCGCACCGTCTTCGTCGACCCCTACACCGCCGACGTCCGAGGCGAGCTCACCACCTGGTGGGGCTCGACACCTCTGCGGACATGGCTCGACGACCTGCACCGCAACCTCCACCTCGGGGAGACGGGGCGGCTGTACTCGGAGGTCGCGGCAAGCTGGTTGTGGGTGGTCGTAGCCGGCGGACTCGTCCTGTGGCTCGGCCGCGGCCGCGGCCAGCGGGCCCGCTCCCTGCGAGGGGTGCTGCTACCCGACCGGTCGGCACGCGGCGTGCGGCGCACCCGCGGCTGGCATGCCGCCACCGGCCTCTGGCTCGCACTGGGCCTGCTCTTCCTCAGCGCCACCGGTCTGACGTGGTCGAAGTACGCCGGTGAGCGGTTCGGCCAGGCCCTCGACGCGGTCCAGGGCCACGCCCCGGAGCTCGATACCCGACTGCCCGGCGGGCCCCCTCCCGCCGACGACGCGCACGCCGGCCACGCCGGCCACGCCGGCCACGGTGCGGCTCACACCGAGAAGCAGGCCGACGCCGTCCCCTCGGACTTCGACGCGGCCCTCAAGGTCGCCCGGCAGGCCGGGCTCGGCGGAACCGTCGAGGTCACCCCGCCCGCCGACCCGTCCAGCGCATGGACGGTCGCGCAGAAGGACAACGTCTGGCCCGTCCACTACGACCGCGTCGCGGTCGACACGGCCAGGGGCGAGGTCACCGCGCACACCCGATGGGCGGACCACCCGCTGCCCGCCAAGCTCACCAAGCTCGGCGTCCAAGGACACATGGGCGCCCTCTTCGGCATCCTCAACCAGATCGTCCTCGCGGCCATCGCGATCGGCCTCATGCTGATCACCTTCTGGGGCTACCGCATGTGGTGGCAGCGCCGCCCCACTCGCGCGGACCGTTCGGCGCCCTTCGGCAAGGCTCCCGCCCGCGGCGCCTGGCGCCGCATCCCGCTGCCGGTGCTGATCCTCGGCGTTCCGGCCGTGGCCGCCCTCGGCTGGGCGCTTCCCGTACTCGGTATCACCCTGGCCGGCTTCCTGCTGGCCGACCTCGGCGCCGGACTGGTCAAGCGACTGCGCACCAGGTAGCCGCAGGGCACGGCAGGCACGTGCCCCGCCGGCACGCGGTCGCCCCAGGGGGACCGCGACGTCGACGGGAGCACGTGCCTGGCTTTGCCAGTGGCCCACGCCCTCGAGCACCCTCATCACGAACCGCTCCCCACTCCGGCGAGAAGTGAATCCGGTGTGTTCACCGACCAATGATCCGGCTGTGCGAGCTCGGGGCGCTGAAGTCGACGGCCAGTGAGTAGGGGCTCTTCTTGGCCCGCGCCCGGCAGTGCCTGGAGGAGGACACCGGGAGGAGGGCCTCATCCAGGGAATCGGCTCGCGAGCTGTACCCTCAGGTCCGCAACGCCCGCCGCCGCAACTCGCCCGCTTGGCGGGCGCTGCACGGCGAACTCACCCGGGGGCTGGCCGTGCCGCCGGGCTGCCTTCACAGGTCGAGTTCGGCGACGATGGCAGCGTGGTCGGAAGCCTGGTCGCCGGGTCCGGTCACGGTGTCGAACGGGGTACCGAACTCGAAGATCCCACGCCGCTCCACCTCGACCTTGTCTACCCTGGCGAACAGCTCCGGCGAGAACATCAGGTAGTCGATCTTGTCGTTGAGGTTCGTGCACTTCCCATGGGTGCCGGGCGGTCCCTCGTAACTGTCGTGGTTCATCGCTTCCTTGAGGCTGGTGGCCTCGAGGAACGTGAGCGGCGGGCTGCCCGGGGTGTCGTTGAGGTCCCCGGCTACTACGACATGGGCCGAGCGATCGAGCGCGGCCTGGTAGAGCTGGGCGACACGCTCGCCCTGGAGCTTGCGCTTGTCGCCACCTCCGCCGCCGCGCTTGCTCTTGAAGTGGTTTCCGAGGAGCCAGAGCGGTTCGCCATCGATGTCGATCTCGAATTCCGGGCAGTCCCGGCTGAAGATGTCCCGGGAATCCTTCTTGTCGAAGATGTGCGAGCGTACGGAGGTGATCGGATGTCGGCTGAACAGCCCCACGTCGATGCCGCGAATGTCGTTGCCGTCGATCAGCAGGTTGAATGGATACGGTTCCGTATCGAACTGGCCTGCCAGCACCTGTTTGTTGAAGCGGTGCAGAGTGAGCCGGTCCTCGACTTCAACCGTCAGCAGTATGTCGGCGTTCACCTCGGCGATCACCTTGGCGGTGTTCTTGACGGCGTCCCAGCTGAGGTCGTCCTTGACCAGTTCGGCCCAGCCGACCCAGGCGGACCGTCCCGTGACCTCGGCCCTGACCTCGATGTTCCGGCCCTCGCCCTTGAGTAGTCGGGCCCGTCCACGCGGCTCGTTCACCAGGATCGTCTGGGTGGAGATGTCTTGGGAGACGTCGACGCTGTGCTTCTTGAGAAGCTCGATGATCTTTGTCTTGTCGTTGGCCGTATACGTGTCATGATCGAGGATGTCGACAAGTTTCCTGTAGTCCTCGAGCACGGCGTCGCGTACAGGGTCGTTTCCGATACCGAAGACGATGGGCCTCCGGAAGAGGTTTTCGCAGTTGAAAGTGGCTATGCGGATGCTCATGGCCCCTCCTCACACGTAATCCGATTCTCCGGCGGCGCACCATGTCTGTCGAACGGAGCGGGGCCGCACCCGAGGGAGCAGCTCTACTCGCTGTCCGTGACGTATAACGGGTTGCGGTACCAGGCCAGGCCGCCCGCGTGCAGGCCCCGGATCAACGTCGCGGCCGATCCGGCTCCGAGAACTCGCCTCTCCCCCAGCCCCGCGGTAGATCGTGCGCGGGCCATGGATGGTTGAACGGGGAGGTTCCTGGGCTCGGTGGCACCGGGCTCAAGGCTGAGGGACCATGAAATCCGGGGCCCTCAAGCACTCGACGCGGGAGCGAGAACCATGGACACCAAGCCCGCCTGTGGACCGCAGCGCGACCCTGACTTCTTCGAAGAAGTGGACAGACTGTTCGCCAAGTACCCTGAGGCTGCCGACAGGTATGCGGTGAAATGTAGAAGGTTGGAGCTCGAGATACTGAAGATCGACTTTAAAAAGCAGGTAGGGGTCACGCGCATTGAGGACGGTCGCATCATCACGGAGTTCCTCGATCGCGACAAGGTCGCGCGTGCTCACCACGCCTGCTGCGAGTGGCCGAACGACGACGACGGCCTTTGCAGCCGGATATGTCCGGAGTGATTCGTACCTGACGCGCTCGTGCCCGGTTGGCGGTGCGGCGTCGACTTCCCGATCACCGATCATGGTCGTGTGGTGGGGAACTCGACTCGTACAGCCATCGCCAGCGACCGAATGATCACCGCCCTGTCGGGCGATGTGATCGCTGAACCCGTCTCGGAGATCGGTCCGTTATGGCACGAACGCCACCACGCCAAGCTCGCGTCCAGGCCAAGAAGCGGGCCCTGCGCGCCGGTGCGAAGCGCCGGCGGGCCGGCCGACGGCCACGACGCGCCGGGTGTCGGCGTCGATGACGACCTGGTGGTTGGTGGAGTACCAGTAGCTTTTCGACTGCTCGGCCACCGTATGGTCACCGGGTTGGAACCAGGGTGCCGTCCACGATCAGCACAGCCTCCTTTGCGGACTCGCTTGCGCTGCCGCAGTGCCAATTGCTTGGGCAGCGATGGCCCGTGAGCCAGGAGTGTGGGCAGAGGAAACGGCTTTGCGCCCTGCGTGATCGGCATGGATGCTGGCTCGCCGGAGGTACTGAAGATGATCAACGTTGTGTTGAAGCTGTCAGCCCGTGATTTGGTGCACGCGGACCTGGCGTCGTGCGGGTGGGCGGGGTCTGACCGCCACCTGGCCAACGTCGCCAAGCAGTTGGCACGTGCCCGGCTCGGCGAGGTCGACTACCTCGCGGTCTGCCCTGCAACGGACATCCCGGTGGCGAAGGGCGGCGTCGACTACCAGGTCAAGAAGGGCGTCGGCACTTTGTGGCAGCTGGCAGTCCACCCCGCATTGCAGTCGTGCGGGATCGGCACGTTCCTCGTCGAAGCCGCAGAACTGAGGATCAGGAACCGCGGTCTGCGGCGGGCCGAGCTGGGTGTGGAGGAAAGCAACCCCCGGGCACGTGCACTATACGAACGACTGGGATATGTCGCGTACGACCGTCAGCCGGACTCCTGGGACGAGCAAGCGCCTGATGGATCGTTGCGCTGCTACGAAACGATGTGCACGTTGATGCGGAAGGAACTCACGTAGGCTCAGTCACCTTCGCGGGATCTTTCAGCGGACGCGTCGTCCCAGGTCATGTAGTCATCAGATCCAGGCGCCGTCCTCCAAAGCTGTCGGCCACGGCGGAGGCTTCTTGCTCGGATCCAGCCAAGCTGTGGTCGCGGAGCGGGCCCATCCGCACCCAGTTCGGCCGCTCCGCGGCTCGGACGCCGTGATCACGCCGGCCACAGCGAGATCGTCTCAAGGATCGACGGCATGGAACGATGACCACCGTGTCAGGTCAGGTCTGGGTGTCACTCATATCGTTGGGCGGCGTTGTCCTTGGAGGCGTGTTGTCCTACCTCGTTCAGCACAGGACTCAACTGTCAGCGGAACGCGCTGAACAGCAACGGCAGCAGAACACCCTGTCGGAGGCTCGGCGCGCGGAACGGCTGGCGCTGCTGGAGCGATTCGTCGAGGTGGGGGCCGAGGCCGAACGCTCCGCGTTCAGCCGGCCTTCCGAGTTCGACGACACCCACCCCTGGTACCTCAAGACCCAGGACGTCATGAACAGGCTGTGGGTCGCCGAGCGGCTCATCCGCATCCAGTTCCCCCTGCCCGTGCATGACGCGGCACGTGCGTACTTCCTCGACCTCAACCGGACGGTGTGGGAAGGTCTTCCTGACGGCGAGAGCGTACGGGACTACCTGGAGGAGAACCGGCTGGCGTTCCTCGACGCGGCCCGAGCGGTCATGGAATAGCCCACCAGCGAACCCCGAAGAAGGTTGCGCCGAAGGCAAAAAGGCAGTCCTTGCCAACCGGCCGCAGATGTCGCTCAGGACGTCGGGCGACTACGGACGATCGTAAACAGTCACGGAGATGCCCTGCGCCGTCAGGTGGTGGGCGATGAGCGGTTCGATCCTCTCCCACCGTCCGCCGGCAAGTCCGCATCCGATTCTGGGCATGTGGACTGAGGCCGCCAGGGCCGACGCGTGATTCGACAGGCTTTCCAGGGCTTGATCGATGGCCTCGTACCGCACGGGCACCTCGGTCCTGGTGCGGCTGCGGATGCCGTGTTGGCCGATCATGTTGGCTACCCACACATCGTCCTGGGTCTGAACGAGCTGTACGGCGCCCAAGGCGAAATCGTTGCTCTGGCGGCCGCAGTACCACTCTCGGTAGGCCGCCTCAGGCTGCGGCCATCTACGGGAGACCGCCACCACGAAGCCCGCGCCCCACCGCCCGGCATCGTTGCACACGTGAGCGATGATCTTGGGTCCCGGCCCCGGCGGTCTGGTCGCGTCGCCACACTCGTACCCGATCTCTGCACTCATGCACGAACGGTATCGACCGGGTCTGACAACCGATGCGTTCTCCGACGCCGGATGCGGCCCGACAGGCAGCGCGCGGGCGACCGGCGCTTCGCCGTTCGCGCAACATCGCCTACACCGGAGGCACGATGGCCGGAGTCAGCTGGATCCGCTCCCCCTTGCCGCCACCGGGGGCGGCATGTGCCGGGGCCACCGCGTGCCGGTGTGTTCCGACGCGGCGGCCCGGAACGCCTCCGCCAGGGGGCTTCCCGGATACGTGCCGAACACCGGGTACTTCCCACGGTGGTAGCAGGACCAGTAGCTCACCAGCCTCCTCGACCCCACGACCTGTTCGAGTCGACGCTGGCGTACCCTGCCGTCGCTGTGCCGGGAGTACAGGCAATGCAAGATCACGCCCGGAACCCGCCTCGGGTCTCATCGCCGCCGGGCGGCTCAACGTCGTCCGGAGAACCGTCTTCCGGTACTGGCGTGAGAACCTGGCGACCGGGGAGCGCTTGGCACCGTGGGTGCGACGGCCGGGGATGTGATCACGGTGCCTGTGCCCAGCCGTTGCAGCCACCGTGCTCGGTGCTTCCTTCTGAGCCCGCGCGGAGAAGTGCGGCTTGTGACCGCGTCGCGCTGCCCCGGCCGAAGGCCGTTCGGCCTTGGGCGAACCGTGCCAGGCGTGCCAGGATGTCCCCTGAGGGTGTCGCACCTGCCGAGGTCATCGACAGGATGGACAGGCTGGCCGACTTCTGCCGTGACATGTGGGCCATCGCCTCCGGTCCACGCCCTCGGCACTTCTCCCGGCGCGGCGTCGGATACCCGAGCAGACACACCCGGGCGATGCGCGCGCGGCCGATGAGCTATCGGTGGAATGTGGCCGGCGAGGAGCGACGGGCGTGGATCCTGAGCCGCATCGACGCAGCCGGGTACTGGTGGACGCCTCCACCCGCGCTGCCGACCCCCCGTAAGGGCGTGGCGCCTTGACCCTGCGGCAGCACCTCGGCTTGCTGGTCGGATGGCCGGTGAAGACCCCGCATGGCTGCCGGCCGCTGCCCCGACGGGCTCGATCACTCAAAGCCTCGACCGCGACGAGCTCTTCTCCCTGCTGACTTGGACGTGCCCCAGCAGCCGGCCCAGGTGCCGTCAGCTCCCAGTGGGTGAGTGCGACGACGCCGATTCACCTGTGGCATCAGGGCTTTAATTCGCTCCCCCCGCCACATGCGTCAGTTCACCTCTACCAACCACAAGATCAATTATCGAGCGAGTCCTGGCCCGGATCGGGCACTGCATTCGGCTGAAAGCGGCTCAGCCTGTAGGTGGTCGGCTGCATCAGGCGCCCACAGAACGTGTCCATTCGCACCGCCGTCCAGTCGACTTGCGTGTCCGACGCTCGGAGACGGCGGATGTGAGCGCGCCATTCCGACTCATCCTGGGTCTCGAAGAGCACCTCCCAGCGGCCCGCGCCAGGCGCGAAGCGAGCAGCCGTCCGCTGCATGTCCTCCTGCTGCTGACGTCGTCGCTTCCGCTGCCCTGGCATCGGCCCAGCATCGCTGGGCCCCACCATCACAGCAAGACCATTAACTACCGTCCGAGACCAGTACGACGTTGAATTTGTCAGACAGGTCCAGCGCCAAGGTGAATCGGTAGCAAGCCTGGCCCGCTCACGCTCAGGGCGGCTTCAGGCCCTGCTGGCACGGCCGCCCTTCCTTGCCCGCCTGCTCCGCTAGCCTTGCTGCCGGTCGCCTACCGGGTCTGGAACGAGGCAGGGAAGAATCACGGTGTCTGTCCTTATCGCCGGGGGAGCCGGTTACATCGGAAGTACCGTCGCTTCAGCCTGCCTGGACGCGGGGGTCACCCCGGTGATCCTCGACAACCTCGTCAGGGGCCGCCGCGAGTTCACCGACGGACGGATCTTCTACGAAGGCGATATCTCGGACGGAGCCCTGATCGACCGGATCTTCTCGGAGCACCCGGACATCTCCGCCGTGGTGCACTGCGCGGCGCTGATCGTGGTGCCGGAGTCCGTGGCGGACCCGATCGGCTACTACGAGGCGAACGTCACCAAGAGCCTGGCCTTCGTCAGCCATCTCCACCGCAACGGCTGCGACCGCCTTGTCTTCAGCAGCTCGGGCTCCATCTACCAGGCCGAGGACGGCTCCCCCGTCACCGAGGACTCGCCACTGGCACCGCAGAGCCCCTACGCGCGGACCAAAGCCGTGTGCGAGGAGATGTTCACCGACATCGCCGCGGCCGGAAAGATGCGGGTGCTGTCGCTGCGCTACTTCAACCCGGTCGGCTCCGACCCCCTGCTACGGACCGGTCTCCAGCTCAAGAGACCCAGCCACGCCCTGGGCAAGTTGATCCAGGCCCACCAGGAGGGCACGCCGTTCCCGGTCACCGGCGTGAACTACCCGACCCGCGACGGGACGGGCATCCGTGACTACGTGCACGTGTGGGACCTCGCCGCGGCTCACATCGCGGCGATCGACTGCTTCGACGCCATCCTCACGGCGTCGAAGCCGTCGATCGCGATCAACCTGGGCACCGGCTCCGGCACCACCGTCCGGGAGCTGTGCGCGGCGTTCGACAACGTGGTGAGCACACCCCTGAGCACGGTCGACACCGATCCGCGTCCTGGTGACGTCGCCGGTGGCTACACCACGAGCGACCGGGCCGCGACGCTCTTGGGGTGGACGCCGAAGCTGTCCCTGGAGGAGGGCATCCGGTCCGCCCTGAACTGGATCCCGGTGCGCGACGAGATGCTGAAGGACTGAGTCTTTCTCTCGCCGTCACTCCTGCGGGGGCGCCTCGGCCTTGGCAGACAACCCCGGGCCGGTGCGGCTGCCGCCGAAACTTCTCAGCAGCGCGTCCTTCCGGTCCGGAGGGACGGGCGGTCGCTATGCTGCGCCCGGGGCACGAGACTGGGACGAGAAGGTAGGGGCGGAAGCAGGGGGGCGGATGGGGTTAGGGCGGCGCAAGAGGGTCGGGCTGCTCGCCGCCTCGTTGGCGGTGGTCGTGCTCGGCATAGCCACCGCTGTTGTGGCCCCCAGGCTGGGTGACGACGGTCCCTCCTGCCGCTCCGCGCCCGCGTCCACCGTCGCACTCGCAGGCGATCCTCGAGCGGCTACGCGCGCCCTCGACCCAGGCGAGGACCTGGCCCGGATCGGGCGGCTGAAGGACGTGCTCGGACTACGGGGAAGGGTGCTGTGCGCGGGGCACACCGGCGTACAGGCGGCGGGGCGCGCGCTGGTCGCGGCCACGGCCGACGGGCAGCGGCCGCACAGCCGGACGATGGCCCGCATCGCCCACACGGCGGTCCTGGCACTCGGCGAGGCCCCGGATTCGCGCATGCCAAAGGGCCTGGAGCCGTATATAGCCCGCATGCTCGCCGCGTACATCGCCGACGTCCACCGGGACTTCTCCGGGTCCCGAGGCGATGAGGCCACCGGCCGCCCCGCCGTGCTCAGCGAGGAGGCGGCATACGGGAACGGCAGCGGAAACTGGGCGACGCCGTACCCGCACCCGGGTGAGGCTCACGCCGTCTTCTGGTACGAGGACCACAACTCCGAGTGGCCTCTCAAGGAGGTCGTGGGCCACCTGGCCACCGATCCCGAGGCGTTCGCCATCCTCTACGACGCCGAGCGCGCCTACCTCGCGTACTACCTCGAACGGCTCGGCGACAACGCCGTCGAGCCCGAGTGCCGCGACATGGAGACCTGCCTGCTCGGCACCCGACTGGAGCTGGGCTACGCCAGCCGCCTCATCGCCGCACTGGTCACGGCTCGAACCGACGCCGTTGAAACCGGAGCAATCCCCGACCTCGACGCCTTCGACCGCTCCGTGTTCCAGCACAGCAACGGCACCTACCGGGCCGCAGCACAGCATGTGACCAGCCACCCGCCCGCAGCCACCATCGCCCGACGCGAGGCGTACCAAGGGCGCGTCGACGGGTTCCTGGACGGCTGGAAGCAGCTGTCCGAGATCTACGACCGCTGGGCGCGTACGCGCGGGATCGAGCGGCACCACGCCGCACCACTGCGCTTCGAGATGAGAGACGGCTACATCTCCGCCCTGCGCCTGGGCTGGTAGCTAGCTACGATGCCCTCGCCGCCGATGCCGAAGCGCCGCCGCTTTGATCAGCACGCCCACGCCACCGCGTCCGCCTTCTCGACGAACTCGACCTGAAGCCGCTGCCGGACTGGCTGGAGCACCGGCGCACCGCTGGCCGACCACCGTCGACCTCGACCCGCTGGCCAACGATTCGGATCAGGGTCGAAGGGGTGAGAAGTCTGCTTGGCGCCACAGGGCACGGGCCGCGGTGTTCTGGGCCCCGGCAGGGCTGTCTGCCGTGTACCAGACCTGGGAGGTCGACGTCGTGCCGTCGAGGGGTGGCCAACCGGGATCACCCGTGGAGGCGAAGCCGACCCAGGCTGCCATCATGCGTTGGGACAGCTCATGGTCTGCGGTACGGGGTGGGCCTCCGATGAGGAACTCGACACTTTCGAGGGCGAGGTTGCCGAAGGCGAAGGGGATGTCGGCGGAGTGCCAGGCGCGTACCACTCCCTCGGGGCCCTCGCGGTGGCGGGCGAAGCGGGATGTGAAGGCTCGGCCACCGGATTGGGCGTGCCGCTCCGCGAGCCGGTTGCTGTACTCGCTGAACAACAGGTCGCCGAAGATCGCAAGATAGACGTCGAGCACGGGGGCGTCGGGCATCAGCGCCCGGTAGCCCGGCACCACGTCGGCGGGGAGGCGGAAGTCCCGGGCGAAGTCGGCCAGTTGTTCGTCGGTGGTGACCTTCGCACTGCTGCCGACCGCGTCCATCAGCCAGTACTCCTCCGTGGTGTGGGACACCAGGAGGTCCACCGTCTCTGAGGCTCCGGCGGCCGCCGACAGGGGGTCGGCGGGCAGGATGTCTCCGTCGGCGACCGGACCGTAGATCACGGGGTTGTAGTGGCGGGGCCCGGAACCCGGATCTTGCCGGTAGCTCTCGACGACACGATCGGAGGCCACGACCAGTGTGTGCGGGGTCGCGGATGCCAGGTGCTCGGACGTGGCGGGGATGCCGGCCGCCGCGGCGACCCTCCGGGTGGTCTCAGCCGCGAGCTCCCTTGAGTAGCAGGGGCCGACGGCGCTGTGGGCGATGACGCGGCGGAACAGCCCGCGCGCCCGGTCCATCACCATCAGGCAGGCGGCCGAGGTCGCCCCGGAGGACTGCCCCGCCACCGTGACATTGGTCGGATCGCCACCGAATGCGGCGATGTTCTCGCGCACCCACCGCAACGCGGCGATCTGGTCGAGCAGGCCCCGGTTCTCCGGGTACGGCGGCTCGGCGCCGGGCGGTATGTGACCGAAGCCCTCGAAGCCGAGTCGGTAGTTGAAGGTCACCACCACCAGCCCGGCACCAGCGAGGGCGGTGCCGTCGAAGTCGGGCTGCGCGGAAGAGCCGAAGGTGTAGGCACCACCATGGATCCAGACCAGAACCGGCACCGGGCCGCTGTCGGATGCCGGAGCCCAGACGTTGAGCGTGAGGATGTCCTCGTCGCCGGGCGACCAGGACGGCGCCCCGGGAAGCTGGGCCGACTGCGGGGCCACCGGTCCGAAGTCCCGGCACTCACGGACGCCCTCCCACGCCTGAACGGGACGCGGCTCTCTGAACCGGTTGGCTCCGAAGGGCGCGGCAGCATAGGGAATACCGAGGAACGCCACGACATCGGGGGCCGACCGACGGCCCCGAACCAAACCGTCTTTCGTCCTGCGGACATCCACGGGCTTCCTCCATCAGGTGGTACGCGGTCGGCTGCGCGTAGCAACATCGACTCGAGCGTGTCGTCGAACTCGGGTCTCAGCCTGACAGGGATGCGGAGTCCAGCACCAACACCGGGATCCGCCCGATTGACGCATGTGTGATGTCAATCGGCTGCGGGCCGCTCGCAGGGCGACCGGCTCTGTCGCTGATCGTGTGACGCGGGAGATGTGTCGCATCGGCTGAGCGGACGAGCTGACCACCGCGACGGGGAACCCGGAGACTTCGCAGTCACGGACAGTGACGGGCGCTGGCGCTTGGCGGAGGATGTGCTCGATGGAGGAGTCCGGGCCCACCGTCTGGGCTCCTGGAGGCCGATGCCTCCAGGAGCCCTAAGCATCACTGACGGTTACTTCGCCGTCCGCGACGGTTTCCTCGTCGGCGCTTTCGCCGTGGACGCCGTCGGTCGGCCGGATCCGCGGGCCACCTTGCCGGTGGCGGCACCGCTCGGGGTGCCGGTCGCCGCACCGCTCTTGGCTCCCTCGGATACCACCCGGCGACGAGCACCACGCCCGCCGGCCGCGGAGGAGCTATCGGGCGCTGCCGCGCCGGACCCGGTCCGGCGGCCCGAGCCCCGTGTCCCTGTCCCGGTGGGGGCACCCGCGGCGGTCTCGGACCTGCCGCCGCCGTTTCGGCGTCGGCGGCCGGATCGCCTGCTGGGCTCGGCGTCGGTCTTCCGGCTCGGACGGGACGTCGTCGGTGTCGCCTGTCGGGGAACCTCGATGGTGATCGCCACGCCGGAAGGCTCGCGGGCGCCGGTGATGGTGGCCAGTTCCGCGTCATTCGAGGTGACGCGGGCGGTCCGGGGGCGGATCCCCGCGTCCGACATCAGCCGGGTGACGTCTCGCTTCTGGTCGGGCAGGACCAGGGTGACCACGCTGCCGGAGCCGCCGGCGCGGGCGGTGCGGCCGCCCCGGTGGAGGTAGTCCTTGTGGTCGGTGGGGGGATCGACGTTCACGACGAGGTCGAGATCGTCGATGTGTATGCCCCGGGCCGCGACGTTCGTCGCCACCAACGCGGTGACCTGACCGTTCTTGAACTGGTCCAGGGTGCGGTTCCGCTGCGGCTGGGAGCGGCCTCCGTGGAGCGCCGCGGCGCGGACACCGACGGCCAGGAGCCGCTTGGCGAGCCGGTCAGCGGATCGCTTGGTGTCGAGGAAGAGGATGACCCGGCCGTCACGGGCCGCGATGCGCGTGGTGACGGCCTTCTTGTCGGTCTCGTTCAGGACGTGGAGCACATGGTGCTCCATGGTGGTCACCGCCCCCGCCGACGGGTCCACGGAGTGGACGACGGGGTCGGTCAGGAACCGCTGCACCAGACGGTCGATATTGCGGTCCAGGGTGGCGGAGAAGAGCATGCGCTGCCCGTCGGGCCGCACCTGCTGGATCAGCTTGGTGATCTGCGGCAGGAAGCCCATGTCGGTCATCTGGTCGGCTTCGTCCAGCACCGTGATGCGCACGCTGTCGAGCACGCAGTCCCCGCGTTCCACGAGGTCGTTGAGCCTGCCGGGGCTCGCCACGAGCACCTCGGCGCCGCGCCGGAGCGTGTTGGCCTGCTTCGTGATGGACAGCCCGCCGACCACGGTGGCCAGTCGGAGGTTCACCGCCGTGGCGTAGGGCGTCAGCGCGTCCGCCACCTGCTGGGCGAGTTCACGGGTGGGGACCAGCACAAGGGCGAGGGGTGCCTTGGGCTCCGCGCGCAGGCCGGCCGTGCGGGCCAGGAGCGCCAGCCCGAACGCGAGGGTCTTGCCGGAGCCGGTGCGACCCCGTGCCAGAAGGTCACGGCCGGCGAGGGAGTTGGGCAGTGTGGCGGCCTGAATCGGGAAGGGGGTGCTCAGACCTTGCGCGGTGAGCGTCTTCAGGAGCCCTGCGGGCATGTCCAGACCGGCGAAGTCCTCGACGGCGGGAAGCGCGGGTGTCGTGCTTTCCGGCATCCGGAACTCCCTCGGCGACGAGTCGGGCGAGGGGGGCGAGGAGGTGCGTCGGGTCGGCTTCTGGGGCCTGCGGGACATGCGAGTATTGCCCTTCTGGAAACAGCACGAACCGGGGTCCGCACCCTGGCGGTGCGGACCCCGGTGGCGGATACGCGTCCGGCGATCAGGCGGGGACGATGTTCTCCGCCTGCGGGCCCTTCTGGCCCTGCGTGACGTCGAAGGAGACCCGCTGGCCCTCGTGGAGCTCACGGAAGCCCTGCGACGCGATGTTCGAGTAGTGGGCGAAGACGTCGGGGCCGCCGCCGTCCTGCTGGATGAAGCCGAAACCCTTTTCGGCGTTGAACCACTTCACGGTTCCCTGTGCCATGATCTTCTCCTTCTGTAGGCAGAGGCCCCATCCGGAGATGCCGGAAACAAATAATGCGCCCGAAGGATGAACATTCCTGTCAGGCGCACATAGGTTCATGGGTACCACAACTGCAACGCCAAAACCATAGCACACCTCGACGGCCCGCAGTGGAAGCGCGACGCGCGGTTCCGTCACGCCATCAAGACACGTTTCTGCTGGTCAGGGCTGCTTCTGCGGTGGCCTGCATGCGGAGGGCCGCGGAGGGTGGCCGCAGAGCGACCGCGGTAACGGCGGTGGCGGTGACGGCGTTCGCGGCGCGGAGACGACAGGCAAGATCGTTCTCAGTGAGCCGTGACGGTGGAGGGATCGAGTCCGAGGGCGCCTGCGGCGGTGCGGACCGCGAGCAGTTCGTCATGGGGCACCTGCCCGACCAGCGCGATCACGGCCCCCTCCAGTGCGCCGGCGAAGGCGAGGGCGACAGCCCTGGCCGGCGGGCCCTCGGGGATCGACCCTGCCTCACGCCCGGCTTCGATGAGCCCGACGCAGAAGTCGATGAGTTTTTGATAGCCCTGTTCGACCGAGCGCCCCACGGGGTGGTCCCGCCCGGAGAACTCCAGCCGCAACGCGATCGCCACCCGTGCGATGTCTCGCCGGCAGAAGACCGTGTGACCGCGGGCCAGGGTGAGCAACGCGGCGACCGGTTCCGACTCCTGCTCGACGAGCCGGCCCACCTCCTGGTCCCAGGTCTCGTAGATCCACTCCAGCACGGCCAGGGTCAGTTCCTGCTTGTCCTTGAACTGGTGATAGAGCGCCCCGCGTGTGTACCCGGCCTCCTTGGCCACCTGTTCGAGGACGAGGTTGCCGTACCCGTAACGCGACAGGCCGCGCGCGGCGGACTCGAGCAGCAGGGCCCGGGTACGCAGTCTGCGATCGGCCTGGGTCAGCCTCTCCCGGGTCTCGTCAGGCATGTCTCGCTCCGATCAGGTGGTCGAAATCCTGCTGGTGATCAACTGTCGTGCCGCCCACCGATGACCGTTGCCGACGACCGCCCAGACGAGTCGAGCGAGGGTCGGCTGTTTGTAGTGGAGAACGCTGGTGAACAGTCTGCACGTCGGTTCGACACGCCGACCCACGAGGACGACGCGCATCAGCGGCAGTGTCGTCTCGAGGTGGACCACATCAGGGCGGGACTCGATGACCCGGAAGCCGGCCACCCGGTCTGCCGGCCCCTCGGGAGCACCGCGCATTCCCAGCAGCCCCGCAACGAGGTCGACCCACTTGGGCGTGCCGTCCAGTCCGGCCCGGACCCAGACCTCGGGCGGGTGCGGGTCCGGTTCGGACAGACGGAGCTCGAAGGCATCGGCGTAGTCGTAACGCCGAGCTGTGGCGATCGGGTCGGTCACTTCGACCCGCCGCACCTGTCCTGCCAGTCGGTCCTTCATGTCGCACGCCCCCTCGGCGATCAACTCCCTCCAGCATACATGCATGCACGCATGTATGTATGTGCTTTGGGACGGGGTCCCGCTGCCGTAGGGGCCGAGTCAGCCAGCGGCAGCACACACGTCCACCCCCAGCCGCCTCACCCAGCTCACCGGCCTCGCCCGGCGATGTCGCCGACCGGCCGTCGAGGATGGAGGCTGCGCCGGACGGGCTCCTGCGGCGCCGCCGTGTCGCGGCTGCGACATCGTCATCCGACAAGGGCTACAAGCGCGGCGACGGTGCCTGGGTGTGGCGGGTCGGATCGGACAGGAACCCGGTCATCGACTACGCCGACGAGAACTGGCGGGGAACCGCTGGGACATCACCCACTGCTGATCCCTCCCGCAAGGACCGCCGGCCGACACCGTCGAGCTCCGTCAACAGGCCGGTCTGATACGGATGTGATCGACATCGAGAGAGCAACGAGCTGAACGACTGGTGCGGGTGGGCCCTTGAGATACGGGCCCACCCGCACCAGACTTCGAGATCAGCTCAGGAGACTCCGCGATCCTGCCCGCTTACGGGCCCTCGTGCAGGCCGGCGTCGGCCGGGCCACGGGTGAAGCCGGTGAACCGTACCCGCAGGCCCTCGCGTTGAGGCGAGCAGCAGAACGGCCCCGCGGTGGCGATCGCGTCAGGGGGCAGGTGCGCGAGACGGACCATCCGCCAGGGGCCCTCGCCACCGCGGGCCCGGATGGTCAGTGCGTCGCCGGAGCGGCTGACGCGCACGGTGACCGGCTTGCCGTCCCATTCGGGGACGGGGGCCAGCGACCAGTCCGAGGTGTCGTGGGTGACCACGGCGCCCACATGCAGGGTCCCGTCCGTCACCTCGACTCCCGCCTTCACCCAGGTTCGCTCATCCACCCGAACCATCACCCCGGCCTGGTCATACAGGGCGGTGAAGTCGGCCTGGAAGGACACTTCGACCGCGGAACCCACCGGGAAGTCGGTCAGCAGGGCATGACCGCTGTCGCGAACGAACCCGTAGCAGGTACGGCGCCAGAAGTCGCTGCCATGCCCGGTGGTCACCAACAAGTCGTCACCGTCCCGCTCCACCGCCGGCGGACGGTTCAGCCACCCGGCCTCATCCCACGACACGATTCCATCGAACCCCACCACGACCCCTCTCCCCTTGTTCCCTCACGACCGGTCTACGGCCGCACCACATCGTATGAGCGGCCCCCACACCGCTCACACGATCGCCATCGACAGGGCACGTCACATGGAGGAGGTGGACAGACGAACAAGCGACCAGGCGAAAGACGGCGCCGCCACGGCGCGCCCCAACAACGAGGCGCCCATGGCACCACCACACCGACACTCTCGTTCTGTCCGTGGGGCCGCCGCGGCGGGGGCCCGCGGCGGCTGTGGCCACTCTGCCCCTCCCGGGCGCCGCGCACATCGGTCATTCGACCGATCAGGACGCGCCGTCTTCTCGTCAGCCGACGACGCACTTTCTCCGCGACGATGCCGTCCCAGGGCCGCACCTGCCCCTCCGGTGAACCAGGCGCGCCGGCCGCGGAGCGGCCACGGGCCATGTCAGACCGCGGGGCCCGGGAGTGCGCCGGGAGCGGTGTCGCCCAGGTAGGCGCGGGCCAGGCGCAGGGAGTCCTCGAAGATGCGGTAGTCGGTGACCAGGCCGTCCCGGACTGTGATCTTGAGGATGAATTCGTCGTCCAGGGTCTGTCCGGAACGGTGGTAGCGGTAGGCGAAGCGGCCGGGGATCAGGACCGTGTCGCCGAGCTCGGCCATGCCGTGGATGTCGAAGGCGAGCGGTTCGGCGACGGTGAAGACGAGTTCGAAGAACTCCCGCAGGCTCGCGTGCCCGCGCCGTTCGCCGGCCCAGGGCACCAGCGCGGGCTCCCCCGGCACGTACCAGTGGGCGTCCTCATCGACCAGGGCCAGTATCTGGTCCAGGTCATGGGTGGCGAACGCCGCGAAGAAGGCACGGACGGTGTCGGTGGCGGTGGTGGCGGTCCCGGTGGCGGTGGTGGCGGTCATGATGGGCCTCGCTTGCTGGGCAGGACAACGTGCCCGACCAGGCTGACAGCCCGACAGAGCAGCCATACCCCGTATGTGAGACTGGGTATGGCGTCCATGCCCGGGAGGCAAGAGTGGAATTGCGGCTGCTCCGCTACGCGGTCACGGTCGCGGACGAGGGGTCCGTCAGCGCGGCGGCCCGCCGCCTCCACATGACCCAGCCCACCCTCAGTCGCCAGCTGCGCGAGCTCGAGCGGCAGCTGGGCACCGTGCTGTTCGCCCGCGACGGCCGGACCCTCGTGCCCACCGCGGCCGGGACCGCCCTGGTGGACCGGGCGCGGCGGGTGCTGGCCGAGGCCGGTCGTCTGCGGGAGGACGTGGACGCGGCGGCTCAGGGTCGCACCGGACGGCTGACCGTCACCTTCTCCGGGTCCGGTATCAACGGTCCGCTCGGCGCCGCCCTGGGCCGGCTCCACACCGATCTGCCCGACCTGGACCTGCGGCTGGTGGAGAGCTTCGACGACCAGGCCATGTCGCAGGGCGTCCTGGACGGGCGGTACGACCTCGCCGTCCAGCGCCTGCCGTTGGCGAGCGGCGAACTGACCGCCACCGCCTGGTGGAGCGAACCGCTCTCCGTCTTCCTGCCCGCCACGCATCCCCTCGCCCAGGGCCTGGCGCGACAGCCGGCCGATCTGACGGTCCTGGACGAGATCCCCTTGGTGCTCTGGCCTCGCGACGTCTCGCCGCGCTCCTACGACGAGATCATCGCCCTGTGCCACCGCGCGGGTGTCAGCCCGCGCATCGCCGCCGAAGGTCGAACCGTTCAGACCCTGCTCGCCCTGGTCGCCGCCGGATTCGGCGCCGCCATCCTCACCGACTCACACCGCACCCTGCGCCGCGCCGGCGTCACCCCGCGGCTCCTCAACCACACGACCACCACCCTCTACCTCACCCACCGCACCGACAACACCAACCCCTCCCTCGACCGACTCCTCGACGCCCTCACGCTCAAGCCTCACTGAAACGCGGCCGCGGCGGCTCCGGCCGGCCCTCGGGGCAGCCTTTCCACGGCCTGCGCGCGGCCGATGCGAAGAGGACCTCCGGGTCGTAGGCGGGCACGTTGACGCGCGCGGAGCGGTGCGCGAACGCGCTGGCGTCGGGGCCGACGCGGTCCACGGCGAGCCAGCGGACTGGTTCACCGCGAGGTCTATCACCAGGTCCCACCGGAAGTGGAGTACTCACTGACCGACTTCGGCCACTCACTCATCGCCGCTCTCGCCCCGCTCAGCCCGCACGGTGGCCCGACCTCACCCCGACCCGGGGGTGCCGCGCGAGTGGCTCGCGTCGATGACGGCTGCCGAGCGGGCGGCCGCCGATAGCGCGGAGCGCCGTGCCGTAGCGACCGTACTGTACGCGCGAGTGATCACTGACGTGCAGGCACAGGAGCCCGCACTGGCGGGCCCCAGAGTCAGGGTGACGCACGGGTCAGGTGGCAGACGCCGAGCCACCGGCCACCGCGGCGGGTGGACGGGGGTGGCGAGGCGAACCGGCCGTACTCGCGGCCGTTGCCTCGGAGGCGGCCGGGACACGCGGCGCGGTGGAAATCAGATGCGCGGCCGGGGCCCCGCGCGGCACTATGAAGGGGATGGACGCACGACGTGAGACGCGGATCTCCAAGTACCTGTCCCGGCATCTGCGGCACGATCCGGGGCGCATCGGCGTCACGCTCGACCCGCACGGCTGGGTGGACGTCGACGTCCTGATCGCCGCGGCGGTCGCGCACGGCTTCTCCTTCAGCCACGCGGAGCTGATCCAGGTGGTCCGCGCCAATGACAAGCAGCGGTTCGCCGTGGTGGACGGCCGGATCCGCGCCAACCAGGGGCACACGGTTCCGGTCGATCTCGGACTGCCGACGTCGGTGCCGCCCGAGTACCTGTTCCACGGCACGGTGGCCCGGTATCTGCCGGCCATCCGGGCGGAGGGTCTGCGGCCGATGCACCGGCACGCGGTGCACCTCTCGCCCGATCGGGAGACGGCCCTACGGGTGGGCGCGCGGCGCGGCACACCGGTGGTGTTGTCGGTCCACGCCGGGGCGATGCACCGCGCCGGACGGGAGTTCCGGCTCAGCGCCAACGGGGTGTGGCTGGTCGACCACGTACCGGCCCCGTTCCTCCGCTTCCCCGGCTGACAGCGGCCGACGACAACCGCACACGGCCCGTAGGGCCGTCCGAAGCCGGAGGCTTTCTCAGGTCCTCCCGCTGGCAGAAGGCCGCGGTGCCGGTCAGCAGCCGCAGGCGCGGTCGGCGTCCGGGGCGGCGGTGCGGCAGGCTTCGGCCTGGGCCGCCGTACCGGCAAGGGTGTCGGCGTCGGCCTTGACGACGTAGACCTCCCAGGGCTCGCGACCGGGGCCGTGGACCCAGACCTTGTCCTGGAGCGCGTAGCAGCAGGAGGTGTCGGTCTCCTCGACAGCGGCCAGGCCGGCTTCCTTCAGGCGCGTGGTGGCGGCACTGACCTGGTCGGTGGTTTCGACCTCGACTCCGAGGTGGTCCAGGCGGGTGTCCTGCCCGGCCTCACCCTCGATGAGGACGAGCTTCAGTGGGGGCTCGGCGATGGCGAAGTTGGCGTAGCCGGGCCGGCGCTTGGCGGGTTCGGTACCGAAGAGCTTGGAGTAGAAGGCCACCGACGCCTCAAGGTCGGCGACGTTGAGAGCCAGCTGGGCACGGGACATGTCGATCACCTCATGCACTGAATCGAAGTATTTCAATGCAAGCTTGCGCCCTGGATCGAAGAACGTCAAGATAGAGAAATGTCGAAACAGGATGTGGTGCTCGGTCAGGGCGTCCCCGGCGGCTGCTGCCCCACGCTGGCGACCGCGCCCCTGGCCGAAGACAGGGCCGAGGACCTGGCCGGGGCGTTCAAAGCCTTGGGTGACCCGGTACGGCTGCGACTGCTGTCGATGATCGCCTCCCAGGACGGCGGGGAGGTCTGCGTGTGCGAGCTGACCCCGGCCTTCGAGCTGTCCCAGCCGACGATCTCCCACCACCTCAAGCTGCTCCGCAACGCCGGCCTCATCGACGGCGAACGGCGCGGAACGTGGGTCTACTACCGCGTGGTGCCCGGAGCACTGGACCGGCTGGCCGACGTCCTGCGCACCCCGCGGGGCGCCGGAGCAACCCCGTGAACGCCCCGCTGGCCCGTCGCGCCGCCGCCGAAGCCCTGGGAACCTGTCTGCTCGTCGCCATCGTGGTCGGCTCGGGCATCCAGGCCACCGAGCTGACCCGCGACGTGGGCGTGCAGTTGCTGGCCAACTCGCTGGCGACGGTCTTCGGCCTCGGTGTGCTGATCGTTCTTCTCGGCCCCGTCTCCGGCGCCCACTTCAACCCCGTGGTCACCCTCGCCGCCTGGATCACCGGCCGCCGCGACGGTCGGGGCCCGGGTCCGCGCGAGGTCGCCGCGTACCTCCCCGCCCAGGTCGGCGGGGCGGTGGCCGGCGCGGTGCTGGCGGACGCGATGTTCGCCCGACCTCTCGTCCACCTCTCCACCCATGACCGCTCCGCCGGCCACCTGTGGCTCGGCGAGCTCGTGGCGACCGCCGGCCTGGTCCTGGTCGTCTTCGGCCTGACCCGCACCGGCCGGGCCCACCTGGCGCCCGCCGCGGTGGCCTCCTTCATCGGCTCCGCGTACTGGTTCACCTCCTCCACCAGCTTCGCCAACCCCGCGGTGACCATCGGCCGGGCCTTCACCGACACCTTCGCCGGAATCGCCCCCGCCTCCGTCGCCCCCTTCATCGCCGCCCAGTTGGCCGGCGCCGCCATCGGCCTGGCCCTGACCGCGGTCGTCTTCGCCCGCCCGGCCCCCGCGGGGTCCCACGCCCCCACTCCGGTCGGCGAAGCCTTGACCACGCCCGCCACCCGCTGACCAACCCCTGGAGACCCCCGCCGTGAGCACCCCCGCCGAGCGCCCGACCGTTCTCTTCGTCTGCGTCCACAACGCCGGACGCTCCCAGATGGGCGCCGCCTTCCTCACCCACCTCGGCGCGGGTCGGGTCGAGGTCCGCTCCGCCGGCTCCGCCCCGGCCCAGACGGTCAACCCGGCCGTCGTGGAGGCCATGCGCGAGGTCGGCGTCGACATCTCCGCCGAGGTCCCGAAGGTCCTCACGGTGGAGGCGGTGCGGTCCTCGGACGTGGTGATCACCATGGGCTGCGGAGACGCCTGCCCGTACTTCCCCGGCAAGCGCTATCTGGACTGGAAGCTTGAGGACCCCGCCGGCCAGGGTGTCGACGCCGTACGCCCCATCCGCGACGAGATCGAGAACCGTGTGCGCGACCTGCTCGCCGACCTGGGAGTCGAGGCCGCGGAGTAACGACTGACTCCGCCGGGGGCATCACGAGCGCGGCGCATGGGGTCGGCCCGGTGGGGGCCGCTCACCGGGGAAAGGTCACTCGGCCCACGGAAGCGGGATCTTGTCCTCACCCCCGGGCATCATCGCCTTACCGCCGACGGCCATGGCGACCAGCGCCTCCGCCGGACCGCCCACGGCCTTCAGCCGCCGCACCGCGCCGGCGGGCAGGATGACCGCCTGTCCAGCCCCGGCCTGCCGTGTCTCGCCGTCCACCTCGACCTCGAACGCCCCCGACAGGGGCATCCACACCTGCTCACGATCGATGACGTGCACCGGCGTGGCCGCGTCCGCGCCGAGTTCGACCCGCCAGGTGCTGAGCTCGGCGCTGCCCTGGCTGGGGGCCGCCAAGCCGAACATCGTGCCGGCGGGGGTCTTGGTCGTCCGCTGCTCCCGCTCACTGACCACGTACATGAGACCTCCTATGTAAAGGATCTTTACTCGCACCGAGTAAAGTGACTTTATACGCGTGTGTCAAGATGAACCGGTGGAGACCCATGACCCCCTCGAGCGCACCGAACTCACCTTCCTCCTCGGGATGGCCTTCCAACTGGTCCTTTCCGAGTTCGTGAGCCGTGTCGACGCCGCGGGCTATGCCGACCTACGACCCATGCACGGCCTGGTCTTCCAGGTGCTGCACGGTTCCGGGGCGACCAGCAGCGAGCTGGCCGAGCGACTCGGGGTCACCAAGCAGGCCGCCGGCCAGATCATCGACGACCTGGAGACGCGGGGGTATGTGGAACGACGACCACATCCCGCCGGTGGTCGCCGCAAGCTCGTCGTCCTGACGGACAAGGCTCTGGCACACCTCGCCGTGGCCGGACGGATCCTGCACGACCTGGAGACGCAGCTGGCACAACGGCTCCAGGAGGCCGGACTCCAGCTGCCACGGGGTGAACTCGCGGCCATCATCCGGACGTTGGCCGGCGACGCGATCCCACCTCTGCGCCCGTTCTGGTGAGGTGGAACGACGACGCGGCGATGGAACGGGGATGTTGCCGCCATGGCGGGCGAGGCGGGGTGACGCGGCCCCGCCGCCGATCGCCGTTCGGTCTCCCCGCCGCCCCAGGAGCCCTTCGTGCGGTTCATGCGGTCGGCCGCGTCTCACCGGCATCTCGCGCCACGCACGGCTATGGCCGGCCGTCACCTGCTGAGCATCCGTGACCCTGGCCAGCACGGTCTTCGCCCCCTGAGGCGCGCCGCGCCGTGCACTACGTTCTCCTCGCGAAGTCAGGCGCGCGGCGAGTCGTCAAGCGTGGCGGCGCTTCGGCCTCGGGGGCGGCCCGTAGGCCAAGGCGAGAGCATTGCGTACCGCAACGCGTCCGACCGCCTGGAAGGCTCCTCGATGGGAATCGACCTCGTGGACACGGATGCCGCGCAACACGACCGCTACCGCCACGGTGGTTTCCTCGCCCAGCTCCGCCAGCTCTTCACGAATGCCCGTAGCGAGCGCGGTCTGGTACTCGGCCAACTCCGTTTCCTCGATGGAGCCATGAGTGGTCAGGCGGGTGGCCACCTCGAACACGATTCCCTCCTCCCACGGCTCGAAGTCCACGGTGACCTCGGCGAAGTCAGAGGGACAGCTGCTCTGACGCGCGTACACGGCGCGGACGCCCCGAACGGGGTGGGGAGGGAACGTTCCGGCCCTGGCGGCCACGCGACCACGGGCGGCGGTCTGTCCGGCGTCGCTCATCGCCGACCTCGTCCAGCGTCGCTCATCGCCGACCTCGTCCAGCGTCGCTCATCGCCGACCTCGTCCGGCCTCGCTCATCGCCGACCTCACGCTGTCTCCGGCCGCGATCGCCTCGCAGACGGACCACCGGTCTCCGCCGACGTGGCCTGTGCCAGCAGCCCGTCGACGAGGGCGCGGAGTCCCTGGGGGTAGGTGTCCTGCGCGACCACAGCCGCCCATCGGTGTCCGATGGCCGCCAGCCGTGGCACCTGGGACGGGTCGATGTTGCCGGGAACGGTGCCCACGGGGACGAAGCGGCCGTCGTCGGGCCGGCGCGTGGAGTGGGCGCGGACGAGGATCTCGCCGACGGTGTAGTACCAGACGCTACGGAAGACGACGATGGCCTGGTCGGGTGTGCATCCGTGGTCCATCGCTCCGGCCACGATGGTTTCGACCATCCACAGGGCCGACGCGTCGAGGCGGCCCACGAAACCGTCGGTCGTGAGGACCTCCGTCGCCCAGGGCCACGCCCTGAGGGCGTCGTGCATCGCGGTCGCGGCCGCGACGACGCGGTCCCCCGGCTCACTGGGCAGTCGGGGGCGTTCGAGCCGTGAGACGTAGTCGTTGAGCAGGAGGACCAGCAGCTCCTCCTTGTCCCGTACGTGGTGGTACAGGGTCGTCGCCCCGATGCCGAGTTCGGCGGCCAGCCGACGGATGGTCAGCTTCTCCCACCCGTCCCGGTCGATGAGCTGGCGGGCCGCCGCCAGGATCTGCTCGCGGGAGGTCAGGCGTGGCCGGCCGGTGCGGCGGGGCGAAGAGGCGGAGCGGGACATCGTCCCATCATGCTGCCCCGCCCTCCCCCGCCGCAAAACCGGCCCGGTTCCCCTCCCGTGATCGACAGCCGCTGTCCTCGCTGCTACTTTTAGAACGCGTTCGAAAAGTCCAGGCGCTCCCTCCGCATGCGCGGCGCCGGGACTCGCCCCCCGCTGTTTCGATGGGGGCTGGAACGCGTGTTGACGGACGACGGAAGGTCACGGGCGGACGATGAAGACGGACCAGACGAAACCCGCCGATGCCATCGGCCTCGGGGCGTTACTGCGCCCCGTCCGGCCGCGGCTGGGCACGGCGATCGGCCTCCAGGCCGTCGGGGCCGTGGTCGCCGTGGTGCCGTTCGCCGCGGTCGCCGAACTGGCCGAAGTGCTGCTGACGGATGGCCCGGTCGACGAGAACCGGGCATGGACGGTTGCCGCGATCGCGGCGGGCGCGCTGATGGTGTGGCTGGCGCTGACCACACTGGCGGGGGCGCTCGCCCATGGAGCGGACCTGGATTTCCAGTTGTCGGTGCGACGACGTCTGGTCGACCGGCTCGGCCGGGTGCCGCTGGGGTGGTTCACCGATCGGGGCGCGGGCGGGGTCGGGAAGGCGGTGCAGCACGACGTGGACACGATGCACCACCTGGTCGCGCACGCGCTGTTGAACCTCACCACGAGTGTGGTGACTCCCCTGGCGACGTTGGTCTACCTGTTCTGGGTGGACTGGCGAATGGCGCTGATCCTGCTGATCCCGATCGCGGTCGGCCTCGCGCTGTTCCTCCGGATGATGCTGACCATGGAGTCGCAGACGGCGGCCTTCGACGAGGCGCAGCAGCGCATCGTCAGCAGGGTCGTCGAGTTCGTCGAGGGCATCGCGGTGGTGAAGATGTTCGGACAGGCCAGGCGCGCGCACCGACAGTACGGGCAGGCCGCCGACGACTTCGCGGAGTTCTTCCTCGCCTGGATCTCGAAGTCCTATCGGGCGAGCGCGGCCTCGGAGCTGGCGATGAGCCCGGTCACCGTGCTGCTCACGGTCCTGACCGGCGGCACGGCACTGGTGTCCGCCGGTCACCTTCCCGCGGTCGACCTGCTGCCGTTCGCGATCCTCGGACTCGGGCTGGCCGGCCCCATGCAGGCGTTGCACTACTACAGCCACGACGTGGAGAAGGCGGGCGCCGCGGCCAAGCGGGTGGGTGCGCTGCTCGCGGCGCCGGAACTGGCGGTCCCCGCCGCTCCACGGCAGCCGCGGCTGGACGGCGGCGCCCGGGTGGAGCTGTCGGGTGTGGAGTTCGGCTACGACACGGACCGGCCGGTGCTGAGCGACATCGACCTGGTGCTCGAGCCGGGCACCGTGACGGCGCTGGTGGGCACGTCGGGTTCGGGCAAGACGACACTGGCGAAGCTGCTGCCCCGGTTCTTCGACCCGACCGCGGGCACCGTCACGATCGGCGGCGTCGACCTGCGTGACATCGCACCGGACCGGCTGTACCGGCTGGTGTCGTTCGTGCTGCAGGACGTTCAGCTGTTGGACGCCAGCGTGCGCGACAACATCCGCCTCGCCCGTCCCGAGGCGGACGAGGAGACGGTGCGCCGCGCGGCTCGGGCGGCGGCCGTCGACGAGCGCGTCGAGGCGCTGCCCCGCGGCTACGACTCCGTGGTCGGCCGTGATGTCCGCTTCTCCGGTGGTGAGGCACAACGGCTGTCCATCGCCCGGGCGATTCTCGCGGACACCCCGATCGTGGTGCTCGACGAGGCGACCGCCCATGCCGATCCCGAATCGGAGGCGCTGATCCAGGACGCGCTCTCGGAGCTGGCGGCCGGGCGGACCGTGCTCGTCGTCGCGCACCGGCTGGCCTCGGTGGTCGGCGTCGATCGCATCGTGGTGCTCGAACAGGGCCGGATGGTCGAGCAGGGCACCCACGAGGAGTTGCTCGCCGCCGGGGGACGGTACGCGCGGATGTGGCGGCTGCAGGAGCGGTCCGGGCTCGGGGACGCGGGCGATCACGGCGTCTACGCCGGAGCCGGCGCGGCGAAGGGGGAAGCACGATGATCCGTCGACTGTTCACCGCACTCGGCTCGAAGCACGACCGCGCGCTGCGCCGGTTGCTCGGCTGGTTCACCGCGGCCGCGTTGCTGCAGGGCGTGGCCTTCGTGCTGCTCGTCCCGGTCCTGCGCGAGCTGCTCGGCGACGAGCCGGCACGAGCCTGGCCGTGGGTGATCGCGCTCGCGGCGCTGTGGGCCGGTTACGCGGCGGTGAGCTATCCGGCGACCCTGGCCGGTTACCGGACCGGGGCGAACATGAGCCGCGACCTGCACCACCGTATCGGCGACAAGGTCGCGCAGCTTCCGCTGTCCTGGTTCACCGCCGATCGCGTCGGCGGACTCGGGCGTCTGGCCGCGCAGCGTGTGGTCGACATCATGGGGGTGCCGGCGCACCTGCTGCGGCAGTTGGTCGACGCCGTCGTCACCCCGCTGGTCGTGGTGCTGGCGATGTTCCTGTTCGACTGGCGGCTGGCCGTCTCGATGTCCGTCGCCGCGGTCGCGGTGGCGCTGGTGTACCGGGTGGCCGGCCGTGGCATGCAGGCCGCCGACCGGGACGCGGACCGTATTCACGCCGAGGCCGCCGGGCGGATCGTGGAGTTCGCCCGCGCCCAGCCGGTTCTGCGGGCCTTCGGCCGTACGGTGGAGGGCCATACCGCCCTCGACGACGCGCTGGTCGCGCAGCACGCGGCCGGTCGCCGGATGCTCCGCGCGGGTATGCCCGGTGTCGTCGGGCTCGGATTCGTCGCGCAGACGTCGTTCTTCGTACTGCTGGCCCTGGGCACCCGTCTCGCGCTCGACGGCTCGCTGGAGACGGCCGAACTGATCGCCCTGCTGGTGCTGGCGGCCCGGTTCGTCGAACCGGTCATGCTCACCGCCGAACTCGGTGGCGCGCTCCGTGTCGCCGAGAACGCGTTGACCGAGATCAACGAACTGCTCGCCACCGAGACACTGCCCGAACCGCGGGTGGCGCGCCGGGCGGACGGCGCCGACGTCGAACTCGACGACGTCCGCTTCGGCTACGACGGTTCAGCGGTGCTGGACGGACTGTCGATGCGGGTGCCGCAGGGCCGGATGACCGCGCTGGTCGGTCCGTCCGGCGCCGGCAAGACGACCGTGATCAAGCTGATCGCGCGGTTCTTCGACCCCGACGCGGGCACGGTCCGGGTCGGCGGTGTGGACGTGTCCGAGATGCGGACCGAGGATCTGACGTCGGCCATCTCGGTGGTCTTCCAGGACGTCTACCTCTTCGACGGAACCATTCTCGAGAACGTGCGTCTCGGTAGGCCCGACGCCACCGACGCGGAGGTCTACGCCGCGGCCCGCACGGCGCGGGTCGACGTCATCGCCGACCGTCTGCCGGGTGGCTGGGACGCTCCGGTCGGTGAGGGCGGCAGCCGTCTCTCCGGCGGTGAGCGGCAACGCGTCTCGATCGCGCGCGCCCTGCTGAAGGACGCTCCGATCGTGCTGTTCGACGAGGCGACCGCCGCGCTGGACGCGGAGAACGAGCACGCCCTGCAGGAGGCCATGGCGGCCTTGTCGCGGGACCGCACCGTTCTGGTGATCGCGCACCGGCTGCACACCTTGCGCGAGGCCGACCACATCGTGGTCCTCGACCAGGGGCGGGCCGTGGAAGAGGGCACCCACGACGAGTTGCTCGCTCACGACGGTCGCTACGCCCGGTACTGGCGGGAGCGCCGCCGCGCCCACGGTTGGCGTCTGACCGGGCCGATGACGGTGCGCTGATCCGACGACGGGTCACTCCGCGCGGTCGGATCCGGATTCCCTGACCTTGCTCGCCCCTCGTCGCCGCACGAGGTCCCGCTCGGCGTGGACCGCGGCGACGCCGGGGCGACGGAAGCCGACCGGAGGCGACCGGCGGTGCCGCCGGTCGTGCCGCCGGTCGAGCCGCCGCGCACGTGCGCGGGTCATCACGCCTGCCGCCATCCTTCCTCGCGCCGACCCGCTCTCCTCCCGTCCCGCGCACAGACGCGAACGGACGCTCTTCGACTCTCGCGTTCGACAGAGGCGGGTCTCCGCGCCCCAATTTCGGAACATGTTCAAAAAGTCGGCTCGGCGGCACCACCGCCGAGAAGAGACGGAGTACGCGATGACAGACAGTTCGGTGTCACGGCCAGGGATCACCCTCGCGGCCGTGGCGGTGGTGCAGTTCCTGGTCTCGCTGGACCTCTCGGTCGTGAACGTGGGACTCCCGCAGATCGCCGCCGGCCTCGGCTTCAGCGCGGTGGGTCTGACCTGGGTGATCCACGCCTACGCCCTCACCTTCGGCGGGCTGCTCCTCCTCGGCGGCAAAGCCGCCGACCGGTACGGCCGCAAACGTGTACTGCTGCTCGGGCTCGGTCTGTTCGGCCTCGCCTCCCTCGTCGGCGGTTTCGCCCAGGAGCCCGGCCATCTGGTGGCCGCCCGCGCCGCCCAGGGCGTCGGGGCCGCCGCGCTGGCGCCGGCCGCGCTGGCCCTGCTGGCCGCGACCTTCCCCACCGGGAAGGCCCGCGTCCGGGCGTTCGGCGTGTGGAGCGCGATGAACGCCGCCGGCGGCGCCTTCGGCGTTCTGATCGGCGGACTGCTCACCGAGTACGCCAGCTGGCGCTGGGTGATGTTCGTGAACGTGCCGATGGCCGCAGTCGCGCTGGCCCTCGTCTGGCGGGGTGTGGTCGCGAGCCCGCCGCCGGCCCGCCGCGGCCGACCCGACGTGGCGGGGGCCGTCCTGGCCACCGCCGGTATGACCCTGCTGGTCTTCGGCATCGTCCGCACCGACCAGCACGCGTGGACCTCGACGGTCACCGTGACGACCCTGGCGGCCGCCATGGCGCTGCTGGCCGCCTTCGTCCACGTCGAGCGGACCACCGGCCGCGAACCGCTGATCCGACTCGGCCTGCTCGCCAACCGCTCGGTCGCCGGCGCCAACGCCTACAACCTGCTGGTCGGTGCCGCCATGGCCTCGGCCTTCTACTTCATGTCCCTCTACCTGCAACGTGTGCTCGGCAACGGACCGGCGCTGACCGGGGTCCAGTTCCTGCCCTTCGCCCTCGGTGTCGTCGCCGGCTCGGTGCTGGCCGTCAAACTCGGCTACCGCCTCGCTCCCCGAACCCTGCTGGTCGGCGGCGGACTGCTGACCGCGACGGGCTTCGCCTGGTTCAGCACCATCAGCCCCGACGGCGCCTTCGCCACCCATGTCCTGGGGCCCTCGATCGTCGCCAGCGTCGGCTTCGGTCTCTGTCTCGGACCGGTCGTCGCCACCGCCACCGCCGGTGTCGCGGCCCACGAGACCGGTACCGCCTCGGCCCTGCTCAACAGCTCCCGCCAGATCGGCGCCTCCCTCGGGCTCGCCGCCCTCGGCACCGCCGCCCACCACCGCACCGGCGAGCCGGCCACGCCCGACGCCCTGAACGACGGCTACGCACTCGGCTTCGCCCTCAGCGCCGTGCTGCTGGTCTCCGCCGCCCTCGTCGCCCTCACCGTGCCGCGCCGCACCAGCCCGCCGCCACAGGCCGAGCAGGCCGAGCAGGCCGAGCGGGCCGAGCGGGCCGACGGCGGAGACGCGCTTCCGGCGCGGAACTGACCGGCGGAGGCGGCCGCCCGACGAGGAGTCCGCGACAGCCACCCCGCCTCGTCCGAGCGACAGGCGGCGAGGCGGGGTACAGGATGGACGTCGCAGCCCAGGTATCGGACTCCGGGAGCAGACCATTGCCCACCTCCGCCCGTATCACCGTCATCGGGGTGGGCAACGCGTTCCGGCGGGACGACGGGGTGGGACTCGCGGTCGTCGCCCGGTTGAAGGAACGCGCGGCCGACGGCGCCCTCCCCGCCGGAATCCGGCTGGCGTGCCGCGACGGGGATCCCGGTCGGCTGATCGGCCTGTGGGAGGAGGCCGGGCTGGCTGTCGTCGTGGACGCGGCCCACACCGGCGCGGGGTGTCCGGGCCGGATCCACCGGTGGGAGCCGGACGGACGCACGGTAGGGGGGGCGGGCGCCGCGAGCAGCCACGGGCTCGGTCTGGGCGAGGCGATCGAGCTGGCACGCGCCCTGGGCAGAATGCCCGGGCGACTGGTCGTCTACGCGGTCGAGGGGGCCGACACCTCCCTGGGCACGGGCCTGTCCCCCGCGGTCGCCTCGGCTGTCGGACCGCTCGCGGAACGCGTCACGGAAGAGGTGGCCCTCCATCTCCTCGGGCCCTGACCCACCCCACCGCGGTGCGGCGGGCCAGGGGTTCACACCGACGCCGGCCCGGGCCGGGCCTCGGGCCGGAGGGGACAGCCGCTCGGCGCACTCGGCGTGCGCGCCGCGAGAAGTGTGGTCAGGCTGAGAAGCAGCATTCCCCGATCTTCGGAACAAGCGGGAGAGACGCCATGCCCTCCGCCACGGCACCGCCAGACGTCGGCCGCACCGGTCATGTGCTGGACCGTGAAGGCATCGTGGCACTGGTGCGGGAGCTGCGCGCACGGGGCCGGACGGTGATCGGGCCGACCCTGCGGGACGGTGCCATCGTGCTGGCCGAGCTGGACTCCGCCGACGCCCTGCCCTACGGGTGGGGCGTGGAGTTGGAGGCGGGCCGCTACCGCGTCAGGCGGCGGGACGACTCCGCGGCCTTCGCCCACAGCGCCGGCCCGCAGTCGTGGAAGAACTTCCTGCACCCCGAGCGGGTGCGCCAGTGGACCGCCGACCGCGGCCCGGACGGCGAGATGACGGTCCGTCCCGAGCGCCGGGAGCCCGCCTCGTTCGCCTTTCTCGGGGTGCGCCCCTGTGACCTGCGGGCCATTCAGATCCAGGACCGGGTCATGATCGGTGACCGGCATCGGGACGAGACCTACCGGGAGCGCCGCACCGGCGCCTTCATCGTCGTGGTGGAGTGCACCGAACCGGGCGCCACCTGCTTCTGCGTCTCCATGGGCACCGGTCCTGCCGCGCAACCCGGTTACGACCTGGCGCTGACCGAGGTGGTGGACGAGGCCGGCCACCGCTTCCTGGCTCGCGCCGGGACCACGGAGGGGGAGGAGGTGCTCGCCCGCCTGCCGCGGCGGCCCGCCGACGAGGCCACGTGTACGAGAGCCCGGGAGAGCGTGGCGGACGCCGCCGGACGGATGGGTCGCACCATGCCCGCGGTGAACCTCCAGACGCTCATGGCGGGCACTCTGGAGGCCGAACGCTGGGACGATGTCGCCGCCCGCTGCCTGACCTGCGGCAACTGCACCATGGCCTGCCCGACGTGCTTCTGCACCACCACGGAGGACGTCACCGACCTGACCGGCGACCACGCCGAACGCTGGCGCCGCTGGGAGTCCTGCTACGACCTGGACTTCACCCATCTGCCCGGCGGCTCGGTGCGCTCCTCCTCCCGCAGCCGCTACCGCCAGTGGCTCACCCACAAACTGGGCACCTGGCACGACCAGTTCGACAGCTCCGGCTGCGTGGGGTGCGGCCGCTGCGTCGTGTGGTGCCCGGTCGGCATCGACATCACCGAGGAGGCGCACGCCCTGCACCGGGAGGCCCTCGACCGGCGGCCCGGAGGAAGGAACAGGGCGACGTGAAGCGCACCGGACTGCTCGCCGCCGTCCCCGAAGGCCCGCGCGCGCGGCTCATGGAGCTGAGCCGCGAGGTGTCCTTCCCCGCCGGCACGCGCATTTTCGAGGAGGGCGGAAAGGCCAACCGGTTCTGGGTGATCCGCAGCGGCAGCGTCAGCCTGGACATCCATGTGCCCGGGCGCCGGGCCGCGGTCGTGGAGACCCTGGGCCCGGGACGGCTGCTGGGCTGGTCCTGGGTGTGCCCGCCACACGAGTGGCACCTGGGCGCGGAGGCGACGAGCCAGGTGCGGGCCTGGGAGTTCGACGCGGCCGAGGTCCTCTCCCTGTGCCAGCGCGACCCCGAGCTGGACCACGCGCTGCTCACCTACGTCGTGGAGGTCATCGGTCGCCGGCTGCGCGCCGCTCGCACCCGGCTGCTGGACCTCTACGGCCCGTACGGGAGCCAACCGGCGCCGTGACCATCCCCCTTCCCTACCGGGTGGCGAGCAACCGGGCCGAGACCTCGGACACCCGCACGATCGAGCTGTGCCCGGTCGGCGAGGCACTGCCGTCCTTCTCCCCGGGCCAGTTCGCCATGGTCTACGCGTTCGGGGTCGGCGAGATCCCGGTGTCCGTCGCCGGCCTGCGCGACGGCACCCTCACCCACACCATCCGCGGGGTGGGCGCGGTCTCCCGCGCCCTGTGCGAGGCCGCCCCCGGGACACGGGTGGGCGTGCGGGGCCCCTTCGGCACCGGCTGGGAGCTGTCGGCCGCCGGCGGAGGAGACCTGCTCGTGGTGGCTGGCGGCATCGGCCTGGCCCCGCTGCGGCCGCTGGTGCGGGCGGCGTTGTCCTCGCCCGGCGGCCGGGGACGGCTGAACGTCCTCATCGGCGCCCGTGCCCCGGAGGACCTGCTGTACCGAGAGGAACTGGGCGGCTGGGGGCGGCCGTACTGCGGGGTGACGGTGGACCGGGCGGGGCCCGGGTGGAGCGGCCATGTCGGAGTGGTGACCACGCTCCTGGACCAGGCCGCGTTCTCCCCTCGGGAGACCACGGCCTTCGTCTGCGGACCCGAGGTCATGATCCGCGCCACCGCCCGCGAGCTGCTCCACCGAGGCGTCCCGGCGGAGGGCATCCGCGTCTCCCTGGAGCGGAACATGCACTGCGCCACCGGCCACTGCGGCCACTGCCAGCTCGGTCCCCTGCTGCTGTGCCGAGACGGCCCGGTCGTCGGCTATGACCAGGCCGGGCCCCTGCTCGCGGTACGGGAGCTCTGACATGGCCGATCCCCCACGCCCCCGACCCCGGCTCGGCGTGTTCAAGTTCGCCTCCTGCGACGGCTGTCAGCTCACCCTGCTGGACTGCGAGGACGAGCTGCTCCCCCTGGCGGCCGAGGTGGAGATCGCCCACTTCGTGGAGGCGTCGAGCGACATCCGCCCCGGACCATACGACCTGTCGCTCGTCGAGGGCTCGGTCTCCACCCCCGAGCACCTCGAACGGGTCCGCCGGATCCGCGCCGACTCACGCCACCTGGTGACCATCGGGGCCTGCGCGACGGCGGGCGGTGTCCAGGCCCTGCGCAACTTCGCCGACGTCGCCGAGTTCCAGGCGGTCGTCTACGCCGAACCCCGGTACATCCGGACCCTGGCCACCTCCACGCCCATCTCGGCCCATGTCCCCGTCGACTTCGAACTGCGCGGCTGCCCCATCGACCGCGGGCAGCTCCTGGAGGTGATCACCGCCTTCCTCGCCGGCCGTCGCCCCGACATCCCCGACCACAGCGTCTGCTTCGCCTGCAAGCGGCGCGGCACCGTGTGCCTCCCCGTCGCGCACGGCACCCCCTGTCTGGGACCCGTGACCCATGCCGGATGCGGAGCACTGTGCCCGGCCTACGGACGCGGCTGCTACGGGTGCTTCGGGCCGTCCGGCTCGACCAACATGCCCGCGATGATCCCTCTGCTGCGCAGCGACGGCATGAGCGACGAGGACGTCCGGCGGTTCCTGCACACCTTCAACGTCAACGACTTCGCCGCGATCGAGCCGAGCGAGGGGGAGGAGCGCTCATGACACACGGCGGTTCGCGCACGGTGCGCGTCGGCGCGCTCGCGCGCGTCGAGGGTGAAGGTGCGGTGCGGCTGCGGATCGACGGCGGCACCGTCACCGAGGCCCGTTTGAGGATCTACGAACCGCCGCGCTTCTTCGAGGCCTTCCTCCGCGGACGACGGCACACCGAGACGCCGGACCTCACCTCGCGCGTGTGCGGCATCTGCCCGGTCGCCTACCAGACGAGCGCCTGCCAGGCGATCGAGGACGTCTGCGGCATCACGGTCGACGGACAACTCGCCGCACTGCGGAGGCTCTTGTACTGCGGGGAGTGGATCGAGAGTCAGACCCTGCACATCCACCTGTTGCACGCACCCGACTTCCTCGGCTGTGACAGCGCCATCGAACTGGCCCGGAGCCACCGCGCCGAGGTCGAACGGGGTCTGCGGCTGAAGCAGGCCGGCAACACCGTCATGGAGTTCCTCGGCGGACGCGCCATCCACCCGATCAACGTCCGGGTCGGCGGCTTCCACCACGTTCCGACGCGCGGTGAGCTGCGCCCGCTGGCCGAGCGGCTGCGACAGGCCCGCGACGACGCGCTGGCGACCGTGGCCTGGGTGGCCGGCTTCGACTTCCCCGACGCCGAGTGCGACGCCGACCTGTTCGCCCTGGCCGCACCGGACACCTACGCCATCGAGGCCGGAACCCCCACCGTGCTGCCCCATGGCGACGGGGCCAACCCGCGCACGTTCCCCCTGACCGACTTCCCCGCCCGCGTCGTCGAGGAGCAGGTGCCCCACTCCACCGCGCTCCAAGCCCGGCTGGACGGCAGACGGCACCTCACGGGCGCGCTGGCCCGGTACGCCATCAGCGGTCACCTGCTCCCCCCTGCCGTCCGTGAGGCCGCGACGTCCGCCGGGCTCGCCGACCCCGCGTCCGGGGAGATCTGCCGCAACCCCTTCCGCAGCATCGTCGTACGGGCCGTCGAGGTCCTCTACGCCGTGGAGGAGGCGCTGCGCCTGATCGGCTCCTACGAGCGCCCACCGCACCCCGCCGTGGACGTCCTCCCCCGGCCCGGAACGGGCCACGGCGCCTCCGAGGCGCCCCGCGGCACCCTCTACCACCGCTACACGCTCGACCGCGATGGGCTCGTCACCGACGCCTGCCTCGTCCCGCCCACGGCCCAGAACCAGGGCGCCATCGAGGAGGACCTGCGCCGGGTCGTCCAGGGCCGGCTGGAGCAGGGGGAGGCCACGGACGCCGAGCTGACCCGGCTGTGTGAACGCGCCATCCGCAACCACGACCCCTGTATCTCCTGCTCGGCCCACTTCCTGGACCTGACCGTCGAACGGCGCCGCCGAGCGTGAGCGACCTGTGGCCGCGCGGAGCCGGGCGGGCCGGGTCGTCGGGGCGGAGCGCCGCTCGACTCTCCCCCGGCGTGCGGCGGTGGGTCGACCATGGTGGTGGAGGCACCGTGGAAGGAGGACATCGTGCATGGCGCCCCACACCTCGTGAGAGATGTGATGACACAGACCGTCGTCGCCGTCGGGCGCGACGCGACCTTCAAGGAGATCGTCGAGACCCTGGCGCGGTGGCGGGTCAGTGCCCTGCCGGTGCTGGCGGGCGAGGGGAGGGTGATCGGCGTCGTCTCGGAGGCCGATCTGCTGCCCAAGGAGGGTTTCCGGGACGGCGACCCGACCCGCTACGAGCAGCTGCGCCGGCTTCCCGAACTCACCAAGGCGGGCGCGGTCACCGCCGGCGAGCTCATGAGCACCCCCGCCGTCACCGTGCACGCGAACGCGACGCTGGCGGAGACCGCGCGCGTCATGACCCACTGGCACATCAAGCGGCTTCCCGTGGTGGACGACGAGGGACGCCTGACGGGCATCGTCAGCCGCATCGATCTGCTGAAGGTCTTCCTGCGACCGGACGAGGAGATCGAGGAGGAGGTGCGCCGGGAGGTGGTCCGCGCTCTCTTCCCCGATCCGCAACGGCCGATCCGGGTGACCGTACGGGAGGGCGTGGTGACCCTGAGCGGCCGGATCGACGACGTCTCCCTCGTCCCCGTGGCGGCCCGCCTGATCCGCGCCGTGGAAGGCGTCGTGGACTTCGTGAACGAGATGACGGGCCCGGCTCCGGCGGAGAGGTCCCCTCAGGACACCGAACAGCCGCCCGAAACCGCGCGTCGGTAGCGGGGGCCGACACCACCTGGGCCCGTCCACGAGACGAACGCGGAGGAGGCCCGTGAACGCACGCTCTGAGGACGCGATGCCGACAAGGATCCTGCTCGAGGGACGCCCGGGGGTGGGCAAGACGACCGCCGTGCGGCGGCTCGCCTCCCTGCTGCGCACCCGTACGCCCGTCGGTTTCACGACGGAGGAGATCCGGGAGGGCACCGCCCGAGTGGGTTTCGCCTTGGAGACGCTGGACGGCAGGCGGGCCGTGCTCGCGCATGTCACCTTCCCCGGGCCGCCGCGCGTCGGCCGGTACGGTGTCGATCCGGGCGTCATGGACGACCTGGCGCTGTCGGCCCTCGCCCGGCTGTCGCGGAACCCCGCGCCCGGGGATCTCGCGCTCGTCGACGAGCTGGGTCGGATGGAACTGTGCAGCTCCGCGTTCCGGGAGGCCGTGCGGGAACTGTTCACGGCCGGCATCGACGTCGTCGCCACCGTGCACGCCCACCACGACCCGTTCACCGACGCCCTCAAGCGGCGCGCCGGCGTCGAGGTGGTCCAGGTGACCGCGCGGAACCGGGACGCGCTGCCCGGGGAGCTCGCGGCACGGCTGGAGGCATAGCGCCCCACGCCCCGCACCTCACGCCCCACGCCCCACGTCCCACTCCCCGCGCGTGAACGAGGGCGTGGGACCGATGCCCGAGGATCTCGACGCGGAGGGGCGGACCGCTCGGGCGTAGGCTGCGCTCAGCACGGATCGGCGGGGGGCGGAGCAACATGACGGCTGCGACAGCACAGAGGTGGGAGTCGACCCTCGATTCGGTCGTGGTGTACGCACAGGGCGCGGTCTGCCGGCGGCTGGCCCGGGGCGGCATGCCGCCGGACGGCCGGGTGCGGGTGACGGGACTGCCCCGCTCGCTGGACATGGGCTCGCTGCGGGCCCGTGCCCTTGGCGCCCCCGAGGTGCGCGTCACCGAGGCCCGAGTGGACGTCGAGGCCGAGCCGCTCGGCACCGGCGCCCCCCACGCGTCGCGGCGCGAGGTCGAGCGGCTGCGCGACGAGTACGCGGCGGCGCTGGGACGCCGGGACCGGCAGCTGAACCGCATCGACGAGATCAGGGCTCTGCGGCCGATCCCACCGGCCCGCGGGCAGGAGGACCCGCACCGCCGCACCCCGGTCGACGCGTGGTTGGGACTCGCCGACTTCGTCGACGAGCGGCTGACACGGCTGCACGCACGCCTCGTCGAGCTGGAGGAGACACTGCGTCGCGTCGAGCACGAGCTCACCGTCGCCGCGGACGGACTGGCCCGCGCCTCCACCGACGCGCCGTCCGCGCATGTGGAGACCACGGTCTCCGCGCTGCTGACCCTCGACGGCGCCGGTGGCGCGGAGGTGGAAGTGGAGCTGGAGTACGAGGTGCCGGGCGCCGTCTGGGTGCCCGCCTACCGCCTCACCCACCGCCGGGGAGACGACAGCGGCCGTCTGGTGCTGCGCGCGGCGGTCGCCCAGCGCACCGGCGAGGACTGGACCGGCGTGCGCGTCGGCCTGGCCACCGCCGACCTGCGGCGCCGCTCCGACCTGCCGAAACTCCGCTCGATCCGGATCGGACGCCGGCAGTCCGCCCCCACGCCCGCCGGCTGGCGCGAACCCCCGGCGGGCCTCGCGGACCTGTTCTCCGGGTACGACGCGGCAGGCCCTCGCCCTGCTCCGACCGGCGCGCCCGCGGTCGCCGGAGCCGACTACGCGGCCGGGGCCGGGGCGGGAGGCCCGGCGCCCGGCCCCCTTCCGCCGCCACCGCCACCACCGCCGGCACCACAGGGCTACGGCGGCCCGCCCGCCGCGCTCCCGCTTCCCGGGGGCACGGACGGCACCTTCCCCGAGGTCTTCGGCGGCGGCATGCCCGACCTCGCGCAGCCGGCCCGGTCGCGACCGGCCGGCAGGCCAGGTGCCGGCAGCCGGTCCTTCGCGGGGCCTCCCGCCGCCATGACACCTGCCGCACCGGCCCCCATGCCACCGGCACCGGCCCCCATGGCACCTGCCGCGCCGGCCCACACGGCACCTGCCGCCATGTCACCTGGCGCCATGGCGCCCTCCGCGCCCTCCGCACCCGCCGCTCCCGGGGCGGCCGCGCCATCGCCGCCCCCGACACCGGCGGCCGGTCCGCCACAGCCGAGCGGCGCCGAGCTCGACTACGCCGCCCTCGTGCTGTGCGGCCCCGACGAGCGGGGCGATCGCAGAGGTCGGCTGTTTCCCGACTCCCCCTTCGACGCGGTGGCGGCCGAGTACCGCCGCCGTGCCGAAGCGGTGGCCGCGCTGCCGCTCCCCGGGCACGCCGTGCGACCCCGTGAGTCGGCGGGCTCCTTCGACCACCGCTTCGATGCCGCCGCGCGGGCCGACATCCCGTCGGACGGCACGTGGCACACCCTCACCGTCGCCGAGATGCCGGTCGGTCTGCGCACCGAGTACCTCTGCGTGCCGTCCGTGGAGCAGACCGTGTACGCGACGTTGGTGCTCTCCAACCCCACCGATCAAGCCCTGCTGGCCGGCCCGGTGGAGGTCACCGCCGACGACGACTTCCTTCTGACCACCGCCCTGCCCACGCTCGCGCCCGGCGGTGTCCGCCGGGTGGGGCTGGGGCCGGCGGAGGGCATCCGGGTCACCCGCCGTACGCATCTGCGCGAGTCGACCTCGGGTCTGCGCAACACCACCACCGTGCTGGACCACCGCGTCCATGTGGAGCTGGCCAACCGGCTGGCCAGGCCCGTCACCGTCGAGGTCCGCGAGCGGGTGCCGGTCACCTCCGAACCGGACGTCCGGATCGAGGAGCGGGCCGACTGGACGGCACCCGAGGACGACCCCGGGCCCGAGCACCACGCCCCGGGCACCCGCCTCTGGCGGATCGATCTGCCCGCCGGCGGCACCGCCGCCCTCGACGGCGGTTACGAGATCCGCGTCCCGGCCGGCAAGGCCCTGGTCGGCGGCGACCGCAGGAGCTGACACACGCCATGTCCACGACACCGAAGCCGATCGCCCTCCCCGTCACCGCCGTCACCTGCCTGGAGGATCGCGCCCACATCGAGCGCGCCGCCGTGCTCGACCTGGAGGCCGGGGTCCAGCGGCTGCGGCTGGGGCCGGTCAGTGCGCTGGCCGTCGACCGCACCCTCCATGCCGAGTTGGCCGCCGATCACCCGGCGACCGTGCTCGACGTACGGATCGTCCGCGACTGGACGCCGCCCGGGCCGCCGTCGTCCACCGACGACGACTCCACCCCGCGCCAGCGCCTGCGCACGCTCGAAGAGGAGCGGCTCGCCCTGGAACGGCGACGCGATCGGCTGCACTCCCGCCTCGACCTGCTCGGCCGCCTCGCCGCCGATCTGCTGCGGGAGATCGGCGAAGGCGCCGGCTCCGGGGAGTGCGAAGGCTCCCGCTGGGCCCGCGAACTGGACCGCGTGGACGACGAACGCGACGCGTACGGCGAGCAACTCCGCGTCGTGGACGCCCGGCTGGCGGCCCTCGCCGCCGAACGGCAGGAGCTCCAGCGGGCCGTGGACCTCTTTGAGGGGGAGCCTCCCGAGTTGGTCGGCCATGTCGAGCTGACCGTGGAGTCCGCGGTCGCGGGGCGGGTCGGGCTGCGCCTGAGTCACCTCACCCCGTGCGCGCTGTGGCGGCCCGCCTACCGGGCCGTGCTCGACGGGGACTCCCTGACGCTGGAGACCGACGCGATGGTCTGGCAGCGCACCGGCGAGGACTGGTCGGACGTCCGGCTGACGCTGTCCACGGCCCGGTCGGCGCTGGCCACGGATCCGCCGCGGCTCGGCGAGGATCGGCTGACGCTCAAGGACCGCTCCGCCGCGGAGCGTCGCACGGTCGACGTCGAGCTGCGCGAGGAGGAGATCGGTGGCCTCGGCCCGACCCCGGTGCTCGGCCTTCCGGGGGTGGACGACGGCGGCGAGACCCGGGTGCTGCACTCCCCCTCACCGGTCTCCGTGCCCGGGGACGGCCGTGCCCATCGGGTGCCGCTCTCCGCCTTCAGCACGGCCGCGAGCAGCGAGTACGCCTGCTCACCCGAGCTGTCCCCGCTGGTCACCCAGGTGGTGCGGGGCGACAACCTGTCCGGCCACGCGCTGCTCGCCGGTCCCGTGGACCTGGTTCGCGGCAGCGGGTTCAGCGGCCGCGGCACGCTGGACTTCACCGCTCCCGGGGCACCTGTCGAGCTCGCCTTCGGCAGCCGCGACGACCACCGGGTGGTCCGGCGTGCCGAGGAGTCCCGCGACCTCGCCGGCATCACCCAGCGGACCGTGGTCACCCGCACGGTCCGGCTGCACCTGTCCCGGTTCTCCGCCCCCGGGGACCACGACGAGCGGGTGGTCGTCCTGCGGGAGCGGATCCCGGTCTCCGAGATCTCGTCGGTGGAGGTACGCCTGCGCCAGGATGCCTGCTCCCCCGCGCCCGACCTGGTCGACGCCGAAGGCGTCGTCCGCTGGGACGTCCCCCTCCCGCCCGGCAGCCGCCGCACGGTCACCCTGGTCTACGAGCTGTCGGCGAAAGGCACGGTCGTCGGGCTCTGAGTTCGGCGGTCCGCCGCGCACCGCCGCGTCGCCGTCGGGAACAACCTCGACGGCGAGCATATGAACACCCGCTTCCGCTTCTCGCGTGGACGGGCGGGCGGGCGGATCATGATGATCGGAAAAGCCCGCCGTCCTCTCGCACGGCTCAGCGGCCGGAGGAATCGTCAACCCTCGCGCCGGCCCGAACGGGTGGAGACTTCGGGTCCTGGTTACGCGGGGTGCTCTGCGTGTTCTCGTCGCCGCGCGGTCCGCGGTGCGCGACCATACGGAAGCGGAATCAGGCACCATCATCGGCGTCGTGCGTGAGAAGGCTTCTCGCCGGCCGCCAGAAGCTCCGTGTCGACCGCCGCGGGCCTGGCAGGCGTTTCCCGTCGGCGGGCGCCCTGGCGCGCCGCGCGGGTCGCGGTGCTCGACACCGGCAACGCGCACCACCTCAAGAGCAGCGGCCAGCAGAAGGAAGCACCGAGACGGAAAGAGGACGGACGTGTCCGCCAGCGAAAGCGAGAATCCGGCAATCCCCTCCCCGACCCCCACACCGACTCGCCCCAAGACGAACCGGGACTGGTGGCCGAACCAGCTGGACCTTCAGGTTCTCCACCAGCACTCGTCCCGCGCCAATCCCCTGGGCGAGGACTTCGACTACGCGAAGGAGTTCGCGACCCTCGACCTCGATGCCCTGAAGCAGGACGTCTTCGAGGTGATGACCACGTCCCAGGACTGGTGGCCGGCCGACTACGGTCACTACGGGCCGCTCTTCATCCGGATGAGTTGGCATGCCGCGGGCACGTACCGCATCGCCGACGGCCGGGGCGGGGGCGGCTCCGGCGCCCAGCGCTTCGCCCCCCTCAACAGTTGGCCGGACAACGCGAGCCTCGACAAGGCACGCCGTCTGCTCTGGCCGGTGAAGCGGAAGTACGGCCGGAAGATCTCCTGGGCCGATCTTCTGGTCTTCGCCGGCAACTGCGCCATGGAGTCGATGGGTTTCAAGACGTTCGGGTTCGGCTTCGGGCGGGAGGACATCTGGGAAGCCGAGGAGATCTTCTGGGGTCCCGAGGACACCTGGCTCGGAGATGAGCGGTACAGCGGCGACAGGGCGCTCGCCAGTCCTTTCGGCGCCGTGCAGATGGGCCTGATCTACGTCAATCCGGAGGGGCCCAACGGCAACCCGGATCCCCTGGCCGCCGCCAGGGACATTCGCGAGACGTTCGGGCGTATGGCGATGAACGACGAGGAGACGGTCGCGCTCATCGTCGGCGGCCATACGTTCGGCAAGTGTCACGGCGCGGTCGACCCCAGGTACGTCGGCCCGGAACCCGAGGCCAGCCCCATCGAACAGCAGGGCCTCGGCTGGCGGAACACCTACGGCAGCGGCAAGGGCCCCGACGCGCTCACCAGTGGGCTCGAGGGCGCGTGGACCACCGAGCCGACGCGGTGGGACAACGGTTATCTGGACAACCTGTTCAGGTACGACTGGGAGCTGACGACGAGCCCCGCGGGTGCGAAGCAGTGGACTCCCACGGACCCGTCGGCCCAGGGCACCGTGCCTGACGCTCATGACCCGTCGAAGAGGCACGCTCCCATGATGCTGACGACGGATCTCGCGCTGCGGATGGACCCGGTCTACGGGCCGATCGCCAGGAGGTTCCACGAGAACCCGGAAGAGCTCGCGGTGGCCTTCGCCAAGGCGTGGTACAAGCTGCTGCACCGCGACATGGGCCCCCTCCCGCGGTACCTCGGCCCTTGGGTAGCCGAGCCGCAGCTGTGGCAGGACCCCGTACCCGCGGTCGATCACGAACTGGTCGCGGACGAGGACATCGCCGACCTCAAGCGCGGGATCCTCGCCTCGGGGCTCTCCATCCCCCAGTTGGTCACCACCGCGTGGGCGGCGGCGGCCAGCTTCCGCGGCACCGACAAGCGCGGCGGGGCCAACGGAGCACGGATCCGGCTCGCGCCGCAGAAGGACTGGGAGGTCAACGACCTGCCCGAGGTCACCGAGACGTTGCGGACCCTTGAGCGGCTCCAGCAGGACTTCAACGGCTCGCAGGCCGGCGGAAAGAAGGTGTCCCTCGCCGACCTGATCGTCCTGGGCGGGTGCGCGGCCGTCGAGCAGGCCGCGAAGAACGCCGGCCACGACATCATCGTCCCGTTCGCCCCGGGGCGCACGGACGCCTCACAGGAGCAGACCGACGTGGAGTCGTTCTCCGTGCTCGAACCCCGGGCGGACGGGTTCCGCAACTACCTCCGGGCTGGAGAGAAGCTGTCGCCGGAGACTCTCCTCCTGGACCGCGCCAACCTGTTGTCACTGACCGCTCCCGAGATGACGGTTCTGATCGGCGGCATGCGGGCCCTGAACACCGGCTTCGGGGGTTCTCCGCACGGTGTCCTCACCCACCGCCCGGAGGCGTTGACCAACGACTTCTTCGTCAATCTGCTCGACATGGGCACGGCGTGGAAGGCGTCGACTACGTCTGAGAACGTGTTCGAAGGTCGGGATCGCGCCACGGACGAGGTCAAGTGGACCGCCACCGCCGTCGACCTCGTCTTCGGTTCGCACTCACAGCTCCGAGCCGTCTCGGAGGTCTACGCGTCCGAGGACGCGGGAGAGAAGTTCGTGCGTGACTTCGTGGCCGCGTGGGACAAGGTCATGAACCTCGATCGGTTCGACCTCCGCTGAGCCCGATGTCCCGGTCGGCCGCGTATCGACCGACCGGGACATCCGCGGGGCATCCGGTCGGGGCGACGGCGAGAGGTGTGACCCGAATCACATCCCCTCGTGGACGGGTGACGGACCGCGCAATAGATCACACCTTGTACCCCGTATGCCGGAAATCCACCGTGCGATCGGTGAGAGCGGATCCGGAAAGTCCCCGTCCCTTATCCATCCGACGAACCGGACTCTGGTGTGTTCATGGGGGCTCTTCTAATCTGTTGCGGACTTCACGGGGTCTCGGGGGGAGGAAGCGTGAATGTCTGCTCCTGTCAGGGATCATTCTCCGCGCGATGAAGGAATCACTCAGACCCGGCAACGACTCCAAGAGGACCTGGCTCGGGTCAGAGAATCACTCCGCTCCCTGGTGAATCCGCCGGACCACCGGATACAGGGGCCGGTCATGTATGCCGTGGAGCATACCGGGCGCCTTCTCAGACCGACTCTTGTACTGCTTTCCTCGTATTTTCTGGAGTCCGAACGAAGCGGCTCCACACACCAGCGCGTCATCGAGGGAGCCGCGGTCGTGGAGACGCTGCACATCGCCACGCTCTACCACGACGACCTGATCGACGAAGCGCAGGTGAGGCGTGGAAGACCCAGCGTCAACGCGAAATTCGGCGACGCCATCGCACTGCTCGCCGGCGATTACCTCCTGGCGCGCTGCATGCAGACCGCGGCGTCGCTCGGCACGTCTCGCATGACGGCCATGGCGGAGACGCTCGTCGACATGTGCGTGGGGCAGATGCTCGAGTCGACCCAGCTCTACGACCCCCTCCGCACCGAACAGGACTACTTCACCGCCATCTCGGGCAAGACCGCGCGCCTTCTGCGGACGGCGGCCACCATGGGAGCCCTGCAGTCGGGCACGAGCGGGGACGCGCAGAAGGCACTGGAGAGTTTCGGACACCACCTCGGCATGGCGTTCCAGATCTGGGACGACATTCTCGACATCTGTAGTCGGGAAACGGGAAAGCAGCCGGCGAAGGACATCATCAACGGGGTGTACACGCTCCCGGTGATCTATGCCGTCGAAGACGACCGGGACCGCCTGCTCCGGGCCCTGCGCGACCAGCCGCTTTCCACCGAGCGGTGTCAGGAGGTGATTTCCGTCGTACGGGAATCCGGCGCGATCAGCCGGGCCGCGGACGTGGCCCAACGCCATATCGTCGACGCCCTGTCGGCCATAGAATCCCATCCGGGCACCGCGCGGCACGCCCCGTTCACCCGACAATGCCTGCGCGACCTGGTCGACACCTTCGCCTCCCAGCATCCCGCTCTCCGCGACCTCGACTACACACCTTCCACAAAGGACGCCCTGCCTTCGCCAACGCGCCGGAGAAAAACGCGACATGCGACTGGACCGTGAACCGGCCAGGAGAGTTGACGGGTGAATTCCGGAGGGTGGCCAGTGTCAGGAATCCGAAGCGATTTCATCAGCGATTACGACGATCTCGCCGATACATGGTGGGATCCTCGGGGACCGCTCGCCCCGCTGGGCTGGATCGCGCGGGCCCGCGCCGACTTCGTTCCCGTCGCCGACCACGACCGTGCGCGTCTGCTGGATATCGCCTGCGGGGGCGGGCTGTTCGGCCCCCACCTGACCGGCAAGGGCTATCGCGTCTTCGGCGTGGATCTGTCGGCCCTGTCGCTGAGGGAGGCGACCCGCCACGGGTTCGACGCGGTCGCCAGGGCGGACATGGCCCGACTTCCGTTCGTCGACGAGTCGTTCGACGTCGTCACGGCGGGGCAGTGCCTCGAACACGTACCGGACCCCTTCGCGGTGGTGACGGAGGCGTGCCGGGTGCTGCGTCCCGGGGGCACTTTGGTCGTCGACACCATCGCGGACACCAGAGTGGCCCGGCTGGTCGCCATCACCCTCGCCGAGAACGCGCCCCTGCCCGGCAGACCTCCCCGCGGCACCCACGACCACCGGCTCTTCGTCAACCGAGAGCGGCTGACCCGTGCCGCGAGGTCGCAGGGCGTGGAGCTGAGGCTGTTCGGCCTGCGGCCGCACCTGCGTGACGGGCTCCGCTACCTGGCCAGACGACGCGAACGGGTGCGCATGATCCGCACCAGGTCCACCGGCGTTCTCTATCTCGGCGTGGGGGAGAAATGGTGACCGCAGCGGAACCGCCGGCCGGGCGCGCCGTGCGCACCTGGCTGGTCGGCGCCCGGCTGAAGACCCTGCCCGTCACCCTGGCACCGATCCTGGTGGGCCTGGGGACCGCCGCCTCGCTGGGCCGGATCAGCTGGTGGCGTACCGCCCTCACCCTGGTGTTCGCCCTGGGCTTCGTTCTCGGCACGAACTTCTTCAACGACTACAGCGACGGGGTGCGGGGCGCCGACGACCGGCGGGTGGGCCCCGTCCGGCTGGTCGGCTCCGGGCTGGCCTCGCCCCGACAGGTCCTGCGCTCCGGCCTCGTGCTGTACGGTGTCGCGGCCCTGGCCGCGGCGGTCATGGCCGTGACGATCTCCTGGTGGCTGTTGGCGCTCGCGGTGGTGTGCGCGCTCGGCGGCTGGTTCTACACCGGCGGCTCCCGGCCCTACGGCTACCGCTCACTCGGCGACGTCAGCATCTTCCTCTTCCACGGTGTCATCGCGGTCTGCGCCACGGTCTACATCCAGCTCGGTCGGGTGCCGCTGCTCGCTCTGGGGGCGTCCGTGCCGATCGGACTGCTCGCCTGCGCGCTGCTGACGACGAACAATCTGCGCGACATACCGACCGACACGGCGGCAGGGAAGATCACCGTCGCCGTGCGTCTGGGTGACCGGCGCACCCGCGTGTACTACGTGCTCTGCGTCGCGGTGGCCTTCGCCTCCGCGCTGGCGCTCGCGGCCGGGCGACCCTGGGCGCTGCTCGTGCTCGGCGCCGTCCCGTGCGCCGTCCTCCCGGTGCGCCGGGTTCTGGGCGGGGCGCGCGGAGGCGAGCTGATACCGGTGCTCGAGCACACGTGTGTGCTTCTGCTGGTGTTCGGGGTCCTGTTGGCGACCGGTGTCGCGCTGTGACCGGCCGGGGAGGGGGAGCGCGGGAGACACCCGAGCACGAGGTGCTGGTGGTCGGTGCCGGCTTCTCCGGGATCGGCGCGGCGATCGGGCTGCTGAGGGCCGGCATCGAGGACTTCCTGGTGCTGGACGAGCAGGACGACGTCGGCGGCTCCTGGCACGCCAACCGGTATCCCGGGATCGCCGTGGACATCAGCGCCTTCTCCTACTCCTTCGCCTTCGAGCCCTTCGCGTCGTGGTCGCGGGCCTTCCCTCCCGGCGAGGAGCTCAGGGCGTACGCGCACCACTGTGTCCGCACGTACGGTCTGCGGCCCCGGCTCCGGCTGAACGCCCGGGTCGTGCGGGCCGAGTACCACGAGACGCAGCATGTGTGGGAGCTCTTCCTGGCGGACGGCACCTCGACGACGGCGCGGTTCGTCATCTGCGCCACCGGGTGGCTCACCAAGCCGAAGGCGCCCGACATCGAAGGGTTCGACCGCTTCGCGGGCACCGTCGTGCACACGGCGCGTTGGGATCCGGCGCTGGATCTCACCGGCCGACGCGTCGGAGTGATCGGCACCGGCGCCTCGGCGATCCAACTGGTGCCCGAGATCGCCCCGGTGGTGGAGCGGCTCCATGTGTACCAGCGCACGCCCACCTGGATCTTTCCGAAGCCCGATCTGCCGTTGCCCGAGGCGGTCCGCGCGTTGTTCGGGGCGGCCCCGTGGACTCAGCGCGTCATCCGGCTGCTCACGGACACCGTGACGGAACTCAGCTTCGTCATCGCCATGATCCATTACCGCCGGTTCCCCCTCCTGGTGCGTGGCGGGGAGGCGTTCTCCCGGCTCTATCTGCGCACTCAGGTCAAAGGAGACCGCGACCTGATGGACAGGCTCGCCCCCCGCTATCGCCTGGGGTGCAAGCGGCCGTCGTTCGGCAAGGGGTACTGGCGCGCCTTCACCCGTGACAACGTGCGGCTCGTCACCGAACCCATCGAGCGGATCACCGAGACCGGGATCGTGACGGCGGACGGCGGCGAGCAGCGGTTCGACGTGTTGGTCCTCGCCACCGGGTTCCGTGTGCTGGACAACCTGCCGCCCTTCCCCCTGCACGGCCTGGACGGCCGGGAGCTGAGGGAGTTCTGGAGGACGGAGCGCTTCCAGACGTACGAGGGCAGTTCGGTCAAGAGCTTCCCGAACCTCTGGTTCATCGTCGGGCCGTACTCCTTCACCGGAGGGTCCTGGTTCGGCATGATCGACTACCAGGTCACCCATGCGTTGCGGGTGATCGGGGAGGCGCGGCGGCGGCGCGCCACGCAGGCCGTCGTCCGGCCCGAGAAGCACGACAGGTCCTTCCACAGGACGCTGCGGCGGCAGCGGAACACGGTGTTCTTCCACGACAGTTGCCGGACCGCGAACAGTTACTACTTCGACGATCGCGGCGACGCACCCGCCGTCCGCCCGGCGTCGACCTATGAGGCGGCCTGGCGGGCCAGGCATTTCGACCTCGACGACTACCGCTACGACCGGGTCCGATCCGGAGCCGCCCCATGACCGGAGAAGACCCGGCCCCTGGAGGCCGATGCCATGCGACTGGGTGAGGTGCGGGGCAGGGACCGCGCGCTCTGCGTTCTCTACGGGCTTTTCGCCCTCGGCGGCTGCCTCGTCATGGGAACGATGGCCGTCGTCTTCGTCGTGCGCAACGCCGACGCCGGACCGCTCGGCGTCATCGAGAACTTCCTGGACGACGCGACACGCACCGCCGCATCCCGGTTCGTCTACGCGGACCTGGTGCTGATCTGGGCGGCGCTCGGCGCGTTCATGATCAGCGAGGCGCGGCGGCTCGGCATCCGGCATGTGTGGGCGTATATCGTCGGCGCCCCGGTGCTGGCGCTGATCGTGAGTTTCTCCGTCTTCATGTGCGTCCGCCAGGTGAAGCTCGCGGCGTTGAACGTTCAGTCGCTCACCACGACGGAGGTGACCGTGTGAACGGCGGGATCGCTCTGGTGACCGGAGCGGCGGGCGGCATCGGAGCGGCCGTGGTCCGCCTGCTCGCCGAGGAAGGGACCACGGTGGTCGGCGTCGACCTGGACTCCGACCGGCTGTCCGCCATGGTCGACAAGCTCACCGCCGACGGACTGTCGGTGCGAGGCCACGCGGCCGACGTCGCCTCGGCCGTCGACGTCGAGAGGGTGGTGGACACGGTGGAACGGGAGACGGGACCGGTCGACCACCTGGTGAACGCGGCCGGGGTGCTCCGGCTCGGCGAGGCCCGACACCTCAGCGACGAGGACTGGCACACGACCTTCGCGGTCAACACCACCGGCGTCTTCCTCATGTCCCGGGCGGTGACCAACCGTATGATCCCCCGCCGGCGGGGGGCTCTCGTCACCGTCGCGTCGAACGCCGCGGGCGTCGCCCGTACCCGGATGGCCGCGTACGCCGCGTCGAAAGCCGCGGCGACCGCCTTCACCAGATGTCTCGGGCTGGAGGTCGCGCGGCACGGCATCCGCTGCAACGTGGTCGCCCCCGGCTCCACCGACACCCCGATGCTGCACGGCATGCACCCTGACGGGGACGCGGCCGCCGCCTCCGTCACCGGCAGCCCGGCCGCCTTCCGGACCGGCATCCCGCTGGGCAGGGTGGCGCGTCCACGGGATGTCGCCCACGCCGTCCGCTTCCTGCTCTCCGAGGAGGCCGCCCAGGTCACCCTGCACACGCTCACCGTCGACGGAGGGGCGGCCCTCGGCGCCCCGATGTAGTCGCGCTCCCCCGACCCGGCCACCGCGGCCGGCACCGCACGAAAGGACCGACCATCACATGTCCGGCATACCTTCCATCGAGCCCTACCCCCTGCCCCTGCCGGACGACATCCCCGCGCCGGTCGTCGCATGGCGGGCCGACCCGCGGCGTGCCGTGCTGCTCGTCCACGACATGCAGGAGTACTTCCTCAGGCCGTTCCCGCGCGACACCTCACCCGGCGCCCCGCTCATCCGCAACACGACACTGCTGCGGCGGCGCTGCGCCGCCCTCGGTGTCCCGGTCGCCTACACCGCCCAGCCCGGCGGGATGACACCGCGACAGCGGGGCCTGCTGGCCGACTTCTGGGGCGCCGGCATGCGCACGTCCCCGCAGGACAACCGGATCGTCGCGCCCCTCGAGCCCGCCCCCGACGACTGGCGGCTCACCAAGTGGCGCTACAGCGCCTTCTTCCACACGGGTCTGCTGGAGCGGATGCGGGCCACCGGCCGCGACCAACTCGTGCTGTGCGGCGTCTACGCGCACGTCGGTGTGCTCATGACCGCGGTGGACGCGTTCACCCACGACATCCAGCCGTTCCTGGTGGCCGACGCCGTCGCCGACTTCTCCGCCGACCACCACCGGCTCGCCCTGGAGTACGCCGCCCAGCGGTGCGCCGCCGTCGTCACCACGGGGTCCCTGTGCGACACCCTGGCGGCCGGGACGGCACGGGAGGCGCGGTGACCGGGAAACCCCCGCCCACCGCGGGGAGGGACGCCCCCGACGACACCCGTGACCCGCTGGCCCGTGTGCTGGACGGCTCCGCGCCCGCCTTCGCCCTGTTGCACCGCCCGCAGGCGGCCGCCCCGGACACCGTCGAGGTGCTGCTGGCCGAGACAGCCCACTGCGCCACCCTGGCGGACCTGCCGCAACCGGCGCACCCCTCCCCCCACGGCGGACCCGAACTGCTCGCCCTGATCCCGTACCGGCAGATCACCGAACGAGGGTTCACAGCCCACGACGACGGTGAGCCGCTGATCGCGATGACGGTCACCGACCACCAGACCCTGCCGCTCGCCGAGGCCCTCCCGCGGCTGCCGAACGAACCGGTCAAGATCGACCAGCACGGTTTCGACGTCTCCGACCGGGCGTACGCGGACATCGTGCGGCGGGTGATCGCTGAGGAGATCGGCACCGGCCAGGGCTCGAACTTCGTGATCAAGCGCACCTTCACCGCGTGGCTGCCGGGCTTCTCGGCAGCCGGCGCTCTCTCGTTCTACCGTCGACTCCTGGAACGGGAGAGGGGCGCCTACTGGACGTTCCTCGTGCACACCGGCGACCGCGTCCTGCTGGGCGCGACCCCCGAGCGGCACATCAGCGTGCGCGACGGCACCGCGGTCATGAACCCGATCAGTGGCACGTACTGCTATCCGGCGGGCGGTCCCACGCTCGACGGCGTGCTCTCCTTCCTGACGGACCAGAAGGAAACCGACGAGCTGTACATGGTCGTCGACGAGGAACTGAAGATGATGGCCCGGATCTGCCGTTCCGGCGGACGTCTCATCGGCCCGTACCTCAAGGAGATGGCGCACCTCGCGCACACCGAGTACCTCATCGAGGGACACACCGACCGCGATGTCCGCGAGGTCCTTCGAGAGACGCTTCTCGCCCCGACGGTGACCGGATCGCCGCTGGAGAACGCCACCAGGGTGATCAGCCGTCACGAGCCAGCCGGCCGCGGCTACTACAGCGGGGTCGCCGCCCTCATCGGGAGGGACGCGGGCGGCGGGCGGACCCTCGACTCCGCCATCCTGATCCGCACGGCCGACATCACAGCCGACGGTCATCTGCGGATCGGTGTCGGGTCCACACTGGTGCGCCACTCCGACCCCGAGGCCGAGGCGCGAGAGACCTGGGCGAAGGCCTCGGGGCTGCTCGCCGCGCACGCCGAGCCCGCGCCCGCCCGCTTCGCCACCCACCCCGCGGTCAGGGCCGCGCTGGCGGGGCGCAACGCCCGCGTCGCGGGGTTCTGGCTGGACAGGCCGGACGACACAGACCACGCCGCGGCCGAGCTGGCGGGGCGCCGGGTCCTCGTGGTCGACGCCGAGGACTCCTTCACCGCCATGCTCGCGCACCAGGTCCGCTCGCTGGGCATGGCGGTGAGCGTGCGCCGGTTCGACGCGGGCTACGACACGGCGGCGTACGACCTGGTGGTCCTGGGGCCGGGGCCGGGCGACCCCGGCCGACGACGAGACCCCAGGATCGCGCACCTGAGGTCGGCGGTGTGCCGGCTGCTGGCCGAGAGGCGCCCGTTCCTGGCCGTGTGTCTGAGCCACCAGGTGCTGTGCGCGCTGCTCGGCCTCTCCCTGGTCCGCCGCGGCATCCCCCACCAGGGCGTGCAGCGCGAGATCGACCTGTTCGGCCGGCGCGAGCGGGTGGCGTTCTACAACACGTACACGGCATGTGCGGGGCGGGACGTCGTCGAGCACCCCGACGCCGGCCGGGTGACGGTGAGCAGGGACCCGGACAGCGGTGAGGTCCACGCCCTGCGCGCGCGGCGTCTGGCCTCGGTGCAGTTCCACGCGGAGTCCGTACTGACCCGGGGCGGCCCCCGGATCATCGGTTCGCTGCTCACCCGGGTGCTGCGCCCGCACGAGCCCTTTCCACCGACACCGACCGGCGGCACCGACCGAGAAGGGACGCGCCCGGCGACATGACCCACGCACTCATCGCAGGCGGCGGCATCGGCGGCCTCGCCACCGCTCTCGCCCTCTCGCGGGGCGGTCACCACGTCACCGTCCTGGAACGCGAGGACGTCTTCGCCGAGATCGGCGCGGGCATCCAGCTCGCCCCGAACGCCTTCCACGCCCTGAACCTGCTGGGCCTGGGGCAGGAGGTACGCGCGCGGGCGGTGTTCGTCGACGAACTCCGGCTGATGGACGGCACCACGGGCGAGAAGCTCGTGGCCATGCCGCTCACCGAGCGGTACCGGCGGCGCTTCGGCAACCCCTACGCCGTGGTGCACCGCCGTGACCTCCACACCCCGCTGCTCTCGGCATGCCGGGCCGACGACGGCGTCGAACTCGTCGCCGGTGCGGCCGTGGACGGATACGTCCAGGACACGGCACGGGTGACCGTGACGACGGCGGACGGCCGGACGTTCAGCGGCGACCTGCTCGTGGGGGCCGACGGCATCCGCTCGACCGTCCGCGCGCGCCTGGTCGGCGACGGCGCCCCCCGGGTCTGCGGCCACACCATCTACCGCTCGGTGATACCGATCGAGAAGGTGCCGCCGCGGCTGCGGTGGAACGCGGTGACCCTGTGGGCCGGCCCCGCCTGGCACTTCGTCCACTACATCATCGGCGGCGGCAGGTACCTCAACCTCGCCGCGACCCTGGACGACGGCGCCCGCGAGCCCGTGTCGGGACGTCCGACGCGGCGGGATGTCGTCCGCGGCCGCTTCCCGGACCTGGGCGACACCGCCGGGCTGCTGCTGGGGTTGGGCGAGCGGTGGCGGCAGTGGGTGCTGTGCGACCGGGATCCGATCGACGTGTGGACCGACGGTCGGGTCGCGTTGATGGGCGACGCGGCCCACCCGATGCTCCAGTACGCCGCCCAGGGTGCGTGCCAGGCGCTGGAGGACGCCGTCGCCCTGGGCGACGTCCTCGCCGGGACCGCCGCCGACGACGTGGCGCGACGCCTGGAGACGTACAACGTCGCGCGGCGCGAGCGGACCGCGCGGACCCAACTGCTGGCCAGGGAGATGGGCACACGGCTCTACCACCCCGCGGGAGGCAGGGCGCGGGAGCGCAACGCGATGCTGCGTTCACTCACCGAGGACGACCTGTACGACAAGGTCTCCTGGCTGCACGGCGCCAAGGACTTCGCCCGGGCGGAACGTTGCTGACCGCGGCGGTCGTCGGCCTCGCCGAGCGGGCACGCGGCGTCGGAACCACCGAACGGGCAGTCTCACCGCGAGAGAGGGATGGCACCTCATGGGCTCAGCCGCGGACAGCCGCGTGGAGAAGTCGATCACACGAGCCGCCGAGGCGTTGTTCGCGGCACAGCGCTCCTCCGGGTCCTGGCCGAACCGGCGGCCCACCTCCGTGATGGGGACGGCCGGTGCGCTGACCGCTCTCCACCTCGCCGACCGCGAGCGTTCACACGACCTCGTCGACCGGGGAGTCCAGTGGCTGCTGGGCGCCCAGAACGCCGACGGCGGCTGGGGCGGCAGCGTCGGCACCGCCACCCAGGTGGTGCCGACCGTGATCGCGGCCACCGCCCTGCGGATGGCCGCTCCGCACCGTACGGGGGAGTCCGTGCGGCGCGCCCTGGCCCTGGTGGAGTCACACGGCGGGGTGGAGGCGCTCCCCGATCCGGGGATGACCCACGTCACCTCCGTGTTCCTCGCGCTGGCCGAGCTCAGGGACATGCGCGATCTGCGGCGCGTCCCGCTGGAGGTGTTCCTGCTGCCCCCACGGCTCTGGCGTAGGCGGCTGTCCTTCAGCGTGCCCCTCCTCGTCGCGCTCGCGTTCATCCAGCGCCGCCACAGCCGGCCGAAGGGACTCCCGGGCATGCTGGACCGGCCGGCAGGGCGGGCCGGGCTCCGCGCGCTCCAGCAGGTGGAGATCGCGGAGACCCGGCGGGGCGGCTACGGCGGGGACAACTGGCTGGCGTCGGCGGTGTGCGTCGGCCTGAGCCGCGCCGAGGAGGCCCCGAGCCGGGCGACCCTGGACGTCGTCGACTATCTCCGCTCGAATGTGCACGCGGACGGTTCCTGGCACCTCATCCAGGGCCTCGACCTGATCGGCAGCGCCTACGTCACGCGCGGCCTGGCGGAGGCCGGGTACGCCGACGACCCGCGACTGGTACGGGCGAGGACGTGGCTGCGCGGTTGCCAGCAGGACGAGGCGTCGCCGGTCTTCGACGCTCCCGCCGGCGGGTGGAGCTGGGAAGGTCCCCGCGGATGGCCCAACCTCCTCGACACCGCGGTGGTGTTGTCCGCCCTCACGACCGGCGGCGTCGAGGAGCCGGACGAGCAACTGCGGCACGGGCTGCGCTGGCTGGAGTCACGGCAGGACCGCAAGGGCTCGTGGGGGACCTTCGTCCCCGACACCGCGTTCCCGAACGACGGCCCCTGTCCCTACGCGACCGCGCAGTGCGTCGACGTTCTGGCCGAGAACGGGACCCGCCGACACGACCCCCGGATACGCAGGGCCGTGAACTGGCTGCTCTCCCGGCAACGGACGGACGGCACCTACGAGGCCCTGTGGTACCGGGGGCTCACCCCGGGGACCGCCATGGCGCTCGTGGCCCTCAGCCGCGTCGGCCTCGCCGACCACCCGGTGGCCGGGCGCGCCCGCGACGCCCTGGTGCGCGCCCAACTCGACGACGGTTCGTGGGGGCCCGGGAGAACGGGCGGGTTGGGCGACGATCCCTCGACGGGAACCGTCGAGGAGACCGCGTGGGCCCTGCGCGCACTGCTCGCCTCCGGCATGCCGGCCGACGACCCGCGGGTGCGGCGAGCGGCGGACTGGATCGCGTCCGCGCAGCGGCCCGACGGCCTGTGGCAGCCGAGCCCGGTCCATATGTACATACGCGACCTGACGTACTACGTGGACGGTCTGATCGTCCACGGGCTCGCCCTGAAGGCCCTGGGGAGCTACCGGGCCGCGCTGGCCGGAGCTGCGTCGGAAGGGCGGGAGGTCTCGTGACGAAGGGACACGCGGCGCCCGGTTCCGCGACGGCGGACGTGGTGGTCTGCGGGTCCGGCGTCGCCGGTCTGGCCGCGGCCTGCGCTCTGGGCCGGCTCGGCCTTGACGTCACCCTGCTGGAGAAGAAGAAGCGGCAGCCTCCGGTCGCCAAGGGCGAGATCCTCCAGCCCGGTTCCCTGGACACCCTCCAGGAGTGGGGCGTACTCCCGGCCCTCGAAGCCAGACGGGCGGTCCGCCTCAAGCGGCTCGTCGCCAGACAGGCCGACGGCGCCGAGCTGTTGGCGATGGACTTCGGAACGCTCCGCTGCGCGTGGCCCTGGATGCTGTCCCACGACCACACGACGATCCTGGAGTGCCTGGCGGAGTCGCTCGGCGCGTCGGTGCGCTGGCGGCGGGGGGTGCTGGTCGAGGACGTCCTCACGGACGCCCACGGCCGCGTCGTCGGCGTACGGGCCGCGGAGGGTGCGAACGAGTACGACATCCGTGCCCGACTCGTGGTGGCGGCCGACGGGATGTCCTCGCGCCTGCGCCGGCTGGCCGGAATGACCGCCGACCCCGTCGCCTACGGACACAAGCTGCTGACGCTCGAGCTCTCGGGCACGCCGGCGCCGGCCGACGAGGCTTCCGCCTACCTCACCGAGCGGGGGCTGGTCCTGGTCTATCCGCTGCCCGACGGGCGGACGCGCGTCTACGTCCAGGTGAAGGCGGACGAGCTCAGGAGGGCGGACCAGACGCGACTCCAGCGGTGGTGCGACGAACTCCTCGCGGCGGTGCCCGCGCTCGACCCGCTCGCCGTGCTGGTGAAGGACAGCCTGGACCGACGACAGCTGCTGCCGGTCTGGCGGTACCGGGCCCCCTCCCTCGTACGGCCGGGGATCGTGCTGGTCGGTGAGGCGGCCCACGGCGTCCATCCCCTGGCCGCCCAGGGGATGAACACGGCCATCGGCGACGCCCGAGCGCTCGCGGCCCGACTGGCCACCGTCCGCGTCCGGGAAGAGGCGACGCTCGACGAGGCGATGCGTGCCTACGAGGCGGAACGCATGGGTCGGATCCGGGACATCCACTTCATGAGCCACGACGCCGCACGCCTGATGACCGGCACCTCACCCGGCGTCAGGAGGCTGAACCGACACCTGCTGGTCAGGACGGCCAAGAGCGCGCGGCTGCGTTACCTGACCACCTACAACGTGTCGGGTGTCGGGATGCGTCCGCTGGGCGCGGTGGACCGGCTCGTCCAGCTCGGCGTCCTGCCCGCCCGCGGACGACTCCCGCGGCCCGGCCCCGCCCCGGAGTGACCCCCGGCGGGTGCGGCTCGTCGTCGGCTCACACCTCGGGCGCCCCCGTCTCCCGCAGCTCGCCGCCGGCCAGCCGCAGCCACCGGTTCACGCCGATCCCGTGGAGGAACCGCTCGTCGTGGCTGACCACCACGAAGGCTCCCTGGTAGGAGTTGAGGGCGCTCTCCAGCTGGGCCGCGCTGACCAGGTCGAGGTTGTTCGTCGGCTCGTCCAGGAGCAGCAGGTGCGGGGCCGGCTCCGCGCACAGCACGCAGGCCAGGGTGGCGCGCAGCCGCTCGCCGCCGGAGAGCACCCCGACGGGCAGATGGGCGCGGGCACCCCGGAAGAGGAAGCGGGCGAGCAGGTTCATCCGCTCGGCCTCCGGCCGCTCCGGGGCGCGCTCGGCGAAGTTCTCGGCGACCGTACGGTCCAGGTCCAGCAGGTCGAGCCGCTGCGAGAGGTAGGCGATGCGTCCGTCGGCCCGCTTGATCCCGCCGCTCACGGGGGCCAGATCGCCGTTGAGCAGACGCAGCAGCGTGCTCTTCCCGGCACCGTTGGAGCCGGTCAGCGCGATGCGTTCGGGGCCCCGGATGGCCAGGTCGACGCCGGGACCGGCGAACACGTCCCGGTCGCCGAGCCGGACGCGGAGCCGTTCACCGAGGAACAGGTCGCGTCCGGCGGGCACATGGGTGTCCGGCAGGTCCAGCGTGATGCGCTGCTCCTCGCGCAGTGCGCGCCCGGCCTCGTCCAGTCGGGCCTTCGCCTCACCGACCCGGCCGGCGTGCATCTGCCCCGCCCGTCCCGCGGACTGCTGCGCGCCCCGCTTCATGTTGCCGGCGAAGATGCGCGGCAGACCGGCGTTCTTCAGGTTGCGGGCGGCGTTGCTCTGCCGGCGTTCGGCGCGCTCGCGGGCCTGCTGCATCTCCCGCTTCTCTCGCTTCAGCTCCTGTTCGGCACTGCGGACGTTCTTCTCGGCGACCTCCCGCTCGGCCCGCACGGCCTCCTCGTACTCGGTGAAGTTGCCGCCGTGGAAACGGAGTTCGCCGCGGTCGAGTTCGGCGATGCGTTCCATGCGGTCGAGCAGGGCGCGATCGTGGCTGACCAGGAGCAGACAGCCGGTGAAGTCCTCCAGCGCGTCGTAGAGCCTGTGCCGGGCGTCGAGGTCGAGGTTGTTGGTGGGCTCGTCGAGCAGCAGCACATCGGGCCGCCTCAGCAACTGGGCGGCCAGACCGAGGGAGATGACCTGGCCGCCGCTGAGCGTGCCCAGACCGCGGTCCAGGGCGAGGTCGGCCAGGCCGAGGCGGTCCAGCTGGGCACGGGTGCGTTCCTCGATGTCCCAGTCGTCGCCGATGGTCGTGAAGTGCCCCTCGGCGACATCCCCGGACTCCACGGCGTCGATGGCCTGAATGATCTCGGCGACGCCCAGCACCTCGGCGACGGTGAGATCGCCGACCAGGGGGAGGCTCTGCGGGAGGTAGCCGAGGGTGCCGGCCACCGAGATCGACCCGGTGCCGGGCCGCAGTTCCCCGGCGATGAGCTTGAGCAGCGCGCTCTTGCCGGTGCCGTTGGGCGCGACGAGGCCGGTGCGGCCGGAGCCGACGGCGAACGACAGGTCCCGGAAGACGGGGGTGTCGTCGGGCCAGGCGAAGGACAGGTTCGAGCAGACGACGGAAGCGTCGGACATGGAGGTGACCTCGCGGGGAGGGGGCGGGGACGGCACTTGCGCCCCGGCGGCGGACAAGGGGAGGGACGGGACGACGGCGAGGCCACGTCGGCGGTGCTTCCGCGCACCGACCGGTGGCCTGTCGGGTCCGGGTAATCACCCGGAGATGTCGTCGTCCACCACCATGTCTGGGCTCCTCGACAAAACGATCAACGTCCGTACCAGTCTAACGGCAGGGACGTCGGGCCGGGTACAACGGCCACGACGTCTACGCGGCAGCGGTCGCGGCAAGCCACCCGCCGACGGCCGGCCTGATGGTAGGTCAATCGGGTCGTAGGCGATGTGCGTCCAACAGACTGTCATGGCGAGGCGGTCGCGCAGCGCCGGCCACTCCCATCCCCGTCGGCACCACTCCCCTCAGCGTGGCCATCACCCCCGACGACACCCGCGCCTATGTCACCAACGGCAACTCGAACAACGTGTCGGTGATCGACACGGCCACGAACACCGTCATCGCCACCGTCACCGTCCAGGACACCCTGCCCAAGGGCCTCATCGCCGCCGCGATCGGCGGCACCGGATGGAACTGCAGCCTGGCCACGCTGACCTGTACCCGCGGCGACGCCCTCGCCCCCGGGGACAGCTACCCGCCGATCACGCTTACGGTCAGGGTGTCCTGTAGGGCCGCCCAGCAGGTCACGAACACGGCCACGGTCACCGGAGGCGGCAGCGCCCCTGACACCGCCACGGACACCACCGCGATCAGGCACGACAAGCGCTGCGAGAAGCCGCACCACGACGACGACCACCACGACCACGACAAGGACGACAAGCACGACCACCACGACAGGAAGTAGAACCCCGGAGGGTTCGGCCTGAGTGCACAGGGACGGCCGCCGTTCCCGGCGCGGGCCGGGAACGGCGCGAGAGCGGCACCCGGTGCTTCGGAAGCCGCCGGAGGGTCGCGTTCCGCCCTTGATAGCCTGGCGCGTGCCTGTCAAAGAAGGCGCTCACCTCGCTCAACCCAGGTATGCAATCGGGGGATTTGACGTATGAAGCCCAGTCGTGTCCGTGCTGTCGCCATGGCCGCAATCGCCGTGATCGCCCTCTCGGGAGTGACCGGCTGCGAGGGCGGCAAGAAGCGCCGTTCCGGCGGATCCGGCGACGGCTTCGCCTCGTCCGGCGGGCTGGGGAACCCCGACGCGGCGTCCGGTGGCGGTGGCCAGACGGCCGGGACCACGACCGGCGGCACCACGACGGACGGCACCACGACCGGCGGGGTCGCCACGACGCCGCCGACGGGTCCGCTGAGCACGACGCCGGCCAAGGACGACATCGCCATCACCGCCTGCGACTTCGACTTCACGGGCGACCGGTCCTCCGCGACCATCACCATCACCAACGGCAACTCGCGGGGCCAGGCGAGCTACGACGGCACCGTCGAGATCGTCGACGGGAACGGCCAATACCTGGACGGCCTGCTCTTCGACGTCAGCGGTGTGCCCGCCGGTCAGTCCCGGACCAAGTCGCTGTCGGCCGAGATCAGCATCCGGCCGTCCTCCGCGCCCGCCACCTTCCGGTGCCAGCTGGGCCAGGTCTGGAAGGCGATCGCCCTCTGAGGGACGTGCGCCCGCTGACCGATCGTGCCGTCCGCGGCCGGGGCCCCGGCCCCCGGTACGGCGCGATCGGTCAGCCGCGCGTGTCGAGCGGGGTGTGCAGCGAGAGGTGCGCGGACAGGGCGCGGAGGAAGTCCGGGGCGTCGAAGACCGCACCCGCCGAGACGACGCCGGTGGCCCTGGTGCGGCCGGTGAGGACGCGGTCGACGGCCTCCACCGCGAGCGGCGCGCTGACGGCGTAGATGTCCTGACCGGCGGCGACAAGGCGGCGTTCGGTGCCACCGGAGCTGACGCGGACGTCGACGACGAAGGTCTGCGCGGAGCGTCCGAGTTCGTCGACGGCGGTCGGTGCCGCGGCGTCGGGAGCGAACAGGTCCGCGGCCGCCTTCGCGGTCATGTAGGTGCGCACCTCCGGGACGGCCAGGTGGCTGGGAACGGTGACGACGTCGGCCATGGTGAACTCTCCGATGACGCTCTGCGGGCCGAGCGGAGCCGGGAAGGGCCACTCCAGGGTGGGCAGGGCGTCGTCGTGGTACGCCAGCCGTCCTCCGGTGTAGCGGACACGGCGGCCACCCCGTCGCCGCCCCGAGACCGCGCCCGCGGCGAGCGTTCCGGCGGTGGGGTGCCAACTGCTCAGGCCGTAGGCGATGTGCGCCTCGTCCGCGGCGGTCCAGTCGCCCATCGCCGTGGTGACCAGCAGGTCGCCGAGGCCGCCGAGGCCGCCGAAGAAGGCCATCGCCGGGACCACCACGGCGCCCGTGGCGCGGGCGCGGTCCGCGAAGTGTGCGAACGTGTCGAGGTTCGCCTCGATCTCGGCCGCCACGTCGACATACGGGATGCCGGGCGTGAGGCCGCGGTCCTCGCCCTGACGGGTCCCGGCCGTCTCGGCGGCCGGAGCCTCCGCGTCAGCCGTACGGACCCTTCCAGAGGACGCCGGCACCTCACCGAGAGTAGTTTGAGGCTTCGGAACGGAAGCCGACTCGGGAGACTCGGGAGTACGGAGCCGCCCGCGGCCGTGCTGTCTGTCCAGCCGTGCTGTCTGTCCACGTCGGTAGGGGCGGAGGCGCGATGCTGCTGCGACCCTGGGGTGTGTACAGCCCCCAGGAGGACTCCTACCTGCTACGAGACACCCTTGCGCAGGTGTCCGTGCCGCCCGGGGCTCGGGTGCTGGACGTGTGCACCGGCACGGGGCTGATCGCCGTGACGGCCGCGCGGCTCGGCGCGGGCGACGTACGGGCCGTCGACATCTCCTACCGCGCCGTGCTGACAGCGCGCGTCAACGCCTGGCTCAACCGCGCGGCCGTCCGTGTCCGGCACGCCGACTTCCGTGATCACGCCCCCGGAGAGCGGTTCGACCTGATCACGGCCAACCCGCCCTATGTCCCCTGCCCGGAGCGGGACGCCCGGCGCCCTCGCGGGGGAGGTTCCCGGGACGCCGGACCGGACGGACGCCGGTACCTCGACCGGCTGTGCGCCATGGCTCCGCTGCTGCTCAACGAGACCGGCGTCCTCCTCGTGGTGCACTCCTCCGTGGCCGAGCCGCTCCGCACGCTGCGCGCCCTGACCGCCGGTGGGCTGACCGCGTCCGTCGTCGCCCGCCGCGCCCAGCCCTTCGGCCCGCTGCTCAGCGCCCGCGCCGCGTGGATGGAGGACTCCGGGCTCATCGACCCCGGCCAACGCCACGAGGAGCTGGTCGTGATCCGCGGTGCCCGCGCCCCGGAAAGGCCATGACCACGCGGCTCACCCCTCCTCCGCCCGGGCGGTCGTTCCCCAGGCGTCCAGCAGGGCCCGGCGCAGTCGCTTCACCTGTCTCCGGTCGGTTCCGATGACGGCGTAGCGCCAGGATCGGCCGTCGGCGGGCGCGTCCTCGTACAGCACCACGCCCGCGCCGGATCCCCGGGACCAGGCCAGTCCCGCGTCCCGCAGCAGTCGCAGGGCCTCGGCGAAGCCGAGTGCCGACCGGCTCTCGTGCTGGGCGAGCAGCCAGGCGGGGTGGTCCAGACCGGCGGCTCGGGCCAGGCGGACGGCCATGGCCCGGGGCGTGGTGGTGGCCGTGCGGCGGACGTTGGCCTCGGTGGCGTACAGCAGGCCGTTCGGGGCGAGGACCGCGTCGATTCCGTACGGCCCGGTGTAGCCGTGCCCGGACAGGTACCGTCCGAGCGCACCGCCCCATCGCTCGAGCTCCACCGCGCGGAACCGGTCGGCGTCCGCGAGCGGGGAGAGGTAGCCCGTGTAGCGGCCGCCGGAGGTGCGCATCTCGCCGCTGAAGACCGGTCGTGGCCCGTCCGGTGTCGCCTCCATCTGCACGCTCAGGGACCGGATCGGCTCCATGCACTGTTCGACCACCCACACGGTCGCCCGCTCCCCCGGCGAGGGCACGGGGTCCGTACCGGACAGGACCGTCAGACCGTGGCCGCCCGCGGAGCGGTCCGGCTTGAGGACGACGCGATCGTGCTCCGCCAGCAGAGCACCCACCGTCGCCGGGAGGTCTTCGCCGCCGCAGACCCGCCCGGGAGGAAGGCGCATCCCGAGCCTGGCCCCCGCACAGCGGAAGGCCCCTTTCGTGTTGAGCAGGTAGGTCACCTCCAGCGCCGCCCGCGGCGCGCCACGCGGCCCGTACGGGGCGATCGGGACGGCCAGCCGTGCGGCGAGGTCGACCGTGGAGCGGTCCAGGGCGAGGGGCAGCAGCTGGATCCCGGGGCGCGCGACGACGAGCCTCCGGAGGGTGTCCGTCGCTCCGGCCCGGTGCACCGCGTCGGCCAGCGTTCCGCCCGGCACGGGCGGAACGTGGAGCAGGGTGAGGGATTCGGGCGCCAGGCCCAGCAGGTCGCAGGCGTAAGCCTGGAACGCGGCGCTCAGCGGGACGGGCGTGACCAGGACATCGCCCGGTCGCATCAGCCAGATCTTGCGCGGCGCCTGTTCCGCCCACCGTTCGAGCGCGTCGCGCGCCCCCAGGTCCACGGCCAGGTCGGAGTGGAAGTTCGCATAGAGGATGAGGGGGTCGCGGTGCTGCTGCTCCACCCTTCGAGGTCTACGCCGGTGCGGACGAGGACGCATCCCGGCGGCGAGCGGCGCGGGACCCTCCTCGGGCAGCCTGGCGACACGGCGCACCCGCACGACGGCTCGGCGTACGTGAGGACGGGCGGCGTACGTGAGGACGGCTCGGCGTGGGTCCCGCGCAGCGGATCGCACTCACCGGAGGCGGTCCATCGCCTGGCGGAGTTATCGCCCGAGGAATCGGGGAATGCGACAGTGCATGCGCGTTTCCGCGGCGAACCCGCTGTCCACCATCGACGCCATCGAGGACGCCGAGGTCCTCGACCGGGTCGCGAGCCCCCTCCGTGCGGGCGTCCGGGCCCTCCCCCTGGGGCGCGCGCGGGAGCTGCTGCGCGGCCGCTGGCAGGGGCACCCGCTGCATCCGACGCTGGTGCAGGCGCCCATCGGGTCCTGGACCTCCGCCGCGCTGCTCGACCTGACGCGCGGCAACGAACGCGCGGCCCGGTTGCTGATCGCGGTGGGCCTGGTGACGGCCGCTCCGGCGGCCGTGGCGGGCGCGACGGACTTCGCGGACCAGTTCCCGGAGCAGGAACGGGTCGGGGTGGTGCACGCGGCGGCCAACACCACGGCCATCGTGCTCTACACCGCCTCCCTCATCGTCCGGCTCAGAGGCGGGCGCGGAAGGCTGCTGGGCTTCGCCGGGCTCGCCGCGGCCACCGCCGGCGGCTTCCTCGGCGGCCACCTCACCTTTCGGCAGGCCGCCGGCGTCAACCACAGCGAGGCCGTACCGCACCTGGTCGACGCGGGCTGGCACGCGGTCGGCGGCCCCGAGGAGTTCCCACGCGGCCGCATGGTGCGACGGATGGTCGGAGAGGTCCCGGTGCTGATCGTGCGGGACGCCGAGGGAACGGGCGAACTCCACGCGCTCGCCGACCGGTGCTCCCACCTGTCCGGCCCGCTCTCCGAGGGCGAGGTCGTCGACGGTTGCGTGGTCTGCCCCTGGCACGGGAGCACCTTCCGACTCGCCGACGGGACCTGCGTGGCCGGACCGGCCACCGCCCCGCAGCCCTCCTTCGAGGTCCGGCTCAACGACGGGCTGGTGGAGGTACGCCTGCCGCAGGCCCGATGATCGGGCGCGTCGCCCCGGACGCACCGCCCGCTCCTCGCCTCCGGCAGGAGCCCGCTTGCACACCGGGGGCTCCGGTCGCAGGGTGGCCCTGAGACGCAGCCGACGAGGGGACGGGGCCACCGTCATGACCCGACGGACGAACGCTCCGCGGAGCGCGCCGAGCGCGGCCAGGGGATGACGCCCGTGGCCGACGCCGACCTCACGCCGGAGCCCAAGCGCGAAGGCGAACCCGTGGCGGAGACCGGAGGCGGGCCGGTGCCGGCGCGGCGGGTCTGGCAGGAGCCCGGCGGCCCGATGGTCATGGAGGGCCCGGTCGAGGTCGTCCTGGAGGACGGCAGCGTGGTCCGCTCCGACCGCCCGGTGGTCGCCCTGTGCACCTGCCGGCGCAGCCTGCTGTACCCGTGGTGCGACACCAGCCACCGCGGACCTCGACGAGCGGCCGCGACGCGAGACCGCGCTCCACGGCCCGTGTCGCCGGGCGCCGAACCCTCCGGCGGCCCGCTGGAACCTCCCGCCGACGGTCGCGGGGGCGAGCGCCGACCGTCACAGGGGAGCGCGCAGTGAGCAGCGCCCCTCCCGCCAGGCCCCGAGGACGTGATCGGCGAGCCGGTCCTCCAGCCACTGCGTGGCGGCGATCCCGAAGACGACATCGGGGGCCAGTCGCGGTTCGCGGCGCAGCAGGTCGCCGATGACCTCATGGCGCACGAGTTGCTCGTGCACCGCGTCGGCCTCGACGTGCTCGGCGTAGAAGTGGACGGCGGCCGGGCCGGCGCCGAGCCGCCGCAGGGCCTCGACCATGCGCCGGGAGGCGGGCGGCGAGGTCATCTCCACCGTCGCGAAGTGGCCGACCAGGGCACCGCGCAGCTCCCGGCGGAGGCCCAGCAGCGACATCAGGTTGACCGTGGCGAGGGTGGGGGCGGGCGCGGCGTCCAGGTAGCCGCCGTAGCCGTCGTCCAGGCCCAGGTCCGCGAGCAGCGCGGCGAACAGGTCGGCGTGGATCCGCTCGGCGCGGCCCGCGCCGAACTCGTCGTACTCGACCGCGACCAGCGCGGCCTTGGCCCGGCCGGTGAGCCGTGGGATGGCCCAGGCGTGCGGGTCGGCCTCCTTGAGCTGGTACAGGGACCGGTGCGCCGCGTACTCCCGCAGCTGCCACCACTCTCCGGCGTCGCGCAGATAGGCGCTGACGCCGCCGCCCCCGACGGGCTCCCGCAGCGCCGCCTCCACCGTGCTCGCGACGTCCCCGTCGCACGGCACGTCGGCTCTCAGGGCCGCGAGGAACCGCCGCTCCAGCACGCCGCGGAGCCGCAGCAGCTCCGCGTCCCACTCCCAGGCGTCGTCGACCCCCTCGAATCCGCGGTAGTGCAGCTCGTATCCGAGGTAGAGAGCCAGTTGGGCGTCCTCGCCGTAGGGGCGGGCGCGGGCGGCCGCCTCGTGCGGCAGCGACACCGCCCGGCCGGGCTCCACGCCACGGCCCAGGGCGTCGACCAGCGCGGCGGACACCTCTCCACGCGGCGTGGGCAGCCTCATCCCACGGCCTTTGCCCCGTAGCGCGGGTCCGAGCGCGCCCGGCGGCGGGCGATCGCCCCAGGGCGACGCCCGCCGCGCTCGCCCGTCGGCCGGGCTCCGCCTCGTGGCGCCCGGATCACCAGCGATACCAGCGCCCACGGGCGCCACCGGGGCCAGCGGACCGGAAGAGGAATCCGAGAAGCCAGACGGCCAGGACCACCACAGCGATCCACCACAGGACCTCCACGGCGAATCCGGCACCGAACAGGACCAGGATCAGCAGCAGCACGAGCAGCAGGGGAAGCATGGTCGCCACCTCCAGTCGGTCGGGCTGTACGCCTGCCCCGTGAGGCGGGAGTCATGGGCCCCCTTTCAGACACGTCAGACACGTTCAGACACGTCAGACACGTCAGACACGGCAGGCCCGCATGTGCCGGACGTCCGGGCGGGCGCCGAGCCGTACGCGCTCCGGTCGAGGAGGGCTTGGCGGCGCTACCCGAGCTCGCGCCCCACCACTGTGCGGCCGGCGCGGGCGACCCGCCACTCGGGGGACTCGTAGGCGCCGTGTCGGTGGGGGCCGGGGCTCCAGGACGGGTCGTCGCCGACCGATCGGCCGGTGACGATCCATCAGACGTCGGCCCCGCCCGGACCTGACCTCGCGGACGTCCCCATGCGCCGACCGAGACCGATTCGGGGCGGGTCACCGGTCCGCCCGCCCCCGGACCGCGGCGGTCCGCCCGCCCCGGACCCCGGCGGTCCGCCACCGGGCCGCCGACGGGCTCGAAAGTTGAACCTTCAGTGAACTCGCTCGCGGGCACCAACAGGGAACACCGCCGCATCACGAGGTAGATTCCCCTTAGAGAGGAAAAACGGGCATAACCGAAACCAAGAGGGGTAGTCGGCGCCCAGAGCCGGAGTCGCGCTCGTTCGGCGGAGACCCTCACAGCGGGCTCACGCTGACACCTTCGACGCCCCCGCACAGCGGGAGAACCCACCGTCGAGGACGAGCAGGTGATATCCGGCAGGCAGCCCATTCCGACATCACAGCGCATTCGAGAGAATCGAGAGAGGGGTCGGTCTGATGTCAACGGGGACACTCCTTGCCATCATCATCCCCGCGGTCGTGATCCTCGCCCTGATCGCCGTCGGGATCTACCTCGCCGTTCGCCGGCGTCGTCTGCGCGAGCGGTTCGGCCCGGAGTACGAACGGACGGTCGAGGGCTCCGACAGCCGACTCGCGGCGGAGCGGAAGCTGAGCGCACGCGAGAAGCGCCATGACGAACTGGACATCAAGCCCTTGCCCGACGAGGCACGCAACCGCTACGCACGCCAATGGCGCGACGTGCAGAACGACTTCGTGGACCACCCGGAGGGCGCCGTACACGACGCGGACATCCTCGTCGCCGCTCTGATGCACGAGCGCGGCTACCCCACCGAGAACTTCACCCAGCGGCTCGAGGACCTGTCGGTCGAACACGGCCGCACCCTGGAGCACTACCGTGCCGCCCACGAGGTCAACGAACTGGGGATGCGCCACAAGGCCAGCACCGAGCAGCTGCGCGGCGCCATGGTCCACTACCGCGCCCTGTTCAACGAGCTGCTCTCCAACGGGGGCCAGACCCGACACGCCCCCGCCTGAACACCGACACCGACACCCGGGAGGCGTCGACGCCTCCCTCCGTGGCGGACGGAGGAAACATGCGACGCGAGGACATACCCGAACCCGGCGAGAGCGGACTGTCGACCGAGGACCTGGCCGAACCCTCCCGCCGCGAGCCCGACGCGGCACCGGAGACGGCGGAGGAGACCCCGACGGTGCCCGACTACGGCACCGGGCGGACAGCCGAGACGGAAACCCCCGGAGCCGAGCTCCGCGAGGAGGAGAAGCCACCCGAGGAGGAGGCACCGCGGCTGCTCACACCCGAGGACGAGGAGTCCTTCCGCTCACGGTGGCAGGACATCCAGGCCCGGTTCGTCGACGACCCGCGGGACTCGGTCCACGCCGCCGACGCCCTCGTCGCGGAGGTCATCCAGAAGCTGGCCGCGACCTTCGCCCAGCACAAGAAGGATCTCGAAGGCCAGTGGACCCAGGGTGAGGAGGTGAACACCGAGGACCTGCGGATGGCGCTGCGGCACTACCGCTCGTTCTTCAACCGCCTGCTCACGGTGCCATGACGCACCGCGACCGTGGCCGTGGGTGCCCTCTCCGGGACCTCCGAAGCACGTGGTCGGCGGCGCGCGTCCGCGGAGCGCCCGCCGCGCAGGCCAAACCTGGTCGACAGACCTAAGCTGGCTGGGGAAGGGCTGGTGTGCCTTCCGAAACACCACCCTCCCTCGGCGGCGGGGAGCGCGCATGGCCATACGTCATCGACTGGTCCACAGGAGCCCCGAACAGGTGTGGGCGGTGCTGGCGGACGGCTCGCGCTACGGCGACTGGGTCATCGGACCGTCGCAGTCCTCCCAGGTGGACGAGGAGTGGCCGCGGCTCGGCTCCCGCATCGAGTACGTCGTCGCCCTGGGCCCGTGGACGCTGACGGGTGAGACGATCGTCCGGCACTGCGAGCCGATGCGGGAACTCGAACTGGAGGCGGTCAGCGGATGGCTGGGCACGGCCCGCATCGCCATGGAGATCCGCGCCTGGGGTGAGGAGACCCTGGTGATCCTCGACGAGCACCCGCTGCGCGGCACCGGCGGCCGCCTGCACAACGTGGCGCTGGACGCCGTCCTGCAACTGCGCCACCGCTCCATGCTCGCCAGGTTCGCCGAGGTGGTGGAGTCCGCGGGGTCGGGGGGCCGGGAAGGCCCGGACGGTCGCGCGGGCCAGAACGGGCGCACGCCGTCGCGTCCCTGACGTCCCAGGACGGGAGTGAGCCATGCCGGACGCCGTGGTGATAGGAGCCGGCCCCAACGGGCTGGTCGCGGCCAACGTGTTGGCGGATGCCGGCTGGAGCGTGGAGGTGCTGGAGGCCCAGCCGGAACCGGGTGGGGCGGTGCGCAGCGACCGTGGCGTCCACCCCGACTACGTCAGCGACCTCTTCAGCTCCTTCTACCCGCTCGCCGCGGCCTCGCCCGTCCTCGCCGCGCTCGATCTGGAGGCGGAGGGCCTGCGGTGGAGTCACGCGCCGCGTGTGCTCGCCCACCCGCTGCCGGACGGCCGCTGTGCGGTGTTGGAGCACGACGTGCGGGACACCGCGGCCGGCCTGGACGGCTTCGCCGCCGGGGACGGCGAAGCCTGGGAGCGGCTGTGCGCGGTGTGGGACCAGGTGGGCGAGCACCTCATGGGCGCGCTCTTCACCCCCTTCCCCCCGGTGCGGGCGACGGCCGGGCTGGCCGTCAGGCTTCGGGCGGCGGGTGGGCTGCGGCTGGCCCGGATGATGACGCTGCCGGTACGGCGCCTCGGGGAGGAGGAGTTCACCGGCGTCGCCGGGCGGCTGCTGCTGGCCGGCAACGCCCTGCACTCCGACCTCGCCCCGGAGGCGGCGGGCAGCGGCGGCTTCGGCTGGCTGATGGCCATGCTCGGCCAGCGCGGCGGCTTCCCCGTCCCGTTGGGCGGTGCGCAGGAGCTCACGGCGGCGCTGGTGCGGCGCCTGGAGCGACGCGGCGGCGTGCTGCGCTGCGGGCAGCCGGTGACCGAGGTCGTGGTGCGCTCCGGTCGCGCCGTAGCGGTGCGGACGGCGGACGGCGAGACCGTCCCGGCGCGCCGGGCGGTGCTGGCGGCGGTGTCCGCTCCCACGCTGTACGGCCGGCTCGTCTCGGCCGGCCACCTGCCGGGACAGGTGCTGCGGGATCTGCGCAGGTTCCACTGGGACTTCGCCACCTTCAAAGTCGACTGGGCGCTGTCCGGCCCGGTCCCCTGGACCGCCCCGGAGGCGAGAGACGCCGGTACCGTCCACCTCTCCGACGGGGTCGACGGCCTCACCCGGTTCGCCGCGCAGCTCGCCATGGGGCAGGTGCCCGATGAACCCTTCGCGGTGTTCGGCCAGATGACCACCGCGGACGCCTCGCGCTCTCCGCGGGGCACGGAGTCCGCCTGGGCCTACACCCACCTTCCACAGCAGATCAGCGGCGACGCCGGCGAGGGCGGCATCACCGGGGAGTGGGAACGGCCGGAACAGGCGCGCCTGATGGCCGAACGGCTGGAGGACCAGGTGGAGCGGTACGCGCCCGGCTTCCGCTCACTGGTCCGAGCCCGCCGCGTGCTCGCCCCGTACACGTTGGAGGCGATGGACGCCAATCTGCACGGCGGAGCGATCAACGGCGGCACCTCCGCGCTCCACCAACAGCTCGTCTTCCGCCCCATCCCCGGCGCCGGGCGCCCCGAGACCCCGGTCAAGGCCCTCTACCTGGCCTCGTCCGGCGCCCACCCCGGCGGGGGCGTGCACGGCGCCCCGGGCGCCAACGCCGCCCGCGCCGCCCTGCGTCGGCGTCCCCGCCCCCTCCCCCTCAGCCGCGTCCAGCGGGTGCTGACGGCCCGCGGCGCCGTCGAGGGACGAGGCCGCCCGAGGCCCGGTGCGGGCGGTCGGGCATGAGGTCGGATCGCGCCCTCAAAGGTCGGGTCGCCGTCGTGACGGGCGCCGCCCGCGGAGTGGGAGAGGCCGTGGCGCGGACGCTTGCCGGGCGGGGGATGAGACTGGCGCTGCTGGGGCACGAGGAGGCCGAGTTGGAACGGGTCGCCGCCGGTCTGCCCGATGCCGTCGCGTGGCCCGTCGACGTCACCGCCGATCGCTCGATGGCCGAGGTCGCCGACCGGGTGCGGGAGCGCTTCGGTCCGGTGTCCGTGGTGGTCGCGAACGCCGGGGTGGCGGCGGGCGGCCCCTTCCTGCGGTGCGATCCGGCGATCTGGTCGCGGGTGGTGGAGGTGAACCTGGTGGGCAGCGCGGTCACCGCCCGGGTCTTCCTGCCCTCGCTGCTGGCCACCCGCGGCTACTACCTCCAGGTCGCCTCGCTGGCGGCCTTCGCGCCCGCGCCGATGATGACGGCGTACGGCGCCTCCAAGGCGGGTGTCGAGGCGTTCGCCCACGCCCTGAGGGCCGAACTCGCGCCCACCGGGGTGGCGGTCGGCGTGGCGTACTTCGGCTGGACGGACACGCAGATGATCGCGGCGGCCGACCGGGAGCCCGCCCTGAGGCTGCTACACGACCGCATGCCCTGGCCGGCCGGCCGCACCTATCCGGCCCAACGGGTGGCGGACCGTCTGGTGCGCGGCATCGAACGCCGCGCGCCCGCCGTGTACGCCCAGCCGTGGCTGCGCGGCCTGCACCTGGTGCGGCCGGCCCTGCCCGGCCTCGTGGCCCACGGCGCCCGGCGCGAACTGCGCCGCCGTGCCCCGGACGACGACGACCTCACGGCCACCGGTCTGCTGGGAAGGGGAGGAAGGGCCGACGAGGCGGCCCGCCGCGAGGCGTGACCGACCGTGGTTTCGTCGTGTTGTGCGTGGCTCGCGCACGCGGCCGGTGTCCTACACACTCGTCAGAAGCTGGGGTGACAGGTTCTCCACCATGGTGTGGATCCAGCGCGTCGGCCGCAGCGTCCGCGGCTGACACGCCGAGGCGAGGTCGAGCAGGGTGTCGTCCCGGGTGGCCTGCGCGGCCTGGGCCAGCATGTCCCCGTACAGGGAGTTCTCCGTCGCCGCGAGGTGCAGGTCGCGCAGATCCCGCAGGAGCGTCAGGCCCGTGCCGGTCCCCTGGTCCTTCGCGCCGGAGCGCGACTGTCCTGGCTCCGACGGGGGAAACACGGAGTCCGCCTCGATGGTTTCCTCGACATTCAGTCCGTAGTCGGGCGCGGCCTCGGACACCCGCTGTACGTGCTCGCGCGACCAGGCCGCGAGGTCGGTGGCGACGTGGTGGACCTCGTGCTCGGCTCGGTGGCGCTCCGCCACGGTCGTCAGTTCCCCGGCCAGGCGCCGCTCTGTACAGTCGCGCGGTTCCGTGGGGCGCCCGCTCGTCGCACGGCCACCGGATGCCGCTTCCGCCGCGCAGGGCGTCGTAGGTGAGGCCCGTGCCGGTCTTCTCGGTCGCTCGACGCGCGGTGCGCCGACGCGAGAGGTCAGACGGTGGTGGGGAAGCGTTCCCACACCCGGTGCCGCCGCAGCAGGGGCGTCAGCGCCGCCAACGCCCCGTCACCGCTGTCCTCGCTGACGACGCCGGGGGCGTTCGCGGGGACGCCGGCGGCCGCCAGCACCTGCGCGGCGCCGTTCCAACCACCGACGGCCTTGCCATGCCGGAACGCCTCGGAGACCAGGAGCAGGACCCGGGGGTCGATCTCCCCCGCCGAGGCCACGGCGCCGGTCGCGGGAGCGGTGTTGCCGGTGGTGGCGTCGGAGACCTTGGCGTCGCGCGCGCCGAGGGCGTCCTTGGCCGGGGCCGGCGCTCCGGCCAGCACCAGCGCGTCGAACTCCGTCGACCGGGCCGCCGCGAAGGTGCGCTGGATGGCGACGGGGTCGCCGTCCGCGTCGAGGAGGCCGCCGGTGGGGGCGATGACCAGGGGCACCATGCCGGCGTCGAGCACCGCTCGGCGCAGGGACCGCACGCCGGTCAGGTCGGCCGTCTCGTCGGCGACGATGCCGATCACCCTGCCGTCCACCGGCCATTCCCCGCCGATCTGGGACAGGGCGGGGCTGGGGTCGACCGCGGCGAGGGGTTCCTCCGGTTTGGGAGCGGGCAGTCCGAGGCCCGCGGCGACCTGCTCGCACAGGTCGGAGTCGATCCGGGCCAGCACCTTCAGCGCGCGTTCGCGGATCGCCTGCTCGTAGCACTTGCTCAGTTCGAAGGTGTAGGCCGCGATGATGTGCTCGCGCTCGACCGGGGTCATGCTGAGCCAGAACCGGCGGGGCTGGCTGAAGTGGTCGGCGAAGGAGTCGGGCGCCTGCCGGACCTTCTGGGCCGCCGGGACACCGACCGGTACCTCGATGTAGGCGCCGGTGTCGGCGCCCGCGAGGAAGGGGCAGCCGCCGTCCAGGGAGTTGGGCCGGTAGGGGGCCACGCCGCGGTGCACGGCCACCTGGTGCATACCGTCACGCAGGGAGTCGTTGAGCGGGGCGTGAGGGCGGTTGATCGGGATCTGCGCGAAGTTCGGCCCGCCCAGCCGACTGATCTGGGTGTCCAGGTAGGAGAACAGCCGCCCGGCCAGCAGCGGGTCGTCGGTGATGTCGATGCCGGGGACGAGGTGACCGGGGTGGAAGGCCACCTGCTCCGTCTCGGCGAAGAAGTTCGACGGGTTGGCGTCGAGGGTCAGCATGCCGATGGGCCGTACGGGGGCGAGTTCCTCGGGGACGATGTTGGTGGGGTCCAGCAGGTCGATGCCCTCGAAGGTCTGCTCCGGGGTGTCGGGGAAGGTCTGAACGGCCAGTTCCCACTGCGGGTAGGCACCGGCCTCGATCGCGTCGGCGAGGTCGCGGCGGTGGAAGTCCGGGTCCATGCCCCCCACGATCTGCGCCTCCTCCCACACCATGGAGTGCACCCCGAGCTTCGGCTTCCAGTGGAACTTGACCAGGGTCGTCTCGCCGTCGGCGTTGACGAGCCGGAAGGTGTGGACGCCGAACCCCTCCATCATCCGGAACGACCGCGGGATGCCGCGGTCGGACATGTTCCACAGGGTGTGGTGGGTGGCCTCGGTGTGCAGGGTGACGAAGTCCCAGAAGGTGTCGTGGGCGCTCTGCGCCTGCGGGATCTCCCGGTCCGGGTGCGGCTTGCCGGCGTGGATGATGTCCGGGAACTTGATGGCGTCCTGGATGAAGAAGACCGGGATGTTGTTCCCGACCAGGTCGAAGGTGCCCTCCGTGGTGTAGAACTTCGTCGCGAAGCCCCGGGTGTCACGCACCGTGTCCGCGGAGCCGCGCGAGCCCAGCACGGTGGAGAAGCGCACGAAGACGGGGGTGCGCACGTCCTCCCCGAGGAACGCCGCCTTGGTGATCTTCGCGGCCGTGCCGTAGCTCTGGAACACTCCGTGCGCGGCGGCGCCCCGGGCGTGGACGACCCGCTCCGGGATGCGTTCGTGGTCGAAGTGGGTGATCTTCTCCCGCAGGTGGTGGTCCTGCAGCAGCACCGGCCCGCGGGGCCCGGCCTTGAGGGAGTGGTCCGTGTCGTACAGTCGGGCGCCCTGGGCCGAGGTCAGGTAGGGGCCTTCCTGGGCCGCCTTCGCCTGGTCCACGCCGGTGGGCTGCCCGGTGGGGCTGACCGTGTCCGGCCCGCGCTGGTCGGGCTTGGGCGGCAGCGGCCCGCGGGCCCGGGTCGGTTCGTCCACCGACGGCGGCTCGGGGGCCGGGCGGCCCGGGAGGTCGCCGGACGTGGGGTTGGAGCGGGCGTTGTCCATCGTTCCTCCGTCACTCCTGGGTCGGCGACGCCACAGCCTTGACCGGCCGAGCACGACTCGAAACGGGAACGCCGAGGGCATCCGTCCATCGGACGATCCCTTCGGGCGAACGGCGGGTGGTGGCGCCGGGTGTCACCTCCGCGCCTACCCGCTGACTCGGTGTCCACTCCGTGGGCGCGGGTCGGCCCGGGGATCGGTCGTCGACGACCGTCATCGCGCGAGAGGCGTTGCCGGTCGGGGCAGGTCGGGGTGTCTCAGGACTCGGAGACCACCTTGACGGAGGTCAGTTCGGGATCCGCGGCGTCGGGGACGACCATGCCCGCCTCCACGCCCGAACGCAGGTACCGCAGGACGGCCGTGTCGAGCCGTTCACCCGGAAGCGCCGCGGGAATGCCGGGCGGGTAGGGGGTCAGCATCTCGGCCGCGACGCGGCCGGCCGCGTCGGCCACCGGGATCTGCTCGGTGGGCCCGAAGAAGGCGTCTCGTGGCAGGGTGACCTGCTCCAGACGCAACTGCGGGGGATCCGGTACCTCCACCGTCGCCCCGGTGCGCAGCCGTGGCGCGTTGCGGGCGAGGTCGCGCAGGGCGCTCAGCAGGGTGTCGGCGGTCTCTCGGGAGTCGGCGTGGGTGAGCTGGGCGCTGATCCGTCGGTGATCGCAGACGTGCAGGTTCACCTGGTGCCGTTCGCGGAGCCAGTCGGCGGCGCGGTATCCGGTGACTCCCAGGGCGGAGATGTCGATGATGACCTGGAGCGGGTCCAGGTCGGCGGCGCGACCGGGTGCGCAGAACTCGTCGCGGCCGTGCACATGCATCCCGTCGATCTGCTCGACGCGTTCGCGCACGGTGCCGGCCAGCTCGAGGGCCGCATCGTAGATGCGCCGGCCGTCTTCGGCCATCTGACGACGCCAGCCGTCGAGAGCGGCGTAGACGAGCACGGACGGGCTGGTGGTGCCGAGGAGGTCGGCACAGGCCGCGAGCATGGGCACGGTGATCCGGTCCCCCTGGAGGTGGAAGACCGAGCTCTGCTCGAGCGCGGAACCCATCTTGTGCACGGAGGTGACGCAGACGTCCGCTCCGGCGTCCATGGCCCAGGTCGGAAGGTCGGGGTGGAACGGCAGATGAGCACCCCACGCCTCGTCGACGATCAAAGGCCGGTCCCGTTGGTGGCAGAGCTCGGCGAGCGCGACCAGGTCGGCGCAGGTGCCATAGGGGGTGGGGCTGGTGACCAGCGCTCCCCTGGCGTCGGGGTGCTCGGCGAAGGCCGCCTCGAAGGCGTCCGGAGACGGTGGGTGCGCCAGACGCAGGTCCGGGTCCCAGGCGGGTTCCACCCAGATGGGACGCACCCCCGAGAGGATCAGGCCCGAGACCACGGACTTGTGCGCGTCACGGCCGAGGAGCAGCTTCTCGTGCGGCCCGGCGACCGCGAGCATGGCCGCCTTGACGGACAGGGAGCTTCCACAGGTGGAGAAGAAGGTGTGCTTGGCGCCGACGGCGTCAGCCATCAGCTCCTGCGCCCTCTCCAGCACATGGTGCGAGGAGGTGCGGTCGTCCAGACCGCTGGTCGCCAGTACGTCACTGGTGTACACCGCATCGCCGAGGACGGCACGCGCACGGGGGTCGGCGCCGCGTCCCTGCTTGTGACCGGGTGGGGTGAACGGGGTCTGGCCGGAGCGGGCGTAGGCGACGAGAGCCTCCAGCACCGGTGCGTGAGACTGGTCCATGGAGGATCGGCTCCCCGGTGAGACGGCCGAGGAAACCCAGGCGTGGCCCACAAGAGTAGGGCCCGTCGCCGACCGGACGGGGTGCTCGTCCCTCTGGCGGCGGGTGTCTCGGTCCGTCCGAGCCCGGCAGGGTGCCGGGCCCGTGGCGACCGGTGTAGGCGCGGCCGCACCCTCCCGCGGACGGTCCGCGTACTCCGTCCGCCTCGCTCTCCACACCCCGCAGGGAACTCCCTATCGAAGGACTTGCGTTCGATGCACCGTCGGTGCGATCGCGTTCGGTGCGATCTGGTTCTCAGGTGGGGCCTGCCGGGCTCTTGCCGATCACTCGGGCGTGTGCCGGAGCTCCTTCTCGAGCAGCGTGAACGACTTGGGCGCCCCGCCTGGCTGCGGCTTGCCTTCCTTGTGGCCCACGACGCGGTAACCGGCCTGCCGGTAATAGGCGTTGAGGCGCGCGTTGCCGGCCAGGCAGTCCAGCCGCACCCGTGTCCGACCCGCCGCGGCGACTCGGCGTTCCGCGGCGCTCAGCAGCAGTCGCCCCGTCCCGGGCGCGGCGGTGCTCCGATCGACCATGAGCCGGTGCACATACCCGGCGACGGGCGGTTGCGGCCCCCAGGCGGCCTCGTCCTCCCACCACAGTTCCCAAGCACCGGCGACGCACCCGTTTTCGGCCTCCGCCAGCCAGACCTCGCCACGCCCCATGACCTGCCGGAAGTGGTCCTCGCCCAGCTCCCCGGGCCGCCATTGCCCGGTGACCCCGCAGGCCAGCATCCAACGGGCCGCGTCGTCGCGAAGGCGGACGAGGGTGGCCAGATCGGACTCGGTGGCCGGGCGGACGCGTAGATCATTCACCCGGAGATCCTCGCACATCCGTACGACGACGGTCCGCCAGGGTAACCGGGCGGAAGCCGGGCGGAACCTGGAGCCGTACCCTCACCGCGCTGCGTCGCTCCCGGGAGGGTGCGGTCGGGGGTGCCTTCCGCGGTCTGCTGACCGTCGGCATGCCCGAGACTCCCGGTCATTCCGCGCAGCATCCAGGACGGTTCCGCCCCGGACGTCGCCGCGGACTTCTACTCCGCGCTGACCCGCGCCGGCCGACCGAACGCCGACGGGGCCGCCCGCGCCCTGCACGAGGCGGTGGCGGCACACCGCTCGCAGGACCCGACGGACCCCCTGCGGTGGGCGGCGTTCCTGCACGCCGGCCCGTGACCGGAACGGCCCATCACGAGGCCATACACCTACGCCGCTCGGTCAGCGGTGGCCGGTGCCGCGCCGCGCTCGACCCGCAGCAGTCGCCGACGCTGGTCGTCCCTGATCCACCAGCTACGCGAACCGGGCCTGCGGGCCTCGTACGCCAGCTGCCAGACGGTGCTCTTGCACACGAACTCCTTGAGCTTCGCGCCCGGGCGGCCGCCGAGGTAGAGCCTGGTCGCGGTGTCGTTCCGGTGGGCGAGCTGGACCATGCCGACGCGACGCCCCAGGCTGACGCACTGGCCGCCGAAGCCCACGCTGACGGGCACGGGCAGCTTGCCCGCGATCCGGCTGAGCACCGTCTCGGCGGCCTGCGGGCCCATCTGAACGGCGGACTGGCAGCCCATTCGGAACGGCAGGTCCGAGGGTGCCGCCGAGTCGCCGGCCGCGACGATGCGCACGTCGTCCACGCTCGTCAACGTCTCGTCCGTGAGCAGGCGACCCAGGGTGTCGGTGCTCAGCCCGCTGCGCACCGCCAGGTCCGGCACGCCGAATCCGGCGGCCCAGACGGTCACCCCGCTCGGGAGCTCGCGGCCGTCACCGAGCCGCACGGCATCCCGGGTCACCGCCGTCACCTTCGCGTCGGGGCCTTCGAGCACGGTCACACCGAGTTCGGCAAGCCGCTCGGCGACCGAGCGTCGACCCCGCGGATGCAGGTACGGGCCGAGTACCCCGCCGCAGACCAGGGTCACGGTGCGACCCTCCTCCGCCAGTTCGGCGGCGGTCTCGATGCCGGTCGGGCCGGCTCCCACGACCGTCACCGCGGCCGTCGAGGGCGCGGCGGCGACGACCGGCCGCAGCCGCTGCGCCTCCTCCAGGCCGGCGATCGGGTAGGCGAACTCGGCCGCTCCGGGCACGCGCGGGTCGGCGCTGCCACTTCCCACCGCGTAGATCAGGTAGTCGTAGCGGACCGTGCCGCCGGTCGCCAACGTCACGCCGCGCTCGGCCACACCGATCCGTGTCACGGTGTCGACCACCAGCCGGACGTCCTCCGCCAGGACCTTGCCGTACTCGACGACCGCGTCGTCGGACCCGCCCACCAGTTGGTGCAGGCGAATCCGCTCGACGAAGTCCGGACGCGGGTTGATCAGGGTCACCGTCACGTCGTCGCGCCGCGTCAGCCGATTGGCCGCCATGACGCCGGCGTATCCGCCGCCGATCACGACCACATCGATGTTCTCGGTCATGGGTCCCCTCCTACGTCTCAGGGCTTCGGACTCAAGACACCGTGTAGGTGACCGCTGTGACAGCACGTGAGGCGGATCACTCCGCAGGCGCGGACCCGGCACTTCGGAGTTCTCCCGGTCGAAGCACGGTCGCACGAGCACGGCCGCCACGACGCTCGCGGTCGCGCCCCCTCGCGGTCGCGACCGCGACCGCACCGATCGAACTCCTCATCGACTCACGGGGACTCGTACTGCCACGATTGCCCCATGACGCACATCTCCAAGGGCGCCAACATGCTGGTCCCGAACGAGCCTCTCCGGGTGGCGGTCTGCCGTCTCGCCCAGCCCGGCGCCCCGGTGGTGGATGCCTCCGTCCTGCTGCTCGACGCGGCCGGCAAGGTGCGGGGCGACGCCGATCTCGTCTTCTACAACCAGCCGTCGCACCCCTCGGGCACCGTGCGACACCTGGGCAGCGCCGAGGGCGGCGGGCAGCTCGCCGAGTGGTTGCAGCTCGACCTCGACCGCATCGAGCCCGCCGTGCGGCGGATGCTGATCACCGGCTCCTGCGACGGTGGCACGTTCGGCTCGGTGCCCGGCCTGTCCCTCCAGGTGTCGACGGTGGCGACCGGGGCGCCGGTCGTGACGTACGCGGTGCTCGACGCGTCGACCGAGACGGCGTTCGTGCTGGGCGAGTTCTACCGCCGCGACGGCGCCTGGAAGTTCCGTGCGGTGGGGCAGGGGTACGCCACCGGAATCGCCGGGCTCGCCACGGACTTCGGCATCGTGGTGGACGACGCCGCGCCGCAGGGCGGACCGCTGGACCCGGCGACCGCGGTGCCGGGCGGTGCGCAGGGGGCGCCGCCGCCGGTGCCGCCGTTCGCGATCCCGCAGTACGCCCCGCCGGGACACTCCGCCCCACCGCGGCACACGGCGCCACTGCGACACACCGCCCAGCCCCAGCAGCCGATCCCGCCCTACGCGCCACCGCGGCACACCGCCCCCGCACAGCACACGGCGCCGCGGCAACGCGTCGTCCCGCCGCAGGGCGCCCGGCCGGTCTCCTTCGGCCCCGAGTTCCCCGCGTATGTCCGCCGTGGTCGCGGCAACGACGTCCTCACCGTCGATGTGCCGCTGCCCGCGGGCCCGGTGCTCGTCGAGGCATGGCACCAGGGCGACGGCTACTTCTGTGTGCACACCCTGGACCAGCGCAACAAGGACGACGAGCTGCTGTTCAACAGCACGCTCACGGACTTCCGCGGCCGCGCCCCGGTCGAGCAGCGCGGCGACCGCCCGCTGCGGCTGCACGTGGAGGGCGACAACGACTGGACCATCGTCGTCCAGCCCATGTCCGCGGCCCGTGAACTGGGCACCGCGCTCCAGGGGTTCGGCCCCGAGGTGCTCACGTACGGCGGTCCCGTCGCCGATCTCGATGTGCACTTCGCGGGCGACGAGGACGAGGGCGGCTGCTTCACCGTCTACACCGCCCCGCCCGGCAACGTCCATGACGACAAGCGCGACCTCCTCGTCAACGAGATCGGCCCGCTGCGCCAGACCGCGCCGCTCACCGAGGGGCCGATGATCCTGATCCTGGACGCCGAGGGCCCCTGGACGCTCGGGGTGCGCCCGCTGGCCCTCCCCGACCCCGCGACCGCCCGGGCCACCGGCACCTACCAGGGCCGCGGCGACACCACGGTGACCCTCGTCAATCCGGCCCCCGGCCGGGCCGCGCTGCTCGCATACGAGATCCGGGCCACCAACGACTGGGGGTACCACGCGGAACTCCTCGACGAGTACGACGAGAAGGAGCCCTTCCTGGAGGCTCGTCACGATGGCGACCGCGGCCGTGTCGTCGTCTTCCGTGAGGGCGAGCCCGAGCTGCGGATACGGCTTTCCGGTGTCGCCGACTGGAGCCTGCGGCTGCTCTCGCTGGACCAGGCCCCGCCGTTCACCGATCGTGCGGAGGGCCACGGCAGGGCCGTCTTCCGGTACGCCGGTCCGCCCACGCTGCTCACTCTGCAGCGCCTCACCTCCGGGGACGACTGGCTGACGGTGCACACCGTGCACCCCACGGGCAAGGCCGCGATCTGCGCCCAGGCCGGGGCCCGCCGCCCGGTGCTCGGCCCGGTCTGGGTGACCGAGGCCGGTGAATGCCTGATCAGCGTGCGTACGACGCCGGAGACCGGCTGGCGGATCGGGCTGGAGCCGCTGAGCGGCGCCGCGTCGTTCGACCGGAAGGTCTCGGGTCGTGGCTACTCCGTGGTCCGCTACACGGGAGCCGAGACGGACCAGGTGCTGGCGCACGACCCGCGCGGAGGTGCCACCCTTGTGGTCGTCTGGCAGCTCGACGACCGGCTGCAGCCCATCCGGCGCTTCGCCGCGTCCCCCGGCCTGTACCACCTTCCCCCGGGCTACCTGCAGATCAGGACGGGCACCACCTGGGCCCTGGAGCGCGACGGCTGACCAGCCGGGGCGGTGGGCCGGCGGTTGTCCCGCGACTTCCGGACCGAGCGGTTCCGCGGCCCGCTCCAACGCTCCGCGGCGCGCCGCGGCCGACCAGGTCACGGAGCGGCCCGGAAGGGCTTGCGAGGCCGGTCTACGATGGGCGAGTTTCATGATCAATCCCCCACAGGAGAGCACGTGATATCCCCGAAGCACACCGCCGCGAGCGCGACCGTTCTCAGACGAGGCACCGTCCTCGCGACCGTTCCCGTCGCCCTCGCCGCCCTGCTGGCGACCGCGGGGGCGACGGCGGCCGCGACACCCGGCTCCGCCGGCGTCGGCGATCCCTACTTCCCGCTCGCCGGCAACGGCGGCTACCACGTCGCCCACTACGACCTGAACCTCCGTTACGAGCCGCGCGGCCACCACCTCGACGGCAAGGCCGTCCTCACCGCCCGCGCGACCCAGCGGCTCGCCCACTTCAACCTCGACCTGAAGGGGCTGAAGGTCACCGGCGTCACGGTCGACCACACCAAGGCGAGCTTCCGGCGCGACGGCCAGGAACTCGTCGTCACCCCGCGCGCCGCACTGCGCAAGGGCCACACGTTCCGCGTCGCCGTCACCTATCGGGGCGTCCCCAAGCCGGTCACCGACCCGGACGGCTCCAAGGAGGGATGGCTCCGCACCGACGACGGGGCGTTCGTCGTCGGGCAACCGCAGGGTGCCATGGGCTGGTTCCCGGCGAACAACCACCCCAAGGACAAGTCCTCGTACGACTTCACCATCACCGTCCCCGAGGGACACACCGCCGTGGCCAACGGCGTCTACCGCGGCAAGCGCACCGCCCACGGCCGCAGCACCTTCCGCTGGCGCCAGTCCGAGCCGATGGCCGCCTACCTGGCCACCGCCACCGTCGGCAAGTTCACGGTCCAACAGCACACCACCCGCGACGGCATCAAGATCTTCAACGCCGTCGACCCCCGCGAGGCCGCGGCCGCCGCGCCCGTGCTCAAGAAGCTGCCGTCCGTCCTGGAGTGGGGAAGCGGACTGTTCGGGCGCTACCCCTACCGTTCCGCCGGGTCCATCGTCGACCACGCGCCGGACGTCGGATACGCGCTGGAGACCCAGACACGGCCCATCTACCCCTCGGCCCCGGATGTGAGCACCCTCGTCCACGAGAGCGCCCACCAGTGGTTCGGCGACTCGGTCTCCGTGACCAGCTGGAAGGACATCTGGCTCAACGAGGGCTTCGCCACCTACGCCGAATGGCTCTACAGCGAGCAGCACGGCGGCCCGAGGGCCCAGAAGTTCTTCGACGAGCTGTACGCCCGCCCCGCCGGCGACGAGCTGTGGGCCTTCCCGCCCGCCGACCCCGGCAGCGGCGCGAAGATCTTCGAGACCCCGGTCTACGCCCGCGGCGCCATGGCGCTCCACCAGCTGCGCAAGGCCGTCGGCGACCGGGTGTTCTTCCGGATCGTGCGCGCCTGGGCCACCCAGCACCGCCACGGACACGGCACCACCGCCCAGTTCACCGCCCTGGCCGAACGCAAGTCCGGCAAGGACCTGGACAAGCTGTTCCGCACCTGGGTGCACACCTCGGGCAAGCCCGCGGTGTCTCCGAAGCGGTGACGGCGGACGCCGACACACCCGTGTCACCGCCCTCGCCACGGGCGGGGGCGGTGACACGGAGCCGGGCATCTTCCGGGGCCTGCCCACCGATGTGCTGAATCCGGCCGTTCGCGCGGTCTCTCACACGGGCCCCGCGGCGCGGAACGGCGCGCCCTCGCCCCCCGCCCGGCGGCCGATCACACGCCGTCCGCCGCGCGGCGAAGTGATCGGCCGGCACGGCGGGAGCTCCGCTCGGCGGGCGGGCGTCATGGCGTCTTCATGGCGTCTTCAGATAGGTGTCGAGCGCTGCCGCGCCGGCCAGCATCGCCACACCTCGCGCCGTCAGCCGGCCGCGCCACTCCCGCAGCGTCGCCCGCAGCGGCTCAGGTCCGCCCGCCGCCCGGACCTGCTCCAGCACCCGTGCGATCTGCTCCAACCCATGGCCGCCCCGCCGCAGTTGGTGCGCCAGCAGTACGTCGCGCACGTCCACGGCGGTATAGACGCGGTAGCCGGTACGCGGGTCGCGCCGCGGCACGATCAGCCCGGCTCGCTCCCACTTCCGCAACGTCGCCGGCCGGATGCCGAGCCTGCGCGCCAGCGGCCCGATGAACGTCACGCCCGGCTCCACCTCAGGTGACGGCGCCGGGTCGCGCGGCGACCCCGGTTCACCCAGCGCCACTTCCACGGCCTCCAGCGTGCTCCGGTCCCCGGCCAGTTGCGCGTGGCTCTCGTCTATCAGCCGCAGCGCCCCCTCGGTCGCGCCGCCGTTCACGGCCCGCATGATCGCCCCCGCGGTCGCATGGCCGTGCGCGGGGATCAACGCCAGGAAGGTCCGCAAGGCCGCCGCGTGGCGTGGAGCGTAGACGCGGTAGCCGGCCGGCGAGCGTTCGGCCGGCGGCAGAATCCCCGCCTCCTCGTAGTTGCGCACCGCCTGTGTGGACAGGCCGTGCTCACGCGCCAGATCGATGGGCCGCAACCGCATGTTGAAGCTCTGTCCTCGTCCGCAGGCGGAAAATGCCGCCGAAGTTTACACCGAGGGTTCAACGATACGGTTGAAGCCATGACGGCCTCGATACGGGATGCCGCCCGCCCCTTCACCGGCGGCGCCCTCACCGCGCTCCTGTCCCCCACCACCCGCCTGCTCGGCCTCGGCGAGCCCACCCATGGCGTCGAAGCCTTCCCCGAGCTGCGCAACGAACTCTTCCGTCACCTGGTCGAATGCGAGGGCTACCGCTCGATCGCCGTGGAGAGCGACTGCCTGGCGGCCCTGACCGCCGACGCGTACGTCGTCGACGGCATCGGCACCCTCGACGACGCGATGAGCCTCGGCTTCAGCCACGGCTTCGGCGCCTCGACCGCCAACCGCGAGCTCCTGCGCTGGATGCGCGCATACAACGAACAACGTCCCCGGCACGAGCGGCTTCGCTTCTACGGCTTCGACGGCCCTCTGGAGACGACCGGCGCCGCCAGCCCCCGCGCGGCCCTGACCGCACTGCACGACTACCTCGCCGCCCACCTCGACCTGCCCTGGGGTCTCGAGACCCTCGACGCGTTGCTCGGCGGCGACGAGCGCTGGACCGACCCGGCCGCCCTGACGGACCCCACCCGGTCCGTCGGCCGCGCCCCCGAGGCCGGGGAACTGCGCCTGATCGCCGACGATCTGCGTGCGGTGCTCACCTCGCACGCCCCCCATCTGGTGAACGCCACCTCCCCCGACGAGCTCTGGCGCGCCGATCTACACGCCCGCACCGCCTCCGGGCTCCTGCGCTACCACGCCGGGCTGGCCGACACCGCGCCCACCCGCGTCGGCGCGCTCATGGGCCTGCGCGACGCGATGATGGCCGACAACCTCGACGCCATCGTCCACCGCGAGGCCCGTCGCGGCCCCACGCTCGCCTTCGCCCACAACGGCCACCTGCAACGTGACAAGAGTCGGACGCGGTTCGCCGACCTGCCGGTCGAGTGGTGGAGCGCGGGCGCCGTCATCAGCACCCGCCTGGGCGACCGGTACGCCTTCGCCGCCACCACCTTCGGTGCCCGCGGCTCCGACGTCCCCGACCCCGACACCCTCGAAGGGCTCCTGTCCGCCCTTCCCCACGACCGCGCCGTCATCGATCCCGGCCGTCTCGCCGCGGCCCTCGACCGGAGGCCGACGCCCCGCGTCCCGGCCGACCACACCTACGCCGCCCTCGACCCGGCCACCGTCGACCGGTTCGACGCCATCGTCTTCGTCAGGGACATCGGAGAGTAGGGCACCGCCGCCTCGTCCCAGAAGACGCGCACCGCTCTCCCGTCACGACCTGCCCGTCGGCGCCTTCGATCGCGCTTCGACCTTGGCCTGGTCGAACTCGACGTACTCGACGACCGCGCCCCCGGGGTGACGATCGTCAGGTTCCGTCCGGTAGGAACGGTGTTGGGGCCGTCGAGCGTCTGGCCACCCCGGCGCGCCACCACCGTGAAGACGTCGTCGAGGTCGTCGACGATGACGGTGGCCTGCACGTCGCGGAACGGAGCCAACGCCTGCTCGGTACCCGCGACGAGCAGGAAACCGCCGACCGCCGCCAGCTCGACGTCCCGATAGGCAAGGCGCGCTACATGACCCTGTGCCGCGGCGATCTGGAGACACGCTTCCCCGGCGTGCTGACGGCCATCCTGGCCGCCGCCGGATCACCCGCCCGCGAGTGATCCGGCCCACGCCTCAGCGGTGGCCCGAACGGTCGATCGGATATCGCCGCCCGGTCGGTATCACGACGCGGAGCGGGCTCCGCCCGATCCGTCGCGGATCAGGCGGACCCCGCCACCTCGTGGGACGTCGGTGCGGGTCAGCCGCCCAGCACCGTGCCGAACTCGCCGTTCGGGTCCGTGAATCCGAAGGACTTCGCGCTGAACGAGGTGGCGTGGGACGTCGTCAGACCGCTCGCCGAGCCGCGCAGCACCCAGTCCGAACCGTCCACGCCGGCCTTCGTCGCGCCGGCGAACACGTCCTCGCCGCGCGCGGCGACGGCCACATCCGCCTTGCCGTTGCCGTTGACGTCGATCACACGGACCGCGGAGCCGAACCAGTCATACGCCTCCGACGCCCCGGGCACCCCACTGGTGGCCTGGTGGAATGCCTGCGCGCCGGTGCCGGTGAGGCCGCTCGCCGCCCCCTTGAACAGCACGACCTCGCCGGTCTGGGTGACGCCGTCGACGGTCTCGCCCGGGGCGCCGGCCACGACGTCGGCGTAGCCGTCGCCGGTGACGTCGCCGACGGCCACGGAGGCGCCGAGGCGATCACCGTTCTCGTTGGCGCCGGGCACACCCGCGGTGTTCTGGTCGAGCTTGGCGGTGCGGTGGGCGGCGAGCCCGTCCGCGCTGCCGTACCGCACGTAGACGTAGCCCGCGGCGGTGGTGTACGACCAGCCCTGTCCGGTGACCAGGTCGGTGTAACCGTCGTGGTTCACGTCGCCCGCGGCGGCGGAGAAGGTCACGTCGTCCTCGTCGCTGGTGCCGGAGTTGGGCACCTGGAGGGTCTTCTCCCGGACCACCTTGCCGTCGGCGTCGGCGGCGTAGACGGCGGCGAACTGACAGCCGTATCCGTCGCAGTCCTGCGGTCCCGTGGTCGCGAGCTGGACGCGGCCGGTGCCCCGGAAGTCGCCCGCGGTCAGCGTCGTGTACTGGTCCTCCTGACCGCTGAGCACGGGCGTGGGCGTGGCGGTACGGGTGAAGCCGTTCCCGAACGTCCACAGGTCGTGATCGGAGACCGCGGCGAGCTGCGCGCGGCCGTCGCCGTCGAAGTCGCCTACCGCGACCTGGTGGCCGAACCGCTTGGTCCAGGACTCGGGGTCGGCGGCGAGCGGGTTGCCGACCGCGACGCCGCCCTGGGTGAGGCCGTTCGCCCCGCCCCACAGGACGGTGACGCTACCGGTGGTCCGAGAACCGGACAGCGTCTCCCCCTCGGCTCCGACCACGAGATCGGTGTAGCCGTCGCCGTCGAGGTCACCGGTGGCGTAGGAGCTGCCGAAGCGGTCCCCGCTCTCGGCGCCGCCCGGGACTCCGGACGAGTTCTGGGTGACGGTCACCGAACGGGTGGGGGACACGCCGTCGGCGGAGCCGTAGGTGACGGTCACCGAACCGGCGGCGGTGGAGCCGCCGACGGTGGCCCCGGGGCTGGCCACGACGAGGTCCGCGATGCCGTCACCGTTGAAGTCCCCGGGCTTGGCGGTGACCGCGCTCGCGGTGGGGGCGAGGGCCACCGACAGGCCGGCCGCCGCGGTGACGACGGTGATGGCGACAGCCGAAGTACGTATCCGCAAAACTGCTCCAGTCTCAGGCGTGAAGAAGGAGCTGGGGGCTCGCTCCCGCCCGTACGACGCCCCAGGTGAAGGGATGGTTGCACGCCGGCGCACAGTCGGTGAACGTCACACCGGGGCGGACGCGCCTTCTCGCGGTCGGCCGGGGCCGGGTTCCGGGTGAAGGGGATGCGGCGTGCGCGGTCGCCGTGACCGCGCACGCCCCACGCCGGCGTTTCAGCCCGCGCGCAACGCCTCGAGCAGGCGCCCCAACGCGGCCTGGGTGTGCGCCAGGTCGTCCGGGGACGACGAGGAGGCCAACCACAGGGCCGCCTCGTTCATCGCCCCGGACAACAGATGTGCCAGCGGGGCCACCGGCTGCGGAGCGATCACCCCTGATGCGACGAGGTCGGTCAGGGCGTCGCCGAGGTGGCGGGCCGAGTTCGCCTCGTCCATCGACCGCCACTCACTCCACCCCAACACCGCGGGCCCGTCGACAAGCATGATCCGCTGAACGTCCGGAGCGGTGGTCGCGGCGAGGAACTCCCGGCAACCGACCGTCAACCGCAGCCATGGGTCGTCATGAGCGTCCGCGGCCGCCGCCACCCGCTCGCCCACCTCCCGCTGCACCGTCTCCAGGACGGCGCGGAACACGGCGGCCTTGGAGTCGAAGTGGTGGTAGAGCGCGCCCTTGGTGACCCCGGCCGCGCTCACGATCTGGGACAGGCCGACCGCGCCGTACCCGTGCTCGGCGAAGAGGCGCCGGCCCTCCAGCAACAACGTCTGCCTGGTCTTCTCGCGCTGACGCGCCCTGACTCCCTGCCGCACCGTCTCGCCTCGCCCACCTGTTGGCATACCAATGGTATGTGAACTACCTTGTTCGCATACCGATGGTATGTGAAGGGTGGCTTTTGTGAAACTGACCGGCTTCTATCCCGTGATCGGCACCGCGCGGCTGAAGGAGTCCCACGACTTCTACACCCGACTGCTGGGCTTCGAGACCACCTTCGCGGCGGACTGGTACGTCAGCCTGCGCCGACCGGGAGACCCCTCGTACGAGCTCGCGCTCATCGACCACACACACCCCACGCTGCCCGAGGGGCATCGCGTCCCCGCCCGGGGCCTGCTCCTCAACTTCGAGGTCGACGACGTGGACGCCGAGTGGGACCGGCTGGTCGTCCGCGAGGGGCTGGAGCCCCAACTAGCGCTGCGCAGCGAGGACTTCGGGCAGCGTCACTTCATCGTCGCCGATCCGAACGGAGTCCTCATCGACGTGATCACGCCCATCGCGCCGACAGCCGAATACGCCGACCAGTACACCTCCTGAGGAGCGAGCGCTTCAGTCGGCCCGGGCCGGCCGGCTGAAGCGCTCACCGAGCGGCGGCGCCCATGAGCCCCGACGCCGGGGCTCAGCCCTGTTCCCGTTCCACCGGAAGCCACAGCTCGGCATCGACCTCGGCCCCGTCCGTCGACAGGCGGGTGCGCAGGATCTCCGGACCGGGGCGACTCCGGTACGGGTTGGACGGGAACCACTCCGTGAACACATCCCGCCACAGATGCTGGACGGCCTCCGGCGCCGGCCCGGAGGTGGTGAACACCGCCCATGTGCCGGCCGGAACGGGCAGCACGGTCGCCCCCTCCGGCGCGTCCGCCGACGTGATCACCCCGTGGTGGTAGTCGAGTTCGGTGCCCTCGGCGCGGCTCGGGTCCAGACCGTCGCAGACCGCGACGATGCCGTGCGGCTCCTGGTCCGACAGCTTCTCCAGGCCCTCCAGAGTCCGCGGGTCGATCCCGCGGACGAAGTCGATGATCTCCTGGTTCGGCCCCTCGTGCACCAGGGCAACCCGGGTCTTGAGGCCGGCGATGGTGAAAGCCGGCCTGTCCACCACGCGATAGCGCATGCTGTTACTCCCGTCGACGGTGAGGCGGAAGGTCAAGCGCGGCTGGGAGACGAGCGCGGCGCCGGTGCGTCGGGCCTCCCCCGGGCCGATGCCGTGCACGGCCCGGAACGCCCGCGCGAACGCCTCGCCCGAGCCGTAGCCGTAGCGCACCGCGATCTCCAGCAGCGGCTCGCGTCCGGCGAGCACCTCGGCACCCGCGACGGTGAGCCGTCGGCGCCGGACGTACTCCGACAACGGCATCCCCGCCAGCGCCGAGAACATCCGACGCAGGTGGTACTCCGAGGTGGCCGCGACACGCGCCAGTTCGGCCACGTCAAGCGACTGGTCGAGGTTGTCCTCGATGCGCCCCATGACCTGGTTGAGACGCTCCAACACGTCCGGTCTCCTTCCGCTCTTGCGATCACCACGCTAGGCGGCACACACCTCGCGGGACCCGACATTCTGTGCCCGATCGAGTCGGACGCACACGGCGGAGCGCGGCACGGCCTGGCACGCCGTCCCCGTGGATCGCGCCGCGGACCGTGGGACGACGAGAAACGGGAGCCTCACACTCGAGCGCCGTTCGGTTTCCGCGCGCCTCCTCGGGCGCAGTATCGAGAGAGGGGCAGAGCGGAGGGGAAGACCATGACCGTGATCGTCGGGCTCGTACACCACGGGAGGGTGCACCTGGGCGGGGACTCCGCGGGTGTCTCCGGACTCAGTATCGCCGTCCGCCGAGACCCGAAGATCTTCCGCAACGGTCCCTACGCCATGGGTTTCACCACCAGCTTCCGCATGGGCCAGCTGCTGCACCACGCGTTCAAGGCGCCCAAGCCCAAGGGCGACCTGGACCGGTTCATGACCACCGTCTTCGTCGACAGGCTGCGCACCTGTCTCAAGGACGGCGGCTGGTCGCGCAAGGACTCCGAGCAGGAGCAGGCCGGGACGTTCCTGGTCGGCATACACGGCCGCCTGTTCGCCGTCTACGACGACTACCAGATAGCCGAGCCCGCCGACGGATACACGGCCGTGGGATGCGGAGACGAACTCGCCCTCGGGGCGCTGCACGCCACCGCGGGCCTGGGACTCAAGCCACGTGAGCGTCTGGCCCGCGCTCTCGCGGCGGCCGGCCACCACAGTGCCGGAGTCTGCGAGCCGTTCAGTTATGTCACCGCGCGAAAACGCCGCTCCTGAGCCGGAACGCCCTTTTCGGCGGGTGCGCGGCGGAGCACGGAGGACCGTAAGGTCGCCATGTGACGACGGAAGCGAACGCGAGTACGACCCGACCCCTGTACGGGTGCATGGGCCTGGGCGGCACTTGGGGGCCCGAACCCTATGGCGCCGCGGAGATCGAGGCCGCGGAGGCGGCGATCACCGCGGCCCTGGAGATCGGGATCACCACCTTCGACCACGCCGACATCTACCGCCACGGGAAGTCCGAGGCGGTCTTCGGTGAACTCCTGGCCCGCGACCCCGGGCTGCGCCGGCGGATCACCCTGCAGACGAAGTGCGGGATCCGCCTGGCGGACGGTGAGCGCCCCGGCATCTACGACCTGCGCGGCAAGACCATCCTGCGCCGGGTCGAGGAGAGCCTGACCCGGCTGCGCACCGACGTGATCGACGTGTTGCTGCTGCACCGGCCGGACCCGCTCGCGGACCCCGACGACATCGCCGAGGCCCTGACCGCCCTGCACGCCCAGGGCCTGGTGCGCCGGTTCGGCGTCTCCAACATGGGGGCGGCGCAGATCGCGGCGCTCCAGAGCCGGCTGCGGCTGCCGCTCGTCGCCAACCAGCTGGAGATGAGCCTGCATCGACGCGACTGGGTCGAGGCGTCGGTCCTGTTGAACACCTCCGCGGGCGCGGCCAACGGCTTCCCTTTCGGCACCCTGGAGTACTGCCGCGACCACGGTGTCCAGTTGCAGGCGTGGGGCGCGTTGGCCCAGGGTCGATTCACCGGACTTCAGGAGTCACCCCAGGAGCGGGCGACCGCCGACCTGGTCGCGGCGCTGGCCGCAGGCAAGCAGGTGACCCCGGAGACCGTGCTGCTGTGGTGGCTCCAGCGACACCCGGCCCGGATCGCGCCGGTGATCGGCACCGCCGACCCGGGGCGCATCCGGGCCTGCCGACAGGCGGTCGACCAGCCACCGGGGTTGGACCACGAGGAGTGGTACGCCCTCTGGCTCACCGCGCGCGGCACGCCGCTCCCGTAGCCGGACCGACGGCGGAGCACCGCACTCGCGCTAGTGTGCGCCCGTGAGTCTTCATGTCGTCATAGGATTCGGGCCCGCCGGGGCGGCCACTGCTCGGCTGCTGGTCGAGAAGGGTCACCCGGTACGGGTCGTCACCACGTCGGGCCGAAGCCCGGAGCCCGGCATCGAGCATGTCGCCCTGGACGCGAGGGACAGCGGGCGGTTGGCCGAGGCGGCGCGGGGCGCGGCCGCGATCTACCACTGTGCCGCACCGCCCTACCATCGCTGGGCGAGTGAGTGGCCGCCGCTTGCCTCGTCGGTCTGCGCGGCGGCCGAGACGACCGGGGCCGTCCTGGTCATGCTGGGCAACCTCTACGGCTACGGCCCGGTGGACGGTCCCATGACCGAGAAGCTGCCGCTCGCGGCGACCGGCACCAAGGGGAGAGTGCGCGCCGCCGTCTGGGAACAGGCGCGGAAGCTGCACGAGCAGGGGCGCGTCACGGCGGTCGAGATGCGGGCGTCGGACTTCTTCGGGCCCGGCGTGACCGATGGCGGGCACCTGGCCGCGCGGGTCATGCCACGACTGCTGCGCGGCAAGCCGGTCGCCACGCTCGGGGATCCGGACGCCCCGCACAGCTGGAGCTATCTCCCCGATGTGGCCAGGGCCCTGGTCGAGGTCGCGGGCGAGGAGCGGGCGTGGGGACGGGCCTGGCACGTCCCCACGGAACCCGCGCTGTCTCCTCGGGAGATGGTCGACCTCCTTGCCGCGCGGTCGGGAACGGGGCCGGTCGCGGTGCGCAGGCTCTCGCCGGCCGTGCTGGGCGTCGCCTCGCTCTTCTCCCCGATGATCCGCGAACTCAGGGAGATCCGCTATCAGTTCGACCGTCCGTTCGCGATGGATTCACGAGCCTACGAAGCCGAGTTCGGGGCACGAGCCACTCCCCTCGACGAGCAGGTGGAGGCGACGGTGGACTGGTGGCGGGAGCGGCTGACCACCACGGGCCGACCCGCGTGACCGACCTGACATGTCGTCACCCTTCGCGCCGGGGCGCGCCCTGGCGCGGAAGGGTGGCTCAGGCCAGCAGGCGGCCGGTGTGGGAGAGGCGGCGCGCCGTGGCCAGGAGGGCGTGGATCTGCGGGCCGACCTGCTCGATGTCGGTCACGGGTGTCTGGAACGGCAGCCGGACGTCGTGGTGGGTGCGGGGGTGTTCGAGGCGCAGAGTCATGCCGTACCGGTCCATCGCCAGCGGGAGGGCGCGCAACAGGCCACTGCCGGGGCGGGGGCGGACGAGGCGCAGCAGCAGGGGCAGGAGTTCGCTGTGGTCGTCCATGAGGTGGGTCAGCATGTCCGCTTCGCTGGTCGCGAGCGGGTCGAGTTCGGCGGCCTCCAGGGCGTGGAGGGTGACGTATGCGCGCCCCCGGGCGTCTTCGAGGACCGCCTGGCCGAACTCCACGCAGGTGCCCTCGGCGGCCTCCGCGCGATAGGCGTCGGTCAGCAGTCCGGTCACGGTGACGCGGGCGCGCAGGCGGTCGCGCACCGGTGTGGGGGCGATGTCGGTGAGCTCCAGCCGAACCGGGACGCGCGGGGTCGTCGGGGCGTCGACGTCCTCGGACGGCGCGCGCAGGTGGAAGTGTCCCATCGCCCCCATGCCGTCGAGTTGGCGCACTTCGGTGTGCGTGCCGTCACTCACCACGGTCATCGAATGGGCGGCGGCCAGGATCGACCGGACGCGTTCGGCGGCGGTCGGCGTTGCGGCGCGGGCAGGGAAGGGACGCATCCGGGGACTCCAGGCGCGGGTAGGGAGACTGGACGGGGAGACCGACCATTGCTTAGGTAAGCCTAACCTAATCCGAATGGTCTCTGGGTGGCCTCGGGCGCTTTCCGGCCCCAGGCGGCCACCGCGGTCGGTCAGCCCTCGTCCGCGGCGCCGTACCGGCTGAGCAGTTCCGCGCCGATGCGGGCGAGGTGGTCCCGGACCGAGCGGGGTTCGAGAACGTCGACGAGGCCGCCCCAGCCCGCGAGTTGGCGGGCGAGGTCCAGTGGGGTGGGGGCGGCGACGCGGACCCGGAGCCGCTGCCCGCCGACCGGGCCCTCGGTGTGGCAGTGACGTCCGAAGCGGTCGCGCAGGATCGGCAGATACCGCTCCTCGATCAGCACGGTCGCCCAGGTGCGGGAGCGCCGCCGCTCGATCTCCTCGACGACCTCCGTCCAGACGGCGGCCAGGGCCAGGCCCTCGGGGCGTTCGGCGGGCTGCTCGGTCGGCTCGGCCCGCAGGATCCGGTCCACCCGGAAGGTCCGCCGCCCGCGCTCGGTGCCGGCCAGGAGGTACCAGGTGCCGTCCTTGTCGATCAGGCCCCATGGATCGACCAGTCGTACCGTCGACTCCCCGGCGCGACCGGCATAGCTCAGCCGAACCTTACGGCGACGGACCACGGCGCTCTGCAACAGTTCGACCGTCGCCGGCCGGGGCCGGTCGCGCTCACCCCATCGGACGGGGTCGATCACGGTCGCGTCGGTGGCGGCTTCCGCCTCCGCCCGGAAGGTGTGGGGCAGCGCCGCAAGCAGCTTGCGCAGTGCCGACTTGACCTCGGCGGACACCCCCGCGCCGGGACCGGCCAGGAGGAACAGGGCCCGCGCCTCGGCCGCGGTCAGCCCGCTGAGGTCGGTCCGGGCACCGCCGACCAACGACCAGCCGCCCCCGCGGCCGGGCTGCGGATACACCGGCACCCCCGCCGCGGAGAGCGCCTCCAGATCTCGGCGGGCCGTGGCCACCGAGACCTCGAGCTCTCCAGCCAGCTCGGCGGCGGTCACCCGACCCCGCTGTCGCATCAGCATCAGGACGGCCACCAGACGATCGGCGCGCATGACCCCGGATTCCCCCGTAAAAGTGCTCAGTAGATGAGCACTTTAGATCGGAGGATGGATGACGTCACCCACCGAGAGAGGGAGAACCATCCGATGCTGCGAGGACTCACCACCGTCAGCCTCTTCGCCGAGGACGTCGCCGCCGCCGCCCGTTGGTACACCGAGGTACTCGGGGTCGAGCCGTACTTCACCCGCCCCCTCGGGGAACAGGAGCTCGCCTACGTGGAGTTCCGCCTCGGGGACCACCAGCACGAACTGGGCATCATCGACAGCCGCTTCGCGCCCGGCCCCCGCCCGGCGCACCCCGGCGGCGCGGTGACCTACTGGCATGTGGACGACGTCGAGGGCGCCTTCGAGCGACTGCTGTCCCTGGGCGCCACCGCGTACGAGAAGCCGATCGAGCGGGGGCCCGGCTTCGTCACCGCCTCCGTGGTCGACCCCCACGGGAACGTGCTCGGCGTCATGTACAACCAGCACTACCTGGACATGCTGAACCGTTGACGTCCCAGCGCATCCGTGCGCCCACCGGGCCATCCCCCGTCGACCGGCCAACCCGGCCGCGCCGGCGGCGCGTTGCGAACCTAGGGGCTCTAGGTTATAACTAGACCTCCTAGAAATGATCTAGTGGCCCTGGGCCGACTGGGAGGGCGCATGGCGCGGGCGGGGTTGACGGCGGAGCGGGTGACGATCGCGGGCGCCGAGTTGGCGGACGAGGTGGGGTTCGACCAGGTGACGATGTCGCAGGTGGCGCGGCGGCTCGGCGTGAAGGACGCGAGCCTCTACACGCACGTGCGCGGTCTGGAGGATCTGCGCGGACGGATCGCGCTGCTGGCGGCGGATGAGAAGACCATCCGTATCGCGGAGGCGACCGCCGGGCGGGCGGGCAGGGACGCGCTGGTCGCGTTCGCCGACGCCTGGCGGGAGTACGCCCACCGGCATCCGGGCCGCTACGCGGCGACGCAGGCGTCGATCCGGATCGACCCCGAGCTGGCCGCACAGGCTCCCGGACCGCGGCGCGCGGTCGAGCTGACCTACGGCATGTTGCGTGGCTATGGACTGGCGGAGCCCGACCTGACCGACGCGGTCCGGTTGCTGCGCAGCACGTTCCACGGGTTCGTCGCCCTGGAGGCCGCCGGCGGCTTCGCGCACGAGCGTTCGTCGCGGCACTCCTGGGTCCGCGCCCTCGACGCCCTGCACACCCTCCTGGAGCACTGGCCCCCGTCCCGAGAAGGGGAATCCTCATGACCGAGCCGACCATCGGCAGCCTGCGCGTGAACGGCGCCACCCTGCACTACGAGGTGCGAGGCCGCGGGCCGCTCCTGCTGCTGATCCCCGGAGGGGCGGGCGGCGCGGCCTCCTTCGACGGCATCGCCGACGACCTGGCCGCCGCGTACACGGTGGCGACCTACGACCCGCGTGGGATGTCCGGAAGCACCCTGGACGATCCCGAGGCCGAGCAGCGTGTGGCAGACCACGCCGACGACGCCTTCCGGCTGCTGGAGCTGCTGTCGCCGGGTGAGCCCGCCCGGGTGTTCGGCCTCAGTTCGGGCGCGATCGCCGCCCTGCACCTGCTCACCACCCATCCCGAGCGCGTCGAACGCCTCGTGGCGCACGAGCCGCCGGTGGTGGAGGTCCTGCCGGACGCCCACGAACACCGCGCGCTCCTCGCACGCGTGCAGGAGACGTTCCGCGCGCAGGGGCTCATGCCGGCGATGGCCGTGTTCGCCGACGGGATGAGGAAGGACGGCGACACCAACGCCGACGACACCGCCGAGACGGAGCCGAAGGGCGAGATCGAGCTGCCGCCGCAGGCGGCGGCACGGGCCGAGCGGACGATGGCGAACCTGCCGTACTTCGTCGGCCGCATCGTGCCCGGCTTCATGGCCTACGCCCCGGACGTCCACCGGCTGGAGGCGCTGTCGGACCGGCTCGTGCTCGCCGGCGGCCGGGAGTCTCACGGCGAGTTGCCGTACCGTCCGGCCGCTTTCCTGGCCGAGCGTCTCGGCACGGAGTTCGTCCACTTCCCCGGCGGGCACACCGGCCTGACCACACACCCCGCCGAGTTCGGCGAACTCCTTCGGAAGACCTTCCTCGCCTGAGCTCGGGTGGGTGCGCCCAGTTCACCGCTTCCGCGCAGACGATGATCTCGGCCTGGTCGGCGCCGCGGGCCGCCGGCGTGGCCCCTGCCGAAGCGGTTCGCGCCCCGCAGGCGGTTCACCCGCAAGCGGGGGCGGGGCCGACCGCCGGCGGCCCGTCCGTCTCCTCAGAGGGCAGGCCGCCGACGACTCGCGGAGCGCGGCTTACAGCGCGCGTTCCAGACGGTCCGCCATCAGCTTGACGAACCGGGCCGGTTCCTTCGGCTGACCCCCCTCGGCGAGCACCGCGAGGCCGTGCAGGAGCTCGGCGGTCTCGGCGAGCTCCGTGCGGTCCTCACGCTCCCGGTACGCCCGGTTGAGGCCCCTCACCAGCTCGTGCTCCGGGTTGAGCTCCAGGATCCGCTTGGCCCGGGGCACCTCCTGGCCCATCGCCCGGTACATGTTCTCCAGGGCGGGGGTCAGGTCCTGCGCGTCGGAGACGACGCAGGCCGGGGAGACGGTGAGGCGCGAGGACAGACGTACCTCCTTGATGTCCTCGTCCAGTCGCTCCTTCATCCAGCCGAGCAGCTCGGCGTACTCCTCGGTCTGCTTCTCCCGCTCGCCGTCGGGGGTGCTGTCGTCCTTGGCGTCGAGGTCGATCTGGCCCTTGGCGACAGAACGCAGCTTCTTGCCCTCGTACTCGCCCACGGCGTCGGCCCACACCTCGTCGACCGCGTCGGTGAGCAGGAGCACCTCGATGCCGCGGTCCCGGAACGCCTCCATGTGCGGGGAGTTCTCGATGCTCTGCCGGGCGTCGCCGGTCAGGTAGTAGATGTCCTCCTGACCGTCCTTCATCCGCTCCACGTACTGCTTGAGCGTGGTCGGCTCGGTGTCGTGGTGCGTGCTCGCGAACGACGCGACGGCGAGGATGGCGTCGCGGTTCTCCGAGTCGGTGACCAGTCCCTCCTTGAGGACGGTGCCGAACTCCCGCCAGAACGTGGCGTAGCGCTCCTGGTCCTTGGCCATCATCTCCTTGACCGTGGACAGGACCTTCTTCGTCAGCCGTCGCCGCATCATCTCGATGTGGCGGTCCTGTTGGAGGATCTCGCGGGACACGTTGAGCGACAGGTCCGCCGCGTCGACGACGCCCTTGACGAAGCGGAGGTACGGCGGCAGCAGCGCCTCGCACTCGTCCATGATGAACACGCGCCTGACATACAGCTGCACGCCGCGACCGACGTCCCGGGTGAACAGGTCGTGGGGGGCGTGCGCGGGGAGGAACAGCAGGGCCTGGTACTCGAAGGTGCCCTCCGCCTGGAGTCGGATCGTCTCCAGGGGTTCGCGCCAGTCGTGGCCGATGTGCTTGTACAGCTCGTGGTACTCGTCCTCGGACACCTCGTCGCGCGGCCGCGCCCACAGTGCCTTCATGGAGTTGAGCGTCTCGGGTTCGGGCGCCTCGTCGCCCGTGTCGGCCGCGGCGGAACCCTCGGGCGCCATCCGGATGGGCCAGGTGATGAAGTCCGAGTAGCGCTTGACGATCTCCCTGATCTTCCACGGAGAGGTGTAGTCGTGGAGCTGGTTCTCCGGGTCGGCGGGCTTGAGGTGGAGGGTCACCGAGCTGCCCTGCGGCGCGTCTTCGACCGTCTCCAGCGTGTACGTTCCCTCGCCCCGCGAGGTCCAGCGGGTGCCCTGGCTCTCGCCGGCGCGCCGGGTCACCAGGGTGACCTCGTCCGCCACCATGAAGCCGGAGTAGAAGCCGACGCCGAACTGGCCGATGAGCCCCTCCGCCCCGGCCGCGTCCTTGGCCTCCCGCAGCTCCTGGAGGAACTGGGCGGTGCCCGAGTTGGCGATCGTGCCGATGAGGCGCCCCACCTCGTCGTACGACATCCCGATTCCGTTGTCCCGCACGGTGAGCGTGCGGGCGTCCTTGTCGATGTCGATCTCGATGTGCGGATCGGACACGTCCGCGTCGAGCGAGTCGTCCCACAGCTTCTCGAGGCGCAGCTTGTCCAGTGCGTCCGAGGCGTTGGAGACGAGCTCCCGCAAGAAGACATCCTTGTTCGAGTAGACCGAGTGGATCATCAGCTGTAGCAGCTGACGGGCTTCCACCTGAAACTCGATCGTTTCAGTCGGCATGTTCGCGAATACCTCACAGGTCCTGTCGCCGGAACTGGTGGAAGCCACTGTAAAACACCACGTCAGAGCATTGGTCGGGTAATGGGAGCGGTGGCTGGATCCACACGGCGCGTCCGCGCTCGGATCGGCCCGAGGACCGACCTCGCGCGCCCCCGGTGCCAGGGGTGATCCGGCCCGGCGGTGGCCGCCCGGCGGTGGCCGCCCGCCGGTGGCCGCCCGCCGATGGCCGCCCGCCGGTGGCCGCCCGCCGGGACGACGAGCGGCCCTCGGCGCCGGTCTTCCCGGCCGCGGCGGCCACGGTGGGAACGGGGACCTGCCGAGCCGCGTGGCTACGACAGCCGGTCGGCGACCACGGCTGCCGCTTCCGCGATCAGCTTGTTGTCCGGGGCGGCCTTCTTGGCGTCGCGGTACGAGAAGACCGTCATCACGAGGGGCGCGGCACCCGGGCGCCACACCACGGCCATGTCGTTGCGGGCCCCGTGGTAGATGCCGGTCCCGGTCTTGTCGCCGACGACCCACCCCTTGGGCATCCCGGCCCGGATGGTCTCGTCTCCGGTGGTGTTCGTCCGCAGCCAGGTGGTGAGCTGCGCGCGTTCGGCCTTGGGAAGCACGTCTCCGAGGGTGAAGGCGCGCAGATCCTCGGTGAACGCGCGCGGCGTGGACGTGTCCCGCTTCTCGCCCGGTACCCAGCTGCTCAGCTCGGGCTCGTCACGCACCATCTCGGTGACGTCGTCGCCGAGTTCGGCGAGCGTGGCGTCGAGCGCCTTCGGGCCGCCGAGCTCTTCGAGCAGCAGGTTGGCCGCGGTGTTGTCGCTGTAGCGGACGGCGGCGTCGCAGAGCGCGGTCAGGGTCATGCCGGTCGCCACGTGCTTCTCGCTGATCGGGGAGTTGGGGAGCAGCGCGTCCTTGGAGTACCTGATGACCCGTTCCCTCTCGCCGCGGGGGAACTTCCGCAGTATGGCGCCGGCGACGAACGCCTTGAAGGTGGAGTTGTAGGCGAAGCGTTCGCCGTCGCGGTACGCCACCTCGCGCCCGGTGCCGGTGTCGACGGCGTACACCCCGAGGCGCGCGTGGTACTTCCGCTCCAGCGCCTTGAGTTCGTCGGTGTACGGTCGCACGTCCGTGCTCGGCCGGGCCTTCGCGTGGGACGACGACGAGGCGGGTGCCGAGGCGCGGGACTCGCCGTCCCGGCCGCAGGCCGCCAGCGGGGCGACGAGGGCGAGCGCGGTGAGCGCGGTGAGAACGGTCCGCCGGGCGCGGGTGTGCTGCATGGGTCCGAACCTCCTGGTCATGAGGGCCATCGGAACCACCCTCGCCCTCGCCCGGCTATGCGGTCCAATGCGCTCAGGCGCGTTTCCATGCTGAAGTGGCATAGGGTGCGGATCATGGATCTGGTCGGAGCGTGCCGCGCGTTCGTCAGTGTCAACCAGCACGGCAGCTTCACCGACGGGGCCGCCGCCGCTCGGATGTCCCAGTCGGTGGCCAGTCGCCGCGTCGCCGCGCTGGAAGAGCGTTTCGGCGAGCCGCTGTTCGAGCGCACATCACGACGGGCCGTGCTCACCCCGTTCGGCCGCGACATGCTGCCCGCGGCCCGGCAACTCGTCCAGGCGGCCGATGTGCTGCTGCACGAGGCGGACGCCGCCAAGCGCAAGCCGTGGCGCCTCGCGGTGCCCGGTGTCTGTCCGACGGTCGGCCTCGCCCGTCTCGTCGCCGAGGCGCGCGGCCACGGGGTCACCCTCGACGTCCGCGTGGCGGCGCCGTCCCCACGCGCCGAGTTGCTGCACGCGCAGCAGGTGCGCGCCGCCCTGCTCGCCGTACCCCCGGACGAGGCGACCTGGTCCGTGCCGCTCGGTCTCGCCACCGCCCGGGACCCCGGCGTACGACGGGTCTACCTGGAGACGCTGCGGATGGGCCGCGCCGACTCCGGTCCGGCTCGCCGCGTCTGGATCCAACCGGAAGACGATGTGCCGCACATCCGCGACCCGCTGACGCGGCTGCGCGACGCGGTGGGCCTGCGGCCGGCCCAGCTCGTCGCCGCGGAGGATCTGACGACCGCCGCGGCCGAGGTCCTCGGTACGGGCGACCTGTTGCTGTGCTCCCCCGCGCAGGCCGCGGAACTCGCCCTGCACTGGCGGCCCATCGGTGAGACCACGCTCAGCCGGGGGTACGCCCTGGCCGCCGCCGCGGACGGCAATCCACAGCACATCGAGGCGCGGCTGGGCGACGCCATAGCCCGCTGCCTCGGCGCGGACACCCGTCCGGGCGCCACGGGAGGGACGGCGGCGTGAACACCGAGGCACTCCTTCGCGACCTGCGCGCGCGGCTGAGCGACGGCGGGCTGCACGGCTGCCTGCTCGTACGGGATCTCCACACGGGGGAAGAGCTGGGGATCGAGCCGGACACCCAGCTGCCCTCCGCGTCCCTGGTGAAGGTCCCGCTCGCGCTGGCGACGGCGGAGCGCATCCGACGGGGCGAGGTGGACGGAGCGACCACGGTCGAGGTGCGACCCGGGCGGATCACCACGCCCGGCCCCACCGGGCTGAGCCGATTCCGCCACCCCGCCCGGATCGCGATCGACGACCTGCTGTACCTGAGCACCTGCCTGAGCGACGGTACGGCCGCCGACGCGCTGTTCGACCTCACCCCGCCCGCCCATGTCACCGACATCCTGCACGGGCTCGACCTGCGCGGCATCACCGTCCGGCACCGCACACGCGAGCTGTCCGACACTCCCGTGGAACGCTTCGACGCCGCGCAGGCCCATCTCGCCCACGCCCTCGCCATCGAGGCCGGCACCGGCGGCCGCGGGCACCGGGTGCCCCAACTCGACACCACCCGTGCCAACACCGGCAGCGCACGGGCCTGGGTCGACCTCCTTCAGGCCCTGTGGACTCCGTCGGCGATCCACCCCGACGTGGCCGAACGGGTACGTGGCCTCTTGGCCCACAACGTCCTTCGGCACCGGCTCGCCCCGGACTTCAGCTCCGACGCCACGACCTGGTCCTCCAAGACCGGCACCCTCCTGAACCTGCGCCACGAGATCGGCGTCGTCGAGCACTCGGACGGCCAGAGCTTCGCCATCGCCGTCCTGACCGAGTCACTCGTTCCGGCCAGCGTCCAGCCCGGCGCCGACGCCCTCATGGCGCAGGCCGCCCGCAGCCTGCGCGACCACCTGCGACAGCTGTAGCCAACGGTGCGGCCGCTCCGCCGTACGCCTTGGTGTGTACGGCGGAGCGGCCTCGTCCCCGGGATCGCGCGGCTCGTCGTCAGCCGTCCGTCGGACGGACGGTGTTCATGATCTTCTCGATCTCGGCGGGGGTCAGCGCGTTCGGCACGCCCTGGTCCGCGTAGATCACCCAGCCGTGCCGGGTGCCGTCGGGGAGCTCCTGCGCGATGCTGTGCACGATGGCGGTCGGCGGCACGCACGGGCTCGGCCGGTTGGTCACGGTGACCTTGGCGGTCGCGGTGTAGCCGTCGATGCCGTTCCGCTTCCACGGTCGGGCCTGGCCGACCTCCAGCTTCGGCTTGTGTTCCGCACCGCCGTACGCGGCGAAGCCCCAGTTGCCGGCCCAGTTGCGGGCGTTCTCCTGAAGTGTGCCGTCCTTGCCGCCGCCGGTGGTGCCGACCGTGGCCAACTGGCCCTTGCCCGCCGCGCCGAGCGCCTTGGGGTTGGGGGACGACGCGCAGCCGCCTTCCCGGTAGTTGGCGGCGCCGGTCATGACGACGATCGGCTTGCCGGCCTTGTCGATGTACGAGAGGGAAGTGGCCTGGTCGAGAACCTTCCACTGCTCGGACTTGGCGGGGACGTCGTAGCGGAAGCGGTGCTCGGCCCGGGTCTGCGTCTGCCAGCCGGGGACCAGGGGCTGGTCATCGGTGGCGCCCGCCGGGGCGGAGGGCTTCGTCCCGCCCCCGGACGGAGCCTGGGAAGGGGCCTGGGAGGGGGCCTGAGAAGGAGCCGACGACGCGGCCGACGGCTGCTGTGACGTCGCGGCGCCGTCCGCCGGGCCGCCGGTGTCGTCGTTGCACCCGGCCAGGGTGAGGGTCATGCCGATCGCGGCGGCCGCGAAGAGAGCCTTCTTGTACTGCAGGTTTTCTGACCAAGACATGACCAAGACCTTAAGCGGTGCACCTCCTTCCGCTTACCCGGGGGGCGGTGTCGTCCTTCTAGCCGTCGACGGAGGTCATCCGTCGTCGGGAAGCCGTGGCAGCGCCGCGGCCGCCACGTCGACACCAGGTCGGCCGGCCCTAACCTGGCGCCATGACGGATGACCTGAGTTTCCGGGTGGGCGACGTGCTGTCGATCGCCTGCCCGTTCACACCCACCCGGGTGGACAGGGGCGTGACATGGGATCACGTGTCGTTGGTCTGGCCATGGTGGCGACCGGATCCCGCCAGCGAGTTCCACCGCTGGAACGGGGTCGTGGGACTGGGCATCGACGCGAGCACTTGTGTCTGGGACGAGATGGAGCTGTTCCGCACCGACCCGGCGCCGGAGCACCTCACATCGGGTGACGTGTGCCGCGTGGGCGTGCCGCCGACCGTGGTGCATGTGACCGCCGTCGATCACTTCGACCCCCCGCTGGAGACGGGCTGGCTACCTCGTCCCCGTCTGTCCGTAGCGCTGCTGCCCCGGGGCCTGTCCTACCGCGAAACGCCCGACGACAGCCATGTCAACGGCACCGGCTACGAGATACATCCGGGGGACGGGACGCCGTTCACCTTCGAGCTGCTCTTCCGACCGTACGCGTTCCTCCAGCCGGAGGACGAGGTCGCCGATGCCGCGGGCCGGGCCTGTCGCTTCGACGGCCCCTGGGACTGGTACGCCTTCGACGGTGAGGAGATCTCCGACGGTCCTGTGTGGCCACTGACGCTCCTCACCCGCTCTGGGAGCGTGTGCGCCCCGGACGCCGCCGCGGCGGTGGCCGCGGCCACCGCGACGGGTTCGCATCAGGAGGTGCTCCGGCACTGGACCGGCCTCACCGACGCCACCCCCACTCCCCTCGGCACGGCCCTCCCGAGACTTCAGTGACGTGGGACGTCGACGTGGGAGGCCGTCGCCGCACCGGCACCGTCTGTCCGAGTACCGTGAGGACGCGAACAGGGCCAGCGGATTGGCCGGGGCGATCAGCGAACCCGGCCGGGGAGGGGCGTGGCATGAGCGCGCTACTCGACGGCCTCGCCGTCAACCCCGCCGCCCCGGCCGACCTGTTGCTGCGGCTGCTGCGGGAGGAGTACGAGTCCGCCTGGTACGTCCTGGCCTCCCGGCGCGCCTCCTTTCCCGAGCAGGTGACGGCCGCGATCGTCACACACCCCCACCCCCGGGTCCGCGGAGCCCTGGCCCGCAACCCGTTCGTGGATCCCGAGGTGCGCGGGCTGCTCGTGGACGATCCGGAATGGCTCGTCCGGGCCCGCCTCGTCGGCCGCCCGGACCGGACGCGGCCCGTCCGCCCGCTGCCCGACTGGGTGATCGACCGGATGCTCACCACGTACGACCACGACTTCCTGAGCGAGTTGCTGGTGTCCCGGCAGATCCCCTTTCGCCTGCGGCGCTCGTACGGCAGCCATCCCATGGCCTCGATCCGGCAGATGGCCACCGGCATGTGGACCCTGCTGTCGGAGGACGAACGGGTGGCGTTGCTCAGGGATCCGCATCCGCGGGTGCGGGCGAGCGCTGAGAGCATGCTGGAGACCGACGACGCGGAGGCGATGGAGCGCCAGCTCGGGCCGCTGCCCGTGCCACGCAACCACGGGACCGCGCTGATCCTGGTCAACTACCGCCTCTCCAGGACCGTCGTCGACTGGCTGCTGCGCGACCCCCACCCCGACAACGCCTGGGTCCTCGCTCACAACCACAGCACTCCGCCGGACGTCGTCGCCGGACTCCTCGCGCACCCCGATCCGAAGGTCAGGCTGGAGCTGGCCCGCCGCGCCCACCTCGCCCCCGCGCTGGTGGAGGCGCTCGCACGCGACCTCGACCCGCGGGTGCGCACGGCGATCTCCCTACGGCCGGAGCTGACCGAGGACGAGCGGGCGGCGATCGACTACACGGTGAACGCCGATGAGGAGTTCGGGCCGGTCGAACACCATGCCGTCGCGGCCCCCGATCCGGCCGTATCCGCCGGGTACGCCCGCTCGCGTCACCCGCTGCTCCGCCGCCGGGCCGCTCAGGACCCCGCGCTGCCCGCCGAGCTCGTCGCACAGCTCGCGCGGGACGACGACCTGGGCGTTCGGGTGCTGCTCGCCCACAACCACCCGGCGCCGCCGCCGGCGCTGTTGCTGCGCGGCTATCTGGAGCAGCGGGGTTCGGCCCGCGATCTGCTCACCGAGCATCCGCGCTTCCCCGTCGCGGGGCTGGGGGCACGTTTCGCGGACGCGGACGCTCCCGATGAGCGGCGCCTGGCCGTGCTCGACCCCGGTCTCGCCTCCGGCACCGCCGACCGGCTCACCCGCGACCCCGACCCGGCGATCCGCGCGGGCGCGGCCCGCCATCCCCGGCTGCCGGGCGGGCGGCTGCTCGCCCTCCTCGACGACGAAGAGCTGGGCGAGCACGCCGCCGCCAACCCGGCGCTGCCCGTGACCGTGATGCGCGGTCTGCTCACCTCGACGGCGGAATCGAGCGACAAGCGCTGAGGCTCGCGTAACGCTCCGGGTGGCGTCGGGTGTTCGCCGGCAGCGTCTGAGCGCTTCGGCCGGCGCATGCGCCACCGGAAGCGGTCGGCTCGGCCCGGCGACGGCGACCCGCCGCATACTCCCCGACCTGCCGGAATCTCCTTGATCCGTACACCACCCGGGAGGTAGCGTCTCCCTGACGTCCACGGATGTGCCGACGTCGACATGACCGCGCCACGCAAGGAGGTGAGCCCGTTGACCAGGACCGTGACCAACCACCCTGCCCGGGCCCTCCTGTCCGCCGCGTCGGTCTGACCGCGTCGCAGGAGCGCCCCTCACCCAGCACTCCTGAACGAAGGAAGCATGACAGTCACCCCTTTCCGGATCTCCGTGTCCGATGACGTCCTGAACGACCTGCGCGCCCGCCTGGAGCGCACCCTCTTCACGGCGGCGTCCGATGACACCTACTGGGCGGCCGGAACCGACCCGGGCTATCTGCGTGAACTGGTCGCCTACTGGGCGGACGGCTTCGACTGGCGCCGGGCCGAAGCGGCCCTCAACAGGTATCCGCACTTCATCGCCGAGGTCGCCGGGCGCCCGGTGCACTTCGTCCATCTGCGGGGCCAGCGCCCCGAAGGCGCACCGGCACCGCTGCCGCTGGTGATGACCCACGGCTGGCCGAGCAGCTTCGTGGAGATGCTCTCCGCCGCCGAGCGGCTCGCTGATCCGGCCGCGTACGGAGGTGACCCGCTGGACGCCTTCGACGTGGTCGTCCCCTCCCTTCCAGGCTTCCTCTACTCGGCACTCCCCGAGGGTCCGTTCACCCGTCGCGGGGTCGCCGGCATCTGGCACGAGCTGATGACGCGGACGCTCGGGTACCGGCGCTTCGGTGCCTTCGGCGGGGACATCGGGGGTGGGGTGACGCAGTGGCTCGGGGCCCTGTACCCGGGCGAGGTGGCCGGCGTCCACATCACCTCCGCGGTGGTCGACGTCGATTTCACCGAGCGAGCGGCGACCACCGAGGAGCGGGCGTTCCTCGACGCGCTGACCGCCTACGACGTCAACGACGGCGGCTACAGCGAGATCATGTGCACCCGGCCGGACACCATCGCCGCCGCGCTGAGGGACTCCCCCGCCGGACTCGTCGCCTGGATCGTCGACAAGTACCGCGACTGGAGCGACTGCGACGGCGACCTGGAACGGCGCTGGAGCAAGGACGCCATCCTCACGGTGGCGACGCTGTACTGGGCCACCGGGAGCATCGGCTCCTCCTTCCGGCAGTACTACGACTACCACCTGAACGAGCCGGTGCCGGGCATCTCCGTGCCCGCCGCGGTCACGCTGAGCAGTGAACCGGCCTTCGCCGGTCTGCCGCGCAGCCTGATGGAACGGCTCTGCGGCGACCTGCGCCACTGGAGTACGCCGGGACGCGGCGGGCACTTCATGGCGCACGAGGAGCCCGAGCAGATCGCCGACGAGCTGCGGACCTTCTTCCGCCCGCTGCGGCAGCGCGGCTGATCCCGTGGCCGAGGACGTGCGGTGACACGGCGGGCGCGGTCATCGCACGTCCAAGGAACGGGGCTGGACGGCGTCCGCCGCCCGTCACGCACGGGTTTTGCCGCCGAGGGCCGCCTCGCGGAGGAACCGCGTCATCAGGTCGGCGACCGCGCCGGGCCGCTCCAGGCTCGGCAGGTGGCCGGCCCAGGACAGTTCCAGGTGGCGGGCGCCGGAGATCCGCTCCGGGAGGCGGGCCGCGATCTCGCGGAAGTCCGCCAGGTCGTGCGCGCCGGATACGGCCAGGCAGGGTGCCTTGATCCGCGACAGGTCGACCCGCGTCTCCACCGGGTCGAACTCCTCCTTCGCCGCCGACTGCACCTCGAAGGCGTGCCGCTGCATCCCGCGAACCCGCTCGCGGACCTCCTCATCGGCCTCCGGACCGAGCCACGTCTCCACGTTCAGCTCGACGGCCCCGGCGAGATCGCCGGCTTCGAACAGCGCCTCCTCCTGCTCGTCGAAGGACCGCAGCGCGGCGCCGGGTACATGCCCGGGCGCCCCGGAGCAGAGCAGCATCAGGGCGGTGACCGCGTCCGGACGGGTCGCCGCCACCTCCAGGGCGACCCTCCCCCCGTACGAGGCCCCGACCAGCGCGGCCTGCTCGATGCCCAGGTGGTCCAACAGGTCGCCGACGTCCTCGGCGTCGCTGTACGGGTGGTCCGCCACCGGTGAGTCACCGAATCCCCGGAAGTCGCACCGGACCACCCGGTAGCCGGCATCGACCAGCACCCGCCACTGTGGGTCCCACATGCGCCGGTCACACACCGACGAGTGCAGCAGCACGAGGGTGGGACCGTTCCCTGATACGTCGTGAGAAAGAGTCATCCCGGCGGACGGTAGCGGACACCATGCCGCGAGTCATCAGAATTTCGGTGCCGCTCGACGCGGCCCCGGCCCTGGACCGGTTGGGCCCTGGTCGTCCATGCCCACGGCCGTCAGGCGAGCCACTCGGATCCGCCCCGCGCACCGTACGGAGCCCACTGGTCGTGTGGTGTCGGTGAGCCGCCTGCCCAGCGCGGCTCACCGACGGCAGGTTCAGAGCGTGTTGGCGCGCGCGTAGGTGAGGTAGGCGGCTCCGCTCTTCAGCACGGTGTGGTCCGTGAGTTCCCAACGGCACGGGTCGAAAGCGGCCTTGTGGGAGAAGAGCGGTATGCCGGAGCCGATGGTCAGCGGCCCCACCTTGAGGATCAGCTGGTCGATCTCGGTGTACAGGGCACTCGCCAGCTCACCGCCGCCGATCAGCCAGATGTCCTTGCCGTCCTGCTGCTTCAGCTCCCGCACCTTCGCCACCGGATCACCGGCGACCAGTTCGACGGCCGGGTCCGGGCTCTCGGTGAGCGTCCGGGAGAAGACCAGGTGGCGCAGGTGGGGGTAGGCGTCGGTGATGCCGGCCTTGAGGCCGATCTCGTAGCTGCGCCGCCCTTCGAGGACGGTGTCGAAGTGGGTCCCCTCCGCCGTGACGTTCAGCGCCGCGCGGGCCGGGCCCGGCAGGGTCTCCGGGTACTCCGCCATGAGGTGCTGGATGTAGTCCTCGGGGATCGGCCAGAAGCCGTCCGGGCCGGTCGGGTCGGCGCCGTCCGGCCCCGCGATGAAACCGTCGAGGGTGGTGGCGATGTAGTAGACGAGCTTGCGCACGGACGGCCCTTCGTCGATCGAGTGTGATGGAGCGGTCCGAAGCGGCCGCATCGCGTGCCGAGCCGGTGGCCACGGACCGCCACATGATCATCGCACTTTTCCCTCACGACGGGGAGACGCGCACGGGGGTCATCCCGCGCCGACGCGGTGCGGACACCCGCGCGTAGGGGCCGCCGCACCACCCGCCCGGTCCGCCGGCCTCGCCGGCGCGTCGACTGGCCGCACGTTCGTCGACGGCGGGGCGGCTGTCGACTCCGGGTCAGCTGTCGGTGCCGGGGTGGCCGTCGGTGTCGGGGCGGCTGTCGGTGTCGGGGCGGCTGTCGAGTCCGGGGCGGCTGTCGGATTGGGCGAGGAGACGCCGGAGCCAGCGGGTGCGGGCGTCGCGTGCGTCCTGACTGAGGGCCGCCCGCGGGGCCAGGCCGTCGAAACCGTGGTAGGCGCCGGGCCATACATGCAGTTCGGCCTGGCCGCCGGCCTGCCAGATGGCGTTCGCGTACGCCACGTCCTCGTCCCGGAACATCTCGGCCGACCCGACCTCGATATAGGTCGGGGGGAGGCCGGAGAGGTCCGTGGCGCGGGCGGGGGCCGCGTAGGGCGGGAGGTCGGCGGCTCCGTAGCGGTCGCCCAGCACCGCCTTCCACACGGTCGCACTGGAGGTGAGGTCCCAGAAACCGGTGCCCGTCATCTGATGGCTGGAGAAGGTGCGGCCGCGGTCGTCGAGCATCGGGCACAGCAGCAACTGTCCCAGCGGCCGGGGACCGCCGCGGTCGCGGGTCAGCAGGGCCAGGGCCGCGGCGAGCCCGCCGCCGGCGCTCTTCCCTCCGATGATGACGCGGTCCGCGTCGATGCCCAGTTCGGCCGCGTGTCCGGCCGCCCAGACCAGTCCGGCGTAGCAGTCCTCCAGCGGTCCGGGGTACCGCGTCCCCGGCGCCAACCGGTACTCGACCGAGATGACGGCCAGTTCCAGCGGGAGGGCCCACTCGTGAAGGATCCGCGGCAGCACCGACCACGCGTTGCCCATGATCATCGCGCCCCCGTGCATGTAGTACAGCAGAGGCAGCGGCCCGACGAGCCCGGAGGGTCGCGCGCTCACGAGCGTGACGTCCGGTTCGCCCGGCGGGCCCGGCACACGGATCTCCGCCACCTCGAACCGGCCGTCGGCGCGCAGGTCCTCGGCCGTCGGCCGGGGCCGGGTCGCGGCATCCCGCTCCTGCCGGGCCGCGAGGTTCTCCGGAGTGATCGGCTCCCTCGGCTCCTTCCCCAAGGCCGCCGCCAACACGACGCTCAGTTCGGGGTCGAACGGGGGCACCGCCCCCGGTGTCGGGACACCGCCGGACTCGGACGACTCGCGGTGGACACTCATGACCAACCCCCCGGTCGGACGGCGGGATGCCACTCGGCAACCCCGCTGGAACGGCAGCACGGCCGCACGCGCAGGCACCCGAGGAACGCTCGCCTGAGCCCGAGACCCATACGGCGTAGCCAATCACACCGCCGGGGGGACACACCTGCTCGGATGGTTTCCCGTCCGTCGAGCGGCTGACTCCGCGCCGGCGCGTCAAGCGGTAGCCGTAGCGGTAGCCGCGCCGCCGCCCCGGGTCGCGGCAGTAGTCACCGCATCTACAGAAAAATCCACTTTCTTGCTAGTTTCTATGGACACTCAGCGGGAACGGAGCGCCGATGACGGGGCCACCCTCGGACGGGAACGGGGACGACACGCACGGCCCCGGCGAGTACGGGCGGGACCTCTTCGAACCCGAGGATCCCCGCGAGGCCGACCGCATCGACTACGGAGCCCTGGCCTACGACCCGGTCACCCGAGACCGTCTGCTCGCCCTGGGTGTGGGCCCCGGGTGGCGCTGTCTGGACGTCGGCGCCGGCACGGGGACGGTGGCGCGGTGGCTGCTGGAGGAGGCGGGCGTCGACGAGGTGGTGGCCGTGGACCAGGACGTCAGCCGGCTGGCCCCGCTCGCGGGCCCCCGGCTGCGGGTGCTCGCCGCCGACATCCGCGACGCGCACCTCGACCCGGGCCGTTTCGACCTCGTCCATGCCCGCTTCGTCCTCATGCACCTGCCGGAGCGTCGGCCCCTCATCTCCCGCCTCGCGGGCTGGCTGGCACCAGGGGGCCGACTCGTCCTGAGCGACGCGGTGGAGGTCCCCGACAGGCTCGACGCCTCCTCCCCCTACCGGCTCACCATGGACACGATGTGGCGGGTGCTCAAGGAGAGGATCGGCACCGATATCGTCCCGGTGCCGGCCTACCCGCACTTCCTGCGCGAGGAAGGGCTGCGGGACGTCGCGGCTGAGCTCTTCTGCCCACCCCTGACGCCCGGCGAACCGGTCACCCGGTTCTGGTCCGAGACCTGGCGGCGGATGCGCCCCGCCCTGGAGGAGACGGGGCGGGTGGCCCCGACCACCATCGACGAGGCGCTGGCCTACCTCGGCTCCCCTCGACTCGCCGAGCTCGCGCCCGGCATGATGACCGCATGGGGGTCACGGGCCTCCGCCGCCCCGCGCCCCGGCGCCGACGCCCCGACCTCCCACAGTCCCTGACTAGAGTCAGACGTCATGGACATGGAGATACTCACCGCGCTGCTGCCCAGGCTCGGCGACCGTCAGGACGTGTGGCGGGCCGAGCGAGAGCTGACGGCGATCGGCCGCGCCGCCGTTCCGGAGCTGCTGGCGATCCGACGGGAGGGCCCGGGACATCTGCGTCGGCACGCGCTTCACGCGCTCGCCCTGCTCGGCGCCGGTGACGAACTGTCAGTCCGCGACCAGGCGGCGCTGAGACGGCTGGTGGATGTCAAGCTGCTCGCCGACCGACCCCTTGACGAGCACTGTCCGTTCATATGGATGGCCGTTCCGGCCGCGACCTACGAGGGAGTCTTCACCGCGCTGGATCTCCATGACCGCGTTCCGGCGACGATGGCGATGGGCATGTCCGGTGTGGAGCATGCCGAGGTCACGCTGGCAGGCCCGGACGGCGCGGAGGTGACCGCGTACCGCGCCTTCGTCACACCGGAGTTCTCCGGCTGGCGGATGGTGTTCGGCCCGCCGGTGTGGGGCTGCACCGACAACGGGCTGCTGGCACGGGTCAGCGAGCACTGCGGGCAGGCCCACTACTACGCGCGCGACAGCTACGACGACGCGCACGCCTGGGCGATCGCCGAAGAGGGCCGGGTGATTCGGTCGCACAGCACATACGACGAACCGCGGTGGACCCACGAGCCCCTGCCGTGGGAGGAGCCGCAGACGGCCGACCCGCTCTGGGAGCCCGGGATGTACGAGCCCAACGCCTCCTGCGAGTGGAATGCGAACGAGGTCGCCGACCGGGTGACGGTCGACCCGGAGCGCATCACCGAGGACACCCCCATGGCAGGCCACGGCTGGCTGGCGGTGACGGTGCCGGGGATCGGCCACGGGCCGTTCCCCGGGGCGCTGTCGATCTGACGAGCCTCAGCCCGAAGGACGCCGCCTGACGAGATGCCGGCGGAGCGCACCCGCCCGGCCGCCGGGGCCCGCTCCTCCTCCCGGGAGCACCTGACCCACGGGGCGCGGCCGCGCGGCCCTCCGGGCCCGGAGGCCCCGCCAACCGGTGGAGACCTCCGGGCCGGGCCGGCATGGCGCCATGCCGAGGCTCGATGGGCTCGGATGCTGAGGGTCTCGCCCCTCATGCAGGAGAGACCATGGACGACCCCAGCGCTCACGAAGCCGGCCGATCGGCAGCCAAGAGCGCAGGCCATGACGGGCCTCCCGGCCAGCCGGGAGTCATCGGCATCGCGCTCGCCGCCGTGCTGGCGGCCGCACTCGCGCAGGGTTCCTGGGAATGGTTCTCGACATACATCGGGGTGACACTGCTCGCCCTGATCTTCTCCTTCTACCGGCTGCCCACGTGGAGGCCCGGCCTCGGGTCCGCGTACACGCGGAATCTGGCCGCGTACTCGCTGGTCGTCGGTCTGTGCGTGGCCATCGCGCTGGCGCCGGCGATGCAGCGCTGGGCGTGGCTGTTCCCGATGCCGGGCTCTCGTGAAGGGTGTCCTGAGCTGGGCGCGTACGAGGAGATCCAGGCGGAGGCCGCGCTGGCGGACCTGGCCGGCCGCGACCCCGCCGCCCTGGCTCGCGCGCAGCGGGTGCACAGCCACGAGGCCGTCGCCGACTGTCTGACGACCACGACGACGCGGTGGTTGCCGGTGTACGGGGTCGCGGCGGCCGTACTGGTGGGTCTGGGCGCGTGGTCGCTCGCCCGGGCTCGGGCACGCGAGGAGACGACCGCGGCGAGGCGGAATCCTCCTCGGGGCTGAGCGGACGGGCGCACGCGAGAGGACGGGACGGCGGGTTCCGGGGTGGCGCCGCGGCGCCGGGCACCGAGCCGAGGCCACCGGGAACGTCGTGCCGTGCCGCGGCTACCGGGAAAGCAGGGTGAAGAACTCGCGGGGCCGGTGTTCGCGCTCGTCGGCGTCGACGATCACGCCCGCGTCGCGGGCGGCGGAGAAGGCCGCCCGCAGGGCCTGCTCGGTCTCGAACCGTCCGGTCGTCACCACCACCCCTCCTTCGGTCGTGACCCAGCATTCGGCCGACAGAGCACCCGGCCTGGACGCCACGAACTCACAAGCCTTGTGCACGCGGTCGGTGAACTCCTCGGCGTAGTCGGGTCGCGGATAGTGGAAGGCGACGAATCCGAAGGACATACGGCCAACTCCCTCTCATGTACGACGGCTGGGGGACGGCGCACAAACGAGGCTAGACCCGGACACGCGATGCCCTGTAGGCGGTGCGGGCGTGAGGAGAGGCACATCGGGAGCAAAGCAGCGACTACGTCCCCGCGTTGAACGCCTCCGCGGTGACGTCTCGCTCGAGTTCGACGAGTCGGTATCCGTAGACACGTGGCGCTGTCACCCGGATGACCAGGCAGAACCGGTCTTGGGAGGACAGGGTCCCGGCCAGCGAACGGTGGTCGCGTTTCAGGAAGTAGACGGCCGCGCGGTTGGTGTTGGCCATCTGGCCGCAGATGAGGAAGACGGGATGGGTTGCTCCGTGGGGGGTGAACTTGGCGACCAGGGCGTACTCCCGCTCGTCGCGGGCCAGTCGGTACTCGTGGTCTCCGACGACGAGCGCGGTGGAGTCCGGTCCGCTGCTGTAGGGGCGGAACCTGACGCCGGGCAGGTGGGCTGAGAGGTGGCCGGCCGAACGCTCGTTGGTGGTCGGTCCGCCGATGCAGAACTCGGTGCGCGAGCTGGTGCTGCCGCGAGCCTGGTCCGCCGTCTCGAAGCTGATGCGCGCTCTGAGCTGTTCGGCGAGCGCCGCCGCTTCCAGCAGCGCGTGGACGTCCTGGTGTGCGGTGACCCGGGGCGAGCTGTGATGGTGACTCAGGACGATCAGGCATTCCTGGCCCGGGCTGACGCCGAAGAACGTCGCTCTCCTGCGCCATACGCGGGCCATCCGCGCACGCTGCCACAGCCACACGGACACTCCGCTGATCACACTGGTGATCAGGCCGATCAGGATGTTCGCCAACACCGGTGACCCACGCCCCCCGACCTTCTACCGGCCTCCATTGATCACCGCTCGTTCCACCGAGCCGTCCTCGACATGCCACTTCTTGAGGATCCGCGCGTACTCGCCGCTCGCTATGAGGCTGTCGAGGGCCTTCCGCACCGCGTCGCGCAGGACCGTGCCCTGCTTGACGACCGCGATGCCGTAGAGAACGGCTTCGATCCGTTCGCCGCTGAGTTCGAGGGCGTCGCCGCCCGAGTGGGTGGCGGCGGTGTGCGCCGCGACCGGGAATTCGTCGACGCAGGCAGCGGACCGGCCGTTGGCGACGTCGTTGTAGACCTCCGCCGATGCGTCGAACTCCCGGATCCTCAGCTTCTTGCGGACCTTGTCGTTCAGCCCGTCCAGGAGAGCATGGCCGAACGTGCCGCGCTGCACGGCGACCGTTCTGCCGGAGAGGTCGTCGAGCTTCTCGATGCCCTGCGGGTTGCCCTTGCGGACGACGAGCGTGGATCCGGACCTGAAGTAGTCGATCATGTCGACACCGTCGCCGGTCTTCTTGCCGTCCGCGAGGCCCTCCTGACGTGCCCTGTTGTCGGTCATCGCCGACATGACCAGGTCGAAGCGGCCTGTCTGCAGTCCGGTGAGCAGGGTGTCGAAGACGGCGTTCTGGAAAACGAAGCGCACGCCCAGCACCCGGCCGAGGGCGTTGGCGAGATCGACGTCGACACCGACGACCTCGCCGTCCCGGACGAACTCCATGGGCGCGAAGGCGGTGTCCGAGCCGACGGTGACGATGCCCTTGTCGCGTATCTCCTGCGGCAGTTGGACGGAGGGGGTCACCACGGAGGGGGCCTTGCCCGGTGCGGAGCCGCCGGACGGCTTCCCGGAGCCGCCGGGCTCGGCCCCCGTACGCCGCCCGGCACCGCCCTCGTCCCGGCCATCCGGTCGCAGCGCCCAGACCAGCGCCCCGCCGCCGCCCACGGCCCCGACGGCGGACAGCGCGGCGAGGAAACGGCGCCGGCTCGACCCGGGGGGCGTGGGCTCTCCGGAGACGTACGGCGGCCTCACCGGGGTGATGTCGTGCAGTCCCGGGGGTGGGGCGGCCTGGTGCGGCCCCCGCGGCGGGGTGGTGGGAGCGGGACCGTACCGACCCGGGTGCGGCGCGGCCGGCGCGAAGGGCACGGAGGGCGTGGCCGGCGCGGAGGGCGTGGCCGGCGCGGAGGGCGTGGGAGGGCCCGGGGGCGGCGGCGTGGTGCCGTACGCCGGCGAGGAGGGCATGCCGCCCGTCCCCGCCGTGCCACTCGGCGGCGGGCCGAAGGAGGTGCCGGCGGGCCCGTCGGCCGAGGGCGCGGGCGCCGACGGGTCCGGGGTCCGGGGATCGCCGAGCCGCTCGGACAGCCGGCGCAGCTGTGCGGCGACGGGCTCCGGCAACCAGTCGCCGTACGGGCCCGGCGGGCCCACCCGCGCCATGAGGTCGGGCAGGGCGGGTCGCCGCTGGGGCTCCTTCGCCAGGCAGTCCGCCGCCAGCTCTCTCAGGCCGCCGGTCGGGACGTCGTCGAGCCGCGGCTTCTCGTGCACGGTGCGGTACATGAGGACCTGCGGTTCGGCGTTCCCGTACGGACCGCTGCCCGTCGCCGCGAACACGATCACCCCGCCGAGCGCGAACACGTCCGCCGCGCCCGTGACGCCGGGGCCCGTCATGGCGAGTTGTTCGGGGGCCATGAACCCGGGGGTGCCGAGTGCGGTACCGGTCATCGTCAGGGCGGTGTCCGCGGCGGAGTGCGCGATGCCGAAGTCGATGACGCGCGGGCCCTCGACGGTGAGCAGGATGTTCGACGGCTTGAGGTCGCGGTGCACCAGGCCGTGCGCGTGCACCCCCGTCAGGGCGTCCAGCAGGCCGGCCGTCAGCAGTCGCACCGCGGCCTCGGGCAGCGGCCCGTGGTCGTGCACGGCGTCGGACAGCGCGACGCCCGGCACGAAGGTCGTCGCCATCCAGGGCACGTCGTCGTCCGGCGCGGCGTCGACCACCGGCGCCACGAACGGGCCGCCCACCCGCTGGGCGGCGGCCACCTCGCGGGCGAAACGGGCCCGGAAGCCCCGGTCGTCCGCGAGCTCGGAGCGCGCGGTCTTCACCGCCACCGTCCGCCCGTCCACCGCACGGCCGAGAAAGACCCGCCCCATGCCGCCGCCGCCCAGCAGCCCGATGATCCGGAACGGGCCGATCTGCTGTGGATCGCCCTTCGCCAGCGGTCGCACCGATATCCCCACCCCTACCAGCAGTTCGTGTACCGCAGTATCCCGCACGCGCCCGAGCGATCCGACGCGGGTGAGGTCGGCCCGGCCGGGGAAGGATCAGGCCCGGCGCGGGAAGAACAGGCCCTCCGCCCGCGTGTGGCGAGTGGAGGGCCTGACACCGACGAAGCCGGAACGAGCCCCGCAGGCGAGCCGTGCGTACGAGCTACGCGTCAGCTCCAGCGCTGGCGCGGGACACCCGTGTCGGAGGCGGTGTAGACGACGTCGCTGGGCTGCACGCCGAGGGTGCGCCCGGTGGCCTTGTTCTTCAGCCGCCAGCCCGTGGAGTCCTTGGTCTCGTACCACTTCTGGTAGTTGCCACCGTTGCAGGCACCCACGTAGACGGCACCCGCCGCATTGCTGTCGAGGCACTTCCCGGTGAGCTGGTGCTTCATGGTGTAGCTACCGTCGGACAGCTTGGTCTCGGTCCACTTCATGCTCGCCCCGCTGGCAGAGGTCGTACGGACCTTGCCGTTGAAGTACGCCAGGTACTCGCCGTTGCCCTTGTTCTTCCAGGTGACGGTCTGGCTCGCGGCGCTCGCCTGCCCCGTACCCACCACGGCCAGCGCCGGGGCGAGAACCGCGGCGACGGCGAATGTGCGCATCAGGCGCTTCTTCATGGAGTTCCCCCTGAAGGATCGAATGTCCAACCCGGCGGCACCGACTGTCTCTCGGCAGGCGTACGACGAGTGACCGGTACGCGGCGAGTCCACGCCGACAGCCGCTCGTAAGCGAGCACCCGGCTCTCCAACGCTCCGTGCCACAAGGGACGTCGCGCGTCGCATACGAGGTCGTCGCCCCTGTGACCGTGGCCGCCTCAGGCCGACAGCAGCCTTGATGCGCCGAATTGATCATTAAGGTCGGTGGCACGTTACCCCGGCGTGATCATGCCGTGCAACGCCAACTGGCGGCGACCCGACCGAGCGACGGCGACCAGGACGACCGGCAAGATGGCCGCCAGAGGACTGCGTAGACAGTGTCTACATGTGACTGGTAGACAGTGTCTATGGATGACCAGAGTTCCACACGACCACACCTCGCACTCCTCGTCAGCGTGGCGGGCGCGGTGATCGTCGCGCTGGACGGCACGGTGTTGCTCGTGGCGCAGCCCAGCCTGCAACGCGATCTCGGCGCGACCGTGGCGCAGGTCCAGTGGACCAGTACGGGCTACCTGCTCGCGGTGGCCGCGTTCCTGGTCCTCGCGGGGCGCCTCGGCGATCGGTACGGGCACCTTCGGCTGTTGTTCGTCGGCGCCCTCGGCTTCGGCGCCGCCTCAGCCGGCATCGCGCTCGCGCCCCACATCGGCTGGGTCATCGGCCTGCGCGCCGTCCAGGGTGTGTTCGGCGCGCTCCTGCAGCCGGCGACACTCGCGCTGCTGCGGCTGAGCTACCCACCGCACCGGCTCGGCACGCCGGTCGCCATCCGCACCAGCGCGATCGCGGTGGCCGCGGGGGCCGGTCCGGTCCTCGGGGGTGTCCTCGTCGAGCAACTCGGCTGGCGCGCCGTGTTCTGGGTCAATCTCCCCGTCGCGCTCGTGATCGCCGCGCTCGCCCTCGCCGTCCGGGCGCCCATGCCCGAACCTGTCGGCGCTCAGCGGCCCGACCTCGCCGGCGCGACCCTGCTGGTGTCCTCGCTCGCCGTCCTGGTGCACACCCTGGCCGAGGTGCCGTCCCGTGGCTGGACCGCCCCGCCGACACTGCTCGGTCTGGTCGCCGTCGTCGGCCTCGCGGCGGCGCTCGTCGCGCACGAACGCCGCGCCGCCCACCCGATCGTTCCGGCTGCCGTGGCCCGGTCCACACCGGTGACGGCGTCCATGACGCTCCTCCTCGTCACCAGTGGAGGCATGTTCGGAGCGCTGTTCATCGCCAACTTCCTCCTCCAGGACCTCCTTCGGCTCGACCCGCTCGCCAGCGGCCTCCGGGTCCTTCCGCTCACCGCGCTCATGGTCCTCGGCGCACCCGCCGCCAGCGCCGCGCTGCGCGGGTACGGCCCGCGCCGCACCGCGATCGCCGGTACGCTCCTCGTCACCCTCGGCATCGCCGGCCTGTCCCGGCTTGACCAGACCGGCACCTGGTTGGTCACCGGCGCGACCTTCGCGGTGCTCGGTGCGGGGTTCGCCACCGTGATGGTCACCGCGACCGGGACGGTCGTCGGCGACGCGCCCCCCGAGTACGCCGGGGTGGTCGGTGGACTCAAACAGACCGCGATGAACATCGGACCGACACTCGGAATCGCCGTCGCTGCCAGCATGACGCACAGCGGTCCGGCCGCGGTCGGCCCCCTGACGGCGTCCGCCCCACCCCCGGGGCCCGCCTTGCTGGCCCTGGCCGGCCTCTCCGCGCTCGGCTTGCTCCCGGCCTCCCTGCTGCCCCCGGGGCCGGCCGCCGGCAGGACACGCGACACGACGACCTCCGCCGATCCCAATTCCGCCTGCGCCGAGCCGGCATGCGTTGCCATAGTGGCAACAACAGTTGTCGCCTCCGGTGTGGGCGCGCACCCTGGTCCCGGCCCAAGCAACCGAGGACCAGGAGAGGCCGCACGATGACCACGTACGAAGGCGCCGGGACCGCGCCGCGCCCCGGTGACGACGCTCCGCTGAACAACCGCGTCCACCACATTCGATCCGGCGAGTTGGACGGCTACGCCGCCATCAGCGGCGGCACCGTCGGTTCGCGGAAGCTCTGGATGGGTCTGGTGGAGAACCCGCCGTCGAGCGCGACGGACAACCACCATCACGGCGATTCGGAGGCGGGCATCTATGTGGTCAGCGGCCACCCCGTGTTCGTCTACCACGACGGAACTCGGGAGGTACGACTCGCCGCCGGTCCGGGGGACTTCTTCCTCGTCCCGCCGTTCGTCCCGCACCGCGAGGAGAACCCCGACCCGAACGAGCCCGCGGTCGTCGTGATCGCTCGCACCACGCAAGAGCCGATCAAGGTGTCCGTGCCCGAGCTGTACCGGCTCGAAGAGGCGGGCACGCGGTAGAGGTGAGGGTGCGTCCCTCCGCGGCGCCCCGCCTCCGCCCGGCGCGACCCGTGCGGGGCGGGGCGTCGGGCCGGCGGAGGCAGGCGCCGGCAACCGGTTGCTCTCGCAGGGGTCGGGCCGTCACGATGATCATCGCCGCGCCCGTGACGGCGCGGAATCGAACCGCCCACCCCCGAGGGGAACCGCTCCATGCCCGACCTGGCAGCCCACGCCGCCTTCGTCCTGGCCCCCGCGATACCCGCGGGCGGCACCCTCGCCACGAGTGCCGCCGAGAAGGCCGCCACCTGGCCGCTGGCCGCCGTGGTCGCGGCGGTCAGCCTGTCCCTGTTCATGGTCGGCGTCTCGGTGGGCTCACGACGTCTGCTGGGCATCCGGGTCGGACTGCTGCGCACCTTCACGGCCGGACTGGCCGGACTCGCCTCCTTCCACGCCTTCGGCGCGCTCATCGACGACAAGCGGAGTCTGGCGGCCCTGTCGACGGTCGGGGTGACGCTGTCGCTGCTGGCGGCGATGACCGTACTCGTCGCCATCGAGGTGGCGTTCCCGTCCGGCAGCTGGATCCGCCCGGTGCGCTGGCTGCGCCGGCTGCGCCGCCGCCTGGTCCGCGCCCGCCGTTACTCGCAGATCAGCCGCATCTTCATGCGCCACGACCTGGGCCGCTATGTGCGGGGGCGGGCCAGCCTGGACCGGGCGGCGCACCCGGACGAGGCGGGTCTGCACGCCGCCCGCTCGCTGCGGCTCGCGCTGGAGGAGTGCGGGGGTACGTTCATCAAGCTCGGCCAGGTGCTCTCCACCCGGCGCGATCTGCTGCCGCCGCACATCGTCGACGAGCTGAGCCGGCTGCAGAACGAGGTGCCGCCGGCGCCCTGGCCCGAGGTCGAGGCGGTGCTCCTGGAGGAGTTGGGCGCGCCGGTCGACCAGGTCTTCGCCGAGTTCGACCGCGAGCCGCTGGCCGCCGCCTCCATCGCGCAGGTGCACCGGGCCCGGCTCCGGGACGGCACCACCGTGGCGGTGAAGGTGCAGCGGCCCGGGGTCCGCGAGTCCGTGGAGCGCGATCTCGACATCGTGCTGGCCATAGCGCAGGGTCTGCATGTCCGCGCCCGCGCCGTGCAGGCCTTCGGGCTGCGCGATCTGGCGGACGGCTTCGCCGTGGCGGTGCGCGAGGAGCTGGACTTCCGTATCGAGGCGCGGAACGCCGACGCGGTCGCGGCGGCCTGCGGCGGACACACGCCCGATGCCCGGGTGAAGGTGCCGCGAGTCCATCACCGACTCTCCTCCGCCCGCGTCCTGGTCCAGGAGTGGCTGGACGGCGTCACCCTGGAGCGTGCCGGGGCGGTCGCCGACGAGCGCGGGCTGGACCGCGAGGAGCTGGCCCGCACCCTGCTGGGCGCGATGCTCCGACAGATCATGCGCGACGGCGTCTTCCACGCCGACCCGCACCCCGGCAACATGCTGCTGCTCGCCGACGGGGCCCGCGTCGGCTTGCTGGACTTCGGCTCGGTGGGGCGGATCGACCCGGTGATGCGGGCCGCCATTCAGCATCTGCTGATGGCCGTGGACCGCGGTGACCCGGCTGGGATGTGCGATGCGCTGCTCGAGCTGCTCGGCCCGCGCGCGGACGGCCCCGGCGGCGAGGAGCCGGAGCTGGACACCCTGCTCCTGGAGCGGGAGTTGGGCCGCTTCATGGCTCGCCATCTGGGCGCGGCGGCCCAGCCGGACGTCGAGATGTTCACCGCGCTGTTCCGGCTGCTCACCCACTTCGGTCTCACCGTCCCGCCGGAGGCCGCCGCCGTCTTCCGCGCACTGGCCACCCTGGAGGGCACCCTGACCCGCCTCTCCCCCGGCTTCAACCTGGTCGACGAGGCCCGCCGCACCGCCACCGAGCTGCTCACGGACCGGCTGTCCGGCGGCGACGGCGGGCCGGGCGGGGTGAGCGGCCGGATCGCCGCCCGCGCGGCCGAGTCGTACGCACGCTGGACGGGTGTCTCGGATCTGGGCGAGCCCACGGCGGACGGCACCTCGCTCACCCGCACCGTGGCCCAGGAGATCCTGCCGCTGCTGCCCATGCTGCGCCGACTGCCGCGCCGCGCCGAACGCATCAGCTCATCCGTGGAGCAGGGCCGCCTCGGTATGCGTGTGCGGATTCTCGCCGACGAGCGGGACCGCCGCTATCTCTCGGGGCTCTTCCATCAGTTGCTGGTCGCGCTGATGGCGGTGGGCACCGGGATGATGGGGGTGATGATGCTGGTCTTCGGCACCGGACGCGGGCCGGACGTCACCGCGGACCTCGGCCTCTTCCCGATGCTCGGCTACAACCTGCTCGCGGTCAGCGCGGTCCTGACCCTGCGGGTGCTGTACACGGCGATGCGCCGATCGCCGTGACGGGTGACGGCGTGCGAGGGTTCGGCGGCTCCACGCCGGCCGGCTTTCTCACCGACCACCGGCTGGTCGACGAGTACCAGACCCTCGTCCGACACGTCAGACACGCGGCCTGTGCGTGAGCCGGTCCATCTGCTTGTCGACCACCACGTCGAGAGGGAACCCGGGTTCGCCCAGCGTGCCGCGGTCGCTGAAGTCCACCGTGAGGGCGCCCACCCGGACCAGGATGTGGTGGTCGATCAGCACCGTGCGATCCGGGCCCTTCATGCTCAGATCGAAGGCGACGGTCTCGTCACCGATCGCGGGGGCCTTCACCACGGTGACGCGGGAGTCGAGCCTCCCCTGGGGGGTGTCCCCGATCAGGGCCTTACAGGTCCTGAGCCCCTCCCTGAGTCTCTGGAACTGCGCTTGCGCCTCGGTGCCGCTGTACGAGGCCAGCCACGTCCGGGCGCCCCAGCGGTCCTTCTTCCACCAGAAGTCCTGGATCACGGACGTGGACGCGTCGTGTGCGACGAGCGCGTCGAACACCTCCTGGCAGTCCGGGCCCGCCACCACGGCCGGTGGATCGTACCTGGAGACCGGTCCCTGCACGGGCGCGCTGTCGGCCTGCGACACCTCCTTCTCCCGTAGCAGGAGCGACTTCAACCGTGCGGCCGTCAGCGGCCGATGCGCTGAGGGTGACGGCGTCACGGACGGCGACTCCATAGCCGGCGACCCCGTAGACGGCGTCACGGACGGCCCTTCCCTGTCCGTCCCCTTCGGGTCGTCGACCGGATCCTGCCCCGAACAGCCGGAGACCAGGAACACGCCGGCAGCCACCACCGCACTCATCGCCTTCCAGCACCTCGACCGCACCGACACCGCCCCCTGATCCGCTTCGTCTGAGGCCGCCGGGCACACCGGGACCTCCGCACAGCCGTCTTCGGACTCGGATCTTCACCCAGTCATGGCTTTCACGCAATCGCGGTCAGAGCCATGGCGGGCGTGGGGCGGGGCGGCGCGGAGGGCTCAGCGGTTGACGAAGGTGAGGCTGGTCTCGTCGTAGCGGCCGCCCGCGACCTGCTCGACGGGGGCGGCGGCCTCGATGGCGGCGAGGTCCTCGGTGGACAGCTCGACGGCCACGGCCGCGAGGTTCTCCTCCAGGTACCGCCGGCGCCGGGTGCCGGGGATCGGCACCACGTCGTCTCCCCGGTGCTGCACCCAGGCCAGGGCGAGCTGGCCGGCGGTGACCCCCTTGGCGGCGGCCAACTCGTTCAGCTTCCTCACGATCACCAGGTTGCGTTCGAGGTTGCCGTCGGCGAAACGCGGCTGGGTGCGTCGCACATCGGTCTCCTCCAGCCCCTCGACCGAGTCGTATCGGCCGGTCAGGAAGCCGCGTCCGAGCGGGGAGAACGGGACCAGGCCGATGCCGAGCTCACGGCAGACCGGGGCGATCTCCACCTCCAGATCGCGGGTCCACAGCGACCACTCGCTCTGCAGCGCGGCGATCGGGTGCACCGCGTGCGCCCGCCGGATGGTGCCCGCGCCGGCCTCGGACAGCCCGAGGTGTCGGACCTTCCCGGCCTTCACCAGTTCGGCCATGGCGCCGACGGTCTCCTCGATCGGCACCTGCGGATCGACCCGGTGCTGGTAGTAGAGGTCGATGTGGTCGACCCCGAGTCGGCGCAGCGACGCGTCGCACGCCTGCCGCACGTAGGCGGCGTCACCGCGGATCCGGGTGGGCTCGCCCAGGCGGTTGGCGAAGCCGAACTTCGTGGCGAGCACCACCTCGTCGCGGCGCCCGGCGATGGCCCGTCCGATCAACTCCTCGTTGTGCCCGGCGCCGTAGAAGTCGGAGGTGTCCAGGAGGGTCACCCCGAGATCGAGGGCGTGGCGCAGCGTCGCGATCGACTGCGCGTCGTCCGTGGCGCCGTAGCCGTGGCTCATACCCATGCACCCCAGGCCCTGTGCGGAGGTCGCCAGTTCGCCCAGGTGTCGGGTGGGAACGTTGGTCATGTCGCTGCCTTCCGGGCTCGGAAACCGTATGCCCATGACGCTAGGTATTGGAGCGCGCTCCAAGTCAAGCGACGACCGACGAGGGCGGTCATGCTGCCGCGCGGGCGGAGGGCTTGTGTCACTTCACTCGGCCAGGGCGCGGCGTAGCGCGGCGCCGAGTTCGGCGATCTGCCGCCGCGACACCTCGGCGGAGAGGATCGCCTGCGACCCGTGGAAGGTGCCGGACCACTGGTGCAGTTCGACCGAGACCCCCGCCCGGAGCAGGCGCAGCGCGTAGTCGATGCCCTCGTCGCGGTTCGGGTCGAACTCCGCGGTGGCGACGTAGGCGGCGGGCAGGCCGGACAGGTCGACGGCCCGGGCGGGGGCGGCGTACGGCGTGGCGGGGGTGGTGCCCAGGTAGTGCCGCCACGACGCGGTGATCTTGTCGCGATGCATCCAGGGGGTGTCGGTGAAGTTCCGCGCCGACCATGTCTCCTGCCGGTCGTCGAGCCCGGGCTGGTTGAGCAGCTGGTAGTGGATCGGCGGCCCCTGCTCGTCACGCGCCCGCAGGGCCACCGCTGCCGCCAGGTTCGCGCCGGCGCTGTGGCCTCCGACCGCGATCCGCTCCGGGTCGACGCCGAGCTCGGCCGCGTGCGCGGCCGTCCAGGTCAGCACGGCGTAGGCGTCGTCCATGGCGGCCGGGAACCGATGCTCCGGGGCCAGGCGGTAGCCCACCGAGACCACCACGGCGCCGGATGCCTCCGCGACCCGGGTGGCCCAGGGGTGCTCGGTGTTCAGGTCGCCCAGGACGAATCCGCCGCCGTGCAGCCAGACGATGGCGCCCCGCGCCTGGTGCGGGCGGTAGATCCGTATCGGCACGCCCGGATCGGCGGGCACCACACGGTCTTCGATCTCCATTCCCGTGGTGTCCGGAGGGGGCAGCTTGGCTGCCAGGTCGGCGAGTTCGGCGCGCTCGGTGACCGGGTCGGTCAGGTCGGCCCGGGGGAACAGGGGGATGAATGCTTCGAGTTCGGGATCCATGTCGACCATCCTGGCGGTCGTCGCCCCCGAGACCATCCGCCGACTGTCGCGCGTCCCGCCCCGATCACGCGCCAGTCGGCGCATCGGTCGGCGCCTATCCTTGTGCCATGGAGGCCCTGGCCGAACGGCTGTCCCACCTCGATGCGCACGTGCACGGCGCGATCCGTGTCGTCGCGTTCTACGACACGCTGATGCGCCGACGGGTGGATCTCCCGGCGCTCGCCCGGGCCTCGGCGGGCCTGGCCGAGTGTGTGGCCGGGGTCCGCCTCCACGGCACGGGGCGGGTGATCCGCTTCTCGCCGGACGGCGGGGACGCGTCCGCCTCGACGGCATCCGCGTCCAGCACCGCACCGATCACCCTTGACGAGGAGGAGATCGGCACGGTGTGGCTGGAGCGCCCCGGCCCGCCGAGTCCGCTCGACGACGTGCTCCTCGACCGGCTCGCCATCGCCGCCGCCGCGGTCGTCGAGCGGTACGGCCCCGCCCGGACCACCATGGCCGATCCCGCCCTGGTCGAGCTGGCGATCAGCTCCGACAACGACGAGGCGGCCAGGGCTCGCGCGCTGCGTCTGCTGGGTTTCCCCGCCGACCTGCCGGTCCACGTCGTCGCCGTCCGCTCGCGGCTCCCGCTCGACCGGATCGGCGGCCTGATCTGCCCGGCCCGCCCGGTGAAGGCGGCACAGCTCGCCGACGTGGGCGTCATCCTGGCCACCACCGTGGACCCGGCCCGGTTTCCCCCGGGGGTGCGCGCGGGCATCGGCGCCGCCGAAAGTCCGGACCGTTCCTGGCGGGAGGCCCGCACCGCCCTCCGCTTCACCACCTCGCGCCAGCCGGTCGTGCACCACGCCGGACTGGGGGCGTTGGGGCTGCTCGCGCAGGTGCCGAAGGACATCGCGCGGGACAACGCGGACGTGGCCGCGATCGCCCGCATCGCCGAGAACGCGGAGGATCTGGCGACGCTGGACGCCTACTGCGCCACCGGCTCCCTGCGCCGGGCCGCCGACCTCCTCCACCTGCACCACAGCAGCGTCGCCCGCCGACTCGAGCAGATCGCGAAGACCCTGGGCGTCGAACTCACCGAGCCCACCGGACTGGTACGGGCCAGGCTCGCCCTCACCGCATGGCGGCTGCTCGACGACTGATCCGCCGCAGGCGGTTCGGTTCCGCGTACTCGCGCGGTTTTCGGCGTACGCAGCTCGCTCCTCGGCGTACTCGCCTCGGTTTTCCGCGTACCCAGCTCGGTTTCGGCGTCGTTCGATGGCTGGCCATTGCATCTCAGCCAGCGAAATGACCCAGCCAATCCCAAGATGATCCACTAAAACCCCTTGGATCGCCCGGGTGCAGTCATATAGTCATACCGGTAACCGATTCGATCATTTCTGGTCAGCGGGGCGGTACCGGCCTGGCTTGGCTTGGCTTCGGTGCCGCGCCCACCGCGGACCGGACGGTTCCCTTTTCGCACGGCTCATCTGGTGCACCTTCGGCTTTCGCTTCCGTTCAAGGGAGATCCGTATGTCCGACACCACGCCCAACGCCGACTTCGAGCTCCAGGACCTGGCCCTGGACCTCAGCGACCTCACCGTCACCTCGATGCGCGACACCGCCGCGCTCCCGGAGGGCGGCGCGTCGTGGGGCTCCTGCTCCTGCCAGGGCTCCTCCTCCTGCGCCAAGCCGCGGTTCGAGGACATGGGCGTCGACGCGGGCTGACCGCGCCCCGCGCCATCCGCACTCCAGCGAAGGAGACATCCATGTCCGACACCAGCGGGGAGACCCTGGACTTCGAGCTCCAGGACCTCGATCTGGGCGAGTTGAGCGTGACCTCGATGCGGGACACGGTCGCCCTCCCCGAGGGGGGCGCCTCCAACGGAGGCAGCTCCTGTTCCTGCGGCTCGTCGTCCTGCGCGACCCCGCAGCTCCCGCACCTCCCGTACTGACGCCCCTTCGTACCGACGACCCGGCCGCCCACGGGCACCGGGGCGGCGACTCGCCTCGCGCCCTCGGTGGTTCTTCCGAGGCGGCCGGTGCGACAACCGGCGCGCGTGCCCGACACGCGCGCCGGCCGTAGGCGACCGATCCGGCGCCCGTCTCGGGCCGCACCCGCACGGCGAGGGTGCGGCCCGAGACGGGTCCAGCACGAGGAAGGGACGGGCGTGCCCGACTCCGCCAGCGCCAACGCCGACCCCGCCGGCGCCGACTCCGGCGGCTACCGCGTGAACCCGGCGCCGTACGCGCTGGTGCGCGCCACGGTGCTCGCCTATCCGGCACAGGACCCGGCCGCCGCGACGTTCCGCGCGGCGCTCGACGACCTGGTCCGTGTGCACCGCGCGCTGCTGGACACCGCCGACCCGCTGTGCGACGCCCTCTACGCCAGTCGGTGCGGCCACCCGCGGGACTTCCACCGCGACGTCGTCCTCCCGCTGCGCCGTGCCGTGCACAACGGGCGGGACCCGCGCCCCGCCGTCCTGGAGCGACTCGGCGACCTCCCCACCCGTGTCCCGGCGTTGGCGTACTGGCTCGGTCGACGAGACCGCCACCGCGTGCTCGTGGCCGCGCTGGAGACCGCCGCGGAGCCCGCCCTGACCGCCGAGCGCGCGGCACTGGCCGACCTGTGCCGACAGCCCGCGCTCGGCCGAGCGGTCGCGCTCACCAGCGCCGACCTGTTGCGCGCCGTGGAACGGGCCGCCACCGGTCGGGACGACCGACGGGCGCGCAAGGAGGAGCCCACCGTGCTGCGCCACGCGCTGCGGGCCAGCACCAAGACCAGCCCCCTGTCGTGGTTCACCGCCGTCGGCTGGGGGCCGCTGCCGCAACGGCCCCGGGGGCCGCGGGTGGTGTCGTGGGGCGAGCACCCCCTGCTCGACGGCCCGCTGCGCGCGGTGGTCACGGTCAACCGCACCCTCACGGGCGCGCTCACCGCCGCGCTCCTGGACGCCCCGCACCGCCGCGCCACCCTCCCCCACCGCATGACCAGTACCGCGCGGGTCGCGGACGGCCGGGCGGCGTACGCGCGCAGCCGGGCCGTCTTCGCCGGGGGTCGCTACCTCGTCTCCGAGGAGGACGAGGCGGAGGTGGCCTTCAGCGAGCCGCTGCGGCTGGTCACCGAGCGGGCGCGGGAGCCCGTGGGGCTGGACGCCCTGACCGACGCGCTCGCCGAGGCGCTGCCCGGCGCGGACGCCGGGCGCGCGGCGGCCGCCTTCCTGGACCGCCTGGGCGAGGCCGGCCTGCTGGTGCCGGCGGACCCCGTCCCGCCGCAGGACGGCGACCCGCTGGCCCGGCTGGCCGCGTGGTTACGCACCTTCGACCCGCCCGGAAGCGGGGGCGGGTCGCCCGGAGAGGAGGACGGGGCCTCCGGAGGCGGGGATGGATCGCCCGGAGGTGGGGACGGGGCGTCCGAAAGCGAGGACGGGTCACTCGGAACCAGTGACGGGGCGCTCGCGGACCGGCTCGACCACGCCGCGCGCCTGACGGCCGCCTTCGGCCCGGCGCCCCCGGCCGAGCGCGTCTCCCTCCTGTCCACGCTGTCGCGGCACTGGGGCGAGCTGCTGGCCGACGCCGGCCGCCCCACGCCAGCCGGCTCCGCCCCGCTGAACGTGCTGTCCGAGGACGTCGTCGCGCCCCGGCCGCTCGTGCTCGACGGCATGCTGGACGAGGCCGACCACGAGGCGCTGGTCGAGGTGACCGCCCTGGCCGAGCTGTTCGACCTGGGACATCTGGTGCGCCGGATCGTCCGTGACCGCTTCGTCGAGCGGTACGGCGGCGGCGGACGCTGCCCGCACCCGTGGGAGTTCGGGTCCGACGTCGCGAAGGCGTGGGAGGAGGCCGGGCGGATCGCGGCCCTGCCCGCGGCGGACGCGGCGGGGCTGCCCACCGGTGTCGCCGAACTGGCCGCCCTCCGCGCGACGGTCGCCGACGCCGTCCGCGCCTCCCTCGCGGGATACGCGCCACCGGACGGGCGGGAGGTCACGCCGTCGGACGGGGGACCGGACGAGCGGTCGGACGGGCGGTCGGACGGGCAGTCGTACGGGCGGGCGCGAGGGCCGTCGGCCGACACCGACGTCGTCCTGCCGCCCGACCGCGTCAAGGGACTCGGCGAACGGCTTCCGCGCTGGGCCGTCGAACGCCCGGCCAGCTACGCCTACTTCCTCCAGCGCGATCCGGCCTCGGGCCTGCTGTGCGTGAACCACGTGTACGGCGGCTGGGGCCGGTTCACCAGCCGGTTCCTGGACGCGCTCGCACCCGAAGCGGCACGGGCGGTGGCCCGGCAGGTGCGTCGCGGCCTGGGGCCGGACGCGCGGGCCGCGCAGATCCGCCCGGTCGGAGGGTTCAACGCCAACCTCCACCCGCTGCTGGTGCCGGACGAGATCGGGGCGGACCGGCGGTGGACGCCGCTCGGGGAGGCCGACGTCGAGCTCTACCACGACGAGGCCGCCGACCAGGTGAGGTTCCGGACGCGGGCCACCGGTGAGCCGCTCGACGTGCTCTACCCGGGCTTCCTGGCCCCGATCATGCTGCCGCGCAGAATCGGGGCGCACCTGTGTGACCAGCCGCACGGGGTGGTCGACTTCCGGTCCCTGGTCCCCCGGTACACCGTCGCGGCCCCCGGCGGCCAGGTGGTGCGCACGCCCCGGCTGCGCCACCGCCACATGGTCCTGCTGCGCCGCCGCTGGCTGCTGCCACAGCCGGTCGTGGGGGCGCTGACCGCCGAACTGACGGCCGCCCACGGGGTCCCGGCGGAGGTCGTGGCCCGCTGGCGGGCGCTGCTCACCCTCCCGGAGCAGGTCTTCCTGCACCCGGCGGCCACCGCCGTGAGCGGGCGCGCCACCGAGGACTTCCTCGCCGCACTGCGCCGGCCCAAACCGCAGTTCGTGGACCTGGGCAACGCCCTCCACCTGCGCTGCCTTGGCCGATGGCTGGCCCGCCACCCCGACGGCGCCGTCCTGGAGGAGGCGTTGCCCGCGCCGGGCGGGTCGGCCGCGCCGACCCGGGCGGTGGAGCTCGTCGTGGAGACCTACCGGGCCGGACGGCCGTGACACCCCGCAACCAGGAAGGCGAGAGAGCCGCCGTGCCAGCAGCCCACCCCCACCGCGCCGTGTCCCGTGACGTGGTCGCGTACTACCACCATCCGACCAAGGCGCCGCTGCTCCGCGAGGCCGTGCTGCCGCTCGCCGAGGAGTGGGCGTCGCGGGGCCTGGCCGCCCACGTCGAGCGGCACTGGCTCCACGGCCCCCATCTGCGCCTGCGCCTGACGGGCGGGCCGGAGCAGGTGGGCGCCGCCGCCGAGGACGCCGCCCGGGAGCTGCGCCGGTGGGTGGAGGCGCACCCCTCGCGCAGCGACCTCAGCGAGGCGGAGCTGCTCGAACGAGCCGCGGAGACGGGGCGTGCCGAACTCGTCCCGCCGCCGTACGGGCCGATCGTGGCGGACAACACGGTGCGCACCGAGTCGGTCGACCTGTCCTCGCCGCGCGGGCTGCTCGGCGACGACGGCTTGGCGCTCCGCGACGACCTGATGCGTCTGGGACTCGCGCCGCTGCGGGCGGGGGCGGAGTTCCTGGGCGCCCACGGCGACGGCGCCGCGGCCCGGACGCAGCTCGTGGTGGCCGCGCTGGCCGCGCACGCCGCGGCCCACCCCGAGGGGCTGGCGGGCGGCCACTACTCGTACGTGTCGCACCTGGAGGACTTCCTGGTCCACGACGACCCGGACGGGCGGCTGCGCGAGGCGTTCGAACGGCGCTGGGAGAGCGCGGGCCAGGCGGTGACCGCGCTGGTCGGCCGGATCGCCGACGGCGGGGCGCGGGACGGGGAGCGGGCGTGGGCCGCGTGGTCGGCGGCCGCCTGGCGCCTGGCGCGGAGCCGTCACGACGCCGGGGCCGACCTGCACGGGTTCCCGCTGGAGTACCGGGTGCGGGCGGCCGCCACCGGGGACCGGGCGGCGATGGAGCGCTGGAACCAGGACATCCGCACCCGCTACAGCGAGTTCCACCGACTGCTGCGCCGCTCCGACCCGCGGGGCACGATGTGGAGCCGCCCGGAGTACCTGGTCTACCGGGCGTGCACCAACGCGCTGTACCGGCTGTTGGCGATCTGCGACGTGCGGCCGCTGGAGCGCTACCTCGCCGCGTTCCTGGTGGTGCGCACGGTGCCGCGGCTGACCGGCTGCGACTGGCGCGCCGAGGTGGAGTCGGTCATCGACGCGGTGGAGGGCCGGTCATGACGGCCGCCGACGCGATGACGCCCGAGGCCGGGGACCGGCCTGGCTCGGTCACGCCGGAGACCCGGGACCGGACCGGCTCGGTCAGGCCGGAGACCCGGGACCGGGCCGGCTCGACGACACCGGAAGCCGGAGACCAGCCCAACTCGGTCACGCCGGAGGCCCGTGACCGGACCGGCTCGGCCACGCCGGAGGCCCGGGACCGGCCGGCCGCGCCCGCCGGCTGGCGGCTGCGTCCTGGAGTCGCCGTCACGCCGCTGCGCGACGGTCTGCACCTGCGTGGCCGGCGCGGCAGCGTGACCCTGGAGGGCAGCAGCGCGCTGCCCACGCTGTGGCGGGTCCTCGAAGGGCCGCTGCGCGGGGGCGAGTCGGCGCGGGTGCTGGACGCGGCCGAGCCTGGGTCCGCCCTGCGGAAGGCCCTGGACACGGTGCTGGAGCAGTTGCGCGCCCACGACCTGCTGGTGGCGGTGGACGGCGGGGCCGCCCCGGACTGGCTGGCCGCGACCGGCGAGCGGCCCGCGCGGGCGGCGGCCGCGATCGCGGGATCACGCGGCGAGGTGACCTCCGCCGCGCCCGACTGCCCGCTGGCCGAGGCGGCCGCGCGGGCACTGGGGCACGGCGGGGCGACCTATGACCGCTCCGTGGACCAGGATCTGCCCGCCGGCGGGATCCTGCTGCGGGCGGACGGGGCGGGCCCGGCGGTCGCCGCGGTGATCCGTGGCGGCACCGGATACGTGACCGCTCCCGGCAGCCCGGAGCAGGCCCGTGCGGACGCGGCGGCACTGGCGGGGCGGCTGGAGCCGGGGACCGCCCCGGCCTCCCCGCGCGCCTTCGCCGCCCTGCTGGGCGGCTCCGCGGCACACCGGCTGCTGTGCGCCGTCGCCGGCCTGCCGGACCCGGCGCACGAGGGGGACGACCCACGGCTGGTGGCGGGGCTGCCGGCGGTGCTGGTGGCGACCGCGCGGCCCTCGCGCGCCGAGTACCGCACCTGGCTGGGACCACAACGGCTTGACTCCGACCGGCAGGTGACGCTCGCCCCCGCCGACACCCTGGCCACGGCGCTGAACCGCGTGGCCGCCCTGAGCGGCCCGCACGTCGGGGCGTTCCCCGAGCCGCTTCCCGGGACCTGGCCGCAGCTTCCCGTGCCGCTCGCCGCCTGCGAGCTGCCGGACGGCACGTTCGTCGCGGGCGCGCCACGGCTGGACCTGGCACGCCTGGACGCCTTCTGTCGCGTGGCCGAACTCGGGTCGGGGGCGGCCTGCCTGGCGGTGGGCGCGGACCCCGGCCACGCCTGGGGCAGGGCGCTGCGCCGGGCCGCGGAACGCGCCGGTGCGCCCCTGTTCGGCGCCGGCCCGCTGCCCGCGGCCGACTGGTCCGGCCACCCCCAGGCCCGTCACTGGTGGACGACGCTGACCCGACGGCTGGGCGTCCGCGCCCGTCTGGAGGTCGTACGGGCGGTCGGGGACGGGGGGGTGTACCGCGCCGTGGTGGTGTGTCAGGAGGGTGCCGGGCGAGCCGGCGGGCCGGTGCGCGGGTGGGCCGTGGAGGCGACCGCGGGAGACGCCGCGGCGTTCGCGGCGCTCTCGGCCGTCACCACAGTCGTCGCGACGGAAACGGGCACCGGGGTCGGGCAGGTCCGCGGCCCGGACGGCTCCACGGCGTCCTTGGCCGCCGCGGGGGCGCCCGTGGCCGCGTGGGAGGACAGCGGCTGGACGGCCGGGTGGCTGGCGGAGCTGGCCGGACGGGAGGCCGCGCTCCAGTCGGCGCTGCGCCGGCTGACCGGGCTGCGCGCCCACGCGGGCCCACCGGCCGCCGACCGTGGGCCGGCGGCGCTGCTGCACGCGTTCGGCTTCTGCGTTCTGGGCCCGGCGGGAGGTGACCGATGACGCCGGCCGCGCCGCCCACGGTGGGGTCTTCTCCCGTACCGGGGTCTTCGCTGGGGTCGCTGCCCGTGCCGGTGCTCGCCGCCGACACGGCGCTTCGGACATCGCGGGGCCGCGCGGTCGTGCTGCTGACGGAGTGGACACCGGGCGTCGGCGAGGAGCTGAGCCGCCATGCGCTGGACCATCCGGTGGCCTGGGTTCCGGTGCGCCTCGACGGAGCGGTGGCCGTGATCGGGCCGGCGCTCCGGCCGGGCGCGGCGGCGTGCCTGGCGTGCGCCGAGTACCAGCGACTGGCCACGGCGGGCGGTCGGGTCCCCTGGCAGAGCCCGGGACTGGCGCTGGCCGGCGTCCCCTCCCCCGCCCTCGCCGAGGCGATGGGCGCGCTGGCGATGGACCTGTTGGACCATGGGGAGGGGGTGGAGGCGGCTCGGGCCGCGGAAGCGACCGAAGCACTGGGAGCCGCGGGCGACGCCGGGGCGGCGGAGACCACGGAGACGACGAAGTCGGCGGGAGCCCAGGAGACGACAGAGGCCCAGCAGACAGCGAGGACGCACGAGACGGCGAAGACGACGGAGGCCGCGGAGGCACGGGCGGATTCGGCGACGGTGTACGTGGTCCACCAGGTGCGGGGCACCTGGTCCACCCACCAGGTGCGCCCGGTCGGCGGCTGCGCGGTGTGCCGTCCGCTCCCTCCCGACTCCGCGGACACGGTGGCGCCCCTGCCCTCGGGACCGCGGCCGCTGCCGGACCCGGCGGTACTTCGGGGCGCCAACCCCCGCACCAGCGCACGCGAGTTGCGCACGGTCCTGTACGACGAGCGGTTCGGTCCGGTGCGTGGACTGTTCCGGTCGGAGGACTCGGCCTTCTGCCTGACGACGGCGCTGGTGACGGACGGACGGCCGCTGGACGACGGCGGCTACGGGCGGAGCGGGGACTTCGCCGGCAGCGAGCGGGTGGCGCTCTTCGAGGCCGTCGAGCGGTACGCGGGGATGCGCCCGACCGGCCGGCGGACGGTGCTGCGCGCGTCCTTCGCCGCGCTGGGCCCGCGGCGGGCGGTGGACCCCGAGCGGCTCGGCCTGCCGGACCCCGCCCACCACGGCCATCCGGCGTCGCGGGCCGTGCCGTACACCCCGGACCTGGAGCTGGACTGGGTGCACGGCTGGTCGCTGACCCGGGGCCGCGCGGTGGCCGTGCCCGAGCACGTGGCGTACTGGGACGTGCCCGGCACGGGCCGGCCGCGCGTGGTCTACGAGTCCTCCAACGGCTGCGGACTGGGCAACAGCCCCGAAGAGGCCGCGCTGTACGGCCTGTTCGAGGTCGCCGAGCGCGACGCGTTCCTGATGGCCTGGTACGCCGGCACCCCGCTGCCCCGGGTCGCGCCGCCGCGGGAGGACCGCGAGGTGACCCTGCTGGCGGACCGGGCGGCCCTCGCCGGCTACCGACTCATCCTGCTGGACGCGACGAACGACTTCGGGATCCCGGCGGTGGTGGCCGTCTGCCGCTACGAGGGCACCCATCCGGACGCGCCCCGGATGTTCCTGGCGGCCGGAGCCCACCACGACCCGCGCGCGGCGATCCGCTCCGCGGTGGCCGAGGTCGTCACCAACGTCCTGGAGTCCGCGCACCGGTCCTTCGCCGAGGGCCGTCCACGCGACCCCGACCGGCTGCGACCGATGCTGGAGCGGCCGGAACTGGTGGTGACCCTCGACGACCACGTGGGCGTCAACACCCTGCCCGAGGCGGCCTCCCGGCTGGAGTTCCTGTTCGCCGACACCCCCTGCCGCGACGTGGCCGACGCCTGGCCGCACGCCCCACAGCCGGTGACCGACCTCAGCGTCCTGCTGGAGGCGACGGTGGAGCGGCTGGCGGCCACGGGCCTGGAGGTCATCGCCGTCGACCAGAGCACGCGGGAGCTGCGCGCACGGATCGGGCTCCACTGCGTCAAGGTCATCGTCCCCGGCTCACTGCCGATGACCTTCGGACACGTCAACCACCGCACCCGCGGGCTGCCGCGCCTGCTCGACGTGCCATACCGGCTGGGCCGCACGGACCGACCACTCCGCCCCGCGGACCTGACCGTCCACCCGCACCCCTTCCCCTGACATGCCGCCGACGGGCCGCAGAGCGGCCACCAGTCAACCGTCATCCATCCGACGAGGGCCGCACGTGACCACCGAGACCTGGCACAGCTACCACCTCTTCCTGCACTCCACCACCGAGGACACCGACCGCTTCCTCACCGAGGACATCACCCCCCTCCTGGACGGCCTGGTGGCCTCCGGGGACGCCACCCGGTGGTTCTTCATCCGCTACGGCGAGGACGGCCCGCACCTGCGGATACGGGTGAGCGGGCTCGGCACCGCGGCCGCCGCCGAACTACCGGACACCCTGGCGCGAGCGGCCGCGAAACGGCCCGCGGTGGCGGGGCCCTGGCCGACGCGCCACTGCGAGGTACGCGCCGTGGCGTACGTCCCCGAGACGCACCGCTACGGCGGGCCACGGGCACTGCCCACGGCCGAGCGGGTCTTCACCCACTCCTCGCGGGTGGCGGTGGCGGCCCTGCGGGACCTCGACCGCCGCTCGGGAAGTGCGGGACGGCTCACCGTGGCGGCGGACCTGGCCCACGCCACCACGCACGCGCTGCGCATGGACCGGCTCACCGCCGGGCGGTGGCTACGGCGCCACGCGGCGGGGTGGCGCTGGGTCACCGAGGTGGAGCTGCTGCCGGCCGCCGCTGTGCACACCCGGGTCAACACCGTCTACGCCGCGCAGGGACCGGCCCTCGAGCGCCGGGCGCGGGCCCTGCGGGAGGGGTTGGAGAACGGTGCGGGGGCACCGTGGCTGACGGAGTGGGTCCACCGGGTGCGCGAGGCCGACGAGGAGCTGAGGGAGTCCCTCACGGCGTCGGAGGCGGGGGCGGTACTGCCGTGGGTGTGGGCTTCGCAGCTCCACATGCTGTTCAACCGACTGGGCGTCACCCCGGACGAGGAGCGCGCGGTGTGCCGGCTGGCGGCGCGCACGCTGCTGGAGGAGGGCGAGCCCGCGGACTTCTTCCCCGAGGACCACCGAGCGCCGGACGTGTGGTACCTGGAGCACAGCAGGTTCCGGATCGGCCGCAACCAGGACACCGCCCTACGGCCGCTCCCCCCACAGCCGACGGCGAAACGGGCGGACGCGGGGACGACGGCGGAGGGGGCGGAAGAGGCGGGCACGGTCCCGGCGGGGATACCGCTGGCGCACGGCCCCCTGCCCGACGTACCGCTGCACACCGTCCTGGCCGGCAGGGCGTCCTGGCGCGGCGCTCTCGGCGGGCCGCTGGACGCCCATACGCTGGGCACGCTGCTGTGGAACTCCCTGTCCGAGAGCGGCCGCTCCACGCAACGCCTCTCGGACGGCTCGGTGCGCCATCTCACCCGCCGCCCCCACCCGAGCGCCGGGGCCCTGTACACGGCCCGCGTACGCCTCCTGGTCCTCGACGTGGCCGGCGTCCCCGCCGGGACCTACGACTGCGTACCCGAGCGGCGGACCCTACGCCCGATCGGGCCCGCGCCCGCCACACACCAGGTGACGCCGCTCTCGACGTACTTCTCCCGCCCTGCGCACGACCCGGACTGGATCGGCGTCGACGAGGCACCCGTCGTCCTCGGTCTCTACACGGACCTCGGGCTCCTGCGTCGGCGCTACGGACTCCGCGCGCTCCGACTGGCGTTGCTGGAAACCGGGCACCTGGCCCAGACGGTGCTGCTGGTCGCCACGGCTCTGGGGCTGTCCGGAACACCACTGGGCGGTTTCCACGACGAGCCGGCGCAGGAACTGTTCGGCCTGGACGACCTGGACCAGCCCCTGCACTACCTGCTGCCCCTCGGGAGGCCCACACCACGGTGAACCCCTCGTCCGACGTCGTGCACCGTAGTCGGGCACTGGCGGGACGACCTCCGCACACACACCCGGCCATGGCGCTCGTACTCAGACACATATGAGTACGTGGCGCGTGGTGTGGGTTCCGGCGTCCGGGTGAGGGTTGGCCTCATGAACGGCCTTTACGCTCTCAAGCCCTGGTACGCGGAACGACTCCGTGGCGTCCGCGCGGCTCTCGTCCGCCGTGAGGTGTCGCCGGACGCCCTCACCGCCGCCGGGGTGATCTGCGCGGTGGGCGCCGCGGTGACGCTGGCGGTCGCGCCCGCGCCCCTCGCCGCACCGCCGGTCGCGGCGCTGCTCGCTGCCCGGCTCGCCTTCGCCAATCTCGACGGGGCCCTGGCCCGGGAGACCGGGCGCACCAGCCGGCGTGGCGCGGTCGTCAACGAGCTGGGCGACCGGGTGGCGGACTTGGCGGTCATCGCGGGGTTCGTCACGCTCGCGCCGCTGTGGCTGGTGGCGCTCGCCGGGCTCGCGGCCACGCTGCCGTCGTGGGTCTCGCTCGCGGGCGCGGCGGCCGGCGCCGCGCGGCGCAACGGCGGTCCGGTGGGCAAGACCGAGCGGTGTCTGCTGGTGGTGGTCGCCGCGGCGACGGGCTGGGCCGTCCCCGTGCTCATCGTGGTCGCGGCCGGCTCGGCGCTGACCGCGCTGGTGCGGCTGGGCGGGGTTTGGCGGGAGCTGGCGTGAGCGCGGGCATGGTGATGGAGGAGGCCGTGGGAAGGGCCGTACCGCTGGTCGCCGGTGCGCTCGGCGCCGGCGGCATCGCGGTCGCGGCGCTGCCCTCCCGTCTGCGGACGCGGTCGGAGCTGCGCAGGCGTTGGCGCACCTGGGCGCTGGCCGCGCCGGTCTTTCTCGGGGCACTGTTCTGCGGCGGTGCCGGGGCGTTCGTCCTGGCGGCGGCGCTCGGCGTGGTCGCGGTGAGCGAGTACGTACGAATGGCCGGCCTGCGGCGCGCGGACCACGCCGTGCTCGTGGTGGCTTCGGTGGTGCTTCCGGGGCTCGCGTGGCGGGCGCCGGGGGCGCTCGACCTGCGGGCGGCGGGGCTGCTGCTGCTCGTGGCCGCCCTGTCTCCGCTGCTGGCCGGGGACGTGGACGCGGGGTTCACCCGTGCCGCGCGGACGGTCTTCGGTCTGCTGTGGGTCCCGCTGTCGCTGACCGGCCTGGTCGTGCTGGGTGACACCGCGGTGGCGGTGGGCCTGGCGGTGGCCCTCGGCGATGTCGGCGCGTGGTGTGGCGGGACGGCCCTGGGCCGCGGGGGACCGCTGGCGCGGCCGCTGTCGCCGCTGTCGCCGAACAAGACGTGGGCGGGCGTCGTGGGCGCGGCGGTGGTGACCGGGCTGGCGCTGCTGGGCGTCGGCGCCTTCTCGCTGGCGCTGTGGGCGGCTGTGCTGTTCGGCTGCGTCCTGGGCGACCTGCTCGAATCGATGGTCAAGCGGGAGTCGGGGGTGAAGGACGCCGGCCACTGGCTGCCCGGCTTCGGGGGGCTGTTGGACCGTGTCGACTCTCTCCTGCCGGCGCTGCTGCTGGCGATGGTGGTGACGGTGTGACGCAGCGGAGGAAGACGATGGCGAAGGCCGTGTCGTACACGAAGTCGAGCCGCACCTCGGGTCGGGCCGCGGCGCGTCCGCGCGGCGGGGCCGCCGAGCCCGGAGCGTCGGCCGGAGGCGGGCCGCGGGGCGAGGCGGCCCGGCTCTCCGGGGCGGGTGCCCAGGGCCTCTTCGGCGCCTCCCCCGACGGTCATGGTCCGGCCGCCCCCTGGGCGGTGCGCCGCCGGGCCCGAGCGGCGGTGTCCCGTCGCCGGAAGGCGCTCCGGGACGTCTCCGGCAGCCGCCGGAGAGCCCCTCGTACCCGGACCGACCATATGGCGCGGACGGCCGGAGCCGGGTCGACGGTCCGGCGGTCGTGGCGCTCGTGGAGCCACCTCGAACGTCCGCGTCGGTCACGCCGGTCGGGATCCTCGGCGTGGCCGGGGCCGAGGCCCACCGTGGGCGGTCCGGTCGGCGCCGGCGCGGCCGGCCCGGCGGCCACCGTTCGGAGGGGGAAGGGCGGTCCCGGCCTGCCGGGCGGGCCGGTGCGAGGAGGTGCGGGGCAGGGTCGGTCCCGGGTCGCGGCCGGGTTGCGGCGGCTGCTGTGGCTGGTCGTCCTCTCCGTCTCCGGCGGGGTCCAGCGGCGCGGGCGGCTCCCGCGTGGTGGCTGTGTCGTCGTCGCCAACCACTCCTCGCACGCCGACACCCCCGCCCTGCTGGCCGCCCTCGACGCCGGTCACACTCCGGCCATCGGCGCGGCCGCCGACTACTGGTTCGGCTCGCCCCGGCGAAGCCGGATCTGCCGCGTGTTCGCGGCGGGCTTCCCGGTCCGCAGGACCGGCGGTGGCATGACCGACCTGCTCGGCCGGGTCGACGAGCTGCGCGCCGGGCGCGCGATCGTGCTCTTCCCCGAGGGGACCCGCGGCCGGGACGGCGAGCTCGGTTCCTTCCACCGCGGTGCCCTGACGCTCGCCGAGCGGGCGGGCGTCCCCGTCGTCCCCGTCGGCATCACCGGCACCGACCGGCTGCTGCCCAAGCACGGCAAGCTGCGCCCGGCCCTGATACGGGTGCGGATCGGGACGCCGCTGCCGCCGGGGGCCGCACCGGAGCAGGCGCGCGCCGCCGTGGAGGCGCTGCGTGCCGACTCCGACACCGGGCCGGTGCGGGACTCGACGCTCCGCCGCCGTGTCGCGGCGGTGGCCGTGGGACGCTGGGGGCTGCCGCTCGCCTTCACCTGGGCCGTCGCCGAGGCGCTCAGCTGGCCGCTGATGCCGGAACTGCTGCTGGCCGTCGTGTGCGCGGCGGCGCCGCGCAGGGCGTTCACGCTGTCGCTGGCGGCACTCGCCGGCAGCCTGGTGGGCGGACTGCTCGCGCTCCACCTCGCCGCCCACGGAGTTCGCATGCCGGCCCCGCTCACCACCGACCGGATGCGAGCCGAGGTACGCCACGAGCTGTCCGTCGAGTCCACGTCCGCGGTACGCCACCAGCCGTGGAACGGCATTCCGTTCAAGGTCTACGCGGCCGAGGCGGGCCGCGCCGGAGTTCCGGCCACCGCATGGCTGGCCGAGTCCGCACAGGCCCGCGGCAGCCGCACCCTCACCGTCGGCCTGGCCTTCGGCGCCTTCGGAGCCGTGGCGCGCCGCTTCCGCCGCCACTACCCGGTCTATCTGGCGCTGCTGGGTTGTGGGTTCGCCACCGGCCTGTCCCTGATCGTCGCCGGCTGGCGCTGACGACGGGACGCCGTGGCCGCTGGTACGGGGCCGGCCCGACCGGTGGAGCGGACGGTGTCGCGGCTTGACGTCCTGGGTGCTCCACACCTCCCGGCGACGGCCCTCGCCGGGGATGTCGGACGGGTCTGGCATGCTGCCGCCCCATGAAGGACGATCTGATCGGCACACAGACGCCGAAGCGCCGGATCACGGATCCGGCAGAGGCTCTCGCGGCGCTGGAGCTCGCGCTCCCCGGGCTGACCGCCCTTCGCCGGCCGGAGCCCGCCGAGCTGGACTGGGCCGTGGTCGAGGAGGGCCTGGGCAGCGGGCTTCCCGCCGATGTCAGGCACCTCGCCGAGCGGTACCGGAGCTTCGCCGTCGGGGACTTCCTGCTCGTCGCCCTTCCCGAGCCGGGCGAAGAGCACCACATGCTTCAGGGCGTCCGCGACACCCTGGAGGTGCTTGCCGACGCCTGGTGGGAGCCCGGTCTCGGCCTGAGCCTTCATCCCGCGCCCGGTGGTCTGCTGCCGTGGGGGGAGTCGAACGAGAGCGACAAGTTCATGTGGACGACGACAGGCGACAGCCCGGAGGACTGGGTCGTCACGGTCGCCTCCCGTAGCGGAGGGTGGTGGCACTACGGCGGCGGCATGGTCCAGTTCCTCGCCGAGTACTGCGGCGGGACGCTGGAGCCCTGGGCGCTGCCGCCGATCGACCCCGAGGTGACCCCCTGCTGAGCGCTGGGGCCGGTCGCGGACGCCGATGCGGATGCGGACGCCGCGACCGCGGCCGCGGAGCAGTCGCCGTCGGGGCCCGACCACGGCGCGGGTCGCTCGCGACCGGCGCATGTCGGCCAAGGCCCCCGCGCCACGGCCCCTTGGTGCCAACTCGCCGGCCGGCGGGGTCGGTTGTCCGTCGGGCCGCGTACGATCCCGGGCATGACATCGGTGATGGCTCCGCTGCCGGGTGGGGCGCCCACGCAGCTCGGCGGCTATCGACTCCTCGGGGTCCTCGGATCCGGTGGCATGGGGACGGTCTATCTGGCGCGCGGTGGTCGCGCACGCCGGGTGGCGCTGAAGACGGTTCGGCCCGAGTTGCTGCGCGACCAGGGGTTACGGGACCGGTTCGCGCGGGAGGTGGCGGCCGCGGCGGCGGTGCGCAGCCCGTTCGTGGCCGCGGTGCTCGACTCCGCACCCCGGGCCGGGGTGCCCTGGCTGGCCTCCGAGTTCGTGCCGGGGCCGACCCTGGGTCAGGCCGTGCGGCGGCACGGTCCGCTGCCGGTGCCCGCGGTGTGCGCCCTGGCCGGGGCGTTGGGCCGTGCGCTGACGGCGCTGGCCGCGGCGGGGGTGGTGCACCGCGACCTCAAGCCGTCCAACCTGATCCTGGCCGCGGACCGGCCCCGGTTGGTCGACTTCGGCATCGCCCGGGTGGCCGGGGACGCGACCTTGACCCGGGCCGAGCAGCGGCCGGGCACGCCGGGCTACATGTCGCCGGAGCAGGTGCTGAAGGGGAAGCTCGGGCCGGCGAGCGATGTGTTCTGCGCCGGCGCGCTGCTGGCGTTCGCGGTGACCGGGCGGCATACCTTCCTCGACGACGACCAGGCCGGGGCGGACGTCCGCATCGTGTACGGGGAGCCGGACCTGGACGAGGTGCCGGGCACGCTGCTGCCGGTGGTGCGCGACTGTCTGGCGAAGCGTCCGGGCGACCGGCCCACCGCCGCGGAGTTGGCGGCCGCACTCGATCCGCACGGCGCGGCGGAGCGCGCCGCCGCGCGTTGGCTCCCGCCCGAGGTGCGGGCGGACATCGCCGAGAGGGAGCGGGCCGCGGTCGCGCTGGGCGCCGGCCCCGGGCTGCCGGCCCGGCGCCGTGTGCTGCTCGGCGCCGGCGGCGCCCTGCTGCTCGCCGCCGGGGCGGGCGTGCTGACCTGGCCGCGTGCCGGCTCCGGCGGCGCCGAGCACGGGCCCGCCCCGCGCTGGACCGGGGCCCCGGGCGTGGTGCCGCGGCCGCTGTGGGCGTACGACCGGGCCGCGGCGAAGCCGCTCTTCGCGCCGGTCGACGCCGACGGGGTGGTCTGCTTCGCGGACGCCGACGGCCACGTCGTCGGGCACGACCCGGTCTCCGGTGAGCGACGCTGGCGCGGGCCGGTGGCCAGGGCGCTGCTCGGCGGAGGCCGTCCGGTGGCCCTGGGCGCCGACGGCGCCGCCCTGTTCCTGGATCCCGGCAGCGGCACGGTGCGCGAGCGGGTCGCCGCCGACGCGGAACGGTTGCTCGCGGCCGACGAGGACACGGCGTACGTCCTGGACCGCGACCGTCGGATCCGGGCCCTGGGGTCGGCCGACGGCCGACAGCGCTGGGTGCGGCCGATGCCGGTGTCGGGTCCGGTCGGCGCGGCCGCCGGGCGCGGACTGCTGGTGCTCGCCTCCGGTACGAGCGCGGTCACCGCGCTGTCGGCCGCCGACGGCGGTCAGGCATGGCGGCACCCCGCACCGGGGGTGGCGTCGTCCGGCGCGGGTTCGACCGGCGGCAGGCGGGGGCCGGCGAAGCCGTACCGGCCGGCGTTCTCGACCCGGGGCGTGGTGCTGGGCGCCGGGCGGACGCTCATCGGTCTCGATCCGGCCGACGGCGTCCGGATGTGGTCGCTGCCCGCTGACGAGAAGCAGGGCTTCGGCGAGCCCACCGTGGTGGGCGACGCGGTGTTCGTGGCGGACGGCGGCCAGCTCCGGGCGGTCGACGCGGCGGCCGGGAGGGCCCGGTGGACCGTGGTGGCCGGGGACACGCTCGCCGGCCGGCCGGGCCCGCTGCCGACGGCCACCGGCGTCCATGCCGCGTTGGCCAACCCGGAGCTCGGCACCATCGCGGTGCACACCGGACGGGCGGCCGAACAGTATCTGTACGCCCCGGCCGGTCTTCTCGGCGACCGCTGGCAGGGCGTGGTGGCGCGCGGCAGTGTGGTCTGGCAACGCGGTTCGGACGTCAGCGCGTTGCCGGGACTGTGAACCGGTCCCGAGGTGGGGCCGGAGGCGGGGAAGAGGGGGTTGGGTGTGCTTCAGGGGCTGCTTCCCGACGATCCGCGTGCCCTGGGGCCGTACCGGCTGCTGGCCCGCTGGCCCGGAACCGAGTCGGGTTCCGCGTGCGCGGCGATGTACCTCGGGCGGGACCGCGAGCTGAGACCTGCCGTGCTCTGTCGGCTGCCGGCCTCCGCGTCCGAGGCGGCCACGGAACTCGGCCTCCGGCCGGTCTCCGGTGTCCCGGCCATACGGGAGCTGTCCACCGACGCCGAACCCGGGTGGGCCGCGCTGGCCTACACCCCCGCCGTGTCCCTGTCCGACCTCTCGGGAGGCGCCGGAGCCGGCACGGTCCTGACACCGGACCAGGTGGCCGCGCTGGGCGGGGCGGTCGCCACCACGTTGACCGCGCTGCACGGCCGGGGGATCGTCTACGGCGCCGTGTCCCCCCAAGGAGTCTGGCTGACCACCGGACGACCGCTGCTGATGGCCCTGCACGCCTGCCGTACGGTGCCGAGCCCGGCGGTCCGGGCCGCGGCGCGGCAGGAGCCGTTCAGCCGGGTGTCGACCGTGCCGGTGGCCTTCATGGCTCCGGAAGTGGCCGCCGGGGCCACCGCCCCCTCCCCGGCCGCCGACGTCTACGCCCTGGGCATGCTGCTGGTGCGTGCCGCCACCGGGCGGCTCCCGTTCGGCGACGGTCCACCGCCCGCGCTGGCGTATCGCGCCCTGCACGACCGGCCCGACCTGCACGGGGTACCGCGCGGCCTGGCGGAGGTGGTCACCGCCGCGCTGGCTCCACGACCGGAGGACCGCCCGACCGCCGCCGCCCTGGTCCGGACCCCTGCCCTACGCCCGGACGAGGCGGGCTGGCCGGGCGCGCCAGACCACGGGGTGGAGCCGCCACCCGACCGGCCGGGCCCGCCGCCCGGCCGGGTGGTGGCGGCGCTGGCCGTCCGCGCCCAGCAGGTCGCCGAACTCGATGCCGACACGGACGCGGAGCGGTCGGCCGGCCCGGCGACGGAGCCGGCCACCCGGTTGCTGGGCCGCGGCGCCTCGGCCGGCGCGGACCCCGCCGGGACGGCCGGCGCCCCGGCCGCCGCCACCCGCCGTGCCCTGCTCGCCGGGCTGGTCACCGGCGCGGCGGGCGTCGCCTTCGGGGTGGCCGGAACCCTTGCCTGGCAGGGCGGTTCCGGGGGCGGCGAGGCCGCCGCGCCGGCGCGTGCCCCCCGGCGTCGCACCAGCGGACCCGTGCCCGGGTTGCCGCCCGCCGCGCTGTGGCGCTTCGACGACGACGTCGAAGAGACCAGACTGCTGCCCGTCACCGGCGCCGGACGCTTCCTCGTCGAGCGGAACCAGACGCTGTACGGGCACGACCTGAGCACCGGAGAAGAGCGCTGGGACCTGCCCGACCTGCGCGGATACAGCGTTCCTCAGCGGGTGTCGGGCGACCGGGTCCTGGTGGCGACCAACACCGACCTGAAACTGTGCTCGCTGCGGGACGGCCGGGTCGAGTGGGCCGACAAGACGCTGTACCGGCGGGACACCACCGTGGGCACGGTTCTGGCCGCGGCGGGAGACACCGCGTGGCTGCTCATCCAGCCCTACCTGACCGACTCCGCGGAACAGTCCCTGGCGGCCTTCGACATCGTGGCCCGCCGGGAGCGATGGCGCACCCCGCTGCCGAGGGGCTTCGAGCGCCCGCTCTCGGTGACCGTCGCGGGCGGGACGCTGATCGTGGAGGTCCTGCCCGAGGACGACCCGCACCGTGACCCCTACGCGACCCGCTCCCTGTCGATCGCCGGATTCGACCGGGACACCGGCGCACCGCTCTGGAAGCGCACCTACCGGGGTGTGTACAGCGGCCCCTCCTCCGTCGTCGACACCGCGGGACGGCTGTTCCTCCTCTCCGCGGGCTCGGCGCACGCGTATGACCCGGCGGCCGGACGCGGGTTGTGGGAGTCGAGGTCCGGCGCCGACGCCGAACACGGACCGCCGCTGCGGGCCGGGTCCCTGCTGTGCATGACCGGCAGGGTGACCAATGTCGTCGCGGTGGACGCGAACACCGGGCGCCGCCGGTGGGACCAGGACCTCGACGAGGAGCTGACGCACTATCGGATGGGCTCCATGGCCGTGAGTTCCTCGGGCCGCACCCTGTTCGTGCCGACGCAGCAGCAGGTGGCGGCGCTGGACCTGAGGTCCGGTGAGCGGCTGTGGCAGCTGGCCGTCGTCGGGCTGGAGGAGCACCACCCGCTGCAGCTCGTGACGGCCCCCGGGGCGCTGCTCATCGCCCAGCCCTCGGCCATCTTCGCGATACCGACCCGTTGACACCGGACTCCGCCTTCCCCCGATACCGTCGTTCGAAGGAGCGTGCCACCCATGTCCTCGGTTCTCCCCCTGCTGCCCGACGACCCCGATCGCGTGGGCGCGTACCGACTTGTCGGACGGCTGGGCAGCGGTGGCATGGGCACGGTGTTCCTGGCGCATACCGCCGGTGGCCGGCTGGTCGCGGTCAAGACGGTGCGGGCCGACCTTCGCGAGCAGACCGGCTTCCGGGTCCGGCTGTCCCTGGAGGCCGAGGCGGTGCGCGCGCTCGGCGCCGCGCACACCGCGGAGTTCCTCGGCGTGGACGCCGAGGCGGCGGTGCCCTGGTTGGCCACCGGCTACATCATCGGGCCGTCCCTGGCCGAGGCGGTGCGGGCGGTCGGACCGCTGCCCCGGGCACCGGTCCGACGGCTCGGCGCCGCGCTCGCCGAGACCCTCGCGACACTGCACCGCGCCGGACTGGTCCACCGGGACCTCAAGCCCGCCAACGTGCTGGTCACCCCGCGGGGCCCGAAGGTCATCGACTTCGGGCTCGCCCGTGCCCCGGGCAGCCCGGCGCTCACCGCCTCGGGCGCGATATCCGGAACCCCCTCCTACATGTCGCCCGAGCAGGCGCGCGGCGCGGAGCACGGACCGGAGGGGGACGTGTTCGCGCTGGGGGCGGTGCTGGTCTTCGCCGCGTCCGGACACGGCCCGTACGACGGCCCCGGCCGGGACGCGTTGCGGCTGCTGAGGGAGGGCGCGCCGCCCGATCTGACCGGGGTACCGGACGGGCTCCGTGACACGCTCGCCGCGTGCCTGTCGGCGGAACCGGGCGACCGCCCGGCCCTGGCTCGGCTCCAGGCGGACTGGGGTCCGTTCGACCCGGCCGAGTTCGCCGGCCTGCTGCCGGATCCGCTGCTCGCCGACATCGGCGGGCGCGTCGAGGAGATCGCCGCGCTCGACGGCGCGCCGCCGCGCGAGCCCTCGCCGTCGTCGTCCGGCGCGCCGTCGCGCCGGGCGGTGCTGGTGGGGTCCGCCACGGCGGCCCTGGCCGTCGGCGGCCTGTCCGCCCTGTGGGCCACGGGCGCACTGCCCGGCACCGGGGACGAAGGGAGCGCGTCCCCCAAGCCGGGCCGGTCCGTCGCGCGGCGCCCACCCGGCGTCGCCCCCGAGCCTCTGTGGTCGGTGCCGGGCACGCTCGGGACCACCCCGCCGCTGGCCACCGATCGGACCGTGCTGCACCGGGGAGAGACGAACCGCGCGCTGGACCCCGCCACCGGGCGGGAGATATGGGAGGCGAGCTCGACCGCCCTGGACCCCGCGGTCTCCGCCGGGCGACTGGTCGCGCTGTTCTTCGACGACGAAGGTGCTCCCGCCGCGGGCTATCTCGACCCGCGCACCGGCCGCCTCGCCCCCGGCTCCGCCGGGCGGCGGGTCCTGGGAGAGCTCAGCCGCTACAGCCGTGTGCTGGCGGCCGACGCCCGGGCCCTCTACCTGCTGGGCTACTACGACAGCGATGTCGACCGGACCGAACCATGGCTGCTGGCCTACGACCTCCCGGCCCGTCGGCTCCGCTGGCGTCATCGCGTCGAGGGGGCGTACACCGACGACGGGATCGCCGCGGCGGTGTCCCGCGGACGCCTGTTCTGCTCGGACGCGGCCCGCCTGTTCGCCGTCGACACGGCAGACGGCGGCCTGCTGTGGGCGCGACAGGTTCGCAGCGACCGGGAGGCCGCCAGCGTGTCCGACCGCGGGGGAACCTATCCGCCCGTGGTGGGCGACCGGCACGCCTACGACTACGCCCGCGTCATCACCGCGGTCGATCTGAGGACGGGGCGCGTCGCCTGGACCCTGGAGCCCGAGGACTCACTGACGATGTTCAGCTCGCCGGTCTGCGTCGACGGCACGCTCTTCACCGCGGCGAAGTCCTTCCGCGCATACGACCAGTCCACCGGAAGAAGACTCTGGAGCTACGACCCCGGCCCGCACTTCACCGACCTCGCCCTCCCCCGCCCCTTCCGCGGCGAGCTCTACGCGGGGGTCAGCGGGGGCGGCCAGGCCGTCACGGCGGTGAGCATCGCGAAGCGCCGTACCGTGTGGAGCCTCTCCGCCCGCTCGGTACGCATGCCCCACGGTCCGAACACCATGACCCACCACGACAACCGGCTCTATCTGCAGACCTACGACCGCATCGCGGCGGTCCCGCTGGACTGACCCGCCCCGCCCACATCGATCACCCGGCGACCCGCGCCCGGCACAGGTCGGCGTACCCGCTGAACGTCGGGAGCGGGGGCGCGGTCGTCAGCCTCGCCCGGGAAAGGCGTCGGTCTACCGGCGAGCGTCTCCTTGTGCTTCGCGCCACATGGACCAGAGTGTCGGGCCGCCCCCGGGGACGTGGATCTCGCCCCGCACGGTGAACCCGAATCGCTCGTAGAAGCCGATGTTGGCCTGCTTCGACGATTCGAGGTGTGTCGGCAGTCCGGCCGCGTCCGCCTTGGCCAGGCCCGAGAGCAGCAGGGCAGCGCCGTGGCCCTTGCCCTGGGCCGCCGGGTCGGCGCCGAGCACCGCCAGGTACCAGTGGGGTTCCCGGGGGGTTGCCTCGCCGACCAGTTCCAGCATCTCTCCGAGCCGGGCCACGTGCTCACCCAACAGCCCGTTGATGACGGCCAGCGTTTCCTCGTCCGGGTGCTGCTCGGCCGTGCCGGGCGGTGTCCAGAAGGCCGCTGCCGCGTCGGTGCGTTCACAGTGACCGAGTGGGCCGTACTTGTGTGTGAGCATGACGTCGAACCACTGGGCGAGACGGTCCGCGCGCCCTTCTTCGTCGGGGAAGAACCACAGCATCATCGGATCGTCCGCGAAAGCGCGGGCCAGGGTGCGGGTGATCTCAGGGGTGTCGCCGGTCTCGATCGGCTTGGGTGTGTCAGGTGACTGCATGCGGTCAACGTAGCTTCCAGGATCTTTCCAGCGCATCGGTCGTTCTACCGATGGCCCGGGTCCCCGGGGGCCGACCGTCGCGGAGCGAGCCGGGGCATCCTCGATGGCCCCGTGGCAGGGTCGACTCCGCCAAGGTTCGGTGCCGGCAGGCCGATTGCTCGTTCCGTCCGCGGCCGGATCTCGCCGGTGTCTGTTTGACGGCCGGATTTCGGGTAGCCGCACCACCGAGGCTGATATGGCAGACACACACGATGAGACCGGCGAGAAGACGACGGTCGGCGGCCCGTCTCCCGCGGCGCTGTTGCGTGCGGGGTGCGACCAGCTCACCGAGCTGACCGGAGTGCGGCCCGAATCGGTGGTTCGTTTCCAACGGACCGATGACGGCTGGCTCCTGGAAGCGGAGGTGGTGGAGGTGGCTCGGGTGCCGGAGACGATGAGCCTACTGGGCCTGTACGAGATCACTCTCGACCCGGACGGGCTCCTCACCGGCTACCGCCGCGTCCGGCGTTACGAGCGCGCCCGTGGCGAGCGCCGCTGACCGGCCGGTCTCCGAGAGGGATGACACACCGACATGACCGTTGTGACCGCAGAGCGGACCGGCGGAGGCGGCAGCAGCGGCCTCTACGACGTGCTGGAACTGGTCCTCGACCGCGGGCTGGTGATCGACGCGTTCATCCGCGTCTCCCTGGTCGGCATCGAGATCCTCAAGATAGACGTGCGCGTGGTGGTGGCGAGCGTCGACACCTACCTCCGGTTCGCCGAAGCCTGTAACCGACTGGACCTGGAGGCCGGACCGCGCCAACCGGCGGGGCTGCCCGAGCTGGTGGGCGACGCCACCGAGAGCGGCGCGCGCGACAAGACCAAGGGCGCCCTGGCGGGCGCCGGACAGGCGGTCTCCCAGGCGACCCGCGGTATCACCGACACCCTGCGCGGCCGTGACCGGGAGCCGGAGGAGGCGACCGCCTCGGACGACACCGGCAGCCGCGCCGGCGCGCGCCGGGGCACCGCCAAGAAGTCGGGTGAGAGCGCATGAGCACCTATGTCTACGGCATCGTGTCCGGCGGCCGCCCCGAGCTGCCCTCCGGGCTCGCCGGGGTGGGCGACCCGCCCCGCCCGGTGCGTGGCGTCCGCGCGGGCGAGCTGACCGCGCTGGTCAGCGAGTGCCCGGAAGATCTTCGGCCGCGGCGCCGGGATCTGCTGGCCCACCAGCGGGTGCTCACCGAGGTGGGCCGGGCCCGCACGGTGCTGCCCCTGCGCTTCGGCAGCGTCTCGGCCGGCGAGAGGGAGGTCCGTGAGGTGCTCGCCTCCCGTGCCGAGGACTACCGGGAACGGCTGCGGAGGCTGGACGGCCGCACCGAGTACAACGTCAAGGCGGCGCACGAGGAAGACCTGCTGCTGCGCCAGCTGCTCGACGAGGAGCCCGAGCTGCGGGGCATGGCCGCGGCGAACCGGGCGGCGGGCGGCGGCTCGTACGAGGCACGGCTGCGGACCGGCGAACGCGTGGCCGAGACGGTCCGCGACCGCGAGGAGCGGGACGCCCGGTTGATCACGCAGACGCTGTCACCGCTGGCCGAGGAACACCGGATGGGGCCGGAGAGCGGCGGCTGGTTCGTCAACCTCTCGCTCCTGGTGCACCGGGACGACGCGGAGCCGCTGGCCGACGCGGTCGCCGGCCTGCGGAGCGCGCACCCCCGGCTCGACCTGCGGCTGAACGGGCCACTGCCGCCGTACAGCTTCGTGGAACCGTGATCATCTCGCTGGTCGGCTGGGTGCTGCGGCAGGTGGTCGCCGAGGCGGAGCGCGAGTACTACGACCCCGCGCGCGTCCGGCGGGAGCTGGCCGCGCTGGAGCGGCAGCTGACCGAGGGCCTGATCGACGAGAGGGAGTTCGAGCGACGCGAGGACGCGCTGCTCGACCGCCTGGAGGAGGCGCACGCATGGACGCACGAGATCCGCTGACCGCCCCCGCACCCCGCCCCACCGCCCCGATCCGGCCCATGGGCCACGAGCCGGCGGCCGGATCCGCCAACCTCGCCGACATCCTGGAGCGCGTGCTGGACAAGGGTGTCGTCATCGCCGGTGACATCCGCGTCAACCTGCTCGACATCGAACTGCTCACCGTCAAACTGCGGCTCGTCGTGGCCTCGGTCGACCGGGCGAAGGAGATGGGGATCGACTGGTGGGAGGACGACCCGGCCCTCTCCTCCCGCGCCGGGCGGCGCGCCCTGGACGCCGAGAACGCTCGGCTGCGCGCCCGGCTGGCGGAGCTGGAGGCCGACGGCGGCACCCGCGTCACGAGGGAGGACAGGACCCGGTGAACACCATGGACCCACGACCGGAGGACGCCGCCGCGCTGCGGCGGGAGGAACTGCGGTACGTCTACGCCATCACCCGCGACCACGACCCCGCGCCCCCCTGGCCTGAGCATCTGCGGGGTGTCGCGGGCGGCCCGGTCCACACCGTCCGGCACGCCGGCCTCTCCGCGCTGACCGGGCCGGTGCCGGCGGCCGAGTTCGGCGAGGCGCCCCTGCGCGCGCGGCTGGAGGATCTGCGCTGGCTGGAGGAGGTCGCCCGCGCCCACCAACGGGTGGTGGACACCGCGGCCCGCACCGCCCGCTGCGTCGTACCGCTGCGCCTGGCCACGGTCTGCCGTGACGAGCCGGGGGTGCGGCGCCTCATGGCCTCCGGCCGCGACCGCTTCACCGCCGCCCTGGACCGGTTGGACGGAAAGGTCGAATGGGGCGTCAAGGTGTACGCCGCCCCCGGCGCCGACACGTCCGCGGAACAGATGACCGCCGGACCGTCGACGGGACGGCGGGAACCCGTCGAGCAGCGGGCGGCACCGGCACACGGCACGAGCCGGGGCACGGGCCGGGGCCGTCCGGCCGCCGAGGAGCGATCCGGTCGGAACTACCTCCGCAGGCGGAGTGCCGAGCGCAGGGCGCGCGACGAGTGGTGGCGGGCCAGCCGGGACGACGCGCGCCGGGTCCACGAGACGCTCACCCCCCTGGCCGCTGCCACCAGTCTGCACAGCCCGCAGGACGCCGAGCTGTCGGGCGTGGCCGATCCCCAGGTGCTCAACGCCGCGTTCCTGGTGGACGGCCCGGACAGCGCGGCGTTCGCCACCCGGGTCGGGGAGCTGGACGCGGGGCTCCCCGCCGTCCGGGTGGAGCTGACCGGGCCCTGGGCGCCCTACTCGTTCCTCTCCACCGGCCCCGCGGACCAGCCGCCTCCCCAAGCCCGGCCCGCAAGCGGCGGCGGTGCGGCGACGCGATGACGACCGGCACCCTTCCCGACCAGCGGATCGCCCTGGTCGACCTGCTGGACCGACTGCTCGCGGGCGGTGTCGTCATCACCGGCGACCTCACCCTGCGCATCGCCGACGTGGACCTGGTGCGAATCGATCTGCGGGCCCTGGTCAGTTCGGTGAGCGCCACGGTGCCGCCCCCCTGGGAGGAACCATGAGCCGACGGCTGGAGCTGGACCAGGACACCGTGGAGCGCGACCTGATGCGGCTGGTGCTGACCGTGGTGGAGCTCCTACGTCAGCTGATGGAGCGTCAGGCGGTGCGCCGGGCGGACGCGGGCGACCTGACCGACGAACAGGAGGAGCGCGTCGGCCGCACACTGATGCTGCTGGAGGACCGGATGGAAAGCCTGTGCGCCGAGCACGGACTGCGACGCTCGGACCTCAACCTCGACCTCGGACCCCTGGGGACACTGCTGCCCCGGGAGCCCGGAGCGGCCTCGCCCCGCGAGTGAGCGGCGCGGACGGCGACGCCGGGGCCGCGCCGCGCACGGCGACTCTCAGGGCGAGGCGAGCTACGACGGCACCGTCGGAGATCGCCCACGGCAGCGGCCGGCACTCCACCGTGCGGCCACCCCGGCCATTACCCCTGACGTCATCGACCGCGCACCTCTGCCGCGGCAGGGTGGTGCACGTCAACGAGACCCGACGAGGGTCCCGGCACCACAGGTCCGAGGAGCGCACCATGCCCGCCATGCCCGCCATGTCACCCGACACCACCGCGACTTCTGTCGCCGACGCCACCCGTCATGTCGTCCAGGAGTTCCTCGCCGCCCGGATGGCCGGGGACGTCGAGCGGCTCGTCGAGCTCTTCGCGGACGATGTCGACTGGCTGCTCGCCGACAACCCCGCCGTCCCGTGGATCCGGCCCCGCTCGACCGGAGTCGACTGCGCCGCCCAGTGCACAGAGCTGGCCGAGCACACGGTAGCCGAGGACGCGAGGGCCTCCGTCGACACGTTCCTCGTGGACGGCACCGACGCCGTCCTGACGGGTCACCTCTCGGGGACGGTGCGCGCGACGGGAAAGTCCTTCGCGGGCCCCTTCGCGCTGCGCCTCACCGTCGAGGAGGGCCGGATAACCCGGCACCACCTCTACGAGAACAGCGTGTCGATCGCCGAGGCGTGCACCCCCTCCTGACTCCCGGCCTCCCGGAACGCCGCGCCCTCACCCTCCGGGGAGCGACAGGTGAGGTCGTGGGCCGGAAGGCTTCCGGTCCGCAGGTAGTCGTTGACGGCCTGGTCGGCGCAGGGGACGGGCCGGTGACCGTCGAGGCCGCGCCCGTAGACGCCGTGGGAGCGGATGTCCGCGGTGATCAGGCGCGAACCGGTGAGGCGGGCGTGGAGGGCCAGGGCGCCGTCGTAGGGGACGTTGTTGTCGCGGCGGGCCTGGAGCATCAGTACGGGCACGTCGTTGCCGATCACGGTGCCCGCCTCGCGCGGCTCGCCGGTCCAGAACGCGCACGGCGCGATCATGCCGTTGACATACGGGCCGAACACGGGTTGCGTGGCGCGGCTGCGCCCGCTGTTCCTCCAGTACGTCTCCGGGTCCTTCGGCCAGCCGCCCGCGGGCCAGCCGCCGTCACCGCACATGTAGATCGCCCCGCCCACCATGCTGTCCGCCAGGTCGGGTGAGGAGAGCAGGGCCAGCATGGCGGCGAGTTCGGGGCCGGGTTCGGTCGACTCCCCCTTCGCGGCGCCGACCAGGTCCCGTACGATCGCGGCCAGCGCGGCATCGTTCTCCGTGTGCTGGAGGGGCTGCTTGAGCAGCATCCGCAGCACGGGCGCGTCGAGCCGCTGCCCGCCGATGTCGACCGGCCGCCGCTCGGCGCGGTCCAGCAACCCCTGGACGGCGGCCCGCACCTCCGGGGCGGTACGACCGAGTCGGTAGGTGTCGTGGCGCCGGGCGGTCCACGCGGCCCAGGCGTCAAGCGCCTCCTCGGCGGGCCTGCCGGAGCGCTGGAACAGCTCGTACTGCGTGGCCGTCGGGTCCGTCGAGGAGTCGATGACCATGCGGTCGGTGCGGCGCGGGAACATCTGGGTGTAGACGGCGCCCAGGTCGGCGCCGTAGGAGACGCCGTAGTAGGACAGCTTGCGCTCGCCCAGGGCGGCCCGGATCACGTCCATGTCCCGGGCGACGTTGCGGGAGGAGGCGTGTGGCAGCAGCGCCGCGTTGTCCCCGTGCTCCCGGCAGCGCCGCGCCGTGTCCCGTGCGGCCCGCACCGATGCCTCGAAGTCCGCTCGGGCGGATGTCGACGGCCCGGGCGGGGTGGGCGGCGGTGCCGGGGCGCAGCGGATCGGGGAACTCTCCCCGAGGAAGCGCGGGTCGAAGCCGATCAGGTCGTAGCCGTCCGCCGCCTGCTTCAGCGCGGGACGCAGCGCCAGGGTGGTGGCGAGCCCACTGCCGCCGGGACCACCGGGGTTGGACAGCAGGATGCCGCGCCGGTCGGCCGTGTCGGCGGCCTTGACGCGAGAGATCGCGATCCGGATCGTACGGCCGCCGGGGGCGGAGTAGTCGAGCGGAACGGTCACCCGCGCGCACTCCGCGCCCGCGGCGTTCAGCTCCTTCTGCGCCTCCGGGCACCGCCCCCAGGCGAGCCGCTGGTGCTCGTAGGCCGACAGCGGCCCAGGTGTCCGGGAGGGTGCGGCCGGCGCGGGCGCGGCGCCGGTCAGCAGGCCGGCCAGGCTCAGGCCGATCGAGAGGGTGGACGTGAGACCGCGCATCGTGCTCCTTGGATCGAGGGACCGAGAAGGAAGGTCCACCCGACGCTAGGAGCGGGGACGGCGGCGGAACATCGGGCCAGCTGGCCGATGTCTGCGGGGGCTAACCCCCGGCCGGGGCCGGGGCCCGCGCCGCACTGGTCTCTACGGACCGCGAGTCGACACCGCGCCGCGGCTCTCCCTCAGCGACGGGAGGTGGAGCGTGTGGGGGGCGCGATGCGCACCCGCTTCTCGGCGGGCGTGTTCTCGATGTCGTCGAGCTGCGCGATGATCGTGCCGCGCAGGTCGTCGTAGTCCTCGAAGGAGTAGTCGTTGAACAAGGTGTAGCCCGTCCACATCAGGTTGGCGCACACCCGTGCCGGCACCCGGCCGGTCTGGGCGCCCATGCCGACCAGCGCCACCGACGAGATGCTGCCCGGCGCCTCCCTGTTCTGCAGGTGGATCGCCTGGAACGCGGCGGCGCAGGCGAGCGCCACGTTCAGGGTCTCACTCACGTTCTGCGCGGAGCTCTCCATCGTCGGCGTCGATATCAGGAACCTCGGGTTGACCGCCCCGGACGGAACGCAGACCGCGCTTCCCACCGGGAGCCTTCCGGCGAACCGGTCGCGGATCGCCCGCTGCACACGCAGTTGGATGCCCGCTCCCAGGTGACGCTTGATGGCGGCGTCGACGCCGCCGTCCATGCGGCCGCGGGAGTTGGTCGGGGTGACCCAGGCGTCGACTTCCTCATCGAGGATCGAGCCTTCGCGGATCTCGATCTCGGGGGTGTCGGCGAACGCCGCCCGCCACGCCTCCACCACGCTCGTGTTGACGTCGGTCAGGACCACCCTCAGCGTCGCCTGCACCTGGTTCACGGTCATCATCCACTCCCATCGAGAGACGTTCGCCTCCATCGCTCACGACGCTATCGCGCCCCACTGACAGAGCAGTTGCCGCGACTGCTCGTGGCCTCTCGTCACGATTGCGAGCGCACCGACCCGGTGCTAGCCTGCCGCCAGATTTCCGCCGGTCATGCCTGGGGACCCGGCACCGTCGACGAGAGTCCGCCGGCCCGAGTGAGCGGCGCCTGGGGCGCCTTGCCACCATGTTCAGGGCTTTCGCATGGAAATCGGCTACCTCGCTGATCGACTACCTCGCTAATCGTGCCTCACGCACGCTGTGACCCTTCGGAGTTCCTCCACCATGAGCGATGCCAACGTGCCCGCCACGCCCGACCCGAATGACCCGCTGGCCCTCGCCGAACTGTTCAAGGGCGGCGGTGAACCATGGCTTCCGCTGTTGAAGCCGGTCATCGAGGCGCAGCCGAACGCGGCCTCGTTCATCGGCGCGGGCCGCGGCCCGGATGTCGTCCCCGTCCGTGAACTGACCTTCCAGGCGCTGAAGCCCCATCCGCCGCACAAGTGGAAGGTCGTGATCTTCGGGCAGAACCCGTATCCGCGGCCGGAGAGCGCCACCGGCATCGCCATGTTCGACAACACCTTCCATGACTGGAAGGACAGCCAGTTCGGCAGGGTCGTCAGCATCCGCTGCATCATCAAGGCAGCGGCGATGTGGAAGTACGGCATTCCCAAGAAGACCCCGATCGCCGACATCCGTGCGCTGTTGAAGGAGCGGGACACCGTCCAACCGCCGGAGTGGTTCCAGGCGATGCTCACGCAGGGTGTGCTGCTGCTGAACGCGGCACTCACCGCCAGCAGTGACGCGGCGCGGGGAGACGACCGGCACTCCGGGTTCTGGCGTCCGGTCGCCGAGCGGATCGTCGAGGAGATCCTCAAGGCCAAGCAGAACGCCGACGAGGAGGACCGGGGCGTCGTCTTCGCCTGGTGGGGGGCTCACGCGCGCAATCTGAAGAAGGTCGTCCGCCGACTCCAGGAGAAGTACCCCGACGTCGAGGTCCGGCATATCGACCACCCCAATCCCGCGGCGCAGGGCGATGTCTTCTGCGACGGCGACCATTTCGGAATGGTGAACGAGGCCCTCGCCTCGTTGGGCGCCGACGAGATCGACTGGCTGCCGAGCAAGGGGTGGAACAAGGTCGCGACGGAGTCCGGCAGGACCGACGGCGACATAGCCGAACGCATGGGAGCGTTCATCGCGTCCACCATGGAGTTGCACCAGCTCTACCTCGAACGGCTCGCCAGCGTCAAGGACGAGGGGCTTGTCCTCCCCGCGATCACCGGCGTGTTCGACACCCCGCTCATGGAGTTCCGCGACGCCGTCACCCCGGTCGCCGAACTGCTGTCCGGCCTCGACCGGCACGTCAGGCTGTCGCACGAGTTCGGCAAGAGGCGGGCGGACGAACTGTCCGGCGACCTGTCCGCCGACGCGATCGCCGCGCTGTACCTCTATACCTGCGAGTCGGCGTTCTACCGGGAGATCAACGCCATTCTGCGCTCCCCGGACCGGAGCAGGCTCATCCCCTATCTCCCCTATCTGCGGCTGTTGTTCTCGGCGGTGTCCCAGCTTCCCGCCCGCACCGAGCCGTTGTGGCGTGGGGTGCCGCTGGATCTGCGCGCTCAGTACCCGCTCGGGCGGACGGTGACCTGGTGGGGCGTCTCCTCGTGCACATCCAAGGTCGGCGTGGCGCGAGGGTTCCTCGGCGGTCGCGGGAAGCGGACGCTCTTCGAGGTGCTCCCCGTCCGTGCCGTGGGTATCCGCCGCTTCTCCGCGTTCACCGACGAGGAGGAGTTCATCCTCTCGCCGGGCACGCAGCTCAAGGTGACGGGCGTCAGAGCCGAGCGCGGCGGCCTGTGCACCGTGCAGCTGACCGAACTGGAAGAGCAGACTCTGGTGTCCTGAACTTGCACTTAGTTCATGTGCTGCTCTAGCTTCGCCCTGTGTCGACAGTCGATCATGGACGTGCCGAAGCGGCCCCGCCTTCCCGGGCGAGGCCCTTCGTCATCGTGGTGGCGGACCGGGCCCTCCCCCGGTCGCCGTCGTCAGTCGCCTCGTGCGCGCCACACCGCCAGGGAGGTCAGGAGCGTGAGAAGCGCTCCGACCGCCAGGACGCCGCTGAGCGCCACGTTGTCGGCGACGAGTCCCCCGGCCAGGGCGCCGAGCGCGATGGCCAGGTTGAACACGGAGGTGTTCAGGGCGGTGGCCGCCTCGGTGGCGTCGGGGGCCGCCTTGAGGATCCACGTCTGAACGCTGACCGGAACACCGCCGAAGGCCAGTCCCCACAGGAGCAACAGGGCCGTCCCGCCGATCGGGTCGCGGCCGACGATCGGGAAGGTCGCCAGGACGAGGGTCAGCAGGACGCTGATGGTGATGACGGCCGTGCGGATGTCACGCCCCGCTGCCGCGCCGGCGAGGAAGTTGCCGATGATGCCGGCGACGCCGAAGCCGAGCAGGAGCGGCCCGACCGCGGCCTCGTCGATCCCGGAGACGGTCCGCAAGGTCGGGCTGATGAAGGTGAAGGCCATGAAATGGCCGCTCACCAGGAGAAACGTGGCGATGACACCAGTGCGTACGACGGGGTTGCGGAACTGCTCCGGCAGGGCGCGCAGCCGTACGGCCTGGCTGGCGGGCATGGGGGGCAGCAGGGCGAGCAGGGCGACGAGGATGAGCAGGCCGAGTGCGCCCACCACCACGAACGCCGTGCGCCAGTCCGCGAGGTCCCCGATCAGCGTTCCGGCCGGCACGCCGAGCACGTTGGCGGCCGTCGCGCCGCCGAAGACGATCGAGGTGGCCCGGGGCACGGACCGCTCCGGGACCAGACGTACCGCGAGACCGGCGGCGAGCGCCCAGAAGCCGCCGATGCTGACCCCGACGAGGAAGCGCGACGCCAGCAGGACCGCGAAGTTCGGCGCCATCGCCGACAGCCCGTTGGCCAGCACCATCAGCACGACCAGGCCGAGCAGGACGACCCGCCGGTCCAGGTGCCGTATCGCCACCGGCAGGAGCGGCGCGGTGACGGAGGCGACGAGGCCGGGGACCGTCACCATCAGCCCGGCCGTCCCCTCGGAGACGTCGAGCGATCCGGCGACGGCGGGGAGGAGGCCCACCGGCAGCGATTCGACGGTCACCAGCGCGAACGTCGCGAGCGCCACGGCCACGACGGCGAGCCATCTCGTGAGAGGCACGTGGTCGACACCGGATCTGGTGGGTACTGCGGATTCAACGATGGTCACGGTGGTGTTCCCGTCGGCAGGTGCTCGGCTGACAGCGAGGTCGGTAGGTTGAGGACACCCCCCACACTGCGACGCACCACCAAGATCAACAAGGTGCTTCTTAGGGAACGTCTGTTTAGCCAGATTCAACGAACCACGGAGGGGCAGTGCTCGAACGGCTGGAGATCGAGGCGTTCCTGACGCTGGCCGAGGAGCTCCACTTCGGCCGTACGGCCGACCGTCTGCATGTGACGACCGGCCGGATCAGCCAGACCATCAAGAAGCTGGAACGGCGGATCGGGGCGCCGCTGTTCGAACGCAACAGCCGCCTGGTCCGTCTCACGCCGATCGGGCAGCGGCTCCACGACGATCTGCGGCCGGCCTGCCAACAGATCGAGGCCGGGCTGAGGAAGGCGGCCGAGGCCGCGCGGGGCTCCCACAGCGTGCTGCGGGTCGGCTTCGTCGGCGCCGCGGCCGGACAACTCATGGCACGGGCGGCCCAGTTGTTCGCCGAGCGGCACCCCGGCTGCCGGGCCCGGCTCAGGGAACTGCAGATCGCCGACGGCTTCCCCCGGCTGCGCGCCGGCGACGTGGACCTGCTGATCGTCACCCGGCCGCACCAGGAACCCGGAATGGCCAACGGCCCGGTCCTGTTCTCCGAACCCCGGATGCTCGCCGTGTCCTCCCGACACCCCCTGGCCCGCCGACGCACCGTCTCGATGGAGGATCTCACCGCGGTCAGACTCCTCCAGGTGGCCCAGACCGTGCCCGGCTACTGGCGCACCGAGCGCACCCCAGCGCTGACACCCGCCGGACACCCCGTGGAGGTCGGCCCCGGCTTCGAGACCTTCCAGGAGGCCCTGACCCTGATCGGCGCCGACCAGGGCGCGTTCGTGGTGGGCGCCCAAGCCACCCGCTACTACGCCCGCTCCGACATCGTCTACATCCCCCTCAGCGACGCCCCGCCCCTGGAATGGATCCCCACCTGGCTGGCCGCCAACACCACGACCACCATCCACTCCTTCAACCGGGCCGCCCAGGACGCGGCCGCCCGCGACGGTGAGGTGGTCGACGACGTGGGCGCCTGACGGCCCGCCGCGCCGGTGCCGGACCCGACGAACCGCTACCGTCGCCTGGTGGACCTGCTGCTGATGTCCGATACGCATGTGCCGACACGCGCCAAGGCCCTGCCGCCCGAGCTCCTCGACCGGGTGCCGCGCGCCGATGTCGTCATCCACGCCGGGGACTGGGTCGACACCGCCACACTGGACCTGCTCCAGACCCGCGCCCGGCGGCTGATCGGTGTCCACGGCAACAACGACGGTTCCGAGCTACGGGCCCGGCTGCCGGAAGTGGCCTACGCGGAGCTCGACGGACTGCGGCTCGGAGTCGTGCACGAGACCGGCCCGGCACAAGGGCGCGAGCGTCGCTGTGCCCAGCGCTTCCCCGACCTGGACGTGCTCGTCTTCGGCCACAGCCACATCCCGTGGGACTCCGTCGCGGACCAACGGCTGCGCCTGCTCAATCCGGGCTCGCCGACCGACCGGAGGCGGCAGCCGTACCGCACCTACATGACGGCGCGGGTGTCGGCGGGCCGGCTCGTCGAGGTGCGACTGCACCGGCTGCCCGCACCTCCCATCAAAACCGTATAGCACCAGTTCTACTTCGCCCACATCGTCGAACGCCTCGGCATCGGCAGCGCCCACCCCCTCCAGCCCACCCACCGGCGACTCCCTGCTCGCCGCCCTCCGCCACGCCCTCGATCCCGAGGTGTCGCGGCGGGCCCGAACCATCGCCCGCGAGGTGCGCGCCGACGGCGCGGCGACCGCCGCCCGGCGACTGGTCGACATGGGCCGGCAGGGTCTGGAGGGCCGTCCGTAGGGCTGGGTGCCCTGCCCTCGCCGCGGACGTCTCATCTCCCGCTCGCCCGGAGCAGGCGCTCTCCCAGGGCCGCCAGGTGGTCGACCAGGGCGGCGGGCCCGTGGACCTGGAAGTCGCACTCCACCAGGGCGAGCCGGACGGCGAGCCACTCCAGGGAGTCGGAGGGGGTGGCCCGCAGGCGGCAGGAGTGGTCACCGGTCGGCTCGGGGGTGCCCAGTGACGCGGGCAGGCGTGCGGCCACGTAGCGGGCCGGGGCGGCGAAGGAGACGTCCAGGTGGTGTTCCGGGGCGAGGCGGGACATCGAGCGGCGCAGGTACTCCGCCGCGTCCTCAGCGGGCAGTGGTCGCGGGGTGAACCGTGCGCCGGTCGGGAACGGTTCACCGACCCGGTCGACGCGGAACGTGCGCCAGTCCTCGCGGTCGAGGTCGTAGGCGACGAGGTACCACCGGCGTCCGGTCGACACCAGCCGGTAGGGCTCGACCTGTCGGCGGCTCACGGTGCCGTCGCCGGCGCGGTAGGGGAAGCGCAGCCGTTCGTGTCCGGTGGCCGCCGCCGCGATCGCGGTGAGGGTGTGGGGGTCGACCGTCGCCGCGTCGCCGCCGCCCACCGTCAGCGGCAGCGTCGCCGTCTGGAGGGCGGTGAGACGGTGGCGCAGCCGTGCGGGCAGCACCTGTTCCAGCTTGGCCAGGGCTCGTACCGACGCCTCCTCGACTCCCTCGACCGCGTGTCCCGCGCCGGCCCGCAGGCCAACGGCGATGGCCACGGCCTCCTCGTCGTCGAGGACCAGCGGGGGCATCGCCTTCCCGGCGACCAGGCGGTATCCGCCCTCGGTGCCCATCGTCGCCTGTACCGGGTAGCCGAGCTCGCGCAGCCGTTCGATGTCGCGCCGAACGGTGCGCCGGCTGACGCCGAGCCGCTCGGCGAGCTCGCCACCGGGCCACTCGCGCGGGGTCTGGAGAAGGGAGAGCAGGGTCAGCAGCCGTGCGGATGTGTCCGTCATGACACCAGGGTCGCGCGAATCTAGGACATGATCCGTCCTACATCGTGCCTAACGTCATCGTCATGACTTCAGCAAGCCCCGTCGTCCCCGCCCCGGCGCCCGTGACCGACCGGCGCCGTTGGTTCGCGCTCGCCATCGTGATGACCGCGGCCTTCATGGACCTGGTCGACGTCACGATCGTCAACATCGCCATCCCGAGCATCCAGGAGGACACCGGCGCCTCCTTCAGCGCCATCCAGTGGATCACCGCGGGTTACGCCCTGGCGTTCGCGGCCGGGCTGATCACCGGCGGCAGGCTCGGCGACGTCCACGGCCGCAAGCGGATCTTCCTGCTCGGCATCGGTGGCTTCACGCTCGCCTCCGCGCTGTGCGGCCTGGCCGCGGGCCCGGAGATGCTCGTCGGCGCCCGCATCCTGCAGGGCGCGATGGCCGCCCTGATGGTTCCGCAGGTGCTCTCGATCGTGCACGCCACCTTCCCGGCCCATGAGCGCGGCAAGGTCTTCGGCCTGTTCGGCGCGATCGTCGGGCTCGGCTCGGTCTCCGGGCCGTTGCTGGGCGCCCTGCTCACCCAGTGGGACCTCTTCGGTCTGGCGTGGCGGCCGATCTTCCTGATCAACCTGCCGGTCGGCATAGCGGGCCTGCTGCTGGGGCGGAAGTACATCACCGAGTCCAAGGCGCCCTCGGCGCTGCGCCTCGACCTGGTCGGGGTGGCGCTGGTCACCCTGGGCCTGCTCATGCTGGTCTACCCGCTCACGCGCGGCCACGAGCTCGACTGGCCGGCGTGGGGCTTCGTCTCGATGGCCGGCAGCCTGGTCGTGCTCGGCGTGTTCGTGGCGTACGAGCGGCACAAGACGCGCAAGGACGGCTCCGCGCTGGTGGAGCTCGGCCTGTTCCGGGTGAAGAGCTTCGCCGCCGGGATCGCGGTCCAGCTGGCGTTCGGTGTCGCGTGCGGCATCTTCTTCCTGGTCTGGACGCTCTACATGCAGATCGGTCTGGGCTGGAGCGCGCTGCGGGCCGGTCTGACCGGTATCCCGTTCTCCCTGGCGGTCTCGGTCGCGGCGGGCGTCTCGGTGCAGAAGCTGGTGCCGCGGTTCGGCCGGAAGGTCCTCCAGACGGGCGCGCTGGCCATGGTGTGCGGTCTGCTGCTGTACATCTGGGAGGCCGGACGGTACGGGACCGGCATCGCCTCCTGGCAGATGGCCCTGCCGCTGCTCGTGATGGGGGCCGGGATGGGGCTGATCGTGGCGCCGCTGACGGACGCGGTGCTCTCGGAGGTGCCGCGCGAGCACGCGGGTTCGGCGTCCGGCCTCATCAACACCACCATGCAGATGGGCAACGCGCTGGGGCTGGCGCTGGTCTCGGTCGTCTTCCTGGCCGCGGTCGACGAGGACGACGTCACCGGCGGGCGGCAGGCGGCGGGAGACGCGTTCACCGAGGCGTTCCAGCACTCCCTGGGGTGGGTCATCGGGGTCCTCGCGGTCATCTTCCTCCTGATGTCCGCGCTGCCCGCCCGACCGAAGCAGCACCTGGAGGGCGCGGCCGACGCCCCGGAGACCACGGGCGACGCCGCGGAGGGCACGGTCGACGCCGCGGAGGGCACGGTCGACGCCGCGCGGCGTGCGGCCGGCGCCGTGGAGGCCGGCGCCGAGACGTCCGCCGACTCCTGGAAGGAGCCGGCTCTGGCCCCGTAGCCGGTATCGGCTCCACCGCCCGCGGGCGGGGCACACCGCCCCGCCCGCGGGAGTACCGGCCTACGCCGGCCGCGGGCTTCTCCGGGTCACGGCGCCATCTCGTAGGCCCCCGCCAGTGCCTCGACGCGCTCCCAGACGCGCGCCGACCGGGCCTCGTCGACGACGGGCCGCCGGACCGCGCCCAGCGCCCAGCTCTGCTGCTCCGGGGTGGCGGAGTCCTTGCCGTGCAACTCGACGGCGTACGCGGAGAAGTCGCGGACGAGGACGGCGAACAGCTCGTCGAGCACGTCCCCTTCGAGACCGGTCAGCCTGGCCTGCTCCAGGATCAGCTGGCCGTGCACGACCAGCGCGAAGAGCTGCCCGACGGCGAGCAGGAAGTCCAGGTCGCGGCTCTGCGCCTCGTCGGGGGCGGCGGTGGTGACGAAGTCGCAGAGGGCGTCCGCCTGCTCCCGGAACCGGGCGACGTTGGGCACCTCGGCGTACGCGTCGAAGGCGGGGCGCCAGTCGTGGAAGCGGATGGAGCCCAGGCCGCGGGCGGGTCCCTGCTGGAAGAGGAAGGCGTCGTCGGCCGCGTCGAGGCGGGTCGGCACGGGCGCGTACTCGGCCGGGTTCAGCAGGTGGTTGCCCATGAACTTCAGGATGAGCGCGAGGTTGACGTGGACCGTGCCCTCCAGCTTGGGCAGTCCCCGGATCTCGGTGGCCGCCTGGGCGAAGTAGGTGTCCTTCTCGAAGCCCTTGGCGGCGATGACGTCCCACATCAGGTCGATGACCTTCTCGCCCTCCGTGGTCACCTTCATCTTCGTCATGGGGTTGAAGAGGAGGTAGCGGCGGTCGTCGGGGCCGGCCGTGCGGAAGTAGTCGACGGCGCGGTCGCTGAACAGCTTCATTCCGACGAGGCGGACGTAGGCGTCGGTCAGCTCGCGGCGCACGTGCGGGAAGGCGGTGACCGGGCGGCCGTAGAGGACGCGGTGGTGCGCGTGGGTGACGGCCTCGTACATCGCGTGCTCGCAGATGCCGATGGACGCGGTGCAGAGGTTGAACTTGCCGACGTTGACGGTGTTGAGGGCGGCGTCGAAGGCGGCGCGGCCGGTGTGCAGCACGTCCTCGGCGGCGACCGGGTAGTTCTCCAGGCGGAACTCGCTGACGTACTTCGACGAGTCGACCACGTTCTTGACCAGGTGGTACGCCTCGTGGCGGCTGTCGGCGGCGAAGAAGACATAGCCGTCCGGGCCCTCGATGTCGGTGCGGCGGCCGAAGACGGAGACGAGCCCGGCGGCGTTGCCGTTGCCGATGTAGTACTTGGAGCCGCTGGCCCGGAAGCCGCCGTCGCCGTCGGGCTCCAGCAGCATGTCGGTGGAGTAGATGTCGGCGCCGTGGGTCTTCTCGGACAGTCCGAAGGCGAACACCTCGCCCTGGGAGAGGAGCTCAGCGGCGCGGGCCCGAGCGGTGGCGTTGTCGCTCTGCCAGACCGGGCCGAGGCCCAGGATGGTGACCTGCCACGCGTACCAGTAGTCGAGTCCGTAGAAACCGAAGATCTCGTTGAGGGCCGCGATCCGGGCGGTGTCCCAGCGCTTGTCCTGCTGCCCGTCGGCGGCGGACGCCGGGGTGAGGAAGGTCGCGAACAGCCCTTCCTTGGCCGAGAAGGCGAGGAAGTCGGCCAGCCAGGCACGCGAGCGGTAGTCCTCGATCAGCCTGCGCTTACCGCGCTCCTCGAACCAGTCGACGGTGGCGCGCAGCAGCCTGCGGGTCTCGGGGTCGAAGTGGGCCGGGTCGTAGGTGCGCGGGTTGAACAGCAGCGGGTCGGACATGGAGGTTCCCTTTCCGGCATGAGGGTGCGGCTATGGGCATGAAGGGTTCGGGCAGGCCGGGGCCGTGCGACGCCGACCGGACGGAGAGGCGGCCCGCGAGCGCCGGTTCAGCGCTCCGGGCGGAGCTGGTTCAGCGCTCCGGGCGGAGCTGGTTCAGCGCTCCGGGCGGAGCCGGTGGAGCGTGGCGAGTACGTCGTCGAGCCAGGCGAGCATCATCCGCTCGTAGGCGATGCCGCCGCGCAGCACGACGTGTTGGAGCTCCTGGCCGGCGGTGGGTGCCGGGGGCGCGTCAGGTCCGGTGAAGTCCCGTCGCTCCCCCGCGAGGTACTTCGCGAGCCGGTCGGTGTGCGTCTGGCGGTGCCGCTCGACCTCCCGGATCAACGCGGCCGGGTCGTCGAACGCCGCGCCGCGGATCTTCACGGCGAGGTCGTGCCGGACGCTCTCCAGCTCGATCGGCTCATGCAGCCACTCCGAGAGGGCGGCCCGCCCGAGTTCGGCGACGGAGTATTCCTTCTTGTCCGGCTTGCCCTGCTGCGGCACCTCATGGACATCGACCCAGCCGTCGCTCTCCATGCGCTTGAGAACGCGGTAGATCTGCTGATGGGTGGCGGTCCAGAAGTATCCGATGGACCGTTCGAACCGCCGGGCCAGCTCATAGCCGGAGCCCGGCTTCTCCAGCAGGGAGACGAGAATCGCGTGCTCGAGCGCCATGCCGCGATCCTTCTATGCAACTCGTTGCATAGACAAGAGGCACCGCCCGGGTGAGACACGGCTCACCCCCGGCCGGGCGGGATCACGCCGCGGGGCCGGCCACGGCGAAACCGAACAGCCGCCGTGCCCGTGCCGGGCTAGCCGATGCTCGGAGCGGGTTCGGCGAGGAGATCGTCGACGATCCGCAGCCGGGTCTCCGGGAAGTACTCCTCGACCGCGTCGCGCATCAGCGCCAGGCCCTCCGGGTCGGGGGTCGAGCAGCGTTCACGCGTCTCGGCGTCGGGCCAGCGGGCGTAGGCGGCCCAGGTGCCGTCGTCCGCCTGGTGCAGGCGCGACCCGTAGCTGCCGCACTGGGCGTGGATCGCCCGGGTCACCCGGTGCCACCCGTCGACGAACTGCTCCTCCTTGCCCGGGCGCAGCCGCCACCGGTAGATCACTGCGAACATCCCTGGGTCCCCCTCTTCTCGGTGCGTGACCTGGTCGGTTCAGGCGCGCTCGGCGAGGGCGCGCTGCCAGACGGGGCTGTCCACGTAGTGGTTGTCGTAGAGCTCCGAGGAATCCTTGATCTCCTGCGGGCTCGCCTCACCGCGCATCACCCGGCCGAGCAGCCGCAGATAGTCGAAGCGGGGCATGCCCGGGGTGAAGACGAAGAGGACGTCGGCCTCGGCGCCGGGGGCCGCCGCGAAGGCGTGCGGGGTGTGCGGCGGAACGAGCAGGAAGTCACCCGCTTCCAGGACCGTCAGCTCCTCACCGAGCAACACCTCCAGCGCGCCGCCGATCACGAAGAACATCTCCGAGGCCCGGGTGTGGAAGTGCGCCGGCGCACCCACCGCGCCCTTCGCGAAGGTGGAACGGTAGCTGGTGATCGGGCTGCCGGCGGTCCCGAAGTCGGCCAGCAGAGTCATCACGCTGCTCGGGTCGCTCGTGGTCTCGGCGTCAGCGGCGCGGGTCAGGATCGGGGCGAAGGTCGTCTGCGTGTTCATGATGATCACTCTAGGGAGAAAGTGACCACCCTGTCGGGTTCAATGCGGGTGAGAACGCATGGGTCAATCCGGCTCACCGGCGCCCGACCCACGGGCACCCGATCCGCCGACACCCGACCCACCGGCATCCGGTCCACGGACACCCGATCCGTGGTCGGCCCTGGCGGCACGCATGCCGCGGAGGACGATGCGCAGCCCCTGCTCGAAGCTCGCGTCGCCCGCCAGGCCGAGGAGGTCGCCCGCCGCCCGCGCGGTGAGCGGGAAGCGTTCGGCGTCGATGCCGCCGGCGATCCGCTCGGGCGCGTACGGGTTGTCGTCGCCGTACGCGGCGCTGGAGTGGGCCTGTTCCTCGATGGTGTAGCCGATCGTGTAGTGCAGGACCGCGGTGAAGCCGTGCGCCGCCTCACCGAGTGTGAAGCCCGCGTCCAGCAGGGTGCGCAGGATCTGCTCCGACATCCCCTGCACAGCCGGGTGGTTCACATAGGTGCCGGCGAGGACCCGGGCTCCGTCGCGGTAGTTCAGCATCACCCGTCGCAGGTGCCTGGCCCAGTCGGCGAGCCGGTCCGCCCAGTCCACGTCACCCCGGGGCGGCTCCAGCCGCTCGGCCGCCTCGACGTAGACGAGGGTGGCCATCGCGTCGAGCAACTGCTGCTTGTTCTTGATGTGCCAGTAGAGCGTGGGGGCTCGCACGCCGAGTTCCTGGGCGATCAGGCGCATGGTGAGGCCGTCCAGACCGGCGTCGTTGAGCAGGCGCAGCGACGTCCGGGCGATCAGCTCAGAGTTGATCTTCATTCCGCTTCCCCGCTCTCTCCGACCACTTGACACTCTAACATCGTTAGAGGAAGTCTCTAACAATGTTAGAGGCACACGCGCCTGAAGGAGGGGAACACGCATGATCGACCTGGACGCACGGACGGATGTGGTGATCGCGGGGGCCGGGCCGACCGGCCTGATGCTCGCCTGTGAACTGCGGTTGGCGGGCGTCGACGTGGTGGTGGTCGATCGGCTCGCCGAACGCAGCGGCGAGTCACGCGCCGGCGGGATGCACGCCCGGACCATGGAGGTACTGGACCAGCGGGGCGTCCTCGACCGTTTCCTGGTGGCCGGCACACCGCGCCCGATAGGCCACTTCTCCGGATTATGGCTGGACTTCGACCGGTTCGAGACCAGGCACCGCCGCTCGCTGATGATCCTGCAGACCGCCATCGAGCGCCTCCTGGAGGAGTGGGCCGCCGAGTTGGGCGTACGGGTGCGCTGGTCCGCCGAGGTGACCGGGATCCGCCAGGAGGACGCCGGCGTCGAGGTCGAGCTGCGCACGCCTGAGGCCTCCCGTACGACGCTGCGCGCCCGGTACCTCGTGGGCTGCGACGGCGGGCGCAGCGCGGTGCGCAAGCTGGCGGGCATCGACTTCCCCGGCACCCCGGCGACGCTGACCGCGATGCTCGGCGACGTCGAACTCGCCGAACCACCGGGGGAAACCGTGTTCATGCGGCGTCGCCCGGGGGGCGACTTCTCGGTGATCGCCTTCGAACCGGGCTGGTACCGGGTGATCACCTGTGAGTACGACCGGCTCCCCGACCGCGAGCAGCCGGTGACGCCCGAGCGACTGCGGGAGTCGCTGCTCAGGGTGGCGGGCACCGACTTCGGCATGCACAGCCCGCGTTGGGTCTCCCGGTTCGGCGACGCCGCACGGTAGGCCGAGCGGTATCGGGCGGGTCGGGTGCTACTGGCGGGCGACGCGGCGCACATCCACTACCCCGCCGGTGGCCAGGGGCTGAACCTGGGGGTGCAGGACGCGGTCAATCTGGGCTGGAAGCTCGCCTCGGTGGTGCGCGGCCGGGCGCCGGAGTCCCTCCTGGACAGCTACCACGCCGAGCGTCACCCCGTAGCGGAGCGGGTGCTGCACAACACCCGGGCGCAGTCGGCGCTCTCTCGCCCGGGCGCGCAGACCGACGCGCTGCGCGACGTGCTCGCGTCGCTCATCGAGTTGGACGACGTCAATCGGTATCTCGGCGGCATGATCACCGCGTTGGACATCCGGTATCCGTTCGGTGACGGCCACCCGCTGCTCGGCCGCCGGGTCCCCGACGTCGAACTGAAGACCGCCGGTGGCGCCACGCGCGTCTTCGAACTGCTGCACGCCGCCCGCCCCGTGCTGCTCGACCTCCGCGGCGACGGCGAGAGGGCGGGCGCCGCCGCGGGCCGGGCCGATGGGGACGAGGCGACGGAGGCCGTCGGGGATCGGACCGATCGGGACGAGGTGACGGAGGCCGTCGGGGATCGGACCGATCGGGACGAGGTGACGGAGGCCGTCGGGGATCGGACCGATCGGGACGAGGTGGCGGAGGCCGTCGCGGGCTGGGCCGATCGCGTCGACCTGGTGACCGCCGAGTGCGGTGACGGCCGTTGGGCGGTCCCGTCCGTCGGCGAGGTGGCGGCCCCCGCCGCGCTCCTCATCCGCCCCGACGGCCATGTCGCCTGGGCGGCGCCCGTCGATGCCGCCCCCGACACCACCGCCCTCCGAACCGCCCTCGCCACCTGGTTTGGCCCACCCGCGGCCGCCGACCGACCCACCTCTGAGGTCACCCGGTGACGTCAGCCTCCTGACGGCACCCCCGTGGAGGCCGGGCCGTGGCGCCCCCCCCTGACGTCACCCCTCAGCGGGTGCGGGCGCGGTGGCGGTCAGGAGCCAGCCGGTGCCGCGGAGCCGAAGGGCGTCACCGGTCTCATACGGGCGGAGCCACTGGGTGAGGCGGCTGCGGGCGCGGTCCCGGGTGCCGGGGTCCGCCTGGCCCATGAGGTGCCGGACGGGGCCCGAGTCCAGCAGGAAGGCCGTCGCGTCCCGCGCGTCACGGCCCCAGGTCCCGTGGGCCTCGACGTGGTCGGCGCGCACGTCCCGGAAGCCGGCCCGGGCGAGCAGGTCGGTCGCGGTGCCCGGGTCGGCCAGGGAGAACATGCCCGGCTCGCCGGGCGCGCCGAAGCCCCGCAGCGGCAGGATGTCGCCGAGCGCGGCGAGAGCCTCCAGCCACTGGTTGCCCTCGGGCTCGGCGGCGCTGAGGAAGGCGATGCGGCCGCCGGGTCGCAACGCCGTCGCGATGTTGGTGAAGGCGGCGACCGGGTCGGCGAAGAACATGATGCCGAAGCGGCTGATCGCGACGTCGAAGCCGGCCCGGGTCAAGGGGTGGACCTGGGCGTCGCCGTGCGTGAAGGAGACGTTGGGGATGTTCTCCCGCGCGGCGCCGGCCCGAGCGCGCTCCAGCATGGGCGCGGAGAGGTCCAGCCCCAGGGCCTGGCCCTCCCCGGCCGCACGGGCGGCCAGCCGGGTCGTCGCTCCGGCGCCGCAGCCGATGTCGAGGACGCGTTCGCCGGTCTGGATGGCGGCGGCGTCGAGCAGAGGCTGGTTGAAGCCGGCGTTCACGGCGTCCCAGCGGTCCTGGTGGGCGGCCCAGTGGGCCCCTTCGTAGCCGTTCCATGCCTGCGCCTGGGCGGTGTTGGCGAAATCGCGCATGCGGAAGACCTCCTGCGGAGTGGGCGGCGCCCTAGAATGGGCGGGTGCCCAAATAGTATGGGCGCATGCCCATACTGGCAACGGCCATGGTTCTGGAGGGATCTGATGTCACCGCGTGGAGTAGCCATTCCCGATCTGCGTGCGCGCCTGTTCGACGCCGCGGAGCGCGTCGTGGCCAGGGACGGCGCCGCCGCCCTGACCAGCAGGGCGGTCACCGACGAGGCGGGCTGCGCCAAGGGGGTGCTGCACACGCACTTCGCGGGGCTGGACATGTTCGTCGCCGAACTCGTCCTGGACCGCTTCGCCCGCACGGCGACGCTGGCGCAAGCGCTGCCGGGGCGGGCCGGCACAGGGGTGGTGGCCGACAACCTCGCGACGGTGGCGTCGGCGGTGCTGACCCTGGACCCGGGCGTCGTGGGGCTGGCGGTGACCCGGCCGGGAGCCGCGCAGCGGGTCCGCGAGGCATGGCAGTCGGGCGCTCCGGGCTTCGGCCTGATCCAGGAGGCGATCGAGGGCTACCTGACCGCGGAGCAGCGGCTGGGGCGGGTGAGGCCGGGAGTGGACGCCGACTGCGTGGCGCTGGCCCTGGTGGGAACCCTGCACCATCTGCTGATGACCGGCTGGGCGGGCCTGCCGGACCCGGGAGCCCAGGTCGAGCGGCTCATCCACGCGCTCGTCGACGCACCCTGAGCCGACCCCAGGCCCGGACCGCCCGCGCGAGGCCGCCCACCCGGGCGGCACACGCGGGACCACCCCGCTCGGGCGGCACGCGGCGGCGACGGGTCGTTCACCGGCGAGAGCACCAGAAGGGGGATGGTCACCCCCTTACGGAGCTCGGCGCACCGCCACCGGCACCAGGCGGCGCTCCGCTCCAGCCGCAGCCGCTAACGGCGCACGGCCGACAGGCGTCGGGTGGGTGCGACGACGGGCAAGCATCGGAGGGATTCCCCCTGGCCCTGGAGCATGAAGATCAGCTACGCTGACAGCGAGACGGAACGGTTCGTCGCGTTGTCACGGGGCGATGTGCGGGCGAGGTCCGCCGCACACCCGCGGCTTTCGACTCATACGCCGTCATACGCCATGTATCGAAGGAGTGGGATTCCATGCCGAGTGGCAAGTGTTGGTTCATCACCGGTGGCTCCCGTGGCCTGGGCCGCGCCTTCGCCGAGGCCGCACTGGCCGCCGGGGAGCGTGTGGTCGTCGCGGCCCGCGATGTCGAGCCACTGACCGAGTTGGCGACCGCGTACCCGGACACGCTGGTACGGCTCACCCTGGACGTCTCCGACCGCCAAGCCGTGTTCGAGGCGGTGGAACGGGCGGTGGCGGCCTTCGGTCGTCTCGATGTCGTCGTCAACAACGCCGGCGGCCTGTTGTACGGCATGGTGGAGGAGGCCACGGAGGAACAGGTCCGGAACCACCTCGACGTCAACTTCTTCGGGGCCGTGTGGGTGGCTCAGGCCGTGGTCCCCCATCTGCGCGCCCAGGGCTCGGGACACATCCTCCAGGTCACCTCGATGGGCAGCGGCGGCGGCATGGCCTCCGTCGGCTTCTACGGCGCGGGCAAGGCGGCACTCGACTCCGTCAGCGAGGCCCTCGCGATGGAGGTCGAGCAGTTCGGGATCAAGGTCACCATCGTGCAGATGGGCGGCTACTCCACCGGGCTGTTCACCGCCGGCACCACGATGACCTCGTCCGACCCGATGTACGCGGCGCTCCGCGCCCAGTTGGCGGAGATGTGGGGAGACGATGCCGGCCCCGACCCGAGCACCGCCGCCGAGGTCGTCATGGAGCTGGCCGCACTGTCGGACCCGCCGCGCCGCCTGATCGTCGGCAGCCGATCGTTCGACCTCGTCCAGGAGATGGACCGGGCCCGCGTCGAGCAGTACCGGGCCTGGGAAACCCTCAGCCGCATGGCGCCGGGCTGACACCTCGTCCCAGCCCGCCGCCCGGCTCGGGCGAGCACCCGCGGGGCAGGGGAACCGGCTGGGCGCGCCCGCCCCCCGTCCGTGACTTCACATCGGCCTCCGACAAGGGAATAGCGGGCGTCCGTCCGGACTTGGCTTCAGACATGACCGCGACCCCCTTCAACCCGCGCGCGCTGCTCGCGGGGAGCCGACTCGGCGTCCTGGCGACCATCAAGTCCGACGGCCGCCCCCAGCTCTCCCCCGTCATGCCCTTCTACGACCAGGAAGCCGACGTCATCTACGTCTCGATGACCGAAGGACGAGCCAAGACGGTGAACCTACGGCGGGACCCGCGGGCCACGCTGGAAGTCACCAGCCCCGACGGATGGGCCTGGGCCACCGCCGAAGGCATGGCGACGCTCACCGGGCCGGGAACCGACCCCCACGGTGCCGAGGTCGAGGCGTTGGTGCGGTACTACCGCCTCGCCGCCGGGGAGCACCCGGACTGGCAGGAGTACCGTTCGGTGATGGTCTCGGACCGCAGGGTGCTCATGACGATGACGGTGGACCACGTGTACGGCGCCAAGCTGCGCTGACAACGCGTCAGGTGTCCCTGGGGCGGCCCGCGCTTCTCGTGCCCGCGCGCTCGCGGGCACGAGGCGTTCACGGTGGCGCCTCGACCTCCAACCAGCGCTGGCGACGCGCGCCGCGGTACTCCAGGGTCTGCCAGCCGAGGTCCTGCAGCGCGCGGGCGCATCGCTGGAGCTGCTCGTGCTGCTCGTAGCCGGCCCCGCTGCCGGGCGGGCCGAGCCACTCCACGCGGACCACCCCTTCCTCGCGGCGCACGCGGTATCCGGTGGCGGTGCGCCGGCCGTCGGCCGCCATGGCCGAGGCGGGGATCCGGGCCGCTTCCAGGGCCAGCGCGATGGCACGCACAGGCCGCAGGCGCTCCCACTCGGCGGGCACCGACACCGGCCTGCCGGCCTGCGGGTTCATCAGTGCTCGAATCTGCCGCAGCCCGGCCAGGGCCTGGCGCACGGCGGCCGCGCGAGCATCGGGGCCCTGGTCGGACGGGCTCTGGCCGGACGGGCTCTGGCCGGACGGGCCCTGGCCGGACGGGCCCTGGCCGGACGGGCCCTGGCCGGACGGGCCCTGGTCGGACGGGCTCTCGTCTCCGGTGGCCGCGTGGAAGCCCGGCAGGGTGTGGGTCATACGTCCTCCCGCGGGACGTGAGCCTGGAACTGGACAGGGCGGTCGGTCTGCCGAGCCTCATGATGCCGTCCGGGTCTGACACCCGAGCCGAGCGCGTGGCCCCGGCGCCACGAGAAGCCGATTCACGCCTTTCCTCATATGATCCGAAACGTATGGATAGATCCCCATATCGCGCGGGGTCATGCCCCATGCCGTCCCGCCGCTCCAGATCGCACCCATCCGTGACGTCGGCTCCGTGAGGGAGATTCTTTTCGATGGCCACCAAGAAGCGGGGCGCCACGTCTCCCGCCGGGCAGAACAAGCTGATCGAGTCGCTCAGGCGGTTCATCCGCACCCAGGGGCCCGGCTACCTCCAGGACCCGAACGTGTCATCGATCGGCATCGGCTACAAGGAGAAGGGCGGGCGGCGGAAGAAGGAGATCTCGCTCCAGTTCACGGTCGACCGAAAGGTGGCGCCGGAGGGCATGAGGGCGCTGGGGACCACCCCGCTCCCGAAATCGATCACCGTGGACGGCGTCGCGGTGCCGACCGATGTCATCGAACGCCGCTACGAGACCCACTTCGAGGTGGTTCCGGAGCCGGAGATCCCGGATCGCAAGAGGCGTCTGGACCCGATCATGCCCGGCGCGAGCGTCGCGCACGTCAGGGCCTCGGCGGGGACCATCGGCGCCATCGTCTTCGACAAGAACGACGGAACGCCCTACATCCTGAGCAACTGGCACGTCCTGCACGGCCGACGCGGCGCGCTGGGCGACGACGTCGCCCAACCGGGCCCGCATGACGACAACCGGGTGACCCGCAACCGCGTCGGCACCGTGAAGCGGTCGCATCTGGGGATGGCGGGCGACTGCGCGGTGGCGACGATCGAGAACCGGGGCTTCGACCCCGAGATCCATGAACTCGGCGTCGTGCCCGAGGAGCTGGGCGAACCGGCGCTCGACGACAGGGTCGTCAAGAGCGGTCGCACCACCGGTGTCACACACGGCATCGTGCGGCGTATCGAGACCCTCGTCATGCTCGACTACGGGCCGGGGGTCGGCACGCACACCATCGGCGGCTTCGAGGTCGGCGTGGACCCCGACAACCCGCCGGAGGGCGGAGAGGTCAGCATGGGCGGCGACTCGGGCTCGGTGTGGATGTTCACGACGCGGGGCGGGAAGCCCAGCAACGTCATGGCGGGACTCCACTTCGGCGGCGAGAGCGCCGACAGCCCCGACGAGCACGCGCTGGCCTGCGTCCCCCGCTCGATCTTCGAGAAGCTGGAGATCAGCCTGGCGCCCCCGGCGCTCGAAGCGGCCGAGGTCATCACCGGCTACGACCCGGACTTCCTGGTGAAGCGGATCGATCCCCCCAAGCTCAACGCGGCCATCGCGAACGACGCGGTCAAGGTCAACGGCTCCGAGATCATCCCGTATGTGCACTTCTCCCTGGCGCACAGCACCTCCCGGCGCTTCGCGTTCTGGGCGGGCTGGAACATCGACGGCGGTTCGCTGAAGCGGCTGAGCCGCAACGGCATCAAGTTCGTCAAGGACCAGCGCCTGCCGGCCGAAGTCCAGGTGGGCAACGAGGTGTACGGGGCCAGACGGCTCGATCGCGGACACATCGCACGCCGCGCCGACCTGTTGTGGGGCAGTCCGGCCGAAGCCAAGGTGGCCAACACCGATTCGTTCTTCTTCACCAACATCACCCCGCAGATGGAGGACTTCAACCAGAGCAACAAGGGCGGACTGTGGGGGAAGCTGGAGGACGCCGTCTTCGAGGACGTCGAGGTCGACGACCTGAAGGTGAGCGCGTTCGGCGGGCCCGTCTTCCAGGACGACGACCGCCTCTTCCGTGGGGTGCGGATCCCCCGGGAGTTCTGGAAGGTCATCGCGTTCTCCGAGCAGGGTGTGCTCAAGGCCAAGGGTTTCCTGCTCACCCAGAACCTCAACCAGCTCGAAGCCCTGGAGCTGGACGAGTTCCTCGTCTTCCAGGTGAACCTGGGCGAGGTGGAGGCGCGCGGCCGTCTCCGCTTCCCCACCGTGCTGCACCAGGCGGACACCCTCGTGGTGCCGGAAGCCCTCGAGGACCGGGAGCCCCTCCGAAGTCTCGCCGACATCCAGTGGCACTGAAGAATCGATCCCGCACCCATACCGAGGCGGACGTCCTCCTGGAGCGCGGCTGGCTCACCCGCGACGACGCGGGACGACTGTGGATCACCGAGCCGGGCGAGGCGGCCCGCGCCGACCTCAAGCGGCACACCCCCGCCATCCGCGACCGCATCCACCAGGGCATCGACGACGCCGACTACGTCACCACCCTGCGGGTGCTCCAGCGAATGATCCGCAACACCGGCGGCACCGTGGCCTGACCGGACACGGGCCGACCGGGGGCGCGTCGTCACCGGGGAACGCGTGAGGCCCTCCCCGAATCACGGGGAGGGCCTCACGTCTTGGAGCGCCGAGCAGGCCTTGCACCTACATCTCTCGTTTGGAGACGAGCATCTTTCCTTAGACGACCGACGCATCGAACCCCGCCCCTCGGGGCGGCGTCGCAAGATCTACTGTACTACAGATCCGCTCCGCCGATCATCGGCTGATCGCCGGCCGGGTCTCTCGGACGCCGAGCCGGGCGGCATCCGGCGTCATGCGCGGGTGCGAGGTGAGCCGGGGCCCGCTTATCGTCGGAATGGCGGACCGTGGAGATCCGCGCGTCATCGCTGGAGATCACTCAAGACCGGATGAGTCAGTGCCTGCCGGCCTGCGCCCCGGCCCCGCGCCGCGACGAAGGGTTTGATCATGCCTGCTTCCACCGCCTCTCCCGGCGGCGCGTCGCGCGCCGTGCGGATCTCCGCGCCGGGCGGCACACCGCTTCTGGTCGAGGTCGCCCGGCAGGAGCCGGGCCCGGGGTCCGTGCGGATCGCCGTGGAGGCGTGCGGGGTGTGCCACTCCGACCTGCTGATCAGCGCGGGATTCCTGCCGGGGACGACGTACCCGGTCACGCCGGGCCACGAGATCGCCGGCCGGATCGACGCCCTGGGCGAGGGCGTCGAGGGCTGGCGGATCGGCGATCGGGTCGCGGTGGGCTGGTACGGCGGGAGTTGCGGGCGCTGTGACGCCTGTCGTGAGGGCGACGGCGTGCTCTGCCCCCAGGTGTCGATTCCGGGTGTGGCCTACCCCGGCGGCTACGCCGACTCGGTCGTGGTGCCCGCCATGGCCCTGGCGGCGATCCCCGACGAGCTGACCGCGGTCGAGGCCGCGCCGCTGGCCTGCGCGGGCGTCACCGTCTTCAACGCGCTGCGTCGCTCGGCCGCGCGTCCGGGTGACACGGTCGCCATCCTCGGCCTGGGGGGACTGGGCCATCTGGGCGTCCAGTTCGCCCACGCGATGGGCTTCCACACCGTCGCCGTCGCCCGTGGCCGGGAGAAGGAGGCGCTGGCGCAGCAGCTCGGCGCCGCCCGGTACATCGACAGCACCGCCGGTGATGTCGCCGAGGCCCTGCGGGCGCTGGGCGGGGCGAAGGTGGTCCTGGCGACCGTCACCGACGCCGGCGCGATGGGCGCCACCATCGACGGGCTCGGCCGCCGCGGTGAACTCATCGTCGTCGGCGTCGCGCCCGAGCACCTCAAGGTCACCGCCTTCCAGTTGCTGACCGGGGACCGGAGGATCTACGGCCACTCGTCAGGTGCCGCCGTCGACACCCAGGACACCCTGCGCTTCGCCGCCCACAGCGGGGTGCGGGCCTGGACCGAGGAGATGCCGCTGGAGGAGACCGCCGCCGCGGTGGCCAGGATGACCAGCGGCCGGGCCCGCTTCCGCATGGTCCTCACCACCGGCCGTTGACCTCGGTCGTACGCCCCCTCCAGCGGCGCCCCTCCGGCGGTGCGGTTCCGGCAGCCGCGGTTCCGGCGGCGCGGTTCCGGCAGCCGCGGTGGGGCCGGCGACACGGCGCCGGCCGCACTCGGGTCACCGCTCGCGGCGGTCCGGCCGTGCGGTCCTGAAGTGGGCCAGGTTCCCCTCGGTGGCCCATCGGTGGAAGCCCGCCTTCTCCAACACGCGGACCGACGCCGGGTTCGACAGCTCCACGCTGGCGACCACGGTGTGGACGTCCGACGCCGTGAGGGCGAAGTCCGCCAGAGCCCGGGTGGCCTCCGAGGCGTAGCCCCGGCCGCGGCGGGAGGCCACGATGCCGTATCCGATCTCGACGGTTCCCTCGCTCGGCGGCCAGAACAGGCCGATCGAGCCGACCACCAGGTCGCTGTCACGCTCGATGATCAGTCGGTGGCCGTGTTCACCCAGCCATGCGGGGTGCTGCTCGAAGAGTCCCGCGATCACTCGGTCGCCCTCGGCGGGGAAGTCGTCCGCCCAGTGGGCCGACCCGGTGCCGTCGAGGACCGCGGCGATCTCGACCGCGCTCCAGGGTCGGAGCACGAGGCGGTCGGTGGTCAGCGGACCGTGCGGTGTCGAAGTCGTGGACGCGGAAGACGGAGGTGCGGACGACGGAGATGCGGAAGAGGGAGATGCGGAAGACGGGGACGAAGACGGGGAAGACACGTGTCACTCCTGGTCGTGGGAACGACCCGGACCGCGCTCTCTAGCGCGCGGGCCGGACAAGGGCATGCTGAGGACGGCCGACGGCGGCCATATTCATCAACCTCCCTGTCCCCTGGTCACGTGGTCACGTGGTCACGCGTCCCTCGCGCTGCCGTGACGCTAACAAGCCTGTCCCGCCTCGCGCAAAGGATTTCGCGGGCGAGCGCCCCCGGCTGGAGCGGCACCGCCGCGGCGCCCGTCGCGTTCTCGACTCCCTGCCGGACGCCCCGCGCCCGCCCCGGCCGGGCCACGCCTACCGCGTGGTGTACGCCGCCCACGGTCCGAGGGCGAAGCCATCCCCGTCCTTGCGCACTTCCAGCGCGCCCGCGCCGCCGAAGTGGGCGGGGACGACCAGTTCCCGCTCGACCGCCGCCCGTTCCAGGATCCGGCGGCGGCTGGCCACCGCCTGCCGCGCGTCGAGGCAGAAACAACTGTTGCAGGAGGGGCGCAGGATCTGCACCGGGCTGTGCAGCAGATCGCCGACGAAGACCGCCCGATCAGCCCCGGACTCGAGCCGCAGGACACCGGATCCGGGTGTGTGACCGGGAGCGGACTCCAGGACGAGGTTCTCGTCGACGCGGTGGGCGCCGTCCCACAGCACCGCCTGCCCGGAACGGTGCACCGGTGCGACGCTGTCCTCGTAGATCAGCCGGTCGTCCTCCCGCAGTCCGTCGCCATACGCGTTGTCCGGGCCGAAGTGGAAGTCGTCGGCGGCCGGGATGAGGTATTGGGCGTTGGGAAACGTCGGCACCCACTCGCCCTCGGCGTCGACGGTGTTCCAGCCGACGTGGTCCCCGTGGAGATGGGTGTTGACGACGACATCGACGTCCTCCGGTCGTACGCCTGCCCGCGCCAGCCGGCCGAGGAAGTCGTCCCGCCGGTGGTGGAAATGGGGCGAGCCGGGCCGCTCACGGCCGTTGCCCACGCCGGTGTCGACGAGGACGGTCCGTCCACCGCTGCGCAACACCCAGGTCTGCAGCGCGACCACCGCCGCGTCGCTGTCCGGATCCCAGTGCTCCGGCGCCAGCCAGTCCCTGTTGTCCCTCCACACCTCGGCCCCGGCCTCCGGAACGATGTCGAGGGCCGGCACGAACGGCCCTCCCCACTCGACGACTCGGGTGATCTCGACATCCCCCAGCACGATGCTCTGCACGCCTTCATTGATCATGCACTCGACCTTAGGGAAGGCCGGGTGAGCCGCTCAATGCGTGAAGTGGTCTGCTGAATACGCGTCCGTCTCACGGCCGACCCGATCGGGGCTACCCTGGCCCGATGGATGTGGTGAGCGACGCGATCGCGGCCGTGCGCGTCGGACGGCCGTCCTCGCACCGGGTGCGGGTGAGCGGAAGCTGGTGCACACGGCTGGCCCCGTATGACGGCGCGGGCTTCCATGTCGTCCTGGAGGGGAGCTGCTGGCTGCTCCCCGACGGCGGCGCCCCGGTCTCGCTCGGCACCGGGGACGCGGTACTGCTTCCGCACGGCACCGGGCATGTGCTCGCCGACTCGCCGGCGGACGCCGCGACCGTGGAGCGGGCGGTGCCGTTCGAGCGCTGGGAGGGCGAGAGGTGGCCGCGCGAGCCCGGGACCGTACGCGGGGCGGTGGCGATGCTGTGCGGCAAGTACCGGTTGGATCGCAGTCGCGTCCACCCGCTCATGTCGGAGCTCCCGACCGTCGTCCACCTGCCGAACCGCATCGGCAGCCACCCCGAACTCCGCGCCGCCATCGACCTGCTGGGTCGTGAGCTGGACGAACGACGGCCCGGGTCGTGCGTCGCGGTCCCCAGCCTGCTCGACCTCTTCTTCGTCTACATGATCCGTTCCTGGATGCTTGAGGACGCCACCGGGTCCTGGCCGGCCGTCCTGGGCGATCCGGTGACGACCGCCGCGCTGCGGGCGATCCACTCGGACCCGGCCGCGGCATGGACCAACGACCGTCTGGCCGCCGAGGCGGGCGTCTCGCGCCCCACCCTGGCCCGTCGGTTCACCACCCTGGTGGGCCGCCCTCCGATGGCGTACCTCGCCTGGTGGCGCCTCACCCTCGCCGCCGCCCAGCTCCGTGACACCACGGACCCGCTGGCGACCATCGCGCGCCGGGTCGGCTACGGCACCCCGTACGCCTTCTCGCACGCCTTCAAGAGGGAGTTCGGGTCCGCCCCCGGGCGGTACCGGGCGGTGGCTTCCGGATTGCGGCCGGCGATCTGACGGCCCCTCCCGTGGTCGTTCCAGGTCCCGGCGGGCCGGTTCCGCGGTGGGCCCCGTCGGGGCGACCGCGGATCCGGTCGCCCCGACGACGGATGTACGCGCCCGGGCGTGGCCCCCGCCGGATTCACGCGCCGGCCAGCAGCGCCTCCAGTGCCAGCGCCGTATCCGGATGGCGGCCGACCAGAGCCGCGCCCGACGGGCCGGGGTCCGGCGTCTCCCATGTCCCCTCGCAGCCCAGCAGGTCCGCGACCGCGTCGCAGGTCGCGGGGTGGGCGGCGAGCAGGGCGACACCGCGGCGGCCGCCGTTCGGGTGCCGTGCCGGAGCCACGGCGTCCGGCTGGGTCCGCGCGCGCCACGGGGGCACCCACTCGTCCAGGGCCGCGAGCCGGCCGGGGAAGACGCGCCCGGCCTCGCGGATGAGCAGCGGGGCCAGGTCTGCGCCGCCCGAGCGGAGGGTGGTGATCAGGGTGGGCAGCCACGACAGGAGCACCGGGTCCGGCAGCCGTCCGAAGGCGTTCGACACCGCTTCCACGACGAAGTCGGTGAGGCTCGGGACGGGCTCCAGAGCGTGCAGGAAGCCGCTGAGGTAGCGCGGGTAGGCGGGCACCACCAGGGGGTTGCCGAGCAGGTCGTCGCACCTGGCCCGGAGGTCCGCCCGGGAGAGGTTCCCGAGGTGCACCCGGGCCGCCCACAGCAGCGCCGTCTTCGACGGGTCCTCGGGGTGCGACTGGGCGACGGCCAGCTCCAGCTGGGTCCGGTCACAGCCCAGCGACAGCGCCAGGCCCTCCATGCTGAACAGGAAGCCCAGCATGGCGGCCACCTGCCGGACGGTGGCGTCGTCGTCGGTGAAGGCCGTCGGCAGCAGGGTGCAGTAGTGCGCGTACCCCGTCTTGACGAAGGACTCGATCCAGGCCGGCAGCACCGGCTCGCTGGTGCGGTAGTACGCCAGCAGCCTGCGCACCCGACGCAGCACCTCCGGCGCTCCGTCGACGGTGCGTTCGGCCGACAGCACCTCCAGGGCGTGCGTGCCCAGTTCGTCGGCGAGCCGGCGGCTGCGCAGGTACAGCGTCGCGTCCTCCACGGCCTGGAGGACGGTCGCGGCGGTGGCCCGCGGGCCGTACGCCGTGCGGCGCAGCCGCTGTTCCAGGACCTGCTCGATGCTGACGCCCTCGTAGCCGAGCTCGATCAGCGCACGCTGGTGGGTGCCCAGCGCCAGGTCCCAGGACTCCTGGATGGGGCGCTCCCCGAGGGACCGCTCGCCCATGATCGGCCGCGCGGCGCCCCGCGGCATCAGGTAGCGGAGCATCCACAGCACGTCGGAGCAGCGCTCCAGCTCGGGCTGGGAGGCGATGTCCAGCAGCGCCCGTCGCACGCCCCGCTGTTGGAGCTTCAGGTTGAGCGGAGCGAGCCGGTCGTGCACGTCCCGGGCCAGGGGCGGCAGGGCGTCGTAGCCGACCTGGCCGATCCGGTCGCCGCCCATCATGATCTCCACCAGGCGGCGCACATCGCGCCGACCGGGGACGGTGTCCTTCTCGATGCAGGTGACGGCGGCGTCCTGGAAGTCGTACGGCGTGGGCTTGGCCCGATCCCGCACCCCCGCCAGCAGGATCGACGTCTCGAACACCGCGATGGCGTCGGCGGTGGAGGCGAGGTAGCCGTTGCGGCGCGCGGCGCGCACGATCTCCACCGACCAGCCGAGCAGTTCCGCCTCGTCCAGTCGGTCCAGGACGGGCGGCTGATGGAGGAAGCCGGTCAGCTTGTCCGCGGGTGGGAGCGCGGGCGCGGGCGCCGCCACCGGCGCGGCCTTCTTGGGCTTGGCCTTCCTCGTGCCCGCCTGCCCCGCCAGGCGGTATGGCTCGACGCGCGTGCGCTTCAGGTTCTTCGCCCAGACCGTCGCGGCGATCGACACCGAGCCGGCGGCGAGGCCGAACTGCGCCTCGATGGCCGCGTGGCTGGACGGGATCAGACCGTGCTGCCAGGTGGTGGCGGTGCGCGGGCTGATCCGATAGGTGTCGGTGCCGTGGACGCCGAACTCCGCGACGCGGCTGGCCGCGTGGAAGGCCCCGCACACGTAGAGGCAGTCGGCGGGGTCGGCGCCGGTCGCGGCCAGGTGCTCGCGCATCCTGGTCCACATGAATCGCTCGCGGTCCTCGTCCACCCGCACCCGGTGCGGGTCGCCGGGCGCGAGGCGCCGGAAGAGGCTGCCGATCAGCAGCATGACCTGGCGGTAGGTGTCGTGGTCGCTGTCGCCGAGCGGCAGCTCGACATACTGGTGCCACCACTCGGACCAGTGCCGCACCTTGCCGTGGCGCAGCAGGTGCTCCTCCAGTTCGGCGAAGCGCGGCCGCAGGTCGCCGATCTCCACGCCGACCGCGTCGCCGTGCAGCACGGCCTCCTCCTCGGCGGGCGGCGCGGCCGCGTCGTCCGCACCGGCCGACGGTTCGGCGGTTTCTCGGCCGCGCGCGTCCCACTGGAAGACGTGGTCCGAGGAGCGGTCGACGAGGACCAGTTCGACGCCCGGCGTGTCCAGGGCGTAGGCGATCGCCTGGTATTCGGCGGATGCCTCGGTGATCGGGGCGACCACCGACAGCGGGGACCACTCGGCCGGGAAGCCGTCGACCTCGCTGGCGAACGCCTGCACCGCCACCGGGAGCCTGCAGTTGCGCAGCTCGGTGAGGAGCGGCGCCATGTCCTCGCACAGCTCCAGGTACACCACCTTGGGCTGCTTCTCCCTCAGGCGGCGGGCCATCGCGACCGCCGAGGCGGGCGAGTGGTGGCAGACGGGGAAGATCTCCAGGGGCTCGCGGACCGCGCGGTCGACGTCGTCGACGATGCCCAGGAGGATGCCCTGGAGGGCGTCTGGCCCGTCGGCGAAGGTCGCGGCGGCCTCCTGCAGCTGCGCGCGCAGCCCGGCGAAGGTCCCCTCGTGGGTGCCGCTCATGACAGGGTGGCGATCGCGTCGCGGCCGCCCTCCAGGAACTCCGGCCAGGAGCCGCCCTCCTCCTTGCTGCGCGGCTCGACGACGCCGTGCAGGTACTTGTTGAGGATGGCCAGGTCCTCCGGCTCGCGCCGGGCCAGTGACCCGACGAGCGAGGAGGCCAGCGTGTGGGCGGTCAGGGCGCGCTCACCGAAGAAGTTGCTGTGCAGGATGGCGTCCTCCAGCACGCCGATCTGCTCGGCGGTGGACAGCGCGGACTCCAGCTTCTCGTCGTCGCTGCCGGCCGCGGCCGCCGAGGCGCGCAGGTCGGCGAAGCTCTGGAGCAGCACGTCGAGCAGGGTCGGCGGCACGTCCAGCTCGATCTGGTGGCGGCGCAGCAGTTCCTCGGTGCGGAAGCGGACGATCTCCGCCTCGCTCTTCTTGTTCGTCACCACGGGGATGCGGACGAAGTTGAAGCGGCGCTTGAGCGCCGAGGACAGGTCGTTGACGCCCCGGTCGCGGCTGTTGGCGGTGGCGATGATCGAGAATCCGGGCTTGGCGAAGACGATGTTGTCGCTGTCCAGCTCGGGCACGGAGATGTACTTCTCGGAGAGGATCGAGATCAGCGCGTCCTGGACGTCGCTGGTGGAGCGGGTGAGCTCCTCGAAGCGGCCGATCGCGCCGGTCTCCATGGCGGTCATGATCGGCGAGGGGATCATCGACTCCCGCGACTGCCCCTTGGCGATGACCATGGACACGTTCCAGGAGTACTTGATGTGGTCCTCGGTGGTGCCTGCCGTGCCCTGCACGACCATCGTGGAGTTGCGGCAGATCGCGGCGGACAGCAGCTCGGCCAGCCAGCTCTTGCCGGTGCCGGGGTCGCCGATGAGCAGCAGGCCGCGGTCGGAGGCGAGCGTGACGATGGAGCGCTCGACGAAGCTGCGGTCGCCGAACCACTTCTGCGAGATCTCCCGGTCGAGGCCGTCGGAGCGCTCGGAGCCCAGGATGAACAGGCGGATCATCTTCGGGGACAGGCGCCAGGAGAAGGGCTTGGGGCCGTCGTCGATGGACTCCAGCCAGTCCAGCTCCTCGGCGTACTTGATCTCGGCGGGGGCGCGCAACAGGTCGGACATGTAAGGGCCTTTCTCAAGAAGAGGTCTCTCAACAGGACTCAAGCGAGGAACGTCTTGAGTTCGTGGACGAGCTTGCGGATGTGGCCGGAGAGCACCGGCGTGCCGAGGTCCTTGAACCGCTCCCGGAACCACGGGTTGACGCTGCCGCGGCCGGAGCTGGTCACCGAGCCGACCGGGATGAACTTCGCTCCGGAGCGGTGAATGGCGGCCATGCTCTCGAACAGCGGCTCCGTCTGCCATTCGAAGAAGTCGGAGATCCACACCACGACGGTGTTGCGGGGCTCGGCGATCTTCGGCTGGGCGAGCGCCATGGCGACGGTGCCGTCGGTGCCACCCCCGAGGTTGGTGCGCAGCAGGGTCTCGAACGGGTCGTGGACCCACGGGGTGAGGTCGAGCGCCTGCGTGTCGTACGCGATGAGGTGGACGTCCACCTTCGGCAGCCCGGCGAAGATCGACGCCAGGATGGTGCAGTTCACCATGGAGTCGACCATCGAGCCGGACTGGTCCACGACGACGATCAGCCGCTGGGGCGTGGTCTTGCGGACGGTGTGCCGGTAGTAGAGGCGGTCGACGTACAGCCGCTCCTCCTCCGGGCTCCAGTTGGTGAGGTTCTTCCAGATCGTGCGGTCGATGTCGAGGTTGCGGAACACCCGCTTGGGCGGGATGGAGCGGTCAAGGGCGCCTACCGTGGCCTTCTCCACCTGCGTGCGCAGCACTTCGGCGACCTCGTCGACGAAGCGGCGGATCAGGGCCTTGGCGTTGGCCAGGGCCACGCCCGAGAGGTTGTTCTTGTCCCGCAGCAGCTGCTCGATCAGCGACATGCTCGGGGTCAGCCGCGCGGCGAGCTGGGGGTCGGCCAGCACCTCGCGCAGATGCATCCGCTTGACGAGGTCGGCCTCGATGGCGCCGAGTTCGGGGCCGATCGCCGGGATCAGCCGGCTGAGGTCCGGTGTCGTGCCGCCACCGCCGGTGCCGGTCGGGCTGACGTCCCCTCCGCCCCCTCCCCCGGCGCGGCCGCCGCGCAGCTCGCCGGGCTTGCAGCCGAACGCGCGCTCCAGCCAGCCCGCGTCGGACTGCCAGCGCGCCAGCTGTCCGGCGGTGACCGTGCCGGAGCCGGAGGCGAACACGTTGAGCAGCACCTTGGACACCAGCGCCGCGCGCCGTACCTCGGCGGTCCGGTCGCGTCCGCCGTCCTCGTCGGCCTCCGGCGTCATCAGGCCGTCGAACTCGGCGGCCAGCTCGGGGTGGCGCTGCACGATCGAGTCGACCGAGGTCTGCGGGTCCAGCAGCGCGGACGGCAGACCGATGTCCTCGACGACGGCGAGGCTCGCCGATTCCAGTGTGGCCTGTTCCTCGGGGTCGAAGAGGCGGGCGAGGAGTCTCCAGTACAGCGCCTGACGGCGGTTGTCGTGCGGGTCCACCTCGGCGTTGGCTGTCGTCGGCGCGGTCGCCGGCCCGGCGCTCTGCCCGGTGGTCGGTCCGATCGCCTGTCCGGCTGGCGGTTCGGCCGTCGGTTCGGTGGTGTGCTCCATCGTTCGGGCCGTCGTGTCGATGGTGTGCTCGGTCATTTCCGCAGCAGCCTTCCGGCTCGCTCCCGCAGCACGGCCACGGCGTCGGTGGCGGCCTTCTCGGCCCTGACGCCCGCCTTGTCGGTGGTGCCGCCGGCCCACCCCCCGGCATGGAGCGCGACGGTCTTCTTCCGCACGGTCGTCTCCACGGCCAGGGGCTGGACACGGAACGTCCCGGCGTCCCAGCGGAGCAGCCCGACGCACGCGGCGGACGCCGCGACGGCCTCGGGGGTGAGCGGACCGGCGGTGGGCATGCGGTCGGTGTCGACGGCGAGCGGGTGTCCCGCGACGGTGAACGTCAGCCCGTCGTCGTCCTTCTGGGCGGTGTAGCCCTCCAGGAAGACGGGCACGGCGACGCGCGCCGGGTGCCGGTCGAGCGGCGCCGTCACCGCGTCGACGGCGGTCGGCAGGGCGACACGCGCGGTGGCGAAGGCGTCGGCGGGCTCACCCTGCCGAGCGTGCTCGTCGCTCCACAGCAGGTCGCCCTCGGCGGTGACCGGCATGTCGGCGAGGTCCATGGAGCGGCCTTCACCGACGGCCGCCAGGAGCGACAGGTGCGGGCGGAGCAGCTGCCACAGCCCGGCTCCGACGACCGTGTCGGGCTTCGGCGCCGACACGCTGGCCCGCACCAGGCGCGGCGCGGCCCCGTCGGCGGGCTCGAACACCGCGTGGACCTGGGCCTGGACGGCGGTCGCGTGTTCCTGCACATCGACGCCGAGGGGCAGCAGGCGGCCGGTGGCCGTACCGGTCGGGGGCGCGGCGGCCGCACCGGGCAGCGTCAGCAGCATCGCGCGCGACCACAGGTCGGCCCAGCGCCGGGCCGGCACACGCTCCAGGGTGACGCCCGGGCAGGACGCGGCGAGCTCGGCGGCGAAGCCGTCGAGGAGCGTCGCCAGGCGTCGCAGGGCCGGGTCCGGAAGCATCGCGGAGACGACCTGCGCGGAGCCGGCGACCAGCTCGTGGTCGATGCCCCGCCACCCGGCGCGGGCCAGGTCGGAGAGCCAGGAGCGGGCCGCGGCCAGCACGTTCACCGCCTGCTCGGCACCGGGCGGTACGGCGGTCTCCTCGCCCCGCGTCCGACCGGTCGCCTCCGCGACCCGGGCCGTCAGCGCGTCGTGGACCGAGCCGAGCAGCGCGGTGCGGGCGGCGGCGAGCGCGATGAAGTGGTCCTCGCTCGCGGCGCCGGCCGCTGCCTTCTCGACCGCCTCGGCGACCCTGGCGGCCAGCGGGCTCCCCGCGACGGCGTGGGCGAGCTCGGTCAGGCCGGCCGCCTGGGCGGGCTGCGGGCGGAGCAGGCCGGCGACGAGAGCCTGGTCGAAGGCGTCTACGGCGGCCAGGGCCTCGTCGAGCCCGTCGAAGGCTTCGGCGAACAGGTCGGCGCGCATCAGGCCACCGCCCTGGTCGGCGGGAACCACTGCATCTCCGGCAGCGGCGCGGTGGTCGGCGCCAGCTCCAGATAGGCCAGGTGGCGCAGGAACCGGCTGAAGACGGGCGCGGCGGCCTTGGTGTCTCCCTGGGGCGGACGCGTGCCGCTCATGGCGGTGGCGATGGTCTGCGCGGTCGGCTCCCCGTCCGCGGGCTCGACCCGCAGATAGCGGGTGACCCGCTCCGCGCCGTACTGCAGCACCGCCTCGTTGATCAGGGCCCGGATGTGGTTGCAGAACGAGCCGCGCGCCCCGCCGCAGGGCCGGTTGTTGTTGGTGCTGCAGGCGAACGCGTACGTGCCGGCCGCCACCGAGGACACATAGACCCGCTCGATGTCCGAGCCGCTGGACACCACGCCCTGCAGGCGTCCGTCGGCCAACTCGACGAACGGGACCTTGGCGAGCTTCCGCGGCCTCGCGGGCGGTATCACACGCGCCGTGCTCGACCTCTCCCGATATGACAACGCACCATCTCCAATGCACCAAGGGGAAGTCCACGCCAGATCGGCGGAACACGACTGAAGATAGAGGCGACCACTGACAACGCCGCCCGCGCGCGCACAGCCCCACACCGGAGCCTGTCGCGCCTCTCCCGATACGCGGTGGCCGGTCGGCCGGTGGGGACGCGGCGGCGCGTCCCCACCGACCGACCAGCGGGACAGGGGTTGCCTAGCGGTCCTGGGAGAGTGCGAGGAGTTCGGCGAAGGTTCCGCCGGCGTGGACGAGGTCGTCGTAGCGGCCCTGTTCGGTGATGCGGCCGTGTTCCATCACCACGATGCGGTCGGCGACCTTGGTGTTCTCGAGGCGGTGGGTGACCACGATGGTGATGCGGTCGGCCGCGATGGCCTTGATCCGCTCGAAGATGACGTGCTCGCCCCGCGGGTCCATCTGGGATGTGGGCTCGTCGAGGATGAGCAGCGACGGTCGGCGGTACAGGGCCCTGGAGCAGGCCAGCCGCTGCCACTGCCCGCCGGAGAGCTCCGCCCCGCCGAAGATCTCCCGGGCGAGCAGGGTGTCGAGACCGGCGGGCAGCTCCTCGACCGCCTCGCGCATGCCGACGGCGTCGACCGCGTCCCACACGGGTCCGTCGTCGAAACCGCGGGGCTGGCCGAGGTTGACGTTCTCGCGGACCCGGAGCGGCCACTGGGCGAAGATCTGCGGGACCAGTCCGGTGCGGCTCCAGACGGTGGCCGGGTCGGCGTCCGCGAGGTCCGTGTCGTTCCACGTGACCCGGCCCTTGTCGGCGAGGTAGATGCCGGTGATGAGGCGGGTGAGGGTCGACTTTCCGGAGCCGTTCACACCGACGATCGCGAGGATCTCCCCGCGGCGCAGCGTCAACGAGACGCCGTCGACGGCCGGCCGGTCCTTGCCCGGGTACCGGTACCCGACCTCGTCCAGCCGGATCTCCTCCACCGGTGCGGCCACGGAGAGCGCGCCCCGCTTGGGCGCCCGTCGCGCGGCGTCGTCGAGGAACGCCCGCATGTCGGTCAGGTACAGACTGGTGTGGAAGAGCGCGGCGCCGTTGACGACGACCTGGGACAGGGCGGCGAGCGTCGTCTGGACGGCGACGACCGCCGTCGCCGCGAGGGCGAGCGCGATCCGACCGGTCATCGTGAGCCAGGCGAGCGCGGCCCATGTGGCGACGAGGAAGACGCCGCTGGCGAGGGACGAGGCGAGGGCGATCCGCAGGGCGCGCGGGGCGGCGCCCAGGGTGCGCCGGTCGCAGCGGTCCGACAGCGACCTGTACCAGAACAGCAGGTAGTCGGTCATGCCGTTGGCGCGGACCTCGTCGCCGTACTTGGGCGTCGTCGACCACCATCGCATCATCCCCCTGACGTTGCGGTCGGCGACGTTCGCGTAGTGGACCTCGTAGTCCACGCGGGCGGTGAGCACCGCGCCGACGCCGGCTGGGAGCACGGCGAGGAGAAGCAGCGGTAACAGCAGCGGGTTGAGCACCGAGAGGGCGCCGGAGGCCGTGACCATCCTGATGGAGGCCGACATGAAGCGCTGGGCGTCGGTGACCATCACATGGGTGCGGACCACTCCCATCTCGGCGGCCTCCTGGCGGTCGGCGAAGCCGTCGACGGCGTACGCCGCGGCCTCGACCCGGCAGACCGCTTCCACCAGGGCGGTGTCCGTCTCGGTGGTCAGGCGGGGCGTGATCCGTCGCTCGGCGTACATGGCCAGAGCCGCGACGGACCGGATGAGGCCGGCGGCGACGCCGACGACCAGGAGGGCGGGCAGCGCCTGATGCAGCCGATCGGCGGCCGTCCCGCCGCCGAAGACCGGGCGCATGGCACGGGCGGTCGCCGCCAACAGGACGGCGGCCGCGACGCCGGTGACCAACTGGCATGCCAGGAGCAGCAGTACGGCCCGGCGGTCGATGCGCCAGGCCATGCCGGCGATGCGACGCAGGACGCCCGGGAGTCGGGCGCACAGGGTTCGAAAGGAGGTCCCGCCGAGCGGGTTCACGGCGTACCCGCCGTGATAGGTGATCTCGGCCGGTAGCGGCGGCGGTGGGGCGCTGCCGGCCTGCTGTTCCCGTGTGTTCGCGGAGGTCAACTGGTCTCCTTCTCCAGGGAGTTGGGCGCGTCTGGGGTGGCATCCGGGTCAACGACACGACCCTCGGTATCGAACACACGTGTTTGAGACGGGCCGGAATCCTCGTGACAGAGCGACGGGCGCGGGGTGTAGGGGCCATGGACCCTTGTGCGGCGCGGCCCCGTCCGAGCGCGCTGATGGCCGAAACGCCGATGCCCCCGGCCACGGGGCCGGGGGCGCGCAGGCGCACGGTGGCTCCTGACGGGTGCGCGGCCGCGAGCCTCGGCGTGGGGGCCGGCGGATGCGCGGGGAGCGCTCGTACGCCGTGCGGCCGGCGAACGCGCGACGGTGCGCCCCGACACGGGGCGGGCGATGCGCGGGGAACGGACAGGCGCCGTAGGCCGGCGGATGGGCGGGGAGCGCTCGTACGCCGTGCGGCCGGCGAACGCGCGAGGGTACGCCCCGACACGGGGCGGGCGTTCGGAGGGTTCCGTCAGGGGCGGCGGAGCCTGACGGCCAGGAAGGACGGGCTGGTGTGGGTCTTCTCGTAGCGACGTGGATCGGCCAGTCGGGCCTTCTCGGTGGCGCGCGGCTCGGCCAGCTCCTCCAACACGAAGCGGGCGCCCAGCAGTTCGCCGAGGAACCTCTCGAGTGTCATCCGCCAGTAGCTCAGCGCGAACCGGCCGTCGAAGGGAAGCTCGACACGTTCGTCGGAGAAGTAGGAGCCGCCGAAGTAGTTCCAGTCACCGGTGGGGTGGGTCGTGGAGACGAGCAGGGTGCCGCCTGGTCGCAGCACGCGCCGGATCTCGGCCAGGAGTTGCTCGCGCGCGTCGATGTGGTGGTAGACGAGCGCCATCACGGCCAGGTCGAAGGACTGGTCCTCCAGGAAGGTCAGCGGTTCCTCCAGGTCGTGCCGGCGCAGGACGGCGCGGTCGCCGAGCCGCCGCTCCGCGGCGCGCAGCATGCTCTCGCTCCCGTCCACGCCGACGACCCGCGCGGCGCCCCGCTCGAGGAGCTCGACGGCGTAGTGTCCCGCCCCGCATCCGAGGTCCACCACCCGCAGCCCACTCACATCGCCGGCGAGCCTCAGCATGGCCGGCCGGTCGGTGTGGGCGTTGTAGGCGCTGTCCGTGGCCTGGGCGGCGAACCGCTCGCCCATCTCTCCGTGGTACGCGGTGTCGGCTCTCATCCGACCATCCTCACAGCCGGCTCCGCCACCTCACCAGACGATTCCCGGTGACGGCGTGCCCGGTCGCGTACGCGGGCCCTGACGCCGCCCGCGCCGCCCTCCCGGTGCGGCGGGTGCCGCCGCACCGACGATCGGCGTGATCGGGCCGAGGCGGGGTGCGGGGCGGTTACCGGTCAGGCCCGCGGGTAGGCGAGGGCCGCGAGCATCTTGCGGTGGGTGCCGCGCGACAGCCGCGGTGGTCCTCTCCGTCGCCCCCGCCGCGCTCGCCCTGCGCCGGGTGGCCCCGACGGGCGTACGGGAATGCCGACCGGTGACCGACCGGTGGCTATCCGGTGGTGTCGCCGGGGTGTGCGACGGAGTGGGAGCGGCGGTGGGCCGCGACGCGTTCGCGGGTCGCGCAGCGGCGCGAGCAGTAGCGGCGCTCCGGGCCGCTGCCCTGTGCGATGAAGACGTTCTGGCAGCTGGGCGAGGCGCAGACCCTGCCGGGCGGGCGCTGGTGATCCCAGACGAGGACGGTCAACGCCAGGCAGGACGAGGCGAGCAGCCACTCGCCCCAGGGGGCGTCGTCGTCGCGGTCGAGGTGGGGATGCCAGGGGGCGTCGCCGCCGTGTGCGGTGAGGCGGAGCGGTCCGGTGTGCTGGTGCAGGAGGCGGTTGAGGGCGGTGGCGGCGCCGTCGACGTGGCCGGCGGCGAAGACCTCCCGCAACAGGGCGGCTGACGCGCGCATCTGGGCGACGTCATCGGGGGTGAGGTCGAGGGGCTCCGTCTCGCCGTGGGCACGGAGCACCTCGGCGACCGCGCCCGGGTCCGGGGACTCGTCGGCGAGGACGTTGACGAGGGCGGCGGCGCGCCGCGCCATGGCCAGCACGGAGTGTCGGGTGGACCAGTCGTCGGTTGCGGAGGGCACGGCAGGAATGTAGCGCATGTAACGCATATTGCAGGGTTTTGAGTTACCTGCGTACCGTGTGGCCGATGAAAAGGCGTTACTCGATGGGTGCGTATCTCGCCGGTGCGACGGCGGCCCGGGTCGGGGACGACATGTCCGGACCGGCGCTCATGCTGGCCGGGTTCGCGCTCGCCGGTTCGGCCACCGAGGCGTCGTCGCTGCTCGCGGGCATCACGATCGCGGCCGCGGTGGGCGGGCCGGTGCTGGGCGCGCTCCTCGACAGAGCACGGTGGCCGGGGCGCCTCCTGGCCGCGGCGCTCGTTCTCTACGCGACGGGCCTGACGGTGATCCTCGTGGGTCTCGACCGGTTTCCGTTCGCCGTCACCGTGCTGATCGCCGTGTTCACGGGGTTGCCGGCGCCCGCGCTCTCGGGCGGCTGGACGGCCCGACTCCCGCGCGTGGTCGGGGCCGAGGGGCTCCCTCGGGCGAACGCCCTGGACGCGATGACCTTCAGCATGGCCGGCCTGGTCGGGCCCGCCCTCGCCGGCCTCATGGCGGAGGCGTGCGGCGCGCCGACGGCCGTCGTGCTCTCGGTGGTGCTCATCGGCCTGGCGACGCCTGCCGCCTGGCACCTGCCCACGGGCCGCGGACCGGCATCCGGAACCACTGAGGGAGGCGGGCCGGCGGGGAGTCCGCACGCGACCTCGTTGGCCGGGGACCTCGCCGCCGGGGTGCGGTTCATCACCCGGACCCCTCCCCTCGCCCGGGCGACCCTCGCCTCCGTCGTCTGTTGCGGCGCCCAGGGCATGCTGACGGTTTGTGCCCCGCTGCTGGGCGAACGCGCCTTCGGTGGCGCCAGCCACGGCGCGCTGCTGCTGTCCTGCGCGGCCGTCACGGCCCTGGTCGCCAACGCCGTGCTGGCCCGGTCGCCGCGTGCGATCGCCCCCGACACGGTCGTCTGGGCCGGCGCCCTGGTGCAGGCCGCCGCGTCGGCCCTGGCCGCGACAGGTCGACCCGCCGCCCTCGTCATCGCCGTCTGCCTCCTCGGAATCGGCGAAGGGCCGCAGCTCACCGCCTTGTTCGCGGTGCGGCACCGGGAGGCGCCGGACCGTCTGCGCGGCCAGATCTTCACCACCGGCGCCAGCCTCAAGATCACCGGCTACGCCCTGGGCGCGGCAGCCGCCGGCCCCGTCGCCTCATGGTCGCTCCCCGGCGCCCTGACCGTGGCGGCGTGTGTGCAGATCCTCGCGGCCGCGGTGTACCTCCCGGCCCCGCGCGGGAGGTGCCGACAGCGGCGGGGGCTGTTTTCGACAGGGCGAAGTGGAGCCGGTGGGCGGTGAGATGGGCAGTCACCTTCTCCCATGAAGTGACCTGCCGCTGTCGGCCTCGTGGGGCTGTGGGTTGACTGGCGGAGCGGTCAGCCTCTGGACGCGGGTGGCGGTGCCGCGTCGGCATGCCTGCCGGACCGAAGGGTGGCGAGGCCGAAGGCCAGTCCTCCGGCGATGAACCAGGGATTCCAGAGGGCCAGCGTCCAGGCCCGCTGCCCCGCACTCACGGAGGGGTCGAGGTGCGTTGGGTCGGTCAGCAGCAACACCTCGACACCGATGCCACGGGCCAGAAGGAGCGCGCTGGCGCTCCACCCCAGCCACCTTGCCAGCAGACCGGGAACACCCCGGAGCCTGGACCCGGCAAGCACCCATGCCAGCAGGGCGCCGAGGAGACAGAGCGCGCCCACACCCCACAAACCGACCACGACGAACCACAGCGGGCGCTCGGTGGCCAGCGGGCCGGCGGAGACGCTCAGCCCCACATCACCGCCGACGGCCCAGTAGAAGTGCAACCCGGCGAACGCGACCGCCCACAAGCACGCGATACGCCCCCACAGCGTGGACGGTTCCGCACCCGTTTCCTCAGGATCACGTTTCACCGTCATCCCTCAAAGGTGTCACGCCGGTCAGCGCGCGGGCCGTCCGCCTCCTGTGGCAACACGATGAACGCGGTGCCCTTGGTCAGGTCGACGCTGGAGCGGGGCGGCGCACCATCGCTCTCGTCCTCCCGTCGCATCAGCTCCACCCACCGCTGCTCCAGCTCTACCGTCTTGTTTCCGTTCACGACCGCCGTGAACTCGTCGAAGGCCGTGTTCGACAACGACCGCCCCGTGCGCCTGCGTAGCCATGGAATCAGGCCCAGCCCCGTGAACCATCGCCACACGCTCTCCGCCAGGGCGAAGAAGACCAGTAGACACACGAACGCCGAGAACGACATGGCCCACATCGCCACAGTTGCCCCCCGATTCCTCAACACAGTCGACGGTCGCGAAACGACAGAGGAGGCGACGTCGTTCCCGTCGGACGGTGCGGACCGGGAGAACCGACGGAGCGGCTCGCGGCCAGGAAGGCACCGCCCTAGCCGCGGTAGAGGGCCCGGGCGCGCCGCAGATCCACGGGTGCGTCCTCCGGGAGGGGGAGGAAGTGCTCGACCTGCCACGCCTGGGTGGTGCGAGCCTGACGGTTGGTGGTCGTCACCCACGGCGGATAGACGCGGAATCCCCGTTTCCCACCGGTGCCGTCGCGGGAGACGATGTCCCGCTCGCGGAGCACCTCCCGCGGGAAGACGAACTGGCCGAAACCGTCGCCGTCGCGGCTGCTGATGACGAACAGGTCCACGGCGTCGTCGACGTCGAAGGGTCGGATCGGCCCCTCGGCGGACCGCTGCCAGACGGTGACGAACTGGCCGACCTTGTTCGGGGTGGTCTTGCCCACCCGGAACCGGACCGAGAGGCCGTTCACCGTGAGCGCGTGAGCGGCGTACTCGGCGCCCTCCGACTCCGGTACCGGGGGCGAACAGGAGAAGCCGGCCGGCTCGTACACCCGTGTCCTCGCCGCTGCCAGGTCCCCGTGGGCGGCCCACGGCTCGTTCGTCGTCACTCCCCCATCCTGCCATCGGGGGGCGGGACGCCTCGCACCTTCTCAGAGGGGCGGGTGTGCGCGGGCTCAGCGCCCGGCGGCGACGTCGGCGACCGGTGACGGGGAGGTGGGGAGGCCGGGGTGGGGGGTCAGGATGCGGCCGAGGATGTTCTCGACCTCGGTGCGGGTGGGGGGCCGGGTCGAGGCCAGGCCGCGGAGCGTGAGGCCGTTCATGGCGGCGGTCACGGCCTGGGCCGTGACGGGGTCGACGTACGCGAGGAGGAGGTTGGTGGTCGTCTCGGTGTACCGGTCGGCGATGGGGCGCAGGGCGGGCCGGCGCAGCGCCGCGAGGTAGAGCTCCAGCTGGACGACCTCCTGGTCCCGATGGGGGCCGAAGCAGCCCATGAGCGCATCGGCGAGGAGGACGGTGAGCTGGTGCGGGGTGAGCTCGGGCCGATGGGCGGCCCACTCCTCGAGGGTGGTGGCGTAGCGGTGGTAGGCGCGCTCCAGAGCGGCCTTGATGAGGTCGTCCTTGGTGGCGAAGTGGTACGTCGTCGCCCCGAGGGGGACGCCGGCCTCCTCGGCGACCGCGCGGTGGGTCAGGCCCTCGATACCCCGATCCGCGATGACCCGCTCGGTGGCGGCGGCGATCTCCTCGATCCGCCGCGCGGGGTCGCGGCGTACCGGCTGGCCGGCAAGACCCTCGTCGACTACGCCGTGCCCTTCGTCAACGACCCCGACATCGAGCACCCCTGGCCCACGCCGTGGGGCGTCATGCCCACCTTCGACCCCTGCGACAGCGACAGCCTCGGTGAGCAGATCCAACGTGCCCTCCCGTACACCAAGGTCGTCAAGGGCTTCGTCACTCAGGAGCAGACGACCGTCGTGGATCCCCAGGCGGTCGCATCCGGGGACCACACGATGTTCATCGCGGGGGACCACGACGACGCCAAGCAGGCCGTGACCGCGCTCCTCCGCTCGTACGGCTGGACCGACGTCCTCGACCTGGGCGGCATCGCCTCCGCGCGCGGCATGGAGATGTACGCGCACCTGCACAGCGCCATCGGCTTCGCGCTCGGATTCGGCACCCCTTTCGGCATCAAGGTGATGCGCTGAGGGGGGATTCCCGGTCGGCCAGGGGCGTTCCGTCCCTGCCGAGGGATGTCGACGGACGCCGACGGACGCCGACGGACGGGGAGCCTAACGGAGGGGCTTCTCGAGCCAGGCGACGTCCCAGTAGGTGCCGAACTTCCGGCCCACCTCGTGGTGGACGCCCGCCGGGCGGAAGCCGAAGCGCTGGTGCAGACGCATGGACGCCTCGTTGGGCTGGGTGATCACCGCGTAGGCGCGGTGCACGTCCTCCTCGGCCAGCGCCTCGAAGAGCGCCTGGTACAGCAGGCCGCCGAGGCCGCGTCCGGTGTGCTCCGGGGCGAGGTAGATGCTGGTCTCCACCGACGTCTCGTACGCCTGCTTGGGCCGCAGGGCGCTGCTGGTGGCGTACCCGAGGACCTGGCCCGCCTCCTCGGCGACCAGGAGTCGATGCCGGCCGGTGGGAGGGTGGTCGGCCAGCCACCGCGCACGGTCCTCGACGCGGACGGGCTCCACGTCGAACGTGATCGGCGTACGGATCACGTAGTGGTTGTAGATGTCGGTGAGCTCCTTCAGGTGCTCCTCCGTCCCCGGCCCGACGCGTATGCCGGTGCCCACCGCGGTGTTCTGCCGCACGAGTCACTCCCTACCTCACAGGAGCGGGCACTGTACCCACCGCCTATTACGAGAGCGTTTCCCCTCTCAGGTGTCCCCGCGCTGTGCAGTGCTTCCGTAGTGTCTCCACGCTCCGGAGGGTCGCCGCGCCCTGGAGTGTCGCCGGACCCCCGCTCGTTCCGCCGCCCGCTCGCGCGAAAAGGCCCGCTCGTCGGCCACGAGCTCTGCGCCTCGTGGTGCCCCGTGGCGCCCGCCCTGCCGCCGCGGGTCCCTCGCGTACCGCCGCCACCGGCAGAAACGTCCAACGGCCGCCTCGTCGGCCGTTGCGCGGCGCTTGCACCCTGCACCCATGGGGGGACTCTACGAACCACACATCTGCCGCGCATGCCAGCAGGGCCGACCCACCGTCGCGCAGAGACGCACCGGTGCCATCCTCTGCGACCCCTGCTATCAGGACGCCCTGACGCTTGATGCCCACGACCGGGCGATCGCCGAGCACGCTGACGCGCCAGCGCCTCCGGCCCCGCCCCGCTGCCGCGACTGCGCGCGCGACCAGGACCGGTACGAGACCCGTTACGAGCACTGGGTGTTGTTGGAGCCCCGCGTCCTGCTCCCGGTACCCGTCGTGCCCGAAGGGTGGCGGTGGATCGTCGCGGGCGACGGGCACGCCGAGAACCGCGACACTCCGCCGTCGCCCGAGACCCGCTGTCGCATTCCGCACCAGCTCGTCTGTCCCGTGTGGCCGCGTCCCCGGCACCCCGTTCTCGCCGCCGTCTGGGACCTCAACCGCAGCCACCACCCCGGCGCCGGATAGTCGAAACGCCTCAGTCCGACCCCTCGGTCGGCCTTCGGGGAGGCCCATTCGCCCTTCGGTCAGTCGGTGTCGGTGGCGGCCAGCACCGCGATGCGGCGGCCGTCCGGGGTGAGTGCCACCACGCCGAAGTCGTTGATCTCGTTGTGGAACCAGGCGGAGTCCGCCTCGAACCGCAGCCAGGTGCAGGCCGACGCCACCCGCTCGACCTCGTCGGGGTCGGCGTCCGGGCGTGCGCCGGCGAGCCCCGCCAGCGACCGCCAGGCGTTCAGGCGTCCATAGGCGCCGTGGACGCCCCCGCCGTAGACCGCGGTGTGTGAGGCGGTCGTGAACAGCAGATGCCACACCTCGCCGAGCGAGCAGGGGGCGTAGGTGAAGCGGCCGTCCTCGCCCAGTCCTTCGAGACACTCCATCGGCAGCGAGGCGACCACGGCCGGCAGCGCCTCCGGACTGACGGGCTGCTCCGTGGCGAAGACCGCCACCTCGTGACCACCCCAGCCACCCTGCTCCGGTGGCCCTCCGATCGCCTCCACGAGGCGCGCCGTCGTGGCGTCGACCACCGGGTGCCCGGCCCCGGCGCGCCGGGCGGCGGCGTCGAGCGGCACCGGCGAGGACATCTGCGGGCAGCAGCCACCGGCACCGCCGTTGTAGTGGCGGCGGGGAAGGTGGGCGGAGATTCCGCGCTCCATGTCCGCGAGCCGGTCGGGCAACCAGGCCAGGCCGCCCCACGGGGCGCAGAAGTGGATGTTGCCGGACCGTCGGTAGATCTCCTGCGCGTCGACACCGCGCAGCAACACCTCGTGGAACAGGCAGGCGCGCAGTTCGTCCCACAACTGCCCGCCGTCGTAGGAGAGGGCGGGGAGCAGGTCGTCCAGCGACTGGGCCTCGGCGAGGAGCGAGGCCAGGAGGCGGGGGCCGGTCGGCGAGCCGGCGTTACTCTGGTGCGCCGCGCGGTACAGGCGCAGCAGTTGCTCGACGAAGGGCCGGCCGGGGCTGAGGGCCAGGATCCGCAGGGTGTTCGCCAGCCGGTGGTCCAGGGTGTCGAGTCGCTTGCGGAGCTTCGCCCGTTCCCCCGCGAGAACCTCGCCCCACTCCGCGATCCGCTCCGCCTCACCGGCCCGCGCCCAGTCCTCCGGCGCGTCCCACGGCGTCTCGTCTATCTCCGCGGCGTCCACTCGCTGCTCCCCGTCGTACTGCGGTCTTCGTCGACGTCCATGATCCCGCACCTGCTCCGGCCCGCCCTCGCCGACTGCCTGGACGGCATCCCGTACACGATCACCGTGGACGGCGTCGCCTACCGACGGCTGTGGAAGGGCCTGAACAACAGGACCCAGGGCCAGCCACCCCGAGCCCAACACCACCTGGCTCCCAGGTGCCACCATCGTCCCAGGTGGAGTCCCCCGCCCGGTATAGGTGACCATCACCGACGAGGACGACAGCAAGCACCCTCGGTCGTCTGGCGAGCTGACCATCGAACCGTACCAATGTGGCCCGTTTCCGGACACGGAGCCGGGGAGAACGGCCCGGTCCGATGTGATTACTTTCTCCTGTGGGAGGCCGATCGGTAGGCTGTGGGCGTGATTCGTCGGTGCCCCTGTCTCCTGCGATCTACTCTTTCTCCGGCGGAGCGGAGGCAGGCGCCGAGCAAGGCTGTGCTGTCGTTGCGGGAGTCAGGGGGGATGCAGTGAGCAGCGCGCCTCTGCCGTCGCGTATCGGTCCGTACCTCGTCGAGTGCCGACTCGGCGCGGGCGGGATGGGGGAGGTGTACCTCGCCTACTCGGTCGCGGGTGAACCGGTTGCCGTGAAGGTGATCCGGCCGGACCGTACGGACCCCCACACGCGCGCCCGGTTTGAACGCGAGGCGGCGATCGCGCGCACGATCTCGGGTACGGGCCGTGTGGCCCGTTTCATCGAGGCGGACCCGTTCGCCGAGCAGCCCTGGCTGGCCATGGACTATGTCCCCGGCCGACCGCTTTCCGACGTCGTTCGGGACCAGGGTCCGCTGTCCGCGCCGCTCGTGGCGAGCCTCGGCGCGCTGCTGGCTGAGGGGCTTGCCGCTGTGCACGCCGCTGGTCTGGTGCACCGCGACCTGAAGGCGCAGAACGTCATCCTCGGCGACTTCGGTCCGGTAATCATCGACTTCGGCCTTGGCGCTTTCGTCGGAGCGTCCAAGGGAACGCTCACGCAGGCCGGCATGGTCATCGGCACGGTTCGCTGCATGCCGCCCGAACAGGCCCTGGGCGAGGTGGACGTGACGCAGGCCGCTGACGTGTACGGCCTGGGCACCGTACTTCTGTACGCGGCGACCGAGCACTACCCGTACGACGGCGCCCGATGGGAGGCAGTCGCCGCGCAGGTGGTCAACCCCGCGATCGGCCCCGATCTGTCTGGGCTGCCCGATGAGCTGGCCCCGATCGTGACGGGCATGCTGGCGCACAAAGCGGACGACCGTCCCTCCCTGGAGGAGGTGACCCGGCAGTGTGCCGACCTCATGCGTCAGTTGGGTACGAGTCCGGCTCGTGCACGGCGCGCTCTGATCCAGGAGACGACGGCGAAGGACCATTCCACGTTGGTGCTGCCGCAGCCTGATGGACCGATGCTGGACCGGCTCGACTCACTGGAGAAACTGCTGCGCGAAGAGCCGGCGATCTCGGTTGAAAAGGTCGTCGTCTCGCCACCTGGCGGTGAATCCGGTCCGGGCTCACCAGCCGCGAGCGACACCGCGAGCCCACTCCCGCCCGTGTCCGTGCAGGTAACCGAGTCCGCGAGCGGAAGCCCGGCTGCGCCCACGCCACAAAGGGGCCGCCCTCCCGCTTCCCGGAAGGTCGCCGAGGAGTTGCGCGAGCGCTACGCGGCGGGGCCCGCGCTCACCTGGTCGAAGCGCTGAACCGCTCTTCCACCCTTCTACCGGCGAGGCCGGTCCAGGGGCGATGGGAAAGAGCGAGCGGCGCCGACCCTGGATTCGTCGGTGTCTCATCCCTCGGCCGCCTCAAAGGTCGACCCGCCACGACCACACCGCACATACGAGCACACAGTCCACAGAGGAGCACCACGTGACCACGTCGATGCAGCCTGAGGTTCCTGAAGGGCGCGATGTCGATCCGGCGCAGTCGGCATACCCGGCCGGTGCCAGGCCGGTCTTCGCCCCTGGCGCCCAGGTGCGCATCCGCGACGAGCAGTGGCTCGTGAAGTCCGTCGCGGAGTCCCGTGACGGACTCATGGTGAAGGTCAGCGGGGTCTCCTCGTTCGTCCGTGGCACGGACGCGGTCTTCTACTCTGGACTGGACCGTATCGAGGTGCTCGATCCGCGCAAGACCCGTCTCGTGCCCGACGAGACCTCCAAGCACGCCAAGGCCCGCCTCTATCTGGAGGCGGTCATCCGCAAGACCGCGCTGCCGCAGACCGAGCACGGCATCGCCCTTGCCGACTCCTTCCTCATGGACCGGCAGGAGCACCAGTTACGCCCCGCCGAGCTGGCGCTGTCCATGCGAAATCCGCAGCCCCGGCTGCTGATAGCCGACGTCGTCGGTCTGGGCAAGACGCTGGAGATCGGCATTACGCTCTCAGAGCTGATCCGGCGCGGGCGTGGTGAGCGCATCCTCGTGGTCACGCCCGCCCATGTGCTGGAGCAGTTCCAGCGTGAGCTGTGGACCCGCTTCTCCCTGCCGCTGGTGCGCCTGGACTCCACCGGCATCCAGCGCATCCAGCAGGAGTTACCGGCAGGCCGGAACCCGTTCGCCCACTTCAAGCGCGTCATCGTCTCAGTCGACACCCTCAAGTCGGCGACATACGCCCACCACCTGGAGAACATCACCTGGGACGCGGTGGTCATCGACGAGTCGCACAACCTCGTGAACAAGGGCACCCGCAACAACCGCCTCGCCCGCCGTCTCGCCGAGCAAACCGATGCGCTGATCCTGGCCTCCGCCACGCCGCACAACGGCGACGCCGAATCCTTCGCCGAGCTGATCCGGATGCTCGACCCGGCGGCCATCGCCGACCCCAAGAACTACAAGGTCGCCGACCTCGACCACCTCTACATCAGGCGCACCAAGAGCGACCGCGAGGTACGCGACAGCCTCAAGGGCAAGCCCTGGGCCGAACGCGGCGACTCCCTGCCGGTGCCGGCTCCGGCGACACCGAAGGAGGTCGCCGTCCTGGAGAAGCTCGCGAGCGAGTGGACCCCGGGGGACCCCAGCCGTTCGTCGGTCTGCGCCGATCCGCTGGTCGGCTACAACTTCCTCAAGGCGTTCCTCTCCTCCCACGTCGCCCTGCGGAAATCCCTCGCCAACCGCCGTGCCTACCTGGACAACCCGAGGACCGGTACGGCGAAGGGCAAGGCAAGGACCGCGACGGACACTCCCGAGCGTCGCGCTGCTCTCGCCGCCGAGAGCAAGGCGCTCGCGGAGCTGGAGGCACTGGTCGCGGACTTCACCGACCAGGACTCCGCCAAGCTCGACGCGCTCGTGCGCACGCTGAAGGACAGCCTTGGCGTCGGCCCGCGCTCCGAGCGCCGCGTCGTGATCTTCTCCGAGCGGGTTCACACCCTGGACTGGCTGGCCCAGGAGGTCCCGGCCCGGCTCGGCTTCAAGAAGAACGAGGCGAAGGCCGACGCGACGCGTCCCTGGAAGGCGTACGGCGGAGCCGTCGAGGTCATGCACGGCGACACCACCAACGACCAGCAACAGCAGGAGATCGTCGACCGCTTCGGCCGGCTCGAAGAGCCGGTACGGCTGCTGTTCACCGGCGACATCGCCTCCGAGGGCGTCAACCTGCACCACCAATGCCACGACCTCATCCATTACGACCTGCCCTGGTCCCTCATACGCATCGAGCAGCGCAACGGACGCATCGACCGCTACGGGCAGGCGGTCAGCCCCGAGTTCCGTGCCCTCACTCTCACCGCCGACGTGCCCTGGCGGCGCGACGAGGAGAGCGGCGAGATGCTCACGCTCGACGACCGGCTCGTCGGCGCCCGCCTGCTGCGGCGCGAGGCCCAGGCACACGAGATCGAGACCGGTGAGGGCAGCGCCGAGGCCGTCACCGGCCTCTACAACGACAAGAAAGAAGAGGACCGCCTCACCCGCGACCTCATCAAGGGCGGCACCGTCGAGCGCTCCATCAAGCAGTCCCAGCAGGAGTCAGGCGGGGTCCTCGCCAACCTCCTCGCCGGCGCCAACGCCCGGCTCGCCGACCCCACGGCCCCTCCCACCACTCTCGGCACGGCCCCGGTGCCCGAGGCCGACGTACCCCACGTCTTCACCGACACCAAGGCGTACTTCCACGCCGCGATGGACCTCATCTACCCGGAGGCCGAGCGCGCGGCCCTCGGCTGGAAGCCCGAGACGGCCCAGGGCCGAATCGAGTTCACTCCGCCCGACGACCTGCAGTACCGCTTCCGGGCGCTGCCGAAGTCGTACCTCGAGCAGGAGAAGATCCTCACGACGTCCAAGTACGACGGCACGCTGAGCATCACCTTCGACAAGCAGTACGCCGCCGACCGCCTGGAGGCCGCCCGCAACGCCAAGCAGGGCAAGACGGACCAGCCCACATCCCAGTGGCCCAATGTCTCCTACGCCTCCGACATCCACCCCGTGCTCGACTGGGTGACGGACAAAGTCCTCGCCAAGCTCCAGTACGACGAGGCGTTCGTCCTCGCCTACCGGCCCGACACCGTCAAGGCCAAGCGGATCGACGCCGCCTTGCCCGAAGCCCTCACCGGCCCGGTCTACCTCCTCCAAGGCGTCTACTCAAACACGGCGGGCAAGCCGACCGTCGTGGAGTGGATGGCCGTCACCGGGCTCACCGCGGGCAGCCCTCGCGTATGGCGCATGGACTCGGCGTTTCTCGCCGCCTGCGGTGTCGGCCCCGACATGCCCGGCCGCGCCCAGCCCGTCGCCCCCGACCTTCTCCAGAGACTCGTCCCCACTGCCGTCGACGCGGCCGAGACCCACCTGCGCGAGCGCCGCGCCGACTACGACAAGCAGGTGGACTCCTACCTCGCCCCGTACGAGGACCGGGTCCAGATCTGGGAGCAGGGCGCCCTGATCGCCGTCGGCAACCAGCAGCGCCGCATCCAGCAGGTGTACGACACGGCCGCCCTACGCCGCGACCTCGTACGCCGCCTGCGAACCGACGGCGACCCGATGCTGCGGGTCCTCTGCGTCCTCGAACCCCTTCACCCCACCACCGCGTCCACCGCGCACGCTGAGGAGTCCGCACGATGAGCTACACCTACGACTCCTTCGCCAACCGCGGCGAATACCTCTCCGCCCACTACTTCAGCGAGGAGCTGGAGAACACTCTCAAGAAGGGCAAGGCGGGCGACGAGGGCCTGTTCACCCTGTGGACCGGCCGCGAGACCGACCCCCACGATCCCCAGCCCACCCCGCGCGAACTCCTGCCCCGGCTCCGCAGCGACTACCTGGCCACCGTGCGCCCCTTCCTGAGCTCCCGTGCCCAGCAGGAAGAACCCGGCAGCACCTACGACGACCCCACAGGCGAGTGGGCCGAGCACATCACCGCCTGGCACACCACTGTCCTGAAAGCCCTCGGCTACGGCGAGCGGCCCGACCCGATCATCGTGCACAACGCCGGCAAGGAGTACGAACTCCAAATCGCCTGGCACGGAGACGGCATCGTCGCCCTCGACTGCGGCTGGACCGCCTCCCTCGACGACGCCCTCGACCCCGACAACGCAGGACTGCTCCTCCACCCCCTCAAGACCACGGACGGTCTCCTCGAGGTCGGCGAGAAGCTGGCGGGCTGGCTCTTCCAGAGCGAACTCCACGAGCCCGGCGGCGACGCGCCCCGCTTCATCCTGCTGCTGTGCGGTGGCGTACTCGCCCTCGCCGACCGCAACGCCTGGGCCGAAGGCCGCTACCTCGCCACCAGCCTGGACGCGGCCCTCGCCCGCAACGACACGACCAAGGCCGGCGAACTCTCCCTCCTCGCCGCCCTCTTCTCCCACGACATGCTCGCGACCCGCCCCGACGGCAAGGGCCGACGCATCGACGACCTGCTGAAGGCGTCCCGGGACAACGCCGTCGGCGTCAACTCCGAGCTGCGCAAGGGGCTTCAGCAGTCAGTCGAGATCATCGCGAACGAAGTGCTCGCCCGCCTGTGCGAGGCGAAGGTCAAGCCACGGGAGATCGAGGACCTCAGGAAGGGCCCGTTCGCCAAGCAGCTCACCCGTGAATCCCTGCGCTACCTCTACCGCATCCTCTTCCTCCTGTACGCCGAGGCCCGCCCCGAACTGGGCATCCTGCCCGCCGACGACTCCACCTACGAGGCCGGCTACTCGGTCGCCCGGTTGCGCGAGCTGGTCACGCGCGAGCGAAAGCTGGTGGACGAGGACAGCCGAGGGGGCTTCCACCTCCACGCATCCCTCGACGTTCTCTTCAACAAGGTCAACTACGGCCACCGCCCGCACGGCACCGAAGCGGACGACGAAAAGCCGGCCGAGGAACGCAGCGAGCTGCGCGGCCTGCGCTTCGAGCCGCTGCGCAGTGAGCTGTTCGACCCCAAGGCGATCACCCTCATCGGGAGCGGCGTCCTGGACCCCCGGTGGGACGAGGACGGGGACGAGCAGCCGCGGTGGCTGGACCTGCGGCTGCGCAACGAAGCCCTGCACCAGGTGCTGCGTCTACTCACCCTGAAGGAGGCCGGCCAGAAGGGCCGGCAGGGCGGCTTCATCTCCTACCGCAACCTCGGCATCAACCAGCTTGGCGCCGTCTACGAAGGTCTGATGTCGTACACCGGCATCATCGCCGAGGAGGAGCTGGCCGAGGTCGCCAAGCCCGGCGCCAAGAAGGCCGGCAAGCAGTACGGCGACCCCGAGAAGGGCTCCTGGCTCGTCCCCGCCGACCGGCTGAACGACTACCCGGAGAACACGCACGTCGTGTACTCCGCCCAGGACACCGAACAGCACGGCCTGCGCGGCCCCAAGAAGTACCCCCGGGGCCGGTTCGTCTACCGGCTGGCCGGCCGCGACCGTGAGACCTCCGCCTCGTACTACACCCCCGAGTCCCTCACCGAGGTCACCGTCGAGCTGGCGCTCAAGCACCGCCTCGACCAGGAGAAGGACGCCGACGGCAACACGGTACGGACCCGCGCGAGCGAACTCCTGCGCTACACCATCTGCGAACCGGCCCTAGGCTCCGGCGCGTTCCTGAACAAGGCGATCGACCTGGTCGCGGAGGAATACCTCAAGCGCCGCCAGGAGGAGCTCGGCGCCAACCTGGACACGTCGAAGGCGCTAGAGGCGAAGCAGAAGGTGAAGGCGTACATCGCCCTCCACAACGCGTACGGCATCGACCTCAACGAGACGGGCGTGGAGCTCGCCGAGGTGTCGTTATGGCTCAACACCATGCACCCAGGGATGCGTGCGCCGTGGTTCGGTCTGCATCTGCGGCGCGGTAACTCCCTGATCGGGGCGCGACGTTGGGTGTACGAGGCCGAGCGCATCAAGAAGGAGCGGACCATCGGCGCACAGACGCCGACCAAGCTGCCGTTCCGGGCGACCGAGGACGGTGCTGAGCAGCCGCTGCCGGACGGGGCCGTGCACCAGTTCCTCCTGCCCACGCCTGGTTGGGGTGCGGTCGCGGGGGCGAGCGGCGACGCGAAGAAGCTGGTCGAGCAGCTTGCCGGATCGCAGGTGGACCAGCTGAAGGCGTGGAAGAAGGCCGTCCAGACTAAGCCCAAGACGACGGGCGGCAAGGCGAGCCAGCTCGCCCGGCTCCAGGCGGCGGCCCTTCGTGTCGAGTTCCTGTGGAAGCTCGTCGCCAAGCGCATGGAACTCAGCGAGCAGGAGATCGCCCGCACCATCGATGTCTGGGGGACCGACCGCGAGGAGGACGCGGAGGAGGACGCCTTCCTCCGCCACGACAAGCAGAACGCGGACCAGAGCCTGCCGCTGACCAAGGAGCAGGTCTTCAAGGACCTCTTCAAGGCGGAGGGCTCCCCGTACTGGCGTCTCAAGCAGGTCATGGACGCATGGTGCGCGCTGTGGTTCTGGCCTCTGGACAAGGTCGGGCTGCTGGACGGGACGGACGCGGAGTACGCCACGGCTCCGGTGGTGACAGTGGAGGCGGGGGCGGACCTGGACACTCTGCTGTCGTCGATGGCTGGGGAAGCCGTCGAGAGCGAGACGCCGTTGGCGGCGCCCGAGCCCACGACCGTGCCGCGATTCTTCGAGAGCCGGATGCTGTTCGCCATGGAGGGTGACCAGATGTCCCTGGCCGGCGAGGACGGGGTCGACGACGAGCTAGTGAAGAAGGAAAAGCTCAAGAAGGCGCGTACCTCCTCCGTATCGAGGAAGCGCCTTGGGCCGGTACGCCGGCGCGAGGTCGTCCCGCTTGCGAACTTGGACGACTGGATCGCCTTCCTGGAGTCCATGGTGGGCACGGAGCCCATTCGGGAAGATGGCTTTGCCGCATCCGTCGACTCCCTGGAGGAGCTGGCGCTGCTCGAAGATCTGGTCCAGGTCGAAATGGGCATGGACGATGCGCTGAAGGCGGTCGAGACGCGGTATCCGTGGATGCGGGTCGTCCGTGACATCGCCAAGGAGCAGGGTTTTCTGCACTGGGAGCTGGACTTCGCAGGCGTGTTTGCTAGCGAGGCGGGGGGATTCGATCTTCAGGTGGGTAATCCGCCGTGGGTGCGGCCGGAATGGAAGGAAGACCCGGTCCTCGCGGAGTACGAGCCGTGGTTCATGCTCACGGAGAAGCCGAAGGCGGAGGAGAAGAGCAGGCGGAGGAGGGACGAACTCGCCCGTGAGGAGGTGCGGGAGTACCTGCTCGGCGAGGTGACGAATACGGTGACGACGGCGAGCTATCTCTCGGCTCCGCCCGTCTATCCACTGATCTCGGGAAGCCAGCCTGATCTGTACCGGGCGTTCATGTGCGAGGTGTGGGACCATGCCGGACGCGTCGGAGCGGCCGGGATGGTGCATCCTGACACCCACTTCGCGGGAGACAAAGAGGCCGCGCTGCGGGCCGCGGCCTATCGGCGCCTGCGCGTGCATGGCGACTTCGTCAATGCGGGCAATCGCTTCTTCCCACCGCCCGTGGGTCGGTCCAGCCACTTCGGCGTGCACATCTACGGGACCGAAGGGGAGATCTCCTTCGACTCGCTGTCGTGGCTCTTCACTGTCGACTCGCTTCGGTTGTCCGCCGCCGCCGAGGACGCGGGCGCGGATCCCGGCGTCAAGTACGACGGCGACTGGGACCAGCGCCCTCACCCGAAGCGCGTTGTCCGCGTGACTACCGGCACCCTCAAGCGATGGCGTCGACTGGCAGGTGATGAAGCCCCCCTGGAGCACACGCGTCTGCTCACGCCGGTGAGTACGGCGGAGGACCCAGCGATCGATGCGCTGGGCATGTATCCCTTGCGTCTTGGTGCGTTGTACCCGGATATCACCCCCGGGTACCACGAAAGCGGCGCCAAGAAGGCGCAGTTTGGCCCGGACAAGAATCAGCGGCTTATCGACTACAACAGAGGCGCAGACGGCCAGGAGGACTATCACGCGGAAGCGTGGAACGACGTCATCCTCAAGGGGCCGCAGATCGGCGTGGCCAACCCGATGTTCAAGCAGCCCAGCCAGGGCGGCGGCGAGGTACGCGGCCTAGACCCGAGGGCGCTTGCGGATGACGCGGTGCCGGAATCGGAGTATCGGTGTGTGGCTTCGCGTGATGCGTTTCTGGGGGAGCAGGACCGGTGGCCCGACTGGGAGCGGTACGAGAGGCTCCGTACGTCGGTTGAGGAGCGAGCGCAGGCTCGGATTCAGATTGCGGAGACGCGCAAGATCCAGCCGGAGGAGGTCGAGGACGAACAGGTTGAGAAGTTCCTACTTGCCAAAGCGAGCTATCCGTACAGCGAGGACTACCGGGTTGCATGGCGGCGTCAGATCGCTCCTGATACTGAGCGAGCACTGTTTGCGGCGATCGTCCCACCGGGCGTGGCTCACGTTGATCAGGTGAATTCGATGCGGCTAGGCACATTGCGTGGTACTGCCCTAGCCGCCGGGTTCTGGGCCGGACTCCCTCTCGACTACTACCTGCGTACCAGCGGCAAGGGAGACATGCGTGTGGGCACGGCAAGGACTCTGCCAGCTCCTCATCATGACCACCCCCTAGCCCCCGCCCTCCTCCTCCGCACCCTCCGCCTCAACGCCCTCACCACCGCCTACGCCGACCTCTGGGCGCAGCTCTACGACCCCAAATGGCCCGGCTACGAGCCCTGGGCCATCGACTGGCCCCATCTCACGACCGAGCTGCACGACGTCACCCCCACCTGGCAGCGCGACACCCCCCTCCGCACCGAGTACGCCCGCCGTGCCGCCCTTGTCGAGATCGACGCACTCGTCGCCGTCTGGCTCTGCATCGACGCGGACACGCTCATCGCCATGTACCGGGCCCGTTTCCCGATCATGCAGGACTTCGATCGGGTGACGTGGTTCGACGCCACCGAGCGGAAGATCGCCGGGGACCGGTACACGTACGGGTTCGATCAGACCAAGGACCACTGGACCCAGTTCGAGGCCTACCAGGAGGCCTACGAGAAGGACCCCGAGACCACCGTCCCCGTTCCCGACGGCTACACCGCCCCCTTCTACAAGGCCAACCGTGAGCGCGAGATGCGCGCCGCCCACGCCTACTTCAAGCAGCGTCTCGACGAAGCCGTGAGCAAGGGTCTGTGGGACCCGGAGAAGATGGAGGTCCCGACCCCGTGAGGCCGACCCTCGAAGCACAGGGACTCAAGGAGAGCCTGCTCCAGTACCTGTCCACGACGTACGGCCTCGCCGACGAGGGCGTCCGCAAGGCGCTGCACGCCTTTCTCGGGGACGAGACGACGGGTATGTTACGCGGCCCGTATCTTCGCCTCCGCACCCCCTTCACCCCGGCCGGCGACGGCTGGCAGCGGTACCTGGACTGGGTACGCACGGACGGCTGGACGCCGTACGCGCACCAGGCCCGTGCCTTCGCCCGGCTCACCTCGAAGGACGGGCACGTACCTCGGCCCACGCTGGTCACGACGGGTACGGGCTCCGGCAAGACCGAGTCGTTCCTCTACCCCGTTCTCGATCACTGTGTCCGCGAGCGCGCGGCCGGGAACAGCGGGGTCAAGGCGATCTTCCTCTATCCGATGAACGCCCTGGCCACCGACCAGGCGGCCCGCATCAACGGACTGCTCACCGACTACGACGAGTTAAGCGGCGTACGCGCCGGCCTGTACATCGGGGACAAGGCGGCGACGCACTACGACCGCGTCTACACGCGCCGGCAGGACATGCGGCTGTCCCCGCCGGACATCCTGATCACCAATTACAAGATGCTCGACCTGCTCCTGCAGCGGGCCGCCGACGCACCGCTGTGGGACGACAGCGACATCCGCTACGTGGTCGTCGACGAGTTCCACACGTACGACGGTGCCCAGGGCACCGACGTCGCGATGCTGCTGCGTCGCCTTGCCATCGCCGTCGGCGCGAACCGGCCCGGTAGGCCGCTCGGAACGATCACTCCCGTCGCGACCTCCGCGACGCTCGCTTCCGGCACCGACGCCGACGGGGTGCGGCAGCTCCTCTCCGTGGCCGGCAACGTCTTCGGTGCCGAGTTCACCGAGGACGCGATCGTCGGTGAGGACCGGCTGACGGTCGACGAGTTCATGCTCGACGAGTCGATCAGGGACGCGAAGTTCCTGCCCGGTCAGGCCGCACCCCCCGAGGCACTGACCGCCCTGCCGGACCCGGCCTCCGGCCCGGAGGCGCTCGCGGACCTTGCCGAGGCCGTCACCGGACGCCGTACCACCGATCCGGTCGTCCTCGGCGCCGCGCTCAGGCGCAACCGACTGACATATGCGGTGCTGAAGGCCTTCGACGGCACGGCGTGCACCTATGACGAGGTGCTCGACGTGATGCGCCGCAGTGGGGCGAAGAGCTGGGACGAGGCGATAACGACGCGGCCACAGGTCGCGGCGGCGGCACTCGCCCGCTTCGTCGCCCTTCTGTCCGTGGCACGGGACCCGGAGGCGCCGGCCACGATCAACCGCCCCTTCGTCCAGGTAGAGGTGCACCAGTGGGCGCGGTCCGTCACCCGCGTGCTGAGGGGCGTGCTGCCCTGGCCGAAGGCCGAGTTCGCCTGGGACACGGTCGGGGCGGAGAGCCGGCTACGTACGACGCCCAACACGACCACCTCGCGTGACACCAAGGTCTACCTGCCCGCGGTGTACTGCCGCGAGTGCGGGCGCTCCGGCTGGTCGGTACTCGCCCCCGAGTCGGACCTGGAAGAGCTGAGCTTCGAGGCCCACAAGATTCGCCGGGCCACCGTCACGGCCAACAAGTCCAAGGTGCGCACCCTCGTGGCGGCCACGGACAACGAGGCTCGCGAGGGCAACGGCCGTACCGCCGTGGACCGGGCGCAGCAGAGGTCGCTGACCACCGGTGGCGCGGGCGTTCTGATGGTTCTCGACGGTCACTCCCGCCGCCTGCGCCTGCCCGACCCCCAGGATGATTACGACGACGAGGGCGACCCGCAGCCCGCAGGTCCGGACTCGGTCTTCGTCCTCGTCCAGCTCGGGGACACCGCAGAGCGGGCCGCCAAGGACGACTGGTGCCCGGCGTGCGGCACGCACAACGCCATCCGCTTCCTCGGTACGGGCGCCGCCGCGCTCGCCGCCGCGTCCATCACCCAGCTCTTCACCGGCGGGGAGATGGACAAGCAGCAGCGTGAGACGAAGACGCTGATGTTCAACGACTCGGTGCAGGACGCCGCGCACCGGGCCGGTTTCGTCGCCTCCCGCTCGTACACCTTCTCCCTGCGGGCCCTGTTCACCAAGCACCTGAGCGAGCAGCGGTCCACCGCGCTGAACGACCTCGTCGCCGATGTCGTCATGTCCACCACCGACCGTGAGACGCTCGCCGCCGTCGTACCGCCGGACCTGCACGACGACGCGGGAGTCGCACGGCTGCTGTCGGGCAAGGGACGCGGCGGGGACAAGAGAACCTGGGACCTGATCGGGGAGCGGTTCGCGTTCGAGGCCGTGATGGAGTTCGGCCACCGTTCCCGCAACGGCCGTACCCTCGAACTGACCCGTACCGCCGCCGCCTGGGTGGGTGTCCCCGACGAGCGGGCCGCCGTCGCGATCGTACGGGCCGTCCACGAGGAGTCCACCCACCGTGGGCTGGCCCTCACGGCGCACGACGACGCGCGGTACCTGGCGTTCCTGCGCGGCCTGTTGGAGCGGCTGCGTACGCGGGGAGCGGTCGGACATCGGTGGCTGGACAAGTTCCTCGACGAGGCGGGCACGAGCCGCTACTTCATCTGGGGTGGTCGCCCGCGTGGCATGAAGGCCTTTCCCCGGGGGGTCTCCGCGCCGAGCTTCGTGCTCGCCCGGCCCAAGCAGAAGAGCGAGTTCGACTTCGCCGCCGGGCGCCTGTCCTGGTATCAGTCCTGGGCCCAGCGCTGCTTCGACATGACCCGCGAGCAGGCCGACGAGTTCTGGGTGCGGCTACTGCCCCGGCTCACCGATGCCGGGCTGCTCGCGGCGCGCACGCCGCGCGACACGGCCGTCCGCGTCTACGGCCTTCAGCCAGGTGCCGTCCGCCTGCAGCTGTTGTCCGACGTGCAGGTCAACGAGTCGTATGTGCGCTGCCCGAAGTGCTTCTGGGAGCAGACTGTCCACCCCTCCTTGCTGGCGCAGTACCACGGGCAGCCCTGTCAGTCGTACCGCTGTTCGTCCGGACGCCTGGTCGCGGGCGACCGGTGGCTGGAGACGGTGGACCGGCACGACCGGGACCGCGACTACCGCGAGGACTACTACCGCAGCCTGTACCGGCGAGCCGGCACCTATCAGGTCATCACCGCTGAACACACCGGTCTGCTCTCCCGGGGCAAGCGCGAGCGCGTCGAGGAGGCCTTCCGCAAGGGAGAGGGGTTCAACGACCCCAACGTGCTGTCCTGCACGCCCACCCTGGAGATGGGCATCGACATCGGCGACCTGTCCGCCGTCGTTCTCGGCGCCCTGCCGCGCCGTCCGGCGAACTACGCCCAGCAGGCGGGCCGGGCCGGGCGCCGCACCGGCAACGCCTTCCTCCTCACCATCCCCGACCGCTCCCGCCGCGACCTGTACTTCCTCGACCGGCCGCGGGACATGATCGACGGGCGGATCGTGCCGCCGGGCTCGTACCTGTCGGCCATCGAGATCCTGCGCCGCCAGTACACCGCCCATCTCCTCGATCTCGCGGCACGCGGCCGCCTGCTGCGCGAGGACGGCAAGCCGCTGGCCGCCCTGTCGCGCCGTGTGGACGAGCTCTTCGGCCCCTCCGGCTACCTCGCGGACTTCACCGAGGCCGCCCTCGCCCACGGCGAGGAGCTCGTCGCGGGCTTCCTCGCGCTGTTCCCGACCGGCGTGAGCGAGACCGCTCAGGAGGAACTGAAGAAGTACGCCGTCCGGGGCATCCGCAGCGCGATCGAAAAGGCCGAGCGGCAGTGGGAGCGCGAGAACCAGAAACTACGCACCCGTATCCGTACGATCCGCTCGGCCATCGACGAACTCAAGGAAGGCGACGACGAGCAGGCACGTACCAAGGCGGAACTGGAGGCCGAGCTGGGCGCCCTCTCGAAGCAGGGAGCCACGCGTCAGCGTCAGCCCGCCCAGACCGTGCTGTGCGACCTCGGTCTGCTGCCCAACTACGCCCTCATCGACGCCACGACCACCCTGGAGGCCACCGTCTACTGGCCCGAGGGCACCACATCCGAGGGGCGGGACAGCTACAAGTCGAAGCCGTTCTCCTACGGGCGGCCGCGCAGCTTCGCCCTGTCCGAACTCGCCCCGGGCAACACCTTCTACGCCGAGGGCTACAAGCACCGGATCACTGGCATCGACATCGTCACCGGCCGGGACCAGGACTGGCGCCACTGGCGCTTCTGCCCCTCGTGCGGCTATGTCCGCACCGAGAACGCCGAGCACGACATCACCCCCTGCCTACGCTGTGGGGAGGCGGGCATCGCCGACTCCGGCAGCCTGTGGCAGATCGTCCAGCCCAGCGTCGTCACCGCCCGCGACAAGCGCGAGGACGCCAGGATCGGCGATGAGAGCGACGACCGTGACCGCCGCTTCTACACCGTCGTGGACATGGTCGACATCGCCCCCAAGGACTTCGCCCCAGGCAAGTCCTGGCGGCACACCAAGGAGATCTTCGGCGTCGACTACACCCGCCACGCCGTCATCCGCCGCGTCAACGCCGGACCGCTCAGCATCGGAGCCCAGGAGAACGACCAGCTCGCCGGGCGGCCCGTGCGCATCGCCCCTTTCCACGTGTGCACCGCCTGCGGAGCCGCGACCGCCGATGGACGGCCGGTCTTCGACGACGACCGCGACGCGGTCGACAACTCCGCCAACCGCCAGCGCGAAGTCAAGCACCACACCCCCTGGTGCCCGCTGCGGCGCGGCACACAGCACGTGTCCCAGGAACCCGTCCTGCTCGCCCACGAGCTGGAGACCGAAGCCCTGCGCATCCTGCTGCCCGCCGCGACCGTCCTCGTCGAGGAGCGGGTCCACTCCTTCCAGGCGGCCCTGCGCCTGGGCGTGGACGAAGCCTTCGGCGGCGACCCCCAGCACCTGGACACCACCCTCGCCACCATGCCGGACCGCGGCACCGCGGAGAAGCGGCACTTCCTGGTCCTGTACGACCGCCTCCCCCACGGCACCGGCTACCTCGACCGGCTCACCGACCCGGCAGCCTTCCGGCAGGTACTCGAGGGCGCGCGCCGGCTTCTCGAGGAGTGCGCCTGCAACGGGGAGGCCATGCCGGCCTGCCACCGCTGCCTGTACCGCTACGCCGACGAACAGCACATCGACCGCGTCTCCCGCCAGGCGGCCCTGGAGATCCTCGACGAACTTCTCGGTACCGATACCGACGCCTGGAACACCAAACCGGTCGGCAACACCGACCAGATCGGCCTCGACGGACAGGTCGAGTCCGACCTTGAGGCGCGCTTCCTCAACGCCCTGCGTGGGTGGGCCAGCCCGCGCGGCGACGCCGTCTTGGAGGAGAGCGGCGACAACAGCGCCTACCTGCGGCTCGACGAGGTCGGCACCGTCCACGGCTGGCGTCTGACCGCCCAGCGCAACGAGGCGTTCACCCGTACCGACTTCACCTTCGAGCGCACCGAGGGCCGCAAGCAGAGGATCACCGTCTACCTCGACGGACACCGCTATCACGCCACTCGCCGGCACAACCGGCTCGCCGGAGACGCCGACAAACGCAACCGGCTGCGGGCCGAGGGGCGCGTCGTCTTCCAGCTCACCTGGGACGACCTCGAAGCCTTCGAGCGGCAGACCGGCACGGCACAGACTTCCTCAGGGCGGGTGACGGCCGAGCCGGTGTGGCCGCCCTATCCGCACAGCGCCCAGGACATCGCCAAGCAGCTCCATGCCGAACGCGGTGGCGACGACCTCGTCACCACCGCGTTCGCCGATCCGATGACCATGCTCCTCGCCTACCTGCGCAGTCCGGACGACGCGGCCTGGGGCAGGCGGGCGTCGGCCATGGTCGGCGGACTCCTCGGAACCGGCCGGGAGATCCTCGTCGGCAACGGCACCCCCGACCAGACCCGTCAGACGCTCGCCCGGCTCCTCGACGCCTGGGGCGGCACCGATGGCATCGCCCCAGACCCCGTCCAGGGCACCGGCACACTCAACCTGTTCGGTACCTGCGACCAGTCCGGTCTCCCCGTCGCCTTTCTTGTCGACGGAGCCACCGGCCACTGGTCCGCCCTGGTCTGCCTCGACGACACAGCACCCGACCAGCTCGGCACGCCCGAGCACAAGGCACGCTGGCGCTCCTGGCTTCAGTGGTCCAACATCCTGCAGTTCCTCGCCCACGACGGAGGCGACGGGGTACAGCTGACCACGGCCACCGCGGCCAAGTGCGACACCTCGGTCCTCAAGGCCTTCGGCGGCCTCGGCGAACTCGAATCCCTGGTCGTGCGGTTCGGCACCGGCACACCCGTGCAGCGGCGCCCTGCAGTAGAGGCATCCGACGCCACTCCACTCGAAGCGAAGTTGCGGGACCTGCTGTGGGACCGGGAGATCCTCGGGTACCTCGACGAGGACGAACCCGACGCCCCCCTCACCCGTCTCGCCCACGCCCTGGCTGACGGCGGCAAGAAGGCTCCTGCCTACGGCTTCGAACTCGGCGAACGCGGCTGGCTCGCCGACTTCGCCTGGGACCACGGCGACCAGCGGATCGCCGTCATGGCCGAGCCGCACGACCATGAGGACGAAGAGAGCGACAAGACCTGGCGCGCCTACCGCGACGCCGGGTTCACCATCCGCTCGGCCGACGACTGGCTCGCCGATCTCGACGCCCTGCTTACCGCGCTTCCCGACGCCGCCCCCCGCCCCGACTCCGAAGAACAGGGTGCCGCACGATGACCGCACGCCTCAGCCTTTACCAGAAGGCCGAAAACGAGCTCTACAAAATGGAGTCGTCGGTCAAGACGAAGTTCTACGACTTCTGTCACCAATTCCGCCTTGACCCCGATCACCCCAGCCTCGACCTCAAGCCCCTCAAGGGCGACGGCCGGATCTTCCGCGCCAAGATCGACCGTTCGTACCGAGCGCTTCTCGCCCGGGCCGGCGTCGGCGCCGATGGCATCCCGCAGTGGCTGATCGTCGCCGTCCGCCACCGCAAGGATGTCTACGAGGAACTCACCGTCGCCATCAACCGGATCACCGGTGAGATCGAGTTCGTCGATCTCGGCGTCGTCGGTCAGAGCGTCCTCCAGCGTGCGGGGCTCCAGCTCACTCCGGCTCCGGACGAGCAGGCCGTGCCGGTCGAGCCCACGCCCGCACCCGTCGTGACGCCGGAACCGGTCATCACCGCGGAACCACTCCTCGCCGGCTGCGCCCCTGAGGACCTGCGCCGGCTCGGTGTCGCCGACGCGCTCATCGATCTCGCCCTCACCGTCACGACCGACGAGGAACTCGACCAGCTCATCGCCGGCGCCCCGCGTCTGACCGCCGAGGTCCTCACCGGCCTCGGCTCCGGCATGTCCGTGGACGAGGTCGAGCGTGAGATCACCCAGCCCGCCGCCACCGAACTCGAGCCGGGCTTCGAGGACGACATGGCGGCGGCCCTCACCCGTACCGCGGTCACCACGGTCGACGACGACATCCGCAACGTCCTCGCCGAGGGCGACTTCCGCGCATGGAAGGTCTACCTCCACCCCACTCAGCGCAAGATCGTCGAACGGAACTACGGCGGCCCCGCGCGTGTCAGCGGCGGCCCCGGCACCGGCAAGACCATCGTCGCCCTGCACCGCGTCGCCCGTCTCGCCGCCGCCCTGCCGCCCGGCCACAACAAGCCGATCCTGCTGACCACGTACACCAAGAACCTCACCGCCGATCTACGCTCCCGGCTCACATCGCTCATGGATCCGGCACTGCTCGGGCGTATCGACATCAAGCACATCGACCAGCTCGCGCAGAGCGTCCTCAACGAGAACACAGCGCCCGGCTCGCAGCGGAGTCTGATCACCGACGACCGGGCCTTGGACGTCCTGCGAGAAGTGCTCTTCGAGCACGACGAGCAGCGCTGGGACGCCGAGTTCCTCTTCGACGAATGGGAACAGATCATCCTCGGTCAGTCCCTCGCCACCCGCCAGGACTACTTCAAGGCCCGCCGCGCCGGCATGGGGCGTGCCCTCACCCGCCCCGAACGAGCCGCCATCTGGAAGCTGCTCGACCAGTTCACCCTGCGCCTCAACGGCCTGGGCCGAGAGACCTGGGCCCAGGCCGCCGAACGGGCGGCCCGCTACGAAATGGAACGAGCCCGCAAGATCCAGATCCGTGCCGAGTACAAGGCAGACATCGGCGGCGGCGACTTGGTCCACCTCGATGACAACAGCTCCGCAGTGCGCTACCTGCGTCATCGCTACCAGCACATCGTCGTCGACGAGGCCCAGGACCTCAGCCCCGCCCACTGGAAGATGCTGCGCGCCATGGTCGCGCCCGGCTCGGGCGACCTGTTCATCGCCAGCGACACTCATCAGCGGATCTACGACCGGCAGGTCACCCTCTCCACCGTCGGCGTCCACATCCGCGGTCGCTCCTCGAAGCTGACGCTCAGCTACCGCACCACCCAGGAGATCCTCGACCAGGCCGCCAAGGTCGTCCGCGGGGCCACCTACGACGACCTCGACGACGGCACCGACACCCTCGACGGCTACCACTCCCTGCTGCACGGCCCTGCCCCCGAGTACGTCGCCTGCGCCGACTGGGCCGACGAGATCGCCCAGCTCGCCGAGGCTCTCAGGCGGTGGCGCGCGGACATCACCCAGCCTGCCGCGGACGGCACCGTACGTGACCCCAGCGGCACCCTGGCCGTCTGCGTCGCCGACGGTGAGATGGCGGGCCGGGTCGCCACCGACCTGGAGATGAAGCACGGCATCACCACAGCCACCCTCACCAAGGACGGCCCGCAGGGTGCGGGAGAAGTCCACATCGGCACGATGCACCGGTTCAAGGGGCTCGAGTACCAGGCGCTCGCCATCATCGGTGCGAGCGACGGCGTTCTTCCCCGCACCGCTGTCGTCGAGCAGTACGAGAGGACCGACCCCACGCGGTACGAACGCGAGCTCAAGAAGAGCCGCAACCAGCTCTTCGTCGCCACCACCCGAGCCCGCGACGCGTTGCGCATCTCCTGGCACGGCAAGCCCAGCCCGTTCCTCCCCTTGTAGCTGACCGAGGCGGTTCTGCCCCGCGGTGGTCACCTGCCGCGGGGCAGAAGGCTGGCCGTCAGATCATTCGCGGTCAAGGATCGATGGGAAGAAAGCGCCTGGATCAGCCGACGAAAGTCGGCGTGCGACCCGGGCGGGCTGGGCAGGGCCCAGGGCGTCATCGAATCCGGTTTTGCGAAGCCTTTCGCTATCCATCCGTCCTTCCGCCCGAGCCGGGGCGAGGATCTGCTTGCGGCGCGCAGGGCATGCGTCTAGCCTGCGGTCAGGAATGGAGCCTGGGACGGTACCTGGGCAACCCCCGGTCATCCTGAGGTACGGAGCGTCGGAAAGCGCCCTCGCCACCACCTCCTTCCACACTCCCTACACACCTGTCCTGTGTGGCGGTCGTCTGCCGGACAGGCGAAAGGCGTTCCTTTGACCATCTACTCTCAGCACGCCAGCCGCGGGAAGGCTCAGATCCTGGCGACCTTTCAGGGTCCGGGCGGTGTCGTTTCCAAGACGGTGACCAGTCTTGGCGAGTCTCGCCTTGCGGTGCCGATCGTCGACGCTCTCAATCGGATCTCCGCCTTCGCTACCGTCCCTGTCAGCGTCCACGACCGCCGGGCACGGCGTGTGGATTACTACCCCCGCAAGCACCTTTCGGCGCTGACCGACGCCGCTGTTCGAACCGAACTCCTCAGCGGCGCCCATAGCCTGTGGTACGAGTACGTCTGCCTGCGGCTTCACCAGGCGCTCGCCGATCTGGAAAGTGCCTTGGTCGCTCTGCCCGACACGGTCAGCAGGGCGATCCGTTCCGAACTGGCGGTGGAGGAGCACGAGTTGCGCGCGGCACTCGACGACTTCTCAGGGGCTTCCTCGGAGGATGATCCGGAGATCGAACGCCACTGGGAGTTCGGCCATCCCTTCGTGAAGTATGACGACGGAATGGAAACGCTGAGCGACGAGACGCGCGAGCAGCTCGATCGTCGCGAGGCAGGGTTCACCGCGGACGAGCGGAAGAAAGCTGTCGCCGACCTCCGGGTGCTGGTCACAGCGCACGCCCAGGGTGGCGACATGTGGGCTGCACTGGACGACCCCAGCTGTCAGCTCTTTGCGGAGCCGTACGACTCTGACGGCTTCTACCTGACGGTCCAAGCGCCGGAACCCGGCCATGACGACGCTTCGTGGGAGATCGAGATCGGGCGTTGGGAGCCGGACGATCCTGACGAAGAGTACGGAGATCACACCAGTGCAACAGGCAACCCGGTGATCGCCTGTGCTCTTCCGGCTGCACCGAGTGCCGACGAGATCGCCTATTTGTTGAAGTCCGTAAACGAGAAGCCGCTGCTGCTTGCTGAGTGGGCCGAGACACCAGTGGGGACGGTGCTCGCAGGGACGGCGATGGTGGTGACCAAGCGTTACGACTCCTGAGCGGGCGGCCGGCAGGAATGTCGTGATGCCAGCGCGACAGGCCAGCAACTGCCGTCCCTCTAGCCGCCCCCTGACGCTCCGTCCGCTGGGGCCATCCCGAAACGGGATGGCCCCAGCACCGGCCTGGTGTGGCGCAACCGGAACCTGGGGTTGCCCTAACGGAGGTTGGCGGACGTGTGGGGGGCGCGAGGGCCGATGCCGGCGTTGTTGACCAGCACGGTCGGCGGGCCCGCGACGGACGGCAGGTGCTGTACCGGCGCAGCGCTCTCGGCGACCGGCTCACGACCGGCGACAGCGCCGTTCCCACGCCCTCCGCCGACGCCTGACCAGCAGCGACACCCCCCGACGCGCCTGGCGTGAACTGATCGAACGTTCCCCCAGGGCCTGTTGTACTTCGCCCATGACAGCGGAGAAGCAGTGCACGGTGGTCCGCACCGGGCGGTACGAGGGCATCCAGGGCGGCGTGTTCGGAGTGGGCGTCAGCGCCCAGTCGGCCGGGGCGGAGCGGTTGTGCCTCCACCGGCTGGTGATGCCCGCCGGCACTCGGGGCCGCCCGCATCTGCACGAGGGTCACGAGTCGGCCATCTTCATCCAGGCCGGGGAGGTCGAGGTGTGGCACGGGGAGGGCCTGACCGAGCACATGGTGCTGCGCGCGGGCGACTACCTCCACATCCCCGCGGACACCCCGCACATGCCGGTCAACAACGGCACCGAGGAGATGGTGTGCCTGGTGGCCCGCACGGACCCGAACGAGCAGGAAGGGGTCCGACTGCTGGAGCTGCCGGCCTGGTTGGAGGCCCGGCTCGGTCCGCTGCTCGTCGGCGCCGGCTGAGTCCGTCGACGGCCGCCCGCTGAGGACTACCGCTGCCCGGTCGGGGGCTGCCGGCGCCCGGTCGAGGGCCACCCACGACCGGGCGGACCGCGGGTCAGGCCGGCGGCACGCTGAGCATGACGTGGTAGCCGCCGGTGTCCTCGGGCTCGCCGACCGGGCGCCCCTCGGCTTCCACCCAGGCGTGGGCGCCGAACGGGGCGGTGCGCACGCCGGTGCACCAGGTGGGCCAAGAGCCGCGCATGCGGCACAGCAGGGCGGTGGCCAGGGAGCGTTGCAGGCAGAACCGGCCGGAGCACAGGGTGCTGGCGGTGGTGACGTCCTGCCGCGCCCGGAGCGTCCGCGCGTGGTCGGCGGGGACGGCCCCACGGCGCACCACCCGGAGCACGGCGACGATCCGCCGGGGCGGGAGCCGCGCCAGCAGCCGTGCCACCGTCACGGCGATGTGGGCGACGAGCCGGCGCGACAGGGGAAGGCGCGCGGTCCGGGTGTCGCGTGCCGTGGAGAGGCCACTGTCATGACTCGGCGGGAGGCCGGTGTCACGACTCGGAGGGAGGCCGGCGTCACGCCCCGGCGGCGGACCGGCTTCACGCTCCGGCGGCAGGCCGGTGTCGTGGGATCGGTCGGTGTCGCCCGTTCGACCCCCGTCGGCGGCGGGGGCGGCGTCCCCGGCTCGGTCGCGGCTCACGGCGTCACCAACCGGGCCTTGGTCAACTGGTCCACCAGGGCCGCGACATCGGCGGCGGCGCGTTCCCGGCCGACCGGGCGGGCCTCGACGAGCCGGTCGACGATCTGCTCGACGGTGGCGCCGTCGATGAGCGCCTGGACGACGGCCGCACCGGTGGCGTTCAACCTCCAGTACTTCCCCGAGCGTTGGTCCAGGAGCACCGCGCCGTCCTCGGTCTGGGTGTGGGACACGTCAGCGCGTAGTCGGCTCAACGGGATGCTCCTCGCGGTGTGATGGGTCGAGGTAGGCGGGGGTGGGGTGTGCGGCCAGGTCGCGCAGCCACGCCTCGGCGCACAGGGTGCTGTCCACGTCGGCGCCGTTGCCTTCGAGGAGTCCGGGGCTGTGCAGGAGGCGGCGCAGCCGGTCCGGGTCCACGACACCCGCCGCGACCAGCCGGGAGTCGTCCGCCCAGCGGGCGAGGTCACGCCGGTGCACCCGCAGGCCGTGGTGCCATTCCTCGTTGCAGTGGTCCTTGGTGGTACGGCGCAGCAGCCGCTCCGGCACCAGACCGTCCAGCGCCACGCCCAGCAGCCGCTTGTACGACCAGGGGTCGCGGGCCTGGTGCGGCTGGACGGAGAGGCAGGCGGCCACCACGGCGTCGTCACAGAACGGGCTCTCCACCGGGAGCCCGACGGCTGCGGTGCCGTCCTGGAGCAGCCGGGCGATCCGCCCCGCCTCCTGCGCCTGGTAGGCCCAGGCGTGCCGGCCGCGGTCGCCGGCCAGCGGGCGGGCCCGCGCGGACGCGGACCTCAGCAGCCCGGCCACGGAGTCCACGGCCTGCTCGCTGGCCCAGGCCGGCAGCCGCGGCAGGATGCCCCACTCCTCCGGCAGGGACCAGTGCTCCGCGGACTGGCGCAGCCGGCCGCCGGCCGCCGCCAGCCAGCGGTCGTACGGGCGTCCGTCGATCAGCATCCGGGCGGTGGCGCCCAGCGGCCAGCGGTTCCCGGCCCGGTAGCCGGCCACATGGCGCAGCGCCAGCCACGGCCGGCGGCGCAGCAGGGCGTGGACGTACGGGGTGGGGGGCTCCAGGACGTGGTCGCCTCCGTGCCCGCTGAGGCGCAGGTGCCGCGCCCCATGGTCCCGTAACGCCTCGGTGAGGCGGTGCTGCTGCGCCCGCTCGCAGAGGCCGGCCCAGGGTTCGTCCGCCGCGTCCCGGCGTTCCCGCAGACCGCTGAAGTACGGGGGCAGGTCGGCGGAGGGGAAGACCAGGCTCTCGACTCCGGGCAACCGCTCGGCGGCGTAACGGGCGTAGTCCACGTCCTGGTTCCCGGGTCCGGACCAGCCGAGGGTGACGGTGACGAGTCGGGCGCCGGCCTCCGCTGCCAGGAAGCACAGCGCGGAGGAGTCGAGTCCGCCGGAGAGGTCGGCGCCGATCAGCTGGCCGGGGCGGACCCGCGCCCGGACGGCGTCCCTCAGGGCCGCGCGCAGCGCCACGGCGCTGTGGCTCAGGGGGAGCTCGGCCGCCGGCGGCCGCCACCAGGTGGCCGTGCGGCCGCCGTCGCGCTCCAGGTGCAGCGCGTCGCCGGGTGCGAGGGCGCGCACCCCGCGCCACATCGCACCGCCGGACAGCGGGTGCGGCAGACAGGGGACGGCCAGCCGGGCGGCGAGCTGGGCGGTGTCCACCTCGGCTCCGATGAGCCAGGCGAGGGTGCGCGCGCGGTCGGCGGCGAGCGGCACGCCGTCGACGGTGGCCCAGAAGATCCGTCGGGTCCCGGTGGCGGTGCCTCTGAGGTATGCGGCGCCGTCGAGCGAGGCGATCACGTGGAAGCTGCCGGGAACGTCCCCGACGGCGGATTCGACGTCCGCGGCCGTGCGGGCCGCCTTCACCCGCGCGTCGAGCTCCGGGGCGGTCAGCGCGGTGGTGCCGGCGAGGGCCACCCGGGTTCGGCCGGCGGAGCCGAGGACCATCCGCTCGTCGGGCCAGCAGCCCGACAGCCAGGGCCGCCCGGAGGGGTGGAGCAGCGTGCGGCAGGCGTGCCGGCGCAGCCTGGTCAGCAGGTCGGCCGGCGCGTCCCGGTCGGGGAGCACCACGAACCAGGGTCTCACCGTGTCGTCCATGAAGCCGTCTCCCCTCGGCGCCTGTGCTGCGTCCGGCCCCGCCGCCGCCGACGATGGATGGGTGTACGGGGCCCGTTCTCCGCGCGACGGCGGAGCGCCGACCCCCGCCCGGATCGACCAGATGAGGACACGGGCCGGCGCCGCCGGGTCAGCTGGACGACCAGCGGTTCCAGAAGAGGCTGTAGAGCTCGCGGTCGCGGCCGCTCCAGCCCTGGGTCACCGCGGCGAAGTCACCCGCCTCGACCAGGAGCGGGGGTTCGTACAGGTCGTCGACCTCGATGCCTAACGTCTCACTCGGTGTGCGCATATGGTCACCTCCGAAAGATTCAGGCGGAAATTCCGCCTAAGCGTGGGCCAATTGAGTCATACGGAATGACACATTTGAGCGATGCATCCTTTTAAACCACTCGAAAGGGTGATGGCGAAGCACTCGCCAGGCGCATTGGCTCCATTCAACGATTCGGGGTGCGTTCACCGAACGATCCGCGCATGCGGAAGGGCATGCGGAAGGGCATGCGGAAGGGCATGCGGAAGGGCATGCGGAAGGGCATGCGGAAGGGCGCCCGCCGCGGCCGTGTCGGCCGGGCGGGCGCCCTCCTCTGCTTCTTCGGTTGTCTCCGGCCTCAGTCAGGCGACCGCGGCCGGCGAGGAGACCGTCAGGCCTCGCTCTTCTCGACGTCGGCACGGGCCGCCTCGGTCTCGCGCTGGAGGCGCGCCACCTTGCCGCGGACCACGAACCAGCCGCCCACCAGCGCCGCGACGATCAGCGGCAGGCACAGCACCGTGGTGCGGCCCGGGCCCTCGTCCGCGGCCATCAGGCCGAGCACGCCCGCCAGGAAGACCAGCGTGACGATCTGGGTGTACGGAGCGAACGGGAGACGGTAGCCGGGGCGGGACACCAGCCCGGCCTCCGAGCGGCGCCAGAACAGCAGCGAGCAGACCATGATCATGCCCCAGGTGCCGATGATGCCGATCGCGGCGAAGTTCAGCACGATCTCGAAGGCGTCGGCCGGGACCACGAAGTTCAGGCCCACACCCAGCACGCAGAAGAACGCGGTCAGCAGGATGCCGCCATAGGGCACCTGGCCCTTGTTCATACGGCCGGTGAACGCCGGCGCGGAGCCGGACATCGCCATCGAGCGCAGGATGCGGCCGGTGGAGTAGAGACCGGAGTTCAGGCTGGACAGCGCCGCGGTGAGGACCACCAGGTTCATGACGCCCGCGGCGTACGGGACGCCGATCTTGCCGAGCACCGTCACGAAGGGGCTCTCGTCGCCGGTGAAGGCGGTGTAGGGCAGCAGCAGCGCCAGCAGGATGACGGAGCCGACGTAGAACAGACCCACACGCCACATGATCGAGTTGACTGCCTTCGGCATGATCTTCTCGGGGTTCTTGGTCTCGCCCGCGGCGACACCGCACAGCTCGACCGAGGCGTAGGCGAAGACGACACCCTGGATGACCAGCAGCATCGGCATCAGACCGGCGGGGAAGATGCCGCCGTTGTCCATGATGTTCGACAGGCCCGGCGTGTGACCGCCGACGTCGTTCTGGCTGACCAGCAGGAAGATGCCGATCGCCATGAAGACCACCAGCGCGCCGACCTTGATGATCGCGAACCAGAACTCCATCTCGCCGAAGTACTTCACCGAGATCAGGTTCACTGCCAGCACGATCGCCAGCGCGATGAGGGCGAGCACCCACTGCGGGATGTCACTGAACATCGACCAGTAGTGGGTGTAGGTCGCCACCGCGGTGATGTCCGCGATACCCGTGGTCGCCCAGTTCAGGAAGTACAGCCATCCCGCGGTGAACGCGCCCTTCTCCCCCATGAACTCTCGCGCATAGGAGACGAAGGCGCCCGAGGACGGGCGGTAGAGCACGAGCTCACCGAGCGCACGCACCACGAAGAACGCGAAGATGCCGCACACCGCGTACGCGATGAACAGCGACGGACCGGCATTGGCCAGACGGCCGCCCGCTCCGAGGAAGAGACCGGTACCGATCGCACCACCGATTGCGATCATGTTGACGTGCCGGGACTTCAGATCCTTGCTGTAACCCGCGTCACCGGCGTCCACATGCGAGGACGAGGAGGGGGGAACAGCCACCGGATCGGCCGCAGTGAGGGTGCGGTCACTCATGAAAAACATTGCCTTCGATCAGAGGGGCAGGACCGGGCCACGCCACCCTCCACCGCCGATGGGCGACAAGGAGGGGAGAGAACGGCTCGGTACCCGGGCACGGCTGGTGACGGCCAGCGCCCGGAAAAGCGGGGCCGAAAACAGCACCGGGGCGTGATCACCGGAACCGGCGCATCCGAACGGAAACCCGAACGGAAACCGGACCGGCACCCCGGACCATAACGGACCCTTCCGCAACGATCTGCATCGACAGTGCAGACCGACCACGGGGAACCACATCAGGAACGGAACACGGGACAACCCTCGCCGCCGCGTCGGGACGTCACCGTCTCAGATGGACCGCGAGGGAACAGCACGGAACAGCGTCAGTCCGCTAAGGACCGCCGCCCCCTGCCGGAGTCCACCCGTCCGCCTCGCGCACCGCGAGACGCGAGCGCCCCGCAGCACACAGCCGCGCCACGGCGCACAGGCGCCCCGGAACACGGCCGGCACTCAGTGGATTCCATGCCGTGCATCGTGAAAGCGACGCCGGGACCCCGTCAAGACTTGACAAGCCCACCCACGCCGCATCCGGCGGACACCCGACGACACCTCCCAGACGGCCGGAATTAGCGATTCCCTTACGTGAAAAGGCGACCGGCCGATCCGCCCGCGTGCGCCGTCATGATCAACAACCCCCACGCCACTGACACGCGTGACCAAGGCCACACCTTTTCGATCTTACTTGGGCCGCATAACCGGTTACCCGAGGCAACACATGGCCTATGCAGCTGACCCCTGAGAGACGCCACTGAAACCCCTCGAAACACCAGAACTCATCCCACCTCCCGCAACCGCCGCCACTCCCCTTCAAAGCCACATCCCACCCCAAGAGGGGGAGCCTCCGGCCCCCTCTACCCCTCACCCCGCCCCCTCCGCCACCGGCCCCCGGCCCCCCGGCACAGACGTCGATGTCAGACCCCGCTGTCAGACCCCGCTGAGACGATCGGAGTGACCATGCGATCGCGACCTGTAACCGCACCAGGCGCGGACCCGGAGGGATGAGGACATGGGTTTCTTCGAGGGACCGACGGCGCCGGACGAGCCATACGACTTAGTCCCGGCGGCCCGGGTGGCGCCCGGCCGAGCAAGCTTGGAGCAGGTGAGCTACGGGTGGGTCAGCGCGGACCGACCGGAGGACACCCCGCCGCAAGCCGGAGTGTCCGAGACCCGCACCCCTCTCGATGTGGACTCCGTACACGAGGCGGCCGCGCGGGCCGTCGACGTGTGGCCCGGGCAGGAGCTCGGCCCGGGGACGGGCGGCGAAGCGGAAGAGAGGTCGGCGTTCGTGGGGCCGATGGCGCGCATGGTGCCCGGCATGTCCCAGCCCATGCCGTACGCGACCTATGCCGCCCTCGCGGTCGCGGAGGGGGACGCGGACGGCGAAGGCGCGTCCGCGGCGAAGGCCCGGTCGGACTGGGAGGGGATGGTCTGCGACGACTGGGCCGATCTCACTCTCGTCAAGGCCCGGCTGGACGCGGGCGCCGACCCCGACGGCCTGGGCACCGACCCCGACCGCCTGGGCACCGACCCCGACCGCCTGGACGAGGACAACGACACCGACGAGGACCGCGAGGGGGCCGACCGTGGGGTGGGGACTCCGCTGCACCAGGCCGCGGCTCACGGTTCGGGGCCGGTGGTCGCCGCGCTGGCCCGGCGCGCGGCGGACGTGGACGCGCGGGACGGCGACGGCTGCACCCCGCTGTGGCACGCCGTGTGCAGGGGCCGGGCGGACGTCGCGGCCGCGCTGTTGGCCTCCGGAGCCGACCCCTGGCGCTCGTTGATCCACTCTGGCAGTCCGGCAAGGGCGCCCCCCACTGGTCCGGCCCCCTGGCCTACGCCTGTGCCGCCGCCGGCATCACCCTCACCGACCCCACCCCCCGTCACCGGCCAGCCGCGCCGCTGGGTGCCGATGGAGCGCTGACGGACCGCCCTGGGCCGCCGGCGGCGCGACGGTGGTCGCCGGCGGCCTCGGCGGCGGGCGCCCGAGCTCCGCCGCGGGAGCCGGGCTCGGGCCGGCGCGGGACGGCCCCGCGGACTGCGGGCTACTTCCAGGGGATGGTGAGCCAGGGACTCTCGGGATCGGTGGTCAGGACGCGGTGCGCGGCGAGCATGTCCTCGTACCAGGTGCCGAACTCCTCTTCGTCGAAGTGGAGGCAGCGCCCGAGGATGTAGGAGGCGGAGAATTCCTCCCACGAGCGGTAGTTGGTCTGGCTGGCGTACCCGGCGCGGGTGACGGCCTGCTCGGCCTCCTGGAGGGTGGCGTAGCGGGCGCCCAGGGCCCAGCGCGCCATCCCCGACGCCCGTCCGTAGTCCCATGCCTCCACGCTGGGTACGAACGCGTTCTCCGACAGGATTCCGTCCGCGCGGAAGCGCGCCTCGTACCGGGCGATGCGACCGATGAGCCGCTGCACCCCGGTGATCCTGGCCTCCGTCCGGGTGGCGTGGCCGGGTTCGGCGGCGGTGACCCCGTCGGGGGTGATCCGGGGCTCGGCGGCCTGCGCGGCGCGGTGGCGCAGCGTCTGTTCCGCTGCCTGTCGCCACAGGTCGACGTCGACCTGGCCGGCGAAGTCCCGGGCGAGGGTGCGGCGGATCCCGAGGGCGTACTCCCACACGGGGCTGACCTGGTCGGCGTCGAGCAGGTCACGCTGGGTCTGCTGCCACTCCTCGCGGCTGGTGATCCCCCACCACTCCTTCAGCCGGTCCCGCTCGCTGTGGTAGCCGCCGCCGTGGTAGGCCATGGCGTTCCACAGCTCGCCGTTCTTCACGAACAGCAGCGCGGCGCAGGCCAGCCCGTGGGCCACGGGGCCCTGGAGCGGGCCTCCCACATGGAGGGTGCGGAGCTCGCCGTGGGGGTGGTGGTGGGTCTGGGAGGCGTGGCGCCGCCAGTCCGCCCGTCGTTCGGGGGACGTGGGGAGGAACGCCTCGCAGGGCGTTCCCGGGTTGACGGCCAGCCAGGGTGGGTCGCTCTCCTTCCAGGCACGGGCGTACCAGTCCAGCGAGCCTCCGTGGAAGACGAGTTCCGGGGTGGGCGGAGGCAGCATGCCCTCGGTGAAGACCGCCAGATACCGGGCCCCGGTCTGGGGGTGCCGGTGGGGGATGAACGTGACGGTGTCGGGGTGGCTGTCGGCGTGGTCACGCGTGTCGGCGAGAAACAGCGAGGTGCGGGCCAGGACAGCAAGGTATCCGGCCCAGTCGGACCGGGTCTTCGCCTCGAACAGCTTCGCCTCGACCGCGCTGGGCGCCTGCCACGGTCCGGCCGGCAGGGCACCGCCGGCCGTCTCGGGTACGACCGCCGGCTTGCCTCTCCTCCACAGCCCCATGTCGCACACCCTATCGAGGCCGTGCTGCCATGGATCGGCGCGGTCCGGGTCCGGCGGCGCCCCGCCGCCCTCGACACGGAACACCCGAAACGCGGAACGCCCCGGCGGCGGACGACCCGGCAGGGTGCGCGAAACGCGGGACGACCCGGCAGAGCATCGCCGAACCGACCGGCGGAGACTCAGGACTTGCCGCGGACGACGACGCTTCCCGCGGCCTTGTCGTGCAGGCACTGGTGGTAGGGCTCGTCGGTCAGATACCGCAGACCGCTGACGAGTCCCAGGACGGGAACGACGCAGGAGACGACGACGCACACCCAACGCCACAGGGCCCGCCCGAGGGAGAGCCCGTCGCCGTCGTCCAGCCGGACCACGCGCAGACCGAAGCACCGCTTGCCGATCGTCGTGCCGAACCGCCACGTCATGAGGGGCTCGTAGGCCAGCCCGACCAGCAGGATCGGGGTGACGAGCAGGCCGGACGTCATCCCCGCGCCGCGTGCCGTGAACAGCGCGAGGACCACGACCGACAGGTCGACGGCGCGAGCCGCCGACCGCCCGAGCGGGCCGGCCACCCGCAGCTCGGGCGGCCCGGAGCGCGCCGGGGCCAGGTAGGAGATGGTCTGCCAACCGGGGTAGCCGTAAGAGACGTGCGGCGCCGAATATCTGTCCACTCAGACGATCCAACAACAGGGTGCCGTCGCACCACAACCCGGGTCTGACGCCCCATCGCCGCTCCCCTCCGTGTCCCGGGTGGGGCCGGCCAGGGCCGCCGGCGGGTGCGCGGTCCGGCGGACTTCCGCCCCGCCGTCGGCTTCTTTCGAACCATGGCGTCGTCATCGTGGACGCGCTCACTCAGGGCGTTCACTCGGTGGAGGGATCTACCGGGCCGTCGCCCCGAAGTCGCGGTAGGGTCCGGCGGCGTGACGACACCTCCCGCGATGCCGAACGATCGCGACAAGGGCGATCGGGATGCCACGCGTCCGCGACCCGCGATCCCCCGCCAGGTCACCTCGCCCGTGGTGTCGAGGGCGGTTCTCACGTCGGGCGTTCCGTGTCTCGATCTCTCCTCCGCGGCTCTCGCCCGGAGTTTCGAGGCACTGCGTCTGCTGAACTACTGAGGACCACCGCCTTACGGCACCGCCATACGGCATGCGGTCCGCTCCCCGGAATCCGCCGGTACGCGCCCGTCGACGCCCGCACGCGGAGCGGGAGCCCGCTTCCTCGAGGAAGGGGCTCCCGCCACGGGTGGGGCCGGGGGGACTGAGCGGGGCCTAGGGGACGGTGCAGACCGCGCGCGCTCTCAGGACGACATCGGAGGTGCCCGTGTTCTTGCCGCCGACCAGCCACAGGTTGCCGCTGGCGTACGAGTCGGTGAAGAAGAGGGTGGTGCCGGAGGTCGAGCCGCCACCTCCGGTGGGCACCGTACCGGCCGGGCACGTCACCTGGGCGAAGCGGAACTGACCCGCGCCGACGGTCACCGGGTCTCCGATGTGCTGGGTGTGCGCGGCCGCCGCCGCCTCGACGGCGCGCGGTTTCGGTTCGGGTACGGGCTTCTCGTCGTTGCCCTGGGCGACGGCGGTGGCCGCGCCCGCGGTCAGCGCGACGGTGACCAGAACGGTGAGGATTCGGCTGCGCTTCATCTGGGACCTCCATGGATGCGGAAACTCCTCTTCCGAACGGTAAGGAGGGGCGCATGTCCCTGACAGGGCGCAAGGGAGTGCTGTCAGGGCGTGCGGTTGTCTGCCATCTCTGTGGCCATGGTGAAGAGATGCGCCGTACGAGCCCCCGCCCGGCGAGGCCCGTCCCGCGCCGGCAACACGGTGAAAAGGCACGTGTCGCGGGGCGCGGTCCGGGGGTCCCGATGCGAGGGTGTGGGCGATGGACACGCCGTTGATGACGATCAGTGAGAGCCCGGAAGACCCTTTCGCGGTGCGTCGGTCCGCTGTCGCCGTCCTCGACCACCGGGGAATGATCGTCGGCTGGAGCCCACTGGCCACGCGACTGCTCGGCTACTCGCCCGCGGAGGTGCTCGGCCGCTCGGCGCTCGACGTCCTCGTCGCCGAGGACGACCGTGCGGTCACCGGCCATGCCGTCGCGGAGTGCCTGGAGTCCGGTGGTTGGTTCGGCGTCCTGCCCCTCCGACGGCGCGACGGGGACCACGTCGGGGTGGGGCTCCGGGCGCGTCGTGTCGTCCGGCCCGGCGGGCGCGAGGAGTGGTTCCTCGTGGGCGCCCCGTCGGACGAGGCGATCCGCTGGGAGATCGACCGCTCGCTGCTGGACGGACTCTTCAGGCGCTGTCCCATCGGCATCGCCGTGTACGCCCCGGATCTGACCATCCTGCGGGTCAACCGGACCATCGCGGGCTTCGGCGGTGTTCCCGCGGAGGCGATCCGGGGGATGCGCATGGGCGACTTCCTGGTCGCCCGGGACGCGCGGCCCGCGGAGCGCGATCTACGGCGCGTTCTGGACGTCGGGCGTCCGCTCATCTTCACCGAGCAGCCGTGCCGGCTGCTCACCGACCCGCCGGGACACGATCGCGTCGTCTCCGTCTCCGCCTTCCGCATGGAGGATCCGGAGGGGCGGGTCCTCGGCGTCGCCCAGATGGTGGAGGACGTCACCGACCGGAGGCGGGCGCGGCTTCGGCTGGCCCTGCTGAACGAGGCCAGCGCCCGGATCGGCACCACCCTGGACGTGGTGCGCACCGCCGAGGAACTGGCCGATGTGGCGGTGTCGGGCCTCGCCGACTGTGTGACCGTGGATCTGCTTGAGCCGGTCCTGCACGGCGAGGAACCGGGGCCCCACGGCTCCGGAGTCCTGCGCCGGGTCGCCGTGCACGGGGTGCGCCACCGCCCCCGACCCGCCCTGCACCGGGAGGAGGATCGGGTGGTCTTCGCGCCCGGCACGCCGCAGGCCCGCTGCCTCGGCGAGGCCCACCCCGTGCTGGAGCCCTCGGCCGAGCCGCCGCCCGACTGGTTGGGCCTCGACGACGCCCATGACCTGGACGGCGCGGCCGGGCCGGGCGAGCATGGCGCGCACTCGCACTCGCTGATGGCGGTGCCGCTGCGGGCCCGCGGGGTGACGCTCGGGGTCGTCAGTCTGTGGCGCACCCACCAGGTCCAGCCGTTCGAGCAGGACGATCTGAAGCTGGCCGAGGAGTTCGCCGCGCGCGCCGCCGTCTGCATCGACAACGCCCGCCGCTACACCCAGCAGCGCACTGCCGCGCTGGCCCTGCAGCGGAGCCTGCTGCCGGCCGAGGTGCCGGCGCACCCGGCGGTCGAGATCGCCCACCGCTACCTCCCGGCCGGGGCCGCGGACGCCGCCGGCGACTGGTTCGACGTGATCCCGCTGTCCGGGGCGCGGGTCGCCCTGATCGTCGGGGACGTGGTCGGCCACGGCGTTCCGGCCACCGCCACGATGGGTCGGCTGCGCACCGCCGTGCACGCGCTGGCCGGGCTCGACCTGGAGCCCGACGAGGTGCTCTCCCAACTCGACGACCTCGTCAGCCGGCTCGCCGCCGAGCGTGAGGCCCCGGACCCGGCCACCGGTGAGCAGATCATCGGCGCGACCTGTCTGTACGCCGTCTACGACCCGGCCTCCCGCCGCTGCGTGCTCGCCCGCGCCGGGCATCCCCCGCCCCTCGTCGTCTCCCCCGACGGGCGGGTCGCCCTCGCCGAGCTGCCCGCCGGACCACCCCTCGGCCTGGGCGGACTGCCGTTCGAGAGCACCGAGATCGAACTCGGCGAGGGCAGCCTGCTCGCCCTCTACACCGACGGGCTCCTCGAGGCGGGCCACCGCGATGTCGACGAGGGGCTGGACCTGCTGCGCGCCGCGCTCGTCCCTCCCACGCGTGACCTCGAGGACATCTGCGACACGATCACCCGGACCGTCCTGCCCGACCGACCCTCGGACGACGTGGCCCTGCTCCTCGCCCGGACCCGCGTCCTGGGCCGGGAGAACGTCGTCACCTGGACCCTGGACGCCGAGCCCACCGCCGCGCACCGGGCACGCCGGCTGACCGTCGCCCAGTTGGCCGAATGGGAGCTGCGCGACCTGGCCTTCACCACCGAACTCATCGTCAGCGAACTGGTCACCAACGCCTACCGGTACGGGGCCGGCCCGGTGCGGCTGCGCCTGATCCGGGACACCGCCCTCATCTGCGAGGTGTCGGACCACAGCGCCACCGCTCCGCACCTGCGCCGGGCCCGCAGCACGGACGAGGGAGGTCGGGGTCTGTTCCTGGTCGCCCAGCTGACCGATCGCTGGGGCACCCGCTACACGCATGAGGGCAAGACCATCTGGACCGAGCAGTCACCCTGAGCGGTGCCGCCGCCGAGCGCGCTCGGCGTTACGCTCCCCGGATGAACCATGTGGAACGTGCCGTCGGGGCGGTCGTCGGATCGGCGGTGGGCGATGCGCTGGGCGCGCCGTTCGAGTTCGGTCTCCCCGGGGTCTTCTCCGGACGATTCCCCGACACCGGTCACGGCGGGGAGATGTGCGGCGGGGGCGGCTGGGACGCCGGCGAGGCGACCGACGACACGCAGATGGCCGTCCACCTGGGCGCATCGCTCCTGGAGTGCGGCGGCCTGGACCCGGCGGACGTCTTCGCGCGCTTCCGGCGGTGGGCGGCCGCCGGCCCCAAGGACATCGGTCTGCAGACCGAGGACGTCCTCACCAACGGCGAGCCCTGGCACCGCGCCGCGGCGGCGCACTTCGCGGTGAACCCTCGTGCCGCCGGCAACGGCGCGCTGATGCGCGCCACCACCTCCGCGGTCTACTTCGCCGGACGCGGGCGACAGGCGACCATGGACGCGGCCCGCCGGATCGCCGCCCTGACCCACGGCGACCGCGCGGCATGGGAGGGCACCGCCGTCTACCACGAGTTGCTCCGCGCCGCGCTGGGCGGTGCCGACCCGCTCACCGCCCTCCCCGGCGCGCTGGAACACGTCCATCCCGAGCACCGGGAGCGGTACGCCACCGTGCTGGCACCGCGCTGGACGCCGGACCAGGCCACCGAGTTCAACGGGGCTGTCTGGCCCTGTCTCGCCTCCGCGGTCTGGGCCCTGCGCACCACCTCCTCCTACGAGGGGGCGGTGCGCGCGGCCGTCGACCTCGGCGGGGACACCGACACCGTCGCGGCCGTCACCGGAGGTCTCGCCGGAGCGGTCTACGGACCCGAGGCGATTCCCGCACGCTGGACGGATCCGCTGCATGTGCCGCTGCCGGGGGCCGGTGACCGGGTGTTGCGGCTTCCGGACCTGATCGACCTCGCCGAACGCCTGGCCCGGCCCCGGTAGGAGGAGCACCGGCGCACCGGAAGCGGTCAAGCTCGGTGCGTTCCCCTCGCGGTCCGGGCGCACGGGCTCGGTGTGTGCCCTCCCGCGCCGAGGGCCGACAAATTCACGTGACACCACATCAAGCGATCCCTAGTGTCGCCGCTCATGGAACCACTCACCGAGACGGCTGTCCGCGCCTCCTTCGTCAACTGCTCGAAGGGAGAAGCCCGGAGGCTCAGCGTTCCGCGGGATCTGGCCGAGCGACCCTGGGCCGACCTGGACTTCCTCGGCTGGCGCGATCCGGGCGCCCCCGACCGGGGCTACCTCGTCGCCGAACGGAACAGCCGCCTCATCGGCATCACCCTGCGCGCCTCGCAGGGCGTCCAGCGCAGCCTCGCCAAGACGACGGTCTGCTCGCTGTGTCTGACCCCGCACCCGGGGACGGGCGTGGCCCTGCTGGCGGCGCCCAAGGTGGGCGCCGCCGGACGGCAGGGCAACACCTCCGGCGCCTATCTGTGCGCCGATCTGCAGTGCTCCCTCTATCTGAGGGGGAGGAGGCAGACCGGGGGCGAGCTGAGCTACGAGGAGACGCTCACGCTGGAGCAGAAGGTCGAGCGCCTCTTCGTCAATCTCCACCAGTTCCTGACGAAGGTCGGCGTCGACTGACGTCCGGGCGGTCGAGGGGGCGTCCGCCGAGCTTCTCCTCCATCCACGCCACCCCGTGCTCCACCACGTCGGCCGCTTCGAAGAGGTGGCTCTGGGCCGCGCCGACCGTGCCCCCGCGGCCGATGCCGGCGGCGAGCATGTCCTGGGCGATGGCCTCGAACGGCCACTGTCCCTCCGGGACCACCCCCGAGTAGTCGAAGGCCCCGTCCTCGGAGTCGATGTCCCGGAAGCGGCGCCAGACCCGCTCGCCGTCCACGGTGATCGGCTGCTCGTACTCCACGTACCGCTTCCCGGGGGCCTCGGCGAGCGCCTCGGCGTGGTGCAGGAGGGTCAGCGCGTCCAGGGGAGCGCCGAGGAGGAGGACGCGGCCGCCCATGGCGACCAGCCGCGCCAGCGGACTGTCGGGACCGTGGGGATCGTCCCAGGGGTGCTCGTCCATCAGCGGGTGCGCGGCCGGTCCCAGGGCCGCGAAGCTGACGTCCGGGTGTCGGCTGCGCACGGCGCCCGGCCAGCGGCGCAGCGCCTCCGGCAGCCGACCGTTGTTGTGGTCGGCCTCGCTGAGCACGGGGTCGAAGGCCGGGAGCTGCTCGCGCAGCGCGTCCCGCCAGGGACGCGGCCAGTCCGTGTGGTCGTAGGGCGGTGCGTCGTTCCATCCGCACGTCACCATCAGGGTCCCCCGCTCGGTGACGACGTCGCGCAGCGCGTCGATGACCGTGGTGGGACCGCCGGCCACATACCCGAGCGCGGACATCCGGGTGTGGAACATCACGATGTCGCCCGCGGCGAGTCCCAGCGCGGACAGGTCGTCGGCGAGCCGACGGCGGGTCACCGGGCCGTCGGCCAGGCGGAGCAGGGCCATCTCGTCCATGCCGGTGAACTATCCATGGCACCCGGCCCGACGGCAAGCGGTTAACTCCGCCGCGCGATCGGCCGCCGGGGCCGCCCCCGTGGACCGCACACGCGGTCCTACGGGCGGGCCCCCGGCACCACATCGCCGTCTCAGTCGACGGTCAGCACGACCTTGCCCTGGACCCGGCCGGACGCGACCAGCTCGTGCGCCGCGGCGGCCTCGGCCAGCGGGAAGGTCTCGAAGACGTGCGGGCGGACGCGGCCCTCGTCGACGAGCGCGGCGATCGCCTCCAGCGCGGCGTAGTCGGGCTCGACGGAGACGCCCGCGAACCGCCGGCCCGCGGCCTCGACGCGGGCGGCGAGTTCCTGGTCCATGTGCTGCATGATGCTGACGAGCGTGCCGCCCGGGCGCAGGACCGACAGCGAGCGGTCGCCCTCGGAGTTGGAGTCGAAGACGATGTCGACGTCCTTGACCGCCTCGGTGAAGTCGGTGGTGCGGTAGTCGATGACCTCGTCGGCCCCGAGCTCGCGCACGAAGTCGTGCCGGGCGGCGCTGGCCAGGGCGATCACATGGGCGCCGCGGGCCTTGGCGATCTGGATGGCGAAGTGGCCGACGCCGCCGGCGGCGCGGTGCACCAGCACCCGGTCGCCCTCCCCCACGCCGGCCGCGTCGACCAGGCCCTGCCAGGCGGTGAGCGCGGCGAGGGGCAGCGCGGCGGCGTGCACATGGTCGAGGGTGGCGGGCTTGCGGGCCACCTGACGTCCGGGGACGGCCACGTACTCGGCGTATCCGGTGGCGGCGCGCGGGAAGAACGGCATCCCGAACACCTCGTCACCCGGCTTGAACCGGGCGCCGGGGCCGACCTCCTCGACGACACCGGAGATGTCCCAGCCGACACCGAACGGCGGCTCGCCGAGCAGCGGGTAGGCGCCGGACCGGACGGCCACGTCGACCGGGTTCACGGCGCTGGCCCGCACCCGCACCAGGACCTCGCCGCCGAGCGGGGTGGGGCGCTCCGTCTCCACGACCTCCAGGACCTCGGGGCCGCCGAAGGACTTCTGCTTCACAGCACGCATCACACATCTCCTTGTCGGAGCCCGGGTGTTTCCCGGGCCTCGTTCGATGTGTCCAACCTTAGGAAGATCGAATGAGCTGCTGAATATCTCTCAGTCTCCGGAAGATGTCCCATCGTCTTCGCCTCCGCGTCGCCCGGTGGGACGCCGCCCGCCGTGCCGGGTGGCACCCATGTCGAGCGGGCGGGGCCCGCCTCGGGCGGCGGGGCCGGTCGTCATGCCCCGTGCCGTCCGTTCCTCGCGCACAGGTCCTCCAGCACGAACGCCTTCTCCCGCTCCTGCAGGGTCCGTTCCGCCTCCAGCCGGTCGAGCAGCCGGGTCAGCAGCTTCGCGTCCTTCGGGGCGCCGAGGAACTCCAGGACCGCCCGGTGGAAGGCCTCCCGCAGGGTGGGGGGCATGGCGTCCGACGCGTCCAGACAGACCCGCCGCGCGCCGTCGAACAGCTCCTGGACGGCCCCGGTGGCCGCGGAGGGCCGCGCGGCGGCCGGGGCGGACTCGCCCTCGGGGAAGAGCGGGCGCTCCCCCGGCTCGGCGTCACGGGCCCATGCCTCCCGGAAGCGCTGTGAGGTGAGCCCCTTGAGCAGTTCCCTGGCCGCGGGGTCCGAGGTGAAGACCGCGGCCATGTCGCCGGAGACCTCGAAGACGTCGTCCGCCGCGGCCTCGCGCTCCTCGCGGTTCTCCGGGGCGCGGAGGTAGTGGCGGGTGCGGTACGGGCGCACGTCGTCGTCGTAGTGGCGGCGGATGAAGGAGCCCTGGTGCTCCTGGCGGCAGTCGCCGCGGTTCAGCAGGCCGGACCTGCCGTGGCCGAGCTGTTCGAAAGAGGTGGCGAGCCCCTCCCGGCCGAGGTCGCCGCCCTGAGCGGTGAGCAGGTCCGCCCACTCCTCCCAGGCCGGACGGGTCGCCTGCCACGACGTCTCACCGGTGGCCCACCGCTCGTACGCGGTCCAGCCCTGGCGTTGGAGCACCAGGTCCTCCACCCAGTCGGTGCCGGGCCACCCGGAGGTCGCGCCCGAGCTCATGCCCAGGCACCAGTCCGCGGGCGTACCGGCCTTCCCGGAGGGCTTCGTTCGGCTCCAGACCAGCGACTTCAGATCCACCCGCACCGGCACCCAGTACGTTCCGTCGCGGGAGTCGCCGTTCTGGTCGCGGCCCGCCACGTCCGGAGCCCACGGCTGCCGCGCCCGCGACGCCAGGTCCTCGTCGAGCTGTCGCACCTTGCCGGCGCGGGCGTACTCGGCGATGTCGCCCGGGCTGCTGAAGATCACCACGTCCGGTGGGGCGCCCGCCTGGAGCTGGGCGAGCAGCGTCTCGCGCAACGAGCGCGTGCCCTTGTAGACGTAAGCGCGGCCGGCGCGCTCGCCGAGCTCGGTCAGGGCGTTCTCGAAGGGCTTCTCCTCGCCGTCGGTCCAGGGTCCCAGGACGACCAGCTCCTCCGTCGTGCGGGAGCAGCCGCCGGCGGTCAGGGTGGTTCCGGCGATCAGACACGCGGCGAGCACGGTCCTCACCCACAGGCGCATCGTCATGTTCGCGAGTACTTCCGTCGGGAGCGGGCGGGGGTGGGGTAGGGGCGCGCGTACAGGAACAGGGTCACGCCGCAGGTCAGGGCGCCCGCGGCGGCACAAGCCACGACGATGCCCATGGTCAGCGACCAGCCCTCGGGGTGGGCCGCGTCGATCTGTCGGGCGGCCGCACCACCGGTCTTCTCGATCCGGCGGGGGGCGTCGCGGTCCGCGCGCACCTCCTGGAGGCCGGCGACCGTGGCGCGCGCCCGCCGCTGGGCGGACTGCTCCTGTGTGCCGCCGACGGCGAGGAGCAGCGGCAGCAGGAGCACCGGCACCGCCGCGACGGCCAGTTGGAGGCTGAGCAGCCGCAGCCGGTGGCAGAGGAAGACCAGCGTGCCGAGCGCGGTCACGGCGAAGACGACGGCGGCGCACAGCGTCGAAGCGGCGAAGGCGAGGGTGAGCGGGCTCCAGGCCACCACGTCGTCGACCTCGTCGCGCAGTTGGGCCTCCAGGCGCCCGATGCGACCCAGAATGGTGCTGGGGTCGCCGTCCGTCGCGGCGCTCCCGCCCGCTTCGGCCGCGCCGGCCGTGCCGGGGCGGGTTCCGCGTGGCGGGTCGCGCAGCATTCCGGCGGCGTAGTCCAGCCCGGCGTTGCGCAGCAGCGGGCTCGTCCGGTGGCGCTCCGCCCAGGCGATCTTCTCGCCGTAGCCGACGACCAACCCGGAGACCACGCGCAGCTCCTGCTCCTGTGCCCGGTTCAGGGCGCCGGACTGCGCGACCTGGTTGAGGCTCTGGGCGGCCTGGGTCAGCTGGAGCCGGTAGGTCTCGCCGAGCTCGACGAGGCCGTCCTCCTCGCGGAGGCGTCGTTCGGCCTCTGCCTGGGCGAGCTCCAGTGCGGTGCGGGCCTGGGCGAGTTGTACCAGGGCGGGGGTGAGGCGGTTGCTCAGCCGCTCGGTACGCCCGTGGACGTCGTGGAAGGCGACGGTGCTCAGGACGAGGACGACGAGGGCGAGGGTGGGCAGCACGAACGTGCGGCGCCGGAGGAAGCCGGCGGTGGACGGTCCTTCGGCGGTGGGTCCGCGCCCGGCCGCGCGCCGCCAGAGCGCGCCCGGCAGCCGGCCCGACAGCCCGGTCGGCGGGGCCGCCGCGGCCGAGCGGATCGGCCGGGCTGATCGGCCCGGGCGCGCGGGACGGGCGCCGCGTCTGAAGGGCCGGCTCATCCGTCGTCACCCGCCGCCGGCTCGGGAGCTCGGTCGGGTTCCGATGTCCGTCGTCGCCCTCCCGACTCCGGTTCCTCTCCGGGGTCCGGGGTCCGGCGCGCGGGCCGGAGGGCGGCGAGCCACGGCACCCGGCGGCGATCGCGGTAGTGGCGGAGGCCCAGGGGGCGGGTGCGGTAGGCGTTGTCGAGGAGCGCCTCGGCGAGGGCCGCGTGCCGCGGGTCTCCGGTACGGGGCACCTGCTTGGCGAGCAGGCGGTAGACGGCGGACAGCTGCTCGCGCAGCTCCCGCTCGGTGGCCGGCACGGAGGTGGCGGCGGGCAACGGGTCGCGCAGCTCGGCCAGCGGCCCCCGCCCCTCGCCGGCGGCCACCACCAGGTCGAGCAGCCGTTCGTGCAACTCGGCGGTGAGCCGCTCGCGGGCCTGTCGGTCGGTCAACCCCTCGTGGCTGGCCAGCCGGTGCAGTCCGGCGTAGGCGCGGGCGATGGATCGCACCGTGGGCGGGCCGCCGTCGGCGCGCGGGCCGGCATGGATGCGGACCATCGCGGTGCGGGCCGCCGTACGGTGCCGGGAGTCGGCGGGTACGCCGTCGAGCGAGGCCAGGGCGGCGTCGGGGTCGCCGCGGGCGAGGTGGATCCGGGCCAGCCCGAACGCGGCGCTGCCCTGGGCGTGGTTGCGCCGCCACACGGCGTCGTAGTACCGCATGGCCCGCTGTTCGTGCGCCTCGACGGCCGGGTCCGGCGGCTCCGCCGCCTCCGCTCCGCGGCCGGGTCGTCCGGCGCCCGACCGCGCGCCGCGCTCCTCGGCGGGGTGGGACTCCCCCGCCTCCGCCGCGGGCGACGACGGGCTGCCGGCCGGTGGCCGCCGGTCGGGGACGTCGGTCCGCCCGGTGGAGGGCTCCGCCGCCCCTCGCGCGGGGGTCCCCGACCGCCCGGCAGGCGTCTCCGCCCGTCCGGCGACGGTCTCCGGCGGGGCGGCGGGCTCGGCCGCTTCCGGGGAGCTCCCCGCCCGTCCGGTGGGGCGCTCGGCCCGTCCCGCGTCGGAGGACCCCACCCGCCCCTCGGAGGACCCCTCCCGTGCCGCGGCGGTCCGCGCCCGCCCCTTGGAGGCCCCGTCCCGCCCCGCGGCGGGCTCGGCCCGTCGGCCACCGCCGCGGCCCCGGCCGGCCGGGGACCCGGGGGTCTGGGGGCTCGCCGACGGGGGCGGCCCGCCGGGCGTGGTGGAGCCGCGGGCGTCGGCCGCCAGGTACTCGTGGCAGTAGCCGAGCGCCAGCTTGGGCGCGTACTCGCCGGGGATCGCCTTGTACACCTCGTCGAAGGCCGCCAGCGCCTGCTCCACCCTGCCGTGCGCGAGGTGCGTCAGGCCCTGGTGCCAGTCGAGCCGCCAGTCGTATGCGGCGCGGCCTTCGGCGGCGAGCAGCCGGTGGGCGCGCTGGTGCTCCAGCGATGCGTTGACCAGCCGGGCGGCGGCGCGGCCGTCGTGCCGGGCGAGCTCCAACTGGAGGCGGCAGCGCAGCAGGTGCAGCTCGGGAGAGGGCAGCCACTCCTCGCTGAGCTGGAGCAGCCCGGCCGGGTCGTCGTACGAGGTGCGCTGGAGCTCCTTCCAGTTGGGGTCCTCGCGGTCGGGCTTGGGCACCGGGAGCGCGACCGCCGCCTCCGCCGGGCCCGGCACCGGGGCGCCCAGGCCGCTGCCCGCGTCGCTCCCCCGGCGCCAGCGGTCCAGGGACGGGGCCTTGCCGAGCTGGCCGTCCAGGGTAGTGGCGGCGGGGGCGAACAGCGGCGAGGGCTCGAACGCCTCCTCCCCGAGCCTCAGCGAGCGCAGCTCGCGCAGCACCCCGCCCAGTTGGACGGCCATCTCCCGCGCGGAGGCGTAGCGCCGTCGGGGGTCGTCGTCCGTGGCGCGACGCAGCGCGTGGCGCAGCGAGCGGGTGCCGAGGTCGTCCGGCGGCTCCGGAATGCGGTCCAGGAGCTCCGTCAGCACGGCGCCGACGCCGAAGAGGTCGCCCGCGGTCGTCATGTCGCCCGCCGGTCCGCTCTCCGGTGGGCGGTGGGTGACGGGACCCGCCACGCCCGGCTCCCGTACCCCCGCGACGTCGATGAGTTTGATGCCCGTGCCGCAGTGCAGCACGTTGGTGAGGGAGAGGTCGCCGTAGACCAGTCCCTCCTGCTCGTGGAGGTAGCCGAGCGCGTCCAGCACGCGCAGGCCGTAGGCGACGATGAACTCCCGCACCCGGGGGCCGGCGAAGGGGGGCTCCTCCCGGGCGATCCGGTCGGCCACCCACTCCAGGGGCGCGCCGTCCGCGAACTCCATCACGATGAACTCGGCCGCGCGCGGCTGGTGGCGGGCGTAGTTGATGACCCGGATGACGGCGGGGTGGTTGAGGCTGACCAGCCGTAACCGCTCCTGGTGCGCGCGCAGCACCGCGGCCGGGTCCTGGGGGTCGAGTATGCCCTTCAGGGCGACGGGCCGGTTCTCCAGCAGCAGGTCCCGGGCCAGGTACACCTGCCCGTGGCTGCCGCGCCCGATCGGTCCCACCACCGTGTACTGCTGGTGGAGCAGGTCTCCGGCGGCCAGTTGCCGGTCGGGGGACGCGGTGACCATGGCCTCCGGGGCGCGGACCGTCACCGCGGGCAGGTCGGTCAGGCCGTCGCCGGGCGGTTCCACCACGAACTCGTCCCATCCCCCCGGGCCGGATCGCACCTGCTGGGAGCATTCGGCCTCCAGCAGGGCGGCCTCGATGTCGACGGCGAGCCGGTACAGGGCGTGCGGCAGGGCGGGGCGCCCGTACAGGGGTCCGTCGCGCCCCAGTCGCTGGAGCGTGCCGTGCAGGCGCGCCGCCCGCTCCGCGATGGTCCGCTGGGGCTCGGGGTGGGCGCCCGGGGGTCCGGTCGGCGGCTGAGCGCCCCGGTGCTCGGTGCCCGTCAGGCCGCTCAGCCGCGCGGCGAGCCGCTCGGCCCGGCGGTCGGGCCAGTCGGGCTCCAGCAGTTCGTCGCAGACGCGGGCCAGGAGCGGCGACTCCGGGTCGCTGAAGACGAGGAGCAGCCGGCTGTGGCGGTGCGCGAGCAGGGCCCGCAGCAGGGCGACGACCTCGGCGTCGGCGGAGGCGGAGCGGTCGACGGCGAGCAGCGCGGCGATCAGCGGCGGGCTCTTCTCGGCGATCCGGGAGAGGAGTTCCCTCGGGGGTGCGGACTCCAGCCCGATGCGGTCCGCTGCCTGGGCCGCGAGCTCCGCCACGGTCCGGTTCGTCGCGTCGGCGGCGAAGTCGATGCTGCCCGCGCGTGGTTCGCCGGTCAGCCCGCCGGAGGCCGACTGGGGGCTCTGTTCGCGGTCGGCGAGCGTCAGGGTGGACCGCACGGTGTGCAGCAGCGCGTGCTGGCCCTCACCGGCGAAGACGAGCTCCACCCGCTCGGTGTCGGGTGCGTCGTCCAGCCATCGCGTCAGCCTGCGGTGCAGCCCGGGCACCCGGCCCGACGCGGTGCGGTCGGCGGCGACGGCGATGTCGCGGGAGACGGCGCGGGCGCCGGTCACCCGTAGCCCCAGCCGTTCCAGGGGCAGGTACTTCAGCACGGTCTCCGTGGGGATCATGTACGCGTGCTCCCGGCGGACCGGCGCGTACGGAGTGCCGAACTGGTGTGCCACGATGCCGATGAGGCGGCGCGAGCGACTGTGCACGACCCCGCTTCCGCTGTACCCGTGCCGTACGGCGTAGGGCGCTCCGTGCGTGTCCAGCTGGACCCACTCCGGGTTCGGGGCGGGTCCGCCGTGGCCCATGAGTCGGGCGTCCAGGTGCTCGCCGCCGGGGAGGTCCTCCGGGTAACCGGTGAAGTGCACCGGTTCGCCGTGTGCCGGGATCTGACGGTGCAGCACCGCGTGCGGCACGTCCGGTTCGCGACTCAGTTTGAGCAGCGCGAGGTCGCCGCTGAAGTGCGGTGTGGGCGGGACGAGGTACTCGCGCAGCACCCGGGCGGGCAGCGGCGCGGGCGCGACCCGTCGGGAGAGCGGGGCCCGCGGCACGTCGACGTAGACCGTGTCCAGGGGGTCGCGCGAACCGTCCGGGGCGGGCCGGGAGAGCACCGAATGGGCGCAGGTCAGCACCAGGCCACCGGGGAGCAGCACGCCGGCGCCCAGCGGACGCTCCGCGCGGTCCTGCGCACGAAGCAGACAGACGCGCCAGCTCTCCTCGTATGACGCGAAGTTGGCAACGCGCACCGTCTCGCTCATACTGCCCCACGATAACTACCCAGGGGGGAGTACGCGATGGCTGAACGTGACGGAACCCGTGGCGAGGCCCGGGTCGAGGACGCGGTCGCCGGGCTCGCGGACGTGATCGGACAGGTCCGCGACGAACTGGAGGCGGCCCAGGCGTTGGGCGCCGGGCGCACGCTCAAGTTCGGGGTGGAGCGGGTGCACCTGGAGTTCGCGGTCCAGGTGCGGCGCGAGGCGGGGGGCAGGGCCGGACTGCGGATCGGTGTGGTCACGGCGGGTGGCGGCGGGTCCGTCGCGCGGGAGGCCACGCACACGATCCAGATCGACCTGACCCCCCAGGGCCCCGACGGCAGTCCGCACGTCAGCGTGGGCGGGATGTAGGCGCCGAGCGGCGCCGGGGAGCCGAGTGGGGCGTGGAAGGCGACGGCCGTCCTCCACCGACGGCCGTCCTCCACCCCCGCGTCGAGCAGCGGGGCGACGGGCGGCCGGCGGCTACGGCCGGGTGGCATCGCTTGCGGGGGTCTTCGGGTCGGTGGCAGGGTCGGACGTATGCAGACGATCTCCGTGCGGGTGCTGGACGTCCCGGACTGGGCGCTCTACCGCGCCGTCCGGCTCGCGGCCCTGGCGGACGCCCCGACCGCCTTCGCCTCCACGCTCGCCCGTGAGCTGGCGTTCCCCGAGGACCGGTGGCGGGAGCGCCTCGCGGGGCGCAACCAGTTCGTCGCCGAGGACGGCGGCGAGGTCTGCGGGCTGATCGGCGTCGTCCCGGCCGACCCCGGCGTCGCCGAACTGGTGTCCCTGTGGGTGCGGCCCGCCGCGAGGGGGCGGGGGGTCGGCGACCTGCTGGTGCGCGAGGTGCTGCGCTGGGCACGCGACCACGACGTCCCCACGGTGCGTTTGTGGGTGGCCGAGGGCAACGAGCCCGCCGAGCGTCTCTACACCCGTCACGACTTCCAGCGGACGGGGACGGTACAGCCCGTGCGCGCCGGTGCGGACGCCCTGGAGTTCGCCATGACGCGGTCGGTGCGCGTCGACGAGGCCGGCTGACCCGACCGGTGGGGCGAACGCGGGCTGTCTCAGGCGGTCGGGGTCGGCTCCGCGCAGGCGTCGGCGACAGCGCGCGTGTCCCAGTAGAACGGCCGGACCTCGGTGATCCGCCCGTCCTTGACGGTGATGGTCTGCAGGATCGGGAAGGAGAGTTCGCGACCGGTCGCCCGAGCACGGGCGCGGACCTGGGTGAGCACCACGGCGGTCTCGCCGGTGGCGAGGAACTCCTGCTCCACCATGTCGAACGACTCCCACGCCTCGCCCATCGCGAGGAAGAACCGCGCCATGCCCTGGTGCCCGCGCCAGGTGCCGCCGTAGGGGAGGGCGTCGGCCTGGTGGAGCACCACGTCCGGCGCGAAGAAGGGGGCCAGCAGGTCGAACGACGCCTTGCCGGGGCCTCCGGCGGCCAGGTACTCCGCCTCGGCCGCGTACATGCCGGTGAGGACGGTCACCGAGTCCGTGGGGGATGAAGGTCTCATGCCGCCAGTGTGATCGGAGGAGGGCCGTCCACGCTGGCGGCATTCGGACGTCGAGGTGCGGCACCGCCGGGACCGCCGGGACCGCCGGCACCGCCGGACCTTCCCGACCGACCTAGTTGTATTGCCCTGTGAGGTTGGGGACGCGGCTGGCGGGTGGTTGGCCTTTCAGTGCGGTGTGGCCGCGGTGGTGATTGTAGGTGTGCAGCC
>NZ_NISY01000054.1 GCF_007595705.1 Streptomyces sp. SAJ15 | reverse complement strand
GCGTGCACCACGGCGGTGAGCGGCAGTTCCTCGGGGAGCGAGGCGATGAGCTCGGCCAGCGCCTCCCGGTCGGCCACGTCGCACGCGGCGACGGTGACCCGGGCGCCCAGCGCGACGAGCTCGTCCCGCAACTCGGCCGCGCCCGGCGCCTCCAGCCCACGACGGCTGGTCAACACCAGGTGCTCGGCACCCCGCTCCACCAGCCAACGCGCCACATGAGCGCCCAGCGCACCCGTACCACCCGTCACCAACACCGAACCACCGGCACGCCAACCCGCGGCATC
>NZ_NISY01000053.1 GCF_007595705.1 Streptomyces sp. SAJ15 | reverse complement strand
GACCCCGCCAACCGAACAGCCGCACCCAACAGCGGATGCCCCGACACCTCCAGACCCGCCGCCGACACATCCCCCCGCCCCGCAGGAACATCCAGCCAGTAGCGCTGGCGTTGGAAGGGGTAGGTGGGCAGGTCGACCCGCTGGGGCTCGGTGCCGGTGAAGGCTTGTTCCCAGGTGATGGGGAGGCCGTGGGTGTGGGCTTGGGCGAGGGCGGTCATGAGGGTGTCGGTTTCGGGCCGGTCACGCCGCAGGAGGGGTGCGATGACAGTCGGCTTGGGTGCTGGCTCCTCGTGGTCTCGGCCCAGTACCGGGGTGAGCAGGCTTGCTCTTCGGTGAGGGGCCGGCCGGTGAGGTTGGAGATCACCGGCAGCCTGGGCGGCTGGAACGCCACCCCCTCCAGCACTTGCTGGAACTCGTGGAGCATGGGGTCGATGTGGTGGGAGTGGAAGGCGTGGCTGACCCGCAGGGGTGTGGTGCGGTAGCCGGCTTCGCGCCAGGTGTGGCGTAGTGCGTCGATGGCGTCCGTGTCACCGGAGACCACCATGGCGGTCGG
>NZ_NISY01000052.1 GCF_007595705.1 Streptomyces sp. SAJ15 | reverse complement strand
GTGACGACGACCGGCTCCTTCTTCTTGATCGACCGGTCCAGCTCCGCCAGCATCGACGACGTGCTGGACGCGACCACCTCGTACTCGCCGTCCAGCCCGTACTCCTTGAGCACCTTGTCGTTCAGGATGCCCATCATCCCGGCGCTCGCCTCGATACCGATGATCTTCCCCTTGAAGGTGGACCCCTTCCCCTTCAGGTCCTCCAGCGAATCGATCCCCTTCACATACGAGGGCACCGACAGCTCCAGCGACGTCGGCCCGTACCACGAGCCCAGGTCGGCGAGGCGGTCGCCGTAC
>NZ_NISY01000051.1 GCF_007595705.1 Streptomyces sp. SAJ15 | reverse complement strand
GGTTGGCGTTATCGGGTGGCGTGGTCGCCGTTGGTTGGGGTTTCTGGTGTGTTGTCGGGGGCGTGGTTGGTGGTTGTGCCGGCCGGGCTCGCTGGCGATGTGTGGGTGGGTGAGTGTGTGGCGGGTCTGGCGCGTGGTGGTGCCCGGCCGGTGGCGTTGGAACTCGACGTGGATGAGTGTGGTCGTGAGCGGGTCGCTGAGCGGCTGCGTGGGGTGTTGGAGGGTGAGGCGGGGTTCGCGGGTGTGGTCTCGCTCCTCGCGTTGGCGTCGGGCGTTGTGGTGTGTGACCCGGGGTGCGGTCGCGGTGACGGACTCGGAGCGTGTGACGGATCTCGATCAGGCTCAGTTGTGGGGTCTGGGGCGGGTGGCTGGTTTGGAGTTGGCCGGTCGTTGGGGTGGTGTGGTTGACCTTCCTGAGGTGGTGGATGCGCGTTTGGTGGGGCGTCTGGCCGGTGTGCTCGCCTCGGGCGAGGCGAGGTCGCACTGCGCGCCGCCGGGGTGTTCGGTCGGCGTGTGGTCCGTTGCGCGGGGTCTGGCGGCGGTTCCTGGCAGGCGTCGGGGACGGTGTTGGTGACCGGTGGTACGGGTGGTGTGGGTCGGCATGTGGCGCGGTGGTTGGCGCGGGCGGGGGCGGAGCATGTGGTGTTGGCTTCGCGGCGTGGTCCCGCCGCTGATGGTGTGGCGGAGTTGCGGGCTGAGATATCGGCGATCGTGATGCGGTGGCTGCTCTGTTGGCGGGTGTTCCGGCTGAGGTGCCGTTGACGGCGGTGGTGCATGCGGCGGGTGTGTTGGATGACGGTGTGCTGGACGGGCTGTCGGTGGAGCGGTTCGAGTCGGTGCTTCGGGTGAAGGCGGAGGGTGCCCGGCATCTGCATGAGTTGACCCGTGATCTGGGTCTGTCGGCGTTCGTGTTGTTCTCGTCGTTCTCGGCGACGGTGGGTGGTGCGGGGCAGGGTAACTATGCTGCGGCGAACGCGTATCTGGACGCGTTGGCGGAGGTGCG
>NZ_NISY01000050.1 GCF_007595705.1 Streptomyces sp. SAJ15 | reverse complement strand
TATCCGCTATCGGTCACCAGGGAATATTTAGGCTTAGCGGGTGGTCCCGCCAGATTCACACGGGATTTCTCGGGCCCCGTGCTACTTGGGTGTCGCACAAGCAAGCCATCACGATTTCAGCTACGGGGGTCTTACCCTCTACGCCGGGCCTTTCGCATGCCCTTCGCCTATCGCAATGGTTTCTGACTCACCCAACAGCCGGCAGACTGCTGAAGTGCGATCCCACAACCCCGCATGCGCAACCCCTGCCGGGTATCACACACATACGGTTTAGCCTCATCCGGTTTCGCTCGCCACTACTCCCGGAATC
>NZ_NISY01000049.1 GCF_007595705.1 Streptomyces sp. SAJ15 | reverse complement strand
GTGGACAACACCCCCGGGGTGTCGCACACGGTCGTGGTCTCCGCCGACGGACTCCTCCTCGCGATGTCCGAAGGGTTCCCCCGCGACCGCGCGGACCAGCTGGCGGCGGTCGCCTCCGGTCTGACCTCGCTGACCGCCGGAGCCTCCCGCATCTTCGAAGGCGGTGCGGTCAACCAGACCGTCGTCGAGATGGAGCGCGGCTTCCTCTTCATCATGTCCATCTCGGACGGATCCTCGCTGGCCGTCCTCGCCCACCCCGAGTGCGACATCGGCCTCGTCGGCTACGAGATGGCCCTGCTGGTCGACCGCGCGGG
>NZ_NISY01000048.1 GCF_007595705.1 Streptomyces sp. SAJ15 | reverse complement strand
CTGTGGTCGCTGCTGACGGCGGGCGCGGACGCGGTCGCGGAGTTCCCGTCGGACCGTGGCTGGGATCTGGAGGGGCTGTACGACCCGGACCCGGACCGGCAGGGCACCTCGTACACGCGTGAGGGCGGGTTCCTTTACGACGTGGCCGACTTCGACGCGGCGTTCTTCGGGATCTCGCCGCGTGAGGCGCTGGCCATGGACCCGCAGCAGCGGCTGCTGCTGGAGACCTCGTGGGAGGCGTTCGAGCGGGCCGGGATCGACCCGGCGACGCTGCGCGGCAGCAGGACCGGCGTCTTCGCCGGCACCAACGGCCAGGACTAC
>NZ_NISY01000047.1 GCF_007595705.1 Streptomyces sp. SAJ15 | reverse complement strand
ACCACCCACGCCCCCACCGCCGCCCTCAACACCACAGAGCCCCAACTCGCCCTACGCCACGGCACCCTCCACGCCCCCCGACTCACCCGCCTTCCACACCACGGCGCGGATGGCCAGTCGGAAGCGGACGGCGCCTCGGGGCGGTCGGATGTCTCTGAAGGCACGGTACTGATCACCGGCGGTACGGGAGCGCTCGGTTCCCTCGTCGCCCGCCACCTCGCCACCCACCACCACACCCCCCACCTGCTGCTGACCAGCCGCCGCGGACCCGACGCACCCGGCGCCACCCAACTCCACACCGAACTCACCCAACTCGGCGCCCACGTCACC
>NZ_NISY01000046.1 GCF_007595705.1 Streptomyces sp. SAJ15 | reverse complement strand
TGGCGGGTGGGGTGGCGGTGATGTCCACTCCGGGGGTGTTTGTGGAGTTCAGTCGGCAGCGGGGGTTGGCTGCTGATGGGCGGTGTAAGGCGTTTGCTGAGGGTGCGGACGGGACGGGGTGGTCTGAGGGTGCGGGTGTGCTGTTGTTGGAGCCGTTGTCGCGGGCGGTGCGTGAGGGTCATCCGGTCTTGGCGGTGGTGCGGGGGAGTGCGGTCAATCAGGACGGGGCGAGTAACGGTCTGACCGCGCCGAACGGTCCGTCTCAGCAGCGGGTGATCCGCCAGGCCCTGGCCAACGCGCGCCTCGAGGCCACGGATGTCGATGTGGTGGAGGCGCA
>NZ_NISY01000045.1 GCF_007595705.1 Streptomyces sp. SAJ15 | reverse complement strand
CGAGGGTGGTGCGTTCGCGTTGGCGTTGGTGCCAGCCGGAGAGCATCGGTAGTACTGCGCTGAGGGAGTCGTGTTCCTGGTCTGTCACGTTCAGGGTCTGGGCCAGAGCGGGCAGGTCCTGGCGTTCGACCGCCTCCCAGAACCGGGCCTCCACACCATCCCGCTCCACGTCCACGCGAGGGGAAGCGGCCTCGCTCGCGAGCCAGTACCGCTCACGCTGGAACGGGTAGGTGGGCAGATCAACCCGCTGTGCCGTGGTGCTGTCGAAGAGATGGCTCCAGGTCACTGGCAGGCCGTGAGCGTAAGCCTCGGCGACGGAGGTCAGGAAACGTTGCGGACCGTCCTCGTCACGGCGCAGAGTACCGATGACCAGGGGCTCGACAGCATCGGTAGCGTGCGTG
>NZ_NISY01000005.1 GCF_007595705.1 Streptomyces sp. SAJ15 | reverse complement strand
TCCCAGTAGACGACTGGGTTGATAGGCCGGATATGGAAGCCAGGTAACTGGTGGAGTTGACCGGTACTAATAGGCCGAGGGCTTGTCCTCGGTTGCTCGCGTCCACTGTGTTGGTTCTGAAGCCACAACCAGGTATGTCCGGTTGTTGTGTTTTATAGTGTTTCGGTGGTTATAGCGTTAGGGAAACGCCCGGTTACATACCGAACCCGGAAGCTAAGCCTTTCAGCGCCGATGGTACTGCAGGGGGGACCCTGTGGGAGAGTAGGACGCCGCCGAACAATCATTGGGGAAAGCCCCGCACCGTAAGGTGCGGGGCTTTTTCGCGTTCAGAGCGTCGGCGTTACGAATTCCTCACCGGAGCCCTCCCTCGCGGCTGGCGTCCTCAACCGCGATCCCAGACGGTCGCCTCCACGTTCACCTGCGAGGGGCCTGGCATGCTCGTCACCGTGAAGTAGCCCAGACGGCCGTTCTGGGTTCTGAGGCAGGCCATGGAACCCACCTGGACGGTCAGCGCGCGGCGCGCCAACTGGCCGCTCATCTCGGAGCACTGCTGGTATCTCGGCTGCTGTGGACCATCCCATGCCGCGATGGCGTTGGCGACGACTTCACCGGGGTGGCAGTCGCACTCGAGGCCGAGATCGCCGATCAGCGCCCGGGTGGGCGGCGCGTTGTCCAACCACCAGCCCATGGGCGCGCCGTTGCTGTAGAGGGACAGCGTGCCCTGCCAGCGCACCCGCACGGTCGGTGCGGTGGGCCCGGGCCGGGGCGGATCTTCGGGCGGGGGCGGGGACGGACTCGGCGTGGACGACGAGGGGGAGGGGGAGGGCGTCGGCACGTCAGAGGGCGACGTATCCGGGGCCGGGCTGGGTGGGGGTGACGGGGTGGGGGACGGTCGTGGCTCATCGGGGTCGGAGGGCTGCGACAGGGGCGTCGAGTGGTTTCCGGGCGTGCCGGTGGCCTGGTCCTTGCCATGGTCCACGACTCCGGCGTTCGGGAGATATCCCGCGTAGTGCGCCGACCCCAGCAAGAGGACGAAGACGCCGACACCGGCCGCGGCGCCCCGTACCTTCGGCGAGGCGAGGATCCTGGCCAGCCACGCCGCCCGCCTCCGTGGCGGTCGGCGCGTCGACGGCACCGGTGCGCCGGACGGCGGCGGCGCCGGGCGGTGGTGGTGGCGGAGGATGGCGACGGCGGCCGCGGCGGCGTGCGCCGCGGCACGAGGCTGGCGCTCGGCGTCGTCGTCGGCGCACTTGGTGCCATCGGCCCGGTCGCTGATCCCGCGGATGGTCAGGGCTTCCATTCCGCCGATCTGCGCGGCGTGGGCCATGCCGGCGCTTTCCATCTCGATCGCCACGACGTCGTTGTAGTGCTCGTGTAACCGCTCGCGCAGTAGAGAACGGGGCGAGTTGAGCACCACGTCTCCGGCGGCGATCGGCTTGAAGAACACCCGCGGTCGACCATGCACCCCCCTGGCGCGCGGCCGCTTGCGCCAGACCTTGCCCCGCAGGGCGTGCCGGGCCGTCTGCAGCAGAGCGTGGGAGCCGGACCACACCTCGGGCCGTGGCAGAAAACCGCCGGCGGCCATCTTGCCGCCGTGGAACGCGTCGACCCGTGTGGCCACCACGACATCGCCCAACGCCACGTCGTCCTTGAGCGCGCCGGCGACTCCGACGAACAGCAGGGCGTCGGGGGAGAAGAGCTGGCGCGCCTGCTCGGTGACCACGGCGGCGGAGCGGTTGCCCTCACCCGCCTCCACCAGGGCGACCCGCCACGATGTCCCGGCGAGTGTTCCCACTTCGAAGACCGTCCCCGTCTCATGACGAGCTTCTTCCACCTCGACCAGGTACTCCCGCACCGCCCGGTACTCCAGGCCCAGCGCGGTCAAGATCACAGCTGTACGGTTCGAGCCCACCAAGCCCGGCGCCCCCTCCGTGCACACCCCGGAGGGCGCCACCTCACCATGCCTCGCCTACCTGAGCACATGGCCCTCCCCCGGAGCAAGGGGTGTCGCACCGGGGCACGGTGGCGGTTCCAGACCGGCCTCGTCCCGGCCGAAGCCGAGGACCGCCGCCGGGAGCGCGGCATGGCCCTCGCGGGGCTGCGTGACTGGTGAGCGGCGCCCTTCCTTTAGAGTGCCTCCGTCCGCTACCCGCGCCCGCGGCCCCGGCCCGGCGGCGCGCGTGCCGCCCCTGCCCAGAGGCCCGACCGAGGAGCAACCGTGACCGACCTGGCGTCCATACCCCTCCAGCAGGAGATCGCTCGTGATCTCCAGGTGAGCGCGTCCTTCGACGCACAGCAGGAGATCGAGCGCCGGGTGGGCTTCCTCGCCGACCAGCTGATCTCCACGGGGCTGCGCTCGCTGGTGCTGGGCATCAGCGGCGGGGTGGACTCCACGACCGCGGGCCGGCTGTGCCAGCTCGCGGTCGAGCGGGTCCGCGCCACCGGGCGGGAGGCGACGTTCTTCGCGATGCGGCTGCCGTACGGCACCCAGGCCGACGAGAAGGACGCGCAGCTGGCGCTGGAGTTCATCCGGGCCGACCGGGTCCTGACCGTCGACGTGAAGCCCGCCAGCGACGCCGCGCTGGAGGCGGCCCTGGCCGGCGGCACGGTCTTCCGCGACGCGCACCACCAGGACTTCGTGCACGGCAACATCAAGGCCCGGCAGCGCATGATCGCGCAGTACGCGGTCGCGGGCGCGCACGAGGGCCTCGTGGTGGGCACCGACCACGCCGCCGAGGCGGTCTCCGGCTTCTTCACCAAGTTCGGCGACGGCGCGGCCGACGTGGTTCCGCTCACCGGCCTCACCAAGCGGCGGGTACGCGCCGTGTCGCGGGCCCTGGGGGCGCCGGTCACGCTGATCGAGAAGACTCCGACCGCGGACCTGGAGACGCTGGACCCGGGCAAGCCCGACGAGGACGCGCTCGGCGTCAGCTACGACGACATCGACGACTTCCTGGAGGGCAAGCCGGTCGACGAGGCCGCCTTCGCCGCCATCGTCCGCCGTTACCGGCTCACCGAGCACAAGCGACAGCTGCCGATCGCCCCCTGAGCCGGCCCGCCGAAGGCGGCCGTCAGCCCCGCCGGGCCGGCGGCCGCCCCAGCCCCGCCGGGCCGGCGGCCGCCCTTCCCTACGGCAGGTGCGCGAGCAGGGCGATCAGCCGGGGCGGCAGGTAGGCCGGGCGGTGGGCCCGCGCCACCTGGTAGGCGACGTAGCCGAGGGAGCCGGCCGTGCGCACCTCCTCGGCGTTCTCCCCCTGGAACACCACCCGGCAGTCGCCCGCCGCCTCCCTGGCCCGCTCCCACAGGACGGGCGCGGGCTTGCGCTCCGCCTCGGTCCGCGGGGTGAGGATCCGGTCGTCGAAGTCCGACCAGGCGAACGGGGCGGAGTCGGTCCACTCCTCGTCGACGACCTTCCGCAGCGCGGCGGCGCGTTCCGCGTCGGTGGAGCCCCAGGAGGACGGGACGTTGGTGATGAGGCCGACGGGGATGTGCCGGGCGCGCAGCGCGCGCAGGTGCTCGGCGGCTCCCGGCGCGTACCGCATGCTCCCGTCCGCGGCCGAGTGCACCAGTGTCTCGCCGAGGTCGAAGTAGGCCACCACACACCCGCCGCCGCGAGCCTGCCGCGCCCCCTCGTCCGGCCCGCTCTCGGCGGCCCCCGCGGCCGCGGCCGGCACGGTCACGGCCGTCACCGCGCCGAGGGTGAGCAGCAGCCGGATGAGCCTCCGAGCGGATGTCCTCTTCGTGAGCACGTTCATGAGTACGCCCTTCCCTGGGAGAGAGACAACTCGCATAGGCGCGACGCGAGTTGACAGGGCAGCATCATGGGCAACACATAGGGGACGAGGCAAAGGGGGACGCATGAGTACGGGGGCGGGCGCCGCGGACGGGTTCACGTCGGCGGCGGACGAGGCGGCGCGCAGGGCGACCGTGGGCACGGGGTCGGGGTTCTGCCACGCGCTGGGCATGGCGATCCTGATGGTCGCCGAGTGGGTGCGGGCCGATCTCGACGGGGCGAGCGCGGCGTCGCTGGCCTCGAGGAGCTATCTGAAGGACATGGCGGACCGGGCCCGGGCGCTGGCGGAGACGGGCTGGTACCGGGACGTCTCCGAGCTGTTCGAGGCCATCTCCTTCGACCAGCCGCGGGCCGCCCTGTGGGCGGCCGTCTTCATGGCCCTGGTCGTGCGGCTCAACCGGAACGGCCCGCACCAGGTGCAGAGGGTGATCTCCGTCGCCGCCGCCGTGTACTGCGTGGTGGGCGCCGTGGCCCTGCTCCCGTACACCGCCGCGCCCGGCGAGTTCGTGTTCCTGCTGCTGCTCGCGTTCTGCGGGGGGATCGTCCGCGCGGCGACGCGCTGAGCGGGCGGGCGGTCCGTCGGTCGCGCTGCCGCCCTCTGCCGCGCTGCCGCTTTCGGCCGCGCTGCGTCGCCGGCCGCCCGGCGCCGGGTCCGTCAGCCGTGGTCAGCCCCGGTAGACCATCGTGCACAGCAGGGTTCTGCCGCCGTTCACCATCCAGTACCAGTAGTACGTCTGATCGCCCTGGGCGCGGGCGCAGCTGGTGGAGGACGGGTGGGACGGGGCCCGGTAGACGCCGGTGATGTGCAGGATCTGGTTGTACTTCGACGGGACCTTGTCGGCGTCGCAGTCCACCGCGGTCATCAGCCCCGCGTTCATCCGCGCGGCGGAGCCGCTGCCCGACTGTTCCGCCAGCAGGCAGTAGCCCACCTGGAACTGACGGTTGAGGCAGAGCGCGGTGGTGCTTCCCCCGGACGTGTACGACCAGTAGCTCTGCCCCGCTCCGCCGGGGCAGGACGCCGCGCTGGAGCGTACGGCGGTGACGAAGACCGTGGCGTTGCCCGAGCCGCACCCCACCCGGTAGGGGCTGCGGGTGCTCCACTCGCCGTGACCGGTGTCGTACACGGCGAGGCAGTCGCCGGGCCGCACCGCGCGGAACGCCTCGGCTGTCGGGTCAGGGGCGCGGGTGGGCGCGGACGGCTCCCGGGTACGGACCGCACCGCCGCCGGTCGCTCCGCCCGTCCCACCGCCCGAGCCGCCCGAGCCGCCCCCCGTGGGATCCGTCCACCCGCCGGAGGAGGAGCCGGAGCCGCCGGCGGTGGCCCCCGGAGTCGGAAGGCCGGGCAGGCTCGGCGGCTGGGGCAGGTCCGGCAGGTTCGGGAGGTTCGGCAGACCGGGCGTGGCGGTGGGCGTTCTGCCCGCTCCCGTGAGGCCCGTCTTGCCGTCCTTGTCCTCCACCACCTGCGGCAGGATCAGAACGGCGAAGACCGCTAACGCGGCCACCAGGGCCAGGATGCCGCGCTGTCGCGCCTGCGATGTGCTGTCGTCCACGATTCCCCCGTGCGAACTTCCGTACTCCCGTGCGTACTTGGCCTCTCAACGATCCCATGGACCTACCGTGGTGTGACGCCCGTGGCGTTCACTTTCTCCCGGGCGCCGGGACCCCGGGCGCCGGGACCTCGGGCGCCGGGACCTCGGGCGCCGAAATCCGGGGTACCGCTCCCCCGTACGCGGCTACCCGGCTCGCGGCTCCCGCGTACGCGGCCGGAAAGCGTCCCTCGCGCCGCCCCGCCCGTGCTTCGGACGCTCTCCGTCACCGACCGTGTGCTGTGCGGTGAGGACGGGTGGCGGCGACGCGCCTCGGAGGGAACACGACCGGGATAATGGTTAACGACCCGCGAGGGGGGCCGGAAGCCGTGGGGGAGCGGGGGGTGAAAGGGGGCGTCTCGTGCCGTCGGATCGGCCGGGGGGCGGGAGGCTGCACGGCCCCTTCTGGTCTGAGCCGGGCACTCTGCTCCAGCACGTACCGGTGGCCGTCTTCGGCTTCGACGACGTGGACCGGATCTGTTTCTGGGGCCCCGGCGCGCGGGAGCTCTTCGGTTACGAACCCGCCGAGGTCCTGTCCCAGCCGGGGGCCGTGCTCTTCGCCGACGCGTCCGGGGACGCCTCTCCGTCGTGCGCCTGGATGCTGGAGCAGGGCCGTGCCGAGGGGTACTGGCGGGGTCGGCTGAGGGCGCGGGACCGGGCGGGCGCGACCTTCGACTGCGGCTTCCGGGTCTTCACGGTGTCCGGGGTCGAGGGGCACTCGGCGGTGATGGGTCTGGCGAGCCGCAGCGACGAGCTCGATCGGGTCAAGACCAATCTGGCCTTCCTCGACGCCCTCTTCGAGACCTGCCCCATCGGGCTGGTCATGCTCGACCCGGAACTCCGGTACATCCATCTCAACCAGGCCCTGGCGGACATGGACGGGCTGCCCGTGGAGGCGCATCTCGGGCGGCGCATGGACGAGATCATGGTGATGTCGGACGGCGGCGAGTACCAGCGCATGCTCCGCGCCGTCGCCGCCGGTGGCGAGCCCGTCGTGGGGGCGCTGGTGGGGCTGCGTACCCGGGGGTATCCGGACCGTGACCAGGTGCGGTCGGTCAGCTTCTTCCCACTCAGCCAGGCGCTCGACTCGCGGCCCGGGGTGGGTGGGCTGATGGTGGACGTCACCGACCGGGAGCGGGCCATTCTGGAGGCCACCGCCAGCCGCCAGCGGCTGGCCCTGCTGGACCGCGCCGCCGCCCGGATCGGCACCACGTTGAATGTGAACCTCACGGCCCGGGAGCTGGTCGAGACGGCGATGCCGGACTTCTGCGACGGCTCGGTGGTGGAGCTCGTGGAGTGGGCGGACGAGTCCGAGCTGTTCGACCCGGCCCTGCCGCTGGTCACCCGCCGGATCGCGTCCGGGACCATCCTCCCGCCTCCCGCCATCGAACTCGTCAGCGGAAGGGAGACGGTGACCTACCCGCCGGGCTCGGTCGTCCACGACGTGCTCCGAACCGGCCGCCCGATCGCCGCCGAGGTGGACGCGGAGCTGGTGCGCCGGACCGTCCTGATCGAGTCGCGCGCACGGCTGCTGGCCGAGAGCCGGGTGGCCTGGATCCTCTTCGCGCCGCTCATCGCCAGGGGCACGGTGCAGGGGCTCGCCATGTTCGGACGGTCCGCGGCCCGCCAGCCGTTCACCCGGGACGATCTCAGCCTCGCCGGCGAGCTCGCCTCCCGCGCCGCGATCTGCCTGGACAACGCACGCCTGTACAGCCGTGTGCAGAACATCGCGCTGACCCTCCAACGCGCCCTGCTGCCCAGCGCGCTCGACACCGGACCGTATGTGGAGATGGCCCACCGGTACATCCCCGGCGGCCGGATCACCGAGGTCGGCGGCGACTGGTACGACGCGATCGTGCTGCCCGGCGAACGGGTCGCCCTGGTGGTGGGCGACGTCATGGGACACGGTGTGCCGGCCGCCGCCGCCATGGGGCGGCTCAGGATCACCGCCAAGACCCTGGCCAGGCGCGACCTCGACCCCACGGAGCTGCTGACGGAGCTCGACGCGTGCACCCTGGAGGCCGGCATCGAGCTCGCCACCTGCCTCTACATCGTGTACGACCCGACCACCGGCCGCGCCCGCATCGCCAGTGCCGGGCACCCGCCACCCCTGGTGCTGCGTCCGGACGGCGCAATCGAGACGGTCGACGACGTCCTGGGCGTCCCCCTCGGCGTCGGCGGCTGCCCCTTCGGCGTAACGGAGATCGAAATCCCCGAGAACGCGACCCTGGCCCTCTACACCGACGGCCTCATCGAGGCACGAGGTCGGGACGTCGAAGCCGGCCTGAGCGCGTTGCGCGCCGAACTCGGCCGGGCGTCCGGCCCCTTGGAGGCGATGACGGACCACATCATCACGCGTCTGCTGCCCGACCAGCCCGCCGACGACACCGTTCTGGTCCTCGCGCGGGTCGGGCGGCGACAGCGGAGGTCGTCCGTGCCCCGCTGAGCGTGCGGCGTTTCGCCTACGAGGTCTCGACGGCCTTGAAGTAGGCGAACTCCCTACCGGCGGGAAGGTCGACGCCGTGTCCCTCCAGCCACGCCCTCCCCTTCGCGGGGTAGGTCGGGTACTTCCCGTCCGCTTCGAGCAGGAAGCCGGGGTACCAGTTGGACAGACGCCAGACGGTGGCGCACTCGCTCTTCCTGGCCAGCCTGATCCCGTTGTCGACGGCGCACCATGTGTCGTATCCGCTCCGGTGGGAGCGTGTCGAGGTGACGGTGTAGCCGTCGCCCTTCTTGGTGAAGACCACGGCGGTTCCCCGCCTGTCGCCCGAGTCGGCGAGCAGGGTGTAGTCCTCGTCAGCGCGGGCCGCGAAGTCGACGCCCCGGCCGGTCCGGGTCTCGACCAGGTGGTACGGGACGCCGGGGACGATGGCGTCCGCGAGGGTCCGGCCGGTCGGGGAGACGGCCGGCGTGGGCTGTTCGACGGCCCGCGTGTGCTGGCTCGCGGAGGTGGGTTGGGCGATGGCTGCCGGTGCGGAAAGGGCGGCCAACGCGGCGCAGCCGGCGGCGGTGAGCAACCCATGGCGGATCGAGCGCATCCCTTGGCCTTTCTCGTCGGGTTCCGAAGGTCGTCGCGGCCGCGAGGTGGTTCGGTTCCGTGTGACGGACGGAGCCGCCCCACCGCGGTCGGTGCCCCGGGGCCCGGCCGGCCGACCGCTAGCGCGAGACTAGGAACCGTCAGCGCGCGCCACAAGCACCGCCTTTCGGACATCCGTGTCCGCTGTGCGGTGCGAGCCGAAGGGAGGGGAGGCCATGGGCCTGTCGTTCGAGCCGCCACCGGCGTACGACCTGGGGCCGGGCGCGGACCTCGGCATGTGGCTGAGGGAGTGGGGCGAGTACGCGGACCGGATCGTCCACCTCGGACCGGACGACGGCCGCGGCCACGGGCAGCTGTGCTGGGACGTCCTGGCGCCCACCGGGTTGCTCGCGCCGCACCGCGGCCACCGCCGTCATGGACACGGTGCCCCGCGCGGCCCCGAGCAGATGGAGTCCGCCCTGGACCGGCGGATCCCGCCGCACGAGGTGGCACCCTGGACGGCCGCCACGCTGATCCGGAACCTCGTCCATGCGAAGGGAGGCGACGGACCGATGCGCCCCGTGGCCGACGCCATCGGCGAGGGGCTGGCGGCCATGCTCGGGACGCACGCCGACTGGCGCGCCAACGGCTACGCCGCGTACCGCGAGGGCCGACACGGCAACGTCTCCTGGAAGCCGGTCACCGAGGCGACGTTCGACGCCGCCGTGGTCGGCATCGGCAACGGCCATGCCGTCGTCATCGTCGCCACCGGAGAGGACTGAGCGCGTCCTCCGCCGTCCCGACTGACGGGGGCGTGATACGAGGCGTCCGTACACTGTCCGGCAACGGAATCGAACGTGTGGGGGGCTGCTCGATGGTCAGGTACGAGGGTGTGGGCGGCTGGATCGAGCTCGGTCCGGCGTCGCTCACGGTCTGTCGGACGGACCGTAGGCCGGAACCCCTCCCGCCGCGCGTGCTGCCGCTCCAGGCGTTATCCGACGTCGAGTTCAAGGACGCGACCCGGCTGCGGCGCGGACACCTTCAGCTGTGCTTCGGCGGGCGCGCCCTGGTCCCGGCGGGCTCCGACGAGGACCCCGACACGATCGGCTTCGGCCACGGGCAGCGGGAGGCGTTCCGTGGCCTCGCTGAGCACCTCCGTCATGTCGTGGCCACGAACGAGGCCCAGGGCGTCGACGTGGCGGCCGCCTACGAGGCCGCGGCCGATCCCCTGCTGGCCTGGCTGACCCGGCAGGGTGTCGCCCGGGCACGGGCCGAGGAGGAGCGGGCCGTACGCGCGCACGCCGCGGAACAGCGGCACATCGCCCGACTCGCGCAGAAGCTCGGTCCGGAGGCGGCCGCCCGTGAGGACATCATGGCCGCCGCCCTCGCCTCGGCCACGGGCGACCGCTGCTGGTACGTCCTCAAGCGGCTGCCCGGCCTCCTCCTCGGTGGCGAGCAGCTCTTCGTCGTGGCGGAGTGCTTCGTCGGCAGCGACCTGGGCACGGTCCTCCTCACCAACCAGCGGCTCCTGTTCGTCAGGACCAGGTTCTCCGGAGAGGATCTGTTCGTCCTCCACCTCGCCGAGATCAGGATGGCGGCCGGCAGCCAGAAGCTCACCCACGGCGTGCTGCGGGTCGAGACCATGAGGGGTCTCGTCCTGGAATTCGAGCGCCTCAAGGAGGAGGACCTGGCACGGCTCGACGAGGCGCTGCGGCTGGCCGTGGGCTCACTCGGACGGACCGCGACGGCCCCGCCGACCGCGCCCCCGTCTCCGGCCCCCTCCCCGTCCCCCGCTCCGGCTGCGGGCGTCCTCGACCAGATAGCCAGGCTCGGTGAGCTGCACGCGGCCGGGGTCCTCACCACCGCCGAGTTCGAGCAGAAGAAACGAGAGTTGCTCGACCGGCTGTGACAGGCACCCGGCACCCGGCACCCGGCACCCGGCGCCCGGCGTCCGAGCCGTGGCCCGGGGCCGAGCCGTGGCCCGGGGCCCAGGTCCGGGAATCCGGTGGTCGGTGTCTGGCGCCCGGCGCCCGGTGTCTGGCGCCCGGTGTCCGGAGCCCCGTGTCCGGCGCCGGAGCCTTGAGGATTCCGGGGGTGTCGGCGCCGCGGTGTCCGACCCGCTGCCGGGGACGACGACCGTGGTCCGCGAGGCCGTGCCGACGCCGTGGCGCGGCCGGGGCGCCCGTGGGCCGGACGGCCCCCGTCGGTCGGGGCAGACGCCACGCTCCGGGCGTATCGTCCTGGTATGAGGGCCTGCGCCGCCCGGCCAGGGTCACGGTTCCGCGCTCCTCGGCCGCGGTCGGTCGCCATGCCACGGTCGGTGTCCCGCGATGCCCGGCCGCGGCCGCGGCCCGGGACCGGCGGGGCGCGCCCGCGGTCGGAGAGCCGCGATGTCCGGCCGTGGTGAGAGCCCCGAAGGCGTCGAGTCGCTGGACGAGGTCCTGGCCGACACCGTGCGGCGCACCGGTGCCTCCGCGGGCCGCGTCTACCTCCTGGACGAGGCGACGCGGACGCTGGGCCTCGCGGTGGTCTGCGGGGTGCCGCTGGAGCTGGGGTGGCCGTGGCGCCGGATGCCGCTGAACGCGCCGGCCCCGGTCACCGACGCGGTCCGCGAGGGCCGTCTGGTGTGGGTGGCCTCCCAGGAGGAGCTGACGCGGATCTACCCACGCGCCGCCGCGAGCCTGCCGTACCGCTTCGCGCTCGCCGCCGCGCCCCTGCTCGGCCGGTCCCGTAGCTGGGGCACCATGCTCCTGCTGTGGCCCGCCAGCCACCCGGAGAGCGCCACTCGCCGCGAGCTGGGCCACATCACCGCCGCCGCCCGACGTATCGCCCGCGTCCTGGACGAGGCCGCCGCTCCGCCCGTCGTGCCCGACGAGCCCCGGTTCGTCCCGGTCGCCGGGTCCGACGCGGGTGGCGGCCAGCCCTCGCAGGCCGCCGCGGACTACGCCGAGCGCCTGCCGGAAGGGGGACTGGCCCTGGACCTGGAGGGCCGGATCACCTTCCTGACCGCCACGGCCGCGGCGCTGCTCGACCGCGATGCGAGCCAGCTGCTGGGCACCCGGCCCTGGCAGTCCCTGCCCTGGCTGGACGACCCCGTCGTGGAGGACCACTACCGCACCGCCGTGATCAGTCGCGACCCGGTGGCCTTCGTCGCCCTGCGCCCACCGGACAGCTGGTTGCACTTCGAGCTCTACCCGGACGCCAGCGGCATCAGCGCCCGTATCAGCCGCGCCCCGGCGGCCGGCCGCGAACGGTCCCGGCCGGCCGGGGAGCGGGAACCCGGCGACCCGAGCCCCACCCGCGCCGCCCAGGCCGGACGGCTCTTCCAACTGGTGCACCTGGCGGCCGCGCTGACCGAGACCGTCGCCGTCCGCGACGTCGTCGAGCTGGTCGCCGACCAGGTCCTGCCCGCGTTCGGCGCCGACGGCCTGGTGCTGTCCGCCGCCGACGCCGGCCGGCTGAAGATCACCGGTCACCACGGCTACGACCAGCAGGTCATCGACCGCCTCGACGGCCTGCCCCTGGACACCGACCTCACCCCCGCCGGGCAGGTGCTGGCCAGCGGTGTCCCGTCCTTCTTCGCCAGCCCCGAGGAGATGGCCCGCCGCTATCCGCGGGCCCCGCAGATCAGCGACAAGCAGGCGTGGGCGTTCCTGCCGCTGCTCATCCACGGCCGCCCCGTCGGCTGCTGCATCCTCTCCTACGACCACCCGCGCACCTTCACCGCCGACGAACGCGCCGTCCTCACCTCCCTGGCCGGCCTGGTCGCCCAGGCCTTGGACCGCGCCCGCCTCTACGACGCCGCACACGACCTCGCCCACGGCCTCCAGCAGGCCCTCCTCCCGCACAGCCTGCCGACCGTGCCGGGGCTGCGGATCGCCGCCCGGTACCTGCCGGCCAGTCACGGCATGGACATCGGCGGCGACTTCTACGACGTCATCCGACTCGACGCCACCACCGTCGCGGCCGTCATCGGCGACGTCCAGGGGCACAACGTCGCCGCCGCCGCGCTCATGGGCCAGGTCCGCACCGCCATCCACGCCACCGCCGGCGCCTCACCCGACCAGGTCCTCGCCAGCACCAACCGCGTCCTGGCCGACCTGGAGACCGACCTGCTCGCCTCCTGCCTCTACGTCCACCTCGACCTCACCCGCCAGCAGGCCACCCTGGCCAGCGCGGGCCATCCCCCACCGTTTCTGCACCGCCCCGGCCGGCCGGCCGAGGTGCTGGCGCTCGACCCCGGGCCCCTGCTCGGCGTCGACATCGACATCTCCTATCCCGTCACCGGTCTGACTCTCACGCGCGGAATGACCCTCGCTCTCTACACCGACGGACTGATCGAGGTGCCGGGCGCCGACTCCGGCCAGATCGCCACCGGCCTCGCCCACCAACTCGGCGACCACAGCGACCAGGACCTCGACGGTCTCATCGACCGCCTCATCCACCGCACCTGGCCCGGCGGTCGGTACACCGACGACATCGCCATGCTGCTGCTGCGGACCGGGCCGCCGTCGACCGCCGCCGCCTCGCGCCCCGGAGACTGACAACCCGTCAATCGCCTGACGGCAAACCGCAGGTCACATGGCTGGCGCCGCTCTCCCGGCAGGTCGGATCGCGGCATGTCGGATGCGTCGGGCGGGGTTCGTGGGCCCTCGTCGCGTCGCCGTGGACCGGTGGACTCCATTGGTTCGCAAGGGCGTTGCGAATGTCACACCCAGCCCTGGTTTCCCTCGTGGAACTTGAATTACGTGGGCTGATCGGTCAGGGTTTCGATCAACTCAGGCACCCGGAACCTCAAGTTCCGAATGGCGTGCGACATCTCGACGCCGTCGTGCCCGAGTTCCCCCCACAACCTCTACGAGGAGGAACCTCGTCATGGCCACACACAAGCGTGTCGGCAAGCGGAAGATCGTTCTGGGCATAGCCGCGGCCGCCGCGGTGACCGCGGGCGCCTTCGTCGCCCTTCCGGCCGGCGCGTCGACGCCCGCCGAGGGCACGGTGTACGGCACCGAGTCCAAGGACGCCGTCGACGGCAGCTACATCGTGCTGCTGAAGGGCGGCAAGAGCATCAAGGCCGCCGCCGAGGGCGAGGACCTGGCCGAGGAGTACGGCGGCAGACTGCGCCGCAGCTACGACTCCGCGGTCAACGGCTTCTCCGCCAGCGGGCTGAGCGAGACCGAGGCCAAGCAGCTTGCCGCCGACCCGGCGGTCGCCAAGGTGGTCCAGAACCAGCGGTTCAGCATCGAGGCCACGCAGGTCAACCCCCCGTCGTGGGGCCTGGATCGGATCGACCAGACGCGTGGCGCGCGCGACGGAAGGTACACCTTCCCCGACAACGCCGGCACGGGCGTCACGGCGTACGTCATCGACACCGGTGTGCGCGTGAGCCACCAGGACTTCCAGGGGCGCGCGGTCTCCGGCTTCGACGCCGTCGACAACGACAACGACGCCAGCGACGGCCAGGGCCACGGCACCCATGTCGCGGGCACCATCGCCGGCGCCCGGTACGGCGTCGCCAAGAAGGCGAAGATCGTCGCGGTCCGGGTGCTGGACAACCGGGGGCGCGGCACCACCGAGCAGATCGTCGCGGGCATCGACTGGATGATCGCGCACCACCGGGGCCCGTCGGTCGCCAACCTGAGCCTCGGCGGCGGCGTCGACTGGGCGCTGGACGCCGCGGTGAAGCGGGCGGTCGCCTCCGGCATCACCGTCGCCGTCGCGGCGGGCAACGAGTCCACCGACGCCCGGCGGGTCTCGCCGGCCCGCGTTCCGGAGGCGATCACCGTCGCCTCCAGCACCGCCTACGACCAGCAGTCGGGCTTCTCCAACTACGGCCCGGCGGTGGACCTCTACGCACCGGGCTCGGACATCGTCTCGGCCGCGAACCGCGGTGACCGGGCGACCCAGACCATGTCCGGCACCTCGATGGCCACCCCGCACGTCGCGGGTGCCGCCGCCGTCTACCTCGCCGGGCATCCGCGGGCCACCCCCAGCCAGGTCGCCTCCGCGCTGATCCGGAACGCCATCCCGAACAGGATCTCCAACCCGGCCTGGGGCACGCCGAACAGGCTGCTCAGGGTCGTGTCGTAGGCACCGCGAGCCCCCGCGCTCCGCGCTCCCCGCGCAACCGGACGGCCGCCGCACCCCACCCCCACAGGGCGCGGCGGCCGGCCGCCTTTCCCGCGGTTCCCGTTCGTCGCAACAGCGTTTGCGCCCGGTGGGGGCCCTCCATAGATTCGATGAGGAAGGGGTCGTAAGCAGCGGATACTCGGCGGGGCGGTCGCGTCTGCCCGTGACGCGAGCGGCGTGCGGCGTCCGCCCGGCGTTCGTGGGAGCCGCCATGCCGATGTTGCTGATCAAGGGATCGTTCCATCTGTCGGGCCGGAGCAAGCCCGACGGGGACACCATCCCGTTCGCCCCCGACTACGTGGGCGAATGGAAGCTCGTCCAGGGGTGCCGCAAGCCGGTGCCCGGGGCGAACGGCACCGTCGGGGTGCGACTCGAAGGCGTCGACGCGCTGGAGACCCACTACGAGGGCCCCTACGGCGGGGAAGAGGTGCGCCAGCCAGGTCGCTTCCCCCATGCCGCCGCGAACGAGCTGCTCGCCTGGCTCGGCTTCCCCGACGTCCAGCGCGGGCCGGACGAGGCCATCACCGCCGTCCCCGCCAGTGTGCCGGGCTACATCCTCACCCGCGGCACCGACACCTACGGCCGCTGCGTCGCGCTGGTCGGCCGTGGCGCCCCGCCGATGGCCAGTGGCTACGAGGTGAACGTCAAGGTGGAGCATCTGAGGCGGACCGCCAACCACCATCTGCTCACCCAGGGCCTGGCCTATCCCACCTTCTACGAGGGCCTGCCCAAGGACCTGCGTCTCGAACTGGTCGCCGCCGCCCAGCAGGCCAGGGCCGCGCTCAAGGGCCTGTGGCCGAGCGACGCGACCATGCGAGGGGGGAAGATCATCGGGATGGCCTCGATCATCGAAGAGGGCGACGTGGTGCTCCTCCCGAAGCTGTTCCGCCGTCTGAAGGACCACTTCTCGTCCGGCGCCCCGTCGTTGGCCGGTTTCCCCACCTTCCTGGCCGGGGCCGCGGACCGGTTCCGCATCCTGTCGACCGACAAAGAGGTCGTCGGCCTGCACAACGTCGTCGAGATCACCAACGAACACACCCTGCGCATGACGCGCCCCATCGAGGACCTGCTCTTCGAGGAGAAGTGAGCGTTGCGGCCGCCCTCGTCGCCGCGAACCCGCTCCGCTCCCAACCGAGGGCACCCCACCCGACGGGCGTGAGCCGCGGGCGCCGGAGGACACACGTCCGCGCACCGGGCCGACGTCACCCGTGACGGGGGCCCGGTAGCCGGGCCGGTGGGTCAGGCGGCGGTCGCGGAGCGGGACGTGACCTTGCCGGCGAGGGCGGTCAGCAGGTCCTGGAGGAGGCCCCGGGTGGTCTCGTCGGTGAGGTTGCCGCCCTCGTCGAAGCGCTCGTGGGCCTGGAAGACGATCACCTCGGGCTTGACGACCACGTCGGCCTCGATGCAGACGAAGACCTGGCGCAGGGCGAGCTGCGCGCGGACCGAACCGAAGTTGGTCGGGGCGGCGCCGGTGATGGCGACCGGCTTGTGGAGCAGCGGGACGCCCTCGGTCCGGGTCCAGTCGGTGCTGGCCCAGTCGATGGCGTTCTTGAGGACGCCGGGGATGGAGTAGTTGAACTCCGGCGTGACGAGCAGCACCCCGTCGGCCGCCTTGATGCGCTCGCGCAGCTCCTGGGCGGCCGCCGGGCGGCGCTCCGGGGCGTCGAGGTCCTGGTCGTACAGGGGGACGTCGCGCAGCCCCTCGTAGATCTCCACGGCGACGCCGGACGGCGCGAACTTCTGGGCGGCGCGCAGCAGGGCCGAGTTGTACGAGTCGGCACGCAGGCTGCCGGAGATGCCGAGGATCTTGAGCTCACTCATCGGGGATCGCTTTCTTCGCGGAGGCAGGGGCCCATGGGGCAGGAACGCGCCCATGGCTTCGGGGCCGTTCTCGCCCCGGGCAATGGCCTGAACTGTACGGGACAGTACATGTGAACTCAACTGTTCAGTTCAGGTGGCGGCTATCATGGGCGGGGTGAAGACGACCAGCAAACGCACCCCTCCGTCGGGCGAGCGCGCCGCGCGGAAGCGGGCCGCCATCGTGCGGGCGGCGCGCAAGGAGTTCCTGCGTCAGGGGTTCGGCGTGGGAATGGATCAGATCGCCGCCGAGGCGAACGTGTCCAAGGTGACCGTCTACAACCACTTCAGCGGCAAGGAGGAGCTGTTCATCGAGGTGGTGGGCGACGCCCTGGAGGAGGCGCTGGGCGAGAGCATGCGCGCCATGGTCGAGCGCCTGGGTGGGGTCGACGACATCCGCGAGGTCCTGACCGCGACGGCTCGCGACTGGGTGAAGGGCATCGGCCGCCCCGAGGTCCTGGCGCTGCGCGCGCTGATCGCCGCGGAGGCCCGCCGCTTCCCCGAGCTGGGGCGGGCCTGGCGTGAGCAGGGGCCGGACCGGTTCGCCGAACCCCTCTCCGCCGCGCTGGCCGCCCGGGACGACCTCGACATCCCGGACATGGGCCTGGCGGTCGTGCAGTTCTACGCGCTGGTGCTCTATCCGCACATCGTCCACAGCGCCTATGGCGATCGCCTCGACGAAGACCTCGCCGAGCGGCTCATCACCACGGGTGTGGACATGTTCCTGACGTACTACCGCGCCTGAGGTCGGTCGGGTCCGTCGCCCCCACCGACGCCGTACCGGCGGCAGCCGACCGGCGCCCCGCGGCCCCGTGGGCGCGCGGGTTCCGGCCACGGCGGGGGGAGGTGTTTGGCGGGCGGGGAACGGTCGCCAGTAGGGTGCCTCAGGTGAATAGTGCTTCTCGTCTCCCGCATCCCTTCCGGCTGATCGTCACGGGCGGAGGGACCGGCGGCCATACCTACCCCGCCCTGACGGCGATCCGCACGCTGCAGGCCAGGTTGGCGGCGTCCGGTGGAACGCTGGATGTGCTGTGGATCGGTACGCCGGAGGGCCTGGAGGCCCGCGTGGCCCCCGCCGAGGGCATCGCGTTCGCCACGGTCGCCACGGGCAAGATCCGCCGCTCCAGCAATCCGCTCAAGATGGTGTCCCCGGCCAACGTTCGGGACATGGCACGGGTGCCGCTGGGCGTCGCCCAGGCCCGGAAGATCGTGTCCGACTTCCAGCCGGACGTCGTCCTCGCCACCGGCGGGTACGTCGCCGTCCCGGCCGGCCTGGCCGCCCGCATGTGCCGCCGCCCGCTGGTGCTGCACGAGCAGACGGTGCGCCTCGGCCTGGCCAACCGCAAGCTCGCCAGCTCGGCGACGCGTATCGCGGTGTCCTCGGAGTCGACGCTGTCGCTGCTGCCGGAGGCGGTGCGCGGCGCCGCGGTCGTCACGGGCAACCCGGTCCGCCCCGAGGTGCTCTCGGGACACCCGGAGAAGGCCATCGCGGCGCTGTCGCTGTACGGCTTCGACCGGCGCCTGCCCACCCTCTACGTGACCGGTGGCGCCCAGGGCGCCCAGCAGATCAACGACGTCGTCCGGGACGCCCTGCCGTGGCTGCTGGGCCGCGCGAACATCATCCACCAGTGCGGGCCGAACCACGTGGACACCCTGCGGCAGCACGCCGCGGCCCTGCCGCCGGAGCTGGCCGCCCGCTACTACGTGGCCGGGTTCGTCGGCCCCGAGCTCCCCGACGTGCTGGCCCTCGCCGATGTCGTGATCTCCCGCAGCGGAGCCGGGACGCTCGCCGAGCTGACCGCGCTGGGCAAGCCCGCGGTCTTCGTCCCGCTCGCCACCTCGGCGGGCAACGAGCAGGCCCACAACGCCCGCCACCTGGAGGAGGCCGGCGCCGCCGTGGCACTGCTGGGCGACGTCACCGCACAGAGCCTCTACGCCGCGGTGGACCCGCTGCTGACCGACCCGGTCCGACGCAGCATGATGGCCGAGCGGGCCCGGGCGCACGGACGTCCGGACGCCGCCGAGCGACTGGTCGACGTGATCCTCTCCGCCGCCTCCGGCTGACGACGGCCGACCGCGTAGGCGCCCCGGCCGCCGTCCAGGACGGCCGGGGCCACGCCTTCTCCTTCGGCCCTCCTCGACCACCTGGCCGCACCCGCGGACCGCGGCGCCGTTCCGCGGGTGCTCCCAGGCCGCTCGTGCAGGCCGCTCGTTCAACCCCGCGGGCGCAGATGGAGATCCAGTCCACTCGTCCCCGGCTCCTCGACACCCGGCAGCAGCCGCATGTCGTGGTCGTAGTCGCCGCCGACCAGCGTCCGGTACGGGACCGGCTCGTCCGTGAAGAGGCCGTCGAGCCGTCGGCCGTACTCCCGGCGCGCCGCCGCGAACCGCTCCTCGGGCAGATCGTTCGAGCCGTACACCGCGAACGGCTCCAGCGGCGCCATGCCGGTGAACCAGAACAGCCCGTGCTGGAGCGGGTGGAGGACGTCGGCCAGCCGCCCGTGGATGCCCCGCTCGGCGAACGAGGTCTCGCGGGCCCCGGCCGTCACCGACACCAGCGCCCGCCGCCCCGTCAGGGCGCCCCCGCCGTACGGCGGCGGGACCTTCGGCCCGTAGCCGAACCCGGCGGTGAACACCCGGTCCATCCAGCCCTTCAGGATCGCGGGCGTCCCGAACCACCAGAGGGGGAACTGCAGGATCACCGCGTCCGACCAGCGCACCTTCTCCTGCTCCGCCGCGATGTCCGGCGCCAGCCGCCCCGCCAGCGTGGCCCGCTCCGAGACGTCCATCACGTTCAACCGCCGATCCACGGCGTCCTCGGGGAAGTCGTCGGCGTCCACCGTCGCCTTCCACTTCATCGCGTACAGGTCGGACACCCGCACCTCGTGCCCCGCCGCGCGCAGATGCTCGACCGCGAAGGCGGTCAGAGCGGCGTTGAGCGAACGGGGTTCGGGGTGGGCGGAGACGACGAGGATCCTCTTCCGCGGCTGCGGCGTTGTTTCGGTCATGCTCCTACGTTCGCCCAGCTCGGAGCGGGTAACCAGCACCCTGCGCGACCGTAGGAACGGTGATCCTGGTACTGCGGGTGCCACCCATACTGGAGCGTATGGACGGCGTGGACCAGATCGGGCGGACAGCGGGCGTGGACGACGGCACCGGGGCGGAGGGGCCCGGGAGAAGGGGCGGTACGGACGCGGGCGAACCCGTCGACGGGGTGGGCGACACCCGCCGGGCGCTCGGCGCCTTCCTGCGCGCACGCCGGGGACGCGTGGCGCCGGAACAGGTCGGACTCCCGGAAGGCCGCCGCCGGCGGGTACAGGGCCTGCGCCGTGAGGAGTTGGCCCTGCTCGCGGGGATCAGCGTGGACTACTACGTCCGCCTGGAACAGGGCCGGGCCACCCAGCCGTCCCCCGAGGTGATCGACGCCCTCGCCAGGGCACTCGGACTCGACACGGCGGAGCGCGGACACCTCACCACCCTGGCCTGCACCCGACCGCCGTCGCTGCGCGTCGCCGTGGGCGGGCCCGCGCCCCGGGCTCGGGTCAGCCCCCAACTGCGGCGGATGCTGGACGCCATGGCCCACTTCCCCGCCTTCGCGACCGACCACCGCCTCGACGTGGTGGCGTGGAACGCCCTGGGCGCCGAACTGATCGGCGGTCTGGCCGACCCGGCCCGCCGCGACCGGAACAACGCCAGGTACCTCTTCCTCGACCCCGCCTCCCGGACCGTCCACCCCGAGTGGGAGGACCGGGCGGCGGAGGCCGTGGGCCAGCTGCGAGTCGCCGCCGGCCGCCACCCCGACGATGCGGAGCTGGCCCGTCTCATCACGGAACTGTCCACGCACAGCGCCGACTTCCGCCGGATCTGGTCCACCGGCGAGGTCGTGATGTGCGTGGCGGGCCGCAAACGACTGCGCCACCCCGTGGCCGGCCTCCTCACCCTGGACTTCGAGACGCTGCAGGTGCCGGCCGCACCCGGCGAGACGGGGCTGGTGGTGCACGTCTTCAGCGCCGAGGAGGACAGCGAGGAGTCCACCGCCCTGGAGCGGCTGGCCACGGCGGTGGCGGCGGCGTCCGTCGGGGGGTGACTCCCGGGGCGTTCACGCGTGAGGCCCCTGCTGACACGGCTGGGAGCGTGCTCACCGCTCCAGCGGATGATTCAGCCCTTGCCGTCCCCGTGTTCGGCCGCGTACGGGTCGGCCGGGGCGCCCGCGGGGGCCTCTCGTTCCAACTGCCGCTTGGCGCTCTGCAGCTCCTTGCGGGCCTCCACGCTGACCACGGGGTACTGGGGGTCGAGGCCGATCAGCGTGTCGGCCAGGATGGCCGCCGTGCAGATGCGGGCGAACCACTTGCGGTCCGCCGGCACCACGTACCAGGGCGCCCACTTCGTGCTGGTCTCCGAGAGCATCTCGGAGAACGCGACCTGGTAGTCGTCCCACCGCCGGCGTTCCCGTACGTCGGCGGCGGAGAACTTCCAGTTCTTCTCCGGCAGGTCGATCCGCTTCATGAAACGGGTGCGCTGTTCCTCGCGGGAGATGTTCAGGAAGATCTTCACCACCCTGAAGCCGTTGTCGGTGAGGTAGCGCTCCCAGTTGTTGATATCCCGGTAGCGGCGCTGCCAGATGCCCTGCCCCCGGGCCGTCTCCGGCAGCCGCTGTCGGTCGAGGTGTTCCGGGTGCACCCGTACGACCAGGACCTCCTCGTAGTGGGAACGGTTGAAGATCGCGATCTCCCCGCGGGCCGGCAGTCTGAGGGTGTAGCGCCACAGGTAGTCGTGGTCGAGCTCCTCCGCGGAGGGCACCTTGAAGCTGCTCACCTTCACGCCCTGCGGGTTGACTCCGCTCATGACGTGGCGGATGGTGCTGTCCTTGCCCCCGGCGTCGAGTGCCTGGAGACAGAGCAGCACTCCGTATGTGTTCTGGGCGGCCAGCCGTTCCTGGTACTCGGCGAGCAGCGCGACCCCGGTCTTGAGCAGCTCGGCGCCCTTTTCCTTGTCCAGCCGGCCCTTGTAGCGGGGGTCGAAGTCCCGGCCCAGGTCCACCCGCGAACCCGGCTTCACACGCAGCGGCGCGGTCAGTTCCGCGATGCGCTCGGCCCTGGTGTCCGCCATCGGCGACCAGCCCTTCTCTTCGGCGCGACAGGGACGATCGGCGACCGCGGTGCCGTCGCCCGCGCCTCCGCGGTACGGCCGTCTCCCATTCTCCGGCCGCCCCGTCAAGATCGCCTGCCGTGCGCCTGGCGGGGGCGGGCCCGGCGCCCGTCAGGGGCCGGTGGCGCCTGCGCCGTATGCGCGGGCCGTTCGACCCGGGTGGGCGGGCCCCGCCGTCCGCCGTCCGGTCAGGGCCAGCCGGCGGATCCGGCCCCAGTCCATCCGTGGCTTGCCGCCCCTCGTGCCGGGGCGGTGGCGAGGCAGGCGTACCCGCAGGGCGCCGGCGGCGACGCGGCAGCGGACGGGGGACGGCAGGGTCAGCGCCTCCCCGTCCACACCGACGTGGAGGGTGGGCGCGTCGGCGTCGACGACGACCTCCGTGGCGGTCAGCGAGGTCAGCCCGGGCCCGCGTCTGCCGCGGAGCATCCCGGCGGCCTGGGCCGCGTTGTCGACCGTCACGCCCAGCACGCCGAGGGCCCCGGAGTCCAGCCGCTCCCGGCGTCCGACCCCCGCCGCGTCCCCGATCCGGTAGGGGTTGTTGCTCACCAGCACGGCCTGCGGGCGCTCGATGACGGCGTCCCCGGCCCGCACGGTCAGCCGTGGGCCGGTGTGGTGCGTGAGCAGGTCCGGCAGCACCTTGAGCGTGGTACGGGCCTTGTCGCCGCGGTAGGCGGGGTGTTGGACGACGGCCGCGTAGGCGCCGAAGGAGGCGTTGTTGACGAAGGGCTGGTCGTTGACGAAGCCCAGGTCGATCCGGAGCTCGACGCCGTCGGTCAGCGCCTCCAGACATCTGGCGGGGTCGTCCCGGTCCAGACCGAGATCCATGGCGAAGTGGTTGCGGGTGCCGGCCGAGATGACCAGGAAGGGCAGGCCGCGCTCGGCCGCCACGCCCGCCACCAGGGCCTGGGTGCCGTCACCGCCCGCCACGCCGAGCAGGTCCGCTCCCTCGTCGGCGGCCCGCCGCGCGAGACCGACCACGTCCACCGGGTGTGCCGCGTCCAGCAGGACGATGTCGGCTCCCAGCGCCTCCGCCTTCTCCACGAGGTGGAACCGGCCCACCTTCCCGCCCCCGGACCGCGGGTTCATGATGAGGAAGGGGCGCATCGGCGCGGCGGCCGGCCGTGCGATGGCGCCCGTCCGTCCGGCATCCGCGGACAGCGCGGCCCACCCGGACGAGACGGCCAGCGCGCCCAGGGCGAGCGACGCGACCACCACCCACAACATCCCATAGAGCACGTAGAGGGCGACGACGACGAGGGGCGCGACGACGGCCAGGGCGAACCCCAGCGCCCGGGGCAGGGCTCGGTGAGCGAGCGCCCACCACGCGCCCGCCGCCGTCGCCGCCAGGCCGGCCAGCCCCACCGCCACCAGCGCGATGCTCGTGAGACCGGCGGACAGCAGCACGAGGACCGCCGCCGCCCCCGCCGCCAGGGCGAGACGCGCGTACCACCGCGGAGCCAGGGGACCACCCGGGCGCAGGGACCTGCCCATCGAACCTCCGAACCTCCCGCCTCGTCCCGGATCGTTCCGGCTTTGCCCTCCTCTCATGACGCCTCGTTCCGCATCGCACACCCGACGGGACCGGTCGCGCATCGCCCGCCACGGGTGAGGGCGCCGCCACGGTCGGGGGCGCGCGAGGTCAGCGCACCCGCGTCGGAAGGAAGCCGGCGATGCGCTCCCTCAGGGTGGCCGGGTCCAGGCCCTGACCCGCGAGGTGCTCTTCGATCGTGCCGTAGCGGCGCAGCTCACGGCGGTCGATGCCGAGGCCGAGCACGCGGTGCGGCACATCGGCGAGGGCGTCGTTCGCGGCGGCGACGGAGGTGCCGGCCAGGTAGGGCTCGACGAGCACGACGTCCGCCGACCCGGTGCCGCTGCCACCGTCGGGGAGCTGCGCCCGCACGGCGGCGTGCAGCGTACGGGCGTCGAAGGGCCGGACGGTGGTGGCGTACAGCACGGTGACGTCCAGCCCGGAGACGGCCCGGAGGACGTCGTCGAGCAGGGGGCCCACCGCGACGACGACGCCGTCGCGCCCCTCGCGCACGGTGTGGAACCGTCCCGGAGCGATCGGCAGGGCCGCCTCGTTGACGTGGGCCGACAGCCGTACGTAGGCCAGTCCGTCGCCGGCGGCGGCGTGCCGCAGCAGCGCCTCGGCCTCGTCGGGATGGCCGGGCACATGGACCTCCCAGCCGTCGAGGGTGTCCAGCAGCGCGATGTCGCCGGGGGACATGTGGGTGAACCCGCCGGCCGGCCAGTCGTACGAGCCGGCCGCGCTGACCAGCACTCCGGTGGCGCCCTGGTGGCCGAAGTCCAGCTTGATCTGCTCGAAGGGCCGCTCGACCAGGAAGCTGGCGAAGGTGTGGACGATCGGCCGCAGCCCGGTCAGGGCGAGCCCGCCGCCGACCCCGACGAGGAGCTGTTCCCGGATGCCCACGTTGATCACCCGGTCGGGGTGGGTGCGGGCGGCCTCCGCGAACCCGTCGACGCCGATGTCGGCGAGGACCACGGCGAGCCGGGGGTCGTCGTCGAGGAGGCGGGAGGTGACGGCGGCGAAGCGTTCGCGCATGGTGTCCACGGGTGGGTCCTCTCGGATGCGATGCGATGGGGCGCGAGGTGATGGGGCGCGGTGCGATGGGGTGCGGCGTGGTGCGATGCGGTGCGGTGCGTTGTGGTGCGGTGCGGTGCGTTGTGGCGCGGGGTGATGCGGAGGGCTTACGCCACCTTGGGCTCGACGCGCGCGACGACGGCGTGCGGGCGTCCGGGGTGCGGGGCGGTGTAGGCGGCGTGCAGGGCGTCGTGGTCGCGGCCGTCGACGGTCGCGGTGGACCAGCCCTGCGCGGCGAAGCGGGAGGCGATGCCGCCGGGCCAGCCGTGGGTGGCCGAGGCGTTGTCGACGACGAGGGCGTGGAGCTGCTCGATCCCGGTGGCGCCGGCGAAGGCCATCGCCTCGTGGTTGCTGCCCTCGTCCAGTTCGGCGTCCCCGACCAGCACCCAGACGTGGGGGTCGCGGCGCCCCTGCGCGCGCAGCCCGAGCGCGGTGCCGACCGCGAGCGGGAGCCCGTGCCCGAGTGAGCCGCTGCTGATCTCGGCTCCGGGCACCAGGGTCCGGTCCGGGTGGTGTCCGAGCGGTGAGTCATAGGTGCCGAAGCCGGAGAGCAGCGAGACGGGGAAGAACCCCTTGGCCGCGAGGACCGCGTAGTACGCCATCGGGCCGTGCCCCTTGGAGAGCAGGAAGCGGTCCCGATCGGGGGCCTCCGCGGTCTCCGGCCTGACCCGCAGCACCCGGTCGTACAGCACCCAGAGCGCGTCCAGGGTGGAGGTCGCGGCGGGCCCGTGCTTCTCGTCGCCGGTCATCAGGCTCATCAGGCCGGGGAGTTCGGCGAAGCCGTAGGAGGTGGACGTACCAGTCGTCGTGGTGGTCATGGGACAAGCCTGCAACTTAAAGTCGACTTGAAGTCAAGCGCTGCGATCACGGGCATGACCTCGCGGATTCCGAAGCCCGCGCGGTCCAACGGGTCGGCCTCTCCCTCGATCAGCCGGCCACCCGACCCGCTCCACCCGCCCCACCACTCCGCCCGCTCCGGACGCCTGCCGACGGCACCGGGTGGACTCGCGGTCAGTGCAGGTCGTGGACGACGGCGTGGCCCCTGCCGCGGCCGATCATCCACTTGTTCACGGGTGTGGTGACGACGAAGGCGACGGCGAAGCCGCCCAGGAGGGCGGCCCAGAACAGGCCGTCGGTCAGATGGGCGTCCATCGCGCCGGGGGTCAGGGCGATGATGAGGTTGTCCACGGCCTCCATCACGACGATGGAGACGGTGTCGGCGGCCAGCGCCACCTTCACGGCCGCCGCAAGTCCCAGGCCCGCCCGGAGGGCCGCCAGGAGGGTGAGGGAGTAGCCGAGGACGAAGGCCAGGAAGATGGCGAGGGCCATGGTGGGAACGTTGCCCCAGCGCAGCGCCGTGCCGATCACCATGCCGAGGATCTCGCCGGTCGCGCAGCCGGTCAGGCAGTGCAGCGTCGCCCGGGCGGCGAGGCCCCAGGAGGCGCCGCCCGGGTGGTGTCCGCCGTCGCCGCCCCAGCCGCCCTGACCGCCGCGCGGCTCGTGGCCGGGGCCGGTCGCTCCGCCCGGGTGGCGGCTGGTGTGGTGGCTGCTGTGGTCCATGGCGCCGCTCCCTCCCTCCCAGTGTGGCTCGGATGGCCCCGGGGGCCGACCCGGGGGACCGGGTGAGTCGGGCATACCACATAAAAGCGGTATAGATTTATGGAAGGTCCTGGTGGAGAGGAGACGGCATGTCCTCGAAGCGGCGTCGCAAGAAGAGGGAACGGCGTAAGCGCGGGGCCAACCACGGCCGGCGCCCGCAGTGCTGACGCGCTGAGCCCGGCCTGGGCCGCGTGTCCGCCGCCCATGGTGATGATGTGGTGTACCCGAGGTGTGGAACGACGGCCGGGTGCGGTGTCCACCGCGCCCGGCCGCCTGAGTTGACGTTCCGTCAGGTGAGAGGCGGGTCGGTCAGCCCTGGCAGATCCCGCGGGCGTAGTCGAAGGTGGCCGTCGCCTGCGAGTACTTCCACTGCGGGGCCAGCAGCCGTGCGTCCAACTGCTTGGCCGCCTCGGGGCTCTCCACGATGTACCCGAAGTCCTGCAGCCAGGACGGGTAGAGGTTCTTGGAGCCGATGTAGAAGGCCGAGCCGTCCACGGAGACCAGCTTGTGGTGCTGGGCGTACGGCTTGCCGTCGGCCCAGGTGGCGCTGTCCGCGCTGCGGGCCGTCGCGAGCTGGAGGTTGCCGCACATGGCCGCCTTCGCCTGCTGCTGTCCGCCGGTGATCCGCGTGAGGCGGTTGCGCAGCACGTCGCTGATCTCGTTCAGCGACTTGATCTGCGAGTAGCCGCCGCTGCCGACCGCGCCGCGGTTGGCCGGGTCGCTCACCACGATCCGGACCTTCACCCCCGAGGCCAGCTTCGCCGCGAGGGCGTCGTACAGCCGGACGTCGTACCGCGGCAGGGGCGGGCAGGTGGCGTTGAGGTCCTGCTGGGAGATCTCGATGTGGCTGTCCGCGCTGTCGACCAGCGCGCGCAGCGCGCTCTCCTCGGGGTTGACCGTGTCGTAGTCGCGGTCGGCGTTGGTCCTGTCGGGCAGCCCCACGACGCACTTGGTGTCGGACGCGGTCGGCAACCGCGGCTGGAACGTCGAGGACGGGTCGGAGTCCTGGATGCCCACGCCGAGGCCGCCGACGGCGATCACCGGCACGTCACCGGTCGCGACCGCCGGGGTGGTCTCCTTCGTCAGCGACGGGACGCAGCCGGCGCCGGGGGAGGCGGCGAACCAGACCTTGGCGATGTTGCCCTTGTTCTGGCAGGTCCAGCCCCACAGCCGGTCGAGATACCGGCTCGCGGAGCCCGCGGCCGGGCCGGTCAGTGCGAGGTCGACGTCGGCCACCGGGTGGGTGGTGTCGAGGTAGTCGTCCTTCCAGTCGTTGATGCCGCCCGTGATGGCCGAACGGCCGTCGACCACCAGGATTTTGGCGTGGTTCCAGGAGAACGCGGTCTTGGAGGTCGTCATCGAGGCGACGTTCAGGGTGATGTCGTCGGCCGCGGGGCCGAGCTTGGCGAGCAGCTCGTCGCGGTACTTCGACGGGAACACGGTCGAGTGGTAGACCGGCGCGGCGCCCACCAGGACGCGCACGGTGAGCTTGTTGCCGGACGCCGTCGCCTTCTTGAGGCCCGCCACGATCGCGTCCTGGAACTCTCCGTTGGGGAAGGGCGCCAGAGTGGATATGTCGACGGTGTGGGTGGCCGCGGCGATGTTCTCGGTCATCTTCGTCAGCAGCCGCTCGGCGCCGGGGCGTTCGGCGCAGCGCGGGTCGCCCCAGCAGCCGGGAGTCTGGAGCAGCCAGTCGGCGGGGTCGTCGGCGGTGGCGTCGAGCGTGTTGCCGCCGGTCCGCTCCCAGACCTGGCCTTCGAGCCCCGGGGAGACCTCGCGCAGGACCCGCTCGACCGCGTCGAGGTGCGGGGTGGTGGGCGAGTCGGCGGTCGCCGGGGTGGCGGGCAGCAGGGCGACGGCGAGGGCGGAGACCGCCGCGGTTCCCAGGAGTCGGTGCATGCGGCTGAGCCGGGTACGGGCCAAGGGGGGGTCCTTATCGAGTTGTCGTCATCGAGGCGGCGTCACGCCATCGAGGCGGAATGATCAACTTCGATGAAGTTACCAGCAGGTAATCCCCTTTGGTGCCCACCCTGCCGTCCGCCGGGCGCCTCGGGGCGCCCACCTCGAGACACCCGCCGGCACCCGCCGAGGCGCCCGGCGGGTGCGGTCGCGGTGTCGGCGGTCAGTACCCCCAGACGCTCAGCTCGGTGATGGACGCGAAGACGTGCTCCCAGACGCGCGCCGCCGGCGTCCCCTCCGTCAGGGCCTCGGAGTCCAGCCGCTCCATGGCGCCGAGGAAGGCCCCCCTGCCGGGCTCGTTGGGGTACGAGTCCCAGCAGGCACCCATGTGGCGGCGTACGCCCTCCAGGAACCCGACGAACGCCTCCACGTCGCGAGAGAGCGGAAAGAGCGGGTACGGCCCCGGCTCGGGCGCGTCGTCCTCGCGCCACACGTACACCACGCCCGTGACGCGGTGGACGAAGACCGGGCCGTCGTCGTGGCCGAACTCGAACTCGCCCAGGTGCAGCAGGTCGTCCGCGTTCGGCGCCTCGGCGGCCGCCTCGGTCTCGGCGGCCGCCTCGGGTATGGCGGCGGACAGCGGCAGCAGCGGCTTCTCGGCGACCGCGAAGGAGGTGACCCCGGCGGCCCAGTGCCGTGGCAGGCCGACCTCGCTCAGGAAGACGCGGGTGGCCGGGTGCTCCAGGGCCTCCGGAAGCTCCTCCCGGGCGATCCGGGTCACCCAGTCGGGGCCCTGGAGCGCGTCGAGTCGGGCCGCGGTCGGCGGCCCGTCACCGCGCGTGCCGGGCGCGAACCACGGCTCGTCCACGGCCGATTCCCACGAGGAGGAGTCCGTGCCGCCCGTGGGCCACGACGCGAGCGCCGCCTCGTTCCGCTCGACCACCACCACCCCGCGCGCCTCGTGGAGCCCACGCCGCTCGGCGCGGGCCGCTTCGTGATCGTTCATGCGGGCATCCTGCCAGTCGGCGGGGACACGTCCCGCGACGCGACCACGGGGCCGGGGTTCTCCACCGCGACACCGATCGGCGTCCGCTTCCGCGACTCCCCGACCGCGACTCCCGGACACCGACGACGTGTCACCCGGTCGGCGCGCCGCTCTTGCCGGTGGTGCGGGGAGCCGAAACAGTGGGCCGGGGGCCGTAACGGCGAGAGAGCCAGACCTGGAGGTCCCGATGGCCGAGATCACCGACCCGTACCCGCCCGGGACGCCCTGCTGGGTCGATCTCGCCGCCCCCGACCAGCAGGCGGCGCTCGACTTCTACGCCGCCGTGTTCGGCTGGACCGCGGAGATCGGACCCGAGGAGTTCGGCGGCTACTCGGTCTGCGCGTACCGGGGAAAGCCGGTGGCCGGGATCATGGCCGCGGTCGCCATGGGCGACCAGCCCCCGCCGCCGACGGTGTGGACCACCTATCTCGCCTCCGTCGACGCGGTCGCCACCCAGCAGGCGATCGAGGCCGCGGGCGGCAGCGTGCTCATGCCCGTCATGGACGTCCAGACCCTCGGCCGGATGCTCATCGCGGCCGATCCGACGCAGGCCGTCTTCGGCGTGTGGCAGGCGAACGAGTTCGGTGGCGCCGGCATCGTCAACGAGCCGGGGGCGGTGGTGTGGAACGAGCTCAACACCACCGACCGGGAGGCGGCCTCCTCCTTCTACGGCTCCGTCTTCGGCATCGAGGCCGCCGCCATGGAGGGCGCGGAGGGCTACTTCTCGCTCAACGTGGGCGGGCGCGCCGTCGGCGGGATGCAGGGGCTCGACCCGGGCCTCCCGGCCGGAACCCCCGCGCACTGGCTCACCTACTTCGCCACCGACGACGCCGACGCGACGGCGGCCAAGGTGACCGAGCAGGGCGGGGAGGTGCTCCGCGCCCCCTTCGACATGATCGCCGGACGCATGGCCGTGGTGAAGGACTCCCAGGGGGCGCCCTTCGCGGTCATCGCACCCGCTCCCCTGGGCGCGGGCTGACACCGACGTCCGTCGGGGCGCTCAGGGTCTGACGCCCTCGTCGCCTCCGCGTCCGGCCTCCGCGCCGTCGACGACCGTGGCCTCCGTGCGGTCGGCGACCTCGGCCTCCGTCGCGTGGGCGGCCTCGGACTCCGCGCAGTCGAGCCGGTCGACGAGGATCATCGCCACGTCGTCCGTCAACCGGCCGTTGGTGTGGCGAATCAGCTCCTGGTGCAGTTCGTCCAGGAACTCCGGCGGGGTGCGGCCGTGCGCCGCCTCCATGGCCTGGGCGAGGGCGAAGAAGTCGTTGTCGGGGTTGCGGGCCTCGATCACGCCGTCGGTGTGCAGCAGCAGCCGGTCGCCGGGGGCGAAGGGGAAGCTCTCCCGCACGCCGGGAGCGCCGCCGACGAGGTCCTCCATGCCGAGCGGGGGCATCGGCGTGGTGGGCGACAGGGCCCGCACCCTGCCCTGGCGCAGCAGCAGCGGGGCCGGGTGGCCGCGGTTGACCAGGTGGACCATGGGGCCGTCGGGCAGCTCCGCCAGGACCGCGGTGACGAAGTCCTCCATCGGCACCTCCATGTCGTCCTGGTCGGTCGTGCTCGGCGCGGCGCACTCGCGGCGGAGCGCCTCCGCGCAGTGGTTCATGACCTCCACCAGGTCGTCCTCGTAGTGCACGGCCTCCCGGAACGCGCCCAGGACCGCCGCGGCCAGACGTACGGCCGGCAGCCCCTTGCCGCGTACGTCGCCCACGATCATCCGGACCCCGTAGCGGGTCTGCACCGCCTCGTACAGATCGCCGCCGATCTGGGCACCGGTCTCGGCGGCGAGATACATGCTCGCCACCCGCACCGGGCCCAGCCGGGACGGCACGGGGCGCAGCAGGACCCGCTGCGCCGCCACGGCGATCCGGCGCACCTGGTTGAGCTCGCCCTCCCTACGGGCGCGGGTGGCGCTGCTGGTCATGACGCTGGCCACGGAGACCAGCAGGATGGCGAGGAAGTTGGTGTAGACCTGCTGGCTGCCCCAGGCCTGGTTGTAGGTGGCCGTGGTGATGCTCACCCCCACCGCCACGCCGGCCGCCGCGAGAGTGCCCTTCGGGCCCATCGTCACGGCGGCCAGCGCCGGCGTCGCCGTCAGCAGGGGGCCGGTGTAGATGAAGTGCGCCGGGGTGAGCTCGATCACGATGACGATCAGCGCGAGCGCGAACGGCAGACAGTGCGCGAGCGCGTACAGGAACGGACTGTGACCGCCTGCTACCGCTTGCGGGGAAGCGCGGGAGAGCCACCGCATGCGTACAGCCTGCCTCTTCGGAGTACAGGGTTCCACTCAGTCGCCCGGGGCCGGTCCCCCCGGTCCCTCGCTCGCGCTCCCCCGTCACTCGTGGACCGCGGCGCGCAGCCGGCGCAGGATCTCCTCGAGGACCGGACCGGAGGTCGCGAAGTTCAGCCGGGCGAAGCCCTCGCCGCCGGGCCCGAAGTCGAGGCCGCTGTTGAGCATGACCCCGGCGCGGTCGAGGAAGAAGGCGGCCGGGTCCTGGCCCAGGCCCAGGCCACGGCAGTCCAGCCAGGCGAGGTAGGTCGCCTCGGGGGTGTGGTGACGGACCCCCTTCGGCAGCGACTCGGCGAGCAGCCGGCGGTTGCGGTCGAGCGTCGCGAGCGCCTCGGCCAGCCAGTCGTCGCCGTGTCGCCAGGCCGCCGCGGTGGCGAGCACGCTGAGCGAGCTCACCTCGCCGAACAGCAGCGGCGGCAGGGCGTCCAGCGCCCGACGGACTCCGGCATGCCCGATGTGGGCCACCGAGCAGCGCAGCCCGGCGAGGTTGAACGCCTTGCTGGCGGAGGTCAGCGTGACGGTGCGGGCGGCGACGTCCGCGCCCAGCGAGGTGAACGGGATGTGCCGCGCCGGGGCGTGGACGAGCTCACCGTGGATCTCGTCGGAGATCACCAGCAGGTCGTGTCGTTCGGCGATCTCGGCGATGGCGGAGAGCTCCTCGCGCGTCAGCGCGCGGCCGGTCGGGTTGTGCGGGTTGACCAGCACGATCGCCCGGCAGCCGTGCTCGGCCACGTCCGCTGCGAGGCGGTCGACGTCGAAGGACCAGCCGTTCGCCCCGTCGAGCATGGGGATGGGGACCAGTCGCCGGTCCATGTCCTCGAGCGTCTTCAGGAACGGGGGGTACGCGGGCGTGTGCATCGCCACGGCGTCGCCCGGCCGGGTGGCGACGTGCAGAACGGCCTGGAGCGTCTGGATCAGCTCGGTGAACACCCGGACGTGCTCGGGGTCGAGGGCGACGTCATACCGCTGCCGCATCCGCTCCGTGAACAGCTCCCGCAGCGGGTTCGCCCCCGGCCGGTCGTCCCACTCCGGATAGCCGAGGTCGCCCTCCGCGCCGCGGCGCAGCACCTCGCGTACCGGATCCGCGACGGGGAAGTCCATGTCCGCTATCCAGGCCGGGAGCACCCCGGGGGTGGCCGCGGCCCACTTCAGACCGGTGCGTCGGCGGAGCGTCTCCGGATCGAGGTCGTCGAACATTGGCGCTGGCCACCCCTTCGCTCGTACAGGCCACCCGTACCGGTGCTTCCCCCGCGCGGTGTCGTGGTTCCCCGCCCGCCCGGCCATCCGCCAGCGTGCTGGAGATCACGCGCCCGGGCAAGCGATTTCTCGACCGGGCGCCGAGGCGCCCCGTGCCCATGCTGTCAGGCCCCCAGCACCAGCATCGCGCCCATCGTGATCATGGTGGCGGCGACCACGCCGTCCAGCACCCGCCAGGCGGCGGGGCGCGCCAGCACGCCGCTGAGCAGCCGGGCCCCGTAGCCGAGCGAGCTGAACCAGGCCAGGCTCGCGACGGCGGCGCCGACTCCGAAGGCCCACCGCAGGGATCCGTGGTGGGAGGCGACGGAGCCGAGCAGGAGCACGGTGTCCAGGTAGACATGCGGGTTGAGCCAGGTCATGACCAGACAGGTCAGCACGGCCTTCCCGACGGAGCCGGCCGCGTCGCCCCCCGCCGAGAGGCCCGCGTCGGGCGCCGGCCTCAGCACGCGTCGTGCGGCGAGCGCCCCGTAGCAGAGGAGAAAGGCGCCGCCGGCCAGGCCGACCGCCGTGATGGCCGCCGGCCACGCGGTGACGACGCTTCCCACGCCGGCGACGCCGAGCGCGATGAGCACCGCGTCGGAGACGGCACAGATGCCGACCACCGCGAGGACGGCCTGGCGACGCGCCCCCTGGCGCAGTACGAAGGCGTTCTGCGCGCCGATGGCCACGATCAGGGAGAGTCCGGTACCGAATCCGGCGGCCGCCGCCGGGAAGATGCCTTGGGTCATGCCACCGACGCTATGGATCAGCACATATTCAGTACAGCTAAAGTTTCTAACGTAACCTTAGCCTTCGTGATGGAAGAGCTTCCCCTTGAGCAGGTCCGCACCCTGCTCGCGGCCGTGGACGAAGGCACCTTCGACGCGGCGGCGGCCGCCCTGCATGTGACGCCCTCGGCGGTCAGCCAGCGCGTCAAGGCGCTGGAGCAGCGCACCGGACGGGTGCTGCTGATGCGCACCAAGCCGGTGCGCCCCACCGAGTCGGGCGAGGTCGTCGTGCGCTTCGCGCGCCAGCTGGCCCGCCTGGAGCGCGACGCGCGCGCCGAACTGGGCATCGCCGACGACCGTGGCCCGGCACGGCTGCCCATCGCGGTGAACGCGGACTCCCTCGCCACCTGGTTCCTACCGGCGCTGGCCCGGGTGCCCCAGGACCCTCCGATCTGCTTCGAGCTGCACCGCGAGGACGAGACCCACACCACCGCGCTGCTGCGCGAGGGGAAGGTGATGGCCGCGGTCACCTCGTCGCCCGACCCGGTGGCCGGCTGCACGGTGCGCCGCCTCGGCCTCGCCCGCTACCTCCCGGTGGCCGACCCCGGCTTCGCGGGCCGCCATCTGACCGGGCCGCTGGAGCGCGACCTGCGGGAGGCGCCGGTCATCGTCTTCGACCGTCGCGACGACCTCCAGGACGCCTTCGTCCGCTCCCTCACCGGCGACGGCACCGGCGCCAGCCGCGTCCGCCATCACATCCCCACCTCGGAGGGGTACTGCGACGCCGTCGTCGCCGGCCTCGGGTGGGGCCTGGTCCCCGAACCGCAGGCCGTCCCGCTGCTCCGCTCCGGGGCGCTCACCCTCCTCGCCCCGGACCGCCCGTTCGACGTCCCCCTCTTCTGGCAGCAGTGGAAGCTCGACTCTCCCGCCCTGGCCGTCGCGGCGGCCGCGATCGCCGAGGCCGCGGCGGAGGCGCTGCTGACGCCGGGCTGAGCGTGCGCGCCCGGCCTGTCGCGCACGAGCCTGTGGGCCGGCCTGCCGCGCACGTCGGGCGGGCTGACCGCCCGGCCGGCGCGTCGGGCCGCCTCACGGGAAGGTGACGCCGGGGTCCACCGGGGAGATCATGACCCAGCGCAGGGACCGGTCGTCGTACGGGGCGAAGGCCGAGACGCGGACGTCGATGGGGTCGGGGGCGACGAGGGGGAAGTACCCGGGCCGCGGCGCGTCGTCGGAGAGGCCGTCGTCGGAGAGGCGGGCGGGGGCCTGGGCGTCCCAGAGCTCGCGGACGCCGGGAGCGCCGCGCACCGCCCGGACCACCTCGTCCAGCCGGTCGTTGTCCGGCCAGCGCTGCCAGGCGAGGCGGAGCCGGTCGAGCAGCGGGGCGGCCCAGCTGCGCTCCCAGTCGCGTAGCTGGTAGCGGGCCTCGGGGGAGAAGGCCCAGGTCATCACGTTGGCGCCGGGGCGGACCAGCCAGGGGCAGTGGCGGGCGGCGATGGCGTTGGCGCCGACGACGTCCCATGCCTGGTCGGCGAGGTAGCTCACGCAGCGCTGCTGGTGCATCAGCTCCAGCAGGGCGGGGGCGGGGCGCGCGGCGGCGTGCGGGTGCCGCGGCGGCCGATGGCCGGTGCCCCGGTAGAGCGCCGCGGCCTGCCGCGGGTCGAGGTCCAGGATCCGTACGATGCCGGCGATCATCTCCACCCCGTACCGGCGGTCCTCCCCCTTCTCCAGGGCGCGGTACCAGCGCTCGGAGACGCCCAGCAGCAGCGCCATGTCCAGCTGGGTGAGGTAGGTCCGGTGGCCTCGCGAGGGGACCGGGGCGGGGATCAGCCGAGGGTCACGGGCCCGGCGCCAGCCGCGCAGCATCCGGCCGAGGTCCTCGCGTCGCACGTCCGCCAACGTAAAGACCTCGCAAAGATGGAGCTGCCGAGCGGTGAACCCTGGGCTGCGCCGCATGGGTGCACCCCCGATCCGGCGCAGGTGGCAGCATCGCACACGCGTCCCGCGACCGGAACTCCGGAGTACCGGAACCACAGCGTGCCGATCTTGGGGAGTGCGGGGCGTTCATGGTGGCCGTCGTGGGACACCCCACGCCCGTCCCTTCCGCCCGCACCACCACGGAGTCCCTCGATGAGCTACTTCCTGCCGGAGACCGACCCCGTCCTGACCGCCGCCCGCGGTCTGGCCCTCGCGCACCCCGGCATGGTCGAGGTGCACACCGGACCGCTCTATCTGCGGGCCCGGGCGCCGCACCCGGACCGCAGGGTCGGCCTGGTCTCCGGCGGCGGCTCCGGCCACGAGCCCCTGCACACCGGACTCCTCGGGCGCGGCGGCCTGGACGCCGTCTGTCCCGGCGAGATCTTCGCCTCCCCGCACAACCGCCAGATCTACGAGGCGAGCGTGGCGGCCGCCGGCCCCGACGGCGTCCTGCTCATCGTCAAGAACTACACCGGCGACGTGATCAACTTTCAGATCGCCGCCGAGCGGCTCCGGCACGGCGGGATCCCCGTCGCCACGGTCCTCGTCGACGACGACCTGTCCACCGACGCCGCCGACAGCGCGACCGGCCGCCGCGGCACCGCCGCCACCGTGGTGGTGGAGAAGCTGCTCGGCGCCGCCGCCGACCGGGGCGCCTCGCTGGAGGAGCTCGCCGCCCTCGGCACCGAGATCGTGGCCCGGTCCCGCAGCATCGCCGTCGCCGCCCGCGCCCAGACCTCGCCCACGACCGGGAACCCGGCGTTCACCCTGAACCCCGGCACCCTCGACTACGGCGTGGGCATCCACGGCGAGCGCGGCACCCGCACCATCGCCCACCCGCCGATCGACGAGCTGGTCCGGCGGATGACCGACGACCTCCTCGACGCGCTGCCCGCCGGGCCCGCCGAGGTGCTCGCGGTGGTCAACGGGCTCGGCGCCACGACCAGCCTGGAGCTCCACGCCATCGGCACCCTGCTCAACGAGCAGCTGCTGGCCCGGGGTCTGCGGCCGGTGGCCATCGTGCCCGGCACGTACACCGCCGCGCTGGACATGTCGGGGTTCTCGCTCACCCTCACCCGGCTGGAGGAGGGCTGGGCCGAGCTGTGGACCGCCCCCACCGAGACCCCGCTGGTCCTGCCGAACCTCACCCTCGCCGCGGACCAGGACATCCCGCCGGCCGCGCCCCGGCAGACCGTCACCCGCGCGGTCGCGCCGCGCGCCGAGGGCGGCCGGGCGGTCCTCGACCGCTTCGCGCTCATCGTGACCCAGGTGCGCGACAACCTCACCCGGCTCGACCAGCTCGTGGGCGACGGCGACTTCGGCGACAACCTCGCCGGCGGCGTACGGCGCGCCGTGAAGCTGGCCGACGAGGACGGCGGCGACGGCCTGGCCGCCCTCGCCGAGGCGTTCCTCAACGACGTCGGCGGCACCAGCGGCCCCCTGTTCGGGCTGCTCTTCCAGCACCTGGCCTCGGTGTCGCCGGCGGGCGACGAGGCGCCCTCCCGCGAGGCGCTGGCCGGGGCCGTCGCGGCCGGGCTCGCCGCCGTACACCGGGTCGGCGGCGCCAACCCCGGCGACTGCACCCTGGTCGACGCCCTCGCGCCCACCGCCGAGGCGCTGGCCGACACCACCCGGGAGGAGTCCGTCGAGGCGCCCTTCACCGAGGCGGCGCAGGCCGCCGTCCGCGGCGCCCTGGCCACCGCCTCCCTGCGCCCCCGGCGCGGCCGCGCCAGCTACGTCGGCGACCACGCCATCGGCGTACCGGACCCCGGCGCCCTCGCCGTCGCCCTCCTCTTCGTCGCGATCGCCGACGTCCACGAGCCGGCCACGGCCACGCGGCTGCCGGCGCCGGGGTACATCACCCTGCACTGAGCCGGGAGCGCCCGGCGGCCCATGACCGTAGCCCCACGGGCCGTCAGGCTCCGGCCCGGCGGCCGCACACCGCTCCATACTGGGGCGGGCCCGTCACCGCGGAAGCGATGCGACGGCCCGCCCCGGTACCGCCACCGACGAAAGGGACCGACGTCCCATGCCCACACTCGGCCTCGGCCTCGCAGCCGTCGGCAGGCCCGCCTACATCACCGGCGGCCGCGCCGCGGATCTCCCCGACCGCTCCCCGGACGCCCTGCGCCGGCGCTGTCACGATCTGCTGGACCTCGCCTGCCGCCTCGGCGTGCGCCACATCGACATGGCCCGTTCCTACGGTCGGTCAGAGGAGTTCGTGGCGGACTGGCTTCGGGAGCGCCGAGAGGTGCCGACGGACCTGTTCGTCGCCAGCAAGTGGGGTTACACGTACACCGGCGGCTGGTCGTTGACCGCGGACAAGCACGAGGTCAAGGATCACAGCCTCGCCGCCTTCCTGCGACAGCGCGAGGAGACCGGGGCCCTCCTCGGCGACCGCCTGGACCTCTACCGGATCCACTCGCTCACCCCGGACAGCCCCGCCCTCACCGACACCGCCCTGCACCGCGCCCTCGCCGACCTCGCGGCGGAGGGCGTGCGCATCGGCATCTCCACCAGCGGACCACGGCAGGCCGACGCCCTCCGCGCCGCGCTGGAGGTGACCGTCGACGGGGGGCCCCTGTTCAGCTCCGTGCAGGCCACCTGGAACCCCCTCGAACCGTCCGTGGCGCCGGCGCTCGCCGAAGCCCATGCCGCCGGCTGGCTGGTCGTCGTCAAGGAGGGGGTGGCCAACGGGCGCCTGGTCGGCGCGGAGGCCCCCGAGACGCTGCGCCGGATCGCCGCCGAGCTGGACGCCGGCACCGACGCGGTCGCGCTGGCCGCGGCGTTCCACCAGCCCTGGGCGGACGTGGTCCTCTCCGGGGCCGCCACCGAGACCCAGCTGACCTCCAACGCCACCGCCGCCACCCTGCCCCTGACCGAACGACACCTCACCGCCCTCGCGGAGCTGGCCGAGCCGGCCGAGGCGTACTGGCGCACCCGGGCCGCCCGCGCCTGGTCCTGACCGTCGCCGGACGCCCCGTCAGGCGCGGCGCGGACCAGGCCGGGGGAGGGTGATCGGACACCGAAGGCGGCTACGTAGAGTGTCGGCCATGTCCGAGGAACCGCCCCTGATCCAGAGCCTTCGCACGGCCGTCGCCGCCGCGCCCGGTGATGTGCCGCTGCGGCTGCACCTCGCGCAACTCCTGCTGGACGCCGGGCGGCACGACGCGGCCGTGGTGGAGGTGGCCGTCGCCCTCCAGCACGCGCCCGGGGACCCGCACGGCCGGGAGCTGATGGCCCGTGCCATGGGAGCGCCCGCCGCGGCACCCGCGCGGCCCACGCCGCCCGCCCAGCGCACGGAGCCGGCGCAGCCCGAGCGGCCCGCCGATTCCTCGCCGCAGGCGCCGCCTTCGCCGCCCGCGCCGCCTCCGCGGTCCGAGGCGCCCGGTGGACCGGAGTCCGAGGCGCCCGGTGGGTCGGAGTCCGCCGCGCCCGGTGGACCGGAGTCGGGGGCGCCCGGTCGGCCCCGCGGCGCCTTCGACTGGCGGGCCGCCGAGGACCAGGTCGGCGACGTGGTGCCGCCCCGATACGTCGAGGCCCCGCTCGCCGTCGACGGCGGCGGAGACCCGGGGGCCGCCCCGGCCTGGGACGTGGACGCGCCCGGCGCCGTACGCCTGGCAGACGTCGGCGGCATGCGGCAGGTCAAGGACCGGCTGGAGGCCGCCTTCCTCGCCCCCATGCGCAACCCCGAACTGCGCCGTCTGTACGGCAAGAGCCTGCGCGGCGGGCTGCTGATGTACGGCCCGCCAGGTTGCGGCAAGACGTTCATCGCCCGCGCGGTGGCCGGCGAACTGGGCGCCGCGTTCCTGTCGGTGTCCATCAACGACGTCCTCGACATGTGGATCGGCAACTCCGAGCGCAACATGCACGAGGTCTTCGCCACCGCCCGCCGGCAAGCCCCCTGTGTCGTCTTCCTCGACGAGCTGGACGCCCTCGGCGCCAAGCGCGGCCGCATCCAGCACAGCGGCCTGCGCACCACCGTCAACCAGCTGCTCACGGAGCTGGACGGCGTCCACGCCGCGGCCAACGAGGGGGTCTTCGTCCTGGCGGCCACCAACGTCCCCTGGGACGTGGACATCGCCCTGCGCCGCCCCGGCCGCCTCGACCGCACCCTCCTCGTGCTGCCGCCCGACGCGCCCGCGCGCGAATCGATCCTCCGCTACCACCTGCGCGACCGGCCCATCGAGAACGTCGACCTGGGCCGGCTCGCCAAGGCCACCGAGGGCCTCTCGGGCGCCGACCTGGCCCATGTGTGCGAGGCCGCGGCCGAGACCGCGCTGCTCGACTCGGCGCGCACCGGCTCCGTCCGGCTGATCGGCATGAAGGACCTGCTCGGCGCGGCAAAGGCCGTCGTCCCCTCCACCGAACCGTGGTTCGCGGCCGCGCGCAACGTGGCGATGTTCGCGAACGAGGGCGGCATGTACGACGACCTGCTCGCCTACCTGAAGAAGAGGCGCAAACTGTGACCCTCCACCCCGCCGTCGAACAGGCCGACGCGCTCATCGACCTGAAGCGGTACGAGCAGGCCCGCCGCATGCTGGCCGGCCGCCTCGCCGAGGACACCGAGGACGTCCGCGCCTGGGTGAAGCTCGGCCGCTGCCACCTGGCCGAGGGGAACGCCGAACAGTCGCTCGCCGCGCTCGACCAGGCGCTCCGGATAGCCCCCGAGGACGTCGGCGCGCTGCACATGCGCGCCCACGCGCTGCGGCGCGCGGACCACCTGGACAAGGGGGCGCGCTGGCAGCAGGCGGAGGCGTCGCTCCGGGCGGCACTCCGCGTCGAGCCGCAGAGCGGCGCCGTGCACGCGCTGCTCGGCGAGCTCCTGGCGTACTACCCGCACCGCCACGCCGAGGCCCTGCACCTGGCCAGGGAGGCGGTGCGGCTCGAACCCGAGGACGTACGGGGGTACGAGGCGCTGTGGACGGCGGCCGCCGCGGCGAACGACGTCGAGACGTTCCGGTGGGCGTTGCGCGAGGTGCTCCGGATCGACCCCGCCAACCCCCGGGCCCTTCTCCTGGTGACCGAGCAGGAGGCCCACCAGCCGGGCACCACGGCCACGCAGGCCGCGGAGAAGTACGCCGACGCGCTCGCCGTCGTCCCCGACAGCCCCGGCCTCCGGCAGGACCTCGACCAGGCCACCTACCGCCTGCTGCGCGGGGTCCGCTGGCTGGCGCTCGTCTGCGTGGCGGCCGCGGGCGTCATGGTCGACCTGTTCCCCCAGGACGGCGAGGCGCCGAGGGAACTGCCGGTGCCGCTCGGCAACCGGCTCTGGGCGCTCGTCCCCATGGCCGCCCTCTGGGGCTTCGTCGCCTGGCGCCGCTACCGCGGGCTGCGCACCGGGGTTCGGCTGACCGTGTGGTCCCTGGCCCGCCGCGGCCGGTGGGCCCGCGTCGTCATCGCCCAGGCCGGCTGGGCCATGCTCTGCTCGCTGCTGATCTCGCAGGTGCCGTGGACGGAGCGCACCGTGCCGCAGATCCTCTTCTGGGCCGGACTCCTGCCCACGCTGGCCACGATCTGGTTCGACCACAAGAAGAGGGCCTGAACGCGGCCGGCCCGAGCCGAGGCCCGCGCGCCGCCGCCCCTTCCGCGAGCGGGACGCCGGGGCGGGAGCCACCGTGGAGGGTGTACGCGGAGACGGCGGACGACGATGCGGAGGCGGCCATGGCGGCCATGAGCGATCCGGCAGACGGCGATCCGGCAGACGGCGATCCGACAGACGGCGTTCCGGCAGACGGCGATCCGGGAGACGGCCGGGACGAGCCCCGCCCGGACGGCGCCGAACGCGCCCGGGATGGCGCCGGGCCCGGCCCCGACGGCGCCGAGCCCGGCGGGGACGGCTCGGCGCGAGCCTCGGATCGGGCCGCGCCCGGTCCGCGCTGCCTGGTGACGGGCGCCACGGGCTACATCGGGGGCCGGCTGGTGCCGGAGCTGCTGGCCGCCGGGCACCGGGTGCGCTGCCTGGCCCGGTCCCCGGAGCGGCTGCGCGACCACCCCTGGGCGGGCGACGTGGAGGTGGTCCGCGGTGACGTGACGGACCCCGAGTCGGTGGGGCGGGCGCTGCACGGCATCGACGTGGCGTACTACCTCGTCCACGCGCTCCGCTCGGGGCGCGACTTCGAGGAGACCGACCGCAGCGCCGCGCGGATCTTCACCGAGCAGGCCCGCGCCGCGGGCGTACGACGCATCGTCTACCTGGGCGGACTGACCCCGGTCGACGTCCCCGAACGTGAGCTGTCGCCCCACCTGCGCTCGCGTGCCGAGGTGGGGGAGATCCTCCTCCGCTCGGGTGTGCCGGCGACGGTCCTGCGCGCCGCGGTCATCATCGGCTCCGGCTCCGCCTCCTTCGAGATGCTGCGCTACCTCACCGAGCGGCTCCCGGTGATGGTCACGCCCAGCTGGGTCAGGACCCGGATCCAGCCGATCGCGGTCCGGGACGTGCTGCGCTACCTGGTCGGCAGCGCGCGGATGCCCGACGACGTCAACCGCGCCTTCGACATCGGCGGGCCCGACGTCATGACGTACGAGCAGATGATGCGGCGGTACGCCGAGGTGGCCCGGCTCGCCCACCGGTTCATCCTGCGCGTGCCGATGCTGACGCCCCGCCTCTCCAGCCTCTGGATCGGCCTGGTCACCCCCGTTCCGCCGGCCCTCGCCCGGCCGCTGACCGAGTCGTTGCGCCACGAGGTGGTCTGCCGGGAGCACGACATCGCGCGCTATGTGCCGGGCCCGCCCGGCACCCCGATCCCCTTCGACGACGCGCTCCGCCTGGCCCTCCAGCGGGTGCGTGACGCCCAGGTCGCCACCCGCTGGTCCTCCGCCTCCCTGCCCGGCGCGCCGAGCGACCCGCTGCCCACCGACCCGGACTGGGCCGGCGGCAGCCTGTACACCGACCGGCGCACCCGGGCCGTCGACGCCTCGCCGGAGGCGCTGTGGCGGGTGATCGAGGGCATCGGCGGCGACAACGGCTGGTACTCCTTCCCGCTCGCCTGGGCCCTACGGGGCTGGCTCGACCGGTTCGTCGGCGGGGTCGGACTCCGCCGCGGCCGCCGGGACGCCGCACGGCTGCGGGTCGGGGACTCGCTGGACTTCTGGCGCGTGGAGGAGATCGAGCCCGGCAGGCTGCTGCGGCTGCGCGCCGAGATGCGTCTGCCCGGCCTCGCCTGGCTGGAGATGCGCGCCGACCGCGACGACGCCGGCCGGTCCCGCTACCGCCAGCGGGCGCTGTTCCACCCGCACGGCCTGCTGGGCCACCTCTACTGGTGGAGCGTGTCCCCCTTCCACGCGGTGGTCTTCGGCGGCATGGCACGCAACATCGCCCAGGCCGCGGCCCGCGCGGACGCCGCCCGTAGGGGCGGTGCCGCGAGCGGGGGCTGAGCGCTGGCGGCGGCCGGCAGGACGGCCCCGGGGTACGGCGACAGGTGACAGAGGCGCTTGAACGCCCGGGGCGGCTCCGCGAATCGACACGGTCGGCGGTCCACGGGGCACGGCCCGCGCGGACGCCGCGGACGGTGGCAGAGTGACCCCATGAGCGTCGCCGTCGTGCTGTTCACCTCCGACCTGCGGCTGCACGACCATCCGCCGCTGCGCGCGGCGCTGTCCGCGTGCGAGCGGGTGGTGCCCCTGTTCGTACGGGACGAGCGCATCGCGGCCGCGGGGTTCGACGCCCCCAACCGGCGGGCCTTCCTCGCCGACTGCCTGAGAGACCTCGACGCCGGACTGCGGGCCCGCGGCGGCCGGCTGGTCGTCCGCTCCGGCGACGTCGTGGCCCGACTCCGCCAGGTGGCACAGGAGACGGACGCCGCCGAGGTGCACCTGGCCGCCGGCGTCAGCGGCTACGCGCAGGCGCGGGAGCGGCGGCTGCGCGCGGCCCTGGAGCGGGACGGCCGCGCGCTGTGGGTCCACGACGCCGTGGTGACCGCGCTGGCCCCCGGCGCCGTCGTCCCCGCGGGGTCCGACCACTTCGCCGTGTTCACCCCGTACCTCCGCCGCTGGTCGCAGGAGCGGATCCGGGACCCGCTCGGCGCTCCGCGCGTGGTCCGCGTGCCGGACGGCCTCAGCTCCGAGGAGATCCCCTCCCGCGATCGGGGCGACGGGGTCTCGGAGGGCCTCGCACCCGGCGGCGAGAAGGAGGGACGACGGCTGCTCGACGCCTGGCTGCGCGGCGGGATCTCACGGTACGAGGACACGCACGACGACCTCGCCGGCGACGCGACCTCGCGCCTCTCGCCACACCTCCACTTCGGCACGGTCTCGGCCGCGGAGCTCGTCCACCGCGCCCGCTCGGTGGGCGGCCCGGGGCCCGAGGCGTTCGTACGCCAGGTGTGCTGGCGCGACTTCCACCACCAGGTGCTGGCCGCACGGCCCGCGGCCGCCGCCGACGACTACCGCGCCCGGGGCGACCACTGGCGCTCCGAGGACGAGGCCGGGGACGAGATCGAGGCGTGGCGGAGCGGCCGCACGGGCTACCCGGTCGTGGACGCCGCCATGCGCCAACTGCGCCACGAGGGTTGGATGCACAACCGAGCCCGGCTGCTCGCCGCGAGCTTCCTCACCAAGACGCTCTACGTCGACTGGCGCATCGGCGCCCGACACTTCCTGGACCTGCTGGTCGACGGGGACATCGCGAACAACCAGCTCAACTGGCAGTGGGTGGCCGGCACCGGCACCGACACCCGACCGAACCGCGTGCTCAACCCGGTGCGCCAGGCCCTGCGCCACGACCCGGACGGCGTGTACGTGCGGCGCTGGGTGCCCGAGCTCGCGGCGCTCGAAGGGCCCGCCGTCCACCAGCCGTGGAAGCTGCGGGCCCCGGAGCGCGCACGATACGACTACCCGGAGCCGGTGGTCGACCTGGCCGACGGCCTGGCGCGCTTCCGACAGGCCCGTGAGTCGAGCTCGCGGAGCCATCCGGGCTAGGCGGCCATCCCGAGGAGCCGATGCGTCAGCTCCATCAACCGATCGCGGGCCTCGAGGTCGTATGCCTGGTCGTGCGCCCGGGCGTCGGTGAACTGGTCGAAGTAGCGGCCGGTGGTGGTGGCGAGCTCCGGGTCGAGGAGCAGCCTCACGGTGGGCCGCACCCCCTCCTCGACGCCGATGACCGGCGTCAGCCCGTAGGCGCGCACTCCCTCGGTGTCCATGAGATGGGCGGGGTGCAGGGTGTTGACCGTGACACCGGTGCCGTCGAGTTCGGCGGCCAGCTCGAAGGTCGCCATGATCATCGCCAGCTTGCTGCGGCAGTAGGCGCGCAGCCCCTCGTAGCCCCGCTCCAACATGACGTCGTCGAAGTCGATCGCCTCCTGCCCGATCGAGGCGACGTTGACGACGCGGGCGGGCGCGGAGGCGGTGAGCAGCGGCAGCAGATCGCGGACGAGGGCGTAGGGGGCGAGGTGGTTCACGGCGAACCGCAGCTCGTGCCCCTGGCGGCTGTACTCCCGCCGCAGCGGCTCGGCGCCGCCGCCCGCCACGGCGTTGTTGACCAGCCCGTCGAGCCGCGGCTCCGCCTCCCGGATCCGGGAGGCCAGCGCGCGCACCTGCTCCAGGTCGGACAGGTCGGCCAGGTAGGTGCGGACGGTCGCCTCCGGGGCGACCTCCGCCAACTCGGCCGCGACGGCCTCCAGACGGGCGCGGTCGCGCCCGTGCAGCAGCAGGGTGTGACCCTTCGTGGCCAGGTCGCGTGCGATGCCGCGACCCAGTCCCTGGGTCGCTCCGGTGATCAGAATGGTGCGTGGGCTCATGCGGACAGCCTGTCGGCGCGCGGCGACGGGTGGGGAGAGGGGGCTGAGCCTGGTGTCGGCACCACCAGGACACGGCGCGGGCCCTCCCCCGGAGGGCGGCCGTCCACCATACGGACGACGGGACATCGGGCACACGGGCCTACCGACACCGCCCCGCCGCACGGTGCCCCCTGCCCCTGCGTGACCATCACACCACCGAACGCCGGTCCAGTCCGCCCGATACCGCGGCGAATCCGACACCGCGCCGGCGGCACCACGCGGGGCGGCGCGCCTCCGACGGGTGGCGTCTGGGTCAACAACGGCGATCCGAAAGCCGGTTGTCCCGCGTGGGGATGGTCCACGACGGCGAGTGCGGGGTAGCGTCCCCGCCGTGGATGATCGAAACGGGCTCGCGGTACCGCGGTCGTTGCAGGAAGCGTGTGATCCCAAGCGTCTGGCGCTGCTGGTCTACGACATGCAGGTCGGCATTCTGGGCCAGATCGGCGATCGGGACCGCGTCGTCGCCCGGACCGTCGAGGTGGTCGAGGCCGCCCGCGCCGCCGGCGTACGGACCTTCTTCCTGCGCCATGTGACCCTGCCCACCGCACTCATGGGCGTCTCCCAACTCCGCATGTGGCGCAGCTGGCAGCGCACCGAACGCGCGGCCGATGTCGTCTCCCCCTTCCCACCGGACGCCCCGCAGACCCAGCTCATCCCAGAGCTGCGCCCCACCGAGCACGAAGCGGTCCTCGACAAGATCACCATGTCCGCCTTCGAGGGCACCTGGCTCGACATCGCCCTGCGCGACTGCGGCATCACCACCGTCGCCGTCGTCGGCGTGGCCACCGAGATCGGCATCGAACCCACCGTCCGCCACGCCGCCGACCTCGGCTACCTCCCCGTCGTCATCACCGACGCCTGCGGCCCCGGCGACCCCGAAGCCGGCGAACGCTCCCTCGCCACCCTCCGCTTCGCCGGCGACGCCTTCCTGACCACGACGGACGAATTCCGCAAGGCCCTCCCGACGAGCTGACCCCCGGCCCGGCCACCGGCCCCCGCTTGCGGGTAGCTCATGCCTGCACGTGACCTGTCAGCGGGGGCGCCCTGTGTGGGCGGGGACCACGGCGCTCCAGAACGGCCTGGAGCATGTCCTGGGGGAGCACCGCGCGGGGACCACCTACCCGCGGTCCCCGGCGGCAGGCTGACTCCGGGACCACCCCCGCATGCGCGGGGACCACGCCGAGCGCGGCCGCGAGGCCCCGCATGCTCCGGGACCACCCCCGCATGCGCGGGGATCACAAGGGGACGTCGATGCGGATTAGGTCGCGTGCGGGACCACCCCCACATGCGCGGAGACCACGTGTCCGAGCGGCCGATGGTCCAGGTGGTGCCGGGACCACCCCACATGCGTGGGGATCACTGCCCAGCAGCGAGGAGCGCACTCGGCGGGCCGGGACCACCCCCGCATGCGCGGGGACCACAGTACGGATGATCAGGGCCTGCCGGTGATGGGACCACCCCCGCATGCGCGGGGACCACTCCAGCGAGATCACGCTGTCGGTGAAGAGCTCGGGACCACCCCCGCATGCGCGGGGACCACGAGAGCGACCGGCTGGTGTTGATCGACCTGAAGGGACCACCCCCGCATGCGCGGGGACCACGGCACCCCCACCTCGCCGCAGCTGCACGACCAGGGACCACCCCCGCATGCGCGGGGACCACGAGCCGATGACAGCGATCGAGGAACTGCGAGAGGGACCACCCCCGCATGCGCGGGGACCACCTCAAAGAAGTGGGTGGGGATCAAGCTGGCCAGGGGCCACCCCCGCATGCGCGGGGACCACCCATCGACGGCACCCACGCCGACGTTCGCCAGGGGACCACCCCCGCATGCGCGGGGACCACGGTCATGGCGTTCCGGGCGGGGGTGGTGATCAGGGACCACCCCCGCATGCGCGGGGACCACATCGGCATCCAACCGCCGGCGCACCGTCATCCGGGACCACCCCCGCATGCGCGGGGACCACTCCTGCACCGCGCGCGGAGTCGCGAACTGGAGGGGACCACCCCCGCATGCGCGGGGACCACCTCCCCCGTGCTCATCACAGGGCCCCGTACACGGGACCACCCCCGCATGCGCGGGGACCACAGCACCAGGCAGATCCAGTTGCTCGAGTGGGGGGGACCACCCCCGCATGCGCGGGGACCACAGCTACGGAACATGGCCGGCCGTGGCCTGCACGGGACCACCCCCGCATGCGCGGGGACCACAGCCGCACCGGCGTCCACGTCTGGCCGCCGTCGGGACCACCCCCGCATGCGCGGGGACCACGTGCGGAGGGCGTACAGGTCGGCCTGGTAGGCGGGACCACCCCCGCATGCGCGGGGACCACAGAAGCTGACCTGCGCCTTTATGCGGCGTGGGTGCCGTTTTTGCTTAGGATTGGAGATTCCGGCATAGCGGTCATTGAGTCCTCTCGGGTGGAGCCCGCCTGCACGCTACCGCTGTCCGAAACGACGGCGTTTGGCGGCTTTGCTCCAGCCCTGTGGGGGTGGGGTGGGTTGGCGTGGGGGGTGGTTGTGCGGGGTGTTGGGGGCGGGGCGGTGGAGGAGGGTGAGGCCCTCGTGGTCCGTGGGGTGCCAGGCGTGGTTGTGGGTCTGGAAGGTGAAGCCTTGTTCGTTGTCGGCCTGGTGGACAAGGAGGGCGCGGCCCTGGGCCGCGTATTGGCGGACTTCGGCCCAGAGGATGTCGCGGATGCGAGCCGAAGGGGAGCCGAGGAAGACGCCGGGGGAGATCTCCAGAAGCCAGCGGGTGAGGAAGCCCCGAAGGCCGGCCGGGCAGTTGGCGAGGATGATGACGGTCACCAGATGGGCTCCTCCCCGTAGTTGCGACCGCTGGCCACCTGCGTGCCGCCGTCAGATTGCAGTGTCATGCGATCCTGCGACTGAGTCGTCTCCTGACCGTCGTCGTAGCGCAGCAGGTGTTTGATGTCCCGCACACAACGATCGAGCAGGCCGGTCTCATTGATGCGATCGCGGAGGGCTCGGCGGGTGCGGGAGGCGACGTCCTCGTCGCCCGCGGCCGCCGCGTCGAAGGCTGCCGGGATGGCCACGTCGGTCTTGTACAGGTCGGCGATGTCGAGCACGAAGGACCGTTCGTTGCCGGAGTGGACGAAGCCGAGCGCCGGTGAACAGCCGAGTGCGGTGACGACGGCGTGCGCGATGCCGTACATGCACTGTGCGGCCGCGGTGATGCCCTGGTTGGGAGCGTCACCGGCCGAGAAGTCCTCGCGGTGGTACTCACGCCGTCGCCAAGGGACGCCGGTGCGGGCCGACTCGCGCCGGTAGCAGTGTCTGAGGCGGCGGCCCTCCATGCTCAGCAGCTGCTGGCGGGTGCGGCCGGCCGGGTCCTCGTCCGGGAAGCGCAGGCCGTACATGGCTCGGGCCACCTCCAGCCGGGTGCGCAGGTTCGCCCAGGCCGTGGCCTGGGCTTCGACAAGGCCCGAGGAGCGGGTGAGGGCGCGGCCGCCCGCGTAGAAGCGCACCCCGTGCTCGCCGACCCACGCCACGCCCGCCCCGCACTCGCCGAGGAGGGACATGGCCTGGTGGGACACCTGTGTGCCGGGCCCCAGGAGGAGCGTCCCGATGGTGGCGGACGGGATGTGGGTCACCCCGTCGGCGTCGATCGCGGTTATCGCGTTGTCGTCGCGCTGTACCTTGCAGCGCTCCAGGTAGAGGAAGGAGGTCCGGTCCCCGACCCGGGTGAGTTCGCGTGGCGTCGACACGCTCCGGCGGCTGACGGTGCTCATCGCCTCACCGCACCGGGGCCAGGGTCATCAGGCCGCAGCCATACGCCCTCGCCTTGCCGAGGCCCTGGGTGAGGGTGCGGCGGAAGAGAGCGAGGTCGGCGATGCGCAGGCGGCCGTCGAAGGTGACCCGGGTGAAGCGGACATCCTCTCGGGAGTGGGCGGCAGGGGGACGGCGGAACTGGAGCGGGAGCCGGTCGCGCACGATCAGCTCGTGTTCGTCCCCGTACTCGGTCAACCGGCGCTCCGGGGGTTTGCGGACCACCTCGAAGCCCGCCTTCTCCTGCCGTTCCAGCAGCCACCGCAACTGGTGCCGGGGGGTCTGGTGGGCGACCCGCTTCGTGGGGGTGCCGGGCGCGGCACCCGGTCTACGGATGTGGTGCACCGGGTTGGCCGTGAGGCGGAAGCCCCAGGTGTCCCCCTCGGCCAGGGCGTCCAGGAACTCGCTGTAGGCGAAGGACGTCCACCCGGGCGTGTCCAGGGTGGGCCAGCCGGCCTGCTCGACCAGGTGGGTGAGATCGGGGCGGGTGGGACTGACGATGAACAGGTTCGTCTCCGCCTGGTGGGCAGGGTCGACGCGCCACAGCACCCGAGGCCCCTGACCGTCCCGGGGCGGCGGGTCCGGGAATCCCATGTTCACGGCGCCGTGCATCAGGTGGGGAGAACCGAGCAGCCGGCGGGCACCCGAACGACCGGTGTTGATGCGGAATCGGGTCAGATACATCAGGTCGACCTCAGGGGAGAGTCTGCCGGAGTAGTGGGCTTCGCGGACGTCCCGGAGGTGGGAGGCCGGCCGGTGGTCTGCGCCGCGACCGTGAGTACCTCGGTCGGGTCATGGGGTGGCACGGCCCCCGACGCGGGAGCCGGCATGGGGGGTGGGGCCTGCCCCCCGCGGACTCCGCGCAGCCCGTACTGGCGGTGACGCGGATCGAAGCTCAGCGGGGTGTCGCGCAGAGAGAAGTCGGGGGTGCTGGACGGGGGGCAGTCGATGAGGAGGTCCAGCGTCTCCGGTCCGGCTGTCCCGCCCTCGCGTTCCGCTTCCCGATTCAGCCGCCGCACGTACCAGTCGGACGCCTGCCACGGTGCCTCGCGCAGGGCCATCTCCAACGAGGTGTCCTGCGGCGGCCCCATGGCGATCTGCCGCGACGGCGGGCAGGAGCGCCGGCCAAGATAAGGGAGGAAGTGGGGTTCGAGCAGGGCGTCGTGCAGCAACTGGAGCAGCGGGCGATCACCTTCCACCGCCGCGACGAACACCGCGTCCGCGAGGTAGAAGCGCTCCGACAGCGGCATGGCCTTGCCGGAATCCGCGTGGTGCGCCGTCTGGAAGTCCCGCAGCCGCGAACCCGGCTGGTCGATGCGCACGCCGAACCGCAGTGCCACCAGGTCCGACAGGTCCGCTTCCCGGGTACGGCCCTGCGCGGCGGCGAGCAGGCCGATCACGCCACTCTTCGTCGGAGCGTTCTCGGTGCCCCGGCGGGTGAAGCGGGCGGCGGACCCCCAGGACTGGAGCGGTCCGGCGAGCCGCAACAGCAGCACGCTCATGCGCCGGGCTCCAGCCGCGCCGCGACGGCGACCTCCACGTCCTTCACCAGACCCGCCAACGTCACCTCGGTACCGAGCTCGGCCAACGCCCTGGTCTCCTCGCCGATGCGGAAGACCCATGTGTGTTCGTCGTCTGACGTCCCGTACTGCTGTTCCAGGCTGATTGCGTGCTCGGCGAGCTTCGCGCAGGCGCCTCTCAGGAACCCACCCTCGTCCCCCTTGCGTACCGGCTCCTCGAAGGCGCCGACGAAGCTGACCGGCCGGCGGGTGCGCAACTTGACGACTACCGCGGCCGGAAGCGTGTGGTTTCCGAAAGTTTTGATCTTGCCTGTGGGGAGCGAGGTGATGAAGCCCTCCAGGAAGGCACCCACCGCCTTCTGCGTCGGTGTCGTGGGTGACTCGTCATTCCTCATCCCCGCGCCGAGGTTGCGGTGGAGTTCGTTGACGTCGACGGCGGCATAGCGATAGAGCGTCGCGGAGTTGAAGTCGACGGAACCGATCATCCCCGCGCCTGTTTCGCCGTCGGAATTCCGGTCGTCAACGGCCGTGAAGTAGTCAGACTCGATCTCGGAGACGTGCACGCCGATTGCGTGCGCGACCTGTGTGGCCGCCTCCACGTTGAGGTCCGCGGAGTCGGCGACCATCCGGCCGAAGAGCGCGATGTCCACCGAGTGCCGGGTGTCGACGGCCTTCCGGGCCTTCGCCTTGTTCTCCTTGTCCTTCCAGTACTTCTGCAGAGACGCTACGGAACCGTCGGCGCTGCCCTCCACGGTGAGCGCGGCCAGCGCATCGAGCTGACGCCTGCTCAGGAACATCAGATATGCGGACTCCGGCGCCACTTTTCCCTCGTCGCCGCCGTCGTCCTGGGCGGCCTTCGTCTTCCGTTTGGGCGCCTCGATCTTGCTGTTGTTGGTCGCGGTCTTCATAGTCTCGACCGCCAGCTCGATCGCGCTGGCAGGCTCCAGCGACGGATCCAGGGCGACGATGCGCTCCGCCAGTGCCTCGGCGACCCTCTTCGTCCGCACTCCCAATTCGGACGGGGGTAGCAGTTCCTCGAACGCCTTCCGCGTGGCGCGCTTCCACGCCTGACTGGAGACCCGTGCCCGCCGCACACCGCCGTACAGCGCCGATTTGGGGGTGCCTGTGTCGTCCCGGTTCAGATTGCTCGGCGGGACGGTCTGCAGGATGTGGATATCGAGGATGGTTCGCGTCACCGGGTTTCCGTTTCCTTGTCGTGTCGAAGGGGGGTGAAGGCGGCGTCAGGACGTGGTGTCCCGTTCCTCGGAATAGGCCAGATGGAACTCTCGGCCCCACTCCCGACGGACCTCCGTCCGTCTCGTCTCGGTCTGCCAGCTGACGAGCTGGTCGGCGAGAAGCCCGTAGTCCAGCGGAATCCGCGCGGTGCGCAGCAGAAGCACCATCTCCCGCAGCCGGGTGCCCAGCGACTCGAACGACGTCGCCGTGCCGATTCGCACGAAGCGCTTGCGAAGCGTCTCGTTCTGCTCGTCCTCCAGGCGGGCTCCAGAGTTCCCCGAGCCGGAGACAGGAGCCGTGAGACGCCGGACGGCGCGCCCCAGGGGCCACCCGGTTTCGCACATGCCGGCGTCCCGGATGGACTGTTGGTGCAGGGCCCAGAGGGTCACCGCGAGATGGACGGCCTGCTCCTCGGCCTGCAACTGCGTCTCGTTCAGCGGGAAGGGCGCCGTCTGCTCCTCCTGGGCCGCCTTGGCGGCCTGCTGGTCCCTGAGACGGATGAGGTCGTCCAGGCCGTCGTCGATGCCCCAGGTGGTGGGGGAGTCGTGAACGAGACGCCCCACGCTACGGCGCAGTCGGGCCACGGTCGCGACGGCGGCCGCATTGTCCGTGAGGTATCCGCCCTGAAGTCGCTTGAGACAACTGGCGGTGGCGCGCCTGGCAAGCGACCATGAGCGGCGACCGCCGGTCGGTCGGCCGGCTCCCTCGGAAGATTGCGTGCTGGTGGTCATCAGGCGCCCTCCGGTTCGTTGTCCTGATCGCTGGCCGAACCCTCCGGCCGTGGGATGGCTGCCGAGGGGAGTACCTGGTTCAGTCGCCGGCGGAACCAGAGCTCGGCGCGAGCGTCGTCGACCCAACGCTTGCCGATGCCGGGGACATCGGCGATGCGCCCCTCGGAGGCGGCCGGCCCCGCCGAGTCGAGCAGGCTTCGACTGAGTCGAATCACCCGGCGGCGGACGAGGACCTGCCATGCCCGGCGTGCCACATGAGGGTCGGAATGTGTGGCCAGCTCCGCCAACCACCTGCGGTACGGACTGTCGAGGTCCCCGTACCCCAGATCGCGGGCGGCGGCCGTGGCGGGGGCCGGGTCGGAACCTGCGGCCCGGGCCAGGTTCCCGGCGAGGTGGCCGAGGGCGGCCACGGCCTGCTCCGCGTCGTTCACGGCGTCGACGGCCGTGTCGCCGTAGAGGAGGTGCTCCTGGTGCAGCAGCACCATGGGGAACACGACGGCATCGTCCACGATCTCGTCCACGACGGACTGCTGGGTGCCGTACAGGGCGCCGACGATCCGCACGCGGATCAGCGAGCGCGGGTCGAGCTCCCCCTCCGTGGTGAGCATCGAGAACCATCTGACGATCCCGGACGGAAGGGTTTGGGGCGCCTCCCCGCCGGCTGGGTCGTCGGTCGCGGCACGGCGCGCGGGCAGGAGGGAGGCCAATCCCCGCCAGGCGGCCCGGCTCGGGTCGTGCTGCCGCGGCAGATAGACCAGGGGGCGACCCTGTTTTTTCTCCTGGGCGGGGCTGCGGCGCCATCCCGACATGGGCTCCAGCTTCCACGGCGCGTGCGGGGTGAGCGGGTCGCCATAGCCGAGGACGACGCCGGTCACCGCTCCGCCCTGGGCGTGCAGGCGGACGCGCCGGGACTGCCAGGTGTAGAGGTCGCGGAGACCACTCGGCCGGCGGGCGCCCGGTGCGTCTTCGGACGGGCCGGGCCCGAAGGGAGGACGTCGCCAGGCGGGCATGTCCACACCATCGCCCGACGCGTCGCCGGCGGCCGTGTCCACGATGCCCTCATCGAGGGCGACCAGATTCAGCAGCAGCGTCTCCCGTAGGGTGGCTCCCTCGGCGAACACCCCGCCCAGACTGCCGACGGACCCCACGCCGAGCGGGTAGACCTTCCCCGCCTTCGCGCGGTCGTCACCCGCCATCCCCGACTTGATGCCGGAGGGGTCGTAGGCGTGCGTGTGTACCAGCCAACGGGCCGCTTCCGCGTACGACAACCGGTCCACGCCCGGCCGGCGCATGGCGAAGAACGGGTCGCCGTTCGGGACGTCGGCGACGACGCGGTTGAGCGAGGCGACCTCGTCCTTCTCCGTACGCAGGTCCGCCACCTGGAAGAACGGCCGTTTCGCGTGCAGCAGGTCGAAGTGGTCGCGGTGGGTGTCGAGATAGTCGGCTACGGGGGCGAAAGGATCGCCCGACAGCCACAGTTCGCTCCACTCCTCCACGTCCGCGGGGCCGTCGAGCGCGTCGTACAGGATCGCCAGCAACAGCCGCAGCAGCGCGAATTCCTGGCTGGGGAGGTCCCCCACCAGCCGCCGTAGATCACCGGCTTGGGCGAAGACCTCGCGCAGTGAGAGCTCCTCCGTGCGGCCGTCGAGTCGCTGGACCGGCAGCCAGGGTGAGGAGACGAGATCGAAGGAAGGCGGCGGGGGAGGGGGTGGAGGCGGCAACGGACTCACGTCCTCCGCGGGGGGTGACCCGACCACGTGAGGAGTCCCGGAGGGGGTGGGGCTAATCGCCGTCCACTCACGTTTCTCGTCTCCCTCTCTTGGTGACGCCGACGATGCCGGCGGGGTCGCGGGCACGCCGGCGGAGGACACACGCAGTCCGTCGGCGCTGCTGTACCTGAGAACGAAGCCTGACAGACGGGTCTGACAATCCTCGTCCAGAACGAGCAGCAACTCCCCCGCCAGCCACGGGCATTCCTTCACCTGCCAGGCCGGCACCATGAAGCGCTCCAGCTCGGCGATGGTCCGGTCGATCACCCAGGGCTTGGCGAACTGCCACGGAAGGGTGATCGCACTCGCGGCGACGGCCTCGGCGGCGCGTCGCTCCGGTGGAAAGTCCCTGGAGAGCTCCAGCCCGCCCCGCCCGCCGTCGAGCCACGGCACGGTAGTCAACCGACCGTCCCGCAGTCGCCGCACGACCAGGACCTCCAAGCCCTCGTCACCGTCCCGCACCTGGGCGCGCCCGGCCCGGCTGTCGTCCACGTCCCCGGCCCCGGCCCCCAGCCACCCGTACACCGGCCGTCCCGCGCGGCGTACCGGTCCCAGGAGGAACGCCTCGGCTCTCTCCTGCTTCTCGGCGAGGAACCTCGTATGGTCGTCGTGGGCGGCGCGCATCGCGCCGGCCCAGTCCTCCGGTCCGACGTCACCGTCTCCGTAGGCCGCCTGTACCAGTGGGCTGATGTGGTCGGGGAGCACCAGCGGGAGCCCGTCCAGATGCGGGACCAGCACGGCGAGCGCCCGCAGGAGCGGAAACGATCGATAGACGGCGAGGGATCCACGCGCGGGGCGCGGCGGCTCCCCCTCCGCCTGCCAGTCCTCCACGCCCGTCACCAGGCAGCGGGCCCGCGACAGCCGTTCGGGCCGTGGACGCGGATGCCGATGCAGCCGCCCCATTCGTTGGAGGAGCAGATCGACGGGGGCGAGGTCGGTGACGAGGAGGTCGAAATCGATATCGAGTGACTGTTCGACTACTTGGCTGGCCACCACCACGTGTGGCCCGGTCGGCCGATCCCCGTTCCGGCCGAACCTCTCCCGTAGACGGGCGTCGTTGGCGGCCCGATCGGCGGCCAGGAACCGGGAGTGGGCGACCGTCACCGCGTCGTCCCCGAACCGCTCCCGCAGGGCGTCGGCCGCTTCCATTACCCGGTCGACGGTGTTGCGCACGACCAAGGCGCATCCACCATCGACGAGTTCGCGCTCCAACCGGTCCGCGAGCAGTGCGAGGTCGTCGTCCACCCGCTCCAGCGCGATCTCCGTGCGGCGATCGGAGGCGGCCGCGGGACCTGCCGCACGTGCCGTGGCGCCGGGCGCCACGGTCGTGATCAGTGGATAGGCGTCGTCGGATAGGTCGTCCGTCGGGGTCTCCGGCTCCGCGCAGCCCGAGTAGGCGGCGGCCAGCGCTCGCCTCCGGGCCGCCGGAAGGGTCGCGGAGAGCAGTACCACCGGTACGCGGTATGCGGCGAGCCACTCCAGTACCCGGTCCAGGTACCGGTTCATATAGGCGTCGTACGCGTGGACCTCGTCGATGACGACCACCTTGCCGGCCACGGCCAGGTGCCGCAGTGCCAGATGGCGGCTTTTGAGTCCGGCGAAGAGCACTTGGTCGATCGTTCCTACCGCGAACGAGGCGAGCAGTGTCTTCTTCCGGCCGCGCAGCCACTGGTGGGCGTGCAGCCCGGCGGGCTGGGGTCGCAGAGCCTGGAACCCGTTCACCCGCTCCGGGAGCTCCGGCTCCACGGCGGCGATGGTCCGGCGGCTCGATTGCAGCATGCCCGCCCAGAGGTCGTTGAGCGCGGACTTGGCGTGCGCCAGGGCGACGGACCGCGGGCCGTCGTGGGGCAGACGCTCCAACCAGCTCAGGAGGCGAGGGAACATCGCGTCGGTCGTCGCCCGGGTGGGCAGCGCAATCAGGCAGCCGCCGGCGCCGGTCCTGGCGGCGAGGATCTCCGCCGCGGCGAACGCCGCCTCGGTCTTGCCCTCCCCCATGGGCGCCTCGATCATCAACAGCCCGGCGGTCGGCATGGACCGAGCCATACGTACGGCCTCGGCCTGCACCGGCCTGATCTCCGCGCCCTCAGGCAGGTCGAAGCGCTCCGCGAACAGGGCCTCGGCCGACTGGTCGGGCTCGTGGGGCGCCCAGGGCCCCGGCAGGTCCAGCCCCTGCCACGCCGCCCGTAACCGCCGCGCGTCGCCGACCGGCCCGGCGGGCTGCCAGGAGTCCGGGTCGTACGGGAACAGCTCGGGAGCGCTGGCGACCCAGTCCGACAGGATGACGATCGCGGTGAGCAGCACCTGCACCGTCTGCGGCAGTCGTACCGCCCGCCAGGCCGACAACCGCTCACGCACTCCCGCGAGTTCGGCGCACCCGTCCATCAACTCGTACTGCACGCTGAGCCAGAGCGCCTCGCTCGGCCCCGGATGCCGCAACAACCGCGGCCGGAGCTGAAGGTCGTGGATCTGCTGGTGCTCCGGCGGCGTACCGTGGTGTCCCCCCGCCACCACCGCGAACTGCCCGGACGCCCGGGCGCTCATCCCGTGCCGCTCCGAAAGCCACTCCTGAAGCAGCAGTTGACCCGCGAGTCCGTGCGGCGCCAGCCGTCGATCCTGGCCGTACTCCACGGCGGAGAGCATGTCGAGGCCGGCGGCGCGCATGCGGTCGGCGAGTGCGTCTACCTGGCAGGCGAAGGCAGTTGTGGCCTTCCCCGCGTCGTGCGCACCGGCGAGGAAGACGACGAGGCGACGCGCATCCTCGTCGCCCCCGGGAAGTGCCTCGGCTATGTGAGCCTTGACCGCTTCGGGTAGCCAGCCGTCCCATAGCTTCCCGGCCACGGCCGCGCTGTCGGCCATGTGCCGCCACAGAGGCAGCCAGGCGCTGCTTGTGCGATCGCTTTTCGCCCAGGCCGTCCGGGCGGCTGGAGACAGGCGGGAAAAGGGCGGCTCGCCAGTCGGGGGTCCTGCGTGCATGGGGCTATCGGACATGCCTGTGCCCTCCCTGGGGCGCTGTATGCCGAAAGAGGAGAGGAAGCGGAGGGTGAGGTGATAAGCGGGACGGGCGTCCGGTGCCGGATCACGGACCGGCACCGGCTGCGCCCGTCAGGCGCTGAGGCCCCGCGGCCTTGGCTGCATGATTGCCAGGACGACAACCACGATCACTACCGTGCCCCATGCCCACGGCGCGGAGGAGGCGGCGGTGGGGCACGCCGCGATGAGCGACGGCAGTAGCGCGTACAGGGTTGGGGGAGGCTCTGGAGGTTGGGTGGCGCCATTCTGCGGCGATAACATGCCGTCGTTCCTCTCTGCGTTGAGGCCGTGAGGGACGAGACCGGGCCCACCTCCTCGTCGCGTGAGTGAGGTACATCGGGCCCGGTCTCTTGTGCATATGGCTGTGCGACGGTCACGCCTTCGATGCGGGTCCGCAGCGCTGTAGACGGTAGAGGCCGCGGTATCTTGATCGCAATTACCCTGTTAAAGAAGGGGAGTTAAGCGTTTCTGTTTTTAGTTCGCTAGCCGGACCGTTGCTCGTTGAGGCCGCCGAGGTCAGCCCCGCATGCGCGGGGACCAGGCAGAGCGCAGCTGTTTTTAGGGGCCACCCCCGTCGGACGGGGACTGAACGACGCCCTCATGATGCCTCACCGCCGCGGGGCGGACACCACGCTTGCCGGAACGAAGCCGCCCGGCCCGCCGTCACACCCCCCAGATCTCCCGGTACGCCTCCCGGTACCCCGGGGGGTCCCAGGTCGAGAGGCCCTTGCTGTTGGCGGCGGTGGAGATGTGGACGGGGGCTACGTAGTCGCTGGCGGGGCGGTGGGAGAAGGCGCGGTTGAACTCGTCGACGATCTGCCAGCCCTGGGCGGAGAGGGGTTCGGGGACGGTGGCGGTCTGGAACTGGGCGCTGTTGATGCGCTGGAAGGCGGAGGGGTCGCCGTCGCCGGCGCCGATGTTGTAGGGGGGATCGGCGCCCTTCTTGCGGGCGGCGCGGAAGGCCGGGGCGGCGTCGGCGAAGTAGACGTCGTTGATGGCGACGGAGTGGCTCCAGGTGCCGGGGAAGCGGGACAGCAGCGACGAGACCTCCTGCGGGGTGCGGGTGCTCGAGTCGGAGAGCGGGATGTTCTCCTCTGCGAGGAGCCGCACGCTGGAGCAGGTGGCGAGCTCCTCCTTGATGAGGTCGGACTTGTAGCGGGCGAACGGGATCGAGGCGTCCGTGAACACCACCACGCCGGCGTGGCCGTGAGAGTTCGCGATGATCCAGTCGGCGCTGATCCTGGCGACGTCCTCGACCCGGGTGGTGATGTTGCTGAACAGCTCGGGGTCCTCGCTCGGGCCGGGGGAGTCGACCGCGTGCCAGCCGACGAGCGGGATGCCGGCCGCGTTGGCCCGGGCGACCTGCTGGGAGGTCAGCTTGGGGTCGAAGCCGCCGATGACGATGCCGTCGGGGCGGAGGGCGATGGCCTGGCTGAAGGCGGCCTGGATGCCGGCGGGGGTGCCCTGGCCGTCGATGACCCTGACGTTCCAGCCGATGGCCTTCGCGGCCTCCCGGACGCCGTTGGCGGCGCCCGCGACGCCGGGGTTGGTCATGGTCTGGGCGACGAAGACCAGGTCCTTGTCGGGGACCGCGCGGGGGCCGGTGGTCGGTCCGCTCCACTCGGGGTCGGACTTCTCGGCCTGCCGTACGGCGGCCCCGGCCTCGGCGAGGGTCTCGGGGCAGCCGGGCGTGTCCGGAGCGGTGGGGGAGGAGGCGGCGCCCGTCGACGAGCCGCGTTCGCAGCCGACGAGGGCGGTGCCGGGCACGAGGGCCAGGGCCGCCGCCATCGCCAGCGCGGCGGTGCGTCTCGCGGGCGCCGGGCGTCTCACGGGGTGGCTCCCGGGGTGGCCCCGGGTACGTCGCGCAGGGCCGGGCGCGGCTCCGCTCTCCGCAGCCGCAGCTGGCGGCGCGCGGCGTAGCCGGCCAGGCCCACGGCGATGAGCAGGGTGGTGCCGTTGAACAGGGGGGTGACCCAGAACTGGGCGCCGAGCTGGCCGATGCCGGCGAGGCCGATGGCCAGGATGGTGACGGCGACGAGCGTGCCCAGGGCGTTGGCGCGGCCCGGCCGGATGGCGGTGGAGCCGAGGAGGGCCCCGACGAAGGCGGGCAGCAGGTAGTCGATGCCGACGCTGGGGTTGCCGATCCGCTGCTGTGCGGCGAGCAGCACCCCCGCGGTGCCGACCACCAGGCCGGAGCCGACGAAGGCGTAGACGATGTAGCGGCGGGAGGGGATGCCGACCAGGTCGGCGGTGCGGGAGCTGGAGCCGATGACGTACAGGTAGCGGCCCAGCGGCAGGCGCTCCAGGACCAGCCACAGCACCGCGGTGAGGGCGAGCACGTAGAAGGCGGAGACCGGAAGGCCGAGGAAGCGGGAGTCGTACAGGTCGGTGAAGCCGGTCGGCAGGCCGTCCGCGCCCGGCACGATCCGGGCCCCGCCGGTGATCCAGCCGGTGAAGGCGTACATGATGCTGCCGGTGCCCAGGGTGGCGATGAAGGAGTCGATCCGTGCGAACTCCACCACGACGCCGTTGAAGGCGCCGACGACCGCCCCGCCGACGATCACCACCAGGCAGGCCAGCGGCCAGGGCCACTTCCCGTCGACGATCAGCCACATCGTCAGGACGTGCGCCAGACCCAGGCCGTAGCCGATGGACAGGTCGAACTTGCCGGTGACGATGGGGATCATCGCGCCGAGCGCCAGCATGGCGGTGATCGACTGGTTGGACAGGATGGCGGAGATGTTGTCCAGCGTCGGGAAGGTGTCCGGCAGCGCGAGGGAGAAGGCCGCGAAGGCCAGGACGGTCAGGACCAGCAGGCCGTAGGCGCCGACGAGATGGCCGACGCGGCGGCTCGGCGGGGTGCGGGGTGGGCTGGTCGTCATGCCGGCGTCCAGGTGAGGGGCGGCATGGCCGAGGCGGTGCGGGCGAGCTCGGTGACCGTGAGGGCCTCGTCGCTCAGCTCCGCGGTCACCGTTCCGCGGACGAAGACCAGGGCCCGGTGACATACCTGAGCGACCTCCTCGAAGTCGGTGGAGATGAGCAGCACGGCGAGCCCCTCGGTCAGCGCGTTGTGGAGCAGCCGGTAGATGGCGGCCTTGGCGCCGACGTCGACGCCGGCGGTCGGCTCCTCGAGGATCAGCAGCCGTCGGCTCATCCGCAGCCACCGGCCGATCATGATCTTCTGCTGGTTTCCCCCGGAGAGCGTGGCGATCGGCACCTCGCTGTCGCGCGGTCGCACCGAGAACCGGTCGATCAGGGCGGTGGCCTCGGCGCGCTCGCGCCGGGGGCTGATCCAGCGGGCCGCGGACCGCCCGCCCGCCCGAAGGTTGGCCAGCAGGTTCTCCCGCACCGTCAGCTCGGGGGCGCAACCCTCCTCCTGACGGTTGCTGGTCACGAAGCCGACGCCGGCGTCGACGGCGTCGGCGACGCTGCCCGGCCGGTACGGGCGGCCGTCGAGCAGGGCGCGTCCGTCGAGGAGGGGCTGGGAGCCGGCCAGCGCGCGGCCCAGCTCCATGTGCCCGGCGCCGGTGAGGCCGACCATGCCGAGGATCTCCCCGGCGCGCAGCTCCAGGTCGACCGGTCCGGCGCTCTCGGTCCGTGCGCCCTCCACGCTCAGCACGACGGGGCGGGACGAGGGCTCCGGCATGGTGCTGGCGTAGGCGCTCATGGCGTGCGCGGGCAGCATCCCGCCCGGTTGGTGGCCCACGATGTCGTACACCAGTTGGGTGAATCCGTAGCCGGCGAGCGGGCCCTGGCTGATGAGGTGGCCGTCGCGCAGCACCGCGAAGGAGTCGGCCACCTTGTACACCTCGTCCAGCCGGTGGGTGACGAAGACGACGGCGTGCCCCTCGTCGCGCAGGGTGCGCAGCACCTCGAAGAGCCGGGCGCAGTCCGCGGCCGGCAGGCTGGCGGTGGGCTCGTCCAGGATGATGACGTCGGCCTGGGCGGACAGCGCGCGGGCGATGGCCACCAGGGAGCGTTCGGCGCGGGTGAGGGTGGCGACGGGGGTGTCCGGGTCCAGGTGCGCGGCGACGGTGGCCAGGGCCGCGGTGCCCTGGGCGCGGATGTCGCGCCAGGACAGCAGCCCCGCGCGGCGCGGGTAGCCGGTGCCCAGGGCGATGTTCTCGCCGACGCTCATCCAGTCCACCAGCCCCAGGTCCTGATGGATGAAGGACATCCGGCGGGAGGCCGCCTCGCTGCCGAGCGGGTGGCCGGCGACGGTCACCTCGCCCTCGTCCGCGTGGTGCACGCCCGCCAGCACCTTGATGAGGGTCGACTTTCCGGCGCCGTTGGGGCCGAGCAGGGCGAGCACGCTGCCGGGGCGGATGTCGAGGTCCACCGCGTCCAGCGCGAGCGTGCCGCCAAACCGCTTGCTGAGGCCGTGTACGCGGACGAGGGGCGCGGGGCCGTGGCCTGGGGGAGCGGGGGCGTCGGGAGCGTCATGCACGGACTTCACGGACTTCTCCGGGGGTCGGCCTCTTGGTCCTCCCCCGCACCTCCGCCATGCTAAGGCCCTTTTCCGCTTCGACGCCGCGATCTCAGATCGCGGGTATGTCGTCGAACCGGGGTCCGGCCAACGCGGGGATCCCGCCGGGCACGTCCAGGGAGCACTCGGCCCAGATCACCTTGCCGGCGGCGGTGTAGCGGGTGCCCCACGCCTGGGCGAGCTGGGCGACGAGGAACAGCCCGCGCCCGCCCTCGTCGGTCGTCGCGGCGTGGCGCAGATGCGGGGCGGTGCTGCTGCCGTCGGAGACCTCGCAGGTCAGGGTGCGGTCGTAGAGCAGGCGCACGCCGATGGGGCCGCTTCCGTAGCGGATGGCGTTGGTGACGAGCTCGCTGAGCAGCAGTTCGGTGGCGAAGGTGAGCTCATCCAGACCCCATTCGGTCAGTCGGCGGGTGACGGCGGCGCGGATCTCGGAGACGAGCGCCGGGTCGGCGGGCAGCTCCCAGGTGGCGATCCGGAGCGGATCGAGGGCGTGCGTACGGGCGACGAGGAGGGCGATGTCGTCGGTGGGGTGTTCGGGCACCACCGACTGGAGGACGGCCCGACAGGTGTCCTCGGGCGGGCGGCTGGGGTGGGCCAGCACCTGCCGCAGCTGGTCGTAGGCGGTGTCGAAGTCACGTCGGCGGTCCTCGACGAGCCCGTCCGTGTAGAGGACCAGCTGGCTGCCCTCGGGGAGGTGGAACTCGGCGGTCTCGAAGGGCAGACCGCCCAGGCCCAGCGGCGGACCGGCGGGCAGGTCGGGGAAGGTGACGGTGCCGTCGGGGCGGACCAGGGCCGGCGGCGGGTGGCCGGCCCGCGCCATGGTGCACTGCTGCGAGGTGGGGTCGTAGATGGCGTACAGACAGGTCGCGCCGATGATGCCGGTACTGGTGGGGTCCTCCTCCACTCCGCTCTCGTCCCGGTCCAGACGGCCCACCAGGTTGTCGAGGTGGGTCAGGACCTCGTCCGGGGGCAGATCCAGCTCGGCGAAGTTGTGCGCGGCGGTGCGCAGCCGGCCCATCGTGGCGGCGGCGTGCAGCCCGTGGCCGACGACGTCGCCGACGACGAGGGCGACACGGGCGCTGGAGAGGGGGATGACGTCGAACCAGTCGCCGCCGACCCCGGACTCGGCCGGCATGTAGCAGTGGGCTATCTCGACGGCGTTCTGTTCTGGGAAGCCGTGCGGCAGCAGGCTGCGCTGCAGGGCGAGCACCATGCTGTGCTCGCGGGTGTAACGGCGGGCGTTGTCGACGCAGATGGCGGCGCGGGTCGCCAGCTCCTGCGCCAGGGCGCGGTCGTCGTCCCCGAACGGGGAGGGGTCCCGGGACCGGTAGAAGCCGGCCACACCGAGGACGATGCCGCGGGCGAGGAGGGGGACCGTGATGAGGGAGTGGACGTTGTGCGCCAGCAGGCGCTGGGCGTGCGCGGGGTCCTGGAGCAGCCAGCCCGTCGCGGCCCGCAGATCGGGTTCGAGTACGGGCTGTCCGCTGGTCAGGCAGCGGATGTGGGGCGTGCTGGGGCGCAGGTCCACCCGCCCGCCGGCCGGGTAGAAGGGGCAGTCGTCACGGATGCCGTGGACGACCGTGCGGTAGAGGTCGACGCGCGGGTCGGTCGGCTCCTCGCCGCGCAGCACCGCCTCGGGGAGGTCGATGGTGACGAAGTCGGCCAGGCGGGGGACGGCCATCTCGGCGAGCTCCCGCGTCGTGCGGGTCACGTCCAGGGTGGTACCGATCCGGGTGCTGGCCTCGGACAACAGCTCCAGACGGCGCCGGGCCGCCACGGCGTACTGCCCCACCCCCGGCTCGCCCACCAGCACCAGTCCGCTGGTCGCGCCGTCGCCGACGCCCTCGCGGTCGGCGGCCTCCTCGCGGTGGGTGAGATCCGGACCGTAGGCGATGCCTTCGCCGTCCCGCGGTGTCGGGGTCCCCGCATCGCCGACGGCCCGGCCCGGCTCCGGACCGCCCGGAGTCGGCCCTCGGGACGGTGCGGCGGCGGTGAGGGTCTCGGCGGAAGGAGGCGCGGGCGTGGCGGCGACGACGGCGGCACCGATGGCGGCGGTCCGGCTCGCCGGCCTGCCCGGAAGCCCGCCGGGCAGGGTGAGGCAGGGGGAGGGGAGGCGCTGTGCCGGGGCGTGCGGCGGGCCGGGCGCGGCCTCGGACTGGACGACGGTCAGGCGTTGCCGCCGGGACGGCAGAAGTGCCTCGATGACCAGGCCCTCGACTCCGGAGGCGCTGCGCACCGGCCGGCTCAGCAGGGTGATCCGGCGGTCGCCGGGCAGCGGCACCTCGACGGCGGCGCGCTGCGCCGAGGCGATCAGCTCGGCCGCCTTCTCCTTGAGGATCATCTGGTCGCGCCAGTCCAGTCCGCTGTCGGCGAGATCGGCGGGCAGGCCGTTGCTCGCGGCCTCGCCGAGGAACACCTGGCTCCGGGCGTCGAGGTACGCCTGCAACAGCGCCCGCTCGCGCGCCGAACTCTGCTCCAGCAGCCGCCGTTCGATGGCGCCGGCGGCTCTGCGGATCACGGTGTTCAGTGCCGGGTCGATGTCGTCGTACGGATAGCCGAAGCACAGCACGCCCTCGATCCGCCCGCTGAGCAGGTCGCGCACCGGAATCGCCGAGCAGGCGTTCGACTGGGAGCGCTCGGCGAAGTGCTCGGCGCCGTAGACGTTGACCAACTGCCGCTCCGCGAGGGCCAGGCCGATGCCGTTGGTGCCGCCGAACTCCTCGGCGAACACGAAGCCGGGGACGCTCTGGATCGGGGCCAGCCGCCTCACCAGGGACGGTTCGCCGAACCTGCGTTGCAGTACGGCCCCGCGTCCGTCGGCGAGGCACACGTTCATGCTCCTGCCGGTGAACAGGGACTGCAGCCGTGCCATGACGGGCCCGGCCGCGCGCACCAGCCTTCCGTCGAGGTCCAGGTCGGCGCGGAAGGGCAACTCGCACCCCTCCGGGGTGAGCCCCAGGGACACGGAGCGCTGCCATGAGCTGATGATGGGGTCGCGCACGGCCCCCTCGACCTGGTCGAGCGCCTCACCCCGAAGGAACAGGTCGCGGGCGCGCACGGGGCCGAGCTCAGCTGCCACGAGCCCCATCCCCTTCACATCCCGCCATCGGCGTGCGCCACCATGGCCCCTCGTCCAGCGGAGAGGGTGCACCGTTCGTCCAATTTTATAACTTTGGCGACATTGCGCCATGAGTCGATCAGGGTCGCGCACGGCCGTCGGGCCGGTGACGTACGGTGACGAATGGTATTCCCGTGGTGTTCCCATGGTGGGCCTGGGTGGGCCGCGCGGGTGCGGGGCCGGTCCGCGGCCACGTCGTCACAGCATCGCGACCGGATTGACGGGTGAGCCGGTGCCGCCGGGGATGTTCAGCGGGGCCACACAGAGCAGGAACTCATAGCGCTCCGCGGCCGCGCAGGCGGCCGACACCCCCTCCAGGTCGAGGTTGTCCAGCAGGGGTACGCCCATCGCGACGACGGCGAGCGCGTGCACCGGCGAGTGCACCCCGTCGACGGGCGAGGGACGTACGTCACTGTCGCCGTCGCCGCCAAGCAGGGCGATGCCCCGCTCGGCCAGCAGCGGTACGGCGTCCACGTGGAAGCCCGCGCTCGCCGTGTCGGGGTCCCAGGGGCCCAGCTCCGTCCGGCGGCGCAGCTGGCCGGAGCGCAGCAGCACGGCGTCGCCCCCGCCGATCCGCACCCCGAGGGCCTCCTCCGCCGCGACGATGTCCGCCGCGCGCACGGCCCGGCCCGGCTCCAGCCAGGGGCGGCCGAGGACGGCGGGCAGGTCGAGCAGTACGCCCCGGGTGACCAGTGGCCCGAGGGCGGCGACGGAGCCGAAGCGGGCGCCGCCGGAATCGACCAGTTCGCCCGCCGCGCCGCCGTCGTAGAGCCGCCCCCGGTACGCGACGTGGGCCAGGGCGTCCAGATGGGTGATCGCCTTGCCGTGGTAGTCGGCGCCGACGAAGTCCTTGTGGGTGGCGGGCTCGGGCGGCTCCACGTCGCCGAGGTCGGACATGTAGTGCAGGGCGGGCCTGCGGTTGTCCGGCCCTGCCGCGGTGTCCCACGGGCGGGCCATCGGGACCACGGTCCCCGACCGGACCAGGTCGGCGGCGCGCCGTACGTGCTCCGGGGTCACCCGGTTCCAGGCGCCCCGTTCGGCGGGGTCCCAGCGCCCCCAGGTGCGGACCGACGCGAAGAGCTCGTCGAACTCCTCGCGGGAGACGGCCGGGCCGTTCGGGGGGCCGGCGGGCGGGGGAGCCGGGCTCCCGGCGGGGTCGTTGCTGCTCATGGGCTGCTCAGCGCTCCAGGGGAGTGGGCCGGTGGGCCGCCGAGGTCCGGGCGGCGCCTCATCTCCAGACGTACCCGCTCGGCGCCCCACGGGTAGACCCCCACTTGAGGCTTCTGCGCTGCTTCTCGGCCCCGACCAGCGGTGATGTCCGCGAAAGTCTCCCAGCGAAGGTGAATGAAACAATTCATGGGGGGCCGCGAGAGGCGGCCTGGACGCATGGCGTGCCGGGGAGGCGAGGACATGAGGTTCCTGCTCGAAGTCGAGATCGACGATGCGGCGGCGGAGGGGGAGGCGGCCCGCGAGCTGGGCCGGATCCTGCGGTACTGGGGCGGGAATCTGCACCACTACGCGTTGCGGCCCGGCGACGGTTCCGCCGTCTACGACTCGGCGTACCGCGAGGTGGGCCGGTGGAGCGTGGCCGCGGCCGCCGGTTCCTGACCGTCCGTTGGCGCCGCCCCCGGCGGCTTCGTACCGTCGAGACACGGCGGGAGGTGCCGTGGGTGGCGCCGGTGAGGAGGAGCGCGTGCGGTCCGAGACGGGATTCCGGGTGCGGCGCGTCTACGATCCGCCGGAGCCGGACGACGGGACGCGGGTGCTGGTCGACCGGCTCTGGCCACGCGGACTGTCCAAGGAGCGGGCCGCGGTGGACGAGTGGCCGAAGGAGCTCACCCCGTCCGGGGAGTTGCGCGGCTGGTACCACCGCAACCGCGAGGAGCACGCGGAGTTCGCCGACCGATACCGGGCCGAACTGGCCGAACCGGAGCCCGAGGCGGCGGCGCGGCACCTGCGTGAGCTGGCCCGCACCGCCACGGTCACCCTCCTCACGGCGGTGAAGGACGTGGACTCCGGCCACGTGCCGGTGCTCCTCGACCACCTGCGCGCCGGCTAACGGTCGGAGGGGGTGGGGAGCGCGGGGAGTGCTCGGAGGCGGCCGGGAGCGGCGGGCAACGGTCGGAGGCGGGCGGGGAGCGCGGATAACGGTCGAAGGCGGCCGGGAGCTGCGGATAACGGTCGGAAGCCGAGGCCGAGGCCGATGGGGCGGCGGAGGGGGCCGGGAGCGGCGGGGCGGCCCGGGCCTGACGCGCCGCCGGCGTCCCGCTGTCACCGGACCCCGGCGCCCGGCCGAACGGCCCGTTGGTTTAGCGCCCGTTGGGCCGGGAACCGATCGGGTCGCCTTCCCTTCGGCAACGGCCCACCCCACGACACCGTTGGAGGATGTGTGACCGCCGCGATCGAGCACGGCTTCGTCGAGGTCAACGGAAACACCCTGCACGTGGCCGAGCAGGGCGAGGGGCCGCTGGTCCTGCTGCTGCACGGCTTCCCCGAGAGCTGGTACTCCTGGCGCCACCAGTTCGGCCCCCTGGCGGCGGCCGGCTATCGGGTGGTGGCGCCCGACCAGCGCGGGTACGCCCGCAGCGAGCAGCCCGAGGACGTGGGCGCCTACACCCTGCCGCACCTGGTCGGTGACGTGATCGGGCTGATCCACGCGCTCGGCGAGGAGCGGGCGGTCGTCGTCGGGCACGACTGGGGCGCGCCGGTCGCCTGGACGACGGCGCTGCTCCGCCCGGACGTCGTGCGCGCCGTCGTCGGGCTCAGCGTCCCGCCGACGCCGCCCGCCTCGATGAGCCCGCCGTCGGTCACCCGGGAGGTCTACGGCGAGGGCTTCTACCAGGTCTACTTCCAGCGGCCGGGGGTGGCGGACGCGGAGTTGGCGCGGGATCTGCCGGCCACGTTCCGCCGCGTCCTGGCCAGCGGATCGGGCGACCGGCCGGGCTCCGCCGCGCCGCGGCCGTGGGTCATTCCCGACGGCGCCACCCTCATGGACACGATCCCGGAGCCGGAGCGGCTGCCCGGCTGGCTGACCGCGGCGGACATCGACGCCTTCGTGAGCGACTACGCCCGGCACGGCGACCGGGCCTTCACCGGCCCCCTCAACTGGTACCGGAACCTCCAGCGCAACAGCGAGCTGCTGACCGCCTTCCAGGGCCGGAGTATCGACGTGCCCGCGCTCTACGTGGTCGGGGACCGCGACATGGTGACCTCGCTGCGCGGCATGGACCGGCTGCTGCCGTCGCTGGGCGACCTCATGCCGCGGCTGCACCGCACCCTGATGCTCCCCGGCTGCGGCCACTGGACCCAGCAGGAGCGGCCGGACGAGGTCAACACGGCGCTGTTGCGGTTCCTCGATCGGCTGCCGGACCTGGACTGACGGACGAAGCGGCGGCCGGTGTGGGGTCGGCCGCCGGTGGCGGGCGGAAGGGGAGGCCGGGGGAGCCGGGGGCGGGCGCCGCGGGAGGCCGGGCGGAGGCCACCAGTTCGGCGGCCCGCTCGGCCGGGACGCCCGCGGACAGCAGCACCGTCTCCGCCGAGGCGGGTCCGGCCTGTGCCGCGCTCAACACGCCGCCGTTGACTGCCTCCATCAGACCGAAGAGCACCTGTTCGTGGACGTAGGCGAGGGCCGCGGCCGGGAGCGGCGAGGTGAACGCGCCCTCCCGCATGCCGCGTCGCAGCAGGTCCGTGCACTCCTTGCGGGCCGGGGCGAGGCTGGCGCGGATGCCCTCGACCGTGACGCTGCGCTGGGCGAGGGAGACCAGCAGGCGGTAGGGCTCGACGATCTCCCACACGGCGAGGGTGGCCCGGGCGAGCGCCGCGGCCGGGTCGGACACCCCCGCACGGCCCGCCGCGTGCGCGGCGGCGACGGCCTCGCCGACCCCGTCCACGATCTCCGCGATCAGCGCGTCGCGATTGGGGAAGTGCCCGTACACCGTCCGGCGCACCACGCCGGCGGCGCGGGCGATCTGGTCCATCGAGGCGTCCGGGTCGCGCACCAGCTCGGTGAGCGCGACCTCCAGGATGCGGCGGCGGTTGGCGTCGGCTCTTCCGGAACTCACGGAGCCATTTTGCACAGCGCTGCGCAATCCCGTAAATTGCACAGGGCCGTGCAATTACACAGTCGTGTGCAATCTCCTGAGAGGGTGCGACGCAATGCCGCTGTGGGTGAACAAGCCGGTCGACGAGACGACGGGGCCATACCCCCGGCGCTGGTGGGCGCTGGCCGTCCTGTGTCTCAGCCTCCTGGTCGCGGTCATGGCGAACACCGCCCTGACGGTCGCCGCCCCCGACATGACCACCGACCTGGGCCTGTCCAGCTCCGACCTCCAGTGGGTGATCGACGGCTACACCGTCCCGTACGCCGCGCTGATGCTGCTGTTCGGGGCGATCGGCGACAAGTACAGCCGCCGCGGCGCGCTCGTCCTCGGGCTGCTCGTCTTCGGCGGCGGCTCGATAGCCGGCTCACTGGTCGACAGCGCCGAGGGCGTCATCGCGGCCCGCGCGGTGATGGGGGTCGGCGCCGCGATGATCATGCCCGCGACCCTCTCCCTGCTCACCGCGACCTTCCCGCGCGAGGAGCGGGCCAAGGCGATCATCATGTGGAACGGAACGGCGGGCATCGCCATCGCCGCCGGGCCGCTGATCGCGGGAGTGCTGCTTCAGGACAACGGCTGGGCCTCGACCTTCCTGATCAACATCCCGGTCGTGCTGCTCACCATCGTCGGCGCCTTCGTGCTCATCCCGCCGTCCAAGGCGGTGGACCGCGACCGCGTCGACTACGTCGGCGGACTGCTCTCGGTGCTGTGGATCGGCGCCCTCGTCTACATGATCATTCAGGGCCCGCACTTCGGCTGGGACGCGAAGGCGATCACCGCCGCCGTCGTCGCGGGCGTCGGCTGCGCGCTGTTCGTCCTGTGGGAGCTGCGCCACCCGCGCCCCGTGCTGGACGTGCGGAAGTTCGGCCGACGGCGGTTCGCCGGGGCCAATCTGGCGGTCGCCCTCTTCTTCATCGCGGTCTTCGGCGCCTTCTACTTCCTCACCCAGCACCTCCAGTTCGTGCTGGGCTACACCCCCCTGGAGACCGGCGTCCGGATGCTGCCGCTGGCCGGAGCGGTCTTCGTCGGCTCCGCGCTCACCGGCGTGCTCACCCCGCGCCTGGGCATGAAGGTCACCGTCATGGCGGGCATGCTGGGCGGCACCGCGGCGATGCTCCTGCTGGCGCGGGTGGACGAGGGGTCGACCTACGGGGATCTGGCCCTCCCGCTGGCCATCCTCGGACTGGCCATCGGACTGTCCGTGTCGCCCTGCACCGACGTGATCATGGGTTCCTTCCCCGAGTCCGGACTGGGCGTCGGCGGCGCGGTCAACGACACCTCGCTGGAGCTGGGCGGCTCGCTCGGCATCGCCATCCTCGGCTCGGTGCTGGCCGACTCCTACTCCTCCCACCTGGAGGACGCGGTCGCCCCGGGCCTTCCGCCCGCGGCGCTGAGCGCCGCTCAGGACTCGGTCGGCGCGGGCCTGGTGGTCGCTCAGAAGGTCGGCGAGCAGGCCGGACCCGAGCAGGCCCAGGCCATGCTCGACGCCGTGCACGGCGCCTTCTCCGACGCCGTCGCGCAGACCAGCCTGGTCGGGGCGGTGATCCTGGCCGTCGGCACCGTGGTGGTGGCGACCCTCCTGCCGCGCCGCACGCCGGCCTCCCCGGCGGAGCCCGCCCCGGAGCGGGATCTGGCGCACGTGGACCGATGACCGTGGCCGGCGGCGACGGGGAGGCGCGATAGCGGCGGCCGCCGTCGCGGCTTAGGGTCGTGGCAGGGGCGGGAGACAGGCCGTCGTCTGGCTGGGGTGAGTGGCATGCGGGTGCTGCCGGTGGAACGGGCGGAAGCGTCCGAGACGGCGTTGCGCCTGGTCGACGCCGGCTCGGGCCATCCCGTCGCGATCGATCCGGGGTACCGGGAACCGCTGCGCGTCGTGGTCGAGCCGCGGTGCGACGAGGCGGACGAGCCCGCGTACGAGACCGAGGCGGGGGCCGCCCCCGGCGCCGCCGGCGCCGAAGACGTCGCGGTCGACGACGCCGCGGCCTCGGGACTCGCCGACGCGGAGCTGACCGGACTCCGGGCCCGACTGGTCGGCGACGTCCTGGCGCGCACCGCGGAGCTGTTCGGCGGGCAGGCGCTGGTGGGCGTGGTGCGCTCCGGGGGGCGTGGGGACGGGCTGGAGGCCCGGGCGACCGCGCTCGGCGTCCGCCCGGCCGCGGTCGTCGGGGACGGGGCGGACGTGACGGAGGCCCTGGGCGGGAAACCGGAGGTCCATGTGACCGGCGCCCGGGGTGGCGACGCGGAGGCCGAGTACGGGATCGTCCTGCGCGTCGGCGTGGTGCACGCGCCCGGCGGAGCGCGGTCGACCGACGCGGGCGCCGCAGGGCGCGGACCGTCCTCCGACATCGCAAGGCGCGGACCGTCGTTTGACGCCGTCGCGGTCGTGGCGGGCGACGAGCCCGGCGCCGACGACCCGCTGGCGCTGCGGCTGGCCCTGCTGTCCCGCCCGTACTACCAGCTGATCGAGCTCACCCCGGACGTCCTCGCCGAGGCGCGGCACAGCCTGGAGCGGTGGCGACGAGAGGTGGCCGGGTGGGCGCGGGCGCCCTCGAAGCCGATGTGCGCCGAGGTGCTGGCGGAGGCGCTGGGCGGGTTGCGGGCCGATCTGTTCGTCCCGGCCGTGCTGGACGGGCTGCGGCGGCTGGTGGAGGATCCGGGCCTGCCGGACGGCTCCCGGTTCGAGACCGCCGCCCATCTGGACCGTGTGCTCGCGCTCGACCTCGTGCGCGAGGTCGGCCGTGACGCCTCCGCCGCGCCGCGCGAGCCGGCGCCATGACGGCCGGTCAGACCCGGCGGCTGGTCCTGCTGCGGCACGCCAAGTCCGCGTGGCCCGAGGTGCCCGACCACGAACGGCCGCTCGCCGGGCGCGGTCGGCGTGACGCCCCCGCGGCGGGTCGCTGGATCCGCGAGGCCGGCCGCGTCCCCGACCTGGTCGTCTGCTCCACCGCCCGGCGCACCCGGGAGACCTGGGAGCTGGCCACCGCCGAACTCGGCGGTGCGGCGCCGGCGGTGACGTATGAACCACGCGCCTACGCGGCCACCGCCGCCGAACTGCTGGACGTCGTACGGGGAACCCCCGACGGCGTGCGCACGCTGCTGCTCATCGGCCACAACCCAGGGGTCGAGGAGCTCGTGTCGCTGCTCGCCGGCGCGGCGGCCGGCGACGCGCTGGAGCGGGCCCGGGAGAAGTTCCCGACCTCCGCCATCGCCGTCCTGGCCTGGTCCGGCCCCTGGAGCGCGCTCGCCCCCGGCGGCGCCCGGCTGACCGACTTCACGGTCCCCCGCGGGCCGCGATCCGAGGAGTGACGCCCCTTCCGGCGGCCCCCGGCGGTCTTCCGGCGGCGCTTTCGCGTCGGTCGGCTACCGCTGGGCGTGGTCCGCGGCGGACAGCAGGACCTTGAGGAGTTCGTCGGGGGCGCCCTGCATGACGTTGTGCCCGGAGTCGATCGCATGGGTGCGCCAGGCGGAGTCCTCGCGGAGGCGCTCGTAGAGGGGGGCGAAGGGGGAGGCGCCGGGCCACCCGGTGGCGTAGACGTAGTCCTTGCTGGGGAAGCGGTCCAGGGTGCCGTCGAGGCGGATGGCCTGCATCAGCGAGGGCAGCGGGTGCGGGGTGGCACGGGGGTCGAAGAAGGGGAGCGGCGCGCTGGTGTAGCCGTTGTCGCCCACGCCGTCGAGGTACCACCCGCGCTCGTTGTCGGTCACGAGGGAGAAGATGGAGTCGCCGTCCTCGGGCACGGCGGCGTCGACGTAGACCAGGCCGGCCACCCGCTCGGGGGCGCGGTCGGCGGCGCCGGTGATGACCATGCCGCCGTAGCTGTGGCCGACGAGCACGGCGTCGGTGATCTGCTCGTCCTCCAGGTGGTTCACCACGTCCAGGATGTGGGTGTCCAGGTTGACCGACGAGGTGAGCAGGTGTCGGCGGCTGCCCACGCCGGTCAGGGTGAGCGGATAGGCCTCGTGGCCCTCGCGACGCAGTCGGCGGGCGAGCGGCTCGAAGGTCCACGCGCCGTGCCAGGCACCGGGGACGAGGACGAAGGTCGACATCGGGTACTCCTCGGGTCGTTGTTGATGATCATCTTTCCGCGCCCGAGGGGGATCCACGAGTGGCCTGATTGCCAGGATCTGAAAGGATCTTGCCATCCGCCCGGGTCAGGCCGTCGCCGCCACCACGATGACGATGAAGAGCACGAACACCATCACGCAGAGCACCACCTTCGCCTCGTCGGAGAGCGGCGACCGCACGGCCGGAACCGGCGGAGGCGATGGCGGCGGGGGCGGGACGGGGGGACGGACCGGGGTCGGGTTGAAGACGTCGTGCCCCGTGGCCCGGGCCCGACCGCACCACGGGCAGGCGACGAGGTGCGAACCGTAGCTGTGCCGCGGGCGGTCGGCGCACACCCGCACCCCCTGGCGCTCCTGGTCCAGCGCGCGCAGCCAGTCCTGCGCGGTGGGGCGGGCCGCGGGGTCGGTGACGCCCGGTCCGAAGGCGGTGCGCGCCAGGTCGAGCAGGGCGGGCGGCAGCACCGAGGGGTCGATGATGCCGCGTGGCACGGTGACCCGCTCCGGCTTGACGACGTACGAGATGCTCGCGGCGATGTTGTCCTTGACCGTGGAGTCGGCGTCGCTGTCGTGCGGCACACCCCCGAAGGGGTGGTTGCCCGCCGTCAGCAGCTGGTAGACGAGCACGGCGAGGGCGAAGGCGTCGCTCTCGCGACTCGCGGGGCCGCCCGCCTGCCGCTCCGGGGCCGAGTAGTCGGTGGTGTGCATCAGACAGGGGAACGGCTCGCCCGAGACCGGGTCGGTGAAGGCGATGGAGTCGCAGTCCAGGAAGGTGATGAAGCCGTTGCGGTCGACCACCACGTTGCTGCTGGAGAAGTCCCCGATGACCAGGCCCTCGTGGTGCACGCGCGCCGTCATGAACGACAGGTTCCAGGCCACGCCGAGCAGGAACCGCCAGTCGGCCCGCTCGGGGAACAGCCGCAGCCGCTGCGCCTTCGAGAACAGGCCCACGAGCTGCACGTGGTCGGGCTCCCCGAACCGGCGCATGGCGTATCCGAGGAACTCCCCGTCGGTGCCGCGCGCCACGGCGGTGGGCCAGGCCAGCTCCGGCTGCTGGGAGCGGTCGGTGGGCCGGCCGCCCAGCGGCGACATGGCCAGCATGCGGGTCAGCCGGCGCTCCTGCGCGTCGTCCTGCCGCTCCCGGTAGATCTTGACCACGACCCCGTCGTCGCCGACCACGGGGTACACCGCCGCCTGGCCGCCGCCCTTCAGCGGGAGTTCGGCGAGGGTGACCCGCACCCCGTCGCCCAGCACCACCTCGCGCCCCGTCATGGCCGCACCGCTCGGACGAGCGTCTTGTCATCGGCGTTGAGCGCGCTGAGCCGGTCGGAGCGCAGCAGCGCCGCCAGCTCCTCCTCGTCCCTGGCCGGGTCGGGGCCGGGGCGGTCCAGGGAGCCGAGCACCGCGGCCACGAACGAGGCGTTGGGGGTCTGACAGCGTCCGTCGGGGCGGGAGAGGGCCGCCTGCGCCAGCCCGTCGGTGGACAACAGGGCCCCGTCGACGCCCGCGTCGCGCACACACACGGTGCGCACCCAGCGCTCCGCCCCGGGCGAGGTCAGGAACACCGTCTCGTTGCTGTACTCGCTGGCCGCCGCGGCCTGGGGGAGGAGATGGAACTGCGCCCGCCCGTCCACCGTGCCCGCCCGTACGACCGCGAAGCCGTCACCCACGCTGAGGTGGCCGATCCACTCCGGGGCGAGCACCAGCACGGCGAGGGTGGTGGCGAAGTCGTCGGCCTGGTCGCCCGTCTGGTCCAGGAAGGCGTCCGCCACCTCCTCGTACGCGTGCCGGAGCAGGGCGTGCACGGCCTCGCCCGGTGGGCACGGCCGGGACGCCCATCGGGCGAAGGCGTCCATGGCGAGGGCGACCGCCAGCTTCGAGCCCTCGTCGGAGCGGAGCCGGCTGCCCGCGCCGTCCGCCACCGCGAGCACCGTCACCGGCGCCTCGGCGGGGCCCGCCACCACCTGCTGCCAGGCGTCCTGGCAGGGGATGCCGTCGCGCCGGTGACGGTAGCCCGCCACGCTCAGCCCGTGGGTGCGCCACCGCGTGCCGCGCCGGTCCATCCTCCGCGCCCCCGCTCAGGCTTCCCACGCGGGGCGCTGGGTCTTGAACTGACTGAAGATCTTCTCGAAGACCTCGTCACCCGCCCCCCGCTGCTCCGCGTTGGCGCTGGCCGACATCATCTGGAGCAACTCGCGGAACGGGAAGCCCTGGAGCCGTGCGTGGAAGGTCGGCGCGAACGCCTTCAGCACCTGCTCGCCGAGGTCGGTGATGCCGCCGACCCCGATCGCGTACAGCCGGAAGCGTCTGGCCTGCTGCTCCGCCGCCACCACCGGGACCAACCGCCGCCAATCCTCGGTGTAGCGGCCCATGCCGTCCGTCGGCAGCCCGTCGGTCACCAGGCAGATCTGCGGGCGGTGGTACTGGAGCCCGGACCGGCGGAGTTCGGCCTTGCGGGTGGCCACGAGGCGCATGGCGAGCTCCAACGCCTCGGTCAACAGAGTCACTCCGGAGGCGACGAGCCGGGGCGCCTGGAACAGGTGCGCGGGCACGAAGGGGTTGGTCGGGGCGTGCGCGGGGAGCGGCTGCGGCCCCTGCCAGGCGTACACCCCCTGGCCGCCGAAGGTGATGACGGCGACCTCGACGCTGTAGCTGAGGCTGACGTCGTCGTGCAGCTCCCGGGTCCACTCGGCCAGCGCGCCGTTGAGCGACTCGATGGGTATCCCGGCCATGGAGCTGGAGGTGTCGAGGCAGAGCACCAGCGGCAACCGCTGGGCGTTGTTCTCGATCTCGATGTCGGCGTACTGCGCCGGCAGCGTGGGCTGCTGGTCATTGCGCATGGGCGTCTCCCGTGGTCCGCCGCCCGTCACCGGGCGTGAAGGCGAGCAGTACATCCGGCTCCGGACCGCCGGGCGTCGCGATCTCGACGGGGCTGCCGGGCGCGGGCGGATCGACGTCCGGGTCGGCCCACACCACGCGGTGCAGACAGCGGTCGACCTCGACGTACCCCTGGGGGTGCAGCACGGTCCGCACGACGGCGCGGCGGCGCGGGCCGGTGGCGCGGGCCCGCTCCTCGCGTCTCGGGCGGTCCGCGTACGTCGGGTGATCCACGTGTCCCCGGTGGTCCCCGTAGGCCGCGTCCTCGTACCGGGGCGGGTCCTCGTACTCCGGGCGGTCCTCGTACCCCGGGCGGTCCTCGTACCCCGGGGGATCCGCGTACGCCGGACGGAGGTCGGGGCGGGTCGGGGTGTCCGGATCCGCCCGGACCGGCATCGGTTCCCGCACCCGGGAGCGGCTGACGGCCAGCAGGAAGAGGAGGACCAGCAGCAGGAGCAGGCCGGTGAGCAGCAGGGGCCACGGGGTGGAGGACGAGTCCTCGGCGGTCCGCGGGGACGTGCCGGCGTCCCGCTCGGCGAGTGGGCCGGCTACCTTCTCGTCGATCAGGTCCCGGCCGGTCAGGTCCGGGTCGTCGTCCCCCCTTCCCCGCACCAGCTGGCACAGGTCGGTGCCGTCCGGGCTCCCGGGGGCGCCGTCGTCGGCTCCCTCTCCGCCTCCGTTCGGGCAGGCGCCCGCGCGTCGGAGCCGCGCCACGGTGTCCTTGTCGAGGCGGGTGACGACGCTGTCGGCGGCGAGGTGGCGCCGCGCGGCGAGGACCAGCAGGACGGTGCCACCCTCGCCGGTCGTCCCCCCGCCGGGGACCTCCACGACCAGCGTGGCCTTGTTCAGGTCGGAGGTGAGTCGGTTCAGCGCGAGGCCGTCGGCGGGGCCCCGCCCGTCGTCGCCCGCGCCTCCCTTCGGCAGGTCGAGTGGGTGGTCGAGGCGGGTGACGACCTTCGTCCCCGGGTGCTCGGCGCTCTCGTCCGCCAGGCAGCTCAGCCGGCGGGCGAAGTCCTTCTCGTCGTCGCACGGCCGCTCGGTGGGGCGCGCCGCGGGCGTGGTGGTGAACGTGCTGGCGGCGGTCGCGGTGGCGGTCGCGGTGGCGGTGGCGGCGGTGGCGGTAGCGGCGGTCGCGGTGTCGACCGGTGTCGTCGTGAGGAGCACACCGAGAAGGACCGCACGGCGTGTGGAGTGGCCCACGGCACCTCCCTCAAGCCGGAGAATCACAGGGACAAATATGGAGCAACTACCCTATTTTGAAAAGGGCTTCGGTCAAGGGAGGGGAAAGCCGCAGCCGACCGCGGGGCCCCGCTCGGCGCGCCTAGAGTCTGAACACCTGGTGGCACCGGGTGAACATCTGTCGCGCCCGCCCGGTCCAGTCCCGCGCCAGCGCGTCGAAGTCCCGCTGGGTCATCCGGCAGGTGAGCGGCAGCGCGCAGACCCCCGCGATGCACGGGGTCGGACCCCGGACGTCCCAGACGGAGAGCATGGGGACCAACTGCTCGGTGTTCCAGGCGTTGGCCGCGGCCGCCGCCACGGCGAGCTGGTTCGGGCGCAGCCGGCGGCCGTCCGTCATGAAGGCCACCAGCAGCTCTCGGGTGGTCATGAACCGGACGGTGATCTCGCGGCCGGTCTCCGGCAGCCCGAACTCCACGGAGATGGAGTCGGCGGCCACGACCGTGCGGAGACGGTCGCGCGCGGACCAGCTCTCCACCGCCGTTCTCCAGTGGCCGCCGATGCCGGGAACGGGCACGGACGACGACGCCTCAGCCCGCTCCACGCGTCACCGCCTCCGCCACCATGGCGTCGCTGAGCCCGGCGTCCAACAGCGCCCGCGCGTGCAGCAGCAGGCATGACGGCACGGACACCCCGACCGGCTCCGAACCGGACGGGTGCCGCACCCCGGGCGTCTCCCCGGGCGTCTCCCCAGGCCCGGTCGGCGCCTCGGGCCCGGCGCTCGCGCCCCGCCCCGCGGGCCGCGGGCGCGGCGCCGGGTCCTCGCCCTCCTGCGGGGCCAGCTCCCGCAACAGCGTGTCGAGCGGTGGCCGTTCGGCGGGGCGCTTGGCGAGACAGCGGGCCACGAGGCCGCGCAGCGCCCGCGGGACGCCGTCGAGCGACGGCTCCCCGTGAACGACGCGGTAGGCGACCGTGTCGTCGCCACCGAAGGGCGGACCGCCGGTCGCGGCGTAGACGAGCACCCCGCCCAGCGAGAACACATCGGTCCTGAAGTCCACGGCTCGGCCCGTGATCTGCTCCGGGGACATGAAGGGGGGTGTGCCCAGCACCATCCCGGCCCGGGTGAGCCCCGCGGAGCCGCTGACCCGGGAGATGCCGAAGTCGATGACGCGCGGACCGTCCGCGGCCAGCAGCACGTTGGACGGCTTGAGGTCGCGGTGCACCACCCCGGCCCCATGGATGGCCTGGAGCGCCTCCACCAGCCCGGCGCCCAGCGCCCGCGACCGCGCCTCGTCCAGCGGGCCGTCCTGGACGACCGCCTCGGCGAGCGAGGGGCCCGGCACGTACATCGTGGCCAACCAGGGCGGTTCGGCCCGCGGATCGGCGTCGACGACCGGCGCCGTGAACGCTCCGCTCACCACCTTGGCCGCCGCGACCTCGCCGGCGAAACGGTGCCGGAACTCGGGGTCGGCGGCCAACTCCGGGCGCACCACCTTGACCGCCACCGCCCGGCCGGACGGCGAACGGGCCAGGTAGACCCAGCCCATGCCGCCGGAGCCGAGACGGCCCACGATGCGGTACGGCCCCACCCGCAGCGGGTCGCTGACCGGTGTTCTCATAGCAGGATTCTCCCGCTGGACCCGCGCGTCGGGAGGGTCCGTGCGGATTCCCCGGCGATGATTCCGTCTACGTCCACCGAAGGAATCCGGCCACCCGCCGAGGACCGGGCGGCCCGCTCCACCTCGCTCGATCCCGGTCTCGGTGCCGGCGTACCGCGCTATCGCGCCGGTTGCCCGGATCAGGTCCGCTCGGGAGGTGGGAGGCGCAGCGCCTGGAGCGCCACCGCCAGGTCGGCGACCGCGCGCGGGTCCTGGAGGGAACGGCCCGTCAGCTCCTCCAGCCGGCGCAGTCGGTAGCGCACGGTGTTGCGGTGGCAGTACAGCAGCACCGCCGCCTCGGCCGTCGAGCCCCCCGCCGCGTACCAGCGGTCCAGCGTCTCCAGCAGCCGGGACCGCTCGGCGGGCGGCAGCTCCAGTACGGGGCCGAGCACCGCCCGCGCGGCCCGCGCGGCCTCCTCGGGGGAGGCGGCCACCAGCAGGGCGACCGGACTGTCGGCGAACCGGGCGACCCCCGCCGTCCGTCCGCGCAGCCCGGCCAGCGCCAGCCGCGCCAACCGCAGCGCCCTGGGGGTGTCCCGCAGTGTGCGGTACGGCGGGCTGACGCCGACCCGGGCGCCGGGGCAGCGCTCGAGGACCCGCAGCACGGTCTCCGCGCCGTCGGGTTCGCGGGCGGCGACCACGCCGACCTGGAGGTCGGGCTGGAGCCGCCAGGCGGAGCGCAGCCGCTCGGCCAGCAGCCGGGGCTCGATGCCGGGCAGCGGCTCCCGTCCCGGGCCGGGCGCCTCGGCGACCACCACCAGATACGGCCCCTCGGTGGGCAGACCGAGCGCGTCGGCGGTCTCCCAGAGGGTGGTGCGACCGCCGAGCGCCCCCGTGAACAGCGCCTCCACCAGCGCCGAGCGCTCCCTCTCGCGCTGGAGCGACAGCGCGGCGGCGGCCTCCCGATAGGCGTCGCTGGCCGCCGCCGCGAGACCCTCGCGCACCCACCACGCGGCGAGCGACGCGATCGTGTCGGCGGTGACCGCGTCGCTGCCGCGGACCGCCGCGGTCAGCTCGGACCACAGGAACCCGGACCCGACGCGGTAGGCGTGCAGCAGCTCGCCCAGCGGCGCCCCCTGGCGCGCCCGCGTCCGGCCGGTGTCCTCAGCCCCGGCCATGTCGGTGCACCGTCCGGCGGCGAGCTGGCCGAAGACCAGCTCGGCGTTGCGCCGGCAGGAGGAGCTCAGCTCGGCGAGGGGCACCCGGTCCTCGCTTCCGTAGTAGCCCACCTCGGCCCGGATGCGGTGGGCCATCCGCAGGCCCAACTCCTCGGCGTGCCCCAGCAGGAGGGAGGCCACAGGGGTGATCTCGTTCGGCGGCTCCGGTATGCGGCTCATGGCCCGCAGGTTACAAAGACCGTCTGGCAGCGGGGCGGGGTTGTGCCGGGGCACAAACGGCGCCTGCCGCGCCGCTGGCACCGGCACATGGTTCGCGGGGCGGGCGGCCGCCACCATGTCGGGAACGTTACCGGCCGGTTTCGAAGCCCGGTCTCCCCTGTCCTCATCTCCCAGGAGCAACCATGCCCGGAGCCGTACCCCCGCGCACACCGAAGTCGCCGCGCCCCGCGCTGCCGGCGAGCGCCGTCCCGTCGGCGAGCGCGGTCCCCTCGACGGATGCCGTGCCGTCAACAAGCGCGGCCTCCTCTACGGGTGCCGTCTCGTCAACGAGCGCGGCGCCGTCGACGGGTGCCGTCCCGTCGACGAGTGCGGCGCACCCCACCCCTCGGGCGCGGTCCGGAGGCCGGCGGGCCCTCCCCGCGCGCGACGGCTCCCGGCGCGCCGGGAAGTGGCGCCCCGCCGCGGTCGGCTGTGCGCTCGTGGCCGCCGCGCTCGGCGCCGTCACCGCCCCGGTGCCCGCGCACGCGCGCCCGACCGGCACCGGCGAGGGGGTCGCGGCCGGCCGCTATGTGGCGCTCGGGGACTCCTATGCCGCCGGTGCCGGCATCCCCGCGCAGTCCGCGGGTCTGTGCCTGCGCTCCGACCGCGACTACGGCCGGGTCGTCGCGGCCGCCCTGGCGCCCGCCGGCTACACGGACCGGAGTTGCGCGGGGGCCAAGGTCGGCGCGCTGACCCTCCCGCAGACCGATGCCGGAGCGGTCGTCAACGGCCCACAGCTCGACGCCGTGGCACCGGACGTCAGCCTGGTCACGGTCACCATCGGCGGCAACGACCTCGGCACCTCGGACCTCGGGTTCGTCGACGTCGTGGCCACCTGCGCGTCCCTGGCCGTGACGGATCCCCTGGGGGCCCCGTGCCGTGCCCACTACGGGAACTCCCTCAGCGGGCGTCTGGAGTCCGCCGCGTCACGACTCGCGGGAGCTCTCCGTCTCGTTCACGCCAAGGCGCCACGAGCCCGGGTGCTGGTCGTCGGCTATCCGTCGGTGGTGCCGGACGACCCGGCGAAGTGCCTGGGCAGACTGCCCATCACCACCGGCGACGTGGCCTTTCTCCGCTCGGTCCTCGGGGAGCTGAACGACCGGGTCGCCGACGCCGCCGAGACCGGCCACGCCACGTACGTCGACACGCTCAACCCCACCAGGGGACATGACGGTTGCTCCGCCGAACCCTGGGTCGAGGGGCTCCTCCCCACCGCGCCCGCGCTGCCGCTCCACCCCAACGCGACGGGGGAGCGGGTGATGGCGACCGCGGTGCTGAACGCCCTGGGGCGCTGACTTTGGCGCGTTCTGGCCCTCCCGCTGCGCCGCGTTGTGTGGGACGTGTGAGACATCTGAGAGAAAATATCCGCCGGCTGTACATCCATTGGCCCGTCTCATGCGTCTCATGGGTGAGCGGCACCCTCATGTTGCCGCACTGCAAGGTGCAGTTTGGAGTATTCACGTTGAAAACCGGCATTAAGGGCATGCGTCACGTGTCCGCGATTGTCGTCACCGCGGGGGCCGTCATGGTCGCCGGGGCGTTCGTCGCCCCGGCCCAGGCAGCTCCGGCGCGGGACGCCGCCGCGCAGGCCGCCCCGGCGGCCGTCACGCTGAAGACGCCCACGATCGCCGCCAAGGGCGGCTTCGTGATGAACAACGCCACGGGCAAGGCGCTCTACACCAAGGCCGCCGACACCCGCCGATCCACCGGCTCCACCACCAAGATAATGACGGCGAAGGTGGTGCTCGACCAGAAGAACCTCAATCTGGACGCCAAGGTCACCGTCCAGAAGGCGTACAGCGACTACATCGTCGACAACAACTGGGCCTCCTCGGCCAGGCTGATCGTCGGCGACAAGGTCACCGTCCGCCAGCTGCTGTACGGGCTGATGCTCCCGTCCGGCTGCGACGCGGCGTACGCACTCGCCGACAAGTTCGGCACCGGCAAGACCCGTGCCGAGCGGGTGAAGTCGTTCATCGGCAAGATGAACGCCACGGCCAAGAGGCTCGGCATGACCAACACCCACTTCGACTCGTTCGACGGCATCGGGCACGGAGCCAACTACTCCACCCCGCGCGACCTGACGAAGCTCGCCAGCAGCGCGATGAAGAACTCCACGTTCCGTACCGTCGTGAAGACGAAGAAGACCCGTCAGACGGTCACCACCAAGTCCGGTGGCTACCGTTACATGGACTGGGAGAACACCAACAAGCTGCTCGGCGGCTACTCCGGTGCCATCGGCGTCAAGACCGGCTCGGGTCCGGAGGCCAAGTACTGCCTGGTCTTCGCCGCCACCCGGAACGGCAAGACGGTCATCGGCACGGTGCTGACCTCCACCTCCCCGGAGGCCCGCCTGGCGGACGCCAAGAAGCTCATGGACTACGGCTTCAAGAAGTAGTCCGCACCGGGTCGGACGGCCCAGGGGCCTGTCCGGCGGCCATCCAGGTCGCCGGGCGGGCCCCTTCGTCGTGGGCCGGTGGTCGGCCCTTGGCGGGCTATCGGCCGAGCGTCCCGCCGTACTCGACCGCTCCCGTCAGCCCCAGCCGCGCCGGGGTCACCGAGGTGGTCGGCGGCTGGGTGCCCTCCTCGCGGGTGGCGTCGAACCACACGCCGCCCGAGGCGGCGTCCTCGCCGGGCGCGCCGATCGCCATGTCCGGGTAGCCGTCGCCGTTGTAGTCGCCGGTGGCGACCGCCGCGCCGAAGCGGTCGCCCGCCTCCGCCGTACCGGCCACACCGGGGGAGTTCTGGCTGAAGGAGGCGCCGCCCAGGACGCCGTCGTGGTTCGCCGCGAGCCACAGGTACGAGCCCGCGTCAGCCTGGGTGCCGACGGCCTCGTGGCCGACGCCGACGATCAGCTCGTCGATGCCGTCCCGGTCGAGGTTGGCGACGGCCAGCGCCCCGCCGAAGTCGTCCTCCGCCTCGGCGGCCCCGGGGAGGGTTGCACCCGGTGGATCACAGGTGGACAACTGCGGGCGTGCCTTCCGTCCCCGGCCCCGGCCGGCTCTCCCACGAACGGGCCGTTACCTCTTCACACAGGCCACCAGGGCCTGGACCCCGCCGGCTCAAGCCCCGCGGCTGACGGGCGACGCGACGGATCAGTCCTTCGGCGTGCCCACCCGCAGCCGGTTACCGTCCGGGTCGCGCAGCTCGACCTCGCGCGCCCACGGAGCCTCCGTGGCCGTCACCCCGAACTCCGCGGCGACCGCGTCGACGTCACGCACGCGCAGGTACACCAGTGTGTCGGGACGGGCGTCCCCCCGGTGCTCGGACAGGAAGAGCCGCACCTTCCCGCGGGCCACCTCCACGAAGGCCGGGAACCCGGGCTCGAAGCGGTGCTCCCACTCCTTGGCGAAGCCCAGCCGGGTGTACCAGTCGACCGCCGTCGCGGCGTCCGCCACATGAAGAACCGGGATGACTTCCTCGTCCATGGGGCCATCCTCGCAGACCGTGCGCACCGTGCGGGCGGCAGCAGTCGGGCCCCGCCGATGGGTTCCGGCGGGGCCCGTGGCCACGGTGGCGCGTCCTAAGGACACGTCAGCCGGCGTCAGCCGGGGGTGTGGCGTGGTGCGGCGAGCGATCAGGTGCGGTAGGCGTAGTAGAGCGCGCGCGGGTTGGTGGCGATGATGCTGGCGACCGACTTCCGGTAGGTGTTGGTCTGGTGGTACGTCAGGTAGGGGACGCCGCTCCAGCTCCGGTAAGTGGTGATCATCGAGTGGTCCTTCGAGCCGTTCCGGTCGAAGTCCAGCTGCAGGATGTCGCCGAGGCCCATCTGGTACACGTTGGCCAGGTTGGTGGCCCGCTTCGAGTGCAGAGCAAACCATGACCAGTCGTCGGCACCCACCCAGGAGTTCGTCTGGTACCTGGCGTCGTACCACCAGTTCCGGTAGTCGTCGTACATACCGGAGTCGTGCTTCCAGCCACCGGCCTTCAGGGCCTGGCTGATGAAGTTGGTGCAGTCGCCACCCGCGTCGTTGAACTTGCGGTACGCGGGGTTGTAGTTCCGCCAGTACTTCTCCGCGTAGACGGCCATGGCCTTGTAGTCGTAGCCGTCGGGCAGCTGACGCTTCGGCTTCGCCGGCGCGGGCCACGAGGTGGACGCCGGCGTCGCCTTGGGCAGCACGCCCGCGGTCGTGGCGACCGTCGTGGTGGGCGCGTTGATCGCGGTGAGCGCGTCCTCCTTGGCCTTCATCCCGGTCAGCTCCCACGTGCCACCCGGCCGGGCGGCGAAGCTCAGCTCGTGGTGGGCCTGGAAGCCGGTCGTCGCGGGCTCGTCGCCGCGGACCTTCTTGTACCGGAGCGTGGTGGTCTCGGTCACCTGGACCGTGGCACGCCCGTCCTTGACGCGGACCTTGTCCACCGTGGTCCGGGTGTCGGCGGAGGTGTACGCCTCACCCAGCGCGGCGAGCCGCGCCTTGCGGGACCGCAGGGAGGACAGCGCGGAGTTCTCCGACCGCGCCAGGCCCGCCGTCAGGCGGGTGTGCTTGTTGCCGAGCGGGGCTATTCGCCGGGTCGGCTTGGCGTCCAGAAGCGCCGCGGTGCGGTCGGTCAGGACGGCGTCGGCGATCCGGCCGAAGGCGTCGACCGTCGCGCTGTTCACCGTCCGGGCCTCGGTCGCGCCGCCCGTCGGGGCCGCGGCCTCGTGTCCGGCCGCGCTCGCTGCCGAAGCCGGCAGCAGAACGGCCGACACGGCCAGGGTCAGCGCCGCACCGACTGCGGTTCTGAACCTCGTTGGTTCCATCATCTTTCCCCTTGTCACCCGGTCCCCCACGGACCGGGGACGGAATCTTCGCACGAACTCCGGATCCACGGTGAGGGTGTGAAGAAAATGCGCTCCGAACTTGCGCGACGGGGTGTCAGGCCGGCCTCCGGAATGGGGTGAACGTGGCCGCAATCGACCCGATACCCCCTCTTGGCGAGACGTGGCGTTGCGTCTCGCTGGGGTGTCCCTCGTCATTCCGGTTCCGCGTCGCGCGGGGCGCCACGGGCGGTCGCTCGCCGACGCGGGCGCCGCCGGCCGCCGCGCTGACGACCACGGCCCCTCGGAAGTCGTCGAAAAATCGTCCGCACTTTTTTGTTATCAGCCGATCGACCCCAGGTCTCCCATGTGTCGGACGGGCCGCGAGCCCGGCACAGGAGAGGGGTACGGATGGTGCACAGCGAGGTTGGAGCGGAGGTCGTCGCAGCCGCGCGATCCGGTGACGCGGAGGCGCGCGACCAGCTCGTCGCCCTCTACCTGCCGCTGGTCTACAACATCGTGGGCCGCGCCCTGAACGGGCACGCGGACGTCGACGACGTCGTGCAGGAGACGATGCTCCGGGCCCTCGGCGGGCTCGGCGGCCTGCGCGACCCCTCCAGCTTCCGCTCCTGGCTGGTGGCGATCACCGTGAACCAGGTGCGACGGCACTGGCAGCAGGAGCGCCGGACCGCGCCCGTCGGCGGGCTGCGGGAGGTCCACGAGGTGGCCCACCCCGAGCCCGACTTCGCCGACGCGACGATCGTGCGGCTCGGCCTCGAGGGTCAGCGCAAGGAGGTCGCCGAGGCGACGCGCTGGCTCGACGGCGACGAGCAGGAAGTCCTCTCCCTGTGGTGGCTGGAGGCCGTGGGCGAGCTCACGCGCGCCGAGGTCGCCGCCGCCCTGGAGCTGACGCCGCAGCACACCGCCGTCCGTGTGCAGCGCACCAAGGGACAATTGGAGACCGCGCGGGTGGTGGTCCGGGCGCTGAACGCCACGCCGCGCTGCGCCGGGCTGGACCACCTGGTCGGCAACTGGCACGGAGGCCCCTCCGTGCTGTGGCGCAAGCGAATAGCCCGACACGCGCGCGGCTGCGCGGGCTGCTCCGGCCACCGATCGGCGCTGGTGCCGGCCGAGGGGCTGCTGGTCGGTCTCGGGCTGGTCCCGGTCGCCGGCGCCCTCGTGGGCTGGCGGGCGAGCGACGCCGCCACACCCGCCGCGTTCGCGCCGACGGGGTCCGCCACCCCCGTGGACGGCGCCGACACCATGACGTTCGAGGCCCCCGGACACGGGCCCACGGGACCCGCACCCGACCCCGCGGCCTCCGCCTACGAGCCTGCGGCCCCTGCCTACGACCCCGTGGCCTCCGCCTACGACCCCGTGGCCCCCGCACACGACTTCGCGGCCCCCGCGTACGGTCACCCGTCCCCCTCGTACGGTCACCCGGAGCCCGCGTACGACCCCGCGTCCTTCGCGGCCCGCGCGTACGACCCCGCGACTCCCGCGGCTCCCGCATACGGTCAGGCGTCGCCCGCCCATGACCCCGCGGCTCCCACGTACGACTCCGCCGTCCCCGTGCACGACCTCGCGGCCGCCGCGCACGGCCCCGCCACTCCCGCGCACGGCCTCGCCACCCCCGCGCACGGCCTCGCCGTTCCCACGCACGGTCCCGCCGGGCACGCCGGTGACGGGGTGCCGCCCCGGGTGGGCCGGCACCGGGCGCGCCGCCGCCCGCGCGCGGCGCAGGCGGCCGGAGCGGCGGCGCTGATCATGGCCGTGGGGGGAGCCGCGCTACTGGTCGACGGGTTCCAGGACCGGGACGAGCAGACGGACAGCGCTTCGGCGCGCACCGTGTCGCTGACGGAGGACACGCCCACCCCGGCGCGTTCCACCCCGGAGCGTCCGACCACCGCCCCCGCCAGCCGCGCGGACGAGCCCACTCGGCGCCCGGTGAAGAAGTCGACGAAGCCGACCCGCAAGCCCTCGTCGCGTCCCACGAAGGGCGCGCCGAGCACCCCGGCCGTGCCGAGCACTCCGGCCACGCCGAGCACCCCGACCGCCTCCGACGCGCCCAAGCCCCGGCCCACGCCGAGCCGCACGTCCGAGACGACTCCGGACCCGACGCCCGCATCGGGGCGCGGTGACCAACTCGCGGCACAGGTCCTGGAGTTGGTCAACGTCGAACGGGCGACCGCGGGGTGCTCGCCGGTGCGCCGCAACGACCTGCTGGTCACCGCGGCCCAGCGGCACTCCGACGACATGGCGGCGCGCGACTACTTCGACCACACCTCCCCGGACGGCTCGGACCCGGGGGACCGGATCACCGCCGCCGGCTACCGGTGGCGGACGTACGGCGAGAACATCGCCGCCGGCCAGCAGACCGCCCAGTCGGTCATGGACTCCTGGATGAACAGTCCGGGGCACCGCCAGAACATCCTCAACTGCGACGTCACCGAGATGGGAGTGGGCGTCAACCTCGACTCCGGCGGGCCGATCTGGACCCAGGTGTTCGGCGACCGCTGACGACCGGCCCCGCCCGGAACCCCCATCCACGTTCCCCCATCCCCTTTCCCCACCCCCGTCATCGGCCCCCACGGCCATCCCCACACACCCGAACACCCCACACCCCCCACAGTCCCCCCCACATACCCCCCCACGGGTAGTACACGAGTACAGACAGGAACACTCATGGAGCAGAATCGCCCCAACCATCGGCGGAGCAAGGCGAGGCGCAGACTGGCGCTGGTGGCCGCCGCCACCGCGGCCGCCGCCGGGCTCGCCGTCGGCGTGGTCACCATCGGATCGGCGAGCACCGAGGACCGCCCGGCCGCCGCGAACGGGAGGACTCCCGGTGCGGAGCCGTTGCAGGAGAACCCGCCCGAGCCGCTGAGCGAGGTGCCGGACTCCAACAAGCGGCGCGGCATGGTGTACCAGGGTCTCAAGCCCGCCCCCGAGGGCGACCCCTGCGTGGGCGTCTACGTCGTCTCCAAGGCGAAGCTGTGCACCCACGGCCCGGACGCCCCGCCGAAGGGCGTCGACATCGCCAAGGACACCCCGCCCGCGGTGCCTCGGACCGTCCAGGCCCCGTCGCTGAAGGGCGGCGGCTCCGCCACGCCGGACGCCGCCGACGTCCTGCGCGGCGGAGTGCCCGCGCTCGACGCGCGGACCGGCGAGGCGGACCGTCCCGCCTCGCCGGCCTCCGGGCCGACCGCGGGCGACCCGAAGGCCGGCGCCGACACCAAGGTGGTCTGCGAGGGCGACGGCTCCTCCGGCAACCGGGTGCAGGTGCTCTACGTGCACGCTCCCGGCGGCGACCGCTACGCCGAGTACGTGGCGTCCTTCAAGAAGTGGGCGGCCGAGGCGGACGTCATCTACGACGCCAGCGCCAAGGAGACCGGCGGCGCCCGGCACATCCGCTACGTCACCGAGTCCGACTGCACCGCCTCGGTGCTGAACGTCGAGGTGTCGGCCGCCGCCCTGCGGGAGTTCGGCTCCACCAACAACGAACTGGCCGCGAAGGGCTTCAACCGACGCGACCGCAAGTACATGATGTTCGTCGACTCCAAGGTGTACTGCGGCATCGGCACCTTCAACGGCGACGAGCGTCCCGGCTCGGAGAACCTGAGCAACTTCGGTCCCTCCTACGGGCGCACGGACGCCGGGTGCTGGGGCGGCTCGACGCCGGCCCACGAACTGGGCCACAACCTCGGTGCGGTCAACAACAGCGCCCCGAACACCAGCCAGGGCGGACACTGCGTCGACGAGTGGGACATCATGTGCTACTCCGACTCGCCGAACTACCCGCAGATGCGCACCGTGTGCCCGGAGCGCACCTCCGACGAGCGCCTGGACTGCAACCACGACGACTACTACAACACGTCGCCCAAGCGGGGTAGTTACCTCGACACCCACTGGAACATCGCCAACAACCGCTTCCTGATAGCCGGCGGTGGCGACACCGGGCCGAACCCGTCCCCGTCGCCCACCCCGACCCGCACCCCGAACCCGACGCCCACCCCGACCCCGACGTCCACCCCCGGCCCGGCCACGGGCCCGGCCGCCAAGGTCAGCCAGATCACCTCGAACTCCGCGGTGGTGAGCTGGGCCAAGGTGCCCTCCGCAGCCGGCTACACGCTCTACCTCGACGGAAAGAAGCTCGCCGACGTCACCGGCACCAGCGTCCGGGTCGTCCGGCTGAAGCCCGGCACGTCCTACCGGGTCGCGGTCGCCGTGCGCGAGGCGGGCGGCAAGACCTCGCAGCCCGGCGCCGCGCACTCGTTCCGCACCCTGACCGCCGGTTCCGACTCCACGCCCACCGAGCCGGGGGCGAAGTACCTGATGCTCAACGCCCTCACCGGCCAGGCGGCCGACATGTGGGGCGGCTCCACCAACAACGGCACGGTCGCCATCGCCTACCAGCGCCACGGCTACGCCAACCAGCAGTGGGTCTTCGAACCCGCCGGCGGCGACGCGGTGCGGGTGAAGTCGGCGGCGTCCGGCAAGTGCCTTCAGTTCTCCTCCGCGGTCGCGGGCCAGTACGTCGCCCAGCAGCCGTGCGGCGGTGCCGCGGGCCAGAAGTGGCGGCTGCGCGCGTCCGCGGACGGCACGTACGTCCTCCAGCCCGGGGACTCCTCGCTCGTGCTGGGTGTCAGCAAGCGCTGGTACTACGGCGGCTGGCTGCTGGAGCTCCAGCGCAAGAACGACGAGGGCTACCAGCGCTGGAGCCTGCAGCGCGCCTCTTGATCCGCGTGAGCTGATCACGTAGGTCCGGACCGGGTCGGCGGCCCTGTTCTTTCCCCCACGGCCGCCGGCCCGCCCCCCGTTCCCCCGGTTCCCCGTTCCCCCGGCCCCCCAGCCGCTCTCCCGTGTTCAGGAGTCCCCGTGCCCCACGTCCGTCGCCCACGACTCGCCCCGCCCGCGGCCCGCGGCGCCGGTGCGGTCCTTCTCACCGCGTTCGCCGCGCTGCTCGCCCTCGGCCCGGCCGGGCCGGCCGCCGCGCACGGCGACACCATCCACTTCGAGGTGGAGACCGCGGCCTCAGACGGACATGTGGAGGCCGTCGCGACCTGGGAGAACGACAACGACCCGGTGACGGACGCCATCGCGGGCACACTGTCCGCCGTCGACGTCAACGGGCGCTCCCTCGGCCCCTGGAAGCTGGTCCCCGTCCCCGGCGAGGAGGCACGGTACACCACCCGCCAGGAACTGCCCCCGGGCCGTTGGACGGTGACCGTCAACTGCGGCTTCCCCGACCTCGGCCGTGGTGAGGCCACGGTGGACGTGCCCGCCCGGGAGCCGCGCACCGAGCGTCCGGAGCCCGCCGGGCGGACGGAGTCCGCGAAGCCGGCGGAACCCGCCCGCGACGCGGACCGCGCGGAGCGGCAGGGGACGGCGGAGCGCGAGAGCGCCGGCGGCGAGGGCTCGTCGTCCGCGCTGCCCCTCTGGGCGGGCGCGGGCGCCGTCGTCGCCGTCGGCGGCGGGGCGACGGTGCTGCTGGTCCGTCGGCGCCGCGCCGCCGCGCGCTAGCTCGGCGCCGCCGCGAGGGCCGTCAGGCGTCGAACGCCTGTCGGCCCTCGCCGTTTCCCCGGCCGTCGCCCGATCGTCGCCCCGGGAGGGACTTCGCCGCGCTCAACGCCATGGACACCCTGCCGCCGCGCCCCGCGGGGGGTGGCGGGAGACCCCCGTCCCGGTTGCCAAGGGCGACCTCACCGCCGTCGCCGCGCTCAGCACCCCCCGGGCGTGGGCCGTCGGCTACCGGCTGACGTCCGACGGCCAGGCGGAGGCGCTGGCCCTGCGCTGGGACGGCACCTCCTGGCGCCAGGAGTCCACGCTGCCGCGCGACAGCTTCCCCCAGGCCCTCGCCGTGCGGAGCGCCGCCGACCTCTGGGCGGTCGGCGCCACGGCGGCGCACTGGAACGGCCGGGCGTGGACCGCCCACGCCCTGACGCCCGACCCCGGCGGCCGGGTGCTCCCCGACGCGGTCGCCACCGCGCCCGACGGGTGGGCGTGGACGGTGGGCAGGGCCGTGCCGCGGTCCATCGCGTCCGCCGTTCCCGCTGTCCAGGGACGCCACCCGACGGCGCTGGTCGCGGGCGGCCGACCCCGCAGTGGTGGTGCGCGGCTCCTCGGCGGTGCCCGGTGGGGGCGGGCTGTGGGCCGTGGGGGTCGCCAGGCGGGGCGACCTGGTGCCGGTGGCGACCCGTTTCGGCGGCTGACGTCCGTGGGCGCCCGGTGCCTCGCGCTCAGGCCCCCTCGACGGGAGGGCGACCGGGGGCCGGTCCCGCTCGCTGCCCGTGATGGCGACCACGGTGCGTGAGCTATGTTGAGCGGGAGCGGGACGATAAGGAGGCACACCGGTGCCATCAGGGCAGCAGGCACGCGCGCAGGCGTCCGCGATCACGCCGGGCAGGCGGGCTCCCGGGGGCGAACCGGCCCCGGCGGACAAGGTGCGTGCTTTGTTCGGCGGCCACCGGCTGTCCCCCGCGCAACGGCGCATCGCCCAGTACATCACCGACCACCTCACCGAGGCCGCGTTCCTGTCGATCACGGATCTCGCGGATCGGGTGGGGGTGAGCCAGCCGTCGGTGACCCGCTTCGCCTCCTCGCTGGGCTTCAGCGGCTACCCCGCGCTCCGGGAGGCCCTGCAGCCCATCGCCCTGAGCGCGGTCGCCGGCTCCCCGGACACCCGGGAGGAGGACCGCCGCAACGAGCTGCAGGCGGCCGTCGACGCCGAGATCGCCAACCTGGAGAGCCTGCGCCGGGTCTTCGCCGACGCCGACCAGGTGCTCGACATCGGCCGGGAGCTCGCCCGGTCGGTGCCGCTGACCATCCTGGGCCTGCGGATCTCCGTCTCGCTGGCCGAGTACTTCGCCTACGCGGCCAAGCGGATCCATCCGGACGTGCGCCTGGTCTCCCGCGGCGGCAGCGTGGCCTACGACGCCCTGCTCCAGTCGCGGGAGGCGGGCGGGACGTGGGTACTGGCCTTCGCCATGCCCCGGCACTCCAACGAGCTGCTGTCGGCCATGCGGGCCGCGCGCCGCACGGGCCTGCGCGTCGCGCTGATCACCGACCTGACGCTGGGGCCGCTGGTGGAGGAGGCCGATGTGGCGCTCACCGCGGGCACCGGTTCACGTCTCGTCTTCGACTCCTACGCGGCCCCCGGGGTGCTCTCCGCGGCCATCCTGCAGGCGATGGCGGACGCCGAGCCCGAGCGCACCCAGCTCCGGCTGGAGAAGTACGAGCAGGCCGCGGAGCAGCACGACTTCTTCCTGGACTACTGACGCGCCCGCCGCCGCCGCCGGACAGGACCGCCCGCCGTTCCCCGGCGGTGCTCCGGGGTGCTTCCCGGCGTTCCCCCGAGTGGTTTCCTCCCCGGGGCCTTCCCAGGGGTGCCACACTCGAGTGAGCAAGGATTTTCACGTGCTCCGACATGTATGAAATTTTTCATGCCCTTGCTTACTTGGCAGTATGTATATTTACTGCCTGTGGCACCCCAGGGACGGCACCCTCCTCAGTCGGCCCGATGGTGTTTCATTCGGGCAGTCCGCCCCCTTCGGATGCCCCCGGCGGCCCCGGTCAACCCCTGGGCTGGGGTCGCCGGCACGTGTCACCCGGTTCGCCGGGTCACCGGATCGGGCACGGAGAGCAGCGGCAGCCCCGAGAGATGCTCCTCCGGCACATCGCACGCCTCGGCGAGCGCCGTCAGGTGAGGGGCCAGCGCGGCGGTCAGCCGCTCGACGGTGTCGGGCAGCGCCCGGACCTGCTCGGCGCTCATCCGGCCGTCGGCCAGCAGCTCGCCGGTTCGCGGGGCGACCGCCTCCAGGAGGAACAGCGCGCACAGCTCCCCGAGGACGGCCCGGGTGGCGGAGTCCGTCACCGAGTCGAGCGCCGCGATGAACGCGTCCGCCGCCTGCAGCGTGGCATGGGCCGCGACCAGCTCCAGCGCCGGGCCCGACGCGGACGGCGATGGCCAGCGCGGCGCGGCTGCCGCCGAGCGCGCTCGCGCTCATGCACAGCTTGCCCACGGTGACCCGACCGATGGCGGCGAGGAAACGTTTTCTCGGGCTGCCCACCGAGCTCTCTAACGAACCGTCGGCCCGCAGCCTGCCGTGTGGGCCCTGCACCAGCGCGCCGCGGTCCAGACGGACCCGGTCGAACGCCGTGACGCAGTGGTCGACCGGGCTGCCGATCCGCTCGGGCAGCTCCCGCACCCGGATCCCGGGCAGCGGAACCCCGTCCCGGTCGGTGAGCGGGGTGAGGAAGAGGAAGACGCCCAGGTCCCGCCCGTCGACGAGCAGCCGGGCGGCCACCACCGCGCTCTTCGGGCCGCCCGCCGGACCGGAGTTGGGCATGAACTTCTCCGCCCCCTCGTTTCGCGGGACGGTGACCGGTCGTCATCGACCAGACTGCCCAGGAACAGGTTGTAGTGGCCCCGGCGACGGTGGCCAGCGCCCCGTCGACCACCGCGGCCCACTCGTGCATCGCCGCCAACCGCCGTGGGTCGCGCGCCAGCGCCTCGGCGTCGGGCGTCTCCTCGTGGAGCGCGCGGAGCCGGGCGAGGAGAGCGCGTGGCGCTCCTCGACGGTGAGCCCGGGGCGGTACCGGAAGAGCTCCCCGGAGACGACCTCGCGCCAGTGCGCGTGCCGGGCCGCGGGGGCGTCCGCGAACAGGGCGGCGGTCAGCGCGCTGTGGTCAACAGGCCCCGGAGCGTACGCAGTAGTATCGACACTCGAAAACATGACCTGCTTAACGATCAAGAATCGCTCTGGTCACCCTCCTCCCAGTCACCTAGGCGCGGATGTCCGAAACACCTGACCAGAAGCCGTCGGCGGCGCGTTGGCCGCAGCTGCGGGAACCCGACCGGATGCGCAGTCTGCTCGACGCGGTGATGAGCCTGGGACGCGGGCTCGAACTGCCGCAGGTGCTCCGGGGGATCGTCGAGGCGGCGGTCACCCTCACCAACGCGGAGTACGGCGCGCTCGGCGTCGTCGGCGACGGACAGCGCCTGTCGCAGTTCCTGCCGGTGGGCATGGCCGACGAGCTGGTGGCCCGCATCGGGCCCTCCCCGTGCGGACGGGGCATCCTGGGCGAGCTCATCCACAACCCGGTCCCGCTGCGCCTCACCGACCTCGGCCGGCATCCCCGCAGTTACGGCTTCCCCGAGCACCACCCGCCGATGCGGAGCTTCCTCGGGGTGCCGGTCCGGGTCCGCGACGAGGTCTTCGGCAACCTCTACCTCACCGAGAAGCGCGGCGGCGTCTTCGACGCCGACGACGAGGCGGTGTTGACCACCCTGTCCATCGCCGCGGGCGTGGCCATCGACCACGCCCGCATGTACGAGGAGAGCCGTCGCCGCGAGCGCTGGCTGGAGGCGCTGGGGGAGATCACCCGGACCCTGCTCTCCGGCACGGACGCGGCCCAGGTGCTGCACCTGATCGCCGAGTACGCGGCCGAGGTCGCCGGCGCGGACCGCGCCGTCGTGCTGCTCCCTTCGGACCGGGACGCCGGGGCGCGCGGCGCGTTCGGCGCGTCCGACCCGTCGTCGCCCGGCACGGCACCGGACGCCCCGTCGGGGACGACGGCCGGCGAGGTGCCCGGCCCCGACACGCTGACGGTGGCGGTGGCGTACGGACAGGGGGCGGAACGCGTCGAGGGGCTGACCCTGCCGGTCGACGGATCGCTGGCCGGCCTGGCGGTGCGCACCGGCGCCCCCGTCTCCAGCCCCCACCTCCGCTCCGACGAGCGGGCCTGCCCGCTGGGCGACGAGGACGCCGAGGAGTCGTGCGGTCCCGTCGTGGCGGTGCCGCTGCGCATCGACACCGGCGGCTGCGGCGCGCTGCGGCTCAACCGGCGCGCCGGGCGGCCCCCGTTCGACGACACCGAGGTGAAGCTGATCTCGGGCTTCGCCGACCAGGCCGCGATCGCCCTGGAGTTGGCCCAGCGGCGCGCCGAGTCGGAGGAGCTGGCCGTGCTCCACGACCGCGACCGGATCGCCCGGGACCTCCACGACCTGGCCATCCAGCGGCTCTTCGCCACCGGAATGACGCTGCAGAGCGCCACCCGGCTCATCGACCGCCCCGAGGCCGCCGAACGCGTCGGCCGCGCGGTCGACGACCTGGACACCACCATCCAGATCATCCGCTCGACCATCTTCGGGCTGCGCACGGCCGGCGTCGGCCCCGGCGGCCCGAGCCTGCGCCACGGCATGGCCGAGGCCGTGCGGAGCGCCGCCCGGACCCTCGGCTTCACCCCGTCCCTGCGCATCGAGGGGCCGGTGGACACCAACGTCCCGCCCGAACTCGCCGAACACGTCCTCGCGGTGGCCGCCGAGGCGCTCAGCAACGCCGCCCGGCACGCGCGCGCCCGGCGCGTGGACATCACCCTCGCCGTGGGCCGCGACGACGACGGCCGCGGGCCCGGCCACGGAGACACGGTCACCCTGACCGTCGTCGACGACGGCGTCGGCCTCGGCACCGCCCGGCACACCGGCGGCCTGGCCAACATGCGCGCCCGCGCGGAGCTCCACCACGGCTCCCTGACCGTCGAAGCGCCCTCGTCCGGTGGCACCCGCATCACCTGGCGGGCGCCGCTGCCCGGCTGAGCGTCGTACCCCTTTTCCAAAGATGAGCCGGGCGGCCGCACGGTCGCCGTTCCGTGGCCACCGACGTTGTGAGTAGCGCCCTATGACGGGGAGTGCCGGTCTGCGAGCATGCGTCGATGGGAGCGGGGAGCGAGCACGCACGGCTGTGGACCGCGGTCGCCAGTCCGCGGGTGGAGCTGCTGGCGGCCCGATTCGAGCGCTTCGCGTTCGACCGGCACAGCCACGAGCAGCTCTCCGTCGGCGTCATCGAAGAGGGCGCGGAGGGGCTGCACATGGCCGGCGGGAAGGTCGTGGTGCCCGCCGGACAACTGGTGATCCTCAACCCCGGCCAGGTGCACACCGGCTTCGCCGCCGCGGAGTCCGGCTGGCGGTACCGGATGTTCTACTTCGACACCGCGATGGTCGACGAGCTGGCCCGCGAGCGCCTGGGGGCTCCCGACGTCTGGTTTCCGGAGACGGCCGTACGGGACGCGGGGCTGTTCGCCCGGCTGCGCCGCGTCCACCGGGAGCAGGAGCGCGCCACCGATCCCCTCACCGCCGAATCCCTGCTGCTCGACGGCCTGGGCGCGGTGCTGCGGCGGCATGCGCGCACCGGCCGTGCGTCCGCCCCCGGGCCGCCGCGCGGCGTGCGCCGCGGTCCGGATCTGGCCCGGCAGCTGCTGCACGACCGGTGGACCGAGCCCGTCACCGTCGCTGAGCTCAGCGCCGCCGCGGGCATGCCGCGGGCCACGCTCATCGCCGCCTTCCGCCAGGCGTACGGGCTGCCTCCGCACGCCTATCTGCTGCGGCTGCGTGCCAACCGGGCCCGCCGACTCCTGCTGGCCGGGCAGCGACCGGCGGAGGTGGCGGCCGCCACGGGCTTCGCCGACCAGGCGCACCTGACCCGGGTCTGCAAGCGGTACTTCGGGGTCACGCCGGGAGCCATCCGTCCCTGACGCCCTGTGCCCCTGTGCCGCTGTTTCCCTGGGCCGCTGTGCCCCGAGTTCTGTCGACGCCTCCGCGACTTTCGTTCAAGACCACGGCCGGCCGTCGCCGCCAGGCTGTGTGTCGGTCGTACAGGCGAGAGACGAAGGGCGACTGGAACACATGGTCTGGGCTATAGCGGTGTCCCCGCTCGTCATGGTGTTGGGAATCATCACGGGTCTGCGTCGGCCGGCGCACTGGGCGGCGGTCGCGGGCGCCGCGCTGGCGGCGGTGCTGATCTGGTGGCTGCCGGACTTCACGTTGCCGGACGCGACGCTGGCGACGGGGGCCGGAGCGGCCGGTCTGCTGGTGCTCAACGCCGCCGCGGTGATGCTGCCCGGCGTCTACCTCAGCCAGGTGCTCACCCGTCGGGAGGTACACCGATCGCTGCAGGACTGGGTGCGCGGGCTGCCGCTTCCGGGACCCGCGAAGATCGCCCTGGTGGTGGCGGGCATCGCGCCCACCGTGGAGGCGCTCACCGGCTTCGGGGTGTCGCTGCTGGTCACCGTGCCCGTGCTGCTCGCCCTGGCGCCACCCCCGACCGCCCTGCGGCAGGCCATGCTCGGCATGAACATCATGCCGTGGGGCACCCTCGGCCTCGCCACCGTCATCGGTGCCGCGCTCACCGGCATGGAGACGGCCACCCTGGGCACCGCCACCGCGGTCGCCAGCGGCCTGGTCTTCCCTCTGGTGACGGTGTGGGCGGCGCTGCTGGCCGGCCCGCGGCGCCGGTTCCGTACCGCCGCCATGGCCGCGGCCGCGGGTGCCACGCTCTCGCTCGGGCTGCTGGCGCTCAACCTGGCGGGCGTGGTCCAACCGGCGGGCGTCCTGGCGGGGTTGCTGACCACGACCATCGGACTGGCGCTCTGCGCCACCCGTCGATCCCGCCTCGGCGCGAAGACGACCCGACCCCGGTCCGGCGCGGAGCCCACCCGGTCCCGCTCCGGCGCGGAGCCCGCCGGTGGACTGCTGCCGCCGCGTGCGGTCCTGCGTGCGTACGGCCTCGTCCTCGGCGGTATCGCGCTCACGCGCGCGGCGAAGGCGGCCGGGGTCCCGACGGTGGAACTGCACGCGGGTGGCGCCAGCTTCGCGCTGCTGTCCTCACCGGGCCTGCCCCTCCTGGCCGCCGCCCTGCTGTTGGACGGCGGCCGTCCGCACGGCCCGGACGCCCGCGCCGCGCTGGCCCGCGTCGCTCGGCCGCTGCTCGCCCTGACCGGGTTCGTCGCCCTCGGGCGGCTGATGGCGGACAGTGGCATGATCGGGGAGCTGGGCGCGGCGGTCGCCGGGGCGCCACCGCTGGTCACCGCGCTGGCCGCGCCCGCGCTCGGCATGCTCAGCGGCTTCATCACCGGCTCGAACGTCGGCGGCAACGCGATGATGATGCCGCTTCAGGAGCGCCTCGCCCCGAGCGGCGCGGGGCTCGACACCTGGTTCGCGGCCCTGCAGAACAGCGCCGCGGGCCACGCCGTCTTCACCTCACTGCCGATGATCATGCTGATCCTGGCCGTGGCGGGCGACCGCGCGAGGACCGCGGACGTCTCGGAGCACACGCTCCTGCGCTTCGGCCTCCGCGTGGCGGCCGCCGTGTACGCCGTACTGGCGGCGACGGCGGTGGTCCTCGTCCTGTACGCCTGATCCCCGGTTCCCGACCACACCGCCGGCCTGCCGTTCGTCCGGGGGATGCGGTCATGAGGTCCTCCGGTGGGTTCAGCGTTGGCGGACGGGGCGCACGACGATCTCGTTGACGTCGACGTCGGCCGGCTGCGCGAGGGCGTACGAGACGGCGCCGGCGATGGCGTCGGGCCCGATCGCGTGGGCCCGGTAGGCGCGCATGGCCTCGGCGGCGCCGGCCTCGGTGATGGTGTCGGCGAGCTCGGAGTCGACCACGCCGGGCGAGATGGTCGTGACCCGGATCGAGGGGTCGCACTCCTGGCGCAGGCCCTCGGTGATCGCCCAGGCCGCGTACTTCGTGCCGCAGTAGACGGCTCCGGTGGGCACGACCTGGTGAGCCCCGATGCTCGCGACGGTGACGAAGTGCCCCGAGCCCTGCGCGGCGAACACGGGCAGGGCCGCGGCGATCCCGTGCAGCAGGCCGCGGACGTTCACGTCGATCATCCGGTCCCACTCGTCGACGAGCAGGGAGTCCAGCCGCGACAGGGGCATGACGCCGGCGTTTCCGACCAGGACGTCGACGCGGCCGTGGAGGTCGCGGGCGGCCTGGACGGCGGCGGCGACGTCCGCGCGGTCCGTCACGTCCAGCCGTATCGGCTGCAGGCCGCCGCCGGAGCGGGCGGCCGCCTCGGCCGTGCTCTCCGCCAGTGCCCGCAGGTGGCCGGTGCGGCGTGCACCGGCCACCACCTGGTGTCCCTCTGTCGCGAGTCGTGCGGCGACGGCCGCGCCGATGCCGCTGCTGGCGCCGGTGACGAGGACGACCTTGCGGTCGGCCGGCTTGGCGTTGTCCGGGTGTTGTGTGGTCATGCCCTGGAGGCTGTCCCAGCCGGAGCGCCCGCGGGAGAGGCGGCGTCCTCCTGGGTGCGGCGCACCCAGGAAGCGCGGCGGACCCGGACCTAACATGGCGGCATGGCACGCTCAGAGCTCGGCGCCTACCTCACCGCCCGGCGCGCCCACGTCACCCCGGCCCAGGTGAACCTCCCCGCCACGGGGTATCGCCGGGTACCGGGGCTTCGGCGCGAGGAGGTGGCCCTCCTCGCCGGCGTCAGCGCCGACTACTACGTACGCCTGGAGCAGGGCCGGGAGCGCACCCCCTCCGCGCAGGTGCTCGACGCGCTGGCCGCCGCCCTGCGGCTGGACGAGGACGGCCGCCTGCACCTGTTCCGGCTCGCCGGCCTCGGCCCCCACGCACGCACCGGTGCCCCCGCCGTCGCGGACCGGGTCGAGCCGAGCCTGCTGGCGCTCATGGACGCCTGGCCGCACAACCCGGCCATCGTCTACAACCGCGCGTACGACGTCCTCGCCTCCAACACGATCGCCGACGCGCTCTTCCACGGCTGGGCGCACTCGCGCAACCTCATGCACGCCGTGTTCACCGACCCCGCGGCCCGCACCTTCTACCGCGACTGGTACGACGTCGCGCGCAACGCCGTGGCAGGCTTTCGACTCGGCTACGGCGCGGCGCCCGACGACTGGCGGCTGCGGCACCTGCTCGCCGAACTGCTGCACCACAGCCCGGAGTTCGCCGACCTGTGGGCCCACCACGACGTGCGGGGCAAGGCACTGGAACGCAAGCGCTTCGAGCACCGCGAGGTCGGGCCGCTGACGCTGACCATGCAGACGTTCGACGTCCGCTCGGCCCCCGGCCAGGAACTCGTCGTCTACCACGCGGAGCCGACGTCACCCAGCAGCGACGCACTCACACTCCTCGGCTCGCTGGCCGCGACCTCGCGCCGGGAGTCCTGAGCCGACGCCGCGCCGCTCGCGCGACAGGGCCTGCCGCGCTTCCGGGGCGATGTCGTCGGACACGACAACGGTTTCCGACCGGAGTACTAGTGCCCGCGTGGGTCGCGGCGGTTCAGGACGCGGCCGGCGATGACGGCGGCCTGGACGCGGCGGCCGACGCCCAGCTTGGCCAGGATGGAGGAGATGCGGTTCTTGACGGTCTTCTCCGCCAGGAACAGCCGGTCGGCTATCTGACGGTTGGTCAGGCCCTCCCCGATGAGCTCCAGGATCTGCCGTTCGCGGGGGGAGAGCCGATCGAGTTCCGAGGGCTCGGGGGCCGCCTCGGGCTGGTGCGGGCCGCGCAGCCGGGCCATCACGCGGGTGGCCGTCCGCGGGTCGAGCATCGACTGTCCGGTGGCCACCGTGCGGACGGCGGTCACCAGGTCGGAGCCGTTGATCTGCTTGAGCACATAGCCGGCGGCCCCCGCCATGATGGCGTCGAACAGGGCCTCGTCGTCATCGAAGGACGTCAGCATGAGACAGGCCAGCTCCGGCATCCGCGCCCGGAGCTCCCGGCACACCTCGATGCCCGCGTGGTCGCCGCCCGAGCCGCCCACGCCCCCCACTCCGCCCGGCGCCGAGCCCCCCGCGTCCCCGAGCCGTACGTCCAGCACGGCCACATGGGGGCGGGCCGCCGGCACCCGGGCGAGCGCCTCGTGGGCGCCGGCCGCCTCGCCCACCACGTCGATGTCCTCCTCGGCCTCAAGGAGGTCGCGCACCCCCCGCCGGACCACCTCGTGGTCGTCGAGGATGAAGACCCGGATGGGGGAGGGGGCCGGCACGCCGGCGGGCGGGGTGGGCTGGTCCTGGTGGTGATCCATGAAGATCCATTATCTCGCGACCGTCCGTGCCGCCGTCGAGGGGGCCGAACGGCCCTATGGATAGGGCCGGACGGGCCGCTACGGGCGGTGCCATATTGAACGCGGTTCGACCCCCCATCTCCCGATAAGGAGAGCCGCTGACCATGGACACCGTCAACGACGAGTACCACGCGCTGCTCGCCCGGCATGACGCGATGCGGCTGCGCCGACGGATCCTGTCGTCGCCGTCCGAGTCCCGGAGGGCCGTGGAGCCGTATGACGGCGCGGCCGATCAGCGGCTGATCACGCAGTACCTGGGCCTGGTGACCCCGTTCAGCGAGCTGATCACCCACCTCTACGACGCGATGTTCGAACGCCGGCCCTATCTGCGGTCGCTCTTCCCGGAGTCGATGGAGTTCCAACGGGCCCATCTGGCGCGCATCTTCTGGTACCTGATCGAGAACCTGCACGAGCCGGACGAGGTGGCCGCCACCTTCACCCGGCTCGGCCGCGACCACCGCAAGCTCGGGGTGCGGCCCGTGCACTACGAGACCTTCGAGGCCGCGCTGTGCGAGGCGCTGGCCCGTACGGCGGGCCCGCGCTGGTCCGAGGCGGTGGAGCAGGCGTGGGTGCGGATGCTGCGGTTCGCCGTCGCGGCCATGGTCGAGGGCGCGGACGCCGCGCTCGACGAACCCACCTCCTGGCACGCCACGGTGACCGGGCACGAGCTGCGCCACCCGGACATCGCCGTGCTGCGGGTGCGGACGGGGGAGCCGTACCCGTACCACGCCGGGCAGCACGCGGCCGTGGAGTCGCCGCTGTTGCCCCAGGCGTGGCGGCGGTATTCCATCGCCCGCGCCCCGCGGCCGGACGGCGAGCTGGAGTTCCACGTCCGACGGACCGGTCCCGGCGGGGTGAGCGACGCCCTCGTCGGGCACACCCGGGTCGGCGACACCCTGCGCCTCGGGCCCGCCCAGGGCACGATGACGGTGGCGGACGACCTCGCACGGGACCTGCTGCTGGTCGCGGACGGCACCGGTTGGGCCGCCGTCAAGGCGCTCGTGGAGGAGCTGGCCGCACGCCGGACCTTCCACCGCCGCGTGCACCTGTTCGTCGGCGCCCGCGGCCTCGCCGAGCTGTACGAGGCCGAGACGCTCTCCGGCTGGGAGCGCCACCGCCCGTGGCTGCGCGTGGTCACGGTGGTCGGCGAGGGGCCGGGGGCGAGCGAGTACGGCTCGGTGGCCGAGGCCGTGGCGCGCCACGGCGACTGGTCCGAACACCTCGCCTACGTCAGCGGCCCGCCCTCGGCGGTGGGCGCCACCGTGGCGCGCCTGGCGGCGTCCGGCCTGCCCGTCGAGCGCATCCGGTACGACCCCCTGCCCGACAGCCTGACCCCGGCCGCCTCCCGTTCGGCGGCGTACGAAGGAGTGGACGCGTGAGCCTCACCCCCGGCGCACCCGCACCCCATGTCATCGTCGTCGGCGGCGGCATCTCGGGGCTCGCCGCGGCGCACCGGCTCACCGGCGCCGGGCTCCGCGTCACCCTGCTGGAATCCGCCGGGCGGCTCGGCGGCAAGCTGCGCCGGGGCTCCATCGCGGGCGCGCCGGTCGACCTCGGCGCCGAGGCGCTGCTCGCCCGCCGCCCGGAGGCGCTCCAACTGGCGCGGGCGGTCGGGCTCGGCGACCGGCTGCGCGCCCCCGCCAGCGCCTCCGCCGCGCTGTGGAGCCGGGGCGCGCTGCGCCCGGTCCCCACCCGCCGGGTACTGAGCCTGCCGGGGGACCGGGGGCCGGGCGCCGCGGGCGCCGGACCCCGGATCGAGATCAGCGAGGACGTCTCGCTGGGGCACTACGACGCCTACGGCTACTTCGACGGCTACGGCTACGGCTCCGAGGGCGCGCTCGGGGCCGGCGACCCGTACGGATCGGACGGCACGTACGGCCCGCGCGAGGCGGAGGGCTCGGACGGCGCGCCCGGGACCGAGACCCCGGACGGCACCGGCGACCACCCGGACGGCCCCCGCGGCTCGGCGGTCGCCGCCGGCCGCCGCGCCCCGCGCGCCCGCACCCGCACCCGCGACGAGGCCCCCGGCGCGGGTGCGGGCCCCCACCCCGCCGGGCCGTCGATCGTCGGCGTCGACGGCGGCGTCGGCACCCTGCCGGGCGCGGTCGCCGCGGCCGTGCGGGCGGCGGGCGGAGAGATCGTGCTCGACTGCCCCGCCCTCGCGCTGAACCGCACCCCCACCGGCTGGGAGGTGCGCGTCCCGGCGCGGACCCTCGACTGCGACGGGGTGGTCATCGCCGCCCCCGCCTGGGTGGCGGCCACGCTGCTCGCCGCGGAGGCACCCGCCACGGCGGCCGAGCTGTCCAGGGTCGACTACGCCTCGACGGCCGTGGTGACCATGGCCTTCCGCCGCTCCGACCTGACGGGGCTGAGCGCCTTCGACGGCCGGTCCGGATTTCTCATCCCGCCCGTGGACCGGGACCTGTGCCACAGCACCATCAAGGCCGCCACCTTCCTCAGCCACAAGTGGGACTGGGTCTCCCGGCGCGCCCGGGAGCTCTTCGTGCTGCGCACCTCCATCGGCCGGCACGGCGAGGAGGAGCTGCTCTACCTGGACGACGCCGACCTCGTGGGCGCCTCCCTGCGCGACCTGGAGGAGGTGACCGGGCTCGGCGCCCGGCCGGTGGCCACCGAGGTGACCCGCTGGATCGACGGGCTGCCGCAGTACGGCGCCGGGCATCCGGCCCGGGTGACACGGGTGCGGGACGCGCTCGGCCGGCTGCCCGGGCTGGCCCTCTGCGGAGCCGCGTACGACGGGGTGGACATCACCGACTGCGTCGCCAGCGGGCAGCGCGCCGCGGACGAGCTCATCGGCGCCGCCTGAGACCGGGGCTCGTCCCCCTGAGACCGGGTCCGTCGCCGCCAACCCCCGCATCGGGCGGCGGCGGGCCCTTCCCCCGGCCCCGCGATCCCGGCCGGACCCCGCGATCCCCGTCCCCGACGGTCCGGCCCTCCCCTGGACCGTCAGACCCCGGCTCCCGTATCCCCGGGCCGGCCATCCGGCCCGGGAGCCGGGGTCACTTCTTCTTCGGAGTCCTCGAACCCCTGGGACTCTTCGGCGCGCCCCTGCCCTGGCGCGCCGCGCCGGCCGGCCAGACGACCTCGACCGGAATGCCCCGGGCCCGGGCGTAGGCCACCAGGTGCGCGGTCGCGTCCCGGCCGTCGGACGGCGAACCGTCCCAGACGGCGAGCACCGTGCGGCAGGAGCCGACCAGCCGTTCGTCCGCGCCGATGCAGGCGTACCGGTCGGCCGGGTCGAAGGGGAGCAGCCGCACATGCTCGGCCAGCACCAGCAGCTCCCCGGCGGCCGGCCGGTCACGCGCCGGCAGCACGGCCGGCACCGAGCCCTGGGCGGGCAGCCACACGGTGAGCTTCCGGCCGGCCGCGCGCACCGCCCGGCCGAAGGCCAGCGGCAGCCCGGCACCCGCCCGCACCAACCCCACCGCTCCCTCGGCCAGCCGCTCCAGTCGCTCCAACCGGGCCCGCAGCTCGGCCTCCACCAGCTCCAGCGTCCCCGCTGTCAGATCCGCATGCCCCACGGCCGCGATCACCGCACCGCTCCCCTCATCACCACGTTCCACCCGTTCACCGGGTCCGCGTCGCAGTGAACACAGCGGTGATCCCCCGCCGGTAGGGGCCGAACGGCCCTGACGGTGCCCGGTCGGCCGGCTCACCCGGCCGACCGGCTCCTTCGCACCTGCTCAGCTCAGACCTCGAAGTCCCGATCGAAGGTCTCCCGGGCCTTCTGCTGCTCCGCCTGGGCTCGCAGCCGGGCCTTCCGCTCCTCCTCGACCGCGCGCTCCCGCGCCTGCCCGGCTCGCTGCGCCTTCTCCTGCACATCCCGCGGCGTGGCCTTCACCCGCCCGGGCGTGCCCTTGGGCTGGTCTCCGATTCCCATAGCTGCTCACTCCTCGGGGCGATCGGAATACAGGAGTCGATTCCAGGGTGACACGCTTCGGTGACCGGCGCATTCAACCCCCTACTCGGGAGTTTTCCCCGGAGTTTCTCGGTACACGTCAACGGCGCGCGAGGGCGCGACGACGGGGCCGACGCCGGGGCCGGCGGGCGCGTGGCCCCCTGTCCGACCACGCGGACCCGGGGCGCCGGCGTTCGACGCGCGGCGCCCCCGTCGCTCAGCCGGTGCGCTCAGCCACAGTCCGCGAACTCGCCGACCCGGACCGGCGTCCCGTCCGCGGTCCTGCCGATGACGGTGATGTCGCAGCGGCCGCCCGCGCCGACGCCCGCGGGCCGCCGGCGCAGCACCCGTACGGTCTTCCCGGCGGGCAGCCTGGGGACCGAGAACCCGTCGGCGTCCTGGACGACGCCCCCGCCCCGCTCGGCGGCGGTCACCTCCAGGTCGTACAGGTCCCCGGGGCCGTGGTTGGTGATCTGCACGACGCCGCTTCTCCCCGGTCCGTGGTCGACATAGCGCGCCTCCAGCCGCGGGGAGTCCGCGACCTCCTCCCCGGCTCCGGGAACGGGATCGGCCAACGACGGGACGGGGGGAGTCAGATCGCCGGCGTCGTGCCAGTCGGTGCCGCTCAGCCGCACCGCGCAGCCGGCCGTCTGGAGTCGGATCGCCAGCTCCTGCCGCCGCTTGACGGAGTCGTCGAGCCGGACCACGTGCCGGCCCTGGATGTCGCTGAAGCCCCTGACCTCGCCCAGCTCCACGATCACCGTGCGCTCCTCGTCCCGGCCCATGGCCATGCCCGCCTCGAACAGGACGTTCGGCCGCGGCTGCAACCGCGGGACACACTCGGGGTCGCCCGGAAGGGTGAGACTCTCGTGCAGACGGGCGACGTCGTCCGGGGTCTGGAGGATGACCACGGCCTGCGCGTGGGCGAACACCGCGTCCAGCACCTCGCCCAGGTACGGGGAGCCCTTCCCGGTGAGCCGGATCGCCTCCGACCACTCGATCGGGTCGAGCCCGAGCGTCCGCAGAAACTCGAACAGCCCCTTGCGCGCGGGCTCGTTGCGCCCGTGGATCACGAACACCTTGCGGGGGTCGACGCCACCCGTGACGGTCTGCCCGGCCATGCCTTCCTCCCTACCCGCGGAGTCGGTCCCCTCGATCGACGTTAGCGGCAGCCGCCGGGCCGGGTACGTGGGCGTACTGGTCGGCCTGGAGCTTGTACGCGGCGGCGTAGCGGGAGCCCGGGCGGGTGAGGAGCTCGGTGTGGGTGCCGTGCTCGACCAGGCGGCCGTGGTCGAGGACGTAGATGGTGTCGGCGTGGCGACAGGAGGCCATGCGATGGCTGATCAGAATGATGGTGGCGCCCTGGTCGGCGAGCCGGCGGATGCGTTCGAAGGCGGCGATCTCGGAGCGGGCGTCCAGCGCGGCGGTGGGCTCGTCGGCGATCACGATCGGCGCGGCGCGGAACGTGGCGCGGGCCAGCGCCATGCGTTGCCACTGTCCGCCGGAGAGCCCCACCCCCTGGTGGTAGTTGCGGTCCAGCAGGGTGTTGAGCCCCTGCGGGAGCTCGGCGATGACCGCGTCGGCCTCGGCGTAGGCGGCGGCCCGATGGATGTCGGACGGCGAGTAGGGGTCGGAGGGGCGGCCCAGGTGGATGTTCTTGCCGGCGGTGAAGGGCCACTCCATGAACGACTGGTCGATGAGGGCGACGTGTTGGAAGAGGCTGGCCCGGTCCAGCTCCCGGATGTCCGTCCCGTCCACCAGGATGTGTCCGCGGTCGGGCAGATACAGCCCGGCGAGCAGTCGGGCGGTGGTGGACTTGCCGCAGCCGTTGTCGCCCACCAGCGCGACGATCTCGCCCTGACGGACCGTGAAGGAGACGTCGTCGACGGCCGGGGTGGGGCGGTCGGGGTAGGTGAAGGTCACATGGTCGAAGCGGATCTCCTGCGGAGCCCGCTTGAGGACGTGGCCGTCGGTCGGCATGGCCCGGTCGGCGGCGTTGCTGACGGCCTTCTCCAGGTCCAGGTAGAACAGCGACTGCTCGTAGAGGTGGTTGACCTGGCGGACCAGCTGGCCGAGCTGGGAGGTGCTGTTGCGGATCGCGATCACGGCCGTCCCCGCCACCGCCAGCGGGATCACGCCCCCCTGGAGGAGCAGCCCCAGCAGCCCGTAGGTGGCGGCCGTGGCGAGCCCCGAGACCGCGCTGGACGCCAGGTCGGTGGCGGCCTCCGCACGCGCCAGCCGGGCCTGCTCCGTCTCGTGCTCCTGCGACATCCGCTCGAAGTGGCCCAGCAGATGCGGACCGGCGCCGTGCACCCGCACCTCGGCCGCGGCCTCCTGACCGGTGAGCAGCTGGGACAGCTGGTGCCGCTTGCGCAGATGCTCCAGCCAGACCTGGATGGACTGGTACATGCGCCGGGCGCTGCGGATGGTGCCGTAGCCCTTGGGCAAGGCGATCAGCAGCAGCATGGGTAACAGCGCCGGGTGCAGCACCGCGAGCACCCCGGCGGCCGCGGCCAGGGAGACCAGGGCGTTGAGCACGCCCACGCTGTGGCTGATCATGCGGCGGGCCGAGTCCGTGCCGTAGCGGGCGGAGTCCAGCAGCCGCCGGAACTCGGCGCGCTCCAGGTCGGCCAGCTCCACATGGATCACCGGCCGCAGCAGCCGCACATTGGCCGCTCGCTCCACCTTGGGCTCCAGCCGCCCGGTGGCGGCGGTGGACACCCCGCGCAACACGGCGATCAGCGCGCTGGCACACGCCACCCACAGCAGGGACGGCAGCGCGGCCCGCACCCGCTCGGGGGTGGGCCCGGCGGCGAACAGCTCGACGAGCACCCGGTTGGTGGCCAACAGCCCGAAGGCGGTCCCCAGTCCCTGCCCCAGCTCCGCCCCGGCGACCAGCAGCAGCGCGGCGCGGTCCGTCGCCCAGGCCAGCCGCACCGACTGCGCCACCAGGTGCGGGATGCGCCGGGCCATGCCCCGGAAGGAGATGTTCAGCCGCGCCATCTCATGTCGTGCGTATCCGGTGTCCAGCTCCCGGTGGCCCCCGAAGAGCTCGCGCTCCACGGCCGAGTCGGGCCCCTTCGGCCTTCTGCCGGAAGCGCGCCGGACCGGTCCGGCGTGCCGGCCGGCCGACGGGAAACGGTGCCACATGTTGCGCCTCCGATGCCTGGGTCTGTCCTGCGATACGGCGATGTGCTCCGCTTAAGGGAGTTAGCCCAGTGCTGATCCCCCCGACAGGGCGCGGAGAGGAGCGAAAGGGGCATCGAGGGCGGAGAGCGGTCGATTCCATCCCATTCGGCGGTCCGACTCATCCGGACGCCGGGCGTGCGGCGTGCCATCCGGGTGATGGCGGCGGCCGCTTGCTCCGTACGGACGATGACGGTCCGTGCGGTGCCGTGACGCGGGCGGCCCGGTCGGAATACTGGCTCGCGTTCACGCACGGTCCGCGGTCGTCACCCGCCCTCCAGTAAAGGACCTCGTATGCCCACCACCTTCGACTCCGTCGTCGCCGTGCTCCAGGACACCTTCTACGTCGACACCGGCCAGGCCGGGCCCGACACCACCTTCGAGGACCTGGACCTGGACTCGCTCGCCCTGGTCGAACTGGCCCTGGTGGTCGAGGAGCGGCTGGGCGTCCAACTGGACGGCTTCACCACGCAGTCCACCCTGGGCGAGGCGACCGCCGCCATCGACGCCGCCCTCGAGGCGACCGAGGGCGCGCGACCCGAGCGCCTCGCGACGCCGACGGCCGGCTCTTGAGCGGCCCTGCCGGCATCGCCGTCACCGGGCTCGGCCTGGTCACCCCCGGCGGCATCGGCACCGCGGCCACCTGGGACACCCTGCTGACGGGCCGGTCCACCGCCCGCCGCGACCCACTGCTCTCCGGGCTGCCCGTCGACATCTCCTGCCGCGTCGCCGACTTCGACCCGCTGCGACAGCTCGACCCCCGACTGGGCCGACGGCTGGACCGGTTCACCGCCATGGCGCTGGTCGCCGCCCGCGAGGCCGTCGCCGACGCGGAACTGGACCCCACCTCCTGGCCCGCGAGCCGGGTGGCCGTGGTCATCGGCGTGGGGACGGCCAGCATGGAGCAGTACGAGGCGGAGTTCCACAAGCTCGCCGCCGGGCTCCCCACCAAGATCTCCCCGATCGCCATCTCCCGCAGCGTCCCCAACATGGCCGCCGGCGAGGTGGGCATGGACCTCGACGCCCGCGGCCCCAACCTCGCCGTCTCCACCGCCTGCGCCTCCGGCGCCACCGCCCTGGGCGTCGCCCGCGACCTGCTGCGCGCCGGCTCCTGCGACGTCGTCGTCGCCGGCGGCAGCGAGTCGGGGTGTACCCGGGTCCCGGCGGCCTGCTTCCACCAGATGCAGGCGCTGTCCCGGCGCGTGGACGACCCCCAAGGCGCCTCCCGCCCCTTCGACGCCGACCGCGACGGCTTCGTCCTCGCCGAGGGCGCCGGGATACTGGTCCTGGAACGGTTCGCGGACGCGGCCGCCCGACGGGCCCCCGTCCGCGCCCGGCTGACCGGCTACGGCGCCTCCTGCGACGCCTTCCACTTCGCCGCCCCGCACCCCGACGGCGACGGCGCGGTCGCCGCCCTGCGCACCGCGCTCGCCGACGCCGGCTGGCACCCCTCCGACGTCGACCACGTCAACGCGCACGGCACCGGGACCCGGCTCAACGACCAGGCGGAGGCCCGCGCCCTGCACCGCGTCTTCGACCGCCCGCCGCCCGTCACCGCGCTGAAGGGCGCCCTCGGGCACTCCCTCGGCGCCACCGGGGCCATCGAGGCGGCCTGCACCGTCCTCACCCTCCAGCACCAGCTCATCCCGCCCACGGCCAACCTCGACCGGGTGGATCCCGACCTCGATCTCGACGTCGTCGCCAAGGCGCCCCGCCCGGCCCGGCTGAAGACCGCGATCAGCGAGTCCTTCGGCTTCGGCGGCCAGAACGCGGTGCTGGCCTTCGCCGTCCCCTAGCCCCGGCCGGGAGCGGTACACCACCGTCGGTCGCCGCCGAGGACGGCGCGGGTGGTTCACTGGGGGCGAGGTGCCGAACGTCGGGGAGCGAGGACATGGGGCGTGTGACACGGGTGTTCACCCGGCCGGTGGTGGTGGGCGTGACGCTCGTCGGGCTGCTGCTCGTGGGCCTGGGACTCTACTGGTTCCAGCCCTGGAAGCTGTGGGTCGACGACACGGTGAACGAGGATCTCCCCACCGCGACCGCCCCCGGGGCCGGCAAGCCGGAGCAGCCGGAGACGCTGGCCACCGGCGAGTTCATCAGCCATGAACACTCCACGAGCGGCGGCGTCCGCATCCTTCGGCTGGCCGACGGCACCCTGGTGCTCCGCCTGGACGACCTGGACACCAGCAACGGCCCCGCCCTGCGGGTCTGGCTCACCGACGCCCCCGTCAAGCCGGGTGAGGACGGCTGGCACGTCTTCGACGACGGACGCCACATCAACGCGGGCGAACTCAAGGGGAACAAGGGCAGCCAGAACTACACCCTGCCGGCGGGCACCGACCTGAACCGCTACACCAGCGTGTCCATCTGGTGTGACCGCTTCGACGTCTCCTTCGGCGCGGCCGAGCTCAAGCGGGCCTGAGCCGGGCGGTCGCGGTCAGGGGGCGGGTGACTCGGGCGGCGCCTCGCTCTCGGAATCCGCTTCGAGCCGGGCCGCGATCCGGCGGGCCAGCTCCGCCCGCTGCTCCGGGTCCAAGGCGCTCGCCTGCTCCCCGGACACGGTGACCGCGGTGCCGTCGGGCCGGGTGATGGTGACGGTCGGCTGCCTGGTCCGCCTGGTCTGCAACCAGGTGAGCACCGCGCCGGCGAGCACCGGCAGGGCGGCCGGCGGCGCCAGTGCGGCCAGCAGCCCGCCGGCCGCGAGGCCCATTCCTGCCGCCGGAGCCGACTCCACGGCCCGGCGCAGCCGACCACGGAGCGTCGGCTCCTGGTCCAGCCAGCGACGCAGGTCGTCCGCCGAGCGCTCGGCGTCGTCCGGTCGCTCGCCGGCGACGGTGATGAGGGTGGGTGTGACGGGTTCGGGGGAGACGGCCGGTTCGGAGGCGAGGACCGGTTCGGGGAGAGCGGCCGCCGGGGGGGCGTCATGGGCGAAGCGGGCGCCGGCGAACGTGGCCACATCGTGGAAGGTGACGTGGTCGAAACGGGCCGGGCCTTCGAACGCCGCACGTTCGCTTTTGAGGCCCGCGTGGAAGGTGCTGTGCCTGAGGTCGGTGGTGCCCTCGAACCTGGCGTGGCGGAAACTCACCGGGCCGTGGAAGGTGGCGTCGGTCAGCGTGGTGTCCTGCTGGAACACCGCACGCGCGAAGAGCATCTGTCCGTGCACTGTCGTGAAGTCGAAGGCCACGACGTCCCGGAAGGTGGCGTCGAGGAAGTATGTGTGGCCGTGGAACGTGGTGTGGCGCAGACTCACCGGCGCGACGAAGAGGGCGTCCTGGAACTCGGTCACCCCATGGAAGGTGGCGTGGTCGAAGTCGGTCGTGCCACTGAAGGCCGCGCGGAAGAACGTGGTGCGGCCGTGGAACGTCGCATGGCGGAAGCGGGCCCCGGCACTGAAGCCCGCCGTCGTGAAGTCGGTCCCCTCGTGGAAGGTCGCACGGTCGAAGGACGCGAACCCCGAGAAATGGGCGTCCTTGAACGGCGCACCTTCCGTGAACACCGCGTCGGTGAACTCCGCCCTGCCGAAGCGGGACCGGCGGTTGCCCCGGTGCCACAGCGCGGCGAGGAGTTCGGCCAGCACCTCGGCGGTGAACGGCGTGCCCGAGGCGTCGATGTCATCGCCCGGACTGAGCCCGGACAGATACGCCGAGCGCTCCGCCCCGGTCAGGTGCACCAGGCAGCGCCGATGGTCGGGCACCCGGATGCCCCGGCAGCCCACAGGGTCCTCGAGGGAGGCGTCGACGCCGCAGTGGGGCCAGTCGGGGGCGCCGGCGGGGGCGGACAGAGCCCGCCCGAGGGCCGTGATGTCCCCGAGGAACGCGTAGGCGCCGGCGGGCCCCCGCGTCGGGTCGTCGCCGTCTCCGTCGGTGACCGGGTGGAAGTCCCCGGCTGGGGCCGAGCCGAGAACCCCCTGTATCTCGTCGCGCACATCCGCTGAGACCACGAGGACCGCGGTGGTGGAGGGCGAGGAGGAGCGGAGGAGCCGTGCCCGCACCTCGCTGCGCACGGAGGCCCGGCCGACCATCGTGAAGGCGTCGGCGACGGCGGTCCCGGCGAGGCCGTCCGGCTCCTCGGCGACCGTCCCGGAGGAGATCGCGAGCGCCAGGGCCGCCCGCGGCTCGCCGTTCGACTCCTCGTTCCGTCGGGCCAGCCAGTCGCCCAGCGCGGTCAGGATCGTGCCGGCGCTCGCGAGGGAGTCGGCGCCGCCCAGACACACCACGAGGTCCGCGCTTTCGTCGGCGGGAGGACGCGGTGGGCTGACGAGCCCGTCGATTCCCGCCTCCGCCATGATGTGGAGGAGGAGCTCCCGCAGCCACCGTTCGCTGAAGAGCCCGTCCAGAGCCGGCTCGCGGGCGGCCCGGCGCAGCCGGTTGACCACCTTGAGCCGCACGGCCACGCACAGCGAACTCTCCTCCGCCGGCACCCCGACCCGCTCCAGGTACGGCGCCACCCCGGAACCGTCGTCAAGGCAGGTGATGAAGCTCGCGTCGTTCACCAGTGGCCCGACCGGTTGCACCTCCCATCGCTCCGGCCAGGTCGCCTCGCCGATGAGGCAACCCATCAGGACGTCACCGTGGAACACCGGGGCTCCGCGCAGCTCCGACCAGTCGACGGTGGGTCCCGGTGGGCCGGACGGCTCGAAGTACAGCCGCCCGCCAGTGGAGATCAGGGTGCCCTCCGCCGTGGTCGGGTCGCCGACCTCGGTGGTGCAGGGCACCTGACAACCACTCAGCCGCGAGGTGCGGGGCAGCTCACCCCACCGCATGACGGGCTCCGACCGGGCCCATGCCACCGGATCGACCAGGTCGGTCTCGGCACGTATCAGAGCGGCCCGGAACGCGCCGCCGAACCGCCCCCACACCGTATGACAGGCGGCCCGGCGGCCGCCGTTCCAGACGGCGGAGGGCCCGTCGTCGCCGTCTCGGGAAGACGGGCTCACGGTGGTCAGGAAGGTCCGCGGGGTCAGCAGCACTCCGGTCGCCGACCGGCTGGTGACCCGCTGCGGCGCCCACCTGACGAGCCCCCAGCGACGGTGCTCCCAGGCGGTTCCCGCCGCCGACTCGCCGAGCTCCACCGTCCTCGGATCCACCGTCCTCGGATCCACCGTCCTCGGATCCACCGTCCTCGGATCCACCGTCCTCGGATCCACCGCCCCCGGCTCCGCCGCGAACGGCAGCCGTCCCGCCGCGACCGTCCTGGCCCCGTCCCCCGACGGCTGTGCCGGGTCGACGCGGGTGGCCCCGAACTCCGCCGTCGTACGCGGTTGACGGCTGAGGTAGCGCCAGACGGATTCCGGCACCAGCTCCCGTACGGCGCTGATCTGGTGGCGTAGCTGGGAGCCGAGCAGCGCCTCGCGCACACCCGGCAGGAACGCGAACTCCATGTGCTCCGGATCGGTTCCGCCGGTGTGCTCGTCCCAGGGGCGGAGCAGGCCGCTCAGGGTGACCTCGGCGAGGTGGCCGTGGTCGGAGTCGGGCAGCATGGCGCGCCGGACGAGGGTCATGACGGGGAGGGTCAGGGGCACGGCGGAGAGGTAGCCGGCGAGGTGCTGGGCGGTGATGGACGAGGTCTCCCGGAAGCGTTCGAGGGCCGGGCCGGCGGGCAGGGCCTCGGGGTCGGCGGCGGGGGACGACGACTGTTCCGCCGCGGTGTCGAGGAGCAGGCAGGCCATCCGCTGCCAGCGGCTGTCGCCCGCGACCAGGTCGGCCAGGCGGCCGAGCGCCGCCGGGGAGGGGTCCACCACCGGGACGGGCAGCCGGGCGGCCGCGGGGCCGGGGCGGCGGCGGGTGCGCGCCCGGGGGGTGGTCGGCGCCTGCTGCCAGGAGGCGTTGGCGGCGGCGGGGCGGGAGGCGCGGAGCAGCCGGGGGGAGGGGCGGGCGGCGCCGCGGGACCAGAGTCGTTCGGGCAGGACGTTCAGCACGGCCACCGGGTTGTGGCAGGACCAGTGGCGCAGGGCCTCATGGAGCGGGCCGCCGGCCCAGCCGCCGCCGACGGTGTCGGTGACGACCAGGATCAGTCGGTGCCCGGACGGGTCGGCGATCTCCTGGGGGCGCCGCGGGGCGGCACCTCGGCGGTGGGTCACCGCGGGGAGGCCGTCGGCCCCGGTGCCGTCGAGGTACCAGAGCCGCACATCGCGGAAGACCCCGGTCTGGGTGATGACCCGGCGCAGCTCGGCCACCAGGTCCTGCCAGAGCAGCATCGAGTGGTGGGTGTCGACCACCAGCGCCAGGTCGAGCCAGCGGCTCCGCGCGGGCCGCAGCACGGGCGTCGGCAGCAGGAGTTCGACGCTGCGGGCGACGGTCAGCTCCTCGTCGAGTTCCCGCTCGGCGTCGAGGCCGCCGCGGGCACGGCGGCCCACCGGCCGCAGCGAGCGCATGACGGCCAGCGGGTCCCGCAGGGTCGTGGCGCGGGGGACTCGCACCGGGTCGCCGCGGCCGGCACCGGGTTCGTCCTCGGCCGGGTCCGGGTCCGAGGCCGGGTACAGCCTGGCCCGGGTCTCCGCGGCGGCCGCCGTCGAGGTCGACGGTCGCCGTGGCGGCGGGGGAGCGGCGGGGGCCGGGGTCGGGTTCGGGGCCTCCGGCTCCGGGGAGCCGGCCGCGGGGCCGACCCTGCCGGCCAGCCAGAGGATGTCGGCCAGCTCCTCAGGACCGGCGTCCGCCCCGGCCTCGTTGACGGCTCTGAGCAGCGCCTCGATCACGCGCCCCGCCACGTCCTCACGGCGACCACGGGCTCGTCGACGACCCACGGCCCCACCTCGGTCCACGTCCTCACGACGGCCACGGGCTCGTCGACGACCCACGGCCTGGCGACGGCCCACGGCCTGGCGACGGCCCACGGCCCCACCTTGGTGCTCGCCCTCACGTCGACGGGCCGGTGAGCCGTTGCATGACGGTGCTCAGGAACCGCTCGCGCTCCTCGGGTCCGGACCAGGCGTTGTTCAGCCGGAGATGGATGGCGTTGAGCAACTGGTCGGTGGCGAGGTCGCCGTCGGCGCCACGGGTGACGAAGCTCTGGATCAGGTCCTCGTGGCGCCCGTCCTCCGGGTCGATGCGGAGCCGGGCGCGCACGATCCGCTCCAGCTTCTCCCGCCCGGGCGGCTCCATGTGCAGCCGGATGCAGCGGCGCAGGAAGGGTGGCGGGAAGTCGCGCTCCCCGTTGCTGGTCAGCACCACGACGGGGAAGGCCCGGCAGCGGACCCGGCCCCGTTCGACCCGGACGAGGTCGTCCGGCGAGTCGTCGGTGGCGATGCGCACGGACGGCTGTCGCACGGCCAGCCGCGCCAGTTCGGGGATCTCGAACTCGCCCTCCTCGAAGACGGTGAGCAGATCGCCGGGCAGGTCGATGTCGCTCTTGTCGACCTCGTCCACCAGCAGCACCCGCGGCTGGTCCTGGGCCAGCAGCGCGGTGCCCAGCGGGCCCAGCCGGAGGTACGGGGTGATGGAGGAGGCGTCCGCGGCCGCGGCCCCGCCGTCGGCGGAGTCCGCGGATGTCCCCGCAGCGGGGTCGGGTGCGGCCCGCCCCGGCCCCCCGGTCCGCATCTGGTGCAGATTCGCGTCCTGGAGCCGGCCGATGGCGTCGTAGTGGTACAGCCCGTCGCGCAGGGTGGTCCGGCTGGTGATGGGCCAGTGGAGCACCGGCCCCAGCCCGAGGTCGGCGGCGATGCTGTACGCCAGCGTGGACTTGCCCACCCCGGGCTTGCCGGTGACCAGCAGCGGTCGGCGCAGGTACAGCGCTGTGTTGACGGCGTCCTTCTCCGACTCGTCCGGCACGTAGCCACGGCCGCGGGCCTCGGTGCGCTCCCACGCCGTGCCCTCGTTCCGCGGCGCGGTGTACTCCGGGTCGGGGGTGCCGGCGAACTGCCGCCAGGGTGGCGCCTCCAGAGCGGTCAGCGAGGTCCGCCGTACCTCCTGGGTGCCCTCGCTGCCGTAGATCCACCAGTCCTTCACCGCGCCCCCACCGTGCCCTTCTCCGCTTCTCGGCTCTCACGTCACGACAAGGACCGGCTGAGCGGCCTGCAGTCGGGATCGTCCCACAGAAGGGCCAACGGATGGTGCCAGCCCTGGTCGTCCTCCGCGCCGTCGGCGTGCTCCAGGCGCAGCTCCCGCAGCAGCCTGGGGAGGCGCCGCACATCGATCCCCGACTCGTCCCCGGTCGCGTCGGGACCGGGTGTCGTCAGCGCCGCGCTGAGGCCCTCACCCGGTCCGGCCGCCCGGGGCGGGCCGCCACGCCGCCACACCGCGATCGGCACCCCCGCGTCCAACACCGCGTTCAGGGCGTCCTGGAGCCGGGTCGCCGACACCTCGGCCAGCACGCAGACCGGCGGTTGGTCGGCCTGCAGCCGGTCTCCGAGCATCTGGCTGACCTCGTGGTCCGGCAGCACATGGACGGCCCGTGGATGGCGGCTGCTCTGCGCCTGGTACCAGCGCCACTTCTGCCGCCACAGCGCCTCGGTCACGCCGTCGCGCTCGTCGGGGCAGCGGACGGCCACCTGGTAGATCAAGCCGAGGCGGCGGGGCGCGCCGCGGCGTCCGATGGGCATCGGCCAGTTCTCGAAGTCGACATCGAGCAGTTCGAACGGGACGTGGAACTCCACCCGGTCCACCCGGCGGCAGGCCACGGGGTCGGTCTCACTGAACCGTCTTTCCACCCGGAGCAGTTGTCGGCCGAGCTCGCAGCGGACCTGGTCCAGCGTCAACGGGGTGGCCTCGGACTCCCACAGCGTCTCGAAGCCGCCCCGATGCAGCCACATCCGCACCCAGTGGCGGTCCTCGGTCTGGGCGGGCTCCAGACGCAGATGGAGGACCACCTGACGTTCGGCGGGCGGTGGCGTGGGGAGGGGGCCGACCCCCGTCCGCTCGCAGGTCGCCGCGAGCCAGTCCGCCAGCTGCGTCGCCCACTCCGGGTCGCGTGTCGCGGCCCGCGCCATCAGACACCGCACGAACGGCACCGCGAGCGGCATGTCGGGGCGCACGCCCTGACGCGCGTCCAGGTCCTTGACCACCTCGGTCAGGCCGCCCGACGGCAGGCTGTCGCCCACGGGCGGGACGGCCCCGGATATCTCGAAGGCCCAGCGGTACGCCTCGTAGGTCCCCTCGGGCAGCGGCCGGTCGTCGAAGAGCGCGCCCAACCCGTCCCAGGCGGCCTGGTCCAGGCGCGGGGCGGCCGGTGGCGGGCCCGCCGGGTCGGCGCCCGACTCCGGCAGGTGCTGGTGGAACTCCTTGATGACGAGGACCCCGGAGTTGGCCACGCCGCCGTTGTCCGCGTGCGCCTCGCCGGTCTCGGTGGCCTCCGTGGTCTCGGTGATCCCGGTACGCGGTGGCTGTTTCCACCCCACTGTCGTTCCGACCTCTGCTCTCTGTCGCCCGCGGTGGCCTGTCGTGTCCGACGGGTTCAGCCGAGCCGGACGCCGGTGTTGGCATCGCCGCCGTCGCCCTCGGCGTCCCCGGTGTCCTCTGCCGCGGCGTCCGCGGAGGTCGTGGCCGGCGCGCTGACCCCGGTGTTCGCCGTGCCGCCGGCACGGGCCGTGGCCCTGCCGGTCCGGGTCGCGCGCAGCGTCGTCGGAGCCGGTGGCGGCGGGGGCGGAGGCGGGGACTGTCCGGGACCGAGCAGCGCGCAGCCGAGCCCCGCGACGCCCACCACGGCCCCGACCACGCTCGCCACGCCGCTCGCGGTGTCGAGATCCACCCACACCCACACCGCGGCCATCCCCAGCACCAGGAGGGCGGAGGCGATGACCAACGCGGTCTTCTTCCAGCCGTGCAGCATCCCGACATCATCCACCCCTCGGGCGACGGCTGTCAGCCGGATGGCGCCGGTGGCGGCGCCGCCCCGTGAAGGGGGCCGCGCACGAGGGCCGCCGGTGGTGCGAACGCCCCTTCTGGGTTTAGGTTGTTCTAGTGTTATACGAACAACTGGAGGGGGCTGATCGCATGTTCCGCAGGCACGAGGGTCCGTCCGGCCATCGCCGGACCGCCGTGGTGACGCTGGCGTTCGGGCTCGCCGCGGCCGCCGTGTCGCTGGGCTGCGCCGGGCTGTGGGACCGGCTGCCCGATCCCCTCGCCACCCACTTCGGCGCCGGCGGCGCCGCGGACGGCTTCACCGCGCGCGGCGGCTTCCTCGGCGTCGCGCTGGGCGTCCTGCTGGGCCTCGGGGCGCTCTTCGGCACCCTCGCCCACCTCGGCCGCGAGGCGCCCGGCGCGCAGCGCGCGCTGACCGCCGCCGGGTGCGCGGTCGCGGCGCTGCTGGGCGCCGCCTTCGGTGTCACCCTGTGGGCCAACGCGGGGGCCGACGACGCGGGGACCGTCACCCTGGCAGGTCGTCAGTTGGCCCTGGTGTGCGCCGCGTCCGCCGCGCTGGGCGGGCTGGGCTGGCTGCTGGCGGGGCCCGGAGCGCCGCCGCCCGTCACCCGTCGGACGCCGGCTCCGACGGCGCCCCGGCTGGAGTTGGCCGACGGCGAGCGGGCCAGCTGGACCCACACCGCGGGCTCCCGCCCGATCGCGTACGTCGGACTGGCCCTCGCCGTGGCCGGGGTGGTCGCGGGCGTCACCGTCGGCTGGGGGTCGGGCATCGGCCTGCTGGCGGGCGGGCTTCCGCTGGCGCTGCTGACCGGAGCGCGGGTCACCGTGGACCGCCGTGGCCTCACCGTCACCCCGCTGTTGCTGCCGCGCCCCCGGCTGACCGTGCCCCTGGACCGCATCGAGGAGGCGACCGAGCGCGAGGTGAACGCGCTGCGGGACTTCGCCGGCTGGGGCTACCGGGTGCACTCCGGCGCGAGTGGGGTGATCCTGCGGTCCGGCGGCGCGCTCTCGGCGCGGCTGAGCCACGGCAGCGAGTTCGTCGTCACCGTGGACGACGCCCGCACCGCCGCCGCCCTCCTCAACGCGCTGGTCGTCCGCGAGCGTCCCGCCCCGGGGGCCTGACGTGCTCTTCCGTCTCGACCCCGGATCACCGCTCCCGCTCGGCGACCAGATCGCCGGCTGTGTGCGCCAGGCCATCGCCGACGGCGAGGTCCGCGGCGGCGAACGGCTGCCGCCCGCCCGGCAGCTCGCCGAGTCGCTCGATGTCAACGTCCACACCGTGCTGCGCGGCTACCAACGGCTGCGCGAGGAGGGGCTGATCGATCTGCGTCGGGGGCGCGGGGCCGTCGTCACCGAGGCCCGGCCCGCCGGCCGCGCACAACTGCTCCAGCAGATCCGCGAACTCGTCACCCTCTCCCACAGCCTCGGCCTGAGCGGGGAGGAGGTGCTCACCCTGGTCCGGGCGTCCCTGGCCCCGGAGGGCGGTGGTCGCGCAGGAGCCGGGTGAAGGCCCCGGGTACGTGGGCGCCGACGGGGTGGCGGCGGGAGACGGCGGGGTGGCGGCGAGCGTCGAGTACGCCGTCGCCGTCCTCGGCGTCACCGGCATCGTGGTCTGCGGGCACTCCGGGTGCGGCGCCATGACCGCCCTGGCCGAGGCGCACGACCTGACCGCGCTGCCCGCCGTCGCCGGCGGGTCGCCGCCGGTGTCACATCGACGCCCTCCGATCCGTCATCCCGATGAAGGCACGACCAGTGACGGCAAGGGGAAACGGCAGATGGCACGGGTGGACGACGGCGCGTACAGGGACGACACCGCATTCCTGGCGGAGCGCTTCGAGGCGCACCGCGACCATCTGCGGGCGGTGGCCTACCGCATGCTGGGTTCGCTCAGCGAGGCGGAGGACGCCGTGCAGGAGGCGTGGTTGAAGGTCAGCCGCTCCGACACCGACGCGGTGCGGAACCTGGGTGGCTGGCTGACCACGGTCGTCGGCCGGGTGTGCCTGGACATGCTGCGCTCGCGCACCGCGCGGCGTGAGGAGCCGCTGGGCGTGCACCTGCCCGACCCGGTGATCGGAAGCGTGGACGGCGCCGGACCCGAGCAGGAGGCGCTGCTGGCCGACTCGGTGGGGCTGGCCCTGCTGGTGGTCCTGGAGACGCTGGCCCCCGCCGAGCGGCTCGCGTTCGTGCTGCACGACCTGTTCGGTGTGCCCTTCGAGGAGATCGCCGCCATCGTCGGCCGCAACCCCGCCGCCGCCCGCCAGCTCGCCAGTCGGGCCCGCCGCCGGGTCCGCGGCGCCGCCCCGGTCCCGGACGCCGACCTCGCGCTCCAGCGCGAGGTCGTGGAGGCGTTCCTCAGGGCCGCGCGGAGCGGCGACTTCGACGCGCTGGTGGAGGTCCTCGACCCGGACGTGGTGGCGCGTTCCGACGGTGGGGCCCAACGCCCCGGCGTGATGCTGCACGGCGCGGCCGCCGTGGCCGGACAGGCGATCACCTTCGCCCGCTTCGCCTCGTCGGCGCGGCTCGTCCTCGTCAACGGCGCGGTCGGCGTCGTGGCGACCGCCGAAGGCCGGCCCATGTCCGTCATGGCGTTCACCGTCTCGGGCGGCAGGGTCGCGTCCCTCGACATCCTCACCGACCCCGAGCGCCTCGACCGGCTCGACCTGGCGGTCCTGGACGGCTGACCGCGGCGGGCCACGGCCGGCCGCGGTGGGCCGGCACCGGTCGCCGGGACGCCCGAGGGGTTCGTGGCGGACGGCGACCGGTCGGCACCGGGGGCCGGCGACGCTACACCGGGCGGGCCTGGGTGAACCGCAGCATGTTCCCGGCGGGGTCGCGGAAGGCGCAGTCGCGGACCCCGTACGGCTGGTCGATCGGCTCCTGGAGCACCTCGCCTCCCGCGGCCCGGATGCGTTCGAAGGTGGCGTCGCAGTCGTCGGTCGCGAAGATCACCCCGCGCAGCATGCCCTTGGCCAGGAGTTCGGTCATGGCCTGGCGGTCGGCGGGGGAGGCGTTCGGATCGGCGGCCGGCGGTTCCAGCACGATGTTCACGTCCGGCTGGGACGGGGCGCCGACGGTCACCCAGCGCATCCCCTCGAAGCCGACGTCGTTGCGGACCTCCAGACCCAACACATCGCGGTAGAAGGCGAGCGCCTTGTCGTGGTCGTCGACGGCGACGAAGCACTGGGAAAGAGTGATGTTCATGGGACTCACGCTAGGCGCGGGGCGTGGATCCCGCTTCTCCGTTCCTGACCGGTCGCGTGTAGAGCTTCGCGTAGCAGGCCGGGACGGCCGCCCCGCGGCGTGGTCCCGGGCCCGGTGGGCGCTCGGAGACTCCCCGACCAGCTCGGTGAAGCGGGAGCTGAACGAGCGGCCGGCCTCGGGCGCGCGGCCGAACAGGGCCCGACCCGGCCCGGGCCGCGCTGGAGCCGAGCGGGGACCCGGCCCGGCCCGGCCCGGGCCGCGGCGGAGCGCCGCGCGTGGCCTCGGCCGGGGCCCGCGGGTTGTTCATCCGGTCGGGGCCCGGTCCGGATCCGTCCCCGTGAGGCGAGCGGCGATGAGCCCGCCGGGGCCGTCGAGGCCGCGGCTGTGCAGGATTTCGGTGCGGTGCACGAGGCGCGGCGAGGCGAGGGGGACGGCGGCGAGTCCCGGGACGCGGTCGGCCGCGTCGGAGGGGAGCAGGGCGAGGCCGTGCCCGGCCGCGACCAGGGCGAGCAGACCGTGCGGGTCGGCACCCTCGTACCGCACGCGCGCCCGGAAGCCGTCGGCACCGGTGATGCCGCACAGCTGGTCCGGGGTGGGCATGAGGTCGGGCGCGTCCAGCCACACCGCGTCGGCGAGGTCGGTCAGCCGCAGCCGGGCGCGGCCGGCCAGCGGGTGATCGCGGGGCAGGACGACGGCCAGGGGACGTTCGCCCACACCGGCCGCGGCGAGCGGGCTGGTGTCGGGCAGGTGCAGCGGGTCGTTGGGCGCGGCGACGCCGTCGACCAGGGCGAGGTCCACCTCGCCGGTGGCGACCGCGGCCGGAAGCGCCGCGCCGCTCAGCACGCGCACCTGCACGAGCAGCCCGGGAACGGTCCGGCGGGCCCCGGCCAGCGCGGTGGCCAGCTCCTCGGCCGCGGCCAGCGGGGTCCGGCCGATGACGACCCGCGCCGTCGGACGCGTCGTCATGCGCGCGATGTCCGCGCGAGCCGCCTCCGCCCGCAGCAGCAGCGGACCGGCGTGCTCCAGCAGACGCGCCCCCACGGCGGTGGGCACCACCGGGCGGCGCTCCAGCACCGGCGCCCCGAGGTCGGCTTCGAGGGCGGCGATGTGCTGGGAGACCGCGGACTGGGTGTAGCCGAGGTCGCGCGCGGCCGCGGAGAACGAGCCGAGCCGGGCCACGGTGAGAAAGGTACGGAGGAGGTGCAGATCCACTCGGCAAGTATGGCGGGGCGGCCTCCACCGGCCATCAGTATCTCTGATCGAAGGGTCAGGAATCATCGTTGGACGTGAACCTGGCGCTCGGCACACGATGGGCGTCATGTCCGCGACCTCCTCCGCCCCCGTCTCCCCCTCCTTCGCTCCTTCCTCCGTCACCTCCGCCGCCGTCGGCGCCCCCGCGCCGCGGCTCGCCCTGGTCGGCGAGCGCTCGCCCGGCGTGCGCGCCCACGTCCGGGCCTCGGCGCTGCTCTCCGCCCTCGCCGAACGCGACCGGCTCGTGGTGGACGCCTACTGGATCCCCACCCCCGACGCCGAGGCGCCGGGCGCGCTGGACGGCTTCGACGCCGTCTGGCTGGTCCCCGGCAGCCCGTACGCCAGCGAGTCGGGGGCGCTGAACGCCGTGCGCACCGCCCGGGAACGGAGCATCCCCTTCCTGGGCACCTGCGGCGGGTTCCAGCACGCCCTGCTGGAGTACGCCCGGAACGTCTGCGGGCTGACCGGTGTCGCCCACGCCGAGAACCAGCCCTCCGCCGAGGACACCCTGATCGTCCCGCTGGCCTGCTCCCTGATCGGCCATGAGGGGCCGGTGGACATCGCGCCGGGCTCGCTCGCCGAACGCCTCCTGGGCGCCCAGCGGACCCTGGAGCGCTACCACTGCTCCTACGGGGCCGACCCGGCCCGCCTGGACACGCTGCGGGCGCACGGGCTGCGCGTCACCGGCACGGACGAGGCCGGTGACGCCCGCATCGTCGAACTGCCCGAGCACCCCTTCTTTCTGGCCACTCTCTTCCAGCCCGAACTCGCCGGCGACGGCACCCGTCCCCACCCCCTGATCCGTGCCTTCGCCGCCGCGGCGGCCGACCACGCCGCGGCGGTGACGGAGTGAAGGGGGAGCCGCGCCGGCTGCGGTCGGCGCTGGTGGGAGCGGTGGAGCGCTATGTGCGCGCCTGCACCGTCCCGGACGCGGAGTGGGCGAGCCCGCTGGCCCCGCCCGGCGGCCCGGCCGCCCGACGGGCCGTCACCCCGGCCGGCGGCACGGTGGACGACACGGGAAGCGGCGACCCGTATGCGGCGCGACGAGAGGCCCGGGTGGCGGTCGGCACGTAGGATTCCGAAGACATGGGGCCCTTGAGCGACCTGGACCGGCACATCTTCGCGCGCGTCGCCGCAGGACGGTTCCGCGGCGCGCATCCGCTGCTGCCCCGGCTCAGTCGGGCGGCCGACCACGGCCGGCTCTGGATGGGCACGGCCGCGGTGCTCGCCGCCGTCGGGGGGCGCACCGCGCGGCGCGCCGCGCTGCGCGGCGTCGGTTCGCTGGCGGCCGCCTCACTGGCCAGCAACGCGATCGTCAAGTGGACGGTGGACCGGCGCCGCCCGGTCATCGACGCGGTGCCGGTGGTGCGCCGGCTCGCCAGGCAGCCGTGGACGAGCTCGTTCCCGTCCGGGCACTCGGCCTCCGCCGCGGCCTTCGCCACCGGCGTGGCCCTCGAATCGCTGCGGTACGGCGCGCTCGTCGCCCCGGTCGCCGCCGCGGTGGCCGCCTCCCGGGTGTACGTCGGGGTGCACTACCCCAGCGATGTGCTGGCCGGGGTCGCCATGGGCGCCACGGCGGCCGCCCTCACCTGCCGCTGGTGGCCGCCGCGCCCGGAGACGCCGGCCCAGGCCCGCCCACGTGTCTCCGCCCCCGCGCTGCCCGGCGGCGCCGGGCTGTGCGTCGTCGTCAACCGGGGGGCGGGGCCCGGCGCCGGCTTCGGACCGGTGCGGTCGTACGCCGAGCAGCTGCGCGATCTGCTCCCCGCCGCGGAGATCCTGGAGTGCGGCCCCGACGACGACTTCGGCGCGTTGCTGGATCGCGCCGCCCGCCGGGCCGCGGAGCGCGGTGGCGCGCTCGGGATCTGCGGCGGCGACGGCAGCGTCAACGCCGCCGCGGCCCTGGCCGTGGAACGCCGGCTGCCGCTGGCCGTCTTCCCCGGCGGCACCCTCAACCACTTCGCGCTCGACGTCGGCGTCCCCGCCTTCGACGACACCGCCTACGCGGTCGAGGAGGGGGACGCGGTCGCGGTCGACCTCGCGTACGCGGCGCCGGCCGAGGGCGACGCGGCGAACGCCGCACGGGGCGGGGGCACCGGTCCTGACGCGGGGTCGGCCGCGGGCGCGCCCTTCGGCCCCGCCGCCGACGCCGGGTCGGGCGACGGATCGGCTGTGGGGGAGGGGCCGGCCACGACGGGCGAGGGGGCGGCTCGGATCACCCCGTTCGTCAACACCTTCAGCATCGGCCTCTACCCGGAGCTGGTGCACCTGCGCGAGCGGCTCCAGGGCCGGCTGGGCAAGTGGCCCGCGACCGCCGTCGCGCTGGCCCGGGTGCTGCGCACCGGATCCCCGACCGAGATGGAGATCAACGGGCGCCCCCACCGGGTGTGGCTGCTGTTCGTCGGCAACGGCCGCTACGCGCCCGAGGGCTTCGCCCCCGCCTACCGCGAGCGGCTGGACGACGGCCTGCTCGACGTCCGGCTGATCGACGGCAATCCACGGCTGGCCCGTACGCGCGTCATCCTGGCGGCCGTGTTCGGCGCGCTGGAGCACTCGCACATCTATATGAAGGCCAGGGTCCACCGGCTGCGGCTCACCGGACTGGGCGACACGGCCAGGCTCGCCCACGACGGAGAGGTCGCCCCGGCCCCCGACGCCCTGCTCATCGCCAAGCGCACCGGTGCGCTCACCGTCTACCGTCCCGCCGTGCTCCAGAGCGAGCTCCTCCAGACGGCCCGCGCGGCCGCCGCGGCGGCGCGCCGACTGGGCGAGGCCGGGGGCGCCGCGCCGCGGGAGGGCTGAGCCGGTCGTCGCGGGGGCGCCGTCGCTCAGCCGGACGTGCGGCGCCGGTAGTGGCGGGCGACGCGGGTCCGGTTGCCGCGGCGGGAGGCCGCTCGCGCTGGAGGAGCGCCTCGCCGACATCGCCCCGCTCATCGCCGGCTTCCTGGACCGCGTCTGGCGGTGACGGGGCGTCGCCCGCGGTCGAGCGCCCAGGGCTACGAGGTCGCCGACTCCGTCAGCCGGCTGTAGAAGCAGCGCGCCGCCTCCACCTGGTGGAAGGCGCGCAGCCGGCGCCGGAACTCGCTGAGCCGCTGGGTGGCGAGGTGCGACCGCAGGCCCCGCATCAGGTCCAGCGCCTGTTCGGCCGAGCGGCACCCCTCCTCCACCTCCCCGTCCAGCACGCGCGCGGTGGCGAGCAGCAGCAGCGCGACGGCGCGTCGTCGCACCCTGGCCTCGGGCAGCTCGGTCAGCGCCTTCTCCGCCCAGCGCGCGGCGAGCGCCGGATTCTCCAGGTCCTGGTAACCGTGCGCCAGCTCCACCGCCAGATACGCCTGGTTGAAGCGCGAGACCCACTCCGCCTCGGCGGCGGGGTCGGCGCGCGTCAGCACCTCCAGCGCCTGCCCCATCGTCGCGGTGAACAGCCGCTTCTCACCGAGCAGGGCGTAGCCGCGCGCCTCCGCGGCATGGCACAGCGACTGGACCGTGAACGGCGCGCGGCCCACCGACCCCTCCCGGGCGGCCCGCGCCAGCTGGGTGACCTCTCGGGGGTACCCCAACTGCGGCGCGAGCCTGCTCATGCCCGCGGCGAGCACATAGCCGCCGAAGCCGCGGTCGCCGGCCGCCTGGGAGAGCCGGAGGGCCTGGATGTAGTAGCGCTGGGCGAGGCTCGGCTGGCCGACGTCCTCCGCCAGATAGCCGGCCAGCTCGGTGAGCCGGGCGGCCGCCGAGAACAGCCGCCGGCCGAGGGAGTCGCCGTAGGAGCCGGTCAGCAGCCCGGACACCACGCTGTCGAGATAGTGCACCAGCGTGGGCCGCACATGGCCGCCGCCGAACCGGTGGTCGAGCGTGGCCAGCGACAGCAGGGTCGCCTCGACCGCGTCCGGATCGGCATCGGCCACCCGATGCCCCCCGGAGCGCGAGACCGACGCGTCCAGGCCGGTGATCAGCCAGTCGCGGCTGGGGCTGACCAGCGCCGAGGCCGACACCGTGGCGCCGAACGGTCTCCTTCCCTGGCCGGCGTCGCTGCGCCACAGCGCGCAGGCGTGCTCCACCGCACCCGCCACGTCCCGGGCGAAGTTGAGCCCGGCTCCCGCCGCCAGGTCCGCGCGGTCGGTCATGCCGATCTCTTCGAGGGACACCGTGCGGCCCAGCTTCTCGCCCAGGACCTCGGCGATGATGGCCGTGGTCCGGCCGCGTGGTCGCTGTCCCCGGACCCATCGGCTCACCGAGGTCTTGTCGTACCGCAGATCGAGTCCGTATCTGCTTCCGCGCATGTTGACCCGACGAGCCAGGCCCGCGTGGGAAACCGCCGCCTCGTGGATCAACGCTTCGAGCCGGTCGTTGGGCTCGCGTGTCGCAAGTGATCGGGCAGCCATCCAGCGTCCCTCCCAGTGACTATCTGCTCATCACGTGTCGAAAACCATGGCGTTTCGTAACGGAGGTGCATCTTCCCTTGGCATAAGCATTCTTCCGCAACTGGTGGTGTCTTTGTGGCTAAAAAACATGTATCGGGATCACTGGGTGTATGCCGGGTGCAACTGGTGCAACCCGAGGGGCGCTTGCGTGGGCGCCCGTGCCCCCCCATGCGTCATGCGTGCGCCGGGGCGCGATGCCCGGCGCACGGTTTCCGGATCAGCTGCTCACCTCCTACGGCACCGGTGTGAGCGGGACCGCCGCCCACACGGCACAGCCGCCGTCGCCACTCCCGCGCCGGCCCCAGGCGTATGCGGTCGCGGCGATCAACGCCAGCCCCCGCCCGTGGGCGTCGCTTCGGCGGGCAGCGACCACCCGTGGCCTGGAGGGCGTTCCGCCCTGGTCGCGGACCTCCACGAAGAGCAGGCCGCTCGCCCTCCAGAACCGGCCGGTGATGAGGGCGGACCGGGAGTGGCGCACCGCGTTGGTGACCAGCTCCGACAGCACCAGCAGGAACGCGTACCGCACGCCCTCCCCGTTGACCTGTTCCGAGTCCAGCCACGACCGTGCCAGGCGACGGCAGGCCGGAACTCCTCGCTCCGTCGACGGGAGGGAGAACGCGACGGGGTGGCCCGAGCGCCACGGAGTGTCCAGCGGCGGAGGTGCGCCGCCCGACCACTCCTCGATCTGCTGCAGGGTCAGGGTGACGTCCACCGCGGTCGCGGTGGCTGACGATGATTTCCCGCGCATGGCAAGCCTTTCCGTCGGGGCGCCGCTGCCCCGGCGGTCGCCGGACGCCCTGCCCGGGCGGTGGGATCGCCCGGGCAGGGGCCCGCCCCGGGGAGCGGTGCCCGTCACATCAACCCAGGCATCCCGGGACGGGATCGGGGCTGCCGGAGCAGTTGGTCGGGTTGTTGTTGAAGGCCGGCACCAGGGTCAGGCTGACGGTGGAGCCGTCGTTGTAGATCCCGCCTGGAGCGGTGTCGGCGCGGTTGTTCTCCACGGTGCCGAGGGTCAGCGACACCGTGCCGCCCACCGTGGCCAGCCCACCGCCCGTCGCGCCCTCGGCGAGGGCGGTGTTGCTGCCGATGGTGCTCGTGAAGCCCTGGAGATTGCCCCCCGCGTTGAGGACGCCGCCACCCTGGGCTCCCTCCCCGGTCACGGTGTTGCTGTCCACGCTGGAGGCGCTCAACCGCGCGAGGGCGTCGGCGGCGTTGTGCAGACCGCCCCCACCGGCCACGGCGGTGTTCAGGGCGAGACGGGTGCCGGCGTTGACGTTCGCGGTACCGGTGTTGGCGAGGCCCCCGCCCACGTCGGACGCGGCGTTACGGCCGATGAACGACGTGTTCAGGGTGAGCTGCCCCTCGTTGAGGATGCCACCCCCGGACCCGAGGACCGAACCTCCCGAAACGGTGAGGGCGGTGAGGTTGAGGTTGCCCGACCCCGTGACGTGGAAGATCCGGAAGCTGGGTGCGGAGGCGGACCGCGTGATGGTGGCGCCGGCGCCCAGGATGTTGATCGGGGTGGTGATCTCCGGCAGACCGTCGTCCGCGTTCTCCGCGGCGGTCAGCTGGTAGGTGCAGCCGGGTGTCAGCAGAAGGGTGCCGCCTCCGCCCGCGTTGGCCTGGTCGATGGCGTCGATCAGGTCCGAGACCGCACACGAGACGTATGCCTTCGGCTGGGCGGCGGCCGGCATCGTCGTCGCCAGCGTCACGGCGAGGGCGCCGGCGACGCCGAGGCCGATCGACGGAAGGTTCTTCCGCAGATTCATTTCTTCCTCCTAGCGCATGGGACGTGCGCGAATTCGAGCGAGACTCTCGCCCCGAATTCAGGGTCACCAGGCGATGCCCCGTCATATCGCGGCGCGAGGCTCCTATGAGCCTTCGTTCTCGCGTTATCTCATTGAATCCACGAGGATGTGCGAATCGGTAGGCGCATGCGGCCGTGAAGGAAGCGGGAAGAGCCCGGTGGAGGCATGTGTGATGACCGCAAAAGCGCGGAGGGGCTGCCCGACCGTCGATAGCCGACGGCCGTCGCGAGGATAACGGGCGGACGGCCGAAGGCGGGTGCGCGGGGTGCCGCGCGCGCGGCGGCACGACCCGTCCCACAGGGGGAAGCGGGCCGTGCCGCCGCGGTCGAGGCGCGGACCACCGAGGCCGCGCGGGGCCGGGAGTCGGTCAGGGCGGGGTGAGTTCCAGCCCCATGCGCTGGGCGAGCCCCTCGGCGAGCGCCGCCACAGTGGAATGCTGCCACACGAAATTCCCCGGCAGTTGGATTTCCAGGTTCCTTTCCAGGATCGACCTCAGCTCCATCGCCAGCAGCGAATCGAATCCGAGCGCCTTCAACGGAATCTGCGGATCGAGGGAGGTGGCCCGCAATCGCAACACGGCACGGATATGGTCCGCCAGATAGATTTCCAGGGCGGCCCGGCGGCCCAGACCGGCGGGGAGGTCGTGCAGACGGGCGCGAATCCCGTCGTCCCGCGGCGGTCCGCCGTCACCCGTCCGTGCGTCGTCGGCCGGCTGCCCGTCGTCGTCCGGCCGATCGTCCCGGGTGAACAGACCGAAGAAGTCCGAACGCCGCCCGGCGGCGGGCACCCAGGTGTCCGGCTCGCCGGGGATGACGCCGGTCTGCGTCCGCCGGTGGCGCAGCAGCAACTCCAGCGCCGCCAGGCCCTCCTCGGTGGAGAGGGTCCGGTAGCCGCGGGCGGCGAAGTCGGTGGCGACACCGGTCTCGCCCCACGGACCCCAGTTCACCGCGAGCGTCGGCAGCCCGCGCGCGGAACGCCACGCGGCGAAGCCGTCCAGCCAGGAGTTGGCGGCGGCGTACGCGCCCTGCCCGGGGTTGCCCAGCAGCGAGGCCATCGAGGAGAACACCACGAACCAGTCCAGTTGGCGGTCGGCCGTCACCTGGTGCAGCCGCCACGCCCCGACCGCCTTGGGCGCCCAGACCCGACGGAGCTGATCGTCCCGGATGTTGACCACCGCGGCGTCCTCCAGCGCCATGGCGCAGTGCACGACCCCGTACAGCGGGGCTCCCTCGGCCTCGACCGCGGCCATGAGCCGTTCGCCGGTGCGCGCGTCGGCGATGTCGCCGAGGACGACGGTGATCCGGGTTCCGCCGGCGGTGAGCTCGTCCAGGAGTTCGGTGACGACCGGGGAGGGGCGACTGCGCCCGTTGAGCACGAGGTGCCCGGCTCCCCGGTCGGCCAGCCAGCGCGCGGTGGCCAGCCCCAGGCCGCGCAGCCCGCCGGTGACGAGATAGGCGCCGCCCGGCCGGACCGTCGGCGCCCCCTCCGGCAGCACCGCGGTCGCCTCGCCGCGCTCCGGGACGGTCAGGACCACCTTGCCGATGTGACGGGCCTGCGCCATGTGCCGGAAGGCGTCGGTGGCCGCGGAGAGCGGGAACGCGATGCCCGGCAGCGGCTTCAGTCGACCCGCCGCCACCTCGCCCAGCACCTCCCGCAGCAGGGCGGCGAAGGCGTCCGGGCGGGCCCGCTGCAGCTCGATCAGGTCCACGGTGCTGAGGGTGATGTTGTGGCGCAGCGGCGCGAGCCCCAGCGGGCTGTCCGCGAGGATGTCCCGCACGCCCAGCTCGACGAAGCGGCCGAACGGGCGGAGCGTCTCCAGACCGGCTCGGATCGCCGGCCCGGACAGGGAGTTGAGGACCACGTCGACGCCCTCGCCGCCGGTCGCCTCCCACACCTGGTCGCGGAAGTCCAGCGATCGGGAGTCCATCACCTCCGCGATGCCCATGGCGCGCAGACAGCGCCGCTTCTCCTCGCTGCCCGCGGTGGCCAGCACCTCGGCGCCCAGCGTACGGGCCACCTCGACCGCGGCCAGCCCGGTGCCGCCGGTCGCCGAGTGGACCAGCACCCGCTCGCCCGCCGTGAGCCGAGCGACCTCGCGCAGCGCGTACCAGGCGGTGAGGTACGCCACCGGCAGCCGCGCCGCCACGACGGGGTCGAGCCCGGCCGGCAGCGGCGCGACGGCCGCGGCGGACACCGTGAGGAAGGAGCCGAACGCCCCGCCCCGCAGGTCGACCGCCAACACCTGGTCACCGGGGCGGACCTCGGTCACCCCGGGACCGGTCGCGGTGACGACGCCCGCGCACTCGAAGCCGATCCGGTACTGGACGTCCCGGTCCCCGGGGAGCAACCCCATGGCGGTGAGCACATCGCGGAAGTTGAGCCCGGCGGCCTGGACGCGCAACTCCACCTCGCCCTGGCCCGGCGTCCGGCGCCCGACCGCGGCCAGCTCCAGGCTCCCCAGGTCGCCGGGGTGGGCCGCCCGCAGCCGGAACCCGTCCAACCCGTACCGCACGGTCCGGGCGGCCGCCCCGGCCCGCTCCCACTCCGCCGGGGAGACGCGGCCGAGCCGGGAGGCGTAGCGGTCCGTGCCGCGCAGCCCGACCTCGTCCGCCACCCCGTCACCGGCGAGTTCCGCGGCCACGCCGCGCAGCTCGGTGTCGGCCGGGTCGGCGTCCACCAGCGTCGCCCGGAGCTCGGGGTGCTCGAGCGCGAGTACGCGCACCAGCCCGCGCAGGGCACTCGGCCCCAGGTCGGTCTCCTCACCCGGGAGCACCGCGCGCGCCCCGCGGGTGACCGCGTAGAGCCGCGGCGGGGTGCCGGGCACGTCGGCGGCCACCTGGGCGAGGGCGACCAGCTGCCGCGCGTGCCGCAGCCCGGCCACGGTCGGATCCTCGCCGGGGCGCGCCTCGCACAGCAGGGCCACGGAGCGCGGCGGCACCGAGCGGGTGGACAGCCGCCAGGCGAGGGTCTCCCGGAGCGCCTCCACCGGCTCGTCCCCGTCCGGGCCGGTCCAGACCTCCACCTGCGCCCCGGTCGCCTGTAGGGACTGTTCCAGCGTGCGCACCGAACTGCCGTTGCCGCCGGTGAGCACCACGTCCTTGGGCGCGGCGTCCGGCGTGGGCTCCTCGAGAGCGGCGGGCTGCCAGCCGGCCTGGAGGAACCAGCCCTCGGTCCGGTCGGGAGCGGGCTCGGTACGCCGGGCGAAGCGCAGTCCGTCGACGGCCAGCACCGGCCGGCCCGCCTCGTCCAGCAGGCGCACGTGCCCCGTCACGGAGTCGGTCGCGGGGTCGACGAGACGCACCTGCCCGTAGACGGCGGTCGCCGGGTCGCCGAGGATCCGCACCGCCCGCATCCCCACCGGCAGGATCAGGGACGGCTCGGTCTCCGAGATCAGACAGGCCATGGGGAGCTGGGCGCAGAGGTCGACGAGGACGGGGTGGACGGCCAGCCCGTGCTCGGGCGCCCAGGCGGCCGCGGGCAGTTCGAGCCGCGCCCAGAAGCCGTCACCGCGGCGCGAGGCGTTCAGCTCGGTGACGCCCTGGAACGCCGGACCGTGCACCAGGCCGCAGGCCCGCATGCTCGCGTACAGGGCGGCCGGGTCCAGCGACAGGGGGTGACGCAGCGTCAGGCTGTCCACCGACACCGGCCGCGACTGGCGCGGCGCGGTGCGACGGTGCAGCTCCGCGGTGGCCTGCCGGACCCATCCGCCCTGCGGGTCGCGGCCGAAGATCTCACACCGGGCGCGGTCCGGCCCGGTGGGCGTCACCGTCGTGGCGACGGGTGTGTGCTCCGCCAGCCGCAGCAGCTCCAGGAACCGGAGGTCGATCACGTCGATCTCCTCCGGTGGAGCGTCGAAGACCGCGCAGCCGCAGGTCAGCGCGAGGGCGTGGTGGGCCGCCCCGGGCAGGACGGTGGAGCCGTGCACGGTGTGGTCCGCCAACCACGGCAGCGCTCCGGTCCCGGCCTCGCCGCGCCAGTAGTGCACCGCCGGGTCGCCGGGAGCCTCCCGGCGGACGCCCGGCAGCGGTGCGCCCGTCCCGTCCTCCGCCGCCGGATCCGCGGCTGGTCCCGCCGTCGGCGTCGCCGGTCCTGTCGCCGGTTCCGCCGGCGGTCCCGCCGCCGGCGGGGCGGGCGGCACCCAGTGGCGCTGCCGGTCGAAGACGATGGGCGGCACCTCGGCCAGTCGGCCTTCGCCGTAGAGGACGGTCCAGTCCACCGGCACACCGGCGCAGTGCAGCGCGGCCAACTGGGTCCGGAAGGTGGCACGTTCGGGCTCGCCGCGACGCAGCGTGGGCACCACCACGGCCGCGTCCGGCGGCCCGGGCAGGCTCCGCGCGAGGGAGTGGGCCACCACCGGGTGCGGGGAGACCTCCACGTACACCCGATGGCGATCGGCCGCGGCGGCGGCCAGCGCGGCGGTGAACCGGACCGGCTGGCGCAGGTTCGCGCACCAGTAGGCGGCGTCGAAGCCGGCCGGTTCCGTCGGCTCGTCCGACACCGTCGAGTAGAAGGGCAGCCGGGGCCGGCGGGGCTCCAGCTCCGCGAGCTCCGCGGCCAGTTCCGGGAGCAGCGGGTCCACCTGGGGGGAGTGGGAGGCGACGTCCACGGCGATCATCGCGGCCGGGAGCGAGCGGGCCTCCCAGACGGCGACCAGCCGCTCGACCTCAGCGGTGTCCCCCGCGATCACCGTGGACCCGGGGGCGGCGAGCACCGCGACCGAGACCCCGTCGGCGCCCGCGGCCGCGAGTTCCTCCGCCACCTCCCGCGCGCCCAGCCCCACGGTCGCCATGGCCCCGCTGCCGGCGATCCGGTCCAGCAGCGCGGAGCGGCGGCAGGCCACCCGCACCCCGTCCGCCAGGGAGAGCCCGCCGGCCACCACGGCCGCGGCGACCTCGCCGAGGGAGTGGCCGATGACCGCGGCCGGTTCGACCCCGTGGGCCCGCCACAGCGCGGCGAGCGCCACCTGGAGGGCGAACAGCGCGGGCTGCACCCGCCCGCACCCGTCGAGCGGGGCGCCGCGGCGGATCGCGTCGAGGATGCACAGACCGCTCTCGGCGCGGATCAGCGCGTCGACCTCCGTCAGCGCCTCCGCGAAGGCCGGCTCCTCCGCCAGCAGCGTGCGCCCCATGCCCGGCCACTGCGATCCGTGCCCGGAGAACACCCACACCGGGCGCCGGACGACATCCGGTCCCACCGCGCCGGACACGGTGCAGGGCCCCGCCTGTCCCTCGGCGAACCGCCGCAGCTCGGCGACCAGTTCGCCGCGCGTGGCGGCCACCACGCCCAGCCTCCCCCGCCCGGGGGAGCGCCGCAGCGCGAGGGTGTGGGCGACGTCCGGCAGCGGCGCCTTCGCCCCGTCGTCCTCCAGCCAGTCCGCCAGTCTCCGGGCCGCGGTCGGCAGCGCGTCCGGCGAACCCGCGGGAACCAGGAAGACCTCGGGCCGCGGCGCGGCCTCGCGGCGGTCGGCGCCGTCGGGGCCGTCCGCGCCGTCGGGGCCGTCCGCACGGTCGTGGCGCTCGGCGCGGTCATGGCGGTCGGGGTGGTCGGGGTGGTCGGGGCGCACCGCGCGGGGGAGCGGCCGGCGGGCCGGCGGCGCCTGCGCCAGCACGGCGTGCGCGTTGGTCCCGGAGAAACCGAAGGAGGAGACGGCCGCCAGGCGCGGCTCCTCGGGCGTCGGCCAGGGGGTGAGCTCCGTGGGCACGAAGAACCGGGTGCGCTCCGGCGAGAGGGCCGGATTCCACCGGGTGAAGTGCAGGTTGGGCGGGATGAGGCCGTGTCCCAGAGAGAGGATCGCCTTGATCAGTCCGGTCACCCCGGCGGCCGGTTCGAGGTGGCCGAGGTTGGTCTTGACCGAGGTGAGCGCGCAGCGATCGCGCCCCTGCCCGTACACCGCGGCCAGCCCGGCGAACTCCGTCGGGTCGCCCAACGGGGTGCCGGTGCCATGGGCCTCCACCATCCCGACCTCGCCGGGATCGACGCCGGCGCGGGCCAGCGCCTCCTCGTACAGGGCCTGTTGGGCGGCGGCCGAGGGGGCGGCGAGGCCGTCCGAGGCGCCGTCCTGGTTCACCGCCGTGCCGCGCACCACGGCCAGCACCCGGTCGTCGTCCCGCTGTGCGTCGCCGAGGCACTTCAGTACGACGATCCCGCACCCCTCGCCGCGCACGAAGCCGTCGGCCGCCGCGTCGAAGCTGTGGCAGCGCCCGGTCGGCGAGAGCATGCCCATCCTGGCGAAGGAGCCGGTGACCCGCGTCCCCAGGGCGAGCGAGACGCCCCCGACCAGGGCGAGGTCGCACTCGCCTGAGCGCAGCGCCTGGCCGGCGAGGTGGAGCGCCACCAGCGACGACGAGCAGGCCGTGTCGAGCGCCAGGCACGGGCCGTGCAGCCCCAGCAGGTAGGAGATCCGGCCCGGGGCCACACAGTGGCCGTTGGTCAGCACGGAGCCCTCCAGGGACTGGGGGAGTTCGGCGAGCCGCTCCATGTAGTCGCCGTAGCTGAGCCCGACGAAGATCCCCGTCCGGGTGCCCTTCAGCCGGTCCGGGGCGAATCCCCCGTGCTCCAGGGCCTCCCACGCCACCTCCAGCAGCAGCCGGTGCTGTGGGTCGAGCACATCCGCCTCGCGACCGGACACGCCGAAGAAGCCGGCGTCGAAGCCGGACACGTCACTCAGATACCCGCCCTGGGCGACCGCGTCGGCGCCCCGGCGGTCGGGTTCCGGGGCCGGGCCCGGCAGCAGTTCGGGCCGGCCGGGTGGCGGTTCCCCCACGGCGTCCCGTCCGTCCCGCAGCAACTGCCAGAAGGCGGCGGGGGTGTCCGCGCCGCCGGGGAGCCGGCACCCCATGCCGACCACGGCGACATCCGTCATCGCATCGCCGGACCCTCGCGTGTGGTGGTCCATCGCGTCCTCTTTCCTCGTTCTCGGTTCCTCGCGGGGCGGCCGGCCACCGAGGGAGGGGCCGCCCCGCCGCCGCGGTCAGACAGCATCCGGGCGACCCAGCAGGACGACGTGCTTCGCCCCGCCGACCTGGTAGTTGAAGTTGAGCGCGTAATCGAAGTCGAGCCGCCGCGAGTGAACGCCCGGCACCGGGTCGAAGGGCAGCCCCTCGACGGGCTGTTCGCAGTTGGCGGTCGGGCAGACCTCGCCGCGCTCCAGCATCAGCGTCGTCAGGGCGACCCCGAGGCAGCCGGACGGTGCCCCGTTGTGACCGAAGCAGCCTTCCTGCGAGGTCATCAGCGGCTCGACGCCGTCGCCGTACAGCTCGCGCACCGCGTTCGCCTCGAAGGCGGTCACCACGACATTGCCGTCACTGCCGCCGTGGATGTACGGGATCTGTTCGATGCGCCACCGGTCGCCCAGGCACCTGCGCACGGCCGTCACCAGTTCGGCGCCGGACTCGTCGGCGGCGAGCGGGTTGCCCAGCCCGTCCCGGGTCAGGGCGGTGGCCAGGACCTGGCCGTAGGTGTAGGCGCCGCGGCGCTCCGCGTGCTCGCGGCTCTCCAGGATCACGGTCGCCGCCCCCTCGCCGTGGTTGATGCTGCTCGCCCGGCGGTCGTAGGGACGCATCAGCGACTCGAACGAGGGCACCAGGTCGGGCATGCCCTCGGCGTCGGGCACCGCGTCGGCCCGCGCCACGTCGGCTCGCACCGTGTCGTACGCCGCCTGGGTGTCGTGCAGCAGACGCTGGATGTTCTGCAGGAGCCGCAGGTTGAAGACGTCCACCCCGGTGACGACCGCGAGGTCAACCTCGCCGTGGGCGATCATCCGACGGGCGTTGCCGATCTGGACGGCGGAGGAGGCGCAGCCGCAGGAGACCGTGAAGCACGGACCGGTGGACCGGGCCAGGGCGGACTGGACGAGAGCGACGTCGGACGGGGTCATGGCCTGTTCGGCGGAGACGAACAGATCCATGGCCGCCAGCCCGCCCACCGCGTCCGGATCGGCGCCGAGCACCGACAGATAGCTGTCGATGTTGGTGTCCACGCTGCCCCGCCCGACCAGGATGGCGGCTTCCTCGAGATCGCCGGCGCGGTAGTTGAGTTGCCCGTCCGCGCAGGCTTCCGCCATGGCCATCAGACCGAACCGGTGGGCGGCGGTGTAATGCCGGGAGAAGAATTCCGGAATATCGGGGAGTCGTTCCTCGAACATCGCGGGAGTGAGGTTCACGGAGCCGAAGTAGACTTCGTCCCGGGCGAGACACGTGGCGCCCCGGGAGGCGATGTCCCACAACTCGGCCGCGGTGCGGACCGGTTCGTGGATGCCAGGCAGGCAGAAGCCCATTCCGGTGACCATGACGTCTCTGGCGTTTCCGGCGTGTCGGGCGGCCTCTCGTGTATTCATGGAGTACCTCCGGGCGTGGGGGAATTACGCATGGATTCCCTCCTGCGGGGATGCGACTTCACCGAAGTACGGCTTGTCGTTGGGCGTTTGACTTTAACTTCGGTGGATGAGGCGAGGAAGGGAGTGAACGATGCGTGGGGGTGGTACGAGAAGGTATTCACGGGTGCGGCGAAAGGGGTTCTGCCAAAGGCCGGAGAGGACGGTGAAGAGAAGGTGGAGAAAGCAGGGAAAGGTGCCCTTCCCGTGGGGAAGGGCACCGGGGCGATGTCGGAGCCGGCCGGCCCTCAGATGGCGGGCGCCGAAAGATACGTATAGGAAATCCCGGAGCCGACGCCTCCCGGGGTGGTGACGGTGATCGGCGCGGTGCCGCTCCCGGGCGGGACCACCGCGGTGAGCCGGGTGTCGGAGAGCACGGTGAAGGTCGCCGAGGCGGAGCCGAACCGGACCGCGGAGGCCCAGGTGAGGCCGGTGCCGGCGATGGTGACGCTGTCGCCGCCGGACTGCGGGCCGCGGTCCGGGCTGACGGAGACGAGCACCGGGGCCGCGAGATAGGCGTAGCGGACCCCGTTGCTGACGCCGGCGGTCGTCTCGACGGTGATCTGCGCGGTGCCGACCCCCGGCGGGGCGACCGCGGTGATCCGGGTGTCGGACACGACGGTGAAGGACGGGGCCGGCACGCTCCCGAAGCGCACCGCGGTGGCCGTGGAGAGGTGGTCGCCGGTGAGCGTCACGGTGTTCCCGCCGCCGATGGGGCCCATGGCGGGGCTGACACCGGTGAGCGTCGGCGCGCCCAGGTAGTAGTAGGCCAGACCGTCGCTGACACCTCCCGGGGTGGTGACGGTGACCGCGACCGGGCCGACCACGCCGGGCGGCACGACGGCGCTGATGCGGGTCGCGGAGACCACGGTGAAGGAGGTCGCCGGGACGGTCCCGAAGTGGACGGCCGTGGCCCCGGTCAGACCCGTCCCCGTCAGCGCGACGACGTTCCCCCCGGAAACCGGGCCCGAGTCGGGGGTGATCGCGGTCAGCCGGGGGGCGGCCACGGTGAGGTAGGTGTAGGTGACGTTCTGGGTGCTCGTGCCGCCGAACAGCGTGCTCACGCTGACCCGGACGGTGCCGGCGCCGGGCGGCGTCACCGCGGTGATCCGTGAGGAGGATTCGACGGTGAAGCGGATGGCCGGCAGTGAGCCGAACCACACCGCGGTGACCGCGCTGAAGCCCGAGCCGGTCACCGTGACGAGCGCGCCGCCCGAGGCCGGGCCGGACGACGGGGAGACGGAACCGACGACGGGCCCTACCTGCTGGGCGCTCTGACGGCCTGATGGATCGTGGAGCTCACGCATGGAATCCCTTTCCGGGGAGAGCCCCGGCCGGAGGGGGGTTGACCGGCCGGGGCTCGCTTTGCGGGGGCCGTGGGCGGGCCTTCGGTCAGATACCCGGTCCGGCGACGTAGCTGAAGGCGCCGGCGCCGGTGACGGTGCCGCCGGTGGTGGTCACCACGACGTCCGCGGCACCCGCCGTCCCCGGCGGGGTGACGGCGGTCAGGCTGGTGTCGGAGACCACCACGAACGGCGCCGAGGCCCCGTCGAAGGTGACCGACTGGGTGGTGCTGAGCCCCGTGCCGGGGATGGTCACCGGGGTACCGCCGGACGTCGGCCCGGTGGCCGGAAGCGGGGCGCCGATCGTGGGGACGTCCACATAGGTGTAGGACAGCCCGTTGTTGGTGCCGCCGAGCGTGGTGACGCTGACCGCCACGGGTCCGGCCGCGGCGCCCGCCGGCACCGTGACGCTGAGCTGGCTGTCGCTGAGCACCACCGGGGTCACCGCGTTGGCGCCGAAGTTCACCGCGGAGGCGGTGGACAGGCCCACACCGGTGAGGGTGACGGTGTTACCACCGGCCGTCGGCCCGGACAGGTCGCTCAGCCCCGACTTGAACGGGGCGCCCACATAGTAGAAGGGCAGCGGATTGCTGACGCCGCCGAGCGTGACGACCGTGACGTCGACCACTCCGGTGCCGGAGGGCGAGATGACGGTGACCGAGGTGGCGGTGTTCGCGGTGATGGTCGCCAGCTTGCTGCCGAACTTCACCGCGAGCGCGCCGCCGAGGTTGGTGCCGGTGATGGTGACCGTCGTTCCGCCGCCGGTCGATCCCTGATTGGGAGAAATGGGCATGGCCACTCCTTCTTTGGTTATCGGTGCGATGGGGGAATCCCGCGCGATGGAGGCGCGTTGGAACGGGGCGAAATCCGCCCGGCTGGCATCGTGCGCGCACGTCGAGGTGAAGGGACGCTCCGCCGTCGACGGTGTGCCGACGCCGCCACGGCCATGGGCCCGAAGCTCCCCGGACGCGGCGTGTGGTGCGCGCCAGCCGGCGACTCGTAAGGCGCCGGCTGGCGCCTCCCAATCCTTTTCCGGGGACGCCCAGGTGACTTTCGGCGAGGCCGCCGCCCGATGTGAGGCAAAGGCGAGGGCAAGCCGAACGCCACTCCCCGGAAAGGATGGGCGACCCACCGGATTGGATAATGACAAGTAATCCATTCGGCTGTTACGCGGGGCAATAGTCGCGCGGCCCTGTCACCCGGATGGCGGGTCGTGACGCCTGGTGCGTCGTACTACCCCCGTGCCCCCCGCGGGGCCCCGCCGCCCCGCCCCGGGCCGCTGCCCGCGCCCGGGCTCCGCGCCGGCGCCGCCCGGCCCCCGCGCCGGTCACGGCCCGCGGAGCGACGTCGCCGAGCGCGTGGCGCGCCCCCGGCGGCGGACGGCGGGACGGGGCGCGCGCGTGGGTCCGAGGGCGCGTGGCTCCGAGGGCGTGGAAGGGGGACGGCGCGGGTCGGGGCGGGTCAGCGGCCCATCGTGAGGCCGTCCCGGTCGGCGCCGCGGTCGAGGACGGCGTCGCGGACGGTCTTCAGAGCGGTGGAGTAGCGCGCGTCGTCCGGGTGCTCGGCCAGGGCCTGGGGGAGGTTGACCACCCGGATGGGATCGTTGTCGACCACGTAGGGGATGAACTCCGCCTTCCGCACCGTCCACGCGGCGCCCCCGGCCGTGGCCGGGGCGAAGGTGAAGCGGGCGGCGGAGCCCATCTGGCCGCGGGGGTCGCCCATCACACCGGCGATCTGGTCGCCCATCCCGTAGACCACCCAGACGCCGTTGACCTTCTCGTACGCCTGGGGCACATGGGCATGGGTGCCGATGATGAGATCGATGTCGCGGTGGCCCCGGTCGGTCGAGGCGGTGAGCCTCCGGGCCACGAAGAGCTGGAGCTCGTCGGGGGCGCGCTGCCACTCGGTGCCCCAGTGCAGGCTCACCACCACCACCTCGGCTCCGGCCCGGCGGGCCGCCCGGGCGTCCCGGACGATCCGCTCCGGGTCGATGAGGTTGACCAGCCAGGGTCGGCCCTCGGGGACGGGTATGCCGTTGGTGCCGTAGGTGTACGCCAGATGGGCGACCTCGGCATCCCCCGCCTTCAACAGCGTCCAGTCGCGCTCGCCGGCGGAGCGGGCGGTGCCGGCGTGCCGGAGGCCGGCCCGGTCCATGGCGTCGAGGGTGCGCCGCACCCCCTCGGCGCCGGCGTCCAACGTGTGGTTGGAGGCGGTGGAACAGGAGTCGTAGCCGGTGTCCCGCACCGACTGGGCGAGCTGCGGCGGGGTCTTGAAGGCGGGATAGCCGGTGAACGGGCCGCCGTCGGAGCCGTAGACCGTCTCCATATGGCATATCGCCAGGTCAGCCTCGCTGACCAGGGGCTGGGCCCCGGCGAGCATACGCCGGAAGTCGTACCCCTCGCCGCCCGCGTCGGCCCGCGCCTGACGGATCACCGAGGCGTGGACCAGGAGGTCGCCGGTGGCCAGCAGGGTGAAGCCCCGGCCGGCCGGCGCGGGCCCCTGCTGCGCGCTCTGGTGCACGGATCCGGCTTCGCAGGCCAGGGCTATGCCGAGCAGGAGCGCGGCGGCCGCCGGCGCGGTTCGGTGGCGCAGGGAGTGGAACACGGTGCACGCCGCCTTCGTATGCGGACAGGAATGTCGATAATGAGATTTACCCACATAGCTGCCTCCTTCGCTCCCTCGGTGGCGCTCGGCACCCGACCGGGGCCGGCGGCGGAGGTACGGAGTGCGGGGGCCGCCCCCGCGTACGCGCGGGAGCGGCCCCCGTGGCCCGTAGGCCCGTGAACGGGTCGGGATCAGCCCACGGCCGTCACCCGGTGATGATCGCCGGGTCGCTCACGCCCGGCTCACCCGTCTCCACGTGTCCGGCGAAGCGCCGTAGGAACCTCTCGTCCGTGTCCGAGGTGATGGACAGGTCGTACCAGCGGCTGCCGCGGCGCGGTTCCACCGTGTGGGTCACGGTGCGGCCCGCGCGCACCCGGAAGGTCTCGCTCCGGCCGGTGTAGGCGTCGGTGAGGGTGAGGTGGGCGTCGACCGTGCCCGGGTTGGTCATGGTGAGCCTGAGCCGTCCGCCGCGGGCCACGTGACGGGCGGTGACCTCGGGGTCGGTGGCCGAGCCGGCGCCCCTGAAGCCGCGCAGGAAGCCGTTCGGGCCGTGCACCGTCAGGTCGTAGACGCCCCGGGAGTAGGCGGTGTTCCAGGTGTCGGAGATCTTCTTGCCGGCCTCGGTGGTGTAGGTCCACGGGCCGTCGGTGCGGTTGCCGGAGGTGACGGTGAAGCAGGCGCCCGCCTTCTCGCCTCCGCTGAAGGTTAGCGTGACGCGGCCGGTCGACGGGGTCGTGGAGCCGTCGGTCAGCGGGGCGTACTTCAGCGGGCGGGTGCGCCGGGAGCCCTTCTCCTGCTTGGGCATCGAGGGGTCGGCCGGCGGCGTGGGCGAGTAGTCGGGGTGCCGCTTGTCGTCGATCGGCCGGTACGCGTCGGTGTCGGGGAGCTCGGCCGGCCGGGTGCGCCGGTGCTCGAAGTCGAAGGCCGAGGTCAGGTCCCCGCAGATGGCCCGGCGCCAGGGCGAGATGTGGGGCTCGACCACGCCGAAGCGGCGCTCCATGAACCGGATGAGGGAGGTGTGGTCGAAGGTCTCCGAGCAGACGTAGCCGCCCTTGCTCCACGGCGAGACGACCAGCATCGGCACCCGCGGGCCGAGGCCGTACGGACCGGCCGGCCGCTTGCTGTCGCCCGGGTAGAGGTCGAGGGAGACGTCGACCGTGGACTTGCCCCGGGACGCGTCCTTCGGGGGGAGCGGCGGCACCACGTGGTCGAAGAAGCCGTCGTTCTCGTCGTACGTGATGAACAGGGCCGTCTTCGCCCACACCGCCGGATTGGAGGTGAGCGCGTCCAGGACCTGGGCGATGTACCAGGCGCCGTAGTTCGAGGGCCAGTTGGAGTGCTCGCTGAACGCCTCGGGGGCCGCGATCCAGGAGACCCGCGGCAGCTTGTCGGCCTTGACGTCCGCCTTCAGCCGGTCGAAGTAGCCGTCGCCGTTCTTGACGTCGGTGCCGGTGCGGGCCTTCTCGTACAGCGGGTCGCCCGGCCTGGCGTCGCGGAAGGCGGTGAAGTAGAGCAGCGAGTTGTCGCCGTAGTTGCCGCGGTAGGCGTCCTCGATCCACCCCCAGGAGCCCTTGGCGTCCAGACCGTCGCCGATGTCCTGGTAGACCTTCCAGGAGATGCCGGCCTTCTCCAGACGCTCGGCGTAGGTCGTCCAGCCGTACCCCAGCTCGTCGTTGCCGAGGACCGGGCCGCCGCCCTTGCCGTCGTTGCCGGTGTGGCCCGTCAGCATGTAGTAGCGGTTCGGGTCGGTGGAGCCGATGAACGAGCAGTGGTAGGCGTCGCAGACGGTGAAGGCGTCGGCGAGCGCGTAGTGGAAGGGGATGTCCTCACGGGTCAGATACGCCATGGTCGTGGTGCCCTTGGCGGGCACCCACCTGTCGTACCCGCCCCCGTTGTACGCGGCCTGGCCGTCGGTCCAGCCGTGCGGCAGACCCTCCAGGAACCGCATGCCCAGGTCGTCGGCGTCCGGGTGGAACGGCAGCAGGTCCTTGGCGCCGTCCGACTGGTGCCAGACGGACTTGCCGTTCGGCAGCGTCACCGGGCGCGGGTCACCGAAGCCCCGCACGCCCTTGAGCGCGCCGAAGTAGTGGTCGAAGGAACGGTTCTCCTGCATCAGGACGACGATGTGCTCGACGTCCTCGATGGTGCCGGAGCGGCGCGTGGCCGGGATGGCGGCGGCGCGGTCGATGCTGCTCGACAGGGCCGAGAAGCCCGCGGCCGCGCCGGCGATCTGGAGGAAGCGCCGCCGGTGGTAATCGGACATGAGACGGGACCTCGTGGTGTGCGGGGACGGGGGGCCAGATGGGATGTTCCCAGCGCAGCGAGCTCCGGGGAAGCGGTGGTGTCACGGACATGGCGAGGTGCCGTACGCCAGGCGAACAGCGTTGCCGTGCACGGTGGTTCTCCCCGCGCGGCCCGCGCGGGGCGCGGTGCGGGGATCAGCCGACCGGCCCCGGGGAGACCGGGCTGGCCGCCGAGGCGCCGCGGAGGATGGTGCCGAACAGCTCCTGGAGCTCGGGTCCCGGGTCGACGCCGTACTCGTCCGCGAGCAGGGTCCTGGTCTGGTGGTACACCTTGAGCGCCTCGGCCTGCCGGCCGGCGCGGTAGAGGGCCTGCATGTGCAGCCAGCTCAGCCGCTCCCGGGTGGGGAACTTCTGGCTGACCGTGGCCAGGTCGGCGGCGATCACCGAGGGGTCCCGGCCGTGCAGCAGCTCCGCCTCCCAGCGGCTCTCCAGGGCCAGCAGCCGCAGCTCCTCCAGCCGGGCGGCGGCGTGCGCGGCCGGTTCGTAGTCGCGCATCTCCGCGTACGGGGAGCCGCGCCACAGCGCCAGGCACGCTTCGAGCGTGGCGCCGGCCCGCTGGAGCTGCCCCGTCAGCAGCAGCCGTCGCCCGTCCCGCAGCAGCTGTTCGAAGCGGCAGGCGTCGATGAGATCGGTGTCCACGTCCAGCACATAGCCGGAGAGCTCGCGCCGCAGGATCTGGTTCCGGCTCCTGGGCGGGCTGTTCGGCTCCAGCTTGCGCCGGAGGTTGGAGACGTAACTGTGCAGGTTCGCCATCGCCGCCCGGGGCGGATTCTGCGGCCAGACGGCCTCCTTGAGCCGCTCCGGCGCGACCACCTGCCCCGGAGTCAGCAGCAGGGCCGACAGCACCGCGCGCTGTCGGGCCGGTCCGAGCTCCACCGGACGTTCTCGTGACCACACCTGTAGTGGGCCGAGAACGCGGACATCCAACGTTAAGGCTGAAGCCACCGAGTACCCCCGCTCCAGTCGCGACTGAACAACGGTCGTAGTGCGCGACGACATGACGTACCGCCCCGAGCTGGCGCTGGACCATCGCCGGTGCACGGCTGCCTCGCACGACGATCAAAGCGCACGTTTGTGGCATATCCAAGACCGCCAGTGTGCCTTGGATATGCCGGATGAGTCGGCTTTCACCGGGAATCGATCGCGGGCGGCGGTCGTTCCTTCGGGCCGTAACGGCGTGGGCGGGCTAAACGTGAGTAACGACACGCCAGTTCGACGCCACATCGTGGAGGCGATCACCGCCGGGTGGTGCCCGGACGACGTCGCGGTCGCTCGTCCAGCCGACCTCGGCGTCGATCGTCCGGCCGCCGCCGAGGGTCGGAGGCGCTTCCCGGCGGAGGCACCTCAATTCCCTTCCGCTTCTCATGACCACGGTTTTCCCCGGTTTTTGTTTTTCGTTGGTGGCCGACGTCGTCGCGGGGGTCGTTCAAGACGGCTCCAAGACGGCTCCAAGTCGGCGCCAAGAACCCGGAGGTAAGGTTCCGGATGCCGGGTGGGGGATCTCGTCTGAAATCACTTCCGTGACATCGGGAAACATGCGGAAGGGCGTGCCCAGAATCCGACGCTGAGCACTTCCCTCGCAGGGGCGGTCGAGTGGCGGCGAGGAACCGATTCGATGCGTACATCGAAAGGCGTGGCGTCTGAGATGAGCGAATTAGCGGGGGACCCGATAGTGGTCGTCGGGGCGTATGGCGAACTGCCCGGAACGGCGCGGCCCGAGCCCTTCGACGCCGCCTTCTTCGGGCTGTCGGCCGAGGAAGGCGCGGCCGCCGGGCCGGAGGCGCGGCTCATGACGCGGCTTGGCTGGACCGCCCTGGAAAACGCGGGAATCGTTCCCGAAACGCTCGGGGGCGCGGCTGTGGGCGTCTTTATCGGCGGACCGGGCGGGGATTCGGCGGCGAGTCTGCTCTCCGCCGTGTGGGGCGCCCGGGGCGCGTGTTCGTCCGTTGCCCCCACCCCACACTCCACGCACTCCCCGATCGCTTCCGCGGTGACCCGTGCGGTGACGAGCCTGCGCCACGGGGATTCGGAAATCGCACTCGCCGGGGCACTCCGTCCCGGTCTCATTCCGGGTGGCGGATTCGTCATTCTGAAGCGATTGTCACGGGCCGTGGCGGACGCGGACCGTATCCACTGTCTGATCGGTGCCGCACCGCCCGTCGATACCGACACGGAGCCCGCCGCCGCCGACGCCGTTACCGGCACGGGGCTCGGTGAGAGCGCCACCGGCGGCGCCACCGAGGGAGGTGCCGACCACGCCGTCGCCGCGCTGCTCGACGCCGTGGCGCTGCTGGCGCGGGGCGGCACCCCGGAGCGGGCCGTGGCCGGCCTCACCCTCATCGGGTACGAGGCGGGCCCCCCGGCGGGAGCGCTCCTTCCGGCCGGGACGGACCGGACCGCCGAGGCGGACCGGACCGCCGAGGCGGCTCGCGCGGAGGAGGCGGCGTCCGGCCGGCCGGCGACCGCCGCGTTCCCGTGGGTCCTCTCCGCCCGGAGCGAGGCGGCGCTGCGCGCCCAGGCCGAGCGGCTGCGGGAGCACATCGGCGCCCGCCCCGCCCCGCGGCCGGCGGACATCGCCCTCTCCCTGGCCACCACCCGCACCCTCTTCGACCATCGCGCGGTGCTGCTCGCCGAGGGCCGCGCGGACGCGCTCGACGGGCTCGGCGCCCTGGCCCGCGGCGAGGCCGCCCGGAACCTCGTGCGCGGCGCGGCCGCCGAGGGCCACCGGGTGGCGTTCGTCTTCCCGGGCCAGGGGTCGCAGTGGCAGGGCATGGCCCTGGAACTCCTCGACGCCTCCCCGGTCTTCCGGGACCACCTGCTGGCCTGCGCCGACGCCCTCGCCCCCCACACCGACCACGCGCTGCTCGACGTGCTGCGCGGCACCGGGGGAGCGCCGCCGCTGGAAGCGGTCGAGGTCGTCCAGCCCGCGCTCTTCGCGGTGATGGTGTCGCTGGCGGCCCTGTGGCGGTCCTACGGGGTGGAGCCGGCCGCCGTGGTGGGCACCAGCCTGGGCGAGATCGCCGCCGCCCAGGTGGCCGGCGCGCTCTCGCTGGACGAGGCCGCCAGGACGGCCGCGCTCTGGAGCCTGGCCCAGTCGCGGCTGACCGGCCGCGGTGACCTCGCGTCCGTGCTCCTCCCGCGGGACGAGCTGGCCCCGCTGCTGGCGCGCTGGCCGGGCCGGCTGCACCTCGCCGGGGTCAACGGCCCGCGCTGGACGCTGGCCTCCGGCGAGCGCGAGGCCGTGGGCGAACTCCTCGACGAGCTGGCCGCGCGCGGCGTGCGCGCCAGGAGGATGAGCAACGGGCTGGCCGCGCACTCCCCCCAGCTGGAGCTGGTCCGCGACGAGCTCCTCGACGGCCTCGCCGACCTCGCCCCCCGCTCCTCGGACGTGCCCTTCTACTCCTCGGTGACCGGGGAGCGGCTGGACACCGCGGAGCTGGACGCCGGCTACTGGTACCGCAACATCGCCCAGGAGATCCGGTTCGAGCCCGCCACGCGCGCCCTGCTGGCGGCCGGCCACACCGCCTTCGTCGAGGTGAGCCCGCACCCGGTGCTGACCGTCGGCGTACAGGAGACCGTCGAGGCCGCCGACCCCGCGCGGAGCACCCTCGTCGTGGGCTCCCTCCGCCGCGAGCAGGGCGGCCTGGACCGCTTCCACGCCTCCCTCGCGGAGGTCCACGTCCACGGCGTCGACGTCGACTGGGCCCCGGCCCTCGAGGGCACCGGCGCCCGAAGGGTGGAACTGCCGACGTACCCGTTCCACGCGGACGCCGAGGCGATCGCCGACAGCGGCGCGGCCGTCGTCCCGACGGCGGCGGGGGAGCCCGGCGCCGCGCGGTCGCGGCTGACGCGCCGGCTGGTCGGTCTGGCCGAGGGGGAGCAGCGCCGGGTGCTGCGGGAACTGGTCCGCACGCACGCCCTGTTCTTCCTGGGGCGGGCCGCGGGGGACGTGGCGGACGCCGACCGGTCCTTCCGGGAGCTGGGCTTCGACTCCGTGACGGGGGTCGAGCTGCGCAACCGGCTCAACGAGGCCACCGGCACGACCCTGCCTGCCACCGCGATCTACGACCACCCCACCCTCGACTCCCTGGTCGACCGCGTCCGCGCGGAGCTGCTGGGGCTCGACCCCGCGGCGGCCGACCGGACGCCGACGGTGCGCGGCCGGGCGGCCGGGGACGAGCCGATCGCCATCGTCGGCATCGGCTGCCGACTGCCCGGCGACGTCCGCACCCCCGAGGACCTGTGGCGGCTGGTGGCCGACGGCCGTGACGCGGTCTCGGCGTTCCCCGCCGACCGCGGCTGGGACGAGGAGCTGTACGACCCCGACCCCGAGCGGTCCGGCAAGTCCTACGCCCGGGAGGGCGGGTTCCTGCACGACGCGAGCCTGTTCGACGCCGCCTTCTTCGGGATCAGCCCGCGCGAGGCGCTCGCCATGGAGCCGCAGCAGCGGCTGCTGCTGGAGACCGCGTGGGAGGCGTTCGAGCGGGCGGGCGTCGACCCGGGCACCCTGCGCGGCAGCCAGACCGGTGTGTTCGTCGGGGCGATGAGCCAGGACTACGGCCCGCGGCTGCACGAGCCCGCCACGGGCGTCGAGGGGCATCTGCTGACCGGAGGCACCGCCAGTGTGCTGTCGGGCCGGCTGAGCTATGTCTTCGGCCTTGAGGGGCCTGCGGTCACGGTCGACACGGCGTGTTCCTCCTCCTTGGTGGCGTTGCATCTGGCGTGCCAGGCGTTGCGGCGCGGGGAGTGCGAGCTGGCGTTGACCGGCGGGGCGGCCGTGATGGCCTCGCCGGGGATGTTCGTGGAGTTCAGCCGGCAGCGCGGGCTGGCGCCGGACGGCCGGTGCAAGGCGTTCTCCGCGACCGCCGACGGCACCGGCTGGAGCGAGGGCGTGGGGGTCCTCCTGGTGGAGCGGCTCTCGGACGCCCGACGGAACGGACATCCGGTGCTCGCCGTCGTCCGCGGTTCGGCCATCAACCAGGACGGCGCCAGCAGCGGACTCACCGCACCCAACGGCCCCTCCCAGCAGCGGCTGATCCGACGCGCCCTGGCGGACGCCGGGCTGACCCCGGCCGACGTCGACGCGATGGAGGCCCACGGCACCGGAACGAAGCTGGGCGACCCGATCGAGGCCCAGGCCGTGCTGGCCGCCTACGGGCAGGACCGCCCGGCCGACCGCCCGCTGTGGCTCGGTTCGCTGAAGTCGAACATCGGGCACGCCCAGGCCGCGGCCGGGGTGGCGGGCGTGATCAAGACGGTGATGGCGATGCGGCACGGCGTCCTGCCGCGCACCCTGCATGTGACCAAGCCCTCGCCGCACGTGGACTGGTCCAGCGGCGCCGTCGAGCTGCTGACGGAGGAGCGGCCCTGGCCCGAGACCGGGCGGCCGCGTCGGGCGGGCGTCTCCGGATTCGGGATCAGCGGCACCAACGCCCATGTGATCCTGGAGCAGGCACCGCCCGAGGAACCGCCCGCGCCCGGACAGGCACCCTCCGAGGTGGTCCCCTGGCCCGTCTCCGCCCGGACTCCGGAGGCGCTGCGGGCGCAGGCCGAGCGGCTGCGGGACGCGGTGCTCGCCCACCCCGACTGGGAGCCGGCCGAGGTCGGCTGGTCGCTGGCCACCACGCGGGCGGCGTTCGAACAGCGCGGCGTGGTCATCGGCCGGCACCGGTCGGAGTTCCTGAGCGGCCTCGGCGCCCTGGCCGGCGGCGCGGTCGTCCCCCACGTGGTGACGGGGCAGGTGGCGGGCCGCGGCGGCGCGGTGTTCGTCTTCCCGGGGCAGGGTTCGCAGTGGGCGGGTATGGCGGTGGAGTTGCTGGACTCCTCGACGGTGTTCCGGGAGCGGATCGCGGCGTGTGGTGAGGCGTTGGCGCCGTATGTGGACTGGTCGTTGGAGGAGGTGTTGCGCGGCGCGGACGGTGCGCCCTCGTACGACCGGGTGGATGTGGTGCAGCCCGCGCTGTGGGCGGTGATGGTGTCCCTGGCGGAGTTGTGGCGTGCGTACGGGGTGGAGCCGGCCGCGGTCATCGGGCACTCGCAGGGGGAGATCGCGGCGGCGTGTGTCGCCGGGGCGCTGTCGTTGGAGGACGGCGCGAAGGTGGTCGCCCTGCGCTCGCGGGTGATCCGGGACCGGCTCTCCGGCCTCGGCGGGATGCTGGCGGTGTCCCTGGGCGCCGAGGCGGCGGCGGAGCTCGCGGGCCGGTACGGCGACCGGGTCTCGGTCGCGGCCGTCAACGGCCCCCTGTCGACCGTGCTCTCCGGCGCCCCCGAGGCGCTGGACGAACTGATCGCCCACTGCGAGGCCCAGGGCGTGCGGGCCCGACGGCTGCCCGTGGACTACGCCTCCCACTCCGCGCAGGTGGAGACGGTCCGTACGGAGATCCTCCAGGCGTTGGCGGGCATCGCCCCGCGCAGCGCGCCGGTGCCCTTCTACTCGACCCTCACCGGAAAGCCCGCCGACGGCACCGAGCTGGACCCGGAGTACTGGGTCCGCAATCTGCGCCACACGGTCCGCTTCGCCCCGGTGGTGCGCGACCTGCTGGCCGAGGGGCGACACGCCTTCATCGAGTGCAGCCCGCACCCGGTGCTGACGGTGGGCGTCGAGGAGACCGCGGAGGAGGCGGGCCGGACCGCGGTGGCCGTGGGTTCGCTGCGCCGTGACGAGGGCGGCGGGCCGCGGTTCCTGACCTCGGTGGCGGAGGCGCACGCCCGGGGGCTGGACGTCGACTGGGCGCCCGCCTTCGGCGGCGGCGCCGACGGCACGGAGCGGGGCGCGGACGCCGGCGCGGACCGCGGCGCGGACGGCGGTGCCGGCACCGCCGTCAGCCGCGGGCCGGCGCGGCGGCGGGTGGCGCTGCCCACCTACGCCTTCCAACGGGAGCGGTTCTGGGTGGACACCACCGCGGCCGCGGGCGATGTGCGCGCGGCGGGGCTACGCGCGGCCCACCACCCGCTGCTGGCCGGCGAGTTGGGGCTGGCCGACGGCGACGGGGTGGTGTTCACCGGCCGGCTGTCGCTGGAGGCGTATCCGTGGTTGGCGGATCACGCGGTGTGGGGTCTGGTGCTGGTGCCGGGGACGGCCTTCGTGGAGCTGGCGCTGTCGGCCGGCGGTCGGGTGGGTTGTGACCGGCTGGAGGAGCTGACGCTCCAGGCGCCGCTGGTGCTTCCGGAGCGCGGCGCGGTGCAGGTGCAGGTGCGGGCGGGCGGCGCGGACGAGGCCGGCCGACGGCCCGTCACCGTCTCCTCCCGCCCGGAGGGCGGCCCGGGGACGGGCGGTCAGGAGGCCGAGGCGTCGGCGGAGGGCGCGGAGCGGCCGTGGGTGCGGCACGCCGTCGGCGTGCTGACCGCGAACGGCGACACCCTGGCGCACCCGGCCGATGCCTCGGCACCCCCGGCCGACGCGCCCTGGCCGCCGCCGGACGCCGAACCCGTCGCCCTCGACGGCGCCTACGAGCGACTCGCCGGGCTGGGCTTTGAGTACGGGCCGGTGTTCCGGGGGCTGCGGGCCGTGTGGCGCCGCGGCGGCGAGGTCTTCGCCGAGGTCCGGCTCGACCCCGAGCAGCACAAGGACGCCGCCCACTTCGGCCTGCATCCGGCCCTGTTGGACGCGGCGCTGCACGCCGCGCTGCTGGACGGGGTGGAGGCGGTGCGGCTCCCGTTCTCCTGGACCGGGGTGACCCCGCACGCCACCGCCGCCACCGCGCTGCGGGTCCGGCTGGCGCCGAGCGGACCGGACACGATGGCCGTCACGGCGACCGACGACACCGGCCGGCCGGTGCTGTCGGTGGCCTCCCTGACGCTGCGGTCGGCCACCCCCGAGCAGGTCAGCGCCGCCGTGAGCCTGCCCCACGACACGCTGTACACCGTCGAGTGGACCGCGCCCGCGACCGGCGCGGGCGGTGGCTCACCCGCGTCGGCCACCCGGCTCGCGGCGCTCGGCCGGCACGGCGAACAGCTCGGCGAACGGCTGCGCGCCACCGGTGTCGACCTGCCCGCGTACCCCGACCTGGCGGCGCTGGCCGAGGCCGTCGCCGCCGGGGCCCCGGCCCCCGACCTCGTCCTCGCCCCCCAGCCGCCCGCGGACGAGACGGGGCCCGGCGTCGTCCACGCCGCGACCCGCCGCGCCCTCGACCTGGTGCGGTCGTGGCTCGCCGACGAGCGCTTCGCCGCCGCCCGGCTGGTGCTGCTCACCCGCGGCGCGGTGGCCGCCGGGCCGGAGGAGGACGTGCCGGACCTCGCCCACGCCCCGCTGTGGGGCCTGGTGCGCTCCGCGCAGTCCGAGACCCCGGACCGGCTGGTGCTGGTGGACACCGACGACCGCGACGAGTCCTACGCGGCCCTGCCGGTGGCGCTGGCCTCCGGGGAACCACAGCTCGCGGTGCGCGCCGGCCGGGTGGGCGCCGCCCGGCTCGCCAGGGCCGAGCGCGCCCCCGGCCCCGCCGGCGCCCCGGCCTTCGGCGGCGACGGCACCGTCCTCATCACCGGCGGCACCGGACTGCTGGGCGGTCTCCTCGCCCGCCACCTGGTCGCGGCGCACGGCGTACGCCGGCTGCTGCTGATCAGCCGTCAGGGGCCCGCGGCCGAGGGCGCCGACCGGCTCCGGGCGGAGCTGGGCCACCTGGGCGCCGAAGCCACGGTGGTGGCGTGCGACGCGGCCGACCGCACGGCGCTCGCGGAGCTGCTCGACACGGTGCCCGCGGAGCATCCGCTGACCGCGGTGGTGCACACGGCCGGCGTGCTGGACGACGGCGTCATCGGCTCGCTGACGCCCGAGCGGCTGGCCAGGGTGCTGCGCCCGAAGGTGGACGCCGCCTGGAACCTGCACGAGCTGACACGCGACGCGGACTTGTCCGCCTTCGTGCTCTTCTCCTCGGCCGCCGGGGTGCTGGGCAACGCCGGCCAGGGCGGCTACGCGGCCGCCAACACCTACCTGGACGCGCTGGCGCACCACCGCCGCGCGGCCGGAGCACCCGCGGTCTCCCTCGCTTGGGGCCTGTGGGAGCAGTCCAGCGGCATGACCCGGCACCTGGCCGAGAGCGATGTGCGCCGGCTGGGGCGCAGCGGCCTGCTGCCGCACTCCAGCGCCCAGGGTCTGGAGCTGTTCGACGCCGCGGTGGCCGCCGGCCGGGCGCTGCTGGTCCCGGCCCGGCTGGACACCGTGGGGCCGCGCGGGCAGGCCGGCGTGGCGCCGCTGCTGCGCGGCCTGGTGCGCGCCCCGGCGCGGCGCGGCACCGGCTCGGAGTCGGCCGACGAACTGAAGCGCCGACTCGTGGGCCTGCCCGGGGCCGAACAGGACCGGGTGCTCCTCGCCCTCGTACGGCAACACGTCGGCGCCGTGCTGGGCCACGCCACCCCGGAGACCATCGACGCGGAGCGCGGATTCCTCGATCTGGGGCTGGACTCGCTCACCGCGCTGGAGTTCCGCAACCGGCTCAGCGCCGCCACCGGACATCGACTGCCCCCCACCCTGATCTTCGACCACCCGACCCCGGCCGCGGTGGGGCGGCACCTGCGGGAGCACCTCTCCTCAGGAGGGGACGGTGGCGCGGCGGGCGCCGCGGCCCGCTCCGGGGCCCACCCCGACGCGGCGGACGGGACCACCGAGGCGGAGTTCCGCAGGGCCCTCGCCGCCATTCCGCTGGCCCGGTTCCAGGAGGCGGGGCTGGTGGGGACGCTGCTGCGGCTCGCCGGCCCGGACGAGGCCGCGCCCCCCGAGGCGGACGAGGACGCCGGCGCCGGCTCCCTGGACACGATGGACGTGGCGAGTCTGGTCCGGGTGGCGCTCGGTGACGAGTGATCCCCCACGCTCGACGACGAGCGGTCCGCCATCCCGTAATCAGCCTGCCGATCCGATGCTGCGGAGTTATCGATGACGACATCCCAGGAAGAAGTTGTCAGGGCGCTGCGCGCCTCCCTCAAGGAAGCGGAGCAACTGCGGCAGCAGAACCGGAAGCTGACGGCCGCCCACACCGAGCCGGTGGCCATCGTGGGCATGGCCTGTCGGTTCCCCGGCGGCGTGACCACGCCCGAGGAGCTGTGGCGGCTGGTCCGGTCGGGCGGCGACGCGGTGTCGCGCTTCCCGGACGACCGCGGCTGGGACGTCGAGGAGCTCTACGACCCCGACCCGGACGCCCCGGGCAAGATCTACGCCCGGGAGGGCGGATTCCTCTACGACGCCGACCTCTTCGACGCGGAGTTCTTCGGGGTCAACCCGCGCGAGGCGCTGGCGATGCACCCGCAGCAGCGGCTGCTGCTGGAGACCAGTTGGGAGGCGCTGGAGCGGGCCGGCATCGACCCGTCCTCGGTGCGCGGCACCCGTACCGGGGTGTTCGCCGGGGTGATGCACCAGGACTACAGCAGCCGGCTGCGCAGGCTCCCCGAGGAGATCGAGGGCTTCTCGGTGACCGGCAGCTCCGGCAGCGTGGTCTCCGGGCGCATCGCCTACACCCTGGGACTGGAGGGCCCCGCCGTCACGGTGGACACGGCCTGCTCCTCCTCGCTGGTGGCGCTGCACCTGGCCTGCCAGGCGCTGCGGCGGGACGAGTGCACGCTGGCGCTGGCCGGCGGGGTCACCGTGATGACCAGCCCGGCGGGCTTCGTCGAGTTCAGCCGGCTGCGCGGGCTGTCCGCGGACGGCCGCTGCAAGTCCTTCGCGGCCGCGGCCGAGGGCACCGGCTGGTCCGAGGGCGTCGGCACACTCGTCCTGGAGACGCTCTCGGCGGCCCGCCGCAACGGCCACCGGGTGCTCGCGGTGATCCGCGGCTCCGCCGTCAACCAGGACGGCGGCAGCAGCGGGTTCTCCGCCCCGAACGGCCCGTCCCAGCAGCGCGTCATCCGTCAGGCGCTCGACGGCGCCCGCCTCACCCCCGCGGACGTCGACGTGGTGGAGGCGCACGGGACGGGGACGAGGCTCGGCGATCCGATCGAGGCCCAGGCGTTGCTGGCGACCTATGGCCGGGACCGCCCGGGGGACCGTCCGCTCTGGTTGGGGTCGGTGAAGTCGAATCTCGGTCACACGCAGGCGGCGGCGGGTGTGGCGGGTGTGATCAAGATGGTGTTGGCGATGCGGCATGGGGTGTTGCCGCGGACGTTGCATGTGGATGAGCCGACGCCGCATGTGGACTGGTCGGTGGGTGGGGTGGAGTTGCTGACCGAGGAGCGGGTGTGGCCGGAGACGGGTCGTCCGCGGCGGTCGGCGGTGTCGTCGTTCGGGGTGAGTGGCACCAACGCGCATGTGGTGTTGGAGGAGGCCCCGGAGCAGGAGGCGGCGACCGAGTCGCCTGGGTCCGTCGGGGTGTCGGGTGTGGTGCCGTGGGTGGTGTCGGCGCGGTCGGCGGAGGCGTTGCGGGCGCAGGCCGAGCGGTTGCGGGAGGCGGTGGTCGGGCATCCGGAGTGGCGGCCGGCCGATGTGGGCTGGTCCCTCGCCACCGGCCGGGCCTCCTTCGACCACCGCGCGGTCGTCATCGGCGACGGGCGGGAGGAGCTCCTTCGCGGGCTGGAGGAGCTGACCGGTGACGCGGCGGACGCCGGAGCCTCGTCCGGTGTGGTGACGGGACACGCCGCCGGTCGTGGTGGGGCGGTGTTCGTCTTCCCGGGTCAGGGCTCGCAGTGGGCGGGTATGGCGGTGGAGTTGCTGGACTCCTCGACGGTGTTCCGGGAGCGGATCACGGCGTGTGGTGAGGCGTTGGCGCCGTACGTGGACTGGTCGTTGGAAGAGGTGCTGCGCGGCGCGGACGGCGCGCCCTCGTACGACCGGGTGGATGTGGTGCAGCCCGCGCTGTGGGCCGTGATGGTCTCCCTCGCCGAGCTGTGGCGTGCGTACGGGGTGGAGCCGGCCGCGGTCATCGGTCACTCACAGGGCGAGATCGCCGCGGCCTGTGTCGCCGGGGCGCTGTCGTTGGAGGACGGGGCGAAGGTCGTCGCCCTGCGCAGCCGGGCGTTGCGGGAGATCGCGGGTCTGGGTGGGATGGCGTCGGTGCCGCTGCCCGTGGCCGAGGTCGAGCCGCACCTGGCGCGCTGGGACGGCCGGCTGTCGGTGGCCGCGCTCAACGGGCCCCGGTCCACGGTGGTCGCCGGCGAGCGGGAGGCGGTCGAAGGGCTCGCCGCCGACCTTGTCGGGCAGGGCGTCCGGGCCCGTGTGATCCCGGTCGACTACGGCTCCCACTCGGTGCAGGTCGAGGGGATCCGGGAGCGGATCGTCTCCGCCCTGTCCGGGATCGCCCCGCGCACCGGCACCGTGCCGTTCTACTCCACCGTGACCGGCGGGCTGCTGGACACCGCCGAGTTGGACGCCGCGTACTGGTACCGCAATCTGCGCCAGCCGGTACGGTTCGAGACCGTCGTCCGGGAGCTGACGGCCCAGGGCCACCGGGCGTTCGTCGAGTGCAGCCCGCACCCGGTGCTCACGGTCGGCGTCGAGGAGACCGCGGACACCGCGGAGCACCCGGTCGTCGCCCTCGGCTCGCTGCGCCGCGACGAGGGCGGCGCGCGGCGCTTCCTCACCTCCCTCGCCGAGGCGTACACCCGGGGACTGGCCGTCGACTGGACCCCGGCGTACGGGGCGGGCCACCCCGGCCGGGTGGAACCGGCGGCACTGCCGACCTACCCCTTCCAACGCCAGAGCTTCTGGCTGTTGGAGGAGCCGGACACCGCCGCCGAGGCGACGGGGCCCGGCGACGGGGAGGCCGGGTTCTGGCGGGCGGTCGAGGGCGCCGACGCGGCCGCGCTGGCGGCCACCCTCCAGATCGAGGACGCGGCGCAGCGGTCGTCGCTGGACGCGCTGCTCCCGGTGCTCTCCTCCTGGCGTCGGGCCGCCGGCGAGCGGTCCACGGTGGACGGCTGGCGGTACCGGATCACCTGGAAGCCGCTGCCCGAGCCCGCGACCGCCGCGCCCCACGGGACCTGGCTGCTGGCCGTGCCCGCGGGCGCCGCGGACGACCCACGGGTGGCCGCCGTCGCCGGGGCGCTCACCGAACGCGGCGCGCGGGCCGTCACCCTGGAGCTGTCCCCGCACGACGCGGACCGGGAGGCGCTCGCCGGCCGGCTGCGCACGGCGCTCGGCGCGGACGCCGGTGGCGTGCTGTCGCTGCTCGCCCTGGCGGAGGGGGCCCATCCGGACCACCCCACGCTGCCCGCCGCGACCGCCCTGACCCTGACCCTGGTGCAGGCGCTGGCCGCCGCGGACCTCCCGGCGCCGCTGTGGTGCGCGACCTGGGGCGCGGTCTCCGTGAGCCCCTCCGATCCGCCGCGCGACCCGGCGCACGCCCAGCTGTGGGGGCTCGGCCGGGTCGTGGCGCTGGAGCACCCCCGGCTGTGGGGCGGACTGCTCGATCTGCCCGAGCGGCTCGACGAGCGGGCGCTGGAACGGCTGAGCGGAGTGCTGGCCGGGGTGGCCGGCCCACGGGTCGGGAACGACGCCGCGCCGCCCGGCGCGGGCGGCGAGGACCAGGTGGCGCTGCGCCCGGCCGGGCTGTTCGGGCGGCGTATGGTGAGCGCCGCGCTCGGCGGCGCCGCCCCGCCGCGCCACTGGCGCCCGCGCGGGACGGTGCTCCTCACCGGGGCCACCGGGAGCCTGGGACCGCGGGTGGCCCGCTGGCTGGCGGAGCGCGGCGCCGAGCATCTGGTGCTGGTCAGCCGCAGCGGCCCGGCGGCCGAGGGCGCCGCGGAGCTGGAGGCCGAGCTCACCGCCCTGGGCACCGCCGTCACCCTGGCCGCCTGCGACGTGGGCGACCGGGCCGCGGTGGCGGACCTGCTCGCCGGGCTGCGGGAGGCGGGGCACACCGTGCGCGCCGTGCTGCACACCGCCGCCTTCATCGAGCTGGCCCCGGTCGCCGAACTGGCGCCGGCGGAGTTCGCCGACGTGCTCTCCGCCAAGGTCGCCGGCGCCGGGCACCTGGCCGACCTCCTCGACCCCGCCGAGCTCGACGCCTTCGTCCTCTTCTCCTCCATCGCCGGTGTCTGGGGCAGCGGGGAGCACGCCGCCTACGCTGCCGCGAACGCGGCGCTGGACGCCCTGGCCGAGCAGGGCCGGGCCCGGGGGCTGCCCATGACCTCGATCGCCTGGGGCGTCTGGGAGGACGCCCTCAACACCTGGAAGGGCGTCGGCAGCGTCGAGGCCACCGAACGCCGGGAGCTGGTGCGACGTCAGGGGCTGCCGCTGATGTCGGCCGAGCTGGCCGTCGCCGCCCTCCAGCAGTCCCTCGACCACGACGACACCTTCGTGGCCGTCGCCGAGATCGACTGGGAGCGGTTCGTCCCGCTGTTCACCTCGATGCGGCCCAGCCCGCTGCTCGCCGAGGTGCCCGAGGCCCGCCGGCTGCTGGCGGACGCCCCGCGGCCCGCCGCCGCCGACGACACGGCCACCGGCGCGGAGCTGCGGCAGCGGCTGTCCGGGCTGCCCGCCCCGGACCAGGACCTGATCCTGCTGGAGCTGATACAGACCCGGGCCGCGGCCGTCCTGGGGCACACCACCGCCGACGCCATCGGCAGCGAACGGGCCTTCAAGGACCTCGGCTTCGAGTCCCTGACCGCGGTCGAGCTGCGCAACCGACTGGTGGCCGCGACCGGGCTGCGGCTCCCGGCCACCCTGGTCTTCGACTACCCGACCCCGGCCGTGCTGGCCGTCCGGCTGCGGACGGAGCTCTCCGGCGACGCCGCGGCCCCCGCCGCCCCCGAGCCGGCGGCCCCCGCCGCGGAGCCGGCCACCCGCCACGACGACGAGCCGATCGCGATCGTCTCCATGGCCTGCCGCTACCCCGGCGGCATCGCCGGCCCCGAGGACCTGTGGCGGCTGCTGGCCGCCGGGGGCGACGCCATCTCGGGCTTCCCCGAGGACCGCGGCTGGCACGTGGCGGAGCTCTTCGACCCCGAACCCGGCCGGCGGGGCAGGAGCTATGTGCGGGAGGGCGGCTTCCTCACCGAGGTGGACCGGTTCGACGCCGCCTTCTTCGGCATCAGCCCGCGCGAGGCACTCGCCATGGACCCGCAGCAGCGACTCGTCCTGGAGACAGCCTGGGAGGCGTTCGAACGGGCCGGCCTGGACCAGACCGCGCTGCGCGGCAGCGACACCGGGGCGTTCGTGGGCGCCATGGCCAACGCGTACGGAGTGCAGCCCCACGAGGCCCCCGCCAGCATCGAGGACTACGTGGTGACCGGCAGCGTCACCAGCGTCATCTCCGGACGGCTCGCCTACGCCTTCGGCCTCGAGGGGCCGGCCGTCACGGTGGACACCGCCTGCTCCTCCTCGCTGGTGGCGCTGCACCTGGCCTGCCAGGCGCTGCGCCGCGGCGAGTGCTCGCTCGCCCTGGCGGGCGGGGCCGCGGTGATGCCCACACCCGGGCCGTTCATCGGCTTCAGCAGCGTGCGGTCGCTGTCCCGGGACGGCCGGTGCAAGGCGTTCGCCGACGGCGCCGACGGCTTCGGTCTCGCCGAGGGCGCCGGCATGGTGCTGCTGGAGCGGCTCTCCGACGCCCGGCGCAACGGCCACCGGGTGCTCGCCGTCATCCGCGGCTCCGCCCTCAACCAGGACGGCACCTCCAACGGACTCACCGCGCCCAACGGCCCCTCCCAACAGCGGGTGATCCGCGAGGCGCTGGCCGACGCCCGGCTGTCGGCCGGGGACATCGACGCGGTGGAGGCGCACGGCACCGGCACCTCGCTGGGCGACCCGATCGAGGCCCAGGCCCTGCTGACCACATACGGCCAGGGCCGGGAAGCGGACCGGCCGCTGTGGCTGGGCTCGGTGAAGTCCAACATCGGCCACACCCAGGCCGCGGCCGGAGTGGCCGGCGTGATCAAGATGGTGCTGGCGCTGCGCCACGGCGTCCTCCCGCGGACCCTCCACGTCGACCGGCCGTCGACCCACGTCGACTGGTCCGCCGGGGCCGTCGAGCTGCTGGCCGACGAGCGGCCGTGGCCGGAGACCGGCCGACCGCGCCGCGCGGCCGTCTCCGCCTTCGGCATCAGCGGGACCAACGCCCACATGATCCTCGAACAGGCGCCGCCGATGGAGGCGCCCGCGGCGGAGGCCGGGGAGGCTCCGGCGGCCGAGCCGGGGGGCCCGGCCGCGCCGACCACCCTCCAGGCGCTGCCCTGGATCGTCTCCGGGCGCACCGCGGAGGCCCTCCAGGCGCAGGCCGAGCGGCTGCGCGACGCGGTGGTGGCCCACCCCGAGTGGAACATCGCCGACGTCGGCCGGTCGCTGGCCACCACCCGCACCGCCTTCGAACACCGCGGCGTGGTCGTGGCCGCCGACCGTGAGGAGTTCCTGCGCGGCCTGGGCGCCCTGGCGGCCGGCGCCGCCGCCCCCGGCGTGGTGGTGGGGGAGGGCGGCGAGAGCCGCGGCGCCCCCGTGCTGGTCTTCCCCGGACAGGGCTCGCAGTGGGCCGGCATGGCCGTGGAGTCGCTGGACTCCTCCCCGGTGTTCCGGGAGCGGCTCACCGCCTGCGCGGAGGCGCTGGCGCCGCACGTCGACTGGTCGCTGGACGCGGTGCTCCGCGGCGAGCGGGGCGCCCCGAGCCTGGCACGGGTGGACGTGGTCCAGCCGGCGCTGTGGGCGGTGATGGTGTCCCTCGCCGAGTGGTGGCGTGCGTACGGCGTGGAGCCCGCCGGAGTCATCGGGCATTCCCAGGGTGAGATCGCGGCGGCGTGTGTCGCCGGGGCGCTGTCGTTGGAGGACGGCGCGAAGGTGGTCGCCCTGCGCAGCCGGGCGTTGCGGGAGATCGCGGGTCTGGGTGGGATGGCGTCGGTGCCGCTGCCCGTGGCCGAGGTCGAGCCGCACCTGGCGCGCTGGGACGGCCGGCTGTCGGTGGCCGCGCTCAACGGACCCCGGTCCACGGTGGTCGCCGGCGACCGGGAGGCGATCGCGGGCCTCGTCGACGAACTGGTCCGACGCGACATCCGGGCCCGGGCGGTCCCCGTGGACTACGCCTCCCACTCCCGCCACGTGGAGCGGATCAGGGACGGCATCGAGGCGGCCCTCTCCGACATCGCCCCGCGCACCGGCACCGTGCCCTTCTACTCCACCGTGACCGGCGGGCTGCTGGACACCACCGAGCTGGACGGCGCGTACTGGTACCGGAACCTGCGCCAGCCGGTGCGGTTCGAGACCGTCGTCCGGGACCTGGTCGAGCGCGGCCACCGGGCGTTCGTCGAGTGCAGCCCGCACCCGGTGCTCACGGTCGGCATCGGGGAGACCGCCGACGCCGCGGACCGGCCGGCGGTGGCCCTCGGCTCGCTGCGCCGCCACGAAGGCGGCGGACGACGCTTCCTGACCTCGGTGGCGGAGGCCCACAGCCACGGCCTGGCGGTGGACTGGCGGCCCGCCTTCGCCACCGCCGGCGGATCGACGCGGCGGGAGGTGGAGTTGCCCACCTACGCCTTCCAGCGCGAACGGTTCTGGGTGGACGCCCCCGCGGTGACGGCCGGCGGGCACGCCCCGGGGCTGCGCACGGCCGACCACCCCCTGCTGGCCGGCGAGTTGGGGCTGGCCGACGGCGACGGGGTCGTCCTGACCGGCCGGCTCTCCCGGGACTCGCACCCGTGGCTGGCGGATCACGCGGTGTGGGGTCTGGTGCTGGTGCCGGGGACGGCCTTCGTGGAGCTGGCGCTGTCGGCCGGCGGCCGGGTGGGCTGCGACCGGCTGGAGGAGCTGACGCTCCAGGCGCCGCTGGTGCTTCCGGAGCGCGGCGCGGTGCAGGTGCAGGTGCGGGCGGGCGGCGCGGATCAGGCCGGCCGACGACCCGTCACCGTCCACTCGCGACCCGACCGCGACGCCGCCGAGGACGCGCCCTGGACCTGCCACGGCACCGGGGTCGTCGCACCGGCCGAACCCGCCCCGCGGGGCGGACTCGACGGCGCCTGGCCCCCCGCGGGCGCGGAGCCCGTGGCGCTGGACGGGCTGTACGGGCGGCTCGCCGCGGACGGGCTGGAGTACGGGCCCGTCTTCCAGGGGCTGCGGGCGGCCTGGCGGCGCGGGGACGAGCTCTTCGCCGAGATCCGGCTGCCGCGGGACCGCCACGCCGACGCCGAACGCTGCGGCCTGCACCCCGCACTGCTGGACGCGGCGCTCCACACCAGCCTCCTCGACGGGCTCGACGAGGTCCGACTGCCCTTCGCCTGGACCGGGGTGACGCTGCGCGCCCGCGCCGCCACCGCGCTGCGGGTCCGGCTGGCCCCGGCCGACGCCGGCGGAATCTCGCTGGAGGTGGCCGACGCCGCCGGCACCCCGGTCGCCACGGTCGAGGCGCTGGCGGTACGCCCGGTCACCCGGGAGCGGCTGCGCGCCGCCGGCGGCGGACACCAGGAGTCGCTGTACCAGGTCGAGTGGGTCGAGGACACCGCCCCGGCCGCCACCGCGCGGTCCCTGCCGGCCGCGACGACCGCGGCCCGGTGGGCGCTGCTGGGCGAGGGTCGCCCGGAGCCGGCCGCGGCGCTGCCCGGGATCGCGACCCACGCGGACCTGACCGCCCTCGGCGCGGCCCTCGCAGCCGGGGCGCCGACTCCCGAGGTCGTCCTGGTGCCGTGGACCCCGGAGCCGGGCCCGGCCGCGGACTCCGTCCACGCCTCCGTCGTCCGGGCGCTGGGCCTGCTCCAGGCGTGGCTGGCGGACGAGCGGTTCGCCGGCTCCCGGCTGGTGTGGCTGACCCGGGGCGCCGTCGCCGCCGGCCCCGACGACGAGGTGTCCGACCTGGCCGGCGCGGCACTGTGGGGCGCGGTGCGCTCCGCCGAGGCGGAACAGCCGGGCCGGTTCGCGCTCGTCGACCTCGACGACGCCGACGCCTCGACGCACGCGCTGCCCGCGGCGCTGGCCGGCGACGCCCCCCAACTCGCCCTGCGGGAGGGCGCGGTCCTCGTGCCGCGGCTGGCCCGGCTGACCTCGCCGGCCGCCGAGGGCGACCCGCGGCCGGGAGGGACGGCCTCGGCCGGTGGCGACGCCGGCCCGACCGCCGACGACACCGGTCGCGCGCTCGCCGACACCGACCAGGCCGCCGACACCGACCACACGTCTGCCGACGCCGACCACGCGCCCGCCGACACCGGTCGCGCGCCCGCCGACGGCACCGTGCTGATCACCGGCGGCACCGGCACCCTGGGCGGCCTGCTGGCGCGGCACCTCGTCGCCGCCCACGGCGTGCGCCACCTGCTGCTCGTCAGCCGTCGTGGCCAGGAAGCCGAGGGCGCCGCGGAGCTGGCCGCCGAACTGACCGGCCGCGGCGCGGACGTGACCATCGCGGCCTGCGACGTCGCCGACCGGGAGGCGCTGGCGGCGCTGCTCGACACGGTGCCGGCCGAGCGGCCGCTCACCGGCGTGGTGCACGCCGCCGGCGCCCTGGACGACGGCGTCATCGCCGCGCTCACCCCCGAGCGCGTGCACGCGGTGCTGCGCCCCAAGGTCGACGCCGCCTGGCATCTGCACGAGCTCACCCGCGCCGCCGAGCCGGCGATGTTCGTGCTCTTCTCCGCCGCCGGCCAGGTGCTGGGCAACGCCGGCCAGGCCAACTACGCGGCGGCCAACGCCTTCCTGGACGCACTGGCCCGGCAGCGCCGCGCCCAGGGGCTGCCCGGGACCTCCCTGGCCTGGGGCCTGTGGTCCGCCACCAGCGAGCTGACCGGCCGGCTCGACGAGGCCGACCGAGGCCGGCTGCGCCGCTCCGGCGTGCTGCCGCTGTCCACCGTCGAGGCACTGGAGCTGTTCGACGCAGCGCTCGCCGAGGATCGGCCGGCGGTGGTGCCCGTACGGCTGGACCTCGCCGCGCTGCGCGCCGCGCCCACCCCGCCGCCCCCGCTGCTGCGCGACCTCGTCGGCGCGCGGACCGCACCCGAGGCGGCGGCACGGCTCGCCGAGGCGCCCGCGGACAGCGGGGCCGCCCTCCGCCGGCGGCTGGCGGGGCTGACCGGGCCGGAGCGGGAGGACGCGCTGCTCGACCTGGTGCGCGGCCATGTCGCCACGGTCCTCGGATACGCCGACCCCGGAGCGGTCGACACCGCGCGCGGCTTCCTCGACTCCGGGTTCGACTCGCTGCGGGCCGTGGAGCTCCGCAACCGCCTGGGAGCCGCCGCCGGGGTGCGGCTGCCGGCCACGCTGATCTTCGACCACCCCAGCCCCGCCGCCGTGGCGACCCTCCTCGGGACGCTCCTGGCGGTGCCGGGGGACGGGGAGCCGGAACCGGCCGGGTTCGCCGAACTCGACGGCCTGGAGGCCGCCGTACGGGGCCTCTCCGCGGACGACCCGGCGCGCGAGCGGCTCGCCGAACGGCTGCGGGGGCTGCTGACCCGCCTCGACGGGGAGTCCGAGGGGACGACCGGCGCCGCGGCCGAGGTCGAGTCGGCCACGCTCGACGAGATCTTCGACATCGTCGAGAACGAGTTGAGGAAGTCGTGAGCCGCCGCCGCATCCGGAAGACCGCAGCACAGAAGGGACTTGGGTGATGACGACGACGGCGAGTGACGAGAAGGTCCTCGACTACCTCAAGCGGCTGACCGTCGACCTGCGCCGGACCCGGCAGCGGCTGCACGAGGTCGAGGCGGGGACCCGGGAGCCGATCGCGGTGGTGGGCATGGCGTGCCGGTTCCCCGGCGGCGTCACCTCCCCCGAGGAGCTGTGGCAGCTGGTGGCATCCGGGACGGACGCCATCTCGGAGTTCCCCGCCGACCGCGGCTGGGACCCGGACCTCTACCACCCGGACCCGGCACGGCCCGGCACCAGCACCGTGCGCGAGGGCGGATTCCTGCACGACGCCGCGCGGTTCGACGCCTCGTTCTTCGGGATCAGCGCGCGCGAGGCGCTGGCCATGGACCCGCAGCAGCGGCTGCTGCTGGAGACCTCGTGGGAGGCCGTCGAGCGCGCGGGCATCGACCCGGCGACGCTGGCCGGCACCCGGACCGGCGTCTTCGCGGGCGTCATCTATCAGGACTACGCCTCCCGGCTGCGCCGGGTGCCACCGGAGTTCGAGGGCTACATCGGCAACGGCAGCACCGGCAGCGTCGCCTCCGGCCGGGTGGCCTACACCTTCGGCCTCGAAGGGCCGGCGGTCAGCGTGGACACCGCGTGCTCCTCGTCGCTGGTGGCGCTGCACCTGGCCTGTCAGTCGCTGCGCCACGGGGACTGCACCATGGCGCTGGCGGGCGGGGTGACCGTCATGGCCTCCCCCATGGCGCTGGTCGAGTTCAGCCGGCAGCGCGGCCTGGCCGGGAACGCGCGCTGCAAGGCGTTCTCCGCCGCCGCCGACGGCACCGGCCTGGGCGAGGGCGTCGGCATGCTGCTGCTGGAGCGCCTTTCGGACGCCCGCCGGGCCGGCCATCGGGTGCTCGCGGTGATCCGCGGCAGCGCGGTCAACCAGGACGGCGCCAGCAGTGGCCTCACCGCCCCGAGCGGCCCGGCCCAGCAGCGGGTCATCCGCCAGGCGCTGGCCCATGCCGGTCTGACCCCGGGAGAGGTCGACGCCGTGGAGGCGCACGGCACCGGCACCACCCTCGGCGACCCCATCGAGGCGCAGGCCCTGCTGGCCACCTACGGCCAGGGCCGGCCGGCCGACCGGCCGCTGTGGCTGGGCTCGGTGAAGTCCAACATCGGTCACGCGCAGGCCGCGGCCGGGGTGGCGGGCGTGATCAAGATGGTGATGGCGCTGCGCCACGGGGTGCTCCCGCGCACCCTGCACATCGACGAACCCACCCCGCACGTGGACTGGACGGCTGGCGCGGCGGCCCTGTTGACCGAGGCCAGGCCCTGGCCGCGGCCCCAGCCCGCCGCCCCGAACGGGACCACGGCGGGCCACGGGACCGTGGGGGACGACGGGGCCGGAGCGGGCAACGGGACCGCGGTGGGGAACGGGACCGGAGGGGGCGCCGACGTCGGTGCGCGGGAGGCTCGACGCCGGGCCGGGATCTCCTCCTTCGGTGTCAGCGGCACCAACGCCCACCTCATCCTGGAAGAGGCCCCCGAGCCCCCGGCGGCGGAGGCCGCGCCCGGCGCCGCCGGAGGGGCCGGCACCCTCGTACCGTGGGTGCTGTCCGCCAAGTCCGAGGTGGCGTTGCGCGCCCAGGCCGAGCGGCTGCGGAACCATCTGGAGGCGCGTCCGCAGCTCACCGCGGCCGAGGTCGGCGCGGCGCTCGCGACCACCCGTACCGCCTTCGAGCACCGCGCGGTGCTGGTGGCCGCCGACCGTGCCGAGCTGCGGGCGGGCGTCGCCGCGCTGGCCGCCGGGCAACCCGGTCCCGAGGTGGTGCGCGGCACCGCGGCGGCCCACGGCCGGGTGGTGCACGTCTTCCCCGGACAGGCGCCCTGGTGGGACGGCGCCGCGGCCGAACTGCTCGACATCGCTCCCGAGTTCGCCCGGCGCATGGCCGAGTGCGAGGCCGCGCTGGCCTCCTTCGTCGACTGGTCCCTGCGGGACGTGGTGCGCGGCGCCGAGGGCGCTCCGGCCGCCGACCGGCCGGACGTCGCCGGGGCCGTACGGTGGGCGGTGCTGGTCTCGCTCGCCGAGCTGTGGAGCCACCACGGGCTGGCACCCGCCGCCGTGGTGAGCCACGGGCCGGGCCCCGGCGAGATCGCCGCGGCCTGCGCCGCCGGAGCGCTGACGCTGAAGGACGGGGCGCGGCTGGTCGCCTTCGGCGGCGCCGCCGCGGAGACCGACGAACCCGTGGAAACGGTCGAGTCGCTCGCGGCCGAGGTGCCGTTCTACGCCACGACTGCCCACACCGGGTCGTCCCCCGCCGCGGGCGAACGGACCGGGGCGGGGGCGGACGCGGCGCCCGCGGACACCCCCGAGCCCGGGACGGACGACATGGTCGTGCGCCCCCTCGACACCGCGGGACTGGACGCACGGTACTGGTGCCGCGAGGCCGCCCCCGACGGGCCCCCGGTCGCCCGGTCCCAGACGGCTCGATCCAGGGACGGACGGTCCCGGGATCGCCGGCCTCAGGCGGGCCTGGAAAGCACCGCACGGGCGCTGCTCGGCCGCGGGCACACGGTGTTCATCGAGATCAGCCCCGAGCCGACAGTCGTCGAGACGATCGCGGGGGTCGTTGGCGACGCCGATCGCAGGGCGCTGGCCGTCGGCACGCTGCACCGCGCGGACGGCGGTCCGGACCGGTTCCTGCGCACGCTGGCCGAGCTGTACGCCGCCGGGGTGCCGGTGGACTGGTCCGCGGTCTTCGGCCCGGTCGCGGGCGCGGCCGACGTCGAGCTGCCGACCTACCCCTTCCAGCGGCGGCGCTACTGGCTCGACGACACGCTCCCCTCCGGCGACCTGGCCGCCTCCGGACTCCGCGCCGCGGACCACCCGCTGCTGAGCGCCGCCGTCGAACTCCCCGACTCCGGGGGGCTGCTGTTCACCGGCCGGCTGTCGACCCGCACCCATCCGTGGCTCGCCGACCACGTGGTCATGGACCGGGTGCTGCTGCCCGGCACGGCCTGCGTCGAACTCGCCCTGTGGGCGGCCGCTCGCGTGGGCTGCGACCGCGTCGAGGAGCTCACGCTGCACGCCCCCCTGGAGATCCCCGCGGCGGACGACGGGCGGACGGACGGAGTCTCGATCCGGCTGGCCGTCGGCGCCGCCGACGACACCGGCCGCCGCAGCGTGCACCTCTACTCGCGCCCCGCGACCGCCGACTCCGCCGACTCCGCCGACGCCAACGCCCCGACCGCCGGACCGGAACTCGCCGCCGTCCTCGACCCGACGGCCGGCCCCGACCGATCCTGGACCCGGCACGCCAGCGGGACGCTGACCGCCGGCGCCCCGGCGCCCGCCTTCGATCTGATGGTGTGGCCGCCGAAGGGGGCGGAGGAGGTCCCGATCGGCGACCTCTACGAGCGGGCCGCACGGCGCGGATACCGCTACGGGCCGGCCTTCCGGGGCCTCACGTCGGTCTGGCGCCGCGGTGCCGAGGTGTTCGCGGAGGTCCGTCTGGACCGGGAACGGGAGCTCGACGCCAGCCGGTTCACGGTCCATCCGGCGCTGCTCGACGCGGCCGTGCAGGCGTACGCCGTCGCCGTGCCCGAGGCCGCCTCCGGCGCGCGCATGCCGTTCTCCTGGCGCGGAGTGTCCCTGCGGGCTGCCGGCGCCACCACCGCGGTACGGGTGCGGCTGAACCCCACCGGCCCCGACGCCATGGCGATCGACGTCGCGGACGCCATCGGCGCCCCGCTCGGCTCGGTGCGCGGCCTCGTGCTGCGGCCCGTGCGCGCGGTCGAGGCGGTCCCCGAGGAAGGCGGCGCGTCGCTCTTCCGCCTGGACTGGGTGCCGGTGCCGGTGCCGGTGCCGGTGTCGACGCCGACCGAGTCGCCTTCCGCCGAACGGTGGGTGCGACTGGGCGCCGGGGACGGAGTCGGCGACGCGATGGGCTCCGCCGTGCCCACCCACCCGGATCTGGCCGCGCTGGCGGCGGCCGTCGACGCGGGCGCGGCGGTGCCGGAGGTGGTGGTCGCCCCCCTCGCGTGCCCGGAGCGGCTCGCCGTCCCGGAGGCCGTACGCGCCGCCACCGCGGGTGCCCTGCGCCTGCTGCGGGACTGGCTGGCGGACCGCCGGTTCGCCGGCTCGCGGCTCGTGGTCGTGACGCGCGGCGCGGTCGCCGCCGGCGACGCGGACACGGACGGACCTGACCTGGCGGGCGCCGCGGTCTGGGGCCTGCTCCGGACCGCCCAGGCGGAGCACCCGAACCGGTTCACGCTCCTGGACCTGGACCCGGCATCCCTGGACCCGGCGTCCCCGGATTCAGCAACCTCGGCCACAGCAACCTCGGCCACAGCAACCTCGGCCACAGCAACCCCGGATACGGCATCCCCGGACCCGGCAACCTCGGATACGGCAACCCCGGACCCGGCAACCCCGGACCCCGCGATCCCCTCGGACGATCAGCTCCGGAGCCTGCTGGCGGTGGACGAGCCCCAGTTGGCGCTGCGTCAGGGGAGGCTGCTCGCGCCCCGTCTGGTGCGGCACCCGGACGCCCCGGCATCCGTGACGAGGCCCGACCCGGCCCCCGCCTCACCCCCCGTCCCGGCGACCACCCCGCCCGCGGAGCTCGGCTGCGACCCCCGGGGCACCGTCCTGATCACCGGTGGCACCGGCACGCTCGGCGCCCTCGTCGCCCGGCACCTGGCCGCGCGCGGCGCCCGGCACCTGCTGCTCACCAGCCGCCGGGGCGAGCGGGCGCCGGGGGCCGCGGAACTGGTGGCGGAGCTGGCGGCCCTCGGTGCCCGAGCCACGGTGGCCGCCTGCGACGTCGCCGACCCGCCCGCGCTCGAAGCGCTGTTGGGCCAGGTGCCCGCGGAGCATCCGCTGACGGCCGTGGTCCACGCGGCCGGAGCGGTCGACGACGGCGTGCTGGAGGCGCTCACCCCGGAACGGTTCGACCCCGTACTGCGGCCCAAGGCCGACGCCGCCTGGCGGCTGCACGAGCTCACCCGCCACCTCGACCTGTCGGCGTTCGTGCTCTTCTCCTCCGCCGCCGGCGTCATCGGCGCGCCCGGCCAGGCCAACTACGCGGCCGCCAACGCCTTCCTCGACGCCCTGGCGCGGCGCCGCCGCGCCCAGGGCCTGCCGGCGCAGTCGCTGGCCTGGGGGCTGTGGGAGGAGCGCAGCGCCCTGACCGCGAAACTGGGCGAGGCCGACCTGGCCAGGATGGCCCGGAGCGGTGTGCTGCCGCTGGCCACGGAGGAGGCGCTGGCGCTGTTCGACGCCGGTCGCTCGCTCGACGAACCGGCGCTCGTCCCGCTCCATCTGGACCCCGCGCGGCCGCGTTCCGGGGCGGGCCGCGCCGCCGGCGCCACCCCGGCCGTGCTGCGGGACCTGCTCGGCACGCGGGAGGGCCGCCCGGCGCCGTCCCGGACGCCCGGGAGCCGGGCCGCGACCGCGCCCCGGAACGGCGCCGCGACCGGCTCCGACACCGGCCCCGCGGCCGTGCTGCGCCGCCGGCTGGCGACCCTGAACGAGACCGAGAGCGAGCGCGTCCTGCTCGACCTCGTACGCACCCACGCGGCGGCCGTGCTGCGGCAGCTCAGGCCCGCCGACATCGAGCCGGACCGGGGATTCGTGGACCTCGGCTTCGACTCGCTCACCGACCTCGAGCTCCGCGACGCGCTGGAGACCGCGACCGGGCTGTCGCTGTCCGCCACGCTGATCTTCGACCACCCCACCGCCGCCGCCCTCGCCGGCCATCTGCGCCGGGAGTTCGCCGCCGACGACACCGTCGAGGTGGGCCCCGCGCTCGAGGAGCTCGACCGGCTGGAGGAGTTCCTCGCGCCCTTCGCCGGCGACGGCGACGCCAGGACGGCGATCGGCCTGCGCCTGCGCGACCTGCTGTCCCGATGGGGTGACGAGGGCCCCGGCGGCGGGAGCGAGACCGCACCACACGACCTGGCGTCGGCGACCGACGACGAGCTCTTCGCGGTACTCGAAGGGCTCCGCGGCGCCGACCCCGGTACACCGGCGAATCCGCACGGGCTTTAGGAGCTGGCTCAAGTGGCAAACGAAGACAGGCTGCGCGACCACCTCCGGTGGGCGACCGCCGAACTCACCGAGGCGCGCCGCCGCGTGCGGGAGTTGGAGGAGGCCGAGCGCGAACCCATCGCGATCATCGGCATGAGCTGCCGGCTGCCGGGCGGCGTGGACACGCCGGAGGCGCTGTGGCGGCTGGCGATCGCGGGCGAGGACGCGATCGGCGAGCCGCCCGCGGACCGCGGCTGGCGCGTCGAGGACTTCTACGACCCCGACGCCACCCGGCCGGGCACCTCCTATGTGCGCACCGGCGGCTTCATCGACGGGGCGGACCGGTTCGACCCCGCGCTCTTCGACATCAGCCCGCGCGAGGCGCTGGCCATGGACCCCCAGCAGCGGCTGCTGATGGAGGCCGCCTGGGAGGCTCTGGAGCGGGCCGGGGTCGCCCCGGCGAGCGTCCGCGGCGCCCCGGTCGGCGTCTACGCCGGCCTCATGTACCACGAGTACGCCGCCCGGCTCACGGAGGTGGACGAGGCCGTCGCCGCCTTCCTGGGCAGCGGGAACTCCGGCAGCGTCGCCTCCGGGCGCATCGCCTACACCCTGGGACTGGAGGGCCCCGCCGTCACGGTGGACACGGCCTGCTCCTCCTCGCTGGTCGCCGTGCACCTGGCGGCGCAGGCGCTGCGCCGCGGCGACTGCACCCTGGCCCTGGCCGGCGGCGTCACCGTGATGGTCACCCCCGGGAGCCTCATCGAGTTCAGCCGGCAGCGCGGCCTCGCCCCGGACGGTCGCTGCAAGTCCTTCGCCGCGGCGGCCGACGGCACGGCCTGGGGCGAGGGCGTCGGCATGCTGCTGTTGGAGCGGCTCTCCGACGCCCGCCGCAACGGCCACCGGGTGCTCGCGGTGATCCGCGGCTCCGCCGTCAACCAGGACGGCGCGAGCAGCGCCCTCTCCGCCCCCAACGGCCCCTCCCAGCAGCGCGTCATCCGCCGGGCCCTCGCCGACGCCGGCCTGTCGGCCGACCTCGTCGACGCCGTGGAGGCGCACGGGACCGGGACGAAGCTCGGCGATCCGATCGAGGCCCAGGCGTTGCTGGCCACGTACGGTCGGGGACGGCCGGCCGACCGGCCGCTGTGGCTGGGCTCGCTGAAGTCGAATCTCGGTCACACGCAGGCGGCGGCGGGTGTGGCGGGTGTGATCAAGATGGTGTTGGCGATGCGGCATGGGGTGTTGCCGCGGACGTTGCATGTGGATGAGCCGACGCCGCATGTGGACTGGTCGGTGGGTGGGGTGGAGTTGCTGACCGAGGAGCGGGTGTGGCCGGAGACGGGTCGTCCGCGGCGGTCGGCGGTGTCGTCGTTCGGGGTGAGTGGCACCAACGCGCATGTGGTATTGGAGGAGGCCCCGGAGCGGGAGGCGGCGACCGAGTCGCCCGGGTCCGTCGGGGTGTCGGGTGTGGTGCCGTGGGTGGTGTCGGCGCGGTCGGCGGAGGCGTTGCGGGCGCAGGCCGAGCGGTTGCGGGAGGCGGTGGTCGGGCATCCGGAGTGGCGGCCGGCCGATGTGGGCTGGTCCCTCGCCACCGGCCGCTCACCGCTGGAGCACCGCGCCGTCGTCGTCGGCGCGGACCGCGAAACGCTCCTCCGGGGCCTGGAGAGCCTCGCCGGAGACCCCGGGACGGGCGTGGCGCCCGGCGTGGTGACGGGACACGCCGCCGGCCGCGGCGGCGCGGTGTTCGTCTTCCCGGGTCAGGGCTCGCAGTGGGCGGGTATGGCGGTGGAGTTGCTGGACTCCTCGACGGTGTTCCGGGAGCGGATCACGGCGTGTGGTGAGGCGTTGGCGCCGTACGTGGACTGGTCCTTGGAGGAGGTGCTGCGCGGCGCGGACGGCGCGCCCTCGTACGACCGGGTGGATGTCGTCCAGCCCGCGCTGTGGGCCGTGATGGTGTCCCTGGCGGAGTTGTGGCGTGCGTACGGGGTGGAGCCGGCCGCGGTCATCGGCCACTCACAGGGCGAGATCGCCGCGGCCTGTGTGGCGGGCGCGCTGTCGCTGGAGGACGGCGCGAAGGTCGTCGCCCTCCGCAGCAGGGCGCTGCTGGCGCTCTCCGGCGCGGGCGGCATGGTGTCCGTGGCCCTGCCCTCCGAGATCGTGCGCGAGCGGCTCGCGCGCTGGGGCGACCGGCTCTCCGTCGCCGCCGTCAACGGTCCGTCCGCCACGGTGGTCTCCGGGGACCCGGCGGCGCTGGACGAGCTGCTCGCCGAGTGCGAGGAGCGGGACGAGCGCGCCCGGCGCATCCCGGTGGACTACGCCTCGCACTCCGCCCATGTGGACCGCCTCCAGGAGGTGCTGAGAGCCGACCTGGCGACCATCGCCCCGCGCGCCGCGGGTGTGCCGTTCTACTCGACGGTGACCGGCGGCCTGCTGGACACCGCCGAGCTCGACGCCGCCTACTGGTACCGGAACCTCCGCCACACCGTCCGCTTCGACGCCGCCGTGCGGGCGGCGGTCGCCGACGGCCTCGGCGTCTTCGTCGAGGCCAGCCCGCACCCGGTGCTGACCATGGCCATCGAGGACGCCGCCGCCGTCGGCTCGCTGCGCCGCGACGAGGGCGGCCCGGAGCGCTTCCTCACCTCCCTGGCCGAGGCGTACGCGCTGGGCGTGCCGATCGCCTGGGAGCGGGCCTTCGCGGGAGCGCGACGGGTGGAACTGCCCACGTACGCCTTCCAGCGCCGTCGCTTCTGGCTGGACGCGCCGGCGACCACCGGCGACGTGGGCGCGGTCGGGCAGCGCGCCACCGGCCATCCGCTGCTCGGCGCCGCGGTGCCGCTCGCCGGCGACGACGGGCTGCTGCTCACCGGCCGGCTGTCGGTGGAGTCGCAGCCGTGGCTGGCCGACCACGCGGTGTGGGGCACGGTGGTGGTGCCCGGGGCCGCGCTGGTGGAGCTCGCCGTGCGGGCCGGTGACGAGGTCGGCTGCACGGTGCTGGACGAGCTGACGCTCCAGGCGCCGCTGGTCCTGCCGGAGCGGGGCGGTGTCCACCTCCAACTGGCGGTCGGCGCCCCGGACGAGGGCGGACGGCGGGCGCTGAGCCTGCACTCCCGGGCCGCGGACGCCGCCGACGCGACCCCGTGGACCTGCCACGCGACCGGTTTCCTGACCACCGGCGACCTCGCGGCCGGCGGGGAGTCGACGGCCTGGCCGCCCCCCGGGGCGGAGCCGGTGGCGCTCGACGGCGTCTACGAGCGACTCGCCGCCGAGGGGCTCGAGTACGGCCCGGCCTTCCAGGGGCTGCGGGCGGCCTGGCGGCGCGGGGACGAGCTCTTCGCGGAGGTGCGGCTGGCGCCCGCACAGCACGCGGCCGCCGCGGAGTTCGCCCTTCACCCGGCGCTGCTGGACGCGGCCCTGCACCTCGCCGCCGCGACCCGGACGACGGGCTCGGGCCCCGGCACGGCGCCGGCCCCCGAGCCGTCCCCGGACTCCAGCGGGACGGTGCGGCTGCCGTTCTCCTGGGCCGGGGTGGCGGTGCACGCCACCGGCGCCACCGCGCTCCGGGTCCGGTTGGCGCCCGCCGGTCCCGACGGGGTGTCCCTGGCGGTGGCGGACGCGACCGGGGCACCGGTGGCCACGGTGGAGTCGCTGGTGAGCCGCCCGATCTCGGCGGAGCGACTGCGGGACGCCGACGGCGGCCCCCGCGATCCGCTGCTCCGGGTGGACTGGACCCCGCTGCCGCTCCCGGCCACGGAGCCCGCCCCCGCCCGTTGGGCCGTGCTCGGCCCTGACCGGACGGCCGCCCCGCGGGCCACCGCGGGGACCATCCTGGACCACTACGCCGACCCGGCCGCGCTGACCGCGGCGCTCACCGCCGGTGAGGCCGCGCCGGACGCGGTGTTCGTGACCTTCGCCGGCGAACCCCGGACCCCGGATCCGGGGACCGACGAACCCGGGATCGACCTTCCGTCGACCGACCCCGCCGAGGCCGCCCGCGCGGTCACCCACCGCGCGCTGGCGCTGCTGCGGGAGTGGCTGGCCGACGAACGGCTCGCGGCCACCCGACTGGTGGTCCTCACCCGCGGCGCCGTGGCCGCCGCCCCCGGCGAGTCCGTACGGGACCTGGCGCACGCCCCGGTGTGGGGGCTGGTCCGCTCCGCGCAGACCGAGCACCCCGGGCGGCTGGTGCTGCTGGACGTCGACGGCGCGGCCGCCGCGCCCGAGCCGCTGTCGTACGCCCTGGCGAGCGGCGAGCCGCAACTCGCGCTGCGCGCGGGGCAGGTGCTGGTGCCGCGGCTCGCGCGGGCCGACGCCGGCCACGCCCTGCGACCGCCGCGCGAGCCCGGCTGGCGGCTGGACGTCACCGCCAAGGGCACCCTGGAGAACCTGGCCCTGCTGCCGAGCCCCGAGGCGACGGCGCCGCTGAAGCCGGGGCATGTGCGGGTCGCCGTGCACGCCGCCGGGATGAACTTCCGCGATGTGCTCCTCGGCCTCGGCATGGTCGACCAGGACGTCATGGGCGGCGAGGCGGCCGGTGTGGTGCTGGAGACCGCCCCGGACGTCACCGACCTGGCGCCCGGCGACCGGGTCATGGGCATGGTGCCCGGCTGCTTCGGACCGGTCGCGGCCGTCGACCGGCGACTCGTCGCCAGGATGCCCGAGGGCTGGACCTACACCGAGGCCGCCACCGTCCCGATCGCCTTCCTCACCGCCTACTACGGCCTGGTGGACCTCGCGGACGTCCGCCCCGGAGAGTCGGTGCTGATCCACGCGGCCACCGGCGGCGTCGGCATCGCCGCGGTCCAGCTCGCCCGGCACCTGGGGGCGGAGGTGTTCACCACGGCGAGCCCCGCCAAGTGGGACGCGCTGCGCGCCCAGGGGATCGAGGACGCCCGCATCGCCTCCTCCCGCTCCCTGGAGTTCGAGGACGCCTTCCGCGCCGCCACCGCCGGCCGGGGCCTGGACGTCGTCCTGAACTCCCTGGCCCACGAGTACGTCGACGCGTCCCTGCGGCTGCTGCGCGACGGCGGCCGGTTCGTGGAGATGGGCAAGACCGACATCCGGGACGCCGACGCGGTCGCCGCCGCCCATCCGGGGGTCGGCTACCGGTGGTTCGACCTGATCGAGGCCGGACCCGAGCGGATCGGCGAGATGCTGGCCGAGCTGATGGCGCTCTTCGAGCGCGGGGTGCTGCGGCCGCTGCCGGCGACCACCTGGGACGTACGCCGGGGTCTGGACGCCTTCCGGTTCATGAGCCAGGCCCGGCACATCGGCAAGGTGGTGCTCACCATGCCGCGCGCCCTGGACCCCGAGGGCACCGTGCTGATCACCGGCGGCACCGGGGTGCTGGGCGGCCTGGTCGCCCGCCACCTGGTCGCGGAGCACGGCGTACGACGGCTGCTGCTGCTCTCCCGGCAGGGCCCGGCGGCCGAGGGCGCCGCCGAACTCGACGCCGAACTGACCGCGCTCGGCGCCCGGGTGACCGTGGCCGCCTGTGACGCCGCCGACCGGGACGCCCTGGCCGGGGTGCTCGCCGCCATCGAGCCGGAGCACCCGCTCACCGGCGTCGTGCACGCCGCGGGCGTGCTGCGCGACAGCGTGATCGGCTCGCTCACCGCCGAACAGGTGGACGCGGTGGCGCGCCCCAAGATCCAGGCGGCCTGGAACCTCCATGAGCTGACCCGCGACGCCGACCTGGCCGCCTTCGTCCTCTTCTCCTCCTCCGCCGCCACCCTCGGCGGCGCCGGACAGGGCAACTACGCGGCCGCCAACGCCTTCCTGGACGCGCTCGCGCACGCCCGGCGGGCCGCGGGGCTGCCCGGGCTGTCCCTGGCCTGGGGGCTGTGGGCGCGGGCCAGCGGCATGACCGGGCACCTGGACGAGACCGCCAGGGACCGGATGCGCAGGTCCGGGGTGACCCCGCTGTCCGACGCGGACGGACTGGAGCTGTTCGGCGCCGCCCTGCGCACCGCGGACCAGCCGCTGCTGGTGGCGATGGGCCTGGACGTCGCGGCGCTCCGCGCCTCCGCCGCGCACACCGGCATCCCCCCGCTGCTCCGCGGACTCGCCGGCGCGCCCGCGCGACGCACCGTGGAGCACTCGGCCGACCCCCGGGGCGCCGAGGCCCTCGCCCGTCGACTGGCCGCGCTGCCGGCCGTCGAGCGCGGCCGGGCGCTGCTGGCCCTCGTCCGGGAGCACACCGCGACGGTGCTGGGGCACGCCTCCCCGGAGGCGGTCCAGCCGGGCCAGCCGTTCAAGCAGCTCGGCTTCGACTCGCTGACCTCGGTGGAGCTGCGCAACCGGCTGGGCGCCGCCACCGGGCTGCGGCTCCCGGCCACCCTGGTCTTCGACCATCCCACCCCCGCCGCCCTGGCCGAGGAGCTACGGGCCCAACTGATCCCCGACACCGGGCAGGAGGCCGCGCTGGCCGCGCGGGAGGCGTCCGTGGAGGCGGAGATCCGCGCCGCGCTCGCCACCATCCCGCTGTCCCGGCTGCGCGAGGCGGGACTCGCCGACGCGCTGCTCGAACTCGCCGGATACGACGGCGCGTCGGGGCCGGCGGACGACGGCGCCGCGGCGGCGGACCCGGCGGACTCCATCGACGCCATGGACGCCGACGACCTGGTCAGCATGGCGCTCGACGGCACAGACCTCTGATCGCGTTCGGAGTGCGGAGACGACGATGACGGCATCACAGGAGAAGGTCCTTGAAGCGCTGCGGACGTCACTGAAGGAGAACCAGCGGCTGAAGCAGCAGAACCGCAAGCTCACCGAGGCGCAGCGGGAACCGATCGCGATCGTGGCCATGGCCTGCCGCTTCCCCGGAGAAGCGCGCTCGCCGGAGGAGTTCTGGCGGCTGCTGTCGGCCGGCACCGACACGGTCTCGGAGTTCCCCGAGGACCGCGGCTGGGACCTGGACGGCCTCTTCGACCCCGACCCGGACCGGCCGGGCAAGAGCTACGCCCGACACGGCTACTTCGTCCACGACGCCGACCGGTTCGACGCCGGGTTCTTCGGCATCAGTCCGCGCGAGGCCCTCGCCATGGACCCGCAGCAGCGGCTGCTGCTGGAGACCGGTTGGGAGACGTTCGAGCGCGCCGGGATCGACCCGGAGACGCTGCGCGGCAGCCGGACCGGCGTCTTCGTCGCCGCCTCGCCGCTCGGCTACGGGAGCGGCCACCACCAGGCGGCCGAGGGCGCCGAGGGCTATCTGCTGACCGGGACCACCGTCAGCGTCGCCTCCGGCCGGCTGGCCTACACCTTCGGGCTCGAGGGCCCCGCCATCACCATCGACACGGCGTGCTCCTCGTCCCTGGTGGCGCTGCACCTCGCCTGTCAGTCGCTGCGCCGCGGCGAGTGCTCGCTGGCGCTGGCCGGCGGGGCCGCGGTGATGGGCGCCCCCACCATGTTCGTGGAGTTCAGCCGACAGCGCGGGCTGGCCGCCGACGGCCGCGTCAAGGCGTTCTCCGCCGGCGCCGACGGCACCGGCTGGGGTGAGGGGGCCGGCATGCTGCTGGTGGAGCGGCTCTCGGACGCCCGGCGGAACGGCCATCCGGTGCTCGCCGTCGTCCGCGGCTCCGCGGTCAACCAGGACGGCGCCTCGAACGGGCTGACCGCGCCCAGCGGCTCCGCCCAGCGGCGGGTGATCCGCGAGGCGCTGGCCGACGCGCGGCTGGCGGCGGACCAGGTCGACGCCGTGGAGGCGCACGGCACCGGCACCACCCTCGGCGACCCCATCGAGGCGCGGGCCCTGTTGGCCACCTACGGCCGGGACCGGCCCGCGGACCGGCCGCTGTGGCTGGGCTCGGTGAAGTCCAACATCGGCCACACCCAGCTCGCCGCCGGCGCCGCCGGTGTGATCAAGATGGTGCTGGCGCTGCGCCACGGGGAGCTGCCCGCCACCCTGCACGTCGAGGAGCCCACGCCGCACGCCGACTGGGCCGGCGGCGGGGTGGCGCTGCTCACCGCGCGCAGGCCGTGGCCGGAGACGGGACGCGTGCGCCGCGCCGCGGTCTCCTCCTTCGGCATCAGCGGCACCAACGCCCATGTGATCCTGGAACAGGCCGTCGAGGAAGCGGAGTCGGAGTCCGAGCCGGAGCCGCGGCCGGTGCCGGCCGCGGGCACCGGATCCGGCGCGGGCCGGGAGGCCGGCGCGCGCCCCGACACCGGCCCGCCGCACGACCCCGACACCTCCGGTGACCCCGACACTCCCGGTGTCGACACCGCCGGGGACGCCGACACCCCCGGTGGCGTCAGGCCGTCGCGGCCCCCGGCGGTCCTCCCGTGGCTGGTCTCCGCGCGCGGCGCCGAGGCGCTGCGCGCCCAGGCCGCACGGCTGGGCGACGCCGTCGGTGCGCACCCCGAGTGGCGCCCGGCGGACGTCGGCTGGTCCCTGGCCACCTCGCGGGCGGCGCTGGAGCACCGCGCCGTCGTCCTCGGCGCCGGGCGCGACGAACTCCTCGCCGGGTTGGAGGCGTTACGGAGCGGCGCGGCCGCGCCCCACGTCCTGGTCGACGACGCGCCCGCGCGCGGCGGCACGGCGTTCCTCTTCACCGGCCAGGGAGCGCAGCGCGCCGGTGCCGGCCGGGAGCTCCACACCCGCTTCCCGGTCTTCGCGCGGGCGTTGGACGAGGTGTCGGAGCGGCTCTCCGCGCGGCTGGGCCGCTCGGTGCGGGAGATCCTGTTCGCGGACGCGGGCGAGCCGCCGGCCCGGCTGCTCCACGACACCGCCTTCACCCAGGCCGGGCTGTTCGCCCTGGAAGTGGCGCTGTTCCGGCTCGTCGCCTCGTGGGGGCTGCGCCCGGACTTCGTCCTGGGCCACTCGGTCGGCGAGTTGGCCGCCGCGCACATCGCCGGGGTGTTCTCCCTGGAGGACGCCGTGACGGTGGTCGCGGCGCGGGGCCGGCTGATGCAGGCGCTGCCGCCCGGCGGGCTGATGGTGTCCGTGCAGGCCGACGAGGAGGAGATCCTCTCGCTGCTCAGGGGCCAGGAGCACCTCGCCAGCATCGCCGCCGTCAACGGCCCGGAGTCCGTGGTGGTCTCCGGGGCCGAGGACGCCGTGCTCGGCATCACCGCGCGCCTGCACGCCGAGGGCCGGCGCACCAAGCGGCTCCAGGTCAGCCACGCCTTCCACTCCCCGCGCATGGACGACATGCTGGAGGAGTTCCGCGCCGTCCTGGACGGTGTGTCGCTCCACGAGCCCACCCTTCCGCTCATCTCGGACCTCACCGGCCTGCCGGTCACCGTCGACCAGGTGTGCTCGCCGGAGTACTGGGTCCGGCACGTGCGGGAGACGGTGCGCTTCCACGACGGCGTCGCGCACCTGGCCCGCCAGGGCGTGACCACCTTCCTGGAACTGGGCCCCGACGGCGTGCTGTCGACCATGGCGCAGGACGGGCTGGACCGCCTGGCGACCGCGCCCGACCCCTCCACCGAGGCCGCGTTCGCCGCGAACGGCCCCGCGCCCGCCGTGGCCGTGCCGCTGCTCCACCGCGACCGACCCGAGTCGGAGTCCATGCTCGCGGCGGTGGCCCGGGCCCACGTCCGGGGCGTCGCGGTGGACTGGCGGGCGCTGCTGACCGACTGGGGCGCGGCCGGGGAGCGGCTGGACCTGCCCACGTACGCCTTCCAGCGCCGGCGACACTGGCTGGCCTCGACGGGCGGCGGCCCGGCCGACGCCGCCGGGCTGGGCCTGGACACCGCCGACCATCCGCTGCTGGGTGCCGCCGTCTCCCTGGCGGACGGGGACGGCCTGGTCCTCACCGGCCGGCTGTCGGCGGCCGCCCACCCCTGGCTCGCCGACCATGTGGTGCTGGGCGCCGTGGTGGTCCCCGGCACCGCCTACCTGGAGCTCGCCCTGCGCGCCGGCCAGCGGCTGGGCTGCGGCACCGTGGAGGAGCTCACCCAGGAGGCGCCGCTCATCCTCCCGGAGCGCGGCGGCGTCCAGGTGCAGTTGACCGTCGGCGCGCCCGACCCCTCCGGTCGACGGCCCGTCAGCCTCCACTCCCGCGCCGACTCGGCCGACACCGCGGCCGCCGAGCGGGCCTGGACCCGGCACGCCAGCGGGGTGCTGGCCCCCGGTGGCCAGCCGGCCTCGGCCGACCTGGGCGGCCCCTGGCCGCCACCGGAGGCGCAGCCGGTGGACATCGACGACTTCTACGCCACCGTCGCCGACCACGGCTTCGACTACGGTCCCTCCTTCCGCGGCCTGCGGGCCCTGTGGCGCTCCGGCGACGACGTCTACGCCGAGGTCGCCCTGCCCGAACCGGAGCGGCGGCAGGCCGGGGCGTACGGGGTGCACCCCGCGCTCCTGGACGCTGCGCTGCACGCCGGCCTCGTCGGCAACACCGGCGACACGGTCCGGCTGCCGTTCTCCTGGAGCGGCGTCTCGCTCCACGGGGGCGGGGCCGCCGCCCTGCGGGTGCGCGTCTCACCGGCCGGGCCCGAGGGCACGTCGCTGCTGGTCGCCGACGCCACCGGGACACCGGTCGCGGCCGTGGAGCGGCTGCGGGCCCGGCCCGTCTCCCTGGAGCAGCTGCGCGCCGCCGGCCGCGCCCGGCAGGACGCGCTCTTCCACCCGGAATGGACGCCCGCGCCGACGCCGGCCCCGCCGGCCTCGGCCGCCGCGGGCGCCGCCTGGGCCGTCCTCGGCGGGTCGGCCACGATGCCGGCGCCCGGCGCGGCGGTCGCCGATGCCGGCGGCCCCCGGCCGGTCGGCTACCCGGACCTGACGGCACTCGTCGAGGCGGTCTCCGCCGGCGCCCCCGTACCCGAGGTGGTCTTCCTGACCCGGCCGGGCACTCCGCACGGCCCCGCTGAAGGCGCCGACGGCACCCACGGCACCCACGGCGCAGACGGCGCCGATGTCGCCGACGCGGCGCGGTCGATGCCGGAGTCCGTGCGCCGCGCGGTGGACGACACGCTGACCGTCCTGCGGTCGTGGCTGGCCGACGCGCGCTTCGCCGCCTCCCGGCTGGTGGTGGTGACCCGGGGCGCGGTGGCCACCGGTCCGGACGAGGGACTGCCGGAGCTCGCCCAGGCGCCGCTGTGGGGGCTGCTGCGGGCCGCACAGGCGGAGCACCCGGGCCGGTTCGCGCTGCTGGACCTCGACACGGACCTCGCCCGCGGCCTCGCCGCGGACCGCGGCGCCGGCGACCCCGTACTCCCCGCCCTGCTGGCGGCGGCGGCCGGGGACGAGCCGCAACTCGCCCTGCGCGGCCACCGGCTGCTGGTGCCCCGGCTCAAGCAGACCCGCCCGGCCACGCGGTCCACGCCCACCGCGCTCGACCCCGAGGGCACCGTCCTGATCACCGGCGGCACCGGCGCGCTCGGCTCCGCCCTCGCCCGCCACCTGGTCGTGGAGCACGGCGTGCGACGGCTGCTGCTGGTCGGCCGGCGCGGACCGGACACCGCCGGAGCCGAGGCGCTGGCGGCCGGACTGACCGCGCTGGGCGCCCATGTCACGGTGGCCGCCTGCGATGTGGGCGATCGGACGGCGCTGGCCCGGCTGCTGGCGTCGGTGCCGGCGAAGCACCCGCTGACCGCGGTCGTGCACGCCGCCGCGGTGGTGGACGACGCGGTGATCGAGGGCCTCACCCCGGAGCGCGTCGAGGCCGTGCTGCGGGCGAAGGCGGACGCGGCCTGGCACCTGCACGAACTCGCCGGCGACACCGCCGTCTTCGTGCTGTTCTCCTCGGCGGCCGCGACCCTGGGCGGCGCCGGACAGGGCAACTACGCGGCGGCCAACGTCTTCCTGGACGCCCTGGCGCAGCACCGCGCGGCGCTCGGGCTGCCCGCGCTGTCCCTGGCCTGGGGCCTGTGGGAGGCGGACGGCGGCCTCGCCGGCGCCCTGGACGAGGCCGCGCTGCGGCGGATGCGCCGCTCCGGTGTGTTGCCGCTGTCCAGCGAGGACGCCCTGGCCCTGTTCGACACCGCGCTCGCCCAGGACCGCCCGCTGCTGCTGCCCGTCCGGCTCAGTCTGGCGGCGCTGCGCACCGCGCCCGACGACGTGCCGCCGGTGCTGCGGGGGCTCGTCGGAGCGTCCGTCGCCCCGCGCGGGGCCGCCCCGGCGGACTCCGCGGCCGCGCTGGCGGCGCGGCTGGCCGGGCTGTCCCCGGCCGAGCGCGACCAGGCGCTGCTGGAGCTCGTGCGCACCCACGTCGCCCAGGTGCTGGGCCACGGCACGGCGGCGGAGATCCCCGCCGACCGGGCCTTCGAGGAGCTCGGCTTCGACTCCCTGACCGCCGTCGAGCTGCGCAACCGGCTGACCGCGGCCACCGGTCTGCGGCTCCCCGCCACGCTGATCTTCGACTACCCGAACTCCACCGCTCTCGCCGCCCGGTTGGGGGCGAGCCTGCCACGGGACGGGCAGCCGGCCGCGAGCCCCGTCCTGGAACAGCTGGACCTCCTGGAGACCGTGCTCTCCGGCGTCGCCGCCGACCACCCCGACCACGCCCGGATCAGCACCCGGCTGCGGGCCGTCGCCGCGCAGTGGGCGGAGCGGCAGGGCACCGCGGGCGACGACGCCCCGTCGCTCACCGGCGGTGATCTGGACGCGGCGGCGGACGACGAGGTCTTCGACTTCATCGAGAAGGAGCTCGGCATCTCGTGACCGCGAGCGGGACCGGCAGCGCGTCCGGCACAGCACCCCAGGCAGTCAGTCCACCCCAGGTACCCAGCGCACCTCAGGCACTCAGCGCACCTCAGGCACTCAGCGCACCTCAGGCACCCAGCGCACCCCAGGCACTCAGCGGAATCAGGGCACTCACCGCACGTGCCGCATCCAGCGAGGGACGGCGTCAGCGTGGAGAATGACGACAAGCTCCGTTACTTCCTCCGGCGGGTCACCGCCGATCTCACCGAGACCCGCCGACGGCTCCAGGAGCGCGAGGCCGTCGACGGCGAGCCCATCGCCGTCGTCGGCATGTCCTGCCGGTTCCCCGGCGGCGTCGACAGCCCCGAGGGGCTGTGGCGGCTGGTGTCCGAGGGGCGCGACGCGGTCTCGGCCTTCCCCGCCGACCGCGGCTGGGACATCGAGGACCTGTACGACCCCGACCCCGACGCGCTCGGCAAGACCTACGCGCGAGAGGGCGGATTCCTCCACGACGCCGACCGCTTCGACGCCGCCTTCTTCGGCATCGGACCGCGCGAGGCGCTGGCGATGGACCCCCAGCAGCGGCTGCTGTTGGAGACGGCCTGGGAGGCGTGGGAGCGCGCCGGGATCGACCCGGCCGCGGTACGGGGCAGCAGGACCGGGGTGTTCGTCGGCACCGGCCACCAGGAGTACGCGGCCCTGGTGCAGCGGGCCACCGAGAACTTCGAGGGCTATCTGCTCTCCGGTGGCGCGGCCAGCGTCATCTCCGGCCGGCTGAGTTACGTCTTCGGGCTGGAGGGGCCGGCGGTCACCGTCGACACGGCCTGTTCCTCGTCGCTGGTGGCGCTGCATCTGGCGTGCCAGGCGCTGCGGCGCGGGGAGTGCGAGCTCGCGCTGACGGGCGGGGCGGCCGTGATGGCCTCGCCGGGGATGTTCGTGGAGTTCGCCCGGCAACGGGGTTTGGCGCCGGACGGCCGGTGCAAGGCGTTCGCGGCCGCCGCCGACGGCACCGGCTGGGGCGAGGGGGTGGGCCTGCTCCTGGTGGAGCGGCTCTCGGACGCCCGCAGGAACGGGCATCCGGTGCTCGCCGTCGTCCGCGGCTCCGCGGTCAACCAGGACGGCGCCTCGAACGGGCTGACCGCGCCCAACGGCCCCTCCCAGCAGCGGGTGATCTGGCAGGCGCTGGCCGACGCCCGGCTGTCGGCCGGGGACATCGACGCGGTGGAGGCGCACGGCACCGGCACCGCGCTCGGCGACCCCATCGAGGCCCAGGCCCTGCTCGCCACCTACGGCCAGGACCGGCCCGCCGACCGACCGCTGTGGCTGGGCTCGGTGAAGTCCAACATCGGCCACACCCAGGCCGCCGCCGGCGTGGCGGGCGTGATCAAGATGGTGATGGCGCTGCGCCACGCCGAGCTCCCGCGCACCCTCCACGTCGACGCGCCGTCGCCCCATGTGGACTGGTCCGCAGGCGCGGTGGAGCTGTTGACCGAGCACACCGGCTGGCCCGCGGCGGAGCGCCCGCGGCGGGCCGGGGTGTCCTCCTTCGGCGTCAGCGGCACCAACGCGCACGTGATCCTGGAGCAGGCGCCGGAGCCGGACCCGGAGCCGAAGCCCGAGTCGGGTCCGGAGTCGGGTTCGGAGCCGGGTTCGGAGCCGGCGACCGAGGCCCCGAAGTCCGCGGGCGAGGCCCCGAGGTCCGCAGGCGAGGACCCGACGGAAGCGGAAGCCGGGACTTCGCCGGGAGGCGCGAAGGCAGGACGCGCGAAGGCGGGAGGCGCGAAGGCGGGACGCGCGGAGGCGGGACGCGCGCACCGGGCTCCGGGCGAGGGGGACACCCCGGCCGTGGGGGGCGCGGTCGCCGGCGCCCCGGCGCCCTGGCTGCCCTGGCTGGTCTCGGCCAGGGACGAGCGGGCGCTGCGCGCCCAGGCGGGGCGGCTGGCCGAGTTCGTCACCGCCCACCCCGAGCTGGACCCCGCCGACGTGGGCTGGTCGCTCGCCACGACGCGCGGCGCGCTGGAGCACCGGGCGGTGCTGGTCGCGGCGGACCGGGACGACCTCGCCGCGGGCCTGCGCGGCCTGGCCGAGGGCGACGCCGCCCCGCCCGGCGCGGTGACCGGCCGGGCGGCCGACGGCGGCCGCCCGGTGTTCGTCTTCCCCGGCCAGGGTGCCCAGTGGGCCGGCATGGCGCTGGAACTGCTCGACACCTCACCGGTGTTCGCCGCCCGCGTCGCCGAGTGCGAGGCCGCGCTGTCCGGGTTCGTGGACTGGTCCCTGACGGCGGTGCTGCGCGGCGTCGAGGGAGCGCCGGGCCTCGACCGGGTCGACGTGGTGCAGCCCGTGCTCTGGGCCGTGATGGTGTCGCTGGCCGCGCTCTGGCGGTCCTTCGGCGTCGAGCCCGCCGCGGTCGTGGGCCACTCCCAGGGCGAGATCGCCGCCGCCGTGGTGGCCGGGGGCCTCTCCCTCGAGGACGGCGCCCGCGTCGTCGCGCTGCGCAGCCGCGCCCTCTCCGCGCTGGCGGGCCGGGGCGGCATGGTCTCCCTCGCCCTGCCGCGCGAGGCCGCCGAGGAGCTGCTGACCGCCTGGGACGGCCGGATCACCGTCGCCGCGCTCAACGGCCCCGCCTCCGTCGTCGTCTCCGGCGACGCGGACGCCCTGGACGAGCTGACCGCCGCCTGCGAGCGCCGCGAGATACGGGCCCGCCGCGTGGAGGTGGACTACGCCTCCCACTCGCCCCACGTCGAAGCCATCGAGGCGGAGCTCGCCGAGGCGTTGGCGCCGGTCGCGCCCCGCACGGGCGAGATCCCCTTCCGTTCCACGGTGACGGGCGACTGGCTGGACACCGCCGCGCTCGACGCCGGCTACTGGTACACCAACCTGCGCGAGACGGTGCGCCTGGAGCCCGCCGTGCGGGCCCTCGCCGGACTGGGCCACACCGCGTTCGTCGAGATCAGCCCGCACCCCGTGCTCACGGCCGCCCTGGAGGAGACCGTGGACGCCGCCGACGCCCGCGCGGTGGTGGTGGGTTCGCTCCGCCGCGACGAGGGCGGCTGGCGGCGCTTCCTGACCTCGCTGGCCGAGGCGCACACCCGGGGCGTGACCGTGGACTGGGCCCCGGCCTTCGCGGGCCGGCCGCGGCGACGGGTGGAGCTGCCCACCTACGCCTTCCAGCGCCGTCGCTACTGGGTCGACACCCTGCCCGCCACGGCCGGCCGCGCGCCGGCGCGGGACTCCGTCGAGGACCACGACTCCGCGGCGGACGCGCTGCGCCGCCGGCTGGCCCCGCTGTCGCCGGCGGAGCGGGACCGCGCCGTCGCCGAGCTGCTGGAGACGCACATCGCCGCGGTGCTCGGCACCGGCGAGCCGATCGAGCGCGGGCGCCCGTTCACCGAGCTCGGCTTCGTCTCGCTGACCGCCGTGGAACTGCGGAACCGCCTCAACGCCGCCACCGGGCTGCGGCTTCCGGCCACGGTCGTGTTCGACCACCCGACGCCCGAGGAGTTGGGCGGGCGGCTGCTCACCGACCTGCTCGGCACGCGCCCCGAGACCGCGGCGCCCGCTCCGGCGGCCGTCACGGTCGCCGCCGACGACGACCCCGTCGCGATCGTCGGCATGGCCTGCCGCTTCCCGGGCGGCGTCGCCTCGCCCGAGGACCTGTGGCGGCTGGTGGACGCCGGCGGAGACGCGATCTCCGCCTTCCCCGCCAACCGCGGCTGGGACATCGAGACGCTCTACGACCCCGACCCGGACCGGGCGGGCCGTACCTACACCCGCGAGGGCGGGTTCATCGCCGACGCCGACGAGTTCGACGCCACGCTGTTCGGGATCAGCCCACGTGAGGCGCTGGCCATGGATCCGCAGCAGCGGCTGCTGCTGGAGACGGCCTGGGAGGCGTTCGAACGGGCCGGCATCGCGCCCGAGTCGCTGCGCGGCAGCCGTACCGGCGTCTTCGCCGGCTCCAGCGGCCAGGACTACACCCAGCTCATGATCGGCGCGGCGGCCGCCGGCGTCGAGGGCTACGCGCTGACCGGCAACGCGGCCAGTGTGATATCCGGCCGACTGGCGTACACCTTCGGCCTGGAGGGACCCGCCGTCACCGTGGACACGGCCTGTTCCTCCTCGCTGGTGGCGCTGCACCTGGCCTGTCAGTCGGTGCGGAGCGGGGAGAGCTCGCTGGCACTGGCGGCCGGCGTGACGGTGCTGAGCACCCCCCTGGCCTTCATCGGCTTCAGCCGGCAGCGCGGGCTGGCCCCCGACGGCCGGTGCAAGGCGTTCTCCGCCGCCGCCGACGGCACCGCGTGGGGCGAGGGCGCCGGCGTGGTGCTGGTCGAGCGGCTCTCCGACGCCCGCCGCAACGGCCATCCGGTGCTGGCCGTCGTGCGCTCCACCGCGACCAACCAGGACGGCGCGAGCAACGGCCTGGCCGCCCCCAACGGTCCCTCCCAACAGCGGGTGATCCGCCAGGCGTTGGCCAACGCGCGACTGACGGCCGCCGAGGTGGACGCGGTGGAGGCGCACGGCACCGGCACCGCGCTCGGCGACCCCATCGAGGCCCAGGCGCTCCTCGCCACCTACGGTGAGGACCGGCCCGCCGACCGACCGCTCTGGCTGGGCACGGTGAAGTCCAACATCGGCCACACCGCGGCCGCCGCCGGACTCGCCGGGGTGATCAAAATGGTGCTGGCGATGGACCACGGCGTGCTGCCGCGCACCCTGCACGCCGAGGAGCCCACGCCGCACGTCGACTGGTCCACCGGCGCGGTCTCGCTGCTCGACCGCGCCGTCCCCTGGCCCGAGACCGGGCGCCCGCGCCGGGCGGGCGTCTCCTCCTTCGGCGTCAGCGGCACCAACGCCCACGCCATCATCGAACAGGCCCCGCCCGCCGAGCCCGCCGAGCCCGCCGAGCCCGCCGAGCCCGCCGAGCCCGCCGAGCCCGCCGAGCCCGCCGATCCCGCTGAGTCCGCCGTTTCCGAGCGCGCCGCTCCCGAGGCCCCGGGCGACGGGGCCGACGCCGCCGGGACGGCGCGGCCCGCGCCGGTGGTGCCCTGGCTGCTGTCGGCGAGGAGTCGGGCGGCGCTGCGCGCCCAGGCCGCGCGGCTGCGGGAGCACCTCGCCGAACGGCCCGGCTCGCGGCCGGTGGACGTCGGCTGGTCCCTGGCGACCACCCGGTCCGCCCTGGAGCACCGCGCCGCCGTGGTGGCCGGCGACCGGGACGCCCTGCTGGCCGGACTGGACGCGCTCGCCGCCGGACGGGCCGCGCCCGGTCTGGTGCACGGCGTCGCGGCGGGCGGCCGGACCGCGTTCCTCTTCCCCGGCCAGGGCAGCCAGCGGCCCGGCATGGGCCGCGAACTCCACGCCGCCCACCCGGAGTTCGCGGCCGCGCTGGACGAGGTCTGCGCCGAGCTGGACCGGCGCCTCGACGCCCAGCCGGACCGACCGCTGTGCGAGGTGATGTTCGCGCCCGAGGGCTCCGCCGACGCCGCGCTGCTGGACGAGACGGTGTACACCCAGCCCGCGCTGTTCGCGCTCGGTGTGGCGCTGGCCCGGCTGCTGGAGTCCTGGGGCGTGGTGCCCGACTACGTCAGCGGACACTCCCTGGGCGAGCTGACCGCGGCCCATGTCGCCGGTGTGCTGTCGCTGCCGGACGCCTGCGAACTGGTCGCGGTCCGGGCCCGGTTGATGCAGAGCGCCCCGGACGGCGGCGCCATGGTGGCGTTGGAGGCGAGCGAGGACGAGGTGGTGCCGCTGCTGGCCGGGCGGGAGGACCAGGTCGCCGTCTCCGCCGTCAACGCGCCCCGGGCCACCGTGGTCTCCGGAGTCGAGGCGGCGGTGGCCGAGCTCGCGGCCGCCTTCGCCGCCCGCGGACGGAGAACCCGGCGGGTACGGATCGCGCGCGCCGCGCACTCGCCGCTGATGGACGGCGTGCTGGCCGAGTTCGGCCGGGCGGTCGCGGGGCTGTCGTACGCCGCCCCGCGGATCCCCCTGGTGTCCAACCTGACCGGCGACCGGGTGGGGCAGGAGGTCCGCTCCCCGGAGCACTGGGTGCGCCATCTTCGGGAGGCGGTGCGGTTCGGCGACGGTGTGCGGCGGATGGCGGCGGACGGCGTGACCCGCTGTCTGGAGCTGGGCCCCGGCGGGGTGCTCTCGGCGCTGGTCCAGGACCGCGCCACCGATCCGGAGGCGTCGGTCGCCGCGGTGCCGCTGCTGCGGCGCGACCGCCCCGAGTCGGAGAGCCTGCTCACGGGCCTGGCCCAGGCCCACGCCCGGGGCGTCCGGGTGGACTGGCGGTCCGTGCTCGGCGGCTTCGGAGCGCGCCGTGTCGCGCTGCCCACCTACGCCTTCCAACGACGGCGGTACTGGCCCGACTGGGCCCCCGCGCTCGGCACCGGGACGGCGACGGGCGCGCCGACGTCCGGTGCGCCGTCCCCCGCCGCCACGCCGTCCGCGACCGCGGCGCGGGGCGCGGGCGCCGGGCTGGACGAGGTCGAGGGTCCGGCCGCGCTGCGGGCGCGGCTGGCCGGGCTCTCGGCCGCCGAACGCGACGCCACCGTACGGGAACTCGTGGCCGCCCAGGTGGCCGCCGTGCTCGGGCACCCCACGACCGAGGAGGTGGAGCACAGCGTCGGCCTGCCGGAGCTCGGCTTCGACTCGCTGGCGGCGACCGAGCTGCGCAACGGCCTGTGGGCGGCCACCGGGCTGCCGCTCGCCGCGTCCGTCGTCTTCGACCACCCCACCCTCAAGGCGCTCACCGCCCATCTGGTGGAGGGGCTGGAGGCCGCCTGGGTCCCGACGGCGGGGGAGGACACCGCCGCGCCGAGCGGGGCGGCGCCGGCCGTCCGGCCGTCGACCGGCTGGCCGTCGACCACGGGAGCGCGCGGCGGGGCACCCGGCGGGGAGTCCACCCTCACCTCGCTCGCGCTCCGGGCCGCACGACTCGGCCGCTTCGGGGAGATCCGCGAACTCCTCATGACGGCCTCCCGGTTCCGCCCCGCCTTCGACGCCTCCGCGCCGCCCCCGGCGGCCCCCGCCCCCGTACGGCTGTCCCACGGTCCGCACGGCCCCCGCATCCTCTGCTTCCCGTCCTTCGCGGGTCGCTCCGCGGCCCGGCAGTACGCCCGGCTCGGCACCGTGCTGCGCGGCCACCAGGACCTGTGGGCCCTGCCCGCGCCGGGGTTCACCGCCGGCGAGCCGATCCCGGCCGACCTCGACGCGCTCACGCTGCTCCACGCCGAGGAGGCCCGGCGGTGCGCCGGGGGCGAGCCGTTCGTGATCCTCGGGCACTCCTCCGGCGGCTGGGTCGCCCACGAGGTGGCCGCACGGCTGGAGGAGCAGGGCACCCCGCCCACGGCGGTGGTCCTGCTGGACAGCTACCGGCCCGACGGCGCGCACCTGCCCCAGGTGCACACCGCCGTCGCCGGCCGGCTCATGGGCGGGCAGGGGGCGGCGTCCCCCTCGGTGGGGGAGCAGTGGGACGACGACTGCCTCACCGCGATGGGCGGTTACGACCGGCTCTTCGCGAACTGGCGGCCGAAGGCCCTCGCCGCGCCGACCCTGTTGCTCCGGGCCGTCGAGCCGCTCCCCGGCTACCCCGCCGAGGACTGGCGCGCCTCCTGGCAGCCCGCCCACACCGCCGTGGACGTGCCGGGGGACCACTTCACCGTCATCGGGGAACACGCGCCCGACACCCTGCGGGCCGTGGCCGAATGGCTCACCACCCTGCCGTGACCGTCCGAACCCCGAACCTTCGGCCCCCGCCCACCCCCGAAGTCCCGCCCACCCCCGAAGTCCCGAATCCGCCCGTCCTCGCCCCGACGCAGAAAGGCGACACATGAGCATCGACCACGGCCACCACCTGGGAACGGTCGACCAGGACGTCCTCGACGGCCAGTCCGCCTACAACAAGCGCGCGCTGACCTTCTACGACCTGCTGGTCTACCGCGGCAGCTCACCGCTGTTCTGGCGCTGCTCGCCGCGGAACTTCCTGCGGATGTACGACACCTGCGTCGGCGCCGAGCATGTGGAGATAGGCGTCGGCACCGGTTATCTGCTCGACCACTGCCGGTTCCCGGTCTCCGACCCGCGCATCACCCTGGTCGACCTCAACCCCGCCACCCTGGAGTTCACCGCCAAGCGGCTGGCGAAGTTCCGCACCAACCAGGTCAGGGCCAACGCGCTGGAGCCGCTGCCGCTGCCCAAGGCGTCCCACGACTCGGTCGCCCTGAGCTTCCTGCTGCACTGCGTACCCGGCAGCATCAAGGAGAAGGGCGTCGCGCTCGCCCACGCCGCCGAGGTGGTGCGACCGGGCGGGGTGGTCTTCGGCAGCACCATCCTGTCCTCCGGTGTGCCGGTGACCCGCGCCGGCCGGTCCCTGATGGCCAAGCTCAACGCCAAGGGTGTCTTCCACAACCAGCAGGACAGCCTCGACGACCTGCGTGACCAGCTCACCCAGCACTTCGTCAGCCACGACCTGGTGGTCCGCGGCTGCGTCGGTCTGTTCCGGGCCCGCACCGCCCGCTGAGCGCCACCGCCGCGCACCGGTGCCCGGCGCCGTGCCGCGCCGCCGAGCACCGCCGGTGAGAGCCCGGCACCACCGCATGACCGCCCCGCAAGAGAGGACTTCGCCCGTGGGCACACGCTGGTACGCGATCGACGAGGTCGACGACGCGTTCTTCGACACGGCGCCGCTGCGCCACGCCCGATCCGTGGACATCCCCTTCCCGGCCGAGCAGACCTGGGCCGCGCTCACCGGGGACGAGGTGTCGAGCTGGACGAAGGGCATGCACGAACTCCGCTGGACCTCCCCGCGGCCGTTCGGGGTCGGCACCACCCGAGAGATCAACATGAACGGCAACTTCGTGCTCCGGGAGCGCTTCTACCGCTGGGAGGAGGGGCGGCGGAAGACCTTCACCGGGGTGGCGGCGACCCGCTCGATCTTCCGGCACCTGATCGAGGACTACGTCGTCGAGCCGACGCCCGAAGGATCGCGCTTCAGCTGGCGCTTCGCGGCCGAGCTGCGCCGCCCGTGGAGCTTCTTCGCGGGGCCGCTGGACCGGTTCTTCTTCGCGCCCACGGGACGGTCGCACATCGACGGGCTGCGCGACCACATGCTCAGCAGGGCCGCCGGGAGCGGCGTCGCCTACACGGTGAAGGGGCACTGACATGTGTGGCATCTCCGGATGGATCTCCTTCCAGCGGGACCTGGAGCGCGAACGGCCCTCGCTCCAGGCGATGAACGAGACGATGGTCTGCCGCGGGCCGGACGCCGAGGGCGGCTGGGTGTCCCGGCACGCCGCGCTCGGCCACCGCAGGCTGGCCGTCATCGACATCGAGGGCGGCGTCCAGCCCATGGTGGCGGAGACCCCCGACGGGCCGGTCGCCCTGACGTACAGCGGCGAGGCGTACAACTTCACCGAGCTGCGCGACGAACTCCGCCGCCGCGGCCACGCCTTCCGCACCGCCAGCGACACCGAGGTGGTGCTGCGCGGCTATCTGGAGTGGGGCGAGGCGGTCGCCGACCGGCTCAACGGCATGTACGCGCTGGGCATCTGGGACGGCCGCACCGAGCGGCTGGTGCTGCTGCGGGACCGGCTCGGCATCAAGCCGCTCTACTACTACCCGACCAAGGACGGGGTGCTGTTCGGCTCGGAGGCCAAGGCCATCCTGGCCCACCCGCTGGCCGAGTCGGTGGTCGACACCGACGGCCTCCGCGAGCTCTTCGGCTTCGTCAAGGCGCCCGGCCGGGCCGTCTGGGCGGGCATGCGCGAGGTCAAACCGGGCGCGCTGGTCACCGTCGACCGCTCCGGGCTGCGCGAGCGGGTCTACTGGAAGCTGGAGGTGGCCGAACACCGCGACGACACCGAGACCACCGTCCGGCGCGTCGGCGAGCTGCTCGACGACATCGTCGCCCGGCAGCTGGTGGCCGACGTGCCGCTGTGCGTGCTGCTCTCCGGCGGCCTGGACTCCAGCGCGCTGACCGCGCTGTCCGCCCGGAAGCTGCGCGAACAGGGCCGCCAGGTGCGCTCCTTCACCGTCGACTTCGTCCAGAGCGGCGCCTTCCGCACCGACGACGAACTGCGGGCCACCCAGGACGCCCCCTTCGCGCGCCAGGTCGTGGACCACGTCGGCGCGCTCCACCAGGACATCCGCATCGACCACCAGGAGCTGGCCAACCCCGAGGTGCGGCAGGCCACCGTCGCCGCCCGCGACCTGCCCTTCGGCTTCGGCGAGGCCGACAACTCGCTGTACCTGCTGTTCAAGGCGATCCGTGAGCACTCCACCGTGGCGCTCTCCGGAGAGTCGGCCGACGAGATCTTCGGCGGCTATCCCTGGTTCCACATCCCGGCGGTGCAGCAGGTCGACATGTTCCCCTGGGTCACCGCGTCCGGGCTGGACCCGTCCGGCCACCCGACCAAGCTCATCGACCCGGAGCTGCTGCTGAACACCCTGGACGTGCCCGGATACTGGGCGCAGCGGTACGCCGAGACGGTGGCCGAGGTGCCGGGGTTCGAGGGCGAGGACCCGCACGAGCGCCGCATGCGGCACCACTGCTACGTCCACCTGACGAGCCTGCTGGGCATGCTGCTGGACCGCAAGGACCGGATGAGCATGGCCGTCGGCCTGGAGGTCCGGGTCCCGTTCTGCGACCACCGGCTGGTCAGTTACGTCTTCAACACCCCCTGGGCGATGAAGACCTTCGACGGCAGGGAGAAGAGCCTGCTGCGCGCGGCCGTACGCGACCTGCTGCCGGCCTCGGTGGCCGACCGCACCAAGGCGCTCTACCCGCACACCCAGGAGCTGGCCTACGTCGGCGAGCTGCAGCGCCAGGTGTCCGAGCGGCTGTCCGCCGGCCACCAGGCGGTGGACTTCTTCGACGGGAACGCCCTCCGCACGGCCGCCGCCGCCCCGCCGGAGGCCGTACGGCGCGACGAGCGCGAGGCGTTCGAGCGGGTGCTGGACCTGGCCACCTGGCTGGACCTCCGACGACCGGCGCTCAAGATCTCCTGACGACCGTCCGTCGACATCTCCGACTCCCCTAAGGAGCACCGCTCATGGCGGTCGACAACGACCTGTACAACGCCCCGGACGCCTGGTGGCGCGACGACCAGCCGTTCGCCACCCTCAAGGAGTTCACCCCCGCCCGGTTCGACTACTTCCACGCCGTCCTCACCCGGCGCCTCCACCTGGACCTCGACGGTCTCCGGGTCCTCGACGTGGGCTGCGGCGGCGGCCTCCTCGCCGAGCGGTTCGCCGCCGCGGGCTGCCGCGTCACCGGCCTCGACCCCTCCAAGGAGTCGCTGGCCGCCGCCACCGCGCACGCCGCCGAGTCGGGGCTGGAGATCGAGTACCGGCACGGAGTGGCCGAACGGCTGCCCTTCCCCGACGGGTCGTTCGACCTCGTCTACTGCTGCGACACCCTGGAGCACGTCACCGACCCGGACCAGGCGGTGGGCGAGGCGGTCCGGGTGCTCCGGCCGGGCGGCTACTACCTCTACGACACCATCAACCGGACCTTCCGCTCCTGGCTGGTCATGATCAAGATGGCCCAGGACTGGCGGTCCGTCAGCTTCGCGCCGCGCAACCTGCACGACTGGAAGCAGTTCATCAAACCCGCCGAACTGCACGCCCTGTTCGCCAAGCACGGCCTCGGCAACCAGGACCTGGTCGGCTTCGGCTCCAGCCGCAGCCAGCGCGAGGTGCTGCGGCTGCTGCGCCGCCGGGCCCGCGGCGAGATCAGCTACGGCGAGCTGGGCCGCCAGTTCGCGCTCGCCCACAACACCGACACCTCCATCATCTACGCCGGGTACGCCCGCAAGGCCGAGGGGAACACGCATGCCGGACGCTGACCGCACCGCCGAGGTGGCACCGGAGATCCGGGTGCCGGTGCTGATCGTGGGCGCCGGGCCGGCCGGCCTGACCGCCTCCCTCGCCCTGTCCCGCTACGGCGTCCGCCACCTCCTGGTGCACAAGTACCCGGGGACCGCGCACACCCCGCGCGCCCATCTCATCAACCAGCGCACCGGGGAGATCCTCCGCGACCTGGGGGTGGCGGACCGGCTGCGGGAGCACGCCGCCCCCAGCGAGCTCCTGGCCAACCACGTCTTCATGACCACCTTCGCCGGCTTCGAGATCGCCAGGCTCGACGCCTACGGCAACGGCCCGGCCCGCGTCGGCGACTACCGCGCGGCCAGCCCCGAGACCATGTGCAACCTCCCGCAGCACCTGCTGGAGCCACTGCTCGCCCAGGCGGTCGAGGAGGCCGGCGTGGGCGAGCTGCGGTTCGGCCAGGAGTTCCGCTCCCTGGAGCAGGACGAGCAGGGCGTCACCTCGGTGATCGTGGACCGGGCCTCCGGCCGCGAGTACACCGTGCGCAGCGACTACGTCATCGGCGCCGACGGGGCGCGCAGCCGGGTGCTGCGCCAGCTGGGGATCGACGTCGAGGGCCCCACCGGGTTCGCCAAGGCCGTCTCCACCTGGTTCGAGGCCGACCTGTCCCGCTACGCCGCGCACCGCCCCGGCATCCTCTACATGGGCACCCTGCCCGGGGACCGCGTCGGGGACCTCCGGGTCTTCATCTCCATCCGGCCCTGGAACGAGTGGGTCTTCCTCTCCACCGACGACCCGGCGGCCGGCTTCGACCCGAACGACCCCGAGGCGATGCGGGACCGCATCCACGAGAGCCTCGGCGACTCCAGCGTGCCGATCACCATCAAGAACATCTCACCCTGGGAGCTCAGCAGCGCCGTCGCCCCGCGCTACTCCAGCGGCCGGGTCTTCTGCGTGGGCGACGCCGTGCACCAGAACCCGCCGACCAACGGCCTGGGGCTGAACACCGCGGTCGCCGACTCCTTCAACCTCTGCTGGAAGCTCCGCCTGGTCCTGGCCGGCCAGGCCGGTCCCGAACTGCTGGAGACCTACCACGGCGAGCGTCAGCCGATCGGCCGACAGGCCGTCGACCGGGCCTTCCGGTCCATGCTCGACCTGCACGGCATCCCGGAGGCGCTGGGCTTCGCCGAGGGGCAGAGCGCGGCCGAACAGTGGCGGCTGCTGGGCGAGTTGACGGAGGAGTCGAAGGAGGGCGAGGCCCGGCGCGCGGCCCTCGCCGCCGCCACCGAGCGGATCGAATACCAGGTCAACGCCCATGGTGTGGAGCTCGGTTACCGTTACGGCAGCGGCGCGATGGTGCCCGACGAGACCCCCGAACCGGACCGGGACACCGACCCCGAGCTCTTCTACCACCCCACCACCCGACCGGGGGCCCGACTCCCGCACGCCTGGCTGGAGAACGGCCGCCGCCGCTGCTCCACCCTGGACGTCACCGGCCGCGGCCGGTTCGTGCTGCTGACCGGCACCGAGGACGGGCCCTGGCACGAGGCGGCCCGGGAGGCCGCCCGGCGCACCGGGGTGGAGATCACGGTGACCCGCATCGGCCCCGGCCCCGGGCTCCGCGACCCGTACGGCACCTGGGAGCGGGTCCGGGAGGTGGCCGCCGACGGTGCGGTGCTGGTCCGCCCCGACGGCCACGTCGCCTGGCGCGCCGCGACCGGCGAGGGCGCCGCCGCACTGCCCGCCGTCATGGCCCGCGTCCTGTGCCACCCCGCGGCGGACGTGCCGGCCGGCGGCACGACACCCGGTACGGCGGCCCACCCCCGCTAGCGGCCCGGTACACCGCCGTACGGCTCCCCCGCACCCCACCCGCGGGTGGCCCGCCCCCGGGCCACCCGCGGCCACCCCGGCGCTCGACAGACCGGGCCCCGGCTCGCTCCGGTGGGGGAAGCGAGCCGGTCGCGCTACGCTGAAACGGTCCCGCGCTCCGACGCTGCCACCACGGCGAGGAGGACCTCATGGGCGGGCCGACACCCCACGCCTCGGACATCGAGGGCACGGTCGTCCGCAGGGGAGAAGCCGACTACCGCGACGTCCGGGCGGGCGAGTTGTGGAACCGGTTCACCCCGGACCGCCACCCCGACGCCATCGTCCGCGCGGCCTCCGAGCGGGACGTGCCGCCCGCCCTGGAGCTGGCCCGCTCCCAGGGGTGGCGGGTGGCCGTCCGCGCGGGCGGGCACAGCTGGTGCGGCTCGCCGCTGCGGGACTCCGGGCTGCTGCTCGACCTGTCCGCGCTGCGCCGCCACCACATCGACACCGCCGCCGCCACGGCGGTGGTCCAGCCCGGGGTCGTCGGCGCGGAACTCGCGGGTGAACTCGCCACCCGGGGCCTGGCCTTCCCCGCCGGCCACTGCGGCAACGTCGCCGTCGGCGGATACCTCCTCAGCGGCGGTCTCGGCTGGAACTCCGGCCAGTGGGGCCCGGCCTGCGCCGGGGTGCGGGGCATCGACGCGGTGACCGCGGACGGCGCGGTGGTGCACTGCGACGAGAACGAGCACTCCGAGCTGTTCTGGGCGGCTCGTGGCGCCGGCCCCGGCTTCTTCGCCGTCGTCACCGCCTTCCACCTCGCCCTGCGTCCGCGGCCGGCGGCCCTCGCGACGACCTCGTACGTCTGTCCGTCGGAGGACCTCGAGACGGCGGTGCGCTGGGCCACCGAGGCCGCCCGCGAGCTGCCGGCGCACGTGGAGCTGTCCTTCACCCTCGCCGCCATGGATCCCACCCGCCCGCCGACGGCCGGCGGCGAGGTGGTCCTCGGCGTCGTGGCCACCGCCTTCGCGGAGTCCCGGGACGGCGCCGGCCGGGCCCTCGCCCCGCTGAGCGACCACCCCGACACCGTGACGCCCGTGTCCCGGCGGATCGCCGAACCCACCACGCTCGACGCCCTCTACGCCGCCTCGGCGCGGCTGTGGCCCGAGAACCATCGCTGCGTCGCCGACACGCTGTGGTCCGACGCCGACTACGTCACGCTCCTCTCCCGGCTCGCCGCGGCCCTCGGTCGGGCGCCCTCCGGCAGATCGCTCGTCCTGGCCCCCCTCAAGCCCGCCTCCACCGACCCGGAGCTGCTGCGCAACATGGCCTTCTCAGTGCTGGGCACCAGCTATGCGGTGCCCTACGCGATCTGGGACGACCCCGCGCGGGACGAGGCCAACGTCGACTGGCTGCGCGACACCATGGCCGCCGTGGAACCCCTGGGCACCGGCCACTACATCGCCGAGGCCGACCTCACCGCCGACCCCTCCCGCGCCCGGCGGTCCTTCACCCCGGAGGACTGGGACCGGCTGGGCGCGGTGCGGACGGCGTACGACCCGCACGGCGTGTTCCACCCCTACCTGTCGCCGTAGGGCGGCCGTACGCCGTGGTGCCGGTGTGGTGCCGGCGCGTGGCGCGGGTCCGCGCGGGCGGGGCTCTGCCAGGCCCGCCCGCGCGGAGTTCGGGGAAGCACCCGGCGGGTCAGACCTCCAGATCCGCCTCGATGCGCTTCAACTGGTGCCGCGCCATGGCCAGGTTGGCCCGCGCCCTGTCCAGCGCGAGGTAGAGGAACAGCCCGCCGCTGGGGCCCTTGAGCAGCCGGATGAGGTGGTACTGGTGCCCCAGGGTGATGAGGATGTCCTCGATCTCGTCCTTCATCCCGAGGAGCTCCATGGTGCGCACCTTGGCGCGGACGACGTCCGTGTTGCCGGCGGCGGCCACCGTCAGGTCGAGGTCCTTGCTGCCGCCCAGGGTGCCGAGCGCCATGCCGCTGGCGTAGTCGACGAGGGCGACGCCCAGGGACCCCTCGATGGAGGCCATCGCTTCTTTGAGGGCGGCTTCGGTGTTGGCCATGATGTTCGTGTGTCCTTTCGATGAGGGTCATGACGGGTGTGACGACGGGTCAGGCGTTTTCCACGCGGGTCAGGGCGCCCTCCACGAGGGCTCCGATGCGGGCGCTGGAGCGACGTGCCTCCAGGTGCAGTCGCCCGACGTTGGTGCGCGGGCCCGCGAGGGTGGTGAGGACGGCGGAGGATCCGGCGGCGTAGCTGGCGACGTAGCCGCTGTCGCCGCGGATCAGCAGCTCGCGGAAGTCGCCGCGAGCGGTGGCCTCGGTGAGCCGCAGCGCGACCCCGAGGGCGGCGGCCGTGAGCGCGGCCACCCCCTCGGGCTCCACGCCGGCGGTGTCCTGGGCCAGGACGAGTCCGTCGACGCTGGCCGCTAGGGCCCCGGTGAGGTGGGGCACGCGGGCCCGTAGGCCGCGCAGCTCCTCCAGGATGTCCGGCTCGGCGGTCAACAGCTGCCTCCTTTCGGCGCGTTGTCTCAGTGCCCGCTTCATGACGGCGCGCGACGGGCCTCGTGGGCGGACCGGGAACTCACAGCTGTGCCTCCAAAGCGTCACGGAGCCGGCGAAGCAGGGCGATGTCCGGGTCGGCGGAGGGGAACGCCGCCCAAGGGGGTGCGGGGGACGCGGCGCGGACGGGCGCCACGGGGGGCGTGCGGACCAGGCCGGCGGCGGCCAACCGGCGTACGTCGACCAGGGTGTGGAAGGCCGGCCGGCCGAGCAGCCAGGCGATGGCCGTGGCGGTGCGGACGCCGTCGGCGAGCGAGAGCACGGCGCGCTGGCGGCGGGTGACGGCGGCCGCCCGGACGTCGGTGTCGCAGGGCACCACGGGCGCGGTGTCGGCCTCCGGGCGCGGCCACAGCCGGTCCAGCAGTGCTCTGCGACGCCGTATCTCCCGCTCCACGGCGGCCACGCCCACGGGGCGCACCGGGCCGAGCCAGTGGACGGCCCCGGAACGGAAGCGGACCGGACCGCCGTCGGGGGAGAGGGCGAAGTAGGCGGCGTCGAACAGCGCGCTGAGGTGGCAGATCTCCAACTCGCCGCCGGCCACCCGGCCGCTGGACACCAGGAAGCTGCCGACCCGCCGCTGCGGCCCCGCGCGGTCGACGGCCTCCTGCCAGCTCTCGGCGGGGAGTCGGCCGCCGTGGGTGAGCAGCACGTCGATGCCGGGGGCGGCGGGGCTCTCGGCGTGCACCACCTCGCCGTCGACGAGGTAGACGACGCCCGAGTCGGCGAGCAGGGCGCCGGTGGCCCGTTCGGCCGCCAGATCCGTGAGCGTGGTCAGGGCCGAGGCGGTCATGACAGCACCAGCCGTTCGGCCAGCTGACGCAGCCGGATGCGGGCGAGGGCGAGGTTGCCCTCGGCGCGGTCCAGCCACAGGGACAGGAAGACACTGCTGTCGAACGTGGTCCGCACGAAGCACGATAAGTGGTAGCCGTCGCGGGTGGTGACGATGATGTCCTCGACGGGAAGCCCCCGGGCCGCGCCGCCGGCCCCGGCGCCGGCCCCGGCACCGCTCGCGGCGCCCGTCCCGGTACGGGCCGCGGTCGGGTCCCCGGAGTGGGAACCGGAGTGGGAACCGGAGCCGGTCCCGGCCGCGTCCTCGAGCGCGTAGGTGGTGGACTCGGCCGCCATACGGGCCAGTTCGGCGCTCTCCGCGGCGCTGGCCTCGTGGTCGCCGTTGGGGCAGTGGCCGATCACGCCGAGGGAGAGGCCGCTGACCCAGTCGATCACCGCGGCGCCGCGCGCTCCCGGCAGAGCCATGGCTTCCAGCAGGCACTCGTCGATCCCGGGCACGCGGCTTCCTTCCCTCACTGGGTCACACGCTCATACGGGGGTTCATCGCACGCTCGCGCGGGCGGCCGAGCGGGTGACGAAGAGGTTACGCAACGTGCCATGACGTGTGAGAGCTTTTGGCAATTTCCTGTGGAACATGCGATGAGCTGTCCTGAAATCGGCTATACAGGTCGGTTGCAACCTCGCCGCACCGGGACATACCTCTCGTGATTTCGGCCATCGCCGGGCCCGCGGCCAGATCATCCGCTTGACTTGAACCTTGGTTCATGTTGGAGCCTCTTGGCACACGGCGGACGCACCGGACCGCCGCTCCGCCACCACTACGAAGCCGAGGTCCCGTCATGTCCCCGATAGGGAAACGCTCCAGCGACACACCGACGTCTTCGCCGAAGCTCGCCGCGCTCGCCACCGTGGTCATCCTCGGCTCGATCATGTCGGTGCTCGACGTGACCGTGGTGAACGTCGCCATGCACCCGCTGGCCGAGCACTTCGACGCCTCGCTCGCCACGATCCAGTGGGTGGCCTCCGGTTACTCGCTGGCCCTCGCCTCGGTGATCCCCGTGACGGCATGGGCGATCCGGCGCTTCGGCACCAAGCGCGTCTACATGACGGCGCTGGTGCTCTTCGTCAGCGGTTCGTTGGCCGCCGGACTGGCCTGGTCGACCGAGTCACTGGTGGCCTTCCGGGTGCTCCAGGGGCTGGGCGGCGGCATGATCATGCCGACCGGCATGACGATCATGATGCGGGCCGGCACCCCGGAGACCATGGGCCGCATCATGAGCATCCTGGGCATCCCGATCCTCATCGGGCCGCTGGCCGGGCCGGTGTTGGGCGGCTGGCTGGTGGACTCCTTCTCCTGGCGCTGGATGTTCACCATCAACGTGCCCATCGGCCTCCTCGCGCTCGCCCTGGCCGCCCGCGTCTTCCCGCGCTCGGCCGGCGCCCCCGGCCAGCGGCTCGACGTGCCCGGTCTGCTGATGCTCTCCCCGGGTCTGGCCGGATCCCTCTACGGTCTGTCCACCGGCGCCGAGCGCCGTGACTTCTCCTCGCTCGACGTGCTGCTTCCGGCCATCCTGGGCGTCGCGCTGATGGTGGGCTTCGTGCTCCGGGCCCGCACCTCCGCCCACCCGCTGATCGACCTGCGGCTCTACCGCCGCCGGGCCTTCGCCGCCGGCGCCGCCACCATGGCCCTGTTCGTCGTCGGCTACTTCGGCAGCATGCTGCTGCTCCCGATGTACTTCCAGGTCGTCCGGGGCGAGAGCGTCACCGCCTCCGGTCTGCTGGGCGCCCCGCTGGCGCTCGCCGCCGGCATCACCATGCAGTTCACCGGCCGGCTCTCGGACCGGGTCTCCCCGCGCAAGCTCATCACCTCGGGCATCGTCCTGGCGGCGTTCGGCATGGCGCTCTTCGCCGGGCAGTTGACCGACACCACCCCGTACTGGCGGATCGGGCTGGCGCTCTTCGTCATGGGCGTCGGCGTCGGGATGACCATCATGCCCACCATGGCCGCCGCCACCCGCGGCCTGACCGGCGAGCAGGCCCCCTCGGCCTCCACCACCCTCCAGATCACCTCCCAGATGGGGGCCTCGATCGGGATGGCGTTCTTCTCGGTGCTCCTCTCGGTCAACGGCGACGGTGGCAGCACCGCCCCCACCCACGCCGAGCCCTTCGCCGACACCTACTTCTGGGCGGTGGCCCTGATGCTCGCCGCGGCCCTCCCCGCCCTCCGGCTCCCGCTGCGCCGCCCCGCCGCGGTCCAGCCCCAGGAGCAGGGCGCCGAGGCCGACCAGGCCGACCGGAGCGCTCAGACCCAGGGTGCTCAGACCCAGGGCGCTCAGGCCGAGGACCCGAACGCCGAGGAGCCCGGGGCCGGAGCGCGGGCCGGCGACGAGGAGCGGGTGCCGGCGCACCACGCCTGACCTCGGGGAGGGCACGTCCTCCCCGAGCGGGCCCCGGACCTTCGGTCCGGGGCCCGCGCCGTCGTCAGCGCCCCTCGTAGGCGTCCTCCGCCGCCTTGATGTCGATCTTCCCCATGCCCAGCATCGCCCTGGTCACCCGGGCCACCTTCGCCGCGTCCGGGTCGCTCATCAGCTCCGTCAGCCTGCTCGGGACGATCTGCCAGGACACCCCGAACCTGTCCTTCAGCCAGCCACAGGGGCCCGGCTCGCCGCCCTCGGTGAGCCGGGCCCACAACTCGTCCACCTCCTCCTGGGACGCGCAGTCCACGGAGAGCGAGAGGGCCTCGTTGAACGTGAACTCCGGGCCGCCGTTCAGCGCCTGGAACTCCTGCCCGGCCAGCTCGAAGACGATCAGCATGACCATCCCCGCCTCCCGCGGCCCGGCCTCGCCGAACCGCTGCACGTCCACCACCCGGGAGTCGGGGAAGATGGACGTGTAGTGGGCCACCGCCTCCTCGGCCTGGGTGTCGAACCACAGACATGGCGTGATCTTCTGCATGACGGTCCTCCGTGCTCGTGCGGATCGCGGCTCGCGGATCGCGGATCGTCGGGATCGGACGGCTGTCTGCCCAGACCGGTCCGGCCGCCGGAACTCATCGCGATGTGATGTGCTGGTGCCGCCACGTCCGCCGGACGGAGCCCCCGGAAGGAGCCCCTCATCACCCCCGACGCCACTCCCGCGTCGCCCAGCGCGGGTCCGCAGTCGGTCGACCGTGCCCTGGAGCTGCTGGACGTGATCGCCCAGGCGCCGGACCCGGTCAGCGCCAAGGCGCTCGCCCGGCGCGCCGGCTGCGCGCTGTCGACCGTGTACCACCTCCTCGGCCCGCTCACCGCCCGTGGCCTGGTGGTGCGCACCTCGGCCGGCTACGCGCTCGGTCACCGCATCCCCACCCTTCACCAGGACTTCCAGCGCCAGCTGCACCTGGGCCGGGACACGCGTGAGGTGTTGCTCCGACTGCGGGACGCGACCGGGGCGCAGGCGTACTTCAGCACCTTCCGGGACGGCGGGATCGCCATCGTGGACAGCACCGCCGCGCACGCCGACCGCCCCACGCCCTTCGTCGTCGGCCCGGAGTCCCGCGCCCACGCCACCGCCCACGGCAAGGCGCTCCTCGCGGCGCTGCCGCGCGCCGTGCGTCAGCGCTATCTCACCGAGCACGGGCTGCCGCGGCTCACCGAGCACACCATCACCGGCCGCGACCGCTTCGAGGCCGAGCTGCGCCGGGTCCGGCGCGGCGGAGTCGCCGTGTCGGTGGCCGAGTCCGACCCCGGCTACGCCTGTCTCGCCGTGCCGCTCCCCGCCCCGGGACTCCCCGGCCAGGCACGGGCCCTCTCGGTCTCCCTTCCCGCCCGCGCGTACCAGCGTCACCACGCGCGCCTGGTCCAGGCGCTGACCCGCGCGGCCCGGGACGTCCACTGAGGCTGCGGGGCGCGCCCACGGTGGGCGAAGGCCCGCGCCGGAGCGCGGGCCGACCGCACGTCAGCCGTCGAGAACGGCGATCTCGATCTCGCGGAGGCGCTCCCGGTCCGCGATGACGTCGATCTGGGTGATCTGACCGTCCGTGATCGTGAAGCCGAGCACGAGGGCGAGTCGGCCGCGCGGCGCCATGGCGAGTCCCACGGCGCCGTCGAGCAGCGCGAGTCCGGTGAACCGGGCCCGACCCGTGGCGGCCATCGCCCCCTTGGCCACGGTGTGCGCGCCGAGGATGACGAGGGGCTCCGGGGTGGGAACGACCGACGGGTCGGCCCGGAGCACCACATCGGGGTGGAGCAGCGAGACCAGCGCCTCGAAGTCGCCGCCGCGGGTCGCGGCCAGGAAGGCGTCGACCACCCGCCGGCGCAGCGTCAGGTCGGCGTCGGGCGCCGGGGCGGCCCCTTTGACCCGGCGTCGGGCGCGGCTGGCCAACTGCCGGGCGGCCGCCGGCGAGCGCTCCAGCATCGGGCCGATCTCGTCGAACGGCACGGCGAACATGTCGTGCAGCACGAAGGCGAGCCGCTCGGCCGGCGAGAGCGTGTCGAGGACCACCAGCAGCGCCACGCCGACCGAGTCGGCCAGCAACGCCTCCCGCTCGGGGTCGACGCCCTCCTCGCGGCCGCCGTCCGCGCCGGGCTCGTGGGTCGGCTCCAGGGGATCCTCGCGCCGGGACTGACGGCTGCGCAGCATGTTGAGACACACCCGGGCCACCACCGTCGTCAGCCACCCGGCGAGGTTCTCCACCTCGTCGGTGTCGGCGCGACTGGCGCGCAGCCAGGCGTCCTGGACGGCGTCTTCGGCCTCGCTGAGGGATCCGAGCATGCGGTAGGCCACCGCCCGCAGCCGTGGCCGGTGCTCCTCGAACCGCTCCGCGAGCCATTCGCGCTCGTCCACCGTGTCACTTTCCTTCCGCCCGCGGGATCACAGCCGTAGCGGCACGAACCTAGCCGATCCGAACGGGAGTCCGGCTCCCGGTACGACTGGACCCGCAGCCGGACAGGACGTCAGCCGTCCGGACCGGCCGGGCCGACGGCGCCCGAGCCCGGCGTCCGGACGGCGGGTCTTTCCGGCAGGGTCGGAAGCGCCCGCGTTGCGACTCCGCGGCCCGTGGGCGGAGCGGGCACGGTGGACACCGGCCGGGGGCACGCCACCGGCCGGTGTCCACCGTGGTTCCAGCACAGGAGCAGTGCCATGATCTTCATCGTCGTGAAGTTCACCGTCCGTCCCGAGTACAGCGAGGAGTGGCTGTCGCTGGTCGACGACTTCACCCAGGCGACCCGCGCCGAGCCGGGCAACCTGTTCTACGAGTGGTCCCGGAGCGTCGACGACCCGCACGAGTACGTGCTGGTCGAGGGTTTCGCGGACGGCGAGGCCGGCCGGGCGCACGTGGAGTCGGACCACTTCAAGGCGGCGATGGAGACCCTGGCGGGCGCCATCGCCGTCAAGCCGCGGATCGTGAGCACCGAGGTGCCGGGCCAGGGCTGGTCGGAGATGGCCGAGCTCACTCCGCGCGGCTGAGCGCGGCCGCGGTCAGGGTGTCCCGGCGCCCCGGCAGGGCGCTTCAACCGCTGCCGGGGGCCGCGGCCGGAAGGCGCTGGACGGCGACCATCGCGGCGTCGTCGCCCAGCACCCCGCCGGCGTGGTCCAGGAGATCCGCGCACAGCCGGCGCAGCAGCGTCTGCGGATCGCCGCCCGGCCAGCTGGCCACGCGCCCGTCCAGCGGGTAGAAGACGCCGTCGGCGTTTCGGGACTCGATGACGCCGTCCGTGTAGAGCAGCACCACGTCGCCCACCCGGAAGGGGAACGTCTCCACGGTGAAGTCCGCCGCGGCGAACTCGGTGAGGCCCAGCGGCGGCGCGGGCCGGTGGGTCTGCAGCGGGGTGACCGCGCCGTCGCGCAGCAGCAGGGGAGGGGGGTGACCACAGTTGATCACGTGCAGCACCGACTCCTCGTCGGGGACGTCCAGCAGGGCCGCGGTGATGAAGGACTCCCCGTCGTCCTCGCTCTCGTCGTGCGGCGCGCTGGGGTCGTCCAGGTCCGAGGAGACGGTTCCCTCCAGATAGGCCACCAGCACCGGCAGTTCCGCCTGCCGGTGGGCGGCGGCCCGGAAGGCGCCCAGCACGAGCGCGGCGTCCCCGATGGCCTTGAGCCCCTTGCCCCGCACGTCGCCGATCATCAGTCGGGTGCCGCGGGCGGTGCGCGCCGCCGCGTACAGATCGCCACCGATCTGCGCCTCGGCCTCGGCGGCCAGATAGACGGAGGCGATCCGCAGCGGACCGATCTGTTCCGGCAATGGACGCAGCAGCACCGCCTGTGTCGCCTCCGCCACCGAGCGCAGCCGGGTCAGCTCCTGCTCGTGCCGCACCCGCCGCTGCGCGAAGTAGGTGACGAAGATCGAGATCAGGATCAACGCGGTGATCTGAAAGGAGTGGTTCAGGTCGGTCAGGCTGGTCCGCACCATGGCCACCACCGCCTGGGCCAGGACGGCGACCGCGCCGACGAAGCCGGTCATCCACGGCCCGGCGAAGGACGCGGTGACGGCGGGCGCGGCGACCAGGAACGGCCCGAGGTGCACCTCGGGCGGAGCCAGGATGTCGACCACCGTGACCACCACGATCAGCCCGAGCGGGACCGCCAGCAGCGCGAGACTCCGCTGCCCTGGCCATCGGTGCTCCCGCTGGCGTGGCCGAAGGTGCATGTCTCCTGAATACACCACCCCGGCCGGGGGCGCCCGCTCCGCCTCCGCGGTCACCCGGAGGACGGCCGGGGGCGGGCGCCGTGACCCACGAGGACGTCGACGGGGCGGGGTCAGCCGGCGACCAGCCGGCGCGCCTCCGCCGGGCTGACGGGCTCCGCCGGAGCCACGCCGTGCAGGACGTGCGCGAGCACCTCCGCGCCGCGCACCACGCGCGGCCCCGGCCGGTTGAAGTAGGCCGGCCCGTCCACCACCCACACCTCGCCGGCGCGCACCGCGGGCAGCTCCGCCCAGCCGGGCAGCCGGGTCAGCAGCTCCCACTCCTCCTCGGTGCGGCGCGGGCTGAAGCCGCAGGGCATCAGCACGACCACCTCGGGCCGGGCCGCACGGACCGCCTCCCACTCCACCGGCCTGGTGTGGTCGCCCGCCTGTGCGAGCAGCGGCTCCCCGCCGGCGCATCGGACCTGCTCCGGCACCCAGTGACCCGCGGGCCACAGCGGGTCCAGCCACTCGAGGGCGGCGACCCGGGGCCGGGGTCGTCCGGCGGTGGCCCGCTCCACGGCGGTCAGCCGCTCCCGCAGCGCCGCGCGCCGCCGCTCCGCCCGCTCCGCCACGCCCAGCTCGCCGCCGACCCGGACCAGGCAGTCGAGCACCTCGTCCAGGGTGTGCGGCTCCAGGCTCAGCACACGGGTGGGGCCGTGCAGCACCCGTACCGCCCGCGACACCGCGTCGTACGACACCGCGCAGACGTCGCAGAGGTCCTGGGTGAGGACCACGTCCGGGGCGAGGGTCGCGAGCGCCTCGGTGTCGAGGGTGTACAGCGAGGAGCCGCGGTGGGTGGCGCCGCCCACGGCCTCCGAGATCTCCCGGCTGCTCATGGTGTCGGAGGCGAGCCCGGAGGCCGTGACCACCGGCACCCCGGCGACGCCGTCGGGCGGCCAGTCGCACTCGTGGGTACGCCCCACCAGGTCTCGGATCAGCCCGAGCTCGGCCACGATGTCGGTGGCCGCGGGGAGCAGCGAGACGATGCGCATACCCCGAGCCTAGACGTGGGCGCGCCGCCGCCGGCGCGCGGCGGGCGGCTCCGCGCGCGCGGCGGCGGATCACTGGTTAGCGTGGCAGGGGGAACCGGGTTCCGGAGCCGGAGGGAGTGGGGCCATGGCCGCGCCGGCGGAGGGCATGCCGTGCTGGGTGGACGCGATGTTCACCGATGTGGAGGCGGCGAAGAGCTTCTACGCGGACGTGTTGGGCTGGACGTTCGGCGAGAGCGCGGCCGAGTTCGGGAACTACACCCAGGCGTACGCGGAGGGCCGGGCGGTGGCGGCCGTCGTCCCGCCGATGCCCGGCCAGGAGACGCCGTCCGCCTGGTGTCTGTACTTCGCGTCGCCGGACGTCGCCGACACCGCGCGGAAGATCCAGGACAACGGCGGCCAGGTGCTGATGGAGCCCATGCGAGTCGGCGACCTGGGATCGATGCTGCTGGCTCGGGAGCCCAGCGGCACCACCTTCGGGGTCTGGCAGGCGGGCCGCCACGAGGGGTTCGAGAAGCGCGGCGAGCCGGGCGCCTACTGCTGGGCCGAGGTCTTCACCCGAGAGCCCGCGAAGGCCGACGCGTTCTTCCCCGCGGTCTTCCCCTACGGCGCGAAGCGGATGGAGGACGACGCCATGGACTTCCGGGTCTTCACCCTCGGCGGCGACCCGGTGTTGGGGCGGATGGCGATGGGGGAGGACTTCCCGTCCGAGGTCCCCGCGTACATCCAGGTCTACTTCGCCGTTCCGGACTGCGACGCGGCGGTGGCGAAGGCCACCGAGCACGGCGGACAGCTCCACTTCGGGCCCATGGACACGCCCTTCGGCCGCTTCGCCGCGCTGTCCGACTCCCAGGGCGCGGCCTTCGCCGTGATCGACGTCGGGACGACGCGGGGCGAGATGCCCGCGATGAGCGAGATCCCCTGACCCCCGCCGGCGAACGGCGCCCGCGGGACGAGGACTTCGGAGGGACGACGGTCGACCGCCTCCCCCGCGCGGTGGAGGCGGTCGCGTCGCACGGCTGATGTGCCCGCGGCGGGCGAGCCGCAGGCTGGGGAGGTCGCCCCAACGCACCCGGAGGCATCATGGCCGTCCCGCCGCCCGCTCACCCGCGCTCCCCCACACCGGACGGGGTCGGCCCCACTCCGTCGCCGCACGCGCCGACCCGCTCCCCGTGGTGGGGCCGCTGGCCGCGGTGGGCGCCGTACGCCACCGCCGCATGGGGCCTGCTCCACGCGGTCGTCGAGGTGGCGTGGGCGGCGACGGGCACCACGGTGCCCTGGACGGGGCGCGTCTCCTACGCGCCGGAGGCGCAGCTGCTGTCGGCCGGGGCGGCCCTGCTGGCCGCCGCGGTCTCACTGGCCGGCGTGCGCACGGCGGGCGGGCCCGCGCGCCACCGGGCGGTGACGGTGGCGGTGGTCGTGCTGCTCCCGGTGTTCGGGTGGGGGGCCCTGGGGCTGCCGATGCACACGGTGTCCCTGCTGTCGGGCTCGGGCGTGGAGAGCGCCACCGGGCTGGCGCAGCTGCTGCTGAACACGGCGGGCAGCTGTCTGCTGGCGCTCGTCGGCCTGGCTCACCTGCGCCGGTGGCGCGGGCGGTGTCCGCGCTGCGGAGTGGCCCACCCGGGCGGCGCGGACGGTCCGCTCGTCCATCCGGCCCCCTCGACGGCCTCACCGCGGACCCGGCGGGCGGTCTGGCTCGCGGTGTCCGGGCTGCTGCCGTGGGCGCTGGTCAAGACGGTCTGGACGCTGGGCGGCGACGCCCTCGGCGTCACTTCGGAGGGATGGCGGCGCGAGGTGGAGCGGGGGGCCTCCGGGCCGTCGCGGGCGCTGGCCTCGGTGGGCGTGGACGTGACCGTGCTGGCCGGGCTGCTCGGGGTCTTCCTGATGCTGGGGCTGGTGTACCGGTGGGGGCAGGTGTTCCCGCGCTGGACGCTGTTCCTCGCCGGTCGGCGGGTGCCGCGGATGCTGCCCCTGGTCCCGGCCCGGCTGGTCGGCGCCGGCCTGTCGGTGTACGGGGTCTTCCTCATCGGCTATGCCCCGCTGTGCGCGGTCGGCCTGCTGTCCGGGCCGGACCCGAAGCCGCCGTTCACCTCGGCCTCGGGTGTGCTGTGGATGGTCGAGTTCGGCGGCCTGGCCTTCGGCGGGCTGGGCATCGGCCTGCTGCTGGGCGCCCGTTCCTACGCCGCCCGCACCCGCCCGGTCTGCGCCGCCGCCCGTGGCGCGGCCCGGAACCCGGCCGCGGGCGCGGTCCGCTCGGGTGTTCGGGCCGGGGTCGGGGCCGCGGGCCATGGGCCGGAGGTCAGCGGGCGATCATGACGGTGGCCGCGGTGACGCCGACGGCGATGATGACGCCGCGCAGGGCGCTCGGGGGGAGTCGTCGGCCGACGCGGGCACCGAGCAGCCCGCCGACCGTGGAGCCGCCGGCGATCAGTCCGGCGGCGGCCCAGTCGACCTCGGCGACGGCGATGAAGACCACCGCGGCGACGCCGTTGACGATGGAGGCCAGGACGTTCTTGGCAGCGTTCAGCCGCTGGAGGTCGTCCTGGAGGAAGCTGCCGAAGAGCCCCATGAGCAGGACCCCTTGGGCGGCGCCGAAGTAGCCGCCGTAGATTCCGGTGCCGAACACGCCCAGCCACATGGGCACGCCGCCGTCCTCGCGCCGTCGCCCCTGACGTTCCTTCAGCCAACGGTTGAGCCGTGGCTGGAGCAGGACCAGGGCACAGGCGGCCAGGATCAGCACGGGCACCACCGCGTCGAAGGTCTCGGCGGGCAGCTTCAGCAGGAGGAGCGCGCCGATGAGGCCGCCGAGGAGCGATCCGGTGCCGAAGCGGACCAGTCGCCGGATCTGGCCCCTGAGCTCCCTGCGGTAGCCGTACGCGGCGCTGAGCGTGCCGGGGACCAGGCCGATGTTGTTGGAGACGTTGGCCAGCACCGGCGGGTAGCCGAACGCGAGCAGGGTGGGAAAGGTGATCAGGGTGCCCGAGCCGACGATCGCGTTGATCCCGCCGGCGGCGATGCCGGCGGCGCCGATGGCCGCCATCTCTAGTGGTTCCACGGGTCACCTTCCGAAGACGCTGGCGGGTTGCCGCCCTGGACTCGTTGAAGATCGTCGTCCAGGGCGAAAACCCAAGTCAATCCTCGGATTTCCTTGAAGATATCCAAGGGATCACTAAGGGGCGACGGAAGGGTCAGTCGGAAGTCGGCGTACCGGGGGGCGCGGTGAAGGAGACCTGGGCGGCGCGCGGGACGATCTCCACCTCGTCGCCGAGGGCCCATTCGGCCACCCGCGAGGCCACGGCGGCGGGCACCTCCTCGCTGATGTCCGGCGCCGCCGGTATGTCGTACGTGGCGTGGGCGTCGTGCGGCAGGACGACCCGGTACTCCAGGTCCAGCGCCGTGCGCGCGGTGGCGCTGACGCACATCTCCGACAACAGGCCGCAGATGGCCAGCGACTCCACGCCGACCTTGTCGAGGAGGTCCTCCAGCGGCGTCTCCTCGAAGGCGTCGTCCGCGGTCTTGTGCAGCACGATCTCGGTCGGTCCGGGCTCCACCGGGAGGTGCAGCTCCCAGCCGGGGCTGCCGAGTTCGTCGTCCTCGCCCTCCGCGCCGTCGTTCTGGAGGTGCACGACGAGCGCGCCGCTCGCCCGCGCGCGGGCGAGCAGGTCGGTGACGCGCTCAAGGAGTTCGGCGGCGGCGGGCACCGCGCCGTCACCGGAGACGAAGGCCGACTGGACGTCGACGATGATCAGGGCTTCAACGGGACTCGGGTTCTTGGACACATGATCGGATTATGCCAACCGGGCTTGGGTCGCCGTGGGTTGGGGCCCGGGGCGCGCTCCGCGCCGAGGGGCGCGGCCTCCCCGGGCCCCGGCCGGGGCCCGGGTCAGCCGTGCTGCATGATCATGATGCAGGTGGTGCCGGGCTCCAGTGCCCGGCAGGTGTGCGGCACATCGCCGGGGTACGACAGATAGTCCCCGGCGGCGAGCTCGACCGGCTCGTCCTGGGGGCCGGCCAGCACCCGCCCGGTCGACACGATCACATGCTCGACGGTGCCCGGCATATGGGGATCGGAGTCCCGCGCGGAGCCGGGTTCCACGCGCAGCAGGTAGATGTCCCGGCGGGCGCCCGGCGGGCTGGAGGAGAGCAGGGTGGCGGTGTAGTCCGCGCGCTCGGAGGGCACGGTCGGCCCTTCCCCGGCCCGGATGATCTGCACCGCCGGGCGCGGCGGGTCGACCAGTGTGCTGAAGGGGACGTCCAGCGCCACGCTCAGCGCCCAGAGGGTCTCCACGCTCGGATTGCCGCTCGCCGACTCCAGTTGGGACAGCGTGGACTTGGCGATCCCGGCCCGCTTGGCCAGCTCGGAGAGGGAGAGCCCGGCGCGGGTGCGCTCCCGGCGCAGGGAGGAGGCGATCCGGTCGAGCGGTAGGCGGGTGCCCTCAGTCATGTTCGCTCCAGAAGTACGATCGTTCGCCTTGACGAACACATTCCATGCTGTTCATTCTATGAAACATGCGTTCGCTCCTCCGAACAAAAGATCCCCGACTGCTGCGCGATGTCACCCTCGTGTGTCTGGCCGACGGTGTGGTCGGGGCCTCCTTCGGCGCCCTCGCGGTCGCCGGCGGCCTGCCGGTCTGGGTGCCGGTGGCCATGTCGCTCCTGGTCTTCGCCGGCGCCGCCCAGTTCAGCGCCGTCGGCATCGTGCTGGCCGGCGGCGGGCCGGTCGCCGCCGTCGCCACCGGGCTGCTGCTCAACGTGCGCAATGTGCCCTTCGGTCTCGCCGTCGCCGACGTGCTCGGCGCCAACCGGCTGACCAGGGCGTTCGGCGCGCATCTGATATCCGACGAGACGGTCGCCTTCGCCCTCGCCCGGTCCGACCGCGCCGGCCGCCGGGCCGCCTTCTGGCTCTCCGGGCTGAGCCTGTACGCCGTCTGGAACGTCTGCGTGCTGGCCGGCGCGCTGGCCGGGAAGGCGGTCGGCGACACCGACGCCCTCGGCCTCGACGCCGCCTATCCGGCGGTGCTGATCGCCCTGGTGCTGCCCGCCCTGCGGGACGCCGGGACCCGCCGCGCGGCGCTGCTCGGCGCCGCCGTCGCCCTGGCCGCCACCCCGCTGCTGCCTCCGGGCCTGCCCGTGCTGCTCGCCCTCGCCGGGCTGCTGGCCGTGCGGAGGGGGTCATGACCTTCGCCGCGATCCTCGTCCTGGCCGCCGGCACCTACGCCTTCCGGCTGGTCGGTCCGCTGCTCCACGGGCGCGTGGAGCTGTCCGCGCGGGTGCGCGACACCCTGGCCACCGGCGCCGTCGTGCTGCTCGTCGCCCTGGTCGCCACCGCCGCCCTCACCCAGTCCCAGGGGTTCGCCGGCTGGGCCCGACCGGCCGGCGTCCTCGTCGGCGGCGTCCTGGCGTGGCGGCGGGCCTCCTTCGTCCTCGTCGTCGTCGGCGCGGCCGCGACCACGGGGCTGCTGCGGCTCGCCGGCGTGTCCTGAGCCGGGCCCGCCGCGCCGGCCACCCACTCGACGCCGGCGGCACCCGGCTGATGACGCGGGGTCGGGCCCTCGTGGTGCGGGGCGTGACCCGCGTGTGTGCGTCGGGGCTCGCGCCACCCCAACGCAGTAGACGGCTCCGCTGTCCGGGTCGCGGCGCGCGCGGCCCGGCCGGGGCGATGGCAGCGTGAACGGTGGTGCGACCGGCGGCGGCACCCCTCGCCCCGGCCTCCGCGTCCTGGACGAACCCGCCTCGTGGAGGTCCCCATGGCCCCTGCCGCCGCCCGCCCCCACCGCGCCGCCCGCCCCACGCCGCCGCGACCGGCCCGTCTGACGGCCTGTCGACCGAGTCGACCCCGCCGCTCGGAATCCCGCGGGCCCACCCGCCCGGCAGCCCACCGGCGCCACCGCGCGCTGCGGACCGCCGTGGCCGCCGCGCTGCTGTGCTGCTGCGCCGCGCTGCCCGGCTGCGCGTGGAGCGAGGAGCGGGGCTCGGACGAGCGGCGCGCCGAACGGCGGCAGCCGCGCACGGCGCCGAAGGCCGAGCCCGAGGCGGCCCGCGACCCCCGGCTGCTGCCGGGCATGCCGCCCCCGCTGGATCCCGAGGACCTCTACGCGGCGGACCGACCGGGCCGGCTGTCGCCGGTGGTCAGGGACTTCCCCGAGCGGGTGTACGTGCCCAACACGCTCTCCGACACGGTGTCCGTCATCGACCCCAGGACGTTCAAGGTCGTCGAGACCATCCCGGTGGGGCACCAGCCGCAGCACGTGGTCCCCTCCTGGGACCTGAAGACGCTGTGGGTCAACAACGACCTCGGCAACACCCTCACCCCCATCGACCCGGCGACCGGCCGGGCGGGGGAGCCGGTGGACGTCCACGACCCGTACAACCTCTACTTCACCCCGGACGGCAGGCACGCGGTCGTCATGGCCTCCATGGACCGGGAGCTGGTCTTCCGGGACGCGCACACCATGCGGGTGGTGAAGGCGGTGCCGGTGTCGTGTTACGGGGTCAACCACGCCGACTTCTCGGCCGACGGCCGCTACTTCATCGTCAGCTGCGAGTTCTCCGGCGAGCTGCTGAAGGTGGACACCGCCCGGATGGAGGTGGTGGAACAGCGGCGGCTGCCGCTGTCGGGCGCGATGCCGCAGGACGTCAAGATCTCCCCGGACGGAAGGACCTGGTACATCGCCGACATGGTGGCGGACGGCGTCTGGGTGCTGGACGGCGACCGCTTCACCGAGCCCCGGCTGCTGCCCACCGGCGACGGCGCCCACGGCCTCTACGTCAGCAGGGACTCCCGCTCGATGTACATCTCCAACCGGGGCGAGGGCAGCGTCTCGGTGCTGGACTTCGCCAGCGGCGAGCTCGTCGACCGCTGGCGGATCCCCGGCGGCGGCAGCCCGGACATGGGCGGGGTGTCCGCCGACGGCAGGGTGCTCTGGCTCTCCGGTCGCTACAACTCCGAGGTGTACGCCATCGACACGCGCGACGGTCGACTGCTGGCCCGCATCCCGGTCGGCGGCGGGCCGCACGGCCTCGCCGTCTACCCCCAGCCGGGCCGCTACTCGCTCGGCCACACCGGCATCTTCCGCTGACCGCGGCCCCGGCGGAGCGCGCGGGCCGGGCCGCGGCGGTCAGCGGGGCGGGTTCACGGCGGTGCCCTTGAAGAAGGTGTAGTGGAAGGTCCCGCCGGCCTCCGCGGTCCGCCGCAGATCGGCCATGCCCCGCTCCCAGGCGGCCCGGTCGGTCAACCCGGTGGCCAGGGCGTCCTCCCGCACCGCCTCGATCATGGCGATGAAGGTGGCGCGGGTGAACCCCTCGACCAGGTCGGGCCGGCTCTCGTCGGCGTAGACGGTGCGCGGCTCCACCGCCACCTCCGCGTAGCCGGCCGCGGTGAGCAGCGGCTGGAGCCGCCGGCCGATCAGCGCGTCCCCGCCGGCGGCGGTCTGGAGCGCGATCTGCCGGTCGATCGTGGCGCGTGCGAAGGCGCTGTCGGGGTGGAAGAACGCCGACCCGTGGTCGCCCTCGACCACGGTGAGGGTGCCGCCCGGTCGCAGCACCCGCCGCAGCCCCGCCAGTGCCCGTCGCGGGTCCCGCAGGTGTTCCAGGACGAAGCAGACGAAGAGGTGGTCGAAGGAGTCGTCGGCGAACGGCAGGGCGAGGAGATCGGCGCACCGCCACTCCACCTCGGCCCCCGGGACCTGGGCCGCCACCCTGGCGCGGGCGAGCGCCAGGGAGTCGGCGGAGACGTCGACCGCGGTCAGCAGCGCTCCGGGGCTGCCCGCCAGCAGGTGCGCCGTCTGCGCGCCGACCCCGCAGCCCACCTCCAGCACCCGACTGCCGGCGGCGTAGGACGTGCCGGCGTGCAGCAGCGTCGCCAGGGTGTCCGCCTGGTCGCCCAACCGGCGGGACTCGTCAGCCGAGTAGCCGTGGACGTAGCCGGTCGAGGACGGGGGAGACGACGAAGAGGCGGGGGAGGCGGGAGACGTGGGGGAGGCGGGGGAGGTCGTCGCTGTGTTCATGGGCTCACCCTTTCGCCACAATGGCCTGATGAACAGGTCCAATGGGCGGCCTACCGACCGGTCCATAACCTCGGGTCCCGGCTCCGACTTCCTCCAACTGGACGTCGCCCGGGCCCCGGTGGGCGGGCTCTCCGACTGGCTCGCCCGGCAGCTGCGGCTGGCCGTCTCGGACGGTCGGCTGCCGGTCGGCAGCCGGCTCCCGGCCAGCCGCGTCCTCGCCGCGGAGCTCCGGATCTCGCGCGGCGTGGTCACCGAGGCGTACCGGCGGCTGGTCGAGGACGGGCACGCCGTGGGGCGCGGGCGCAACGGAACGGTCGTGGTCGCGGCCCCGCTCGCCGCCCCGGCACCCCCGAGGCCGGCCCCCCGCCGAGCCGCCGAACCGGGCGTTCCCGAGGGATTGTTCGTCCCCACGCCCGGCGTCGACGTCTTCGACGCGCTGCGCGCCGTCCCGGCCCGGATCGACCTCTCGCCCGGCCTGCCCGACCTCACCGCCTTCCCGCGCACGGCGTGGCTGCGGGCGGAACGCGCGGTCCTCGACGGGCTCTCCGCCTCCGGACTGGGCTACGGCGACCCGCGCGGGACCCCGGAGCTGCGGCTCGCGGTCGCCGACTGGCTGGCCCGCAACCGAGGGATCCGCGCCGACCCGGACGAGGTGCTGATCGTCGCCGGCACCGCCCAGGCGCTCGGGCTGCTCGGCCAGGTGCTCCGGTCCGACGGCGTCGACGAGGTGGCGGTGGAGGACCCCGGCTCGCTGGGGCTGCGCCAGCACGTACGCGACTGCGGCCTGCGGACGCCACCCGTCCCCGTCGACGCCGAGGGCGTGCGCGTCGACGCGCTGCGCGCCTCCGGGGCACCGGCGGTGCTGCTCACCCCGGCGCACCAGTTCCCCACCGGGGTGGTGCTCGGCGGCGGACGACGGCGCCAGCTGATGCGCTGGGCCGGCGACGGCGGGCTTCTCATCGAGGACGACTACGACGCCGAACACCGCTACGACCGCCCGCCGGCCCCCGCGCTGCGGTCGATGCTCGCCGAGCGGGTCTGCTACGCGGGCAGCGCCTCCAAGCTGCTCGCGCCCGCGCTACGGGTGGGCTGGCTGCTCGCCCCGCCCCGCTACCGGGACGACCTGGTGGCGGCCAAGCGCCTCGCGGACCTCGGCAACGCCGCGCTGCCCCAGTTGGTGCTGGCCCGGCTGATGGACTCGGGCGAACTGGAGCGTCAGCTGCGCCTGTTGCGCCGGAGGCATCGGCGCCGCCGGGACGCGATGATCGAGGCCGTTCGGACCCGGCTGCCGGGGGCGGTCGTCCACGGCGCCGCCGCCGGCCTCCACCTCATGGTCACCTTCGCGGCCGGCGCCGGCTTCGCGGACACCGACCTCGCCGCCGCGGCGCTCGGACGCGGGGTCAAGGTCCATCCGCTGTCCTGGCACTGGCAACGCCCGGACCGACCGGGACTGGTGCTCGGCTACGCGGCGACCGCGCCGACCGCCATCGCTGAGGGAGTGGCCACCCTCGGCGCGCTGGTGCGCGAGCTGGGCCGGTGAGCCCGGCACCGCCGGCGTACGGGGGATGAACGGCGGCAAGGGGAGTGCCGGGCGGCGCGCGCCGGGGGTGCGAATGCCTCCCTTGCCCCCGTATGCGCCTTCGCAAAACCCACCTCTTGTCCCAAAGTGGGAGCATTATGACCCCTCGTCATCAGCCGAGGCACCGTGCGCCCTCGCAGGACCCGCCACTTCGGCCCGCTCCGCCCCACCAGGGCCGGCATGTGCCGTCGCCCGCGCTCGCCCCGCTCCGCCGACCCCTGTTGCCGTTCGCGGCCACCGTCAACCCGGCCGCCCGGGAGGCCGGCCGCCACACCCGGCACTGGGCGACGCGGATGGGCCTGCTCGGTGACGAGTCGGGGCCGGGCTGGCCGGCCGGCTGCGCCCCGCACGCCGCCGCCCGGATGTACCCCCGGGCGCCGACCGGGAAGCTCAACCTGATCAGTGACCATCTGTGGTGGCTGCTCGCTCTCGACGAGCGGTTCGAGCGGCTCGGCCGCGACGGGACGGCGGCGCGGGCGCTCGATCCGGTGCACCGCGCGGTGCTGACCGCGCGCGCCGGCGCGGCACCCCCCGAGGGGCCGACGCCGGACGCCCGGCGGTCGAACCGCGCGGCGCCGGACGACCCGGCGTCGGACCGGGCGGCGCCGGACGACGCGCCGTCGGAGCAGGCGGTGTCGGGCGGCGGTGTCGCGGGGCCGCTGGTGCGCGCCTTCGCCGATCTGCACCGGCGGAGCGGAGCGGCCCTGCCCCGCGGCTGTCTGACCCGCCTGTTGGACGGCCTCGACGGCGTGCTGCGGGGCCTCGCCGTTGAGGCCGCCTCCCGGCACCGTCGACTGCCGCCGAACGAGGCCGAGTACACGGCGCTGCGTCGCGACACCAGCCGCGCCGGGATCTTCGCCGTCTTCACCGAACTCGCGGTCGGCGTCGAGCTGTCGCCCCGGGTGGCCGCCCGCGCCGAGTACCGGGAGCTGATCGACTGCGCGGCGGACATCACGGGTTGGGACCAGGACCTGGCCGCGGTCCGCCGGGACTCCGCCCGCGGCGGGCCGCACAACCTGGTCCGGGTGCTGGCCCGGACGCACGCGCTGAGCCTGCCCCAGGCGGCCCAGCGGACGGCGGAGCGGATCACCCGGCGCGGCGAGGACTATCTGGCCGCCGAGTACCGGCTGTTGTGCGCGCTGGAGCATGCCGAGCTGCCGGCGGTCGAGCGGCTGCGCCACCAGCGGCTCGTCCCCGCGCTGCGGGACACGCTCAGCGGCGTCATCGCCTGGAACCACGCCTGGTCCCAGCTCGGGCGGCCCGAGCCCGGATCGGCCGCCGTCAGCCGTCCGTGGCGATGAGGCGACGAACGCGGTGGGCCGGGGGCCTGTTCGCCACCGCGCTGTCGTACAGGGCCTTGACGTCCTTGTCGAAGTAGGAGCTGTAGGAGATGTCGGCCTTGTCGCCGCCGGTCTTCCAGCCGCCGATGACACCGATGATCCGCCAGCCGGAGCCCTTCTTCACCAGGAAGGGGCCGCCGGAGACGCCGTTGGTGTAGCCGTCGCAGTGGATGCGCAGGAAGCTGCCCGGGATCTTCGGGTCCCTGCTGTCGTAGCGCACGGTCTTGTCCGTGCAGTCCAGCGGGCGCTTCTTGGCGGCGGGGTAGCCGATCAGCCGCACCGTGGGGTGCCGGTAGCCCGGGTTGACGGCCAACTCCGAGCCGCCCACGACGTCCTGGACGTTCCGGCCCGCGCGCTTCTCCAACTGGAGGAAGCTGAAGTCCAGATCGGCGGCCGCGTTCGGGCCCTTGGTGAGATAGCGCTTGTCGACGTAGACCCGGCCCGGCTTGACCGCGAAGGCGCCGTAGGGCTTCCTGCCGTCGTCGTACTTCGGCACGAAGGTGAGCCGCTTGCGGGCCCGCTGGTCGTCGAAGCAGTGTCCGGCGCTCATGACCAGGTTGCGGCCGGGGGAGGAGACCACGGAACCGCTGCAGAAGCGGCCGGCGCCGGTGGCGTCCTGCCAGAAGAAGGTGCCGACCATGGGCAGGCCGCCGAAGGGTCTGCTGTTCGCCGTCGGGCCGGGGGCCCCGGCGCGCGCCGCGATGGGCGCCGCCGGCTTGCCGTCGCCCGCCACCGGACGGGCGGCGCGCATCCGCGCCGGGGTCCAGTAGGCGTCGAAGACGGCGCTGAGTGAGGGGGCCGGCAACGGCGGCGCGGGTCGCCGGGGAGCGGCCGCCGCCGGCTCGGCCGGCGACATCAGCAGACAGGACAGGGCGGCACCCAGGGCGGGCGCCAGGTGCGCGCGGCGCATCGGCATCGTGTGGATCCCCCGTGAAGACGTCGGTTCGTGGCGTACCGGACGGGGCGTCAGAGCCCCGCGGCCGGACCGCGGTCGGGAGTGTACTCGGTCACCAGCAGCGCGATGTCGTCCGCGCGGTCGGGGGAGCGACGGGCTTCCTGCAACAGCCGGTCGGCCAGCTCCTCCAGGGAGTCGGCGCGCGCGTGGGCCAGCGAGCTGCGGAGCCGGTCCACGCCCAGGTCGATGTCGGCGTCCCGGACCTCCACCAGCCCGTCCGTGTACAGGGCCAGCACCGAGCCGGGGGCCAGCTCCCACTCCGTCTCCGGGTAGCCGGCCGTCGGGTCCACACCGAGGACCGCCCCGCCCGGCAGATCCAGGACCTCCGCCCTGCCGTCGGGGTGGCGCAGCAGCGGCGGGCAGTGGCCGGCGCGGACGGCGCGGATCCGGCCGCTCGCGGGGTCGAGCCAGAGGTAGCAGCAGCTGGCGAGCAGCGTGGCATCGAGGTCGATCATGAGTCGATTGGTGCCGGCCACCACCTCGCCGGGGCGGTGTCCGGCGGTGGCGAACGCCCTGACCGCGCTGCGCAGTTGGCCCATGAGGGCGGCGGCCGCGACGCTGTGGCCCTCGACGTCCCCGATGACCAGGGCCAGCCCGCCGCCGGTGGGGATCGCGTCGTACCAGTCGCCGCCGATGTCCATCCCGGTGGTGCCCGGCAGATAGCGGCCCGTGATGCGCACCCCGGCCAGCGCGGGCAGCCGGTGCGGCAGCAGCGCGTGCTGGAGCCCGCGGGCGATGGCGTGCGCCTCGTCGAACAGCCGAGCCCGCTCCAGGGCCTGGGCGATCAGCCCGCCGAGCGCGCCCAGCACGCTGCGCTGCTCGGTGCGGAACCGGTGGACCGCGTCGAAGCCGAGGACACAGGTGCCGACCGGCCGGCTGGAGGCGATCAGCGGGAGATAGACCCAGGAGCGCACCCCGTCCGCCGGGAGGTCCGGATACTCCCGCGCCAGCTGCCGCTCGGACTCGATGAACAGCGGGGTGCCGGTGGTCAGCGTCTCCGTGCCGGGCAGTCGGGCATCCAGCGGCACCCCCTCCAGCCGGCCCGGGAAGTCATCGCGGGGTCCGGCGCGGAAGAGCAGCCGCATGCGGCCGTCGTGGACCTCGAAGATCGCCAGGTGTTGGCCCCCGAAGGCCGCCAGCACCTGCTCGGCGACGACGGCGCACACCTCGCGGGCGGTGACGGCCTCGGTGAGCGCGCTGCCCAGCTGCAACAGGTGGTACATGGCGCCCAGCCGGGGCGGCGCGGAGTCGTCCGGCACGGCGACCGCCGTCGGGGCACCCGGCTCGGGACCCGCTCCGGGCTCGGGACCCGTTCCGGGCTCGGGCCCCCTCGCCGCTTCCGGTTCCGCCTCCGGAATCGAGGCGTGCCCCGGTCCCGGCCCGCGCTCCCGGTCGGAATCCGGCTCCGACCGCGCCGCGTCGGCCGGCGCGGGCCGGTCGGCCGGGGCGACCCGGGCCGTCACCCCGTCGGCCGCCGGGTGCAGGACGAAGGCCAGCCACTGGTCCGGTGGCCGACGGGCGAGGAAGGAGGTGGGCTGCTGGGACACCATCGCGGCCCGGTGCCGGTTCTCGTAGCCGGGGTCGGCCAGCCACGGCAGCACATCCCACAGCCGCAGGCCCAGTACGTCCGCGGCGTCGATCCCCAACAGCCGCTCCAGGCCGTGGTTGACATAGGTGATCCGCCCGTCCGGGTCGAGCGCGACGACCCCGTCGTGCAGCCGCTCGACCGCCGCGACGGCCCGACTTCCCGCGCCGGGATCCAGCACCGCACCCACCAGGTGTGAGCGCGCCGCCTCCCCGGCGTCCTCGGGCACCCGTCCCCACAGCTCGACCGTGCGCAGCCGGTCGTCGCCCCCGCGCACCCGCAGCCGGCGCGCCAGCACCCGGCCGTGCTGGACCGCGGCGCGGGCCGCGGCCCGGAACGCGGCGAGGTCGCCGGGGTGGATCCGGGAGGCCAGGGTGGCGGCCCGGCCGTCGTACCGGGCCGGGTCCAGCCCGAAGATCGCGCACAGCTCGTCGTCGGCCGCCAGGGCGCCGGTGTCCAGCCGCCAGTCGAACAGGCCCACCCGCACCGAGGGGGTGGCCGTGGCCGGGACCTCCAGCACGACCGTGTGCGCGTCGTACTCCACCCGGTGGCCCCGGGCGCGCAGCGCGTCCAGCCCGGCGCCGAGCCGGCCCGCGGTGGCCCGCAGATGTCTCAGCTGGGTCTTGGTCAGCCCCTCGGTGCCGGGCGGCGCGGCCCAGACGACGGCCAGCGCCCCGAAGATCTCCCGCCCCGCCCGGACCGGCACGGTCGCCGAACCGAAGGCGTACGGCAGCGCCACCGCGAGCTGCGGGAAGCGACGCACGGAGGCGTCGCCGTCGGCCAGGTGAACGGTCCGCCCGGAGCGGTAGGCGGCGGCGATGGGGATCGGGCTGTTGACCGGGATGAGCCGCCAGCCGCCCAGCAGCGACGGCGGCGCCCCACAGGCGGCCACCAGCACCAGTGAGCGGCGGTCGTGCGAGCGGAGGAAGACGCTGCCGGCGTAGCCGCCGGTCTCCTCGACCGCCTTGGCCACGGCGGAGGTCAGCAGCTCGTCGCTCTCGGGCGTGTGGTCACCGGGCGGGCCCGCGGCCATGCCGCCGTGGCCCCCGGTGTCGCCGCCGACCGGCGCTCCCACCCGCTCGGTCGGCCCGTCTCGGCCCATGCCTCTCGATTTACGCTCGGTGCCCGGCGGTGTCAAGGAGGGGCGGGGGCGGCCCCGAGCGGCGCCGCCAGAACGGGCCGTCCCAGCGGCGTTCCGCCTGGTAGTAGGCGGCACGCGCGTGCAGGAACTCGGTGTGCACGGCGTCGACGACGCGGGCGTAGCGGGGGAGGGCGGCCCGGTCGCCGGCCGCGTCCGCGGCGATCGCCGCGGCGGCCGCGAGCCCCGTCGCCAGCGCGGCGGTGATCCCGCGGACCGCGAGTGGATCGGTGGCGCTCGCCGCGTCGCCGACGGCCACCCAGCCGGGTCCGGCGGCCGGCACCGTGCGGCTGGTCCCGGCGCTCAGTACGGTGCGCTCCACCCGCCCACCGTGCCCGACCAGCAGGTCCGCGACGTGTCGGGTGGCGCGCAGGGCGCCCCACCACCCCGGCGCGGTCCGCAGCCCGGCGGGGCGCGCCAGGTCCGCGTCGGTGACCGCCATGACCACGCGACGGCCGCGTGGCAGCGGAGCCGTGTACCACCAGCCGTACGGCACGGACTCCACCAGGGAGGTCCGCTCCTCGCCGGAGCGACCGGTCGCGCCGCCCCCGTGAGACGCGCCGCCGCCCTGAGATCCGCCGCTCCCGCCAGATCCGCCGCCCCCGTCAGACCCGTCGGCCGCCGGCAGCAGCGCGCCCACCGCCACCAGATGGTCGGTGGCCAGCACCCGCGCGCCGAGCCGCCGCGCGACGCGGGCGCGGGCACCGGTGGCGTCCACGACGTAGGAGGCGTGGAGGACGCGCGTCTCGGCGCCCGGCAATGGACGGACGGCGCGGTCCGGACCGCGCCCCGGGTACGCGGCCGCCCCGCCCGTGCCCGTGCCCGTGCCCGTGGAGAGCGTCACCCGCCAGCGGTCGTCGACGCGCGCCAGCCCGCTGACGCCGCCCCGTCGGAGCCGGGCGCCGGCCGCGAGGGCGGCCCGGCGCAGCGAGGCGTCGAAGCGGTCGCGGTCCAGATGCCAGCCGGGGCCGTAGGGGCCCTGGAGGAAGGTGGAGTCGGCGAGGTCGGAGTGACCCCAGGCGGAGCGGTGGCCGTGACAGGGGGCGTGACCGTCCCGCAGCACCGCCTCCAGGACGCCGAGCCGCGCCAGCGGGACGCGGGCCGCGGGCGGCAGGCTCTCCCCGATCCGCGGGGAAGCGGGTCGCGCGGACCGCGGAGGCCGTCGACCGCCCACGAGGAAGTCGCCCGGGAGGCAGTCGCCCACGAGGGAGGCGCCCGGGAAGGCGTCGCCCAGGGGGAGGGTGTCGTCCGGAAGGGAGTCGCCCACGGACATGTCGTCCCGGGGACCGGGGTCGACCAGCACCACCGCGGCCCCGGCCCGGGCCAGCGCGAGCGCGGTCGCCGCGCCGGCCGGCCCGGCCCCCGCGACCACGACGTCCACGGTGTCCACGGCGTCGTCACGCTCGGCGACGGGCTCCGGCCCGCCCCCGCCGGCGTCCGTCAATGGACCCCGCCCATGCCGTGGACGCGAAGCCGCAGCGGGCTGTCGGGCTCGCTCACCGGCTGGGGCGTCGACAGGCTCACCCGGACCTCCGGCGGCTGGGCGTCGGGCAGCGGGCAGCCGGCCTCGACCCAGGCGTCGACGATCTCCGCGGGGGACGAGTCGACCGGCAGCTCCGCCGCGAGCCCCGCCTGGTCGACCGGGCCGAACAGCTCCCGGAGGAACTCCGTCCGGCGTGCGGTACGGGCCGTGCCGCCGCCGGCCGCCTCCGACCCGCCCCGGTTGGCCGGGTGCGCGACGGCGGCGAGCAGCACCTCCGTGGGCTGGAGCGACCACCACGCGGCCGGGCGCTCCACCAGATGACCGGGGTTGCCCGGCTGCGGGCCGACCATCGTGTTCCCGTTGGCGGAGAGCCCGTCCGGTCGGGCGCGCAGCACATCGGTCAGCGCGACCATCGACTCCAGCGGGGAGAGCGAGCGCGGTACCGGCCGCTCCCGGGCGAGCGAGTCGATCCACTCCCGCCACAGTGCGGTCTCCGCCTCGGTGAACACCCGGTACATCGGGCCGTTCCAGGCGAACAGCTCGAAGAGCCGGCTGCGGCCGGCGTCCCCCGGGGTGACCCACTCCGAACCGCCCAGCGCCGTCAGCAGGCCCTTCGGGTCGGCGAACCAGTCGTTGAGATAGCTGCCGCCGAGCCGCTTGCGCTCGTGGTTGCGCGCGGCCCAGGGCGCCTTGGCCTTGATCATCTCGATCAGCCGCTGCTCGACCTCGGGCGGTCGGTGCAACAGGGTGAACAGGTCCTCGCCGAGGTTCCCGGTCGTCTGGAAGGCGATGTACCCGTTCCAGACGCGCTGCCACTGCCGCTGCACGGCCTCGTCGCCCCCGCTGGCGTGCTGCTCGTCGAGGTGGAGGACGATGGCGTCGCGGGCGAGCGCGCCGTGCCCGTGCGCCGCGTTGTCGATGCCGATGTGCATGCGGAAGAAGCGCGAGTCGATCCCGTGATGGTCCAGCAGCTCCGCCGTGGGGACGACGTCGAGCACCTCCCACTCCAGCCAGAGCGTCATGCCCAGCAGCTCGGGGAAGAACTCCTCGGGGTGCAGTGAGATCGCCAGTGCGAAGGCGGGCACCGTGAACGCCGAGTCGAGCAGCTCCGGCCGCCGCGCGAAGGCGTGGCTGTCGACCGGTGGCAGGAAGACCCCCAACTGGTGGAGCAGCCCCTGGTAGAGCGCCGAGTGGTTCAGCGCGGGGTTGCCGTCGCCGACCTCCTCCTTCCAGATGGTGAAGAGCAGGGCGTGGATGTCGTCGATCGGCCTGGCCTCGGTGATGTGGCGCAGCCAGACGCCGTCGAGCAGGTTGAACGGCGCCATCTGGCGCAGCCTTTCGACGATCGACGCCCGGGTGGGCGAGAACCTCTCCCGCCGCGGATCGTAGGCGTCCGCCTTCTGGGCCAGCCGGGTGTAGATCAGGTCCAGCCGCTCCTCCAGGTTCTCCCGGGTGTAGCGGAACGGCCGCTGGGTCAGCGGGGTCCGCGGGCTGTGCTGGACGGCGACCGCGTCGGCGAGGACCTTGCGCACATACTCCCGCGAGGCCGCGACCTGCTCGGGGAAGCGGTCCGGGTGCTGCAGGGTGTAGAACCACTCGCGGTCGCTGAGCCCGACGTGCGCGGCGCGCTCGGTCTCGACCAGCACCCGACCGCCGTCCGGCGCCCGGCGGGGAACCACGAAGCCCAACCGGCTCCACTGCCGGACCATGTCGTTGTCGCCGGCGTGCTCGCGGACCCGCCGCCACTCCTCCGCCATCCGCTGCTCGTACGCCGTGTCGCTCTCGCCGGCACCCCGGGGCAGCCTCGGCTTGTGGACCACCTGCTCGCCGACCCCGCGCGCCCACGGCTGCCGGTAGGAGAGCGGCGCGGTCGCGCCCGGCGGGGAGTCCCCGGCGCCCTGGAGCAGCGCCAGGAAGTGGGACTCGGGATAGACGTCGTCGGGCCGCTGCGCCGGCCACCAGTGGGTGTGGCACTCGTAGAAGTCGGCCTGCCAGGGGACCGCCATGTACTTGGTCAGATCGCCCGCCGCGAAGCCCGGACCCAGGTGGAACGGGCCGTCGAAGCTCTCCGGGCGCTGGACGACGTACGTGGTCTCGATGCCGGGGTAGAAGGGCCCGCCGGAGCATGCCTCCAGGGCGGCCCGCAGCAGGGCCCGAGGCTCCTCGGCCGGCGCCGGCTCCCCCGGGGCGGGGGCCGTGCCCGGCCAGTCGGCGGTGAACTCGCCCTCGGCCCAGCGGCGCATCCGCTCGTACCGGCCGGGCGGCAGCGCCATCCAGCGTCGCGGCCTGCCGTCCACCGGGTCCCCGTCGTCGCCGGCGAGCTGCGGCATGAACTCGGAGGTGGCCTCGGCCACGCTCTGGCCCGGACCGCGCAGCCGCCGGAACACGGCCCGGCGCAGCTCCCGGTGCGCCGGGTCGGCCGAGGCGAGGCGCGCCAGCAGCCGCGGCGCGGTGAAGTCACCGGCCTCACCGGTGCCGTGGCCGCGCAGGGCCGCGGCGTTGACCCACTGGTGGTCGGAGAGGCGGCTCAGGATCGGGTGGACGTGGCGGGTGAAGGAGACCTCGTCCCCCGGGCCGTGCGGCTCCAGCCCCTGGGCCTCGGCGATCACGTCCCAGAGGGTGACGAGGTTGGTGGTGTGCGGCGAGAAGTCCGGCGGGCCGACGATCACCCAGGCGGACCGCGCGTCGAGCCGCCGCGGCCCGTCCGCGCCGCGCAGCGTGACCGTCGCGGTGACCGGGCCGTCCGAGACGTCGTCGTACCAGTAGTCGTTGTTGGCGTAGTGCGTGATCGCCCGTTCCGGCTCGCTCGCGCCCGAGCGGCCGAAGCCGCCCAGCACCAGCAGCCGCCCGCGGTCGTCGGTGCGCAGCTCGCCCAGCGGCACCGGGATGCCCAGGAAGGTGCCGGTGTCGAACCGGGCCCCGGAGCCGTCCTGGCCGGGACCGGTGACGGTGCGCGGGCCCGGCTTGATCACCAGCTCCGCGCGCGCCCGCGGGTCGTCGACCGGGATGTGCTGGTTGCGCCGCAGACGTGGCTCGTCCGCCGGCGGCTCCTGGTAGCGACCCAGGAACCGGAACCACTCGGCCTTGGCGTTGGCGAGCTCGACCGTCCAGGAGATCTCGGCGGTCTCGGCCGTCAGCTCGCCCAGGACGTTCCCGTCCGCGTCGTAGCCGTAGACCCGGAACCGGGCCGCCTGGCGCTTCACCCGCCCCGCGGCGTCCTTGAAGCCGCCGTCCGGCTGGGGCGGCACCCCCGGCCGTTCGGGGCCGACGAAGAAGGCGGTGGGGCTGTCGCCCACGCGCGCGATGCCGATGGTCGGGTGGATCTCGCAGCGCACCACGTCGTCAGGGTTCACGAGGACCAGGCTGCGGCACCGAAGGGTCGGATACACGGACCGTCACCTGCGCGGAGCAGCGGCGCGCGGCAGCCGGCCCGCCCCGCCCCCTCGGGGTCCGCCGACGGACCTCGCCCCCGCCCGTCCCTCCTCGGCGTCCGCCGACGGACCTGGCCCGAAACGCCGGCGGCCGGCTGAACCGAGGGTTCAGCCGGCCGAACGGCGGCGGAGGTTGCGTCCGGGGGACCTCCGCCGCCGGGACACCCCGTCCACGGAGCGTTGTCGAGGGGGTGCCGTCCTGGGAGGGGTGGGTCAGCGCTTGACCTTGCGGGTCGCGCGCAGCCACTCCTTGTTCATCGCGGTGATGGAGACCAGCGGGATGCCCTTGGGGCACGCCGTGGCGCACTCGCCGGTCAGGGTGCAGCCGCCGAAGCCCTCGGCGTCCATCTGGGCGACCATGTCCAGCACCCGGGTCTCCCGCTCGGGAGCGCCCTGGGGCAGCACATTGAGGTGGTTGACCTTCGCCGAGGTGAAGAGCATCGCCGCGCCGTTGGGGCAGGCCGCCACGCAGGCGCCGCAGCCGATGCACTCGGCGTGCTCGAAGGCGAAGTCCGCGTCCGGCTTGGGCACCGGGGTGGCGTGCGCCTCCGGGGCGGAGCCGGTCGGGGCGCTGATGTAGCCGCCGGACTGGATGATGCGGTCGAACGCGGTGCGGTCCACCACCAGGTCCTTGATCACCGGGAACGCGGCGGCGCGCCACGGCTCGATGTCGATGGTGTCGCCGTCCTGGAAGGACCGCATGTGGAGCTGGCAGGTGGTGGTGCGCTCGGGGCCGTGGGCGTCACCGTTGATGACCAGGCTGCACGCGCCGCAGATGCCCTCGCGGCAGTCGTGGTCGAAGGCCACCGGCTCCTCGCCCTTGAGGGTGAGCTCCTCGTTGAGGATGTCGAGCATCTCCAGGAACGACATGTCCGGGGAGACGTCGTCGAGCTCGTAGGTGGCCATGGCGCCGGGTGTGTCGGCGTTCTTCTGGCGCCAGACGCGCAGGGTGAGCTTCATGCGTAGCTCCGCTGAGTGGGGTGGACGTACTCGAAGATCAGCTGCTCCTTGTGGAGCACGGGGGCCGCACCGGTCTCGGTGAACTCCCAGGCAGCGGCGTAGGAGAACTCGTCGTCCTTACGGGCCGCCTCGCCGTCGGGGGTCTGCGACTCCTCGCGGAAGTGGCCGCCGCAGGACTCCTCGCGGTGCAGGGCGTCCAGGCACATGAGCTCGGCCAGCTCCAGATAGTCGACGATCCGGTTGGCCTTCTCCAGCGACTGGTTGAACTCCTCGCCGGTGCCCGGGACCTTGATCCGGCGCCAGAACTCCTCACGGATCTGCGGGATGCGGTCCAGGGCCTTGCGCAGCCCCTCGTCGGTGCGGGCCATGCCGCAGAACTCCCACACCAGCTCGCCGATCTCCCGGTGGAAGGAGTCGGGGGTGCGGTCGCCGTCGACGGCCAGCAGCCGGGCCAGCCGGTCCTCGGTCTCGCGCACGACCTCCACGGCGGCCGGGTGCGAGGCGTCGACCTCGTCCTTGTGCGGGTTGCGGGCCAGGTAGTCGTTGATGGTCGACGGCAGCACGAAGTAGCCGTCGGCCAGGCCCTGCATCAGCGCGGAGGCACCGAGTCGGTTGGCGCCGTGGTCGGAGAAGTTCGCCTCGCCGATCGCGAACAGCCCCGGCACGGTGGTCTGGAGGTCGTAGTCGACCCACAGCCCGCCCATCGTGTAGTGGATGGCGGGGTAGATGCGCATCGGGACCTCGTACGGGTTCTCCGCCGTGATCCGCGCGTACATGTCGAAGAGGTTGCCGTACTTCTCCTCGACCTTCTTACGGCCCATGCGCTTGATGGCGTCGGCGAAGTCGAGGTAGACGCCCTGCCCGCCGGGGCCGACGCCGCGACCCTCGTCGCAGACGTTCTTCGCGGCCCGGGAGGCGATGTCGCGCGGCACCAGGTTGCCGAAGGAGGGGTAGATCCGCTCCAGGTAGTAGTCGCGCTCGTCCTCGGGGATCTCGGCCGGCGGACGGTTGTCGCCCTTGGCCTTGGGCACCCAGATGCGGCCGTCGTTGCGGAGCGACTCGCTCATCAGGGTCAGCTTCGACTGGTGGTCGCCGGAGCGCGGGATGCAGGTCGGGTGGATCTGGGTGAAGCACGGGTTGGCGAAGTAGGCGCCGCGCCGGTGCGCCCGCCAGATGGCGGTCGCGTTGGAGTTCATGGCGTTCGTCGACAGGTAGAAGACGTTGCCGTAGCCGCCGCTGGCCAGCACCACCGCGTCCGCGAAGTAGGTGGAGATCTCGCCGGTCACCAGGTCGCGGGCGACGATGCCGCGGGCGCGGCCGTCGACGACGATCAGGTCCAGCATCTCGGTGCGGGCGTGCAGCTCCACGTTGCCCGCCGCGATCTGGCGGGAGAGCGCCTGGTAGGCGCCGAGCAGCAGCTGCTGGCCCGTCTGGCCGCGGGCGTAGAAGGTGCGGGAGACCTGCACACCACCGAAGGAACGGGTGTCCAGCAGACCGCCGTACTCGCGGGCGAACGGCACACCCTGGGCCACGCACTGGTCGATGATCTCCACCGAGATCTGGGCCAGGCGGTGCACGTTGGACTCGCGGGCGCGGAAGTCGCCGCCCTTGACGGTGTCGTAGAACAGCCGGTGGATCGAGTCGCCGTCGTTGCGGTAGTTCTTGGCGGCGTTGATGCCGCCCTGGGCGGCGATCGAGTGGGCGCGGCGCGGCGAGTCCTGGTAGCAGAACTGCACCACGTGGTAGCCCTGTTCGGCCAGGGTGGCGCCGGCGGCGCCACCGGCCAGGCCGGTGCCCACGACGATGATGGTGTGCTTGCGGCGGTTGGCGGGGTTGACCAGCTTGGCGTTGAAGCGGTGGGTGTCCCAGCGCTCGTTGACCGGGCCGGACGGGGCCCGCTCGTCCTTGATCGGCTCGCCGACGAGGTAGTCGGTGTACTCGCGGGATGTGCTCATGGTCACTCCACCACTCCGGTCATGACACCCACGGGCACGGAGATGAACCCGACGGTGAGAACGAGCGCCAGGCCGTTGGCGATGGCCTTCAGCGCGCGGTCACGGGTCTTGCTGCCCGCGCCGAGGGTCTGGGCGGCGCTCCAGAAGCCGTGCCGGACGTGCATGCCCATGGCCAGCATGGCCGTGATGTAGATGACGTTCCCGTACCAGGTGGAGAAGGTGTCCACGACGTTCTGGTACGGACGGCCCTCCTCGAACCCGCCGGAGTGCACGGTGCCCGCGGTGAGGTCCAGGACGTGCCAGACGATGAACAGACCCAGGATCACGCCGCCCCAGCGCATGGTGCGGGTGGCGTAGCTCATCCGCGCCTTCTTGTGGACGTAACGCTCCGGGCGTGCCTTGATGTCTCGCTTGCTGAGCTGGTACGCGGACACACCGTGCAGGATCACCGAGGTCAGCAGGATGACCCGGGCTCCCCAGAGGCCCCACTCGTGGTGGAGGACCGGCGCTCCCATGACGCGCAGCCAGTGCCCGTAGGCGTTGAACTCCTCCGCGCCGAAGAAGATCTTCGCGTTCGCGACCATATGGACGACCAGGTACCCGATCATGATCAGGCCGGTCACACCCATCACGATCTTCTTGCCGACGGTCGAGTCCCAGAAGGTACGCGCCATGGACGGCCGTCGGTCCGTCCGCGTTGCCAATGCCATGAACACGACGGTAGGCCCAGGTGGGTCGAAAGATCCAAGATATTAAACCGATGCTCTCGATAGCCTGGCCCTATCGACATCGGTGGGGCGTCGTGTGCCCTCCGCTCCGGCGCCCCGGCGCCCCTCCGGGCGCCGGCCGGAGCCCGGCGCGGGCCGCGGCTCGTACGGCGCGCGGCCCGCCCGCGGCTCAGATCCAGCCGCGCTCGACCGCCCGCACCCCCGCCTCGAAGCGGCTCTGGGCGCCCAGCCGCTCCATCAGCTGGGCCACCACCCGGCGGACCGTGCGGTCCGACATGCCCAGCTGGCGGGCGACCGCGCTGTCCGTCAGCCCCTGCATGAGCATCCGGAGCATCTGCCGCTCGGCCTCGCTGGGCGCGTCCTTCCGCTGATCCGGAGGGATCTCCGCGCGCTGCCAGAGCAACTGTGCCAGGGCGCCGAACGCGGGTCGCACGTGGGGGTCGGATACCAGCACATAGGTGGAGTCGGGCTGCAGTCCGGTGGTGAGGATCGCCCCGCCCTCGGTGAGCACCATCGCGCCGGGCGGCAGCCGGGAGCTGTAGCGCACCTGGACGCCGTGGTCCTGCTGCCAGGCCACGTGCTCGGCGATGTCCGGTACGCCGCGGGTGCCGTGCGGCAGCACGATCCGCACCCCGCCCTCGCGGTCCCACAGCCGGCTGCCGGCCCCGCGCAACACGTCCAGCAGCGGATCCTCGGACGAGGTGTAGTTCCAGTAGCAGAACACCTCGCCGGTCCCCTCCGCCAGGAACCGCCGGGTCGCCTCGGCGAGTTCGACGGCCCCCGGCAGCGGTCTGGAGTCGGCGGTGATCGAAACCATGTCAGTCCCCCTCTGAGCGGAAACGAACCCGGCGCTACCGCCTCCGAGGAGGTCGGCCGACGGCCGGTACGGCATGAAAACCGGTGCACCGCCCCGCGGAACGGCGCGTTGACCGGTTCACGCCATGCCGGGGCCAGAAGCGGACACCGCGGCCGACCGGCCCGGTTCCTCGTCTCCCTCGTCCCCCGGCAGCGCGCCCACCAGATGCAGCAGCGCGCTCAGCCCACGCCCCTCCCCGGAGCGCAACTCCAGCCGACCGCCGGCGGACTCGATGAGCTTGACCGCGATCGACAGCCCGATGCCGGTGCTGGGGAACGGGCCGCGGGTCCAGCCGCGTTCCAGCGCCGCCTCCCGCTCGGAGTCCGGCAGCCCCGGTCCCTCGTCCCGGACCCGGATCCGCAGCCGGGGGCCGGCCACCGTGATGGCGATCTCCACGACGCCGCCCTCGGGCGAGTACTTCAGGGCGTTGTCCAGCAGGACGTTCAGCGCCTGCTCCACCGCACCGGGCCGGGTCAGCCCCCAGGCGTGCCGCGGCATCTCCAGCGTCATCCGGATGGCGCGCTGTTCGGCGACCGAGGCCCAGCCGCGTACGCACTCCTCCACCAGCCCGCACACCTCCACCACCTGGGTGGAGCGGTCGGCCGGGTGGGAGCGGGCGTGCTCCAGCATCTCGGTGAGCGTGCGGTCCAGCCGGTCCACGTCGGCGAGCAGCCGCTCGTGCCGCTCGGCCGCCGTGTCCGGCAGATGGGGGCCCAGGTTCTCGAGCCGCAGCCGCAGCGCCACCATCGGGTTGCGCAGCTGATGGGCGACGTCGGCCAGGAAGCTGCGCCGGTCCTCCATCATCGACTGGATGACCGCGGCCAGTCGGTTGACCTCGGCGGCCAACTCCTTGAGGGCGTCCCCCTCGCAGTGCTCCGCGGTCCGGGCGTGGAACTCGCCGTCGGCCAGGGCCCGCACGGTGTCGCCGATCCGGTCCAGGTCGCGCAGCGTACGCCGGCGCAGGACCAGCGTCGGCAGGGCGCAGAGGGCGACGCCGAAGGGGAGCAGCAGCCCCAGGGTGATCCACACCGTCAGGATGCGGCTGCGCAGCTCCGTCGCCGACTGCCGGAGCAGCAGCACCCCCGAGCCGGCGCCGTCCACGCTCAGCGGCGCCTCGACGGAGAGGCGGCCGCCGACCGGCGGCAGCGGCCGCTCGACCAGCTGTCCCTCCGGCACGCCGCCCTCCCAGGTGGACGCGGTGAAGGCGCGGGCGTGGCCGTCGGTGTCGACCGCCGAGCCGCGCACCCTGCCGTCGGGCCAGCGCACCGAGACCTCCAGCCGCTGCGCCGCCGCGAACTCGACGAGCAGCCGGTCCACGGCCGCCGCGTCGCCGTTGGTCATGGCGTGCGAGAGCGGCGTGGCCATGGCGTCGGCGCTGTCGCGGAGCCGGTCGGTGGCGGCCCGGTTGGCGTGCTCGGCGTAGAGATAGCCGAGCGGGACCACCAGGGCCGTCAGCACCGTGCCGATCAGGAGGCACTGGACGATGGAGTAGATCTGCCGCATCGACCCGGGCCTCAGGGCGCGGGCTGCGGCTGGAAGCTGAAGCCCACCCCGCGCGTCGTCTTGATCCACTTCGTGGAGCCGAGCTTGCGGCGCAGCGCGGCCACATGGGTGTCCAGGGTGCGGGAGCTCCCCGCCCACTGCTGATTCCATACGGCGTCCAGCAACTGCTCGCGCAGGAAGACCCGGCCCGGCGTGCCGGCCAACAGCACCAGCAGCTCGAACTCCTTGCGGGTGAGGATGACGGGCCGGCCGTCCAGCGACACGGTGCGCTGGGCCGGGTCGATGGTGAGCCGGCCCCGGGTGAGGACCGGGTTCACCGGCTCGGCCGGGGCCGGCCGCGTCCCGGTGCGGCGCATCACCGCGGCCATCCGTGCGAGTAACTCCTGGAGTCGGTAGGGCTTGACGATGTAGTCGTCGGCCCCCAGCCGCAGCCCCAGGACCTTGTCCATCTCGTCGGAGCGCGCGGTGACGGCGATGATCGGCACCGCGCACATGGCGCGCAGCCCGCGGCACACCTCAAGGCCGTCCATGTCGGGCAGGTTGAGGTCGAGCAGCACGATGTCGCCGCACTCGTGTCTGCGGAGGGCCGCGGCTCCGGTGGAGACATGGTCCACGGTCCATCCGTACTGCTGGAGTCCCTCGGTCAGTGCGTCGGCGACTTCGACGTCGTCCTCCACAAGCAGGACCCTCATATGGCTGTCATCCCCCGGCGATCAGCGCATGTGTGTGTCGTCGCGGACGTCCCCGTACGTCCGGTTTTCGAAGAAACGTTGCTCCCACTGTCGTGTCGGTGATCTTACATACGCTTAACACAACTCTGTAGGTACGGGAGCCGTGATTTTGCAGAGCCTGCCTAGGCTCAGTGGTGATCCGGGGCGGATGAACGACGGAGTGGCACGCCCCGGCTTCGTCGCGATACGGGGGTATGCGAAACATGGCGAAGGGACCGCCTGGCCGTCCCATGCACCGCACTTTGACCTTCTGGACGATGTGCGGGTTAGGACTCGGTGTCGTATTCGGGGCCGTCGCCCCGGAGGCGGGGGAGCGGATGCGCTTCCTGGCCGACGCCTTCATCTCACTGATGACGATGCTCATCGGCCCGGTCATCTTCACCACGGTGGCCGGCGGGCTGGCCTCCCTGGGCGGCCGGCGCCTGCTGAGCAGCCTGTCGCTGAAGGCCGTCCTCTACTTCGAGGCGGCCACGACGCTGGCGCTCGTCATCGGACTGCTGGTCGGCAATCTGCTGGGCCGGCTGCCGATCCCCGCCACCGATCCGGGGCCGGACGTCGACAAGCTGGACTCGCTGCGACGACAGGCGGAGAGCTTCGGCAACGGCTCACTCAGCCTGGACGCGGTGGTGCCGCACAGCTTCTCCTCCGCCGTGATCGGCGGAAACATGCTGCACACCCTGGTGGTGGCCGCGCTCACCGGGGTGGCCCTGGTGATGGCGGGGCGGCGCGGCGCGCCCGTGCTGGACCTGATCAACCGGGGCAGCCACATCCTGTTCTGCATGGTGCGGATCGTGGTCGCCGGGGCGCCGGCGGCGGCCTTCGGCGGCGCCGCGTACACGGCCAGCCAGATCGGCGTCGTACCGCTGGGTGGACTGGCCTGCCTGATCAGTGCCTTCTACCTCACCTGCGCGGCGGTGATCTTCCTCGGGCTCGGGCTGCTGGCCAGGGCCAACGGCTTCTCGCTGCTGCGGCTGGTGCGCTATCTGCGCCATGAGCTCCTGGTCGTCATCGGCACCTCCTCCTCGGGCCCGGTCTTCCCGCGCGTGCTGCGCAAGCTGGAGCTGGCCGGGGCGCCGCGCGGCACCAGCGCCCCGGTGCTGGCCGGCGGCTACTCGCTGCACCTGATCGGCACCTGCCTCTACCTCACCATGGCGGCCATGTTCGTCGCGGTGACCAGCGGAAGCGGGCTCTCCCTCGGAGACCAACTGCTCTTCCTGGCCATCGCGATGATCGTCTCGAAGAGCGCGGTGGGAGTGACCGGCTCCGGGCTGCTCACCCTCATCGCGACGATCTCGGTGACCCAGTCGGTGCCCATGGCCGGCGTGGCCCTGCTCATCGGGATCGACCGGATCATGTCCGAGGCCCGGGCCGTCACCAACCTCATCGGCAACAGCGTGGCGACCCTCGTCATCACCCGGTGGGCCGGCCAACTCGACCTGGACCGGCTCAACCACACCCTCTCGGCACAGCGCCCCGCGGAGCTGGACCGACCCGAGGACGATCCCTCGGTCGTGGAAATCCGCATCTCCGACGGAAAATAGGCTCCGCCGTCCGCCGGTTTCCCTCTCTGGACATCCCCCAGAATTGCGCGTCTCGCTCCTTACCCCCACCTGCACGTCGCTCCACGTGAATTAGTGGAAAAGGAAACAAGGCATGACCGTGACCACGCTCGCAGTCCAGTCCATCGACCACCGGGAAAACGCGGAGGTGCGGCCACCGCGACCCCACAACCCCTCTTTGCATTCCACGTTGTCCACCGCGCGGCGTGAAATCGTGATGGTGCGCTCGGAGTCCATGCCGCGCCAGGACGAACTCCGCCGCGAGGCAGGCATGTTGATGAGCCTGCTGCGGCGCTGGGTGCGGATCTCCGTCATCTGGGACGAGCGCCTGCTGTCCCACCCCGCGATCGTGGAGTACGTGCTGTGGCAGGCCCGTTCGGGAATTCAGGTGCGCACCGCCGCGGAGGTACCGGTCACCATGGCGCTGGTCGACGACGCCACCTCCGCGGTGGTCGCGGAACCCGGTCGGGGCGCGCCCCGGGGAGAGGACTCGGTGAGCGTCTCCCGCTGCCCGGACACCGTCAGCATGCTGCACTATCTCTTCCTCGGCCTGTGGGAGGGCTCGACGCCGCTGGCCGTGGAGAGCTGGTCCCCGGACGACGACCAGTCGCTGGATGTGCTGCGCATGCTCGCCCGCGGCCTCACCGACGAGCAGATCGCCCATCGACTCGACGTCTCCAAGCGCACCGTGAGCAGGACCGTCGCCAAGCTGATGCGGGAGCTCAACGCGCGCAGCAGGTTCGAGGCCGGGGCGCTGGCGACCCGCCTGGGCTGGTTCGGCACCGGTGACTGGCGCGGCTGACCCGGGCCGGGAGGAGCCATGACCACCGAGGCGTGTACGGCGCGGACCGACGGTCCGCGCCGTACACGCCTCGGTGGGTCCCGCCGCCGGATTGGGACAGGGGGCGTCGTCCAGCGGACAAGCTCCTTCAGCTGACGGCGTCGCCCGGCAATCGTGGGCCTGTGCTCCGTTACCCCGCAGTACGGGCGAAAGGTGAGGCGTTGATGCAGGCCAAGCGATGGCACCGGCTGACGGCTGGTCAGGTTCCGCGGTGGATCCGCGGCGCCCTCCCCGGGGGGTCGGCATGACCGGCCGTCCCGTAGTGCTGCTGCTCGGCGGCAGCCCGAGCCCACGCTCGCACACGGCGGCCGTCATCGGCGCCGCCGCCGGGGTGCTGACCGAACTGGGCGCCGAGCCGCTGGTGTGGGATCTGGCCGCGCGCCCGCTGCCGATCGTCGACGCCTCCTGCCACGGCCGTCCGGAGCTGTACGCCGACCCCCTGGCGCGCCAGCTCTCGCCGATGGCCGCCCGGGCGGACGCCTTCGTACTGGCGTCGCCCACGTACCACGGCTCCTACTCCGGAGCCCTGAAGAACGCCCTGGACCACCTGGACGGCCATGAGATGGCCGGCAAGCCCGTCGGGCTGCTCGCCCACGGGGAGAACCTGACCGCGGTCCAGGTCTGCGACGCGCTGCGGACGGTGGTGCGGGCCCTCAAGGGAGTGGCCGTACCGGAGCAACTCGTCACTGTGCCCGGCGACTTCGAGCGAACGGGGGACGGGCGACGGCTGCTCGCCGCCCCGGCGGCGCGGGGCCGACTCGACGTCCTGTGCCGCTCCCTGGTCGCGGTCACCCGGCAGCTCGCCGCCGGTGACGCCGTCGGCATCGGAACCGCGTGGGAGTGACGGGATGAGCGGAACGGCGGCGCGGGACGACCGCGTCAGACGGGACAGAACGCACTACCTCTACATCGCCGTCATCGTGGCGGTGGTGCTGGGCATCGCGCTCGGCTTCGCCGCGCCCGACGCGGCGGTGGAGCTGAAGCCGGTCGGCACCGGCTTTGTGAACCTCATCAAGATGATGATCTCCCCGGTCATCTTCTGCACGATCGTGATCGGCGTCGGCTCGGTCCGCAAGGCGGCCAAGGTCGGCGCGGTCGGCGGCCTGGCGCTGCTGTACTTCCTGACGATGTCGACCGTCGCGCTCGCCATCGGACTGCTGGTCGGCAACGTGCTGGAGCCCGGCAGCGGGCTGGAGCTGACCGAGTCGGCGCGGCACGCGGGAGAGGCCCAGGCGAAGAAGGGCGGCGAGTCCACCACGGACTTCCTGCTCGGCATCATCCCCACCACCCTGGTCTCCGCCTTCACCGCGGGCGAGGTGCTGCAGACCCTGCTGGTCGCGCTGCTCGTCGGCTTCGCGCTCCAGGCCATGGGGAAGGCGGGCCGGCCGGTGCTGACCGGCATCGGCCACATCCAGCGGCTGGTCTTCCGCGTGCTCGCCATGATCATGTGGGTGGCGCCGGTCGGCGCGTTCGGCGCGATCGCGGCGGTGGTCGGCGAGACCGGGGCGGACGCCCTGAAGTCGCTGGCCGTCATCATGGTCGGCTTCTACGTCACCTGCCTGCTGTTCGTCTTCGTGGTGCTCGGCACGGTGCTCCGCCTCGTCGCCGGGATCAGCATCCTCGCGCTGTTGAAGTACCTGGCGCGGGAGTTCCTGCTGATCCTGTCCACCTCCTCCTCGGAGCCGGCGCTGCCGCGGCTGATCGCCAAGATGGAGCACCTGGGGGTGAGCCGGCCGGTGGCCGGCATCACCGTTCCGACCGGCTACTCCTTCAACCTCGACGGCACCGCGATCTACCTGACCATGGCCTCGCTCTTCGTCGCCGAGGCGCTGGGCCAACCGCTCTCGCTGGGCCAGCAGGTCTCACTGCTCGCCTTCATGATCATCGCCTCGAAGGGGGCCGCGGGCGTCACCGGCTCGGGCCTGGCCACCCTGGCCGGCGGTCTGCAGTCGCACCGCCCCGAACTGGTCGACGGCGTCGGCCTGATCGTCGGTGTCGACCGCTTCATGAGCGAGGCGCGCGCCCTGACCAACTTCGCGGGCAACGCGGTCGCCACGGTGCTGATCGGCACCTGGACCAAGGAGATCGACCGGGAGCGGGCCGCCGAGGTGCTGGCCGGCCGGCTGCCGTTCGACGAGACCACGCTGGTGGACGACGGCCACGGGGCGCCGGCCGATGACGGCGACGACCGCGGGGCGCCGGCCCCGACGGCGGCTGTTCGATGACTGTTGGGAGTACCATGACCGGCCAAGACATTCCGAAGATAGCGGCGTTCCGACAGAACCTCCGGGACTACCGGGTGCCCTACCTCCCCTTCGGCAGCACGCTGGGGCCCGCCGAGATCGAGGCGGTGACCCAGGTCATCAGCTCGGGCGAGACCCTCTCCGGCGGCGCGTGGCGCACCCGCTTCGAGGACGACTTCCGCGCCTATGTGGGCGCCCGGCACGCGATGAGCGTCACCAGCGGGACGGTGGCCCTGGAGCTCGCCATCCACCTCCTGGACCTGCGGCCCGGGGACGAGGTCGTCGTCACGCCGCAGACCTACCAGGCGACCATCCAGCCGCTGCTCCAGTACCCCGAGGTCCGGGTCCGGTTCTGCGACGTCAAGGACGACACCCTCAACCTCGACCCGGAGAGCCTGCGCAAGCTGCTGAACGACAAGACCCGCGCCGTCATCCTGGTGCACTACGGCGGGCTCCCGGCGGAGATGGACGCCGTCATGGAGCTGGCCCGGGAGCGCGGCATCCTGGTGATCGAGGACTCCGCCCACGCGCTGGGCAGCAGCTACCACGGCCGCCGCCCCGGCTCCCTCGCCGACATCGGCTGCTTCAGCTTCCACTCGAGCAAGAACATCACCACGCTCGGCGAGGGCGGCATGCTCACCTTCGCCAACGACGACTGGGTCGACCGGATCGAGCGGCTGCGCGGCAACGAGGCGGACGCCGTCTTCGTGGCGCGCGACCACCGCTTCGGCACCTCGCGGGAGCCACTGCCCGGCGCGCTCTACCCGGGACACTCGTACACCCACGACTGCGTCGCCCTGCTCCGCCACGGCACCAACGCCACGCTCAGCGAGGCGGCGGCGGCCGTGGGCGTGGCCCAACTGCGCTCCCTGCCCGACTTCGTGGCCCGCCGGCGGATGATCGCCCAGCGGCTCCGCGAGGTGCTCGCCGACTACCCGGGCCTGGTCGCCGCGGTCACCGAGCCGGACGGGGTCGAGCAGTCCCAGCACCTCTTCACCTTCTTCGTGCGCGCCCCCGAACGGCTCAGCCGGGAGCGGCTGATCCACGAGCTGGCCGAGCGCGGGGTGCAGGTCCCGATCCGCTACTTCCCGCTCCACCTGACGCCCGAGTGGCGTTCGCGCGGGCATCGCTACGGGGAGTGCCCCACCGCCGAACGGCTCTGGTTCGATGAGCAGATGAACCTGCCCTGCCACCCCGGTCTCAGCGACAAGCAGGTCGATCTGCTCTGCGAGCTGCTCGGTGACGCGCTGCGGGCGGCGCTGTGCTGAGGATCCTCGACGCGCGGGCCGTCCGGGAGCTGCTGTCGGTCTCCGAACTCGCCGCGGAGATCGGCGCGGCCTTCACCGCGGGCGGCGACGGGGCCACGGAGTTCGCCCGCAGCTCGGTGCGGACCGACGCGGGCGAGCTGCTGCTGATGCCCGCGGTGCACTCCAACACCCTCTCGGTGAAGCTGATCAGCCTCTTCGACAACCCGCCGGAGCTACGACTCCCCAGCGTCCAGGGGCTGGTGACGCTCTTCGACGCGGCGACCGGCCGCCCGGTGGCGGTGCTCGACGCCACCGCGGTCACCGAACTGCGCACCGCCGCGGTGACCGTCTGCGCCACCGACCTCCTGGCCAGACCCGACGCCCGGGTGCTGACCGTCATCGGCGCCGGGGTGCAGGGCCGGGGGCACCTGGAGGGGCTGGCGGGGATCCGGCCCTGGGACTCCGTACGGCTGCACAGCCGCGATCCGCGCAGGGCCCGGAAGCTGGCCGCGTGGGCCCGGGAGCGGGGCCTCGCGGTCGAGGTGCTGGAGAGCGTCGACGCCGCCGTGCGGGACGCGGACGTGATCTGCACGGTGACCACCTCGCCGGAGCCGCTGTTCGAGGACTCCGCGGTGGCGCGGGAGGGGGTGCACCTCAGCGCCGTGGGCGCCTACGGCGCCACGCGCCGGGAACTGCCCTCGCGCCTGGTGGCGAGATCCAGCCTGTTCGTGGAGTCCGCCGCCGCGGTGCTGCGCGAGGCCGGGGACATCCTGATCCCCATCGCGGAGGGCGCCCTCCCGGCGGATCCCCCCATGTCCACCTTGGGGGAGGTGCTCGCGGGACGTCGTCCGGGGCGCCGGTCGCCCGGCGAGACAACCCTCTTCAAGTCCGTGGGCGTGCCGATCGAGGACGCGTTCACGTGTGATCTCCTCTATCGGCTCGCCGTGGCCCGGAACGCCGGGCAGTCGATTCCGTTCGAATAGGAATGCTGAAATCTCCGGGGTTCGTCCGGCCGTAAATCTAGAATGACCGGACGGCCGCCGGACCACCGACTGGCCGCAGGAGGACACCCCGCTGTCGTCTTGCTGACAAGAGATTGTCCCGCCTCACCGGCGCCCGGAAGTATGCGTCACCTCGCTACCGCCTCATCGACGCAAGTCACTTCCGAGGTTGAGGGGACACATAAGCCATGCATTCGCCACGCTCCGCCGACCTGTTGTTCGCGCAACTCGACGCCGCCGGCCGTGCCGCCAAGCGCCCCTGGGCCGTGGACCACGAATCGGCCGCCGTCACCGTCAAGGACGGACAGGTCCATCCCGGAGATGTCGCCGAGGCCGCCCGACGATTCGCGCGGACGGCGGCGGAGCGAGGCGTTCGCTCGGGCGACCGCTGTGTCGTACGGCTGGAGAAGCCGCTGGACGTCCTGGTGGCCTTCGCCGGTCTCACCGCGCTCGGCGCGGTGCCCGTGCTGCTGAGCGCCCGGCTGGACGCGCCGACCGCCCACGCCGCGCTGGAGCCGGTCACCGGCCCGCTGCACCTGCTGATCGCCGAGGCTCGCGAGGCCGACTTCCCGGACCCCCTGACACCGGGAGCGACCCGGCTGATCTGGGAGGACGCCGTCTCGGCGGTGGCCGGAGGGTCGGCCGAGCCGCCCCCGCACGGCGTGGAACTCGCCCCGGACCAGCCCTACCTGGTCACCCACACCTCCGGCACCACCGGCGTGCCCAAGCTGGTCGTGCACACCCGGAACAGCTTCTACCAGCAGTCCGCCATCCAGACCCGGATGCTGCGGCCGATGTTCCTCTCCGGGTATCTCGCCGCGGCCATCTCCCCGGTGCACGTCCGCACCCTCTCCGGAATTCTCAGCGCCCTGCGACTGCGCCACTCGCTGCTGCTGCTCGCCTCCGAGGAAAGCGACAGCGTCGGCGCCCAACTGGAGCGCTGGCGGCCGGAATACCTGGAGACGCACCCGAACAGCTACATCACCTGGGAGGGCCTGGCGGCCGAGGGGGCGATGTCCTCGGTGCGCATGTTCCTGGGCACCTTCGACGCGATGCACCCGCGAACGGTCGACGCCCTGCTGAATGGTTCCCGACGCCGTCTCGCGATGTTCACCGAGGTATACGCGCAATCGGAACTCGGGCCCATAGCCTTTCGTATCCGCACCCGGAAGACCGGCCGTTCCCGAAACACGGTCGGCGCCGAACTGGCCGGCCACCGCGTCGGCCGGGCCATTCCCGGATACAGCCGCATCCGAGTCGTCGACGAGCAGGGAAACCGACTTCCACGCGGCGAAAGCGGCCGAATCCAGGTCCGTTCCAAGGGTCGCTTCGCCGGATATCTGAATTTCCCCGAGCGCTTCACGGAGAACCTCTTCGAGGGCGGTTGGTGGGACTCCGGCGACTGGGGCGCGCGGACCGCGACGGGGACCCTGCGGCTGCACGACCGACAGGTCGAGCGGCTGTCCGGGGCGACCAGCGGCATCGCGCTGGAGGACGTACTCCTCGACCGCGTACCGGAGTTGGCCGAGGTGGTCATCATGGAGACGGACGGACGACTCGTGCCCGTCCTCGTCAGCCGGTCCACCGCACCCGTCACCGAAGAGCTGTGGCTCGCGGCCACGCGTGATCTGCCGTCCCTCGCGCCACCCCGCTTCGTGGCCTGGCACGAGATTCCGCGGACGGCCACCGGAAAGGTGCGGCGAGAAGTCCTCCGACACCGGCTGAACGGCTGATCCGCGCTCCCTCGACCGTCCGCGCGGTCACCGAATCCGGTTCCCCCCGGCCGCACCTCGCGGCCCCGTCACTTCTTGCCGACATCCGTTCACATCAACTGGGGTGGTCTGCCGAGCATGGCTGAAAACAGGGTAGTGCTGCGTGCCGAGAAGGTGCGGCGCGAGTTCGTCAGCGGGGATTCCGCCGTGGAGGTCCTCAAGGGCTGCAGCCTCGAGGTGTCCGCGGGGGAGTTCGTCGCCATCGTGGGCAGGAGCGGCAGCGGCAAGTCCACGCTGGCCAACGTGCTGTCGGGGTTGGACCGCCCCACCTCCGGCACGGTGACGCTGCTGGGCCGGGACCTGTCCCGGCTCGGCGAGGCCGAGGCCGCCGCGATGCGGGCCCGGGAGATCGGCTTCGTACTCCAGAAGGACAACCTCATCCCGTCCTTCACCATCGAGGAGAACGTGGCGGCCCCCCTCGTCATGGGCGGCACCAAGCTGAGCGACGCGCTCCAGCAGGCCCGCGAGATGCTGTCCGAGGTGGGCTTGTCGCACCGCGCCAAGCAGTGGCCCGGTCAGGTCTCCGGCGGTGAGGCGCAGCGCGCCGCCGTCGCCCGGGCCTGCGTCGTCCAGCCCGCCATCGTCTTCGCCGACGAACCGACCGGAGCCCTCGACGAGGAGAACGGCCGCCAGGTGCAGGAGATCTTCCACAAGCTCGTCAGCACCACCGGCGCCGCCGGACTGATCATCACCCACGACCGGGACCTCGCCGCCGGCGCGGACACCGTCATCACCCTCGCCGACGGCCAGGTGGTCGCCACCGAGAGGACGGCGTGATGGCGCTCGATCCACACCGCCTGGTCGCCCGCTCCCTCAGCCGCAGCTGGCGGCAGCGCCCCGCCCGGATGGTCGCCGCCATCGCGGCCGGCATCGGCGGCGTGCTGCTGACCACCGCCATGCTGCTGATCTCGGCCTCGGTGCTGGACGCCATCAAGGGCGCCTCCATCAGCGGCGTCCGCGACGAGGTCGTCGCGGTCGAGGCGCGCGCCCCCGGCGGCATGACGCGGGACGTGGTCGACCGCACCGAGCGGGAGACCGGGGTCAAGGGCTCCCGCGCCCTGGTGATCAGCACCCGCGCGGCCACCGGCGAGGGCGACTCGACCGACCCGGTCATCGTCTTCGGCGTCGACGACGCCCTCGGCGGCCTCACCGACGAGCGGCTCGCCGAGCAGATCGGCCGCACCGAGCTCGCCGCCGACCAGGTCCTCCTCTCCGCGGACTGGGCCGAGGACCACGACCTGGGCGAGGGCGACACCGTCCGTGTCACCTCCCCCCAGGGCGTCCAGCGATGGAAGGTGGCCGGGCTGCTCGACGGGCAGGTCGCCAACCGCGGGGCGATGGTCATCGCGCCGCTGCCCACCGTCGCCACCGCCTTCGACCGCGGCACCCACAGCGATGTGCTGCTGCTCGACCCGGGACAGCGGGACCGCGCTGAGGTGGTGGCCGCCGCCGAGCGTGCCGTCGACGGCGCGGCCGACGTCAAGCGCCCCGACGAGTTGCTCTCCGGCTACGGCAAGACGTTCCGCACCTCGCTCACCATCCTGGGCATGTTCGCGGCCATCGCCGTGCTCACCGCCGCCGTGGTGCTCTTCCTCACCTGGCGCCTCGCCCTGGACGACGCCCGCACCACCCTCGCCAGACTGCGACTGTTGGGTGTGCGCACCGGACACCTCATGGTCGGCTCGGCCATGGTGATGGTGCCGCTGCTGCTCGGCACCTATGTCATCGGCGCGGCGCTCGGCATCTGGGTGGGCTCCCTGCTCGGCTCGTTCACCCGCCAGATCACCGATCTGACCCAGCAGGCCGTCACCCCGGGGCTGCCCTGGCAGTGGCCGGCGGCCGGGGCGTTCGTCGCCACGGTGGTGATGTTCGCCGCCGCCTGGCTCTCCGGCGTCCGCCGGTTCACCAGGATCACCCCCATCGAGGCGGTCACCGGCCGCGACCAGGTGTCCATGACCCCGGGCGGGGTGCGGCGGCCGCTGATCGCCGGTCTGGTCTCGCTCGCCGTCGGCGTGGCCCTGGTGGCGGTGGGCGGCGAGATGGTCACCTCGACCAGCCTGGTCTTCCTCTTCCTCGGCGCGGCCCTGCTCAGCGTGGTGCTGCCGGTGCTGGCCGGCGCGCTGCTGCGCCGCGGCGAGCCGGGCCCGGTGCGCCTGGCCGTCGGCCGCCAACTCCAGCTCGGCTGGAAGCGCAACGCCGCGCTCTCCATCACCTTCACCGTCGCCGTGGTGACCTCGGTGGCCATGGCCGGCACCGCCAGCAGCATCAAGGACGAGGTCGCCGGCTCGGTGCAGCGCTGGACCCAGGGCGAGCTGTACGTCCAGGCCGCCGAGGTCGGACAGAACCTCCAGAACGAGAAGTTCCCGCTCGCCCTGGAGCAGGAGCTGCGGAAGGTCGACGGCGTCGAGGCGGTGACCTCCTTCACCTACGCCAGCGTCGGCCTCGACGGCCGCAAGGTGCAGGTGTGGAACTGGGGCGAGTCCGACATCGACCGGACCACCGACCTCACGGTGGTCGAGGGCGAGAAGGACTTCGTCACCAAGCTCGACACGGACGAGATCGTCATCTCCACCAACTACGCCCGCACCCGGGACCTCGGCGTCGGCGACACCATGGAGCTGCCGCTGCCCACCGGACACCGCGAGGTGAAGGTGGCCGCGGTGCTGGAGGACTCCGCCTCCGACGGCGGCATGATCGTCGCCGGTACCCGGCTCTACCGCGAACTCACCGCCGCCCAGGGCGTCTACGAGTACTACATCGGCGTCAGGGAGGGGGCGGACCAGGGACAGGTCAAGGCCGCCCTGGAGAAGAAGCTCGCCGACCGCTACCCGCGGGCCGAGGTGCTCACCCGCACCGAGATGCGCGACGCCTTCGCGGGCATCACCGCCCGACTGGTCAGCTCCTTCGAGGCGTTCGCCTGGGTGATGTTCATCCTCGCCGTCCTCGTCGGCGGCGCCACCCTCGCCTCCGGCCTGGCGGAGCGGCAGCGGGCGCTGGCCCTGCTGCGACTCGCCGGCGCCACCCGCAAGGCCGTCACCCGGCAACTGGTCGGCGAATCGCTGGTCGTCGCGGGCTGCGCCTGGATCGTGGCGCTGCCCGTCGGCTGCCTCGCCATCCCGGGCATGCTCGACGCCCAGGCCGGCCAGAGCGGCCTGCTGCCGGGGATCACCGTGCCGCTGCTGCTCAGCGTGGCCAGCCTGCCCCTCGTGGTGGTCTGCATGCTGCTCGCCCTGGCGGTGGCGGGCCCCCGCCGGGCCAACCCGCCGCTGCGCGCGCTGCTGGCCGAGGAGTAGCCCGGACGCCGCGGTGGCGACGACACACACCCACACCATCGGCCGTATCCCGGCCCCTTCACCGAAACGGGGAGAACAACTGTGATCAGTGGGAAGGAGCGCCGGCTGCGGCGCGTCATGGGGGCGGACGCCCGCACCCTTCTGGTGGCCGTCGACCACGCCCTGACGACGGGCGGCGCGGGCGGGCTGTCCCGGATGAGCACCGTGCTCGGCGCGGTGGTCGCCGGCGGCGCCGACGGCGTCGTCGTCCACCGCGGCTCCGCCGCCACCTCGATGCCGGTCCAGCGGGACACCGCGATGATCGTGCACCTGTCCGGCAACACCCGGCTCAGCCCGGGCGGCGAGCTGAAGACCCGGGTCTGCGACCCGGAGACCGCGCTGGCGCTCGGCGCCGACCTGGTCTCCGTGCACGTCACCTTCGGCGGCGGCCACCAGGAGGACCGGGCGGCCCTCGCCGACCTCGGCAAGGTCGCCGCCTCCTGCGACCGGCTCGGGCTGCCGCTGCTGGTCATGACGTATGTGGCGGGCGCCGGCGAGAGCCCGGCCGAGCGCGGCGCGGCGGTCATCCACGCCGGGCGGGCCGTCGCCGAACTCGGCGCCGACATCGTCAAGGTGGCCCACCCCGGCACCGAGCACCTCGACGAGCTGGTCGCCTCCATCGAGGTGCCGGTGGTGCTCGCCGGCGGAGAGGCCGAGAGCGGCTGGGAGGAGTACGTGGCCGCCGCCAAGGACGCCATCGGCCACGGCGTGGCCGGGCTGTGCGTCGGCCGCCGGGTCTTCGGCAGCCCCGACCCGGCCGCCGCCGTCGCCGAGCTGCGCGCGGTGGTCCACGGCGCGGCCGGTGTGGGCATGCGTTCCGCTGGGACGGAACAGGTGGGCACACCGGCCACCCACGGCGGGTGACCGCACCACCGCCCCCGGCCACCGACGGCCCGTCACCACACCACTTCGAGGAACGCCGCTTCGCGACAGGTGGTCGCGATACGCCGCTTCGCGGCAACCCGCTTCGAGACAGAGGAACACCCGTGGCACAGACCGAACTCTGGGTGGACGTCAGCACCCTGACCCCCGCCGAGACCCCCGACGCGCTGGCCTACCTGCGCTCCTCCGCCGCCACCGTGCTGGTGCTGCGCTACGACCAGTACGAGGAGTGGCAGCCGCTGGACCGGCTGCGCACCGCCTGCCTGGTGGGCGCCGAGGAGGCGGAGCTCGCCGAGCTGATCGCCGCCGACGAGCGCGTCGACGCCGTCATCGCCCGCTCGCCCGCGGACGTCGAGACCGCCCGCCGGACCGCCGGCTCCCGCCCCGTCGGCGTGCGCTGCGAGATCGTCGACGGCGACACCATGAACGAGGCCGCCGACCTGTCCGGCTCCGTCGACACGGTCGTCGCCGCCTTCAGCGACGAGACCAACATCCCGCTCGAACTGCTGCTGGCCCGCGCCCAGGGCACCCGCACCGGCGTCGTCAAGCAGCTGCTGAACACCGCCGAGGCCGCCACGGTGGCCGGCGTCCTGGAGAGCGGCCCGGCCGGCCTGATGGTCTCCGCCGAGCGCCTCGCCGACGTGGACCTGGCCGCCTCGGTGGTCGCCGCGCGCAGCCGGATCCGCAAGGACCTGGTGGAGCTGGAGGTCACCCGGGCCGAGTCGGTCGGCATGGGCTACCGCGGCTGCGTCGACACCACCACCCTCTTCGGCGAGGACGAGGGCATGATCGTCGGCTCCACCTCCTCCGGCGGCATCCTGGTCTGCGCCGAGGTGCACTACCTGCCCTACATGAACCTGCGTCCGTTCCGCGTCAACGCCGGCGCGGTGCACTCCTACGTCTTCGGCGCCGAGGAGACCGCGTACATCACCGACCTGAGCGCCGGGGAGCGCTCGCACGCGGTCGCCGCCGACGGCACCTTCCGCGAGGTGGGGATCGGCCGGGTCAAGACCGAGCTGCGCCCGCTGCGGCTGATCGAGGCCCGCCACGGCGACGTCACGGTCAACGTGATCCTCCAGGACGACTGGCACGTGCGGGTCATGGGCGGCGACGGCAAGCCGAGGAACCTCACCGACGTCACCCCCGGCAGCACCCTGCTGGGCCTGGTCACCGAGCCGGGCCGGCACGTCGGCATCAAGGTGTCCGAGCACATCGATGAACACTGACGCCACCCTCGCCGACAGGGGCCACGGCGCCGGCGCCGACACCGGCCGCGGCGGCCGGGCGGACCGCTCCGCCTGGGGCGTCGCCCGCGCCTTCGTGCGGCTGTCGAAGGTCACCGTCTACCAGCACTTCTTCCCCTGGGCGCTGGCCCTGGCGCTGGTGGACGGCGCGGCCCTGGACCGCTCCGGCGCGGTGCTCGCCCTGACCCTCTTCCTGGTCGCCTCGGCCGCCATCGTGGCCTGCACCTCGGCGGTGGACGACATCGTCGGCTACCGCAACGGCAGCGACGCGGCCAACTACCGGGAGGGCGACCTGGGTCGGGACATCCGACGCAAGCCGCTGCTCAGCGGGGCGATCACCGAACGCGAGGCGCGGCTCTTCGCCGCCGCCACCGGGGCGCTGACGCTCCTCGCCGGGCTCGGCGGCTTCGCCGCCCTGGGCTGGGACGTGCCGATCGAGTCGATCCTGGTCTTCCTGGCCGTCGCCGCCTGCGCGGTGCAGTACTCCGGCGGTTTCCGGTTCAGCTTCCGCACCGGCGGCTCGGAGACCATGCTGGGCCTCTCCACCGCCGGCGGGCTGATCTTCCCGTATGTCGCGCTGGCCCGCGGCTGGTCGCCGGCGGCCGTGCTGGAAGCGCTGATCATGGGTTTGTGGCTGGTCATGGTCATCTCGTACTCCAACGTCAACGACAAGGAGGGCGACGCCGCCGTCGGCCGTAAGACGCTGGCGGTGGTCAGCGGGCCGAAGGTCTTCAAGACCGCGATGGTGCTGTTCTTCGTCGCCGACGTCGGACTGCTGGCCGGCTGGGCGCTGCTGCCCTCCGTCCCGTGGTGGGGCGCGTTGACCCTGCTGCCCGCGGTCGCCCTGCACGCCGCCCAACTGCGGTACGGGGTGGCCCAGGAGAACTGGCTCAAGGCCCGGCTGTGCGGGTTCATCGCCTACGACCTCGGGTTCCTGGGGCTGCTCGTCCCGACGCTGTTCATCGCCTGACCCGCCGCGACCGACCGTCCGCCGCCCGTTCTCCGGCAGCCCGCCGTCCCACCGTCCGCCACACCTCGCCACCCGCGAAACCTTGAACAACGTCCCTTCACAGGGGGTAGGGGGAGCCATGGCCGTCGTCCACGACGCCACTTCAGAACCATCCACCGACTCGTTGACCGACCTCGTCCGTGAGGCCCTCTCCGGCCTCGACGACGCCTCGGGACTGCGCCGCTTCCCGCGCGCCGTCCTGGAGCGGCTGGGCGCGCTCGGCGTGCTGCGCCGCCGCTGGGCGGGCCCGCACCCCGGCGACGTCGTCTTCGGCGTCGAGCTCGCCGAGCAGGTCGCCCGGAGCGCGCCGACCGGCATCGCGGTGGGGGTGAGTCTGCACACCGAGTCGGTGCTGTCCATCCTGCACCGCTTCGGCGGCGACTCCGACTACGTCGCCGACCTGCGCGAGCGCGCCCTCGACGGCACCGCCATCGGGGCGCTGGCCGCCAGCGAGCCCACCGGCGGCAGCGACCTGTCGGCGGTGCGCACCCTGGCCACCCCGGCGGCCGGCGGCTGGCGGATCAACGGCAGCAAGAAGTACGTCTCGCTGGGCGCCGTCGGCGACTTCGTCATCGTGCTGTGCCGGCTGGCCGACCCCAGCGGCCGCCCCACCCAGCGGCTGGCGACCGTGGTGGTGCCGCTGGACCAGGCCCAGGTGGTGCGCGAGCACGACAAGCTTGGCACCCACGCCCTGGACACGGTGGCCGTGGAGTTCCACGACGTGCTGGTCCCGGCCGAGGCACTGCTGGGCCGGCCCGGGCTCGGGCTGGTCAACGTCAGCTACGGGCTGTCCTTCGAGCGGCTGGCGGTGGGCGCCCAGGTGCTCGGCGCGGTCGGTCACGCGCTGGGCCTGGCCGTGGAGCACAGCGAGCGCCGCGAGCAGTTCGGCGCCCCGCTCCGCTCCCACCAGCACCTCGAGTTCCGGCTCGCCGACGTGCTGGTGGAGCTGGAGGTGCTGCGCGGGGCGGTGCACCACACCGCCGGGCAGCTGATGACGAAGCCGCTGGACCGTGCCCTGGTGGCGCGGGTCGCCGCCGTCAAGGTGCACGCCGCCCGGCTGGCGGAGCGGCTGGTCAGCGAGTGCCTCCAGGTGTTCGGCGGGGCCGGCTACCTGACCCGGGAGACGCCGCTCGGCCAGATGTGGCAGGACGTGCGGCTGGCCCGGATCGGCGGCGGCACCGACGAGATGATGCTCGCCCTGGTCGCCGGCGAACTCCGCGGCGCGACGGAGGCGTACGGCTCCGCCGTGCGGATCACGACATGAGCGGGGCGAGCGAGATGACGCACGCCTGGCCGGCCGGCTCCTGGCTGCCGCGACCGACCCCGCCGCCCGCCACCCGCGGCCTGCGTCTCCTGGTCGCCGGGCTCACCGGACAGGTCGGCCAGGGGCTGCTTGAGGCGTGCGCCGCCCTCGGCGAGGACGCGCCCGAGATCGTCGCGCTGGTGCGACGCCGCCCGCGGGCCGCGCACCTCATGGGCCCGGCCGTGGTCCGACAGCTCGTCGGGGAGGTCACCGCGCCCGGCTGGGGCCTGACCGAGTCCGACCTGGAGCGGCTCGGCGAGATCGACGCCGTGCTCAACCTGGCCGGGGCCACCGACTGGACCGCCAGCCACGCCCTGCTGGACAAGGTGAACGTCCTCGGCGCGGTCAACGGGCTGGAGGTGGCCCAGGGGCTGGGCGCGCGGCTCGGCCGCACGGTCCCCTATCTGTCGGCGAGTTCGGTCTTCGTCGCCGGGCTCGGCGACGGCAGCGTGGTGGAGGACCTGCTCTCCCCGGACACCGACCGCACCCCGTACGAGCTCAGCAAGTGGACCTCCGAGCGGGCGCTGATCGCCCGCGCCCGACGCACCGGACACCCCGTGCTGGTGGCCCGCGTCGGCGGGGTGGTCGGCAACTCGGCGACCGGGCGCACCACCCGGCGCAGCTCGCTGTACCAGCTGGTGTCCCGGCGCGAGGAGGACTCCGCGCTGCGGGTGCTGCCCGCGCAGCGCGGCGCCCGCGTGGACACCCTGCCCCGCGACGTGATCGGCGAGTCGCTGCTGCGGCTGGTCGGCCACGGCCGCGGCGACGGCTTCACCGGCTGGCGTTCCGGCGTGATCGCGCAGGTCGCGGCCGGTGAACGCGCCCCCACCCTGGCCGCGCTGCTGGCCCAGCTGGAGGGCATGGACGCCGGCTCCCGCTACCACGTGCCCCGCCTGGTCCCCGCCTCGCGCGGCGTACTCCAGACCGTGACCCGGGTCGGCACCCGCTATGTGCGCTGGAGCCGACAGGCCGGCAACCGGCTGCACGGACTGCGCTACGTCACCGTCAACCGGGTCTTCGAACGCGGTCGGTTCGCCGCCCTGACCGGCGGCTGGCTGCCCGCGGTGCCGCTGGAGACGACCCTGCGCATCACCTTCGACCTGGCCGAACAGCGCCCCGCGGAGCCGGTGGCCGACCTGCCGCTCGGGAGGTTCCAGTGAAGGTTCTCGTCATCGGATCCACCGGATACCTCGGCTACTGGGTGACCCGCTCCCTCAGCGAGGCCGGGCACCAGGTGGTGGAGCTCAGCCGGCGCGGCCACGCCCGGCACGGCACCGGAATCGTCGGCGACGTCACCGCCACCCACCTCGGGCTGGGCCCCGAGGCGCTGGAGGAGCTGTCCGACGTGACCGCCGTGGTGTCCTGCTTCGGCTCGGTCGACTGGGACCTGGACCCCTCCGCCCTGGTCAACCTCCATGTGACCGGCACCCGGAACGTGCTGAACACGGCGGCGGAGCTGCCGAACGTCCAGCGCGTGGTGCACACCTCGTCCCTGCTGGCGCTCGGCCGCGCCGAGGGCCTGGTCGGCAACCGCGAACTCGCCGTCGGCCAGACCTTCCGCAACTGGTACGAGTACGCCAAGTACCGCGGCGAGGCGGTGGCCCGACACGAGCGGCGGGTCCCGGTGAGCGTCGTCCGCTTCGGGCCGCTGCTCGGCCCCGCCCCCGCCGAGCTGGTGCCGCGCACCGGAGGACCGCTCCAGGCGCTGCCCAACCTGCTCCAGGGCATGCCGCTGTTCCTGGAACACGGCGGCCGCTACCCGGTCTACGTCGGCGACGTGGCCGCCGCCGGACAGGTGGTCGCCGAGCTGGCGCGGGCCGCCGAAGCCCCCGCCGTCTGCACCTACTTCGACCCGGCCCGGCCCACCCTGGCGCGCGTGCTGCACGAGCTGTGCCAGCCGTGGAACGTCGTGCCGCGACTGGTGGAGGGCGGCACCCGGGGCCGCTGGCTGCAACGCCAGGCGGTGCGCCGGCTGGGGCTCGCGGCCAGCACCCTGGAGTACGCCTCGCCGCTGCCCACCCTAGACCCCCAGGTGCTCGACGCCCTGCCCCGGCCGGTGCCGGCCGAACGACCCGGATACATCTCGGCGACAGCGGACATCCTGCGCGACGCGCGGCGGGTGCTGCTGCCCGTGGACGCGGAAGTGAGCCTTCGATGACGACACCCGCCCTCGCGCCCGACGGCACCGAGCGGGACACCGGTCGGCAGCCGCCCTTCAGCCGGGTGGACACCCATGTCCACCCCCACCTGCGGGTCTACTCCGCGGGCAACTTCGGCGAGGTCGCCCCCGAGCGACTCTCCCCGATGTCCTGGTCGCTGGTCGGCCGTCCCATGGAGCTGGGCACCCGACGCTTCGTCGGCCGGGTCCTCGGCCACCCCCGCTGGACCACCGGCTCGACCTACGTCTTCACCGGCTACCTGGGCCTGCGCCCGTACCACAACCTCACGGCGTACTGCCATGTCGCCGAGGAGGTCGTGCTCACCGAGCCGCAGGACGTCACCGAGGCGTACTTCGAAGGCGTCCAGCCGCCGCCCCCCTCCGACGTGGAGCGGGTCATGGGCTGGCGCAAGGTCATGGTGGGCCCGCGGATGCTCACCGAGCTGCTGCGGCTGCGCACCCGCAACGCCAGGCTGGAGCAGCAGGTCTTCGCCTTCGAGCAGGACGTGCGGGACGCGACCGCCGCCGGCGGACTCGACTGGCGGCTGGGCGAGTTCACGGCCCGCGGCAAACGGCTGCTGGAGATCGCCTGGGAGGTGCACATCACCTGCACCTCCGGCGCCGTCGCCGCCGAGGTCGTGCGCCGCAAGGTCACCGACAGACTGGTGCCCCACGCCGACTCGGTGGCCGGCTGGCTGCGCGAGCCCGCCGAGCTGCCGTGGAACCGGCTGTTCGGCCTCGGCCCCATGGCGGACGGCCCCGCCGGCTTCCTGGACAAGGTCTTCTACGAGGTCGCCGACCAGCACCTGCCCTGGGCCGAGTACGCGGTGCGCCCGCTCGCCAAGCCCATGGAGGGCAACGGCGGCCCGGCCGAGGTCAGTCCGCGCGAGGCGCTCATCGGCATGCGGGGGGCGCTGCGCGGCCGGGCCGTCGACGCCTCCGTGCTCTTCCTCGGCGACATGATGTCGGTGCGCGAGCAGAGCAAGTCCCTGGCGATGCGGCTGCTGCACGTGCACCGCACCCTCGCCCGGGAGCTGGCCCGCGCCCGCGGCGTGGCCGACGCCGACTGGCCGTACCTGTCCATGGACGAGCTCAGCGGCCCGGCCGTGCCCGACCCCGTGGAGATCGACCGGCGGCGGGAGTCCTGCGCCGAGGCGCTGGGCCTGGTCATGCCGGACTATCTGGACCTGCGTCCGGGGGCCTCCCCGGACGCGGTGCCCCGGCGCCGCCCCACCGGCGTCTCGCCCGGGGTGTTCGAGGGCGTGGCCATCGGCGTGGAGGACATGCCGACCGAGGACGGCGTGGTCCTGGTCTGCGAGAGCGCCGACGCCAACATCATGCCCATCCTGCCCTTCGTCGGCGCGGTGGTGACCGCGCGCGGCAGTCAGTACTCGCACGTCGCGATCCTGTGCCGGGAGATGGGGGTGCCGGCCGTGGTGTCGCACCCGCTGGCCTCCGACATCGCACCGGGCCGCCGCGTGCACGTGAACGGTGATACGGGAGAAGTGAGGATCCTTGACTGAGAACACCGCCGTCGACACGGCCGCCGGCACCGCGGCCCCGCACTCCATCGAGGCCATCGTGGCCACGCTCGAGGACGCCATCGCCGTCGACCGCCCCCGCCGCGACCTGCGGCTGACCGACTCCATCAGCCAGGACATCCGGCTGGACTCGCTCGCCCTGCTGGAGGTCCTCACCCGCGTCGAGGAGGAGTTCGGCATCGAGCTGATCGACACCCCGGAGACCTACACCGCGGGCACCGTCGGCGACCTCGCCGCCGTCATCCAGAGCAAGGTCGCCGCCACCGGCGCCGATACCGGGCAGGCGGTGTAGGAGACCGGATGCGCGACCTGACGAGCTGGCTCGACAATCCGGCCACCGACGCCGGGATCACCACTTACGACGGCAAGCAGTGGACCCGCCACACCTACGCGGACTTCGCGGACCAGGTGTTCGCCGCCGCCGCCGAGTTGCGGCGGCACGGGATCGGCCGGGGGGACCGGGTCGCGCTGGTCCTGCCCTCCGGGCCGGAGTTCACCCGGTACTTCTTCGCCGCCATGGCCGTCGGCGCCACCCCGACGCCGATCGCCCCCCGCGGCTACCAGGGCCCCGTCGACTACGGCACCTTCGTCGCCGGGCTGCTGGACACCCTGCGCCCCGGCTGCGTCGTCGCCGAGGGGCCCGTGCTGGACCTGCTGGCCGGGCTGCCGGAAGCGGCGCCGCGCGTCATCGACGCGCGGCGGCCGCTGCCACCCGCCGAGGACCGCACCCGCGTCGTGCTGGACAAGGACGACCTGGCACTCGTCCAGTTCACCTCCGGCTCCTCCAGCGCCCCGCGCGGCGTGACGCTCACCAGTGAGGCCGCGCTCGCGCAGGTCGCGCTGCTGGAGGACAAGTACCGCCTCGAACCGGGGTCCTCCTTCGGCTCCTGGCTGCCGCTCCACCACGACATGGGACTCATCGGGCTGTTCCTGACCCCCGTGGTGCTCGGCTGCGAGGTGTCGCTGATGCGGCCCGAGCACTTCGTCCGTCGCCCGCTGGAGTGGCTGAAGATCTTCGGTGAGCGCGGCGGCACCATCTCCGCGATCCCCAACTTCGCCCTGGAGCGGGTGGTCCGCCGGGTGCGCCCGGAGGACCTGGAGGGCATGGACTTCGGCCGCTGGCGGGCGCTGATCGTCGGCTCCGACCGGGTCAGCATGTCCGTGCTCGACGCCTTCCACGGGCTGCTCGCCCCGCACGGGCTGACCCGCGAGGCGCTGTCGCCCTCGTACGGCATGGCCGAGGCGACCCTCGCGGTCTCCGGCGTCGGCCACGGTCGGGAGCCGGAGGCGCTGCTGCTGGGCTCCACCGAGTTCAGCCAGGGCGCCCCGGTGCGGATCGCGGGCCGGCGCCGGCTCGCCGGGGCCGAACCCGGCGACCGGACGCTGCACAGCGTGGTGTCCTGCGGCACCGAGCTGGTCGGCGTCGACATCACGGTGACCGACGAGGACGGCCACGCGCTGCCCGACGGGCACGTCGGCGAACTGCTGGTCCGCTCGCCCGCGCTCTCCCGCGGCTACTTCGGCGCGCCGCCGGAGGACGAGCGGTTCACCACCGGCGGCTACCGCACCGGCGACCTCGGCTTCCGCCACGAGGAGCAGATCTACGTCCTGGGCCGGGTCGGCGACTCCGTCAAGGTCAACGGGCGGTACGTCACCGCCGAGGACGTGGAGCTGGCGCTGGTGCGGGTGCTGGAGCTCCAGCACGACAAGCTCGCCGTCGTCCTCAACTCCGTCTCCGGCACCCCCGCGGTGCTGGTCACCGTCCAGCGCGGGGCGGAGACGCTCGACGTGACCCGACTCGGGGACGTCCTGGAGTCCTTCGGGCTCTCCGCCGACCGCGTCGCCGTGCTGCATGTGGGCGCGCTCGCCGTGCCCCGCACCACCAGCGGCAAACCGCAGCGCGGCAAGCTCTGGCGGTCGCTGGTCGGCGGCGAGCTCACCGGCACCCCGGTGCGCCTGGGCGAGGACTTCCCCTACGCCTTCACCACCGACCCCGACAGCGGCCGCTCACGGGTCGTGCCGCGGCACGGGGACGAGGCCGAGGGGGAGGACGCGGCCGGGGCCGCCCGCCCGGCCGGGGCCGCCCAACCGGCCGGGGCCGCCCAACCGGCCGGGGCCGCGCCGCGCTCGGCGGAGGAGTCGCGCGCCCTCCTCGGCGGCAAGGGCCACCACCTGACCCTGATGCGCCGACTCGGCCTCCCCGTACCGCCGTTCGCGGTGCTGGCCTCGGCCGAACTCGCCGCGCGCCCGGTGGACGCGGAGCGGATCCGCGAGCTGCTCGGCGCGCTGGCCGAGGCGGCGGCGGACACCATGGCGCCGCGCGAGTCCGCGGTGGGACTCGCGGTGCGCTCCAGCCCGCCACGGAGCATGCCCGGGATGATGGACACCCTGCTCGGCATCGGGCTGTCCCCCTCGGACGTCGAGCCGCTGGCCCGCCGGTTGGGCGACCGCGCCGCCGCCTGGGAGGCGCTGCTCACCCAGGCCCGCCAGCTGTGCCGCCACGTCGGCTGCGCCGACCCGGCGCGGCTGGCCGCCGCCGAGGGGGACCCCACCGGCGGCCCGGCGGAGCGGTACGACCGGCTGCGCCGGCTCTACGCCGAACTCACCGGCGCCGACTACCCCGTGGACCCGGTCGACCAGGTGCGGGTCTCCGTCGAGGCGGTGCGCGCCTCCTGGAACTCGGAGCGCGCCCGACGGTACCGGCGGGCGCACGGCATCCCGGAGCGGCCCGGCCCCGCGGTGGTGGTGCAGGCGCTGGCGTACGGCATGGCCGGCGGCGCCTCCGGCAGCGGGGTGGTGTTCAGCCACAACCCGATCAACGGGGACGAGGGGCTGTTCGGCGAGTACCTCACCGGATCCACCGGGGAGGACCTGGTCTCCGGCACCCGCACCCCGCAGGCGGTCGCCGCGCTGGAGGCGCAGGACCCCCGGGCGCACCGGCTGCTGACCGAGCTGGTCGCCCGGCTCCACCACGAGCTGGGCGCCATGGCCGATGTCGAGTTCGTGGTCGAACGCGGCAGGCTGTGGCTGGTCCAGGTGCGCCCCGCGGCCGCCGCGCCACACGTCCTCAACCGGGTCGCCCAGCGCATGTGGCGGGACGGCCGGCTCACCGCGCGGCAGGCCCTGGCCCGGTTGGACGCGGACGCGCTGTTCGCCTCGCCGCCCGCGCGGGTCGCCGGCGAGCCGCCGGGGCTGCTGGCGGTCGGCCTGCCCGCCTGCGCCGGCGTCGCGCACGGCCCGCTGGTCACCGGCGTCGAGGAGGTGTTCCGGCACCCGCCGGGCACGGCGGTGCTGCTCCGCCCGACCACCGAGCCCGCGGACTTCCCCGCCATGACCCAGGCCGCCGCGGTCCTCACCCTGGAGGGCGGGGGCACCTCGCACGCGGCCGTCGTCGCCCGCGAGTTGGACCTCCCCACCGTCGTCGGCGCCCAGCTCCTGGACCCCGACCTCGCGGCCCGGCTACGCGCCGCGGAGCCCGACGGGGAACCGCTCCCGGAGGTCACGGTCTGCGGCACCACCGGCCGCGTCTGGCTGGGCCGGGTGCCACCCGCCCCCGGCGACCCCGACCTGGACCGGGCGCCGGAGCTGCCGGGCGCCGTGGCGACGGGGACGGTGGTCTGCCGTACGGCGGCGCCGGAGGCCACGGACGCGGCCGCGGTCGAGGCCGGAAGAGCCGTGGTTCTGGTGGACCGGGCCACCGGCCGGCCGCTGGCCGTCGCGGCGGACTCGGACCCGACGGCCGCCGCATCAGCCCCGGAACGGGCGCTGGTCTGCGCCGCGGAGGACGAGCTGCCCGCTGCGGGCGACGGCTCCCTCGTCGCCACGGGCGACCCGGCGGTGGCCGAGACCTGGGCGGCGCGGGGCGGCCGGGTCGCGTATCTGCACCCCGCCCCCGACCCCGCCCGTCCCTGGCGGACCCGACTGCCGGACTGCCGTCTCGCGTTCGTGGCGCTCCCCGCCACCGACCAACGAGAGCACGCCCGCTGGTCCCTGGCCATCGCCACGGCCCGACGAGACGCCCGGTGACCGCACCACCGGCCGGGCCCGCGCCCGGCCACCCGACCGCGCGGGCACCGCAACGGCCCGGCGGGGCCGAGCCCCCCGCGACCGCCGACACCCCTCCGGGAGCCGTACGGGCGCCCGGGGCGGCAGACGCTGCCGCGTTCACGGCACCGCCGGCGCCGGGAGCGGGGTCGGACGCCGACCGGTCGCGGGGTGGGGGGTCGGCGGGGGTCGCCGGGGTTCCGGCTCCGGGTGGGGAGGTGGGGGCCGCCGCCGCGGCGACGGGTCCGGAGGCCGGCCCGGCGGTCGAGTCGGGAGCACCCTCGGGGCTCGACCCGGGCGTCGACCCCGGTCCCGGCACCGCGCTGCGGGACCTGCGGCGGCAGTTCGAGGCGGTGCGCGCGCTGTTGGCCGGGGTCGGCGAGCGGGAGTTGGAGCTGCCCACCCCGGCCGCGGGGTGGACGGTGCGGCATCAGATCGGACACCTGGCGGACACCGAGGAGGTCGCGGCCGACACCGTCACCGGGGGGCCGCGGAGCTTCGCCGAGGCGCTGCGCCCGTATCCGGACGCGGCGGCGTTCACCGCGGCCGGGGCCGCGCGGGGGGCCGGCCGCGGGCGGGACGAGCTGGTGGCCTGGCTGTGCCGGGCGCAGGAGGCGACCTTGGCCGCGCTGGCGGGGGCCGGGCCGCGGGCCCGGGTGCCCTGGGGGCTCGGCCTCTCGGTCGGCGCCTTCACCCAGGCGCGGCTGATGGAGAGTTGGGCGCACGGCTGGGACCTGGGACGGGCGCTCGGCACACCGGACCGGCTCACGGCGGAGGCGTGGCACGTGGCCTCCCTCGGCCATGACACGCTCCGGTTCGCCCTGCTGCGGGCGCGGGTGCGGACGCCGCCGGGACACACGCTCCGGCTCGACCTGGACGCGGGCCCGCTCGGGCGATGGACGTTCGGGCCGGCGGAGGCCACCGACGTGGTCTCCGGACCCGCCGAGGCGTGGGTGAGGACGGTGACGCGGCGAGCGGCCGCGGAGGCGCGGGAGCGACTGCGGGTGGACGGCCCGCTGGCCCGGCTCGCCGTCGCCCACGCCCAGGCGTATCTGTGACGCGTGCGCCCGCACGCATCCGCTATCCGCGGGCCCCGGGCGTACCCGGGGCACGGAGACGACACGAAAGGCAGGACGGACGGATGAGCATGCACGAGGTCGACGGGGGCATCCTGCACGCGCTGCGGGTGGCCGGCTGGCTGGGCGCCGAGCGCTTCCCCGCCTGGGGAGTGGCGGAGCCCGAGGACGCGCTGACCCGGCTGGTCGAGGCCGGCCGAGTGCGGCTGGTGCGCAGCCCGCGCGGCGAGATGTACGGGCTCACACCCGAGGGCACTGAGGCGGCGACGTCCGCGGTGGCCGCATGGCTGGCCGGACTCGACCCGGCCGGGAGCGCCGCGCTCGGGGCGGCGCTGGCCGGTTTCGAGGCCCACGACGGAACGCTGAAGCGGCTGGTGACGGGGTACCAGGCGGGCGCCCGGGACACCGTCGGGCAGGATCTGCGCGACTTCCATGAGCAGGCGCGCGGCGCGCTGGACGCGGTCGCGTCGGCCGCCCCGCTGTGGGCGAGCTACCCGGAGCGACTGGAGAACGCGCTGCTCCAGGTGGAGAAGGGCGAACTGGACCATGTGGCCTCGCCGTTGCTGGAGAGCTACCACACGGTCTGGCACCTGGCCCACCGGGACATGCGGCTGGTGTGCGAGGCCCGTCACCCCTGACCGGGGCGGCGAACACCTCGCGGCGCTGATCGAGACGGCTACACCAGCCGGATCCGCGCCGCACCGCCCCTCCGCCGCCGCGCCGGCTGCCGGCCTTCGGCGGCGGCCCCGTACCGCGATCGCGGGGACGGCGGCGGGAGGCGGGAGGCCGGCGGGCTCGCGGTCGCCGAGCGGCCCTATCGGCTGGTGGAGGCGGACGGGCGGGCGCATCCGCGCCGGTTCGCGTACGGCGTCCCCACCGGATATGTCCACTGGGTGATCGCCGCCGGTATCCGTCCCGGCGTCGACTCCGTCACCCTGGGCGATTCGGACGCGATCGCGCGGGCGATCCGACAGCTCCCCTCCCTTGAGGGCGAGTCGGACCAGCCCGTCACCGATTCCCTGGGAGTGAACGCATGAACAGCAGAGCCGACAGGACGGACGCCCCGGTGGACGCCGGGCTGCTCTCCCCGGTACGCGCGGGGACCCCGGTCGAGCGGGCGGTGGACGACGAGGCGTGGCTGGCCGCCATGCTCGACGCCGAGGCCGCGCTGGCCCGGGCCCAGGCGCGCCTGGGCACCGTGCCGCCGAAGGCCGCCGAGACCATCACGGAGGTGGCCCGGGCGGGCGGGCTGGACGTACGGGCGCTGGCCGTGGCGGCCCGCGAGTCGGCCAACCCCGTGGTGGCGTTGGTACGGATGTTCACCGAGGCGGTGGCGGCCGTCGACCCGGCGGCCGCCGAGTACGTCCACCGCGGCTCCACCAGCCAGGACGTCTTCGACACCGCCGCGATGCTGGTCGCCCGCCGGGCGGTGGGCCTGATCCGCGAGGACCTGTGCCGCACGGCGCACGCGCTGGCCCGGCTCGCCGCGGAGCACCGCGACACGGTGATGGCCGGGCGCACCCTCGCCCTGCACGCGGTGCCCGTCACCTTCGGACTCAAGGCGGCGGGATGGCGCCAACTGGTGCGGGACGCAGACGACCGGCTGGCGCGGGTGGAGCGGGACGGGCTGCCGGTCTCGCTCGGCGGCGCCGCCGGCACGCTGGCCGGATACCTGGAGTACGCGCGCCTGGACTCCGCCGCGTTCCCCGAAGGCCCCCTGGGCGCTGAGGGCACTGAAGGCGCTGAGAGCCGTGGGGGTTTCGACCCCGCCGGATACGCCGTACGGCTGGCCGACGCGTTCGCCGACGAGACGGGGCTCGCCCGCCCCCGGCTGCCCTGGCACGCGCTGCGCACGCCGATCGCCGACCTGGCGGCCGCGCTGGGATTCACCGCCGGGGCCCTGGGGAAGATCGCGGTCGATGTGCAGACCCTGGCGAGGACCGAGATCGGGGAGGTCGCCGAGCCCGCCGTGGCCGGCCGCGGCGCGTCCTCGGCCATGCCGCACAAACGCAACCCGGTGCTGGCCACCCTGGTCCGCAGCGCCGCTCTCCAAGTCCCCGCGCTGGCCGGCGCACTGACCCAGCTGCTGGTCTCGGAGGACGAGCGGTCCGCCGGCGGCTGGCACGCGGAGTGGCTGCTGCTCCGCGAGTGCCTGCGCCTGGTCGGCGGCGCCGGTTCGACCATGGCGGAGCTGGCCGAGGGGATCGAGGTGCGGCCCGAGCGGATGCGCGACAACCTCCGACTCACCGGCGGCCAGGTCGTCTCCGAACGCGTCAGCGCCGTGCTCGCCCCGAAGCTGGGCAGGACGGCCGCCAAACGCCTTCTCGACGAGGCGTCCACGACCGCGCGGCGCACCGGGCGACCGCTCGCCGAGGCCCTCGGACGACTCCCCGAGATCGCGGACGTCCTCACCGCCGAGGAACTCGCCGAGCTGTGCGCCCCCGAACGCTACGTCGGCGCCTCCGGCACCCTGGTCGACCGCGCGCTCGCCCAGCCGGACGACCACACCGCCGACGAGGCGTCGGCCCGCCCGGCCGCGCGGTAGCCACCGGCGCCGCGCCGCCCGGCGCCAACCCGCGCCCTCTACGCCCGGCATCGAGGACGCGCGCCGCGCCCGGCACCGACCTCGCGCGCCTACGCCCGGCATCGACGACGCGCGCCGCGCCCGGCGCCGACCACGCGCGCCTACGCCCGGCATCGAGGACACGCGCCACGCCGGCATCGGCCACGCGCGCCTACGCCCGGCATCGAGGACGCGTGCCATGCCGGCGCCGACCTCGCGCGCCTACGCCCGGCATCGAGGACGCGTGCCGCGCCCGGCATCGGCCACGCGCGCCTACGCCCGGCATCGAGGACGCGCGCCACGCCGGCATCGGCCACGCGCGCCTACGCCCGGCATCGAGGACACGCGCCATGCCCGGCATCGGCCACGCGCGCCTACGCCCGGCATCGACGACGCGCGCCGCGCCCGGCGCCGGCCACGCGCGCCAACGTCCGGCGCCAGCCGGCTCAGCGCTCCGCGGGACGTGCCGCGCCATGCCGTCGATCGACTGCGTGACCGTGGTGGCTGGTCGCGCGGTTCTCCGTTCCCCTTCAGGGGCGGCCGTTCGCCGCCGGGTGTCGGCGCGCACCGGGCGGCGGACTTGCCCGCCGTGCGGGCTCAGTACGACCCGTAGCTCCCATAGGGCCTCTGGTACTCGGCGACGAGGCCGAACTGGAGCGGCTCGGCGGGTGTGGGGGGGACCTCCGACACGACGGACACGGTCTCGATCACCTGCTCCGGAGCCTCCTGTTGGGCGGATTCGAGCCGCTCCAGCTCCGCGGCGGACACGAGGGCGACGAGCGGCTTGCCGTGCCGGGTCACCACGACGCGTTCGCCGCCGTACACCACGCGGTTGATGAGCTCCGCCAGCTCGGACCTGGCTTGCGTCACCGGAATCTCATAGGCCATGCTGCGTATCCTACGTTCTGTACGTCCTGTACATTTGGCTGACAACGTTTTCGCCGGGGGGAACGCGCGCGTTGCCCGTCGGTCGACCGTGTACGAGAGCGAACAAGGAGCTGTTGAAGTGGGCGGGAACCTGGTCCGTCTCAGGGAGTCCAGCGGACGGCACGCGCTGGTCTTCATCCACCCGGCGAGCGGATCGGCGGCGTCGTTCCGTGCGCTGCGGCCGCACCTGGCCTCGGACTGCTCCGTGTACGCCTTCCAGGCGTCGGGCATCGACCCCGCCGCCCCCCGATCCATCGAGGGGATCGCGGAGACCTACCTCGCGCAGTTCCGCGCGGCCGACTCCGACGCCACGCCCATCTTCGTCGGCTGGTCCTTCAGCGGCCCGGTGGCCGTGGAGATGGCGCGACTCAGCGAGGAGCGGGGGCACGCTCCGGCGGGCGTCATCCTTCTGGACAGCGCGACCCACGACATCCTGGACGGGCGGACGACCGACCCGGCCACGGAGGTGGGTGGCCTCCTCGGAGTCGACCTCTCCGGCACGGGCGCCACCTCGGTCGACGAACTGCTCGACCACGCGGCGGAGTTGATCGCCGTGGCGAGCGACACGCCCGGTCTGACCGGCGCCGACCTGCGTCCCTTCTGGGACGTCTACGCCTGGCATCAGGGGATCTTCGACGGGGGATGGCAGGCGCGGCCCTGTGCCGCGCCGCTGCTGATGATCAGGGCGCGGGACGAGACCGGCTGGAACGCCGCGCCGGACTGCCTCGGCTGGTCCACGGTCGTCGGGCGTCCGGTGCCCGTCGCGTGGGCCGGCGGCACGCACTACTCGATGATGGACGAGGCTCGGCTCGCCGATGTCGCCCGGGTGATCGACCAGGCCGTCGAGGACTGGGCGGCGACACCGGCACCCCCCGGCGACCCGGCGGCCCCCGCCGGGGCCGGCGCCACGACGCAGCGGTGAAGGCCCGCTTCCGGGTAACCGACCACACCGCGAGGTGCGGTACGGCACCGCCTCGCTCGCCTCGCGCGGTCCGCGGTCCGCGCGGTGCGCACATTTCGTAGCTTCGACAATCGCCCGTCGGGCGGTTTCCGCCAGTTGAACCAGGAGGACTTCGTGAATCCGAACACCGCCGACCACGCCGCCGCTCGACTGCCCCGCCCCGAGGCGCGCTATGTGGTGCCGCGATTCGTCGAGCGCACCGCTCACGGGACCCGTGAATACGACCCGTACGCCAAGCTTTTCGAGGAGCGCATCATCTTCCTGGGCGCGCCGATCGACGACGCGTCGGCCAATGACATCATGGCGCAGTTGGTGTGCCTGGAGTCGATGGACCCGGACCGGGACATCGCCCTCTACATCAACAGCCCGGGCGGATCGTTCACGGCGCTGACGGCCATTTACGACACCATGCAGTACGTGAAGCCCGACATTCAGACGGTGTGCCTCGGGCAGGCCGCTTCGGGCGCCGCAGTCCTGCTGGCGGCGGGCACTCCGGGAAAGCGTATGGCGCTGCCCAACGCCCGGATCCTCATTCACCAGCCGTACACCGAACTGGGGCGCGCCCAGGTCTCGGACCTTGAAATCCAGGCCGCGGAGATCCTGCGGATGCGGGACCAGCTCGAAGAGCTCCTCTCCAAGCATTCCAACGCGCCGCTCGAGAAGGTCCGCGAGGACATCGAGCGCGACAAGATCCTCACCGCCCAGGAAGCCCTGGAGTACGGAATCGTGGACCAGGTCGTCGTGCCCCGCAACAACCAGCTGGTCTAACCGGCGCGCCGGGTGCCGGCGGACCGCGCTCGGTCCGGCCGCCACCCGGCGCGGGAGAGGTCGCCGAGAGGGCATGGAGAAGTCGAGTACAGACAGGCGGTCGCGTCCATGATGTTTTCCGAAGGTCCCCGAGTCCCGGCTCTCACCGAGGCCGAAGGCCAGGTGGTGGATGCCTACCTGGCGGTGCTGAAGCGTCTGAGCAGCGTCAACCCCACCCAGACCACGGGGACGTACACGGCTCTGCGGGCAGCGCAGGCGCTCGTCTCCGAGACGCGAGCGCTGCGCGACGCGCTTTCTCTGATGTTCGAGCGCCATGAGAAGGAGATTCATGTACGCACCATGACCGAAGCTTTGCAATCTCTTGATGGCGACCGATTCCTTCCGCGTCTCGGTCCTTCCGGCGAGGGGGTGCCGCCCGGCGGCTCCTCCTGAAAGATACCTCCTTCTCTACGGGCACTGACGGCCTTGGATCGCCGTCGGTGCCCGTCCGTCGTTCTGCTTCGGTAAAGAAACTCCAAAGTGACGCGGTTGAATCGGCGCCGCATTGCCATGGGGTAATAATTGCAAACTACATCTAGTTGCATTTATCTCGCTGCTCGCATCGATTGCGTCTCGCCGGTCGCGCGTCGTTGTCGAGTGGCTCTGTTATGCCGTCAATGTGACGGATTCCATGGGTCGATACCCGGATGTAACGGACAATCAACTGTTCGGCCTCGGAAATTGATTGACTGGTCTTCGTCGGTCGGGTTACAAAGAAGTTGATCTTCACTCGCGGCCTTCGGTTTTCCGGGTCGAGAGCATTCCGCGTTGCGGTGGTTCCGTGCTGCCCACGTATGCGCTCGGCTTCCGGCGAGAGGTTCCGCCTTCCGGGTAAATAACCGGTCAGTTTCACGTCATGTTTCTCTCTTGGTTGTCATTCATCATCATGGAGCGGGGGGCGCGGAAGTGCGTACCGTGGACGGCATCGCCGACTGGCTTAGGCAAGAAGTAGAGAAAGAAGTCGGAACAGCGGTCCGCGACGCCGACATGGACACCCAGTTCCGGGATCTGGGGATGGACTCCGAGGGCATGACCGCCCTCACCGCGCGACTGGCCGCGCACCTCGGGATATCGCTCGCGCCCACCGTGGCCTGGCACTACCCGACGATCGCGAGCCTCTCCGGCGCACTCGCCGACGGCGGGCCCGTGGCCGAGCCGTCCGCGACGTCGCCCGGGCCCGGCGCCGCGGCGCCGGACGACGAGCCCATCGCCGTGATCGGCATCGCCTGCCGCTTCCCCGGCGCCCCCGACGTGGACGCGTACTGGGACCTGTTGCGCTCCGGAACCGACGCCGTCACCGACGTGCCCGCCGAGCGCTGGGACTCCGCGGCCCTGTACGACCCGGACCCGGCCGCCCAGGGGAAGCTGAGCACCCGTCGCGGTGGCTTCCTCACCGATGTCGACAAGTTCGACCCGCGGTTCTTCGGGATCAGTCCGCGCGAAGCCGCGCAGATGGACCCCCAGCAGCGGCTCTCCCTCGAACTCGCCTGGAGCTCCCTGCAGAACGCCGGAGTGCGCCCCTCCTCCCTGAAGGACAGCGGTACCGGCGTCTTCCTCGGCACCCTGTGGAGCGACTACGCACGTCTGGCCGGGCGTGGCCTCGACGCGATCGAACAGCACACCGCCACCGGCCAGGAGCCGAGCATCGTGCCCGCCCGCGTCTCGTACACCCTCGGGCTCCAGGGGCCCAGCATCGGCGTCAACACCGCCTGCTCCTCCTCGCTCGTCGCCCTCCACCTGGCCTGCCAGAGCCTGCGGTCCGGCGAGAGCACCCTGACCCTGGCCGGAGGCGTCAACCTGGTGCTCGCCCCGGAGGGCAGCGCCGCGATGTCGAAGCTCGGCGCCATGAGCCCGAACGGGCGGTCCGCGGCCTTCGCCGCCTCCGCCGACGGCTACGTCCGCGGTGAGGGCGGCGGTGTCGTCGTCCTCAAGCGCCTCTCGGCGGCCCTGGCCGACGGGGACCGGATCCACTGCCTGATCCGGGGCAGCGCGGTCAACAACGACGGCCCCAGCAACGGCCTCACCGCCCCCAACCCGGCGGCGCAGGAGGCCATGCTCCGCGCGGCCTACGCCCGCTCCGGCGTCGACGCGCACGACGTGCAGTACGTGGAGGCGCACGGCACCGGGACCCGGCTCGGCGACCCCATCGAGGCGCACGCCCTCGGTACGGTCCTCGGCGCGGGCCGGCCCGCGGACGCGCCCCTGCTGGTCGGTTCGGTGAAGACCAACATCGGCCACCTGGAGGCGGCCGCCGGCATCGCCGGGCTCATCAAGGTGGTGCTGTCCATGCGGCACCGCGTGCTGCCCGCGACCCTCCACCACACCGCGCCCAACCCCGACATCGCCTTCGCCGACCTGCGCCTCGCCGTCCCGACCGAGCCCACCGACTGGCCGGCCCACGGCGGCGACCGGCTCCTCGCGGGCGTCAGCTCCTTCGGCTTCGGCGGCACCAACTGCCACGTCGTCGTGGAAGGCCCGCCCACCAGCCCCGCGCAGCCGCTCGCGCTGTCCGGTCCCACCCCCGAGGACCTGAGGACGACGGCGGGCGCGCTGTTGGACGCGGTGGCCGACACGCCCACGCACTCCGTCGCGGACTGGTGCGCGTCCGCCGCACTGAACCTGAGCGGCCACCCGCACCGCGTGGCGGCGACGGTCCGCACCCGGGACGAACTCCTCGGCACCCTGCGCGACATCGCCGGCGGCGTCACCCCGCCCACCACGACGGCCCCCTCCCGCCTCGCGTTCGTCTTCTCCGGCCAGGGCTCGCAGTGGTGCGGCATGGGCCTCGACCTGCTGCACGGCGAACCCGTCTTCCGCGCGGCGCTGGAGGAGTGCGCGGCGCTGATCGACGCTCGGTCCGGGATCTCCGTCGTCGAGGAACTGCGCCGCGGCGCCGCGGACTCCAGGCTCGACGACACGGCCGTGCTGCAGCCCGCCGTCTTCGCCGTCCAGATCGCGCTCGCCGCCCTCTGGCGCTCCTGGGGCGTCGAGCCCGACGCCGTCGTCGGACACAGCCTCGGCGAGGTCGCGGCCGCCCATGTGGCGGGCGCCCTCAGCCTCGATGACGCGGTGCGGGTCGTGTGCGAGCGCAGCCGCCTGATGAGCCGGATCGAGGGCGACGGGGCCGTGGCCGTCGTGGACGTGCCCTTCGCCGAGGTTCCCCGGCTCCTCGCCGACCACCCCGGCGTCGACGCCGCGGGCGCGAACTCCACCACGACCTCGGTCCTGTCCGGCGACATCGAAGCCCTCGACGCGCTCCTGGCCGACCTGAACGCCCGCGGCGTGCGATGCCGACGCGTGAACATGAGCGTCGCCTCCCACAGCGCGCAGTGTGACCCGCTCCTGCCCGAACTGCGCGCCGCCCTGAGCGGGATCCGGACCACCACGGCATCCCTGCCGATGGTGTCCTCGGTGACCGCGGACGTCGTCGACGGCGCCGAACTCGACGCCGACTACTGGGCGGACAACCTGCGCCGGCCCGTGCTCTTCGCGCCGGCCGTGCACCTGCTCCTGGACCAGGGCTACGACCACTTCCTGGAGATCAGCCCGCACGCCGTGCTCACCGGCCCGGTGACGGCCGTCGCCGCCGACCGCGGCGCGCGAGTCCACGTGCTGGCCTCCCAGCGGCGCGACGAGAGCGCCCGCGAGACCCTGCTGAGCGCCCTCGGCGAGCTGTACCGCGCCGGACGCGACCTCACCTGGCGCAAGGTCCTCCCCGCCGACCTGAACCCGGCCGAGCTGCCTCCCGCGGCGGAGAAGTTCGCCGACCCGGCCGTACCGGCCCACGGCGTGCGCGTCCTGCCGCTGAGCGCCCACAGCGCCCCCGCGCTGCGTCAACTGGCCCGCGACACCCGGGGACTGGTCGAGGGGACGGGCCGGGTCGACCTCGACGACCTGAGCCACACCGCCGCCCACGCCCGCGACCAGCACGAGCACCGCGCGGCCGCCGTCTTCACCACCGCCGGGGAACTCGCCGACCTGCTGGAGGCGTACGAGGCCGGCCGCGCGGTCGAGGGCCTCATGACGGGCAAGGCCCGGCGCACGACGACCGGACCGGTCTTCCTCTTCTCGGGACAGGGTGCCCAGGCCGCGCGCATGGGGTGTGAACTCCTCGCCCACGAACCCGCCTTCCGTGAGGTCCTCGAACGGTGCGACCGCTGGCTGACCGCACAGGCCGGCTGGTCCCTGATCGCGGAACTGCACGCGCCCGAGGACTCCTCGCGCATCGACGAGACGGAGATCACCCAGCCCGCCCTCTTCGCCCTCCAGGCCGGCCTCGCCGAACTCCTGCGCTCCTGGGGCGTCCGGCCCGCCGCCGTCATCGGACACAGCGCCGGTGAGATCGCCGCGGCCTACTGCGCCGGCGCCCTCACCCTGGAGGACGCGCTGCTGGTCGCGCTGCACCGGGGCCGCACCCTGCAGAAGGCGACCGGCACCGGCCGGATGGCCGCCGTGGGCCTGGCGGCGCCGGACGTGGCGAAGCTCCTGGAGACCGGTTCCGGCGAGGTGTCCATCGCCGCCGTCAACGGCCCCCGCACCACGCTGGTGAGCGGCGAGACCCAGGCCCTGCGCGCGCTGCTCGACAGCCTCGACCCGGCGGTCTTCCGGCGGGAGCTGCGCGTCGGCTACCCCTCGCACAGCTCGCGGATGCGCGCGTACGAGCAGGAGCTGGGCCGCCTCCTGGCCGACGTCCGGCCGCGGGCGTGCGACATCCCGGTGTTCTCCACCATCGACGCGGAGTTCCGCCCCGGAACGCACTTCGACGCCGCGTACTGGGTGCGGACCATCAGCGAGCCCGTCCGGTTCGCCCCGGCCGTCGAGGCGCTCGCCGCCGCCGGACACCGGACGTTCGTGGAACTCGGGCCGCACCCCGTGCTGGTGGCGCCGGCGGCGCAGAGCCTGGAGCACACCGGCCACGAGGGCGTCGTCGTTCCGACCATGCGCCGTGAGACGGGGGAGCGGCGGGCTCTGCGGGAGGCCGTCGGCACCCTCTGGGCCCAGGGGCACCCCATCGACTGGAAGGCCGTACGCCCCGCGGCCGGGCGCCTGGTCACCACGCCGGACTACCCGTGGCAGCGCGAACGGCACTGGATCACCCCGGCGCCGCTGACCGCGACGGAGCCCGCCGCGGGCACGCTCCTCGACCTGCTGGCCCGCGGCGAGGTGGACCGGGTCGCCGACGAGATGGCCCGCCGCGGCGGACTGTCGAACGCGGAGCGCGAGCTGCTCCCCGCGCTCCTGCGACGGCTCACGGCCGGCGACGAGGACGCGTACCCGTGGCTGCACCACCTCGGGTGGCACGAGCGGCCGCTCACCGGCACGACCGGGACCGCCGACCGCCACGCCTGGATCGTGCTGACGGACGACCCGGAGGGGCCGCTGACCCGCTCGGTCTCCCAGGCCCTGCGCACGGCCGGACAGCGCTGCACCGTCCTCCCGGTCCCCACGGACCCCGAGACCCAGCTGCCCGACGCCCTGCGCCAGGCCGTCCGCGCGTCCGGCCCCGCCTGCCGCGGCGTGCTGCACCTGGTGGGCGACGCACCGGACGCGACCCTCGGGGAGCACCTGGAGCGCTCGCTGCGCCCGGCGCTCGCCACGGTGCGCGCCCTGGCCTCCTGGGAGGACGGAAGGGCACCGCGCGTCTGGCTGGTCACGTCGGGGGCGCAGCCCGTGGGCGAAGCCCCCGTCGAGGGCTCCGCCGGTCAGGGCGCGCTGTGGGGCCTCGGGCGCGTCGTCGCCCTGGAGCACCCCGAGGTGTGGGGCGGTCTCGTGGACCTCGACCCGGCCCCGGGGGACACGGCGGGCACCGCTCTCGTCGCCGAACTCCTCGCGGGAGACGGCGAGGACCAGGTGGCCTTCCGCGCCGGACGGCGCCATGTGGCGCGGGTGACGGCCGTGGAGGAGAAGTCCGGCACGACCGGACCGGTGGCGATGCGGGCCGACGGCGGCTATCTGATCACCGGGGGACTCGGTGGAATCGGCCTGGTCGCCGCGCGCTGGATGGTCGACGCCGGAGCCCGGCACGTGGTGTTGGTCGGCCGCGGCTCGCCCGGTGCGGAAGCCCGCGCGGCGCTGGCGGAGCTCAGGTCGACGGGCGCCCGGGTGGACGTCGTGCACGCCGACGTGACGCGCGCCGACGAGGTGCGCGAGCTCGTGGCGTCCTTCGGCCGCGAACGCCCGCCGCTGCGCGGCGTCCTCCACGCCGCCGGCGTCCTCGACGACGGCACGCTGCTCCAGCAGGACTGGGACCGGTACCGGGCGGTGCTGGCACCCAAGGTGCACGGCGCTCACCACCTGGACGTGTGCACCCGTGAGCTGCCGCTCGACTTCTTCGTGCTCTTCTCGTCGTTCGTCGCCGTCCTCGGCTCCCCCGGGCAGGGCAACTACGCGGCCGCCAACGCCGCTCTGGACACCCTGGCCCACCACCGCAGGGCACTCGGACTGCCCGCCACCAGCGTCAACTGGGGCCCCTGGCAGGGCGTCGGCATGACGGACTCGACGGCCGCGGCGGGCTACCGGTGGAGCGAGCGCGGGGCCCGGACCATCGACCGGGCACAGGGCGCACCGCTGCTCGACCGGATCCTGGCCCGTGACACCGCCCAACTGGGTGTGTACTCCGTCGACTGGGCCGCGTACCGCAGCTGGCTGCCCGCCACCGCCAACAGCGGCCTGCTCGCCCTCGTACACGGTCCGGACGGAGCCGTCGACGAGGACGCCGCACCGGACGCGGAGGACACCGCCGCCGCGCTGTCGCTGCCCGACCGGCTGGCCGCGACCGAACCCGGCGACCGGCTGGAGCAGCTGATCGCCCACCTGAGCGCCCTGGTGGCCGACATCGCGGGCTTCTCCGCGGACCACGCCGTCGACCCCGACACGGGCTTCTTCCAACTCGGCCTGGACTCACTGATGAAGCTGAAACTCGTGACGCGGCTGCGCGAGGACCTGGGAGACCGACTGACCATCCCCGGGACGCTGCCGTTCGACCACCCGACCTGCGCCGCCCTCGCCGCCCACCTCCTCGACGAGCTGGCGCTCACCCCGGGCGCGCACCAGGCGGACGCCGAGCCCCCGCGGGACGCGAACGGCGCGCACACCGCCCACGACACCGACGCCGCGGACACCTCGGACCCCGCGGACCCGGAGGACATGGCGGCACTGCTCGCCGAGGTAGAGAGCCTGTCCGCCGACGAGGCGGCCCGGTACCTGGACCAGCTCACGCTGGGGAACGAGCCCGGAGGGGACACGACCCATGACTAGCATCGCCGACCGCATCGCGGCGCTCCCCGCCGCCCAGCGGAGCCTCCTCGAGGAGCGCCTGCGCCGCCAGCGGTCCAACACCACCCCGCCTCCCGAGCCGATCGCCGTGGTGGGCATGGGCTGCCGCTTCCCCGGAGGAGTCGACGACCCCGAGACGTACTGGAACCTGCTGCGGTCCCGGACGGACGCCACCTCCACCGTCCCCGAGGGGCGGTGGGACGCCGAGAGCCTGCACGACCCCGAGGGGGCACGCCCCGGCACCACCCGGGCCAGGCGCGGCGGGTTCCTGGACGCCATCGACACCTTCGACGCCGAGTTCTTCGGCATCCCCCCGAGGGAGGCCGAGACGCTCGACCCGCAGCACCGGCTGCTCCTGGAGGTCGCCTGGGAAGCCCTGGAGCACATGGGGCAGGACCCCACCAGCCTCCGGGGATCCCAGACCGGTGTGTTCGTCGGCATCGGCATCGACGACTACAAACTCCTGCAGACCGCCGACCTGACCCGGCTCGACGGGCACATGGCCACCGGCAACCTGTTCTGCGTGGCGGCCGGTCGCATCTCGTACCTGCTGGGCCTCCACGGCCCGTCCCTGGCGGTCGACACCGGATGCTCCTCGTCGCTGGTGACCGTTCACCTGGCGATGCAGAGCCTGCGCTCCGGGGAGTGCGACCTCGCGCTGGCCGGCGGCGTCCACCTCATGGTCTCCCCGGAGATGACCGTCGACCTGTCCCAGGCCGGGGTGCTCTCGCCCCAGGGGCGCAGTCGCGCCTTCGACGCCGCGGCCGACGGGTACGCCCGCGGCGAGGGCGCCGGGATGGTCGTGCTCAAGCGACTGTCGGACGCCCAGGCCGACGGGGACACCGTGCTCGCCGTGCTGCGCGGCTCCGCGGTGAACCACGGGGGCCGCGGCAGCGGCCTCACGGTCCCCAGCGGCAGCGCCCAGAAGGACCTCATCACCACCGCCCTGAAGGCCGCACGGGTGGCGCCCGCGGACGTCGACTACGTGGAGACCCACGGCACCGGCACCCCCATCGGCGACCCCATCGAGGCGAACGCGCTCGGCGCCGCCTACCGCGGCGGACGCTCACCGGAACGCCCGCTCCTGATGGGCACGGTGAAGACCAACCTCGGTCACCTGGAGGCGGCCGCCGGTGTCGCGGGCCTGATGAAGGTGGTGCTGTCGCTCCAGCACCAGGAGATCCCGGCCCATCTGCACCTGCGGGAGCGCACCCCGCAGGTCTCCTGGGACGAGCTGCTGCTCGACGTGCCCGCCGAGGCCCGCCCCTGGCCCCGGGGCGAGCGGCCCCGCACGGCCGGAGTGAGCTCCTTCGGCATCGGCGGCACCAACGCCCACGTGATCGTCGCCGAGGCCCCCGCCGTCGCCCCGCCCCCGCCCCCGGCCGGGGACACCGTCCGCCCGGCCCCGCACCCGGTCGCGCTGTCCGCGCGGGACGAGGCCGCCCTGGGCCGCGTCGTCGAGCGCTACCGTCGGCACCTGGAGCTCCACCCCGAGCTCGACTGCGCGGACCTGGCGTACTCCGCCGACACCGGACGGGCCCACTTCGCCCACCGCGCGTTCTTCGCCGCGTCCGACACCGAGGACCTCGCCGCCCAGCTCGCCGCCTGGCGGGCGCCGGCCACCGGGTCCGCGCCGCGCGGCGGCGGCCGGGAGTTCCGCACCGCCTTCCTCTTCACCGGGCAGGCCTCCCAGTACGTCGGGATGGGCGCCGGTCTGTACGCCACCCAGCCGGTGTTCCGCCAGGCGCTCGACACCTGCGCGGGGCTGCTGCGGGAGCGGTACGGCTGGTCCCTGACGGACCTGCTGTACGCGGACGACGCCGACCCGACGCTCATCGACCGCACCGAGTACGCCCAACCCGCCCTGTTCTCCCTGGCCTACGCGCTGGTGTCGCTGTGGCGGTCGTGGGGCGTCACGCCCTCCGTCGTCCTCGGCCACAGCATCGGCGAGCTGTCGGGCGCCTGCGCCGCCGGAGTGCTGCGCCTGGAGGACGCCCTGACGCTGGTCGCCGAACGCGGCCGCCTGATGGGGCGGCTGCCCGGCGAGGGCGGGATGGCCGTCGTCGCGGCCGACGAGGACACCGTCCGGGCCCTGCTGGCCCCCTTCGACGGCCGGCTGAGCGTCGCGGCGGTCAACGGCCCGCACCAGACGGCCGTCTCCGGCGCCGCCGACGCCCTGGACGAGCTGCTGACGCGGGCCCAGGCCGAGGGCGTCGGCGTCCGCCGCCTCACCACCTCGCACGCGTTCCACTCGGCGCTCATGGACCCGATGCTGGAGCCGTTCGGCGCCCTGGCCGCCGATGTGCCGCACGCGCCGGCGACGATCCCCGTCATCTCCACGGTGACCGGCGGGCGCGTCCGCGGTGAGGACATGGCGGGGGCGGACTACTGGCGGCGCAACGCCCGCGACGCGGTCCGCTTCCTGCCCGCCGTGGCCACGCTGCTGGAGCGGCGCTTCGACGCCGCCCTGGAGATCGGACCGGACCCCGTCCTGACCCGTCTGGTCACCAAGCAGGGCCTGGACCCGCGAGGGGATCGGCTCTGGCTGCCCTCCCTGTCCCGCCGCGCCGACGACGGGCGGCAGATCCTCCAGACCCTGGGGCGGCTGTACGAGGCCGGGGCCGACATCGACTGGCGGGCGGTGCACGCCGGATCGGGCGGACGCCGGGTGTCTTTGCCCACGTACCCCTTCGGACGCAAGCGCTACTGGCGGGACACCCGGGGCGCACGCGGCTCACGGCCGGCGGGCACGCCCGTCTTCCCCGGCACCCGGCTGAGCTCGCCCGCGCTGCGCGACACCGTCCACCAGACCCGCTTCACGGCCGACTCCCCGGCCTTCCTCGCGGACCACGTGCTCTTCGACGAGGTGGTGGTCCCGGCCGCGTCCCACCTCGCCATGACCGTCGCCGCCGTGCACGACCTCGCCGCGCGGCAGGGGGCCGGCGGGCACGCCGTGCTGGAGGGGGTCTCCTTCCCGCAGGCGCTCGCGCTGGACGACGCCGAGCGCGACATCCAACTGATCATCGACGGCCCGGACGGGCCCGACGGCGCCCCGGCCCCCGCCGCCGGCGAGGACACCGAGCCGCGGGCCTTCCGCGTGGTCAGCGCGCCCGCCGGAACCACCGACCAGCGGGCCTGGACGACACACGCCGTGGGCACCGTGCGCACCGGGTCCGAGGCGGAGGTCCCACCGCCCGCGCTCGGCGACCTGCTCGACCGGCCGGGCCGGCGACTGGACGGCGCGGACTTCTACACCGCCATGCGGGAGAGCGGCGCCGAGCTCGGCGACGGCTTCCGTCGCCTCGGCGAACTGACCCGCCGTGAAGGCGAGCTGCTGATCCGGATGGTGCCGCCGCCCCACGACGGCGGGGACGGGCCGTTCCTGCTGCACCCGGGCCTCGTCGACGCGTGCGTCCAGGCCGTGGTGGCCCTGGCCTGGTCGGCCCGGCCGGACGCCGAACTCGGCGTGCGGGTCCCGATCCGGCTCGACGCGCTGCGCTTCCACAAGGAGCCGCCGTCCGCACCCCTGTGGTGCCGCGTGCGGGAGCACCCGGAGCAGAGCCCCGACGGCGACACGGTCGTCGCCGACGTCCTGCTGCTCGACGACGACGGCGAGGCCGTGCTGCGGCTGGACGGCCTCTGGGTGCGCCGGGTCGCGGCGGACGCCCTGCTGCGCCGGGACACCGCCGTCGTCCGGCGCCCCGCGTGGAAGGCCGTGGACGCCGAGCCCGCCGGCACACCGGCCGCCGAGGACTGGCTGATCCTCGCCGACCGCGGGGGTGTGGGGGCGGCCCTGGCCGCACAGCTGGACGAGGCCGGGCAGCGGGTCACCCTGGTCGAGGCCGCGGCCCGCGACGCGGACGGCGTCGCCACGCTCCTCCGGGAGCACGCCGGGTCCGAACCGCCCTCGAACGTGGCGTTCCTGTGGGGACTGGACGAGCCTCGGGAGGAGCCCACCGCGGACGACCTCGACCGGGCCCAGGAGAGCGGGACCGGAGCCCTTCTCGCCGTCCTCCAGGCACTGGGCGCCCCCGGGCACCGTGCGCGGGTCCTGGTGGCCACGCGCGGGACACGGTCGCTCTCCGCCCACCCGGTCCACGTCACGCACGCCCCGCTGTGGGGCCTCGCCGCCATCGCCAACGCCGAGAACCCCGACGTACGCTGCGTCCTCCTCGACCTCGACCCGGCCGGGCGGTCGCCGCGGAGCGAGGCCGCGGCGCTGACCGCCGAGGCGCTCGCCCGCGGCGACGACGACCAGGTCGCGATCCGCGACGGCCGGCGGTACGTCGCGGGAACGGAGCGGGTCGCCCCGCCCGGGACGGCCGCCCCCGAGGAACTCGTGCGACCGGACGGCACCTACCTGCTGACCGGCGGGCTCGGCGCGCTCGGCCTGCACACCGCCGACTGGCTGGTGCGGCGCGGTGCCCGGCACCTCGCCCTCGTCGGACGCACGGCGCCCTCCGGGACCGCCGGGGAGCGCGTCGCGCAGTGGCGGCGGGCGGGCGTCGAGGTGGTGGTCCACCAGGCCGACGTCGCGGACTTCGACGCCGTCGCGCGGGTCCTCACCGAGGTGGCCGCCGCCATGCCGCCGCTGCGCGGCGTGATCCACGCCGCCGGCGTCCTGGACGACGGCAGCGTGCGGCGGCAGAACGCCGGCCGACTGCGCGCGGTCATGGCCCCCAAGATGCGCGGCGCCTGGAACCTGCACCGGCTGACGCACGACGCCAAGCTGGAGTTCTTCGTCCTCTACTCGTCCGTGGCCGCCCTCATGGGCTCGCGCGGCCAGAGCGGATACGCCGCCGCCAACGCGTTCCTGGACGCCCTCGCCCACCACCGGCAGTTCCTCGGACTGCCCGCGACCAGCGTGGCATGGGGGCCGTGGAGCGGTTCCGGGATGGTCGCCACCCTCGACGAGCACGCCGGCCGCCGGGTACGCGAGAGCGGCTTCGGCATGCTGGAGCCCGAACCCGCGTTCCGCGCCCTGGAAGACGTGCTGCGCACCGGCGTCCACCACGCGTACGTCCACGCCGGCGAGGCCGGCGGCAGGCGCTCGTCCGCGGCGGACACCGCGGCCCGCGCCCGTCGCGAGGGCCGGTCCGCCGACCGGCAGACCGTCTACGACCGCCCCGACACCCTCGGGCCCGCCGTCGCGCCCCGCGACGACCGGGAGGCCGCGCTCGTGGCGATCTGGGAGTCGCTGCTCGGCATCCACCCCGTCGGCGTCGAGGACGACTACTTCCGGCTGGGCGGCGACTCCATCACCAGCCTGCGCATCGTCAGCAGGGCCAAGCAGGCCGGCATCCGGCTCACCGAGGCCGACTTCTTCGCCCACCCCACGATCGCCGAACTCGCCGCGTCGGCCGGCACGGTGACCCCGCCGCCCGCCGACGAGCGCGACCGGCCGGCCCCGGCGCCCGACGCCCCCACGCCCTCCGGCGTGACCGGCAGCCATCTGGCCGAGGGCGACCTGCGACGGCTCCTCTCGCGTCTCGGCGCCGTCATGACCGACGAGCCCGCACCCGAGGCTCGCACGGACGCGGCCGACGACACCCCAGCCGACGACAGCACCACAGAAAGGCGGAGCCGATGACCACGAGCATCGAGGGAGTCCACCCCCTCTCCCCGCTCCAGCAGGGCCTCCTGTACCACACCATCCTCGACCCCGGTACGTCCTTCTACGTCGACCAGATCATCCAGACCCTTGACGGCGACCTGGACCCCGACGCGCTGGAACGGGCCTGGCAGCGGGCCGTCGACCGGCACACCATCCTGCGCACGTCGTACCACTGGGAGGAGATCGCCGAGCCGGCGCAGGTCGTCCACGCCCACGGCTCCGCGCGCGTCGAGCGACACGACTGGCGGGACGCCGACACCGGCGAGGCGGCGGGCGTCGAGGAGCGCCTGGAGGACTTCCTGCGCGCCGACCGCGGTCGCGGCTTCCGACTGGACCGCCCGCCCCTGTTCCGGCTGCACCTCATCCGGGTCGCCGAGCGGCGCCACATCTTCGTCCTGCGCTACCACCACATCCTGCTGGACGCCTGGTCGGCCCTGATGCTGCTGGAGGACGTGCTCGTCCACTACGACCGCCTGGTGCGGGGCGAGACGCCGCCCACCCCCCGCGTGCGGCCGTACCACGACTACGTCACCTGGCTGCGCGGCCAGGACACGCGCGGCACCGAGGAGTTCTGGCGCGCCCAACTCGCCGGCTTCCGGCCGGCGCCGCTGGCCGTGGCGGCCCCGCAGCACCTGGCGGAGCGGCCGAACGGGGCGCGAGGCGACGACCGGGAGAACCCGGAGGTGACGCGAACGCTCTCCAGGGAGACCGGCGACGCCCTGCGCCGCCTCGTCCGGGAGCACCGGCTCACCCTCAGCACCGTGCTGCAGACCGCCTGGGGCCTGCTCCTGAGCCGCTACACCGACCAGTCGGACGTCGTCTTCGGGATGACCATGACGCACCGCCCGGCCGAGCTCGACGGGATCGAGGACACGCTCGGACTGTTCATCAACACGCTGCCGCTGCGGGCCCACCTCGACCCGAACCGCCCGTTCGTCGAGGCCTGCGCGCGCATGCAGGCCACCCAGACCGGCGTACGTCAGCACCTCGCCAGCCCCCTGGCCGAGGTGCAGCAGTGGAGCGACGCGGAGCCGGGCGAGCCGCTGTTCGACAGCATCATGACGATCCTCAACGTGCCGAGGATGGGCGACCTGGGCAACCGCAGCGGCGAACTCACCGTCCGACGGGGCGAGTACAGGTACCACACCAACTATCCGCTGGCCGTCCTCGTCATCCCCGACGAGGAGATCAGCCTGCGCATCGGCTACGACAGGAGCCGCTTCGACGCGGCCACCGTCGAGCGGCTGCTGGGCCACTACGCCACGATCCTGGAGACCCTGGCCGCCGACCTCACGCTCCCGCCGCGGGAGATCTCCCTGCTGACCGACGAGGAGCGGCGCGCCATCGACGCGTGGGGACGCGGCGAGACCGCGGCACCGTCCACGCTCTGCCTCCAGCAGCTCTTCGAAGAGCGGGCGGCGCTGTCCCCGGACGCCCCGGCCCTGACCTTCGGCGCCGAGACGCTGACGTATCGACAGCTCGACGAGCGCGCCAACCAGATGGCGCACCTGCTGCGCGACCACGGCATCGGCCGCGACCTCCGGGTCGGTCTCTGTCTGGACCGCTCGACGGACCTGATCGTCGCGATGCTCGGGGTGCTCAAGGCCGGCGGCGCGTTCGTGCCGCTCGACCCCGCCTACCCCGAGGAGCGCCTGGCCTTCATGAGCCGGGACGCCGGGCTCTCCCTGCTGCTGACGAGCGGCACGGCGTGCGGACACCTGCCCGAGCTGGACGTCCCCCGGATCCTGCTGGACGAGCCGGGCGCGGCCCTCGACCGGTGGCCGACGCGGGCCCTCCCCGGCGGCGTCGAGCCCGACGACCTCGCGTACGTCATCTACACCTCGGGGTCCACCGGACGGCCCAAGGGCGCCCTGGTCACCCACGGCGGAGCGGTGAACAGCTGCCTCGCCCAGCGGGAGGCGTTCGGCGCCGGCCCGGGGGACCGGGTGCTCCAGTGGGCCTCCCCGAGCTTCGACGCCTCGGTGTTCGAGGTCTTCCTCGCCCTCGGCACCGGCGCGGTCCTCTGCCTGGCCACGCGGGACGACGTCATGCCCGGACCGGCCCTGGTCGACCTGCTGGAACGCGAGCGCGTCAGCTGGCTCGTCATGGCCCCCTCCGCGCTGGCCGCCCTGCCGCTGGACGCCCGGGCCCGGCTGCCCCACCTGCGCGGGATCGTGCTCGGCGGCGAATCGGTCTCCCCGGAGCTGCTCGCCCGCTGGTGCCCCGACGTCCGCGTGTTCAACGTCTACGGGCACACGGAGACCAGCATCTGGGCCACGGTGGAGGAGTGCGCGGCCGACGGGAACTGGCCCTCGGTCGGGCGCCCGGTGCGGGGCGTGCGGCTCCATGTGCTCGACGGCAACGGCCAGCCCGTCCCCGTCGGCATCCCCGGCGAGCTGTGCCTCGGCGGTGTCCAGGTCGGCCGCGGCTACCTCAACCGCCCGGAGCTCACCTCCGAGCGCTTCCCGGCCGACCCCTTCTCCGACGTGCCCGGCTCCCGCCTCTACCGCAGCGGGGACCTGCTGCGCTGGCGGCCCGACGGACGGCTGGAGTTCGTCGGCCGGGTGGACGGCCAGACCAAGCTCCGCGGCCTGCGCATCGAGACCGGCGAGGTGGAGAGCGCGCTGCGCGACCACCCGGCGGTGAAGGACGCCGCCGTCGTCGTCCGCGACGGCGCGGGAGCCGGCGACCAGCTCCTGGTGGCCTACCTGGTCCTGGCGCCCGACGCCGGACAGGTGGCGGACGACTGGCGCGAGCTGCTGCGCAAGAGGCTGCCGGACTACATGGTGCCCAACGCCTTCGTCACCCTGGACTCGCTGCCCCTGACCGCCAACGGGAAGCTGGACCACGCGGCGCTGCCCGAGCCCGAGCGGACCGCCCCGGTCGGCGCGGACACGGCGCCCGCCACCCCGACCCAGCGCAGGATGGCGGAGCTGTGGGCCGAGACCCTCGGCCTGGAAGAGGTCGGCCTCCACGAGGACTTCTACGTCCTGGGCGGCAACTCCATCAAGGCCACCCGCATCGCCTCCCGCGTCCGCCAGGAATGGCAGGTCGACTTCTCCGTACGCGCGGTCCTGGAGAACCCCACCGTCGCGTCCTGCGCCGCCGCCCTCGACCCCACGTCGACCCCCGGCTCCTGACCCCACGGGCACACCGGCTGCCCGGGAGACCACCCGGCCACGCCCCGGGCGCCACCGACCATCCCCCCGCGGGCAGGCCCGACGGCCACCGCTCGCTCATCGGAAAGGACCTCATGAGCCCCACACGCGACGACCCCGCCGTAGTGTTCCCCTTCGGCCTGCCCGACCCCGAGGCGCCGGTCCGGGTCTTCTGCCTCCCCTACGCGGGCGGCGGCGCCGGCCTCTACCGCACCTGGGCCCACCGCGGTGACGCCGACGCGACGTTCGTCCCCGTGCAGCTCCCGGGCCGCGAGAACCGGTTCCACGAAGAGCCCGAGAAGGACTTCGACACCCTCGCCGAACGCCTGGCGACGGCCATCGCGCCCTGGGCCGGAGACCGCTATGCCCTCTTCGGGCACAGCATGGGCGGCATGCTCGCGTATGAGATCGCCCACCGCCTGGCGGAGTCGACGGGGACCCCCGCGCGGCTGCTCGCGGTGTCCGCGTGCGCGGCCCCCGACGTGGAACGCCCCGAGTGGCGCATTCACGACCTGCCCCGCGAGGAGTTCGTCGCGCAGGTGCGGCGACTCAACGGCACCCCGCGCGAACTGTTCGAGGACGAGGACCTCCTCGACCTGTGCCTGCCGCGGATCCGCGCCGACTTCTCCGTCCTGGCGAGCTACCGCTACCGACCGCGGTCGCCGCTCGCCATGCCGGTCACCGCCTTCGGCGGGACCCGCGACGACCAGGTGCCGACCTGGTCCGTGGAGAACTGGCGCGAGCACACCGACGGCGACTTCCGGCTGCACCTGATGGACGACGACCACTTCTTCCTCCACCGGCACGAGCAGGCCGTCGCCGAGCACATCCGCGACGCGCTGCGCCGCGTGTCCGCGTAAGGCCCCCCATGGACCGCCCACCACCGGCATCCGCCGGAACCACCGGACCGACAGATCCCACCGATCCGACCGAAGCAACCGCAGCAGAAGCAACAGAAGCAACAGAAGCAACAGAACCCCACGAGGAGTACGGCGTGAACAAGACTGGCGCGACGATGACCGAGGTGTACAACCACGCCCTGGCGGCATGGTCGATCAGCGCGGCGTGGGAGATCGGCGTCTTCGACGCGATACGCGAGCAGGGCTCCCTGGAGATGGGGGAGTTCGCGGCCGGACGCGGGCTCGACGCGGCCTCCCTGCGGGAACTCGTGCGGGTGCTCGCGTCGGCCGACGTGGTCAGCCGGGACCCCGACCACGAGGACGCCGTCCGGCCCGGCCCGAACTTCGCGGAGGCGGACCGTTCCAAGTCCCTGTTCCACTGGATGACCCGCGGGTGCGGGGAGCTGTTCAGCACCCTCCCGGACCTGATGCGCACCGACAACCGGGTCGGCTCCTTCTACCGGCGCGACGCGGCCGCCATCAGCGTCGCCTGCCGTGAGATCAACGCGGAGTGGTGGGACCCGGTCTTCCTGCCGGTCGTGAACGGGCTGGACTTCAGCTACGTCGCGGACCTCGGTTCCGGCAGCGGCGGGCGCCTGATCCGGCTGGCCCAGTCCCGGCCCGGCGTGCGGGGTCTCGGCATCGACGCGGCCGACGGAGCCATCGACGTCGCCACCAAGGCCGTCGCGGAGGCGGGCCTCGCCGACCGGATCACCATCACCCAGGGCGACGCCACGGCCCTCGAGCCGCGCCCCGAGTACGCCGGGGTCGACCTGCTGACCTCGTTCATGATGGGCCACGACTTCTGGCCCCGTGCCGAGGCCGTCGCCTCCCTGCGCCGCATCCGGGAGGTCTTCCCCGACCTCAAGCACTTCCTGCTCGCCGACGCGACCCGCACGACCGCGTACGGGGACCGCGACATGCCCATCTTCAGCATGGCCTTCGAGTTCGCCCACGCCGTGATGGGCGACTACCTGCCCACCCTGGAGGAGTGGGGCCCGGTCTTCGAGGAGGCCGGCTGGCGCGTGGAGGGAGCGCACCCCATCTCCGTGCCGGCGGACAGCGTGATGTTCCACCTCGTTCCCGTGGAGTGACGTGTCGACGCCCCGGTGCCCACAGCGGCGCACCGGGGCGTCGGCCACCGCCCGTCAGGGGCGCGGACCCCGTCTGCGCCCCTGACCCGTGTTCGGGACACGCCGACGCCGCACCGCCGCTCACGTCGCTGAACCCGCCGCCCGGACACCGCCCCGTGGCCGCAGCGCGACAGGGCCTGTCGTCTTGCTGACAGAGGTCTGTCGTGGTCTCGGCCCGCCAGGCAGCATCTGCGGAAAGCTGGTTTTTCCTTGAGGGGTGTTGTCGTGCAGTACCTGATTCTTGCCCAGTATTCACAGGAAGTCGTCCGGGGTGTGCTGCACAATCCCGAGGGCATCGTCGCCCGGGACGAGCACGCTTTCAAGTTCTACGGTTCCCTCGGCGGAAAGGTCGTGAACTACTGGTTCACCCGCGACGTCGAGTACAACTTCGCCGTCGTCGTCGACTTCCCGGACCTTGAGGCCGCCCACGCCGCCGTGCTGACGGGCTACTCGACCGGCGCCTTCAGCAACAGCAAGCTGATTCCGCTGGTCGACACCGATGAATTCGTCGGTGCCCTGAAGCGCGCCGAGCCGGCCCGTGACCTCTTCTACCCGCCGCAGTCGCCGCCGGAGTCCGAGGACGCCGAAAAGGCCGCTGAGTAGTTTCTCGCCCATCACCCGACGGAAGCCGTCGTGAATTCGACACGACGGCTTCCGGCGGTGTGCCGGCGTGCCCGCGGCGCATGTGTCCTGAGCCTGTCCGAAAGAGGAAGACGTGAGCAGTTATCCCTCAATAGCGCGGCCGGCCCCCTCGGCCGGGAACCTGGTGGAGCTCCTTCGGCTGCGGAGCACGGAAGACGGGCGGCGGCCGGCGTTCACCTATCTGGCCGACGGCGAGGCCGTCACGGAACGACTCACCTACGCCGACCTCGATCTGCGCGCCCGCGCCATCGCCGCCGAGCTGCGCCGCCGGAACGCCCCGGGCGAGCGGGTGCTGATGCTCTACCCGTCGGGGCCCGAGTTCGTGGCCGCGTTCTTCGGCTGCCTGTACGCGGGCATGGTCGCCGTCCCCGCCTATCCGCCGCGCTCCGACAAGCACGCCGCGCGACTCAACGCGGTCGCCGAGGACTCGGGCGCGTCGATCGTCGCCGCCCCCGGCTGGCTGCACGACCAACTGGCCGGCACCTACCACGCGCAGGCGCGCTGGGTGGCCACCGACCGGGTGCCGCTCTCCGCCGCCGAGGACTGGCGCGAACCGACCGTCGAACCGGACGAACTGGCCTTCCTCCAGTACACCTCCGGCTCCACCGGCAACCCCAAGGGCGTGATGCTCAGCCACGCCAACCTGCTGCACAACTGCGCGATGATGGCCGAGGCGATGGGCCACAGCGAGCGCCCGGTCTTCGTCTCCTGGCTGCCGCTCTTCCACGACATGGGGCTGATCGCCAACCTGCTCCAGGCCCTGTTCTGGCACGCCGAGCTGGTCTACATGCCGCCGGAGGCGTTCCTGCTGGAGCCGATCCGCTGGCTGCGGGCGCTCTCCGACCACCAGGGCACCCTGAGCTGCGCGCCCAACTTCGCCTACGAGCTGTGCGTGCGCCGCACCCGCCCCGAGGACCGGGCCGGGCTCGACCTGAGCCACTGGCAGGTGGCGCTCAACGGCGCCGAGCCGATCCGCGCCGACACGCTGGAGCGCTTCGCCCGCGCCTACGCCGAGCACGGCTTCCGCGACACCGCCTGGTACCCCGGCTACGGCCTCGCCGAGAACTCCGTCTTCGTCTCCGCCGACCGCCCCGGCGACGGCGCCACCGTCTACCACCTGGACGGCGCCGCCCTGGAGCAGGACCGGATCGTCGAGGTCGCCCCCGGCACGCCCGGCTCCCGCGCGGTGGTCGGCGTCGGCCGCGCCCACCTCGACCAGCGGCTGGCCGTCGTCGACCCGCGGACCCGGCGCGCCGTGCCGGACGGGCAGGTCGGCGAGGTCTGGCTGAGCGGGCCCAGCGCCGGACACGGCTACTGGCAGCGGCCCGAGGAGACCGCCGAGACCTTCGGCAACCGGCGGGCCGACGAGCCCGCGGACGCCGCCGCCACCTGGGTGGCCACCGGCGACAAGGGCTTCCGCTCCGCCGACGGCCGGCTCTGCATCACCGGACGCATCAAGGACATGATCATCGTCCGCGGGCGCAACCTCTACCCGCAGGACATCGAGCGCACCGTCGAGGGCGTCGACCCCCTCTTCCGGCCCGGCTGCACCGCGGCCTTCGCCCTGGCACCCGAGGCGGGCGCGGACGGCTCCACCGGTGAGGAGCGCGTCGTCGTCGTCCAGGAGGTGCGCGGCGACGAGGTCGACGAGGCGGACGCCGCGCGGCTGGGCGCCGCCGTGGCCGCGGCGGTCGCCGCCGAACACGACGTGCCGCTGCACGCGTTGGTCCTGCTGCGCACCCGGGCCGTGCCCAAGACCTCCAGCGGGAAGATCGCCCGCCGAGCCGCCAAACGCGGCTACCTCGACGGCACCCTGGCCACGGTCGCGACCTGGACCGCGCCGACCCCGGCCGGCCCCGCGACCTCGTCCGCCCAGACGGGCGAGGCCGGCCATGACGACCTGGTACGGCTGGTGACCGAGACCGTCGCCGACCACCTGGGGCTGGCCCCGGAGCAGCTCGATCCCCGCGCGAGCTTCAGCGCCTACGGCGTCGACTCGGCCTCCGCGATCGCCATCTCCGGCGCCCTCCAGCGCGCGCTCGGCCGCCGGCTCCCCGCCGCCCTGCTCTACCAGCACCCCACGGCCGAGGAGATCGCCCGCCACCTCGCCGGCGACGACGCCCCCATGGCGGAGCCGGCGGGCCCCGGCGCCCCCGACCGCGACGAGCCGATCGCCGTCGTCGGCATGGCCTGCCGGCTGCCCGGCGCCGAGGACACCGACGACTTCTGGAAGCTGCTGCTGGAGGGCACCGACGCCATCGGCGAGGTGCCCGCGGAGCGCTGGGACGCCGACGCGCTCTACGACCCGCGGCTGGGTCGACCCGGCACCACCAGCACCCGCTGGGGCGGCTTCCTGTCCCGGGTCGCCGACTTCGACCCGGAGTTCTTCGGCATCGCCCCCAGCGAGGCCGCCGCCATCGACCCGCAGCAGCGGCTGCTGCTGGAGGTCGCCTGGGAGGCGCTGGAGAACGCCGCGCTCGTCCCCGACGCGCTGGCCGGCAGCGCCACCGGCGTCTACGTCGGCATCAGCAACAACGACTACACGCGGCTGACCGCCGGCGCGAAGGAGGCGCTCGACGCCCACTACGGCACCGGCAACGCCCTGAGCATCGCGGCCAACCGGCTCTCCTACCTGCTCGACCTGCGCGGCCCCAGCATGGCCGTGGACACCGCCTGCTCCTCCTCACTGGTCGCCGTGCACCAGGCGTGCGAGGCGCTGCGCCGCGGCGAGGCCACCCTGGCGCTGGCCGGCGGGGTGAACCTCATCCTCAGCCCCGACTACACCGCCGTCTTCTCGCGGGCCCGGATGATGGCCGCGGACGGCCGCTGCAAGGCGTTCGACGAGCGCGCCGACGGATACGTGCGGTCCGAGGGCTGCGGCGTGGTGGTGCTGAAGCCGCTGTCCCGCGCGCGGGCCGACGGCGACCGGGTGCTGGCCGTCATCCGCGGCTCCGCCGTCAACCAGGACGGGCGGTCCAACGGGCTGACCGCCCCGCACGGGCAGGCACAGCAGGACGTCATCCGGGCGGCCTGGGGCGCGGCGGGGGTGTCCCAGGACGAGCTCGGCTACATCGAGGCGCACGGCACCGGCACCGCGCTGGGCGACCCCGTCGAGTACGAGTCGCTGACCGAGGTGCTCACCCGGGGGCCGGGCCGGAGCGAGACCGCCGGGCCCTGCTACCTGGGCTCGGTCAAGACCAACGTCGGACACCTGGAGTCCGCGGCGGGCATCGCCGGCCTCATCAAGGTGGTGCTGGCGCTCCAGCACCGCACCATCCCGCCGCATCTGCACCTGACCCGGCTCAACCCGCACATCGCCGACCTCGACACACCGCTGGAGATCCCGGTCGAACCGCGCGAGTGGCCCGCCGGGCGGCGCACCGCCGGCGTCAGCGCCTTCGGCTTCGGCGGGACCAACGCCCATGTGGTGCTGTCCGAGGCGCCCGCCGCGGCCCCGCCGGGCTCGTCCGGCGCCCTCGGCGGCGACGCGACCGAGGGTGCCGCGGACGGCCCCGCCGACGAGGTGCTGACCCTGTCGGCCCGCGGCCCCCAGGCGCTGCGCGAGCTCGCCGCCCGCTACGCCGAACTGCTGGCCGACACCGCCGAACCGCTCGGCGACATCGCGCACACCGCCGCCACCGGCCGCGCCCTGTGGCCGCACCGGCTGGCCGTGGCCGCGGCCACCGCCGAGGAGGCGGGCGAGGCCCTGGCGCGCTTCGCCGAGAGCGGCCGGCACTCGGCCGCCGTGGCCCGCGGCCGGGCCCCGCGCCGCGCCCCCGCCCTGGCCTTCCTCTTCACCGGGCAGGGCTCACACCGGGCCGGCATGGGCACCGAGCTCTACCGCGACTGGACCGTGTACCGCGAGGCGTTCGACGAGTGCGCCCGCGTCCTGGACAAGCGCTTCGGTTTCGATCTGCACGAGGTGATCGGAGACGCCGAGGCGCTGGCCCGGACCGAGTACGCCCAGCCCGCCATCTTCGCCGTGGAGTACGCCCTGGCCGCGCTGTGGCGCTCGCTGGGCGTCGAGCCGACCCATCTCCTCGGCCACAGCGTCGGCGAGTACGTCGCGGCCTGCCTGGCCGGGGTCTTCGAGCTCGACGACGCGCTGACCCTGCTGGGCACCCGCGCCCGACTGATGCAGGGCCTGCCGGCCGGCGGCGCCATGCGGGCGGTGCGGGCCGGCGAGCGGGAGGCGCTGGAGGCGCTCGCCCCGTACGCCGACCGGGTGGCGCTGGCCGCCGTCAACGGCCCCGAGGAGGTGGTGCTCTCCGGCGCGGCCGAGGCGGTCGCCGCGGTGGCCGAGAGCCTGCGGGAGCAGGGCCGGACGTCGAAGGAGATGCGCACCTCGCACGCCTTCCACTCGCCGCTGCTCGACCCGGTGCTGGAGGAGTTCCGCCGGGCCGTGCAGCAGGTGACGCTGCGTCCGCCGCGGCTGGCGCTGATCTCCTCGCTCACCGGCGCGCCGGCCGGCCCGCGGATGGCCACCGCCGACTACTGGGTGGACCAGATGCGGCACGCCGTGCGCTACGCCGACGGCATCGCCGCCCTCGCCGCCGAGGGCTGCGCGCTCGGCGTCGAGATCGGCCCCGACGCGGTGCTGGCCCCGCTGGCCCGGCGGATCACCAAGGGCACCAAGGGCACCAAGGCCACGGGCGAGGACGCGGGCGAGGCGCTGTGGGTCTCCTCGCTGCGCGCCGGCCGCGCCGAGGGCCGCGCCCTGGCCCAGGCGCTGGGCGCCGCATGGGCCGCCGGCGTGTCCGTCGACTGGTCGGCGGCCCGCGCCGGGCGCGGCGGTCGCCGCGTCCAGCTGCCCTCCTACCCCTTCCAGCGGCGCCGGTTCTGGCTGCCCGACGAGCTGGGCGCGCCCGCCGCAGCCGCCGCCACGGACGGGGCGGGCGCCTGGGACGGGGCGGCCGCCGGCCGCCATCCGCTGCTGGGCCGCCGGCTGCCGGGGATCGCCGGCGATCCCGGCCGGCACGTGTGGCAGCGCGCCCTGGCCCGGGACCAGGTGGCGGTGTTGGACGACCACCGCATCCAGGGGCGGGTCGTCGCCCCCGGCACCAGCTACATCGAGATGGCGCTGGCCGCCGCCCGCGAGCTGGACCCGGAGAGCACGTACACCCTCCAGGACGTGGCGTACCACAGCGTCCTGAGCGTCCCGCCGGACGGCGCGCGCGTCGTCCAGGTCGGGCTGCACGGCCGGCCGGGCCAGCCGCTGGCCTTCAGCGTCCACAGCCGCGGCACGGCCGACACCTCCGGGTGGACCCGGCACGCCACCGCCCGGCTGGTCCGCACCGCGGCACCGGAGTCCGCGGTGTCCGACGGCGGCGCACGCACCGAGGCGAGCAACGGGGAGCGCACATCATGAAATTCAGCCTGATGTTCTTCGCCAGCGACGAGAACGCGCTGAACGGGGAGGACCGTTACGAGCTGCTCGTCCGAAGCGCCCGCTTCGGCGACGAGCACGACTTCCTCAACATCTGGGTCCCGGAGCGGCACTTCACCCCGCTGGGCTCGCTCTATCCGAACCCGGCCCTGCTGCACGCCGCCCTGGCGCGGGAGACCAGCCGGATCGGGCTGCGGGCCGGCAGCGTGGTGCTGCCGCTGCACGACCCGCTGCGGGTCGCCGAGGAGTGGGCGGTCGTCGACAACCTCTCCGGCGGCCGCGCCGGGATCTCGCTGGCCGCCGGCTGGAACCCGGACGACTTCGCCTTCTTCCCCGACCGCTACGCCGGCCGCAACGAGCACCTGGACGAGGCGCTGCCGGTGCTCCGCGCCCTGTGGCGCGGCGAGCCGACCCCGGCCACCAGCGGCACCGGCAAGCCCATCCGGGTCCGTACCCATCCGCGCCCGGTGCAGCCGGAGCTGCCGCTGTGGCTGACGGCCGCCAGCTCGCCCGCCAGCTTCGCCAAGGCGGGTCGGGTCGGCGCCCACCTCCTCACCCACCTGCTCGACCAGGGCGTCGACGGGCTCGCCGACAACATCGCCCGCTACCGCAAGGCGCGCGCCGACGCCGGGTTCCCGCCGCAGGACGGCCGGGTCACCGTCATGCTCCACACCTTCGTGGGCACCGACGCCGAGGCCGTCACCCAGCTCGCCCGCGACCCCTACGTGCGCTACCTCAAGGGAAACCTGGGCCTGCTCAAGGGGCTGGCCAAGAGCCGCGGCCGCGGTGACGACATCGACATCACCGCGCTGCCGGACGAGGAGCTCACCCAGTTCACCGGCTTCCTCTACGACCGGTTCGCCTCCTCCCGGTCGCTGATCGGCTCGCCCGAGTCCTGCCTGCCGCTGGTCCGCCGGCTCGCCGAGATCGGCGTGGACGAGCTGGCCTGCCTGCTGGACTTCGGACCGCCCGCCGATGAGGTGCTGGCGGGCCTGCCGCACCTGGACCGGCTGCGCACCCTCGCCGAGGGGGACCCGGAGGTCCAGGGCGCCGCCACGGCGCGCCGCGAGGGCCCGTCCCCGGTCGCGCTCCCGGTGCCCGCGCCGGACCCCCGGGAGGCGGCGGCCCGAGGACCGGTCTGGGACCCCGACATGGAGGCCGTCAAGGCCCGCGGCCTCGCCGAGGTGGACGCCGGCGAGTTCTTCGACCGGGTCGAGACGGCGGGCGCCGGATACGGGCCGCGGATGCGCTGCCTGGAGCGGATGTGGGTCGGCGAGGGCGAGGTGCTCGGCCGGCTGCGGCTGCCCACCGGGCCCGAGGACGACGCCTACGAGTTCCACCCCGCCCTGCTGGACAACGCGTTCCTGCTGCTGGGCGCGCTCGCCCCGGAGGCGCTGACCGGGGGAGCGGTGCTCGCCCTGCCGATCGGGGTGCGCTCGCTGGAGCCCTACCGGCGCCCCCGTGGCACCGTCCACTCCCATGTGGTGCGCACCCCCGAGGCGGAGCCCGAGGGCGAACTCGTCGCCGATGTGCGGCTGTACGACGACGACGGGCTGGTCGCCCGCGCCGAGGGGCTGCGGATGCGCCGGGTGGAGTCGGCCGAGGAGCCCACCGACGTGGGCGTCGAGCTCTGCTACCGCACCGACTGGACCGAGGTCCCCGGCCCGCCGGCCCCCGCGGAGGCGGCCGCCGGCCGCTGGCTGGTCCTCGCCGACGCCACCGGCACCGGCGAGGCGCTGGCCGCGGAGCTGGCCGGCGCGGGCCACCGGGTCGAGGTGGTGCACGCCGACGAGGCGCCCGACACGGCCCGGATACGCCGCGCGCTCTACCGGGCCGTCGCGGACGGGCCGCTCGACGGCGTGGCCCTGCTCTGGCCGCTGGACGTCCCGGAGCTGCCCGACGCCACCACCGACGAGGTCGTCACGGCCCAGCGGGGCGGCAGCGAGGCCGCCCTGGCGCTGGTCCGCGGCGCCCTGGAGCTGGACGACCCCACCCGCGGCGGGCGGATCTGGCTGATCACCCGGGGCGCGCAGCCCGCGGGCGACACGCCGGTCACCGCCTCCGGCGTGCTCCAGTCCCCGGTGTGGGGCCTGGGTCGGGTGCTGGCCGTCGAACACCCCGAGCTGTGGGGCGGCCTGGTCGACCTCGACCCGTCCGCCGACCCGTCAGCCGACCCGGCCGTGCCGAGGCTGGCCGCCCTGCTCACCGCCGAGCGCGGGGAGCACACCGAGGACCAGCTCGCGCTGCGCGGCGAGCGGCTGCTCGCCCCGCGCCTGGTGCGCGCCGAGGCGCTGACCGCGCCCGCCGACCCGCTGCCGCGGCTCGACCCGGCCGGCACCTATCTGCTCACCGGCGGCCTCGGCGACCTCGGCCTGGTGCTGGCGCGCCGGATGGTGGAGCGGGGCGCCCGCTTCCTGACCCTGACCGGGCGCGGCGGCGTCAGGACCGACGCCCAGCGCGCCGCCGTCGAGGAGCTCACCGCGCTGGGCGCCCGAGTGGACATCGCCACGGCCGACGTGGCCGACCCGGCCCAGGTGGAGGCGGTGCGCGACCGACTGGCCGAGGCGGGCCTGCCGCCGGTGGTCGGGGTGGTGCACCTGGCGGGCGTCGTCCGGGGCGCCATGCTCAGCGGCCTGGAGCTGGAGCGGCTGCGGGAGGTCGCGGCCCCCAAGGTCGCCGGCTCCTGGAACCTGCACCAGACCTTCGCCGACGCCCGGATGTTCCTCATGGTCTCGGCGCTGCCCGCGGTGTTCGGACCCGTAGGCGTCGGAGCGGCCAACTACGCGGCCGCCAACGCCTTCGTCGACGCGCTCGCCCACCACCGGCGCGGCGCCGGCCGCGCGGGCGTCGCCCTGGGCTACGGCCCGTGGAACCAGGTCGGCATGGCCGTGCGCGAGGACGGCCTGGACCAGCTCGCCCGCGTCGGCGTCGGCAGCATGACCCCCGCCGAGGGGCTGGAGGTCTTCGACCGGGTGCTGCGCCAGGACCCCGAGCAGGTCACCGTGGCCCGCCTGGACTGGCCCGGCGTCTTCGCCGCCTTCCCCACCGCCCGGAGCACCCGGCAGTTCGCCGGCTTCCTCGGCGAGGCGGGGGACACCGGCTCCGCCGAGCTGCTGCGGCAGCTCACGGAGGCGGACGCCGAGCGGCGCCTGGAGCTCGGCGCCGCGTACCTCACCGAGCGGCTGGCCGCCGTCCTGGGCAGTGACGCCCAGGAGATCGACCGGCAGCAGCCCATCACCGAACTGGGCCTGGACTCGCTGATGTCGCTCGACCTGCGCAACCGCGTCAAGGCCGACCTGGGCGTCGTGGTGCCGGTGGTGCGCTTCCTGGAGGGGTCGAGCATCGAGGAGCTCACCCAGCACGTACTCGACCTGCTCGCCGACGTGCTGGACGAGCCGGCCGACGACGGGGAACGAGAGGAGATCACGCTGTGAACGGGGGACCCATGAACGAGGCGGCCGAACTGACGGCTCTGTGGGACGACTTGGCCGCGGCCCGCATCAGAGTCACCGCCGACGGCGCGGAGCTGCGCGTCTCGGCGGCCAAGGGGGCGCTCACCCCCGAGCTGCGCGACCGCCTGCGCGCCCACAAGCCGGGCCTGCTCGCCCACCTCACCGCCGAGGCGCGGGCCGCCGCGCCCATCACCCCGCTGCCGCGCGACGGCCGCACCTTCCCGCTCTCCGCGGGCCAGGAGGCGCTGTGGCTGCTGGACCAGGTCGAGGGCCACCAGCCGACGTACGTCATCAGCGGCGGCGTCCGGCTCACCGGCGCGCTGCGCCCCGAGCTGATGGTCCGCTGCCTCACCCTCGTCGCCAACCGGCACGAGGCGCTGCGCACCGCCTACCGCTCCGGCCCCGACGGCAGCCCCGAGCAGGTCGTCCTGGCCGAGGCCGCACCGCCGGTGCGACAGGTCGACCTCAGCGCGCTGCCGGAGGGGGAGCGGGCCGCCGAACTGGCCCGGATCGCCCGGGAGTCCGCCCGCGAGCCGTTCGACCTTGCCGAGGGCCGCATGCTGCGCGCCCTGCTCGTCACCACCGCGCCCGACGAGGCGTACCTGGTGCTGTCGGTGCACCACATCGCGGCCGACGCCGGCTCGCTGTCGGTGCTCTTCCGGGAGCTGTTCGCGCTCTACGAGGCCGACGCCGAGCCGGCCAGCCTGCCCCCGCTGTCCGTGCACTACGCCGACGCCGCCGAGTGGCAGCGCGCGACGCGGTCCCCGGTCGCCGAACACCGCCGGCTGGACTACTGGAAGCGGCAGCTGGACGGCGCGCCGCCGCTGCTGGAGCTGCCCACCGACCGCCCCCGCCCCGCCCGCCAGTCCTTCCGCGGCGGCCTGGTCGACTTCGCCTTCGGCCCCGAGGACACCGCGCGGATCACCGACCTCGCCGGCCGGGCCCGGGTCACCCCGTATGTGCTCCTGCTCGCCTGCTGGGCCGCGGTGCTGGCCCGGCACGCCGGCGCCGACGAGGTCGTCGTCGGCACCCCGGTCAGCAACCGCGAACGCCCCGAGGCGGCCTCCCTGGTGGGCTTCTTCGTCGGCACCCTCCCGCTGCGCGTCGACCTCACCGGCGACCCCACCTTCACCGAGCTGCTCGGCCGGGTCCAGCGCACCTTCCTGGACGGCTTCGAACAGCGCGACGTGCCCTTCCAGCGGATCGTCGCCGAACTCCAGCCGCAGCGGTCGCTCAGCCACGCCCCGGTCTTCCAGAACATGCTCACCTACTACGAGACCCCCTACCAGGGCGGTCGCGTCGGGGAGCTGGAGGTCACCCGCGAGGGCGTGCACAACGGCACCGCCAAGTTCGACCTGACGCTGTTCGCCGAGGACCGCGGCGCGTCGCTGGACTGCTCCCTGGAGTACGCCGAGGACCTCTTCGACCGGTCCACCGCCGAGCGCCTCGCCGCCGCCTTCCAGCGGCTCACCCGAGCCGCCCTGGAGCAGCCCGACACCCCCGTCCACCGGCTCCCGCTCCTCACCGCCGACCAGCGTGAGGAGCTCCAGACGGCCGGGCGCGGCGAGGTCCGGGAGATCGACCTGGACCGGCCCGTCCACCGCTACCTCACCGAACAGGCCCGGCTGCGCCCGGAGGCGACCGCGCTCGCCTTCGGCGCGGAGACGCTGAGCTACGCCGAACTGGAGGCCGAGAGCAACCGGCTGGCCCGACTGCTCACCGACCGCGGCGTCACCCACGGCGCCCTCGTCGGCCTCTACGCCCACCGCTCCGTCCGACAGCTCGTCGCCATGCTCGCCATCCTCAAGGCCGGCGCCGCGTTCCTGCCGCTGGACCCGCAGCACCCCGCCGAGCGGACCGCCGAGATGCTCGCCGAGGCCGGCTGCCCCGTGGTGCTCGCCGACGCGCCCCTCGACGTCCCCGCCGACGCCACCCTGCTGCGGCTGGACACCCTGGACTGGTCCGGGCAGGACGCCGCCGAACCGGCCCCGGCCACCGGCCGGGACGACCTGATCTACGTCATCTACACCTCCGGCTCCACCGGCCGCCCCAAGGGCATCGCCATGCGCCACGGCGCCCTCGCCAACCTGCTCGCCTGGCAGACCCGCGCCTTCCCGTTCGCCGAGGACGACCGGGTGCTCCAGTTCAGCCCGCTCCACTTCGACATCTGCATGATGGAGACCTTCGGCACCTGGGCGGCCGGCGGCACCGTCGTCCTGGTGGACGCCGACACCCGCCGCGACGCGCTGCGGCTGCTGCCGTACCTGGACGAGCAGGGCATCACCCGGCTCTTCCTGCCCTACGTCGCCCTCCAGCAGCTCGCCGAGGTCGGCGCCGCCCGCCGGACCTGGCCCACCGCGCTGCGCGAGGTGTTCACCGCCGGCGAGCAACTGCACGCCACCGCCGAACTGCGCGCCTTCTTCGAGCGGACCGGGGCCGCGCTGCACAACCAGTACGGGCCCTCCGAAGCGCACGTGATCACCTCCCACACGCTGCCCGCCGCGCCCGCCGACTGGGAGGCGCTGCCCCCCGTCGGACGCCCCGTGGACAACGCCCGCATCTACCTGCTGGACCCGCACGGCACCCCGGTGCCGCGCGGCGTCGCCGGCGAGCTGTGCGTGGCCGGCGACTGCCTGGCCCGCGGCTATCTGCACCGCGAGGACCTGACCGCCGAGCGCTTCGTGCCCGACCCCTTCCACCCCGGCGAGCGGATGTACCGCACCGGAGACCTCGCCCGCTACCGCGCCGACGGCGAGCTGGAGTACCTCGGCCGCATCGACCACCAGGTCAAGGTGCGCGGCTTCCGCGTCGAACCGGGCGAGATCGAGGCCGCGCTGCTCACCCACCCCGGTGTCAAGGCGGCCGTCGTCGAGGCGCGCGGCACCGGCGCCGCCCAGGCGCTGATCGCCTGGGTGGTGGCCGCCGACGGCGAGCCGCCGTCGGTGGAGGCGCTGCGCCGGTACTGCGCCGACCGGCTGCCCGAGTACATGGTGCCCACCGTCTTCGTGCCGCTGGACGCGCTGCCGCTGACCGTCGCCGGCAAGGTGGAGCGCAGGCGGCTGCCGGAGCCGGAGCACACCGAGCGCGGCGGCACCGAGCCGAGCACCCCGCTGCAGAAGTCCGTGGCCGCCGTCTTCGCCGAGGTCCTCGGCGTCCGCGAGGTCGCCGTCGAGGACGACTTCTTCCGTCTGGGCGGGCACTCGCTCGCCGTGACCCGCGCCGCGCTGCGGCTCAGCGAGGAACACGGCGTCGACGTCACCGCGCAGGTCGTCTTCGCCCATCCGACCGTGGCCGGTGTCGCCGAGAGCCTGGAGACGCTGCTGTGGGCCGCCGACGGCCCGTCCACCGCGACCGCCGACGCTGACGACGTTCGGGAAGAGGGAGAGCTGTGACATCACCGGTCGAACTCCTCGCGGAGCTGCGGGCCCGCGACATCCGGCTCTGGGAGGAGGCCGGGCGGCTGCGCTTCAGCGCCCCGCCCGGCGCCCTCGACGCCGAGCTGCGCGGCAGGGTCAGCGCCCGCCGCGACGAACTGATCGCCCTGCTCAAGGGGGTGCGCGGCGGCCGCGCCGCCGAACGGCCGCCGGTCACCCCGCTGGACCGCGCCGCCGGCCCGCCGCCGCTCTCCTACGGCCAGCAGCGCATGTGGGTGATGGCCGAGATGCTGCCCGACAGCGGCGCCGCCGCCTATGTGCTCTCCGGCCGGATCACCCTGGAGGGCCGGCTGGACGCCCCCGCCGTGGCCGCCCTCCGCCGCGCCCTGACCGAGCTGGTCCGCCGCCACGAGGCGCTGCGCACCGTGGTCCGCGTCGGCGAGGGGCAGCCGTACGCCGAGGTCCTGGCGGACGTCGAGGTCCCGCTGCCCGAACGGCACCTGGCCGCCGGCGAGAGCGTCGCCGAGCTGGCCGCCGCCGAGGCCCGGCTCCCCTTCGACCTCGGCGCCGCCCCGCTGCTGCGGGCCGTCCTGGTCCACGACGGACCCGACCGCGCCCATCTGCTGCTGTCCGTGCACCACATCAGCGCCGACGCCTGGTCGCTGGGCATCCTCTACCGGGAGCTCTTCGCGCTCTACGGCGGCTACGCCCAGGGCGTCGAGCCGGTCGGACTGCCCGAGCTCACCGTGGGCTACACCGACTACGCCGGCTGGCAGCGCACCCATCTCACCCCCGAGGCGCTCGCCGACGACGTCGCCTACTGGCGGGAGCGGCTGGACGGGCTGCCCGCGCTGCTCGACCTGCCCGCCGATCGGCCCCGCCCGGCCGTCCAGTCCTACCGCGGCGCCGCCGAGCCGTACCACCTGCCCGCCGAACTCCTCGACGGGGTACGGAAGCTGGCCGCCACGCACGGCTGCACCCCGTACATGGTGCTGCTCGCCGCCTGGTCGCTGGTGCTCTCCCGGCTCAGCGGCGCCACCGACCTGGCCGTCGGCACCCCGGTCGCGAACCGACTGCGGCCCGAGGTGGAGCCGCTCATCGGGTTCTTCGTCAACACCCTGGTGCTGCGGGTCGACACCGACGGCGACCCCGCCTTCGCCGAGCTGCTGGATCGGGTCCGCGCCACCTCGCTGGCCGCCTTCGACCACCAGGACCTGCCCTTCGAGCAACTGGTGGAGGTGGTGCGGCCGGAGCGGACGCTCAGCTACAGCCCGCTCTTCCAGCACATGTTCATCCTCCAGAACGCCACCGCCGACACCTTCGAGCTGCCCGGCTTCCGCTGCCGGCTGGAGGAGACGCACACCGGCACCGCCAAGTTCGACACCACCCTCATCGCCGAGGAGGGCCCCGACGGGCTGCGCGGCACCCTGGAGTACGCCACCGACCTCTACGACGCGGCGACCATACGCCGCTACCTCGACCACTGGCGCACCGTGTTGGAGGGCGCCCTCGCCGCCCCCGACACCCCCGTCTCCCGGCTGGAGCTGCTCGGCGGCGAGGAGCGGCGCCGCATGGTCGCCGACTGGAACGACACCGCGCTCGACGTCCCGGCCGCCACCGTCCACGAGCTGGTCGAGCGGCAGGCCGCGGCCACCCCCGACCGGCCTGCGGTCGTCCAGGGCGACGGCGGGCTCAGCTACGCCGAGCTCGACGCGGAGGCCGAGCGGCTGGCCGGACTGCTGCGCGAGCGCGGCGCCCGCCCCGGCACCCTGGTCGGGCTCTGTCTGCCGCGCACCCCCCGGCTGGTCACCGCGCTGCTCGCGGTGCTCAAGTCCGGGGCCGCGTACCTGCCGCTGGACCCGTCGGCCCCGGCCGAGCGCAACGACCACATCCTGGCGGACGCCGGGGCGCCGCTGGTGCTCACCGTCTCCGCGCTGCGCCCCCGGCTGACCGTGCCGGAGGGCACCGCGGTGCTCTGCCTGGACGAGCCGGACCAGGCCGCGGCCACCGTCGACACGGCCGCCGGGGAGCCGGCCACCGTCGACACGGCCGCCGGGGAGCCGGCCGCCGCCGGGCCCGAGGACCTGGCGTACGTCATCTACACCTCCGGCTCCACCGGCCGCCCCAAGGGCGTCATGGTCGAGCACCGCAACGTGGTCAACTTCCTGGCCGCCATGAGCGAGGAGTTCGGCGCCGAGAGCGCCGGCACCTGGCTGGGCGTCACCACCGTCTCCTTCGACATCTCCGTGCTGGAGCTGGTGTGGACCCTCAGCCACGGCTCGACCGTGGTGCTCCAGCCGGACGCGCCGCGGCACACCGGGCGTCGCCCCGGCAAGGTCGCGGACCTGAGCCTCTTCTACTTCGCCAGCGCCTCCGACACCACCGGCCAGTCCGCCCCCGGCGCCTACCGGCTGCTGCTGGAGGGCGCCAGGTTCGCCGACCGCAACGGCTTCGAGGCGGTCTGGACGCCTGAGCGGCACTTCCACGCCTTCGGCGGGATCTACCCCAACCCGTCCGTGGTGGGCGCGGCCCTCGCCGCCGTCACCGAGCGGGTCGCCATCCGCGCGGGCAGCGTGGTCCTGCCGTTGCACAGCCCGCTGCGCGTGGTGGAGGAGTGGGCCGTCGTCGACAACCTCTCCGGCGGCCGGGCCGGCATCTCCGTCGCCTCCGGCTGGCAGGCCGACGACTTCGTGCTGGCGCCCGAGCACTACGCCGACCGCAAGCAGGTCATGCTGGACGGCATCGACACCCTGCGCACCCTGTGGGCGGGCGGCTCGGTCGAACTCCCCAACGGCTACGGCAAGCCCACCGCCGTGCGGGCGCTGCCCCGGCCCGTCCAGGCCGAGCTGCCGCTGTGGGTCACCGCCGCCGGCAGCCCGGACACCTTCCGCGCGGCCGGCGAGTCCGGCGCCAACGTCCTCACCCATCTGCTCGGCCAGGACCTCGCCGACCTCGCCGCCAAGGTCGAGATCTACCGGCGGGCCCGGGCCGAGGCCGGACACCAGGGCCCGGGCCGGGTGACGCTGATGGTGCACACCTTCCTTGGCGAGGACCCCGAGGCGGTACGGGAGCGGGTGCGCGGCCCCTTCCGCGACTACCTCGCCTCCTCGCTGGGCCTCATCGGCAACCTCGCCCGCACCATGGGCCTCGGCGACGACCTCGGCGCCCTGCCCGAGGAGGACCTCCAGACCCTCCTGGACCACGCCTTCGAGCGCTTCTACGACACCGCCGCGCTCTTCGGCACCACCGAGCGGGTCGTCGAGCGGCTGGACGCCATCGCCGACACCGGCGTCGACGAGGTGGCCTGCCTCATCGACTTCGGACTCGAGGACGACACCGTCCTCGACGCGCTGCCGCTGCTGGCCCGGGCGCGCGAACAGCACGCGGAGCGCGGCGCCGAGGCCGCGCTGTCGGTGCCCGCGCTGATCGAGAAGCACGCCGTCACCCGACTCCAGTGCACCCCCTCCCAGGCCGCCATGATCCTCGCCGAACCCGGCGGCCCCGAGGCCCTCGGCCGGCTGGAGCTGCTCCTGCTGGGCGGCGAGGAGCTCCCCGCGGCCCTCGCCGAGCGGCTCGTCGGGCTCACCGACGCCCGCGTCCACAACATGTACGGGCCCACCGAGACCACCATCTGGTCCACCACCCACCGGGTCGACCCCGACGGCTCCGCGCTCATCGGCCGGCCCATCGCCAACACCGCCCTGTACGTCCTGGACGCGGCCCGCAACCCGGTGCCCGTCGGCGTCCCCGGCGAACTCCACATCGGCGGGGCCGGGGTCACCCGCGGCTACCTGGGCCGCCCCGAGCTCACCGAGGAGCGCTTCACCGCCGACCCGTTCGCGACCGCGCCCGGCGCCCGCATGTACAACACCGGCGACCTGGTGCGCTACCGCCCCGACGGCACCCTGGAGTTCATCGGTCGCACCGACCACCAGGTCAAGGTGCGCGGCTACCGCATCGAACTCGGCGAGATCGAGGCGGCGCTGCGCTCCCACCCCGACGTCGCCCAGGCGGCCGCCACCGTGCACGGCGACGGCGTGGACCGGCAGCTCGCCGGCTACGCCGTGGCCCGGCCCGGCGCCCGGCTCTCCGTGCCGGAGCTCCGCGCCCACCTCGCCGAGCGGCTCCCCGGGTACATGCTCCCGGCCTCCCTGCGGGAGCTGCCCGAGCTGCCCTACACCCCCAACGGCAAGGTGGACCGCCGGGCGCTGCCGGCCCCCGCCGACGCCGCCCGCGCCGAGGCCGAGTGGATCGCCCCGCGCGGCCTCACCGAGATGCGGCTCGCGGTGCTCTGGGAGGACGTCCTGGGGACGCGCTCCCTCGGAGTGCGGGACGACTTCTTCCACCTGGGCGGCAACTCGGTGCTCGCGGTGATGCTGCTGGCCGAGGTGGAGCGGCAGTTCGGCCGCCGGCTCTCGCTGGCCACTCTCATCCAGGGGCCCACCATCGCCGAGATGGCCCGCACCCTGGACCAGAAGGGCGACACCGGCCGGCGCTCGCTGATCCGGCTGCGACCCGGCGGCGAGACCCCGCTGTACCTGCTGCCCGGCGCCGGCGGCAACCTCGTCTACTTCCACGAGCTGGTCGGCGCGCTGCCGGAGCGGCTGGCGGTGCAAGGCCTCCAGCCGTCCTTCACCCAGGACATCGCCGCCGCCACCCTGGTGCCCGAGCTGGCCGACCAGTACCTGCCGCTGGTGCTGGAGAACCAGCCCGAAGGGCCGTACCACTTCGTCGGACACTCCTTCGGCGGGCACATCGCCATGGAGCTCGCGGCCCGGCTGCGCCGGCTCGGCAAGGAGGTCGGGCTGGTCGGCCTGGTGGACACCGCCGCGCCGCTGCCCGAGCGCCGGGAGCACTTCGACGACTGGGACCAGGCCGCCTGGCTGGCCACCCTGGCCCGGGTCTTCGCCCGCATCTTCCGGCGGGAGCTGGAGCTCGGCGAGGAGGAGCTGCGCGCGCTGCCGGAGGGCGAGCAGCTGGGCCGGCTGCGCCAGGTGCTGGCCGAACAGCGGGTGCTGCCGCCGGAGTTCGACGACGACACCCAGCTGAACGGCTTCGTCCGCGCCTACATCGCCGACCAGCGCAGCCTGTACGCGCCGGCCGAGCCGCACGAGGGCACGCTGACCTTCTTCCGCGCCGCCGAACTGCACCGCGACAACGTGCCGCCCCCGGCCCTGTCCTGGATCCTCGACGACCCGGCGCGCGGCTGGGGCCGCTTCGCCACCCGCCCGGTGGAGGTCCACGAGACCTCCGGCGACCACCTGACCATGCTCACCACCCCGCACGTCGACCAGCTGGCGAAGCTCATCGACGAGCTGACCGGGGCCTGACCGGGCGGCACCACCGCACCGGCGGGCCCCGCCCCGACCACCCGCACCCCACCCGTTGTCAAGGAAAGCGAGAACCACCCATGCCGGTCCAGCTGCTGGATCTCCTCGCCTGCCCCGCCTGCGCGGGAACGATCGAGCGCACCTCGGCCCTGGAGATCGCCTGCACCTCCTGCGGCCGCACCTCCACGGCGACCGAGGGCTTCATCGACATGATCCAGGAGGCCGGGAAGCCCGACCCGGCCGCCCCCACGACCGCCCAGAAGCTCATGGAGTCCAAGGCGTTCGTGCGGCTCTACGAGGTCGCCATGCGGCCCTTCTTCGCCCGGCTGTTCGCCGGCTTCGGCAGCCATGTGCCCAGCTACGCCGAGGAGTTCCAGGTCTACAACGACTGGCTGAAGCTGGACGAGGAGCGCACCGGCGCCTGGCTCGACCTGTCCTGCGGCGCCGGCTACTTCACCGACCGGCTGGCCGGCGCGGTGCCCAACGCCACCGTGGTCGGCCTCGACATCTCGGTGGCGATGCTGAAGAAGGCCCTCCACGAGACCGTGGGCCGGCCCAACGTGGAGCTGGTCCGCGGCGACGTGCGCGGGCTGCCGTTCCGGGACGAGGTCTTCGACGGCGTCAGCAACCCCGGCTCGCTGCACCTGTACGCCGACCCGCAGTCGGCCTACCGGGAGGTCTTCCGGCTGCTCAAGCCGGGCGGGGTCTACACCGCCTCCACCTTCGCGCTCAACGACTACCCCACCAGCAAGCTGGGCGTGAAGCTGACCGGCATCCGGCGCACCGACCTCTCGACGCTGCCGGAGGAGCTGGAGAAGGCCGGCTTCGTCAACTACCGCCTGGTGAAGTTCGGCTCCGCCTTCGTCTTCGCGGTCACCAAGCCCTGACCGCACCCGGGGCGCGCCCCGGACCGGGCTCACGGCCCGGCCCGGGGCGCCCGGTCGTCCGCCCCCGGCCCCGCTCCAGGGGCGGCGGCCCGTCCCGACCCGACCTGAACCGAGTCCCGCTCCTCGCATCCAGGCTGAATTGGGGTACCGCATGTCACTGCTGCTGCGCATCACCGCACGTCCACGGTTGTTACTGTCCCTGACCGTCCTGCTGCTGATCGGCGCCGTGCTGGTCGGCGGCGGGCTCACCGACCGGCTGAAGCTCGGCGGCACCGAGGATCCCGCCGCCGAGTCCAGCAGGGCGGCGAAGGTGATGGACGCCAAGTTCCCGGCCAGCCGGCCCAACCTGGTGCTGCTCGTCGACACCGGTGCCGACACCGGCGCCGACGACGCCGAGGTCGCCGCGCAGGGCACCCGACTGGCGGACCGGCTGGCGGCGGAGCGGGGGGTCACCGGCGTCGTCCACTACTGGCAGCGCGAGGACCCGGCCCTGCGCGCCGAGGACGGGAGGCACGCCCTGATCGTCGCCCGCATCACCGGCGACGAGACACAGGCGGGCAAGGTGTTCGACCGGCTGGACGACGACTACCAGGGCCGGATCGGCGACCTGGACGTCTCCCTCGGCGGCACCGTCGCGGTCCGCAACGAGGCACAGCGCCAGACCGCCGACGACCTCGTCAAGGCGGAGGTCATCGCGCTGCCGATCGTGCTGGTCATCCTGGTGCTGGCCTTCGGCAGCGTGGTCTCGGCCCTGCTGCCGCTCGCCATCGGCGTCATCGCCATCATGGGCACCAGCGCGGTGCTGTTCCTGATCACCGAGTTCACCGACGTCTCGATCTTCGCGCAGAACCTCACCACGGCGCTCGGCTTCGGCCTCGCCATCGACTACGCGCTGCTGATCGTCCGGCGATATCGGGAGGAGCTCAAGAAGGACCCCGACCCGTCCGCGGCGCTGAGCGCCACCCTGCACACCGCCGGCCGCACCGTGCTGTTCTCCGCCTTCGTGGTGGCGGTCTCGCTGGCGGCGATGCTGATCTTCCCGATGTACTTCCTGCGCTCGTTCGCCTACGCCGGGATCTCCGTGGTCATCCTGGCCGCGCTGGCCGCGCTCACCGTGCTCCCCGCCCTGCTGCGGCTCCTCGGCCACCGGGTGAACGCGCTGCGGATCGTCCGCGGCGACCCGGCCGCCCGCGAGGCGGCGGCCGACCGGCGCTGGCGGGCCCTCACCGGCGGCGTGATGCGCCGCGGCCCGGTCGTGGCGGTCTCCGTCACCACCCTGCTGGTGCTCCTGGGGCTGCCCTTCCTCAAGGTGGAGTTCGGCACCGTCGACGACCGCCAACTCGGCAGCTCCGCGCAGGCCAGGGCCGTACACGACACCATCAGGGAGTCCTTCGCGGGCAGCCCGACCGGCGGTGTCGACGTGCTGGTGGAGGACGCCCCGGCCGACTCCTTGAGCACCTACGCCGCGCGGCTGTCGAAGGTGTCGAAGGTGGCCCGCGTCGACGCCCCCACCGGCAGCTACCGGGCGGGGGAGCGCGTCGCGCCGCCCACCCCCGCCATCGCCGCGCAGCGCACCGTGTCCGGCACCGGCTATCTGACGGTCTGGCCCGCCCACGACGTGGAGGACATCTCCGCCGAGAGCCAGCGACTGGTCGAGGACGTGCGCGCGGTCGAGACGCCGTTCGACGTGAAGGTCGGCGGCCAGGCGGCGATGCTCGTGGACAGCCGCGCCGTCATCGGCGACCTCCTGCCCTACGCGCTGCTCTTCATCGTCGTCGTCACCCTGCTGATGGTCTTCCTGATGACCGGCTCCCTCGTGCTGCCGCTCCAGGCCGTGATCCTCAACGCCCTCAGCCTCACCGCGATGTTCGGCGCCGCCGTCTGGGTCTTCCAGGACGGCCACCTCAGCGGCCTGCTCGGGGTCACCCCCACCGGCTTCATCGAGACCTCGCTGCCGGTGCTGATGTTCTGCCTGACCTTCGGCCTGTCGATGGACTACTCCCTCTTCCTGCTCTCCCGGATCAAGGAGAACTACCAGCGCACCGGCGACCACCGCGGCGCCGTCCTCGCCGGCGTCTCGCAGACCGGCGGCGTCATCACCGCCGCGGCCGTCCTGCTCGCCGTCGTCATGATCGCCATCGGAAGCTCGCAGATCTCCCTCACCAAGATGCTCGGCCTCGGCACCGCCCTGGCCGTGCTCGTCGACGCCACCATCGTCCGCTGCCTCCTGGTCCCCGCCCTGATGGCCGTCTTCGGCCGCACCACCTGGTGGGCCCCCAGGTCCTGGCGCACCGAGCGCTTCACCCTCAGCGAGGAAGGGCCCCGAAGGGGCGCGGGGAGCCGCGCGACCAGCCACAACGGACCCGCAGACGCCCCCTAAGAAGGTTCTAAGAGACGCTTCTGACAGGGTAGGGAAGATCCACGCCACAGAGAGACCCCGCCCATGCCCGCCGCCGCCACCAAGACCGTGCTCGTCGTCGACGACGACCCCGAGGTCCGGGCCGCCGTCGCCGACGGGCTGGCCGTCGAGGGCTACGCGGTCCGCGAGACGGCGGACGGGCTGGCCGCGCTCGCCGCCGTCGCGGCCGACCCGCCCGACGCCCTCGTGCTGGACGTGGCCATGCCGGTGCTCGACGGGCTGGCGGTGTGCCGCCGGCTGCGCGCGCTGGGGGACCGCACCCCGGTCCTCGTGCTCACCGCCCTGGACCAGGTCAGCGACCGGGTGGCCGGGCTGGACGCCGGCGCCGACGACTACCTCGTCAAGCCGTTCGCCCTCGACGAGCTGCTGGCCCGGCTGCGCGCGCTGCTGCGCCGGGCCGCCCCCGAGCCCGCCGCGGCCGAGGCCGCCGACCGACTGCTGTCCTTCGCGGACCTCACCGTCGACCCGACCACCCGCACCGGGGTCCGCGACGGGCGGCGGCTGGAGTTCACCCGAACCGAGTTCGCGCTGCTGGAGATCCTGCTCCGCCACCCCGGCCAGGTGCTGCCGCGCGAGCTGATCCAGGAGCGGGTCTGGGGCACCGACTTCGGGCCCGGCTCCAACTCGCTCGCCGTCTACATCGGCTATCTGCGCCGCAAGCTGGAGGCCGGCGGCGCCCCGCGCCTGGTGCACACCGTGCACGGCGTCGGCTACGAACTGGCGGAGCGGTGAGCGCCGCGCGCCCCCGCCGCCCGCGCCCCCGCCGTGCGTGGCGTCCGCCCCGGCTGCGGCTGACGTGGCGTCCGCCCCGGCTCGGCCGCAGACCGCTGCGCACCCGACTGGCGCTGATCACCTCGGCGGCGGTGGCGCTGGTGGCGCTCGGCGGCTGCGCGGCCGCCTATGTCGTCATCCGCCACGAGCTGGTGCGCCAGCTCGACCTCCAGCTCACCCAGCAGGCCACCCTCGTCCACCAGGAGAAGCGCGGCCAGGGGCCGGGACCGCTGTACGGGGAGTGCGTCTGGCTGGCCGCGCCCGCCTGCGCGCAGATCGTCACCGACCGCACCGGCACCCCCGGCGGCCCGCGCGACGAGGACCTGGTGCTGCCGGTCGGCGAGGCCACCCGCCAGGTCGCGGCCGGCGGCCGCGCCGCGTACTACAGCGACATCACCCTGCGCGGCCACCGGATGCGGATGCTCACCACCCCGCAGCCCGGCAACCGCGCGCTCCAGCTGGCCATCCGCGCCGACACCGTCGACCAGGGCGTACGGCGGGCCGGCGGGCTGCTCGCCGCCGTCGGCGCCGCCGGGGTGTTGCTGGCGGCCGTCCTCGGCTATCTCGCCTCCCGCGCGGCGCTGGCCCCGGTCACCCGGCTCACCGCCACCGCCGAGCGGATCGCCGCCACCCGCGACCCCGCCCACCGCATCGAGCTGCCCGCGGCCGAGGCCCACCGCCGGGACGAGGTCACCCGGCTCGCCGACAGCTTCAACACCATGCTCGGCGAGCTCGAACAGTCCGTCGCCGCCCAACGCCGGCTGGTCGCCGACGCCTCCCACGAGCTGCGCACCCCGCTCACCGCGCTGCGCACCAACGCCGAGCTGCTGGCCCGCGCCGAGCGACTCACCCCCGCCCAGCGTGACCGGGCCGCGGGTGCCCTCGGCCGGCAGCTACGCGAGGTCACCGGGCTGGTCAACGACCTGATCGAGCTGGCCAGGGACGAGGAGCCGCAGCCGCTGGTGGAGCCGCTGCGGCTGGACCGACTGGCGGCCCGCTGCGTCGAGGACGCCCGCGGCCACTGGCCGGACACCTCCTTCGGCGCCGAGCTCGCCCCGTGCGTGGTGCGCGGCGTTCCGGCCCGGCTGGCCCGGCTGCTGTCCAACCTGCTCGACAACGCCGCCAAGTTCAGCCCGCCCGGCACCCCGGTCGAGGTGGCGCTGACCCTCTCCGGCCGGACCGTCGAGCTCACCGTCCGCGACCACGGCCCCGGCATCGCCGCCGCGGACCTGCCGTACGTCTTCGACCGCTTCTACCGCTCCCGCGAGGCCCGCGCCCTGCCCGGCTCCGGGCTCGGGCTGGCGATGGCCCGGCAGATCGCCCGCGCGCACGGCGCCGAACTCACCGCGGAACGGCCCGAGGACGGCGGGGCCCGCTTCCGGCTGCGGCTGCCCGGCGAGGCCGCACCCCGGGAAGCCCCCGAGGCCGCTTCCTAAAGTCCCGGAGGGTCCCCGAGGCCGCTTCCTGGACGGTCCCCGAGCCAGCTCCCGAGGCAGCCTCCGCGGCCGCTCCCGAGGCAGCCCCCGAGGCCGCTTCTTAGAAAGCCTCTTACAACCGCTCGTTATCAAGTCCCCATGCGCACCATCACCTCATCCCGCACCGCCCGCGCCGCGGCCGTGGCCCTGGCGGCGTCCATGACCTGCGTCCCCGTCGTCTCCACCGCCCACGCCGGGCCGGTGGCGGCGCCGACGGCCCACCTCCACGGGCACGTCCTGGACCTCCCCGTGCGGGGCGGCACCGTCACCGTCGACACCGTCTCGCTGCGCGTCACCGCCCACACCCGCGGCCGGGCCGTGGAGCTGTCCGCCCCCGCCGCCACCGACCTCGGCCGGCCCGGTCGGGCCACCCCGGTGAAGGGCGGCGCCCGCTGGAGCTACCCCGACCGCGGGCTGACCGTCACCGCCCGTACCGAGCGGGGCCGCCTCCTCGTCACCCACACGGCCACCGGCGGCACCGACTCCCGGCTGGCCTGGCCGGTCACCGGCACCGATCGCACCGCCTCCGCGGTCCAACTGCCGCGCGGCGAGGGGCTCTCCATCCCCCTCGCCGACCGCTTCTGGAACTCGTCCGAGGCCCAGCTCACCGACGCCGACCTGGCCATGGAGTCGGCGCTGTCCCTACCGTTGTGGGGGCACACCCTCGGCAAGGGCCTGGGCGTCGGCTACCTCGTCCCCACCGACATCGGCACCTCGCTGCGGTTCACCTCCGAGCGCGGCCGGCTGCGCACCACCGCCACCCACCACTTCTCCCGCGCCGAGGGCACCAGGGCGTACACCGTCGCCTTCGCGCTCACCGACGGCTCCCCCGTCGCCCCCGCCGCCGACTACCGCGGCTGGCTCAAGGAGCACGGACAGCTCGGCAGCCTCCGCGACAAGATCCGGCAGACCCCCGCCACCGGGAAGCTCCTGGGCGCCTTCCACGCCTACCTGTGGGGCGAGGCACGCACCGCCGAGGGGGTGCGACGGCTGCGCGCGCTGGGCGTCTCCCGCATGTGGCTCGGCTATGACGCCGACGACCGGCCCATGGACGCGGCGGCCGTCACCGCCGCCAAGAAGGCGGGCTACCTCGTCGGCCCCTACGACTCCTTCGCCAACGGCCAGGACCCGAAGACCGCGGACGCCCCCACCTCCGTCTGGCCCGACCCGGTCTACCCCGACTTCTGCGTCCAGGGCGCCGACGGCAAGCCCGTCCCCGGCTTCCACGACCGCGGCTGCTACCTCAGCACCGAGGCGTTCGAGCGAGCCGAACCCACCCGCCACCACCTCGCGAACCGCACCCGGGCCATGACCGCCAACGGCGCCGACAGCTACTTCCTGGACGTCGACGCCGCCGGCGAGCTGTTCCGCGACCACGACCCCGCCCACCCCATGAACCGGGCGCGCGACCGCGCCAACCGCCTGGCCCGGATGGAGCGGCTGTCCGCCGGCGACCGCCTGGTGCTCGGCTCGGAGTCCGCCGGCGGCTGGGCCAACCAGGTGCTCGCCTTCGACCACGGCTCCGGCACCCCGGTCGCCGACGGGCTCTGGCAGGTCCAGAAGGACAAGGAGAAGTGGGGCGGCTACGCGCCCGCGAACGCCCCCGCCGTCTTCTTCAAGCCCGCCGAGCTCCCCGCGGCGGTGGCCAAGGCGATGTACGACCCCGCCTACCGCGTCCCGCTGTACGAGACCGCGCTGCACGACTCCCTGGTCAACACCGAGCGCTGGGAGCTGTCGTACGACAAGCTGCCGAAGCAGAAGACGACCCGTGCGCTGCTGGCGATGCTCTACAACACCCCCCTCAACGTCGTCCTCGACGGACCGTCGATCGAGAAGCGGGGCGCCGAGCTCGCCGCGCTGCAGAAGTACTTCGCGCCGCTGCACCGCGCCGCCGGGACCGAGCCGATGACCGACTTCCGCACCCTGACCGCCGACCGGCTGGTGCAGCGCACCGAGTTCGGCGACGGCACCCTCACCGTCACCGCCAACTTCGGCACCTCGGCCCACAAGGGCCTGCCCGGCGGCTGCGTGGACGCCAGGCTCCGCGGCGACACGGAGCCCCGCCGGCTCTGCCCCGACGCCGTCGACCGCTGACGCGACGGGAGCCGGTCGCCCACCACGGGTGTCGGAGGGAGGGTTTCCGGACACCATTCATGACGACGGTGGGAGGGCGGCCGGCTCCCTGAGGGGGCACCGCGTGGGGGGAACGCCGATGCTCGAAGCGCTGACAGCCGGGGACCCGAGCTGGGTGGGGCCCTACCGGATCACGGCCCGGCTGGGCGCCGGCGGCATGGGTCGGGTCTATCTGGGCTGCTCCCCGGGCGGGCGCGCGGTGGCCGTCAAGGTCATCCGGCCGGAGCTGACCGACGACCCCGGCTTCCGCGCCCGGTTCGCCCGCGAGGCGGCCGCGGCCCAGGCCGTCAGCGGCGCCTTCACCGCGGCCGTGGTCGGCGCCGACCCGCGCAGCGTCCCGCCCTGGCTCGCGACGCTCTACGTCCCCGGGCTCTCGCTGGCCGAGGCGGTCGCCCGGCACGGCCCGCTGCCGGCGCGCTCGGTGTGGGCGCTGGGCGCCGGGCTGGCCGAGGCGCTCCAGGCCATCCACGCGGCCGGGCTGATCCACCGCGACCTCAAGCCGTCCAACGTGCTGTTGGCCGCCGACGGCCCGCGCGTCATCGACTTCGGCATCGCGGTGGCCTCGGAGGCGGCCGGCACCCTCACCCGCAGCGGTCTCGTCGTCGGCACCCCGGGCTTCATGGCCCCCGAGCAGCTGAGAGGCGAGCCCGTGGGCACGGCCGCCGACGTGTTCTGCCTGGGGGCCGTCCTCGTCTTCGCCGCCTGCGGCCGCGGCCCGTTCGGGCAGGGCGCCACCCCGGCCCTCGGCTACCGCGCGGTCCACGAGCCGCCGGACCTCACGGACGTGCCCGAGGAGGTACGCCCCGTCGTGGACCGCTGTCTGGCCAAGGCCCCGCACGCCCGCCCCACCGTCCCGGAGCTGCTGCGCGAGCTGGCCGAGCGCGTCGTCCCCGATGCCGCGTCACACGCCCCGGGCGCCGGCGCGGAGACCGTGGTGCTCGCCCTCCGCGGCGCCCACTGGCTGCCCACGCCGGTCGCCGACGCCGTCGACCGCGCGCACACCCGCGCCGCCGCCGCACGGGCCGGCCAGGCCCCCGGCGTCCCGGGCCCGCCCCCCGACGGCCGCGCCGACCGAGCGGAGACCGGCCCCGGCGCCGCGCCCCTCGTCGGGGGCCCGGCGGGACCGGGCGGCGAGGCCGGGACCCCGTACGGGCCGACGGCGTCCGACCCGGTACCGCCCGCCGTACGGGAGGGGGCCCCGCCGCGCGACGGCGTCGGCCCGGCGGCCCCGCCACCGGGCCGATCGGACGCCGGGGCGGGCGGCCGCGCGGCCACGCGGCGACGGGTGCTGGCCGCGCTCGTGGGCACGGTCGTCGCCGCGGCCACCGGCCTCGGCGCCCGGCGACTGCTGGACGCGGGGGAGGGCGACGGCGTCGACGACAGCCCCGGGCGGGACTCCGGCGACTCGCGACGCACGCCCGGGCGGGTGGCGTGGCGGTTCACCACGGGCGGCGCGGTCACCGCCGCCATGGTGGCCGCGGGCGGCGTGGTCTACGCGAGCAGCAAGGACGGCAGCCTCTACGCCCTGGACGCCGCCTCCGGCGACATCCGCTGGCAGTTCACCACCGGCAACGGCGTCTACTCCTCCGCCACCGTCACCGGAGGCGTCGTCTACATCGGCAGCGCCGACTACGCGCTCTACGCGGTGAACGCCGCGACCGGCAAGGAGAAGTGGCGCCTCGACACCGACGGCGAGGTCAACTCCTCTCCCGTCGTGGCGGGCGGGGTCGTCTACGTCGGCAGCGACGACCGCCATCTGCACGCGATCGACGCCCGCACCGGGGAGCGGCGCTGGCGCTTCCCCACCGACGGCTGGGTGCGCTCCTCGCCCGTGGTGGCGGCGGGCGTCGTCTACGTCGGCAGCAGGGACCGCGGCCTCTACGCGATCGACGCCCGCACCGGCGAGCGGCGCTGGCGGTTCCCCACCGGCGGGGAGGTCAAGTCCTCCCCGGCGATGTGGGGCCGGGTCGTCTGCGTCGGCAGCTACGACGGCAGCCTGTACGCGCTCGACGCCGACACCGGGGAGCCGCGCTGGCGCCTCCGTACCGGCGCCGGCGTCGGCTCCTCCCCGGCGATCGCCGGCGGCGCGGCCCACGTCGGCAGCGACGACGGCCGGCTGTACGCGGTCGACGTCGCCAGCGGCGAGCGCCGCTGGGCCTACCAGGTCGGCCACATCGTCTACTCCTCCCCGGCCGTCGCCGGCGGCGTCGTCTACGTGGGCGCCAAGAGCGGCACCCTCTACGCGGTCGACGCCGGCAGCGGCGAGGAACGCTGGCGGTTCCGCACCGGCGCCGACATCAAGTCCTCCCCGGCGGTCGCCGGCGGACTGGTCTTCATCGGGAACGACGACGGCGTGGTGCACGCCCTACGGGCCTGAGCGCACGGAAAAGCGGCACCGGCGTGCACCTCGGCCAGCACTCTGCTGGGCGTGGCCGTGCCGGGGGTCCCCGGCCAGCTCGTCGAGATCGACATCACCGTCGCGCTGCCGCTGTCCGGCTGAGCCGGCGCAGGTTGACCCCACCGCCCGGCAGCGGCAAGGATGGAGCGGCGCATTGGGCGTGTTGTGTGGATTGTGGCCGGCGAGTGATTGTGGGGTTGGTGTGGCGACGGCGACGGGCAAGGTGCTGAACTTCGACGAGTTCCGGGGGTACGGGTTCATCTCGTCGACTTCCGCCAGCGAAGACGTCTTCATGCACGTCAACGATCTGCTGGACGACAAGTCGCTGCTCCGCCCCGGGGTGTTGGTCGAGTTCGAGATCGACACCGGCGACCGCGGTCTGAAGGCGTCCAGCGTGCGCATCCTGGATCGGCCGGCCGCCGCGGGCGGCGTCGCGCACGCCACCCGCCGGGCCGCGCCGGCCGTCGAAGGCGCCGGCCGACAGCATGTCGGGCCCGAGGACGAGCCGCTGTGCGACGTGCTCTCCGAGAAGGAGCTGCTCGGCGAGGTGACGGAGGCGTTCCTCAAGGCCGCCCCGGAGCTGACCGCGGCGCAGATCCTGCTGATCCGTCAGCGGGTGCTGGACATCGCCCGCTCACACAACTGGGTCGAGCCCTAGCCGCGGACGCGGCAGACGGCGGCCCGCCGCGGGCACCACGCCCGCCGGCGGGGGGCCGTCGCCCGCCACCGGCGCGAGCGGACCCGGAACCGTCGGGGCGTGGTCGTCCCGCGCGGTCGGCCGCGCCGCGCCGCGGCCCGCCACCTCGACCCGCTCGCGCGCCGTGCCGAACCGACCCGGAACCGTCGGGCCGGCCGCCCCGGCCGTCGGCACGCGGTCCACGCCCGAGCTCATGAGCCACTGGCGGTACGCGGCGGACTGCCAGGCCGCCTCCCAGTAGGCCGCGTCCAGGTCGGCGAAGATCGCGTCCATGTCCTCGGGGTACGGGCCGACGCGCCGGGCCAGCAGCAGCCGGACGGCCAGCGGGTCGCCGCGCAGCGGCCGGATCACCATGTCGGAGCGGGACCGCGAGGTCGGCTGGCAGGGGGTGACCACCTCGCCGACGGCGACCAGCGTGGACGCCGTGAGGTAGTCGCCGTGCAGCACATGCGGGTCGAGCCCGGCGTCCTTCAGCACCCTTCGTAAGCCGTCCAGTTCGCCGTCCACCGTCGGGTCGGCCATCCAGCGGTCGCCCGCGAGGTCGGTCAGGTCGACCACCGGCCGCCGCGCGGCGGGGTGGTCGACGGCCATGGAGACGAACTGCGGCTCCCGCTCGACCAGGACCTCCAGGGTCAGGCCCTCCGGCACGCGCAGCGGGGAGCCCTCCACCTCGTGGACGAAGGCGACGTCCAACTGTCCGGCGGCGACCAGGCGGAGCAGCCGCTGCGCCGAGACGTCCATGTGCAGGGTGGTCTCGGTGTCCGGCAGCCGCACCCGCAGCCGGCTCAGCCAACCGGGCAGCGCGCGGCTGGCGGTGGAGCCGATCCGCAGCCGGGGGCCGGCGGCCCGGGCGGCCGCCGCCTTGGCCTCGGTGATGAGCGCGGACATCTCGGCGATCAGCGGCCGGGCCCGGCTGAGCACCACGCTGCCCAGCGGGGTGGGTCGGCAGCCCGTGCGCTCACGCGAGAAGAGCATCCCGCCCAGGGAGTTCTCGATGCGTTGGAGCTGCGTGGTCAGCGAGGGCTGGGTCAGCCCCAGCTGGCGGGCCGCCCGGTGCAGGCTCCCGGTGTCGGCGATCGCGCAGATCGCGCGCAGGTGTCTCACCTCCAGCTCCATGCACTGAGAGTAAGGCGGTGGCCTGAGTCACACCAGCGAATTCAGATACGGGTTTCACCTTTCTCGCACCGGTGTCCGACGGTGATGCGATGAGGCTATCGCCGGTTGACATCATCCCCAGGGGCCCCACCGTCCCCGACGATCCGGGTACCGAACCCGTCTCAGACGAGTAGGAGCCCCCCATGAGACACCGCAGGACCGCGCTGTCCGCTCTTGCCGGACTGGGCCTGGCCGCCGCCACGTTGGCCGCCGTCCCCGCCCAGAGCGCCACCGCACAGACCACCACCGCGACCAAGAGCGCGGCGGTCTCCTCGTACGCCCAGTACGAGGGCTCGAAGGAGAACGCCGCCAACAACAAGGCGTTCTACCAGGCCGTCATGAAGTCGGTCGCCAAGAAGCGCGCCGCCAACCCGGGCGCCACGGCCGTCACCGTGGTCTACAACGCCTCCAGCGCGCCCAGCTTCCGCGCCCAGATATCCCGTAGCGCGCAGATCTGGAACTCCTCGGTCTCCAACGTGAAGCTCCAGGAAGGCTCGAACGCGGACTTCCGCTACTACGAGGGCAACGACTCGCGCGGCTCGTACGCCTCGACCGACGGCCACGGCCGCGGCTACATCTTCCTGGACTACCGCCAGAACCAGCAGTACGACTCCACCCGTGTGACCGCCCACGAGACCGGTCACGTGCTCGGTCTGCCGGACAACTACCGCGGCCCGTGCAGCGAGCTGATGTCCGGTGGCGGCCCCGGCCCGTCCTGCACCAACGCCTACCCGAACTCCACCGAGCGGGCCCGGGTGAACAGCCTCTGGCGCTACGGCATCAAGGTCGGCTGACCCCGCGTGAGCTCGACGGCCGAGGCGTCCGGCGCCCGTTGAACCGGGCGTCGGACGACCGAAGCCCCCCGTGCGCTCTCCCCACACGAGCACCGTGCCCGCCCGGCGAACTCGCCGGGCGGGCACGGTGTCGTTCTCGGGGCGGGCGGCTCAGATCGTGCGCCAGTAGCCGAGGGCGTTGACCCGGTCCTTGGGCAGCCCCAGCTCCTTGCGCACGAACGAGGTCAGGGTGCGGGTGGTCAGGGCGTCGCAGGCGATCCAGACGTAGGCGTTGGCCGTGTCCGCGAGAAGCCCCGGCAGCGCCGCCTTCACCTCCCGGACCAGATGCGCGCCGGCGTCCCGGCGCTCCACCAGCCGCAGGTCGTGGTGGTCCGGGCGCACCCGGAAGGGCAGCTCGCGGTCGGAGGCGTGCGGCGTCTCGAACCAGACGGTCGCGGGCACCTCGCCGACCGCGTCGAGCAGCGAGTTGACGGCCGGCAGCGACGCCGGGTCGCCGATCACGAACAGCCGGGACGGCAGCGGGTCGGGCATCGTGAAGCCGGTGCCCTGGACGGTCGCCTCGATCGTGTCACCGGGCTCGACCTTCCGCGCCCAGTCGCTGGCGCGGCCGTCGTGCAGCGCGAACTCCAGGCTGAAGGTGCCGGCGGCCGGGTCGGGGTCCACCAGGGTGTAGGCCCGCTGGTGCGGCTTGCCCGCGTCCTGGAACCACATCCGCACCCACATGGTCGGGTGCACCCCGGTGGCGGCGAGCATCCCGCCGTCGGTCAGCGACACCCGGCGGTACCGCTCGGTGACCTGCTCGGCGCCGGTCACCGTGAACACGAAGTCCTTGCCCCGCATCAGCTTGAGGACGACGCCCTCCCAGCCATGCCCCACTGCCTGCTCCTCCCCATCGACCGGGACGTCGGTCGGGAGTCTTCCCGGGCGAATCCCCGTGCGAAATTGTTTTCCGTGCAACGGTCCTTTAAGTTAGGCCAGCCTAACCTAAAGGAGATGGGGAGTTACGTGTGAGTACCGAGGTCTATCGGGACGCCTGGGGGATCCCCCATCTCCGCGCGGACAGCCCCCACGAGCTCGCCTTCGCCCAGGGCCGTAACGCCGCCATGGACCGGGCCTGGCAACTCGAGGTCGAGCGGCACCGCGTGGGGGGCACCACGGCCGCCTTCCTGGGCGTCGAAGCCGTCGGCTGGGACCGCTTCGCCCGGCAGGCCCGGCTGGAGGACACCGCGCGGCGCTGCTTCCGCTCCCTCGACGCCGACACCGCCGCCTGGGTCACCGCCTACGTCGACGGGGTCAACGCCGGGCTCGCGGCCGGGGCCCGCCGCGCCCCCCAGTTCGCCGCCACCGGGCTGACCCCCGGGCACTGGCGGCCCTGGACCCCGCTGGGCGTCTGGCTCTCCACCCACATCCTCTTCGCCGGCTTCCCCACCAAGCTCTGGCGCGAGGAGGTGGCCCGCCGGCTCGGGGACGAGGCCATCGAGCTGTTCGCCACCGACGGCCCCGGCACCTCGGGCAGCAACGGCTGGCTCGTGGCCGGCGACCGCACCGCCACCGGCGCCGCCCTCATCGCCGGCGACCCGCACCGGTTCATCGAGGACCCCGGCGTCTACCAGCAGATCCACCTCGCCTGCCCCGAGTACGACGTGGTCGGCCTCGCCGTGCCCGGTGTCCCCGGCCTCGCCCACTTCGGCCACACCGGCACGGTGGCCTGGGCCATCACCAACGCCATGGCCGACTACCAGGACCTCTACCAGGAGCGGCTGCGCCGCGGCGCGGGCGCCGACGAGGTGGAGGCCCTCGGCCCGGACGGCTGGCGCCCCGCCACGCGGCACGTCGAGACCATCGAGGTCGCGAACGGCGACCCGGTCCAGGTCGAGATCATCGAGACCGAGCGCGGGCCCGTCATCGTCGGGGGCCCGGAGACCACCGAGGGCCCCGACGGCACCGCCGACCCGGAGGGCGCGGGCCGGGCGATCAGCCTCCGCTACCCCCCGCGCGTCCGCGGCGAGCTCGGCTTCGGCGCGCTGCCCGCGCTGCTGCGGGCCCGGACCGTCGCCGACGTCGACCGGGCCTTCGACCAGTGGGCCGAGCCGGTCAACGTCGTCCAGGCCGCCGACACCGAAGGCGGGCTGCTGCACCGCGTCGCCGGCGCCGTCCCGCTGCGCCACCGCGACAACCGGCTGCGCGCCGTGCCCGCGTGGCAGCCCGGCCATGAGTGGCAGGGCTGGCACGAACCGCCGCGCGAGCCGGTCGACGGGTACGCGGTCATGGCCAACCAGCGGGGCCTCGCCGGCCCGCTCGGCGTCGAGTTCGCCCCGCCGCACCGCGCGGCGCGGATCGGGGAACTTCTCGCGGCGTCCGCCGACTGGTCCGCCGGCGACATGGCCGCCATCCACACCGACACCCACCTGGCCTCCGCGCGACGCCTGCTGGACCTGCTCGGCGAGGTGAGCGGACTCGGCCCCGACGCCGCCCGGCTGCGCGACCGGCTGCTCCGCTGGGACCGCCGGATGGACGCCGACAGCACGGACGCCGCCGCGTACGCCGCCGTGCGCTCGGCCGTGGTGCGCCGGCTGGCGGCCCACCCCGACCTGTCCGCGCTGGCCGACCCCGCCGCGTTCGCCTATCCGTATCCGCACGTCTTCTGGCCCTGGCTGGCGCTGCTGCCGCGCGTCGCGTTCGCCCTGGAGACCCTGCTCACCACCGAGCTGCTGCCCGGCATCGACCGGGCCGAGGCCGCCAGATCCGCCCTTGAGGAGGTGGCCGCCGAGCAGGCCGCCGCCGGCTCGGACGCCGCCCCCGTCACCTGGGGCGAACTGCACCGGCTCGCCCCCTGGCAGGCCCTGCCGGACGAGCCCGCCGAGGAGTGGCCGGGGCTCTCCGGCGACCACGACTGCGTGCTGTCCACCATGAGCGTCCCCGGCGCCACCGATCTCAGCGCCCGTGGCCCCGCCGCCCGCTACGTCTGGGACCTGGCGCGACGCGAGGACAGCCTCTGGGTGGTCCCCTTCGGCGCCTCCGGAGTGCCGGGCGACGCCCACCACCGTGACCAACTGCCGCTGTGGGTGCGCGGCGGGCTCGCCCCCGTGATCACCGACTGGAACCACCTGATCGAGGAGAGACATGACGACTGAGGCCACCGAGGTCCCGCGGACCCCCGAGGCCACCGGGCCCGCCGCCCGCGCCGCCGCGTACGAGCAGACGGTCGAGGGCTTCGGGACGGTCCGGATCACCCCCGTGGACCCCGCGCGGGACATCGACGTGATCCACGCCTGGGCGTCGGAGGAGCGGGCCCGGTTCTGGGGGATGCGCGAGCTCAGCCGCGAGCAGGTGCGGGAGATCTACCAGGACCTGGACTCCCGCAGCACGCACCACGCCTTCCTGGTGCGCCTGGACGGCGAGCCGGTGGCGCTGTTCCAGACGTACCAGCCCGAGGCCGACCGGGTCAGCGAGTGCTACGAGGTCCAGCCCGGCGACATCGGCGCCCACCTGATGCTCGGCCCCGCCGAGGGCGGTGCCCGCCCGGGCTTCACCGCCGCGGTGATGTGCGCGCTGCTCGGCTTCACGCTCGCGGACCCCGAGGTGCTGCGCATCGTGGTCGAACCCGACGCCCGCAACGAGAAGGCCATCGCCCGCTTCGTCCGCTCCGGCTTCGTGACCGGCCCCGAGGTCACCCTGCCCGAGATCGACATCCCCGAGGTCTACCTCCCCGAGAAGCGGGCCCGACTCGCCTTCCTCAGCCGCGAGGACGCCCTCCGGCTGACCCGCCCCTGAACCCGCCTCACGGGAGCGCCCGCGCCCGTCGGCCCTGAGAAGGCCGGACTCCGGGCGTCCGTCCGGGTCTCGCCGGCGCCGGGTGGCGCACCGGGACGCGTGGCCCGGAAGGGGCCCGACGGCGGACGTCTTCGAGAGGCCGCATGGCTGACACGGGCGGCCGGGGCCGGGCCGCTGGGCTGGCCGGGCTCCATCCAGGACTGCTCGGCCACGGACCGGCCCGGGCGGGCCGGTCCGCGCGCCTCGCGCCACGGCGCGCCCGACCGTGCCGTCGCGCCGGCCGCCGCGTCGACCAGCGGTCAGTCGGTCAGTCGGCCAGCCGGTCAGCCCGTCAGTCGGTCGGCCATACGGCCGGTCGGCGCCGGGCCTTCGCCGCGGGTGCCCCGGCCGGGGGCCGGCGGCCCCCGGCCGTCGGTGTCACAGGTCGTCGTCGGCGGCCCAACGGGCGGCCTCCAGGGCCCAGTAGGTGAGGACGGCGTCGGCGCCGGCCCGGCGGACGGCGGTGAGGGTCTCCCGGATCACCCGCTCCCGGTCGAGCCACCCCCGGGCGGCTGCGGCCTCCACCATCGCGTACTCACCCGAGATCTGGTATGTGACCACCGGCACGGGCGAGGTGTCCGCCACCGCCCGCACGATGTCGAGGTAGGCCAGGGCGGGCTTGACCATCACCAGGTCGGCGCCCTCCGCCACGTCGAGGGCGAGCTCCCGGAGCGCCTCGTCGCGCCGGCCCGCCGGGTCCATCTGATAGGCCCTGCGGTCCCCGCGCAGATCGCACTCCACGGCGTCCCGGAAGGGCCCGTAGAACGCGGACGCGTACTTCGCCGTATAGGCGAGGATGGCGACGTCGGGGTGGCCGGCCTCGTCCAGGGCACGTCGGATGGCGCCCACCTGACCGTCCATCATCCCGCTCGGTCCGACGGCGCGCACCCCGGCCTCCGCGTGCAGCACCGCCATCGCCGCGTAGGCGTCCACGGTGGCGTCGTTGTCCACCCGGCCGTCCGGGGTGAGCAGACCGCAGTGGCCGTGGTCGGTGAACTCGTCCAGGCACACGTCGCTCATCACGACGGTCTCGTCCCCGACCTCGTCCACGGTCTCCCGGATGGCCCGCTGGAGGATGCCGTCGGGCCGGAACGCCTCCGAGCCGGTGGCGTCCTTGCGTTCGGGGACGGCGAAGAGCATCAGCCCGCCCACGCCGGCGTCGGCCGCCTCGCGCGCGGCCTTCCGCAGCGAGTCCAGCGTGTGCTGGACGACGCCGGGCATCGAACGGATCGGCTGCGGCGCCTCGACGCCCTCCTTGACGAACAGCGGCAGGATCAGCTGCCGCGGATGCCACCGGGTCTCGGCCACCAGCCCGCGCAGCGCGGCGGTGGCGCGCAGCCGCCGCGGGCGGACGGTGGGCCGCCGCGGTCCGGGAGGTTCGGCGGGCGGTTCGGTGTACAGGGTCACGGGGCGACTCCCTCGATGCGTGCGTGGGCCTTCAGCAGCGCGTCGGCCAGGTCGTGGCCGACGGTCGGGGCCTCGTAGGGCGGTGCGGCGCGCAGCGTGCGCAGGGTGCGCAGCCGGCCGTCGGTGGAGGTGAGGACGGCGGTCAGGTCGAGTTCGGCGCCGGGTGGCGCCCCCGTCACCCGGGCGTACGCGCCGACGGGCGCACTGCACCCGGCCTCCAGCCGGGCCAGCACCGCCCGCTCGGCCGCGACCGCGGTACGGGTCGCCGGATCGTCCAGCACGCCGAGCAGCCGGGCCAGGTCGGGGTCGTCGGCGCGGCACTCGACGGCCAGCGCTCCCTGCGCGGGGGCGGGCACGAAGCGGCTCGGGGCGAGCAGTTCGGTGGCCTCGCCGAGCCGTCCCAGCCGGGCCAGGCCGGCCGCCGCCAGCACCACCCCGTCCAGCTCCCCGGAGTGCACCCGGCCCAGCCGGGTGTCCACGTTGCCGCGCAGCGGGACCACCTCCAGGCCGGGGCGCAGCGCCAGCAACTGCCCCGCGCGGCGCGGCGATCCGGTGCCGACGCGGGCGCCGTCGGGCAGCTCGTCCAGCCGGCGGCCGTCCGCGGTGACCAGCGCGTCGCGCGGATCCTCTCGTGCCGGTACGGCCGCCACGACGATCCCCTCGGGCACGGCGGTCGGCAGGTCCTTGTAGGAGTGGACGGCGAAGTCGATCCGCCCGGCCGACAGCGCGCTCCGCACCGCCTGGACGAACACCCCGGTGCCGCCCATCGAGGTGATGGCCGCGGTGCTGGTGTCGCCCTCGGTGGTGATGCCGACGGTCCGCACCGGCACGCCGGTGTGCAGGGTGAGCCGTTCGGCGCAGCCGGCCGACTGGGCCAGGGCCAGGGCGCTGCGCCGGGTGCCCATGCGCAGGGTCCGGGTCGAGATGCCGGTCGTCATGGTCGGTCGCCTCCGGTCTTCGGTGCGGGGTGGGTCGCGGGCGTGGTCGCGGATGTCGGCGCGGGCGGTGGCCCCGGCGGCTCGGACGGGTCGGCGGTCGTCCCGGGGCCGGGTGGTCCCGTCGGCTCGGCGGTCGTCCCGGGGCCGGGTGGTCCCGTAGGCTCGGCGCTCGTCCCCGGCCCGTGCGATCCCGTCGGCTCGGCGGTCGTCCCCGGCCTGGGTGGTCCCGCCGGCTCGGCCGGCCCGAACAGATCGTGGACCACCTGGACATACGCGTGTCCGTCCGGCTGCGCGGCCATCTCCCGCACCCGCACCGTCGGCCGGTGCATCAGCTTCTCCGCGATCCGACGGGCGGTGCGCTCCACCTCGCCGCGCACCGAGCCGGTGAGCGCCGGCGCCCGGTCGAGCAGCCGATCCACCTCGGCCTCGGCGATGGACAGCGCGTTGCTGCGCATCGCGACGATGAGCGGGGTGACCCGCTCCCGCCGCCTGCCGTCGTGGTAGGCGGCGGTCTCCTCGGCGACGATGCGGTACGCGTCGTCCACCGGCACCAGGGCCGCCGTCTCCTTCAACCGGGTGTCCAGCGCGGCGAGGTCGATCAGCCGTACCCGCGGCTCGGCCGCCAGGCCCGGATCGACGTCGCGGGGGAGGGCCAGGTCGACGAGGACCAGCGGGCCGCGGTCGGCGGCCCGCCCGGCCAGGGCGGGGGCCGCCAGCTCCCGGGTGACGACGGGCTCCCTGGCGCCGGTCGCGGAGAGGACGAGGTCGGTGTCGTACAGCAGCGCGGGCAACTCCTCCAGACCGGCGCTGCGATGGCCGTGCCGGGCCGCCAGCCGGCGGGCGGGCTCCGGACTGCGGTTGACCACGGTGACGTCGGTGACCCCGGCGCGGTGCAGCGAGGCCGCGCTGAGCGCGCCGAGCGTCCCGGCGCCGACGACCAGCGCCCGGCGGCCGGCCAGCCATCCCACGGCCTCGGCCGCCACGTCCAGGGCGACGCCGACCATGGAGGCGGCGGACCGGCCGACGCTGGTCTCGCTCTCCGCGCGCTTGCCGGCCCGCAGGGCGTGCTGGAACAGCCCGTGCAGCACGGGTCCGACGCTGCCGTGGTGGGCCGCGAGGGTGTAGGCGGCGCGGATCTGCCCGCGGATCTGGGCGTCGCCGAGCGCCATGGAGTCCAGGCCGCAGCTCACCCGGATGAGGTGCTCGACGGCCGCGGGCCCCCGGTGGACGTAACAGTGGGTGCGCAGTTCCTCGGTGGAGTTGCCGGTGAGGGCGCCGAGCCCGGCCAGCGCGTCGCCGACGGCGGCGTCGTGCGGTCCGGCTCCCGGGCCGGGGGCCGCGACGGCGTAGGGCTCCGGGTCCGGCTGCCCGGTCTCGACGTAGATCTCCACTCGGTTGCAGGTGGCGAGGACGGCGGCCTCCGCGATCGCGGGGATCGCGGACAGCCGGTCCAGCAGCATGGCGGTGTCGGGTGCGGTGAGCGCGAACCGCTCCAGGACCGCCGGCGGGACGACGCGGTGGCTCACTCCTATGACGAGCGCCGTCATCGTCGGGTCTCTGCCGGTTCGAGGGATTCCAGGGCCAGCCAGTCGCGGGGCCGCAGGAAGTCGGAGAGCCGGGCCTCGGGGCTGTCGGGCTCCGGGCGCAGGTCGAAGCTCCAGGCGGTCATCGGCGGCAGCGACATGAGGATCGCCTCGGTGTTGCCCCGCGTCTGCAGCCCGAACTGGGTCCCGCGGTCGTAGACCAGGTTGAACTCGACGTAGCGGCCGCGCCGGTGCAACTGCCAGCGCCGTTCCCGCTCGCCGTACGGGGTGTCCATGCGGCGCCGCACGATCGGCAGATAGGCGGGCAGGAGCGCGTCCAGGCCGCGCCGGACCAGCCCGAAGCCGCGGTCCCAGCCATCGGGTCCCTCGGGGTGCAGATGGTCGAAGAAGATGCCGCCGACGCCCCGGGCCTCCCCGCGGTGGGGGAGGTGGAAGTAGTCGTCGCACGCCTTCTTCGCGTCCGCGTAGAACGCCCGGTCGTAGGTGTCGCAGCACTCCTTGAGCGTCCGGTGCAGATGGCGGGCGTCCTCCTCGAAGCCGTAGCAGGGGGTCATGTCGGCGCCGCCGCCGAACCACCAGGTGCGGTCCCCGTCGACCTCGAAGTAGCGGAAGTTGGCGTGGAAGGACGGGGCCCAGGGGTTGCGCGGGTGGAGCACGGTGGACAGTCCGGTGGCGAAGAACCCGGAGTCCGCGTCCAGCCCGTGGGCCTCCCGGATGGCCTCCGGTACCCGTCCGCCCTCGACGGCCGAGACGTTGACCCCGGCCCGCTCGAAGACGGCGCCGGCCTCCAGGACCCGGGCGTGACCGCCGCCCCCGCCGGGTCGGGTCCAGTCCTGGGCACGGAACCGGGCGGCCCCGTCGCACTCCTCGAAGGCCGCGATCAGCTCGGCCTGGGCGTCCAGCATGAGCCCCAGCACCTGGTCGCGATGGGGCGCGGGTCGGGAGACACGGTGGGTCATGCGTCCGCCCCCCGGGGTGTCCGGGCGGGCCGTCCCGCCTCGGTCGGTCGCTCGGCCGGGGCGTACGGCGTGCCGGTGCGCCGGCGCCCGGCGTCGTCGGCGTGGCGTGCGGCGGCCTCAGGGCACTCGGCGGCCTCCCGGCACTCGGCGGCGGCGTGCCGGTCGAAGGAGTGCACGGCCTCGATGAGCCGCGCGACGTGGTCGGGCGGCGCGTCCGGGCGGATCCCGTGGCCGAGGTTGAAGAGGTGCGGGCCGCCCAGCCCCTGCCGCAGCACCTCGCGGGCCCGCTCGACCAGGGCCACCGGTTCGGCGGTGAGCGCGGTGGGGTCGAGGTTGCCCTGGAGCGTCCGGCCGGGCAGCGCCCGGCGGGCCGTGTCCAGCGGGGTGCGCCAGTCGATGCCGAAGACCTCCGCCGACAGCGTGGAGACGTCGGCGAGCAGATGGTGGGCGCCGACCGCGAAGTAGACGCGCGGCACGCCCGACTCGCCCAGCGCGTCCAGCACCCGGGCGGCGTACGGCTGCCCGAACTCCCGGTACAGGGCCGGGCTCAGCGCCCCGGCCCAGCTGTCGAAGAGCTGCACCGCCTGCACCCCGGCCGCGATCTGGGAGCGCAGATAGCCGATGGTCAGCTCGGTCAGCTTGGCGAGGAGTCGGTGCGCGGCCACCGGCTCGCGGTGCAGCCAGCCGCGGAAGGCCGCGTGGCCGTCGCGGGCGCCGCCGCTGTCGACCAGGTAGGTGGCGAGGGTCAGCGGCGCCCCGGCGAAGCCGATCAGCGGCACCGGGCAGTGTTCGCGGACCATGCGGACCGCCGTGGCGACGAAGGGCGCCACGGCGCCCGGCTCCGGCACCCGCAGCCGCGCCACGTCGGCTTCGGTGCGCACCGGGTCGGCGATGACCGGGCCCGGGGCGAAGTCGACCGTCACGCCCATGTCGGCGAGCGGCGTCATGATGTCGCTGAACAGAATCGCCGCGTCCAGCGGAAATCGCTTCAGCGGCAGGAGCGTGATCTCGGCTGCGAGCTCGGGATTTCGGCACATCTCCCAGAAGCCGTGACGCTCTTTAATCGCGTTGTATTCCGGTAGGTAGCGGCCGGCCTGGCGCATGATCCAGATGGGTGCCCGAGCGGTGTCCTTCCCCCGCGCGGCGTCCAGAAACAGACTCATCCCCGGTACTCCGTTCCCCGTTGGTTCCCCCCTGTGGCGCCCGGTACCTCGCTCTGTACACGGGGCCTTTGACAGTCTGTAAGGGGGTTGTATTGCTGTCAAGGATGTGCCTAGAGTCCTGGAGAACCGCCGCCGGAGAACCACACCGCAATGAACGTGCATGAGAAATCGGGGGTGTGTCACATATGGCTGATCAAAATCCCACCGGGGTCGTGATGTTGAACCTCGGTGGTCCTCGTACGCTTAGCGACGTGGGGCCGTTTCTGCGTAATCTCTTCCTGGATCGGGAGATCATCCAACTGCCCGCCCAGGAGCGGCTGGGTCCGTTCATCGCCCGCCGCCGCACGCCGAAGCTGCAGCGGCTGTACCAGGCCATCGGGGGCGGCTCACCGCTGTACGACTGGACCACCCGGCAGGGCGAGGGCATGGTCAAGCGCCTGGACGCGCTGTGCCCGGAAACCGCGCCGCACCGCTTCTACCTGGCCTTCCGCTATACGGAACCGAGCAGTGAGCAGGCGCTGCGGCAGATGGCCGCCGACGGGGTGCGCCGGGCCGTGGCGTTCTCGCAGTACCCCCAGTACTCCTGCTCGACCACCGGTTCGAGCCTGGGTCAGCTCTGGCGGGACGCCCGCCGTCTGGGGCTGGCGAACACCTTCCAGTGGAGCGTCATCGACCGCTGGTCGGCTCATCCGTCATTTGTTCGAGCCATGACAGCGAAGGTGCGGGAAGGTCTGGGGAGTTTCCCGGAAACGGAACGCAGGGACGCAGTTGTACTCTTCAGCGCCCACTCGCTCCCCAGGAAGGTGATCAATCAGGGGGATCCCTACCTTCAGGAAGTCGCGGGGACGGTGCGCGATGTCATGCGCGAGCTCGACGAGGACCTGCAATACGCGCTGTGTTTCCAGGCCGACGTGGGCCCCGTTTCCTGGCAGGGGCCCAACACGGAATCGGTGTTGGAAGCCCTGGGAAAACAGGGCCGGCGTCGGGTTCTGATAGTGGGAATCGTTTTCACGACGGACCACCTCGATACGCTGTCGGAGATCGACATCGAGTTCGCCGAGGTGGCCAGGAACGCCGGAATAACGGAATTCCACCGTGCGCCCGCGCCCAATGACGACCCGCTGTTCCTCGACGCGCTGGCCCAGGTCGTCGCCGACCATCTGCGCTCCGGCGACTGCGCCGGTCCACAATTCGGACTGCGCTGCCACGGCTGCGTCAACGAGAGCTGTCGGGAGATCCTCAACCCGGCCCACCCCTACCGGCAGCCCCCGCTGCACCCGCAGCGGTGACCGGGACCCGTCCGCGGGTCGCCGTGGTCGGCGGCGGCATCACCGGACTCACCACCGCCTTCGAGCTGAGCACCGCGCCGGCCGCGCCCGCCGTGACCGTCCTGGAGGCGGCGGAGGCCGTCGGCGGCAAGATCGCCGTACACCGCGCCGACGGCTACACCGTCGACCTCGGCCCCAACGGCTTCATCGACAACGGCTCGGACACCCGCACCCTCGCCGAGGCGCTGGGCCTGGCGCCCGCCCTGGTGCGCGCGGCGGACGCCGCGCGGGACCGCTTCCTGCTGCGCCACGGCCGGCTGTGCCCGCTCCCGGACGGCGTGCCCGCGTTCCTCGCCAGCGGGTTGCTGTCCCCCTGGGCCAAGGCCAGGGTGGCGGTCGAGCCGCTGGTCGGCCGGGCAGCGGGCGAGGAGAGCGTCCACGCCTTCCTGGCCCGCCGCTTCGGCCGGCGCGCCGCCGACCTCATGGCCGCCCCGCTGGTCCACGGGGTCACCGCCGGCGACCCGGCCGTCATCAGCCTGGACGCCGCCTTCCCGCGGATCAGGACCCTGGAGCGGGAGCACCGCAGCCTGCTGCTGGCCGCCCTGCGGGCGCGCCGCCGCCAGGCCGCCGCCGCCCGACGGCTCCCGCCCGCCGCCGGCGCGCCCGGCCCGCGGCTGACCAGCTTCCGCGACGGCGGCATGCGGGTGCTGGTGGACACCCTCGCCCGCCGCCTCACGGCCGACATCCGCACCGCGGCACCGGTGACCGGCATCGAGCCGACGCCGGACGGCGGCTGGCGGTTGGCCGTGGCGGGCGCGGAGCCGGTCTCGGCCGACCACGTCGTGCTGACCGTGCCGGCGCCCGCGGCCGCGCGCCTGCTGGGCCCGCACCTGCCCACCGCGGCCGAGGTCCTGGCCGCCCTGCGGCACGCGGCGGTTCGGGTCCTCGCCCTCGGCTACCCCGGCGGCGAACTGGGCGTGGTACCACGCGGATTCGGCTATCTGACGGTGCCGGGGGAGCGAACCCGCATCCTGGGCGCCGTCCACAGCTCGGTCATCTTCCCCGACTCCGCGCCGCCCGGAGCGGTGCTGCTGCGCGCCTTCGCGGGCGGCGCGCAGGACCCGGAGTTCGCCCGACTGACCGGGGACGAGGCCGTGGCCGCCGCGCACCTCGACTTCTCCACCCTCTACCGGGCCGCGGGCCGGCCGGAGTTCGTGCACGACCACGTCTGGACCGAGGGGATCCCGCAGTACGACCTCGGTCACGGAGGACGGATCCGCGCCGTGCTGCGACAGGTCGCCGGCGTGCCGGGGCTGCATCTGGCGGGCGCGGCCTGCCACGGGGTCGCGGTCAACGACTGCGTGCGGGACGGCCGTCGAGTGGCGGAGGAGGTGCTCACCGCGATCCGCGCCCGGCCGGCGCTGCCGCTCGGCCCGCGCCCCGCCGGACGCGGATGACCGTCCGTAACCACCGCACGGGAGCGGGGCGCGACGATCGGACCCGCCGGGGCGTCCAGACGAGCCGGTGGAACCCGATGAGCCGGAACGTACGAGGTGAACGAGCCGCCGAGCCGCCGAGCCGCCGAGACGAACGAGCCGAACGAGCCGAACGAGCCGAGCGAAACGACGAAAAGGAGGTCACGCGTGACGGACGGCACCGAGAGCGCGGGCGACACCGACCACGCCGAGGGCGCGGTGACACCCGGCGGGCAGCCGAGGGGAGACAAGAGGGCGCAGGCCCGCGCGATGCTGCGGGAGCGGCTGCGCCGCTATCTGGAGTTGGAGGCCGAGTACGGCACGGACAAGGCGCGAGAGGTGCTCCTGGAGGGCTACCCGGAACGCCAGGCCGCCCGCATGGGGCCGCTGATCACCGGGTGTTCACTCGCCGAGGGCATCGGCAAGGCGCTGCCCCGCTTCGCGGCCATGGGCTTTCTGGAGGAGGCCGTCGACGTCTCCACCGAGGACGAGGACGCCTGCATGGAGGTGTGCCGCACCTGCATGTGTCTGACGGCGGCCCAGGACCTCGGCGAGACCGAGGCCCGGCCGATCCTGTGCGAGCTGGACTTCGAGGCCACCCGGCGGGCCTTCCCGGAGCTGACGATCGAGAGCCTGCGCCGCCAGGCGGACGGGCACCACGTCTGCGTCTTCCGCTACTCCCGGGCCGCCGCCCCGCCCGCGGGCTGACCCAGCCCGCAGCGGGTCAGCAGCATCAGGTCCGCGGCGATCTCGGCCACCGGGGCGTCGCCGCGCAGCAGTTGCTCACGGGCGCCGGAGAGCAGATGCATGACGAGCTCGGCATGGCGCCGGGGGTTGGTCCCCGCGCTGAAGACGCCCTCCGCGCGCCCGGCCTCCAGCACCTCGGTCAGCAGCGCCCGCAGCCGGTCGGTGTGCGCGGTCATCCGGGTCCGTACGGCCGGGCTGATGCCCAGGGCCTGGAGCTGGAGCGCGCCGGAGCGCCGCTGTGGCTGTGCGAAGTACTCCAGGTGTGCCAGCAGGAACGCCTCCAGCCGGGCCTGCGGGCCGACCGCCTCGGCGATCCGCTCGCTGAGGTTGGCGTAGAAGCGGTTGACCTCCTCCTGGACCACCTCCAGCAGCACGTGCTCCACATCGCGGAAGTGGTTGTACACGGTGGCCCGGGAGACCCCGGCCCGCTCGGCGATCTTCGCCATGGTGGTGCCGGCCAGCCCCTGCTCCGCCGCGATCTGCACGGCGGCCTGACCGATGGCGGTGCGCACCCGCTCCTTGTGCTCGGCCAGCGTCCGGTCCCAGTCGGAACCGCGCGACGGCTTGGTCCCCGACGCCTTGGACTCGTGCGCATCCTTCAGCACCACGCCACCCCTTAGACAACTTGTCCATGACCTGACGACCGGTCTAGCATCTGCATTGCTTGTCGCCCTCTGGTCGTAGAGTCTAAGGCGGTCTCTCCGTGCGGTTAGGCACTGACGGCACCACCCCTGCACCAGCGAGAACACCACGCCCGCCCGGGCGTTCCCGACGGCGCGCCGTCCTGTGGCTGGTCGTGCTCGGTTGGCTGCTGATCGCCGGAGCGTCGAGTCCGTACCAGTCCCGTCTGCGGGACGTCGAGAGCAACAGCGCCGCCGCCTTCCTGCCCCGCTCCGCGGAGTCCACCCAGGTGTCACGGCTGCTCAAGGAGCGCTTCCCGGACGGCGACTCCCTGCCCGCCCTGGTGGTCCACCGGCGCCCCGGCGGGCTGACCGAGGCCGATCGGCGGGCGGTGCTCGCCGACGTCGACCGGCTGCGGGCGGTGCCCGGCACCCAGCGGCCGGTCGCCCCGTTCACCGCCGACGGCCGTCCGACCCGCGGGCTGGTCTCCCGCGACGCCTCGGTCGCCGTGACCGTGGTGCCGGTGTCGGCCACCAAGGGGCGTGCCGTACGGGACACCGTCGAGTCGCTGCGGGACGCCCTGCACCCGCCCCACGGCGTGACGACCGAGATCACCGGGCCCGCGGGCATCAGCGCGGACGCCATCGCGGTCTTCGGCGATGTCGACCTGCGGTTGCTGCTGGCCACCGCGGGTCTCGTGCTGGCGCTGCTGCTCATCGTCTACCGCTCGCCGCTGCTGGCGTTCATCCCGCTGGTCGTGGTCGGTTTCGCGTATGTCCTGGCCGCCGGGTTGGTGTACGCGCTCGCCGCCCACGGCGGGATGCTCGTCAACAACCAGGCCGTGTCGCTGATGCTCATCCTGATGTTCGGCGCCGGCACCGACTACTGCCTGCTGCTGACCGCCCGTTACCAGGAGGAGCTGCGGAGCGACCCGGAGCCGCGCGCCGCGATGGTCCGCGCGGTGCGCCGCGCCTGGCCCGCGGTGCTCTTCAGCGGGCTGACCGTGATGGCCTCGCTGGCGGCGCTGTTCGCGGCCCGCCTCGGCTCCACCCGCGTCCTGGGCCCGGTCGGGATCGTCGGCACCGGCTGTGTCCTGCTGGGCACCTTCACCCTGCTGCCCGCGCTGCTGGTGCTGTTCGGGCACCGACCGCTGCTGCGGCGCGCGGCCGGGAAGCGGGGTTCCCGGCCGTGGCGGCGCGTGGTGGCGGCGGTGTTCCGCCGCCCGGTCTGGGCGGTCGCGGCGACCCTGGCGTTCTTCGCGGCCGGCTCGGCGGGACTGGCGAGCTACACCGAGGACATGAGCATGCTGAACGCCTTCCGCGCCGAGACCTCCTCCGCCGCCGGCTACCGCGCCATCTCCGAGGCGTTCCCGGCCGGCACCGCGGCACCCACCACCGTGCTGGTGGAGCGCGTCGACGGCCCACTGCGGGAGTCCGATCTGACCCGCGCGGCCCGGCAGGTGCGGTCCGTGCCCGACGTCGCCTCCGCGACCGTGCTCCCCGCCCGCTCCACGGACGGCCGGATCGGACAGCTGCGCGTGGTCCTGGACGCCGATCCGTACGACGCCACCGGCCTGGCCCGGATCGGCGAGGTACGGGAGGCGCTGGACGGCGGGCTGCCCACCGGCGTCCGGGCGACGACCGGCGGCGATCCGGCCGTGCAGCTCGACACCAAGCACGCCGCGGACCGCGATCTGCGGCTGATCGTCCCCCTGGTGCTCGTCATCGTCCTGGCACTGCTGATCGTGCTGCTGCGAGCCCTGGTCGCGCCGCTCTACCTGATCGCCACCGTGATCGTCTCCTTCTTCGGCGCCTTCGGGATCTCGGTGTTCGTCTTCCGCGAACTCCTCGGCCAGCACGGGTTGAACCCGGTGGAACCCACCTTCGCCTTCCTGTTCCTGGTGGCCCTCGGCGTCGACTACAACATCTTCCTGATGGCGCGGGTGCGCGAGGAGACCCGCCACCGGGACACCAGGACCGCGATGCGCACCGCGCTGCTCACCACCGGTTCCGTGATCACGAGCGCGGGCGTCATCCTCGCCGGCACCTTCTCGATGCTGATGATCCTTCCGTTGGTGATGCTCTTCCAGCTCGGCTTCACGGTGGCGCTGGGCGTGCTGCTGGACACCGTGCTCGTGCGGGTGGTGCTGGTGCCCGCGATCACCTGGCTGCTGGAAGAACGGGCGTGGTGGCCGGCCGGGCGATCCGGCCCCACCCGGGAGAGGAGTTGACCACGATGGCCGAGACGACGCCGCTCCCGGCGAGGGCGACGGGCAGCGGAGCCCCGGACGCCGGCGGCGGAGAGCCCGGCGCACCCGCGGCGCCGCCCCAGACGCCGGTGCCGGTGCCGCGCGCGGCCTGGGTCCAACTGGCGGTGTGCACCGCGGTCGCCGCCCTGTTGCAGATGGACGGCACGGTGGTGACCGTGGCCCTGCCCGAGGTGGGGGGTGCGCTGGACGTGTCGGCGCACACCGCCTCCTGGGCGCTGACCGCCTACTTCGCCGTGTACGCGCTCGGACTGCTGCCCGGCGGACGGCTGGTCGACCGCTTCGGACCCCGGCCGATCGCCGTCGTCGGACTGGCGCTCTTCTGCGCCGGCACCCTGGTGGGCGCGCTCGCCCAGGACTTCGCGCTGCTGGTCGTCTCGCGGGTGATCCAGGGCGCGGGGGCCGGGCTGGCCAGCCCGGCGGCGCTCGCCGGGGCGGTCGCCGGGTTCCCCGCGCGGCGCCGGGGCACCGCGCTGGGCGTCTGGGGGGCGGCCTCGGGGCTGTCCAACCTGGTGGGCCCGCTGCTGGGCGGGGTGCTCACCGAGGTGTGGGGCTGGCGCGCCAACTGGTGGGCACTGCTGCCGATGGGCCTGGCGGCGCTGGGCGCGGTGCTCTGGAAGGTGGGTCCTGCAGCGGCGCCGGCGGCCGCGTCCTCACCACCCGCGTCCGCACCGTCCTCACCGCCCGCACCGGCCGTGCCCGGCGCCGCGCCGATGTCGGAGGCCGCACCGGCCCCGGCCGGATCGATGCGCACGGTGCACACCGCCTCCGCGGTCGCGGCGGTGACCTTCGCCCTGATGATCGGGACCTTCTTCGCCATGGAGCAGTACCTCCAACACGCCGCCGGCTACAGCGTGCTGGAGGCGGCGACGGCCCCGATGGTGCTGGCGCTGTGCATCGGCGCGTTCGGCCCGCCGGCCGGGCGACTCACCGACCGGCACGGCGAGCGCCGTCCGGCACTGGCCGGATTCGCGGCCTGCGCCCTGGCCTTCGCGGTCTACGCCCCCTTCGGGATACCGCTGCACGGCTGGGCGCTGCTCCCGGGGGGCCTGCTGCTCGGCCTGGGGCTGGGGCTGCTCTTCCCGGCCACCTCCCGTGCCGCCCTGAACTCCGTGCCCGCCGCCCGGCACGGCGACGCCTCCGCCCGGCTCTCCCTGGGCCGGCTGGCCGGGGCGGCCTGTGGTGCGGCCCTGGCCGGACTCTCCCTCCACGGCGGGGTGACGACGGATCAGCTGCGTCTCGCGCTCCTGGGCGGCGGTGTGCTCTCCGTCCTCGGCGCGGTGGTGGTGGCCGCGCGCTTCGCGCGCCCCGGCTCCTGATCCGGCCCCGCCGCCGACCAGCGCCCCGTCGACGCCCGGCCCCGCCGCCGCCCCGTGGACGCGCGGCCGTCGACCGGGCGGTACGGCCCGTACGGTTTTCGAGCCGTACAGGCGCCGTCCGCCCGCGGCGGCGATGTCCGGTGGTCACGGCGCAGCCCGCCGGGACACGCCGGGACCGCTACAACGGCTCGCCGGGGAGGGCGAGATAGCGTGCCCGCAGGGCGGCCAGCACCGGGTGTTCCGGTGGCAGCGACGCGTCGTCGATCCCGCTGACCGCCCGGACGCCGAAGGCCGTGTTGGTCGCGAAGGCGGCCGCCATCCCCCGGGCCTCCGTGGCGGTGATCGGCGCGGTGCGGTGTTCTCCGGAGCGCTGGAGCAGGGCCTGGGTGACGCCCGGCAGCACCTCGGCCTCCGGCCACACCACGGTGCCGTCCGCGTCGACGAAGCCCGCGTTCCAGGTGCCGCCCTCGGAGACGAGCTCCCCCTCCCCGGTGAACAGGGCGTCGTCGAAGCCGGCCAGCTGCGCCGTCCGGCGGGCGTGCAGCGCGCCGAAGAGCCCCACGTGCTTCACCCGGGGGGTGTCGCGCACATACGGCACGGTCCGGGCGCGCAGCGGCGGCAGCGGCCAGGCGGCGGCGGGGCGGTGGGTGACGAGCACCTGGGGGCTCGCCGGCGCGGCGGGGCGACCGAGGTCCAGATCGGGGTCGAAGACGGTCACCCGCACCACGAGCGCCCCGCCGTGGCCGGCCACGGCCCGGCGTGCGTAGCCGCGCACCCGCTCCAGGTCCAGTTCGACACCGAAGACCGTCCGGCAGTCGCGGGCCAGCCGCTCCAGGTGCAGCTCCAGGCCCCGTACCCGGCCGTCCTCGACCCGCATCGTGGTGAAGTGGCCGTAGTTCGTCAGTCCGAGCGCGCGCAGCGCGTCCGCGTCGGCCGGCCGTCCGTTCAGTTCCGCCATGGGCCACAGTGTCGCAGTCCGGACGCGTCAGCCGCCGGGGGACAGCGGGCCGTGCTCCGGCGGGGTCAGTCGTGCGCGGGGCGGTCGCGACCCGGCGCGAGGCCGAACCCGGCCGCGACGAGCACGATCGCGGCGGCCGTGCCGAGGAGCACCGCCGGCGGGTCGCCGATCTCGTGGAGCAGCCAGGAGCCGAGGAGGCCGCCGCCGAACAGCGCGCCCACCCCGGCCGCCCGCCGGAGCTCGTTGGTCAGGCCGGGGGCGATCCGGTGGTCCAGGGCGAGCGGTGAGCCGCCGACGAGGGCGGCCATGGACCGGGTGGCCAGGGTGGTCGGCAGGTCCGGCACCTTGGCCCGGAGCGCGGTCACGTTTCGCATCCCCATCGCGGCGGCCACCAGTGCGGTCGTCAGGTGGTGCCAGCCGCTGAGCGGTTGGTGGGCCCGCTCCAGCCGCCAGCCCACCAGCCCCGCGATCGCCAGCAGCGCGCCCTCGGCGAACAGCGCCACCAGGAACCAGCGACGGCCCCGGACGTCCACGCTCGACTCCAGCCGGGCGCCCAGGCCCGCGCCGACGAGGAAGCCGATCAGCGAGGCCAGTGACGCCTTCGCGGAGAGCTCGGCGGCTCCGGTGATCGCGAAGGCGAGGAACAGCAGATTGCCGGACTGCATCGCGGTGAAGGCCGGGCCGAGCGCGAGAAAGCTGACCGCCTCGATCACCCCCGTCGTGGCGGTGAGCGTCACCATGACCGCCGTCAGTGCTCCGGGCCGCGCCTTCACGCGCCCGAGTCTCCGCGCGGCGCGCCGCTGCGGCGGCGCATTGCGCCATGTGTGGGCGTGAGGTGAGAGCGGGCGTCCCTCGCGCCGGCTGGGGCGCGGGGGCGGCCGGACATCTCGGCGAGCCCGCGGGGCGGGCCGGCCCGCGATGTCGGCGTCGTTCGGGGCGACATCGGGTGTATGGCGACTGACCAGGGAGAACGGGGCTCTCTCGACGAAAACGGACCCCGCCGACCTGGCGTGTATACACCGCTTGTATAGTCCTGGGATCAGTCACCCGGAGTGTGTCTCCGGGTGACGTTTTGCGTTTCCTTCGTCCCAAGGGAGTTCTGGCATGCCGAGGAGTGCATCGACGGTACGGTCCCGTGTGGCCGCCGCCCTGGCGGCGGCCGCCGCGCTGACGCTGGGACTGAGCGGCTGCTCGTCCGTCGACACGACCTCGCCGAAGAGTGCCAGATCCGACGCCGAGTCGGGGGCGAAGGGGAAGTTCGGGTCGGTCGACTGTCGCAAGGCCAAGTGCATCGCGCTCACCTTCGACGCCGGTCCGGGCAAGGACACCCCCGAGCTGCTGGACACGCTGAAGCGGGAGAAGGTGCCCGCGACCTTCTTCCTGCTCGGCAAGAACCATGTCCTCGAGTACCCGGAGGTCGTGCGCCGCATCGCCGACGAGGGGCACGAGGTCGCCAACCACACCTGGACCCACCGCATCCTGACCGACCTGGACGGGGACGAGATACGCGAGGAGCTCTCCCGTACCCAGGACGCGATAGCGAAGATCACCGGTCGTAAGCCGGTGCTGATGCGTCCGCCGCAGGGGCGCACCGACAAGGAGGTCACCAGCATCAGTCGGGAGCTCGGCCTCTCGCAGGTGCTGTGGAGCGTCACCGCCAAGGACTACTCCACCAACGACTCCGACCTCATCAAGAGTCGGGTGCTGGAGCAGGCCGACCGGGACGGCATCATCCTGCTCCACGACATATACAAGGGCACCGTGCCGGCCGTGCCGGGGATCATCGCGGAGCTCAAGAAGCAGGGCTACACCTTCGTGACCGTGCCGCAGCTGCTGGCTCCGGCGGAGCCCGAGCCGGGCGAGGTCTACCGCCCCTGAGGCCGGGCGGGGCGCGCCGTTCCGGAGTGGGCGGGCGCTGATCCCCTCGGGGCGATGCCCCGCGAAGGGGAGTGGGGAGATGGGCGTCGGGGCCGCGAAAGGGCCCGAACATGCAGTCCCCGGTAGTCCTTCTCGATTCCATGGATCTCAACCGTCGTTGACGATCCTGAAACCGAGCGGATCTGCCGGGGGCCTGGCCAGAACCGATAAGTGGGTCACTCGGGCCGATAGACGTCTCCATCGACGGTGCGGCTCTCTTCGGTCTTCTGGTGTACTAAGAAGTTTCCTCCTTATTCGCCCCGAGTCAAGGCTTTTCGCGGTCCGTTTTGAGCAGTTTTGCGGCCCCGTCACCCGGCGGGGCCTTTCGCTACGCGGAGTATTAGATCAATCAGTCCAGAACGTGGTAGCGTGCGGGGGTCGCGGGGTGTGGGGGCGTGCTTGCGTCCATATTTTGAACCAAGCGATCCAAAAGCCTGTTCAAGCGAGTCTGGAGCAACCGCGTGCCACGTTCCGTATACGTCTTGGCCATGGGCATCTTCGCCATGGTCACCAGCGAGTTCGTCGTCGCCGGACTCATGCCGCAGATGGCCGACGGGCTGGGCGTCTCCATCTCCCGGATCGGTTACCTCATCACCGCGTTCGCGGTGGCCATGGCCGTGGGCGGCCCCTTCCTCACCGTGGCCCTGCTGAGGATGCCCCAGAAGTCGGCGCTCATGCTGCTCTTCGGGATCTTCCTGGTGGGCAATGTGCTGGCCGCCACCGCGTCCACCTACCCGGCCATGCTGGTGGCGCGGATCATCACCGGCGTCGCCGCGCAGGCGTTCTTCGGGGTCGCCATCTCGATCTGCGTCCAGCTGGCCCGCCCGGAGCTGCGTGGCCGGTCCATCGCCGTGGCGCTGAACGGCCTGATGCTGGGAACCCTGCTGGGGCTGCCGCTGGCCACCGTGGTCGGTGAGCACCTGGGCTGGCGCGCGGCGTTCTGGACCATCTCGCTGCTGACGGTGCTCGCCGCGCTGTGCACCCTGGTGGGGGTGGAGCGGCTGGACCCGGTGGAGGGGGAGGGCGGCTTCCGGCGGGAGCTCCACGTCTTCGCCAACCGCCGGCTGTGGCTGACGCTGGCCACCAGCACCTGCGTCATCGGCGCCACCTTCTCCGCGTTCAGCTACTTCAACCCGATCCTCACCGACGTCACCGGCTTCGCAACCGCGACCGTGCCGCTGCTGCTCGTCGCCTACGGAGCCGCCACCGTGGTCGGCAACACCGTCGTCGGCCGCCTCGCCGACCGGTACACCGCCCCCGTACTGCTCTGCGGCCTGCTCCTCAACCTGCTCTTCCTGGTCGGGTTCGCGCTGCTGGCCCACCTCCCCGTCCCGACCGTGCTGCTCATGATGGGCGTCGGGCTGGTCGGCGTCACCATGAACCCGGCGCTGACCACGCGTGTCCAGCGCGCCGGCAACGCCCGCCCGCTGGTCAACACCGTGCACTCCTCGTTCATCACGCTCGGCATCATCATCGGGTCCTCGGTCGGCGGCGCCGCGATCAACGAGTTCGGCCTCCGGGCCCCGCTCTGGCTCGGCGCCGCCATGGCCGCCATCGGTGTCGTCACCGTCCTCCCCGACCTCCGGCGCCGCCGGACCGGGGATTCCGGCGCGGAGTCGCCCGAGGGGTGGACGGTCGAGGAGCGGGCCGTCGAAGAGCGGGTGGTCGAAGACCGGGTGGGGGTGGTGGCCGGGGGAGTGGACGGCGCCGTGGGGCCCGTCGACCGGGAGCCGGCGGGTGCGGAGGCCGTCGGTCGGCGGGCCTAGGCCCACCGGACCAGCGATCACCACCCCATCGTCGGAGGAACGCCCCCCAGTGATCACTTACAGTCAAGCCATGGCCCAAGCGCACGCATCCGTCTCAGCTTCCCCCTCCGTCTCGGCTTCCTTCTCCGTCTCGGAGTCCGCCCCGGACTCGCCGAACTCGCCGAACTCGTCGGACTCCCCGGCCGCACCGGCCCCCGCCTTTGACCTCGACGCCTACCTGGCGCGCATCGGGTGGTCCGGCGAGCGGCGGGCGACCGCGGAGACGCTACGCTCGCTGCAGCGGGCCCACCTGGTCCACATCCCGTTCGAGAACATCCAGGCGTTCCTCGGCGGCGCCCCCTCCCTGGCGCTGCCCGACCTGGAGGCCAAGCTGGTCCGCGGCAACCGGGGCGGCTACTGCTACGAACACAACACCCTGTTCGCCGCCGTCCTCGAAGCGTTCGGCTTCACGGTCACCCGGCTCACCGCCCGCGTCCTCGTCGGCGCCCGCCCCGGCGAGACGCGCCCGCGCACCCACAAGCTGCTCCTGGTGACGGTCACCGAGGGCGATGAGCGCGGCCCCTTCGTCGCCGACGTCGGCTTCGGCAGCACCGGCAGCCTCTACGAGGCCATCCCGCTGGTGGCCGACGCGGAGGTCCGGGCCGGTCAGCGCCGCCACCGTCTCGTGCTGGAGCCGCACGGCGGGCCGCTGGAGATGTGGGTGCTGCAGAGCGTCCAGGACGGTGAGTGGGAGGACCAGTACTCCTTCACGGTGGAGCCCTTCGAACCCGCCGACTACGAGGTCATCAACTGGCACATCGCCACCAACCCCCGCTCCCCGTTCCAGCACCAGCTGTATGTCCAGCGGACCTTCGTCGACCGGCACCTCGCCCTCGTCGGTCGGAAGGTGGAGGAGATCCTCCCCGACGGCACCCGCACCCGGCGCGAACTGGCCGACGGAGCGGAGGTGGTACGGGTGTTGGCGTCCGACTTCGGCATCGCACTGCCGGCGGACGTGACCCTGCCGGTCTGAGCGTCGCCGCCGTCCGGTTGCCGCACCCGCCACGGCGCATGACGATCGAAGGGGGCGCCGCGGGCGAGGACGCCCACGAGCGGGGGTCGGCGCCGGCCGGCCCGCCGGAGAGCGGCGAGCCACGAGCCAGGGCGAGCGCACGGGCAAGGCCAAGGCGGGAGCACGAGCCAGGGGGCAGTCACGACGCGGAGGGCGGTCGGCCATGGCGAGTGCGGCGGACGTGGAGATCAAGGTCATTCTGTCGGGCGACGCCACCGAGGCCGCCGCCGAACTGCTCGGGCTGGACCCGGAGGACGGCAAACGGCGCGCGATCTACTTCTGGGACCGACCGCGCCCCGACGGTGACGCGGTCCGCCTCCCGCTGCTCGACGCGGGCGCGGTGATCCGGCTCCGGCTGGACGAGGACGGCGACAAGGGCGATCTCACGGCCAAGCGCCGGCCCTGCGACCCCGACACGCTCCCCGAGGACTGGCGGGAGAGCCGGGAGGGCGAGGACTGGGAGTTCACCGTCGAGGAGGACTGGGCCGGCCGCGACCGCGTGTGGGCGGCCTCGCTCAAGGTGGACGGCAGGTACGAACGGCCCGCCGAGAACGGGTCCGCACAGCCGGAACTCAGCCGCGACCAGCGGATGCTGCTGTCGACCGCCGAAGTCGCCGCCGCCACGCTGGACGACCTGACGGCGCTCGGCCCGATCCGCGCCGTCCGGTGGAAGGCGGCCCGTCGGGACCTCATCCATCCGCTCGTCGCCGAGCTCTGGACCGTCGGCGACGAACTGCGCTTCCTGGAGCTGTCGCTGCGATCCGAACCGGCGGTCGCCTCGCTCGCTCAGCACCTGCTGGAGCGGGGCCTGGGCGACCTCGGGTTGCGGCCTCCCGCGCGACAGGTCCTCAAGACGCGACAGGCGATGACCGCCCTGGCCCGGGCCCGTGCGAGGGTGTGAGGGGTCAGACCCCGCCCATCAGCCCGGCGAAGGCCGCCGGGTCGACGTCGAAGCCGCGGACGGTGGCGTGGAACTCCCACTCGCCCGAGCCGTTCCGCCGGAACTCCGCGATCGTGGCGGCGGTGGCCCCGGCGACCCCCGAGAAGTCGGACCCGAGCAGCTCGGTGACGCCGTCCAGGATCCGCACCGCGGTGTGGGGCACCTCGCCGAAGGTCTTACGCCCCTGGCCCTGCTGGATGGCCACCCCGATCACGACGCGCGCGTACGTCGGAGCCAACCGGTCCAACTCCAGCGTCATGACCTCGTCGTAGCCGAAGCCCTGACCGGTCCTGCTGTCCCGGTTGAGGGTGATGGTGCCGTCGGGTGAGCGGCTGTCGAAGTGCACCAGATACGCCGGCGTGCCCCGGGGGGCGTCCACGGTGTACGTCGCCGCGATGATGTCCAGATCGTGGGCCGGCGAACCGAAGGGGCTCGGGTCCCACTTGAGCGACACCTCGACCTTCCTGGGTCCCTTGTTGAGGCTGCTCACCTGAAATCCCCCTCCTCGGAACCGCATCCGGTCCCCGACGCGCCGGTCGACCAATCCTACCGCGCACGGCGGGAGTTGCCCGGGCCGGTGACCGGGCCGGACCGTTCGGGCGTCACCGTGGGGCGTCGTCGCGGTAGGGGTTCGCCGGCTCGGGCACCGTGCGCAGCCCCCGCACGTCGAGGGCTGCGGTCGCCGCGTCGGTCCCCAGCTTGCCGCGCGGGTGCCAGCGGCCGGTCACCACCAGCCAGGTCCCGGCGGCCGGCGGCTCGCCGCCGTACATCGCCACCTTGAGCGCCTGCGCGTCCGCGGCGCAGCAACTCACCCGCATCCGGGTCAGATACCAGGGGCCGCCGTCCTTGCCCGGTGTGACGAACCCGGTCAGCCGCACGGTGCGGCCGCTGAGGCTGCGGTCGGTGTCCCACACCGCCCGTGCGGAGAAGTCCAGGAGGGACATCGGGACCGGCGAGCGGGCGGGCAGCGGCGCGAACTGCGACTCCTCCTCGACGGCCATGGGGCGTTGCCGCTCGGCGGTGTAGGCGGCCAGCGGGGGCGGGGCGGCGAACATCAGGCCGACGACGGGGAGGAAGAGCAGCCAGCCGACGCGCGGCCCGCGCGTGTGGTCGTGGCCGTGCCCGCTCTCGTGCTCATGCCGGCTCTCGTCCTCGTGCCGGCTTTCGTTCCCGTGCCGGCTTTCGTTCCCGTGCGGGTGCTCCTGTCCGGGGCTACGCGGGCCGTCTCCCGGGTCCTCGCCGGTCTCGGCCGCCGGCTGCTCGTACGGGAAGGGGAAGCCGTCCCGCCACGCGCCGACCAGGGCCAGCGTGAACAGCAGACACCCGGTGGCGATCAGCGGGAGCCGCAGCCCCTCCTTCACATACCGCAGATACAGGTCGCCGAAGAGCGAGATGCGCAGCACCGCCGCGCCCGCCATGCCCAGCAGCAGGATCTGGAACTGTCGCCTCACAGCAGCCACCACCCGGTCAGCGCGGCGCAACCGACGGCCACGACGGCCGTCGCCGTGGAGAAGCGGGCGGCGAAGCCCGCGCCGAACGTCCCCGCCTGGAGCGCCACCAGCTTCACGTCGACCATCGGCCCCACGACCATGAAGGTGAGCCGGGCGGTGGGGGAGAAGCCGGTCAGCGAGGCGGCGACGAAGGCGTCGGCCTCGGAACAGACCGCGAGCACGATCGCCAGTCCGGCCAGGAAGAGGACCGAGAGCCAGGGCGACCCGGAGAAGGCGTCCAACACGGTGCGGGGCACGGCCACGTTGAAGGTCGCCGCCGCCATGGCGCCGACCACCAGAAACCCACCCGCGTGCAGGAAGTCATGTTGGAAGCCGAGCCGGAACTCCTCCCACCGGCTGTGCCCCGGCTGGTGCCCCACGGCCCCACCGCGCGGCCGCAGCCACTCCCGGCGGCCGAAGGCCAGCCACAGCCAACCCATGATCGCGGCGGCCGCCAGCGAGGCCAGCAGCCGGGCGACGACCATCTCCGGGGCGCCGGGGAAGGCGACGGCGGTGGCGGTCAGCACCACGGGGTTGACCGCCGGTGCCGACAACAGGAACGTCAGCGCGGCGGCGGGCGCCACGCCCCGGCGGATCAGACTCCCCGCCACCGGGACCGAGGCGCACTCGCAGCCGGGCAGCACCACCCCGGCGGCGGAGGCGACCGGTACGGCCAACGCGGGCCGCTTCGGCAGCACCGCGGAGAACACCCGCGCGGGCACGAAGGCGTTGATGGCGCCCGACACCACCGTCCCCAGCAGCAGGAAGGGCAACGCCTGGAGCGCGACCGCCACGCAGACGGTGCGCCACGCCTCGAGCGCGGGCGGATCCAGCCACGGCCCGCTGCCGAGGACCCCGACGCCCGCCGCCACCAGCGTGGCGAAGCCGATTCGGCCTGCCCGGCCGGGCCAAGCGGTACGGCGCGTCCGCGCCACGGCCGGCGGCTCCATCGCCCGGCCTGGCCGCGCTGGTTCGGCGAGGCGCTCCTGGGTACGGGGCACGGGACTCCTCCGGAGGTGGGTAGGGGGCGCTAACGATAATCATTTCGCTCTGCCTCCGGTCAAGCGGGTGCCGGGTCTCCTGCGGAGGGCCCGGCGGTGTTCGTGAGGTTCGTACGCGGCGGCCCGCCCCGGTGCCCGCCCCGGTGCCCGCCCCGGTGCCCGGGGGGCTGCGGGGTGGCCTGGTGATGGTCTGCTGCCTGCTGCCTGCTGCCTGCTGCGGGTCGGTGGGGGCTGGTCGCGCCGTTCCCCGCGCCCCTGGCGGGGCGCTGCCCCGCTGGTCGCGCCCGCGTGGGGGAGCGTACGGTGGCGGGCGGCCGGTGTTCGTGGCGGCGCGTCGCGAGCCTCGCCGCCGCCCGGGTCGCCGCCTCGCCCGCGGCTCGCGAGTCGGCCCCCTCGGGCAGGTCATCGAGGGACGGGTGCGGGTCCTGGCCCGCCCGGAGCGGCGTGAGCCGCCGCTCGCCCGCCCCGCCGCCGCCCGCCTCGACGCGATACGCGTCGCCCTGCACACCGTCACCCTGGACGACGACGGCGCCGACCTCGGTCGGTTGGCGGACACCCACCACGGGCTGGTGGTCGCCGGTTTCGGGGTCGGTCATGTGCCGTCCGCCCTCGCGCCCGTCTTCGGCGCGCTGGCCGAGCGCGTCCCCGTCGTCCTGACCTCCCGCTCCGGCGGCGGCTCGGTGCTGCGCCACACCTATGGCGCGATCGGCTCCGAAACCGACCTCCAGCGCCGCGGCCTGCTCAACGGCGGCCTCCTCGAGCCCTACAAGGCCCGGGTCCTGCTCCGTCTGCTGCTCGCCGCCGGCGCCGACCGCGAGGCCGTCACCGCCGCCTTCGCGCGGCACGCCTGAGCCGGCACGGTCGAGGGGCGGAACGAGCCGCGGGGGTCAGCCCGGACGCCCGCGTGCCGGGAAGACCGGCGCCGCCCAGGCCGGGGGATCGGGCGGCGGGCCATGGCCGGTGAGCTCGAGGTCGACCCGGGTGGGGGCGTGCTGCCGGCTGGGCGGGCCCGCGTCCTCGGGCTCGCGCGGGGCGGTGCCGGCGCGGCGCAGGGCGGCCACGAACTCCAGGCAGCTGCGGTACCGGTCGTCGGGGGCCTTGGCCAGCGCCTTGGCGAAGACCTCGTCCACACCGGGCGGCAGGTCGGGGCGGCGCTCGGTCACCGGCGGCGGCGGGTCGTACTGATGGGCCCAGAGCAGGGCCATGTCGTCGTCGCGCTGGAAGGGCGGGGCGCCGGTCAGCGACTCGTAGACGACGCACCCCAGGCTGTAGATGTCGCAGCGGCCGTCCACCGGCCGGCCGGAGATCTGCTCGGGGGCCACGTAGTCCAGCGTGCCCACGAACTGGCCGACCGTGGTGAACCCGGTCAGCGACAGCGACTTCTTCGTCAGCCCGAAGTCGGTCAGGTAGACGTGTTCCGGATGGTCGGAGTCGGTGCCCTCCGCCACCAGGATGTTGCCCGGTTTGACATCCCGGTGGACCAGCTCGTGCGCATGGGCGGCGTCCAGGGCCGAGGCCACCTGCACGGCGATGCGGCAGGCCGCGACGACGGACAGCGGGCCGCCGTGGTGCAGCAGGCTGCGCAGATCCTGTCCCTGCACGTACCGCATGGCGATGTAGAGGATGCCGTCCGCCTCGCCGGCCTCGAAGACCGGGACGATGTGCGGGTGGTCCAGGGCCGCCGCCATCCGCGACTCGTGGACGAAGCGCTGGCGGAAGGTGTCGTTGCGGGCGAGTTGCGGGGAGAGGAGCTTGAGGGCGACGGTGCGGCCCAGCCGCAGGTCCTCGGCGCGGTAGACCACGGCCATGCCGCCGTGGCCGATCTCGCCCAGGACCCGGTACGCGGCGATCTGCCGGCCGACCAGGTCCGAGTGGCTGTCGAACGCCACCTCCGTGAGCCGCTCCGGCTCCCGGTCCTCACCCGCCCCCCGCCGCTCCGTCGTCATCCGCCGCCGCTCCGATCGGCCTCGCTACGCCCGCCCCGGTTCGTACCGGCCGGCACCTGCTCCCCGGAGCCGGCCGAGGGTCCGGTGGATCCAGAGGGTCCCGAGGCCCCCGGGGATACGGGGCCGGCCGGGGCGCCCGAGGGTCCCGAGGATCCCGGGCCGGGCGGAGCGCCCGGGGCGCCCGAGGGTCCCGGGCCGCTCGAGTCGATCGAGGTGGGCGGAGCCCCGGTGGCGCGGCCCGCTCCCGAGACCGGCTGCTCCGACGCCGCGAACGGCATGAGGGCCGCCCCGTCGCCGTAGGTCCAGGCGTCGTGCTCCGCGTCGTACAGCCAGACCTCCGGGCCGTCCACGATGACCCCGAGCCGCAGCCCCTCGGTGTCGCCGCGGAACGCCTCGCCGTCCGTCCGCCCGGCCGCCACCTCCTCCACCGCCCGCCGGTAGCGGGACAGGGTCTCCTCCACCCGGGCCAGCAGCGGCCGGGGGTCGTCGGCGTGCCGGGGCGGGTGGCTCGCGGTCGGCGGGTCGCGCGGGACGGGCAGCAGCAGTCGGCCGTCGACCCAGGCGGCCCAGCCGTTGGAGCAGACCACCTGGGCCCAGTCGCCGCGGCGCTCCGCCAGCCGCACCGGGAGCAAGGGGTCCAGCGGGTCCAGCGCCTGCACGCCGTCCGGCGCCGCCCACGTCGGCAGCCCGTAGCGGGGCACGATATGGGTCGGCTCGAACGGCGGCTCCTCGGCGGGGGCGCCGAATGAGGAGAATGCGGCGTTCATGGCGGCTCCGGCGGGTTCATCGCGGCCTGGTGGCTTCCCTCCACGCATCCCTATTTGCGCATGATGACCGGTTCATGACGTCGCAGCAGCCGGGACACCAGCAGGCCGAAGACCAGCGAGAGCACCACCAGCATGCCCATGTTCAGCAGCCAGGTGCTCGCCGAGTGCTCGAACAGCGGATCCGCCGTGGACGGGCCGGGCACGATGCGTGCCAGGTCCACCGTCCCGGCCATGGCGGCGAAGGCCCAGCGCGCCGGCACCAGCCAGCCGATCTGCTCCATCCCCGGCACGCCGTCCAGCTTGAGCAGGGCCCCGCAGAAGACGAACTGGACGATGGTCAGCAGCACCAGCAGGGGCATGGTGACCTCCTCCTTGCGCACCAGCGCGGAGATCACCAGGCCCAGCATCATCGCGGTGAACGACAGCAGCGCCATGGCCAGGGAGATCTCCATCAACGGTGGCAGGAACACCCCTCGGCCGTCCGGCGCGTTGAGCTCCACCCCACTCAGACCGACCAGGGTGAGCACCACCGCCTGGACCACCGTGATCGAACCCAGCACCACCACCTTAGACATCAGATACGCCGAGCGGGACAGGCCCACGGCCCGTTCTCGCTGGTAGATCACCCGTTCCTTGACCAGTTCGCGCACCGCGTTCGCCGCCCCGGTGAGCACCCCGCCGACACACAGCGTCAGCAGGGCGTCCATCGCCGTGTCCACGGTGAACTCGGACCCGGCCAGGGCGCGGGTCATCGCGCCCATGATGAAGGGCAGGGCGATCATGATGGCCAGGAAGGTGCGGTCCGCGGAGATCGCCGCGAGATAGCGGCGAGACAGGGTGACCAGCTGCGATCCCCAGCTCTGCGGGTGGGGCGGCCGCGTCGGCGGGGCGGCCTCGCGCTCCGGCGCCGGCAGTTGCGGCTGTCGGCTCGCCGTCGTGACGTACTGCCGGTGCAGCGGGGAGGCTCGGAACCCGCCCGCCCAGTCGTGCCGGGCATCGCTGTCGAACGCCTCGAAGACCTCCGGCCACTCGCCCATCCCGAAGAACGGAAGGGTCTCCTGCGGCGGCCCGAAGTAGGCGATCCGCCCGCCGGGCGCCAGCACCAGCAGCCGGTCGCACACATCAAGGCTCAGCACGCTGTGCGTGACCACGATGACGGTCCGTCCGTCGTCCGCCAGGCCGCGCAGCATATGCATCACCGAGCGGTCCAGGCCCGGGTCCAGGCCCGAGGTCGGCTCGTCCAGGAAGAGCAGCGAGGGCTTGGTGAGCAGCTCCAGCGCCACGCTCACCCGCTTGCGCTGGCCGCCGGAGAGGCTGTGGATGGGCTGGTCGACCCGCTGCTCCAGGCCCAGCTCGCCGATGACCTCGTCCACCCGGGCCGCCCGCTCCGCCGCCCCGGTGTCGCCGGGGAAACGCAGCCGCGCGGCGTAGCCGAGGGCGCGGCGCACGGTGAGCTGGGTGTGCAGGATGTCGTCCTGCGGCACGAGGCCGATGCGCTGGCGCAGCTCGGCGTAGTCCCGGTACAGGTCCCGGCCGTCGTACAGCACCGTGCCCCGCTCCGCCGGGCGCAGCCCGGTGAGCGCGTTGAGCAGGGTGGACTTGCCGGAGCCGCTGGGGCCGACCACCGCGAGCAGCGACTTCTGGCCGACCGGGAAGGAGACCTGGTCCAGCAGCACCTTGCGCCCCCGGTCGACGGTCACCGACAGGTCCTGCACGTCCAGCGAGACCTCCCCGGTGTCCCGGAACTCCTGGAGCTCGTTGCCGACCAGGCAGAACGCCGAGCGGCCGATGCCCACGATGTCGCCGGGGGCGACCGCCACCGAGCCGAAGACCCGCAGCCCGTTGAGGTAGGTGCCGTTGTGGCTGCCCACGTCGGCGATCTCGAATCCGCCACCGGGGCGGGAGCGCAGCTCGGCATGGCGGCGGGAGACCACCAGATCGTCGATGACCAGGTCGTTGTCGGGGTCCCGGCCGATCCGCAGCACCCGCGAGGGCAGTGCCCGCACGGTCGCCGGCTGCCGGAAGGTCCCGGTGGCCGCCGGCTCCGAGACATAGCTCGGCCGATCCACCGGACGGGGCATCTCGCTGAGCACCGCCAGCGGGCCGTCGGTGGGGTTCCCGAACCGGATCATGCTGCCGGGCCCGACGTCCAGCCGCACCACGCGGTGGCCCTCGGTGTAGCTGCCATTGGTGCTGCCGGTGTCCTCCAGGGTCCAGTGGTCACCGACGGGCTTCAGAACCGCGTGGTGCCAGGAGACCCGTGTGTCCCGCAACACGATGTCGCTCGTGGGATCGCGCCCCACCTGGTAGGACCGGCTCGGACTCATCACCTGTGAGCCGCCATCGGCCTCGATGACCAGCACAGGCGCGGAGGGTGCGAACGACCGCTCTCCCATGTCTGACATCGTACGGCCGGGTCGGCCGGCCCGCCTTTCGCGCGACGCCGGACCGTCGGCCGGCCCGCCTTTCGCGCGCGGCGCCGGACCGTCGGCCGGCTCCCGCCAGGCCGTTCCCCGGGCCTCCGCCCGCCTCCCCGCCTACCCCTCTTCGGCGCGGCGCCGACCCTCCCGGACGAAGCGGCGCAGCCGCTGCAGCGGCCAGGTGTTGATGACGTCGTCCTGGGTCAGCCAGCCGCGCTGGGCCGTGCCCACCGCGTAGCGCATGTACGGCAGATGGGTGACGGAGTGGGCGTCGGAGTCGAGCGCGAACTTCACCCCGTACCGCTTGGCGCGCAGGATGTCCTCGTCGCTCAGGTCGAGCCGCTCGGGGCTGCCGTTGACCTCGAGCGCGGTGCCCGTCCTGGCGCACGCCTCGAAGACCGCGTCGAAGTCGGCGTCGATGCCGGGCCGCTTCCCGATCCGCCGGGTGCTGGGGTGCCCGATGACGGAGACGTACGGGTTCTCGGCGGCGCGCACCAGGCGGCGGGTCAGGGCCTCGCGGCTCTGGGTGAAGTGCGAGTGCACGGAGGCCACACACAGGTCGAAGCCGGCGAGGAAGTCGCCCGGCCAGTCCACCTCGCCGTCGGGGCCGATGTTGAGCTCGGTGCCGTGCAGCACGTGCATCCTGCGGTGCTTGCCGTCCAGCTGCCGTACCAGCTCCCGCTGTTCCAGCATCTTCTCGTCGGTCATCCGCTGCATGGCGAGGTCGGGGGCGTGGTCGGTGACGACGTAGTAGGAGTAGCCGCGGGCGGCCGCGGCGGCGACCATCTCCTCCAGCGGGGCGAGCCCGTCGGTGAGGTCGGTGTGGGTGTGCAGATCGCCGCGGATGTCCTCCTCGGTGACCAGCTCGGGCAACTCGTCCCGCAGCCCGGCGGCGATCTCGCCGCGGTCCTCGCGCAGCGTCGGCGGGATCCAGGGCAGGCCGAGCCGGGCGTAGACCTCCTCCTCGGTCTCGGAGGCGACCTTGCGGCCGCTCTTGGTGCGGAAGAGGCCGTACTCCGAGAGCTTGAGCCCGTGCCGGACCGCGATCTCGCGGGTGCGGATGTTGTGCGCCTTGGAGCCGGTGAAGTACTGCAGGCCCGCCCCCCAGGAGTCGGGCGGCAGCACCCGCAGATCGACCTGGAGGCCCTTGGTGGTGCGGATGGAGGTCTTCTTCTCGCCGTGCGCGATGACCTCCGCGACGTGCGGCATGGCCCGGAACGCGGCCATGAACGGGGCCGAGCGGGTGGCGGCGACCAGGATGTCGATGTCGCCGATGGTCTCCTTCATCCGGCGCAGCGAGCCGGCGTAGGTGCAGCCCTCGCACCCGGTGACCGCCGAGAGCTCGGCGACGATCTGCTCCGCGGAGTCCATGGCGGCCGACAGCAGGATCCGGCCGCCGGCCCCGGCCTTCTGCATCAGCGCGATGCCGTGCAGGATGTTGGCCTCGGTCTTCTCGCCGAAGCCCTTCAGATCGCGCAGCCGCTCCTGGTGGATGGCCTCCAGCAGCTCGTCCACGGTGGAGACGCCCAGCTCCTGGTAGAGGGTCAGGGCCTTCTTGGGGCCGAGCGTGGGGATGGTGATGAGTTCCCGTACGCCGGCGGGGATGGCGGTCCTGGTCTCCTCGATCGTGGACACCTGGCCGGTGCGCAGATACTCCACGACCTTGTCGGCGATCGACTTCCCCACGTTGGGGATCTCCAGCAGCTCCTTGGGGCCGAGCGTGCCGACGTCCGTGTGGTACCCGGCGATGGCGCGGGCGGCCTTCTCATAGGCGCGTGCCTTGAAGGCGTCGCCACCGGTGATCGCGATGAGGTCGGCGTACTCCTGGAGCAGCGCCCCGACCTCGTCATTGCGCCGGGCCATGCCCCCAGGGTGCCCCCTGGCCCCCGGACGGCGCACGTCCGGGGACCAGGGGCGAGCCGGGCCGGGCTCAGCGGCTGTCGCAGTGGATGAAGGCGCGCACCATGCGGCAGGTGACGGCGGAGGGCGGGTGCACTCCGATCCGGGCGGCGGTGGTCCGTATGACGTGGTCGGGCGCCTGCTCGGGGCGGTACGCCCCCGAGTTGAGCAGGGCGATGGCCAGGCGCATGGCCTTCAGTCGGCGGTTGTACGCCTCGTACCACTCACGCGGGCGGCCGGCGGGCATCCGCTGCTTCGGCAGGGTGGTCAGGGTCGGCAGCGCGGGCGGCGCGGCCGTGTCCGGCAGCTCCGGCTGGTGGCTGAGGTCCGGGAGAGGTGTGGCGGCGACGGCCATCGGCATCCTCCTGAGAGGTCGGGAACCCGCTGTCCTAACTGCCTCCATTTTACTGCCCACCACTGACAAAAGCCCCAGGCCAGAAGGGGTTTGAGGGGGATTCGCGGTACCCTGGCGGGCATGGAGATCTGGATCAACCCGGCCTGTTCGAAGTGCCGCGGCGCGCTCACCCTGCTCGACGCGGAGGGGGCCGACTACACCGTCCGGCGCTACCTGGAAGACGTCCCCGGCGAGGACGAGATCCGCGCGGTGCTCGACCGGCTCGGGCTCGAACCCTGGGACATCACCCGGACCCAGGAGGCGGCCGCCAAGGAGCTCGGGCTGAAGGACTGGCCGCGCGAGGAGGGCGCGCGCGACCGGTGGATCGCCGCCCTCGCCGCCCACCCCAAGCTCATCCAGCGCCCGATCATCACCGCCGACGACGGCTCGGCCCTGGTGGCCAGGACGGAGGAGGCCGTACGGGAGGCGCTGTCCCGCTCACGGTGACCGATGCCCTGCGCTGTCGTGGTGCCCTGCCCGGTCATGGAGTCCTGGCCGGTCGTTCGTCGGCGGGCACCTCCGTCCCGTGCCAGCGCCCGACCGGAGCCAGCAGCCCGCCGAGGAGGCCGGCGAGGGCGCCCCACAGAGCGCCGAGGCCGAGGAGGAGCAGGGTGGCGGGACGAAGGGTGACCTCACCGCCGAGGTCCGCGAGGTCGCCCAGCCCGAAGAGGTTGAGGCCGAAGTCGGCGGAGACACGGGTCAGCAGGCCGACCGCGACCGGGGTGACGGCCAGCGCGACGCCCAGCCGCAGGGCGAGCCGCCAGGGCGGGGTGCCGGCGGGGGAGCGCAGGGCGAGCAGCACGCCGGTCGCCAGCACGGCGAGCGCGGCGCAGACGGCCAGCAGCCAGGCGCGGCCGTCCCGTTCGGCGAGCGAGGCCAGGTTCACCGTGGCCTCCCCGCCGTCCGTCTCCCGCAACACGTCCGCCAGCGGTTTGGGCATCGGCAGCCCGACGGGGGCGGGTACCCGCCCCACCCAGGCGCCGCCGAGCCCGAGGCCCAGCGCCATCCAGGCCAGATTGGGCAGTCCGAGCAGCAGCACGGCGAAGGTCTCCGCCGGCCGGCCCCGAACGATGGCCACGATCACGCCGCCGACCAGCCCCGCCGCCACATACGCCAACAGCAGCGCCACCACCGCGAAGACGGCGGGGCGGACGGTGTCCTGGAAGGACAGCAGTCGCGAGGGCAGCGGCGCCGTGCGGGACACGGCCAGGGCGAGGGCGAGCACGACCAGCAGCCACAGCAGGCCCACGACCAGCGTCGGGGCGACGGCGGCGCGGAAGCCCACCGTGGGCGTCACCCCCAGCGCCTCGCCGATCTCGTCGGCGAGTTCGTCGCCCAGCCCGATCCGGAACGAGTGCCGCGCGAGCCGCACCACCAGCAGCAGCCCGAGCAGCCACAGGAGGGCGGTGCGGCCGGCCCGGCCGAGGATCTCCGAACCACCGGCCACGGCACGGTGCCGCAACGGCAGCAGGAACAGCGCCCCCAGCGTCAGGGCGCCGACCAGGGACACCGACAGCGGGATCACGTCCAGGTCGGCGTCGGTGCCGCCGGCGAACCCCACCTCGCCGGTCAGCCCGATCTCGCCGCCGACCGCCGAGACCACGGCGGCGGCGACCACGCGGGGGAAGGCGCCCCCCGGCAGATCGTCCGCCCCGGCCGCCCACAGCCCCAGGGCGGCGGTGGCGAACATGGCGGCCAGCGCCGCCACCACCGCCGCCAGGGCGTCCCACCAGGCACGGAGGGCGTGCTGCGCGCTGTGGCGCACGCCGTCCGGCGCGGACCGCGGCGTCTGACTCACGTCTCTCACCGTACGGAGGGTGTGCCCGGCTCGCCGGTTGGCGGTGGCGTATGGAGGGTGCGCCGGCCCATCCGAGGCGGCGGTGGCGACGGTGGCGGTGGCGTACGGCGGCGGGTGTGCCTGACGTGTCGGGTGGCGGCGGTGGCATACCGCAGCGGGTGTGCGTGGGCCGTCGGATGGCGGCGGCGTACGGAGCGTGCGCCCGGCCCACCGCTCGACGGCGGCCTACCCGACGGGCGGCCTACCCGACCGTCCGTCGACCTGACCGGCGGCCGGTCGGCGCGCCCCGGTCGGCGCAGTCGCGCTTGCGGCACCGCCGACGGTCGAACAGACAATGGCCTGAATGGTCCCGTATGTTCCCTCGGGTTCATGCGGACTCGTCCAACTGGTGTCGTCCGGTTGGCGCCAGACGCTCCGGATGACCCCGGAGGAATCCGCTACGCCTGGGAGTAGGACCCGTGACGTCCCAACCGCCGTCGAAAGAGCGTCCCAGCGGTCCCCCCTCGGGCCCGCCGTCCGGCCCGCCCTCCGGCCCCCTCTCCGGGCAGGGCTCGGGGCAGCGGCCGGGATCCGGCGCCCCGCCCGGCGGCCCCGCCCCGGCCGAGCCGACGGCGCCGTACGAATCGCCGAGCGTGCCCCCGTCCGGTCCGCCCTCCGACGGCGGCGGTGGGGGCGGTGGGGGCGGGGGCGGAGGCGGTGAGCCCGGCGGTCGTGGGGAGGGGCCCTGGTGGAAGTCGGTCCCGCGGATCGCGCTGATCGCCGGCGCCGCGGTGGTGGCGATCGCACTCGCCCTCTACTTCGGCCTCCGGGGCGGGGACGATTACGGCGACAAGGAGAAGGGCAAGGAGCAGGCGGGTGGGGAGATCTTCCTCCAGGCGGCCGGCGACGGCGGCCCCGACCCCTTCACCGCCTCCACCGCCAAGGACTCCGAGCCCACCGGCTCCCCCTCGCCCGCCCCCAAGACCACCACCGGCCCGGCCGGCGCCACCCGCGCCGCCAACGGGACCGAGACCGGCTTGTACGGCGGCACCCGCAACGTCGCGAGCTGCGATGTCGAACAGCAGGTCGCGTTCCTGAAGGGCGATCAGGCCAAGGCCGACGCCTTCGCCGGCGTCCTCGGCATCAAGGCGGAGGAGATCCCCGGCTACCTGCGCGGACTCACCCCCGTCCAACTGCGCCTGGACACCCGCGTCACCAACCACGGCTTCCGCGACGGCGCGGCCACCGACTTCCAGGCCGTGCTCCAGTCCGGGACCGCGGTCCTGGTCAACTCCAAGGGCGAGCCCAAGGTCCGCTGCGCCTGCGGCAACCCGCTGACCGCGCCGGTGGCCCAGGAGAACCCCAAGCCCCAGGGCCAGCCCTGGCCCTCCTACCAGCGGTCGAACACGACGACGGTCACGCCGGGCGACAAGCCGGTCGACGCCTTCACCCTCTACGACCAGGAGAAGCGCGAGTGGTTCAAGCGCCCCACCGGTCAGAAGGGCAACACCGGCCAGGCCGACCAGCTGGTGCCGCGCCCGGCGACCAGCCCCGCGCCGAGCCCGAGCCCGACCCCGCCCCCGGAGACGAAGAAGCCGCCGGAGCCCACCGGGTCCCCCGCGCCCGTCGAGCCGCCCGCCTCTCCGGAGGTCCCCGAGAGTCCGGAGGTACCGGAGAGTCCGGAGGCCCCCGAGTCGCCGCCACCGGCGACTCCCGGACCCGGCTACTGAGCGGGACGTCCGAGCGACACCGTCTCCCGGCGGATGTGGCGCCGGTCCGACTCCGGACCGGTGCCACCGTGCTGACGCGACGTCAACCTACGGTGAACGGCGCCGCTCACGCCCCGAGGCGCTGGTCCGCCCGCCGTCCCGGTTGACTAGTCTGGCGCTCGCCCACCATCACGGATCCACTCGCTCCGTGTCCGCGGACCCCGAGGAGACGACGCCGATGAGCAGCAGCGCCCACGACATCTCCCTGCCCGGCCCGCCCCGGGTGGAGGAGGTGAGCGAGGACGTCTACGCCTACGTCCAGCCGGACGGCACCTGGTGGATCAACAACACCGGCTTCCTCGTCGGCCGCCGCGGCGTGATCAGCGTCGACGCCTGCTCGACCGAACGCCGCACCCGCGCCTACCTGGACGCCATCAAGACGGTGACCCCACAGCCGGTCCGCACCCTGGTCAACACCCACCACCACGGCGACCACACCTTCGGCAACCACCTCTTCCACGGCGCCACCGTCGTGGGCCACGAGGGCGTGCGGGAGGGCATCCGCGCCTGGGGCCCGCCCCGCTCCGCCCCGTTCTGGACCGACGTGGAGTGGGGCGACTTCGAGCCGGAGCCGCCGTTCCTCACGTACACCGAGGGCGTCACGCTCTGGGTGGACGACCTGCGCTGCGAGGTGCGCCATGTGGGCACCGCGGCGCACACCACCAACGACTCCATCGTCTGGATACCGGAGCGCCGCGTCCTGTTCGCCGGCGACCTGCTCTTCAACGGCGGCACCCCGTTCCTCGTGCAGGGCTCCATCGCCGGCGCCGTCGACGTCCTGGAGAACGTCCTCGCCCCGCTCGGCGCCGAGACCATCGTGGCCGGCCACGGCCCGGTCGCCGGCCCCGAGTTGATCGACGACGTCCTCGGCTACCTCCGCTTCGTCCAGGACACCGCCCGCCGCGGCCGCGAGGCCGGCCTGTCCCCGCTCGACACCGCCCGCGAGACCGACCTCGGCCGCTACGCCGGCCTCGCCGACAAGGAGCGCATCGTCGGCAACCTGCACCGCGCCTACGCCGAACTCGACGGCGCGGCCCCCGGCGCCACCATCGACGCCGTCGCCGCGCTCGCCGACATGGTCACGTACAACGGCGGCCGGCCGCTGTCCTGCCACGCCTGACCCCGGCCCGCGCGGGGCGGCGGCGAGCGGGGGCGGGGGTGCGGCCTACGCGGGGAAGCGTGCCGCCGTGCGCAGGTGGTAGAAGTCCACGGCGTTGTCGTGCAGCGCCATCCGGGCCAGGCGCTCGCCGAGGGCCTCGTACACCAGCGCCACATCACCGTCCGCGAAGGGGGCGCGGGCCCGGGTGGAGGGGAGGTCGGTGCCGAACAGCAGCGCCTCGGGGTTGACCTCGCCGACCGCCTTCAGCGCGGCGGCCACATCGAGATCGCCCCGCCCGAAGCCGGTCGCCTTGACCCGCGCGCCGCGCTCCACCAGGCGCAGCAGCTCGGGCAGCCCCTCCGTCGACAGGCCCAGGTGGTCGATGCTGATCCTCGGCAGGCCGGCGAGCCGGTCCGCCAGCTCACCCAGCTCGCGGGCGTCCACGTAGACCTCCACGTGCCAGCCCGCCACGGCCGCCACCCGATGCCCCAACTCCAGCAGCGCGTCGAGGCTCTCCCGCCCCTGCCGGAAGAGGTTGAAGCGCACCGCCCGGACGCCCGCGGTGTTCAGCACGGTGATCTGCTCGTCGCTGACCCAGGGCTCCAGCTGGGTGACGCCGACGAAGCGCGGCCCGAGCGTGCGCAGCGCGTCCAGCAGATAGCTCTGGTCGACGCCCTGGAACGAACCGGAGACCACCGCGCCGCCGGTGACGCGCAGCCCGGCGGTGCGCCGTCGGTAGTCCTCCACGGTGAAGGGGTCGGGGACGAAGCCCTGGTTGCCGACGAGCGGGAACCGGGGGTCGATGATGTGCAGATGCGCGTCGAAGAGCGGTCCGTACGCCTCCGTTGCCGACATGATCAGCCCACCCTTTCACTCTTCGGGGCCCGTTCGGGCGCTGTCGGGGGTGCGGGTTTCGATCGTCCCTCGAAATGCCGGCCGATGGTGGCCGCCAGCACGATGAGCGCGCCGCCCAGCCCCTGGAGCGGGCCGATGCCCTCCCCGGCGGCCGCGACGGCGAAGACGGTGGCGAACAGCGGCTCGGTGGCCAGGATGAGGCCCACCCGGGTGGAGCTGGAGAAGCGCGCCGCCCGCAGCTGAACGAAGAAGGCGTAACTCGTGCCCAGGACGCCCAGATAGGCGATGAGCAGCCAGTTCGCCCCGGAGACGGAGCCGATGGCGGACCACACCGGGGAGTCGCTGAAGCCGGAGGTGGCGGTGGCCAGCAGGCACACGACACAGAACTCGACCAGCGTCAGATTGGCCAGCGACTGCGGGCCGGTGCCGGCGGACTTGCGGCCGAAGAGGGTGATCTGGGTGGCGCGTACGAAGGCCGCCGCGAGGATGATCAGATCGCCCGGTCGTGGATGCAGCCCGTCCGCGAGCAGCAGCAGCCCACAGCCGAACAGGGCGGTGACGGTCGCCGCGTAGACCATCCACGGCTGGTCGCGGCGGCTGATGACGCGTTCGAAGACGGGGACGAGGATCACCGAAATGGTGATCAGGAAACCGGAGTTGGCCGCCGAGGTGTGCTTGACGCCGACCGTCTCCAGGATCAGGATCCCGTACAGCAGCGCGCCGAAGGCGATGCCCGACAGCAGCTCGGAGCGGGTGATGCGGGGCAGCGTGGCCGCCGCGATCAGCGCGATGGCGGGGATGGCGGTCAGGAACCGTAACGCGAGGAAGCTCGCCGCCGACACCGACTCCCCGACGTCCTGCATGACGACGTAACTGGAACCCCAGATCACGGCCACCAGCAGCACGGAAAGATCGTTGAACAGGACCGCGCGGGCCCCCGCACGGGATGTCGTGCCGACGGCCTCGGGTGCCGGCATGAGACTGCTCCTGCCTTCGAGGAAGCCTCGATCAAAAGGGGCGTATCGCCCACGGTGTCCAGGATGTTGACACTAGTGACCAGCATAACGAACACCGTGGGCAGCCCTGAGCCGTCGCCGGAAAGGTGTCCGGAACGCGGCGGAGCCGATACGCCCCTGGAACGGAGCAGCCGTGGTCAGGCCACGGGGGCCGCGATCGACTCCACCCGAGGAGACGAAATCGCGACGTAGTCCTTGGTGCGGAGCGCCATCGACCGGTCCAGTCGCGCCGCGTTGAAGAAGAGCTCCTCCTTCTCCAGCAGCGACGGGTCGACGATCAGCTCCAGGTCCGGGTGGAACGAGAACGGCAGGATGGTCCCGGCCACGCTCCCGGCCAGCCGCTCGGCGATGTCCGCCGAGGCGAAGGCCGTGTACGTCCCGCCCAGCAGGGCCTTGATGCTGCCCAGGTCCACCCGTACGTCACCGGGGACCACCGCCAGCACGTACTTGGTGACCTTCTTGCCGAGCTTCACCATCACCACGATGCACTTCGCGGCCTCGGAGACGTCGTTCCCGCGCATCGGGCTGACGATCTCGGTCCGCCCCTCCGGCGGGTGGTCGATCAACCGGTACTGCGCACCGTGGTGATCGAGCAGCTTGATGAGCTTGTCGTACGTCTCGTACGTTTCTTGGTTCTCGGGCGTGTCTACGGCTTCCATGAGCACCTCTCAGGCGCCGGGCTGGCGCGGGGAAGGAGGAACGAGGCGGGCCCGCGCTCACGCCTACCGGACCGTACGGCCCGGCGGCAGACTCGGCACCCGGCTCTCAGGGGTGACCGACAGTACCGGATGCATAGGCGGAGTTATCGTCCGTCACCACATTTGACTCGCGTGTACCTCTCAGCCCGCGTCGGTGCCTGGAAGCCGCCGATCCTCCGCTCGAGCAGTTCGGCCAGCCGCAGCGGAGTGCGATCCTCGAACATCGGGCCGATGAGCTGCACTCCCACCGGCAGACCCTCGGGGGACAGGCCCGTCGGTATGGCGGTGGCGGGTAGACCGGGCATGGTGGCCAGACCGGCCCAGACCAGCTGATCGAAGTACGGGTACTCGACGCCGTCGATGTCGAGCCGGCGTCGCATCGGATCGGGGTCGTGGTCGTGCGGGAACGCGGGAGTGGGCGTGATGGGACACACCACGGCGTCGAACTCGGCGAAGAACTGCCGCCAGCCGTGGCGGTGGAGCTCGCGACGGCTGTTCGCCTCGATCCAGTCGCGGTGGCTGAACACCATGCCGCGCAGCCGCGCCGCTTCGAGACTCCGGTCGTCCGCGCCCAGTCCGGCGGCGCGCCGCTCGTACGCCTCGACGGGAAAACGCGCGACGGAGCCCGAGACCAGCAACTGCGTGTAGGTCAAAGCGGCTTCGGCCAGATCGGGCAGCAGCGGACTGTGCCGCTCGACGCGGGCGCCGCCGTCGACAAGCGCGTCGGCCACCCGGTTCACGCCCGCCCGCACAGCGGACCCGGTCGGAATGAACGGATGCTCGTCCAGGACCAGGACCCGGAAGTCGCAGAGCCGCTCGTGACGCGCCGGCGGCAGCGTCAGGTCGTACGCCACCCCGAAGGTCAACGGGTCCGGGCCGGCCATGACGTCGAGCAGGAGCGCGAGGTCGCGGGCGGTGCGCGCCATCGGACCGACGACGGCGAGGTCGAGCTCGGCCGGCAACGCCGGCGTGGCCGGCGGGACCATACCGCGGTTCGCCGCCAGCCCGAGTGTCGGCTTGTGCGCGTAGACACCACAGAAATGCGCGGGGGTGCGCAACGAACCGGCGATGTCGGAGCCGATGGAAAGCGCGCCGAATCCGGACGCCAGGGCCGCCGCCGATCCGCCGGACGATCCACCCGAAGTGCGGCCGTGATCCCACGGGTTATTGGTGACGCCGTAGATCTCGTTGAAGCTCTGCACATCCTGCAGCCCCAAGGGCACATTCGTCTTACCGAGCACCACCGCGCCCGCGGCCTTGAGCCGCGACACCTGCACCGCGTCCTCGGCCGGCATGTAGTCCCGATGGAGCGGCATGCCCCAGGTCGTGGGCAGCCCGGCGACGTCGTAGGACTCCTTGACCGTCACCGGAATGCCGAGCAACGGCCGGTCCTCCCCGCGGGCCCGCGCCCGGTCGGCACCGCGCGCCGCGGCCCGTGCGCGGTCGAAGTCCGGCACACAGATCGCGTTGACGGCCTTGTCATCCCGCTCAATACAGGCGATCGCCTCGTCGGTCAGTTCCACCGAGGTCACTTCACCGGCACGCAAGGCAGCCGCGAGTTCTTCGGCCGACTGAAAACTCCACTTCATGGATCGGACCGTATCGACCTCTGGAAAAGGACACGAAACGCACTTTCGCGCAACCGGATGGCGGCTGAATGCTCATCATGTTCGTCGCTGGGCAACGAAATTCACCCGAACCGCTGGCCACGACAGACTCTAGGAGCGGGTGGCGGTCGCGCAGCCGTCGCCCGCGGCCGTCGTGCCGTCGCTCGTGTCGATCGGCTTGCTGCGGTCGTACGGATCGACCTGGTGGGCATCCTCGGCGGGGTGCTCCCCGGCCGTGCCGAAGGGCGGCACGAAGTAGCCAGTCGGGTCGGAGCAGCCGCCGTTGGTCATGTCGAGCGCGTACGAGACGAGGGACATCGTGCCCGGTTCGGTGATGACCTTGGCCGGGTCGTCCCAGCTCATCACCACCTCGCGCCGCACGATCGTACGGACGACCTCGGCGTCCCGTCCGCCGCCGCCCGCCGGGGTGACCGGGTACACGAAGGTGACGTCCGCGGTCACCTCGACCGCCCCCCGTTTCCCCTCCCGATACGTGAGCCGACCGCGCGTCTTGACCACGTCACCGACCAGCCGGGCCTGCTCCGGCCGGAAGCGGCTGAACAACAGCAGCGGGTCGGTCTCGGGAGCGGGCGCCGTCGACGACAGAGCGGTACGGAGATACTCCTGGACGTCCTTCTGGCGCGGGTTCAACAGCGCGATCGCCTCCGTGGGCCGCGCGCCGCGCAGCACGCGGGAGTCGAGCCCCGCGGCCACCAGGAAGTCCCGGCTCTGCCGCAGTGCCCGCTCGACCTGGGCGGCGTCCATCCAGCCGGTCGCCTTGGCCGGTGGCACCGTGATCCCCGCCGCTCCGTCGGCCCAGCGGGCGGCAGGCGAACCCCGGAAGGGTTCGGCGAGGGTAGGGCGCAGATCCGGCTCGGCGCCGGGCGCCTCCCGTGGGCTTTCCGACTCGGCGGCCAACGGCGCTCCGTCCTGCCCGCCGTCGTCGCCACCGAACCAGCCGACGACCTGCTGCGGGAAGAGCCCCACGACCAGGAGGGCCACGGCCGCCACCAGCCCGGTCACGTACCAGCCTGTCCTGCGCCGGGGCCGGGCCGGTGAGTACGTACGCCAGCCCTCCGGCTGCCCTGGGCGCTCCCGCAGCCGCCGCTCCACCTCACGGGCGCGTGCCGACGGCTCCACAGGGGCCCCGGCCGCACCTGCCACCGATTCACGGAGGAACCGCTCCCACTCCTCTTCGGACACGGACGACCCGTCCTGCCCCCCAGCCCCACTCACACCGCACTCCCGTTCTCGCTCGATTGCTCGATGCCCGATGGCTCCCTCGTTCGACCGTCTGCTCAGTTGACTGTGCACGGTCGATCGAGAACCCGCATGATCGCATGATCAAGCCGCCGGCCTGCCGGGGCGGTGGGTGAAGTGTCAGGTCGCCGCGCTGTCCACCGGCACGGGCGTGACCTTCGACGACAGAACCTGGGCTCCGGCCCGACGGTCGGTCGTGCCGCCGGGAGGTCGCCGGCGCCGGAGGACAAGAGGACGCGCCACCCTCACGACTCGGCTGTTACTCCGCCGGTGACCAGGGAGCGGAGCGCAAGTGTGCGACGCTGCGCCGTTCACGGCCCTCCGGAGGTCCGCCAGCCGCCTTGCCCACCGCGACCATGGAGACGATCACCCAGCCCGGGTTCGGGTCCAACTCCTTGGTGAGCCCTTCCAGGTCGAAGGCCCGGAACTGGTGCGCGGCCAGTCCCATGGCCTGGGCCTGAACAGTCATGTGGGCGATGGCCTGGCCGAGGTCGTAGTCCGCGAACTCGGAGTAGAGCAGCCGCGTGTCATCGACGTGCCGACGCGTCAGCGCGACGACGAGCAGGCCGGCATCCACCGCCCAGCGGGCCGAGCTCGGCGCGAGGTGAGGGAGCACCCGGTCGTGCTCCGGCTCACCGGGCCTGCCGATGAAGAAGCCCCACGGCTGGGAGTTCCCCGCCGACGGTGCCCACCGCGCGGCTTCCAACAGCAGCCCGAGGGCGTGGTCGTCGACAACCGCCGACGGATCGAACCGGTAGGGGCTGAAGCGCCCGGCAAGCAGTGGGTGTATGCCGCTGGGCGGCTCCTGAAGATGGTGCATGCTCCGCTGCAACCGGCGACCGCGAGTGCGTATTCCAGCCGGTGCGAGCGCGGGCGCCGCCCACGCCAGACGCTACCCAGGGGCTTGGAGTGGGCCGCCGGCGGAAGGACCATCCCTGTTCCCCGCCGGCGGCCATGGGTGGGCGCGCGTGGTGTCCGGCCGAGGCATGGAGCCGGGCACGAGCCCACCCGGTCTAGGGGCGGCGGCCGACCACCAGGTCCGAGGTCGGCGCCGGCAGGGGCGCCGTGCGGGCGGCGGTCACGGCCGGGCCACCTCCCCGCCGCGCGCCCTGGCCATCACCGTCTTGTAGAGGCCCAAGCGCCTCGCCCCCTCCGTGCACTCCGTGGGCGTACGGCATTTGGGGCAGGCCGAGGCGTGGGTGAGGTAGTCCCTCCACGCCTCCTGGACGGGGGTGGTCTGGGGGTCGGCGGCTTCCAGCAAGGCCGCGCGGAGTTGCTGCCCGGCGGGCCGTGTCGTGTCGCTGTACCTCATCGGGCTCGCCCTTCCAGCGCGCGGCGGCCGGCGGCGGCCTGTTCGAGCGGGTCGAGCTGCTTCGGGAAGTGCGGGGCGCAGTCCGGGCAGGCGTAGACGGTGCGGCCGGGGGTGCTGGCGCCGTGCACCTCCGCGACGGCCACGGGCCGGTCGGTCAGCCGGTCGCACCGTTGGCAGGGCTTCACGGCCTGGGCAGCGGCGAGCAGCGCGGCGTGCAGCCGGTCGGGGTCGGTGAGGTAGTCACCGGGCGTCGGGGCCACGCGCCAGTGCAGCCCCGATCCGCCCGTACGGTGCGCTGGGGGCACGGCGACGTATGACCCGGCACTGAGCACTCGGCACAGCGTCCAGTCCGAGGCCGCCCCGGGCGCCACCAGCCAGTACCAGACCGCGCCATGGCTGTCGGCGATGACCGCCCCGGAGTCGTCGCCGAGGAGCGTCAGGGCGCGTTCGCCGATCAGCGAGGGCACGCGCACGGCGTCCCATCGGTCACCGGCGGGCTGCGTCTCGATCTCGCCGCTGCTGGGCGGCCTCCACGGCAGGGAACGAGTCGTCATGGTCGGCTCCAGGTACGGGGGAAGTGCTGGCTGTCACATCGTGCCGACGGACAAGGGGGCTGGCGTTGACCGATAGGCAACACCAACCCCCTTGACATGGGGTGATCATCTGGTTAGACGCCGCTCCAGCGGGCGAAGGCCAGCAGATGCGACGACGCCCGGGGACGCGCCCGCAGAAGCACGCCCACCGTCTGGCGTGTCGACGGGTGATACCGGGTCTGCAGCGGCGACACCTCCCGCGCCTTCTCCAGGGACCCCAGCGCGTCATCGAGGCGTGCGCTCAGGGCCTGGGAGCGAGCCTTGTCGATCAGGAGCTGCCCATGCCGTGCGGCAGGGTAGTTCACGGGTACGCGGATTTCCTTCGCGATCGACAGAGCTTCGGCGTGCTCATCCCGATCACCAGCGGCAGCCACGGCGTGCTGTGCGACGTTCGTGGGCCCGAAGACGAGCATGTAGTGGTTGGTCTCACCGATCTCGCGCGCCATGCCCTCGGCCTCGCCCAGGTGCGCCTGAGAACCGTCCTTGTCTCCCAGTAGAGCGCTCAACTGCCCACCCTTGAGGAGCAGACCCCCGCGCATGGCCCGAGTCTGCGGCGTCCCGTCGTCATCCAGGTCGCGGAGGGCCTGCGCGACCAGGCGCAACCCCCGCTCCATCGAGGGCCCCTCGGTGGACAGCTGCGCCCGCTTGAGCCGCTCGGCGGCCACCTGCCGGGGGTCGCCGGACTGTGCGGCCGCCATGGCCATCCGGCACAGCGCGAGCCGGGCGAGGTCCATGTAACCGAACTTGTATGCGACGGAGAACGCGCCCAGGGCCGCCTCGGCCTGGAGCCAGTGCGCCAGCTCGCGGTCGCGGCCGGCCACGGTGTACAGCTGGGTGGCGTGCGAGAGCTCCGACAGAAGCGCCGGGGTGAGCTCGGCCAGGTCCGCGTACTCGGAATCCGTCCGAAGCCGCCGGACATGATTGACCACGTCCTGGAGCTCGGGCAGCGAACGCGGGGCCGGGTCGTCGTCCTCCGGGGGGATGCCCCAGTCGTCGAGGGCGTTGCTCAACGGCGCGATCAGGCGATCAAGCTGATCCCTCCGCAACTGTTCGATGTACGGCTGTCCGTGCAGCACGGTGACGGTGACGCTGAGCGCACGGGCTACGGCGGCCACTACCTGCTCGCTCGGCACCCTGGAGCCGCTCTCGATGCGCGACAGCATGGAAGGGGATACGTGGCATCTCGCGGCCAACTCCCTGAGTGTCAAGTCGCGTAGGGTCCTGATCTCCTGGATACGCGCTCCCACGCCCCCGGTGCGTGTGCTGGTGTCGTCGGGCATACTGACTCCCGTCTACCGTTCTTAGGTCGCACTCAGAACGGTACCCCTGGTCGGCTCCAGGGGGATGTGTCGATCGGCCCTCGTCAAGTGACCGGGGCCGTCGCGCTGTTGACCCCATAGCGCGAAACGGCCCCCTGAGGCACACGTATCCGGAGATCACGGGAACTGTCGAAAGATCCCAGGTCAGGGCCGGATGGTGACTTCCGACACCCACCTGGAGGGGAAGGTGGCGGACGAGTCGGCCTGTATCTGGCGATCGGTCATCACCGCGCCGTCCAGCGCTCGGTGGCACGTACAGTCGTCCGGCGTGGAGGAGCGGGCGAAGCCGGACAGGGTTCGTTGGGCCACGGAGACGTTGGCGCTCATCACCTCGGCCACCGTACGCGCGTCCACCGAGCCGTGGCGCGGGTGCCAGCAGTCGTAGTCGGTGACCAGGGCGAGCCCGACGTAGCAGAGCTCCGCCTCCCGGGCGAGCCGGGCTTCGGGCAGCGCCGTCATCCCGATGACGTCCATCCCCCAGGAGCGGTACAGCCGCGACTCGGCACGCGTGGAGAACTGCGGGCCCTCGATGCAGCAGTAGGTGCCGGCCCCGTGGACCGAGGGGTGGGCCGCGCGGGCCGCCCGCTCCAGGGCCGGCCGCAGCCGCCCGCAGTACGGATCGGCGAGCGAGACGTGCGCCACCATGCCGTCGCCGAAGAAGGACGCCGGGCGCGCCCCGCGGGTCCGGTCCACGAGCTGGTCCAGGACCACCAGGTCGCCCGGCGCGTAGTCCTCGCGCAGGCTGCCCACCGCGCTGACGCTGATCACCTCGCTCACCCCGAGCGACTTCAGGGCGTAGACGTTGGCCCGGGCCGGGATCTCGGACGGCGGGATCCGGTGCCCCGCGCCGTGGCGCGGGACGAAGGCGATCTGCCGCCCGCCCACCGTGCCCAGCGTCAGCGGCCCGCTGGGCTCGCCGTACGGCGTGGTCAGCGTGATCTCCCGGGCGTCCTCCAGGCCCTTGAGGGCGTAGAGCCCGCTGCCGCCGACTATGCCGAGATCCGCGGTCGGAAATCCGGACGCTCGTGCCTCGCGCATGGCGCAGACCTCCCGTGCGTAAAACGTCTGGGGCGTCGGAGCGCGCAAATTTAACATTCGCCGGTCGACCGGGTAAGGCGCGAAGGAGGTGGACCCGAATGTGACTTTCGATGTACCTCCGCCTGCCACCTCCGACCAATGGTCACGCCAAGGACCGTGTATCTAGCATCGGACCCGTCGCAAGTAATCCGGAGCGATCGCAGGAGGGACGCACGTGACCTCGAACGGAGCGCACCGCCCCATCATCGCCTTTATGAGCGATCTCGGTACCACGGACGACTCGGTGGCCCAGTGCAAGGGCCTCATGCTCAGCATCTGCCCGGACGTCACCATCGTGGACGTGTGTCATTCGATGACGCCGTTCGACGTCGAGGAGGGCTCCCGCTACATCGTCGACCTCCCCCGGTTCTTCCCCGAGGGCACCGTCTTCGCCACCACCACCTACCCGGCCACCGGCACCGAGACCCGCTCCGTCGCGGTGCGCATCCGGCAGGCCGCCCAGGGCGGCGCCCGCGGCCAGTGGGCGGGTTCGGGCGCCGGCTTCGAGCGGCAGGAGGGTTCGTACATCTACATCGCGCCCAACAACGGCCTGCTGACGCCGGTCCTGGAGGAGCACGGCTATATCGAGGCGTACGAGGTCAGCTCCACCGAGGTCATTCCCGAGCGCCCCGAACCCACCTTCTACAGCCGTGAGATGGTCGCCATCCCCTCCGCCCACCTGGCCGCCGGATTCCCGCTGGACCAGGTCGGACGGCCGCTGAAGGACAGCGAGATCGTCCGCTTCAGCCGGCCCGCGGTGGAGACCGCGGGCACCGAACTCACCGGCGTGGTCTCGGCCATCGACCACCCCTTCGGCAACATCTGGACCAACATCCACCGCACCGATCTGGAGAAGGCGGGCATCGGCTACGGGCGGCAGATCAGGATCACCCTGGACGACGTGCTGCCGTTCGAGCTCACGCTGGTCCCGACCTTCGCCGACGCCGGTGAGGTGGGCAACGTGGTGGCCTACCTGAACAGCCGCGGCTACCTCTCCCTGGCGCGCAACGCCGCCAGCCTGGCCTACCCCTACAACCTCAAGGCGGGCCTGTCGGTCCGCGTCGACGCCCACTGACCACACCGCGCCGGGCCGGCCGCCGACGGATCCTCGCATCCCGGGCGGTCGGCCCTCGCGCATGCGCCCCGCCATCCCCACGCGACCCCCGACGCACGCGGAGGAGCCGAGGATCATGCTGTCCGAGCGAGACGACGCCTTCCCGCTCTCCCTCGCGGCCATCGCCGACCTGATGGCCGAGGAGGAGGCGGAGCAGCGAGAGGTGCTCCACCTCACCGCCAACGAGACGGTGCTCTCCCCGCTGGCCCGGCGCGCCCTGGCGAGCCCGCTCGCCGAGCGCTATCTGCTGGAGCACCTGGACATGCGGGAGTCATCGCCCGCGCGCCTGAACAACCTGCTGCTGCGTGGCCTGGACCGGGTCAGCGCCATCGAGGCGTCGGCCACCGAGGTGTGCCGCCGGCTCTTCGGCGCCACCTTCGCGGAGTTCCGCTGCCTCTCCGGGCTGCACGCCATGCAGACCACCTTCGCCGCGCTCTCCGAGCCCGGCGACACGGTCATGCGGGTGGCCACCAAGGACGGCGGACACTTCCTCACCGAACTGATCTGCCGCTCCTTCGGCCGGCGCAGCTGCACCTACGCGTTCCACGACGACCTCACGCTCGACCTCGACCGCACCCGGGAGGTCTTCGCGCGGGAGAAGCCGCGGCTGCTCTACGTCGACGCGATGAACTACCTCTTCCCCTTCCCGCTCGCCGAACTGAAGGAGATCGCCGGCGAGGTGCCGCTGGTCTTCGACGCCTCCCACACCCTCGGGCTGATCGCCGGCGGCCGGTTCCAGAACCCGCTCGCCGAAGGGGCCGACATTCTCCAGGCGAACACCCACAAGACCCTGTTCGGGCCGCAGAAGGGAATCATCCTGGGCTCCGACCGTAGCCTCATGGAGAATGTCGGCTACACCCTCTCCAGCGGAATGGTGAGCAGCCAGCACACCGCCTCCGCCCTCGCGCTCTTCGTGGCGCTCCACGAAATCTGGTACGACGGACGGGAATACGCCGCCCGCGTGGTGGAGAACGCCCAGGATCTCGCCGGACTGCTGCACGACCGCGGAGTGCCCCTGGTGGCCGCGGACCGGGGGTTCACCGCCAACCACATGTTCTTCGTCGACACCCGAAGCGTCGGCAGCGGCCCGCTGATCCTGGACCGCCTGGTGCGGGCGAACGTCTCCGCCAACCGGGTCGTCGCCTTCAACCACATCGACACCATCCGCTTCGGGGTGCAGGAGATCACCCGAAGGGGGTACGAGCGGGACGACCTGGTCCGCATCGCCGATCTGCTCGCCCCCCTGATCCTGGGACAGGCCGAACCGGAGCGGATCCGCCCCCGGATCGCGGAGCTGGTGCGGCGACCCCGCGCCCTGCGGTACACCGGGCGGACCGCCCCGGCCGCCGAGCCGGCGCGCGCCTCGGTCACGGTGGCGCGCTCCACCGCCCCCGCCCGTCCGCGCTGGATCGGCATCGACCTGCTGCCGGCCGGCGAACCGCCGCCCAAGGACGGCTGTGAACAGGCACAGGAACTCGGGGCGCTGGCCGGCGCGTTCCCCCACCAGATCGACTCGGCCGGCAATGTGAGCTTCAGCGCCGACGACGGCCGGTTCTTCGTCTCGGCCAGCGGCTCGTACATCAAGAACCTCCTGCCCGACGACTTCGTGGAGATCACCGGCCGCGCCGGCTGGACCCTGCGCTGCCGGGGAGACGGGCACCCCTCCGCCGAGGCGTATCTGCACCATCTGCTGCGCGAGCGGGTCGGCGCCCGATACGTCGTGCACAACCACTGCATCCTCGGGCGGGACCTGGAACACGCCGACGAGCCCGGGGTGCTGGTCATCCCGCCGCAGGAGTACGGCAGCGTGTCGCTGGCCGAGGCCGTGGCGCGGGCCGCCCCGCGCAGCCGGGTGATGTACGTACGTCGGCACGGCCTGGTCTTCTGGGCCCGGGAGTACGAGGAGTGCCGGGCGCTCGTCGAGGACCTCGCCCGCCGCACCGGGCGCCGCCGGTGAACTCCCAGGCTCCGTGAGGCATATGCCGGTCCCCGCGCCGGGCGGGATAGGTTGACTACTCCGTACGAATACAGGAGCCGGCATGGACAGACAGGCGACGGACGCGGCGAGCGGCGTAGGGGTCACCGTCGGCGCCCAGGTGCGTCGGCTGCGCGAGTTCCGCGGTCTGTCGGTGGCGGAGCTGGCACGGCTGTCCGGGGTGAGCCGGGCCACCCTCTCGCTGATCGAGTCCGGGCGGGGCAACCCCACCATCGAGACCGTCTCCGCCGTCGCCGTGGCGCTGCGCCTGCCGCTGGGGGACTTGCTGGTCGACCCGACCCCGCAGTCCCCGGTGCTGCGCCGCGGCACCGGCGCCCCCGAGGTGAGCAAGCAGGAGCTGCTGGACCGGGTGGGCGCCGGTGGGCTGAGCGAGATCTGGCGGCTGCGCATCGCGCAGGCCGGACGGCGGATCGACAGCCCGCCGCACAGCCGGGGCACCATGGAGCGGATCCTGGTGCTGGGGGGCGTGCTGCGGCTCGGGCCGGTGGAGCGCCCGGTGGTGCTGGGCAGCGGCGACTTCGTCTTCTTCGCCGCCGACGTGCCGCACTTCTACGAGGCGGCCGAGGACGACGTGGACGCGGTGATCGTGATGACCTACCCGGCCGCCTCGTAGCCCGGCCGACCAGGGGCCGTGCCGAGCCGGCACGCCGGCCCCGGCTGGCCCCGGTTGCCACCCCCGGCCGGCTTCTGCGGACCGGTCTATCCGACCGCGCCGTACCCCGTCTCATAGCCGGCGGCCGGTTCCGCCGCCGGCAGCGGGGGGACCATGCCGCGCTCCATCGCCTTGCGCACCGCCTCGGTGCGGCAGGCCGCGTCCAGCTTCGCGTAGACATTGGACAGATGTCGCTTCACCGTGCCCTCGGTGATCACCAGCTCGTCGGCGATCTGGGAGTTGCGCAGCCCCCGGGCGACCAGCACGACGATCTCCAGTTCGCGGTGGGTGAGCACGGTCGGCCGCGGGGCCCGCAGTCCGGCCAGGGTGCGCTGGGAGACGGAGAGCACCACCCGGTCCCGGCCGCGCACCACCCCGCGGATGGTGCCGCCCAGCTCCTCCGGGGTGGTGCACTGGGGGATGGCCGCCCTGGCACCGGCGGCCAGCACGCGCCTGACCGCCTGCGGGTCGTCCTGCGCCAACAGCGCCACCAGACACGCGTACGGCGCGGCCGCTCGCAGGTGCGTCAGATCGGCGATGTGCGCCGCGGTCGGTGTGTCCACCCCGACCAGGACGACATCGGGCCGCCGGCGGCCGAGCCGCGCCCGCGCCTCGGAGACCGTCGACCACTCCGCGACGATCTCGAAGGCGGCCTCGGCGGAGAGGACGTGCGCCAGCCCGGCGCGGTAGAAGACGTTGCCGGCCATCACCGCCACGCGGATCACCGGACGCGGAACGTCAGGCGGTCGTGCCCCGCGCCGCGCTGTCCGCCGCGTCGTCCGGGTCGCCGGCGCGGCCACGGCCCTCGGGCGCGTCGGGCTCGGCGCCCCGGTCGGGGCCGTCGCCTCCGTGGGATCCATCGCTTCCGTCATGGGGTGGAGCCTCCAGGCTGGGGGACAGGAGGGGGCGTTCCAGGGCGACCGTCCGGCCCAGCCACACCCCGGCGATCTGCGAGGTCACGATGGACAGCACCACCAGCGAGGTGAAGAACTCCTCGCTGATGATGCCCGCTCCGAAGGTGACCGAGGCCAGGATGATGCCGGGGCCGCCGCGGGCGTTCATCGCCACGGCGAGGTTTCCGGCCGCGGGGGCGCTCTGGCCGGCCAGCCGAGCGCCGAGCCACACACTGCTGAACTTCACCGCGCAGGCGAGCGTGAGGAACCACAGGAAGAACAACGGGTCGAAATGGCGGACGAGATCCAGCTTCAATCCGACGACCGCGAAATACACCGGAATGAAGAAGGCGAGCGACACGTTCTGCAGCGTCTCCCGGGAGGCCGCGGTGCGCCGCACCCCGGCGCCGCACATTCCCGCCGTCAGGGCGCCGAACATCGGGTCGATGCCCAGGCTCATACAGGCCAGGCACAGCCCGAACAGGAAGACCAGAAGAAAGGCGATGGGGCTGCGTCGGGCGAGGACGTTCCAGCGCGCGGAGGCCGATACGGTGAAGACCCGCTTACCGCGCCAGAGGAGGAGCACCAGGAAGACCAGCGGGGCCACGCTGAAGTAGACCACGGCCCACGGCAGCGACTCCTCGCCGATCATTCCGCCGATTCCATAGGTGTCGCCGGACTGCGCCTGGGCGATTCCCAGCACCACGGCGAGAATCACATAGAGCACGACGTCCTCCAGCACCGCCACCGCCAACACCACGCGGGAGAAAGCGGTTCCCAGAATGCCGAGATCGAGCATGATCCGGGAGATGACCGGCACGCTGGTCACGGCGATGGCCATGCCGAAGATCAGCACCAGGGTGCCGCGCGAGCCGTTGTCGCCGGAGAGGCCGCCCAACGTGAAGGCGTGGCCGATGGCCAGCCCCGCGCCGAACGGCAGCACCAGGCCGGAGACGGCCACGGCGGCGATGGTGCGGCGCTCCGGGCCGGTCGCCCGACCACGCAGCTCGGCGCCGGTCAGATAGACCAGCAACAACAGCCCCAGATGGTAGAAGACGCCCAGCGCGTGGGCGCTCGGACCGTCTTTCGGAATCAACCATTCCTGCGCGTCGGGAGCGATCGTGCCCAACACCGTCGGCCCCAGGAGCAATCCGCCGACGATTTCCCCGATGACCGGAGGCTGCCGCACGACCTTGAACGCGTAGGCGCCGCAATGCGCGACGATCACCAGCAGCACGAGGGAGATCAGCACATGCGCGACTTCGACGGTACGCAAGGACACCGGGCACCTCCGCCGTCGTTGAGGGGATTGGCCGCCAGCGGAGTTCCTACCGGTGACGGCGGCGGGGCGTCCATGAATCCGGAGCGAATATCCACCCTTTCCACCGTCGGTTCCGCCGTGAGAACTCATCCTTCCGACGGAGCGGCGGCCCACTGCCCTCCGGGGGCGGACGATGGAAATCAGCTGCCAGAGGGATGGTGCGCGGCGAACCGCTTCGGCACAATCGCGAGAACGCCTCAGCGGTCGGCACGCCGATATCGACGCGCGGCTCCACGGCCGCCGATCGGCACCCGCGGCACCGGCTCACACGCCCGCCACCCGCTGTGGCTCGGGGAACCACACCACTTCCGGGGGGACGACACCATGGACGGCGTCGGCATGGATGTCACGGCGAGACTGCGCGGGAAGATCCGGGAGGTCGCCGACCGACGGCGCGCCGGTGTCGTCGTGCGGGACATCACCCCGCTGCTCGCCGACGCAGCTCTCTTCGGGACGCTCGTCGAGACCATGGCGGACCCCTACTGGGGGATGGTCGACGTGGTGGTGGGCATCGAGGCGCGTGGCTTCATCCTCGGCGCCCCGCTGGCGGACCGGCTCGGCGCCGGCTTCGTCCCGATCCGCTGGGCGGGCAAGCTCCCGGGAGCGACGCTGGTCGAGGACGGGGAACCGGGGCCCGGCGGGACTCGGTTGGAGATCCGCGGCGACGTCCTCAGCCGGGGGCGGCAGGTGCTCGTCGTCGACGACGTGTTCGCCACCGGCCGGACGGCGGCGGCCGCGACGGCACTGGTCCGCCGGGCGGGCGGCACGGTGGCCGGCTTCACCGCGCTGCTCGACCTCGGACTGCCCGGCGCCCTTACCCGACTGGCGGGAGTGGAGACCCGCTTCGTCCTGACGGCCGGACCGCGCTGACCCACCGGGCGCCGGTCGACCCGGCGCCGTGCCCCGAAGGCGCGGGGCGGGGCGGCGACCCGGCGCCGGTCACCGCGCGGCTCGTGGCGGCACGCTGATCAGCCCGGCGCCGTAGGCCTTGGCCACCGCCTGAGAGCGGTTGCGCAGACCCAGTTTGGCCAGCAGCCGGGAGACATGGGACTTCACGGTGGCCTCGCCGAGCGAGAGACAGCGGGCGATCTCCCCGTTGGACAGCCCGGCGGCCATCAGCCGCAGCACCTCGAACTCACGGGCCGTCAGGTCGCCGAACCGGTCCGACCTGGTGGGCGCGTCCACCGTGCACAGGATCGCCCACGGTTCCAGGCTGGCCACCACGCCCGGCGGCAGTACGGCGTAGCCGGCCGCGACCGTGCGGGCCGCGGCCACCAGCTGCCAGGGCGGATCGCTCTTGGCCAAAAACGCGCGGGCACCGGCCAACAGACCGCGCAGCGCCTGGGCGGAGTCGAAGGTCTGCGCGATGAAGACGACCCCGACCGGGTCCGCCGTGGTGGCGCGGGTCAGCAGCCGGGCCAGCTGGAGGCCGTCGACGTGCGGCGGGTCGAGTTCGGCGAAGACGACGTCGGGACCGAGCCGCTGGGCGACCTCCACGGCCTCGGCCGCGCCGTCCACCTCGGCGATGACCGTGATGTCCGGCTCGTCTTCCAGAATCTTTCGCAGACCGCTGCGGATCAGCAGGTTGTGTCCGCACAAGAGGATCCTTATCAAGGCCGCTCCTCCTACGTCGCCGTGCAGCCGAGCCGTCGTCGCGCGACAAGCCGGGGCCGGCTGCGTTTCCCCGCTGGATGGGAAAGCTGGTCCAAGCACGTACCGTCGGCAACTTCCATTCGGGACACTTTTGTCCCATGACGGGTGGGGTGCCTGAGTCGCCGGGAATCCGGTGGTCGGTGATGTGGCCAGCGTCACGGAAGTGACGGGGTGCCGCGATGGTGCCTCGATGGCGTCCCGACAGAAAAATTTCAGGCTACCCAATCTGTGCCTTCTCTATGCCCTGTTGGCCCAAAGAGCGCCGTGCCGGCACGAACAATGGCCGGGTCTCCCCTCTCAAGAGCGAGGCTGGCACGATGGTGCCATGACCATGAGGACGGCGCTCCGCGCCATGCGTGCCGCGATCTTCGCGGCCGTGTGCACGCTGACCGCCGCCCTGGGCCATGTCCTCGCCTCCGGCGCCTCCGTGTCCTGGTTCTCGTTGGCAAGCGCTTTCCTCGTCACGGTTGTCGCCGCCTGGTGGCTGGCCGGCCGCGAGCGCGGCGCGCTCATGGTGACGGGTGCCACGGTGGCCGCCCAGATGGGGCTGCACTTCCTCTTCCGACTGCTCCAGCCGGAGGAGGAGACCGGCGCTCCGGTCCCAGCCCAGGCCCACCACCACCTCCAGGCCGCCCAGGCGACGCACGGCCAGGCTGCGCACGGCGCGCACCACGGCCACGCCACCACCGGCATTCCATCGGACGCCTTCGGCATCTCGGCGCTGTGCCAGTGCCACTGCGCCGTCGGCATGCTGCTGCTCCACGCCCTGGCCGCGCTGGTGTGCGGACTGTGGCTGTGGCGCGGCGAGGCCGCGGCCTTCCGGCTCGGCCGCTGTCTGTTCGCGGCCGTCTTCGTCCCCCTTCGCCTCGTCCTGCTGGCGGTGGCCGGGGCGCCCAGCCGTCGCTTCCGCGCCTTCGCCATGGGGGCGCGCCCGGTGCGTCGACTGCGCGGGGCGCTCCTGCAGCACGCCCTCTCCCGTCGGGGACCGCCCGCCTTCGTCGCCTTCTGCTGAACCGCCCGTCGACCTGACCCGTGCCGCACCGCGCGGCGCCGTCGACGCGCGGAGTACCGGCGTATCCGCCTGCCGCCGTCACCGGCGGTCCGCGCGCGCCGGGTGTTCGTTGCGTGGCTGACTTCGCGGCCGACTTCGTCCTGCCTGCCCGGCGCGGGCAGGGGGCCTCGCGGAGCACCCACCTTCCCCAGCCGGGTCGTGCCCGCTGACGCCGACCCGCGGCACCGAAGGACGATTTGTCATGCTTGATGCCCCGTATACGGTCCCCTCCGTACCGGCGGACTCTCCCTACGACGACGAGGTGACCGCCTGGGCGCTGGCCGCCCGGGACGGCAGCCCCTTCGCCGTGGAGCGCCTCGTGCGCGCCACCTACGATGATGTCTGGCGGTTCGTCACCCGACTCGTCGGCGATGTGAACGGCGCCGACGACCTGACTCAGGAGACCTTCCTGCGGGCGCTGAAGAGCCTGCCGGGGTTCGCCGGGCGCTCCAGCGCGCGCACCTGGCTGCTCTCGATCGCCCGCCGGGTGGTCGTGGACCGCTACCGTTCGGCGGCGGCCCGCCCGCGGGTCGCCGACGTCGCGGACTGGCAGACCGCCGCCGAGGGGACGCAGCCGGCGGGGCTGCCCGGCTTCGAGGAGGGGGTGGCCCTGCTGGAACTGCTGGACGCGCTGCAGAGCCCGCGCCGGGAGGCGTTCGTCCTCACCCAGCTGCTCGGCCTGCCCTACGCGGAGGCGGCGTCCGCCGCGGGGTGCCCGATCGGCACGGTGCGGTCCCGCGTGGCCCGTGCCCGCGAGGACCTGACGACCCTGTTGCGCTCCGCGGAGCGCGGCGAGGACCCGCTGGCGATGGCCGCCTGAGCGGCCCTCCGCCCGCCGGGCGATCGGTGCCCGGTACATACTCAGCACGCTGTGAATTCATGTGAACAGGCAGGAGACTGACATGACGCCAGAGATCGACAACGCCTTCGCCCTGGTCAAGGAGGAGTACGGCGCCGACTCGATCGAGCGGGTCGAGCGGATGCTGCAGCCGAAGAACGAGCGGCACCCGCTGCAGAAGGGCGCCAAGTGGATCATGCCGGGGATATCCCAGCAGCCCTGGCACGACCCGTACGGCCACCCGGAACTGGAGCCGATCATCCGGGCCTTCGAGGCGAACCACGCCGCGATCAAGCAGGAGATGGAGACGGCCTGGGCGGAGCAGCGAGGCGAGTTCTCCGACTACGAGCACTATCTGACGCGGCAGCAGAACTGGCAGGCGCTCTATCTGTTCCGCAAGGGCGCCCTGGTGGAGGCGTCGCAGCCGACGGCCCCGACGGCGTACAAGGTGCTGAAGGAGTACGCGGTCGACACCGAGAAGCTGTGCCCGCTGCTGGAGAGCCACTTCTCGACGCTGCTGCCGGGCGCCCGGATCGCCCCGCACTGCGATCTGTGGAACTTCAGCATCAACCTCCACCTCGCGGTGGACATCCCGGAGGACTGCGGGATCACCGTCGCGGGGGAGACGCGCACCTGGGAGGAGGGCAAGTGCCTGCTCTTCGACTACTCCTTCGAGCACGAGGCGTGGAACTCCGGCTCCCGTCCGCGCACCGCCCTGCTCATGGACCTGTGGCACCCCGACACCACGGTCCCTGAGCGGAAGGCGCTGGTCGCGCTGATCACCGAGGTCCGGAAGCTGATGGGCGAGAGCTGACCGGAGCGCACCACCGACCGGCCGCCGGTTCCCCTGGGAGCCGGCGGCCGCCGTGCGTTCAGGGCCCGGTCCGCCCCGGGCCGGCCGTCACCGCGGTGACCCGGATCGGCCCGCTGTCCCGGAACCACAGGGTGAACGGGACGCGTTGGCCTGGTTTCAGGGCGGGCGGGTCGAGGATCATGACGTCCAGGGTGTCGCGGGTCATCCGGAGCCGACCCTGGGCGGGGACCTCCACCGGCCCGGTCGGGCGCATCCGGGCGTCCCGGCCCGACCCGCTCCGGCGGCCGAGGACCGTGATGCCCAGCGCGGGGGAGTCCACGGACTCCAGGGTGTCATCGGAGCCTCCCGTGTTGCGTATGTCGAAGAAGGCGGCGGTAGCCTCACGGTGTCCGGGCCAGTCGACGCGCGCGTCGACGACCTCGATCCGTGCCGGTGGCTCGCCGGCCGCCCCGGTCGCCGTGTAGCCGCTCAGCAAGACGAGCGACAGGACGCCGGCGCCCACCGGCACCAGTGTCGGGCGTGCGGCCGAGGCCGCGGGTCGCCATCGCCGCGCGGCCCCGGCGGGTCGGTCAGTGGACGCCGAATCCATCGGATGCCCTCCCAAGACGGTGGGCTCACCGTAGGGCCGACTCCGGCGGAGGGACCGCCGTTGAGTCGTTCCGAAGAACTTTCGTAGCGCCGGGAACCAAACGGCAATGTCATCCGACTAATAAGGTCATAGCTTCAACTAGTGATTTTCCGGCCACCCGTGACTCGGTTTGGGCCACTCGCGCGCGCTTGTCAGTGTAGGGGGTGGCGAAAAACGTTCGCCTGGACGAGCGTAGAATCCGACCAGTCGAACAAGGTTTTGTGCGTGGAACAGGCTTCTCCCGTATTCGGCCGGGATCCTTCGAGCAACTCGGCGGAGATCCGGGCTCGTTGGCGCGGAATGCTTAGTTCCGCATGGCCGAATCCACCCCTGTCCGGAAGCCATGAGCGAGTCGCGTCCGTCGGCTGGCAAGTCGACTCCTAGGACAGTCCAAAAATCAACGAGAGCTGTTGTCTTCGAACATAGATTGGGAGCACGATCCGGGGCGGCCGCCCTCTGGTACATATGCTCGATTCGCGCGATGCGCACGGTGGGCCGTCCGGAGTCGGCCCGTTCTCGGCAATACCTCGGGGGAGACCGTCCACTGATGTCCGCTATAAGCCCGCCCATGGCGCCGTCGCGGCAACGGCAGATGCTGCCGCTGCTGGTTCTGGCCACGGCGCAGCTGGTCATCTCGCTCGACTTCAACATCGTCTACGTCGCCCTGCCCAGCATCGGCACCGAGCTCGGCTTCTCCGACCAGGACCTGCAGTGGGTCGTCAGCGCCTATGTGGTGGCGACCGGCGGATTCCTGCTGTTGGGCGGCCGGGTCACGGATCTGCTGGGCCGCCGCCGGATGTTCGTCCTGGCCGCCCTGCTCTACGCCACCTCGTCGCTGGTCGGCGGGGTGTCCGGATCCGGCGGCGTACTGGTCGCGGTGCGCGCCATCCAGGGGATCGGCGGCGCGCTGCTCTTCCCCGCCACGCTCTCCCTGATCAACACCATCTACGAGGAGGGCCCGCGCCGAAACCGGGCGTTGGCCATCTGGGGCGCGGCCGGAGCCGGCGGCCTGTGCTTCGGCTCCCTGCTGGGCGGGGTGCTCGTGGAGGCCTTCGGCTGGCCCTCGGTCTTCATCGTCAACGTGCCGCTGGGCGGGGCGATCGCACTGGCCGGCTGGCTGCTGTTCCCGGCCGACGCCCCCTGGTCGCGGGAGCGGCGGTTCGACATCGCCGGCGCGGTGACCGCGACCACCGGAGTCACCCTGCTGGTCTTCGTCCTGGTCCACGGACCGGAGGCGGGCTGGGGCAGCCGGGAGGTGGTGCTGTGCGCGGTGGCCTCGGCGGTCTCCCTGGGCCTCTTCGCCGTCGTCGAGCGGCGCAGCGCGGACCCGCTCACCCCGGGGCGTCTGTTCGCCAACCGGGGGCTGTTGTCGGCGATGGCGCTGACCGCCGTCTTCAGCGCCACCTTCAGCTCGCTCCCGTACTTCCTGACCCTCTACTTCCAGACGGTGCACGGCTACAGCGCCCTGCAGACCGGGCTCGCCTTCCTGGTGCCCGCCGTGATGGTCGCGGCCGGCACCCAGCTGGGAGAGCGCGCGGTGGCGAAGCTGGGAGTCCGCACCACCCTGCTCAGCGGAATGACCCTGGGTCTGGTCGGCGGCGTGGCCCTCGCGATCGCCCTCACCGACCACGGCTCCTACCCTCGGCTGCTGCCCGGCATCGTGCTGCTCAGCCTCGGTCAGGGCGCCACCTGGACCGGGATGTGGATCGTCGCCGCCTCCGGGGTCGCCCCCGGCGACCAGGGCGTCGCCTCGGGGCTCGCCTCCACCACGCTTCAGGTCGGGGGAGCGGTGGGCCTGGCCATCCTGGTGGCAGTCGCCAACTCCGGGCTGTCCGGCCACGCCGGCGAGGCGCTGCGCCATGCCCAACTCGACGGTATCCGCACCGCCGTGTATGTGATCGCGGCCGGGATCTGTCTCGGAGTCCTCATGGTCCTCGCCCTGCGGAAGATCCCGGGCAAGCAGGGCGACTAGCCCCGCCCGCGCTCCGGGCCCCTCCCGCCTCCCGCCGCCCCCACGTCATGCCAACCGAGGAGAAGGTCATGCGCACCTCGACACCCCCCGCACCGGGACCGAGCGACCCGACCGCCGCCGCCCGCCGGGACCGCGCCGCCGTCGTCTGCGGACTGGGCGGTTACGTTCCGCCCCGCGTCGTCACCAACGACGAGCTGTCCCGGTTCATGGACACCAGCGACGAGTGGATCCGCAAGCGGACCGGCATCGGCCGGCGGCACTTCGCCGACCCCGGCCAGGCCACCTCCGACCTCGCGGCGGAGGCGGGCCGGCGGGCCCTGGAGTCGGCCGGCGTCGACACCGTGGACGCGGTGATCGTCACCACGACCACGCCCGACCGCTCCTGCCCGGCCACCGCGCCGCTGGTCGCCACCAAGCTCGGCCTGGAGGGGGTGGCGGCGTTCGATGTGAGCGCCGTGTGCACCGGCTTCGTCTACGGCCTGGCCTCGGCGGCCGGCCTGATCGCCACCGGCGTCGCCGAACGGGTGCTGCTGATCGGCGCCGACACCTACTCCGCCATCCTCGACATGGAGGACCGGACCAACGCCATCATCTTCGGCGACGGCGCGGGCGCCGTGGTGCTGCGCGCCGGCCACGCCGACGAGCCGGGCGCGGTCGGCCACTTCGACCTCGGCAGCGACGGCAGCGGCGAAGAGCTGATCATGGTGGCCGCGGGCGGCTCCCGGCAGCGGAAGACCCCGGGCGACGTCAGCCGCCAGGACGAGCACTTCGCCATGCGCGGCAAGGAGGTCTACCGGCACGCCGTGCACCGGATGTCGGCCTCGGCCCGCGCCGCGCTGGAACTCGGCGGCTGGAAGGCCGAGGAGGTGGACCACCTGGTCCCCCACCAGGCCAACATCCGCATCCTGCACACGGTGGCGGAGGAGCTCGGGCTCCCCAAGGAGCGCTGCGTCTCCAACATCGGTTCCGTGGGCAACACCGGAGCCGCGTCCATCCCGCTCGCCCTGGTCGACGCCGTCGGCGACGGCACCGTCAAGGACGGCGACCGCATTCTTCTCACCGCATTCGGGGGCGGCCTGACCTGGGGCGCCTGTCTCCTGCGCTGGCCCTCCCTGCCACCGGTACGCCCCTCGCACGACAACGGAGGAACACCCGCATGACCACGACCACCTACGACCAGCTGGTCTCGATCCTGACGACGCTGCACGACGCGCCGGCCGACCGGATCAACCCCGAGGCCACCTATGCCGAGCTGGATGTCGACTCCCTGACCATGGTCGAGATCAGCCTGCGGGTGGAGCGCAACCTCGGCGTCACCGTGGAGGACAACGAGCTCCACGAGGACCTCACGCTCGGCGCCACCGCCGAGCTCATCGACCAGAAGCTCGCCCAGTAACCGACCGGCCACCGCCGGCCCATCCCCCCTGTCGACCGGCGCCACATGCCGGTCCGCACCTCGCATCACGGAAGGCACACCAGAGTCATGGAAATCAAGCCGCAGGAAGGCAAGAAGCTCGGCGCGACCGTCGAGGGCTTCGACTACGCCACCGCCAGCGAGGCGGACATCGAGACCCTGAAGCAGACCATCTACACCAAGAAGATCGCCGTCCTGAAGAACCAGGACCTGTCGCCGCAGCAGTTCCTGGAGCTCGGCAAGCGACTCGGCACCCCGGTCACGTACTACGAGCCGATGTACCAGCACCCCGAGGTGCCCGAGGTCTTCGTCTCCTCCAACGTCCTCGAGGACGGCAAGCAGGTCGGCGTGCCCAAGACCGGCAAGTTCTGGCACGCCGACTACATGTTCATGCCCGACCCGTTCGGCATCACCCTGATCTACCCGCAGGTGATTCCGACCAAGAACCGCGGCACGTACTTCATCGACATGGGCCAGGCGTACGAGCGGCTGCCCGAGGACCTCAAGAACGAGATCCGCGGCACCAACTGCCAGCACTCCGTGCGCAAGTACTTCAAGATCCGCCCGTCGGACGTGTACCGCCCGATCTCCGAGATCATCGAGGAGGTCGAGACCAAGACCCCGCCGGCGCTGCACCCGACCACCTTCATCCACCCGATGACCGGTGAGACCATCCTCTACCTCGCCGAGGGCTTCACCATGAGCATCGAGGACGAGAAGGGCAAGACCTTCGAGAACGACCTGCTCAACCGGCTCTTCGAGGCCAGCGGTCAGCTCGACGACACCTTCACCCACGAGAACATCCACCTCCAGACCTTCGAGCAGGGCGACATGCTCGTCTGGGACAACCGCAGCCTCATCCACCGCGCGCTGCACACCAGCGCCCCCGAGCCGACGGTCTCGCACCGCGTCACCGTGCACGACTCCAAGAAGCTGTACGAGAAGGCCGCTTCCTGATGACGGCACAGACCGAGCTGGCTCCGGCGGAGGTCCATCCGTCGGACCCCGCTCTGCTGGCACAGGTGCTGCGGCCCTACAAGGACCACTGCAAGTACCTGCTGTCGGCCGATGTCTCGCTCACGTCCGGCCGTGCCTCCGCGAGTGCCGAGTTCGCGATACCCGAGTCGTGCTACATCGACGACACTGGGCATCTCAACGCGGTCGAAGTCAACATCTGTTACAACCAGATGATGTACTACCTGGTCGCCAAGTCGGTCGAGCAGGGACTGCTGGCGGAGTTCAAGTCCTGGACGATGGAGGACTACTGGAGGCATCAGCTTCCCGACATCCTCATCGCCCGGTTCAACAGCAACTTCCGGACCCCCATCAATCCCCGCTCGTTCTCCGGAGAGATGGAATTCGTCTCCGTGACCCGGCGGGCGCCCGGCGGCCGGAAACCCTTCCTCGTCGCTGAGACGTCCTATCGGTACCGGGACGCCGACGGCGGGCGGTGCGACGGCGAGGCGACGCTCGCCTTCGTCAACATCACATAGCAAATCCCTTTCCCGGGCGGGCGCCCTCGCGGCGTCCGCCCGGGGAGCCGACGCGGAGACGGACATGGCCGATTCCACCGGGACGCAAGCCCGCGACACCAGGCTGTACTTCCCCCACCTGCAGACCCTCGACGAGACCGTGCGTTTCCACGCCGAGCGCCAGCCGCAGACCGCGGCGGTGCGCTGCGAGGGGCGCTCCCTCAGCTATGCGCAGCTGCACCAGGAGAGCAACCGCATCGCCCACGCCCTGCGTGCGGCCGGGCTGAAGCCGGGCGCGCGCGTGGCGTACCTCGGCAAGGAGTCCGAGCACTACTACGAGATCCTCTTCGGCTGCGCCAAGAGCGAGACCGTCCTGGTGCCCATCAACTGGCGGCTGACCGCCCCCGAGGTGAGCCACATCCTCCAGGACTCCGGCAGCGAACTGCTCTTCCTGGAGGAGAGCTTCGCCCCGGTCCTGGAGCAGTTGGGCTCCGCCGCGCCGCGCACCGTGGTGCGGCTGGGCGCGACCGAGGCCGAACCGGACTCCTTCCCGGCCTGGAAGGCGACCCAGCCCGACACCGACCCGGCGGTCCGCGTCACGCCGGACACCCCGCTCGCCCAGCTCTACACCTCCGGCACCACCGGCCTGCCCAAGGGCGTGGTGCTCGCCCACCGCAGCTGCTTCGCCATCCGCGACGCGCTGGCCGGCGAGAACCTCGACTGGATCGACTGGCGCGAGGGCGACGTCGCCCTCATCGGCATCCCGGGCTTCCACGTCGGCGGACTGTGGTGGGCCACCCAGAACTTCAACGCGGGCGTGACCGTGGTCTCGATGCCGGCCTTCGCCGCCGGTGAGGCGGTGCGGCTCATCCGTGAGCTCGGGATCACCACCGCCTGCGTGGTGCCCGCCATGCTCCGGCTGCTGCTGGGTGAACCGGGCGTCACCCCGGAGGACTTCACCACCCTCCGCAAGATCGTCTACGGCGGGTCGCCGATCTCCGAGTCGCTGCTCGAAGAGAGCCTCGCCATGTTCGGCTGCGAGTTCGCGCAGATCTACGGGCTCACCGAGACCGGCAACACCGCGGTCTGTCTGCCCCCGGCCGACCATGTGCCCGGCGGCCCCCGGATGAAGGCCGCCGGCCACCCGTATCCCGGGATCGGCGCCAAGGTCATCGACGACAAGGGGCAGGAGCTGCCGATCGGCGAGGTCGGCGAGGTGTGCCTGCGCACCCCGGCCCGCATGGTCGAGTACTGGGGCCTGCCCGACAAGACCGCGGAGACCCTGGTCGACGGGTGGATCCACACCGGCGACGCCGGCTACATCGACGCCGACGGCTACGTCTTCATCAGCGACCGCATCAAGGACGCCATCATCGTCGCCGGCGAGAACGTCTACCCGGCCGAGATCGAGAACGTCCTGGAGCGACACCCGGGCGTCGCCGAGGCCGTGATCGTGGGGCGCCCCGACGAGCGCTGGGGCGAGACCGTGCACGCCTTCGTGGTGGCCGCCCCCGGCGACCGGCCCAGCCCGCGGGACCTGCACCGCTTCCTGGCGCAGCGCATCGCCAGCTTCAAGCTGCCCGCCAAGTACGAGTTCATCGACCATGTGCCGCGCAACCCCAGCGGGAAGATCCTGCGCCGGGAGCTGCGCGACCGCTTCTGGGGCGATTCGGAACGCAAGGTCAACTGATCCGGCATCCGCGTCCGCCGATCCCGGCATCACCCGGCATCGCATCCGAAGAGAGCAAGAGAGAACCACATGTCTGAGACCTTGACGCTGGAGACCTTCCGCGCCGACCTGGCGGAGTTCCTGCACCAGGCCCCCGAGGAGGTCGACCTGGAGGAGAACCCGCTGTTCGCCGGGTTGGACTCGCTGCGCATCGTCACCCTCGCCGAGCGCTGGCGGGACGCCGGGGTGCCGGTGACCTTCCTGGAGCTGGCCGAGCGCACCTCGTTCGCCCAGTGGTGGCAGCTGCTGTCGGACCGTCAGTCCGGAGGCGCACGTGCCGACGCCTGACCAGTCCGCGGCATCCGCGAAGACCACGGGGACCACGGGGACCGCGGAGCCGGCGGCGCGCCAGCCGCTGCTGGCCGCCATGGAGGGCCTGTGGAGCGGCCAGCAGCTGGACCTGGACAGCCCCGCGTACAACACGGCTGAGTACGTGCTGATCCACGGCCCGGTCGACACCGCCCTCTTCGACGAGGCGATACGCCGAGCGGTCGCCGAGTCCGAGGCGCTCAACATCCGCTTCGTCGTCGAGGACGGCCGCCCCTCCTACGTCGCCACCCCCGTCACCGACTGGGCGGTGCACCACGCCGACCTCACCGACCAGGGCGACCCGCACACCGCCGCCCGGGAGTGGATGGCGGCCGACATGGCCCGCCCGGTCGACCTGGAGCGCGACCCGCTCTTCGGCCACGCCCTCTTCAGGACCGGCGCCGAGGAGTACCTCTGGTACCACCGCGTCCACCACATCGCGCTCGACGGCTTCGGCCTGTCCCTGGTCGCCCGCCGGGTGGCCGAGGTCTACACCGCGCTGGCGGCGGGCGAGCCCGTCGGCGACAGCGGCTTCGGCACCCTGGCGTCGGTGCGCGAGGAGGATCTGGCCTACCAGAACTCCCCGCGCTTCGCCAAGGACCGCGCGTACTGGACCGAGCGCTACGCCGACCGGCCCGAGGTGGTCAGCCTCTCCGACCGCTCCGGACTGCCGGCGCGGGAGTTCCTGCGTCGGGTCACCGACCTGAGCCCCGAGGAGACCGAGGCGCTGCGCGCCAGGGCCCGCGAGCTGTCCGCGCCCTGGTCCGAGCTGCTGCTGGCGACCACCGTCGGCTATCTGCACCACGCCACCGGCGCCCCCGAGGTCGTCCTCAGCCTGCCCGTCATGGGCCGCCTGGGCTCCGTCGCGCTGCGCGTCCCCGCCTGCGTCCGCAACGTCCTCCCGCTGCGCGTCGCGGTCGGCCCCCAGGACACCCTCGGTGACCTGGTGGCGCGGGTCTCCGCCGAACTGCGCGCCGGCCTTCCGCACCAGCGCTACCGCTACGAGCACATCCGGCGCGACCTGAAGCTGGTCGGCGGGCAGCGTCGGCTGTCCGGCCCGGGCGTGAACATCATGCCCTTCGAGTACGACCTGCGCTTCGCCGGACACCGCTCCACCGTCCACAACGTCTCCGCGGGTCCCGTCGATGACCTGTCGGTCAACGTCTACGACCGCGCCGACGGCGCCCTGCGGATCGCCTTCGACGCCAACCCGGAGCTCTACGACGAGGCCGAGCTGGCCCGCCACCAGGAGGGGCTGCTCGCGCTGCTGCGCGCCCTCCTCGCCGACCCCGGCCGCGAGCTCGGCGCCGCCGAGGCGCCCGTGGCCACCACCGGGCGGGTGCTGGCCACCCTCGACGGCGGCCCGCTGCCGCGCCCGGCCCGCCCGGTGCTGGACCGCATCACCGAGCACGCGGTGCGACGAGGCGACGCCATCGCCCTCGAGCACGGGGACCGCCGGGTCAGCTACGCGCAACTGCTCGGCGAGGCACAGCACCTGGCCGGGCGGCTGGCCGAGCGGGAGATCGGCCCCGGCTCACTGGTGGCGCTCGCGCTCTCCCGTGGCGTCGACACCGTCACCGCCATCCTGGGCGTGCTGCTCTCCGGCGCCGCGTACTGGCCGGTCGACCCGGCCACGCCCGCGACCCGGCTGGCCGCGCTGCTCGACGACGCCGGCGCCGCGCTCGTCCTCACCGACGAGGCCCACGCGGCCGGGCTCCGCGCGACCGCGCAGGTGCCGCTGCTGCTGGTCGACGACGCGGGCGCCGTCCCGGCGAGCGAGGCCCCGGTCCGCGCCGCCCCGCCGGCGCAGCCCACGCCGGAGCAGCTCGCGTACGTCATCTACACCTCCGGCTCCACCGGGCAGCCCAAGGGCGTGGAGATCAGCCACGGCGCGCTGGCCCACTTCACGGCGGCCGCCGGGCTGCGCTACGGGCCGCAGACGCGCGACCGCGTGCTCCAGTTCGCGCCGCCGCAGTTCGATGCCAGTGTCGAGGAGATCTTCCTGACCCTGTGCACCGGCGCCACCCTGGTCATCCGCACCGAGGAGATGACCGAGTCCATACCCGGCTTCCTCGCGGCCTGCGAGCGGCTGCGGATCAGCATGCTGGACCTGCCGACGGCCTACTGGCACGAGCTGGCCTACGCGGTCTCCACCGGTGCCGCCACCCTGCCCGAGGCGGTGCACACCGTCATCATCGGCGGCGAGGCGGCGCTGCCCGAACGCGTCGACCGCTGGCGGGAGTCGGTGGGCACCTCGGTGCGGCTGTTCAACACCTACGGGCCGACCGAGGCGACCGTGGTCGCCACCGCCGCCGAGCTCCAGGACCCCGCGCTGAGCGCGGGCGACGTGCCGATCGGCACCCCGCTGCCGGGGCTGCGCGCCGTCCTCACCGAGGCGGCCGACGCCACCGACGACGACAGCGGCACCGTCGGCGAGCTCCACCTCGTCGGCGACGCGCTGGCGCTCGGCTACCGCGGCGCCCGCCAGCCGGACAACGCCCGCTTCGCCCCGCTGGACGGACTCCCGGACCGGCCGCGCGCCTACCGCACCGGCGACCTGGTGCGGATCGGCGAGGACGGACTGCTCCGGTTCGTCGGCCGAGTGGACGGCGAATTCAAGATCAGTGGCCATCGGGTGCACCCGGCAGAGGTCGAATCGATTCTGCTCGGCCACCCCGGGGTGCGTGAGGCCGCGGTCGTCGGCCAGATCCTCCCCGACGGCGGCCGGCGGCTCGCCGCCTACATCGTGCCCGCCGACGGTGCGGAGCCCGAAGCGGAACCCATCCGGGAACACCTGCGTGCCGCGCTGCCCGCCGCCGTGGTCCCCTCCGCCATCGAGTTCACCGACCGACTGCCGCGCACCGGCACCGGGAAGATCGACCGCAGGGCGCTGGCCGAAACCCGCTCCGCCGCGCCCCAGGCCATCGCCGACAGCGCCCCGGCGGCCGCGGCCGCCAGCCCGCTGGAGCGGACCATCATGGGCGTGTGGGCGCAGATCCTGGGCGCCGAGGACATCGCCCCGAGCGACGACGTCTTCGACCTGGGCGCCCAGTCCCTCCAGGCGATCCAGGTGGCCAACCGGCTCGGCGTCGAGCTGGACCGCGAGGTGAAGGTGGCCTGGCTGTTCCAGCACCCGACCGCGGCCGAACTGGCCGGCTTCCTGGAGCCGGCGGGCGAGGAGCGGACCAGCGAGGGCGGACTGCCGGCGGCGGTGCTCGCCGACGCCGTGCTGGACGAGGACATCCGGCCCGGGAACGCGACCCGTGCCGGCGGCGCGCCGCGCCGGATCCTGCTCACCGGCGCCACCGGCTTCGTCGGCTCCCACCTGCTGGCCGAACTCCTCGCCGGCACCGAGGCCGAGATCGTCTGCCCGGTGCGTGCGAGCGGCCCCGAGGAGGCCGCCGAGCGCGTCCGACGGGCGCTGGCCGACCAGCAACTGCCGCTCCCCGCCGACCCGGACCGGATCACGGCGGAGCCCGCCGACCTCGCCCGGCCGCACCTGGGCCTGACGCCCGAGCGCTTCGCCGAACTCGCCGAGAGCGTCGACGCGATCTACCACAACGCGGCGACGGTCAGCATCATGCGCGACTACGCCAGCCTGCGCGGCGCCAACACCGAGTCCACCCGGTGGCTGCTGCGGATGGCCGCCGCCCGCTCGGTGCCGCTGCACCTGGTCTCCACCCTGTCCACCACCCCGCCGCTGCGCCACGCCCCCGAGGTGACCGAGGAGTTCTTCGGCCCCCACCCCGGGCTGATCTACGGCTACCAGCAGTCCAAGTGGGCGTCCGAGCGGCTGCTGGAGCAGGCGGCCGAGCGCGGCCTGCCGGTCACCCTGCACCGCCTGGGCCGGATCGTCGGCCCGGCCGGCACCGGGTATGTCAACGAGCGGGACTTCCTGTGGAGCGTGCTGCGCGCGGGCATTCCGGCCGGCATCCTGCCCGAGCTGTTCGAGGCGGAGGTGTGGACCCCGGTCGACTTCGTGGCGCGGGCGGTCGTACGGCTGTCGAGCGCCGCGGACGGCGCGGGTGACCTGGTGTTCAACCACGCCCCCGTAGAGCCGGTGCGGCTGGCCGACCTCTACGGCTGGGTGCGGGAGTACGGCTACCCGGTGCGGTCGATGCCGCTGGCCCGGTGGCGTGCCGAACTGCCGCGCGTCGCCGACGTGGCGGCCACCACGCTCGCCTTCTTCGACTCCTCGGACGACGCCCAGACCGAGAGCGGGGAAAGCGAGGAGGTGGACCTGCGGCTGGGGCGGGTGCGCGCGGACCATGTCCTGCGCGGCCTCGCGGGCACCGGCGTCTCCTGCCCGGAGATCGACCGGACCCTGGTGTTCCGTTACCTTGATCACTGTGTGAAGGCCGGAATCCTGCCGCAGCCGCCCACGGACGGCGGTGAGCACGAAAAGTCCTGACCGCCCGGGTGAACCCGGGGAACTGGGGCGGACCGTGCCACGACTATTGGTACATAGTCCGTCCCAGTTCCCCGAGGAGCCCCCGATGCTGAACAGACGACTCGTGGCCGCGGTCATGGCCGGAGGTCTCTCCCTGACCGCCGTCGCCTGCGGTTCCTCGTCGTCCGACGACGACAAGCCGAAGGCGGGCGGCACGGGGGGCAAGGGATACCCGGTGACCCTCGAGAACTGCGGCCGGTCCACCACCTACACCAAGGCCCCCAGCCGGGTCGTGGTGATGAACGGCGCCTCCGTGGCCGAGGTCTCCACCCTGCTCGCCCTGGGCGTCGGCGACCGCATCGTCGCCAACCAGCAGTCGTACGGGCAGTCGGAGGTCGAGGGCCGGGCCGAGAAGATCGCCAAGTTGCCCACCGGCGACATCAAGCCCAACGACGCCTTCGACGTCCCGCGCGAGTCGATGCTGGGCCTCCGCCCCGACCTGGTCGTCTCCACCACCGCCTACGGCTTCAAGTCCGAGAACGGCTTCGCCACCCGCGACGACCTCTCCTCCGTCGGCGCCAACACCTACATCTCGCCCCAGGGCTGCGACGAGGACACCTCCGGGATGCGCATCGACGACAGCTACACGCTGCTGCGCGACCTCGGCAAAATCTTCCAGAAGCAGGACCGCGCCGAAGAGCTCATCGCCGCGTCCAAGAAGAAGATCGACGCCGTGGCCGCCAAGGTGAAGGGCGAGAAGCAGCCCCGCGTGATGGTGGTCTTCTCCAACATGCAGATGGGCACCAACGACTTCAGCGCCGTGGCCGCCAACGGCATCTGGAACGACATCCTCGCCAAGTCCGGCGGCACCAACGCGTTCTCCTCCGTCACCGAGAACACCTTCGCCGACCTCAGCAAGGAGAAGGTCGCCGCGGAGTCCGTCGACGCCCTCGTCGTCATCGGTTACCAGGACAAGAACCCGGCGGCCTACGCCCGCAAACTGCTCAAGGAGTTCCCCCAGTGGCCGGCCGCCAAGAACAACCGGTACGTGACGCTGTCCGACTCGGCCTACCTCGGTCCGAGCAACGACCTGGCGGTCGACCGGATCGCCCGGATGCTGCACCCCGACGCCTTCAAGGAGTGACCTCCCCGGGCCGGCGGGCCCCCCTCCTGCCGACCCTGGCCCTCCTGCTCGTCACGCTGGCGGCGGTGATGGTGATCGCCGTCAGCATCGGCGCGGTCAACGTGCCGCTGCGCGACGTGTGGAGCATCATCTGGCACCACCTCAGCGGCGACGGACGGGTGGCCGACCCCGCCCTGGACCAGATCGTCTGGAACTTCCGCACCCCGCGTGTGGTCCTCGCGGCCCTGGTCGGCGCGGGGTTGGCGGTCTCCGGCGTGGTGCTCCAGGCGGTGGTCGCCAACCCGCTGGCCGACCCGTACGTGCTCGGCGTCTCCTCCGGCGCCTCGCTCGGGGCGGTCATCGTCTTCACCACCACCGCCGGCGCGCTGGGCGGTCTCGGCGTCTCCACGGCCGCCTTCCTCGGCGCCATCGGCGCCATGGTGCTGGTCTTCCTGCTCGGCCAGAAGCGGGGGCGGCTGGCCCCCACCCGGCTGGTGCTGTCCGGCGTGGCGGTCGGCTATCTGCTGCTCGCCGCGACCAGCTACCTCCAACTCCGCGCCACCCCCACCGAGCTGCGCACCGTGATGTTCTGGATGCTGGGCAGCGTGGCCGGAGCCAAGTGGGAGCAACTGCCCATCGTCACCACCGTGGTCCTCACCACGACCGTGGCCCTGGCCCTGTTCGGCCGCCGGCTCAACGCCCTGCTGGCGGGCGACGAGTCGGCGACCGCCCTCGGCGTCGACGTACACCGGCTGCGCGCCGTGCTGCTGGTGCTCGCTTCCCTGCTCACCGGCACGGTCATCGCGGTCGCCGGCGGCATCGGCTTCGTCGGCCTGATGATCCCGCACCTGGTGCGACTCGCCGTCGGGGCGGACCACCGCAGACTGCTGCCGCTGGCCGCCGTCGTCGGCGCGACCTACCTGGTCCTGGTGGACCTGCTCTCCCGCACCCTGACCCGGCCCAACGAACTCCCGCTCGGCATCCTGACCGCGCTGTTCGGCGCGCCCTTCTTCCTCTGGCTGCTGCGGCGCAACAAGAGCCTGGACTCCGTATGAAACTGACCGTGGAACAGCTCCATGTCACCCTGGACAAGCAGCCGATCCTGAGTGACGTGAGCCTGGAGGCGAACAAGGGCGACATCGTCGGTCTGGTGGGACCCAACGGCAGCGGCAAGTCCACGCTGCTGCGCGCCGTCTACCGCTCGCTGCGCCCCGAGCGGGGCGTGGTGCGGGTGGACGGCGACGACGTGTGGAGCCTCTCACCGCGGGCCGCCGCCCGACGCACGGCGGCGGTGCTCCAGGACGGCGGCGGCAGCCCCACCGGACTCCGCGTCCGGGAGATCGTCGCACTGGGCCGCACCCCGCACCACGGGCTGCTGGGCAGGGAGGGCGCCGAGGACCACCGGGTGGTGGAGGAGGCCCTGGACCGCTGCGGCGCCCGGCCGCTGGCCGACCGGGACTTCGTCTCCCTCTCCGGCGGCGAACGGCAGCGGGTGCTGCTGGCCCGAGCGCTCGCCCAGGACCCCAGGCTGCTGGTGCTGGACGAGCTCACCAACCACCTCGACATCCGGGCCCGCTTCGAGGTGCTGGAACTGATCCGGGCCACCGGCACCACCACCCTGGCCGTGCTGCACGACCTGGATCTGGCGGTGCGCCTCTGCGACCAACTGGTCGTCCTACACGAGGGCGCGGTCGTCGCCGCCGGCCCCGTCCTCGACGTGCTCACCCCCGAGATCCTGCGCACCGTCTTCGGCGTGGTGGCCCGCACCGAGCGCCACGCCGACGGCGTCATCCGCGTCACCTACGGGGCCCAGCCGCTGGCGGCGCGGGCGCCACGGGAGCCGGAGCCGGCGGAGGCGCCACGGACCACGGACACCTCGCGGGCGTCGGACGACATGCCGCACGCGTCGCCCGCCGCGCCGCCGGCGTCGGACGTGCCCCGGGCCCCGGACCTGCCCGAGCCGTCGGATGTGCCGGCCTGACTCCACGGCGAAATCGGCTGGTCGCCGTGGAGCGGTCTGTGCTTTCCTCCCGAGGTGAACAGTGAGAGACCTGGAGAGCCCGGCAGGCGGCCCGGCCGCGCGGTCCGTCGGAGGACCGGCGGTGATCTCCCGGACTGCGTGCGGCTCCTCGCCGAGGTCCACCGGAGCGACGGCTATCCGGTGAACTGGCCCGAACGGCCCGAGGAGTGGCTCTCCCGGGCCTCCTCGCTGGGCGCCTGGGTCGCCACCCTCGACGGTCGCCTCGCGGGCCACATCAGCCTCTCCCACAGCGGGGAGGGCGATCTGGCTCCCGGGCTGTGGAGCGAGCGGAACGGCACGGGCCCCGAGCGCGCCGCGGTCGTCGGCCGGCTGTTCGTCGCTCCCCGTGCGCGGGGGCACGGCCTCGGCGCCCTGCTGATCGACCGGGCGGTGCGGGAGTCCCGGAGCCACGGCCTGCACCCGGTGCTCGACGTCGTGGCCTCCGACACGGCCGCGGCCGCCCTCTACGAGCGGCTGGGGTGGCGGCGGATGGCCACGGTCGAGCAACGGTGGGACCCGCGGCGGACGGTGGCCGTCCACTGCTACGCGGCGGCGCCCTGACGCCCCGGGCCGCGCGACGGTCGGGCACGACCCCGCCGCCCCGAGGACCGCGGGGCCGTCGAGGGGCGGCCTACGACTCCACCTCCCGGCGGTCCTCGGACCACAGCGTGTGGAAGGTCCCCTCGCGGTCGGCGCGCTGGTAGGTGTGCGCGCCGAAGAAGTCGCGCTGCGCCTGGGTGAGCGCCGCCGGCAGCCGGTCGGCGCGCAGCGCGTCGTAGTAGGCGAGCGCGGCGGAGAACCCGGGGGTGGGCACGCCGTGCCGGGCGGCGGCCGCGACCACCGAACGCCAGTCGGCCTGGGCGTGCCCGATCTCGTCGGCGAAGCGCTGGTCCGCCAGCAGGCTGGGCAGCGCCGGATCGGCGGCGAAGGCGCTGCGGATGTGGTCCAGGAAGGCCGCGCGGATGATGCAGCCGCCGCGCCAGATCGCGGCGATCGCGCCCAGGTCGATGTCCCAGCCGTACTCCGCGGACGCCGCCTGGATCATGTTCCAGCCCTGGGCGTAGGACATGATCTTCGAGGCGTACAGCGCCTGCTCCACCCGCTGTGCGAAGTGCTCCGCGTCCTCGCCCTCCAGCTCCGGCCCCTCGGGCCCCGGCAGCGCGGCGGCGGCCTTCCGCAACTCGGTGTGCCCGGACAGCGACCGCGCGAAGACCGCCTCGGCGATCCCGGGGACGGGCGCCCCCAGGTCGAGCGCCGTCTGCACGGTCCACCGCCCGGTGCCCTTCTGCTCGGCCCGGTCGGCCACCACGTCCACGAACGGCTCGCCGGTCCCCGCGTCGGTGTGCGCCAAGACCTCCGCGGTGATCTCGATGAGATACGAGTCCAGCCTCCCGGCGTTCCACTCCCGGAAGACCTCCGCGATCCGCGCCGGCTCGTAACCGGCCACCTGACGCAACAGGTCGTACGCCTCGGCGATCAGCTGCATGTCGGCGTACTCGATGCCGTTGTGCACCATCTTGACGAAGTGACCGGCGCCGTCGGTCCCGATGTGGGTGCAGCAGGGCGCGCCGTCCTTGGCCTTGGCGGCGATGTCCTCGAACAGCGGCCCGAGGGACGCGTAGGACTCGGCCGATCCGCCGGGCATGATGCTGGGCCCGTGGAGCGCCCCCTCCTCGCCGCCGGAGATGCCGGTGCCGACGAAGTGGATGCCGCGTCCACGCAGCGCCTTCTCACGGCGCCGGGTGTCGAGGAAGTGCGCGTTTCCGCCGTCGATGATCATGTCGCCTTCCTCGAGGAGAGGTGCGAACTCCTCGATGACGGCGTCGGTGGCCTCCCCGGCCTTCACCATGATCATCAGCTTGCGGGGCCTCCGCAGCGCGGCCACGAACTCCTCGGCGGTCTCGGTGGGGACGAAGTCCCCCTCGTGGCCGTGCTGCTCGATCAGCGCCTTGGTTCTGGCGTGGGTGCGGTTGTGAAGGGCGACGGTGTGTCCGTGGCGGGCGAGGTTACGGGCGAGATTGCTCCCCATGACGGCGAGCCCGGTGACGCCGATGTGCGCGGTGGCGGTGGGGGAGGGGTTGCTGGGCATGACGGTCTTCCACTCCTGTCGCGTGCGTCGAAGGCTTGCGCGAGGCGTCAACGCCGGGGGCTTCGAGGATCTTCCTCGCGGGGCGGCCCGGAATCGCGTGGCCATGGTCGCACGGGGGTGGCCGGGGGATGGGGCACGTGTGAGGAGTGGGGGCGGGCGTGTCACCTCGGTGACGGCGGTCCCGGGGTGTCTCCGTCACCGCACATCGCCCGCCGGTACAGCGTCGACAGCGCGTCGTCGACGGGGTGGCGCCGCGGCTTCCCCGAGGAGTCCAGCGTGTGCCACCTCTGGAGGTTGACCGCGACGGACATCTGACGCCTGCCGTCGGCCCGGGTCAGGGACATCGTTCCGGCCCCCCAGACCGTGCCGTCGTGGCCCCAGAAGGTGCCGCAACCCGGGATGTCGACCCTGTGCAGGCCGAGGCCGTACTCGATCGTCGACCCGTCCAGGGCGCGGACCGGGATGGTGCGCCGCATCTGCGCCAGCGACGAACGGTTGACGATCCCGCCGTCGAGCAGCCTGGCGTAGAAGCGGTTGAGGTCCTCCATGGTCGACACGAGGGCGGCGCCCGTCCCCGTCCAGGACATGTTGTAGACGCTGTAGTCGCGGGGCGGGTCGACCACACCGTAGAAGCCCTCGTACATCCGCGAGTGCGGCCCCTTGACGCGCGTCCCGGTCGGGAACCCGGTGTGCCGGAGCCCGGCACGCTCGATGACGTTCTGGGTGATGTACTTCTCGGCCGTGGTACCGGTCACCCGCTCCAGGAGTTGACCGAGGAGCAGGTAGTTGGTGTTGGAGTACACCCCCGTGGGGCCTCCGGGCTCGCCGGCGGGAGGCGCCGCGAGCCCCAGCTCGATCAGCTCGGCCGGGCGGAACTCCCGGAACCGGTTGTCGTCCAGGCTCTTCGGCGACATGTCCGGCAGGGACGGGAACCCCTGGAGGGACGGGAACGCGTAGGGGATGTAGTCGGGGAGGCCGCTGGTGTGGTTGAGCAGCATCCGCACCGTGATCCTCCTGCCGCGCTCGCCCGGCACCAGGTGCGGCAGATAGCCGCCGATCGGCGCGTCGAGCCGGATCCGACCCCGCTCGACCTGCTGCATGACCGCGGCGGCGGTGAAGGTCTTGGTGATGCTGCCGACGCGGTGCCGCATGTCGGCCCGGACGGGCCGGCCGGTCTCGACATCGGCGACCCCGGAGGCCCCACGCCAGGTCCGGCCGGCCTCACGCACCTCGGCGTACACCCCGGGGACCCCCGCGCGGTGCACACCGTCCAGGGCGGATTGCAGCTCCGCGTGATCGAGGCCGGTCGCCGGGCTCATGCCGCCGGCCGGCACCTCCCTGGTCTCCTCGGGCGCGGGAACCGCCGCCACCGTGCCCGCACACACACCCAGCGCGGCCACGCATCCACAGATCGCCAGTCGCATCCTCACCACGTCCGTCCTTTCACGATCGTCGCCGTTCTTCGAGCTTCGGGTTCATGACGACGATCATCACGGCCGTGCCCCAGGGGGGTCAGCCGCCAACCGTCGCGCGTCCCACCCCGATCGCGCGCCGATCGGCGCGGCTGATCAGCCGTCGGACGCGGGACGGCACGCGGGCTCGGCGGGTTCGGCGGCGGGTTGGAAGCCGTGGGTCGGGAGCCGGACGGCCAGCGCGACCTCCCGGGCGCTCAGAGGCTGGTGGCCATGGGGGACAACCCCGCCGCTCGCCGTGGGCGCGGGCTGGGCTTGGCGGGAGGGGGCTCGGTGGGGATGAGGCCGCACGCCTGGGCGCGCAGCACGGTGGAGACGCGGTCCTTGGTGCCGAGCTTGCGGTAGATGCTCTCGATGTGCTTCTGCGCGGTGCGGACGGAAATGCCGAGGCGGCGGCCGATCGTGGCGGCGGTGAGCGCGTCGGCGAGGAGGACCAGCACGGTGATCTCACGCGGCGTCAGGCGGGCCTCCACGGCCCCCTTGGCCGGAGTGACGCCGGCCTCGCCGTCGGGTCCGGGGCGCGGCCCCGCAGCAGTGTCGGCGGCTCGCCCGCGAGCGGCGGAGTGAGGCGCCTCGTCGGCTTTTTCGTCGGGGGCGTCGGCCCCGAACGCGCGCCAGCGGTGCAGTCGGGTGACCTGTCTGTCGACCCCGGCGAGAAGTGGTTGTACTCGCCGAGCATAGGCCAGGTGGTCGTCGGTGAACCCGCTGCCCGAGCGATACACGAGTAATCCTCTAACGGGCTTGGAGGAATCGGTGAGCGGGAGCGCCAGGATGTGGTCCGCGGCCAATGCCTTTCGCATCAGTGCCGCCGCGTTGCTGTTTCGCCATTCAGCCTCACCCAGGACCTGGCAGGCGGTTACCGGTGTCCGGTCCGTGGAAGAAGCATAGTGTTGCGCGATGGGGTAGCAGTGACGGAGTAATCGCTGACTGTAATCGCCGGCGCGGTTCTCGCGCGAACCGTCGGGCATCCAGTGGGTGACGCCCGCGGGGCCTGTCCATTCCTTGGACGCGGACTCCAGAACGAGGAACTCTCCGCCGCAGGCGCGGAGTAACTCGACGACGATCGGCGGCCACAGCTGTCCCGGGTCGTGCTCGTGAAGTGCCGTGATGGCAAGGTCGAGCATGCGTTCATGATCATCCGATGGCCTGTATGACACCGTTTCCCCCGTTGTCGATACGTACATTTACTTATACCAGGAGCGCCGTCCCTCGGGTGAGGCTGAGAGGGCCGGAGGTTGGGGAGTTGGACAACGCCGCGCGCCTATGTCAGGTCCATGCGCAAAGCGGGTGAAGGGTTGGTCAGAACCGATTCTAGGGGACGGTGCTCCGTCGCCGTTCATCGGTGGGTATGGCGGTCGGATCCGAAATCCATGGCAAAGGTGCTGTGGGCATTCTGAATATTCGGAATTAAACCATCCGGCCGTGTGGACCACCTGATATCCGGGCCGCTTTCGGCTTTCCCGGCAGGTCCCAGGACAGACCCGGAACGACACGGCTTCCGTGCGACGTATCCCGTCGGGCCATGCGACTTCGTGTCGACTCCGCCCCTGGACTCGCACTGTTCCCGTGCTCGGTGTGTGGTCGCCGACCCTGACGACGGCTCATCGGCGAGCCGTGTCGAGGCGTGGACCGGTGCCCGGCCGCCGAGCGCGCCGACCCGGACGGCCCAACAGAACGTGGCATGAGAACAGTCGAACGCGTGGCTGCCCCTGGGCGCCCGAACGTGGAGGAGTAGTCATGGCCGCCGATAAGAACGACCTCGTCGGGGCCCTCCGGAAGTCGCTCAAGGAGACCGAGCGCCTCCGGCGGCAGAACCAACAGCTCCTCGATCGTGCGAGCGAGCCGCTGGCGATCGTCGGCATGAGTTGCCGGTTCCCGGGCGGGGTGACGTCACCGGACGAGCTGTGGGAGCTGGTGGCCGAACGGCGCATCGGCACCACCGAGTTCCCCGGCGACCGTGGCTGGGACCTGGAGCGGCTCTACGACCCGGATCCGGACCATCCCGGCACCTCGTACACGCGCGAGGGCGGGTTCCTGGACCGGGCGGGCGAGTTCGACGCGGAGTTCTTCGGGATCAGCCCGCGCGAGGCGCTGGCGATGGACCCCCAGCAACGGCTGTTGCTCGAGGGCGCCTGGGAGGCGTTCGAGGACGCGGGCATCGATCCCACCTCCCTGCGGGGCAGCGACACCGGCGTCTTCTGCGGCGTGATGTTCCAGGACTACGGATTCGTCGCGGGGATGAGCGACCGCAGCGCCGAGATCGAGGGCTACCTCCCGACCGCCGCCGCCGGCAGCGTCGCCTCCGGACGGGTCAGCTACACCTTCGGGTTCGAGGGGCCGGCGGTGTCGGTGGACACGGCCTGCTCCTCCTCGCTCGTCGCGGTGGACCTGGCCATCAAGTCCCTGCGGTCGAGGGAGTGCTCGCTGGCGCTGGTGGGCGGAGTGACCGTGCTCCCGCGGCCGAACAACTTCGTGGAGTTCAGCCGGCAGCGGGCGCTGTCGCCGGACGGCCGCTGCAAGGCGTACGCGGCGGCCGCGGACGGTGTCGCCTGGGCCGAGGGCATGGGACTGCTGCTGCTCGAGCGGCTGTCGGACGCGCGGCGCAACGGGCACCGGGTGTTGGCCGTGGTGCGGGGCAGCGCGGTGAACCAGGACGGTGCGAGCAACGGTCTGACGGCGCCGAACGGTCCGTCGCAGGAGCGGGTGATCCGGCAGGCGCTGACGAACGCGGGGCTCGGCCCGGCGGACGTGGACGCGGTGGAGGGGCACGGCACCGGCACCAAGCTCGGTGACCCGATCGAGGCGGAAGCCCTGCTGGCGACCTACGGCCGCGAGCGGACCCACGGCCCCCTGAAGCTGGGGTCCGTCAAGTCGAACTTCGGGCACACGATGGCGGCGGCCGGTGTGGCCGGCGTGATCAAGATGGTGATGGCGCTGCGACGCGGGGTGCTGCCCGCCACGCTGCACGTGGATGCGCCGTCGCCGCACGTGGACTGGGCCTCGGGCGAGGTCGAGCTGCTGACCGAGGCCCAGGAGTGGCCGGCCTCGGAGCGGCCGCGGCGCGCGGGCGTGTCGTCGTTCGGGATCAGCGGCACCAACGCGCACGTGATCCTCGAGGAGGCCCCGGCCACGGACCATGAGCCGGCCGAAGACGAGAGCGAGCCTCGACCGCCGTCGGTGGTGCCGGTGCTGCTCTCCGCGCGGAGTGAGGCGGCACTGCGGCACCAGGCCGACCGCCTGCGGGCCCACATGATCGAGTACCCGGACGTCCCCGTCGTGGACATCGGCTTCTCGTCGGTGATGACGCGGGCGCAGCTGGAGCGCCGCGCCGTGGTGGTGGCGACGGACCGCGGCGCCCTGCTGACCGGCCTCGGAGCGCTCACCGCGGGCGACCCCGCGACACATGTGGTCGAGGGCAGGTCGGTGGGTGGGAAGGCGGTGTTCGTCTTCCCGGGTCAGGGTGCTCAGTGGGTGGGTATGGCGGTGGAGTTGTTGGACTCCTCGTCGGTGTTCGCGGAGTCGATCGCGGCGTGTGGTGAGGCGCTGTCGGAGTTCGTGGATTGGCGTCTTGAGGATGTGTTGCGGTCGGTGGAGGGGGCGCCGTCGCTGGAGCGGGTGGATGTGGTGCAGCCCGCGTTGTGGGCGGTGATGGTGTCCCTGGCCGGGCTGTGGCGGTCGTATGGGGTGGAGCCGTCGGCGGTGGTGGGTCACTCGCAGGGTGAGATCGCCGCGGCGTGTGTGGCCGGTGGTCTGTCGCTGGGTGATGGTGCTCGGGTGGTGGCGTTGCGGAGTCGTCTGGTGCGTGAGCGTCTTGGCGGGTCTGGGTGGGATGGTGTCGGTGGCGTTGCCGGTGGAGCGGGTGGAGGAGTTGCTCGTTCCGTATCGGGGTCGGGTGTCGGTGGCTGATCGCGCTGTGCGAGCGGGATGAGGTCCGGGCGCGTCGGGTGGCGGTGGACTACGCCTCGCACTCGGCTCAGGTCGAGGCCATCGAAGCCGAGCTGCTGGAGGTGCTGGCGCCGATCGAGCCGGTCACCGGACAGGTTCCGTTCTACTCCACCGCGGCCGGTGGGTTCATCGACACCAAGACGCTGGACGCGGCGTACTGGTACGGGAATCTGCGCGGTCGGGTCGGCTTCGAGCCGGCGATCCGCGCGCTGATCGACAAGGGCAACGGCTTCTTCGTCGAGGTCTCTCCGCATCCGGTGTTGACGATGGCGGTCGAGGAGACCGCCGCGGCGCATGGCGCGGAGGACCGGGTCGGGGTCGTGGGGTCGCTGCGCCGTGACGAGGGTGGCATGGAGCGGTTCGCCACCTCGTTGGCCGAGGCGCATGTGGCCGGGGTGGGCGTGGACTGGTCCGCGTTCTACGCCGGCAGCGGCGCCCAGCGGGTGGCCCTGCCGACGTATGCGTTCCAGCGTGAGCGGTTCTGGCTCACCCCGGGTTCCGGTGCCGGCGACGCGACGGCCGCCGGGTTGGGCCGGGTGGAGCACCCGGTCCTCGCCGCGGCGGTGCAGCTGGGCGACCGCGACGAGTGGGTGTTCACCGGCCGGCTCTCCCAGGACGCGCAGCCCTGGACCCGGGACCACCTGGTGTTCGGGATGGCGATGGTGCCGGGCACCGCGTTGGTCGAGATGGCGCTGGCGGCCGGCCGCCGGGTGGGCTGCGAGGTGCTGGACGAGTTGGTGCTGGAGGCGCCGCTGGTCCTGGAGGACGAGTCCGCGCGGCAGGTGCAGATCGCCGTGGGGCCGGCCGGTGAGGACGGCCGACGCGAGGTGACCGTCTTCTCCCGTGCCGAGTCCGGTGGCGCGGAGGAGCCGGGAGAGACGATCTGTCACGGGCGTGGCTGGCTGGCCGCCTACGCCGAGCCCGCGGCGCCGTTCCCGGTGCAGTGGCCGCCGCCCGGCGCGGAACCGGTCGCGATCGGGAGCCTCTACGCACGGCTGGCCGACATCGGACTCGACTACGGGCCGCTGTTCCAGGGCGTCCGCGCGGCGTGGCGCTCCGGTGACGAGGTCTACGCCGAGGTGGCCCTGCCCGACGACGCAGCGGTCGGGGAGTTCGGGATCCACCCCGCGCTGTTCGACGCCGCGCTGCACGGATCGATGCTGGCCAAGGAGGCGGGATCCCCGGTGGACCTGCCGTTCTCCTGGTCGGGAGTGCGGCTCGGGCGGACCGGCCTCACGCGGGCACGGGTGCGGATCGGCACGGCGGGCGAGTCCGCGCTCCGCGTCGACGCGGTCGACGACGCCGGTACCACGGTCGTGTCCGTCGGCTCCCTCGCCGTCCGCCCGCTCGACCCGGCGCAGTTGGAGAGCGCGCAGCGCGGCAAGCACAACGCGCTGTTCCACCTCGACTGGGTCACGGTCAACGTCACGGCCGCCCGGCAGCCGGCGCGGCTGGCGGCCCTCGGCGACCTGGCCGTCGCCGGCGAGCGACACGCCGATCTGGACACGCTGGAGCGGGCCCTCGCCGACGGCGCGGCGGTGCCCGACGCGGTCCTGGTCGCGGTCGAGCCCCCGGCCGCGGCCGGTGATCCCGCGGAGGCGGCGCGGGCGACGGCCGGCCGGACGCTGGAGCTGGTACGGCGCTGGCTGGCGACGGACGCGCTGAGTGAGGCGCGGCTCGTCGTGGTGACGCGTCACGCGATCGCGGTGGACGACGAGACGCCCGATGTGGCGCAGGCGCCCGTCTGGGGTCTGCTGCGCAGCGCGCAGTCCGAGCACCCGGGCCGGTTCGTGCTGGTGGACCTCGACTCCGGTGACGAGCCGGAGTGGGCGTCGCTGCTGGAGCTCGACGAGCCGCAGCTCGCGATGCGCGCCGGCCGGCTGCTGGCGCCACGCCTCGAGCGTGCTCCCGCGGGGGCGACCGGGGACCTGTGGCGGCTGGCGATCGGGCGGAAGGGATCGCTGGAGGACCTGGCGATCGTTCCGTCGGACGCCGGCCGGCCGCTGGGCGCGGGCGAGATACGGGTCGCGGTGCGGGCCGCGGGCCTGAACTTCCGTGATGTGCTGATCGCGCTCGGGATGTACCCGGGCGAGGCCCCGCTGGGCAGCGAGGCGGCGGGCGTCGTCCTCGAAGTCGGCTCCGACGTCACCGAGCTGGCCCCGGGCGACCGTGTCTTCGGCCTGATGACCGACGCGTTCGGACCGGTGGCGGTGGCGGACCGGCGGACGGTCGTGCGGATGCCGGAGTGTCTGTCGTTCGCCGAGGCGGCGGCGGTTCCGGTGGTGTACCTGACCGCGTACTACGGCCTGGTCGACCTCGCCGGGCTGCGCGCCGGAGAGCGGCTGCTGGTGCACGCCGCCGCCGGCGGAGTGGGCATGGCCGCGGTGCAACTGGCCCGGCACTTCGGGGCGGAGGTCCTCGCCACGGCGAGCCCGCCCAAGTGGGACGCGGTGCGCGGCCTCGGCATCCCCGACGAGCTGATCGCCTCCTCGCGCGACCTGAGCTTCCGCGACGCCTTCCTGGAGGTGACCGGCGGAGCCGGGGTGGACGTGGTGTTGGACGCGCTCGCGGGCGAGTTCGTCGACGCCACGTTGGAACTGCTGCCGCGCGGCGGCCGGTTCATCGAGATGGGCAAGACCGACATCCGCGACCCGGAGGTCGTGGCGCGCGAACACGAAGGCGTGCGGTACCGGTCGTACGACCTGCTGGAGGCGGGTCCGGAGCGGATCCAGGAGATGCTGGTCGAGATCACCTCGCTCTTCGAGCAGCGGGTGCTCACACCCTCGCCGATCCGCACCTGGGACGTGCGCCGGGGTCGAGAGGCGTTCCGGTTCCTGCGCGAGGGCCGCAACATCGGCAAGGTCGTGCTGACCGTTCCGGCGCCGCTGGACCCCGAGGGCACGGTGCTGATCACCGGCGGTACCGGCGGTCTGGGCGCGGTGTTCGCCAAGCACCTGGTCGAGCGGCACGGCGCGAAGCACCTGCTGCTCGTGAGCCGCCGGGGCCCGGCGGCCGAGGGCGTGGCCGAGCTGGTCGCCGAGCTGGAGGAGCTCGGCGCGCGGGCCCGCGTCGCCGCCTGCGACGTCACCGACCGGGACCAGCTGGCCGGTCTGCTGGACTCGCTGGAGCACCCCCTCACGGCCGTCCTGCACGCCGCGGGCCTGCTGGACGACGGGGTGGTCGAGGCGCTCACCCCGGAGCAGCTGACCCGGGTGATGCGGCCGAAGGTGGACGCGGCCTGGCATCTGCACGAGCTGACCGCCGGGATGGAGCTGTCGGCGTTCGTTCTCTTCTCCTCGGCCGCGGCGCAGCTGGGCAACCCCGGCCAGGCCAACTACGCCGCCGCCAACGCCGCGCTGGACGCGCTCGCCCACCGGCGGCGCGCGGCGGGGCTGCCGGCGAGCTCCCTCGCCTGGGGCCTGTGGGCGGACGCGACCGGCATGACCGGCGAGCTGGACGAGACCGACCTCGCGCGCATGGAGCGGACCGGCATCGGGGCGCTCTCCACCGAGCTCGGGCTGGAGCTGTTCGACGAGTCGCTCGGACTGGACGCGGCGCTGCTGGTGCCCATCCGGCTGGAGCCGACCGCGCTGCGCGGTCAGGCCCGGGCCGGGATGCTGCCGGCGCTGCTGCGCGGGCTGGTGCGCGCTCCCGCCCGGCGGGCGGAGTCCACGGGCGGGTCGCTGGCGCAGCGGCTGGCCGCGGTGGCGGAAGGCGACCGTGAGCAGGTCGTCCTGGACGTGGTCCGGGCGCAGGTCGCGGCCGTCCTCGGGCACGCCTCGGGTGCCGCGGTCGACCCGGAACGCTCCTTCAAGGAGCTCGGGTTCGACTCGCTGGCCGCGGTCGAGCTGCGCAACCGGCTGACCCAGGCCACCGGGCTGCGGCTGCCCGCCACCCTCGTCTTCGACCACCCCACCCCGGTGGAGGTCGCCCGGCTGCTCTTCAAGGAGGTCGGCGGCGTCGCGGAGCAGGCGCCCTCGCCGTTCGAGGCGGAGCTGCAGAAGCTCGAAGCGATGCTGATCACGGTGGCGAGCGACGAGGAGCGGCTCGCCGAGATCGAGCCGCGGCTGCGCTACCTCAGCAACCGACTGCGGACGGTCCTCAGCGGGGCCGGCGGGCGGCCGGCCGACGCCGACGAAGGGTCTGGCGACGACCTCGATGTGGCATCCGACGACGACATTTTCGAACTGATCGACAAGGAGCTCGGGTCGGCATGACCGAAAACGCGAACGACATGCGGGGCGGATCGACCGACGAGCAGAAGCTCCGCACCTACCTGCGGAAGGTGACCGCGGAGCTGCGCACGGCCAACCGTCGCGTGCGCGAGCTGGAGGAGCGCGACGTCGAGCCGCTGGCGATCGTGGGGATGAGCTGCCGGTACCCGGGCGGGGTGACCTCGCCGGACGAGCTGTGGGAGCTGGTGGCGGCCGGTCGCGACGCGATGTCGCCGCTGCCGACCGACCGCGGTTGGGATCTGGACCGGCTGTTCGGCGCGGACCCCGACCAGGCCGGGACGGTGTCCACGACCGCCGGTGGCTTCCTCGACGGCGTCGGCGACTTCGACGCGGACTTCTTCGGGATCAGCCCCCGCGAGGCGCTGGCGACCGACCCGTCGCAGCGACTGATGCTGGAGGCGGCCTGGGAGGCGTTCGAGGACGCCGGCATCGACCCCACCTCGCTGCGCGGCAGCGACACCGGCGTGTTCACCGGCGCGGTGACCTCCGACTACGGCGGGTCGATGCTGCCGGAGCTGGAAGGGTTCCGGCTGACGGGCACCCAGGGCAGCGTGATCTCCGGACGGATCGCCTACAGCCTGGGCCTCGAAGGTCCCGCCGTCACGGTGGACACGGCGTGCTCCTCGTCGCTGGTGGCGATCCACCAGGCGGCGCGGGCGCTGCGGGCGGGCGAATGCTCGCTGGCGCTGGTCGGCGGCGTGACCGTGCTCGCCGGTCCGTTCCTGTTCGTGGAGTTCAGCCGGCAGCGTGGCCTCGCCCCCGACGGGCGCTGCAAGGCGTACGCGGCCGCGGCCGACGGCACCGGGTTCTCCGACGGCCTGGGCCTGTTGGTGCTGGAGCGGCTGTCGGACGCGCGGCGCAACGGGCACCGGGTGCTGGCCGTGGTGCGGGGCAGCGCGATCAACCAGGACGGTGCGAGCAACGGGTTGACGGCGCCCAGCGGTCCGTCGCAGGAGCGGGTGATCCGGCAGGCGCTGGCCAACGCCGGCCTCAGCGCCGCCGAGATCGACGCCGTCGAGGGCCACGGGACCGGCACCCAGCTGGGCGACCCGATCGAGGCGCGGGCGCTGCTGGCGACGTATGGGCGCGAGCGTGCGGACGCCCCGCTGCGGCTGGGGTCGATCAAGTCGAACATCGGGCACACCTCGGCGGCGGCCGGTGTCGCCGGTGTGATCAAGATGGTGATGGCGATGCGGCACGGGGTGCTGCCCGCCACGCTCCATGTGGACGAGCCGTCGCGGCACGTGGACTGGGACGCCGGGCGGATCGAGCTGCTGACCGAGGCGCGGGAGTGGTCCGCCTCCGAGCGGCCGCGGCGTGCGGGCGTGTCGTCGTTCGGCATCAGCGGGACCAACGCGCACGTGATCCTCGAGGAGGCGCCGGTCGAGGCGCCGGCGGAGGACGACGCGCCGGCCGAGGGGCCTGCGGAGCGGCCGGCGGGCGCGGTGCCGGTCCTGGTGTCCGGCCGGAGCGAGGCCGCGTTGCGTGCGCAGGCCGACCGGCTCCGGGCCCACCTGGCCGCCCGGCCCGCGGCCTCGCCGCTGGACGTCGGACTCTCCTCGGTGACGACCCGGGCGCTGCTGGACCAGCGCGCGGTGGTCGTCGCGGCCGACCGTGAGCGGCTGCTGGCGGGCCTGGCGGCGCTCGCCGCCGGCGAGCCCGCCGCGGGGGTGACCGAGGGCCGCCCGGTGGGCGGCAAGACCGCGGTGCTGTTCACCGGCCAGGGCTCGCAGCGCGCACGGATGGGCGCCGAGCTTGCGGCCGCCTTCCCGCGGTTCGCCGAGGCGCTGGACGAGGTGTGCGTCGAGCTGGACCCCCACGTCGGGCGGTCCGTGCGCGACCTGCTGGCCGCCGAGGACGGCACCGAGGAAGCGGCCCTGCTGAACGCCACGGAGTACACCCAGGCGGCGCTGTTCGCCCTTGAGGTGGCGCTCTTCCGCCTGGTGGAGTCCCTGGGCGTACGCCCGGACTATCTGATCGGGCATTCGGTCGGCGAGCTGGCCGCCGCGCACGTGGCGGGCGTGTTGTCGCTTCCGGACGCCTGCGCGCTGGTCGCGGCGCGCGGCCGGCTGATGGGCGCTCTGCCCACCGGCGGGGCGATGGTGGCGGTGCAGGCGACCGAGGACGAGGTCGCCGCCTCGCTGACCGACTTCGAGGGCCGGCTGGAGATCGCGGCCGTGAACGGGCCGCGTGCCGTGGTGGTGTCCGGGGACGCCGACGCCGCCGAGGAATGGCTGCCGCGGTGGCAGGACCGTAAGACCTCCCGGCTGCGGGTGTCGCACGCGTTCCACTCCCCGCACATGGAGCCGATGCTGGACGAGTTCCGGCGGGTGGCACGGGAGCTGCGGTTCGACGAGCCGCGGATCCCCATCGTCTCGAACGTGACCGGCGAGCCCGTGGGCCCGGAGGTGACCGACCCGGAGTACTGGGTCGGGCACGTGCGGCACGCCGTCCGGTTCGCCGCCGGCGTACGCACCCTGTGGGACCTCGGCGTACGCCGGTACCTGGAGCTGGGACCGGACGCGGTGCTGACCGCGATGGCACGCCAGTGCCTCGACGGCGAGGACGAGGCGGTGCTCGTGTCCGCGCTGCGCGCCCGCCAGCCGGAGCCGGAGGCGTTCGCCGACTTCCTCGGCCGCGCGCACATCGCCGCGGCCGCAGCCGGGTCCGGAGTCGACTGGGCGGCCTTCTACGCGGGCACCGGGGCGCGGCCGGTGGAGCTGCCCACCTACGCGTTCCAGCGGGAGCGGTACTGGCTGGCCCCGAACACCGGGTCGGTGGACGCGGCCGGGGCCGGCCTCGGGCGGCTCGACCACCCGCTGCTCGCGGCGGCCGTCTCCGTCGGCGACCGGGACGAGTGGCTGTTCACCGGCCGACTCTCCACCGAGACGCAGCCCTGGGCCGCCGAACACCTCCTCCTGGGCACCATGGTGGTGCCGGGCACCGGGCTGGTCGAACTGGCCCTCGCCGCCGGCCGACACGCCGCGAGCCCGATCCTCGACGAGCTGGTGCTGGAGGCGCCGCTGCTCCTGGAGGACGGCGTCGTACGGCATGTGCAGGTCACCGTCGGCGAGGCCGGCGAGGACGGCCGCCGGGACGTGGCGATCTACTCACGCCCGGAATCCGGAGCGGAGGACGACGAGCGGGGCGTGACCTGTCACGCACGAGGCGTCCTCGCCCCCGAGACCCGGCCCGCGCCAGAGGACCCGTCGCCCGACTCATGGCCCACCCAGTGGCCGCCGGAGGACGCGGAGCCGCTCGCGGTCGACGCGCTCTACGCCCACCTGACCGACCTCGGCTACGACTACGGCCCGGTCTTCCAAGGCGTGCGCGCCGCCTGGCGCGACGGCGACCAGACCTACGCCGAGGTGGCCCTGCCCGACGGCGCCGACGACGCCGCGGCCGGCGAGTTCGGGATCCACCCGGCGCTGTTCGACGCCGCGCTGCAGAGCGGTGTCATCCTGCTGACCGAGCGCGACGACAGCCGGCACAAGATGCCGTTCAGCTGGGGCGGCGCCCGGCTCGCCCAGCGGGGCGTCTCGCGGCTGCGCGTCCGCTCCGTCGCGACCAGCGACTCCTCCGTGCGGCTCGACGCGGTCGACGACACCGGAGCCCTGGTCGTGTCGGTCGAGTCCGTCGTCGTCCGCCCGGTCGAGCAGGCGAAGATCGAAGGGGCGCGGAGCGGCGGACAGCACACGCTGTTCCAGGTCGACTGGGCCGCCGTTCCGGCCGCGGCCGGGGAGGTCACCGGACCGAAGCGGATCGCGCTCCTCGGCATGGGCCACACCGGCACGGGCGACATCGGCGCGGCCGAGCACCACGCCGACCTGGACGCCCTGGAACAGGCACTCGCCGACGGTGCCACGCCGCCGGAGGCGGTCGTCACCGTGATCGAGCCCTCGACGGGTGACACGGCGGAGGCCGCGCGGGCGACCGCCGGGCGCGCGCTGGAGCTGGTCCGGCGGTGGCTGGCGAGTGAGCGGCTGACCGAAACCCGGCTGGTGCTGGCGACCCGCGACGCGGTCGCGGTGGGCACACAAGCCCCGGACATCGCGCAGGCGGCGGTGTGGGGGCTGGTGCGCAGCGCCCAGTCCGAGCATCCTGACCGATTCGTGCTGATCGATGTCGCGGCCGACGCGGACGAGGACGACAGGCCGGACTGGGGCGCGCTGCTCGCCCTGGACGAGCCGCAGTTGGCGGTGCGGAAGGGCACGGTGCTGGCGCCGCGGCTCGGGCGAGCCGACACGACGGCGTCGCCGGAGGCGCGGCCGCTGGACCCGGACGGAACCGTGCTGATCACGGGCGGCACCGGCGGTCTCGGCGCGGTGTTCGCGCGGCACCTGGCGGGGGCGCGCGGAGCGCGGCGACTGCTCCTGGTGAGCCGGCGCGGTCCGGCGGCCGAGGGTGTGGACGAGTTGGTCGCCGAGCTGGCGGGCCTGGGCTGTGAGGCGCGGGTCGCGGCCTGCGACGTGTCCGATCGCGCGCGGCTGGCCGACCTGATCGGCTCGCTGGAGCATCCGCTGACCGCCGTCGTGCATGCGGCGGGTGTGCTGGACGACGGGGTGGTCGAAACACTCAGCACCGAGCAGCTGACGCGGGTGATGCGTCCCAAGCTCGACGCGGCGCTGCACCTGCACGAGCTCACCGCGGACATGGAGCTGTCGGCCTTCGTCCTGTTCTCCTCGGTCGCTGCCCTCATCGGAAGCCCCGGCCAGGCCAACTACGCGGCCGCGAACTCCTCCCTCGACGCGCTCGCCGCGACGCGACGCGCGGCGGGACTGCCGGCGACCTCGCTGGCGTGGGGCCTGTGGGCCGACGCGCGCGGCATGGCGGGCGAGCTCGGCGAGAACGACCTCGCGCGGCTGGAGCGGATGGGGGTCGGCGCGCTGTCGACCGAGCTCGGGCTGGAGGCGTTCGACCAGGCCATCGGGCTGGCCGCGGCGCTCGTGGCGCCGGTCCGGCTGGACCTCGCCGCGCTGCGGGTGCAGGCACGGAGCGGGATGCTGCCGGTGCTGCTCCGCGGCCTCGCGCCCACGCCCGCCCGCCGCGCCGAAGCGGGCGGCTCGCTGGCGCGGCGGCTGGCCGAGGTGGCCGAGTCCGACCGGGAACGAGTCGTGCTCGAACTGGTGCAGGCGCAGGTCGCGGCCGTCCTGGGGCACGCCTCCGCCGCCACCGTCGGCGCCGAACGGGCCTTCAAGGACCTCGGGTTCGACTCGCTGAGCGCCGTCGAGCTGCGCAACAGGCTGAACCAGAACACGGGCGTGCGGCTGCCCGCCACCCTCATCTTCGACCACCCGACCCCGATGGCCGTCGCCCGGCTGATCCTCGCCGAGGTCGGTGGGGTCGCGGAGGCACCGCGTCGCGCGGCGCGGCCGCGGCGGGCGCAGGCCGACGAGCCGCTGGCGATCGTCGGGATGAGCTGCCGGTACCCGGGCGGGGTCACCTCGCCGGACGAGCTGTGGGAGCTGGTGGCGTCCGGTCGCGACGCTGTCTCGGGGCTGCCCACCGACCGCGGCTGGGACGTGGAGCGGCTCTACGACCCGGACCCGGACCAGCTCGGGACGGTGTACACACGCGGCGGCGGCTTCCTGGAGCGGCCGGGCGAGTTCGACGCGGAGTTCTTCGGGATCAGCCCCCGTGAGGCGCTGGCGATGGACCCGCAGCAGCGGTTGATCCTCGAGGCGGCCTGGGAGGCGTTCGAGGGCGCCGGTATCGACCCGACCTCGCTGCGCGGCAGCGACACCGGCGTCTTCTGCGGTGTGGTCACCACGGACTACGGCGGCACGATGCCGCCGGAGCTGGAGGGCTACCGGCTGACCGGCAACACGACGAGCGTCGCCTCCGGGCGTATCTCCTACACGCTGGGTCTGGAGGGGCCCTCGGTGTCGGTGGACACGGCGTGTTCGTCCTCGCTGGTGGCGCTGCACCTGGCCGCCCAGGCGCTGCGGTCCGGCGAGTGCTCGATGGCCCTGGCCGGCGGCGTGACCCTGATGGCGGGCCCCTACCTGCTGACGGAGTTCAGCCGGCAGCGGGCGCTGTCCCCGGACGGACGCTGCAAGTCCTACGCGGCGGCCGCGGACGGGACCGGGTTCTCCGACGGCGTGGGCCTGCTCGTGGTGGAGCGGCTCTCGGACGCGATCCGTAACGGGCACCGGGTGTTGGCCGTGGTGCGGGGCAGCGCGATCAACCAGGACGGTGCGAGCAACGGCTTGACGGCGCCGAACGGTCCGTCGCAGGAGCGGGTGATCCGTCAGGCGCTGGTGAACGCCGGCCTGAACGCCGCCGATGTGGACGCGGTGGAGGGCCACGGCACCGGCACCAAGCTCGGTGACCCGATCGAGGCGCAGGCCCTGCTGGCGACCTACGGCCGCGAGCGCGTGGACGCCCCGCTGCGGCTGGGGTCGATCAAGTCGAACATCGGGCACACCTCGGCGGCGGCCGGTGTGGCGGGTGTGATCAAGATGGTGATGGCGCTGCGGCACGGGATGCTGCCCGCCACGCTCCATGTCGATGAGCCGTCGCCGCACGTGGACTGGGCCTCCGGCGAGGTCCAGCTGCTGACCGAGGCGCAGAAGTGGCCGGCCTCGGAGCGGGTGCGCCGTGCGGGCGTCTCGTCGTTCGGCGTGAGCGGCACCAACGCGCACGTGATCCTGGAAGAGGCACCGAGCGCGGCGCTGGTGAAGCCCCGAGCGCAGGCTCCGGGCGCCGCCCCGACGGTGGTTCCGGTGCTGGTGTCGGCGCGGAGTGAGGCGGCGTTGCGGCAGCAGGCCGACCGTCTGCGAGCCCATCTGACCGCGCGGCCTGAGCTGTCGCTGCTGGACGTCGGCTTCTCGTCGGTGACGACGCGGGCGCAGCTGGAGCGCCGCGCGACCGTGGTGGCGACCGACCGTGAGCAACTGCTGGCCGGCCTGGAGGCCCTGGCCGCGACCGATCCCGCCGCGCATGTCCTTGAGGGACAGGTGGTCGGCGGAAACGCGGTGTTCGTCTTCCCGGGTCAGGGTGCTCAGTGGGTGGGTATGGCGGTGGAGTTGTTGGATTCCTCGTCGGTGTTCGCGGAGTCGATCGCGGCGTGTGGTGAGGCGCTGTCGGAGTTCGTGGACGTGTTGCGGTCGGTGGAGGGGGCGCCGTCGCTGGAGCGGGTGGATGTGGTGCAGCCCGCGTTGTGGGCGGTGATGGTGTCCCTGGCCGGGTTGTGGCGCTCCTACGGGGTGGAGCCGTCGGCGGTGGTGGGTCACTCGCAGGGTGAGATCGCCGCGGCGTGTGTGGCCGGTGGTCTGTCGCTGGGTGATGGTGCTCGGGTGGTGGCGTTGCGGAGTCGTCTGGTGCGTGAGCGTCTGGCGGGTCTGGGTGGGATGGTGTCGGTGGCGTTGCCGGTGGAGCGGGTGGAGGAGTTGCTCGTTCCGTATCGGGGTCGGGTGTCGGTCGCGGCGGTGAACGGTCCTGCCGCGGTGGTGATCGCCGGTGAGCCGGAGGCGCTGGATGAGCTGATCGCGCTGTGCGAGCGGGATGAGGTCCGGGCGCGTCGGGTGGCGGTGGACTACGCCTCGCACTCGGCCCAGGTCGAGGCCATCGAAGCCGAGCTGCTGGAGGTGCTGGCGCCGATCGAGCCGGTCACCGGACAGGTTCCGTTCTACTCCACCGCGACGGGTGGATTTATCGACACCAAGATGCTCGACTCCGGGTACTGGTACGGGAATCTGCGTGGCCGGGTGGGCTTCGAGCCGGCGATTCGGGCGTTGATCGACAACGGTGTGCAGGTCTTTGTCGAGATGTCTCCGCATCCGGTGTTGACGATGGCGGTCGAGGAGACGGCCGCGGCGCATGGCGCGGAGGACCGGGTCGGGGTCGTGGGGTCGCTGCGCCGTGACGAGGGTGGCATGGAGCGGTTCGTCACCTCGTTGGCCGAGGCGCATGTGCTGGGGGCCGGGGTCGACTGGTCGGTGCTGTTCGACGGTGGTGGGGCCCAGCGGGTCGAGCTGCCGACGTACGCGTTCCAGCGTGAGCGGTTCTGGCTCACCCCGGGTTCCGGTGCCGGCGACGCGGCGGCCGCCGGGCTGGGCCGGGTGGAGCATCCGGTCCTCGCCGCGGCGGTGCAGCTGGGCGACCGCGACGAGTGGGTGTTCACCGGTCGGCTGTCCATCGACGCGCAGCCCTGGACCCGGGACCACATGGTGTTCGGGCTGGTGCTGGTCCCGGGCGTCACGCTGGTCGAGCTGGCGTTGACCGCCGGCCGGCAGCTGGGCTGCGCGGTGCTGGAGGAGATGGTCATCGAGGCGCCGCTCATCCTGGAAGAGGATCTCGTACGGCAGATCCAGGTCACCGTGGGCCCGGCCGATGAGAGCGGTCGCCGTGAGGTGGCGGTCTTCTCCCGGCCGGAGTCCGGTGACGAGGACGAGCGGCGGGAGGCGGTCTGCCACGGGCGTGGCTCGCTGGCCGCGGACGCTGAAGTCTCGACCCCCTCGGACCCGTTCCCGCTCCAGTGGCCGCCCGCCGGCGCCGAACCGATCGCCGTCGACACGCTGTACGCGCGTCTGAACACCTACGCGCACCTCACCGACGCCGACTTCGACTACGGTCCCGCCTTCAGGGCCGTAGAGGCGGCCTGGCGCTCCGGTGACGAGGTCTACACCGAGCTGGCGCTGCCCGAGATCGCGGGCTCCGCCCACGGATTCGGGCTGCACCCGGCGCTGCTGGACTCCGCGCTGCACGGTGGGCTCGGCATGCTCTACCGGGGCGCCGACGCTCCGGGCGGGCTGCCCTTCTCCTGGACCCGGGTGCGACTGGACCAGGTCGGTCTCACCCGGCTGCGGGTGCGGATCGCTCTGGCGAGTGAGACCGCCCTGCGGCTCGACATCGCCGGTGAGGACGGCCGGCCCGTCGCGAGCATGGAGCGGATGGACGTACGTCCGGTCGAGCAGGCCCAGCTGGAGGCCGCCCGACACGGTGGTCAGCAGCGGTCGCTCCACCAGGTGGAGTGGGCGGCGGTGCCGGCCGGGTCGCCGAGCGCGGCGCGGGTCGCGGTCCTCGGCGAACTGTCGGTCTCCGGGGAGCGGTTCGCGGACCTGGACGCGTTGGAGCAGGCGCTCGCCGACGGCGCGGAGGCGCCGGACGCGGTCCTGACCGGCGTGGAGATCCCCGCCCCGACGGGTGACGAGGCCGGAGCCGCGCTGGAGACGGCGGGCCGGGCGCTGGAGCTGGTGCGGCGCTGGCTGGCGAGCGAGCGGCTGACCGGGACCCGGCTCGTGGTGGTGACCCGTCACGCGGTCGCGGTCGGCGCGGAGGCGCCGGACGTGGCGGCGGCTCCGATCTGGGGTCTGCTGCGCAGCGCGCAGTCGGAGCACCCGGGGCGGTTCCTCCTGGTGGATCTCGACGACAGCGGCGAGCCGGACTGGGCGGGGCTGCTCGATCTCGACGAGCCGCAGCTCGCGATGCGCGACGGCGGGCTGCTGGCGCCCCGGCTCATGCGGGTCGACGCGGCGGCACCGGCTGAGCCGCGGCCGCTGGACCCGGCGGGAACGGTGCTGATCACCGGTGGTACCGGCGGTCTGGGCGCGCTGTTCGCCAAGCACCTGGTCGAGCGGCACGACGCGCGGCATCTGCTGCTCGTGAGCCGCCGGGGGCCGGCGGCCGAGGGTGTGACCGAGCTGGTCGCCGAGCTGGAGGAGCTCGGCGCACGGGCCCGCGTCGCCGCCTGCGACGTGACCGACCGAGACCAGCTGGCCGGTCTGCTGGACTCGTTGGACCGGCCGTTGACGGCGGTCGTACACGCGGCCGGTGTGCTGGAGGACGGCCTGGTCGAGGCGCTCACCCCGGAGCAGTTGGCGCGGGTGATGCGGCCGAAGGTGGACGCGGCCTGGCATCTGCATGAGCTGACCGAGGGGATGGAGCTGTCGGCGTTCGTCCTGTTCTCCTCGGTGGCGGCGTTGATCGGCAGCCCGGGGCAGGCGAACTACGCGGCGGCGAACGCGGTCCTGGACGCCCTCGCCGCGGGGCGGCGCGCGCAGGGACTCCCGGCGTCCTCGCTGGCCTGGGGCCTGTGGGCGGACGCGACCGGGATGACCGGTCACCTCGGCGAGGCCGAGCTCGCGCGGCTGGAGCAGATGGGCGTCATCGCCCTGTCGGCCGAGCTGGGGCTGGAGCTGTTCGACGAGGCCCTCGGGGTGGACGCGGCGCTCCTGGCGCCGGTCCGGCTGGATCCGGCCGCGCTGCGGGTGCAGGCGCGGGCGGAGCTGCTGCCGCCGCTGCTGCGCGGACTGGTGCGGGCACCGGCCCGACGCGCGGAGCCCACCGGCGGGTCGCTGACGCAGCGACTGGCCGGAGTGGCGGAAGCCGACCGGGAGCGCGTGGTGCTCGAACTGGTCCAGGCGCAGGTCGCGGCCGTCCTCGGACACGCCTCCGCCGCGGCGATCGCCCCGGAGCGGCCCTTCCAGGAGCTCGGTTTCGACTCCCTGGGCGCGGTCGGGCTGCGCAACAGGCTGACCCAGACCACGGGCCTGCGGCTGCCGGCGACTCTCATCTTCGACCACCCGACACCGCTGGCGGTGGCACAGCTGCTCCTCTCCGAGGTCGGCGGCGACGAGGAAGAGGAGTCGTTCATCGATCAGGAGCTGAAGAAGCTCGAAGCCATGCTCGCCGCGATCACGGCCAACGAGCAGCAGCAGGTGGCGGGACGCCTGCGCACGCTGCTGGCCTCCATCACCGACGGCGGAGCCCAGGGCGGACAGAGCACCAGCGAACGGATCGAGGCGGCCACGACCGCTGACGAGGTCTTCCAGTTGATCGACGCCGAGTTCGGCGAGGCATGACGAGGAATGAACATGAGCGCTGAAAGCACCGATCCGCAGCAGGAAAAGCTCGTTCGATACCTGAAGCGGATGGCCGTCGATCTGAACGAGACCCGGGCCCGGCTGCAGGAGCACGAGGACCGCGCGAGCGAACCGCTGGCGATCGTCGGGATGAGCTGCCGGTATCCGGGCGGGGTGACCTCGCCGGACGAGCTGTGGGAGCTGGTGGCCGGGGGCCACGACGGGATGTCGGGCATGCCGACCGACCGCGGCTGGGATCTGGAGCGGCTCTACGACCCGGATCCCGACCAGCCCGGCACCTCCTACACCCGCGTCGGCGGTTTCGTGGACCGGGTGGGCGAGTTCGACGCCGACTTCTTCGGGATCAGCCCGCGCGAGGCGACGGCGATGGACCCCCAGCAGCGACTGCTGCTGGAGGCCGCCTGGGAGGCGTTCGAGGACGCCGGCATCGACCCGACCTCGCTGCGCGGCAGCGACACCGGCGTCTTCTGCGGCGTCGGACCCTCGGACTACGCGGCCGCCCCCGCGGGCAGCCTGCCCCAGATCGAGGGGTTCCGGCTGACCGGCTCGACGACGAGCGTGGTGTCCGGTCGTATCTCCTACACGCTGGGTCTTGAGGGGCCCTCGGTGTCGGTGGACACGGCGTGTTCGTCGTCGCTGGTGGCGCTGCACCTGGCCGCGCGGGCGCTGCGGGCCGGTGAGTGCTCGATGGCGCTGGTCGGCGGTGTGACCGTGCTCGCCGGTCCGTTCCTGTTCGTGGAGTTCAGCCGGCAGCGTGGCCTCGCGCCCGACGGCCGCTGCAAGTCCTACGCGGCGGCCGCGGACGGGACCGGGTTCTCCGACGGTCTGGGTCTGCTCGTGGTGGAGCGGCTGTCGGACGCGCGGGCCAACGGGCACCGGGTGTTGGCCGTGGTGCGGGGCAGCGCGGTGAACCAGGACGGTGCGAGCAATGGTCTGACGGCGCCGAACGGTCCGTCGCAGGAGCGGGTGATCCGTCAGGCGCTGGTGAACGCCGGTCTGGACGCCGCCGATGTGGACGCGGTGGAGGGGCACGGCACCGGCACCAAGCTCGGTGACCCGATCGAGGCCCAGGCGCTGCTGGCGACGTACGGCCGCGAGCGGACCCACGGCCCCCTGAAGCTGGGGTCGATCAAGTCGAACATCGGGCACTCCTCGACCGCGGCCGGTGTGGCGGGTGTGATCAAGATGGTGATGGCGCTGCGGCACGGGATGTTGCCGCCCACGCTGCACGTGGACACGCCGTCCCCTCACGTGGACTGGTCCTCCGGTGAGATCGAGCTGCTGACCGAGGCGCAGAAGTGGCCGGCCTCGGAGCGGGTGCGCCGTGCGGGCGTCTCGTCGTTCGGCGTGAGCGGCACCAACGCCCACGTGATCCTTGAAGAGGCACCGGTCGAGGACCCGGCACCGGCCGAGGACGCCGGCGAGCCCAACCCGCCGGCGGTGGTTCCGGTGCTGGTGTCGGCGCGGAGTGAGGCGGCGTTGCGGCAGCAGGCCGACCGTCTGCGAGCCCATCTGACCGCGCGGCCTGAGCTGGCGCTGCTGGACGTCGGCTTCTCGTCGGTGACGACGCGGGCGCAGTTGGAGCGTCGTGCGGCGGTGGTGGCTTCGGATCGTGCGGGGTTGCTGACCGGGCTTGAGGCCCTGGCCGTTGGTGAGCCGGTGGACGGGGTGGTCGAGGGCAGGTCGGTGGGTGGGAAGGCGGTGTTCGTCTTCCCGGGTCAGGGTGCTCAGTGGGTGGGTATGGCGGTGGAGTTGTTGGACTCCTCGTCGGTGTTCGCGGAGTCGATCGCGGCGTGTGGTGAGGCGCTGTCGGAGTTCGTGGATTGGCGTCTTGAGGATGTGTTGCGGTCGGTGGAGGGTGCGCCGTCGCTGGAGCGGGTGGATGTGGTGCAGCCCGCGTTGTGGGCGGTGATGGTGTCCCTGGCCGGGTTGTGGCGGTCGTATGGGGTGGAGCCGTCGGCGGTGGTGGGTCACTCGCAGGGTGAGATCGCCGCGGCGTGTGTGGCCGGTGGTCTGTCGCTGGGTGATGGTGCTCGGGTGGTGGCGTTGCGGAGTCGTCTGGTGCGTGAGCGTCTGGCGGGTCTGGGTGGGATGGTGTCGGTGGCGTTGCCGGTGGAGCGGGTGGAGGAGTTGCTCGTTCCGTATCGGGGTCGGGTGTCGGTCGCGGCGGTGAACGGTCCTGCCGCGGTGGTGATCGCCGGTGAGCCTGAGGCGCTGGATGAGCTGATCGCGCTGTGCGAGCGGGATGAGGTCCGGGCGCGTCGGGTGGCGGTGGACTACGCCTCGCACTCGGCTCAGGTCGAGGCCATCGAGACAGAGCTCCTGGAGGTGCTGGCGCCGATCGAGCCGGTCACCGGACAGGTTCCGTTCTACTCCACCGCGACGGGTGGATTTATCGACACCAAGACGCTGGACGCGGCGTACTGGTACGGGAATCTGCGCGGCCGGGTGGGCTTCGAGCCGGCGATCCGCGCGTTGATCGACAACGGTGTGCAGGTCTTTGTCGAGATGTCTCCGCATCCGGTGTTGACGATGGCGGTCGAGGAGACCGCGGCGGCGCATGGCGCGGAGGACCGGGTCGGGGTCGTGGGGTCGCTGCGCCGTGACGAGGGTGGCATGGAGCGGTTCGCCACCTCGTTGGCCGAGGCGCATGTGGCCGGGGTGGGCGTGGACTGGTCCGCGTTCTACGCCGGCAGCGGCGCCCAGCGGGTGGCCCTGCCCACGTATGCGTTCCAGCGTGAGCGGTTCTGGCTCACCCCGGGTGGCCGCCGGGCTGGGCCGGGTCGGGCATCCGGTCCTTGCCGCGGCGGTGCAGGTCGGCGACCGCGACGAGTGGGTGTTCACCGGTCGGCTGTCCATCGACGCGCAGCCCTGGACCCGGGACCACATGGTGTTCGGGATGGTGCTGGTCCCGGGCGTGGCGCTGGTCGAGATGGCGCTGGCGGCCGGCCGTGAGGTGGACTGTCCGGTCCTGGAGGAGTTGGTGCTGGAGGCGCCGCTGGTTCTGGAGGACGAGTCCGCGCGGCAGGTGCAGGTCACGGTGGGGCCGGCCGGTGAGGACGGCCGACGCGAGGTGACCGTCTTCTCCCGTCCGGAGCTCGGTGACGACGAGCGCGCGGAGGCGGTCTGTCACGGGCGTGGCTGGCTGGCCGCGGACGTCGAGCCGTCGGTTCCGTCGGACGCGTTCCCGCTCCAGTGGCCGCCCGCCGGCGCGGAGCCGGTGGTGGTGGACGGGCTGTATGCCCGTCTGGCCGAGGCCGGATACGAGTACGGGCCCGCCTTCCAAGGTCTGCGGGCGGCCTGGCGCCTGGGCGACGAGGTCTACGCCGAGGTGGCGCTGCCCGACGACGCCGCGACCGAGGGGTACGGGATCCACCCGGCGCTGCTCGATGCCGCGCTGCACGGCGGACTGCTGGACAAGGACCAGGGATCACCGGTGGATCTGCCGTTCTCCTGGTCGGGAGTGCGGCTGGGACGCACGGGGCTCTCGCGGGTTCGGGCGCGGATCGGCGTGGCGGGCGAGTCCGCGTTGCGGATCGAGGTCGTCGGGGATGCCGGCGAACCGGCCGTGAGCGTGAACCGGCTCGCCTTCCGTCCCGTGGAGCCGGCACAGCTGGAGGCGGCGAGCCGGGGCGGGCAGAGCTCGCTGTTCCACCTCGACTGGGTCACGGTCGACGTCACGGCCGCGACGCCGCGGCCGGCGCGGCTGGCGGTCCTCGGCGAACTGGCCGTCGCCGGTGAGCCCTTCGCGGATCTGGACGCGTTGGAGCAGGCCCTTGCCGACGGCGCGGCGGTGCCCGACGCGGTCTTGGTCGCGCTTGAGCCCCCGGCCGGCGTCGGTGATCCGGCGGAGGCTGCGCGGGTGTCGGCCGGGCGGGCGCTGGAGCTGGTGCGGCGCTGGCTGGCGAGTGAGTCGCTGGCCGACGCGCGGCTGACGGTGGTGACCCGTAACGCCGTCGCGGTGGCGGACGACGAGACGCCGCGCGTGGCCCAGGCGGCGGTGTGGGGTCTGCTGCGCAGCGCCCAGTCCGAGCACCCGGGCCGGTTCGTGCTGGTGGACCTCGACGCAGGCGACGAGCCGGAGTGGGCGTCGCTGCTGGAGCTCGACGAGCCGCAGCTCGCGGTGCGCGCCGGCCGGTTGCTTGCGCCGCGGCTCGAGCGTGCTCCCGCGGGGGCGACCGGTGAAGCCTGGCATCTCGCCATCGAGCGGAAGGGCTCGTTGGACGGCCTCACGGTTGCCGCCTCCGACGCCGATCGGCCGCTGGGCGCGGACGAGGTACGGGTCGGGGTGCGGGCCGCGGGCCTGAACTTCCGCGATGTGCTGATCGCGCTCGGGATGTACCCGGGCGAGGCCCCGCTGGGCAGCGAGGCGGCGGGCGTCGTCCTCGAGGTCGGTACGGGTGTGACCGATCTCGCGCCGGGCGACCGCGTGATGGGCCTGATGACGGACGGCTTCGGCTCGATGGCGGTGACCGACCGTCAGATGGTCGTGCGGATGCCGGAGCGTCTGTCGTTCGTGCAGGCGGCGGCGGTTCCGGTGGTGTACCTGACCGCGTACTACGGCCTGGTCGACCTCGCCGGGCTACGGGCCGGGGAGCGGCTGCTGGTGCACGCCGCCGCCGGTGGTGTGGGCATGGCCGCGGTGAAGCTCGCCCGGCACTTCGGGGCAGAGGTCTTCGCGACGGCGAGCCCGCCCAAGTGGGACGCGGTCCGAGGGCTGGGCGTCGCCGATGAGCGCATCGCCTCCTCGCGCGATCTGGACTTCCGGGACGCCTTCTTGAAGGTGACCGGCGGGGCCGGGGTGGACGTGGTGTTGGACGCGCTCGCGGGCGAGTTCGTCGACGCCTCCCTGGAACTGCTGCCGCGCGGCGGCCGGTTCATCGAGATGGGCAAGACCGACATCCGCGACCCGGAGGTCGTGGCGCGCGAGCACGACGGCGTGCGCTATCGCTCCTTCGACCTGCTGGAGGCGGGTCCGGAGCGGATCCAGGAGATGCTGGTCGAGATCGCCCGGCTGATCGAGGAGGGCGTGGTCGAACCCGCCCCGATCCGGACCTGGGATGTGCGTCGCGGCCAGGAGGCGTTCCGGTTCCTGCGGGAAGGCCGCAACATCGGCAAGATCGTGCTGACTGTTCCGGCGCCGTTGGACCCCGAGGGCACGGTGCTGATCACCGGCGGTACGGGTGGTCTGGGCGGGTTGCTCGCGCGGCATCTGGCTGAGCGGCACGACGTGCGGCATCTGCTGCTCGTGAGCCGCCGGGGGCCGGCGGCCGAGGGTGCGGCCGAGCTGGTCGCCGAGCTGGCGGGCCTGGGCTGTGAGGCGCGGGTCGCGGCCTGCGACGTCTCCGACCGGGGTCAGTTGGCCGGGCTGTTGGACTCGTTGGAGCGGCCGTTGACGGCGGTCGTGCACGCGGCCGGTGTGTTGGACGACGGTCTGGTCGAGGCGCTGACCCCGGAGCGGCTGGTGCGGGTGATGCGGCCGAAGGTGGACGCGGCCTGGCATCTGCACGAGCTGACCGCCGGGATGGAGCTGTCGGCGTTCGTCCTGTTCTCCTCGATGGCGGCGTTGATCGGCAGCCCCGGGCAGGCGAACTACGCGGCGGCGAACGCCTCGTTGGACGCGCTCGCGCAGGTGCGGCGCGTGGACGGGCTCCCGGCGAGCTCTCTCGCCTGGGGCCTGTGGGCGGACGCGACCGGGATGACCGGTGAACTGGACGCGGGGGATGTCGCGCGACTGGAGCGCATGGGTGTCGCCCCCCTGTCGGCCGAGCTCGGGCTGGAGCTGTTCGACCAGGCCCTCGGGGTGGACGCGGCACTCCTGGCGCCCGTCCGACTGGATTCGGCCGCACTGCGCGGCCAGGCACGGGCGGGGACACTGCCGGCGCTGCTGCGTGGGCTGGTGCGCGCTCCCGCCCGGCGGGCGGAGTCCACGGGCGGGTCGCTGGCGCAGCGGCTGGCCGCGGTGGCCGAGGCCGATCGCGAGCAGGTCGTCCTGGACGTGGTCCGGGCGCAGGTCGCGGCGGTCCTCGGGCACGCTTCCGGCGCCGCGATCGCGCCTGATCGGGCGTTCAAGGAGCTCGGGTTCGACTCGCTGGCCGCGGTCGAGCTGCGCAACCGGCTCACCCGGGCCACCGGGCTGCGGCTGCCCGCCACCCTCGTCTTCGACCACCCCACCCCGGCCGAGGTCACGCGCTATCTGATCCCGCTCGTCATACCGGACGTCGCGACGAACGGGCAGCGGCAGTCGGGCGAGGACGAGATCCGCGCGATGCTCGCCTCGATCCCGGTCGACCGCCTGCGCAAGGCGGGACTGCTCGACACGCTGCGCGAGCTGGCGAGCGGAGACCCGCACGACGACACGAGCCACGAGACAGCCGCGTCGATCGATGACATGGACGCTCAGGCCCTGATCCGGATGGCTGCCCAGGACGGCGAGGACATGGCATGAGGACGGTCGAGGACAAGGTCCCCACTGGGCGCCGGCACGCGGAGGAACAGGCATGACCGCCGAGAAGAACGAGCTCATCGAGGCGCTCCGGAAGTCGCTCAAGGAGACCGAGCGGCTCCGGCAGCAGAACAGGCGGCTCCTGGCGCAGCAGACCGAGCCCCTGGCGATCGTCGGGATGAGCTGCCGGTACCCGGGCGGGGTGACCTCGCCGGACGAGCTGTGGGAGCTGGTGGCGTCCGGTCGCGACGCGGTGTCGGGACTGCCGACCGACCGCGGCTGGGATGTCGAGGAGCTGTACGACCCCGACCCGGACCGGCTCGGAAAGGCGTACACGCGCAGCGGCGGCTTCCTGGAGCGGCCGGGTGAGTTCGACGCCGACTTCTTCGGGATCAGTCCGCGTGAGGCGCTGGCGATGGACCCGCAGCAGCGACTGGTGCTGGAAGGGGCCTGGGAGGCGTTCGAGGACGCGGGTATCGATCCCACCTCCTTGCGCGGCAGCGACACCGGCGTCTTCTGCGGCGCGTTCAGCTCGGAGTACGGCGAGTCCATGCCGCCCGAGCTGGAGGGCTACCGCCTGGGCGTGCTGACCAGCGTGGTGTCCGGCCGTATCTCCTACACGCTGGGTCTTGAGGGGCCCTCGGTGTCGGTGGACACGGCGTGTTCGTCCTCGCTGGTGGCGCTGCACCTGGCCGCCCAGGCGCTGCGGTCCGGCGAGTGCTCGCTGGCGCTGGTCGGCGGCGTGACCGTGCTCTCCGGGCCGTCCTTCTTCGTGGAGTTCAGCCGGCAGCGGGCGCTGTCGCCCGACGGGCGCTGCAAGGCGTACGCGGCGGCCGCGGACGGGACCGGGTTCTCCGACGGTCTGGGTCTGCTCGTGGTGGAGCGGCTGTCGGACGCGCGGCGCAACGGGCATCGGGTGTTGGCCGTGGTGCGGGGCAGCGCGGTGAACCAGGATGGTGCGAGCAATGGTCTGACGGCGCCGAACGGTCCGTCGCAGGAGCGGGTGATCCGTCAGGCGCTGACGAACGCGGGGCTCACCGCGGCGGACGTGGACGCGGTGGAGGGGCACGGCACGGGGACGACCCTCGGTGACCCGATCGAGGCCCAGGCGCTGCTGGCGACGTACGGCCGCGAGCGGGGGAGCGAGTCGAACATCGGGCACACCTCGGCGGCGGCCGGTGTGGCGGGTGTGATCAAGATGGTGATGGCGCTGCGGCACGGGATGCTGCCCGCCACACTCCATGTCGATGAGCCGTCCCCTCATGTGGACTGGGCCTCGGGCGAGGTCGAGCTGCTGACCGAGGCGCGGAAGTGGCCGGCCTCGGAGCGGGTGCGCCGCGCGGGGGTGTCGTCGTTCGGGATCAGCGGCACCAACGCGCACGTGATCCTGGAGGAAGCACCGGTCGAAGCGCTGAATCCGGAGGCGGGCGCGCAGGCTCCGGGCGCCGCCCCGGCGGTGGTTCCGGTGTTGGTGTCGGCGCGGAGTGAGGCGGCGTTGCGGCAGCAGGCCGACCGTCTGCGGGCCCACCTGACCGCGCGGCCTGAGCTGTTGCTGCTGGACGTCGGCTTCTCGTCGGTGACGACGCGGGCGCAGTTGGAGCGTCGTGCGGCGGTGGTGGCTTCGGATCGTGCGGGGTTGCTGACCGGGCTTGAGGCCCTGGCCGTTGGTGAGCCGGTGGACGGGGTGGTCGAGGGCAGGTCGGTGGGTGGGAAGGCGGTGTTCGTCTTCCCGGGTCAGGGTGCTCAGTGGGTGGGTATGGCGGTGGAGTTGTTGGACTCCTCGTCGGTGTTCGCGGAGTCGATCGCGGCGTGTGGTGAGGCGCTGTCGGAGTTCGTGGATTGGCGTCTTGAGGATGTGTTGCGGTCGGTGGAGGGGGCGCCGTCGCTGGAGCGGGTGGATGTGGTGCAGCCCGCGTTGTGGGCGGTGATGGTGTCCCTGGCCGGGCTGTGGCGCTCCTACGGGGTGGAGCCGTCAGCCGTTGTGGGTCACTCGCAGGGCGAGATCGCCGCCGCGTGTGTGGCCGGTGGTCTGTCGCTGGGCGATGGGGCGCGGGTGGTGGCGTTGCGGAGTCGTCTGGTGCGTGAGCGTCTGGCGGGTCTGGGTGGGATGGTGTCGGTGGCGTTGCCGGTGGAGCGGGTGGAGGAGTTGCTCGTTCCGTATCGGGGTCGGGTGTCGGTCGCGGCGGTGAACGGTCCTGCCGCGGTGGTGATCGCCGGTGAGCCGGAGGCGCTGGACGAGCTGATCGCGCTCTGCGAGCGGGACGAGATCCGGGCCCGTCGGGTGGCGGTGGACTACGCCTCCCACTCCGCCCAGGTCGAGGCCATCGAGACAGAGCTCCTGGAGGTGCTGGCGCCGATCCAGCCGACGTCCGGCCGCATCCCGTTCTACTCCACCGCGACCGGTGGATTTATCGACACCAAGACGCTCGACTCCGGGTACTGGTACGGGAATCTGCGCGGTCGGGTCGGCTTCGAGCCGGCGATTCGGGCGTTGATCGACAACGGTGTACAGGTCTTTGTCGAGATGTCTCCGCATCCGGTGTTGACGATGGCGGTCGAGGAGACCGCGGCGGCGCATGGCGCGGAGGACCGGGTCGGGGTCGTGGGGTCGCTGCGCCGTGACGAGGGTGGCATGGAGCGGTTCGTCACCTCGCTGGCCGAGGCGCATGTGCTGGGGGCCGGGGTCGACTGGTCGGTGTTGTTCGACGGCAGCGGTGCCCAGCGGGTCGAGCTGCCGACGTACGCGTTCCAGCGTGAGCGGTTCTGGCTCACCCCGGGGGGCCGCCGGGCTGGGCCGGGTCGGGCATCCGGTCCTTGCCGCGGCGGTGCAGGTCGGCGACCGCGACGAGTGGGTGTTCACCGGTCGGCTCTCCCAGGACGCGCAGCCGTGGACTCGGGACCACATGGTGCTGGACACCGTGATCGTGCCGGGCGTGGCGTTGGTCGAGATGGCGCTGGCGGCCGGCCGTGAGGTGGACTGTCCGGTCCTGGAGGAGTTGGTGCTGGAGGCGCCGCTGGTCCTGGAGGACGAGTCCGCGCGGCAGGTGCAGGTCACGGTGGGGCCGGCCGGTGAGGACGGCCGTCGCGAGGTGACCGTCTTCTCCCGTCCGGACTCTGGTGACGACGAGCGGGCGGAGGCGGTCTGTCACGGGCGTGGCTGGCTGGCCGCGGACGTCGAGCCGTCGGTTCCGTCGGACGCGTTCCCGCTCCAGTGGCCGCCCGCCGGCGCGGAGCCGGTGGTGGTGGACGGGCTGTATGCCCGTCTGGCCGATGCCGGATACGAGTACGGGCCGGCCTTCCAAGGTCTGCGGGCGGCCTGGCGCGTGGGTGACGAGGTCTACGCCGAGGTGGCCCTCCCCGACGACGCCACGGTCGGGGAGTTCGGGATCCACCCGGCGCTGTTCGACGCCGCGCTGCACGGCGGACTGCTGGACGACATGCCAAGGGACTCCGTGGTACTGCCGTTCTCGTGGTCGGGGGTACGACTTGACCGGCCCGGCCTCACCCGGGTCCGGGTGCGCATCGCCCCGGCGGGTGAGTCCGCCTCGCGTATCGACATCGCGGGAGAGCACGGCGAGCGGGTCGCGAGCATCGCACGGCTCGACGTCCGTCCGGTGGAGCCGGCACAGCTGGAGGCGGCGAGCCGGGGCGGGCAGAGTTCACTGTTCCACCTCGACTGGGTCACGGTCCCGGCCGGGGCGCGGCCGCCGGCGCGGGTGGCGATCCTGGGCGGCCTGCCCGGGACGGAGGACCGTTACGCCGATCTCGACGGGCTGGAGCGGGCGCTCGCCGACGGCCTGGCGGTACCGGATCTGGTGGTCGCCACGGTCGAGACCCCGGCCGACGTCGGTGATCCGGCGGAGGCTGCACGGGTGTCCGCCGGGCGGGCGCTGGAGCTGGTGCGGCGCTGGCTGGCGAGCGAGTCGCTGGCCGACGCGCGGCTGACGGTGGTGACCCGTAACGCCGTCGCGGTGGCGGACGACGAGACGCCGCGCGTGGCCCAGGCGGCGGTGTGGGGCCTGGTGCACAGCGCCCAGTCCGAGCACCCGGGCCGGTTCGCGCTCCTCGACATCGATGGCGACATCGATGGCGGCCCCGACTCCCAAGACCCCGACTCCCACGTCAACGGCGACGTGAACGTCGGCGGTGAGGTCGACGGCAAGGCCGAGGGGAAGACCGCGCCGGCCTGGAGCGCGCTGCTCCACCCGGACGAGCCGCAGCTCGCCGCGCGCGAGGGCCGGCTGCTGGCGCCGCGCCTCGTCCGGGCCGGTACGACATCGACGGCTCCGGCGCCGTTGGACCCCGAGGGCACGGTCTTGATCACCGGCGGTACGGGTGGTCTGGGCGGGTTGCTCGCGCGGCATCTGGTCGAGCGGCACGGCGTGCGGCATCTGCTGCTCGTGAGCCGCCGGGGGCCGGCGGCCGAGGGCGTCGACGCGCTGGTCGCCGAGGTGGAGGCGCTCGGCGCACGGGCCCGCGTCGCCGCCTGCGACGTGACCGACCGGGACCAGCTGGCCGGTCTGCTGGACTCGCTGGAGCGGCCGTTGACGGCGGTCGTGCACGCGGCCGGTGTGTTGGACGACGGTCTGGTCGAGGCGCTGACCCCGGAGCGGCTGGTGCGGGTGATGCGGCCGAAGGTGGACGCGGCCTGGCATCTGCACGAGCTGACCGCCGGGATGGAGCTGTCGGCGTTCGTCCTGTTCTCCTCGATGGCGGCGTTGATCGGAAGCCCCGGGCAGGCGAACTACGCGGCGGCGAACGCCTCGTTGGACGCGCTCGCGCAGGCGCGGCGCGCGGACGGGCTCCCGGCGAGCTCTCTCGCCTGGGGCATGTGGGCGGACGCGACCGGGATGACCGGAGAGCTGGACGCGGCGGATGTCGCACGGCTTGAGCGCATGGGTGTCGCTCCTCTGTCGGCCGAGCTCGGGCTGGAGCTGTTCGACCAGGCCCTCGGGCTGAACGCGGCGCTCCTGGCACCCGTCCGGCTGGACCTGCCCGCGCTTCGTGCGCAGGCCCGTGCCGACATGCTGCCCGCGTTGCTGCGTGGGCTGGTGCGCACCCCGGCCCGGCGCGCGGAGGCCACGGGCGGGTCGCTGGTGCGGCGGCTGGCCGCGGTGGCCGAGGCCGATCGTGAGCAGGTCGTGCTCGAACTGGTGCAGACGCAGGTGGCGGCGGTCCTCGGGCACGCTTCCGGCGCCGCGATCGCGCCTGATCGGGGGTTCAAGGAGCTCGGGTTCGACTCGCTGGCCGCGGTCGAGCTGCGCAACCGGCTCACCCGGGCCACCGGGCTGCGGCTGCCCGCAACCCTCGTCTTCGACCACCCCACCCCGGCCGAGGTCGCACGGCTGATCCTCGAGGATGTCGGCCGATCTCCGGCGGGGTCCGGGCACGGCGATGGCGTGCCCGCGCGCCAAGAGGACCATGGCACGATCAGCGCGCTGCTTCGCCACGCCCACGCGGCGGGGGAGATGCTCGACGCGCTGCCCTGGTTGACGTCGGCGTCGCGGTTCCGTCCCTCCTTCGCCTCGGCCGCGGAGCTGGCCGGCGCGGACGACTACGCCGTTCAGCTCGCCTCCGGCCCCCGAATGCCGAAGCTCGTCTGCGTGCCCTCGTTCGTGGTCGGCTCCGGTCCCCATCAGTTCATGCGTCTCGCCGAGCACTTCGAGGGCGAGCGGGACGTCTTCGTCTGCTCGCTTCCGGGGTTCCGTGGCACCGATCCGGCGCCGGGGTCCTGGGACGCCGCGATGGCCGTTCTCGAGGGCTCGATCCGCCGCGCCGTCGGCGACGCGCCCTTCGTCCTGGTCGGCAATTCGATCGGTGGTGCCCTCGCGCACTCCCTGGCTGCCCGGTTCGAGAGCGCGGGCAGGGCTCCGGAAGGCGTCGTCATGATCGACACCCCGGGGCCCGAGGGCGGCGAGGAGGTGACCGGCCGGGTCTTCGCCCAGGTGATGACGTACGTCCTCGGCCAGGCGGAGCAGGTCGTGCCGCTCGACGATGCCGGCTGGCTCGCCATGGGCGGCTATCTCCGACTGCTCGCCGAGCGGCCCGCGACGCGGATCGAATCCCCGACCCTGCTCATCCGGGCGACGGTGTCGCTCGGCGGGGGCGACGCGCCCGCGGACTGGCCCGTGTGGCGGGACCGGAGCGAGCACGTGGACATCGCCGCCGACCACTTCGGTCTGATCGGGGCCGCGGCCGCGGAGACCGCGGCCGTGATCGAGGGGTGGATCGAAGCATGAAGGACAGCGCGTCCCGGCGCGGCGCCGTCGCGGTCGTCCTCGTCGGTGTCTTCGCCTCGTCGCTCGACGTGCTCATCGTCAACATCGCCTTTCCCGACCTGGAGCGCTCGTTCCCGTCGGCGAGCCTGACCAACCTCTCCTGGGTGCTGAGCGCGTACGCGATCACGTTCGCGGCCTTGCTGATGCCCGGGGGTCGGTGGGCGGACCAGTCCGGGCGCAAGCGCGCCTACCTGACCGGCCTGGCGCTGTTCACGGTGGCCTCGGCGTGCTGCGCCGCCGCCCCCACGCTCGGCGTGCTGGTGGCCGCGCGGGTCCTTCAGGGTCTCGGCGCGGCGTTGATGATGCCGAGTTCGCTCGGGCTGCTGCTCGCCCTCTTCCCGTCGGAGCGCCGCGGAACGGCGATCGGGCTGTGGACGGCCGTGAGCGGCTCCGGAGCCGCCCTCGCGCCGCCCATCGGCGGGCTTCTCGTGCAGCTCGACTGGCGGTGGGCGTTCCTGGTGAACATCCCCCTCGGCGTGGTGGCGTGGTTCGTCGGCGTGCGGACGTTGCCGGAGGTCCGGGAGCGGAGCCGTTCGGTCCCCGATGTGCTCGGCATCCTGGTGCTCGCCGCGACCGTCGCGGCGCTCGTGGCGGCCATCGTGCAGGGCCCGGACTGGGGATGGGGCGGGCCACGGGTCCTCGGCCTGATCGCCGTGGGGCTGCTCGGCGGCGCCTTCACCGTGCGGCGCGCGTTCAGACATCCCGCTCCGGTCATCGAGCCCGCCATCCTGCGGATCCGGGTCGTGGCGCTCGGGAACCTCGCGACCCTGCTGTTCTTCGCCGGGTTCGGAGCGATGATCAGCGCTTCGACGCTCTTCCTGACCGGGATGTGGGACCACTCGGTGCTGCGCGGCGCGCTGGAGGTGGCGCCGGGGCCGGTGGTGGCCACCGTGTGCGCCGTGCCCGCCAGTCTGCTCGCGACGCGGTACGGCGTACGGGTGGTCGGGATGTGCGGCGGCGCCGTGTTCGCGGCCGGCGGCGTCTGGTGGGCGGTCGTGACGGACGGCACCCCGGACTACGCGGCCAGCTTCCTCCCGGGCTCGGTCATCGGCGGGATAGGCGTCGGCCTCATGCTGCCGTGTCTGTCGACGGCGGCCACCCTGTCGCTGCCGCCCGAGCGCTTCGCCACCGGGACCGCGATGAACACGATGTGCCGCCAGGTCGGGAGCGCGCTCGGGGTCGCGGTGGTCGCGGCGGTGCTCGACGCCCGGCCGGGCGTCTCCGGTTACCACACCGCGTTTCTGATCATGGCGGCCTGCGGCGTGGCGGGCGGACTCGCGCTGCTCGCGATCGGCGCGGAGCGGGGTCGCATTCCGGCCAACGGAACCGCGCTTTCCGCGCCAGCAACAGGACGGACCGTGTGACTTCGCGGTCCACGAGAAAGGATTACAGGAATGGACACTGCCAACACACCTCATGGCGCGTCCCCAGCGCACGGGACCACGAAGGACGGGGCCGCGTCGGGGGCCGCTGGGTGTCCGGTCAACCATGCCGCGGCGCGTCCGAAGACCGTCATCCCCGCCACCGCGCTGCCGGGGCCGCCGGATCACATGCTGAAGCAGCTCTGGAAGTACCGGTCGCTCCGGACGCTGTGGCTGACGCAGTGCCGTGAGCTGTACGGCGATCGGATCCGGCTGAAGATCAGGCCCAAGTCCGACATCTACCTGCTCTCGAACGCCGACGATGTGAAGGCGATGTTCCTGGCCCCCAGGGACACCCTGCACACCGGGAACGGCAGTGCCGTGCTGGAGAAGTTCTTCGGCAACACCGGGCTCGCCTTCCTCGACGAGGAGGAGCACCTGACCCGGCGTAAGGCCATCATGCCGAGCTTCAAGGGCGAGGCGTTCAAGCGCATCGAGGCGTCGGCCACCAAGCTGGCCGAGCAGGAGGTCGCCGCGTGGCCGCGTAACCGGGTCATCTCGCTGCACCCGCTGGTTCACCGTTACACGATGAAGGTGATCGGCGAGATCATCTTCGGCGAGGTGACCCCGTCCTGCTGGGACGAGATGCTCGAAGAGCTGATGGGTGTGGTGGAGTTCAACAACCACATCATGACGGTGCTCCGGATCGAGGACATGCCGGGTGCGGTGCTGCGAGCGCTCACGGCGATCCGCCGCACGGGTCTGCGGGACTTCCTGGGGCACCGTGCGCGCGCGGACGTGCTGCTCGCCAGGGCCGTCAAGGAGCGCCTGGACGCGGGCGACCTCGGCAACGACATGCTCTCCGTCATGCTCGGCATCCGAAAGGAGGACGGCACGCCGCTGAGCGGCGTGGAGCTGCGCGACGAGATGATGACCATGTTCATAGCCGGCACCGAGACCACCGCTTCGGTGATCTGCTGGGCTCTGGAGTACCTGAGCCGCGAACCGGCGATTCTCCAGCGCGTGCTCGCCGAGATCGACGAGGGCACCGGCGACGAGTACCTCACGGCGCTCGTGTACGAGGTGCTCCGGGTGCGGCCGCCGCTGCCCAACATCATCCTCCGCGAGGTCGTGAAGCCGATCGAGATCGGCGGAGTGCGCTACGAGCCCGGCATGGAGCTGTGGGCCAGCGCCCATCTGCTGAACCGGCATCCGGACCACTACGAGGACGCTGAGCGGTTCAACCCCGAGCGCTACCTGGGCACCAAGCCCGACCTGAACATCTGGATCCCGTTCGGCGGCGGCCACACCCGCTGCCTCGGCGACCGGATCGCCATCCATGAGATCAAGGTCATGCTCCGTGAGGTGCTCTCCACCTGCGACCTCCGCCGGGTCGACCCGAGGCCGGAGGGGATGCGCAGCCGTGGCGTCGTCATCGTGCCGGAGCACGGCACCCGCCTTGAGCTCAGGCCCCGAAAGGCGGAGGTGAGCCTGGCCTAGGGGCTGTGATGAGTCGGCATACCGGGTGCCGGAGGCCATGAGCGGGCTCCGGTGCCGGTCTGCCGGCTGCGGGGGATTCACGGGGAGGTGAGCGCGCCCGGAGCGTTCTTCGGGTGCGCCCCGTCGAGATGGACTCGCAACCGATTCGAGGAAGTAGGCGACATGACTGTCAAACAGCGGTGGGTACTGGTGCTGACCTCACTGGCCTCGCTGATAACCGCACTGGACGCCCTGGTCGTGACGACCGCGCTGCCCGCGATCAGGCTCGACCTGGACGCGTCCGTCGAGGAACTGGAATGGACGGTCAACGCCTACTTGCTGCCCTTCGCCGTACTGCTCATGGCAGGCGCGGCGTTGGGCGATCGCTATGGCCGCAAACGCGTGTTCACCGGCGGGCTCATCGTGTTCACGCTGGCGTCGGTCGGCTGCGCGCTCGCGCCCGGAATCGGCTGGCTCATCGCGGCCCGCGCGGTGCAGGGAGTGGGTGCCGCGGCCGTCGTGTCGGTCGCGCAGGCGCATCTGAGCGTCGCGTTCAGCGCGGAGGAGCGGCCGAAGGCCATGGGCCTGTTCGGGGCCGTGACGGGCTTGGCGACGCTCGGCGGTCCGGTCGTCGGCGGCGTCCTGGTCGAGTCCGCCGCCTGGGAGTGGATCTTCTGGATCAATGTGCCGATCGGCGTGGTGATGGTCCCGCTCATCATCACCAAGCTCAGCGAGAGCGTCGGTGAGGCGCGACAGCTCGACTTCGGCGGCATCGGCCTGGCCACCGTCGCCGCCTTCGGGGTGGGATGGAGCCTGGTGCGGGGCAACGCGGCGGGCTGGGGCAGTGTCGAGGTCGTCGGCGGATTCGTCGCGGGCGCGGCCGCGCTGGCCGGATTCGTGTGGTGGGAGCTGCGCACCCCGCAGCCGTTGATGCCGATTCACTTCTTCCGGTCCCGCGCTTTCTCTGCCGGAAACGCCGCCATGTTCCTGCTGTTCGGTTCCGCCATGGCCGGCCTTTTCTTCTACGCGCAGTTCCTGCAGACCGTGCTGGAATACGGCCCGCTCGACGCCGGCCTTCGGCTGGTTCCGTGGACCGTGACCGTTTTCTTCTTCTCGCCGATCGCCGGGAAACTGGTGAGTCGAATCGGGGAGCGTCCGCTGATCACCGCCGGATTGCTGCTCCAGGCGTTCGCGTCGGGTTGGCTCGCTCTGATCGTGGAGCCGGATATGGCGTACAGCGAGATGGTCGGGCCGTTCGTGATCGGCGGCATCGGCATCTCGATCGCGGTTCCGGCGGTGATGACCGCGGTGTTCGGCGCGGTTCCGGACGAGGGATCCGGGGCGGCGTCGGGCACGTTGAACAGTCTGCGCCAGCTCGGCGGCGCCTTCGGAATCGCCATTGCCACGGCGGTTTTCGCCGCGGTCGGCGGTTACGGATCCCTGGAGGAGTTCAATGACGGATTCAGTGCGGCGATCATCACCGCGGCGGTGGTGGCGCTGATCGGTGTGCCGATCGGCTTGGCGATTCCCGCGCGGCGTGATGTGCCCGCGCCGGAAAAGGCCGCGGTGGCGCCCGACAAGTCGGCCGTGGAATAGGCTTCGAGGTAACATCGATCAGAGATGGCTGGAGATCCACACATGAGGCTCCCGAATTCCGCGCACACCTCGCAGCCCTGGCGCATTCACGAACTGGCAAGCGATTTCAAGGTCGAGGACGTGTGGGCGTTGCCGACGCCGGGCGGTCCCGACGGACTCGACGAACTCGTGCGGCAGATGACGTCCGGCGACGGCGCGCACAATGCCAACCCGGTCGTCCGCGCGCTCTTCGCGATCCGCTGGCGACTCGGGTCGCTGCTCGGCTGGGACAAGGCCGACACCGGGCTCGGCAGCCGAGTGCCCTCGCTGCGCGATCGGTTGCCGGCCGACCTCCGCGAGGGGCCGCGGGGACCGGACTTCCGCGCGGCTCCGTTCACCGCGGTCTACCGGACGGACAACGAGTACGTGGCCGAGCTGGCCAACAAGACCGTGCATGTGCTGATGCACGTCGGCTGGGTCAAGGACCCGGCCGGCGGCTACCGCGGCCAGATGGCCGCGCTGGTGAAGCCGAACGGCCTGTTCGGAACGGCCTATATGGCCGCGATCAAGCCGGTGCGGGTCGCGGTCGTCTACCCGCGGCTGATGCGGTCGATCGAACGCAGGTGGCAGCGGCAGGCCGCGGGATGACGCGAGTCGTCTCCGCGGCGGTCGACGCCGCGACAACGTAACGACGCGTGAGCCTCGCTCATCTCGGATGGCGAAGCTCACTTGGGGACTGGGGAGATCCGGAACTTATGCACGTGAACAGGGCCGAGCGACGGCCCGATGGCCAGAGGATCCCGGAGAACGAGCGAGCGATAGCCGTCGTCGGCATGGCATGTCGAGTCCCGGGGGCCGACGACCTCCGCGCCTTCTGGCGGTTATTGCACGGTGGTGTCGACGCGATCACCGACGCGCCGGCGGACCGGGGGTACGACATCCCGGAGCTGGCGCGGTTCGGCCGAGGCGGCTTCCTCGACCGCGTCGCCGACTTCGATGCCGGGTTCTTCGGCATCTCCCCACGCGAGGCGGCGGCCATGGACCCGCGCCAACGCCTGGCACTCGAACTGACCTGGGAGGCTCTGGAAGACGCCCACGCGGCGCCGGAGAGCCTGCGCGACAGCTCCACCGCGGTCTTCCTGGGCGCCACGGGTGACGACTACGCCTCGCTCGTCCACCGACACGGCCCGGACGCCGTCTCGCACCACTCGCTGGCCGGACTGAGCCGTGGTGTGATCGCCAACCGGGTCTCCCATCACCTCGGCTTCCATGGGCCGAGCGTGACGGTGGACACCGCCCAGTCCTCCTCGCTGGTCGCCGTGCACATGGCCTGCGAGAGCCTGCTGTCGGGGACGACCCGGCTGGCCCTGGCCGGCGGCGTGCATCTGAACCTGGTGCCGGAGAGCACGCTCGCCCTGGCGCGCGCGGGCGCGCTCTCCCCCGACTGCCGCAGCTACACCTTCGACGCCCGCGCCAACGGCTTCGTCCGGGGCGAGGGCGCCGGCGTGGTCGTGCTCAAGCGACTGGCCGACGCCGTCGCCGACGGCGACCCGGTGTACTGCGTCCTGCTCGGCGGGGCGGTGAACCACGACGGGGACGGCCAGGCGCTGACCGTCCCCGACAGCGACTCGCAGCAGGCGCTGCTGCGGGAGGCGTGCGCCCGAGCCGGGGTGGAGCCCGAGCAGGTGCGGTACGTCGAACTGCACGGCACCGGCACCAGGGCGGGCGACCCGGTCGAGGCGAGCGCGCTCGGATCGGTGTTCGGCCCGTCCCGCGACGAGCGGCGGCCGTTGCTCGTCGGCTCGGTGAAGACCAACATCGGGCACCTCGACGCCGCCGCCGGGGTCGTCGGACTCATCAAGGTCGCGCTGGCGATGAAGCACGACCTTCTCCCGGCGAGCCTCAACTACGCCGAGCCGCACCCGTCGATACCGATGGAGCGGTGGAGGCTCGAGGTGAACGCGGCCACCGGTCCGTGGCCCGAGGGCCGTCGGCTCGCCGGCGTCAGCTCGTTCGGCGTCGGCGGCACCAACTGCCACCTCGTCGTCGCCGCCCACCCCGCCCCGGAGCCGCCCCAGCCCGGACCGGAGCCCTCCGCCCCGGTTCCGGTGGTGGTGTCCGGCCGGTCCGCGGCGGCGCTGCGCGCCCAGGCCGGGCGGCTGCGGGAGTGGCTGGACGCCGACCCGGAGCTGCGCCCGGTGGATGTCGGCCACTCCGCCGTGACGACCCGGTCGGCGCTGAAGCACCGCGCCGTCGTCGTCGCCGCGGACCGCGCCGAACTGCTGGACGGCCTGGCCGCGTTGGCGGCGGGCGAGGCATCGGCGGACCTCGTGACGGGCTCCGTCGCCGCCGGGCCCGGTGTGGTGTGGGTGTTCCCGGGCCAGGGCTCCCAGTGGCTCGGGATGGCGCGCGGCCTGTGGGAGTCCTCGCCGGTGTTCGCCGCCCGGATGTCGGAGTGCGAGCGGCTGCTGGACGGGCTCGTCGACTGGTCGCTGCGGGATGTGCTCGACGACGAGGCCGCGCTGGCCCGCGTGGACGTGGTGCAGCCCGCGCTGTTCGCGGTGATGGTGTCCCTGGCCGAGGTGTGGCGTTCGGTCGGCCTGGTGCCCGACGCCGTCGTGGGGCACTCGCAGGGCGAGATCGCCGCCGCCTGCGCGGCGGGCGTCATCTCCCTGGCCGACGGTCTCCGACTGGTGGTCGGGCGCAGCCTCGCCATCAACGCCGGCCTCTCGGGCCGCGGGACGCTGGCGTCGCTGGCCATGCCCGCCGCGGACGTGGATCGCGACCGGGTCTCGGTCGCCGCGGTGAACGGCCCGAACGCGGTCGTGATCTCCGGCGAGGTCGAGGCGGTGCACGAGGTCGTCGCCGAGTGCGAGGCGCGCGGGATCCGCGCCAGGGTCATTCCGGTCGACTACGCCTCCCACTCCGCGCACGTGGAGGCGATCCGGGACGAGGTGCTGCGGGTCGCCGAGGGCATCACGGCGACCGACAGCGGGGTCGCGTTCTACTCCACCGTCACCGCCGGCCGCGTGGACCCGGCCGAACTGGACGCCGAGTACTGGTACCGGAACCTCCGGCAGGAGGTACGGCTCTCGGAGACCGTCACGGCGCTCGCCGAGGCCGGACACGGGGTGTTCGTCGAGGTCAGCCCGCACCCGGTGCTGACCATGGCGCTCCAGGACACCGTGGCCGCCGCGGAGACCGCGGTCACCCCGGTGGTGCAGGGCACCCTGCGCCGGCAGGAGGACGAGCCGCGGCGCCTGCTGCTGTCCATGGCCGAGCTGTACACCAAGGGCGTCGGGGTGGACTGGCGGCCGCTGTTCGAGGGCGCCCGCCGCGTGGAACTGCCCACCTACGCCTTCCAACGAGAGGCGTACTGGGTCGGCGGGGAGCGCGTCGAGCCGCCCGCGCCGCGGCCCGTCACGGTGGGGGAGTCGGGGGCCGTCGAGTCCTCGGACCTCGCGGACGCGGACTCCGCGCCGGCCGCGCCGGCCCGGATGACCGATCAGCAGCTGTGGACGCTGGTCCGCTCCCAGGCGGCGGCCGTGCTCGGGCTCGCCGACCCGAGGCTGGTCGAAGCCGACAGCACCTTCAAGGAGCTCGGCTTCGACTCGGTGACGGCGGTGGAGCTGAGCAACCGGCTGAGCACCGCGACCGAGCTGCGGATGCCGACCTCGCTGCTGTTCGACCACCCGACGCCCAGCGCGCTCGTGCGGCATCTGCGCGAGGAACTGGGCGGGCCCGCCGCCGAGCGGGGCGCCGACCGGCGGCCCCACCAGGCGGCCGCCGACGAAGAACTGATCGCGGTCGTCGGCATGAGCTGCCGGCTCCCCGGCGGCGTGTCCTCACCGGAGGACCTGTGGCGGCTGGTGGCCGACGGCACGGACGCGATCTCGCCGTTCCCGGAGGACCGCGGCTGGCGGATCGACCCCGGCGCGGACCACGTCCGCGCGGGCGGCTTCCTGGCCGACGCCGCCGACTTCGACGCGGGCTTCTTCCGCATCAGCCCGCGCGAGGCCCTGTCGATGGACCCGCAGCAGCGGCTGGTGCTGGAGGTGGCCTGGGAGGCGCTGGAGCGGGCCGGTCAGGATCCGGCGGCGCTGCGCCGGACCCGGACGGCGGTCTTCATGGGCGCCATGAGCCAGGACTACCTCCCGCGCCTGCACGAGGTGGACGACGAGCTCGGCGGGCACGCCCTGACCGGGGGCCACACCAGTGTGGTGTCCGGCCGTATCGCCTACACCCTGGGCCTTGAGGGACCGGCGGTGAGCGTCGACACGGCGTGTTCGTCGTCGCTGGTGGCGATGCACCTGGCGGCCCAGTCGCTGCGGTCGGGAGACTGCTCCCTGGCACTGGCGGGCGGCGTGACCGTGATGTCGACGCCCGGCATGTTCGTCGAGTTCGCCCGGCAGAACGGGCTGTCGGCCGACGGTCGCTGCAAGGCGTTCGCGAACGCGGCCGACGGCACCGGCTGGTCCGAGGGCGTGGGTGTGCTGGTGCTGGAACGGCTGTCGGACGCGCGACGCAACGGCCACCGGGTGCTGGCGGTGCTGCGCGGCTCGGCGATCAACCAGGACGGCGAGAGCAACGGCCTCACCGCCCCCAACGGCCCGTCGCAGGAGCGGGTGATCCGGCAGGCCCTGGCGAGCGCGGGGCTGTCCGCGGCGGATGTCGACGCGGTCGAGGCGCACGGCACCGGCACCACCCTCGGCGATCCGATCGAGGCCCAGGCGCTGCTGACGACGTACGGGCAGGACCGTGAGCGTCCGCTGTGGCTCGGCTCGGTGAAGTCGAACATCGGGCACACCCAGGCCGCGGCGGGTGCCGCCGGAGTCATCAAGATGATCATGGCCATGCGCCATGGTGTCCTGCCGCGGACGCTGCACGTCGACGAGCCGTCCCTCCACGTCGACTGGTCGTCGGGCGCGGTCGAGCTGCTGACCGAGCGGCAGGAGTGGCCGCGGGCCGACCGGCCGCGCCGGGCCGGTGTCTCGTCGTTCGGGATCAGCGGCACCAACGCGCATGTGATCCTCGAACAGGGCGACCCCGAGGAGCCCGAGGACCAGGCCCCGCACGAGGACCCCCGGGCCGCTGACGAGGGCCGGGCCGGGCACGCCTCGCCCGAGGAGCCGGCCGGCGTCGTGCCGTGGCTGGTGTCGGGGCGCGGCGCGTCCGCGCTGACGCGTCAGGCACAGCGCCTGTGGGCGGCGGTCTCCGACGAGCGGGCACCCCGGGTGGGCGATGTGGCGCTGACGCTGGCCACCGGACGTACGGCCTTCGACCACCGCGCGGTGGTGCTGGGCTCCGAGCGGGCCGAGCTGCTCGCCGGCCTGGAGGCGCTGTCCCGGGGCGGCCGGGCGCAGGGCGTGATCGTGGGCGGCGGGGCGACCTCCGCGACCAACGTCGGCGTCCTGTTCTCCGGACAGGGCAGCCAGCGGCTCGGCATGAGCCGGGACCTGGTGCGGACCTTCCCGGTGTTCGCCGAGGCATGGCGCGAGGTCTGCGCCGCGCTCGACCCGCTGCTGGAGCACTCGATCGACGACGTGGTGGCGGCCGAGCCCGGCTCGGAGCCGGCGCGGCTGCTCGACGAGACGGCGATGACGCAGCCCGCGCTCTTCGCGTTCGAGGTGGCGGCGTTCCGGCTGCTGGAATCCCTGGGGATCGCGCCCGCGGTCCTGGTCGGGCACTCGATCGGCGAACTGGCCGCCGCGCACGTGGCGGGGGTCTTCTCGCTCGCCGACGCGGCCCGTCTGGTGGCCGCCCGCGGCCGGCTGATGCAGGCCCTGCCGCGCGGCGGGGCGATGGTGGCGGTCCAGGCCGACGAGGAGGAGGTCCGCGGCGCGCTGGACGGCCACGGCGACTCCGCCTCGATCGCCGCGGTGAACGGCCCCACCTCCGTGGTGATCTCCGGTGCCGAGGACGTGGTCCTGCGGATCGAGTCGACGCTCGCCGGCGAGGGCCGCAAGACGAAGCGGCTCCGGGTCTCGCACGCGTTCCACTCGCCGCTGATGGAGCCGATGCTGGAGGAGTTCCGGCGGGTGGCGGGGTCCGTGGCGTACGCGGCGCCGCGCATCCCGGTGGTCTCCAACGTCACCGGCGACCTGGCCGAGGACGGCGCGCTGGAGCAGCCGGAGTACTGGGTGCGGCACGTACGGGAGGCCGTACGGTTCGGCGACGGCGTGCGCGCCGCGGTGGCGGCCGGCGCCGAGGCCCTGGTCGAGGCCGGCCCCGACGGGGTCCTCTCGGCCATGGCCCAGGAGGCCCTGGCCGAGTCGGCACCGGACCTGCCCGTGGTCGCGATCGTCCGCAAGGACCGGTCCGAGTCGCGTGCGGTGGCCGAGGCGCTGGCGCGGCTGCACGTCGCGGGCGTCCCGATCGACTGGCGGTCCTACCTCTCCGCCCTCGGCGTCTCCGGACGCCAGGTCGAGCTGCCCACCTACGCCTTCGAACGGCAGCGGTACTGGGCGGAGCCCGCGCGACCGCAGGGCGACCTCGGCGGCGCGGGGCTCGCCGCGATCGAGCACCCGTTCCTCGCCGCCGCCACCGACCTCGCCGTCGGCGACCAGCTGGTCCTCAGCGGCCGGGTCTCGTCGGCCGACGCCCCCTGGCTGGCCGACCACGCCATCTTCGACAACGTGGTGTTCCCGGGGGCGGCCTTCCTGGAGATGGCGCTGCACACCCTGGACGGCGTCGACTGCCGGAGCGTCGAGGAACTGACCCTTCAGGCGCCGCTGACGCTCGGCGACGAGGCCGTCCAGCTCCAGATCGTCGTCGGCGCGGCCGAGGAGGGGGGCCGGCGCCCCATCGGGGTCTACTCCCGTGCGATACCCGCGACATCCGCGATATCCACGACGGGCGGGGCGGCCGCCGGAGCGAAGTCCCCCTGGACCCGGCACGCGACCGGATACCTGGCCACCGACCCGGCTCCGGCGCCGGAGGCGTCCACCTCCGACGCATGGCCCCCGCCGGGAGCCACGCCGGTCGAGCTGACCGGCTTCTACCCGGAGCTCGTCGACCGCGGCTACGCCTACGGGCCGGCCTTCCAGGGCCTGCGCGCCGCATGGCGCCGGGAGGACGAGGTCTACGGCGAGGTCCGGCTCCCCGACGGGCTGCGCCCCGCGTCCCCCGGGTTCGCCCTGCACCCGGCCCTGTTCGACGCGGCCCTGCACCCGATGCTGTCCCTGCTGGCCGGCTCGGACCCGTCCCAGGTGCTGCTGCCGTACTCCTGGTCGGGAGTGACGTTCCACGCGCCGGCCGGCACGGAGCTGCGGGTCCGGATCTCCCGTACGGGGCCCCAGGAGGTGTCCCTGCGGATCACCGACCCCGGCGGCGCACCGGTGCTGACCGTCGCGTCGCTGGCGGTCATGCCGGCCTCCGTCGAGCAGCTGACCGGCGACGCGGCGGCCGACTCCCTGTTCGCCGTGGACTGGACGCCGCTGCCCGAGACGGCCGCGGCCGGCTCCGGCCGGTCGGTGCCGGACGTGGAGCTCACCCAGGTGGCCGCCGGCGACGACGCGGCGGATGTCCCCGCGGCGGCGCGGGCGACCGCGCACGAGGTGCTCGACCTGGTGCAGAAGTGGCTGCGCGACGAGCGGTTCGGCCGGACCCGGCGGGTGATCGTGACACGCCACGCGGTGGCGGTCACCGCGGACGAGACCCCCGACCTGTCCTGCGCGCCGGTCTGGGGCCTGGTGCGGTCGGTCCAGGCGGAGCACCCGGACCAGTTCGTCCTGGTCGACACGGACGGCAGCGAGGAGTCGCTGAGCGCGCTGGAGTCGCTGGACCTGTCCGGTGAGCCGCAGTTGGCGGTCCGCCGCGGCGTGGCGTACGTGCCACGGCTGGCTCCGGCGCCGCCGGCGACGGCCGAGCGACCGATGTGGGACCCGCGGGGCACGGTGCTGCTGACGGGGGCGACCGGTGCCCTCGGCGCGCTGTTCGCCCGCCATCTGGTCGCCGAACACGGGGTGCGGCACCTGCTGCTGCTCAGCCGGCGGGGCGCGGCGGCGCCCGGCGCGGCCGAACTGGTCGCGGAGCTGTCCGCGCTGGGCGCCGACGTCACCCAGGCGTCCTGCGACGTGGCCGACCCGGAGGCGCTGGCCGAACGGATCGCGGAGATCCCCGCGGAGTCGCCGCTGACCGCGGTGGTCCACCTGGCGGGCGTGCTGGACGACGCCGGCGCGGAGACGCTGACGCCGGAACAGCTCGACCGGGTGCTCCGGCCGAAGGTCGACGCCGCCTGGCACCTGCACCGACTGACCAGGGACCTGGGGCTGTCGGCGTTCGTCCTCTACTCGTCCGTCGCCGGCACGATCGGCACCGCCGGCCAGGCGAACTACGCCGCGGCCAACGCGTTCCTGGACGCCCTGGCCGCGCGGCGCAGGGCCGCCGGCCTGCCGGCGACATCGCTCGCCTGGGGTCCCTGGGAGCTCGGCATGGCGGGCACGCTCGGCCAGGCCGATCTGTCGCGGTTCAGGCGGCTGGGGATCGTGCCCCTGAGCGCGGCGAAGGGCACGTCCCTGTTCGACACCGCGCTCGCGCTCGACACGGCGACGGTGGTTCCCGCCGCGCTCGACAAGACCGCGCTGCGCCGACTGGACACCGTGCCCGCGCTGCTGCGCGGGATGGTCGCGGCACCGCGCCGCGAGCCCGCCGAGGAACCCACCGAGCTGCCGCTGGTACGGCGGCTGGCGGAGCTGTCGCCCGAGGAGCAGTCGAGCGAGCTGCTGGACCTGCTGCTCTCCACCGCGGCGATGGTGCTGGGCTACCCCTCCACCGACGACATCGACGGCGACCTGTCCTTCAAGGAGATCGGCTTCGACTCGCTGAGCGGAGTGGAGTTCCGCAACGAGGTCAAGAAGGACACCGGGCTGCAGATCCCCGCAACGGTGATCTTCAACTACCCGACCCCGGCGGCTCTGGCGGAACACCTGCGGGAGCGGCTGTTCCCCCAGGACGCGGTGGACGAAGAGCCGCGGGACGACGACGAGGACATGGCAGCGGACCAGGTGGATGACGAGATCGACGCCCTCGACGTCGAGAACCTCATCCAGCGCGCGTTCACGGAATGAATGGCAGGACGATGAAGTCAGAAGATCTCAAGACCGTTCGCCGGTTCGTCAAGGACGAACTGGGCGGTGGCCAGGCGCAGACGGACACGCTGACGGAGAAGCCCCTGGAGGTGTACGACACGTTCCGCGGCACCGGGCTCGCGAACTGGTGGCTGCCCGAGGAGCTGGGCGGCCGAGGACTCAGCCTCGAGGACAGTGTCGAGATCGTCAACGAGATCGCCTACGGCGACGCCGGCGTGGCGTTCACCCTGTTCATCTCGGTCCTGGGCACCAGCATGGTGCAGCTGTACGGATCCGAGGAGCTGAAGGCCCGCTACCTGAAGCCCATGGCGGAGCGCGGATCGTTCTGCGCGACGCTGGGCAGCGAGCGCAACGCGGGCAGCGAGCTCAGCAAGATCGAGACGATGGTCACCCGGGACGGGGACGAACTCGTCATCACCGGCGAGAAGTCCTTCTCCACCAACACCGACTTCGCGGACTTCCTCGTGGTCGTCGCCCGGTCGGCGGACGATCCCGAGGAGTACCTCGCCGTTCTGGTGCCGCGGGACACGCCCGGGGTCGAGATCGTCAAGCGGTGGGACGTCATCGGGGTGCGCGCCTCGCACACCTACCAGGTGCGACTGGACCACTGCCGGGTGCCCGCCGCCAACCAGCTGGAGGGTTCCGGGCTCCGACTGCTGGAGATCGGCCTCAACGCCAGCCGGATCCTGATCGCGGCCACCGCCATCGGAGTCGCCCGGCGGGTCCGCGACCACTGCATGGACTACGCCAAGCACAAGCCGTTCCGGGACGGCACCCTGCTGGACAGCCCGGTCTTCGCGCAGCGGCTGGGGCAGATGGAGATGCAGATCGACGTCATGAAGAGCCACTGCCTCAGGGCGGCTCATGACTACGACACCATCATGACGGGGCCCGACGCGGCCACCGTCTTCGCCCGGCAGGGCACGCTCAAGTCCGCCCTGACGGCCAAGATGTTCTGTGGCCAGGCGGGCTGGGACGTGGCGAGCGTCGGCTCCGAGATGTTCGGCGGACTCGGGTACACCAGCGAGTCGCCCGTCGGAAAGCTGCTCCGGGACATCCGCTATGTCTCGATCGTCGAAGGCGGCGACGACGTCCTGCGCGAGCTGGTCTTCAGCCGCTACGTGATACCGGTGCCGCGCCGGTCGTAGCCTCGATGCGGCCCCCCGTCGCGGACGGGGGGCCGCGTGCGGTGGGGGCGGTCGACCCCACCGGTTCGGGAAGACCGACGCCGCTCCTGAACCGGGTGCCGCACAAAGGCGTTTGACGCCCGTCGGCGGACGGTGGTCGGATGACGTCCATGAGCACGGGTCAGATGCACCCCGGGACGCATCCCATCGACGACGACCTGGTACGACGGTTGATCGCCGAACAGTTCCCCCGCTGGGCGGGGCTGACGGTGGAGCGATGGCCGTCCGGCGGCACGGTCAACGCGATGTACCGGCTGGGCGATGACATGGTCGTTCGGCTGCCGCTGGTGCGGGGCGGGGCCGCGGACGTGTCGCTGGAGCGGGAGTGGCTGCCCCGTCTCGCGCCCCTGCTGCCCACGCGCATACCGGAGGTGCTCGGGGCCGGGGTGCCGGGCCAGGGGTATCCGTGGCCGTGGTCGGTCTACCGGTGGCTGACGGGCGAGCTTCCCGAAGCGGGGGCGCTGAGCGCTCCCGTGCCGCTGGCCGAGGATCTGGCCGCGTTCGTGGTCGCGATGCGGGGCGTCACCCTGCCGGCCGCGCCGAGGGCGCACCGAGGCGGGCCGGTCGCCTCGCTCGACGCGGAGACCCGCGCGGCGATCGAGCGGCTGCGGGAGATCCCGGAGGAGGACGTCGACTGCGACGCCGCGACCGCCGTGTGGGAGGAGACGCTGCGGGCCCCGGTCTGGGACGGACCGCCGGTGTGGCTGCACGCCGATCTGATGCCGGGCAATGTGCTGGTCGACGGCGGTGGCCGACTGGCCTCCGTGATCGACTTCGGCTGCGCGGGCAGCGGAGATCCGGCCTGCGATCTGTTCCCGGCGTGGAACCTGCTGCCGGCCGACGCGCGGGACGTCTTCCGCGAGGCGCTGGCCGTGGACGAGGCGACCTGGATCCGCGGCCGCGGGCGGACGCTCTCACAGGCGCTGGTCGCGCTGCCGTACTACCGGAAGACGAACCCCGCGATGGCGCGGAACGCCCGGCATGTGATCCGGACGGTGCTGGACGACGCCTGAGACATGCCACCGGAACCCCGACGTCGCGCGGGCGCCCGGCGCCAGGTCGATCAACCCCTCGCAGTGAAGGGTCAACCGACGGAACGACAGCGGGGGGTGTCGCGGCTCAGCGACGGTGGAACGCCATCTCGCTCTCGCCGTACCGGCGTGTGCAGACAGCGTTCCACCGGATAGCCGGCGGCCCCAGCCGGCGAGGAGTTCCAGCTGATATACCGTCACATCCCTACCGTTGTGCGCCGGTCCCGTCCGTCGGGACGGGACCGGCGCCGCGCCTACCGCGTCAGCAACCCCCGCGAGACCGCCGCCGGGACGCGGGCGTAGCCGGCGGGACGGCTGGTGAAGGTGGCCCGGCCCTGGGTGCGGCTGCGGAGCCGGGTCGCGTAGCCGAACAGCTCGGCCAGCGGCACGGTGGCGTCGACGACGGTGGCACCGCCCCGCGCCGTGGAGCCCGAGATCCCGCCGCGCCGTGCCGCCAGGTCACCGAGCACCCCGCCCACGGCCTCGTCGGGCACCGTGACCGTGACCTCCGCCACGGGTTCCAGGAGCGCCATCGCCCCGGCGCGCAGCGCCTCCCGGAGCCCCAGCCGGCCCGCCGTCCGGAAGGCCGGCTCCGAGGAGTCCTTGACGTGGGTGGCCCCGTCGGTCAGGGTGACCCGCAGCCCGGTCACCGGGTGACCGCCGAGCGGCCCCTCGGCGAGGGCGTCCCGGCAGCCCGCCTCCACCGCGCGGACGTACTCCCGGGGCACCCGGCCGCCGACGACCGTGGACCGGAAGACGAACGCGCCGGCGGAGCCCGGGGCGAGCTCCAGCGGTTCCACGTCCAGGACCACATGGGCGAACTGGCCCGCCCCGCCGTCCTGCTTGACATGCCGGTAGACCAGCCCGGACACCCCGCGCGCCACCGTTTCCCGGTAGGCCACCTGCGGCCTGCCCACGCCGACCTCCAGCCCGTGGTCGCGGCGGATCTTCTCCACCGCCACCTCCAGGTGCAGCTCGCCCATGCCCGACAGCACCGTCTGGCCGGTCTCGGGGTCGCTCCGCGACACCAGCGACGGATCCTCCTCGACGAGCCGCCCCAGCGCGGCGGCCAGCCGATCGGTCTCCAGGCTGCTGCGGGCCTCGACCGCCACCGAGACCACCGGGTCGGTGGCGCGCGGCGGTTCGAGCACCAGCGGCGCCGACGGCGCGCACAGGGTGGTCCCGGCGCGGGCGGCCTTCAGCCCGACCACGGCCACGATGTCCCCGACCGTGGCCAGGTCGATCTCCTCGTGCCGGTCGGCCTGCAGCCGCAGGATCCGGCCGACCCGCTCGGTGCGCCGCACGCCCATGTCCAGCAGGGTGTCCCCCTTCCGGAGGGTCCCCGAGTACACCCGCAGGCAGGTCAGCCGGCCGGTGGCGGTCGAGTTCACCTTGAAGACCAGCGCGGAGAACGGCGCCGCCGGGTCGGCGGCCCGCTCCTGGGCCGCCCCGTCCAGGGTGCCGCGTACCGCCGGTACGTCCCGGGGCGACGGCAGATACGCCACGACAGCGTCCAGCAACGGCTCGACACCGCGGTCACGGTAGGCCGAGCCGCACAGCACCACCAGCCCCTCACCGCTGTGGGTGAGGTCGCGCAGCGCGGTCGCGAGGGTGTCGGCGGAGACCTCCGAGGAGGCGCAGAACTCCTCCAGCGCGGCCGGGTGGAGTTCCGCCACCGTCTCCTCCAGCAGCCGGCGCCGGCGCAGCGCCTCCTCCCGGAGCTCCTCGGGGACCGGGCCCTCCACGAAGGTGCCCCGGTCGTCGCCCCAGACCAGGGAGCGCATGCGCGGCAGGTCCACCACGCCCGTGAAGTGCTGCTCGCGCCCGATCGGCAACTGCGTCACCAGCGGCACCGTGCGCAGCCGGTCCCTGATCGAGGCGACGGCCGTGTCGAGGTCGGCGCCCGCCCGGTCCAGCTTGTTGACGAAGGCGATCCGCGGCACCCCGCACCGGACGGCCTCGTGCCACACCGCCTCGCTCTGCGGTTCGACCCCGGCGACGGCGTCGAACACGGCGATCGCGCCGTCGAGCACCCGCAGCGAGCGCGTCACCTCGTCGGAGAAGTCGACATGGCCCGGGGTGTCGATGAGGTTGATCCGATGGCCGGCCCAGACGCAGCTCACCGCCGCGGCGAAGATGGTGATGCCCCGGTCGCGCTCCTGCGGATCGAAGTCGGTGACGGTCGTCCCGTCATGGACCTCACCCCGCTTGTGGGTCGCGCCGGTCAGGTAGAGGAACCGCTCGGTGACGGTGGTCTTACCGGCGTCCACATGGGCGAGGATGCCGAGGTTGCGGACGGTCGTCAGCGGATCGGGGGAACGGTGGTGCAGGTCGGTACGCACGGCCCGGGGCCTTTCGTGGGTCATGAGGAGAAGGGCGGCGCGATTCCCGGACGGAACACCCCCGACCCGGACCCGACTCGCGCGGCGACGCCGAGGTGAGCCGGGAGGGCGGGGATCAGACGAAGGATCGGGTGTTCGTCGCGGGCGTCCGGAGCCGGCCGCGCAGCCGGCACCGGGCGGACCGGGACACCAGGATCACGTCATACCGCGAGGAGGGAACGACGACGTCGGTGCGGTGTCGCACGGTCGGCTCCCCTCACTCGTTCCGCGTCAACTCATGGCCGCGCGCCGCCTTCTGGCGGTGGCGCGCACGGTGAGTCTAGAGATCAGGCGCGGGCCGGGGCATCGGGTTTTCCCACCGACATGCCGCCCCTCCCGTTCGGACTTATGGTCTCCCTATGGACACCTGTCGCTGCGCGGGCCGCGTGGTGGCGCTGCGGCGTGGGCACGTGCGGCCGGCCGCTTCGGCGCGCCCGCACCCGAACGGGGCTCGCGTCGGGGGCGACGGGGCCGGGGACGGGGTGCCGGAGAACCACGGCGTGGAGGGGCGCGGTGCCCGGTCGCGGTGACCGGCCGAACGCGGCCGGTCTGCTGGACGAGGCCCTGGTGCGGGCCGTGCACCGCGCCGGCGCGTCGGGGGGAGGCGTCTATCTGCTGGACGAGGACGGGCGGTTTCTCGTCCTGGTCGTGACCTGCGGCGCTCCGGGCGAGATCACCGAGCCGTGGTGGCGGCTGTCGATCACCCGCCAGAGCCCGGCGCCGGAGGCGGTGCGCGAGGATCGCCTGGTGTGGGTGGGCGGCCAGGAGGACATGGCGCGCCTGTACCCGCGCGGCGCGGCGGCCGCGCCCCACCGGATGGCGATCGCCTGCGCCCCGCTGCGCGGCGCCGACCGCTGCTGGGGCGCCTTGTCGCTGGTGTGGCCGGCCGGTCGGTCCCCGCGGATCTCCCGGCGGGAGCGCGGCCAGGTGCTGTTCAGCGCCCGGCGCGTCGCCCGCGTACTGGACGAGGCGCCCCACCCCCCGGTCATTCCGGACCGGCCGCGCGTGGTCCCCGTGCGACTCGCCACCGAGCGTCCGGTGCGGTCCGCGCTCGCGGCGGCCGACCTGGTCGAACGACTGCCGACCGGCGCCCTGGCCCTGGACCTCGAAGGACGCGTCACCTTCGCCAACCACGCCGCCCTCGACCTGCTGGACCGTACGCCCGAGGACCTGTTCGACAGTGTGCTGTGGGAGTCGGTGCCCTGGCTCGGCGACCCCGTCTGCGCGGAGACGTACCGCGCGGCCTGGCTCAGCGGCGAGCCGGCGACCCTCGCCGTGGCGCGGCCGCCGGACCGATGGCTCACGCTCCGCCTCTATCCGGACGCCAGTGGCATCAGCATCCTCGTCGACTCCGAGGACACCGCCGTGGAGCGCCCCCGCTCCGAGGTGCGACCACCGCCCGGAACGGCGGCGGCGGTCACCACGGCCGCCGCGGGCAGGATCCACCAGTTGGTGCACCTCGCGGCCGCGCTGACCGAGACGGTGAGCGTGCAGGACGTGGTCGACCTGATCGCCGAGCTGATCCTGCCCACCTTCGGCGCCGACGGCCTGATCGTGTCCACCACCGAGGCCGGCCGGCTGAAGGCCATCGGCCACCACGGCTACGCCCCGGACGTCGTCGAGCGCCTCGAAGGGCTCCAGATGGACGCCGAACTCACCCCCGTCGGCCGGGCCCTGGCCACCGGCAGCCCCTCCTTCTTCGCCAGCCGCGCCGAGCTGGCCCGCGACTACCCCGACACCCCGCAGCTCAGCGACAAGCACGCCTGGGCGTTCCTGCCGCTGATCACCTCCGGACGCCCCGTCGGGTGCTGTGTCCTGGCCTACGACCACCCGCACACCTTCACCACCGACGAGCGCGCCATCCTCACCCCGCTGGCGAGCCTCATCGCCCAGGCCCTGGACCGGGCCCGGCTCTACGACGCCAAGCACAACCTCGCCCACGCCCTCCAGCAGCGCCTCCTGCCGCACGCCCTGCCCACCGTGGCCGGGGTGAACGTCGCCGCCCGCTATCTGCCCACCAGCTACGGCATGGACATCGGCGGCGACTTCTACGACCTCATCCGGCTCACCGACACCACCGCCGCGGCCGTCATCGGCGATGTCGAGGGCCATGACGTGACGGCGGCCGCCCTCATGGGGCAGGTGCGCACCGCCATCCACTCGCACGCCACCGCCGGCGCGGGCCCCGACACGGTCCTCGCCAGGACCAACCGCGACCTCGCCGACCTCGACCCCGGGCGCTTCATCACCTGCCTCTACGCCCAGGTGGACCTCGCCGGCCGGCAGGTCACCCTCGCCAGCGCCGGCCATCCACCGCCGCTCCTGCACCGCCCCGGCCGGGATCCCCGGGTCGTGGCCGTCGACCCCGGACCTCCGCTGGGCATCGGCGTCGAACTCCCCTACGCGCTCAGCACCCAGCCGCTGCCGGCCGGGTCCATCCTCGCCCTCTACACCGACGGTCTCGTCGAAACCCCCGGCGCGGACGTGGACCACACAACCGCGGATCTCGCGCGGCATCTGGCCCGATCCAGCGACCTGCCGCTCCACCACCTCATCGACAGCCTCGTCCGGCGCGCCCGCCCCACCGGACAGCACGCGGACGACATCGCCCTGCTCCTCCTCCAGCCCACCTCCTGACGGGGGCCACCGGGGCGGAGCGTCCACCGGGGTCGGCCGTGGGCCGCGAGGCGTCGATGGGCGAGACTGTCAGTGCGCACCGTCACACCAGCCCGAGGAACGTCCATGCTCAGCAGCATCGCCACCCGGCTCGTGCCGGCCTTCGGCCGGCTGACCGTCACCACCGACGCCGGCACGGACTTCGCCCCGGGCAGCATCATCGTCGCGAACCACACGTCGCTGGCCGATCCGGCGATCGTGCTGGCCGCGCTGCACCGCCTTGGTGTGCGTCCGGTGGTGCTGGCCACCGCCGGGCTGTGGCGCGTTCCGGTCCTGGGCCGAGTGCTGCGCCGTGAAGGCCACATACCGGTGCACCGCGGCACCGTGCGGGCGGGCGAGGCCCTGGACAGCGCAGCGGCGGCGCTCGGCGACGGTCGGCTCGTCCTGATCTACGGAGAGGGCCGCCTGCCGCCGCGCCGGGATTCCGGGGAGGCGGCCCCGGGCCCCTTCCGCAGCGGTGTCTCCCGGCTCGTGTGCGCGACCGGGGCGCAGGTGATCCCCCTCGGGCAGGCCGGCGCCCGCCGGGTGGTCTCCGGTTCTCCCTCCAAGCAGCTCGCGGGGCTGGTGACGGCGCCGGTGCGCCGCCCCCGCGTGCACGTGCACGTCGGCGCCCGCACCCCGGTGTCGGACGACATGGCGGCGGCCAACGCGTACGTCCGACAGGCGGTCACGCGCGCGTGGGAGACCGCGGTCCGGCAGCTGGGCGAGCGGGCCGGCCGCTTCCGATAACCGACGGGGACGGCGTCAGACGTTTCCAGGGACCTCCCCGTTCGGCGGGCGCACCTCCGGCGGCAGCGGCTGCTCCGTCCAGATGACCTTGCCGGTGGGGGTGTAGCGGGTGCCCCAGCGCTCGGCGAACTGGGCCACCAGGAACAGGCCGCGGCCGCCCTCGTCCATGGTCGCGGCGTGCCGCAGGTGCGGGGAGGTGCTGCTGGCGTCGGAGACCTCGCAGATCAGGCAGCGGTCCAGCAGCAGCCGGACGCGGATCGGGCTGGCGCCGTAGCGGATGGCGTTGGTGATCAGCTCGCTGAGGATGAGCTCCGTGGTGAACGCCTCCTCGCCCATGCCCCACTCCTCCAGCCGACGGGTGACCTCGGACCGCACGACGGCGACGGCGGCGGGGTCCGCCGGCACGTCCCACTCGGCGATCCGGTCGTCCTCCACGGCCCGGGTGCCGGCCACGAGAAGCACGATGTCGTCCTCGGGCTGGGGCGGCAGCAGCACGTCCAGCACCGAACGGCAGGTCTCCTCGGGGGTGGCGTCGCTGCCAGCGAGGGTGTCGCGGAGCAGGTCGAGTCCGGTGTCGATGGAGCGCTCGCGGTGCTCGATCAGGCCGTCCGTGTACAGCACCAGCTTGCTGCCCTCGGCCAGGTGCAGCTCGGCGGCCTCGAACGGCAGGCCGGCCAGGCCGAGCGGCGTGCCCGCCGGCAGCTCCGGCAGCTCCACCGTGCCGTCCGGCAGCAGGACGGCGGGCGGCACATGGCCGGCGCGGGCCAGCACGCAGCAGCGTTCGACGGGGTCGTAGATGGCGTACAGGCAGGTCGCGCCGGTGATCGCGGCGCTGCCGGTGGCCGTCTCGTCCTGGTCGATATGGGCCACCAGCTCGCTGAGGTGGCTGAGCAGCTCGTCGGGGGCCATGTCCAGGGTCGAGAAGTTATGCACGGCGGTGCGCAGCCGGCCCATGGTGGCGGCGGCGTGCAGGCCGTGGCCGACGACGTCGCCCACCACCAGGGCGACCCGGGCCCCGGGCAGCGGGATGACGTCGAACCAGTCGCCGCCCACCCCGGCCTGGGCCGGCAGATAGCGGTAGGCGACGTCCAGGGCGCTCTGCTCGGGGAGGCCGCGGGGCAGCAGGCTGCGCTGGAGGGTGACGGCCATGTCGTGTTCCCGCGTGTAGCGGCGGGCGTTGTCGATGCAGACCGCGGCGTGCGCGACCAGCTCCTCGGCGAGCGACAGGTCGTCCTCCTCGAAGGGCTCCGGGCGGACCGAGCGCCAGAAGTTGCACACGCCCAGCACGACGCCCCGCGCGCGCAGCGGGACGGTCATCAGGGAGTGGATGCCGTAGTCCAGGATCCACCGCACCCGCTCGGGGTCCTGGGCCTGCCAGCCGGGAGCGTTGTGCAGATCGGGCGCGATGACACCCCGGGCGCTGCCCAGGCCGCGCGCCTGCGGGGTGGAGGGGACGAACTTGATGAGCCGCCCGGCGGGATAGAGCGGATGGTCGTCGCGGATGCCGCTGATGGCCGTGCGGCGCAGCTCGGGAATGTCGTCGAGGGGAGGCTCCTCGCCCTGCAGCACGGCGTCGACCAGGTCCACGGTGGTGAAGTCGGCGAGCTTCGGCACCGTGGCCTGGGCCAGTTCCTCGGCGGTGCGGGCCACGTCCAGGGTGGTGCCGATCTCCACGCTGGCGTCGTACAGCAGGCGCAGCCGGTCGCGGGCCACCGCCGCCTTGCCGGAGAGGGTGTGCAGATCGGTGGTGTCGCGGAGGGTGGCGACCGTGCCCGGCGGCCCGCCGAAGCGGTCCGTGGTGCGCTGGTTCACCGCCAGCAGGCGGTCGCCGGTGGCCACCACCTCGTCGGTGGCCTGCCGCCCGGACATCAGCAGCTCGGTCATGTGCGGATTGAGGCCCAGGTCGTCGACCTGCCGGCCCTCGGCGTCCTCGGGCAGGGCGAGCAGCCGGCGGGCCTCGTCGTTGGCCAGCAGCAGCCGATGGTCGCCGCTGACGATGAGCACGCCCTCGCGGACCGCGTGCAGCACCGCGTCGTGGTGTTCGTACATCCGGGCCATCTCGGCCGGCCCCAGGCCGTGGGTCTGCCGGCTCAGCCGGCGGGTGGCCAGCGCGGTGCCGCCCATGGCCAGGGCGAGCCCCGCGGCGCCGCCGCCCAGCAGGATGGGCAGCTGCCGGTTGACCACGCTCGACACCGAGCGGGTCTTCATGCCCGCCGAGGCCAGACCCACCACCTCGCCCTCGGAGTCCTCGATCGGCACCACCGCCTGCATCTCGACGCCCAGCGGCCCCGTGACCGTCTCGGTGAGGGACTTGCCCTCGCGTGCCGGACCGATGGTGCCCACGAACTTCTTGCCGATGCGCTCCGGCTGTGGATGGGTGTAGCGGATCCCCTCGGGCGTCATGATCACGATGAAGTCCATCCCGGCCTTCTTCCGGGCGGTCTCGGCCATCGGCTGCAGGATCGCGCTCGGATCGGGGGAGCGCAGGGCGTCGATCATGCCCGGGGAGTTGGCGAAGGTCTGCGCGACCGCCAGGGAACGACGGCGCGCCTCGGTGGTGCTGTCGCGCTCCGCCTGGAGGACGAGGGCGACCACGCCGGCCGTCACGATGAGCAGGATGACGGTCACCTGGAGCAGCAGAGCCTGGCCCGCGACACTCCGGACACCCAGGATCGAACGGGGGCGCTCGCCGCGCGACTGACCGCGCGCTGGGGTGGTGGGAGAGGTCGACGAAGGCCGGAAGCGCCCCATGTGTGCATATTTACACAGGTAGTCGCCTGTGGCGAACGCTCAGTCGTCGGCACGACCCTTGCTCCAGTGTGCCGTGCCGGTCAGTATCGGCGCACCACACGCTCCAGCGGGAGCTCGGTCCAGGGGAGGACGCCATGCGTCTGCACCGCGCCGCCACCACCCTCACGCTCGCCGCCGCGCTGCTCCTCGGCGCCGCCGGAACCACGCCCGCCGCACCGCCGGGGGCGGTGAGACCGGCGGGGACCGGACCCGGGGCGTACGGGCCCGCGGGGAACGGGCCCGCGGCGGACGGATCACGCGCCGCCGGAGTGGAGGCGCCGCCGGCGGCGGCGCGGCCGGAGGCCACGACCCCGGTGGGCACCGTCATCACCCCCGACGGGCGCGCCCACCTCGCCGACCGGCACGGCCGGGCGCTGCGGCCACGCGGTCTGAACCTCGGCAAGACGGACACCGTGACCGAGGACCGGGTGGCCAAGCTGGCGGCCGACGGCTTCGACCTGATGCGGCTGAACATCCAGTGGGAGCGGGTCGAACCACGCCGCGGCCACTACGACACCGGCTATCTGCGCTACCTCGACCGGATCCTGGGCTGGGCCGACCGACACCGCGTGCTGGTCCTCGTCGACTGGCACCAGGACGTCTACGGCCCCGCCTTCGGCCACAACGGGATGCCCGCCTGGGCCACCCGCACCGACGGGCTGCCCTTCGAGCCCAACCCCGACGACTGGTTCTCCGACTACTTCCAACCCGCCGTGCAGGCCGCCTTCACCCACCTCTACGACGACGCCGACCTGCGCGCCGCCCAGGCCGCGGTCTACGCGAAGGTCGCCGCCACCCTGCGCGGGCACCCCTCGCTGCTCGGCTACGACCTCTTCAACGAGCCGTTCGGGCCCATCGCCGGCGACCCGTCCGACCCCGCGGACCAGCTGGCCGCCGCGATCCGGCTGGAGACCGGGCGGCTGCCGGCGATGTACCGGCGGCTGATCGCCGCCATCCGCTCCGTCGACCGCGACGCCTGGCTGTTCCTGGAGCCGACCGTCCTCGTCGGCCAGGGCGTGCCCACCAGCCTGCCCGGCTTCACCGATCCCCGACCCGGCGCCGACCGCCTGGGCTACGCCCCGCACTACTACGACACGGCCGTGGAGTCCGGCGCCGACTGGGACCCGACGGGCGGCTTCATCGAGGCGTACGAGGCGGCCATCGGGCGCTATCCGGTGGCCCACCGGCTTCCGGTGCTGGTCGGCGAGTGGGGCCCGCCGCGGGCCACCACCCCCGGCAACGCCGAGCTGGTCCGCCGCCAGGTGGCCTCGCTGCGCGGCTTCGCCTCCGGCTGGGCCATGTGGTACTCCTGCGCGGCCCCGGGCGGCGCCGGCTACTGCGTCTACGACGGCGACGGCACCCCCGCCCCCGGCAAGGAGCCCGCCTTCGCCCCGTACGCCACCGCCGTGGCCGGCGCGCCGCGCTCCGAGACCTACGACGCGACCGACGGCGGCTACGCCCTCACCCTGACCGCCGACCGCACCTCCCGCCGCGCCTGGACCTGGCTCGAGCTGCCCGCCGCCGTCTGTCCGGACGGGGCGCGGGTGTCCGTGACGGGGGCTGGTCGCGCGGTGGTGCGCGAGGAACCGGGCGGCGTGGCGGTGCTGCTCCCCGCGGTCCGGCCGGGCGCGACGGTGACCATCACGGCCCGTCCGGCCGTCGGCTGACCGCCCGCCGAAGGCGGCCCGTCGCTCACCCCCGTTCCCGGAGCAGGTCCTCCAGTGAGCCCTCGGGGACCGAACCGCCCGGGGTGAGCTTGTCGATGGCCTGGGGGAGGGCTTGGGCCAGGTCGTCGGCGGCGTGCTCCGGCGAGGTGCCGGTCTGCTGAGCCACCCGCTCCAGCACCTGGTACGGCAGCGCCTGGGCCACGTCCGGCCCGCTGACCGGCTCGTTCGCGCCGGTGCCGACCCAGGACTCGACGGCCTTGCCGAGTCCGCCCTCCTGGAGCTGCTGGAGCAGGCCGGGCAGCGCGTTCCCGCCGCTGCCGCCGCCCAGGGCGTCGAGCAGCGCGGAGAGGAGATTGCCCCGTGCGGCGGCCTGCCCACCGCCGAGCAGGCCGCCGAGGAGTGATCCCAGATCCGTTCCCGCCATGGTCGCGCCTTCCGTCAGAGTGTCAAGTCTCGATAAATCTACCCATAGCGGCATCGGCTGCCAGGTGTTTGCCGTCTTGCCCACCCCAGGTGGTGCGTGGATTCTGGAGTCGAACACTCGCTCAGATCCCAGTTCCGCCAGGACATGCCGAATCCGCCGAACGCCCTGGGGAGCGTCGCCGATGCTGTTGACCACTGGCGTGGAGGAGGAGTTCCTCCTCGTCGACGCCCGGACCGGGCAGATCGCCGGAATCGCCGATCGGGTGCTGGCCCGGCTGGCCGACGGCAGTGGGGCGTTCCAGCTGGAAGGCACCCGGCACCAGATGGAGTTGGCCACCCCGGTGACCCACACCCTGGCCGAGCTACGCGACCAGCTGCTCGCGTTACGCCGCAGGCTCGCCAAGGCCGCCGACGAGCTCGGCTGTCGACTGGTGGCCGGCGCGGGGCCGGTGCTGCCGATGCCGGGCCCGCCGCTGCTGACGGACGACCCGCGCCGACACCGTCAGGCCGACCAGTACGGCGCCCTGATGCACACCATCGTCCACTGCGGATGCCATGTGCACATCGGGACTCTCGACCCGGACACCGCGATCAAGGTCGGCAACCACATCCGGCCCTGGCTGCCCACCCTGCTCGCGGTCAGCGCGAACTCGCCGTTCTGGAACGGCCACGACACCCGTCACGCGAGCTGGCGGGCGATCTCCTGGACCATCTGGCCCGCCTCCGGGATGCCGCCGGTCTTCGCCTCCGCGGCCCAGTACCGGCAGACCGTGCACCGGATGATCCGGACCGGGGCGGCGCTCGACAAGAAGATGGCCTACTGGGACCTGCGCCCCTCCTCGCACTGGCCGACGCTGGAGCTACGGGCCGCCGACATCTCCCCGAGCCTCGACGGCACCCTGCTCCAGGCCGCCCTCAGCCGGGCCCTGGTGGCCAGGGCGCTGCGCGCGGTCCGCGAGGAGCGGCCCCTGCCGCGGATCCCCGACGAGCAACTGCGCATGGCCCGCTGGCGAGCCGCCCGCGACGGCTTCGAGGGCCGCGGAGTCGACCCCATGACCGGGACGCTGCGCCCGGCGGCCTCCCTCGCCGCCTCGCTGATCGAGGAGCTCGCCCCGGACCTGGAGGCCGCCGGCGACCTGCCCTGCGTCGACCGGGCCATGACCGCGCTGCGCCGGCACGGCTCCGGTGCCCACCGCCAGCGCCTGGCCTTCGCACGCCGCCACGACCTGGGCGACGTGGTGCGCCAACTGGCCGAGGACACGGAGCTGTAGCCGGGCGGGGACGGCGGGACGGCGGAGGGCGGCGGAGGACATGGTGCGGCAGACCGGGCGGAGGCGCGCGGCAGGACGGCACCCCACGGCCGGGTGGCGGCTCTCGTATGGCCGGCGGCCCACGACCGCGTGGCAGCTCCCGTATGGGTGGCAGCTCCCGTATGGGCGGCAGCTCCGGCCCGGGTGGCAGCCCTCGTCCGGGCGGCGCGGGGCGACGCCCGTCCGGCGGCCGGCGTCCGGGCGTCCGGGCGTCGGGGCGCTCCGCGGGCCGTGGCGTGACCGGTCAGGTGGCCACCAGGGTCACCTCGGTGGCCTTCACGCTCGTCCATACGGCGCCGCCGTCCACCAGCCCCAGCTCCGCCGCCGCGGCCGGGGTGACCTCCGCGATCAGGTCCGGGGCCCGTTCGGAGCCGACCAGCACCCGCAGCCGGCTGCCGACGGAGGTGAGCTCGCGGACCATGCCCGGCCAGACGTTGCGCGGGCTGCCGGAAGGGCGGTCGCGGTGCAACGAGACCGCCTCCGGGGCGATGATCGCCAACGCCTCGGTGCCGGGGGCCAGCGGTTCGGCCGCCACGATCCGCGCCCCGCCGGGCAGCTCCAGACCCTCGGGGGTGGCGGTGCCGGACCAGGCGTTACGGCCCAGCATCCGGGCCACCCAGGGGGAGCGGGGATGGCGGGACACCTCGACGGGCGGGGCGTCCTGCACCGCCCGCCCCTGGTCGAGCACCAGCACCCGGTCGGCCAGCGACACCGCCTCGACCGGGTCGTGGGTGACGATCAGACACACCCCGCCGAAGCCGGCCAGATGGCGGCGCAGGGTGTGCCGGACCCGCGCCCGGGTCGTCTGGTCCAGCGCCGCCAGCGGCTCGTCCAGCAGCAACAGCCGGGGCCGGGCGGCCAGCGCCCGGGCCAGCGCCACCCGCTGCGCCTGGCCGCCGGAGAGCTGCCCGGGCCTGCGGTGCGCGAGCTGGCCGACGCCGAGCCGGTCCAGCCAGCGCTGTGCCTCGCGCCGGGCCTCGGCGCGCGGCACGCCGCCGGCGCGCAGGCCGTAGGCGGTATTGCCCAGGGCGGTGAGGTGCGGGAAGAGCGCCCCGTCCTGCGGCACCCAGGCGACGTGACGGCGGTGCGGCGGCAGCGCCGTCACGTCCCGTTCCCCGAGGGTGAGTCGGGCGTGGGCGCGCGGGGTCAGCCCGAGCAGCGCCCGCAGCAGGGTGGTCTTGCCGGCGCCGTTGGGGCCGACGACGGCGATGGTGGTGCCGGGCTCGGCGTCGAGGTCGAGCCGGGTGAAGCCGGACACCTCGGCGCGCAGCGACCACGCCTCGGGCGCGGCGGGGGAGCCGGCCGCGGGCGCGGGCCCCGCCATCCCGGTCGCGGGCACCGCCCGTCCGGCCGCCGCGGACCGTGCCACGCCGCCGGCCGGGGCCGGTCCTGGGGCCGGGCTCCCACCGGCGGCTGACGGCTCCCCGGCCGGGTTCCAGGGCTCCGCGTCGGTCGGCGCCGGCTCCTCGACGCTCGGTCGTCCGCCCGGCGCGCCCCCGCGCGTCGGCGGGGTGCCGGTCCAGCGGCCGCGCAGCGCGATGAGCACGGCCATGGCGATGGCCAACAGCAGCAGCGAGACGGAGGTGGCGGCCTCCGGGTCGCCCTGCAACAGCAGATAGACCTGGAGCGGCAGGGTCTGGGTGGCGCCCGGGAGGTTGCCGGCGAAGGTGATGGTGGCGCCGAACTCGCCGAGCGCCCGCGCCCAGGTGAGGGCGGCGCCGGCGGCCAGGCCGGGAGCCACCATCGGCAACGTGACGGTGCGGAAGACCCGCACCGGCGAGGCGCCCAGCGACGCCGCCGTCTCCTCGTACCGCGGGCGCAGCCCCGCCAGCGCCCCCTCCAGACTGATCACCAGGAACGGCATGGAGACGAAGGTCGCGGCGACCACGGCGCCCGAGGTGTGGAAGGGCAGTGTGATGCCGAAGGTCTCCTCCAGCCACGGGCCGAGCAGCCCGCGCCGGCCGAAGCCGAGCAGCAGCGCCACACCGCCGACCGTGGGCGGCAGCACCATCGGCAGCAGCACCAGCGAGCGCACCAACGCCTTGCCGGGGAAGTCCGCCCGCGCCAGCAGCCAGGCCAGCGGCACCCCGAGCAGCAGCGACAGGCCCAGCGAACAGAAGGAGACCAGCAGCGACAGCCGCAGCGCCTCGGTGACCCCGGGGCTACCCAGGTGCTCGCCCAGATCGGACCAGGAGGTGCGGCTGAGGATGCCGAGCAGGGGCAGCAGCAGGAACGCGACGGCCAGCAACGCCGGGAGCGCCAGGGTCAGTGGGGTACGGGTTCCGGAGCGGGGCATGGTCGGTTCCTGCGGGGGGCCGGCGGGCGAACGGCTACGGCTGCTGGAACCCGGCGCCGCGCAGGATCTTCTGCGCGGCGGGGCTGGAGAGCCAGGTCACGAACCGCGCGGCGGCGTCCGCGTGCCGGGAGTCCTTGAGGGTGGCCGCCGGGTAGGAGGCGACGGCGTTCTGGCCGTCGGGGATCTCCACCGCGTCGACCTTGTCGGGCGCGGAGTCGGCGTCGGTGGCGTAGACGATTCCGGCGTCGGCCTCGCCGAGCTCCACCTTGGACAGCACGGCGCGGACGCTGGGCTCCTGCGAGACCGGCCTGACGGTGATCTCCTGGTCGTCCAGCACCTTCTCGCTGTAGCGCCCCACCGGCACCTCGGGGGCGGCGAGGACCACCTTCAGATCCTCGTCGGCGAGGTCCCTGAGCGCGCGGATCCGGTGCGGGTTGCCCTCGCCGGTGGCGATGACCAGCCGGTTCTTGGCGATCACGGTCGGCGATCCGGTCTCGGCGGACAGCCCGTCCATGGTCTTGGTGTCGGCGGTGACCAGGGCGTCCGCGGGGACGCCCTGGCGCACCTGCGCGGCCAGCTCCTGGGAGCCGGCGAAGGAGAAGGTCACCTTGGTGCCCGGGTGCTCGCTCTCGTAGACCTTGCCGGCCTCGGTGAAGACGTCGGTGAGGGAGGCGGCGGCGAGCACGGTGAGCTTGGCGCCGGAGGCCGAGCCGCTCTTCGACCCGCCGGCGTCGCCCTTCTTGTCGTCATCGCCGCCGCAGCCGACCAGCGGCACCAGCAGCGCGGCGGTCAGGACGGCGGCAGCGGCGCGGCGCCGGGGGAGGGAGAGGGGACGGGGCATGCGGGGCTCCTCAGACGCGATCGATGTGCACGTTGGTGGACTTGACCCGGGCGGTGGCCTGCATTCCGACCTCCAGCCCGAGCTCCTCGACCGCCTCCCGCGTCAGCAGCGAGACCAGCCGGTGCGGCCCCGCCTGGATCTCCACCTGGGCGGCGACGTCGCCGAGCTTGATCGCGGTGACGATGCCCGGGAAGGCGTTGCGGGCCGAGGTGTACGAGGTCTCCTCGTCGGCGTGTCCGGTCTGAGCCAGCTCGACGGAGAACGCGGCCAGGTCGCGGCCGTCGATGACCCGACGTCCGGACTCATCGCGATGGGTGGCGACCCGGCCGGCGTCCGCCCAGCGGCGGGCGGTGTCCGGGCTGACCCCGAGCAACCGCGCCGCCTGGCCGATGGTGTACTGCTGCATGTGCGCCACGATAGGCGTGTCGATCTCGCATATGCAATCGCTTGCGCGGCTTCATGGAGCACATGCCAGTCGTCGGGGAGCCTCCTCCAAAAACTCCAAGGGCTCAAAAGGCTCCAAAGGCTCCAAGGACCTCAGCGGACCTCCAGGCGCTTCCGTGAGGCTCCCGGCCCCGATCACACGATGCCCTCCGCGATCTCCGCCTGCTCGCGCGCCGTGCCATACGGGGACGGGGTGCCGTACGAGCGGCGGGCGACGAACCACCACACGGTCGCCAGCGCCAGCACCACGGCCAGCGCGATCGAGGCGTAGTTCATGGAGTCGACCGTCACCGGGCGGCTCTGCGGCAGACAGAACAGCACGGTCACCAGCGCCACCCACACCACCGCCACCCAGCCGATCGGCCGGCTCCAGCGTCCCAGGTGCCAGGGCCCCGGCTGGAAGGCGTCCCCGGCCCGGAGCCGCAGGAAGATCGGGATCGCATAGGCGGGGGTGATGCCGATGACGTTGATCGCCGTCACCGCGCCATAGGCCGTCTTGGAGTAGAGCGACGGCACCGCCAGCAGACAGGCGACCGCCACCGACAGCCACACGGCCGCCACCGGCGTCTGGGTGCGGGTGCTCACCGTGCGCCACAGCCCCGAGCCGGGCAGCGCCCCGTCCCGACTGAAGGCGAACACCATCCGACTGGCGGCGGCGACCTCGGCGTTGCCGCAGAACAGCTGCGCCCCGATCACCACCAGCAGCAGCGCCTTGGCGCTCCCGACGCCCAGGGCGTCGATGAAGATCTGCGCCGGCGGCACCTCGGCGCCCTGGGTCCGGGCGTAGTCCTGGATCGCGAAGGTCAGCCCGGCCAGCAGCACGAAGCCGGCGATCCACGACACCCAGATAGCGCGCACGATCCCGCGGGCGGCGGTCACCGAGGCGCGCGAGGTCTCCTCCGACAGATGCGCGGAGGCGTCGTACCCGGAGAAGGTGTACTGCGCGAGCAGCAGCCCGATCGCCGCCACATAGAGCGGATTCGACCAGCCGGTGTCGTTGACGAACTCGGTGAGGACGAACTCCGGCGACTGGTGGTGGCCGGGCACCACCGTCAGCGCGGTGACGATGACCCCCACTCCCGCCAGGTGCCACCAGACGCTGATCGAGTTCAGCAGGCTCACCAGCCGCACGCCGAACAGGTTCAGCGCCGCGTGCAGCAGCAGGAGGCACACGAAGATGACGAAGGTCTTCTCCGGTGTGGCGTCGAAGCCCCACTGGAGATCCAGCAGCGCGCCGATGAACAGCGCGGCGCCGTAGTCGATTCCGGCGATCGCGCCGAGCAGCCCGAGCAGGTTGAGCCAGCCGGTGTACCAACCCCACTTGCGGCCGCCGAGCCGGTCGGCCATGTAGTACAGCGCCCCGGACGTCGGATAGGCGCTGGTGACCTCGGCCAGCGACAGGCCGACGCACAGCACGAACAGGCCGACCCCGGCCCAGCCCCACAACATCACCGCGGGCCCGCCGGTGTTCAGGCCGAACCCGTACAGGGTCATGCAGCCGGAGAGGATGGAGATCACCGAGAAGCTGATGGCGAAGTTGCCGAAGTCGCCCATGCGTCGGGCCAGGACCGGCTGGTATCCCAGCTCCCGCAACCGCTGCTCCTCGTCGTCCTGTCGCTCGACGGGATCCGGGCGTGACCAAGGTGTACGAGGCATGAACATTCCTCCGGGGGTGCGGGGGTGCGGGTGTGGGAGTGCGGGGATTCGGGGCTGCGGGGCGGGGGTTCGGGGTGATGCGGGCGACACGGAACGAGAAGGCGAGACATCGAGAAACCGAGAAGTCGACATGACGAGAGCGCGGCGCGGAGCCCGGCCGCGGTCAGCCGCGCGGGCCGGAGTCCGCCTCGGGTGACGCCGCGAACGCGCGGGCGCGGGCCCGGAGGAAGACCTCCTCCGCCCCGTCCGGATGGTCACGGCCGGTGGCGCGGCAGTTCCACGGGGGCGGGGTGTAGTACGGGCCGAGCGCCGCGAACACCCGAGCCGCGTCGGCGAATCGGAGCGCGCCCCACAGCGCGTGCGCCAGATGGCTGAGATCCAGCAGCGAACGGGACGCCGGATCGGCGGCGTCGAACCAGTTGCGCAGCGCCAGCCGGGCGTCCCGAACCGCCTCGTCCGTGGTCCAGTGCAGGTCCAGCGCCCGCCGCGGGCGGTGCTCCTCGCGGTAGCGCTCGACGTGGACGTAGAGCGGCAGAGCGTGCAGCGCGGAACCCGGGGGCGCGCACGAGGTCACCCATTGGCCGAAATTGACCGCCTCGGCGAGTGGCCCGCCGGTCCGCCGGGCGTAGACGAACTGCAGCATCCGGTGGTACGCCTCGCGGTTGAACGGGTCGCGACGGTGCGCCTCGCGCAACAGCCCCCACGGGCCGGGGAAGAGCATCGCCTCCGGCGGCGCCAGCCGGTGCTCCGGCAGCCGCTGCCGGCCGTCCAACTGGGCCAGCGCGAGCAGACACACCCACGGCACCGGGTCGTCGGGCGCGTTGTGGGCGGCCACCTGACACGCCTCCCACGCCTCCTGCCATAACTCCCGCGTTCTGCGGTGCCCCTCGCGTCGGGCGCGCACCGCACGCTCCACCGTGACACGGGCGTGCATGACCAGCACCGCCACGCTCTCCGGCTCCTCCGCGCGCCAGGCGGCCACCACATTGGTCCCGGCGGCCGCGGTCGCCAGGACCTGGGTGCGCTGGGTCCACAGCCCCGGGTCCACGGTCTGCGCCAGGAGCTCCCGCATCGACATCCAGCGCCCGGTCCGCAGGTCCTCTATCGCGATGCGTAACCCGTGGTCGTGGCCCGCCGGATGGTAGACCGGCCGGAACTCGCTGTCGTTCATGGTTCCTCAAGATCGACGGGGTGGGGTCGTTGCCCCGGCGCAGTCTAGAGTCGATGCCGGCTACGGAGGTTACTCACTCCAGCACTTATAGCAACCCGCGCAAGGCAAAGGAGCCCCGGCATATGACCACAGGTCAGACCCGCCCGGTACTCGCCGTCGACCAGGGCACCTCGGGCACCAAGGCCCTGGTCGTCTGCCCGGAGCGCGGTGTGATCGGCTCCGCCGAGGCGCCCGTGCGGCCCCGCTACGGCCCTGGTGGGCGGGTCGAGGTCGACCCGGCCGAGCTGTTGTCCTCGGTGCTGGACGCCGGGCGGCGCGCCCTGGCGCGGGCGGGCGAGCCGGTCGCCGCGGTGGGGCTGGCCAACCAGGGCGAGACGGTGCTCGCCTGGGACCCGACCACCGGCGACCCGCTGACCGACGCGATCGTCTGGCAGGACCGGCGGGCGGAGTCGGTCTGCGCCGAACTCGCCCCGCACGCCGAGGAGCTGCGGGAGCTCACCGGGCTGCCCCTCGACCCGTACTTCGCGGCGCCCAAGATGTCCTGGATCCGCCGCCGGCTGACCCGCGAGGGCGCCGTGACCACCAGCGACACCTGGCTGGTCCACCGGCTGACCGGCGCGTTCGTCACGGACGCGGCGACCGCCGGGCGCACCCAACTGCTCGACCTGGACCGCGTCGCCTGGTCCCCGCGCGCCCTGGACCTGTTCGGGCTCGACGGCGAGCCGCTGCCGGAGGTGGTGGACGCCGCCGGGGTGTTCGGCACCACCACCGCCTTCGGCTCCGACATCCCGCTCACCGGGCTGCTCGTCGACCAGCAGGCGGCGCTGCTGGCCCAGCGGGTGACCGAGCCCGGCACCGCCAAGTGCACCTACGGGACCGGGGCCTTCCTGCTCGCCCAGACCGGGCGGCGCCCCCACCGCTCCGCCTCCGGGCTGGCCGGCTGTGTCGCCTGGCGGCTCGGCGGCCGCACCGACTACTGCCTCGACGGCCAGGTCTACACCGCGGCCTCCGCGGTCCGCTGGCTCACCGACCTCGGAGTGATCAGCGGCGCCGACCAGCTCGACGCGGTCGGCGGCGCGGTGCCGGACGCCGGCGGCGTCACCTTCGTCCCCGCGCTCGCCGGACTGGCGGCCCCCTGGTGGCGCGGCGACGTCCGCGGCTCGCTGACCGGCCTCAGCCTCGACACCCGCCCCGGCCATCTGGTCCGCGCCCTGTGCGAAGGGATCGCCGCCCAGGTCGTCGCCCTCGCCGACGCGGTCGCGAACGACACCGGCACCCCGCTCACCGGGCTGCGCGTCGACGGCGGCCTGACCCGCTCGGCGCTGCTCATGCAGACCCAGGCCGACCTGTTGCAACGACCGGTGGAGGTCTCCGCGCTGCCGGACGTCACCGCGCTGGGCGTGGCCGCCGCCGCCCGGCTGGGCCTCGACCCGGGGCTGACGCCCGACGAGGCCGCCCCGGCCTGGCGTCCGGCCGCCGTCTACGAACCCCGTATCGGCCCGGACCAGGCGGCGGAGCGCCTCGACACCTTCCGCGCGGCGGTGGCCGGAGTGCTGGAGCGGGACGCGACCACGTCCGGGCTCACCGACCGGAGCCCGTCGCCCGTCGACCCGCACTGACCGCCCCCACCGCCGGTACCGGTCGTGCCGTTCGTACCGGCCGGCCGTACCTCCCCGACGCACCACCACGCGAGGAACCCATGACCGTAACGACCAGCGGCGGACTGCCGGACGGCGTCCACGACGTGGCGATCATCGGTGCCGGCGTCGTCGGCACCGCCATCGCCCGTGAACTCGCCCGTCGCCGGCTGCGGGTGGCGCTCCTCGACGCCTCCGGCGACGTCGGCGAGGGCACCTCGAAGGCGAACACCGCGATCCTGCACACCGGGTTCGACGCCACCCCCGGCACCCTGGAGGCCCGCCTGGTGCGCGAGGGGTACGGGCTGCTCACGGCGTACGCCGCCGAGGCCGGCATCCCCGTGGAGCGGACCGGCGCGCTGCTCGTCGCCTGGGACGAGGAGCAGCGCGCCGCGCTGCCGACGCTCGCCGACAAGGCCGGGCGCAACGGCCGTCCCGACACCCGGCTCCTGGACGCCACGGAGCTGCGCCGGCGCGAGCCGCACCTGGGGCCCGGCGCGCTCGGCGCGCTGGAGATCCCCGGCGAGAGCGTCATCTGCCCGTGGACCACGACCCTCGCCTACGCCACCGAGGCGCTGCGCCACGGCGCCGGACTGCATCTCGACTGCCGCGTGACGGACGTCCGCACCACCGACGAGGGCCATGAGCTCGCCACCGGCCGCGGCCCGCTGCGCACCCGGTACCTGGTCAACGCCGCCGGGCTGTACGCGGACGACATCGACCGGCTGCTCGGCCACGCCGACTTCACCGTCACTCCGCGCCGCGGCCAGCTGATCGTCTTCGACAAGCCCGCCCGCGCCCTGCTGCGCCACATCCTGCTGCCGGTGCCCACCGCCCTCGGCAAGGGGGTGCTGGTGGCGCCGACCGTCCACGGGAACGTGCTGCTGGGCCCCACCGCCGAGGACCTGGACGACAAGCGGGCCACCGGCACCACGGCCGAGGGGCTCGCCTTCCTGCGCTCCCACGGCGCGCGCATCCTGCCGGACCTGCTCGCGGAGGAGGTCACCGCGGTGTACGCCGGGCTGCGCGCCGCCACCGGACTGGACGACTACCGCATCCGCAGCCACCCCGAGCAGCGCTACCTCACCGTCGGCGGCATCCGCTCCACCGGCCTGACCGCCTCGCTGGCGATCGCCGCGCACGTGGCCGGGCTGCTCACCGAGGCCGGGCTGGAGCCGGGGGCCCCGGACACCGGGCCGCGCCCGGAGCGCATGCCGGGGAGCGGCGAGGCGTCCGCACGCCCCTACCAGCGCGCCGAGTCGATCGCCGCCGACCCCGCGTACGGGCAGGTCGTCTGCCACTGCGAGCGGGTCACCCTGGGCGAGATCCGCGACGCCCTCGCCGGTCCGCTGCCGCCCGTCTCAGCCGCCGGGCTGCGCCGCCGCACCCGCGCGACCGCCGGCCGCTGCCAGGGCACCTTCTGCGGCCCGACCGTACGCGCCCTCCTGGAGGCCGGCGCGCGGCCGGAGCGTCCCGGCGCCGCGGCCGGAACCGCGGCCGGAACCGCGGCCGGAACGGCGGCCGGAACCGTGGGGGCGACCGTTCCCGAGGCGACCATTCCCGACGCCGTCCCCCACGCCGCCCCCGATGCCGAGCCCGTGGCGCGTACGGTCGACGTCCTCGTCGTCGGCGCGGGGCCGGCCGGGCTGACGGCGGCCGCGTCCCTCGCCGCGTGGGGTGCGGGCGCGGTGGAGGTGGTGGAGCGGGAGTCCGTGGTCGGGGGAGTGCGGCGGCGCGCCCCGTGGTCGGGGCTCGCGGCCGTCGCGGCGGGTCTGCCGCCGGGCGGCAGGGCGTCGGTCCGGCGGCGTGCCGAGGCGGCGGCGCGGGCCGGCGCCCGGGTGCGGACGGGGGTCACGGTCACCGGGTGGGCCGGTCCGCTCACGGTGGACCTCACCGGCCCGGGTGGGCTGGAGCGGATCACCGCGCGGGCGGTGGTGCTGGCGACCGGGGCCAGGGAGCGGCCGCGCGCCGCGCGGCTGGTGCCGGGCGGCCGGCCGCCGGGCGTGTTCACCGCCGGGCAGGTGGAGCGGGCGGTGCGCGGGTACGGCCAGCCGATCGGCCGGCGGGCGGTCGTCGTCGGGGCCGAGCGGGCGGGCTACCGGGCGGCGCTGACGCTGCGTCAGGCCGGTGTCGTGATCGTCGCGATGGTGACCGACGCGCCCCGGCCGCCGGCCGGCGCCGCCCTCGACCGGGCGGTGCGCGGATGGCTGGGCTTCCCGCTGCTGACCGACGCCACGGTGACCGGCCTGACCGGACGGGACCGGCTGGAATCCATCGGCCTGCGGCGTGGCGACGGCGCGACCGCGATCCTCGGCTGCGACGCGGTGGTGTTCGCGGGCGACTGGATCCCGGAGCACGAGCTGGCCCGGAGCGCCGGGATCGCCCTCGATCCCGGCACCCTCGGACCGGCCGTGGACGCCGCTTTCCGCACCTCGATCCCCGGGGTCTTCGCGGCGGGCGCCGTGGTTCGCCCCACCGCGTCGGCCGCGACGGCCGTCCGGGACGGCCGTGCGACCGCCACGGCGGTTTTACGTCATCTGAATCGCTCGCGGAGGCAGCCTGAACCGCCGCCACTGCGTCTTTCCCGATAGCGCTGAAAAACGAAGGGACAGGCTGTCGTGACGTGCACAAGGTGTGGGGCCCTGGTGATCCAGGGCCCCGACGGTAGGTGGAGCTGCAACAACTGTGGGACCTCGGGATGACCCTCAGCCGCGCAGCGGCCCCTCACAGCTGTAGTCGGCCGAGCCTGCCCGGCCGTTGGACCAGATCTCGACCGAGCCGAAGGAACAGTTCATGTCGGCGAAGTTGTTCGCCGCGGGCCGGGACCGGTCGAGGATGAAGTAGTCGACGGTCTCGGACATGTCCTTGAAGACCTGTCCGGGGTCGGCCGCGTCACGCAGGTTGGCGGTGATGCGGCCGGTGCAGGTGAAGCGGCGCTTGCCCGCCGCTTCACCGTTGTCCCCACAGCTGGGGTAGGCGCCGGTGGCGCTCTGGAGCCGCATGCGGACGTCGTCGGCGCGGTGGTACTTCAGCGAGCTGACGGGGACGAAGGTGGTGTTGGGCACGAAGAGGTCGTCGACGTGGGCGATCTGCTGGTCCAGGAAGGCGTCGTACGCCTGCTGGAGGCCGCGGTCCGCGCCCAGTCGGTTGCGCCAGGCGTCGAAGCCGGCGGGGTCGTCGGCGCGCAGCAGGGAGTACATGGTGCGCAGCTCGGCCGGCCGCTCCCGCCACAGGAACTCGAAGAAGGTGCCCGCGTAGGAGTAGAAGCGGAAGCCGTCGCCGTCGTAGGTGGCGTGGAGCAGCCGCGCGACGCTCATCCGCGGGCCGCCGCCCGAGGTGTCCTGGATGATCGAGCGCACCAGGGACTTGCGCACCGCTATGCCGTCGTCGCGGGTCGCGCCGTCGAAGAACTCGGCCGTGCCCTCGTCCATGGCCGTGGTGCGGTCCCCCTCGTACCAGTGCCCCTCGCCGAAGAAGCCGGGCACCGCGAAGCGGCCGTTGAGGTAGTGGGTGTACTCGTGCCGGAACAGCTCCTCCAGGGTGAGGGTGGAGTCCTGCGGCACCCGTCGCTGGTAGGTGTAGAAGGTGGCGCCCCGCTCGATGTAGACGCCGCCGTTCTCGGTGCCCATCCCGGTCAGCAGCGGGTGGAAGACCTCGTAGTCGGCGCGGCTGGCGTACAGGTGGATGTTGAGGGTGGTGTTCGGGTCGCCGGCCAGCGGCTGGCTGGTGCCGAGCACCCGGTGGAACTGCGCCTTGACCTGCTTGCTGGCGTAGTAGAGCTGGTCGACGGTGGCCTTGGACAGTCCGGTGCGGACCTTGATGGCGCCCTTGTCGTAGGTGAAGGTGTTCGGGAACAGCCGGTTCTCTATGTCCTTCTTGCACACGCCGTACGGGGCGCACGCCTCGAAGAAGTTGAGCCAGCTCGCGACGCTGGCCCAGGGCGCGGAGAACTCGCCGAAGCTGTTCTTCGTGGTGGTGAGCAGCGCGCCGAGGTCGGTGACGACGCCCCCCTTGAGGCCCTCGATCTGGCCGAAGCGGCCGTACTCGCTCATCGCGTCGCGGGCCACCCAGGCGTTGACGGTGCCCTTGAGGTGGGAGTAGCCGCCGAACCGCTGGAAGGCGGCGCGGTAGCCGGCGTCGGCGGCGGCCGCGGTGTGGAAGGCGGTGTCCTTGTTACCGGGGTAGACGCCCAGGTAGTTCACCGACAGCGCGGCGAGGACGGCGCCCGCCCAGTCCCGGTCGCCGGCGGTGGCGGCGCCCGGCGCCATGGTGCCCAGGGTGCGCTTGATCAGCGGCAGTTGGTGGTGGCGCAGCCCGGGGGCGCTGGCGGCGTAGAGCGCCTCGCGCAGCGTCACGGCGTTGGCACGGGTGGCCTCGAAGGTGCGGGCGGCGGAGCCGAAGGCGGCCACGGCCCCGCGGACCGCGTCGACCGTGGGGGCGTCGGTGTGGTCGATCTCGTCGCGCGAGAAGTCGTGGTACGCGGCCGCGTGCAGATAGGTGAACAGCTCGTAGAGGTGGCTGCGGTCCGTGCCGTCGTGGCCGGGGGAGAGGGCGGCCGCGCGGCCGGCGACGGCCTGGACGTGGGCGTCGGACATCACCGGGGCGAGCCGGGCGTCCCAGGTCCATATGAGGCCGCGCAGACAGCCGTCGGCGGTGACCGCCGGGTCGGTGAGGAAGTCCGCGAGCCCCTGGGGTGACAGCCCGGTGACGCCGTCGAGGGTGCAGGGGGCGCCGCCGGGGCGGGCGGTGGAACGGGGGGCCTTGGCGGTGGACATGTCGCCGGGTGTACGGCCTCGGGAGATGCCGTCGAGGGTCCGCTGGCCGCCGCGGGGGAGGGGCGCGACGGTGGTCACGGTCGGGGCGGTGGCGCGGTGTTCGGCGTGGTCGAAGGGGTGGGCGTCGCCGGTGGGCGCGGCGCGGCCGGCCGTCGGGGCGCCCCCGGCGGTCGGAGCGTGCTCGTCGCCCCCGGCCGTCGGGGCGGAGGCCACCGGAGCGGAGGCCGCCGGGGTGGTGGGCGCGGCCTGCGCGGCGGGCGCGAGCGGGAGGGCGCAGCCGAGGGAGAGGGCCGCGGCGAGCAGCCCGGTGCCGAGGGTGCCGCGAACGCCGCCGCGGCCGGTGGCGCGTGTGCGCGCCCGGGTGGATCTGCGTGAGGTCGTGCCGATGTGAGGGAGGTGGGACACCACTGACTCCTGGTGTGGGGTGGGGAGTTGGTCTGGTGGCGCGTCGATGGACGCCGCGGGGTCGGCACGGGGAATGTGCCGCGCGGCTCTGGAATGTGACCCGTAACATAGTAATGTGAAATGTTACTGACAACCCGTCTGCTTCGACTCCGCATCTCCGTTACCCACCTGTGTCCGGGAGGCCCGCCGATGACCGAGCGTTCGCACATCCAGACCAGCAGCCATGACCTGCCCATATCCCCGGAGTTGGCCGACTTCATGGGGCGGGGCTGGGTCGCCGCCCCGCTGCCCGGCGACCTCCGGCTGCCCGCCGCGGCCGTCACCCCCGCCCGCCGCGCCCGCCTCTCGGCCCGCTTCCCCGGCGAGCGGATGCTCATCCCCGCCGGTGAACTCAAGGTGCGCTCCAACGACTGCGACCACCGCTTCCGTCCGGACAGCGGCTACGCCTGGCTGACCGGGCTCACCGGCGCCGACCAGGCCGGGCATGTGCTGGTCCTGGAGCCCGACGGCGCCGCGGGGCACGAGCCGGTGCTGTATCTGCGGCCTCGATCGCCGCGCGCCGGCCAGGAGTTCTACCGCGACCGCCGCTACGGCGAGTTCTGGGTGGGGCGCCGCCCGGACCTGGCCGAGGCCGAGCGGCAGACCGGCATCCGCTGCGCCCCCCTCGACGGGCTCGACCGACTGCCGCCGGGCCGCGACTCCTCGCGCGACCCCGAGCTGGCGGCCGCCCTCGCCGAACTCCGGCTGGTCAAGGACGCCTGGGAGGTCGCCCAGCTGCAACTCGCCGTCGACCACACCGTCGCCGGCTTCGAGGACGTGGTCCGCGCCCTGCCGCGGGCGCTGTCCCATCCGCGCGGCGAACGCTGGATCGAGGGCGTCTTCGGACTGCGCGCCCGCGCCGAGGGCAACGGCACCGGCTACGAGACCATCGCCGCCTCCGGCGCGCACGCCTGCGTCCTGCACTGGACCCACAACGACGGCCGGCTCGACCCGACCGAACTGCTGCTGCTCGACGCCGGAGTGGAGGCCGACACCCTCTACACCGCCGACATCACCCGCACCCTGCCGCTCTCGGGCCGCTTCTCACCCGTCCAGCGCCGGGTCTACGAACTGGTGCTGGCCGCCCAGGACGCCGGCATCGCGGCGCTGCGCCCCGGCGCGAGCTTCCGGGACTTCCACCGCGCGGCCATGCGGGTCATCGCCGAGGGGCTCGCCGACTGGGGCGTGTTGAAGGACCCGGAAGGAGACCTGTACCGGCGCTACACCCTGTGCAGCAGCGGTCATATGCTCGGCCTCGACGTGCACGACTGCGCGCGGGCCCGCGCGGAGACCTATCTGGACGGGGTGCTGGCGGAGGGGCAGGTGCTCACGGTGGAGCCGGGGCTGTACCTCCAGCCGGACGACGAGACACTGCCGGCCGAACTGCGCGGCATCGGGGTGCGGATCGAGGACGACCTGGTCATCACCGCCGACGGCGCCCGGCTGATGTCCGGCGCGCTGCCCCGGACCCCCGACGCGATCGAGGAGTGGATGGGGGCGCTCGCGGATGACCTCGGCAGTGGCCATGCCAGGTGACAGCCGGGCGGCCACAGTTCGCCGTCGTCGCCGGCGCTGATGTCCCCGGCGGTCACTTCAGGATGGTGAACGGCCGGTCCACTCGGCGTCGTCGTGGGGGAGAAGGCTTTCTGCGAGGCCCGCGTGGCGCACGCCGGTGAGCTGTTCCGAGAGCACCCACAACCGGTGGGCCGTAGAGGCGTCCTGGATGGCGCGTTCCCGGTTGCGGAGGACGGGCTCGCCACGGAGCTGAAACGGCCCATCGGGCACGACGTAGCTCCCCCCGGGCAGATCGGGGACGGTTGAGGCGTACAGGGAGGTCTTGGCGCCCTCTGGTGTGGGACGGAAGGCGACGTTCAAGAGCAGGCGAGTGAGGACTCCGTATACGCGACCTCGGGTGCTGTGGGCACCGCCGGTGAGCACGTTGGAGCGCGTGAGTCCGGGGGCGACGGCCATACTGCGCAGCCTCAGCCCGGCGGCATCGGCCCTTCGCTGCAGCTCCATGGCGAAGTAGAGATTCGCCCGCTTGGACTGCACGTAGGCGAACGCCGCGCGGTAGCGGTGCTCGGCGTTGAGGTTGGTCATGTCGAATCGGGCGAATCGCTGGCCCTCGCTGCTGACCGTGACCACGCGCGGGTCGGCGGCGGCTAGCAGGTGAGGCATGAGGAGGCCGGTGAGCGCGAACGTGCCGAGGTGATTGATGCCGAACTGGGACTCGAAGCCGTCGGCGGTCCGGGAGAACGGCACCATGGCCACGCCGGCGTTGTTGACCAGGAGGTCAAGCCGGTCGTGGCTCCAGCCCTCAGCGAAACCGCGGATGGATTTCACGTCGGCGAGGTCGAGCATGCGCAGTTCGGTGCGGGCGCCGGGGACTTCGGCTCGCAGCCGCTCCACCGCGTCCCGTCCGCGCTCACGGTTGCGGCAGGCCAGGACGACATGGGCGCCGCGACGGGCGAGTTCACGAGCGGTGACGTATCCGATGCCGCTGTTGGCGCCGGTGACAACGACCAGTCGACCCGACTGGTCAGGGATGGAATCCGGCGTCCAGCTCATGCGCGGAACCGTTCGCGGCACCGAGTTCGCGGAGCGATGGCCGATCAGGCGAGGGCCGTACGCATCGCTGCACTCGGCTGCGGCGTCGTGGTCGGACAGTGAGGCTCGGGCGGCTGCCCGGGAGTCGCGGGTCATGGGGGCCTCGATCCATGGGTCAGGGGAGTGCCTGCGGCCCGAAAGAGCACAGCCACATTGCAACTCAAGGTTGCGATATTCTGATCCTGTCGCATGTTCCGCCATCAACGCAACCTGGAGTTGCAATGGATTCCGTCGGGTCGTCCTCACAGCGTGCCCCTGCTGTCGGGCGAGGCAAGAAGATGCGCGCCGCCGTGCTGGAGGCGACCATCACCGAGCTCACCAAGACCGGGTATGCGGCGCTCACCGTCGAAGGCGTCGCCCAACGGGCCGGCGTACACAAGACGACGATCTACCGGAACTGGAAAGACTCCGACGGCCTTGTCGCCGACGCGCTGGCCGGCCACTTCGCCACAGACATCCCGATCCCCGACACCGGGGCCGTGGAGAGTGACCTGCGCGCGCTGGCCCGCTCCCTCGTCGCCGCCATGACCACGCAAGCCGGCCGGGCCCTGCTGACCACGGTCCTCTCAGACGCCGTACGCATCCCCCGGCTCGCCGAAATCAAGCACGCGCTCTTCGACGACCGGTTCCGGCGGGCGGAACCCGTTGTCACCCGAGCCATCGAGCGCGGCGAACTCCCCGCGGACACCGACCCCGCCGAACTCCTCAAGGCCCTCGCCGCGCCGATCTACTTCCGGCTCGTGTTCACCGGCGAGCCGGTCGACGAGACGACCGCAGACCGGGCAGTGCGCGTCGCACTGGCCGCCGCGCACGCTCGCGTGCTGACGGCGATGTGACTTTCGCCTTCCTCGCACAGGCCGACCTCGACCAGGTAGGAGCCCGGCTTGCGGCGCCGGAGGTAACCGGGAAAACGTGACATTGTACTCTGGTGCTCCGCGAAAGCACGGAGGCCGGGACATGGGCGATCTCAAACAGCGCAATCTCATCACCGCCCAGGAGCGGTTGCGCGACCAGGTGGCCAACGCCCTGCGGGCGGCGCTCATCTCGGGCGAGCTGCGCCCCGGTTCGGTCTACTCCGCGCCCGGCCTCGCCGCCGACTTCGGGATCTCCGCCACGCCGGTCCGCGAGGCGATGCTCGACCTGGCCCGCGAGGGCCTGGTCGAGCCGGTGCGCAACAAGGGCTTCCGGGTCACCGAGGTCAGCGAGCGGGACCTGGACCAGTACACCGAGATCCGCACCCTGATCGAGGTCCCGACGGTCGGCCGGGTCGCCCGCACCGCCGCCCGCGAGGACCTGGAGGCGCTGCGCCCGGTCGCCGAGGAGATCGTCCGCGCCGCCCGCGAGCACGACCTCATCGGCTATCTGGAGGCCGACCGCCGCTTCCACCTCACCCTGCTCGGCCTCGCCGGCAACGAGCGCCTGGTGGAGACCGTCGGCGAGCTGCGCAAGCGCTCCCGGTTGTACGGCCTGACGGGCCTGGACGAGCGCGGCGAGCTGCTGCCCTCGGCCGAGGAGCACCTGGAACTCCTCGACCTGCTGCTGGCCGGCGACGCGGAGGGCGCCGAGGCGTGCATGGCCCGGCACCTGGGCCACATCCGCTCGCTGTGGGCCCGGGCCCGCGACGAACCGGTGGAGCCCCGGCCGGAAGGGCTGCGGCTGGGCGCCCGCTAGAGCGCGTCGACGTACACCCAGGCCCCGTCGTGCCGCGCGAAGCGGCTCTGCTCCTCCATCTCGCCCGGGTGACCGCGGTGGCGGTAGTGCGCCCGGAAGGTCACGGTGCCCGTGGTGTGGAAGGCGCTGCCGTCCGTGGTCTCCAGCACCTCCAGCCGATCCCAGTGCAGCCCGGGGTCGAAGTCCACCCGCTCCGGCCTGGTCCGCGGATCCCAGCTCCGCAGCAGGTACGCCTCGTCCCGCACGACGAACGCGCTGTAGCGGGAGCGCATCAGCGCCTCGGCGCTGGCGGCCACGCCCTGCCCGGTGTGCAGCCGGCCGCAGCACTCCTGGTAGGCGGCGGGCAGCCCGCAGGGGCAGGCGGAGGGGGCGGTGGGCGTGGCGGTGCGCCCGGCGGGCTGGGCGGGCGCGGTGCCGCGCCGGGGGCGTGAGCTGCGTCGTGACATGTCGCCATTCTGCCTGCCCGCGCCCCGGTCGCCTGGCATGATCGGGCCCATGGACGGAACGGCCACCCGAACCCTCTACCTCGCCCGGCACGGCGAGGCCCTCCCGGACCAGAGCGGACTCACCGAGAACGGCCGCCGCCAGGCCGTCCTGCTGGGGCGGCGGCTGCGGAGCGCGCCGCTGACCGCGGTCCACCACAGCCCGCTGCCCCGCGCCGCGGAGACCGCGCGCCTGGTCGGCGCGGAGCTCGACGGGGTGCCCGTGGCGCCCGCGGCCGAGGCCGCCGACTGCGTCCCGCAGGTGCCCAAGCGCTCGGAGCTGCCGCCCGACGTGGCCGACTTCGTGCTCGGCTTCGTCCATCGCTTCCCGGCGGAGGAGCGGGAGCAGGGGCCCGCGGTGGCCCGCGCCGCGCTGGAGCGGTTCGCCGGCCCGGTGTCCGGCGACACGCCGCGCCACGAGTTGGTCGTCACCCACAACTTCGTCATCGGCTGGCTGGTGCGCGCCGCCCTGGAGGCCCCGAACTGGCGCTGGGTGGGCCTCAACCACGGCAACGGCTCCCTGACGGTGATCCGTTACACCCCCGGCCGGCCGTCCGCCGTGCTCCTCGCCAACGACATGGGGCACCTCCCGGAGGAGCTGCGCTGGACCGGCTTCCCACCGGAGATCCGCCTCTGAGTGCCGCGGGCCCGGACGACGTAGGGTCGGGGGCATGGCTACAGACGAGGGGACCGACGGATCGGTACGGGTCGACAGCTGGATCTGGTCGGTGCGGCTGACGAAGACGCGTTCGCTGGCCGCCACGGCGTGCCGCGGCGGCCATGTGCGGGTCAACGGCGAGCGGGTCAAGCCCGCCCACGCGGTCAAGGCGGGGGACGAGGTGCGGCTCTTCCACGCCGGGCGGGAGCGGATCGTGGTCGTCGCCAAGGTGGTGCGCAAGCGGGTCGGGGCGCCGGTGGCGGTCCAGTGCTACGTCGACAACTCCCCGCCGCCGCCCCCGCGCGAGGAGATCGCGGCACTCGGCGTTCGCGACCGGGGCGCGGGACGCCCCACCAAGCGCGACCGGCGCGATATGGAGCGGCTGCGCGGGCTGTGACGCCCGCACTCGCCGTGCGCGTGGGGCCTCCCACCGTGGCCCGGCCTCCCCGCACCTGACGCGCCCGGTGTCGCTCCGCTCCCGTACGTGACGCGCCGTACGCGGAGCGGAGCGCACCCGGGCTCCCACCCGCCCGCGGCGACGCCACGGTGTGCCGTGAGGTGCTCACCACTGGCGAAAACCGCAGGTGGAGGGTGCTGTGAGGTGGCATCCTGGCAGTGTGAACGGACCAGAGATCCACTTTTCCCTCGCCCCTGAGCTGCGTCTCTTCGCCGTGCCCGAGCGGCGTCGTGAGCGCACCAGCGTCCGCACGGACGGGGCCTCCTCCCTCGGGCACGTCGTGGAATCTCTGGGGGTTCCGCTCACCGAGGTCGGCCGGCTGCTGGTCGACGGCCGGCAGGCGACGGTCTCCCATGTGCCCCGCGCGGGCGAGGTCGTCGAGGTGCACGCCGTCGTCCGGCCGCAGCGGGTGCCGGGCGCCCCGCTGCGCTTCCTGCTCGACGTGCACCTGGGCACGCTCGCCCGGCGGCTGCGACTGCTCGGCGTGGACGCGGCGTACGAGAGCGAGGACATCGGCGACGCGGCGCTGGCCGCCCGCTCCGCCGAGCAGCGCCGGGTGCTGCTCTCCCGCGACCGGGGGCTGCTGCGCCGGCGCGAGATCTGGGCCGGGGCGTACGTCTACAGCGACCGCCCCGACGAGCAGTTGCGGGACGTCCTGGGCCGCTTCGCCCCCGACCTCGCCCCCTGGACGCGCTGCACCGCCTGCAACGGCCGGCTCCGGGACACCGACAAGGAGCAGGTCGGCGACCGGTTGGAGCATGGCACGCGCTCCACCTACGACGTCTTCGCCGAGTGCACCGAGTGCGACCGGGTCTACTGGCGCGGGGCCCACCACGCGCGGCTGAACACGATCGTGGAGAACGCGGTGAGCGAGTTCGGCGGCGCGGCGGTCTGACCCGCCGCGGGCGCACCTCCGTACAAGACGGATCCGCCGGCCGCGGCGAAGATCGATCACATGAACGCACACGCCCAACCCGTGAACCTGACCGAGGCCCTGGCGTCCTTCGCGGACGTGTACAGCCCCCGCATCGTGGCCCGGATGAACGACTACGACGTGCGGATCGCGCACACCCTCGGAGAGCACGTCTGGCACGTGCACGAGGACACCGACGAGTTCTTCCTGGTGTTGGACGGCCGGTTCGACATCGCGCTGCGCGACGCCGACGGCCGGGAGACGACGGTGGTGCTGCGGAAGGGCGACACCTTCGTCGTTCCGAAGGGCACCGAGCACAAGCCCTCGTCGCCCGGCGGATCGATCCTGATGTTCGAACCGACCGGGACGCCGACGACGGGGGACCGCCACGAGGGGGAGATCCCGGACCACGTGGACAGCACCACGGGGCACGCGCTGGCCTAGGCCGCCCGGCGGAGCGGGGACACCGGCCGGGGCGCCCCGGCCGGGGCGTCGCCGGCCGGGCCGCCGTCCACCGCGCGATGTCACGTGCCGGGCTTGCGGCCGTACACGAAGACGTCGTCGCCCTTCTTCAGCAGGCTCCAGTACTTCTTCGCATCGGCCTTGCGCATGTTGACGCAGCCGTGCGAACCGGGCGGCGACCACACGCTGCCGCCGATGGAGTGGAAGGCCTGGCCCCCGTCGAAGAACTGGCTGTACGGCATCGGGACGTCGTAGAGGTCCGACACATGGTCGATGTCCCGCCAGTAGATCTTCTTCAGGCCGGTCCGCGTCTCGAACTTGTCCCGGCCGGTGCGGACCGGCAGCGGCCCGAAGACCAGCTTGCGGCCGTCCTGGATCCAGCTCAGCTGCCGGGTGAGGTCGACGCAGGCGATGCGGCCCTTGTTGACGGGGCACTTACCGGCCTTGTTCGGGTTCTTGCCGGCCGCCTTCTGCTCGTTCATGAGCTTCATGACGCCCCAGGTCGTCGAGCCGGCGTAGCCGACGTTCGGGCTGATGCCATGGGTGGTCTGGAACTTCTGGATCGCCAGACAGTCGCCCCGGGACTGCCTGCCGTCCACCGGCCGGCCGAGGAACTTCTCGACCTGCTTCTGGTACGGCCCGGTGTCCTTGGTGCAGGACGGGGCCGCCTGCGCCGGGGAGCCCAGCGCGATCGACAGCGGCACCACCATGCCCATCACGCCCAAGGCGACCCCCGCACGGCGGCCCGATGCCGCGAATACCCCCATGATCGGTCCTTTCTCCTGACTTTTCTGCCGGGTTAGACAGCCGACCATGGCAAGCGGTTGCGTCGCGTGGGGGACTTTTCCATGCAATCGACGGAATCAACGGGATCGGCGGGATCGGCGGGTTTCGACGGGATCGACGGGATCGGCGGGATTGGCAGAAGGTGCCGGTGGGGCCGGACGGGCCGCCGGGATCGCGGAGGATCATGGGCTGTCACTCAGGGTTACGCTCGGGCTCAGGCTAGCGCTCTGGGGTGCCCCCGGCAGCCCGGCCGAGCCATCCGGGCGCGACGGGGCCGCCGCGGGCCGTGGTCCGCCGTCCCGGGGTGTCCGTCGTCCACGATGCGGACGTCTCACCGCCCGGAGGCGAGTGCTCTCCGGGCTTTGGCGGGAAGCATCGCGCATATGCGTGGCAATCCGGTTGCCGCCCTCCGCAGACTGTGCCTGCGTGCCTCCGCGCGCGCTTGTCGCCCCCCCCCACCCCTGGAGGACAGATGGCAGGGCCGCACGCCCTACCCCTGGACGCGATCGTCATGGCGGACATCGCGATCGTGCTGCTCGCGGGAGCCGGCGTGCTCGCCCTGGCCCGCCGGCTGCGCCAGCCCCCGGTCATCGGCGAGATCGCCGTCGGCATAGCGCTCGGGCCGAGCGTGCTGGGGCTGTTACCGGGAGACCTTCCGCAGCGGATCTTCCCTGACGAGGCCCGCCCACTTTTGTCCGCGGTCGCCCAACTCGGGCTGCTTCTCTTCATGTTCCTGGCGGGCTGGGAACTGGACGGCGCCATGCTGCGCGGTCGCCAGCGGGCGGTGATCTCCATGGCCTCCTCGGCGATGGCGGTGCCCTTCGCCCTGGGCGCCGGGCTCGCGGTGCTGCTCGCCGCGGAGTACGGCGGGGAGACCGGCACCAGTGCCTTCGTGCTCTATTTGGGCACCGCCATGTCCATCACGGCCTTCCCCGTGCTGGCCCGCATCCTCAGCGACAGCGGCATGATCCGCACCCCCGTCGGGGTGCTGGCGATGGCGTGCGCGGCCATCGGGGACGTCATGGCGTGGTGTCTGCTGGTCGTGGTCGTCGCCGTGGCCGAGGCCGACGGCGGGGGACGGGTCGTCGAGGTGATCGTGCTGACCGTCCTCTACGCGCTGGTCATGGCCCTCGTCGTACGTCCGTTCCTGCGCTGGGCGCTGCACCGGGCCGGGGAGCGGGCGGCGGCCGGGCGGCTGTTCACCGTGGTCGGCGCCGGGGCGCTGCTCTCCTCGTACGTCACCTCCTGGATCGGCACCCATGCGATCTTCGGCGCCTTCGCCTTCGGCCTGGCGATGCCCCGTCAGCTGCGACAGGGGCTGCGGGAGAGCATCGAGGAGCCGCTGAGCAAGGTCGGCACCCTGCTGCTGCCGGTGTTCTTCATCGTCACCGGACTGTCCGTCGACTTCGGCTCGCTCGGCTGGTCGGACCTCGCCGTACTGGCCGCGATCCTGGCGGTCGCCGTGGCCGGCAAGCTGGTGGGCGCCATGGTCCCGGCGCGGCTGGCCGGGCTGCGCTGGCGCGAGGCCACCGCGTTCGGCGTCCTGATGAACACCCGTGGGCTGACGGAGCTGGTCATCCTCGACGTCGGCCGCCGACTCGGGGTGATCGACGCCCGACTGTTCGCGATCATGGTGGTGATGGCGCTGGTCACCACGGCCATGGCGGGCCCGCTGCTGCACCTGCTCGGCGTCACCGACCCGCCGGCCGACACCGCCCGGCTGCCCGCCCAGGGCGGCAGAGACGCCCGCGCCGACGAGGAGCTGACCGCGGCGGGAACGCGCGGCGACGCCGCGAAGTGACGGCGTGGAGTGACGGCGTGGAGCGGCCCCGCGCGGTGACGGTGCGCCGCGCGGGGCCGTACGACGGAGTCCGCCGCTACGCACGGAGTCCGCCGCTACGCACGGAGCCCGCTACGAGCGGAGTCCGCCGTACGACGGGCCTGCCCGTATGGCCGGTGCCTCCGGCCGTACGGGCTGGCCCCCGGCCCCGGCCCCGCTCCCGGTGCCGCGCCCTCGGTCACGGCAGGGCGCGGTGGAAGCGGCGGAGCAGCAGCGCCGCCGTGGTGGCCAGGCCGGCGAACAGGCCGCACCAGGTGCCGAGGGTCTCCAGGTCGGCGGTCACGCCGAGCAGCCACGCGGCGGGCAGGCCGACCAGCCAGTAGCCGACCAGCGTGACGCGGAACCCGCCGCGGGTGTCGTCGAGCCCGCGCAGCAGCCCCACGCCGATGTTCTGCGCGCAGTCCACGTACTGTAGGACCGCCGCCACCAGCAGCAACCCGGTGGCGGTGTCCAGCGCCGCGCCGCCGCCCTCGGCCCCGTCCAGGAAGGGCCGCAGCACCAGTCGGGGCAGCGTCGCGTACACCAGCGCGACCCCGCTCATCACCATCGCGCCGCAGATCAGCGCGGTGCGGGCGGTGCGGCGCGCCGCCTCCGGGCGGCCCCGGGCCAGCTCCCGGCTCACCCCCAGCGAGGCCGCGTGTGAGAGGCCCACCGACACCTGGAAGACGATGTACACCAGCTGGTTGACGGCGGTGTGGGCGGCCAGGGCGGCGCTGCCGAAGCTGCCGACGACCAGCGCGACGACCGAGAAGAAGCCCGCCTCGGAGCCGTAGGTGGCGGCGATCGGGATGCCCAGGCCCAGCAGTCGGCGCACGGTCGCGGGCCGGGCGCGCCAGGCGGCCAGGGTCAGCATCGGGGCCAGCTCCGGGTCGCGGCGCGCCGCGGCGCGCAACGCCAGGAACGACAGCAGGTGGACCGCCGTGGTGGCGAGGCCGATGCCGGCCAGGCCCAGCCGGGGCAGCGGCCCGCTGCCGTGGATCAGCCCCCAGTTGAGCGCCGCGTTCACCGCGACCGAGCCGAGGGTGATGCGCAGCAGCGCCTGGGGGCGGCGCAGCCCGACGGTGAACTGACGGATCGTCTGGAACCAGAGGCAGGGGAGCAGCCCCGGTGCCAGTGCCAGCAGCATCGGACGCATCCGGTCCACTACGGCCTGGTCCTGGCCGAGGAGGCCCACGGCCTCGCCGATCAGCACCATCAGCACCGCGCCGGCCGCCCCGGCCAGGGTGGCCAGCGCCAGCGCCGCGCGCAGCAGTTCCCGCACCTCGCCCCGCGCGTGCTCGTCGGTGGACTCGGTCCGGGCCGAGGCGGCCGCGATCTGGTTGCCCACCGCCGTGACCAGGCCGACGCCCATGGTGCGCAGTTGATTGAAGATGACCAGGGCCAGCCCGCCGGCCGCCAGGTCCGTCACCCCGAGGACGCCCATCATCACCGTGTCGGTGGTGGTGAGCGCGACCTGGGCGAGCTGGGTGAGGGCCAGCGGCACGGCGAGGACGGCGAGTTCGCGGCCGTCGCGGCGGAAGGCGGCGACCGGGCCGGTGTCCAGGGTCGGTGTCGAGGTCGGCATGGGTCACTCCTCCTTCTCCCGATCGCTTGAACGGTATCCGCCGCCCGCGGAACCGTGCTCGTGTCCACCGGAAGCGCGGCTCCGGCCGCCCGGGTCGCCGCCGCTGACGTGGTGCGCGCGGAGTGCCGTGAGGCGCGCCGTGACCTCCTCCTCGACGGCCGGATCGAGCAGGTCCCGCTCCGCCATCCAGGCGTCGTCGAAGACCGTGTCGAGGTACTTCTCGCCGCCGTCGTTGACCAGCGCGACCATGGTGCCGCCGGGCGGCAGCCGGCCCAGACGGGCCAGCGCCGCATGGACCACGCCCCCCGCGGAGCCGCCGATGAGCAGCCCGGTGCGGGCGGCGACCGCCCGCGCGGTGGCGAACGCCTCGACGTCGCCGACCTTCACGCCCTCGTCGATCAGCGCGAAGTCGACGAGGGCGCCGATGGGAGCACCCTCGGGGGTGCCGGTGCCGGACTGGTAGTAGTCGTGGGCGGGGCCGCCGAAGGCGATGGAGCCCTTCGGCTCGACGCCCACGGTCCGCACTCCGGGCACCGTCCGGCGCAGCTCCCGGGCCGTGCCGCAGAGTCCGCCGCCGGTGCCCACGGCGCCGACGAGCACGTCGACGCGGCCGTCGAGGGCCTGGTCGAGCTCGTGGGCGACGCGGTGGTACCCCACCGCGTTGGCCGGGTTGTTGTGCTGTTCGGTGAAGACGGCGTTCTCGGTCTCCTTCGCCAGCCGCTCGGCCAGCTCCTCGCGGGCGGCGGTGGCCAGCTCTCCGGTGCCGTCCTCGGCGACGTAGACGAGTCGGGTGCCCATGGCCTTCATGGCGCGGAGCTTGTCGACGCAGGCGTGGTGGTCGACGACGGCGGTGAAGGTGTAGCCGCGCTCCGCGGCGATCACGGCCAGCCCCAGGCCGGTGTTGCCGGAGGTGGACTCGACGAGGTGGCCGCCGGGGCGGAGCGCGCCGCGCTCCTCGGCGTCGAGCACCATCTGGCGGGCCATCCGGATCTTGGCGGTGCCGGTCGGGTTGAACATCTCCAGCTTGAGCAGCAGCCGGCCGCCGTCGCCGGTGCGGCACAGCTCGAACAGGGGAGTGGCGCCGATGAGTTCGGAGACCCGGCGCACGATGGTCGGGCGGAGGAGGGCGTTGTCCATGTCGGTTCCCGGGGGGAGAGCGGACGGTTCAGAGGGGGGTGTGCCGGTCCAGCCGCCAGCGCCGGCGCCGGCCGTCGTGGTCGAGGACGATCTTCGGGGGCAGCGGGAGGTCGTGGAACGGCGACTCGTTGGAGTCCATCTGGTAGCCGGCGGTGTTCGGGTAGACCAGCAGGTCGCCGATGGCGGGCCGGGCCGGCAGCGGCACCTTGCGCCAGCTGAGCATGTCCGACTCCAGACAGGAGGCCCCGCCCACGCAGGCCGCGAAGGGCCGAGTGGGCCCGGCGACCGGGGTGCGCGGCACCAGCACCGGATCGGGCAGGAACTCGCTGTTGAACCACTGCTCGCTCAGGCTCAGGCTGGTGCCGTCGACCGTCACGATCCCGTACTCCCGTGACTTGACGCCCTGGACCCGGAAGACCGTGCAGCCCGCGCGGTCCAGCAGTGCCCGCCCCGGCTCCAGCAGCAGCGCGACGCCGGCGTCGCGCAGCAGCGCGCTGAGCGGGGCGCGTTCACCGCGCGGGGTGGCGGCCAGCACGGCGCGCAGCGCGCTGGCCCCCGAGGTCGGCGAGTGGTACGGGTAGAAGGAGGGGAAGCTCCGGCCGGCGTGGAAGAGCCGGGCGCGCTCTTCGGCGTCCAGGCCCGTGAACCGGTCCCAGTCGGCGCGGGCCAGGTAGTCCACCGCGAAACCGCCGCCGATGCTGATCCGGTCGGCGGCCAGCCCCAGGGCGCGGGCCCGCCGGCACAGCGCGACGAGCTGCCCGGCGAGGTCGGCCCGCGGTTGGACGGCGTAGCCGGACAGATGGAAGGAGAACCCCTCCATCCGGACCGCGTCGGCCGCCTCCCGGCAGCGGGCCAGCGCCGCCGCCAACTCGGTGCGGTCGAAGCCGAAGCGGCTGTGCGGCTGGGCCGGCGGCAGGCCGCGCAGCAGCAGCCGGGCCGGGCGCGATCCGTGCCCCAGGGCGATCACCCGGTCCAGTTCGTCCGGCGAGTCCACGGTGATCAGGCAGCCCTGGAGCACGGCGGGGCGCAGCAGCGCGTCGGCCTTGGCGGGGCCGGTGACGACGATGTGCTCGCCCCGCACCCCGTGGCCGAGGGCCTCGCGCAGCTCGGGCGCGCTGGCCACGTCCACACCGAGGCCGGTCGCCGCGCACCGCTCGATCCACACGGCGGCCTTGTTGGCCTTCTTCGCGTAGTGGATGTGGCCCGCCGTGCCCGTCTCGTCCAGCACCGTCCGGAAGGCGGCGGCGTTGGCGTCGAAGCGCTCGGGCAGCAGTAGATGGTAGGGGCCGCCGAAGGCGTACGACAGCTCGTGCGGCAGCTCGCCGTCGAGGACGGCGGCGAGCTGCGGGTCGTCGTGCGCGGGGAGCGACAGCGGCGCCGGAGGGGTCTCCGTCACCGCCACAGTGCGACCTCCGTGCCCAGTCCGCGGGCGATGGCGAGCTCGGCGAACCGGTGGCCGAGGGCGATGTCGGTGACGACCAGACCGCTGTTGTAGGCGAAGATCCGTTCCCGGGGTCCGGCGCGGCCGCTCGCCCGCCCCGCGATCACCTGCGGGAACTCGGCGTGCACGGTGGGGAGGCGACCGTGCGCGTCGGCCATGTCGGTCCCGGTGACGGCCATCTGCGCGGCGCTGGTGGCGATCACTCGGTCGGCCCGGTGCAGCGTGGAGGGCCGGATGCCGTAGCCGACCAGCACGCACAGCGTCCCGGGGCGCAGCCAGTCGGCCTCGACGGCGGCGGGGGTCAGCGGCCCCGCGGTGGCGAGCACGATGTCCGCGTCCGCCGCCGCGGCCCGCAGCTCGGTAACCACCTCCAGCGCCCGGTCCGGGAAGTGCGCGGCCAACCGCTCCCGCACGGCGGCGATGCCGTCGGGGTGGGTGCCGTACAGCAGCAGCCGGTCCAGCTCGGGGAGGGTGGTCAGCAGGAACGGGAGGGCCAGCCGGCCCTGGGTGCCGGTGCCGATGACCAGCGCGGTCCGCGCGGCCGGCGCGGCGCACTCGCGGGCCAGCAGCGCCGAGACCGCGGGCGTGCGCAGGGCGCCGATCCGTCCGCAGTCCATCATCGCGATGGGCAGCCCGGTGGTGTCGTCGTAGAGGGTGAGCGCCGTGTAGTAGTGCTGGAGTTCGCGGCCCTCCTTCAGGCCGTGTTTGTACGAGGTCTTCACGGCCACGGCCGCCCGGGTGCCGTCGCGGCCGAGCATGGCGTAGGCGACGGAGCGGCCGTCGGCGGGCTTGACGGTGAGCTTGGGCGGGGTGACGGACGTGCCGTCGGCGAGCGCCCGATAGGCCCCCTCGACCACGTTGACCACGTCGGTCAGCGGTATGTCGATGCCGGACAGGTCGGTGGTGCTGAGGATGCGCAGCTTGCTGTCGTCACCGGGCATGGGACTCCTCATCAGCGGTGTGCGGTGTGCGGGCTGTGTGGTGCCGTGCGACGCAGGCGGTGCCGTGCGGTGCATGTGGTGCCGTGGGGGTGCGGTTCCGTACGAGGCGAGGCGAGGCGGGGGCGAGGCCAGGCGGGACGGGGCCGGGCGGGGCCGCGGGTCAGTCGGCGGGGCCCGGGGCGACCAGCGCGGCCTGCCCGTAGCCGTGTTCCCGCAGTTCCTCGGGTGGCCGGGTGCGGTTGTCGGGGATGTGGACGGAGGCCCGCTTCAGCCAGCGGTCGGTCCCGTCGTAGCGCGCCCGGAAGGGCACCCGGCCGTGCACCGTCACGTCGTTGTCGACGAGCAGGATGTCGCCGGGGGTCAGTCGCACCGTGACGGTGACCCGTGCCAACTCCCGCTCCAGCCGGGCGTACGCGGCCCGGTGTGCGGGCGGCGCCTGGTCCAGCGGGGTGTAGGCGGGGTCGAAGCGCAGCGTCAGACCGGTCTCGGACGGCCACAGGGTGCGCACGGGAGGCGGGCGCAGCGCGCTGGCGCGCGCCGTGGCGTAGGAGTCGTCGGGGAGGATCGGCAGCAGCGGCTCGCAGAGCAGCGCCACGTCCGCCGGGTCGAGCGCGGTGTGGCGGATGCTGGCCGCGGTGGTCGCCACGCGGTCGTGGTTGCGGAGACAGCCGAGCATCAGCAGATGGGCCCGGCCGGGGTGGAAGGCGTCTTCGGTGTGCGGGCTGAGCAGGACGTCGCTGCTGGCTCCGGTCTGCTCCTGCTCGTGGCCGGGCGAGGGAACGATGTTGTGGACGAAGCGGCCGTTCTGCTGGCCCTGCCAGGCGATCGGCCGGCCCCGCAGGGTGCCGAGCAGCAGCAGGACGACGTCCCAGAAGGCGCCCGCGCGGCCCGCGGTGGACCAGTGTCCGGGGGTGGGGCCGATCGCGTCGTCGTCGACGGGCAGTCCGCGGAGCAGACAGATGCCGTCGGGCGCGTCGACGGGGCGGACCAGGTGCCGGAGGGAGTGGCCGAGGGTGGCGGCCGCGGCGGGGAGGGAGCGGAGGAGTCGGGGGTGGTGGGGCGAGCGGTAGGCGGCGAGGAGGGCGTCGGCGGCTTCGGTGAGTTCTCGGATCGAGGTGCGGTCGAGCTTGCGGACGGGTGCGGGGCACGAGTCCATGTGCTGTTCCATCCGTTCCGTGGGGCCCCGTGGGGCCGAGCGTGCCGGTGAAGCGTGGGGAGGGGGCACGGGAAGCCGGCCGGGGAAGTCGGTCTGGAGCAACCGCTTGCCGGCCGCGCTCGATGAGGGGGATGGCGAGGGGAACGTACCAGCCATATAAGAGTTAGGCAAGCCTTACCTAAACGTCGAATTGGCCCTATCCTCCGTAGCGAATGCGCGGCGGGGACGCGGTCTTTGGCGCATCGAAACGAGGCAACACGCTAGAGCGAGGACGAACGACGTGCAGATGTCGAGACGTCAGATCATGGCCACCGGCGGCGGAATCGGCGCCGCCGCCCTCATCACCGCCTGCGGAGCCGACGACACCGACGGCGACTCCTCCCCCAAGCGGGGCGCCGAGAAGCCGCGTTCCGGCGGCACGCTTCGCGTCGGCGCCCTCGGTCGCGCCGGAGCCATCACCCGCGATCCGCACGGCGTGCAGTCCAACGAGAGTGACTACCTCGTCATCAGCCTGCTCTACGACACCCTCACCGCCCCCGGCGCCGGCCGCCGGAACACGGTGGCCCGGCTCGCCACCGACTGGCGCGCCGACAAGGACCTCAGGACCTGGCGGTTCACCCTCGCCGACGGCGCCACCTTCCACGACGGCACGCCGGTCACCGCGGAGGACGTGGTCTGGTCGCTGCGCCGGCTGCGCGGCACCCCCGGGGGCGCCTCCCGACTCCCCGGCGTCAAGGCCGCCGGCATCACCGCGGACGGCCGCCGCACGGTCGTGCTCAGGTCCGACTACGCCAACGCCGAACTGCCGCTGCTCACCCGCCTCACCACCTTCGTGCTCAAACGCGACACCGACGCGAAGGAGCTGGCCAAGGCGCCCGGCACCGGACCCTTCCGGCTCGACTGGTACCGCTCCGGCAACGCCCGGCTGGTCCGCAACGACGACTGGTACGGCGGCGAGGTCCGCCTCGACGCCATCGAGGTGAAGATCTTCGAGAGCCCGCAGGCCATGGCCAGCGCACTGCTCGCCGGCCAGCTCGACCTCGCCTCCAACGCGGGCGCGGTCGCCGCCCGTACGGTCGCGGGGCGCGAGGACATCCAGGTGGTGCGCCGCCCGAACGACCTGGCGCTGCCCATCGTCATGCGCACCGCCGACGGCAGCCCGTTCGCCGACCCCAGGGTTCGGCAGGCGCTACGGCTGGCCGTCGACCGCGAGGCCCTGGTCAAGCAGGTCCTCAGCGGCTACGGCAGGGTCGGCAACGACGTGCTGGGCACCGGCGACCCGGCCTACGACACGGGACTTCCGCAACGCACCCGGGACCTGGACCGGGCCCGACGGCTGCTGAAGGAGGCCGACTTCGACCTCTCCCGGACCTACCGGCTGCACACCACCGAGGACGTCGCCGGCCTCGCCGAGTCGGCCACGCTCTTCGCCACCCAGGTGCGCGAGGCCGGAGTCAAGGTGGAGGTGGTCAAGCAGGAGTCCGCCAAGTTCTGGGACCAGACCTGGCTCAAGGGCGACCTCTACACCACCTACTGGGGCACCAACGACTCCGTCGTCTTCTTCGCCAGCAAGACCATGGTCTCCGAGTCCGCGACGAACGAGGCCGGCTGGCGCGACGCCGAGTTCGACCGCACGTACCAGAAGGCGGTCGGCACCGCCGACGCGGGCGCCCGCGGCAAGGTGCTCGACCGGCTCCAACGGATCGAGTACGAGCGCTCGGGCTATCTGCTCTGGGGCATGGCCGACGGCATCGACCTGGCCGCCGCCCCCGTGCGTGACCTGCCCGAACTGCCCGGCTACGGGCGGGTCCAACTTGAGCGGACATGGCTGGCCCGCTGAAGGTGGCGAAGGCGGCGGCGCACCGGCTGCGCCGCCGCCCCGCGAACGACCGGCACGACACGGACCGGGAGGCCACCCCCCGCACGCCGCCGCGCGGCGCGCACCCGGCCGCCCGGCTCGTCCGCGGGGCGCTGCGCTGTGGCGCCCTGCTGGCGCGGCGGGCCCTGCTGCTCGCCGCGCTGCTCGCGCTGGTCTTCGCCGCCGTCGAACTGCTGCCGGGAGACGCGGCGGACGCCACCTCCGACCACGGCGAGAGCGCGGCCGAGATCGCGGAGCGGCGCGCCCTGCTCGGGCTCGACCGGCCGGTGACCGAACGGTTCCTGGACTGGATGACCGCCCTGCCGACCGGGGACTTCGGCACCTCGGCCCGCGGCGAGCCGGTGCGCGCCCTGCTGTCCGGCCCGTTCCCCAACACCCTGCTGCTGGGCGGACTGGCGCTGCTGCTCACCGTCCTCGTCTCGGTCGCCCTGGGCTGCTGGGCCGCGCTGCGCCCGCACGGCGCGGTGGACCGCACCATCTCGGCCACCGCCACCGCCGTGCTCGCACTGCCCGAGTTCGTGGTCGCCGTCGGGCTGGTCCTCGTCCTCGCCCTCTGGACCGACCTGCTGCCCGCCGTCACCACGGCGAACGCGGAGGGTCGACCCGCCTCCTGGGAGATGCTGGTGCTGCCGGTGCTCGCCCTGTCCATCCCGCAGATCGGCTGGAACACCCGGATCGTCCGCGCGGCGCTCGCCGACGAGGCCAAGGCCCCCCATGTGGAGACCGCCGTCCTCGACGGCCTCCCGGCGCGTCGCGTCCTCACCCACCACGTCCTCCCCGGCGCCCTCCCCGCCATCGCGGCCGGCGCCGCCACCTCCACCGGCATGCTCCTGGGCGGCGCGGTGGTCGTGGAGACCGTCTTCAACTACCCCGGCGTCGGCGGCGTCCTGGCCTCGGCCGTCACCGACCGGGACACCCCCGTCATCGCGGCGGTGGTGATGCTGACCGGCGCGGTCATCAGCGGAGTGCTGCTGATCGCCGACCTCATACGGGACCGAGCCGCGGGAGGCCGGACATGACCCGCCGAGCACAGCCACCCGCCGCCGACGACCCCGGCGGTCCGATACCCGCCGCCGACGACCTCGGCGGTCCGATACCCGTCTCCGCGTCCCCGACCCGCGACGCCCCGGTCGAACACCCCGACCGGCCGGGGGACGCGGCCGAGCCGGTCGAAGGTCCCCGCCGGGAGGCGCGGCGTCCCGGGGCGCGGGCGCTGATCAGGGTCGTGCCCGCGCTGGTGTTCGTGGCGGTGGCGCTGGCCGGACCGTGGCTGGCGCCGGAGGCCATCGACCAGCCGGTCGTCGTGCCGTACGAGGACGCGGGGGCCGACGGCGCACCGCTCGGCGGCGACCAGATCGGCCGGGACGTGTGGTCCCGACTGCTGGTCGGCGGGCGGGAGCTGATCGTCACCTCGCTGGTGGTCGCCCTGGCGGTCACCGCGCTCGGTGCGGTCCTCGGCACGGTCGGGGCGCTGCGCCCACGGCTCGGACGACTCCTGGAGCGGGCCGCGGACGTGCTGATGCTGCTCCCCGCCGTGTTGGGCATCCTGCTCCTCACGCTGTCCTGGCCGGACGGCGGCCGGTCCGCGGTGATCGCGGCGGCGGTGTGCTTCGGCACCCCGTACGCCGTCCGGTTCGTGGCCGCCGCGGCCGCGCCGGTGGCCACCACGGGCTATGTCGAGGCGGCGGTGGCGGGCGGCGAGCGGCTGTGGCACCTCGTGGTGCGGGAGGTGCTGCCCAATCTGCGCGCCACCGTGCTCGCCCTCTTCGGGCTGCGCTTCGTGGCCGCCGTCCATGTGGTCGCCACCGCCGGCTTCCTCCAGGTCGGCCCGCAACCCCCGGCCGCCGACTGGGCACTGATGATCCGTGAGAACGCGCCCGGCATCCTGCTCAACCCCTGGGCCGTCGTGGCCCCCAGCATCGCCATCGGGCTGCTGGCGATGAGTGTCAACCTCACCGCGGACGCCCTGGCGCCGCGGGCCGGCCGGAAGGCGGCGGTGGTCCGGTGAGCCACGAGAAGGACTCGACGTCGGCGTACGCGACGGCGGACCCGGGCGGGGTCGACCCGCTGGTGCGGGTGGCGGGGCTGACCGTCACGGCCGCCGACGGCGGCGTCCTGCTGGCGGACGGCGTGCTGACCGCGTCGGCCGGGCGGGTGACCGCGCTCGTCGGCCCCTCCGGATCCGGCAAGACGACCCTGCTGCGGGCCCTCGTCGGGCGGCTGCCCGACGGCACCACCCGGACGGCCGGGACGGCCCGGGTACTGGGCCGGGACGTGCTCGACCGCACCCCGGCCGAGCTGCGGGAGCTACGCCGGCACCATCTCGCCTACCTTGGCCAGGACCCCGGTTCGGGCCTCCACCCGCGGATGCGGGTGGGCCGGATGCTCGCCGAGACGGCCCGCGACCCCTCGAAGCCGGCCCTGCTGCGCCTGCTGACGGAGGTACGGCTGCCCGGCACCCCGGAGCTGCTGCGGCGCCGTCGCGGTGAGCTGTCCGGGGGCCAGCAGCGGCGGGTGGCGCTGGCCCGTGCGCTGGCCCGCGGGCCGCGGGTGCTGCTGCTGGACGAGCCCACCGCCGGCCTGGACGCCGCGCTCCGTGACGAGGTGGGCGATCTGCTGCGGCAGCTGGCAGCCGAGCACCGGCTCGCGGTGCTCCTCTCCTGCCACGACCCGGAGTTCGTGGGACGGCTGGCGGACGAGGTGGTGGACCTGGGCGCGGGTCCGGGGCCGGCCGCGGGCTCGCCGGTCGGCGGCTCGGCGGCCGGAGGCGCCCCGGCGGGCGGGGGCTCGGCGGCCGGGGGCCGTGCCCCCGTACGCTCAGCGGTCGCCCCGCCCGACCCGTCCGGATCGCCCGACCCGTCCGGATCGCCCGACCCGTCCGGAGCGCCTGACGCGCCGGGTGCCCCGGGGGGCGGCGAGGCGGACGCGACCGAAGGGGCCGCGGCCTCGCCGGCACTCGCGCGCGGTCTGTCCGCGCGGGGGCTCACCGCCCACGTCGGGCGGCGCCGGGAGATCGCGGTGCTGCACGGGGTCGATCTCGACGTGGAGCCCGGGGCGTCGGTCGGGGTCGTGGGCGCCTCGGGGGCGGGGAAGACGACGCTGCTACGCGCGCTGGTGGGACTGCAACGACCCTCCGGCGGCTCGGTGTCACTCGACGGCGTGACGCTGAAGCCGGGGGTCGGGCGGCGCAGCCGCGAGCAGCGGCGCCGGGTGCAACTCGTGCCGCAGGACCCGCTGGGCGCGCTCAATCCGGCCCTGCGGGTCTCCGCGGCCCTGGGGCGCCCGCTGAGGTTGCACCGCCGCTGCGAGCAGGGCGCGGTGTCCGGCCGGGTCGCCGCCCTCCTGGAGCGGGTCGGTCTCCCGACCGAGCACGCCGACCGCTTCCCGCACGAGCTCTCCGGCGGGCAGCGTCAACGGGTCTCCATCGCCCGCGCCCTCGCCGCCGACCCGGACGTCCTCGTCTGCGACGAGGTGACCTCGGCGCTCGACCGGGAGACGGCGGACGCGGTGATGGACCTGCTGCTGGAGCTGCGCGCGGCGCAGCGCCTCGCGCTGGTGCTGGTCAGCCACGATCTGCGGCTGGTGGCGGAGCGCACCGATACCGTGTTGGTGCTGCACGACGGGCGGGTGGCCCGGCGGGGGGCCACGCCCAGCGTGCTGGGCGGCCGGCCGTCCTGATCGTCGTCGGGGCCGCGACGAGGAGGAGCCGCCGACGCGACGGAGGCGAGGACGGCCCTCGGGCGGAACCATCCGCCACCCGGGCCGTTCGGCGGGTGAACCGTGCCGCCGCGAGCGCGGCAGAGTGGAGACGGAGAGGGGAGAAGAGCACATGACGGAGGACGCGCGTCGAGCGTCGGAGCCCGCGGACACGCTGTTCGCCTACGGGACGCTGCAGTTCCCCGAGGTCCTCACCGCCCTGTTGGGGCGGGTGCCGGCGCACGGTCCGGTCAAGGCCCCGGGGTGGCGGGCCGCGGCCCTGGGCCGCCGGCTCTATCCGGGGCTGATACCGGACGCCGACCGCTCCGCCCCCGGGGTGCTGTTGACGGGCCTCACCCCGGCCGAGTGGAGGGTCCTCGACGCCTTCGAGACCGACGAGTACGAGCTGCGCTCGGTGCGGCTCGCCGATGGGCGAGAGGCCCCCAGCTATGTCTGGCGAGGCGGTGAGGTGCTCCGGGAGACCTGGGACGCGACCCGTTTCCGCACCGCCCACCTGGCGGACTTCCTCGCCCGCGAGGGGCTGCCGAGCGGCTAGGTTGACCTGCTTGACCCAGAACTCGGTCTTGGGCCCGCCGCGCTCCCGCCGTGAGGCCAGGGCCCTCTCAAGGCGCACGCTTGGTAATGGTTCATGTGTGCGAACACTGTCAAGAAGCGGCCTTGAGCCTTTATTCCTGGCAAATCAGCCACTGCCGGTCATGCGTGCAATTCCGTTGCTACGTTCTGCCCGTCGTGACAGTGGCATGAGCCGCCGTCCTTGCAGGGAGGGTATGCATGAGCATCGGAGAACGGCAGTCGAGGCCGCGTGGTGTGCCAGGGTGGGCGCAGAGCTGTGAACCGGCCGGCGCCTCCCGCGGGGTGGGGAGAAGACGTACGGGGGTGGCGGTCGCCAGAGGCAGACTCGCGGCGGTGATCGGAGCGATCGCGCTGATCGCCACCGCGATGCTCGCCGGTACGGCGGGGACGGCCGCCGCTGCGCAACGGGGGTCGCAGGCCGCGACAGCCGGGTGGGCCTGCTCCGGGACGCCCGTTCCGCCCGGGTACGTCACCACCGACTACAACCGTAACGGCTGCAACGGCATGGGCGCCTGGTACCAGCAGCCCGCCTACGACGGCGTATGGGCTTGCTCGGGCTCAACCGTCGCGCCCGGGTACGTCTACACCGACCACAACCGTAACGGTTGCAACGGCCAGGGTGCGTGTCGCGCCCGGGTACGTCTACACCGACCACAACCGTAACGGCTGCAACGGCCAGGGCGCGTGGTACCACCAACTGCCCCGTGAAGGCGTATGGGTCTGCTCGGGCTCACCCGTCCCGCCCGGCTACCGCACCACCGACCACAACCGTATCGGCTGCAACGGCCAGGGTGCGTGGTACCTCGTGCGCGCCTGACCGACCCCGATCGCGTAGGCCGGAGGCACCGCGCACCCCGCGGCGCCTCCGGTGCGTAGCGGCCTTCGAAGTGGTCCAGGCCCACAGCGGTCTTCAGCTCGCGGTAGTCGTGCTCGATCCGCCAGCGGCAAGCTGCCACTGGGGCTGGTGATGCTCGGTGTCATGAACTGCCAGCGAAGTACCAGACACCCAATACGACAAGACCAGCTGACATAGCCCTACTGGCGGCCCAAAGCACCGCTGCTAGGCGGCCATCCGGAAGACCAGTTCGCCCGGCTCGGCCTGGGGGAGGAGGCCCTCCGCGTCGAGCCGGACCAGCGTGCCCGGGCGCACCGTGTCGGGGAAGACTCCGGCGAGGGTGGCGCGCAGTCGGAAGCCTTCCGCCATGTCGATGGTGGCCACCGTGCGCAGGCTGCCGGTGCGGCGACGGACGACGGAGGTGTGCCGGACGGCCCCGGTGCCGGCGCTGCGCTCCCACGTCAGGTCGGTGGAGGCGCAGATCGGGCACAGCAGGCGGTGGAAACAGGCGGTCCGGCACCAGCGGCAGCGCTGGAAGTACAGCTCGCCGCGGCGCAGCCCGTCCAGGTAGACCTGGCCCGGCCAGCCGCCGTCGGCGGGCGGTGCCACGGGGGCGTCGACGGTCGCCTCCAGGGCCGGGGGCGCGTCCGGGACGAGCCGAACGGCTGGGGCGGGGGCAAGCTCGGTGATCTCGGCCACGGTGTGGAACACGGTGTCATCTCCCTGCGCTGGGCCGGAGGACTTGAAGAGAAACGGACGCTCACCGCGAGCGTATGGCACCGAGTGTCAACTGTAAAGGCACTCAGTACCCACTGAGTGGCTCAAGGGGCCCGATCGGTGCGGCCATCGGCTCCCCGGAGGGGCCTCGGGCCTCGCGGGGCACGTCTTCAGCCGTTCGCCCCGCCCGTGCCGTCGAGTCCGGACTCGATCCCGCGGACCACCTGCCACAGGGGCGTCCCGCGCTTGGTGATCACCACCACGACGTCCTCGTCCTCGCTCGCGTCGCCGCCCGGGGACGCGGCGGCGGGGCCCTCGCCCGCCGCTCCCCAGGAGTGCTGGACGAACTCCAGCGCGTGGTCCACACCCGCCTCCGCGTCGTCCTGCCCGCCCGAGCGCAGCCACGACCGCAGGGCGTTGTTGTGCGCCGCGACCACCGCCGCCGCGATCACGTCGGCGCGCAGATCGCCGTCGGAGCGGCCCGCGAAGCGCCGGCGCAGGTAGTCGGCGAGGGCGCGTTCGTAGCGCCAGACCACCGACAGTTCATAGGTGCGCAGCCCCGGCACGCTCTTGGTGAGCCGGTACCGCTGCACGGAGAAGGTGGGGTTCTCGGCGTACATCCGGAGCACCAGCCGGGCGGCGTCGCAGACCCGGGCCACCGGCTCGGGGTCCTCCTCCGCCCCGTCCAGGAAGGCCGTGAGATCGGCGAGACAACCTTCGTGGTCGGGGAAGACCACGCCCTCCTTGGAGGGAAAATAGCGGAAGAAGGAGCGGCGCCCGACGCCGGCCAGCGCGACGATGTCGTCGACCGTGGTCGCCTCGTAGCCCCGCTCCAGGAAGAGCTGGAAGGCGGCGGCGATCAGCGCGTCCCGCATCGACGGCCTGGTGGCCGAACTCCCTGGTCCCTGGCCTGCGCCGCGCTCCTCGCCCATGCCGGGAACATAGCACCCGAAATGCCGGCCGCATTGTCGGATGGCACTGAGTGTGCATACTTGAGGGTACTGAGTGCCGTAATGTCGTGGACTTGACGTCGTCCACCGCGAGGAACCGGGGTTGCGCAGCATGAACAAGGACTTCGACCTGTACCGGCCGTTGGAGGAGCACGAGATGCTCCGGGAGACGGTGCGTGCGCTGGCTGAGGCGAAGATCGCGCCGTTTGCGGCGGAGGTCGACGAGGAGGGTCGGTTCCCGCAGGAGGCGCTGGACGCGTTGGTCGCCAGTGAGCTGCACGCGGTGCATGTGCCGGAG
>NZ_NISY01000044.1 GCF_007595705.1 Streptomyces sp. SAJ15 | reverse complement strand
GGCAGGGCCACCCGCTGGGCGCCGCTGCCGGCGTAGAACGCGGACCAGTCCACGCCCACCCCGGCCACATGCGCCTCGGCCAACGAGGTGGCGAACCGCTCCATGCCACCCTCGTCACGGCGCAGCGACCCCACGACCCCGACCCGGTCCTCCGCGCCATGCGCCGCCGCGGTCTCCTCGACCGCCATCGTCAACACCGGATGCGGAGACATCTCGACAAAGACCTGGGCTCACCGGCGATCACCACCGCGGCAGGACCGTTCACCGCCGCGACCGACACCCGACCCCGATACGGAACGAGCAACTCCTCCACCCGCTCCACCGGCAACGCCACCGACACCATCCCACCCAGACCCGCCAGACGCTCACGCACCAGACGACTCCGCAACGCCACCACCCGAGCACCATCACCCAGCGACAGACCACCGGCCACACACGCCGCGGCGATCTCACCCTGCGAGTGACCCACCACCGCCGACGGCTCCACCCCATACGACCGCCACACGCCACAGCCCGGCCAGGGACACCATCACCGCCCACAACGCGGGCTGCACCACATCCACCCGCTCCAGCGACGGCGCCCCCTCCACCGACCGCAACACATCCTCAAGACGCCAATCCACGAACTCCGACAGCGCCTCACCACACGCCGCGATCGACTCCGCGAACACCGACGAGGAGTCCAACAACTCCACCGCCATACCCACCCACTGAGCACCCTGACCCGGGAAGACGAACACCGCCTTCCCACCCACCGACCTGCCCTCGACCACCCCGTCCACCGGCTCACCAACGGCCAGGGCCTCAAGCCCGGTCAGCAACCCCGCACGATCCGAAGCCACCACCGCCGCACGACGCTCCAACTGCGCCCGCGTCGTCACCGACGAGAAGCCGACGTCCAGCAGC
>NZ_NISY01000043.1 GCF_007595705.1 Streptomyces sp. SAJ15 | reverse complement strand
GGCGAGTGTGGTGGGGTTGGGGTAGTCGAAGATCAGGGTGGTGGGCAGCGCGAGTCCGGTCGCCGTGCGCAGTCGGTTGCGCAGTTCCACGGCGGTGAGCGAGTCGAATCCCGATTCCAGGAAGCCCCGCTCGGCCGCCACGGCTTCGGGAGATGAGTGGCCGAGGGTGGTGGCGGCGTGGGTCCGCACCAGACCCAGGAGTGTTTCGAGCTGTTCGGGCGTCGATTGTTCCGCTAGGCGTCGACGCAGTTGGGCCGAGGCGTCGCTTTGGTTGTCTGTCGGCGTGTCGAGGCTGGTGGTTTCGGTGGCGGTGATGACTTCGGGGATGTCGGTGATGAGTGGGCTGTGGCGGATGGAGGTGAATGTTTCGGTGAAGCGTTCCCAGTCCATGTGGGTGATGGTGAGGAACGTCTCGTCGTGGTCGAGTGCT
>NZ_NISY01000042.1 GCF_007595705.1 Streptomyces sp. SAJ15 | reverse complement strand
CTCCACCACAACGGCCACCGCGGCCTCAGCGCCCGAGATCACCACGGACGACGGACCGTTGACCGCCGCCACACCCACCTCACCGTGGCCTTCCACCAACGGCAGAACATCGGCTTCCGACGCCCGCACCGACACCATCACACCACCCGAAGGCAGCGCCTGCATCAACCGACCACGCGCCGCCACCAGAGCACACGCGTCCTCCAGCGACCACACCCCCGCCACATACGCCGCAGCGATCTCACCGATCGAGTGACCGGCCACAAAATCGGGCGTCACACCCCACGACGAGGTCAGCCGGTAAAGCGCCACCTCCAGAGCGAACAGACCACACTGCGTGAACCCCGTCGCGTCCAGAGCATCGCCGTCCTCGAAGACGACCTCACGCAACGGCCGCTCCAGCAACCCATCGAACCCCGCACACACCTCATCGAAAGCCTCAGCGAACACAGGGAA
>NZ_NISY01000041.1 GCF_007595705.1 Streptomyces sp. SAJ15 | reverse complement strand
CCCTTGCCGTTGCCCGAGGCCACACCGAGGTCGGCCTCCCGAGCCTCGCCGGGACCGTTCACGACACAGCCCATCACCGCCACCCGCAACGGCACCTCCATCCCCTCAAGACCCGCGGTCACCTGATCCGCCAGCTTGTAGACATCCACCTGGGCGCGGCCGCAGGAGGGGCAGGAGACGATCTCCAGTCGACGCTGGCGCAGGTTGAGCGACTCCAGGATCTGGATGCCGACCTTGACCTCCTCCGCCGGCGGAGCGGAGAGGGAGACCCGGATGGTGTCGCCGATGCCCTCCGAGAGCAGGGCGACTTGATCGTGCCCTGGAAGGCGGGGCCCGCCTCGGTCACGCCCAGGTGGAGCGGGTAGTCACACCGGGCGGCGAGCTGCCGGTAGGCGTTGACCATGACCACCGGGTCGTTGTGCTTGACGGAGATCTTGATGTCCCTGAAGCCGTGCTCCTCGAACAGCGAGCACTCCCACAGCGCCGACTCCACCAGCGCCTCCGGCGTGGCCTTGCCGTACTTCGCCAGCAGCCGCTTGTCCAGCGAACCGGCGTTGACGCCGATACGGATCGGGACACCGGCGTCGGAGGCCGCCTTGGCGATCTCCTTCACCTTGTCGTCGAACTGCCGGATGTTCCCCGGATTGACCCGCACCGCGGCGCAACCGGCGTCGATCGCCGCGAACACGTACTTCGGCTGGAAGTGGATGTCCGCGATCACCGGGATCTGCGACTTCCTCGCGATCACCGGCAACGCGTCCGCGTCATCCTGCGAGGGGCAGGCCACCCGCACGATCTGACA
>NZ_NISY01000040.1 GCF_007595705.1 Streptomyces sp. SAJ15 | reverse complement strand
TCCAGCAGGGTGCGGTTGAAGCGTTCGACCTTGCCGTTGGTCTGCGGCCGGTAGGGCCGGGTGCGCTTGTGGATGATCCCGTCCGTGGCCAGGGCTGTGCGCCAGTCGTGGGAGCGGTAGCAGGAGCCGTTGTCGGTCAGCACCCGCTCGACGGTGATCCCGGCCTGGGCGAAGAAGGCGTGGGCCCGCTGCCAGAAGCTGGTGGCGGTCTCTTTCTTCTCGTCCGGGTGGATTTCGCTGTAGGCCAGGCGGGAGTGGTCGTCGATGGCTGTGTGCAGGTAGCTGTAGCCGAGGTTGGGGCGGCCGTGACGGGTGCGGGGCCGTGCGGGGTCGCGGTGTGCGGAACTGTTGCGACCGCCCTGGGCTCTGCCGTGGACCTTGTGTCCGCCGCCGTCGGGGATGTTGCCCAGTTTCTTGATGTCGACGTGGACCAGTTCTCCGGGCCGGTCGCGTTCGTAGCGCCGCACCACGCGGCCCGTGGCCCGGTCCAGGTGGGCCAGGCGGGCCAGGTGGTAGCGGGTGAGGACGCGGTGGACGGTGGAGGGCACCAGGTGCAGGAAGTGCGCGATGCGGGCCGGTCCCCACCGGCGCAGCACACGGATCTTGATGATCCGTCGCTCGGTGCGGGTGGGGGTGCGGCGGGGGCTGTGATGGGGCCGGCTGGAGCGGTCCGCCAGGCCGGCTTCGCCCAGTCGGCGGTAGCGGTCGGCCCACCGCTGGGCTGTGGTCGGCGAGACCTGGAAGCGCTCGGCGGCCCGTCGAAGCGGCCAGCCGTCCTCGACCACACAGCGGGCAAGACGCAGGCGTCCGGTCTCGGTCAGGGGTGCATTACGGTGGGACACGAGGGCCTTTCGGTCGGTGTAGACGTCGCAATCCACACCGAACCCGGAAGGCCCTCACCCATTCAAGATCCCTCAACCGAGACCTGGGTCACCCGTCCACAACCTCCCCGGACAGAACA
>NZ_NISY01000039.1 GCF_007595705.1 Streptomyces sp. SAJ15 | reverse complement strand
TCACCCGCCCTCATACAAACAGCGAACTACCGAACACCCACCACGACAAGGCCAGCTAACAAAGCACTACTAGCGCCTGTCCGGCGGATCATCGCCCGCGGCGAGTATGCCCGGGCAGTGATCCACCGGACACGACTGGGGGAAGGGGCGTCAGGTCATGGAAAACTTGGCAACATATTCGTTGAAAGGATCGATGCCCACTTCCGCACGGAGTTCGTCCATGCGCTCGGGCTCTTCGCAGGGCCACGGGACCGGCGCCCCGTCCTTCACGCCCGCGATCTGAGTTCCGTAGACCTGTTTACGGCCCTCGTTGACCAGCGTGCGGTCGCGCAGGAAGGCCAGCTCTCGAGGGCTGGCCGAGCCTGCCGACACCGCTTGCTGCATCAACTGGAGGGCCCGACGCTGAACGTCGAGCTGTCGGTCGGCGTGCTGGGCGATCAGCCATGCCGCGCGTGCGGCCTCCTCGCCGACGAGTTCCGCCGTCGGCCAGCCGTACTCGTCCATGATCTCGCCGAGCCGGTCACCGTGCCGGGCGGTCAGCCGCCGCCAGGCCAATTGCTCGGCGGGGTCATCGCTGTTCGCGCGGGCTGCGGACTGGTGATCGGCCGCAGCCATGTCCGTGAGTTCCACCGCCAGCGCGGCAATGTCGTGCGCCACTTCCAACTCCCCGGTCGGGTCCATGTTTTGTGTCCGCCCGCAAGCCTAGAGGTGCAAATCGGATATAAAGATCATTCCGAAGAACGGTGACAGGCGCCTCATCACGTGGGGATAATGGATCTACCCCCGAAGCCAGAGCCGGATCGCTGCGACGGTCACGGTGTCCTGGAAGACATAGGCCCGCTTGTCGAACCTCGTGGCCACGGCCCGGGAGTTCTTGAGGGCGTTGATCGTCCGCTCGACTTCGTTTCTGCGCTTGTAGGCCGTCTTGTCGAAGCCGGTGGGCCGTCCGCCCTTGCTGCCGCGGCGTTGGCGGTTGGCCCGCTGGTTCTTCGGCTCGGGGATGGTGTGCTTGATCTGCCGTCTGCGCAGGTAGCGGCGGTTACGGCGGGAGGAATACGCCTTGTCGCCGCCGAGATGGTCCGGTCGGGTGCGGGGGCGTCCGCCATCGAGCCGGCCGACGCGGATGCGTTCCATCACGGGAACGAGCTGCGGGGCGTCGCCCCACTGGCCCGGAGTGATCAGCAAGGCGAGAGGGCGGCACCCACCTTCCCCGGCGAGGTGAATCTTGCAGGTGAGACCGCCCCGGGAGCGTCCGAGTCCCTCATCGGGCCGGTGTTGTCGGGGCGTGCGTCTTTTCCCAGCACCTGCGGGGATCTCTTGCGTGCTCCCGCGGCGTGCTGGTGGGCTCGGCAGGTGGTGGAGTCCACGCTCACCATCGACCAGTCGATGCGGCCGCATGCCAACGAACAAAGACCGAGACGGTCACAAGATCCGCCGGACAGGCGCTAGTAGTGCTTTGTTAGCTGGCCTTGTCGTGGTGGGTGTTCGGTAGTTCGCTGTTTGTATGAGGGCGGGTGA
>NZ_NISY01000038.1 GCF_007595705.1 Streptomyces sp. SAJ15 | reverse complement strand
CCAGCTGGCGGGGAGCGTCATTCCGAACGTGCTGTATTCCGCTGGTCGCCACGGGCGCGGGCTGCGAGGTAGGCGGTCCAGTCGGTGGCCGCGCGCCGGCGCCAATGGGTGGCGGTGATCGGGTGGAGCCCGAGCATCGGGCCCAGGACGGCGGGAGGCAGCTCCTGGGCGAGGGCAACGAGAGCGGTGGTGCGGGCTGGGCGGTTGGGGATGTGGTGGGCGGCCAAACGGCGGCTGAGGACTGCGGAGGAGACATGGGCGCCGGGGAGGTGACCGGGGAACAGCCAGCCCGAGGGCGTGTTCGCGGCCCAGCCGGTAGGCGCGGGGCGCTTGGTGAGGTCGGTCAGGAGCCGGGCGAGGGAGTCGGGCAGGGGGATGGGTGTGCGGTCGAGAGTGAGGAAGCTGGTGTCGTCGGCGGTGGACAGGGCGGTGGTGGTCAGCGCGGCAATCCGGGTGAGGTGCTGCCCGAAGAGCAGGAGAATTGCCCCTGCCGCCCGGACATCGAGCGGGAGGCCAGCATCGGTCAGGCACTGATGCAGCAGGTCCCACTGGGAGTCCTCGTCCAGTCCGACTGGGTCAGCCTTGGGGCGGTGCGGGACTTCCAGTGCCCGGGCATGGTGGCGGCGGTGGGCCCAGACGACGAAGTCGCGGACCTCGTACCGAGTTCCTGGATTCCCGGCGAGCCAGGCGTCGACCTGGTGCTGGGTGACCGCTCCGATGGCCAGTCCGCGGGCGGCCATCGTCGCGAGGAAGTCGGCGGCGACGTTGATGCGGGTGTAGGCCCAACGGATCCGGTGCTTGGACCCGCCGCCACGGAGACGCTGGTGGCGGCGGGCGCGGGGCAGCAGGGACCAGCGGACATAGGACCGGAGCAGGACTGCGTGATCGGGATGGCGGGTGGTGACCCGGTCGAGGTGGAGGGTGATCCGGGCGGAGAGTTCATCGCGTTCTGGGAGCACCTGGTAGGCGATGAGGAGGCCGCGCAGGTAGTCGGAGACCCTCGCGCCGGATCGGCTGGCGGTGGCGGTGGCGTCCAGGTCGGCGTGGGTGAGGGGGCGGCCGGTGGCGATGAGGTCCGCCAGCAGGCGGGCGGAACGGGAGTTGCGCAGCCAGTTCAGCACTGTGCCCGGTTCCGGACAGTCAGCGAGGGCCACGCGCATGTGGACGTACTGGTCGGTGCCGTCGGGGGCGGCGTTGAACAGTGTGGCGAGTCGGTCCTTCACCGTGCAGCGGTCGCACAGTCCGCGGACCTGGTAGGAGCGGGGCTCGCCGCACCGGGGGCAGGCGTAGGGGTCCGGGTGGCCGGCGCACGGGCCGCAGACGCGGCGGTGTCGAGAACGGGCGATCAGAACTCGGCGCCGCTCGCAGCGCGGGCAGATGGCCGGCTGGCGCCGGGCGTCGCTGTAGCAGGACTGGCAGACCGGGCCCAGCGGCCACCTCGCACACACCGGGGCGCTGGTTGCGCACAGCGCGCACGGAGCCGGGGGCCGGGGGCGGCAGGACACGCACGGGTCCATCGGCGTCGGCTCCTTTCCGCAGATGGAGCAGGAGCGGCCGACGGCGAGCTGGGCACGGCGGCAGGACGCGCAGGTCTTCCGGCTTGGCCGAGGCTTCACCGTCCCGCACACGCTGCACGGGCCGACGTCACCTTGGCCCGCGAGGACGCCTTCGCAGCCGAGGCAGACCCGGCCGCCGGGCACTGCCCGTCGCAGTGGCCGTGCCCGCCCGCACCGCAGACACGCTGGCCTCCTCACTCCCCCCACCCCAGCCTCGGCCAGGGCGATGATGAGGGCCTGAACGGAGCCCGGCGCAGCCGAGTCGCCGCTGACCAACGCGTCCGGGTGCACGGTCAGGTGGGCCCGGATGCGGCCGCGGGCCGACGGCGTCAGTGCGGCCACGATCCGGTCCGCCTCCTGTGCGGATAGCTCGGGAAGGTACCGGGTGATCTGCCGCGCGAGCTCGGCCCACGTCGCTCGCGCCGGTCCTGGACCGGTCACCGCTCTCCCGGGCGCCGTACGCGTACTCGCCGCACCGGCGGCGCCTTCGCCACGCTCGTGCTCTCCCCCGTCGCCGTCGGCTTCGCGACCTGAGCGCGGACCTCGGTGACCGTGATCAGGTCTGCGGGAGTGACATCGAGGATGCCGCACAGCGCGGCCAGGACGTCCATCGACAGCCGCTGCGGGGGCTGGGCGACCAGGCGGTAGACCTGCTCGCGGGAGAGGTGGACGCCGTAGTCGGCCAGGAGCGGGACCAGGTCGGTGGTCTGGTACATCTCCCGCTCGGCCATCAGCCGGCGCAGGTTCCATGTGAACCCCATGCGCTGCATCACTGCGGCATCAGCCCCCTCCACCCCTGCCCGCCAGCCGCCGCTGGAGGGCGCTCTCGATCAGCCGGTTGCGGTACTCATCCGACACCCACGTGTACAACGCGGTCGTCGACGCGTAGGCGTGCCCGACCTGCTCCTGGACGAACCTCTCGGGATATCCGAACTCGATCAGGTGCGTGATGTAGGTGTGCCGCAGGCAGTGCAGATCCAGCTCGTCGGGAAGGCCGGCGTGCTCGCGGATGGCGGCGAAGACCTCGTCCAGGCGGCGCACGCCGAGCCGCCCGCACCGCTCCGAGACCCACAACGCGGGGTGCCGGCCCGGCGAAAACCCGCATCGGACCTCCTCCACCCACTCCTGGACGACGGGGACAATCCATTCGATCTCCGGCACCGTCAACACCGTTCGCCGCTTCGGCGGACTTCCCCTCGATGCCTTGCCGTGCCGGACCTCCAAGGCACCGAGGCGCCCGTACTGGGGAGCGCGTGGATTGTGCCGCAGGTCGGTGAGGTCCAGCATCGACGTCTCGCGGCGCCGGGTCCCGTACGCGTAGACCTGCTTGACCAGCACCGAGTCCCGCCAGGCGGCCAGTACGCCCTTACGGCCCTTCTTGCGGATCTGCTCCACCCGGTCGTCAGCCGCGTCGAAGAAGGTCTGCAGTTCGTCGTAGGTGAACGCACGCCGGCCGGGACGGCCCTCGAAGTCAGCAACGTGCTGAGCGGTGTTCCAGTCGTGGCACACCTGGACCGGGAACCGGCCGAACTCCTCCAGACATGCCCTCCCCCACCCGTACCGGGTGTCCGTAATGAAGGAGCAGAACATCTCCAGGTCGCCCTGCTGACCCCGGACGGTGGACCACACGACCTCGCCGCGCGAGAGCCGGGTGGAGAAGTACGCCTCGACATCCTCCGGCGTCCAGTCCCACGGGTAGGTACCTGCGAACGCGGCGAACCGCCGCACCAGGCTCAGCCGGTCACTGATCGTCTTTCGTGCCAAGAGCCGGCTGCGCTGCTGCTGTTCCCACCCTTGCAGCATGGCGTCGAACATCGCCGGGGCCGGGTCCAGTGCGCGCACGTTGTCCGCGCGCACCAGCCGGATCGCGCCCGGCAGATCCACCCCGCTCATCCACGCTCCAGACAGTTGCATCGGATGCAACATCGTGGCGTTGGATGCCCCACCTCAGGTCAGAAAGCCCACAACGCCACCCGACCGGGTGACGCCAGAGCCCACCAGCTCCCCCAAGCTGTCAGCGGCAACGGGCGGAATGTTGCGTCTGGCCCAACTCCGCCTACTTGCTGTCCCACGCCTCCGCGAGCGGCACCATGTGGTCGATGTCGAG
>NZ_NISY01000004.1 GCF_007595705.1 Streptomyces sp. SAJ15 | reverse complement strand
CCCGTACTCGCACTAACCGCCCTCACACTGCCCAACGGGCGCGCCCTCCTCGCCAGCGCCAGCGACGACCACACCATCCGCCTATGGGACCCATCTAGCGAAGAGCTGCAACGAACCCTTCCACTCGACGTCTCCGTGACCACCGTCGCTGCCCAGGGGACCATGCTGTATGTGGGATCCAAATCAGGCATGCTCGCCATCCAAGTCATGTGAGGGCTCACAATCGTCTTGCCTCAGCAGCCACTGCCAGCCTCGACGTTCAAGCGCCGGGAAGGACTACGCCGTCCTTCGCCCAGGAACCTGTCTGTCCGTCTAGGTCGGGCGACTCTGATCGGGGGCCCGCCGACGGCTATTGCGACCCACCTCGTTTCCTTGTGGACTTGTGGTATGTACCGCTGGACAGCGTTGAACGACCGACAGCTCACGCTCCTCAGGGACGTAGCTGCCGGGAAGGATCCCGGCGCCCGGGACCCGGGCATGCGACGGTCAACCTATGCGCTGCGCGATCGGGGTCTCGTGACGGTGAGCCGCCGCGGTGGCGGCTGGCGGGCGGAAGTTACTGAGGCAGGGCGGTTCTACCTGGAGCACGGTCAGCATCCGGAGCATCCGGCACGCGGGCGCACTGCTGCTGGTGAGTCGAAGGCACCGGTTACCGTGGCGAAGGGCAAGGTCCGCGGCTCCACGACAACGGCGACAGCTCGTGGGAGCAAGCTGGCGACCACCCATAAGAGGCAGCCAACGCCGTACAGCGAGAGGCCTATCCCCGTGGCACGCCGCGCAAAAGCGACCAAGCTCGTGGAGCGATTGGTTGCCGAGCGCCATGTGGTCATATCAGAGCCTGACGAGGATGAGATCACCGAGTGGCGACGTGTCATCGACTTCGCCAAGCGGCACAAACTCGCGCCGGCGGGCAAACGCATCGAGAAGCAGCGATTGTGGAACGCGGGCCGTGATCTGCAAATCTCGCTGGTAGACGGCCCACATGCCAACTCTGGGCGGAGGTCGCCAGAGGAGAACCCGAGGGTTGCAGTCCCCGCGCAGTTGCGCTCGCCGCACCGCGTTGTGGCGGCCTTGCGAGACAGCGACCGCCGGCTTCTTATGCCGCCCTCTCTGCGTCGCCGTGCCTTGCTGCTGCTGCAAGGGCTCGCAGCAGAGGCGGAACGTCGGGGATACAACGTACGCGAGCAGCGGGTCCCTGAGCGTGACCACCGTTCAGCGCACTATTACAACGGCCGGTACTTCCCCGCGAGTTGTCGGGAAGGGGTGCTGGAGATCGTTATCGACAGCTTCACCAGCTGCGTCACTATCAAGCAGGAGTTTCCCCAGTCTGCCGATCCAGACCGCTCTCAGCAGCTAGCTCTGGACATCGGGTACAGCCGGTCCAAGAGGCAGCACCACTGGGGCGACCGCAAGCGGTCGAAACTCGAGGACGTCCTCGGGATCGTGCTCCGGGAACTGGAGACTCGCGCGGTCGAGGAGCAGCAGAGGAAGCTGGATGAGGAACGCGCGAAGGAAGAGCGCCGCATCAGCTGGGAAGCGGCCATGGCTACCGCCAAAGAGAAGGCTGCTCAGGCTCGCTTCGCAACGATTCTCCGTGAGCAGGCAAGGCAGTGGCAGGATGCGGATGCGCTCCGCCAGTACTGCGACGCTCTGGAGCGCAGGATCAATGTAGCGGTGGACGAGGACGTCGACGTCGAATCGGCTCGTGTCTGGTTGCGGTGGGCGCGCGACTACGCAGAGACCCTCGACCCGCTGACACAACTACCGACCATGCCGTCCGGGCTGACGTTCGAGCCGGAAGATCTCAAGCCGCACCTCAACGGGTGGAGTCCCTACGGTCCGGAGGCGCACGCATCGGCTTGGAGCACTTTCTGAGGGGAGGCGTGCCTCGCCTTTGTGTAGTGCGAGCATCGCTAGCCGCGCTCCTGACCGATGCGCCAGGGCCGCGCCGTCTGCACCCGAGAGCGCGGCCCTGTCTGCGGTGAGCAGCCTCGTTGCGAGGTCACTCCGGGATGCTTCCTCCTCCTGGTGTTGCGGAGTCCACGCCTGATGCGCCTTCCGTTTGTTCGAGGTGGTGCACTGCGGCGATCTCTGCAGCGAGCGCCTGCCGAGCCTGCCTGAGGCGTTCGCGGTGCTTCCTCAGTGCCTGTTGGGTGCGCGCGAGGGCCTTTGCTTGACGTGCCTCCAGCTCAGTGAGCCTGGCTATCTGCCGTTCGGAGTGAGCAATCTCGTCTGATCGCAGAAGGGTCGTGGGCCGGCGGGCGACCGGTCTACGGGCTGGCGTGCGTTCCTTGTTCATCTGTGCGTGGGCGAAGGACAGGAACTCGTCGCGGGGGATGTACTTCACGCGCCTGTCGCCGATACCCGTCAGCAAAACGATCTTCGGGAAGGTTGCGTGGCGCTTGGCCCAGTTGCTGACGGTGGAGCGAGTGACGCCGACGAGGGCTGCTCCGGCGGCGAGGTTGATCAGTTCGTCTTCGCGTCCCTTGTACTCGGGTCGGAGCCACGTGACGGACTTGGGGTCGCTCACGCCGCCTCGCTCTCGTGGTACTCCGGGAGCAGCGTTTCGATGATCGCTGTCCGATGCTCCGTCCTTGGCGGTTGTACGGCGAGGTCGTAGCCGCCTCCGGGCGCTTTGCCGGGCAGGTGCCGTTTCTCGATTCCTGTGCGGATGGTGCGCACGGGCCCGCCTGTGTCGAACCAACCCTTCGGGTACAGGTGCGTGGCGTGGGTGGTCCAGTGCCGGCCTCGGCGTTCGGGGAGTGGCGGGAGGTCGCGCCATCCCTCGTGGGTGTGGTCGTGGGCGTCTTCGACGGCTTGGTCAGTTCGTCGGCGGTCGGGGCCTTCCCAGGTGCAGCCGAGGCATGCACCTCGGTGGAGGTAGGTCCAGAGGTCGCTGGATCCGTCCGGGGCGAGGCGGCCCCAGTTGCGGACGAGGACGGTGGGCTGGTGATCGGCGGTGGGTTCGGGCGGTGTGTGATGCGTGAAGCCGGGGTGTCCCCAGGCGATGCGCCAGCGGTCGCGGCTGTTGCTGTTCTTGTCGCGGTAGTGGGGCAGGTAGTCGGTGTGGCGTGTGACGGCGCCACAGCGTTCGTCAGGCGTGGTCATGAGGTGCGTCTCCAGGGGCCCCGGCGGTTGCCGGGGCCACCGTGTTGGTCAGAGGGTGTCGAGGTCGGGTCGGCTTGCGGCGAACTCCGCCGCAGCCTCGCGGTACGTCGCCAGGAGCCGGGCCGGGTCGCACTCGTTGCGGATGCCGTCGAGCAGCAGCTTGGCCATCGTGTAGCCGGGGTAGATGTCGAGGGCTTCGGCGAAGGCGTGGCTGGCGGTGACGGTGTCGCCCTGCCGCCAGGCGACCCAGCCGAGGAGGGTGAGGGGCGGCGGAGCCTTTCCGGTGTGCGGCGGCACGCAGCGCCGGGCGAGGTAGCCCCACAGTTGCCGCTCGTAGGGAAGGTCGCTCTCCTCGCCGGTGGACAGCGCGGCGTCCCTCGTGTGCAGATCTTGCAGGCCGAGGATGATGCGGGCGGAGATCTCGTCCATGAGCTGGGGACGGCCGTTGCGGAAGTCGGCCAAGGCTCCGTTGACGATGTCGATGGTGCCGAAGCGGGCGAGGAGTCGGCCGTCCTCGGTCTGGACCTGGTCGTAGTAGTAGGTGGCTGCTGCGTCGAGGGCTTCGCGGTAGCGCACCGCGGTGGTGTCGGTGGCAGGGCGGTATTCGCTGGCGACCTCGACGGCGTGCTGAAGGTGCGTCAGGCGGTGGGCACGGCCCTCGCGGGCGGAGGCGAGCCAGTTTCGGGGGTCTTCGCCGTCGATCGTGCCGAGGTGTATGCCAGTGGCCAGCTCGTAGTCGGGGTCGGTGGTGATGGCGTCGCGTAGGGCCAGCCGCGCGGCGATGAGGTCGCCTTGCCGCCAGGCGACGAACGCGAACAGCGTCAGGATGGGCACGGCCTCCTGTGTGAACGGTTCAGCGCAGTGCCGCGCGAGGTAGGCCCACAAGCGTCGGGCGTGGGGAAGGTCGCCGTCGTCCGCGTGGGCCACGCCGGCCTCCACGGCGGCGTCGTCTTGCAGGCCGACGATGAGCTGCGTGGTCAGGGCGCGGCTGAGGGCGGTCGCCCCGTCACGGAACCGGCCTATGGCGGCGTCGATTTGTTCCAGCGTCAACGCGAGCGTGGCGTCGCGTCCGGCGTTGGTCGCGCACCGCGAGTTGAAGTGGTCGGCGGCGGTGTGCAGGTCCTGGAGGAACGCGGGGTCTGCCGTGGCCGCCCGGAACTCCTTGATGATGTCGCGGGTGCGGGGGCCGGGAGTGCGGCCGAGGCGGGTCATCTGTGCGGCGACGCTGGTGGGGTCGTCGGGCGACGGGAGCGGGTCGCCCTCGCAGCACCCGTCGATGTCGCACTCGTAAGCCCACCACCGGTCCGCGACGAGGCCGATCGTCTGGAGGACGTTGGCGCGGTGCTCCATGAACTCGTTCGTGAGCCAGGTGCCGACGGGGGCGAGGAGCGCGGCGGTGTCCTCGGGGCTCTGGCCGGGGCGCGGTTCGCGGCAGAGATAGATGATGACGCCCTCAGCGAGGTCATGGCCGCGGTCGTGGGCGTAGGCCACGAACTGGCGGGCAGCGTGCTCGGCGGTGGCCTGCCACTCGGCGCTGTCGTCGGGGAGGGGGCACGTCATGGTCGGCCCGTCATGGAAGTTCGGGCCGGGCGCGTGGAGGGCGATGCTGTCGTCCGGGTAGTGGCCGAGGAGGTACGGCAGGATCTGGGCGAGGTTGGGCAGGCTGGTGACCTGCACGGTGTTGTCGGGCGTGCTCACTTCTGGGTTCCTTCGTTCTGCGATGGGGTGTCGGGCTGCCCGATGCGGGCGGGTGGTGCGGGGGCGGGTATGCCGCGTGGCTTGTTCGTGAGGGCTGGGAGCAGCCGTTCGCGGACGAGTGCGACAAGGTCGGCGGCGAGGGCTTTGCTGGTGCGGGTGGTCAGGACGGCGTGCCAGGTGCGGCCGGGTTGGAGTCGGGCGTCGTTGGCGGCTTGTGCTTCGGCTTGCTCGATGTCGGTGCCGTCGGGGATCGGCGGCAGGTGGGGGCCTGCGGTGATCCAGGTCTGGATGGCGAGGCCGCAGGCTTGGACGCGGAGGCCGATGCGGTGGCCGTCGGGGTGCTGGTAGGCGGCGGTGCGGTCGGGGGTATCGGTGTCCTCCTTTCTCCATGGCGGGTCGAGGGTGGGGGCGATCTGGTCGAGGGGCGGCAGGTCGATCTCGTCGCGGGGTCCGGCGAAGGCCGGGCGTCGGCGGCGTGGTGCTGGGGTGGTGCCGGGTCGGTCGAAGGGGTCGGGTTCGGTCACGCGGCGTTCTCTTTGCTGGGCATGAGTTCGTCGAGGAGGGCGAGGGCGCTGCGGTGGGCGATGATCGTGCGGGCCGTGTCCATGTACCGGTCGCGCTGCTCGAAGGCTTCTTTGGCTTCGGCGCGGGTCTTGGCGTAGTCGTCTTCCGGTGCGAGGGAGTCGGCGCAGCCGATGAGGCAGCGTGGGCCGAGGTCCCAGATGATCGCGTTGACGGCGGCGCATCCGGCGGACAGCGAGTCGATGTCGTTGCCGTACCAGTGGAAGTCGTGCGGGTTGAGGCCGAGGTCGCGCAGGCGTTGGGCGACGGAGCGGAACATCGTGCCGGAGCCGACGGCGGGTTCGCGGAAGGACATGCCTGGCTTGGCCAGGTCCTTGTCCACGGTCATGTTGGCGAGCAGGTCGGTGACGCACGACGGGGTGTGGTACTCGCCGCGCCACTTCTTGTCGCTCTTGTGGCGGAGGCCTGTGAGCAGGGGGCTGAGGACGTCGGCTTCGGAGCGTTGCCAGGGGTCGTCGTGGCCGGTGAGGTCCATCAGGCCGGTGTTGATGGCGGCGCGGGTGACGGCGTGGACGGCGCGGAGCTGCTGCTTGTCGGGGTCGGGGTTCCAGGCCCAGTCGTGGAGGCGTATGGCGCGGTTGATCAGGTCGGGGCGCTTGATCCAGTGGCCGAGGTAGATCTCCTTGAGCAGTTGCGGGAGTTGTTCGGGCTGGAGGTTGAGCACCCAGTCGGCCAGGCCGGGGACGTTGCGCAGCAGGGAGAGCCCGGCGACGGTGCCGAGGGGGACGTCGATGCTGCTGCCGCCGAAGGACTGGTACCAGGCGTCGAGGACGTTTTCCGCGATCTTGCGGGCGTGCTCGTGTGGGTCGCGTGGGGCGGCGTAGCGGCGGGCTGTGATCTTGCCGGTGGGGCGGGCCTTGGGCTTGGGCGGGGGCTTCTTCGCCCACGACGGTGCGGGCCGCGCGGCGGTGGCCGGGGCTGCCGCGCGGGGCAAGAAGTCGTCGGACATGACGGCGGGTTCCTTTCTGCGGGCGCGCATGGGGCCGCCCCGGTGCGCAGGGCGCGGCCGGGGCGGCGTGTGGATGGGGTTGGGAGCGGGATCAGTTGGTCTGCTGGAGGTCCCGGAGGGTGGCGAAGATGCCGCGGATCTCGACGTCGTAGGCAGCGGCGGGGTAGCCGGCTTGACGCAGGCCATTGATGAGGAACATCAGGGCCGCTTCGTCGGTGTCCATGTCGCTGATGAGCTGGTCGAAGCTGGTGTCGCGCAGCTCGTCGGGGCGGTGCTCGTAGCCGATGTGCAGGGTGTTCTCGATCTCGGCGAGGGTTGCGGCGGTCTGCTTATCGGTGAGGCCGAGCAGGGTGGACCAGGCCGCCAGGGTGGCGTCGTCAACGGGGAGCTTCACGGGCTGATGCCTTTCTGGTGGGCCGTGCCCGGCCGCGCAGGGCGGCCGGGCACGGGCGGGTCAGGAGGTGGGGGCGGTGGGGAAGGGGTTGTCCCGGTGGTCGGGGTGGCAGGCGGCGTACAGGCCGCCGGGGAGGCGTTCGGTGATGACGCCCCATCCGGCCCAGCGCATGACGGCGAGGTAGCCGAGGTCTCCGCCCGCGAAGCCGGTGCGGCGCTTGGCGTCGGGGTCGGGCTTGATGAACACCCAGCCGGGCAGGTCTCCGGTGTCGTCCGGCATGACCTGGAAGCCGGGGCGCAGTTCGTGGACGCCGTCGGTGTGGATGGGCGGCATTCCGGCGGCGGTCAGGATGCGCACGGCCTCCTGGACCTGCTTGTGGCCGTGGTACTCGGGCAGGGTGCCGACGCCGGTGTGAAGGGGCCGCTCGTACGGGAGGCGGCCGACGGCGGCCTTGTAGATGGTCATGAGGAGTTGGGCGTCCTCGCGGCGGCCGGCGCGGCGCATCGCAAGGTTCGCGACGATGGCGATGGAGTGCCGGTCCTGAGTGAACAGGCGGCGGAACTGGTCGAGGGTCATGCCGGTGGTCACCTGCACGCGGGCGAAGGTGCGTGAGGCGAAGCGGACGGCGTATGCGACGTGTTCGGGGTCGAGCCCTATCTGGTGGGCGAGCTCGCGGACTCCGGGCGAGTAGTCGGTCATTGGGTCTCCAAGAGGCACTTGCGCGTATGGGTGCGCCCCCGGCGGTGAGCCGGGGGCGCGGGGTGCTGCTGGGGTTCGGGGATGGTTAGCGGCGTCCGCCGCATCCGGCGTAGCCGCAGCCGCCACAGAAGCCGCCGCTGTTGCACTCGCAGCCGCATCCGTGATTCTGGGTTTCCATTCCAATTGCCCTTCCCATTCGGGCATTTCCCGAATTCCTTACTTATATCTTAATGGCAAATACCCCAGAAGCAAGGCATGACCGACTGAATGCGCATTTAATTTCCGCAATTCAATTTCCTAATTCGCGGCTGCCGGAATGAGATCGGGCCAGCGGACGGCCTCCAGCGCACGGCGGTGCGAGTCGGGTACCGGCACGGTCGGGTAGCCGAGCCAGTCGAGTCCCATCGCGGCGAGGATCGTGGCGTCCGCCTGGTCGTAGCGGCCCGGCCCTTCGCACGGGACGCCGTACCGCTCGACGGCCACCGAGCGCACCATGCCCTTCGCGATCCGGGCCCGGTCCTTGCGCGGGAAGTCCTGGGCCGGGTTGGCCCGGCCGGTCGCGTAGATCGTGCGCCCGTGCGGGGTCACCACGGCGTAGGGGATGCGGTGACGCCACAGGTACTGCGTGACCAGCCACCACAGCCCGGCCAGCTCGTGGTGCCCGGCCTGCCCGCCCTGGGCGTACGCGGCGCCCTCGACGACCACCAGGTCCGCGCCGTCCTTCACGCTCAGCGCGACGGCCGCGAGCAGCCAGTCCAGCCGCTCGTGGCTACGGCGGCGGCCGGGCCGGTGGGCGCGTGCCCAGTCCGTCCCCGCGATGCCGGTCGAGGTCAGCGACAGGTCGAGACCGAGGACGCGCGGCTGCCACTCCCCCTTTTCCTGCACGCTCGGCAGCGTCACCGGGGCACTTTGGAGTTCGGCGGTCACGAGGCCCCTCCCGCGCGCCGGAGCACCTCGGCGATCGACAGTTCCTCCCGGAACGGGACGCCCAGCTCCTCTTCCAGGTCGGCGTACTCGCGCGCCAGCTCGGGCCGGAGCCCGGCCGCGCAGGTCAGGTCCGGAACGGAGGCGAGGACGCACAGGCTGCACGAGAGGCGGGACATGCCGGCGTCGTACGCCCAGTGGTAGGGCAGGCTGCGGTCCCGGATGCGCTGCCACACCTCTGCGGTGCTCCAGCGCAGCACCGGGTACCACTGGGTCACGGTGCGGCGCCCACTGCTGGCCCGGCGGTCGATCTCGACGGCGGGCCGCCGGGCGCGGGCGCGGGACTCCTCCGCCCGGAATCCCATGACGTGCACGATCCGCGCCGGGCGGCCGGTGATGCCCAGGGCGTCCACCTGCTCGGTCACGAACCGGTGCGCCACGCTCCGCTTCATGTCCGAGGTACAGAAGCGGCTCAGGAAGTGAGGAAACTGGCCGCGCGCCCGGATGCGGTGCACCAGGGAAGGCCACTTCGCCGAGCGGCGAATCTCGAAGGGCAGCCCGTAGTGCGCGGCCTGGCGGCGCGCCAGTTCGACGGTGCCGGGCCACTCCACGCTGTGGCCGCGCGGAGTGGTGCCGAGGTCAATGTGCAGGACCACCATGCGGTCGCGGACCCCGGCCTCGTCGCCCAGGCGTACGACCTCATCCATGGCCACGATGCTGTCCTTGCCGCCGCTGTTGCTGATGACGATGCGGTCGGCGGCGGACAGGTCGGGCACCGGCTCGGGGCCGTGCACGGCGCGGGCGCTGACCAGTTCTATCTGGCCGCTCACCGCTGGCCTTCCCCGGTCGCGGAAAGGTGCTTGCTGATCAGGCGCTCTGCCTCGGCCATGGCCGGTGCCTTGTGGCGGTCGACCCACTCGCCGTCGTAGCTGCCGACCGGCCCCCACAGGTACCAGCCGGTGTCGTGGTAGCCGTCCTTCGGGCTCCTGCGGCGGTGGCCCAGCTCCCACCAGCCGTCGCGCCAGCGCCACAGGCGCTTCGCGGCCGGGTCGGGCACCCAGCCGGCCCGCTCGGCCAGGGTCTGGAGGCGTGCCAGGTCGGTGCGCAGCATCGCCGCTTCGGCGGCGGCGTCCAGGTCGCGCGGGGCGGGGCGCTCGCTGCCCGTCTGGTGCGCGGCCGAGGCGGGATGCAGGCCGAGCTGTCGTACGGCGTCGTCCCTCTGGCGCGCGACGCGCCGCAGCAGACCGGCCGCGCCGACTATGCCCCGCTCCTCCAGCCACTTCGCGGTGGCGTCGATCTCAACGCCCACGGAGCGGTCGTTCATCTCGAACTCCTTCGGTGGGGCCGTCCCGGCGACTGCCGGGACGGCCCCAGGTGCAGCGGGTTACGGGCGGGCGACCTTGGGGGTCTTGGGGTCCTTCTGGATGCAGTTGCCGGACTCGGGCATGGCCCGGCGGCCCGCGACGAGGTCCTGGAACCGGGCACCGGGGCGGAACTTCACGACCCGGCGCTCGGCGATCTCCACCGGCTCACCGGTCTGCGGGTTGCGGGCGGTGCGGGCAGGGCGCACCTGGGGGGTAAGGCTGCCGAAGCCGGTGACGGAGACGACTTCACCGGCGGCGACGGCGCGGACTATCGCGTCGAGCGCGGCCTCCACGGCGTCGGCCGCCTGCGCGCGGTTGCCGGTCGTCTTCGCCACGGCCTGGATGAGCTGGGCCTTGTTCACAGAGGGATTCCTTTCGATTCGGCTGGGCCGCAGGAGTCGAGGGCGGGCGCGCCACGCAGCGGGCCACGGGTTCAGTCCGTAGCCGGGGTCCGCGAGCTGGCCACACACCGGAGCACGGGAGCGCAAAATATGATTCATGAATGTCACCTATCTCAGCTCAGTCGGGCAGGCGGACGAGGAACTTGCCGACCTCGAGCACGTGGGAGATGGGCAGCGCGACGGCCGCGTAGTCGGCCGAGATCAACCACGGCTCCTCGCCGGAGCGGGGCCGGGTGGGCACGACCCACTCCGTACCCGTCCAGTCCGCGTAGCGCGCCCCGACCTCGAGGAACTGCCCGGCGAAGAGGAACAGGCGGGTGCGCAGCGACGAGGACCATCCCTCGCCCGGCACCGGACCGTCCCAGCCGTGCGGGGTCTCGAGGCCGAGGAAGTCGGGCCCGGCGGTCACCAGGGTGCCCACCGGTCCCAGGGAGCGGAACTCGATCGCCTCGCCGTTGCTGCCGGCGTTCAGCCACCGGGACAGGTCGTCGGCGCTGAGCTGCACGGGGCGCCCCTGCGCCAGCGGGTGCTCGCGCGCGTCGATCACCAGCCGCAGCAGGGCGCGCCACGGGAGGCGTCCGCCGTGGGGTGCGGCGGGGACGGTGAGCTGCGCGACGCCCTCGGTGAAGCGGAGCAGCTGGTGGCCGCGGCTGGTGACGTGCTCGACGGTGACGGTGTCGGACGACTCCAGCCAGCCGCGCAGCGCGGTGGTGTCGTCGTAGCCGACGGGGGCCGTCCACACCTCACCCGCGACGGGAGTGCGGGCGACGGCGAGCGTCCGGTCGCTGCACGCGACGACGTGGAGGTGGCCGGGGGTGCAGTCGAGGATCAGGGCGTCGAGGTCGTTGGCGTCCTCGTCCGCCTGGAAGCGGTGGGGGGCGGCCTGGTCGAGGATGGCCGCCAGGTCGCGGGCTTTGACGGTGAACATGGTGGGTCTCCGCAGGAGTTGTAGGGGTGGTGATCAGGAGCCGGAGGCGCGCTTGCGGGCCCGGCGGGCCTGCTGGGCGAGCCGTCCGGCTTCCAGGCACAGGGAGCAGGCGCGCTCCCCGCGCCGGTTGTGGGCACGGGCACCGGCTTCGGTGCCGTGGGTGATCGGGCGTCGGCCGCGCTCGCGTAGTTCGGCGGGCTGAGCGCCCTCGCAGGTCGCGAGGACCTGCCCGTTGTGCCAGAGCCGCCCGCCGCACACGCCGTCGAACAGGCTCGTGCTCGGCATGACCAGGTCGATGCACTGCGACCGGAACGGGCAGCCCTGGCAGGCCGCGAGGAGGGAGAGGACCAGCGGCTCCGTCGGGGCTTCGGCCACCGTCTCCTCGGACGTGAAGCGGGCGTCCCCGGCGCAGGGGGCCTGGGCGACCCACCCGTTGCCGCTCATCTGCTCCTCCTCCCGTGCGCTAGGCGGTCGGCGGCAGCGGCATCAGGCGGACCTGATCGCTGGTGCTGAGGCCGAACGGGTGGGCGTAGTCACCGGGCAGCGGCATCAGGTGCCGGTCGGCCAGGGCAGGGAGGGCGAGCATCTGGGCGATGAGCCCGGCGAGGGCGGTGTCGCAGGCGGGCGGCCAACCCGGGCGGGGGATCCGCACCGGAGTGCCGTCGTCGGCGACGCCTTCGAAGATCTCGATGACCCGCCCGGCCGCGCGTCCGTCCACGACGATCGCGGTCGCCTCCGGGTGGTGCTCGCGGACCAGCTCGGCAACGCGGGCGGCCCGGTCGGCCGGGGGCAACTCCAGCAGCCAGGAGTTGCCGTCGGAGGCAGAGTTGCGATGGACGGACGCCCACGCCGGAGAGGAGTAGGGAGCGAGCGCGGCCTGCACGTCGGACTCGATCTGGTCCGCGATGTCGTCGAGCGGGTGCTCGTCCTCCCCGTCGCGGTTGTCCCACAGCTCGGGGCAGGTTCCCAGGGGGCTGGGCTGCGCGCCCAGCACGCCGTGCAGGTCGAGGGTGCGGGAGCTGTAGAAGGCGAAGGTCACGTAGACCGCCTCGGGGCAGGCGGCGCGGATCTTTGCCGTGATGTGGTCGAGCACCGCGAGGCAGTGCGCCTTCTCGATGCGCAGGCGCTCGGCCTCCAGTTCCTCACGCTGCGAGCAGAGAATGGTCAACTGGTCGTGCGCTGCCGGTGTCATGGCAGTGATGTCCTTTCTTCTTGGGGGTTAGGCGAGAACGGGCTTGAGGCGTTCGCCGATCCAGCGCGCGACGTTGACCGACACGGCGTTGCCGGCCTGCTGGGTCTGGGCGGCCTTGGTGCCGACGACCTCGTACGTCTCGGGGAACCGCTGGGCTGACAGCTGCTCGCGGGGCTGCAACATGCGGAAGTAGCAGTCCTCGATGGCGGGCGCGGTCCGCACGATGGCCGCCGAGTCGCGGGTCGACAGGGTGTGCAGCGGCTCGCCCGCGGTCTTCGGCGCGGCCTTGCGGTACGGGATCACCAACGTGTTGCGGGCCCGGGTGCGGACGTTGCCGTCGGGCACGACCAGGCCGTGATGGCGGGCCGTGGCGATGGTGCTCAGCGGGGCGTCGATCGGCGCGGCGTCGCAGTTGTTGCGGAACTCCACGATGAACGGGTCCACCGTGACGAGGGCTTCGCTCTCGCGGGTGGTGCGGGTGCGCATGGGCTCCTCGATGGGCGAAGCGGTGTCGTTCCACGAGCCGCCCACCGGCACCAGCAGGGCCTCACCGAGCTTGGCCGTGCGGGTGGGCAGCGGCCGGGTGTGCGGGGCGAACGCGCGGTCGGTGCCGTCCTTGCCGTGTGTGAGGGTGACGACGGACGGCTCGTAGGGGAACTTCGCCAGTCCGGCCGCGATGCGGCGCATGGTGTTCGGCACCAGCGGGCGGGCGCGGTCTCCGATGCGCTGGCCGATGTCGTCCCACATGATCACGTCGGAGGCGGGCCGGACGTACGGCTCCACCAGCGCGTGGCCACAGCGGCTGTTCGGGCAGCGGTAGTCGTACTGCTGCTGGTACTTGCCGACCTTCACCCGCGGGTCGCGCCAGCTCTGGCGCGCCTTGACGTCCCGCCCGCACTCGAAGCAGTACGCCAGTGGACGGGGGGCGAGGTCGGGGCGGCGGATCCCGGTGAGGGTGAAGACCAGGTACACGCGGTCGCGCCACTGCGGGGCGTACGGATTGGTCTCCGACCCGATGTGCGCGGAGGACACGGAGACGATCTGGACGCGGTAGCCGAGCTTCTTCATGGCGCGGATCCACTCGGGGAACAGCAGCCAGTCGGTGATGAACTCGACGACGTTCTCCACGACGACGCACGGGAACCGCTTCGCCTCGGCGGCGCGCAGCACGCACCAGGCGGTCACCCGGGTCATCTCGAAGGCCTCCGGGGGCAGTTCGCGCCACTGCTCCTCTTCCTCGAACAGCGCGTCCTGCGCCGGGTCGGGCCGCTTCTTCCCGCCGGCGGGGCTGACCTCGGTGCAGATGACGCTGGCCCACAGCACGAGGGCCTTCGGGAGCCAGCGCATGGGGTAGTTCTGGATGTCAGCGCAGCGAGCCGCCGCATTCGGGTGGTTGAGCCCGAACGTGTCGACGGCGGTCTGCCAGTGGTTGATGCCGAGGATGGGTTCGAAACCGGCTTCCAACAGGCCGGTGGCATCTCCGCCCGCTCCGCAGAGCAGGTGGATGGATCGGGGCACGGTCTTAGGTCTCCAAGAGGCGGGGCCGCCCGGCCCGGATGGCGGGCCGGGCGGCCGTGGTCAGAACTCGTCGGAGGCGCGTAACGCGCGGTGGTGGCGGCTGTCCTCGATGCCGAGGGCGGTGAACCCCAGCAGGCCGAGGGCGCACACGATCAGCAGCCAGATCACCGGTCCGCGCCCCCGGTGGGGCGCGGTGCGGGGCGCGGCCGGTCAGTCATCGCTGCGGGTGACGCGGACGGTCGTGATGTGTCCGGCGCACTCGAACAGCGCCAGCGGGTAGCCGTCCGTCTGGGGCCGCTGCCAGACGCGGCGGTAGCCCTCGTGGTCGGTGAGTCGCTGGGACCACTCCGAGAAGCGGGCGATGGCGGTGGCCGCGCCCTCGATCCCGGCGATCTGGTTGTGGCTCGCGCCGTACGGCGCGGTGTGCGTGGCCGAGACGATCAGCTGGGGTGCGCGGCGGGGAACGTCGAGGCCGTCGATGCGGGCCAGCAGCGGGATGAGGCTGTTCCGGTGGTGGCGCTGGGGGCCGTTGGGGGTGGAGTCGTACAGGACGGTGTGCCTGTCCGCGTTCTCCACGTCCTGGCGGACGGCCGTCCAGCCGTTCACCTCGTCGGGATCGGCGGGCAGGCTGTGCTCGGAGGCGATGATCAGCTCCGTGCCGTCCCGCAGTTCGGCGCGGACGAAGAACTCTCCTCCTCCGGCGGTCTCGATGTCGGTGACCCAGCCCGCGTAGCGCAGCGGGGTGATGACGTGGCTGTAGCGGTGGAACAGCCGCTGCCACAGCGGGTCGGTGGTGCGGTTGTGGTCGGGCAGAGCCGCGATGGTGGTGGTCATGTGCTGGTCTCCAAGAGGGTGTGCACGGCGGGCGCACAGAAAGCACGCCCGCCGTTGAAAAATGTCACCTATCTCAGGTGAAGCGGATGTCAGACGGTGGGCAGTTCACTGCGAGCGAGGATCTGCACCGACCACATCCGGCGACCGCGGGTGACGACGCAGCCGATCGCGCGCCCCTCATGGGGCAGGACGAAGCCACTGCCGCCCTCCTCCTGGCTCAGGTCGCTGACGAGCTCACGCACGCCGTGTTCGGCGCACTCGGCCGAGCAGTACAGGTGGCCACCGAGGCGCGGTGCGGCCGGTGAGCCGTGGATGACTTCGGCGACCACGACGTAGACGTCGGGGGCCGGGGTGAGTGTGTCGGTCAAGGTGGTCTCCAAGAGGTCGGCGAGTTCGGCGGGTTCCGAACTCATGCTTATATCTTAATGGCGTACACCGGGGCGTCAATGTTTCCGCTCTTGGGAACGCCCCTGTCTCCGGCGGGAGTTGGCGCCCATCTCGCGTCCCATTCGAGCCAGGTCCCGCACTCGCTGGCGGGCCATCTCCAGGGCTTGTTGGTCCGTTGCCGCGACGCGCTGCTCCTGCTCGGCGAAGAACTGCCGTAGCCAGTCCTGTTGCTGGCGGTGCTCGCGGTCGGCCGCTTCTCGCCGCGCCTGCTCCCTCCCGGCACGCGGGTTGGTCCCGCACCCCCGGCAGTTGCTCACCGGCTCGGCGTGCTTCGGGCAGCCCGCCCGCTGCGGTTCTCCGCGCTCCGCCTCCGGCTCCCCTGCGGCGTCAGCCGTGGGGGTAGGGGGGTTAGGAAGAGAAGAGGAAGAAGGAGGAAGAGAAGGGGTTTCCCCAGGGGAACCCGCTCGGTTTCCCTGCGGCAACCCACTGGGTTCCCCTGGGGCAACCCTGCCCGGAGCGTCATCAGGGTTCCCCTGGGGCAACCCTGGCTCCGAAGCGGCCTCGGCGGCGGCCCGTGCCTCTTCCCGCGCGGCGACGTCCTGCTGTGTCCGGGCCGCCGACGACGGCTTGCGGCGCGCGGTCTTGCGGGCGAGGCGGGGGTTGGTCGGGGCACGCTGCGCCGCCCGGCGCCACTCGATCAGCTCCTCCGTCGACGGGATGGGCGGCACGCCGTGCGGGAACACCCGGTACTCGGCGCGGCGGCCGACCCGTCCGACCGTGACCCGCTCGACCAGGCCAAGGCCGACGAGCTGCGTCACCACCGTGATGACCTGCTTCTCCCCTACGCCGGCCCAGGCCATCATCCGCTCCAGGCCCGGCCGGGCCAGCCTGGTCTGGTCATCGGCCGAGTCCGCGATCTTCATGAGGACCAGCTTCTGCGTGGTGTTGATCACCTCCTTCGGCAGGTAGGCCGCCACCACCATCAGTTGGATGCTCACCGGCACCTCTCCGTGTTCCGTCCCGTCCCCGCCGCGCCGGGGCGGGGACGGAGCACCCGGGCTCCGCCCCCGCCGACTGGCGCGATCAGGGCTTCTTGCGCGCGGTGACGTTGATGCTCACCGCGGTCCGCCGGTCGTGGTCGAGGCGCGTGGGCACGGGGATGCCCACCTCCTTCAGCGTCGCCTTCATCGACGCCGCGTCCGGCACCATCGGCACCTCCAGCCCTGCGCGGCGGTACAGCGCGACCATCGCCTCGACGTCATCGACCTTGGTCGGGTTGCCGCCGCTCCACTTCAGGACGTTGTCGCCGTAGACGCCGGGTTCAGAGCCTTCGAGCTGGGCGCGCAGGAACTTCTGCCGGTCCTTGAGCGGCTTGATCTGCTCGGAAACCTCGGCGTACTCGGCCAGCACCTTCGCGCGTTCCTCGTCGTCGTGGATGAGCTGGCTCTGCGGCGAGCGCCCGGCGACGAGCGGCCCCCAGCACGCGGTGCGGAACGGGCAGTGGTCGCAGATCGCGGAGATGCCCGGCCCCTGGAAGGTGCGCGGCAGTTCCTCCGGTGAGGCGGCGGCCCGCACCTGCTGGACCCACCAGCGGGCACGGCGGGCGCGGTCGGCCTCGTAGGCGATCTCCTGAACGTGGTCGTCGCCCGAGTCGCGGTTGATGAACCGGAAGCGGATGCGGGCGACCGGTACCGGCCCGAGGTGGGCGAGCTGCCGCTGGCCCCGGACGCTGGCGAAACCTTCCGTGCCGAGCAGGTCGGCGTACAGGTACACCTGCCGCAGCTCGGCCTCGCTCGCGCCGTACCGCAGGACACTGTCCCACTGGTACGTGCTCTTGGTCTTCACGTCCTCGACGGTCGTCTCCTCGGCCGGGAGCGTGGGGCGCAGCCGCTTGGGGAGCCGTGCGGCAGTGGCGCTGTCGAGCTGGACGGCGTCGATGTGGCCCCGAAGGGTGGCGTCCTCGACGCGGCGCTCGACGAGCCAGCCGTACTCCTCGCGGGCGGCCTCGAGTATCCCGGCGTGCAGCCAGGTCCCGAGGATCGCCTTGCGCTTCTCACCGACATCGGTCGGGGTGCGGCCGTGCAGGAGGTATCCGGCCCGGCGTGCGCACACGGTGTCGCTGGCACCGAGCTTGGTCTGTTGGGAGCGGGGGCGGCGTGCGTCCGCCGCGTGAGCGGCGGGCCACAGGCTGACGGGCCGCTCCGGCGCGATGGCCATGGTGGTCACGGTGTTCTCCAAGAGGATGGGGTGCCGCCCGCCGACAGCGGGCGGCACCCGGTGTCGTCAGGGGTCAGGAGGCGCGGCGGGGCGCGGAGGTCGACTTACGCGGGGTGCGCTTCGCCCGAGCCGGGGCCTCGTCGGACTCTGCGGCGGTGTCCGGCTTGGCCTCTGCGGCGGCCTTCTTCGCGCGTGCCCGCTTCCTCGGCGCGGGCTTGTCCGTGCTCTCGTCCTGGTCCCCGGCCTGGGAGTCCTCGGCGGACTCCTCCTTCGCGTCGCCGCCCTTGTCGTTGCCGCCGTTGTCGTTGCCGCCGTTGTCGTCGCCCGCTTCGAGCCCGGCAGCCTCGCGCAGGCGTCGGGTCGCCTCTTCCGCCTCGCGGACGACGGCTTCGGCGTCGGCCCGCGCCATCTCCTCATCCACGTACACGCCGGACAGGTCCTGCGGTGCGGCCATGCGCAGCGCGCCGGCCTCGGCGCACTTGCGGAGCATGTGGGCGGGCATCTGCTGCCACATCTTCGCCACGACGTACGCGCCCTGCTTGCGGTCGTAGTACGTCGGGGCGAACTCGTCCCAGCGGGCGATCATGGGGAACCGGCTAGTGCCACGCAGGACGGTGACCTTGACCGCGGCTGGGTACGCCTTCGACAGCCAGACCTCGTGGGCGTTGCCCTCGGAGTCGTAGTAGACGGTGTCCTCGTACGAGATGGACTCCCCGGCCTTGATAGCCGCGCGGTGGGCCACCGTGCGGAAGCCGTCGATGCCGGTCTGGATGGTCCAGGTCTTCTCCGGCTCGTCGGGGTTGTCGGCAGCCTTCCAGTTGGTACGGCCGATCATGTAGATCTGCCGCGCGAACGGGTCGAGGCCGGACCGCACGCAGAAGTGGAAGAACAAGGCCAGTTGGGCACGCGGCGCCTGGGCAAGTCCGGGGCTGATCAGCGACAGGGCGGCCACCTGACGTGCGTCGAACTCGACTTGGTCGGCGCGCAGGACGACGGCGCTCTGAGAGACGCTGCGTTCGGGCAGCTTCTCGGGGCCGGTCGGCACCGGTGCGGCCGACGCCGTGTCGCCGTCCTGCTGTTCGGTGGGTTGGTTCATTGGTCGTGTCTCTCCAAGAGGGTTGGTTCACTCGGTCCGCAGGCTGCGGACCTCGAAGGCGCCCGCCCATTCGGGGTGACGCTCGATCAGGAGCCGGACGTACCGGCTGCGGAAGTTGTTGTTGAGGCGGAACTCGTCGCCCTCGGTCGCCGTGACGTAGCGCCAGCGCAGGACCTCGAAGAGCATCCCGATGCCGACACGGCTCGCGCCGCGCTTCAGGTAGTCGGCAGTCAGGGCCTCCAACGCGCGCAGCACCCAGGGGTTGAGCTCGTGGAACGTCTCGAACTGGGCCTGGATCGACGCCGGCTGACCGTCCGGCTGCCTCACGGTGTGGATGACCAGGCCCGGTATCTCGTCCTGGACGGCTGCCATACCCACCCCCTGGTGGCTTCTTTCAAGAATGTCACCTATCTTGCGGGTCGGCGAGCAGATGATCAACCCCACCGGTTACAGGCGCGACTTCACACGCTCAGCCCGAGGTCAGACCGAGGCCCGATCAGTCGCTTCCTCCATGCGCGCCTCACGGGCCTCATTGGCCGCCGATGCGGCTCGCAAGGCATCGACGGCGACGTTGGAGTCGGGGTGCTTGAGGACGTAGAGCGAGAGGGCCCCTTCGAGGACCAGGGCCTCTCGGGCATCCATGGCCACGATCTCGCCGCCGTCCGGTGTGGCGGTGAACTGCACTGCTGCCTCCTTGGTGAACTGCGGACCCCGTAGCGGGGATTACTTATATCTTATTCGCGATTCGGGGCTAAGTACAGTGTTTGCGCAGGTCAGAGGGCCTTTCGGGCGTGGCGGCCTCGGGTCAGCACGCGACTGCCGGGCCCGTCGTAGGTGCCATCGCGCAGGGCGGCGACGACCTCTTCGTCCACGTCCCAGGGCAGGCTCCGCGCGCGCTCGCGGAGCTTCGGGACGGCGTCGAGGACGGTGTCCAACATCCAGAGCATCGACCCGGACAGCAGCCAGTCATGCTCCGGGAACCGCCCTGTCGCGATGGTCGTCGCCAAGTTGCCCTGGGCGGGCAGGTGGAACAGCTCGATGATCTCCTGCTGGCCGACGATCGGCGGCAGCTCATCGCCCAGGCCCGGCTCCCAGCCCTCGCCCTGCTCCGCGATGATCCGTGCCTTCACGTCCAGGTCGACCTGCCGGAACCGCGCCGTGGTCGCTCCCCACCCGGCCGCGAAGCCAAGCGGCCAGTACCGCACCCCGCTGACGACGATGGCGGTCTCCGGATCGAGAACGCTGCCGCGGCTCGGGGACAGCCACTGCGCGACCTGCTTCGGATCGACGCGGTACAGCGCGGCGAACTCCTGGTGCCCGACCAGATACGGCTTGCCCCGACTCATCCCCGTCCTCCGGTGTCTGCCCTGGATGCAGAGGGCAGCGTAGCCGTACGCGCACGCCGGCGTACGCGGCGGTCGCTGCTATGGTGGCGGCGGTCTTTTCTCCAAGAGGCCAAACGGCCCCCGCTTCGGCGGGGGCCGTGTGCGTTGCCGCGCGCTCTACGCGGTCTTGCCCTCGGGCTGGTCGGCGGTGGAGCTGAGCCGGGTCGAGCCCTGTTCCTTCCTCTGTCGTGTGAACCGCAGGGCGTGGATGGTGCGCCCGCCGGTCGCCTCGCGGAAGGCGGTCGCCACCTCGGCCTTGGTCAGCCGCCGCCCTTCCAGCGTGAACAGCGGTCCGTCCGTACGGGCCCCGATCAGCTCGCGCAGCGCGTTGGCCGCCGACACGGTGATCCCGGCCTCGTAGACGCCGCCCTCCTTCGCGTGCCGGATGACGACCAGACGGTCATCCAGCTCCGCGTCCGGCACGTCGAACGCCAGGACCTCATCCAGCCGGACCTCCGACTCCCAGAGCAGTTGCCACACCGCGCGGATGGCGGCCGGAACTGCCGGGTCCGCCAGCGCGGTGTCCACCTCCAGGTCGGTGACGAGCAGGTCTGTCGTATCCATCATGACCCCCAGGCCGCAGGAACAAGTGCGCCCTCACGCTATGCGCGCTGTCGGACAACACCGCATGACAGCCTGGGTGTTCGTCTCAGCCGCGGGCCAGGCTGAAGGCGGTGAGCACCACCGCGGTGATGCTGGCCAGTACGGCGAGGGTCGGCAGCGGCCATCTGGTCTTCTCCAGCGCGCTCACCCTTTCCTCCAGGTCCTCCAGGGCCTTGTCCGTTTGGTCGCTGCGCTGGACGAGCAGCGCCAACTGTCCGTCGATGCGGGCGAATCCGACCTCCAGCGCCTGGCGCAGCTCCGCCAGGGCGAGCGCGACCTGTTCTTCGGGCACGGTCCTTCCTCCTGTTCTCTCGCTGCCCGGTGGTCAGTGCTGGGGTGTGGCCGGGTCGCGCTTCATCGGTAGCCACGAGGCCGTTCCGGGCCTGCCCAGGACGGTGCCGAGGGTGGACTTCAACGCGCTGAGCGCGGCCGGTATGGCGGAGACCGCGGCGGCCTGCCACGCCGACAGGGACACCATGTCCGTCGTGCTGGAGGCTGCCATCAGGCCCAGCAGCGCCTGGAGGTAGGTGGCAACGGTGCGCTCGGCGACATCGGCAAGGGCCTGCGGCATCGGGTCGTGCTCCTGGTTCGGGGTGGTGGGGGTCGGGTCGGCGGCACCGGCCTGGCGCGGGACGCGCAGGTCCGCCCACGTCTGCGGGCCGGGAATGCCGTCGGCATCGGCGCCGTGGTGGCCGCGCTTGATCTGGTAGGCCGCATACGAGCGGCGGTGCGCGTCGTTCCACACCGGGCCGGGCGGCCTGTCGTAGGAGTCGCAGCCCTCAGCGATCAGCCGCTTCGCCATCGCGGCGATCACCGGGGAGGAGCGGCCCTCGCGGAAGAACTGCTTGCCCGGGTACGCCGCGTACTTCGGTGTCGGCTTCGGGTCCGGCTTGGGCTTCGGCTTCGGCTTCGGCTTCGGCTTCGGCTTCGGGTCGGGCTTCGGCTTGCCGGCGTTCTTGAGGTGCCGGGCGACCCGGGCGCGGAAGTCGTCCATGTCGATGCCGCCCGGGTCCGGCTTCCCCGGCTGCCACTCCTTGTGGCCGATGACGGAGTGCTCGTTCCAGCCGTGCGCACGGCAGATAGCCGCCGCCGCCCGCGCCATCGCGTCGAGCTGGGCCGCCGGCCACGGCTGACTCCCGGTGTTGATGCACTCGAAGCCGTAGAAATGCCGGTTGCCGTCGGTATCCGCTTCGTTGTCGCGCGGGAGGTCCGTCTTCTCCGCGATGACCGCGAGCAGGACGTCGGTGTCCCCCATGCCGGCATGGTTGGTCCGGCCGTAGCCGACCAGGTGGATCGTCCCGGACCGGTCGATGACGTCATGGCACAGGGGGCCTGGGAGATCCTGGTAGCCGACGCGGCACAGCTCCACCATGTCCTTCTCGGAGCTGTACGGCCCTGTGTGGTGGATCATGACCCCGTTCGCGGGGCCCCAGTTGCCGTGGGTGTTGCGGTTGTGGGTGCGCCATTTGCCGTGCTCGACCACGCCGAGCCCGGCGCCCTTCAGCACGGACAGGAACCTGTCCGCGCTCAGCGGTGTAGCCACGCGCTTCGTCCTTCTCCCCTGCGCCGGATGGCAGTCGGCCGTGGCCGCCGCGGCGGTCCGGTCCCTCGGGAGTGCGAAGCGGGTGGAGGGTCACCCAAGCGTCATGCTAGCGGCGGCAGACCGGCTGGTGGCCGGGGTGCGCAGCCGGTCAGGTGTCGGCACGGTCGGCCCGGAACGATGTGCTGTCGAGGCTGATCCAGGACGCGCGGACGCTGCCGCCGCCCTGGACGCGCAGCCGCACCAGGCCCTTCGGGTCGATGTCGAGCTGGAGGCTGCGGCGTACCGCGTCGGAGGCGACATCGACCGTGCGCGGCGCTTCCGGCCAGTACCCCTCGGGCAGCAGCGCAACCAGTTGCTCGTCGGAGGCCCGGCCGCTCGCCAGTCCGATACGGCCGCAGAACTCGGTCGTGTCCCAGTGATTGGCGCGGAACTGCGGCGGCTGCTCCTCGTCGGGGACGGTGGTGTCGCCGGTCAGCGGAAGGTCGCGCCACTCCGGGTACGGCGCGCGGCGGGCGCGCTCCAGGGTGACGACCCGCTTCTCCAGCTTGGCCAGTCGGCGGCCGAGGTCGGCGATCGTGTCCGGCACCTACTGCTCCTCTTCCTCGCCCGCCTCGTCCTCGGGCTTGTTGGTGCGCTCCAGCTTCAACGTCACGCGCTCTGCCGTCTCACCCTCGCCAGGCCGCACCGTCCAGCCCACGATCCGGCACCAGCCGTCGTACTCGGTGTGCGGCTCGAACAGGCGGATCCTCACGTCGTCCCCGATGCGCAGAGCCTCGATCGGTGCCGCCGGGTGGTCGATGATCTCCAGCTCGGTCAACGAGGGCAGGACCTGGCGGGCCAGCCGTTCACGGCGCGCCCGCTGCTTCAGCTTCGCCTCGTCCTTCTCGCTCGTCTCCAGCCGGTGTTCCAGGCGCAGGCGGCCGTTGCGCACGCCGTCCACGACGACCTTGCGCTTCTTGCCCTCGCCCGCGCCCAGGCCGATGACCCACTGGGCGTAGGAGTCGGCGTCCTTGATGACGTGCGGCGTGCCGACCACGTTGGCGCCGGTGGTGAACGTCAGGTCCTCGCGGCGCCGGCCAAGGCGCGGCGCACCGAGGATGATGCGGCGCTCGGCGCGGCGCCCGCGCCATGCCACGGTCTCCGACCACTCCAGGCCGTCATCGATCTCGGCCATCTCATCCACGATCTCGCCGAGGTTACGCGGATCGGTCTTGGAGGTGCTGTACGGGTCCTTCGCGGTGCCGGTCTTCGCCTTCGACTTCGTGTCGTCCACGACCACACCGAGGTCGCCGTCTGGCTGGGCCTGCGCGTAGGCCCACACATCGCGGATCACCTCGCACGGGTCCGCTTCGATGTACGGGCCGCGTCCGCCGAGGTTGCCGTGCAGGTCGAAGCGGCGGTGGAGGTAGCTCGTGAACCCGGAGGCTTCGACGGGCAGGGTGTTGCCCTCCGGTTCGGCGCGCCACAGCAGCCCGCCCCAGTCGAGGCGGGCGTTGCGCTCGACGAGGAGCACCGTGTCGCCGGCGTCGAGCGCATCACCAAGGGAGCGGCGGAACGCGGTCGGCAGAGTGGCCTTCAACGAGCCAGTCCCGGATATCTCCGGGCCGTACTCAACCTCGCTTAGCGGCAGGTTCCAGTGCAGAACATCGCCGGTCGCGGCCCGCGCAACGATGTAGCGGTAGTCGGCCATCGTCACGCAGGCCCTTCCGTGAACGCGACGTCGAGCGTGACCGTCGTGCCCTTGGCCACGGTCAGGTCGCCGTCGCCGTACTTGTCGTTCTGGTTGATCTCGACAGCCAGGTGCTGGCGGGTGCCCCGGTAGGCAGGCGGCACAGCGAGCGTGTCGGCCAAGGTCACGGACGAGCGGCGGGTGGTGGTGCCGTCGTCGTCCACAACGGTCGGCTTCGCGGCGCGCTCCCCCAGCCGCGTGCGCAGCTCGGCGTAGACCGGTCCCGCTTCGGCACGCAGGCCGGACAGGGTGACGACGATGGCGGCCTCCGTCGCCCATGCGGGGATGTCGAGATCCCAGGCGGCTTCCTTGGGCCAGGCCGCCCACTGACCGTGCTTGCCGGGCACCTTCTCCGTGGTGGTCGGGTGCACGGTGCGCAGGGTGCGCTCGGTGCGCGGGTTGGCCAGCCGCCGCAGATCCGTGATCATCTCGGCGGTGATGGTCGCGGTGTTCCGGGGGATGGTGAGGCGGGCGAGCGGGATCGCGGTCATCTCCCGCAGCGCGGTGGTGTCCTGCGCGCCGATGTTCTGGATGAGGTGGAAGTAGCCGATCTCCTGGCGGCGCGGGTCGCGGTCGCCTTCGAACTCCGGGTCCTCGATGCGCAGCACGAGCAGGTCGGTGCGGGCGACGGGCCCGGTCGGCGGCACGTCGACCACGGTGTCGCCGATGTTGGACTGGGTGTAGGCCCCTTGCCACGGCCGGACACCGTGGATCAGAGCAGAGCCATCGCCCACGCGGACACCGGGGCCTGGAGTCTCCAGGGGGCGGACCTTCAGGTCCTCACCGCCGGCGACACCCTGCCGGCCTCGGGCCAGGTCGCGGATCATCAGGCGCATCGCGCGGGCGGAGTGGTCGGCCCCGCGCACCATCATCGGGGGTTGCAGCGTCACGAGTGCTCTCCGTTCACAGGGTGGTGTACGCCGACCGCCACGCCACCTCGAGGCGCGCGGTGCCGGACGGGTCGTTCGCGCTCCACGCGATCTCGGACCGTCCGGGCGGCAGGGTGAACAGGTCGAGACGGGATGCGGGGCTGAGGTCGTTAGCCACGTTGACGGTGCCGTTGCGCAGTGCCCAGCAGGTGCCGGGCCGGGTCTCCATCTCCACCCACTCGCCGTCGCGCAGCGACAGGTCGAGTTCGAGGACGCGGCGGGTGACGGTGTTCCAGATGCGTGGGCCGGTGACCGGGCCGTGCACGCGCAGGCTCGGGTAGGTCGGCACGTCGCCGTGGTTGGTGACCCAGCCGGGGCGGTCGTCGGCCGGGGGGCGCTCCGGGTCGGCCGGGCGGCGGCAGGCGGCGGGTCGGCCCATTGCCTCATCGACGGTGCGATCCCCGCTGCGGGGGCGGGCGGCCTGGTCCAGGCCGAGCGTCAGCTTCGACAGCTCGTCGTCGTACCAGCGAGGGTTGTCCAGGCCGACGAATTCGATGTCGAGGGGTATCCACCCGTGCACCGCGTTGGCCGTACTGGTCGCCTCCATACGCCGAAGTCGCCCGTACATGCGGCGCGTTGCATGCCCGGGCCACCTGCCTCGCAGGACGTGACGGCCGTCGGGATTGGTACGGGCGTCGGGGGTGTCCAGGGCGCGCTCCAGCCGGGCGAGGATCTCGGCGGCCTTCACCGGGTCTCCGGGCGTCTTGATGCCCGCCTCGAAGCGCAGGGGGCGCGGGCCGTAGAAGTCCCGGCCCGGTGAGGTGCCGTCGCTGTTGGAGTTGTCGGCGTCCTGCGGGCGGGTGCCGGGTGATCCGAGCCCTTCGACGTTCCCTATCGGGACGTAACTGCCGGTGCCCAGGACGACACCGCCGATCTCGTACTGCCACGGGGCCAGTTCGGGGCGGCTGTGCTTGTTCGGTGCTGTGGTCATCACACTCTCCCGCCCCGCTGCGCGTTGCGCAGGGTGCGCATCATCTCGTTGCCGATCTGCTCGGGGGTGGCGGAGCTGTCGGTGACCGTGACCGGCATCGAGCCGATCAGCGGCTGCTGCTCGCGCACGACGACGACCTGGACCCGCCCGCCGGCACGGGCGTCCACCACACGGGTGCGGGCGCGGTCACTGCCAGTGCGGATGTCGAAGGAGCGCACGACGCCCGCCATGGCCGCGACACTGCGGGCCTGCTTGAAGCTGCTGGCGAGCATCGGGTTGTAGTCGCGGCTGCTCCGGCCTCGTACGCCGCCGTTGGCGTACCACTCGACCTGGCCACCGAACCGGTCGACCACGGTCTCCACGATCGCCTTGCTGCGCTCGCGCTTCGAAGCGGCTAGGGGTACATATGCCTCTCCGCCGGTCTCCCGCTCACCCCATATGCGGTAGCTCCCGGCCGGGGCGATCTGTGCGACGTGCCGCTCGCGGCGCCGGCCGCCGGTGATCCCGCCGTCGGCGAAGTAGTCGACCACCGCGCCGTCGGCATGCCGCTTGGCGGCGCGGGCCTGCGCCTCGGCCTGCTTCTCGATGGCGTCAGCGATGTTGGTGTTCTGCTCGGCGAGCTGGCTGAAGATCGAGACGTGCCGGGTAGTGACCGTGATCTCCTTGCCGCGCAAGGCATTGATGCGGCCCTGGATCGTGTCGGCCGCTTTCTTCGGGCCCCCGGTGGGGACCGTGACCTTCACGTCCTTGGAGCCGGGGATCTTCTCGATGCGGAAGCCGAGCGACTCCAGCTCCTTGCGGGCACCCGCCGTCGGCGCGCTGACCCGGACGCTCTTGGCGCCGGGCGTCGCCCGGATCTTCGCCTGCACGGCCTCCAGGCTCTTGATCGCCGCGGCGGTCGGCGCCGACACCTTCACGTTCTTCGACTTCGGGGTCTGCCCGAGCTTGTCGATCAGCACGTCCAGGTTCTTGCGGGCGCCCGCGGTCGGTGCCGTGATCTTGATCTGCCGCGTGCCCGGGACAGTCTTGACGGTGAAACCGAGGCTGCGCAGCTTCTTCTGTGCGCCGTCGCTCAGCGAGTCGACCTTGATCGTCTTCTGCTTGGGCAGCCTGTGGAACTCGGCCTGCACCGCGATCAGGTTCGCCAGCGTGCTGTCCATGCCCTTGGTCTGGAGCAGCAGCGACACCTTCGACGGCAGCAGGCCGAGGCTGTCGGCGACGCCCTCGGCCTGGGCCTTGGTCAGCCCGTAGCCGCGGGCGGCTCGGATCGCCTCCGCGCGGGCGCGGCTCATCTCCCCGCGGGCCTTCGCCAGCGCCGCGGGCAGCGACTCGCCATTGCGGATGGCCAGGTCGTAGGTGGCCACCGAGGCGTCGGCCGCCGCGTCGGACAGGGCGGTGAGCTGGGTGTAGAGCTGCTGCCCGTTCCTCGTCGTGGTGTTGAGGGTCTTGTCCTCGTTGACGAGCTGCTTGCCGCCGTAGCCCTGGCCGCGGTTGACGCTCTTGCTCCCCTCCTGCAAGTCGAGGACGGCGGAGTTCACCTTGGCCTTGGCTGCCTGAAGAGAGATCTGGCCGCCCGACAGCAGGTCGAGCGCCGACTTCAGCGAGCGCGTGCGCGTGTCGGCGTCGGCGGTCTCGTCTGCCAGACCGCCGACGGCCGCCTTCAACCGGTCGTATGCGGAAGTGCCGTCCCCGGCCCCCTTGGTGGCCCTGGCGAGTTCCTTCGCGTTCTTCACCGACTCGGCCATCTCACCCTTGACGCTGCCGAGCGCATCGGCGGCGTCCTTGTACTGCTGGCCGACCTCGGAGTAGTCCTGGACGGTCGCCTTGCCTGCGGCGACGTCCTTCCACACCTTGTGCTTGTCGGCGGTGGCCTGGAGCTGCTTCTGCAGCGCGTCCAGCGAGGTGCCCTGACCCAGGTACGCGTCCGTGAGCGACGCGAGCGGCACACCTGCCTGCTCCATGACCTTGGTGAGCTGGCCCTGTTCGGTCTTCGTGTCCAACAGGGCCTGGGCCGCCTGCTGGCGGACGTTGCTGTCGATCTGTCCCCCGGACTCACGCAGCGCGGACGTCAGGGTGGAGATGCGCTGCTGGTGTTCGGCAGCGGCCTGCGCGGCCTTCTGCTGACGCGCCGCGAGCAACCCCAACCCCACCGAGACGCCCGCCATGACGACACCGAACGGTCCGCCGAGCGCGTTGGTCACGCCGCCGAGCGCCGAGCGCAGTCCCGATCCAGCCGCCCGGCCGACCCCGTTGAGCGTGCCGACGAACGTCTGCCCGGCGCCGTTCGCGCTGCGGAACGCAGCAGTCATGTTCCCGAGGAATCCGACACGAGCCTGCACCGCTGCCCACGCCGCTCCGTACCGGGACAGCGCGACGCCGGACGCGGCGGCCAAGGACTGCTGCACCCGCATCTGCTGGTTGAAGGACTGCACCCCGGACCGGACGGGGCCGGTCATGGTGTTCGCCATGTTCGTCAGGGCGGGCTGCGCTCGGCGGAACAGCAGCATCGCCAACGCGGCCGACTGGATCGGCGCGGGCAGCGCGCCGAACGCGCTGACCAGCCCGCCGACGAGATGGCCGACGGGAACGAGGACCAGGGACAGCCCGGAGACCGCGTCCATGGCCACGTTGCCGACGGTGGCGATGATGTCGAGCGTGCCGGCCGCCGCGCCGCCCTCCTCACCGAGCCCGGCGACGGCCTTGAGGAGCGGTTCCGCACCGTCGGCGGCGTTGTCCAGGACGTCGCCCAGGGTGCTTGCGGCATTGATCAGCAGGTTCAGGCCAGTGGCCAGCGAGTGCTCACCGATCTCCGTGAGCGGCCCGATCAGCGCCTTGGCCTCATCGATGAGCCCGCTGAGCCCGTTCTTCGTCGCCTCCTTCAGGTCGGGGCCGTACAGGGTGGCGATGTCGCGGCCGTAGTCGAGGGCCATGGTCAGGTACGGGGTGGCCCCGGCCATCCCGCGGGTGAGAAGACGGGTCACCCACTCCAGGCCGGGCGCCATCCCCTCGTACAGGGCGATCCCAGTCTGTTTGGCCTGGGTGCGCAGCTGCGTCATCGCACCGGCGAGACCCTCGCCGCGCGAGGCGGTGATGGACGCTGCTGCACCGGTCTGCCGTACCGCCATCGACAGGGCGTCAAAGGACTCGGTGCCCTGGTGGGCAAGCGCCACCGCGCCGGACAGGGCGGGCTTGCCGAAGGCACGGGTCACTCCGGCCGCGAAGTCCTTCTGGCTCATGGAGTGTTCGGCCTTCGACAGACCGTCGATCACCGTGCGCAGGCCCTTGAAGCGCCCCTGCGCGTCCCAGGCTTCTATACCGAGGTCCCGCAGGGCGTTCTTCATGATCGGCGTCGGCGCCGCCAGGTTGGCGAAGATCCCACGCAGGCTCGTGCCCGCCGTCTGGCCGAGGATGCCGGACTTGCCGAGCATGCCGACCGCGGCGGCGGTGTCCTGGAGGCTGACGCCGAGCGCGTTCGCGACCGGGCCCGCGTACCGCATCGAGTAGTAGATGTCGGTGATGGAGCCGGAGGCGTTGTTCGCCGTGGCCGCGAGGGTGTCCGACGCCCGGGACGCCTGATCAGCACCGAGGCCGAACTGATCCATGATGTCGCCCAAGTACTTGGCCGACGTGGCGGCGTTGACGTCGGCCGCCGCCGCGAGCTGAAGCGAGGCACGTACGGCGTCGATGGACTGATCGGCGCGGAAACCGGCCTTGCTCAGCTCGACCATGCCCTCGGCGGCGTCCGCCGACGTGGAGGTGGGCAGCGTCAGGTCGTTGCCGAGTTCCTGAGCGACGACGGCGGCGCGCTTCATCTGCGCCGCGGTCGCGCCGGTCACCGCCCGGAACAGGTTCATCTGCCGCTGGTAGCGGTTGCCCTCCTCGATCATCTCACCGGTGCCGAGGACGAGGGCGCCGCCGGCGAGCATGTTCGTGGCGGACAGGCCCCGGCGACCGGCCCCGGCGGTCGCCCGCTGGAGCCGGGACATCGACCGGGCGCCGTCGTCCCCGGCCGCGCGCAGCGCCGCACGGGCCGCCCCGGCGCGGGCGGTGAGCCGGTTCAGCTCCCCGACGGCCGCACGGGAGGAACGATTCAGTGCGGCGAACTGCGCAGCGAGCCGCGCCCCGTTGGCGTCCAGTCGGGCCAGGGACCGGTTCGCGGCGTCGGTACGCTCCCCCAGGGTCCGCATCTGGGCGGAGGCAGCACGGGTTCCCGCGATCAGGTCGCGGACCTCGGCGCGCATCGCGACCGTGAGGGTGAACCCGGCCACCGCGGCGGCCTCCTTACTTACGTGGTGCGGGGGTGGATCAGGGGCGCGGCTCGTACTGCTCGCGCGGCAGGAGCTGGATCTTCACGCCGTAGCCGGACCGGTCCTGGGGGACGTGATCGCGTTCCTGCTCGATCAGCTCGCAGCCGGGGCAGCGCAGGGTGTCGGTGACGTAGGCGTGGGGGTCGCCGCCGCGTTCGCGGTCCCACTCCTCCAGCCGGGTGTGGCATTCCGGGCACACCGACCGCTGCCACTGCGCCCAGGCCAACGCTTTGGCCCGGTCGAGGTCGGACCAGCGGCCGTCGCCGCCGAGGAATTGCGAGTGCGGGATGCCGTACCGCTCGCACAGCTCCAGTTCGGCGCGCAGGCCGGCGTCACGGCTCAGCCTTTTCCCAGCTCGACCCGGCTTTCCTGCTGGATCTGCCAGGCGGCGTCCCACAGCGCGTTGGCGTCCGGCGCCGACCAGCCGTTCAGCAGCTCCTCGGCCTCCTCGCGGCTCATGCCGTCCACGGAGGCCGCCGCCACCAGCGCGGCGGGGAAGGTGTCGGCGTTGAAGATCGCCCCCTCCTCGGCCTGCTGCTCGGTGGGCGGGTGCTCGCTGATCAGCTCCTCCAGCACCGGGCGCGGCAGCGCGCGGAAGGTAAGGAACTCCGAGGCGGCGTCGAGTGCCGCCAGGGCCTGGTCCCGCGCCGCATCAGCGTCGGTTGCCTGGCGCGCGGCCAGCTCGTCACCCGGGTTGGCCTCGGCGACGAACCGGGCACGGCGGGCGGCCTGCTCAGCCTCGTCGTACCGCTGGCGCAGCTCGGCGTCATCGCAGATGCGCAGCCGGTTCTGCGGGCGGGCTCGGCGGCGAAGCCGTTCCATCTTGGCCGACCACGCCCCCTCCGCCGCCGTGGCGGAGGGGGACGGGCGCTTGGCCTGTGCGGGGCGCGACACGATCAGCCCTCGTCGGCGTCGTGCTCGCGGACCGTCGCCTCGGTCTTGGTCTTCGTGGTGCTGACCACGGTCACGTCGACGTGGTCACCGTCGGGGTGACCGTGCCCGTGGTCGTCGTCGCAGTCCTGGTCCGGCAGCGGACGGGGATGGGCCTGCGGCACCGGGCGGTCGAGCGACGGCTCGTCGGTGATCGTGAAGTCGACCTTGAACTTCGCGGCCTCGTTGCCAGTGCTGTACGTCGCGGCGCGGGTGGCGACCTGCACGGGGAACACGTCCACCGAGCGGGAGCCGGGCAGGTCGCCCTTGCGGAGCAGGATGACGTAGCCCTTCGCGCCCTTGGGGAGCTGCTGCTCGATGGCGTCGGAGAACCGGTCCTCGTAGAAGGTCAGGCTGGAGTTCTCGGCCTTGTCGTTGCCCGGGATCGAAGAGTTGAAGGTCGAGCCCATGTCGGGGGTCTCGATGGGGTCGTTCTCCAGCGCCCAGCCCTCGATGTCCGAGACGGCGTCGGTCAGAACGAAGGCGTTGGTGATCTCCCGGCGGCTGGGGTACTTCGGATCGTTGAGGTCCTTGGACCAAAGGATCTTGGAGATGCCGCGCCGCAGAAATCGGGTCTGGGTCTTCTTCGTGCTCGTGGACACAGGTCCGCTCCCACTTCTGGGGCAGCGTCCCGTGCCGAGGCCCTGCCCCTTGAGGTTCAAAGGGGGTTCGCCTGGCCTGGGGCCTAGCGTCCGCGCGGGCCTCCGCGGTGAGGATCAGGAGAATCGATTCTTCATGCTGGGGTCACGGTGATCGTGACCCGCTGCACGTAGGACACGATAGCGCCTGCCGCCGACACCGAGGGCTCTCCTCCGGCGTCGTAGGTCAGCTCCCGGTCGATGACACGGGCTTCGGGAACGTGCAGGTCGTGGGTCCAGCTTCCGTCCGTCCGGCCGACGACGCCGGCGCGTACGCGGTCGGCCAGCCACTCGACCTGATCGGCTCGTTCCCCGACCGAGGTGACCTGGTAGGACCAGGCGGCATCGGCGTGCCAGTCCCACAGGGGCGGGCCCGCGAACTCGGCGGGCAGCGAGTCGAGGATCGTGTACGGCACGGGTGCGGGCTCCCAGCCGGACTTCCCCTGAACACGCGGGAGTTCGCCGACACCGCAAGGGCGGCCCGTGACGTGCTCCAGGAGGGCGGCGAGCGCGCGGGTCACCGGAAGACGAGCGGTCACGGCAGCACCCCGTCCGCCAGGGCCTGGATGAACGCCGGTTCGGTCTGCCGGAACGCGGGCTCGACGTGCGGGAACGGCGGCTGCCGGTAGTGCCGCCCGAGGCTGTCCACGCCGACGAAGCCGTATTCCAGGCGTCGCGCCTGTGGGGCGTCGGAGAACACCTCGGCGGTGACCTCGCCGCCGCCGCTGCGCATCCGGACGTCCCAGGAGGCGCGGTACTGCCCGGTGATCACGTTTGGGCCGGGCCTGCCGCTCGCGTTCCGCTGGATGCGGACCCGCAGCAGCATGGCGTGGTGCCGTGTGATCGTACGCGTACGGGCACGGGTCGCCGGACCCATCCGGGCCAGCGCGGCGGCCAGCGCGATCGGATCACGGAACGCGGTCGCGTCCGGGTGAGCGTTGGGGTGCGGGTTCGCCGGGGCCATCAGTCGATCACCTGCACCCTGACGATGCGCACCACGCTGTAGGTGCCCACCGCTTCGTCGGAGACGCGGAACCGACGGCCCACCAACTGCGGGTCACGGGGACCACCAGGGCGCACGGAACCGGCCACGCGGATCACGTCGTCGCGACGCAACACCGGGGCATCGACCGGCAGCACGGCCTGGTAGTCGGTGGTCGGCGGCTCGACGGCGATCGACCCTCCGACGGGCTGGGTGATGGCCGGGCGGCTGATCGGCATTACCGCGCCGAGCCCGTCCCAGACCAGTTCCTCGTCCGGCGCGGGCGGCACGAGCCGGCCCGTGGTCTCGTCCAGCACGTCATCCGTACGGCCTGCGCTGTCCCGCCACGCTTCCAGCTTGTCGTCCAGGATGCGGTCGAGGACCCGGCGCGCACCCTCCACGTCAAAGGCCACGGGCCCACTCCCCGAGCTGGGTGAGCATCGCCTTGGTCAGCGAGTACGGCTCGGTGCCGAGGTCGGGGCGGGCCAGTGCGGCGCGTTCCAGGGCCTCCGGGTCGATCGCGTCGAGGAAGATGGCTGCCACTGGGCCCGGGTCGGGCGGGTCGGCAATCGCGACGCGGGCCATGCCCGACCACTGGCTGTCGCCGCGGTCGGCAACGTGCAGCAGAATCTCCGGCCACTCCCCGGCGAAGTGGGTGACGGTGTACGCCTTGACGGCCCTCGGGTCTATCCGTGCGCCGTCGATCTCGATGTCGGCCTTACCGCCCCGCGCGCTGATCTCCACGCGCCGGGCGGCGGCCTTGTCGTTCGTCTGATCCATTCAGCCGACGCTAGGAGGGCTGTCGGACAGCTCCAGCGGGCCCGACCGGCGTGCTAAGGCTTTCGTCCCGTTCTCACTGCCACTCGATGAGGACTCGGTTGAGGGCGTTGTCGAAGGCGAAGCGACCAGGCCGTGGATCGAGCGGCTCGCTGCCGAGCGGCTGAATCTCGAACTGGACCTCACGGTCGCGGTACCCGCTGTCCCAGGTACGCATCTCCGCGACGGCACGCTGAACCAGTTCGTCAGCGCCGGGGCCATGCCCGACGACACCGATTTCGTAGAGCTGGCGGCCGTCCTGGTCCTTCTCCGCCTGGCGATTGACCAGGTAGCCGATGGCGCCCCTGTCGACCACGGCCATGTACTGGAACCGCGGTCGGACGAGCCCTCGCTCGACTGCCGGGGCATCGGGTTCGAAACGGCTCAAGGCGTTGTCCATGGTGCACGCGAGCCACAGCCACATCCACTCCCAGGACTCTCGGCCTCGGAACGTCACCCCGGACCATGCCTCATGTGCCGGCTGGTCCAACACGCCGAGCAGAGCTTCCGAGTGGGCTGCCTGCTCCTCGTTGATCTGGACGCGGACGGAGCCGTCGGCGGTCAGCGGAACCATGCGCCGTGGATCATCAGCGATGCCCTGACGCAGTGGCACGAACGTGTTCAACTGGCTGCTGACACTGCGCCAGGCCCCCTCTTGTCGCTCGTACGCGATCGAGCGGCACACGCTGCCGCGCAGCCGCTGAGCTACGACCAGCCGCCCTCCGGGCGTGAGCTGGTCCATCCATGCATGGGGAATGCCGTGCGCGCCGACCGTGGCAATGATCCGGTCGTAGGGCGCGCCCTGGGAGTGTCCGAGTGCACCGTCGCCGAGCAGGACGTCGACGTTCTCGATCCCGGCGGCCGAGAGGTGGGCGCGGGCTCCGTCCACGAGATCTTGGTCGACGTCGATGGTGGTGACGTGGCCGGTCTCTCCGACGATGTGGCCCAGCAGTCCGGCGTTGTACCCGGTGCCGGCCCCCAGCTCCAGCACCGTGTGTCCGGGCTGGGCTTGGAGCTGGTCCAGCATGAGGGCGACGATGTCGGGCTGTGAGGCGCAGCTGATGGATGCCCCGTCGCCGTCGTACTTAATATGGACTGTCGCATTGGCGTAGGCGTCCTCGAGTGACGCTTCGGGCACGAACAGGTGGCGGGCCACGGCCCTCATCGCCGTCTCTACTGAAGGCGTGCAGGCGTACCCGGACTTGCGGACGCTGTCGACAAGGGCATGGCGAAGCCGCTCGGCTGCGGCATCGGGAGTAGCAATCATGTCGGTGCTCACCGCGCCGACGCTATCGCTCTCGACTGTGGCGTCGGCGGGTAACGCCGTGTGGTCACTCGATCCCATGACTACCTCTCGTGCGATGTGGAAGATCAGTGGTGAGCGATCACGGCTCGCAGGCCGTTGATCGAGATGTCACGGTGCCGTCCAGTGAACCGCGCGCAGCCGCACGGATGTCCTGACGCCGATCTACGGGTTCTCCGTTGGTCCGTTAACTCTTGGCGACGGGCCTTCTGGGCACCATTCGCAATACGTACTCTGGCCACAATGCTCCGATCAGCGAGGGGAAGCCGACGTGAATGAGAGCGTTATGTTGGGGGACCGACTCCGGGTGGCACGCAAGACGCGGGGACTGTCCGCCGCGCAACTTGCCCAGCGGGTCGCGGTCTCCCCCAGCCTGGTGCAGAAGCTGGAGTCCGGCGCGCGGAAGGCGACGCCGAGCCTGATTCTCGCGCTGTCGAGGGCACTGCACTTCGGCCCCGAGGTGCTGACCGGTCAGCCGTACTACGGGGACCCCGAGGCGGAGGACGGCGTGCACGCCGTCATTCCGGAGCTGAGGCGCATCCTGCTGTGCTTCGACACCCCAGATGAGCTGGAGACGCGTCCACGCGCTCTGCCGGTCCTGGCCTCCGAGGTGGACCAGATCGCAGCTCTCCGGCGTGATGCCCGGTACGTGCCGATGGGGCCGCTGCTCCCTCCGGTGATCACAGAACTGACCCACGTCGCTCTCAGCGCGCGTGGCGATGAACAGCAGAAGGCATTCTGGCATCTGGCCCGCGCGTACCGTGCGGTCAACAGCCTGGCCCACAAGATGGGGCACCACGACCTCGGCAATACGGCGCTGGAGCGGGTGAGGTGGGCAGCGGATCGCAGTGGTGACCCACTCATGCAGTTCACGGCCGGGTTCCTGGTGGCGGGGTCGATGCTGCGGCAGGGAGCTACTGAGTCGGCTCGTCGCAAGCTCAAGGGTCTGCGGCACGAGTTGGAGCGGGCCCAGCCGGAGCATTCGTACACCGACGACGCGCTTGCGGTCGACGGGGCGCTGCTGCTGAAGCTGGCGGTCGTTGAATCGCGGGACAACAACCCCGATGCGGCGGAAGAGTTCCTGCGCGAAGCAGAGCAAGTCGCGCTGATGGCCGGCAACCGGGACAGCCTGGCCTACGAGATGAGCTTCGGCCCCACAAACATCAAGATCCACTCGGTGCATACGTTGATCGACACCGGCGACAGCGAGCAGGCCCTCGCCCGGCTCACTGAATGGGGACAGGGCGGAGCGGCATGGGCGCCGCCTGCCTCCACGGTGGGTGAGCGATCCAGCCACCATCACATCGACGTCGCCTCCGCACGCCTGGCGGAAGGTGACCGCGGCGGAGCGTTCGCAGAGCTGAAGCGAGCCCGGAAGATCGCGCCGAACCACACGCGATTCCACCCATCCGTGCGCGAAACGCTCGGCTCGCTGCTGCGCATGGACACGCACCCGTCAGCCGAGTTGTCCGCGTTCGGCACCTGGGCCGGAGTCGCGTAGCACAACTCCCTTTACTCTCGCGGGACTTGGCCTGAATTGGGTGCGGACAGTTTGTCCGCGCACACCCGCCTCCAGAGTGGAATGGTCCTCTCACACTCAGTTGTGAGGGGGCCTTTCCTATGTCGGACGCGATCCCGACCACTCGACTGCCAAGGTGGATGCCTCTCGGCAGCGAGCCGGAGTTGTGTCCCGCCGGCACGTGGTGGGACGCCATCCGTGCGCCCGAGCACGTGGGCCGCAGGGCCGTAGAGCTCATCGAGGAGCAGGGGCTGCCTGTCGGGTCCGTCGTCCTCGACGACGGCGGCCGTGAGCCGCGCATGTACTTCCTGACGCCGGTCGGCACCGCTGAACGGTGGGAGGAACAGGGCACTGTCGCGTTGGGACCGTCCTGCCACGTTCTCGTCCCCTCGGCGAAGCGGACGTCCGGCCCCGGACTCCACTGGCACCGGCTGCCCACCGGCCCCCGTGCCGTGATCTCACCTGACGGGCTTCACCGCGCCCTGATCAAGGCGCGCCGGGAGCGCGAAGGCCCCCATTAGGACTCGCTCTGCGGCCTGAACTCCTCCCCGTGGGAGCTGCCGCAGAGCGGCTAAACGCCGCCCCACCCACTCCCCGTGGGGCGGCCCCCGCCGGACCCCGGCGGATGCAAGTGATTGTTCCAGCACGTCCGACACACAGAGAGGATCAACTGTGCCTCAGCCCAGGCGAGAGAAGAAGGACCACCTGATCTACGCGGACGTCGTGGACTCCAAGTCCAAGGCGGGCGTCTGGATGGGCGAGCGGGCCTCCTTCCAGGAGAAGCAGGGCCGCATCATCGACGCGCTCAAGGAGCAGACCGACTGGGTCGAGCTGAAGGACGCGATCATGGTCATCGGCACCGACCCGGCCGGCATCACGGTCATCGCCCCCAACCCGACCCTGCCCGGCGTGATCGTCCTCGCCGACGGTGGCTCGCCGGCCACCTCCGCGAAGCTCCAGGCCACCGCCGAGGACAAGGTCCGCGAGGTCATGGCCGAGCTCGGCATCGCCGAAGAGGAAACGGCGGCCTGACCAACATGGCCGTCCCCCGGATGTTGTGGGGGAAGTACTTCCAGTACGAGCGGGACGGGGAAGCAGTTCTCCTCGACCCGGTCGGGCTGGACAGTGTGTTCATCGACTCCGGCGAGGTCCACGACCTCGCCGGGGTCCCCCCGACCGCGACTCATGAAGCCCTCGCAGGGCTCGGCTTCACCTCCGACGGCCCCGTGGCCGACCGGCGAGAAGCACTCCGTAACCGTCTTCGACTCCTTGGGCTCGACGCCACACCTGACCGCATCAGTGGTCTGCGCGTAGTGCTCACCGACCGCTGCAACATGGCCTGCACTTACTGCTTCGTCGATACGAATACCGGCAAGCCGGACATGACGAAGGAGGAGCTGTCGGAGGGCCTGGAGTTCCTGTTCGAGCAGAACGCCGGCCAGGAAGAGGTGTCCATCCAGTGGTTCGGCGGCGAGCCGACGATCCGCTTCGACCTCATGCAGTACGGCGACCGGCTCGCAGACACCCTCGCCGACCGCTACGACGTCGCAAGGGTCCGGCGCACGGTCGTCACCAACGGGGCCCGTCTGACCGACGAAGCCCTCGACCACTTCGTCGCGTACGAGTACGGGGTCGGCATCTCCATCGACGGCCCCCCGGGCATCAATTCCGCCCACCGCCTTCTGCTCGGCGGACAGCCCGCAGACGACCGCATTCGCCGCAACGTCGCCCGATTCGTCGAGGCGGAGGGGCTGCACGTGGGCTGCAACCTCACCCCGACGGCCGCGAACATCGGGCGCTTGGCCGAGACTGTCCGGTGGATCATCGATGACCTCGGGCTGAAGTTCATCTACGTCAACACTCCCATCCCGACTGCTGGCCGCTGGCAGGTAAAGGGCGCCAACCTGGCTCAGGAGCTGTACGAGGCCCGCCTGGCCGCCCTGGGTCGCGGCGGAATGCTGTTCTCTGTCCTCGACCGCGCCTTCCAGGCCCTCGACACCCGACGGCCGATGCTGTTCGACCACATGCAGGGGGACCGCAGCCTGAACGCCGCCCTGCTGCCCGGCAACCGGGTGAGCCTGTGCGACATCAACTTCACCGAGCCGTCATTCCTGCACACCCTGGACGAGTTGCGTGCCGATCCAGGACGACTGGCTGGTGTGGCGAAGAACGTCGCGCCCATCCCCGAGTGCGGGAACTGCCCGGCGCTCGCCATCTGCGGTGGCCCCTCCCGCAACGAGCAGGCCCTCGTCGGAGGCAGCAGCCCTGATCCCGAGATGTGCGCGTTCTACACGAGCACCGTGGAGATCGCCGTGTGGGACAACACGGGGGTGCAATGAGCGTCCACGTCCGTACGGCGCTGGTCTCCACGGCCGGGCACTGCAAGGTGGCCTGCGGCTTCTGCTTCCGCGCTGACCGTGCTCACGGCTTCCTCGACACCGCGACGTACACACGCACGCTGTCGCGGCTGCGGGAAGCCGGCGTGGAGGGCGTTTGTCTGACGGGTGGCGAGCCCACCCATCATCCGCAGCTCAGGCAACTTGTACGGCTGGCGCACCAGTTCGGCATGTCGGTGTCGATGGTGACCTCGGCCCGCTCCGTGGCCGAGGTCATCGCCCTCTCCCACGTGACGCACCTACTGAGCAACGTGACCGTGTCCGCCGACTCACAAGGCGCGATGCTGCTGGGACGTACCACCCGCACAGCGGCCTCGGGCATCGCCACGCTACGCGCCATCAGCACCGAGACGAAGATCCTCCACGTCACCTGCTGGGGCCTGAGCGACGATGAGTGCCAGGAGCTGGCCGACCTCGTGTCCGAGGCAGGCGTGGAGGTCCAGTTCAGCCCCGTCGTCCTCGACGAACGCGCCTTGCGCCGGGACGGCAAGTCGGTCCAGGACTACCTGGTACAGCAGCATCTGGACGCCGACGTGCTGAGCCGCTACTTCAACCTGTCCGATCGGTACCGGGCCTACCTCGGCGAGCTCCGGGACCTACAGCTGCCACCGGCGGGGGGCGAGCGGTGGTCGTGCCGCTCGGCGACTGCGTACGTGTCCGCGGACGGTCACATACGGCGCTGTCCCTACGGCCAGGCATCAGTCAGCGTCCATGCGCCTCGGGCCAGCATCAGACAGTTCCTGACCGATCCGGCGCAGGACCGCGTGACCCCGGACTGCGCTGCCATCTGCCGATCCTCCGCCGCATCCGACGACCGCGCGGCGTCGTGCGCCGCGCCGGCGTGAGCGGCGCTACGTACACGACTCCATGGACCGACCTATGACGATCACGACACCGGACGACTTCACACATCGGTGGCGGCAACCACCGAACTTCCCCCTGGAGGTCGCCTTCGACTACACGTTCCTGCCCGCCATCGACATCCTCGACCACATCCGCCAGGACACGGAAGTGCGCTTCACGATCCTCGGGGACGACGACTGGCAGGTGCGCATGGATCGCACCGCCGCCTTCCGCACCGCCCCGCTCGAAGAGATCGTCACATGGCCGTTCCGGCTGGTGCACTTCAACCTCAGCCGCTTCTACGACGACCTTCTGCACGGCTTCCAGGACGAGGTGATGATTCCCTGGCGCGCCCATCTGTCCGCCCGGGGTTTCACCTGGCAGCGCCTGGCTCCGATCCTCTTCCTGTCCACCGAAGGCGCGTCCTCGACGTACCACAACGACAACTCGCACGGTCTGGTCTGGCAGGTGCATGGCACCAAGACGTTCCACAGCTACCTCACACCCGACAAGCACCTCTCGGCAGAGGCCGCGGTGATCGGCGAGACGACGGGTGAGGAGCCGCCCGAGCATGACGCGGCCGACCGCCAATCCGTCGTCATGCGGCCCGGCGACCAGCTGTGGAGCCATGCCCTGACCCCCCACTGGGTCACCACCGAGTCGTCGCTCGCCATGAGCGTCACCCTCTCCCACGGCGGCCTGTGCCACCAGGGCCGCTTCTCCGAACGGGAGTTGGCGCTACGAGCCTACTGGGACAAGAACCCTGCCGAGGCGTGGACGCATGACCTGCGCAGCGTCCGCTACTGAGACCGCGTCCCACGACACGAGGCATCGGCCCGTGTCGTGGGACGCCCCCATCAGCCGGTTACGGCGTGAGGCGGTTCGGTCCGCGGAAGAGGAAGGTGGCCTCGCGGATCGACTCCAGACCGAGGAGCACCATCAGCACCCGGCCGAGCCCCATGCCCAGGCCACCGTGCGGCGGGCAGCCGTACCGGAACGCGTTCAGGTAGTCCTGCAGCGGCTCTGGGCTCATGCCTTTCTCGGCGGCCTGCTTCAGCAGCACGTCATACCGGTGCTCGCGCTGTGCGCCGGTGGTGACCTCCAGCCCCTTCCACAGCAGGTCGAAGCTCAGAGTCACACTCGGGTCGTCGGCCGGCCGCATGTGGTAGAAGGGCCGGATGCTCACCGGGTAGTGCGTGATGAACACGAACTCGTGCCCGGTGGCCTCCTGGATGTGGGCGCTGATGCTGCGCTCGCCCTCCGGGTCCAGGTCCTCCTTGATCCCTTCCGGGTCCCAGCCTCCCTTGCGCAGGATCTCGTGCGCCTCGGCCATGGTGATGCGGGGGAAGGGCGTCGTCGGTACGGTGATCTCCACACCGAAGTGCTCTCGGATGGCGTCACCGTGGGAGTCGGCGACCTTCGCGATCGCGTGGGCGAGCATCTGCTCCTCGAACGCCATCACGTCCTCGACGCCGTCGATCCAGGCAAGCTCGACGTCGACGCCGGTGAACTCGGTGGCGTGCCTGGAGGTGAACGATGGCTCGGCACGGAAGACAGGGCCGATCTCGAAGACCTTCTCGATGCCGGCCGAGATTGCCATCTGCTTGTAGAACTGCGGCGACTGCGCCAGGTAGGCGCTGCGGCCGAAGTAGCCGAGCTTGAAGACCTCCGCTCCGGATTCCGACGCCGTACCCATGAGCTTGGGGGTGTGCATCTCAGTGGCGCCCTGCGTGTAGGCGTACTCGCGCATCCCCTGTTCCAGGGTGGTCTGCACGGCGAACATCAGCTGTGTGGCGGTCCGACGGCGCACGTCCAGGAAGCGCCAGTCCAGCCGATGCTCAATGCCGGTGTGCTCGTCGATCGGCAGCGGCGTAGCGGCCAGGTTCAGGACCTCGACCGACTCAGGGACGAGCTCCAGGCCGCCGAGCTTGACCTGCTCAGCGTCGACGACGCGGCCGGTGATCTTGACTGCGGACTCGGGGGTGAGAGCTTCGAGCTGGGCCTCAAGCGGCCCGTCGTCACGCTTGTGGGTCACCTGCACCATGCCGGTGCTGTCCCGCACGATGACGAACTGCATCTTGCGCTGCAGGCGCAGGGTGTTTACCCACCCGCAGACAGTGACGGTACGGCCGACGTGTTCTCGCAGGTCAGAGACGTGTACGCGGCTTTGGATCATTGCGGTCCTCCGAAGGACGTCGTCATGATCCCTTGGGAGTGCGGGCGAGAAGGGCAACTCGCGGTGCCACCGCACTTTCGCCGCCACAGCGTGGCGGCCTCATTCGGGCCCGTTGACGGGGGCCAACCGGCGGGGCATTGGACCACCGAACGGGGTCGTTCCTCCCCGCGCTCAGGAGGGTCTTCGCCTCGGGGCGCGAGGCCGCCTTTCCAGCTTCCGGCGGCTCTCTCGGCTCGCGTGATCCCGGGCTACTCGTCTCCATCAACGCGTTGCCCAGCAGGATACGGATCTCACGGGCGCCGCCGCAATCAAGAACACACTTCTGAACGGGAGGAACGGCTGTGAGCGTGCCCGTGCGACGGGCGGTGGCCGCCGACGCCGGGGAGCTGGCCCGCCTGCGCCAGCTATCGCTGACCTGCCCGACAGTCCCTTGGAGCAGGCCCCGGGATGTACCGGACGGACCGTGGGTCCAGGAGTGCCAGCAGGTGTTCGCTGCCTTGCTCCATGGCCCAGACACGGTCGCCGCGTTCGTGGTGGATGCGGCTCCAGGCCGCGTGGCGTCCTGTGCGGTGGGGTTTCTTCTACCCCGGCTTCCTGGCCCAGGGAGCAGCAAGCCGTTCAACGGTGACATCAGCACCGTCGCCACCGATCCAGAGTTCCGCAGGCGGGGCTACGCCCGGGCAGTGGTGACGGCCCTCATGGACTGGATGGCCGTGCGCGGCTGCAAACGTATCAGCCTCGCGGCCAGCCCAGAGGGAGAGCCGCTGTATACATCGCTCGGGTTCGTGTATGACGAACCTCGGATGACCTGGCGGGTCCAGTGATTGCCCGGCACCGGAGCGACCAAAACGTCCCGCTCGACCAGCACCCGGCGCGCGACGACGTTGCGCTGCGGCCGGCGGTGGAGGACGCCGCGATGGGCCGTTGGGAGGGGGCACGGGATCTGCTGACGGCGACCGGCACGGACTGGGACCGCCGGATCTTCCGCCTTCAGGTACTCGCCGAGGCCGGAGCCCGCCTGCGGTTCGCCGACACCTGGGCAAGGGCCGAACCGCGCTCGCCGCACGCACTCGCCCTCCTGGCCAACGTTCAGGCCCTCCGGGCCATGATCGCCGGCCCAGGCAGCAGCGGCCGGGGCCTGATGGAGGAAGCCTGGGCCACCTGCCGTACGGCCCTGGAAACGTGGCCCGAGGACGTAGCGCCGCTGGTGGTGATGCTCGCGCTGCTACGTAGCCACGCCCCAAACCGTAAGACCTTGAACGCGGTATGGGACGAGATCGTCAAGCGCGACCGGTGGAATCGCGAGGCACACCACGAGGTCGTGACCTTCTTACTCCCCCGCTACCACGGCCAGCAGGGCGAAGCGATGTGGTGGGCCGAGGAACAGGCGGCCACCGCCCCTCAAGGGCTGCCGATCGCGGTTCTGCCACTCGTGGTGATCGCCGAGGCCCACCGGACCCGCCAGGAGCAGGACCGCGACGCTTACGGGCTCACCATCCATCCATGGGTCGACTGCCCGCAGATCGACCACGTGCTGGAGGGCTGGTGGCGCTACCGCGCCCCGCGACCGCACGCCTGCTTCGCGGATGACGCCAACTACCTGGCTCACGCCCTGTCGTTCGCGAACCGTCACAGCGAGGCCCTGGAGGTCTTCGACGCGATTGGCCCGTACGCCACGCAGGTCCCCTGGTCGTACTGCGGACAGGCCCGCGACCTATTCCTGCGGCACCGCGCCTGGGCCTACAGCCCACCTCGGCGCCGACGCCGCTGAACCCTCGAACTACCCCTTAAACGAACGAAGGACGGAAATCCTGTGCCCCTCGATGTATCTCGCGTCTCTGACGAGGAACGCCTGAAGCAACTCGGCTACCAGCAGACGCTCTCCCGCTCCATGTCGGGCCGCGCCAACTTCGGCGTCAGCTTCACGATCATCTCCATCCTGTCCGGCTGCATGACGCTCTACGGCTACGGGATGAACACCGGCGGGCCAGCGGTGATCATGTGGGGCTGGCTATTCGTCGGCTTCATGACGCTCTTCGTCGGGCTGTCCATGGCGGAGGTCTGCTCCTCCTACCCCACTAGCGCGGGCCTCTACTTCTGGGCGCACCGCATGGCGCCCGCGAGAACGGCCGCGGCGTGGGCGTGGTTCACCGGCTGGTTCAACACCCTGGGCCAGATAGCTGTCACCGCGGGCATCGACTTCGGCGCCGCCACCTTCCTCAACGCCCTACTGGACCTGCAGTTCGGCTACGCCGCCACGCCCGGACACACCATCACGCTCTTCGGGATCATCCTCGTCCTGCACGGCGTACTGAACACCTTCGGCGTGCGCATCGTCGCCTTCCTCAACGAGGTGTCCATCTGGTGGCACATCCTCGGCGTCGTCGTCATCTGCGGCGCCCTGGTGCTCATCCCTGACCACCATCAGTCGAACAGCTTCGTCTTCGGTGAGTTCGTCAACAACACCGGCTTCTCGTCGAGCGTGTACGTGGTGCTCATCGGACTGCTCATGGCTCAGTACACGTTCACCGGCTACGACGCCTCCGCCCACATGACCGAGGAGACCATCGACGCCTCCACCGCCGGTCCCAAGGGCATCGTCCGTTCGATCCTCGTCTCCCTCGCCGCCGGCTTCGTCCTGCTGTTCGGCTTCACCTACGCCATCGACTCCTACTCGGGCGCGCTCGAGTCCACCACGGGGGTGCCACCGGCGCAGATCCTGATGGACGCCCTCGGCGCGGCGGCCGGCAAGTGGCTGCTGCTGGTCATCATCGTCGCCCAGCTCTTCTGCGGCATGGCCTCGGTGACCGCCAACTCCCGGATGATCTACGCCTTCTCCCGCGACGGCGCGCTCCCCTTCTCCAGGACGTGGCACAAGCTCAACCCGGCCACTCGTACCCCCACGAACGCCGTCTGGCTCGCCACCGGTGGGGCTTTCGCTCTCGGGCTGCCCTACCTGTGGAACAGCACCGCGTACGCGGCCGTCACCTCCATCGCCACCATCGGTCTCTACATCGCCTACGTGATCCCCACCTTCCTCCGGTTGCGCCAGGGCGACAGGTTCGAGCGCGGCCCCTGGCACCTCGGCTCCTGGTCCACCATCGTCGGCACGATCGCTATCGCATGGGTCTTGGTGATCACCGTGCTGTTCATGCTGCCGCAGACGTCACCGATCACCGCGCACACGTTCAATTACGCACCCATCGCCGTCGGCGTCGTCGTCGGCTTCTGCGGCGCCTGGTGGCTCATCTCGGCCCGCCGTTGGTTCCTCAAGCCGGCGCACTCTCGCAGCTCTGGTCTCAGCCGGGAAGCTCGCGGGCAGGAGGCCCACGGCCAATAGACTCCCGTCCGACGCCCCGGGCCCCCAGCGTCACGGTCAGCTCGTACGAGTAGTTTGTGCCAGAGTGCGGGCACGAGAGACGACCTTCAAGCGGACGCACACCGCGACGCTCAGCCAACTGGTCAAGAACGACTGGCCCGCAAATAATCTGCGAATGTGAGCGGGCTGCGTTTCACAGGCGCGGCAAGCCTTCGAAGTCATGCCACCTTCGACTCACCACCGTGCCACTCCTCGTCTGCGGATCTGCCGAGGCACCGGGCCCTGTTGCTGACGCGGACCAATGGCTGGGCCTGTCCCCGCTTGCCCGCGTGCCGATGGGCCTCTCAGGGTAGCGATCGGCACGCGGGCAGCAGCGTTCCCGCCACTCACGGAGTGCCGCCACGCCGTTATCCGACCCACAAGCGTCCGCCGGCCCGAGCCAGGACATCGTCAACCACGCCCACAAGGGCTTCGGTCTGCCCATCCAATGCCGCACGGACCACGTGATACAGGCGGGCATTGGGTCCAGGTGCTGCGGCTTCGAGGCGGCGCGCCAGCCACGTGTTCGCTGCGCTGCCCGCGGCCTTCCAGACTTCTTCGACGGATCTCCGGCGCGCCACACTAAGAGTCGTACACCGCGAAGTCGGCGATCGGGCGGTACCCGATTCGCTGGTAGTGGCCGTTGCTGGTGGAGTTGGCCAGGTCCGCGAACAGCAGGACCTCCGCCGCGCCTGCGCATAGCGCGGCCCGGCTCACCGAGACTGTCGCGGCGCCCATATGACCGCGGCCGCGCAGGTGGGCCGGGGCCTCGGCTGGCCACTCGCTCAGCCGAGTACATCGCGCACCTTAGAAATCAACCACCGCATACGCCACGCCATGCCTGCGTCAACGCCTCGACAGACGGGTACCGATGAGCAGGATCGTCGGCCGTCGCATGCTGAATCACGGCCAGTTGAACAGGAGAGCCGCGCCACGCCTGCTCCTCATCACCGGCGTCCAGGAGTAGACGTAGCGCGCGGCCAAGCACGAACACGGTTGTGCGAATGTCGATGATCGAGCCGCTGACGAACTCTTCGGGCGCCATGTAGCGCCGTGACCCTGGAAGCCTTTCGTCTTCCACGATGAAGGGCCCAGGCCGGTACTCATCCAGATCACACAGGACCATGCGGTGCGCCTCGAAGTCGTATAGGAAGCACCCGTCATATAGATCGACTGCGACCAACCCTGCCTGCTCGACAGCCAGGTGTGCGTCCAGGATCTCGTCCAACGCCCGCAGAATGTCAGGGACAGGCAGCCTGCGAAACCGGGCCATCGGGCTGTCTGGGGCTGCGCGGCCCCCGTGTGCATGGGCCGTGGGGTGATATAGGACCTCGCCCTCGGCCCAGGGGTAGACCAGCGCCAGGCCATCTCGGAGTTGGAAGTGGTGCCGCAGAGGCACGATCGCCGAGTGCTGCACCGCTCGGTGCACGTCCACGGCTCGACGTAAAGAGCGTGCTGCCGGCGGAGTGGTTGCCCCCTTCACGAACCACCGTTCATCGCCGACAGCCACCCCGTAAGACTGGCAGCCGGAGTCCTGGTCGCGGAAGGCACGGAAGATGCTGCCCACGCCTTCCAGATACGGCTCCAACAGATCAACGGCTTCAACTTCCAGCAACGGATGCGAGAGCATGGGCCACATCATTCACTGCTCTGTCGTGGTCTCCACCCGATCTGAGCAGAACGGTGCGGCAGTGGCTTCTACCCGATGCTCACTCACCCGGCGACGTATGCGACGGCGTCGTGGCTATGGATGCTCTCTAGGTTGCGGACCCTCACCGAGTGACGAAGACCCCGCTCGCGGCAGACGTGGCTGACTTCGCGGGCAATGTCTTCGACGAACACAGGGTGGTCGTAGGCCTGCATCGTCAGCACACGTTCATCTGGACGCTTTACCAAGGGCACGACGGGAGCGGACGCACACCGTTCCAAGAGTCGTACGGCCTGCTGCACCCCAAACGGATAGGGAGTGTCCCCGTGCCCTGTCACGGACAGCGTGACGCGGCTGCGCTGGTTGTGGGCGCCGTAGTCAGAGATCGCTTTCGAGCACGGGCACAGACTGGTGACCTCGGTGGTAACCGACGTGACAACCGTCGTGTCTCCGTCGTCCCAGCGGCCGTCGAACCGGACATCGTGGACCTGGTACGACTCGGCGCCAGTCGCTGGCGCGACTACGGTCGTGCTCAGCGGGAAGGCTACTGACACCGCGAGCGCCGGTGCATCCAGTAGGTCCGCACCGACTTTCAGCACGTGCGGCAGCCTGCGCGGATCGAACCGGCGAAGGTGCTCGTGGACGAGAGCCACCATGCGGCTCATGTGGGTGCCCCGGCGGTCATGCTGGAGCCGCACGGTCACGTCGATCACGGCGATGCCCTCCTGGCGGAGGTGGCCGTCCTCGAAGTACAGCGGGTAGCGCAGGCCGCTGATGCCGACATCGTCGATCTCGATGCCGCGGGTGTCAGTCTCGTTCTGGATGTCGTGCATCGCTCACTCGCCCCGATAGGTGCAGCCAGACGTGCACGTCTCGCGAACGGTGAGCGCGGAGAGGTCGGGCAGGGTCGGCTTCAGCCGCTCCCAGATCCAGCGGGCGAGGACCTCGCTAGTCGGGTTCTCCAGGCCCTCAATGTCGTTGAGGTAGTAGTGGTCGAGCTGCGCTTCGAGGGGCTTGAAGGCCTTCTTGAGGTCGCCGAAGTCCATGACCCAGCCCGACTCGGGGTCGACGGGAGCCTCGACATGGACGATGACCTTGTAGGAGTGGCCGTGCAGGCGCGCGCACTTGTGGCCCTCGGGCACGTTGGGCAAGCGATGTGCAGCTTCGAAGGTGAACTCGCGGAAGATTTCCATTACTGAATTCCCAGATACTTGTGCGTCTGGAGAGAGAGGATCCAGCGCGGGTTCTTCATGCAGTAGTCGACAGTCGCCCTGGTGTTGGCTTCAACGTCCGGGCCGTCCATGGGCTGGAGCCGGAAGTACCGGAAATCCAGATGCTCGAACTGACCGGGGTCGCCGCCCAGTTGCGGGTAGACCAGCTTCAGTTCGTCTCCGCTAGTCACGACCAGTTCGGAGCCGATCTTGGGGCTGACGCAGAGCCAGTCGATGCCGTTCGGCGGTACGCGGGTGCCGTTCGTCTCTACGGCAACCTCGAAGCCGCGGGCGTGCAGCGCGTCGATCGCCGCTTCGTCGAGTTGTAGAAGCGGCTCGCCGCCGGTGCACACCACGAAGCGGTGATCCCTGGATGACGACGGCCACGCCTGCTCGATGGCTTGAGCGAGGTCGTCCGGGGTCCGGAACCGGCCGCCGCCTTCCCCGTCGGTTCCGACGAAATCTGTGTCGCAGAACTGGCAGATCGCACGGTGACGATCCTTCTCAAGGCCCGTCCACAGATTGCACCGGGAGAAGCGGCAGAAGACGGCTGGACGGCCTGCGTGACTCCCTTCGCCTTGCAGGGTGTAGAAGATCTCCTTGACCAGGTAGGTCATTCTCACGCGCCCTGGTACTGCACGGGGTCGGTGACGCCGGCCTCGGCGAAGCCCTTGAGGCGGAGCAGGCAGGTCTCGCAATGTCCGCATGCCCGCCCCTGCTCGTCCGGGTCGTAGCAAGAGGAAGTAAGGGAGTAGTCCACGCCGAGGCGCAGGCCCTCACGGACAATGTCGGCCTTCGACATGGCGATGAGCGGCGAGTGGAGCTTGAGACGCTGCGTGCCCTCGACCCCGGCGCGGGTGGCCAAGTTAGCCATGCGCTCGTAGGCCTCCATGTACTCAGGGCGGCAGTCCGGGTAGCCGCTGTAGTCGACCGCGGTCACTCCGGTGAAGATGTCGCTCGCCCCAACCGTCTCCGCATAGGCGAGGGCGAAGGAGAGGAAGATCGTGTTGCGTGCCGGGACGTACGTAATGGGAACGCTACTGCCGGTGCCCTTGTCCCCGGCGTCGTTCAGAGACTCATGCTTCGGAACGTCGATGTCCGACGTGAGCGCGGATCCGCCGAAAACTCGCAGGTCGATGTCCGCGATGACGTGCCGAGCGACCCCCTGCGCCTCAGCCACACGCTTCGCAGCCTCAAGCTCCACGCTGTGCCGCTGCCCGTAGCGGAAGCTCAGCGCGTACGGCGCGTAGCCCTGGTCCTTGGCGATCGCCAAAACGGTCGTTGAGTCCAGTCCGCCACTCAGTAGAACGATCGCGGGACGCTCCGCCATGCCTGCTCCTAGTTAGCTCCGTGTGTACTGCGGCAGCCTACGCGAAAAGTGACAGGTAGAGTAACGACGACAGACTGGTAGTTATGAGCGTCGGGAGCCGAGCCGCGTGAGGCAACTTTCACTTGTGGTCACATGTACGGACCGTAAGGCTGTAGCGCCGGAAGCCTCACTGCACGCCAGGTCACTGCCAGTTGGGACCGTGGAGGAACGCTCGACCATCTGGAAGGGGCGCGTCGCGGACGCCTCCGCTACCCATCCACTCGACAGGCTCTACTGCGGCGACCACTGGACACAGTCGCGTCGCCTCGTCGCTACGGCCGCCAAGGCTGGTTTCGACGCACGGCTATGGGTCGCGTCCGCCGGCCTCGGCCTTCGGCCAGCATCCGAGCCGGCCCCGGCATACGCGGCGACATTCAGCACGCGACACGCTGACTCGGTAGCCACCTCTGCAGATGGAAGCGCCCAGTGGTGGAAGTACCTACAAGAGGGACAAAGTCGCACAACATTGCAGGAACTCGGAAAAAGCGGGCCCATCTTGATGGTTCTGTCCGAGGTCTACGCGAAGGCCATGGAAGCCGAACTCCGAGCTCTGGGTGCCGTTGCGAGCGAGGCGCTGCTGGTAGGCGGTGTCGAAGAGATCCCCGGCATCCGAAGAGTCGCCTCCGATGCAGGGCTGCGACTCGCGCTCGGCGGAACCCTCACGAGCCTCAATGTCCGCATGGCCGCTTCCTGGCTCCAGCACTGCGAGGACAGTCGACTGACGTCTGAGACCACCAGTTCCACCTGGCACGAGTGGGCGTCGGCTGTACCGAGGCCGGAACAACTCAACCGTCAGCCCATGACCGATGCAGAGGTCATCGCCTTCATTAGGCAGGAGACGGAGGCTCAACCGGGCATCTCCCGGACGCGGCTGTTGCGGATCTTGCGCGACAGCGGCCGAGCATGTGAACAGAGCAGGTTTGCCACCCTGTTCAAGCGAACCATGGGGGATCAGTGACCGAGAACCTCATCACACGCAGAGCTCTGCGGATCAATCAGCACCCCGACATCCCCTTGTACCTTTTTGCCCTGGAAGCCGGAGAAGTCGACCTCGTAGCCGACGTTGCGCGGATTTCACGCGATGAGGCCGGAAAGCTCCTCGGCTACCAGCGCCCCGAGAAGAAACAGCACGTAAAGCAGATCTTGGAGTATCTGGACGGGGACGAGGTGCTGTTTCCGAACGGACTCATCCTCGCACTCCCATCCTCAGTACGCTTCAGAGGAAGCCGCGGACCGAACCCTAGCGACGGCCTTGCAACCATTGGGATGCTTGAGATCCCACTGCCAGAGTCACGGGAGGCTCCCCGTCCGGCTCTCATCGTTGATGGCCAGCAGCGGAGCCTGGCCCTTGCCCGTACTCGGAATGCCAAGTTGCCTATCACAGTGGCTGGCTTCGTTTCCGAAGATCTGCATGTCCAGCGCGAGCAGTTTTTGCGGGTCAATACAGTGTCGCCGCTCCCCAGCGACCTGGTTTCCGAACTCCTACCGGAAGTAAACACTCAACTGCCTACCAAGCTCTCGGCTCGTAAACTTCCGGCGATCTTGGTGAATGCACTAAGCCAGGATGGCGACTCACCCTTTAAGGGCCTGATCAAACAAGCGTCGACGACAGCTAGCCGGAAATCTGAGACGGTCGTTAAGGACAACAGTCTGCTTCAGGCGATCACCGCGTCATTGTCGCCTTCTGGGGTGCTCTTCCCTTACAAAGACTTGTCCAGCGGAACCATTGATACGAGCACCATTCGCAAGATCCTTGTCGTCTACTGGACGGCCGTGCGAGACACCTTTCCTGACGCCTGGGGAATCTCCCCCAATAAGAGCCGACTAATGCACGGCGTCGGCATTCGGTCAATGGGCCAGCTCATGGACCGCGTCATGGAGAGAGTGATGTTTGAAGTAGACATCAACTCGGATGAGGCGTACAGCAAGGTCATGGCCGAATTGGCCCTGGTCGAACCCTACTGCCGCTGGACCAAGGGGCGCTGGCCCGAGATTAACTACAACTGGAACGAATTGGAGAACATCACAAAGCACATCAACATCCTGTCAAATTACCTGATTCGCGTTTACCAGAAGGCAAGGATGGGCGCAGCGTGAGGTTCTACTTTCCGGACAGTCAGGACCAGGTCAGTCCGAGTTATGACTTCCTCAATGACGAGTATTCTCCTTTTCGCGTCCGACAACGGGACGATTTCTACGCCCATCAGGCTGTGAAGCCGGCACCTTACGACGGCATCCTGGTCAGCAAGGCCATTGTCGACGGGTCCGTCAAGGGGGCGGGTAAGTACAGCGCACCGCAGCGTGAACGTCTCTACCGGCTTGGCGTGCGGAATTTCTTCAGGCTCCCCAAGACTATGAGCAGTCTGGGAGACTGCGGAGCCTTCAACTATATCAATGAAGAGCGCCCACCCTATACGGTTGATCAGGTACTCGACTTCTATATCGGCTGCAAGTTCAACTCCGGAATCAGCATCGACCACGTAATCTTCGGATATGAGCCCGAACTCACCGAAGAGGACGCAAACCCTGCATGGGTAAAGCGACGCGAGATCTCGCTGGAGTTGGCTGAAGAATTCATCGCTGCTGTCCGATCACGCAATTCCAAAATCCTGGAAGAAGACGACAAGCTCGAACCGGTCGGCGCAGCACAGGGCTGGAGCCCGGACAGCTACGCCGACAGCGTTGCCCGACTTCAGAAAATGGGCTACAAGCGGATTGCCCTAGGCGGCATGGTTCCACTAAAGACGCCCGAGATCGTGGCGTGCCTGAAGAGGATTGCACAAGTTCGCGCAGAAGGAGTTGACTTCCATCTCCTCGGAATCACTCGCGTAGACAGCATGGAAGAATTCGCGAAATTTCACGTAGAAAGCTTCGATAGCACCTCTGCTTTCCGTCAGGCCTTTATGGATGAGCGCAACAATTATCACACCGCAGATAAGGCCTACACGGCGATTCGCGTTCCACAGGTCGACGGAAATCCAGCTCTCAAGCGATTGATCCTGGCCGGCGTCGTATCCCAATCCGAAGCAATCAAGGCCGAGCGAGAGTGCCTTCAACTGCTGCGTGATTACGACAAGGATTTGGTGGATGCCTCAGAGGTCTTGGATGCCTTGCGCCGCTACCAGGTGCTCCTCGGCGATGCCAAGAAGCTGAAGCAGTTGGACAACCAACTGAAGCGATACGGCGCCACGCTGGCTGACAGGCCATGGAAGCACTGCACATGCGACCTCTGCCGGGAACACAAGATCGAGATGGTCATATTCCGTGGGTCCGAGCGTAACAAGCGCCGCGGATTCCATAACATGACGGTACTCGAAGCAAAGATGCGCAAGCTGTCGTTCACATAATCACCCAGAACGCGCATAACACCCAAAGTAACCCAACAGGAGATGATGTGGCCGACCGCTACGAGCTGAAGCTACCCGCCCTCAAGATCCTCCAAGGCACCAAGGAGATCTACTGCTTCGCCGTCGACGGCAAGAAACTGCATGACTTCGCCGCCGTATCGCGCATCCGCCGTGATGACCAGAAGCGGTTGCAGGGGTACCAGCGGCCCGAGGTCCTCAGCCACATCCGCTCAATCCGCCGCTACCTCGAGTCCGAGGGAGCGATGCTCCCTAACGCCGTGGTCCTCGCATTCGACGAGCGGGTGAGGTTCGAACCAGCGGTCCGCGGCGGCGATGTGAAGTACTCCATCCCGGGCGAGCTGATCATCCCGGTCGACGAGTCACTGGCCGACGACGAGAAGCCCGCCTGGCTCGTGGACGGACAGCAGCGCAGCGCGGCCATCAGGGACGCTGACCTCGCTGAGTTCCCTGTCGCCGCCGTGGGCTTCATCGCCTCCGGGCAGGAAGAGCAGCGGTCGCAGTTCATCCTGGTCAACTCCACCAAGCCGCTCCCCAAGGGACTCGTGTACGAGCTCCTGCCCGAGACCACCGGCCAGCTGCCGCGCTCACTCGCGCGCAGGGCACTCGCCGCGAGGCTCATGGTCCACCTGAATATGGGGGACGGTCCCTTCAGCGGAAGAATCAGCAGTCCCACATCCCCGACCGGAGACATCAAGGACAACAGCGTTCTGAAGATGCTGGAGCACAGCATCTACGAGGGCGCCTTGTACCAGTACCGCAACGCCACCGACGGCACCGGGGACGAGGAGCGGATGCTGGCCCACCTGCTGGCCTTCTGGACGCCAGTGGCAAGCATCTTCCGGGAGGCGTGGGGGAAGCCCCCGAAGGAGTCCAGGCTGACCCATGGGGTGGGCATCCAGGCGATGGGCTTCGTCATGGACCGGCTCACTGCGGATGTCCCGGTCGACAAGGTCGACTGGGATGACGTTCGTGCCATTCTGCGTGGGCTGGAAGAGCACGTGGCCTGGACCTCGGGGAAATGGAACTTCGGAGATGACCATCAGCCCAACTGGAACAGCCTGCAGAATACGTCCAAGGACGTACGGCTGCTCAGCAGCTATCTGCAAGCCCGAGTCAGCGCATAGCCCATAGCTCGCGCCTTGCTGCGGCGGCCGCCCGGTCCTGGGCGGCCGCCATTCTGTTAGGACTCTGCTGCTGCGAGGCGGAGCGCATCGACCGCAGCGCGGAGGAGTGATGCGGAGCCACTCCCGTTCGCATATCCGACGTGCTTTGTCGTCTTGTTCTGATCAATGAAGCCGGTGGCCGCGTGCTTGGCGCAGCGCGTGGCCAAAACGATCACATTCGCAGTACGGGCCTTCTGCCGCAGCTGCGGCGTGCCTACGTGGTCGTAAGCCGTCAAGACCTTCACAGCGGGAGCGAGCCGCTTCAGTTCCTCCTGGCATCGGGTGAGCACTGCCTCGTCCAGTGAGTAGAGCAGCAGTGTCGCCGAGGGGAACTCGACGGGCGTGCTCTCCTTGCCGTCTTCGCCAGCAGGAGCATCCCAGGAGAAGCTGATGCCGAGGTCTTCAGAGAGCCGGCGGGCAAAGGCAAGGTCTGCCTCAGTGAGGCGGCGGCTGTGCGCAGACAGAGGCCCGAGCAGTTGCGAGCACAGGCTCGTGCGGGCCTCAGGATCAGGGCACGCTGCAAGGAACAAGCGGTCGACGAAGTCCAAGACAGCCGAGGCCCGTTCGGGAGCAACCCACCGATCCGTGTCCGAACCGATGTCCTTAAGGATCTCCGCGTACTGCTCGGCAGAGGGAGCTGCGCGAAGTGCGATCTCCATCAGCGCCTGCAAGGCCGCCAAGTCGCCAGGGCTGTAGCGGTTGAAAAGCACTGCGTTGCGGATGAATGCGTGGGCGCATTCGGGTGCGGGGTCGTCGTAGCCCACGGCATCGATGAACGAGCCCACTGCCCGCCATAGTTCTCGCGCCGCACCGTCGCTCAACCCGTCCAGGAACTCGGCGAGGGTCCCATCGTGCTCTGCAGGAGTGGGCCACAGGGTCCACTGTTCCTCATCCAGTGCGTCCTTCGCCGCGCTGTCGCCCTCGGCGAGCGCGAAGAACAGGGCTGGCCAATCGTTGATCGGAGTGGCCGTGTCTGCCGACTGCTCGGGTTGCGCGACTGTGGAGGCATCAAGGTCGTCCGAAGCCTGCGCAATGAGCGCATTGGCCTCGTTCAACACAAGCGTGGGGATCTCGGGTGTTTGGTCAAGGTCCTCAGCAGCCGTCACGAACCGGCGTGCGGCCTCTGCGTTCTTGAGGATCACGCAAGCCAGTAGGAGCACCGTCATGGCCTGCGGTCCATACGACCGCGGGTCGCCTGCTAGCAGCTCGGGGACGGCCCTGCCGTGGGTGATGAGGTTGGACTTGGCCGCCTCCAGATTCCGAGCCGCGAGTGGCTCCTCCAGAGCAACGGTGTACACGGCGTTCAGGATTGCTGCCTTCACCGGCGCAGGAGGATCTTGCCTGGCTACGTCCTGGAGTGCCGGGAACTCCAGCACCTTGGTACTCGCTCCGAGACGGTCAAGTCTCTTGAGCTTGAGATGCGCGAGATTCGTCGCGGTAAGCCCGCCCGCGGCGGCCAGTTGCTCAAGGAGGTCAAGCGACGCAGCTTCGCCGCCGGCCGCGAGAGCCGCGTCGAACTCGGCGATGAGACGCCCGACCGGCTTTACTACGCGCCATAGCCTTGGCGGACGCCTCAGGTAGGTCTGCTGCATCAGTAGCAGAGCATCAGTCAGGCCCTGCCGGTACTTGTCGCTTTCCCCGGTTGTCAGCCGGAAAGTGGAACGTTCGCCAGCCAGGTCGATGACGGCGCGTTCTACGGGATCGTCACGGTTGAGGAGACTTGGACGAAGGCCACCGCGCTCCATGTTGCAGTAGATGTACGTAGGCCCGGCAAATGCCTCAATGAGTTCAGCTGTCTTGCCGACATCTGCTGGGTCACGCGCGATGGCGTACATCGAGTACGACTGGTTTTCAGCGACCCAACGAGGGAGAACGATGGGCGCGTCGTTATCGCCCAACGCGATCTTGACGAAGGGCTCGGTGCGCGCCGTCCACGAGTGCTTGGGGTCCATCTTGGGCCACGCGTCGTTGCCCTCGCCGAAGAACCTGTGCAGGAACGCCTGGATACGATCAATGGTCCAGGACGTGGTCTGGTTCATTCTCCGTTCCCCCACCGCTCGGCCAGGTCAATGCGTGCTTGAGCGGCAGCGTCGCTGCCTGCCCGGTAAGTGATCTTTTCGTCGTTCCGGGCCATGCCTCGGATCGTGAAGTTCATCGATCCACTCAGCATCCAGTCATTCCCGCACAGCGTCTTCTCGTGGATATCCGGGTCGCGGACGATGTGAAGCTTCGTTCCTGATGCCGCCTTCATCAGGCGGCGCAGGAAGTCCTCGTTGTGGGGATCATCGCGGGTCACGACGTGTACCTGTGCGCCACCATGGGCGATGCGGGCCACTGCGTCTGAGAGTCGGCACCCCACGGGAGGGGTGTCTCCAAAGAGTGCGTCGTAGGCGCCGTGGCTGTTGTCGAGGACCTGAACGTCGGTGATCCATGCGGACACCAACCACAGGTGGTCGCTGGGTGCGATGAACTCCGCAATCAGCGCGGCGGACAGCATGGTGTCAACGCGAATCGCGGTGTGCTGCCCAGTGCGGAGGGTTCGTTCCTGGGACTTCACTGGGCTGCCTCCCTCAGTTCGACCCTGACTCGAATCTCGTTTTGGTGGCGGACCACGCCGCAGATTTCTCCGTAGACGCGCAGCACATCCCGGTCGATGGGCGTGACCGGAACCTGCTTCAGGGCCTGAGCCATCAGAGTTGCGTCTCCCGCTGGACAGACCAGCTCGACAGCTGAGGTTGCGGTCAGTTGCTGCCGATAGGCGTTATCCCAGGTGGGCTTGGTCACGTCGATCACCGGTACACGGTCATCGTGTGCGGCTTGGACCAGCAGACGCTCGAGGACGGGGTCGTCAGCGTATGGCTGGTAGTGCTTCAAGTCTTGAGTGCGGGCCTGGTGGCCACGAGGCCAGAGAAGACTGAAGACCTGGTCTGCGGTCAGGGACCGGGCCCCTTCCAACTTGAGCTTGCCGGATCCCACGGCGTATGCGATCACGCGGGCGTCGACCTCGACCCGGAGACGTTGCTCCAACTCCGTCCATGCGTCAACAAGGACGAGAGCGGTGACGTCAGTATCGGGCCCGGACCCCGGGCGCAGAAGCCTTGTGGACAGGGCAGCAACGGCTGCATGCCGAGGCGGGCCGTCGAGCCGTGCCCAGGCCTCGCGAAGGACGTCCAGAGCGTCCTCGGCTTCTTTGGCGGAACTGCCGGCCCGGAGTGTCGCCATTGCCTGGGCAGCTGTTCCGCTGGGTTCGTCGATGACGTGCCGGAGGAACCGGGTCAGCGTGGCGTCGACGTACTCGTATTCGCTTGGCGCGAGGCTGCTCGTCACAAGCCCCCAGAATTGCCGGGGATCCTTCGAGTAGAAGTCGACCAACTGCTCGACGATCCCCAACCCACCCACGGACGTTTCGCTGAGCCACACCTCGGTGAGCGAGTCCCCTCCCTCACCGGGAAGTGTGTCAACGATGAGATCGCCGTCCTGTGCGTTCGGGCACGCGCGTTGAGCAGCAGCGAGAATCGCGGCTGCCATCGTGTCGCGGTATGTGCGCCGCGCGAGCGGGCTGGTCTCGGCTGAAATGTCCTCTGCTACCAGCAGCTCTGCTGCCCTGTCCAGAGCTGTGATGACCGTGCTGTTGGCGACAAGCTTGATCAACTCTGACACGAGTCGATCACCGTCGACCTCCTGCTCAGTCACGTCGGAGTCACGGTAGAGCACTTGGAAGATCTTGGAGAGATCGTTAGTCCAGGAACCGTTCTTCAGCAGCGCACGGACGTCAGCGTTCGTGCGGTTCCCGTCGAGTCCGGCCAGAGCGAACGCGGTCAGATAGATCTGGGCCAGGCGCTCCCTCTGGAAGCTGTCGGAGATCTCGGCCAAGGCCGGATCATCCTGAACCGTGTGCAAGAAGGCCAGAGAGCGCCACTGAGGCGTAGTGAGGTACTCCCTGACAGCAGGATCGTCGAGGTTGAGCGGCTTGAGCTCGAAGCAGATGGCATCGACGCCCAAGGCGAATCCAAGAGCGGCCGGCCGTCCTCGGAGTTCGTACCGAACAGTGCGCGCTTGACTGTTCTGGCGTTCCCGGCGGACGTTGCACTCAGCGCCGAACGTCATGCGGCGCACTTGTACAGGGTTGCCGGCCGCGTGGGTCGCAAAGCTGACCGTGTCAATGCGTCGTTGCCAGGGGGATGGCTTCGGCACGGTGCCCTCACTGAGGGGTGCGTCGTCCTCCACAACGATCTGGGTGCCCCACTGCGGCTGTCCGTGGGACTGATCCACGATGTCGGGATCGGGTTGGGAAAGCGCAAGACTCAAGGGGCGGACGACTTCGAAGTTGGCGCCATCGTGTCCATGAGGCTGCCAGGTGCCCTCCAGCCTGCCCTCGGTGACGATTTCCCTCAGGTTGAGTACGTGGCCGTCCTCGTCGGGGATGGGGAGCCACGTGCGGTGAGTGTCGTCCAGGTACCCAAAGCGCCGGCTGACCCGTCCAGGCACGGCTTCAGTCAGTGCCTTACCGATGGGCATGTGCTCGATGGATCCATCCCCATTATCGAAGGGGAGTTCCAGATCGACCTCAGGAAGGTTCAGCGGCTCGAAGAGGGTGCGGGTGATGAACTCGGGCAGCATGGCCTTCTTGCCCATGCCGGGGTCGTTTACAAGAGGTTCCCAACGGGAGCGAAGCCGGCGAAGAGCCGTGGGCACGACGGCCATGAGGAGGGAGCGAGGCTGTTCCCACAACACGGCCTGTGCCTCGTCGACGCTGATCTTCAACGCCTTGACGAGGTGCCGTGCAAACTCGTCCTGGACACGCTCCTCGGTCAGCAGTTGATGCAGGATCTTGATCAGTCCGAGGCGCTCGTTCTCGTACTCGGACAAGATCCTTGGGTCATCCGGGGTCGTCAGGAGCTTGCGCACGTCGCCGCGCCCGACCTGGACACGCATCCTGCGCCCGGCCCAGTCAAGAAGAGCCTGGGCTCCCTGGATCTTGAGGACGTACCGGTTCTTGAGCGGCAGGGTCGTGGCAGCGACTTCCGGAGCAAAGAGCGTTTCGTAGCCCTGGTAGGCCAGGCGATCGCGACCGTAGTCCGACAAGGTCACGATGGTCAGCGGCCGAGTCCCGCGCTCTCGGCCGGCGCGGCCGCGGCGCTGGATGAACGAAGCGGCATTCCGCGGTGCCTTGTGTTGAAGGACGAGACCAACCCGGGGATCGTTGAAGCCCACTTCCAACGACGCTGTAGCGATCGTGAGGTTCGCATTGCGGTTCACCCCCGCGTCCTGGGATGAGGTTCGCCCGATGATCAAGGGGTGCATGCGGAGATCGGGGTCGAGTTCATGACCGACCCGCTCGACGAGTTCCCAGTTCTGTCCCTCGAGGTAGCGAGGCCCGGGCTCAGGGCGCGCACGTGACCGCAACCCGGCCAGCACGTCACCCCGGCGACTCGTGCGCCCGCGATGGTCCTGGTCGCCCTCGGCGTCGCGGAGGTACTTGTAGAAACGGTTGGTGACGTCCAGGGCATCCGTGAATAGGAACCCAGTCGAGCCGTAGAGGAAGGCGTCGTCACCGTTGTCGAGTACGCGGCCCCAGAGCATCGCAGTCTGGATCGACGTGGACAGGAGACTGGCTCCCGAGACTGGGTCGCCTCGCAGCGCGAGCGCGTACTCGCGGCCTTCCCGCACCATGGTGGCATCGTCGGGTGCAATGGGGTCCACGTCACTCTCGCGCAGGCCGACCAACTGTGCGAAGAACTGGTTCGCGTCGCGCAGTGTGGCGCTGAGGCCCACGAAAGTTACGGGTTTGCCTACTGCGTCCCTCCATCTGCGTAGGAGGTAGGCGACCTGCGCCCCGTGCACTCCCGAGTAGGTGTGCACTTCATCGAGGAGCATCAGGGACGGCACGCTTCCCCCGCGCCATCCCAGGAGGCTATCGAGGTAGCCGTCGGCGCTGCAGTTGTTCAGCATCTCCGTAGTTGTGAACAACAGGTGCGGCGGGTTCTTCTTCAAGGACTCGCGAGTCAGGGCGAGTTGGCCGTCCGGGATTTCGTCCCCGCAGCGTCGGCATATGAGGCGTTCAACGCGTTCAGCGCGGTCCCTGTCAGACCAAATCAACTCGCCGTCTTCACACTCAGGGCTGGGACAGGGAAGGAAGGGACACACGGCGCCGTCCCCTACACGTGCCCAACGGCCGGAACCTCGTCCGGGCTGAAGTCGCCAGTCATCGGCGTGATTCGGGGTGCCTCCGTAGAGTGCGCCGAGACGCAGAGGCCTCTTCCCCTGGCTGACGAGCGCGCTCTGAACGCTTCGAGCATTGATGATCGCATCGCGCAACTGATCCCGCAGCAACTCAGTTCGCGGATACAGAGCCAGAGTGTGGATCCTGTTCTGGACCCTGTTGGTCGCGTGCTCCGCTATGGCTGCGAAGGCGGGCAGGTAGAAGGACAGCGTCTTGCCGCTACCGGTGCCGGCGCTGACGATAATGCCCTTGGAACGGTTTTGGCCCTGGAGTGAGGAGAAGACAGCTTGCGTTGCCTCCAACTGAAAACGAGCGAGGTTCTTGCCGCCCAGTTGGTCCTGGGCAACGCGGTCTTGGAGATCGCCCCAACCTGGAAGGGTGCGCAACTCCTTGAGTGCTTGGGAGCCCGGAATATCTCGATCAGGGTAACGACGATAGCGAACGTGTAGGCGGTAGTCAGCAACGAGTCGCTTCCCTTGCCGCCACCATCCGTTGGGTATGTCGTCTGCCCAGTCTCCGCGGGGGCGGAAGAGTTGACGCAGTCCGGCGGTCAAGCGCAGGGCTTCGGCAAAACGAGTGCGGTAGCGGATCGATCCGTCGCTAGGCCAGGGCACCTTGAAGAGCAGCGCGCGGCCCTGCATCTCGCGGAGGATCTCGACGGCCGATAGTGCCGGCGGATTGTCGCATTCGTCGAGGAACTGCTCGATGCAGTTGAGGACGTCATCCTCTGAGAGCGCGCCTTCCGTCACGCCCCACATGAGGAGGGGCATCTCAAGGTCTTCAAGTTGGTTCAGGAGTTCGTTGGCGAACTTCCGGCCTACTGTGCTCTGGTTCACGAACCCTTCCTCTTCAGGGTGATGTGGGCGTCCATCCGGCATTCGCGAAGGAGTGCGATCTCTTCGTCTGTGACGTCGCTTAGCGTCAGGCCAGGTTGCTCGCGTAGCCGATTTAGCAGATCGACGAGTGCTTCCGGCGGATCTTGAGTGTCTTGAAGGAGCTCCGCTAGGCCGGCGTACGTGGTCGCGAATGTGGTGATGGCTTCTTGAGAAGCCTTACCCCTGGCGATTCGCTCCAGTTCGATTTGTCGCTTGGAAGCCTGCTTCTCCGCTTCGAGTTCGACGAGCATCGAGATTCGCGCAAGGGGCAGTTCCGCGAGAAGTTGCTCAGTCCAGGCTGACCAAGCGGCTTGATTTTCTTCCGCGAGACGATCGGTTACTGCCTGTGTCTTCTTCTTCGCCGTGTTGAACACCTGGTTGGAAGGGAGTCCGCTGGGCCCCAGACTGCGTTCGAATCCAACTCTGCCGTCATCGATGCCGGACAAGTCAATGTCGAGTCCCGCGCCACGGGACTGTAGGGCCTGCGTGACGGCCAGTTGCGAGCGAAGCTGGTTGAGCTGAGAGCGGAGTTCCAGCAGCCGGCTTGATACACGAGTGGCTTGTCGCTGAGAGTCCTCGCCATCTGCGATGCGGGAAGCGTGATCCTCAAGCAGCTTTGCCTTCTCGTACACAGACATCCGAGTCACGACTGATCAGCCCCTTCAACTGCCAGGGAACGCCATTCGGCAATGAGTTCTTGCACGCCCTCGGCTGCGCTCTTCGCAGCCGACGAACTCGCCCGCAGCTCGGCACCCTTCAGTGCCTCATCAAGCCATTCGTCAGCGACACAAAGCAGGTTCCGGATAACTTCGATGGAGGCTCCGCGGTCCTGGGCGGCCGTGCGGATGCGCGCCGTCAGACGCGCCGCCTCGGGGCGATCGTCGTCGAAGCACCGACCCAGGTCATCCTCCAGAGCGGAGATCGTGGACCACTCCACAGCACCTGCCTGCTCGAGGAGAGCATCGAGTTCACGTGCTCGTTGGGCGGACAGCGACAGACTGACCTCTCTTGCCCTGTCGACGGCAGTTCTGATGCTGGCCAGGGTGTGATTCCCCGGGGTGCTGCGGGGTTGCCGCATTCGGATGTCGCTCAGCCAGCCCTTGAGCATCGTGACTTGCCCGTCGATCAGCGCGGACCATGACGCGAATGGTTTGACTGCGGGCTTCACCCACTCGGGGATGCTGCCCGCCGGCGTTTCCCACGCCCAGGTGGCTGTTGCCTCTTCCAGCAGAGGGACTGCCCGGGCTGCATCGATCATGCCCACGGCTCCCCTGCTTCCCTGCGAGATGCCGATACCAGCACGGATACGCTTCACCAGGGCGCTTCGGGCCGCCAGGTGCTGGTTGAGGGCGGCGGTCCACCGGTCCGGCCTCGACATTACGCCGGTACCTTCCCAAGCATCGCCGTCGTCCACCGCTGCCGCCAGGAGCTCTTCGATACTCATGCCAGGCCAGCACCGGCCAGCAAGAACCGCTCCTAGTACGGATGCCCGTAGGCCGAGGACAAGGTCGTCGTCAGTGACCTCCAAGTTGCGTTGAACTCGCGACGCCAGCGAACCCGCGTGCCGCTCGGCCAGGGTCGCGAGCCTGCGGATGTCCTCACCGCGTACTTGGTCCAACCCGTACTGCGCACGGATCAAGCTCTGGAAGAACCTGCTGTTCGTCGCACTCCGCTTGAACTGGATCGGCGCGCTATCGGCACCTGTGATGCCTGCGACAGCAGAGCCTTCGATGCTGACGACGGTGGCGTTGTTGGGCCAGCCCTTCTCCTTCACGTTGCTCTGCGCCTGCATGAGCGGCGCGTTCCAGCGGTACCGCTCGGCTACCGCCGTGGCGATGACAGTGCGGATGGCTCGGGCATGATCCTGCTTAAGGTCGTCGCCGCGGGTCACCCACTCCTCGATGTTCTGAAGGCTCCGCTGAACGGACGGCGGATAAGTCTTGTCTTCCGTCTTGGCAGTGCCAGGCGAGGCGCCGGATTGGGGGGAAGGCTCAGCTTCGCGCCGTGGCTGCTTCAGAGGGGTTCGGGCTCCGGCAGCCATCGGGCTGAGAGCAAAGGCCTCCATCACCGTGGGATCGATTTCGATGCCCTGTGCAGCGGCATCGCCCCAGAATTCAAGGATCAGCTTCCGGCGTGTACCGGCCACCTGATCGTTGGTATCAATGAACGATCGCACGGTTGTGTCAAGCGTCGTGTCGATGTCAGCGGTAGGGAAGCTTTCGGAGAAGGCCTCATCGGGAAACTCCCCACGCCGCAGCGATCCAGCGTGCTCAATGAGAATGGGTCGCACCACACTTCCGAGCACCGTTCGGGGGACGAACCCCCACGGTTCATCTTTCGAAGCGGTGGAGTGGACCATGCGAGTCAGGGCTGAGCGGTTGAAGGGGTAGAGCCCGAATCCATCCGCTGATGCTCCAAACGCGTCGTGGCAACGCGGCTGCAGCGGGCAGGCATCACACGCGTTCGGCGGCTCGGCGCCGCCTACCTGCTCCAATCGATCCTTGCCGATGCGCGCGGCGTTGAGGTAGCGGCCAACGAATGAAGCGATGGCTTCTTCGCCGGTGTCTTCTTCGCTGAAGGGCACATCGAGGTCATACGCGTAGCCCAGGTTTGCTTGTACACGGGTGAGGGCGGTCTCTGGCAGGTCACGGAAGTAGCCAGTCGTTACCGCCATAAGGGTGCGGATGGGGGCTAGCCGTGTCGCCCCCTCACGGTGAGCGGCTTCGACAAGAGCATCCAGCAGGTCCTTCTGTACGCCCTGAATGAGAGCAAAGTCTTCGATGAGGAGAATGATCTCTTTGCCCTGTCGGTGATACTCCTCGCGGACAAGGGTCATCGCTTCCAGCAAGCGGCCCATGCCGAGGTTGAAGCTGCGATTGATCGCAGTCTCCAAGTGCTCGTTCAGGAGGTCGATCGCGATCTCCTGGAGTTCGGCCTTGGCGCTGAGAACCTGTACCCACTTCTTGGCCAGTGCGGAAGCCTTGCTGACATCTGTGATGTCTAGCGGCAGATCATCAACTGTGAACTTTGGCGGGCGATCTTTGTCACCCTTGGTGCGGTCTCGTAGGAGGTACGTGGCCAGTTGTGGAACAAACTTCTCGGGCTGGAGCATGAATTCGCTGACGTGTGGATCGTCAAGGAGTGCTCCGAGACCATGAGGGCCGAAGAGTTGCCGCGCCGGCCCCGAGACGCCGCGGCCGGTCTCGGCTACGAGAGTCTCGTTGAGGGAGTGGATCAGCCGCCGAGCCAGCACTGATGCGTCGATGTCAGCGGTAAATTTGTCGATCTCCGCTTTGAGTTGCTTCAGTTCGTCACTGTCTGCCTTGGCGATCAGGCTTTGCACCACTGCCTTGAGGCTTGTTCTGTGCTTCTCAAGGTAGATGATCTCGCGATCACGGCGCCCGTCGTCGACCAGTTCGAGGTGCTCGCGGACCCATCGGACGAGGTGAGACTTTCCCGACCCGGACTCGCCCACGATGGGCATAAGGAGTGCGCCGCTGTTGGACTCATGATTCAGGAAGTCGTGAAGAACCGTCCGCTCGTCGACCGGCTGGCCCTCAAGCACGAGTTGCCGGCCGTCGAGCCGCGCTCGCTGGATCCGCAACGGCGCATGAGTGGCCCGAAACACGGCCGCAGATGGGGAGATGGCTTCAACGCTGATGGTGTTGGCGGCCGTTGCGGGGTCCCAGCAGACCTTTCCGCGGAAGTCAGGCACTGGGGGCCTCCTGGATCGTGATGTCGCTTACGTAGCGCGGACTGGAGGGCTGCTCTGGATCGCTCACCTGCAGCACCATTGCGGCATCGGAATCGAGTTCTAGGCGCAGCCAGCCCTCGTCGTTACCGCGGAGCAGCGCAAAGGAGAGAGCAGGGCCCGCTACACGGTCACCGGGGTTGAGGAGGTGGAGAGCCAGCGAGTATTGGCCGCTGGAGAGTACCGGCAAATGCTCCCGGACGCTTCGTACGGCTGTTACGGCATTCACCTGGCGGCCCGGCTCCCACAGGCACTGCATGACGTATCTGACTGCGGCCGTGCAGTCGGGTACCAGTCGACTGCCACCTCCGCCGGCAAGGAGTGGTCGTGCTGCGAGCCCTAGCGCCGGGGCCCAGTCGCAGAACTGCCGCCATCGCTCGGCGTTCACGACAGCCGGTCCCGCCTCGGGCCTGAGAGGGGTCTCCTTCATGAGGTCCTGCGCCTGGTCCCAGTCCACAGCAGGGCCCATGGGATCTAGCGTGAGGAACCATGCCAGGGCACGCGTGAGGTCTCGGGATTCCCTCTGCTCATCGTTGTCCCCCAGACCACTGTTGCGCTCAGGTGCGAAGACGGCGCTGCGCAGCGCAGCCGCAAATGCGTCCCAGTCTTGGCCGTCGAGATGTTCAGCGGGTCCCGTGAGCGTCAGCTCACCGGTGGATTCGGCGACGTGGAGCAGCCCGAGCTCCCGCAGCGTCTTGACGGCCTTGTTGAACATCTCCGACGCGTCTTTGTCACCGGATGCGAGGGTCGGTGGGCTCAGCAGAGCGCGCGCGCCGTTGAGTGGTACCGGCTTCTTCGAGTGGGCCAGTAGACGGACGACTGCCCACATGGGGTCGGGGCGCGAGGCGTCCACGTTGATCAGGGCCATCAGAAGGACTCCAACGCGGTCTGGACGGAGAAACTTTGAGCATGAAGAGCACCGAAGGCCAGGCCTGGGCGACTCGGATCCGGCGTACTTCGCGGGTGGATCAAGTAGGTCACATCTGGTGAGTCAAGCCGCGATCTGAGCACCCGGTCCATCGGTGAGGGATCATCGTCCAGAACCCAGACGATGGGGCCTTCGTAGAAGCGGAGCAGATCCGCGTCGGTGTCGCAGATGATCGGCCGCGGTGCCACATCCTCCTGAAGAGCTTCGGCTAGAGATGGGGTGATCCCTGGCCCACCAATCACATTCATGCCACGAAGGGCCAGCATCTCCAGCAGCCGAGGCACCTTGACCTGGCGGTCCGTCTCGGTCCCCCACCACAAACTGAGGCAGGACGCGGTGCCACGCATGCGTCGGAGTGGATCGTGGCTGGTCCGACTAGGGGCTGGAACCAGTGGATGAGGGTCTCCGGCCAGCTTGTAGAAGCCGTTCTCCTGCGGAAGGCCTGTCGTTCTGCAACTGGGGCAGCCTCGGCAATTCACCCCCGTCAGCAGTGGGGCACCGCCTTGCTGGACCCGGTAGTAGGTGCTGAGAACCTCGCCTGTGCATCGATCGCCGCGTAGCAGGGTGCGGAGATCGGCTAGGGCCTGTCGCTGCGCGGTGATTGAGCGCCGGCGCTCCGCTTCGAACCGACTCCGGAAGTGCTCCTCGTCGTTGGTCTGAGTGTCTTCGAGCGTGACGTCCACATGCGTGGATGCCACCTCGTAGAACCGGTCGAGGCGTTCCTGGAAGGCTGCGCGTGGTTCGTCGTCGTGTCGCTGGGGCGGCTCAGGAACGTGGAGACCGATGAGCCCGGCGCGCAGCATGAGGTTCAAGGTGCGGATGTTCCAGTCGCGGTTTGCCTCCGAGGTGTCGTGGACGTTGTCCGGGATGGAGTCGAGGTTGACGAGGTAGTGACGCTGACGTGGGTATGTCTTGTCCCTGAGCATCCACATCCACCGCCACCTCGACCACGCTTTGTCTGCGCCGATGATTGCTTGCCGATTGATGCCTTCGGCGACGGGCTCGTCCCTGGGGGCGGACGCCAGGTAGGCCACGGACGGACGTCCGTCCCGGCCTGTGCGCCCTACCTCCTGGTAGTAGCGGTCGACGGTTTCGGGCAGGCAGGCGTGCACCACACTGCGGACGTCGGGTAGGTCTACGCCCAGGCCGAAGGCTGAAGTTCCTACGACGATGTCGTATCGGGTGGGCATAGGGCCCGAAGCGGAACGGCCGCTCCAGCCTTCCACTGCGCTTCGGCGTTCGTCGGGGCTGGAATAGCCGGCGACGTCGGCTACTCGTGCGAAGCCGGCTGTGCGCAGGCGGTCGAGCCACGCCTTGGCGTCTTTCCGCTCTGTCACGTACAGAGCTAGTGGTTTCGGTAGAAGGTCGATGGCACGAAGGATTGCCTCGGTGCGCTGCTCTTCGTCGGTGAAGGCATCGATGTAGTAGCTGGGTTCATGGCGCACCTGGGCGCCCCAAACGATCTCGGCTGGCTTGGGGTCTGCGAAGAGTTTCTCGAGCGTGGTTACCTGCTGCTCGGTGAGTGTGGCGCTCATGCAGACCGTCACGGGTGCACGTCCGGGTGGTGCTGCGCTCAGCCAGGTCCGACGGTGGACGGACATGGTTTGGAACTCAGGCCGAAATCCTTCGCCCCATTGCTCGACGAGGTGGGCCTCGTCAATGACGAAGTAGTGAAGGTGACCTGCCTCGGCAGCATCTTCCAGTGCAGACTTGAGTCCAGAAACGAGCGATTCAGGGTTTGTGAAGACTATCCGCTGTTTGCCTGTCCGGATATCTTCTCGTATTTGTTGCTTGAGGTTCTCGTCGAGGCCGCCGATGTAAGCGTAGCGGCCGGAGGGACTTCGTCGTCCGCGGCTGTTCAGCAACTCCTGGGCGCGACGTTCCATGTCCAACGCGAGCACGACAGTCGGCACTACGACCAACGTGACACCGGTACGGTTACTTGCGAGCAGAGCCGGAGCCTGTACGAGGGCGGTCTTGCCGTGGCCGGTCGGCAAACAAGCGATGACAGTGCTGCCAGGCTCTGCGAGTGCCACAGCGCGCGCGGCTTGCCGCTGCCCGATTGACTTGTACTGGGCGTAACCGCTGCCGAGAGCACGGATCCAGAAGGGGTCAGCTGGACACGGCTCCAACTCAAGGTGTGTTTGGAGGCTCTCCCCGAGGTGGACTTTCTCCAAGTCGTACGTGGCTGCTTCGTCAGCTTTCTGATCTTCCCCGCCAGGGTGCCACGGCCGGGCTGTGACCAAGACACGACGGCCGTCCGGGAGCGCATGGCAGTGCATCTGTTCCCACTGTTGTCGCGTGGGCAGCGGTGCGCCAGGTGGTACTGAAAGGCCAAAGGTGTTTCCGCTGGCCTGAGCTTCGAGAAGGATCTGCCGTGTCAGTGCTGCCACGTCACGCCACGAGGCCCTCTGTTCAGCGAGGCCGTCGAGGGCATGCTTGAGCCGTCGCAATGTGCCGCCGTATTCCGGCTCCTCCGGCGTCGGGACAACGAACGGCCAGGCGTCGAAGAGTTGCTGTGCCGCAGCCCAACTGTCACGCACTTGCCTGGGCCCCCTTTCGCCCAGCGCGGAGAACGCAGGTTGCAGCCATGAGCCGTACGCTGGGCTGCATAAGGCCGTCGATGAGTAGACCGGCGGTCTTCACGTCTGCCAGTTGGCTTTCGTCCTCACGCAGGAGGCGACCGGCAGCCCTGCGGGCCTCGGCCTGCGCCCGAGTCACGGCGAGTCGCCGGCGACCGCGTTCCTGGGCCTCGGCGCAGAGTGCCTTCAGGTCAGTGACGCGGAAGAGTTCGTCGCGTGCGACCTTCTCGGCGGTCTCAGCAGCATGACGGAACTCCGACCAGCCACCGAAGACGTCGATGAGAACACGAATTCGCTGGCCACTCAGGTTTTGGCACTCTCGGTTGTCGTAGGACTCGTTCAGCCATTCGAGCGCCGAGGCCAGCGTCAGCGCCTCGGTGCTTCCAGCCCGCACCCACACTCTGCGCGTGAACGGCGGAAGGAGGAGATCGGCCTGGCGCTGCAACGCCCTTTTCACCTCTTTCCGGTTGGCCATCGCCTCTGCCGCCACGGAGGCGTCGGCCTCAACCAGGAAGTCGAAGCCGAAGTAGGGCTCCGGGTCACCCATGTGGCTGGGGTCCACGCGCTGGTAGGCAGTGGCCTGGCCACGTTCGTCGATGTCGCTCAACGCGGCGAGCGCGTCGATGAAGGGGTTGCCTATGCGGAACAGCCTTGTGCCAGGATCACGCAGGGCCCTGGACCGGTTGAACGTGCCCTGGGCCATGGCAGGTTCCAGCGCCGCGGTCTGCGCCACGTAGAGCCGCGGCGGCACCTGCGGCCGTGACCCTACGAGGTCGAAGACGGTCTTGCCGGCTGTGCGCTCGTAGTGGCGGATGTTGATACCGCCAGATCCTGCGCTCGTGTACCGGAAGACACCGCGCTGGATCTCCTTCCACTCCAGTTCTAGCCCCCTGAGGTTCTTGACCATGCTGCCTCGGTCATCGACATCGAGGTAGATGGCTTCGAGCATGTCCATCTTCTCGATCTGTTGGCGGGCTTCGCGGAGTTGGTCTTGAACTCGTTGCTGGGCGGAGGCGAGCCCGGACGGGCCATCTCGTAGGGCGTCGCTCCAGACAGCGTCGCGGCCTTCTGCGATGGCGTCCTGCAGTGTCGACACTGACCTCGAGAAGACCTCGTAGCCGTCGCGCAACAGGTTCAGCCACGCCGTGCCAAGGGCTTCGTCCTCGGTGCTTGCGCTGAGCACGTACTGGCTGGCTTTATCGAGTTGGCTGACGGACTCGCCACTGGGATAACGGTCAACCCGTCCGATCCGTTGTTCGAGCTGGTTGGGGTTCCACGGCAGGCGCATATGAACGACGGCACTCGCGGCCTGAAGGTTCAGCCCGTCCTCGGCGGTGTGGTCGGCGACAAGGACGGACGTCCCCGGCGCTGTGCGCCACTTCGTGACCGCGTCCTCGGAAGCTGCCGCTCCGGCTTGTGCGGTGTGCTCCACAACACAGGCTGTACGAGACAGCCGCCGCAGGTGCGCCGCGAGTTGGTGTGCCAGCACGCCCGCACCGCAGAAGACAACGATGCGTCCACCGCGATTCAGAGTGGGGACGAGGGCGTTGACTGTCGCCTTGAGCGGCTGGTTGCCCTCTGCTTCGTCGAGGTGCCTCTCTAGCTCGTCGAGTGCTTCTACCTCTGCAGGGATGAGAGGGGGCGCGGCGAGCATGGCCTGCTCCTGGGCACTGAGACCGGCTCGTTGCGCCGCCTCGCCATCTCCGCGGACTCGCCAGCGCAGGGCGTCGACGAAGTCGTCGAAGGGCCCGCCCGTCCTGGACATGAGGACGCCGAGGATGCGGGCGTACGCGGTGGTCTGAGCTTCAAGCCCGGCATCGAGCAAGGAACTTGAGACGCCGATGCGCCACTCCGTAAGGGCGGTTTCGACCGCGTCGAAGGTGGACTGCAGGGTGATGACGTCCGAGAGTTTCCGCCCGCGGACAGCGTAGGGTTCGCCTTCTTCGGAATCGTCTTCTGGCCTCTCCACCTGGTCGCGCCGGTGTCGGATCACCCGGCGGTGGAGGCGGTACGTCTCGCTGATGTGCCCCCGCAGCTCCTCTACGCGCAGGGAGAGTTCATCCGGTTCTACTTCATCGCGGAGGTCATCGTCCTCGGTGAGACATGCGACGATCCGATCTGCAAGGTGCTCAAATCGGGGGTCATCGGGGAGGATCCGCCGGATGTCGTCGAGCGTGGACCTCAGCAGGAAGGTGAAGGTGGCATCCAGGGCGTAGACGCTGTCGGCCAACTCGGCTCGTAGGGCATAGCGGTGCTCGAAAGCTTCGCGGTCGTCCCAGCTGTAGAGGTCGCGGTCGAGCAGGTGCAGCAGGCCGAGGTGAGTGGTGTAGTGCGAAGTCACGGGGGTCGCGGACAGGAGCAGGAGCTTCGGTGCGGAGTGAGCCAGGGCGGCTAGCTCCCTGTAGGGCGAGAGGCCCTCGTCGGCGTTCTGCACCAGTGCATGGGCTTCGTCCACGACGACAAGTGCACTGTCGTGGTACGCGGACCACTTCTCCGGCGTCTCGTGAGACGTGATCACAATCCGGGCTGATGGAAAGTCGTCGACGAAGAACTTGTTGCGGAGCTCCTTGTCCCACTGGCGCCGCAGTGGCTCGGGGGCAACGACCGTTATTCGTGCCTGCGGATCGTCCAGGAGGGTCTGCCGGATGACGAACCCAGCCTCGATGGTCTTCCCGAGGCCTACTTCGTCTGCGATGAGGTATCGCTGCACTGGGTCAGCGAGCACCGTCATTGCCGCGCGGATCTGGTGTGGGAAGACCTCGGCAGCCGAGGACAGCAGCGCAGCCATGTTCGCGCAAGCAGCCCGTTGGGCAACGAGGTCACGCAAGAAGGGAAGCCGAGCGTCGCGGAAGAACCCCGACTCGCCACCACCACTCGTGAGGACTTGGAGGGGATCGTGAACGGGGCGGTCCCAACGCACTCGGAGATCGCACTCGTTCGCGCGCTCGTTCCACTTCTTGTTGGGGACCTGGATGAAGTATTCCGGGAGGTGCTCCCCCGTGACCCGGCCAGCGAGCCAATCTCCGGTGCTCGGTTCGCGCCAGTAGACCCGCGTTTCTGCTTCGAGTTTGGCACGCCAGCAGCTCCTCGCCGGCACACGCTGAGAGTGGACGACCTCCTCGGCTACTGATTCGAAGAAGTCGACGCGCAGCATCTCGCCGTCGACGGCGCCAACCCGGCCGATGCCCGGAGCCCCCGTGAACTCGACGAGGTGTCCAACCGCGAAGCCCGAAGACATCCTTCTGCTCGCCCCCCACCTGCTGATTTAACAACTGGCACGAGCTTAAGCGCATCCACTGACAACGCAGTCGACGGAGTAGATCGCGAATTCGTATGCATTTTCGATACTGGATAGTAGGTTCCCCTGCAGCATCCGTCTGCGGTCGCCGCACACCCACCCATTGGGGACTAAAATGGACCTATCGGGTTGGTTCGCTAAATGCGTCGCGCCACAAAATACGGCCGAAACAACGTCTTGCTCAGATGTGACACCGTCATCGCAGCGAGCCGGGCACAGCAACGACCGCCGCGAGACCGCTGGGGAACGACCTCCGCCTGACCTGCGAGTGCATGGTCGAGATGCGCTCTCTGGTGCGCCCGGATGTAGCCGACTCATGGTGCCCTGATCTGCATATGCCGTCGGCAGTGCACTCAATCCCAGACAGAGTCTCCAAGGCCGCGAGCCGTGCCGATGTCAGTGGCCTGGGTTGTACTGTCTGGGCGTTCGCCTCGCTGTCCGTCCACGGCGTGGTATCGGCGCAAACCGCCACATCACCGAAACAGAAAGAAGACCGTGAACGTCCCCGCCCCTGCCGGTATCGCGACCCTCGTCGCCTACGTCGCCACCATCCCTGCCGCGAACCTTGCCGTCACCCACTTCGGAGCCGTCCCCGTCGGCTTCGGCTACATCGCCCCTGCCGGGGTCTACATGGTGGGTCTCGCCTTGGTACTTCGGGACCTCGCCCGTGAGTCCGCTGGCCGTGGTGCTGTTCTCGCGGCCATAGCCGTCGGCACCATCCTGTCGTACTTCCTTGCTGACCCGGCGCTGGCTGGCGCCTCAGCTGCCGCCTTCGCGGTGGCCGAGACAATGGACTTCGTCGTCTACGAGCCCCTCCGGAAGCGCGGCCTGCTGATCGCGATGCTCGCCTCGAACGCCGTCGGCCTGCTCGCGGACAGCCTCCTCTTCCTCAAGTTGGCCTTCGGTTCCTTCGAGTACCTGCCCGGCCAGATTCTCGGCAAGGCGTGGATGACCTTCGCTGCAATCGCCGTGCTGGCCCTCCTTCGACGCCGCAAGCAGGCGAGCGCGAGCGCCTGATCACCCTCAACACCGTTGGCGACGTTATCGGGGGTGCTGGTGTGGGCACCGCGTGGCACTGACCTGTGCATGCGGAGTACCAGCACAACTCCCCGTGGACATCTGGCCATTGACGCCAGGGCACGAGTCGCAGGGTCAACTTGCCTCGCTCCTGGCCCCTCCGATACGGTCGCGTCATCAATGAGGGCCCCACCATGCCTAGGTCTGGTGGGGCCCTTTTGTGTCCTCTCGAACCCGGGGGGACCGAGTGTCGCGTGCCACCGTCTTCTTCAGGTTTGGCGGCCAGGGAGACGGCGGCCTTGCTCATGCGAAAGGACAACTGGTGAGTACACACCATGGCACAGGCTCCAGCCGGCAGTCACCCGGGGATGGCCCCGCGGATGACGCCTGGGGCCCGGAGCCTCCATCGTCGACGTCCGCCCATGTACGGCGCGCCAACGTACAACTGCTGATCGGCGGCCGCACCGTCTTCGCGGTGTACATCTCGCCCGCGATTGTGACGGGTGCAGCAGTTGCGTCCCTGGTACTCGGGGCGGCGAGTTGGGGCCACTGGCCTTGGCCGTAGAACCGTGAGACACGCCGCGGGGGCACCTGCCCCCGCGGCCTTCGGGCGGTCTCAAGGCACAGACGAAGTGCTGCAGTGTCTCGCCGGCGTGGCCCCAGAGCCGCGCGCTATCTGTAGCAGCGGGTCGGCACGAGCCTAGCCACTGCCAGAGTTTCGCTCGCTTCGTCTTCGTCCTCTGGCGCAGGCACCTGCCGTACAACTTCGATATGCCGCTCGATCCCTCGCAAGTTCTCCTGGAGGTCCATGGTCACCACCCCGTCCACGGTGACCTTCAGCGGGTCCGCGAGGAGCTTCGCTCGCCGCTCGCCCAGCACCTCCAGCGCAACTGCGCGCACCGAGCGCAGTCGGAAGAACCGGCGCTCCAGGTCGGCCGGGTCGGTGTCCGGCCCGATCTGCGCCAGCAGCCATGACCGCTGGAACTCGTCCACCCGCTACTCCCTCCACGCGGTGCGGCCCGCCGCCGGGCTGTTCCCGGTGGCGGGCCGCGCCTCCAGATGGTCACGACGACGAGGACGCGGAACGACCCGCGCCCCGCCTTGACGGGGACTTCCTCGCCCCGCCCGTGCCAGCCGTCTCCTCCTGGCCGCCGTCCTTGTTCCCGGACGGCCCGAACTTCTCCACCACGACAGTCTCTTCCGGCTCGTCGCAGTCGTCCGGCGGTTCCTCCCACGCGTCCGGGTTGGTGATCAGCGCGGCCACCCCCGGCTCCGGGTAGTCTCCCGGCAGCAGGATCAACTCCTCCCGCGTGGTCGGGTCCTGTACGTAGACCGCGGCCTTCAGCCGCCCCCGGCCCGCCATCACAGGACCTTCGCCACGATGTGCGCGTCCGGGGTGTGCATGACGGGCATCCCGACCGCGGCGCCCTTGGTCCAGATCTGCACGGGGTCATCCTGGACACCTCGGGTGATGATCAGGCCGGGAGCATCCTCGCGGATGATCTCGGGGTTCGACCCGCGCGACAGCACCAGGGCTTCCGCGGTCACCCCGTACATGGTCTGCGCCCACTTCTCCCGCTCCGGCGGCACGAGAATCCACAGGTCCTCGGGCAGCACCTTGCGGGGCTTGCCGTCCACCCGCACCTGGGCCTTGTAGAACTGGATCGGCGGCAGGCTGTAGTTGCCGCGCACCACGTTGATCTGCTGCGGAGTGAGCGTCGCCGTCGGCGTGGTCGACGGGCTCACGGACCCGTAGTAGGCCGCCCGGTAGGCATTGTTCGCCGCCAGGTAGCTGAACGCCTTCCGGGAGGTGATCACCAGCTCCGGCTCCGGCGCGCCGATGTCGTCCAGGTGCTGGATCCACCGCAGCTCGTCCGCGATCGGGTCGGAGGCCGGCTCCGACCACGGTGTCCGGGCGACCGGCATGTTCTCGGCGGGGACGTTCCAGTCCACCTCCAGCGTCAGGCCGTTCTCCTGCTCCAGCGTGAACCGGCCGTCCGCGAGTACGTCGCCGGCGGCCAACTCCAGCCGGGACCGGATGGCCTCGACGTGCCGTTCCACGTCGTCGTACAGCAGTTCGATCAGCCGGTCCTGATCCGAGCCGTGCGACGCCTCCAGCAGGATCTGTTCCTGCTCGGAGACGACGAGCTTCTGGCCCAGCGCGGGCAGCGCGCCCTCGCGGGACGTCTGCCATGCCTCACGGGTTGCGAACGGCACCGAGGCGTTGAACGCCCGGTACTTGGCGACGTTGACGTACCGGCCCGAGTCCTTCGTACGCCACTTCACCTCCCGCATCTCCACGGTCGGGAAGATCGTCTGAGTGAGGAGGAAGTCCTTCGGGGACGGGATCGCCCTGGCGAACGCCGTCAGGTCCATGACCGAGACGTCCTTGAGCAGGTCCTGAATCGTCACAGCTGGCCCCCGCTCACACAAAGCGGATCTGCGCGGCACGCGGGTGCCACACGAGCTGGGACACGTCGATGCCGCCCGGCACCTTCGATGCCTTCACCGCGCCGTGCCACAGCAGTGCGGCCGGAACACGGGTCTGGCCCGGCGCGAACGGGGCCTCGGCGATCAGGAAGCCGCGCAGGATCTGGCGGCCGCAGTGCGCCTCCGGGTCGTACGGGCCATACAGGCCGGACTCAGCGACCCTGCCGACCGGCACACCGGACAGCACCCGGCCATACGGGTCGCAGCCGTCGCCGCACACGTAGTGCGTGCCCTCGCAGAACAGGTTCAGGTCGAGGGTGATCGTGTCGACGGAGTCGGTGCCGTGCAGGGACGCCAGCCACTCGCGGTTGGCGGTGGTGTACTCGGACTTCGAGACGGGCTGGATGGTCATGTGCGTGTCTCCATGGACGCTGCGGTCAGATTCCGCACACCGCCCACGGAGGCGATGCCGTCCACGAAGTTCAGGGGGCGTGGTCCCCCAAGGTCTGGGCCGGATTATCGGGCTCCGGAGTCGCTGAACTCCGGGATCAGGCCACGGCGCTTGGCCATCTCCAACCCAGCCGAACCGGGCCTGGACACCGGGGCCGTACGGATCGGGCCGCGACCGGCCGGTGCGCCCGCGGGGGCGGCCGGCACAAGCGCGCGGACCCCGCCGAACAACTCAGGGCGACGTGCCCGCAGGGCCTCGGCCGCCGACTGGATCTGCGCCTCGTCCGCGTCCTCCTCATCCACGGCCAGCAGACGCTCCGCGTCCACCAAGTCGTCACCCTCCGCACCGAGCGCCACCAGCGCGGCCCGGCGAAGCGCCGCCCTCTCCCGCTCGGCGGCCAGCTCCTCCCGGCGTGCAGCCTGCAACTCCCGCTCGGCAGCCGCCTGCTCCCGACGCTCCACCTCCGACAGCGCGGCCTGCTCTGCCTCGCGCTGCGCGGTCACGAACTCGGTAAGTGCCTTCGGGGAGTCGAACCCGAGCGTGGACAACAGCCGTTTGATCGCGGCCCGTTCGCCCTGTGCCTTCTCGCGGGTAAGCATCTTGCCCAACCGGTCCTGGGTGACCGTGATCTGCTGCTCCTGGCCGCCGCTGTCCGTGGCGTCGTCGAGCTGGTCGTTCGTCTCGTCCTCCGACGAGGCACCAAGAATCGGGTAGATCGGCCGCCCGTCACGGCGGTGGCCGACACGACGGCGAGGCGGCAGGGGCCGGACCATACATCTCCTCCAGAGCGCGCCCCCGCGCTGACAGCCAGTGTAGCCACCTGCACCGACACGGCCACGAGCCCTGTCCGACTGCCCCAGGATGGCGTCGAACAAGGAAGGCACCACCCCGAGGCCGCGTCACCGGCCCGCCTCCACCGGCTCCCGCTCGCTCACCTTCCCCACCGGCTTCCTCACCCCGGCCGACCCCGACCCGTCGTCCTCCTCCTGGTCGCCGTCATCCTCGTCGCGCTCGCGCCGAGCAGCGGCCTCCGCCATCCGCACCGCGGCCTCCTGCTCCGCCTTAGCCCGGATCCGCTCCACCTCCTGCGAGGCGTCCTTGATCGGGTACCCGGCCTCCAGCAGCATCGCCACCGCCGTCTCCAGCGACAGCACCCCCGCCCCGTACGCCTTGACGACCTCCTCCAGCACCGCGCCCCGGTCCGTCGGCGTGTGCGGCGCCCACGCCAGCCGCGCTGGCAGCGTCTCCCCAGCAGCCCAGCCCTCCGCACGCCCGGCCTGGTACAGCCGCTGCACCATCTTGAACAGCAGCCGGTACTTATGTTCACGGGCGAGCCGCATCATGCCGATCAGAGCATCCAGAGGCCCCAGAGCCAGCTTCAGCGCGTACCCCGACGGCACCTCCGTGGCCTCCAGCGTCCCGAGCCCGGCTGCCGTCACGCGGCTGTTCGCCGCGATCCGCTCCAGCAGGTGATCCACCCGCGCCCGCAGTTCGGCCAGCTGCGGCGACGTGTCCAGGGCATCCATCCGCCCGGTTTCGCCGAGCTGCCACACCGCACCGGCCTTCACCTGAAGCTCCTGCGGCTTGCCCGTGGCCCGATCGACCGGCAGCCGCGCACCCGCGAGTCCGATGATCGGCGTGCCCGTCGTCGCGGAGGCCGCCGAGCTGTCCGAGTCCGTGGCCGCGAGCTCATCGAGCGCCTGCAGAACCCGCGCCAGAATCGAGCGCCCCCAGTGCTCCCCGCCGTCGGGGATCGTGTTCGCGATGTGCACCACCGGCACGAAGTCGATCATCAGATCCAGCCGGTTCAGCTCCGTGCCATCCGGCCGCACCCGGAAGCTCGCCTTGTCCATCGGCAGCCGGTCCAGGGTCTCGCCGTTCTTCAGGTCCTCCAGCAGCCACTCCGCGTCAGTGAGGTAGCACGTCACGGTGGACGTCCGACCCGGCTCCCACGGGTACTGCCGCCGACCAGTCGAAGCACCTTCCTCGCCGGGCTCGCCGTTCTCGGAGATCGGACCCAGCTCGTACGTCACCCGACGCACCCTGGCCTTCAACCCGGCGTCGTCGTCCGCCGGCAGCTCCCACGCCAGATGCACCCGGCTGGGGAAGTCCTCGTCCTCGTCGTCCCACTGCGGGAAGAAGAAGCCCGGATCGTAGACCCGCAGCGTCGGCCGCTGCTTCTCCGGGTTCCATGCCAGCACCATCACACTGTCGCCGAGCAGCACCGCAGCTCGCTCGGCCTGCTGGACCCGGAAGGTCAGCAGCTCCTTGTCCGCCCACTTCCTGAGCCGGTCCTGAACGGCGGCGGCCTCCGCCGCACCGGGCGTCGACGTCCTCGCATCGGCGTGCTCGGCGCCCTCGACCGTGACCTTCTGCTCCGAACCGAGGAGGTAGCCGAGCGCGGTGTCCACCAGGTTCGCCGCGTCGCCCAGCTCCCGCCGCTCCAGCGCACTCGCGTCGCCCCCGGCCGCCGCGAGCTGCCCGGCCTGGTTGTTGTCGTACGACGCCAGCACCTTGTACGCGGCCAACCGCCGAAGCTCGTGCGGTGGCACCCACGATTTGGCCAGCTCTGGGAACGCGCGGCTGCCCGGACGGCCAGCGTCGGCCATCACCGGCTTGTAGTTCAGCCACGACCAGGCGTCGATCACGAATTGGCGCAGGCCCACGTCCACTCCATGTAGATCGGCCCCGCGCCGTTGCCCAGCCTAGTGTCTCCATCTTTAACGCGTCGCTAGCGCAATGAGGGTCAGCCCGCAAACGCTGACCTCCAATCAGTTAGTGACCCGGAGTTCTCGTAGGTGCAAGCAATCCGCCCATCTAGGTGCGGAGCCCGCCTCCGCCCAGGCGCACGGACGCCACCAACGGCCCCGCGTCTGAGGGTCCGGACTGTCGCTCGAAGAGCGTACTTCTGGTGGCAGTTACTCCCGTCGACAGCAAGGATCGAGGCGTGCCGCTTCGAGGGAAGTCGCGCCGAGACCTCGTTGTCTCTCTTGTACGTCCGCCCGCCGGTGACTTGCGTGAAGACCGCCAAAGGAGGTGAAATCAATTTCACGAAAAGGAAGAACGCCACCCCGGACCAATGTGACACATGAGACAGACACCGCGGTCAATCCACTGGAAGGCGGGGATCCGAGCAACAAGGCTGGAATCCGCGCCATTTACGATTCGGAACGCCGCGATGAACAGAACACGGCAGCGTTGATCATCGCTGTAAGTACGGGCACCCTTGCCTACATTGCGGCTGGTGGCGCATACCTAGCCGACAGGAATAGGCAGGCAAAGCTGCAACCTGAGATCCTTATGGCCGCGCCCTTTCCTTTGCTCATCCTGAGCGGATACATCACCTTCCAGTATGCCGCTTCAAGGCTTCGCCAGAGTTACCTGATGCACCTAGAAAAGCAGCTATCACCGGACAAGGACTGGCACAACGACGTCCTAGTCCCCGGCTATATCAGCCTACATCAGGGCCTATTTTCCGGCTTGAAAAGCCGACTATGGACATTCGCCGTCCTTACTCTTTTGACGTTCCTGGCCCACATTGCATTGGTCGTCACGTTCACGGGATATACGGCCCATATTGCCTACAGGGAAAACGTCAATGAGCAGCTTTTCTGGATCCTTGCCCCTATCTACGGAGTCATGATCCTCATTAACGTATGGGCCGTAGCACTGATGATCGCATACGCTCTGTTCCCCAATCGCAGCAGGCAGTTGAGAACGCTTCGCAACATCGCACATCAGACGATGGAGAGCGAAGAGAGACGCTGGGAGAACAGTCGCTTCAACAATGCCCCCCTGCCGAGGTTGCGGGTGTCACGAAAATTTATAGGCGCCGTCCTTGCCGCACTTGTCGGCATTGGCATGGTCGTATTTCTGAAGCGACTTGTCTGATGACCATCAAAGGTTCGCCGCAGAGCCGGTCTATCGACGGCCACTTAGCCGCTGATCATCGCTGGCGCGCGGGGGCGGCATCGTCGGATCCAGGAACAGGTCCCACAGCGCCCACACCGCCGAGTCCATCAGGTCGGGTGAATCCTCCGTCTCTCCCTGGCCGACGAACGTCGTCATCTGTTCCTCCAGCTCCGCGAACCGCCGTGCCGGACCGACATGCGACACCCTGGCCTGCTCGTACAGCTGCGCAGCCGACGCCGCCCGCGCCCGCTTCCCGCGCGTTGCGTGAACGATCCGCCAGTTCACCGTCGGGTCCACCTGCTCCAGCAGAGCGGGCAGGTAGTCGCCGCCGTTGTTCGCCTCGATGACCACGCAGTCCGCCCGGTGCTCGTGGTACAGCGCGGCGGCCCGCTTCATCGCCTGCGTCGGCGTGTACCGGTCCTGCTCGCAGTGCAGCAGATACCCGCGGGGCCGGTCGTCCCCGAACATCGTCTCCACCGGGAACCCGCGCCCCGCCACCGTGAACGCCGTCATGTCCGCGTTCTCGTGCGACTTCGTGGCCGGATCCACGGACACCACCACGCGCTGGAGGTCCGGCAGATGCTCGGGCCGGGGCCGGAAGCCCTCGACCTCCAGCATCCAGCCCTTCCACAGCGCGCCCTCCACGTCCTCGAGCAGCTCCCCGGACAGCTCCTGACGGCCCAGCCGGGTGCCGGCGTACTCCTCCTCCAGCTCCTCGCGCGCCGCCGCCGACAGGTTCGCGTCGTTCTCCCGCATGTGCCCGCGCGTCAACACCACCCGCGGCGGCGCCCCACCCTCCTGATGCGCCTTCTCCTGCTCCCGGCCGCGCTCGACGAGCCGCTTGACGTGAGGGAGCGGTTTCGGCGTCGTGGAGATGACGACCTGCGGGGTATCCGCCTCACGCAGGCAGAACCACAGCATGTCGTAGACCTCTTGCGCGGTGTGCCGTGACCAGGCCGCGTACTCGTCGCACCACGCTTTGTCGAACGCCCAGCCGCGCAGGTTGTCCGGCGTCTCCGCACCGAACCCCCGGATCAGCGTGCCGTTCACCAGGCGCAGCGTCGTCTCACCGAGCGACGAGTTGTACTTGGCCACCTCCTCCGGCGGGAACACCGACAGCAGCCCCGACTTCGGTGACTCGAAGCAGATATCCCGCACGAGCGTCGCGTTCTTCGCCACCACCGCTATCTGCAATCCCGGCGTCTGCGCCCACTCCCTAACCGTCTCCGCCGCCGTCCGCGACTTGCCCCAGCCACGGCCGGTGAGCAGCATCCACACCGTCCACAGCCACAGCGGCTGACGCTGCGCCGCACGGGCATGGTGATGCAGCCACCCCGCGTGGGGCAGCCCGTCACAGTTCGGAACCTCGCACGCCCACCGGCGCGCCGACAGCTCATCGGCCCGTACCAGCGCCGCGACCTCGGCCTTCAGCTGCTCGTCGCTCATCACCGACGGGTCCGCGAACCCCTCGACCATCCGCCGCTTGGCCCGGCCGCGGCTCACTGCGCGCCCTCCGACAACCGGCGCTCCAGCTCCCGGCGGAGCTGATCCATCCGAGCCCGGCGCTCCTCGTCCGACAAGGAGGCCACGTCCACGCCCTGGTCCCGGTCCTCGACCGCCCCGGCCGCCGGGGCCTCACCCACGGCCCGGCGCTCGATCTCCGCCGCGACCTGGATGTAGCGCAGCAGCTCCGACGGCGACAGCTCCCGCGGGTCGAGCGTCTGGAGCCGTGCAACCGCCTTGCTCTGGACGGCCTGCGCCAACTTCGCGTGCCTGCGGGCGATGTCCCGCCGCGCCTGCGCCTGCTCTGCAAGGAACAGCCGGTCCTGCTCCCGGTCGTAAGCCGCAGCCCGCATCACCCACGCGAACTGCCGTGACCACCGGCCCAGCAGAGACCGAGACTTATCCAACTCCCGTGCTGCCTTCGTGACACTCCGCGCCGGGCCGAGATCGCGGTACAGGGTGAACGCCTCGAACGCCTGGACCGACTCCCCGCTCTGCCGCTCCCAGGACTCCACGGTGCCCTCGGCCACCGCTCACCTCCTGGCCGACGGCCGACTAGTTGCTCTGTGCGGCCAGGACTTCCAGCGCCCGCCACGGCTCGTCGGCCGGCACGGTGCCGTCCTGCACCATCCGGTCGATGGACGCCCGCACGACGGCGGCCGTCTCCACCGGCACGTCCCGAACGCCGAACACCGTCTCCAGCGGCGCCGTTCCCGCCCGGGTTGCCTCCCCGGAGTCCGTGTCGAACCAGCCCTCGGCCAGCTCGCCCAAGTGCCGCTCGAACACAGCGAGGATCACGCCGAGCGCCGTCGCGCTGTTGCCGATCTTGTACGCGGCTCGGGAGGTCTCCAGCGCATCGAGCACCGGCTCATACTGCTCCAGCCCGGCCACCCAACGCCGATCCGCCGTCGCCGTCGACCGGGCCGCGTCGAACGCGGCCTCGGCCCGCTCCAGCTCATCGGGCAGGAACATGAACTGCACGCTAGCGAAGTCGAGGTTCGCCTCGCCCAGGGAGGCAACGTCCACCTTCTCCAGCAGGTCCAGAACCTTGTCGTCCAGGCCCGTGTACTGCCGCCACTCCACCGACTCCAGCTCGTCGTACAGCTCCTTGAGGATCGCCGGATCGTCCTGGCCTGCGATGGCGTTGTGCGAGAGCTGGAGAGCGATCTGCCGCTGGCGGGGCAGCGGCTCGTCTATCTGCATCCACCAGATCTGCGACAGGCCGGCCTCGATCGCGGCGAGCGTGCGGTGGTTGCCGGACAGGACGACCAGCCGCCCCGTGTCACGGTCGTTCCACACCAGCGGCGTCGAGGTCAGGCAGCCGTCACGCTCGATGTTCGCCACGAGCTGCCGGAACTGCTCGTGCGGCAGGAACCGCGCGTTGACGTCGAGCAGCGTCAGCGTGCGCGGGTCGCCCTGCACCATCTGCGGCGGGGCGAGGCGCGTGGTCTCCTCCATGGTCAGACTCCCGTCTTCGTCGTCGGGGCACCCCACCGCTTCGCCCACATCTGAAGGGCCTCGGCCAGCGTGTGCTGGCCCATGGCCCCCTGGTACTGGAGCTGGAACTTCCAGCCGTCCTCGTTCGATGGGCTGCGCTTGTGCAGCCGCAGCAGCCCGCGGTACTTCATCGACACCGGGTTGTTGCTGAACGCCGTCGTCGCCACCCGCCGGATCCGCCGCGAGAACGCCCGCTGACACAGCAACTGCGCCTCGGCGCTGGTGGCCGCGAGCACGATCAGCTTCGACAGCCGCGGGTAGTCGGTCGGCGCGACCGCGAAGTCCGAGAGCACGTACGCCTCGTCCGGCGTGAACGTGCTCGGCACCATCGCGAACACGCCCAGGAGCCGTCCGTCGCCGTCCTTCACCGCGACGGCCAGGTTCGCCGCCCCCGGCGCGATCTTCGGGTTGAGGTACCGGGAGCGCAGCGCGTTGAACTGGCCGGGCTTCAGCAACGACAGCCGCAGCGGACCGACCAGTTCGTCACCCTCGCGCAGGCGGGGGACCTTCACCGGCTCGATGGGCTGGCGTGGGGCGACGATCCTCGTCCGGGCCTGACTGGCGTACACGTAGAAGGGAGCGGCGCGCGGTGTCGCCTTGATCACGCCGCGCAGGTAGGGGTGCAGCTCGGGCACGTCGTGATTGGAGGCCGTCAGCCAGTACGGCCGGTCCGTGATCGCGCCGAGCACGCTGACCACGTCGTCGTCGGACAGCGGCTCGTACTCGGGCGCGTCCCAGGTGAAGTGGGTTTCCAGCGGCTCGTACAGCTTCTCGTAGCCGCCGCCGTAGAAGGGAGGGAAGGAGCACACCGGGGCGTCGCGGGGAACCTTCTGGAGCCAGGAGCGCACGTCCTCCACCTCGTACGAGGCGAGTTCGATGTCCGAGCCGGACAGCCGCTCGACCGTCTCCGCGTGCTTGGCCTTCCACTGCTCCCGGTAGGAACGGACGACCCGTTCGTGCCATAGCCCCTCGCGGCCGACGCTGGCGAGGAACCGCGTGCCGAGCATGAGCGTGGCGACAGTGCCGACGCCGTCGTCCAAGGAGTCCGCGAGCCAGCGGAGTTCGTCTCGACTCTCCTCGCGGAGCTGGATGCCGACCGGTTGCCGGGTGAGCCACCGGCCGACCGCGCTGGTGTAGATGGACACGTCGGAGGAGTGCAGGGCGAAGCCCATGCCGGCCACACTGCGCTCGATGGTGAAGTTGCCGCAGCACGGGACGTACACCGGGCCGGTCGGCCAGCCGCTGGCGGTCTCGCGCACGATGGAGCGCATGGGGCCCGGGATGGTGCCCTGGAACATCTCTCGCCTCCCGACGAACGACAGCGCCCGGCCTCGGGGTGCCGGGCCGGGCGCTGCGCTGGAACCTTACACAAGGAGCAGGCAGCTCCTTGGAATCATGTCACCTATCTTTAGAGCGCGCTTCCGACGCTCAGATCAAGGTGCCCTGCTGATCCATCGGGGACAGCTCCCGCACCTCGTCTCCCGTGACGCCCTTCCACCAGGCGGCGAACACGCGGCGGTGGCACCACAGACCCGGCTTGGCCAGGTCCTCGAAGCAGAGCAGCACCAGTCGGTGATCACCCTCGGCCTGCGTGATCTGCCGCAGCCGCGCGGCGATCCGGTCGGGCCCGAGCTGGTCGAGGTCGGCCCGGTAGGCCGCCGTGAACTCGGGCTCAGGCTGGGAGAGGTAGTCCCGACGCGGCGCAAGCTCCCGCACCGAGTGGGTGAGGGAGTAGGGGAGTTTGAAGCGGGGAGCGCCCAGGGTGATGCGTACCGGCACCCCTTGCGGGCGTTGAAACGCCTGGAACCGGTTGGTGAACAGAGTGAGCACGTAGCCATTCCTTTCATGGTGCTCAGATGCCGGGGTGCGTCGGCGTCGCCGCCGGCGGCCCCGGTGACCGATGATGCCGCCCGCTCGGATCTTGGGGGTCTGAGCGGCACCGGGCGCGTAGGGAGAGTCCCCCCGCGCGCCCGGCTCGGGCAGAAACGGGTTGCAATTTGGACAGGGACTCAAGTGGAAAGAGGCGCGGCCGGAATTCCGGCCGCGCCCACTCACCCAAACCCACAGGAGAACAGGGGCGCGGCCGCCGCCGCGCCCCTCCGGTCTACTTTCCTGCCGCTTCCGCCTTCTTGGTGGGCGTCCGGCGCGCCGGGGCCTTCGCGCCCGCGGCCGTGCGCGCCGCGGGCTTCGGGCCGGGCTTGGCCGCCGCCTTCTTCGCTGTGGACTGCGGCTCGTCCGCCGCCTTCGCCTCCGGCTTCTCGGCCTTCGCCTCGGGCTTGGCCGCCACCTCGGCCTTCTTCGCAGCCGTGGCCTCCTGCTGGACCTCAACGGCCGCCTTGTTGAACTCCTCGGCCATGGCCCGCTGGATGCCCTGCGCCTTGCTCAGCAGGTTCCGCACCATCTGCACCTTGGCGTACAGGCGGCCGACGACCCGCAGGTGGCGGGCGAGGTCGTCACCGAGGATGACGGCCAGGTCCTCCGGCTTCTTCTCCGCCAACTCTTCCAGCAGCGGGATCAGGACCTCCTCCGCCTTGCCGAGTCCGTCCTTCGCCTTGGCCTTGGCCTTCTTCTGCTTCTCCTGCTCCTCGGCCGTCGGCGCCTTCTCGTTGGTGAGGGAGGTCTGCTGCTCCATCATCTTGAGGCCGTTGGCGAAGTGCTGCGCCTCGGCCTCGCTGTCGAAGTCGCCGCGCACGTACCGCATGGCGGCCACCATCTGGTTCGCCGGGTTGAGCTGGGCGATGTGCCAGGCGAGGTTGTTCTTTATCTGCCCCTGGTCGACCATCTCGGCCACCTCGGGGCGCAGGGTGAGCAGGCCCAGCCGCCAAGTGATGTGCGTCTCCGTCTTGCCGAACTGCTTGGCGATCTTCGCCGGGGTCCATCCGGCAGCCTTGAGGTCGGCGTACGCACCAGCCTCCTCCATGATGGTCATGTCCGCCCGGTTGACGTTCTCAGCGATGCTGAGGACGTACGCCTCCTCCTCGGTGGCACCCTCGACGACCTTCGCCGGGATGACCTCCAGGCCGGCCGCCTGGCAGGACCGCCAGCGCCGCTCGCCCGCGATCAGCATGTAAGGGACCTTGGCGCCCTCGACCGGCCGGACGACGACCGGCTGGAGGAGGCCGTTCTCCCTGATGCTGTTGGTCAGCTCATCCTGCGCCTCCTCCGAGAAGAACTTCCTCGGCTGCTCCGGGTTGGGAGCAATCTCGCTGACCTTGATGTTGATGAACTCGACCTTGTTGTCAGCCATTTCCCCGCGCCTTTCGTGAATTCCGTTTGGGTTTTCCCCTTTGTTCTTACGCTTATATCTTAATGGCGAATACCGCCAAAGCAAGTTCAGAACTCTTTTATTTCAGAGGAATTCTAAAAGGGAATTCACTGCATTTCTGAATTCCCTTTTCTGGCTGCGGACATGAGAGAGCCCGCCACGACCAAGCGGTCACGGCGGGCTGACTCCCGTCACGCACCCCGACGGCCGCACCGGACGGCCGACTCCTCGCCGGGCGGGGCGCGGGGGGGTCGGCCGCCCGGCGAGGAGTAGGGAAGGACGCCGCTCGCGCGACGCTGCCGTACGGGCTCCTGCGGCTGCTGTACCCGCCCGGCACGTCAAAACGTACAGCAGCATCTCAAAAATGTCACCTATCTGGGCGCTGGTCACCCTGTGACTCAACAGCACCCATCCTCTTGCAGGCCGTCGTCTGGCTCCCGGCCGCGCATACCAGCCTGCCACTCCAGCAGCTTTCGGGCCTCCTGGCGGGTCGAGACGCCCGTCCCACCTCGAAGCAAACACGGGGGCTGCTTGGCCAGTTCAGCGATCCGCCGCTCGTCGATTTCGGACATGCGATTCCTCCCGTGAACGGCAAGCGCGCCGCCTTCGCCCGCCCAGATGCGACTTCCTCGACAGCCCACCAAGAGGCAGGCAACGGAGCGCGTGACGCCCGCAGTTCGCCCGCCGGCTCCCCCGGGGAAACTGTCCAACAAACCCTATAACCCCTCCGAGCTGCGAGGTATCGTAGAGGCAGGGACGATTGTTACCGGCCAGTCACCTGCGGCAGCATACGGCACGGCCAGAGAAGGCGGACATGACAGACACCACTGACCGGCGTCAACTCATGAGCCTGGCCTCAAAGTTGCTCGCCCTGCTGCGACTACGCCGCGATCCGGACGGGTTCACGCCCAGCGCCAGGGACGTCTCAGATGCAACGACCCCCGTGGGACAGCGCAAGCCCCTGCTGTCGCACGGCACCGTCAACAGCCTGATGAACGGCACCAGTAGCAACCCCAGATCGTCTACACTCATCGCGCTTGCACAGGCACTCGACGCCCCGGCCGCGTTCCTGCTCCCAGGACCGGAGTGGGACGACCTCGCAGCCCTGTCCGTGTACCAGGAGCGCCCAGAAGCCCGCGAAGTCCTGCGTTTAATGCAGGGTCTTGAGGTGCAGGACATTCTTGAAATCAGTTCGAAGCTCCGGGAGATCCGTGGTCGCAGGGGACTACCCGAAGAGGTCCCCACGATCCCCCCACCTCCCCCCGGCGTCGACCAGCCCCGTGAGGGCCGGCCGCGCCGCCTGCTGAGCCTGCACGAAGCCGCTGAGAGGGCAGCGGATGATCTGGAAGGACGTTGAACCTCTTGGACGGCCTCATCTACGGCGTCTGTGCCCTTGTCACAGCCGTAAGCGCGGCGATACGCCTGCACTACACCCGTAAGCGTCGCAATCAAGCGGTCTATCAAATCGCCCATAGGGCCCGAATGTCGGCGTTCGCAGCCTGCTTCATCGGCTCACTCCTGGCGATCCCCACAGTCGCCGAAGCCATTGACCGACTCATGGACCTCAACGAGGTCTCCTCCCTCGCCTCGGACCTCGCCGCAGTGATCTTCTGGGCATGCCTCCAAGTCATGATCGTGGACTGGACGCACTCAAGAAGCCACGTGCAGGCGGGAGTCGCGGTGCGCATCATCGCCGTGTGCTGTGTTGTCGCGGCGATGATCTGGGAGTTCCACATGGCCGACACCGCGCACACTGAGCTGTCCGCGACCTACGCGCGTAGATCCGACGTCTGGCTGTACCTGCTCACCTACCTCGGCTTCACAGCCGTGGCCGGGCTGGAAATCGGCGCCTTTTCTACCGGGCTGGCCATTGCGGCCTGGCAGCAACGACGCGCAGCCGCAACCGGACTGTCCATCGCTGCAGCCGGGGGCATCTTCGGCGTAGCCCATGCGCTCAGCCGTAGCGCGTACATCATCGCTGACCGGACCGGGCACGCGTGGCCGCTGTCTGTCGAAAACGCCGTCAGCCCCGCCTTGGCGGGGCTCTCCATCATCTGTGTGGCCACCGGTCTCGCGCTGGCCACCATCGGCTACAACATCAGCCCCAAAGGCGCCGGCAGCGCAGTTTAGGCGGACAACTCCTCAGCCTCCGCGCCCCACTGCCGCCAATGCAGTGCCACCCGGTCCGCGTCCACCGTGCGAGAGCCTCTGGACGCGGCCGGGTACACAGCCACCTTCTCCAGCATGAGAACCAAGACACCCTTCTTCGCCCTCATCGGCGCGTGCTTCCACCAGCGCACGAGGTCAGGGATGTCACCCACCGGCACATGCTTGACCTGCTCCAGGAGACGAGCCTTCGTCTCGCTCTCGCGGATCAGCTGCGTGAGTTCCTTGTCGGCTGCCCTGAACGCCTTGAGCGACATGTCCGGCGAACGCCCGTAGTCCACGCCCAGCTTCTTCTGCCGACGGCGCGCGGCTGCCGCCTCCTTACGCAAGAGGGCAGCCTGGGCCAGCAGTTCATCTCGCGCCTGACCAATCAGCGCGCTGACGTCCGGCTTGGCCAACTCTGCCAGCACGTGCTCAGCAACGTACGTCTCCAACAGGTCAGCATTGATGCGGACCTTGCCGCACCCGCCCGGATGCTGAGCTGTGCTGGGCGCACACCGGTAACCGCGGCTGCCGCGGTTCGAGGGAGAGGAGCCCAGCGAGGTCGTGCACAGCCCGCAGGTACCCATCAGACCCGGAATCAGGTACTCGCGCTGTGGCGCCCGCTGCTTGTCGGGGTCGTGGACGGGGCGCATGGCGCGGATGGCCTCGAAGTCCTCCCGAGGGATGATCGCGGGGCCGCCCGTTTCGACGAGGTTGCGGTTCTCGTCTTCCTCCAGGCCGGCAATGGCCGGGTGATCGAGCACGTTTGCCAGGACGTCTGGCTTCCACAGGCCACCGCGCGTCGTGCGGTACCCCTCGGCGTTCATCCACTCCGTGATGGCGGGATAGGGCTGCTTGAGCAACCGCCGCGAGGCGGCAGCACGAATGCCCTCCGCCTCGCTCTCGCGCACCCGCCGGTACGCCATGTCTTCAAAGCCGTACAGCCTCGGCATCTCCTCGCCCCTCCTACCGACCCCCTTTAGTGAACTAGTTTACCGAAGATAGGTCACATTGTTGGAAACCCAACAAACACCCCAAGATCACGCGCCGCCTCCGTCGATCACGTACTCACCCCCGCGTCCCGGCGCTGCTCGATGCCGAGGACCTTCCACAGCTCCACCGTTGGTACCCGGACTGTGCCGCCTAGCGGGAGCGTCCGAACAGGGAACTTCCCATTGCGGATCAGCTCGTACGCCTTGTCTCGGCCGATTCCCAGAGCACGCCCGGCAGTTGTCACGTTGACCGTGGCCGGAAGAGCCAGCAGCTCCTCCAGACCCATCGCTCCGGCCGAAGCCTGTCCGCCCGCTTCCTGAGCAGTCATCTCGTTGGTCGCAATCTCCCCCGCGCCAACTTGTCAGCAACTTTACAACGCTGTCCGACAGCCCCAGCAAGATCGAGAGAGATCACGCCAGACACGTACGGACACGTACGCACACGAACGGCTGGCTGTGATCCAAGCGACAGTCAACAGGGAGCAGTGTCGGATGTTCGAGCCGAGCTACTACAGGCGGTGCCAGTGCAAGGGACCACTCAAGGACAAGAAGGGCAACCCCGTCCTCGACGCCGACGGCAACCCCAAGGTCGGCTCCATCGGCACGACGTGCCCCAAGCTAGGCAAGGGGCACGGCACCTGGAACTTCTACTTCGAGCTCGAACCAGCCGAGGGCGGCACCCGCCAGCGGGTACGCCGCGGCGGCTTCGCCAAGTTGGAAGACGCCAAGAAGAAGGCCAGGGAGATCTACGACGCCGCCATGGCCGGCGGCGACGTGCTGTCCGATGAGAAGTGCGGCGACTTCTTCCTCCGGTGGATCAAGGCGAAGAAGTCCCTGGCCCGTACGACCCGCCACGGCTACGAGGAGCACATCAACAACTACCTCCTCCCACACCTCGGACACATCAAGTGTCGTGACCTCAAGGTTCGGCACCTCGACAAGATGTACGACGCGATCGAGAAAGAGAACGCCCAGCGGATCCTCCACCGGCTGCATGTCGACGAGCTCCAGAAGAAGCGCGACGCCGCGCACCGGGCCTGGGTGAAGACGGCGGGCTATGCCAAGAAGGAGGAGCGCCGCGCCGCGCGCCGGGCCTTTCTCGACGCCAACGCAGAGCTGCGCGAGGGAAAGAAGGGGCTGCGGAAGGTCACCTCCGCAGCCACCATGCACCGCATCAACGACACCCTCAGCTCGGCGCTGTCCTGGGGCATCAAGCGCGAACAGCTCTTCCAGAGGAACTGGGCTCAGCTCGTGGAGCTGCCGCCAGTCACTCGACCCAAGCCGCTCGTCTGGACTCCCGAGCGCATCGAGCACTGGAAGCGCACCGGCGAGAAGCCCGGCCCGGTCATGGTCTGGACACCGGAGCTGACCGGCCAATTCCTCGACTTCGTCAAGGACGATTGGCTCTACGAGCTGTGGCACAGCTTCATCTTCCTCGGCCCCCGCCGCGGCGAGATGGCCGCCCTACCCTGGACGGAGGTCAGCCTCGATGCCCTGTGGCTACGGATCTCCCAGCAGATCGTCGAGGTGGCGTACGAGCTCTACGGAGAAGCGCCAAAGGCCGACAGCGTTCGCACCCTGTCCCTGAGCCTGGAGTCTGCGGACAACCTCGCCGCCTTTCGCGCGAAGCAGGAGAAGCAGCGCCAGGAGTGGGGAGACGCCTACATCGAGAGCGGCCGGGTGTGGACGCACGAGAACGGCGAGGCGCTGCACCCCGACTGGATATCCCGACGCTTCACCCGCCTGGTCGAGCTGTCCGGCCTGCCGCCGGTCCGCCTCCACGACCTGCGCCACCTCGCCGCCACCCTGTCCCTGCTCGCCGGGCACGACATCAAGGTCGTCCAAGAGAAGCTGGGGCACTCCTCGCGCCAGATCACCTCCGACACGTACACCAGCGTGCTGCCCGAGATGCTGCGGGCCGAGGCAGAGTCGGTCATGGCCGTCGTCCCCCGCGACGTCCCCTTCCAGGTGCGCACCCCGCTGACGATCCCCGAGGCAGCTTGGCAGAACGACATCGCCGTCTTCTTCGCGCACGGCGCCAGGCAGTCAGGCGACACCTGGGCCGTCGGAGCGCAGACCCAACCGGACTCCGACCTCCTCGGCATGATCACCCTGACCGGCCGGGGTCAGGACGACGCCGCCAACGGAGCGGTGAAGTGGGTACGTGATCACTGCTCCGCGAGCGACCTGGAGCTGGTGCGCGTGGAGAACTTCAACGACCGCTACCTCGAGGAGCAGCGAGCCGACTTCTCGCTCACGCGCTTCACGGTCGCCCGCTCCGAGTCCCCGACCGTCGAGGCATGGGCCCTACCGACCGGCTTGCCTCCGGCGGCGTCCCGCCACGGTCTCCGGGCTCCGAAAGGGCGCCGGAAGGCGGCGTGAGGGCGCTTCTGTCCACTGAATCGCCCCCGCGTCCACTGTGTGTCCACTGGATCTTGGTCTGAACGGATGAACGGGGGGCACCACCTTGGAGTGGTGCCCCCCGTTCTTACGTTTCCGCAGGTAGAAACGGTTCTCCCCGCGTAGTGGGTGGTGGGGCGGGTGGGACTCGAACCCACGGCCGACGGATTATGAGTCCGCTGCTCTAACCGGCTGAGCTACCGCCCCGTAGCGGCGTGTCGCGCACATCTGTGCGCGCCGTCTGCCGCAGCATAGCCGCTCATACGATCTGTTGCCCCGGGGGGCCGCCGTAAGCGGCACTGCCAACCTAGAGGACTGCGATCACCGACGTTCGGTTCCCGGTGGGTCGGGAAATTTCCCGAGGCCGAAATCCGGGCCTGAAACCGGCCGCGTTCCGGGCCGGCACCGGTCGGAAACCGTCCTGGTAGTCCTCCCCCGTGCGGGCCGGAACATGAAAAAGGACCCCCGAAGGGGTCCTCTTCCGCTGCTCCCCCGACTGGACTCGAACCAGTAACCCTCCGGTTAACAGCCGAATGCTCTGCCAATTGAGCTACAGGGGACCGAGCTCCCCCGACTGGACTCGAACCAGTAACCTGCCGGTTAACAGCCGGCTGCTCTGCCAATTGAGCTACAGGGGATTGCTCCGTGTGCCTCGATCACGCCCCCACCCGGTCCAGCCGGACGGCGCGCGCTCGCTGCGAGACATACATTAGCGCAAGCAGGGGGGTGCTCCGCCAATCGGTATCCCCGAGGTGGCCTGCGCGTGTCCGACGGGTGATCTCCGGCGGCCGAGGGTAGGCGGGTACGGGGCCAGGTCCAACGGGAAGGGCAGTGGGATGCGCTACCGGCTGACGTTCATCACCGGAGTGGCCGTCGGGTACGTGCTCGGCACGCGCGCCGGCCGCGAGCGGTACGAGCAGCTGCGCAAAGCCGCGCAGCGGGTCGCCCGGAATCCGGCGGTGCGCAACACCGCCGAGGCCACCGCGCTCAGCGGGCGCAAGGCCGCCTCCAAGGCGTTCGACACGGTGAGCTCCAGGGTCGGGGACCGGCTCCCGGACTCCATGGCGAGCCGGGTCCGCTCGCTGCGCGAGGACCGGGCGCCGGAGGACGACGACTGGGGCACCAGCAACACCTGACGCCCCACGCCGATACCGGACGCCCGCAGTGCGGCGATAGGGCATCATCTGGGGCTATGGGGATAGTCGCCGGTCTGGACAGCTCGTCGGAGAGCACGCGCATCGTCGTCTGCGACACGGACACGGGTGCCGTACTCAAGCAGGGGTACGCGCCGCACCCGGCCGGCGGCAGCGATGTGGACCCGCAGGTGTGGCTGCTCTCCCTCGGGGAGGCCGCCGAGGGCGGTCTGCTGGAGGGCGTGCAGGCCATCGGCGTCTCCGCGCAGCAGCAAGGGCTGCTGGCGCTGGACGCCGGCGGGGTGCTGGTGCGCCCCGCGATGGCCGGCAACGACAAGCGGGCGCAGGCCGCCGCGGCCGACCTGATCGACGCGCTCGGCGGGCGCTCCGCCTGGGCGCAGGCCGTCGGCCTGGTGCCGCACTCCGGCCTGGCCGTGGCGAAGCTGCGCTGGCTGGCCCGCTCCGAGCCGGAGTCGGCGCGCCGGGTGGCCGAGCTGCTCCAGCCGCACGACTGGCTGGTGTGGCAGCTGCTGGGCCGCCCGGTGCGGCGCACCACCGACCGCGGCGCCGCCTCCGGCACCGGCTTCTGGTCGGCGGCGACCGGCGGCTACCGCCCCGACCTGGTGGAGCTGGCCCTGGGCCACCGGGTGCGGCTTCCCGACGTCATCGGCCCCTGCGAGCCCGCCGGCCACACCCCCGAGGGGCTGCTGATCTCCGCCGGCACCGGCGAGACGATGGCGGCGGCCTTCGGGTTGGGCGTCGGCATCGGCGACGCGGTGATCTCCCTCGGCGCCTCCGGCTCCGTCTTCGCCGTCCACCACGAGGCGCTCGCGGACCCCACCGGCACCATCACCTCGTACGCGGACGCCACCGGCATGCACCTTCCGGTGGTGCACACCCTCAACGCGGTGCGGGCGCTGCGTGGCACCGCGGAGCTGCTCGGCTGCGACCTGGAGGGCCTCTCCGAGCTCGCCCTCACCTCCTCCCCCGGCTCCTACGGTCTGGTCCTCCTCCCCTATCTGGAGGGCGAGCGCACCCCGCACCTCCCGCACACCGCCGGCACGCTGGCCGGCCTGCGGCGCGAGAGCATGAAGCGGGAGCACCTGGCGCGGGCCGCCTTCGAGGGCATGCTGTGCGGGCTCGCGGACGCGCTGGACGTGCTGCGCGGGCGTGGGGTGGAGGTGCGCCGCGTCTTCCTCCTCGGCCCGGCCGCCGACCTCCCCGCCGTCCGGGCGATCGCCCCCGCCCTCTTCGGCGCGCAGGTCGTCGTCCCCCAGCCGGCCGACTACGCCGCCCTGGGAGCCGCCCGCCAGGCCGCCTGGGCCCTCGGCGTCCACCACGGCACCCTCTCCCCGCGCCAGCCGCCGATGTGGCCCGCGGCGGCCAGCCAGGTCTTCGAGCCGGGCGAGGAGCTCGCCGTCGGCCAGGCCGTCCGCCAGCAGTACGTCGCCGTCCGCGAACAGACCCACCCGGGTGCCTTCGACCCGGCGCGCACGCTCTAGGACGGCGGACCACCACCGCCCCCGCCGGGCGGTCAGTCCAGATATCCGCGCAACTGGTCCGCGAAGGCGTGCTCGCGCAGCTTGTTGAGGGTCTTCGACTCGATCTGGCGGATCCGCTCGCGCGTGACGCCGAAGATGCGGCCGATCTCCTCCAGGGTGCGGGCGCGGCCGTCGGCCAGGCCGTAGCGGAGCTGGACGACCTTGCGTTCGCGCTCGCCGAGCGTGGAGAGGACGGCCTCCAGGTGCTCCCTGAGCAGCAGGAAGGCCGCGGACTCGACCGGGGAGGCGGCGTCGCCGTCCTCGATCAGGTCGCCGAGGGCGACATCGTCCTCCTCGCCGACGGGGGCGTGCAGCGAGACCGGCTCCTGAGCCAGCCGCAGCACCTCGCTGACCCGCTCGGGGGGAAGGTCGAGGTGGGCGGCGACCTCCTCGGGCGGGGGCTCGTAGCCGCGCTCCTGGAGCATCCGGCGCTGCACCCGCACCACGCGGTTGATCAGCTCGACGACGTGCACCGGGACCCGGATCGTCCGGGCCTGGTCGGCCAGCGCGCGCGACATGGCCTGGCGGATCCACCAGGTGGCGTAGGTGGAGAACTTGTACCCGCGGGCGTAGTCGAACTTCTCCACGGCCCGTATCAGGCCGAGGTTGCCCTCCTGGACCAGATCCAGCATGGTCAGCCCGCGGCCGACGTAGCGCTTGGCGACGGAGACGACCAGCCGCAGGTTGGCCTCGATCAGACGGCGCTTGGCCATCCGGCCCAGCACCACGAGCTTGTCGAGATCGAGCGCGAGCTGGCTGTCCAGGTCCGGGGTGCTGCCCAGCTTCTCCTCGGCGAACAGCCCGGCCTCCACCCGGCGCGCCAGCTCCACCTCCTCGGCCGCGGAGAGCAGCGGGATGCGGCCGATCTCGCGCAGGTACTGGCGGAAGAGGTCCGAGGAGGGGCCGCTGGTGTCCGCCCGTACGGCGGCGGGCTCGGGGGCCTCGGGCGGGGGCGGAGACTCGCCCAGATCCGCCTCGGGATGGAGCGGGGGCATGCCCTGCGACGGCACGACGGGGTCCGCGGGGCCACCGCCGGTGGCGAGGGCCGCGACATGGGCGGGGATCTCGGTGGTGACGTCCGTCGTCGTCACGTCGGTGAGGGTCTGGGTCTGCACGAGGGCGACCTCCAGGGTGATCGCGCTTGAGACGGCAGGGCGATCGGGCGCGGCTGCGGCGGCCGCGCCGCCATCCGTCCCGTACATCGTGAGCGGATCTGCGGGGGCTTCCGGTCCTTCCCGACCGCCGACACCGCCGCGTTCCGAAGACTCAGGCACCGCTCCCCAGTGTGGAGTACGACACATGCCCGCCACGAGGGGCGTGCGAGCACTTTTTGCCGAGCGGGCGGTGACCGACCGATTACGGACGTACTCGAAGGCGCCCGGTCGCCGAAAGCCCGCGGCCACCGAAAGGAACAGCGCCGCCCCTTCGCGGCTGCGGACGCGGTCCCGCCCCGTACGCACCGGCGAGTGAGCCGAAGGGCGCGCGGCTGCCGAAAGGGAGAGCGCGCGGAGGCCGCGAGGAACGAGTGGTCGAGCACGGTCGACCGTCGGCAGTCGCTTACAGCGCCCGGAGGCGAACCGAGCCCTGGAAAAAGGGGCGCACGGTCGACCGTCGGCAGTCGCTCAGGGCGCCCGGAGGCGAACCGAGCCCTCAGAAAAGAGACCGCTCAGAGCGCGGCCGCGCCTCGCTCGCGGAGTGACTGGCCGTACTGCTGGAGGACCCACAGCTCGTTCTGCACGGCTGCCAGGTGCGCGGGGTCGCCGTGCTGGCCGAGGCGCTGGAGGGTGCCGCGGACCTCGGCGACCCGTTGGTTGACGGCGGCGAGGCGCACGGCGACCAGTTGCACGCCGGCGTACGCCTCGTCGGGGTCGCGGCGGGTGTGCGGCGGTTCGACGGCGAGCTCGGTGACCATGGACCGCACGGTGTCGTCCGGGGCGGCGTCGCGGACCCGGGCGAGGTAGTCGGCGTCGGCCGTCGCGGCGCCGCCGGCGTCCTCGATGGCACGGCGCACCGCGGCGTACGGCGGTGCGGTGAACTCGTCGATGCCGTACGCGTCGAAGGCCGGGGAGACCAGCTCGGGGCGCTGGAGGGCGAGCTTGAGCAGCTCCCGCTCGACCCGGTGGGCGGGGCTGCGCAGATTGAGCGCCGGGCCACGGGGGACGGGCGGCGCGGGGGCCTGCGCGGCGGGGGCGGCGCGGTGGTTCGCCCGGCCGGACTGGGGGCCGGGCGCCCCGCCGCGCTCGCGCGCCCAGCGGGCCAGCTGGGCGACGCGCTGCACCACGAACTGGGTGTCGAGGATGCCGACCATTCCGGCCAACGTCACCGCGTACTCATGCTGGATGGCCCGGTTCTTGATGTTGGCGACGATCGGCGCGGCCTCGTCCAGCGCGGCGGCCCGGCCCTCGGCCGTGTCCAGGTTGTGTCGGCCGACGAGCTGGCGGATGGCGAAGGCGAAGAGCGGGGTGCGGCTGTCGACCAGGGCGGTCACGGCCTCGTCCCCCTGCGCCAGGCGCAGCTCGCAGGGGTCCATGCCGCCGGGCGTGATCGCGATGGAGGTCTCGGCGGCGAACTTCTGGTCGTCCTCGAAGGCGCGCAGCGCGGCCTTCTGGCCGGCCGCGTCGCCGTCGAAGGTGAAGACGACCTCCGCGCCGGAGTTGTCCATCAGCAGCCGGCGGAGGATCTTGATGTGGTCGCCGCCGAAGGCGGTGCCGCAGGTCGCGATGGCGGTGGTGACGCCGGCCAGGTGGCAGGCCATGACGTCGGTATAGCCCTCGACCACGACCGCCCGGCTGGTCTTGGCGATCTCCTTCTTGGCGAGGTCGATGCCGTACAGGACGTGCGACTTCTTGTAGATCGGCGTCTCGGGGGTGTTCAGGTACTTGGGGCCGTTGTCGTCCTCGCGCAGCTTGCGGGCGCCGAAGCCGACCACCTCGCCGGTGATGTCCCGGATCGGCCACATCAGCCGGCCGCGGAAGCGGTCGATGGGGCCGCGGCGGCCGTCCTGGGCCAGCCCGGAGACGATCAGCTCCTTGTCGGTGAAGCCGCGGCCGCGCAGGAAGCGGACCAGGTGGTCCCAGCCGGCCGGGCTGTAGCCGACGCCGAAGTGTTCGGCCGCGGCCTGGTCGAAGCCGCGCTGGGCGAGGAAGACCCGGCCGATCTCGGCCTCGGCGCCGCCGAGCTGCTCGGCGTAGAACTGGGCGGCGGCCTTGTGCGCCTCGACGAACCGGGTGCGCTCGCCCTGCTGGCGTCCGGGGGTGGCGCTGCCCTGCTCGTAGCGGAGCGTGATGCCGGCCTGGGCGGCGAGCCGCTCGATGGTCTCGGTGAACGACAGGTGGTCGATCTTCATGACGAAGTCGACGGTGTCCCCGCCCTCCGTGCAGCCGAAGCAGTAGAAGAGCCCCTTGCTGGGGCTGACCTGGAAGGACGGGGACTTCTCGTCGTGGAAGGGGCACAGGCCCTTCAGATTCCCACCGCCGGCGTTGCGGAGCTGGAGGTACTCGGACACGACGGCGTCGATCGGGATCGCTTCCCGTACGGCCCTCACGTCGTCATCGTTGATCCTGCCTGCCACGGGTGAATTCTACGGTGGGGCGGTGACAGCCGGGCCCCACGCCGGGAGATGACGCCACGGCGCCCGTCGCTACCCCTCGACCAGGGACTCCAGCGGGGTCTGCGGGTCGGCGAGCGCCGTCGGGTCCAGCCGGGCGCCGGAGCGGATGAGCCGCTGGATGGAGTCGGTGACGTCCCACACGTTCACGTTCATTCCGGCCAGCAGCCGGCCCTCGCGCAGCCAGAAGGCGATGAACTCCCGCTTGCCGACGTCTCCGCGGCACACCACCTGGTCGTAGGAGCCGGGCGGCGCGTAGCCGGAGTACTCCATGCCGACGTCGTACTGGTCGGAGAAGAAGTACGGCACACGGTCGTAGGAGACCTCCTGGCCGAGCATGGCGCGGGCGGCGGCGGGGCCGCCGTTGAGGGCGTTGGCCCAGTGCTCGACGCGCAGCCGCACGTCCAGCAGCGGGTGGTCGGCGGCGGCCACGTCGCCGGCGGCGAAGATGTCGGGGTCGGAGGTGCGCAGCGAGGCGTCGACGGCGATGCCTCCGCCGCGCGCCCGGTCCACCACCTGAAGGCCCGCGGCCTCGGCGAGGGCGGTGCGCGGCGCCGCGCCGATGGCGGCGAGGACGGCGTGGGCGGGGTGCTCCTCGCCGTCGTCGGTCTGGGCCGCCAGCACCATGCCGTCCTGGCCGACGATCTCGGTGAGTCGGGCGCCGAAGTGAAAGCGGACGCCGTGCTCGCGGTGCAGGTCGGCGAAGAGGGTGCCGAGCTCGGGGCCGAGGACCGGGTGGAGCGGGGTGGGCTCGGGCTCGACGATGGTGACCTCGGCGCCGTAGCCGCGGGCGGCGGCCGCGACCTCCAGGCCGATCCAGCCGGCTCCGGCGATCACCAGCTGGCCGTTGTCCCGGCCGAGGGCGGTCAGCACCCCGCGCAGCCGCTCGGCGTGGGCCAGCCGGCGCAGGTGGTGGACGCCGGCCAGGCCGGTGCCGGGGATGTCGAGCCGGCGCGGCTCGGCGCCGGTGGCCAGCAGCAGCCGGTCGTAGGGGACGCGGGTGCCGTCGCCGAGGATGACGGCCCTGGTGGCGCGGTCGAGGCGGACGGCGGGCTGGCCGAGGTGCAGCTCGATGTCGGCCTGCGCGTACCAGGCGGGCTCGTGGACGAAGACGCTGTCGCGGTCGTCCTTGCCGGTCAGGAAGCCCTTGGACAGCGGCGGTCGCTCATAGGGGTGGTCGCGCTCGTCGGAGATCAGTATCACCCGGCCGGTGAAGCCCTCCTCGCGGAGGGTCTCCGCGGCCTTGGCCCCGGCCAGGCCCCCACCGACGATGACGAATGTCTGGTCTGCGTCGACCACTTGCTGCCTCCTCGCCGCCACGCAGGACGTCTGCTTGTCGCTACCTACTGGTCGCTTTTTCGCCTAGGTGAGCGTCCCGCACCGAGCCGGATGCGGGAAGGGGCAGTACGCCGGACGGTCCAGCGATCACGCCTCCCACCAGCCCTCTCGGCCGACTCTCCGGGGGCTTTTCACGGACTTCCGTGGGGTGCGGCCCGCGGTCACGGTCGGTGCCGCACCAGTCGGGCGTGGAGGGAGCGGGCGGAGGCGTCGGTGAGGGCGGCGATCTGGTCCACGACGGCACGCAGCCGCGCCGTCTCGTCGCCCGCGGCCTCGGCCTGGTTGAAGATCGCGCGGAACTGCGGGTCGAGCCCGTCCGGGGCGCGGGCGATGAGCGCCTCGCCCAGCTCCGCGATGATCACCCGCTGCTCGGCGCGGAGCAGCTCCTGGTCCTCGCGCTGCATCACATAGCGATCGGCCACGGCCTTGAGCACCGCGCACTCCAGCCGGGTGGCGCGCGGCACCACCAGCTCCGCGCGGTAGCGGGTCAGGCGGCCGGGGCCGTACGCCGCGCGGGTGGCGGTCTCGGCGGCCAGGCAGAACCGGCCGATGAGCTGGCTGGTGGCGTCCTTGAGCCGGGCCTGGGCGACCGCCGAGCCGTCGTAGCCGTGCGGCCACCACTCCTGGTCGAGCAGCCGGTCCAGCGCCTCGGCGAGCTCCTGCGGGTCGGCCCCGGGGGCGTACCGCGCGGCGGCGACGGCGAACACCTCGCGCCGCTCGGGGTCGGCCAGCAGGCAGGCCGGGTCGAGGTGGCCGGCGTGCAGCCCGTCCTCGACGTCGTGCACCGAGTAGGCGACGTCGTCGGACCAGTCCATGACCTGCGCCTCGAAGCAGGTGCGGTGGCCGGGGGCGCCCTCCCGGAACCAGGCGAAGACCGGCAGGTCGTCCTCGTAGACCCCGAACTTCCGGGAGGCGGGGTCGGTCGGATGTCCACCGCGCGGCCAGGGGTACTTGGTGGCGGCGTCCAGGGCGGCACGGGTGAGGTTGACGCCGACGCTGACCGGCTCGCCGCTCTCCGGGTCGGCGACGAACCGCTTGGGTTCGAGGCGGGCCAGCAGCCGCAGCGACTGGGCGTTCCCCTCGAAGCCGCCGCAGTCCGCGGCGACCTCGTCCAGCGCCTGCTCGCCGTTGTGCCCGAAGGGCGGGTGGCCGAGGTCGTGCGCGAGGCAGGCCACCTCCACCAGGTCCGGGTCGCAGCCGAGGGCGGCGCCCAGCTCCCGCCCCACCTGGGCGCACTCCAGCGAGTGCGTCAGCCGGGTGCGCGGCGAGGCGTCCCAGGAGTGGGCCGCCGAGCCCGGCGTGACCACCTGGGTCTTCCCGGCCAGCCGGCGCAGCGCCGCGGAGTGCAGCACGCGGGCGCGGTCACGCTGGAAGGCGGTGCGGCCGGGCCGCTTGTCGGGCTCCACGGCCCACCGCTCGATGTCTGACGCCTGGTAGCCCGGGACGTCGGGGGCGCCCATGGCACCCATGGCGTCCGTGGTGTCGGGTGCGGTCGGTGGTGTCCCGTTCATACACCGACAGTAACCGCCGGGTGTGACAACGGAGCAGACGCGAGGGCCCGCTCGTACCGGTGCAGCACCAGGCGGGCCATGGCGTGTTGGTCGCCGAGCGGGGCGGCCGCGGCGGAGACGGACATACCGAGGTCCGCGGCGGCCTCGGCGGCCTCCGCCGCGCACTGGGCGGCGAAGCGGCCGGGGGCGGTGAAGTACGCGGCGACCGCGACCCGCCGGCACCCCCGCGCCGCCAGCGCGGCGACCGCCTCGGTGACGGAGGGTGCGCCGGGTCCGGTGGCGGAGGCGTAGCCGGGCCGCACCGGCACCCCGCCGAGCCGCGCGCTGAGCAGGGCGGCCGTGCGGCCGGTGTCCTCGGCCGAGTGCCGGTCCCGCGAGCCGGCCGCGGCGAGCACGACGCCGGTGCGGTGCGGGTCCGCCGCGCGGCGGGCGGGGTGGCCGAGGTCCGCGGGGCGCGCGGCGAGCACGGCGCCCGGACCGAGCAGCGACCGGCCGAGCAGCGGCCGACCGGAGCGGGGCGGCGCGGGGATCGGTCGGCCGGAGCTCGGCTGCTCGGGAGCCGACAGGTCGGGGGCCCACGGGTCGGTGGCCCACGAGTCGAGAGCCGATGGGTCGGGAGCCGATGGGTCGAGCGGCGGCCAGCCGGCCTCGACCAGCCGGGCGGCGAGGGCCTCGGCGAGGAGCGGGTGGGGGCCGAGCGGGGCGGCGACGCGCACGCTCAGATGGGGGGCGGCGAGGGCCGCGGCCGGCAGGTCGACCTTGACGTGGTGGCCCCGGCCCAGCAGCAGCGGTACGAGGACGACCTGGCCGCGCAGCCCGGCGAGGACGTCGCCGAGCAGCGGCTCGTTGAGCTCGATGTGCCCCAGCCGCACCGGCAGGCCGGGCCGCAGCCGCCGGACCCGTTCCAGCAGCGGGGTCACGGTCCGCAGTGCTTCCGGGTCGCGGCTGCCGTGCGCGACGGCGAGCAGAGTGGGCGTCATGTGCCGAGCCTGTCAGCGTCGCGTTGCCCCGCCGTTGCGGGCGGATGACCTTTGGTTTCACCCGCTTCACAGGGGCGAGACCGAGCCGCTGAGGCGCGGGCCGGGCCAGCCGGCCAGCGGGCTGGCGGGCTGGCGGGCTGGCGGGCTGGCGGGCTGGCGGGCTGGCGGGCTGGCGGTGGCCCGGTCGCCGTACGGCCGGCGGCTCACGCGCGGTGCGCGCTCACGCGGTGCGTGGCTCACTCCCGGTACGCCATTCGCGCGCGATGCTCGACCCACGCGCGCGTCGCGCCTCACTCGGGGGTGCCCGACACAGGCGCGGTCCCGTCTCACCCACCGTGCCCGATCCACTCCCGGCGCCAGACTCACGCGCGGTCGCCGCCTCACCCGGGGTGCCCGGCTCCCGCGCGGTGCCCGACCCACCCACCGTGCGCGCCTCACCCGGTGCCCGACCCACGCGCCGTGCACGGCAAACGCACCGTGCGCGGCTCGCGTGGTCGTCGCTCACCCGCGGTGCTCGTCGACCTCCTTGAGGTACGCCGCGCGGAGGTCCTCCTCCAGGAAGGCGGCGCGGAAGGAGTTGCGGGCGAGGGTGCGCAGGGTCTCCTGGTCCAGGGCGAGCGCGTCCCGCACGGCGGTGAAGTTGTCGTCGACGTAGCCGCCGAAGTAGGCGGGGTCGTCGGAGTTGACCGTGACCAGCAGGCCGGCGTCGAGCATGGCGCGCAGCGGGTGGTCGGCCAGCCGGTCGTAGACCCGCAGCCGTACGTTGGAGAGCGGACAGACCGTCAGCGGAACCTGTTCCGCGACCAGGCGGGCCACCAGCGCCTCGTCCTCCAGGCAGCGGACCCCGTGGTCGACCCGGTCCACCTTGAGCACGTCCAGCGCCTCCCAGACGTACACCGGCGGGCCCTCCTCCCCGGCGTGCGCCACGCACTTCAGCCCGGCCTCCCGCGCCAGCGCGTACACCTCGCGGAACTTCGACGGCGGGTGTCCGACCTCCGCCGAGTCCAGGCCCACCGCCGTGATCCGGTCCAGGTACGGCCGCGCCGCCTCGAAGGTCTCCAGGGCCGACTCGGCGCTCTCGTCCCGCAGGAAGCACATGATCAGCCGGGTGGTGATGCCGTACGTCTCCTCCGCGGCGTCCAGCGCGCCCGAGAGTCCCTCGATCACCGTGCCGATGTCGACCCCGCGCGAGGTGTGCGCCTGCGGGTCGAAGAAGATCTCCGCGTGCCGCACCCCCTGCCGGTGCGCGCGGGCGAGATAGGCGTCGGCGAGGTCCGCGAAGTCCTGCTCGGTGCGGAGCACCGCCATCAGCGCGTAGTAGAGGTCCAGGAACGACTGGAGGTCGACGAACGAGTACGCCGCGCGCAGCTCGTCCTCCGTCGCGTACGGCAGCACCACCCCGTTCCGCTCCGCCAGCGCGAACGCCAGCTCCGGCTCCAGGGTGCCCTCGATGTGGAGGTGCAGCTCTGCCTTGGGTATCGGGGGCACGGTCGGTGACACCTGCCTGCTCGGTCTGGCGCGTTCCGCGAACGCCGCGGACGCCGGGGGTTCTGTGACGTACGTGATTCAGGCTATCGAGAGAGGTGAGTGGGGGCGCGGCGGTGTCTGGTCGAACACCTGAGGCAACCGCGGCCGCGCTCCCGACGTCGCACCGGATGACGTGATCGGCGGATCCGGAGGGGCGGGTGCGAGGCGTGGGTGGGGCAGGGGCGCTGCGGGACGGGGTGCGGGCGGGGCTGCGGAGGGTGCGGAGGACACGGCCGCGGTGGCCGCGGACGCGGCGGGGGCAGCGGCAGGCGTTCCAGGTGGTGGTGCTGGTCTGCGTGCTGGGGCTGCTGCCGGCGACCTGGTTGCGGCTGAGCACGGACGACCGGGTGCGCACGGTGGCGGACGTGCCGTCGGCGCCGGTGGCGGTGGTGTTCGGGGCGGGGCTGTACACCGGCCGGCCGACGCCGTACCTCGCGCACCGGCTGGACGCGGCGGCGGAGCTGTACCGGCGGGGCAAGGTCCGCGCGGTGCTGGTGACCGGGGACAACAGCCGGCGGGAGTACGACGAGCCGAGCGCGATGCGGAGCTACCTCGTCGAGCACGGCGTGCCGGACCGGCGGATCGTCAGCGACTACGCGGGCTTCGACACCTGGGACAGCTGTGTGCGCGCCCAGCGGATCTTCGGGGTGCGCAAGGCGGTGCTGGTGAGCCAGGGCTTCCACATCCGCCGGGCGCTGGCGCTGTGCGAGGCGGCGGGGGTCGACGCGTACGGGGTCGGGGTCGGCGAGCCCAACGACGCGACCTGGCAGTACGGCGGGTTGCGGGAGATCGTCGCGGCGGGGAAGGCCGCGCTCGACGCGACCTTCAAGCCGGACCCCACCTTCCTCGGCCCGCGCGAGCACGGCGTCACGGATGTGCTCGCGCTCGACCGGTGACCGGGCCGGATCGCTCCACACCGGGCCGGATCGCTCCACTCCGGCCCGGCCGCGCCGGGGTCACTTCGGCGACGTCTCCGCCGTCACCCACGCCAGGTACCCGTCGCTGCCATGGGTGACGGGTGTGGCGATGACCTCCGGCGTGTCGTAGTCGTGGTTCCGGCGGACGTACGCCTCCAGCTCGGGGTACCGCTCCGTCGTCGTCTTGAACAGCACCTGCCACTCGGCGGCGGTCTCCACCATCCCCTGCCACCGGTACACGGACGTGACCGGCTGGCTGATCTGCGCGCACGCCGCCACCCGCGCCTCCACGGCCCCGCGCGCCAGCGCCTCGGCCTTCTCAGGGCTGTCCGTGGTGGTCAGTACGGTCAGGTAGTCCGGCACGAGTCCTCCGTTGCGTCGGTCCGCGACTGGCGCGCTCCACGCTAGCCGGTGACGATTGAGACATGCCGCCGACGGTCCGGAAGCGAACAGCCAAGCCGAGGTAAGCCATGGACGACCTCCCCACGCTCGCCCGCCGCCACCTGGACCAGGCCAAGGAGGACCCGCACGGCCGCAGCGCCCATCTCTTCCTGCACAGCGGGCCGCTGCGGCAGAGCGTGATCGCGTTGGTCTCCGGCACCGCGCTCGACGAGCACAACGCGCCGCCCGCCGCCAGCCTGCAGGTGCTGCACGGCCATGTCCGGCTGACGACCCATGACCGGCAGCAGGACCTCATCGCCGGGCAGGTGCAGTGCCTGCCACCGGAGCGGCAGGGGCTGACGGCGGTCCAGGACTCGGTGGTGCTGCTGACGGCGGTGACGGCGACGACGGGCTGCCCGACGCCCGGCGATCCCGGCGACACCGGCGTCGATTCCGGCGACACCGGCGACTGAGTACGGCGACACCGGCGACTGAGTTCGGCGACACCGGCGACTCAGCCCGGGTGGGGGAAGCTCGCGGGCGCCGCTCCTCCGTGCCCCCGCGGTCCGCCGTCAGCCGCCGAAGCGCGCCCGCAGCAGCTTCTTGTCCGGCTTGCCCGCCGCCGTCAGCGGGATGCGGTCCACGGTGTGCACCCGGCTCGGGGCGTACATCGCGCCCTTGCGCGCCGTGACGAACTCCCGGACCGACGCGCTGTCGACGAGGCCGCCGGGCACCGGCACGATCGCCGCGCGCACCTCCTCGCTCTCGTCCTCCCGCCGCACCCCGAAGACCGCGCAGTGCGCCACCGCGGGGTGGGTCAGCAGCAGCTCCTCCAGCTCGGCCGGGTAGACATGCCCGCCCACCACGATGATCAGGTCCTTCACCCGGTCGACGAGGAAGAGGTAGCCGTCCTCGTCGAGGTAGCCGGCGTCTCCGGTGCGGACCCAGCCGTCCGGTCCGAGCACCTCGGCGGTGAGCTCCGGCTGCTTCCAGTAGCCGGTCATCGTCTGCGGGGTGTGGACGAAGATCTCGCCCACCGTGCCCGGCTCCACCGCCGCGCCGGTCTCGTCCCGTACGGCGATCTCCACTCCGGGCGTCGCGCGGCCCACCGTGATCTGCCCGGCGCCGCCGGTCACCGCGTGCTCCGCCGGGCCGACCTCGGTGATCAGGCCCGCCTCCGCCTGGCCGTACCAGCCGTAGAGCACGGGGCCGAAGACCTCGGCCGCCTGCCGCAGCCGGGCCGCCGAGGCGGGGCAGCCGCCGTAGGAGATCCGGCGCAGGCTGGAGAGGTCGGTGGTGGCGATGTCCGGGTGGTCGAGCAGCCGGTAGAGCAGCGGCGGCAGCAGCCACAGGTCGGTGAGCCGTTCGCGCTCCACGGCGGCGAGCACGTCGCCGGGGTCGAAGCCGGGCCGAAGCACCACCCGGCCGCCGGCGAGCAGGGTCCCGTCGGCGACGAGGCCGGCGAGGTGGGCGAGGGTGGTGCAGGCCAGGAACCGCGGCTCCACGGCGGCCGCCCGCTCGGTCCTCTCGGCCGCGCCCCCGGCCGCGCCCGCGCCCCCGCCCGATCCCACCGCGATCGACCGCAGCGCGCGCTCGTACGGCCCGTGGGTCATCGGTACGCCCTTGGGGATGCCGGTGGTGCCGCCGGTGTGCCGGATGCACCAGTCGTCCTCGGGCCGGGCCGCGGCCGGCACCCGCAGGCCGGCACGGCGCGGGCGACGGGTGGCGTGGTCGGCGTGGTCGGCGTGCAGGGTCAGCTCGGCGGGCGGGCGGGGCAGCACGGCGGTGAGCGCGCGGGCCGGCTCCTCCAGATCCGGGTCGACGACGAGCAGCGCCGTCTCCACGCTGTCCACGATCCGCGCCTGTATCTCGGGTGCCATGCCCTCGTAGAGGAACACCACCCTGGCGCCGAGCAGATTGGCCGCGTAGCGGGCGCTGAGCGCCTCGGGCCGGTTGCCGATCAGCAGGGCCACGGTGGAGCCGCGGCCGATGCCGCGCTCGGCCATCTCGGCGGCCAGGCCGTGCACGTCGTCCGTGAACTCCGCCGCCGAGACGCGTCCTCCGTCGGCGGCGACGACCACCGGGCGTTCGGGCTCGCGGGCGAGCTTGTCCAGGATCAACTCGACGTAACTGACGAAGGGTTGTTCAGCCATGCCCCCGACGCTAGGCGTCTTCGCTCATGCCTTCAAAGACCAATTCGGCCATGAAAGAATGCCTTTCGCGTTATGAGTCGGCGTCTCGGGGCGCCGCTTCGGGGACTCGGGGGAGGAGTGTCCGCGTGGACCTGCTGTCGTTGCGCTACTTCCAGACGGTGGCGCGTCTTGAGCACATCAGCCGGGCCGCCGAGGAGCTGCGCGTCGCCCAGCCCTCGGTGAGCCGCACCATCGCCCGCCTGGAGGCGGAGCTGGGCGTCCCGCTCTTCGACCGGCAGGGCCGCCGGGTGCGGCTCAACCGCTACGGCGCCGCCTTCCTGCACCGGGTCGACCGCGCCCTGGGGGAGCTCGACGACGCCCGCCGGGAGCTCGCCGACGCCGCCGGCCTCGACCACGGCGGGGTGGCGGTGGCGGCGGAGACGCTGCTGACCGTCGCCGGCCCACTCGCCGCCTTCCGGGCCGCCCACCCCTCGGCGGAGCTGCGGCTCTTCCAGTCCTCGACGGAGCTCATGGCGCAGCAGCTGCACACCCGCGAGGTCGACTTCTGTCTCGCCTCCGAGCCGCTGCGAGACCCGACCCTGTGCGGTGTGGAGCTGGCCCGCGAGGAGGTGCTGCTCGCGGTCCCGCCCGGCCACCGGCTGGCCGCGCGGGCCCGGGTCACCGTGCGCGAGCTGGCGGACGAGCCGTTCATTACGCCGCGCCCCGGACACTGGCAACGCACCCTGTTGGACCGGCTGTTCGCCACGGAGGGGCTGTCCCCGGTCATCACCTGCGAGGGCAACGAGCCCGCGGCCACCCAGTTCCTGGTCAGCGCCGGCCTCGGACTCGGCCTGATGCCCGCCATGGCCCGCGCCGCGCAGGGCGCCGTGACCGACGCCCCGGTCGGCTGGCTGCACGTCGACCACCCCGACTGCCACCGCACCCTGACCCTCGCCTGGCGCCGCGACGGCTACCTCTCCGCGGCCGCACGGCGCTTCCGGGAGCTGGTGGTCGAGGAGTTCGCGTCGTACGGCCGAGGGGCCTGATACTCCAGCCGGAGACACGCGGCGGTGGACCGCGAGCCCACGACGCATGTCGCCCGGCCCACGCGCGACGCTGCCCACCGGCTCGGCTGGTCCGCCTGGCGACGCCGCCCCGTGCTTTTGCAGTCGGGCCGCGATCTGCGAGCGATGAGTCCGCACCATCCGGGGGGTCTCACTCATCGACAGACCTCATCACCGCCTCATCCGGAGAACGCATGACCATTCACCCCACTGACACCGCTGCCGTCGGTTCGCTCAAGGTGCCCGGCGCACGCCTGCACTACGAAGTGCGCGGCGAGGGTCCTCTCATCGTGCTGGCCGGTGCCCCGATGGACGCCGCGGCCTTCGCCCCGCTGGCCGAACTGCTCGCCACCGACCACACGGTGCTCACCACCGACCCACGCGGCATCAACCGCAGCAAGCTCGACGACCCCGACCAGGACTCGACACCCCGACTGCGCGCCGACGACCTGTCCCGGCTGATCGCCCACGTCGGCGCGGGGCCAGCCGTCGCAGTGGGCTCCAGCGGCGGCGCCGTCAGCGTGCTGGCCCTCGCCCAGACCCATCCCGACCAGGTGCACACCATCGTCGCCCACGAGCCACCGCTGATCGAGCTCCTGAAGGACCGAGAGCGACTGCGCACCGGAACCGAGGACCTCATCGCCACCTACCTCGCCGGCGACGTGACGGGGGCATGGAAGAAGTTCTTCGCCCAGGCCGACCTCACGATGCCCGAGCCCTTGATAGAGCAGATGTTCGGCGGGGAGCGCGAGCCGCAGCACGTGGCGGACGAGCGCCGCTGGTTCGCGCACGAGATGCGTGCCTCCACCTACTGGCAGCCTGACCCGGCAGCCCTGCGCGCGGCGGCCACCCGCATCCTGGTGGGCATCGGCGACGACTCCGCCGGACAGCTCTGCGACCGAACCTCCCGCGCGCTCGCTCAGTCGCTGGGCACCGAGCCGACGACGTTCCCCGGCGGCCACACCGGGTTCGTCGAGACCCCCGACCTCTTCGCCACCCACCTGCGCATGGCCCTACGCGAGGGCTGAGCGGGCTGAGCCACAGGAACACGCACCGAGCACGGCCTGGACCACCGGTTCAGACCGTGCTCGGTGCGCCTTGCGAAGGAATCGCCCAGCTCTTCGCCCTGCCAGGTGCGGGCGTACCCCGCTCTCGGCGGCCAGCCCTCGGGAATCCCGTGATCACCTCAGGTGTTGATCTTCCCGTCAGCACCAGTCGTGTAAAGGACCTTTCGTGCGCGCCATACAGATCGATCGCTTCGGCACCCCCGACGTCCTCGGCGTCGTCGATGCTCCCGAGCCTGAACCAGGCACCGGGGATGTACTGGTCCGGACTGTCGCGACCAGCATCAATCCCGTCGACGACAAGACGCGAGAAGGGGCCATCGGCGAAGGAACGCCGCCTCTGCCGATGACGCTTGGCTGGGACCTGGCCGGCATCGTGGTCGACGGCGGCAGCAGTGGGCTGCGCCCTGGGGAACGCGTCATCGCCATGTCGCACCAGCTCGGCTCCGGCCGGGGGACCTGGGCCGATCTGGTCGCGCTTCCAGCACAGGCCGTCGCCCCTGCGCCGCAGACGGTCAGCCTGGCCGAGGCGGCCACCTTGCCGCTTCCCGGACTGACGGCTTGGCAGACCCTGGACTGGCTTGCGGTGAAGGCCGGTGAGCGGCTGCTGATCGCCGGTGCCGCGGGTGCGGTTGGCGGGTTGGCGCTGCAGATCGCCCGTGCGCGCGGCGTCGAGGTCGACGCTCTGGTCTCCCGGGATGCCCAGGTCGCCTTCGCCCGCGAGCACGGTGCTGACCTCGTCACCACCGACCGCCGCGCTCTTCAAGACGGCGGCTATGACGCGGTCTTCGATACCTTCGGGGCGTTCGTGACCGAGACAGTGGCAGATGGCGGCCGGTATGCGTCGATCGCCACCCAAGCAGGTCCAGTACCCGACCTGTCCTCCCGCGATGTGCGTACCACCGTCAACCAGGTGCGTGAGGACGGCGCGGGACTGAACGAACTCACCAAGCTCGTCGACCGCGGCTCCTTGCGGCTGCGTGTGCACTCCACCTTCGGCCTCCAAGAGATCCAAGCCGCACACGAACGCCTCCGCCAAGGCAGCCTGGCAGGAAAGATCACCGTGATCTTCTGAGCACCCCCCTTTCCACGTCTCGCGCACAACACCGGCCCCGGAGTCAACCCCCGAAGGATTTGCGGAGCCGACCACTAAGCCGCCGGGAAGTATCGACTACCGAATAGCCGGCATGTTTCCGTCCCGCCAGTCATCCACGCGCTTTCGAATGCTGGGAACCATGGGCAGCGCGTCAATCTCTCCGGGCGCGAACCAGCGCACATCCGTGGATTCCTCGGAGACCGCCACTTGCCCGCCGAGGGGTCGAGCCAGGAAGCAGATGGAGAACTCCTGCCGCACCTCGCCGTCATCGTAGGCGAAGACGTGACCAGGGTTCGTGTAGGTGCCGACGATGCCGACGATCTCGACGTCGATCCCGGTTTCCTCGCGCGTCTCCCTGATGGCGCAATCCGGCAATGACTCGCCGATGTGCATGACGCCGCCGGGGAGCGCCCACATGTCGTTGTCGCGCCGACGCTGAAGCAGGATGCTCCCCGAGCCGTCGACAACCACCACGGAAGCAGCGGGAACCAGGCTGTTCGCCGCCGGAGCATCGGAGTCGTCCTCGTAGTCCCGCCTACCCATTGCGCACCTCTCCCCACACCGGCGTGCCCCGCTTCCACAGTGGAGTTCGCGCCGTACGACTGAGGACCCTACCGAGGGTCGTGCCGGTTACCGACTTCATGTCCTGGGCGCAGCTCACGCACGCGTTGACGCAACTCCCGCGCAGCGGCGTTACCCTCGTAGGGGGACAAAAGCTTTGGGATATCAGCTACGCGACTGTCAAGACGGCCCGAATGCATATGTGGATAGGCGTCCAGAACCTTACTCCACCGCGCACATGCGGCCTCTAGATGACCAACTTTCAATTGCCGCTCAGCAAGGAGCGATCCGAAAATCAGCTCGGTTCGCAACTTGTCGTTTGCCTGCCGCAGTCGAAAGTGGTCGGTCAGCGATACAATGCCCCCTTTCACATCCCCCAAAGCGTGCCGCACCTGCGCCGTGTGGTAGGCCAACGTCGCCGGGTTGTATCCGCCGAAGGTTCCGTATCCGCTTTCCGCCTGCTCTACGGAGCGTTCAGCCTCTCGAAGGCTGTTCAGCGCGCGTATACGCTCTCCGGCCAGAGCGTATGCGTGCGCCTGCTGCCCTGCAAGGAAAGCTCGCATGCGGGGGTTGGACTCCGGAGACGCCTCGGCAGCGGCGTTTGCGAGACGTACAGCTGGCGCCCCGTGCCCCAAGTTGGCGGCCTGCACGGACATACCTCGAAGAATGTGGCAATAGGTCATGCGATCACCGCTGGCGCCAGCAAGCTCCAGCCCTTTTACGTAATACTGCTGCGCGAGACCCTGTGCTTCTTCATCCTCTGCCATCCAACCCGTGAGATAGCAGAGGAACGCCGCCGCAGACAGCATCTCTTGCCGAACTTTTCCGGATGCGGTTGCCCTCAAGTACGGCGCAACCTTCCATTCGAAGAAGGCCACAGCCATGGGGCGCACATACTGGCCGCCGAAATCGTCATCCAAGTCCGAAAGACGATCAGTCATCGCCGAGACAGCCTGCACATCTGGACGACCGATTCGGGCATGAGGGTCCATCTTGATGGAGTTCATGCGGGCACGCACGTCCTGCCACCCGGGAATGGCTAGCGCCGCGGAATACAGGCCGATACCCAGCATGCTCCGGCGGCTTGTGTCGACCATAGCTCGCCTTTCGAGTCCGATGATCTCGTCCACCGTATCGATACCCGGACTGGCGTTCGCCTCACTCGTCGCCGGGAACCCGGCATCGGTGTGCCTGACCCGGCGCACAAGCCTTCGCGACAGCGCTTCGAGGATCAACGCTCGCCGTTCCTCCGACGGCAGGTGCCCCTTGAGCCATGTGTGGGCGGTCTGAGCGCTGTACGTCGTGGGAGTGCCGCACTCGGTGCCGACCCGATTCACCGCTTGCGCGAACTGACGCAGCGTCCATCCCGCCTCGCTGTGCAGCCGCCGTAGATCTTGGTTCGGCTCCCGTGCGCCCATGACTCAACTCCCGTCTTGCTAATGACATTTGAAGTCGTTTGAAGGCTGCTGCGGGGCCCACCGTAGCGCGATGTGTAGCCGAGGGGTTGCCTAGAGCAAGCAAGACCCCCGCGACGCTGCGAACGTCCGGGGGCGTGGCCATCAACCCCGGGAGGTTGACGACATGCACCACGCTATCGCGTGGATCTTCGAACTGGTGCTGCGGCGATTGCTCCGGATCTCGGACCGCCGCACGGAGACCAGCCGGCGCCCACCCACCAAGGACACCCCCGACACTGCACCCCTCCGACTGTGCCACCCTTGGTTGTTCGTCGCCGCCGTGGACGTGGCGCTCATCCGTCCGCGTGCCCCCAAGGGGGTGACGCAGTGAGCGCGGAACACCCCTACCCGCAGCTCCGGGCTGAGCATGGCGGGTCAGCCCGGGTGCTCGACGGCGATGGCGCCGAGCTGCCCCCGGGCACCATGAAGTACCCCGAGTGCGCCTGCGCACAGCACCGGGCGGGGAAGGGGCGGCCCGACTCCTCCGTACGCCTGCGCCCCGATGCGGCGAGCACGCCCGTGGGGGGTGCGGAGTGAGGGGGCTGTTCGTCCGGGTCGAGATGTGGTGGTGTCTCAAGGCCCAGTTCTCGTGGCTCGTGCGACTGGTCTCGCCGAGCCGTCGGTGGGCGCACGCTGAGGCCGAAGCGCGATTCTCCGATCCTCGTTACCTCGCTGAGTTTGAGCGCCGCATCGCTGAGCTCGTAGCCGCCCGAAATGACAGGGGGCAAGCGTGAGCCGCATCTTCAGTGAGTACGGGGGCGTACAGGTCTGACCAGTCTTCCCCTTGCACGCAATATTGGGTGCTCGCATTGCAAGGGGTTGTCTCGCCCCGCCACATGTGGAGAGGAGGAACCACGCATGTCGCAGCAGCAGACCGCAGCGGACACGGAAAGGGATCTAGACCCCCTTGCCGTTCCTTCGGTTATCGTTCTGGGCGACGCTGCCGCGCTTACACGCGGTAGCGACCAGAACAGCACCGAGTCGAAGCAGAGCCCGTACGACTGATCGAAGCGCGGCGGCCCCCGGCGGGAGGAATCCCACGGGGGCCGCTCCGGTTCCTCGTGGCGGATGAGGTGTTGAGTTGGAAGAACGAAAAGCACGCTGGTTCGGTGGGTGCGCGCCAGGCAGCCGAACCGTCGCAACTCCATTAGGTGCACGTCTGATTTGGCGCGATCCGATGCTGTGGGTCTCTGGCGATTGGGAGCCGGGGCACGTACGAACGTTGCAACTCGGGGAAACACGGATTGCCGTACTCGGTCCGTGTTCCGCTTCGGAACGCGATCTCGCCCGTGCCCTGTTGTGTCCGGCTCTTCCGGCCGTAGCCGGCTTGTGGGCAGGTTCGCACACTGTGGTGCGCACAGATGCACGCGGTGCCGTTGAAGTCCTCTCCGACGCATCCGGCGCGTCCCCCCTCTATACGGTGTGCGGTACCGATGGACTGGTGTGGGGATCGAGTTCGCTCGCGCTCTCCGCTGGCCGGCGGGAAGGTGGATACCGAATGGCTAGCTGCCTTCCTGCGAGAGAAGTACGCCCCCGCTCACGGTCGTAGTGCCTGGACGGGGGTAAAGCCGGTGCCCGCCGGACACCTGCTATCGCTGGACACTGCGGGGAGAGCATCGCTGATCCCCTGGTGGAGCCCGACTAAGCGCACGCCTGTCGACGCCTCCGTAGCGCTTCGGCGTGCTCTCGGCGAAGGCGTCCGCGTACGCGTAGAAGGGGTGACAGCAACAACAGACCTTGCGGGCATGGACTCAACCACCCTGGCCTTGTTGGCTGCGCAGTGCGGCCCGGTCACTGGCATCACGCTCCATCCAGCAGGAGTGAGCCACGGCGGCGACCTCGACTATGCCCGCGCCCTGACCGTCCCCGGTCTGCACCGCGTGGCCCTTCCACTCACCCCTCGTCACCTGCCTTTCACTGAAGCCGACGTCGCGTTGCCTGCCACGGACGAGCCCGCTCCGTCTACTCCTGTGTGGTCGATGCTCTCGAACCAACTCTGGGAGATGGCCACAGCGGGCTCCGCCTGCCACCTGACCGGGGACGGCGGAGACGGCCTATTCCTATCCGCTCCAACCCACCTTGCGAGTCTCGTTCACCAAGTACGTTGGCTGCGGCTACTCAGGGACGCAATGGACTGGGCGCGGTTGCGAAGGCAGAGCCCGCGCCCGCTGATCTCAGCGGCTCTCCGAGGCAACACGGCGCAGATCGGCCGCACCGCGCGGCCTCGGCCTGCGTGGCTGAGTGTGCCCGTGCCAGCTGTGAGCGTGCCCGAGGGTAGCGATGTGGACGCTGTGTTCGTCGCATCGATTCAGAACTTGGCACGGTCCGCCTACGCGGAAATCCAGCTTGCGGACTCACTCAACATCTCGCTCCACAATCCTTACTTTGATGGGGCTGTTCTTGACGCCGTCGTCTCGGCACCAGCAGAACAACGGTTCTCCGCGCGGCGGTATAAGCCCCTGCTCGCCGACACATTCGCCGATCTACTGCCGGCGGCACACCTCACACGAGCCACTAAGGGACTATTCGTCGGCGACTTCCACCAGGGGCTACGCCTCAACCTGAGACGCGTTCTCGATCTCGCGGACGGGCGTCTGGCTGCCCTCGGCCTCGTCAGCCCGGCGCCCTTGCGAGCCACGATCCATGCCGCATCGCTCGGGCGCAAACGGTTTGGCCCCCGCTGCTATCGGCGCTTGCCACCGAAGGGTGGCTAGAGGCTGTCGAAAGCGCGCCGAGTACCGAGTGGAAGCGGTCCGCGACCGCCCTGGGGGTGTGCGATGAGCCGTAACACCACCGTGGCCGCGCTCACTGCCCATGTCTGCGTGTCTGATCGACTACGACACAGGACACACCGAGCTGCGCCCTCCTTCGGACGCTGCCACGAACATGGGGGCGACGGTCGTACACCTTCGGGATACCGGCCTTTCGTGGGGGACCATCGAACAGTCGGCCATCCTGCCGGCCCCGGCGTCCATCCCGCTGCGGTGGCGTGCCGGTGCCCTGCTGGCCGTACTCGTCACCGCTGTGACATGGGCCATCGGCCCTCACCGCGGCCGGTTCTCCCGACTTGTACGGCTGGCCCGCGCTGGGCGCGACTTACCCGCGGCTACGGCGTATCAGGCTCGCTACGCTGTGTGCGCGGTTCGCTGGGCCGCGCGGACGATGCCGGTGCGCTGGGCCTGCCTGGAGGACTCGACGGCTGCGGCTGTCTTGCTGACGATGGCTCGACGCCGGGCCGAATGGCGGCATGGCATAGCCACCGACCCGGTGCGCCTGCATGCCTGGATTGCCGACCCGGAAGGGGAACCAGTTGAGGAACCAGCGGACACCGCCCTCTACACCCCCACCTACACGCCAGACGGACCCGGCCCGCCGAGGGCCGAAAGAGGAGTACGCCCGTGAGTGACCCGCACATCCTCCTGAGCGGCCAGAGCCTTGCCCTGGGGATGCCTCGCCAAGACATGCTGCCCGAGTACCACAGGTGGGAGAACGATGCCCGAACCATCCTCGGGTACGGCAACCAGTGGGCCCAGTCGTGGGAGGTCCGCGCCGCAGGGTACGAGCGGCAGAGGGGCAACGATCGCTACCAACAGTTCGAGGTCGTCAGGTTGGAGGACCAGGCGTCCGTGGGGATGACGGTCCTTCAGGTCAATACCTTCGACCGCACCGCCGAATTCGTCATCGTGCTGGCCCCGGAAGAGCGGGGGAAGGGACACGCCGCAGAGGCAACCCGGCTGACACTGGACTGGGCGTTCCACCTCGCAGCCCTGCGCATGGTGTGGTTGAAGGTGATGGAGCCCAACCGCGCCGGGATCGCCGCCTACGCAAAGGCTGGGTTCCGCCAGTCCGGACGTCTACGCAAGTCCGGGTTCTGGCTCGGGCAGCCCGTTGACGAACTGCTCATGGACGTGTTGCCCGAGGACTTCCCCGGCCCCTCTGCCGTGACCGCCGCTCTCGGCAACTGACCCGGCAGACGAAAACGAGCGAGCCCCGTTCGCCGTACTCCTGCCTGTCTGCAAGCGGGGCTCACTCATTTCGGTAGTCCCCGGGTGATCACCATCCGGCTGATTGGTCGGCCGCCCCTCAGGGAAGGTCGCTCTCCCCGCCCAGGTTGGCGATCACGCGGCGCAGGACGTCGAGGGCCGCCACGTACTCGTCCGTCGGGATGCCCTCGTGCATCCGCTCATGGGCCCGCGCGTTGCGCTCCCTGGCGCGTAGGCGGCCGGCCTCGCCGGCCTCGGTCAGGGTCAGCGCCCCGTTCTCCTCCGTCATCCAGCCCCGGGCGACCAGGTCGTCGAAGACCGCGTCGAAGTCGGTGTCCTGGTCGTCGAAGGGGGTCAGCCGCCGGGTGAGCCGGTCCCGGTCCCAGGAGCCGGGGGCGCCGGCCACGTGGTTGAGGGTCCACCAGTGCGGCTGGGTCAGGCCCTCCACGGCCAGCTCCGCGCGGATCCGCCCGACGACGACCCGGCCGGCATAGCTCGCCCAGTAGCCGATGGGCTGGGCGGCGAGGCGCTCTCGGGGGTACTCCTTGATGACCACGGCGGCGGCTCCTTCTCGTCTTCGAACGGCCGGACGTGATCAACGTAGAAGTTCACCTTTGGTTGAAGTCAAGGACGGGCTTCTCGGGTGCGCCGGGCTCACGCCAGCCACTGGTCGTACGCCAGCTTGCAGACCAGCGAGACCACCACCACGACCAGCACGCCCCGGACGAAACCGCTGCCGCGCTTGAGGGCCATGCGGGCGCCCAGGGTGCCGCCGGCGAAGTTGAAGACGGCCATCAGGGCGGCCAGTCGCCACAGCACGGTGCCCTGGTAGGCGAAGGTGACCAGGGCGCCCAGGTTGGTGCAGACGTTGACGACCTTGGCCGTGGCGGAGGCGGTGACCAGGTTCATGTGGAGGGTGGCGACGAGGGCGATGACCAGGAAGGTGCCGGTGCCCGGCCCGATGAGGCCGTCGTAGAAGCCGATGCCCAGGCCCGCGATCGCGATGCCGGCCACGACCCGGGCGCGGGTCACCGGGCCGGTGGCCGGGGCGGTGCCGAAGGCGGGGCGCAGCAGGACGAAGGCCAGCACCGCCAGCAGGACGGCCATGATGAGCGGGCGCAGCACCTCGCTGTCGATGCCGGCGGCGAAGAACGCGCCCGTCAGCGAGCCGCCCGCGGCCGCCAGGCCGATGCGCAGCGCCGAGCCCACGTCCACCAGGCCCTTGCGGGTGTAGGTGACCGCCGCGGCCGAGGTGCCGACGACGGCGACGGCCTTGTTGGTGCCGAGGATGTGGGCGGGTGGGAGGTGGGGCAGGGCGACCATGAGGGCGGGGAGTTGGAGGAGGCCGCCGCCTCCGACGACGGCGTCGATCCAACCGGCCGCGGCCGCCGCGACGCACAGCAGCACCACCGTCGTCAGGGATATGTCAGGCATGATCGCGACCCTAGCGAGCCCGCCGCGAGCATGATCGAAATGTCCGCGGACCGGTCGTACGGCTCCGCGGGCGACGGTCCGGCGCCGTCCCGGCCCGGTCGGGCGCACCGGCCTCACACAGCGCCTCCCGGACGGCTGAGGGCAGCGTTGCGCGCGGGAAACGGCGTGGATGCGGGTGGTTAACAGCGCCATCGCACGCTTCGTGCCATGAGTGGCATGAGCGCGGAGACGACGCGGGAGACGCGAGGTCAGGCGGTGGTGAAGACGAAGCCGAACACGAAGCCGAGCGCGCCGGATCCGGCGCGACCGACGATCGTACTGGTCGGCCATGGGATGGTCGGCCAGCGGTTCCTGGAGGCGCTGGCCGAGCGGGGGGTCACCGAGGCGGCACGGATCGTGGTGCTGTGTGAGGAGCCGCGGCCGGCGTACGACCGGGTGCAGCTGTCGGCGTACTTCGCCGGCCGCGGCGCCGAGGAGCTCTCGCTGGTCGAGGCGGGCTTCCTGGAGCGGCACGGGATCGAGCTGCGGCTGGGCGACCCGGCGGTGACGATCGACCGCGGCGCGCGGACGGTGACCTCGCGGTCCGGGCTGATGATCGGCTACGACACGCTGGTGCTGGCCACCGGCTCGTACCCGTTCGTCCCGCCGGTCCCCGGCCGGGACAGCGCGGGCTGCTTCGTCTACCGCACCATCGAGGACCTGCTGGCGATCGAGGAGTACGCCAAGGGCTGCCGGACCGGCACGGTGGTCGGCGGCGGGCTGCTCGGGCTGGAGGCCGCCGGGGCGCTCCGCGGGCTGGGGCTGACCACGCACGTCGTCGAGTTCCAGCCGCGGCTGATGGCCCTCCAGGTGGACGCCGGCGGGGGTGCCGCGCTGCGCCGCACGATCGAGGAGATGGGGCTGGTCGTGCACACCGGCGTCGGCGGCAAGGAGATCGTCGCCGACGACTCCGGCGCGGTGGCCCGGATGGAGCTCTCCGACGGCTCCGGCATCGACACCGACCTGGTGATCTTCTCGGCCGGGGTCCGGCCCCGGGACCAGCTCGCCCGCGACTGCGGGCTGCGGGTCGGCGAGCGCGGCGGGATCGCGGTCGACGAGCGGTGCCGCACCGAGGACCCGGCCGTATACGCGATCGGCGAGTGCGCGCTCGCCGCCGACGGCCGGGTCTACGGGCTGGTGGCCCCCGGCTACGAGATGGCGCTGGTCGCCGCCGCGGACATCGCGGCGGGCGCCGCCGGCCCCGGCGACACCCCGCCGTCCCCCGGTTTCACCGGCGCCGACACCTCCACCAAGCTCAAGCTGCTCGGCGTCGACGTCGCCTCCTTCGGCGACCCGCACGGCGCCGCGGACGGCGCGCTGGACGTGGTCTACTCCGACGCCCGCGCGGGCGTCTACAAGAAGCTGGTCGTCGGCGCCGACGGCACCCTGCTGGGCGGTGTGCTGGTCGGCGACGCCGAGGGGTACGGCCTGCTGCGCCCGCTGACCGGCAGCGTTCCCCCGGTCCCGGCCGAGCAGCTGGTGCTGCCCGCGGGGGCGGGCGGCGGGGCGGCGCTCGGCCCGGCCGCGCTGCCCGACGCCGCGGTCGTCTGCAACTGCCACAACGTCACCAAGGGCGCCGTCCGCGCGGCCGTCGCCGACGACGGGTGCACCTGTGTGGCCGAGGTGAAGAAGTGCACCAAGGCCGGTACCGGCTGCGGCAGTTGCGTGAAGACGCTGACCGCCCTGGTCAACGCCGAGTTGGAGGCGGGCGGGATCACCGTCGACAAGGGGCTGTGCGGCTGCTTCGCCTACACCCGCGCCGAGCTGTACGAGATCGTGCGGACGCTGCGGATCACCAGCTACGCGCGGCTGCTGGACAGCCACGGCCGCGAGGAGGCGCGAAGCGGCGACGGCTGTGAGGTCTGCAAGCCCACCGTGGGCTCGATCATCGCCTCGCTCGCGCCGACGCTCGGGGCCAGCGGCTATGTGCTCGACGGCGAGCAGGCGGCGCTCCAGGACACCAACGACCACTTCCTGGCCAACCTCCAGCGCAACGGCTCGTACTCGATCGTGCCGCGCATCCCCGGCGGCGAGATCACCCCCGAGAAGCTGATCGTGATCGGCGAGGTGGCACGGGACTTCGGGCTCTACACGAAGATCACCGGTGGGCAGCGGATCGACCTGTTCGGGGCCCGCGTGGACCAGCTGCCGCGGATCTGGGCGCGGCTGGTGGACGCCGGCTTCGAGTCCGGGCACGCGTACGGCAAGGCGCTGCGCACCGTCAAGTCCTGTGTGGGACAGACCTGGTGCCGCTACGGGGTGCAGGACTCGGTGCGGATGGCGATCGACCTGGAGCTGCGCTACCGGGGGCTGCGCGCCCCGCACAAGCTGAAGTCGGCGGTCTCCGGCTGCGCCCGCGAGTGCGCGGAGGCGCGCGGCAAGGACTTCGGGGTGATCGCCACCTCCAACGGCTGGAACCTGTACGTCGGCGGCAACGGCGGGGCGGAGCCGCGCCACGCCGAGCTGCTGGCGCAGGACCTGGACGACACGGAGCTGATCCGGCTCATCGACCGGTTCCTGATGTTCTACATCCGCACCGCGGACCGGCTGGAGCGCACCTCGGCGTGGCTGGAGCGGATCGAGGGCGGACTCGACCACGTAAGGGACGTGGTGGTGCACGACTCGCTGGGGCTCTGCGCCGAGCTGGAGGCGCTGATGGCCGACCACGTCGCCCACTACCGCGACGAGTGGGCCGAGACCCTGGACGACCCTGAGCGGCTGCGGCGCTTCGTCTCCTTCGTCAACGCCCCGGACGCGCCCGACCCGACGGTGAAGTTCGTCCCGGAGCGCGAGCAGCTCAAGCCGGACCTCACGATCCTGTCCGGCCCCACCATCCCCGTCCGCGCCTTCGACACCCTCGAAGCCCTCGAAGGGAGCCCCTCCCGATGACCCTGGCCCCCGAGCACACCGATCTCCGCGTCGAGCTGCTGGTCGACCAGCGCTGGTTCCCGGTGTGCGCGCTCACCGACCTCACCCCGGGGCGGGGGGTGGCGGCGCTGCTGCCGGACGGCCGTCAGGTGGCGGTGTTCCTGGACCGCGCCGGGCGGGCGTACGCCATCGCCAACCGCGACCCGTTCACCGGCGCCTATGTGCTCTCGCGCGGGCTGCTGGGCTCCGCCCGGGGCCGGGCCTTCGTGGCCTCGCCCCTGCTCAAGCAGCGCTTCGACCTGACCACCGGGCGGTGCCTGGACGACGCCTCGGTCAGCGTGACGGCGTACGAGGTGCGGACCGGCTGACGTACCCGGATCGCTCCCGATCCCTACGCGCCGCCGCCCCGCGGGGCCTAGGCTGGCCGCATGACGGGCTGGACGGCGAGTGACATCCCCGAGCAGACCGGCCGCACCGCCGTGGTCACCGGTGCCAACAGCGGCATCGGCTATGTCACGGCGCGCGAGCTGGCGCGGCGGGGCGCGGAGGTGGTGCTGGCCTGCCGCGACGCGGAGCGCGGCGCGGCGGCCGCGGAGCGGATCCGGGCCGAGGCGCCGGGGGCGCGGGTGCGGGTGGCCCCGCTGGACCTGGCGGACCTGGCCTCCGTCCGGGGCTTCGCCGCGGAGCTCACGCGCCATCTGCCGGGCGACCGGCTCGATCTGCTGATCAACAACGCCGGGGTGATGGCGCTGCCCCGGCTGGAGACCGCCGACGGCTTCGAGATGCAGTTCGGCGTCAACCACCTGGGGCACTTCGCGCTGACCGGGCTGCTGCTGCCGCGGCTGCTGGCGGCCGGCCGCGGGGCGCGAGTGGTGTCGGTCTCCAGCAGCGCGCACCTGATGGCGACCGTCGACCCGGCCGACCTCAACAGCACCCGGCGGTACGGGCGGTGGACCGCCTACGCCCGTTCCAAGACCGCCAACCTGCTCTTCACCCACGAGCTGGCGCGGCGGCTGCGGGCGGCCGGCGCCCCGCTGACGGCCGTCGCCGCGCACCCCGGGTACGCGGCGACCAACCTGCAGACCGCCGGGCCGCGCATGGAGGGCCGGCGAGCGGCGACGCGCCTGATGGAGCTGGGCAACCGGGTCTTCGCGCAGAGCGCCGAGGCGGGCGCCCTGCCCACGCTGTACGCGGCGACCGCGCCCGATGTGCGGGCGGACGAGTTCTTCGGGCCGCGGCTACAGCTGTGGCGCGGCGCGCCCACCCGCTCGCTGCGCGCCTCCTGGGCCCGCAGCGACAAGGCGGCGGCCCAACTGTGGGCGGCCTCGGTGCGGCTGACCGGGGTGGCGTACGAGGCCCTGGAGCTGCCGGACGGCTCGCCGGCCGCGGAGGGTCACCACGGGTCAGTCCAGCCCTGAGGACTCCAGCAGCCGACGGGCGCCGTCGCCGTCGATGCGCGCGGCGAGGGCGCGCAGCGGGGCCTCGCCGCAGCGCAGCAGGCCGCGTTGGAGCGAGCGGCGGGCGCCGCGGTCCAGCTCGTGCCAGAGCAGCGGGTTGGCGGTGAGGACCTTCGGGTCGAGCTCGACCCGGTGGCCGAAGACGTCCCGCAGCACCAGCCGCGGGGCCATGCCCTCGGCGCGCACGACGCTGGTGAGCAGGTCGGTGTGGACCCACCGTTCGCGCAGCAGACCGCGGCTGGCCAGCCAGCCGTCGCCCGCGCTCACCCGCGCGGGGTGGAGGACGGCGAGGAGCAGCAGCGCGACGGCCGTCCAGCACAGGCCCCGGGGCGCGGTCAGGGTGCCGTTGGCGAGGTCGAAGACGGCCATGACGGCGAGCATGACGGTGGCCACCCGGACGGCGGAGCGCCGCTCACCGGCCCAGTGCCGGTCCACCACGAGCGTGGCCGACGGCGGCCCGACGAGGACGACCGGCTCCGGGCCGTCGGGCAACGGCCAGGCGCGGCCGGTGACGGGCAGCGGCCGGGCACCCTCGTCGGCGGGCAGCGGCCGGGCGCGGTCGGCGGGGGCGTCGAGGGGGTCGGCCGCGGCAGCCGACGGAGGGGTGTGGGGCGGCTCGTGGCGCCGCCGCCCACCGTTCCGGTCGGCGTCGTCGCCACCGGTCATGGGGCCGCATCCGGGTCCGGGTTCCATACTTCCGGACGGTAGGACCGGTTCGACCGGTTGTGCGGGTCGTTGACGCAGTGCTGACTCGTCGCTGCCTTTCCTTGACGCACCGCTGATGTCGGCGCCGCAGGTCCGGACGGGATCCAGCCGTCGCGCGCCAAGAGCGCGCCAGAGGGACGCGGATGGCGGAAGGCACCCACCCGGCCAGGACGGCGGTCACCTCCCGCCGCAACGGCGAGAAGCGCGACGGCGGAGCCCGGCGGTGCCGAACCCACCGCGTCCCCGGCTCCGTCCGGCCGCCCTCCGCGACGGCGCCCCACCCGGCCGGGGGCCGAACCGCCCGCCGGGCAGAGCGTCCCCGTGGACGCCACCACCGCGCGGGCGGTGCGCCCGCCTCACGGCCCGCACCGGCCCCGGCGCACCGACCGCACCGACCGGCACCGACCGCACCGACCGCACCGCCGCACTGACCGCACCGGCCCCCGCGTCCCTCGTGCGGGTGACACACGGCCGCAATCCGTCTGTCGTCCTCCCCTTCCATGGTTGATCGTTGGATGGGTGAACCCACGAGACGAGGGGGCGCACAGACATGTCCATCAGCCGCAGACGACTGCTCGGCACGGGCACGGGGCTCGCTCTCACCGGCGCGCTGGCCGCCGGGTGCGGGTCTGACACCGGCCGTGGATCGGGGGATTCGGGTGGCCGGCCGGTCATCGAGCAGTGGTACCACCAGTACGGCGAGGCGGGCGTCGAGCAGGCGGTGCGCCGGTATGCCGCCGGCTATGACCGGGCCGAGGTGCGGGTGCAGTGGCGGCCCGGCGACTACGACCAGCAGACCGCCACCGCGCTGCTCACCGACTCCGGGCCGGACGTCTTCGAGGGCGGCCCGACGCTGGAGCAGATCCAGGGCGGGCAGGTGGTGGACCTCACCGATCTGCTCCGGGGCGTGCGGGAGGACTTCGACCCGGCGGTGCTGGCGCCCAAGACGTACGAGGGCCGGATCTGGGGCGTCCCGCAGGTCGTCGACACCCAGCTGCTCTACTACCGCCGAAGCCTGCTGGCCGACGCCGGCGTCGAGCCGCCGACCACGCTCGACGCGCTGGTCGACGCGGCGCGGGAGCTGACGCGGGGCGACGTCAAGGGGCTGTTCCTCGGCAACGACGGCGGGGCGGGCGTCCTCCAGGGCACCCCGCTGCACGCCGCCGGCCTGGCGCCGGTCACGGAGGACGGCCGTCCCGGCTTCGACGACCCGGCCGCCGCGCGGACGCTCGGCAAGCTGCGCCGGCTCTACGCCGACAAGTCGCTGCTGCTCGGCGCGCCTTCCGACTGGTCGGACCCGTCCGCGTTCCTCCAGGGGCTGACCGCGATGCAGTGGTCGGGGCTGTGGGCGCTGCCGCGGGTGCGGAAGGAGCTGGGCGACGACTTCGGGGTGCTGCCGTTCCCGGCGGACGGCGCGCACGGCCGGCCCGCCGTCCCCGTGGGGGCGTACGGGGCCGCGGTGAGCGCCCGCGGCCGGAACCGGGCCGTGGCGAAGGAGCTCGTGCGCTGGCTGTGGGTCGAACGCACCGACCACCAGGTGGACTTCGCGCTCTCCTACGGCTTCCACATCCCGGCCCGCGCCTCGCTGGCGGCCAAGGCCGAACCGCTGCGGCGGGGTCCGGCCGCGGCCGCGGTCCGGTTCACCCGCGAGCACGGCTTCGCCGCCCAGCCGCTGCTCTGGACGGTGGTCGCCCGGACCGCGTACCAGGACGCGCTCAGCCGGATCGTCAAGGGCGGGGCGGACCCCGGGCGCGAGCTGCGCGCGGTGCTCAGAACGACCGAGGACGAGCTGCGGCGCGTGCGGAAGCGGCGCTGATGCGGTGGCGGCCGCGCGCGCCGGCCGGCCCGCGGAACCGCACGCTGTGGTTCTGGGTGTTCGTCGGCCCGTTCGTGCTCGGGCTCCTCGTCTTCACCTATGTGCCGCTGGGCTGGAGCGTCTATCTCAGCCTCTTCGACGCGCACAACACGGTCTCGCCGTCGCGGGAGGACTTCGTCGGGCTGGACAACTACGCGGCGATGCTGCGGGACGACGCCTTCACCGACAGCCTGCGCACCTTCGCCGTCTTCACCGCCTTCATCGTTCCGGCCACCTACGCGCTGGCCCTGGCGCTGGCGCTGATGGTCAACCGGCTGCGCTGGTGGCAGGCGTTCTTCCGGTCGGTCTTCTTCCTTCCGGTGGCCTGCTCCTATGTGGTGGCGGCGTTGGTCTGGAAGATGTCGATCTTCAACGGGGTGCGGTTCGGGCTGGCCAACACGGTGCTGGGGCGGTTCGGCGGGGAGCAGATCGCCTGGCTGTCGACGACCGACCCGCCCTGGTACTGGCTGGTCATCGTGACCGTGCGGCTGTGGCTCCAGGCCGGCTTCTACATGCTGCTCTTCCTGGCCGGCCTGCAGCGGATCCCGCCACGGCTGTACGAGGCCGCGGCGGTGGACGGCGCGCGACCGGGCTGGCAGGTCTTCCGGCACATCACCTTCCCGCAGTTGCGGGCCACCTCGGTGGCGGTGGTGCTGCTGCTGGTCGTCAACGCCTTCCAGGCGTTCGACGAGTTCTACAACCTGCTCTCGGACGCCCGCGGCTACCCCCCGTACGCCCGTCCCCCGCTGGTCTACCTCTACTACACCGCGCTCGGGCAGGGGCAGAACCTGGGGCTGGGCAGCGCCGGCGCGGTGATCCTGGCGCTGGTCATCGGCGTGGTGACGGTGGTCCAGGCCCGCTGGTTCGGGCTGGGCCGGAAGGAGGAGTTCTAGGTGCGGGACGCGCTGGTGCGGGTCGGCCGGGCGCTGCGGCTGGTGCTGCTGCTCACCCTGGCCCTGCTCTTCCTGGTCCCCTTCTACCTGCTGGTGCGCAACGGCCTGGCCCGGGAGGAGGACATCACCGCGCCCGACTGGACGTTCTTCCCCGGAGAGGTGCGCTGGTCGAACCTGAGCGAGCTGTTCCAGGACCCGACCGTGCCGATGGCGCGGGCCCTGCTGAACTCCTCGCTGATCGCGGTCGCCACGACGCTGGGCACCCTGCTGCTCGCCTCGCTGGCCGGCTACGGGCTGGCGCGCATCCCCTACCGCCACGCCGACGCGGTCTTCTACGCCATCCTGGGCAGCCTGATGGTGCCGGCGGCGGTCACCTTCCTGCCGAGCTTCGTGCTGGTCTCGACCCTGGGCTGGATCTCCACGCTGCGCGGGCTGATCATCCCCACCCTCTTCTCGGCCTTCGCCTGCTTCGTCTTCCGTCAGTACTTCCTGGGCTTCCCGAAGGAGTTGGAGGACGCGGCCCGGGTCGACGGGCTCGGCTACTGGCGCGTCTTCTGGCGGGTGGTGGTCCCCAACTCCCGTCCCGTCTTCGCCGCCGTGGGCTCCATCGTCTTCATCGGCTCCTGGAACTCCTTCCTGTGGCCCCTGGTCATCGGCCAGGACCGGGACTCCTGGACGGTCCAGGTGGCGCTCTCCACGTTCACCACGGCCCAGACGGTCCGGATCCACGAGCTGTTCGTCGCGGCCGCGGTGTCGGTGCTTCCGCTGCTCGTCGTCTTCCTGCTGCTCCAGCGCCACATCGTCGCGGGTGTGGAGCGCTCCGGAATCGACGACTGACCCGGGCGGCGCCGCCGTTCGGGCGCCCGGAGGGTCCCGGGTTCGCCGCTTCCCCTTCACTACTTGTTCGCGTACAGTCAACCAACCCCTCCTATGGTCCTCAGCGCACTGACCTGGCTCCTCCCCCGCGCCCGCCCGGTCGCGGGGCACCCGCGACTTTCGGTGGAGTGACCATGGAACGACGCAGTCTCCTGCGCGCGGCGGTGATCGGCACCTCGGCCGCCGTCTTCGGAGGCACCCTCACCCGGGGCGCCGCGTACGCCGCGCCCGCCCAGCCCGGCCCCGGCCCGTACGGCGCCCTCGGGGCGGCCGACGCCCACGGCGTCCAGCTGCCCGCCGGCTTCTCCAGTCGGGTGATCGCCCGGTCTCGCCAGACCGTCGCGGGCACCTCGTACGGCTGGCACGACGCCCCCGACGGCGGCGCCTGTTTCGCCGACGGAAGCGGCTGGATCTACGTCTCCAACTCCGAGATCAACCCCGGCGGCGGGGCGAGCGCCGTGCGCTTCGACGCGGCGGGCACCATCACCGGCGCCTACCGGATCCTGTCCGGCTCCCGGCAGAACTGCGCGGGTGGCGCCACCCCGTGGCGCACCTGGCTCTCCTGCGAGGAGGTCGACCGGGGCTACGTCTACGAGACCGACCCGTGGGGCGTGAACGCGGCGGTCCGCCGTCCGGCCATGGGGCGCTTCAAGCACGAGGCGGCGGCGGCCGACCCGGTGCGCCGGGCCGTCTACATGACCGAGGACACCGGCGACGGCTGCTTCTACCGCTTCCTCCCCACCACCTGGGGCGACCTGTCCGCCGGCACCCTCCAGGTACTCAGGGCGGGCTCCGCCACGTCCGGCACGTTCACCTGGGCGACCGTGCCGGACCCGGACGGCTCACCGACCGCCACCCGCAACCAGGTCTCCGGGGCCAAGCGGTTCAACGGCGGAGAGGGCTGCCACTACGCGGACGACACCGTCTGGTTCACCACCAAGGGCGACAACCGGGTGTGGCAGATCAACCTCGCGGCCGGCAGCTACGAGCTGGCCTACGACGACTCGCTGGTCTCCGGCACGCCCCCGCTCACCGGCGTGGACAACATCACCGGGGCCCCCTCGGGCGATCTGTACATCGCCGAGGACGGCGGGAACATGGAGATCTGCCTCATCACGCCGGACGACGTCGTCGCGCCGTTCCTGCGGGTCACCGGCCACTCCGGCTCGGAGATCACCGGCCCGGCGTTCTCGCCCGACGGCCGCCGGCTCTACTTCTCCAGCCAGCGCGGCAGCTCGGGGAGTTCCTCGGCCGGGGTCACCTACGAGGTGACGGGACCGTTCCGCGGCTAGGCCGCTCAGACCTCCGCCGGCGCGCCGCCCCGCAGCAGGGCGGCGCCCAGCGGGGTCAGCGTGTGCAGCACCGCGCCACCCTGGCGCAGGGTCAACAGCAGTCCGGCCTCGCGCAGCACACTGGCGTGCTGGCTGGCGGAGGCCAGCGACACCCCGACCCTGCGGGCGAGTTCGCTGGTGGTGCACCCGCCGCCGACGCCCTGGAGCACCGCGGACCGGGTCTGCCCGACGAGCTTGCCGAGCGAGTGCGTCTTGCCCGGGGCGCTGACCGGCTGGCACAGCGGGCGCGGCGGGGCGCACTCGGGCGTGTGCTCCACCGGATAGACCAGCACCGGCGTCAGATCGGGATTGCGGTAGGTGACCGGCGTCCGCCGGCAGAAGAACGACGGCAGGAGCAGCAGACCGCGCCCGCCCAGACGCAGATCCCGGTCGGCGGGGTAGTCCACCTCCAGGACCGGAGGTCTCCAGCGCATCGTCGGCGGCAGCGAGGCCAGCAGACCGTCCGCACCCCCGTCCAGCAGCGCCCGGCCCCGGGTGGCCCGATCGGCCTCGATGCGGGCCTGTATGTGCGGCCAGTACGGCGCTATGGCCGCCTGGTGGTACGCGCGCAACGCACTGACCAGCCGCTCCAGCGACCGGTCCACCCCCTCGGCCAAGTCCCGTATCCACGCGGGTAGACTGCGCGCTGCGGTGAGCCGGGAGATTTCATCATGCAAGCGATTGCTATCCGTGGCCCGCAGCGCCTCCATCGCGGCGTCCGCGCCGATTATTCCCTCGGCAGGTGTCAGGAAGTCGGGGAAATAGCCGCGGAGCGGAATCAGCGGCGCCAGCAGTCGCGTTTCACCCTTCAACCGGGCGCGCGTTCCGGAGCGCCATTCCCCGTATACCAACTCCCCCTGTTTGTCGCGGAGCCGGTGGAAACTTAAAACGGTTTCCCAGAGCGCGTCGGGGCGGGTCGCCATCCGCAACCGCGCCAGATCGAGTTCACTGAAGTGAACGCGTAGCACCTGACCCCCACATGCGACATGCCGTGGCCACCCCCCGATCACGGACGAGTATGCACACTAACACAGGCAGTCACCACGCCCTTTTGGCCACACTTGAAACGGGTCGCGGAGACGGGACGCCAACCGGAATGCTGTTCCCCAGGAAAGCGGGTATACGCCCCAACGCCGCAGCGGCGGGAGCGTGGCGAATGTCCGCTATTCAACAGCGGTGCTCAGGATCGGATTGCTCGTTCCCGTGGGGGGTGACGAGTGCGTACCGGCCACTGAGCACTTCTGTTGCCGCTCGGGCCGATGCGAGCGGCAACAGCTCCCGTGGGGGGAGTGAGAGGGGGCGGCACCTCCGCACAGGTGCCGCCCCCTTGCAATTGACCTGCAAAGATGCTCAATCGCTGGGCACGTAGGGCACTCTGAGGGCACATCACGTCAGAACCGCCTCGATGATGCCGGCGGTCTCGTCTTCGTCGTCCTCCCACAGATGCACGTACAGGTCCCACGTGATCGAGGGCTTCGCGTGCCCGAGAAGCCGCTGAACCTTCTTCACCGTAGCCCCGTGCTTGATCAGGACGGACGCGAAGAAGTGGCGCAGGTCATGCAGGGTCGTACCCGCGGGGACGCGTAGCGGCGAACCCCACTCCCCCAAGAGCTTGTTTGCCCGCTTGACGATTCGGGCCCACGCCTTGGCCCACGACCCGCGCCGCACAGGAGCGTTCACCTCACTCAGGAACAACAGTCGCGCCTTGCGCCACCTGGGGTTCCGGGGGTCCGTCCGGTCCTCGATCTCGATCTCACGCGGCGGGAACATCTCACGGTGCAGCTTGATCGCCTCGGCCGTCGACGGCGCCAGACGCGCAGTGCGATAGCTCTTGTCCGTCTTGGGCGGCCCCAAGTACGGCACGCCCTTGTCAGGCCCTATCAGCTGCTGCTCGACCACAGCTTCCATGGCGTCTAAGTCGACGTGGTGGTCCTCCAGCCCGAACAGCTCGCCGCCACGCAGCCCCGTCGTCGCGTCCAGGCGCACCGGCGCCGTGTACCGCTCCGACGCGGCTCCCATGAGCGCCTTCACCACCAGGGGCTCAAGGGGCACCACTTCGGCTCTGCGCGGCTCGGGCAGTTCGACGCCGTGACACGGGTTCGACGTGATGATGCCGTCCGCGACTGCGGCGTTCATGACCGCAGCCAGCGCGTTCCAGGGGGTACGGAGGCTGATCGGCGCGAGGATCTCAGACCGGTCCTTGACCCATGCGCGCACGTCGGATCGCCTGATGCTACCCGGCGGCTGGCTGCCGAACGTCGGGTAGACGTGCAGCCGCAGCGCCCGCTCCACATTCCCTTCCGTCCGCTCTCGGTGCGTAGCTGAGGTACGCCACTCCTCAGCGAACGTACGGAAGTCCTGGCGCCGCTTCGTCTTATCGACGTAGGTACCGGCGTCGAGCTCCGCCTGCACGGCCGACGCGCGCGTGTCCGCGTCGAACTTCTTGGCGAAATTCTCCTTGCGCTGCACACCCGCAGCGTCCCTGTAGCGGACCTGCCACCGCTTGCCCACGCCATGCTCGCTGGTGGGCACGAGCTTGCGCGTCTTACTGCTGTGCTCGCCACACGGCTTGTCGTCCTCACTCGGACGCGACTTGTGCCACCGGTCGTAGACCTCAGCCATTGGAGTCCTTCACTTGCTGGGCTTCCCGGGCGAGGGAAGCGTGGCCTTCGGCGATGTGGTCGATCTCCGCGGACAGTCGCTCCACCGAGGCGCGGGCCCTGTCCAGAGCGCTCTGAAACTCGTCCTCGGTGCCCTCAACGACGAAGCCCGAGCGGGTGATCAACCGCTCCACGTCGCTTTGGGCGGCGGCGAGCGCGCGGCCCGCAAAGTGGTCTCGTAGCGCGAACTCGCCTTCGGGGACCTCAGCCGAGAAGGTGCGGGTGTCCACACCCTGGGCAGGGCTGGAGCCACGCACCCATGCACGGACGGTAGAGCCGGATTCGGAGTGCTCAGGGGTGATCTGGAACGGTTCATCGTCGTTGGGGTCCACCAGCAGGTGGACCGGCGCCACTCCGAGCACGTAGGCAAGTGCCAGCCACTCAGTGACCGTGACGTTCTCGCGCTTGCCGTTCTCCAACTTGGCAACGGTGCTGCGCTGCCACCCGATGCCCTGTTCCACGAGCCGGTTGGCCAGGTCTTCGGCCGTGAGGCCGCGCCGCTTGCGGACCTCGCGTACACGCTTCGCGATGACACTCGTCGGTGCCCATCGTTCGTTGTGTTCCATGAGAGCACATTAAAGGGCACTTGTGGAACGCGCAAGGACCGGTCACCATGAGTCGAGACGGGTAACTGTTGCCCGTTTGCGTTCCCTCAAAGAACATTTTTGTTCTTTGGTGATCCATGGAGGCAAGGTGTCGAAACCTCGGATGTGGTCGCCGGAAGACCTCGCCGGCTACCTCGGTGTACCCGTGAAGTCCGTCTATGGCTGGAACTACAAGGGCACCGGCCCGAAGTTTCGGAAGGTTGGTCGGCACGTCCGGTACCGGCCGGAGGACGTCGAAGCCTGGTTGAACGCTCAGCAGGGCGGAGGCGTGGCGGCGTGACCACCGTTGCGGGACACCCCCTGGGGCTGCTGTCTGCCGCGCTGGAGTACGCGGCGCGGGGCTGGCATGTCTTCCCGCTGCGCCCGAACGATAAGCGCCCCGCCATCAAGGGGTGGGAGCAGCGCGCCACCACCGACTCCGCCCGGATTGAGCGCGCCTGGACGGCCGGACCGTACGGGGTCGGCATCGCGTGTGGCCCGTCGCGGCTGGTCGTCGTAGACCTGGACACGGCGAAGGACGACGCTCCGCCGGAGGAGTGGCGGTTGCCTGGCGTGGTCGACGGCCTGGACGTGTTGGCCGAGTTGTACGCCCGGCACGCCGACCGTTTCCCGTTCGGGAGCACCCCGGCAGTGCGAACCGCTTCGGGCGGTATGCACCTGTACCACTCCGCACCGGAGCAGGAGGTGCGCAACAGCGCCGGGCGCGTCGGGTGGAAGGTCGATGTGCGCGCGGCCGGCGGGTACGTCGTCGCGCCGCCGTCGACCGCGGGTGGTAGCCCCTATCAGTGGGAGACCACCGCGGCCACCGCCGGCCCGCGACCGGTGCCCGGCTGGCTACTGGATTTGATGCTCCGCACGTCCGCCGCTCCGCGTCCCGTCGTCGCGGCGAGCGCACCGCGCGGCCAGCGTCGGGCCGGTGACTCGCTGAGGGGGTTGGTGGCGTTCGTGCTGGAGTCGCACGAGGGGGAGCGCAACGCGCGGCTGTACTGGGCCGCGTGCCGCGCACGGGAGCTCGTCCAGGCTGGCCAGGTGGATGAGGGCGCGGTGTCCGGCGCTCTGGTCGACGCCGGGCGGCACGTCGGCCTCTCCGAGACGGAGGCGACCCGCACCGTCCGTAGTGCCGAACAGGCCCCCGTCCGTACCGGGGTGAGCGCGTGAGCGGCACCCGTGAGGCGGCAACGAAGATCCTGGCCGCGCACGGCATCGACCCTGACACTTCTGACACTTCTGACGCGTCATCGGAAGAGGAGGTGAGCAAGCTACTCGACAGCATCCGGGACGGCGCATGGCTGGACGGCCAGCACTTCCCGCCCCTGCGCTACGCCGTGGACGGTTTGCTGCCCGAGGGCGCCGCGCTGCTGATCGGCCCGCCGAAGGCCGGGAAGTCCTGGCTCGTGCTGGACGTGCTCCTGGCCGTCGCCAGCGGCGGCCGCGCGCTCGGCGCGTTGGCGGTCGGCGCACCGCGCCGGGTGCTCTACCTGGCGATGGAAGATGGTGACCGCCGCATGCAGGACCGCTGCCGCACCCTTCTTGGCGACGATCCGATCCCCGAGCGGTTCCACTACGTGACGGACGTGGAACCGATGCTCGTCCGCCCCTTGCTGGACGCGTTCCTTGACCGGTACCCGGACACGGTCCTTGTGGTGGTGGACACGCTGGGGAAGGTGATGCCGCCGGCACGGCCGGGTGAGTCGGCGTACAGCCGTGACTACCGCGTGATGGGCCACCTGAAGGGGGTGTCCGACGATCACCCTGGTCTGTCCGTCACGGTCATCCACCACGACCGCAAAGCCGCATCCGAAGACTTCATCGACTCCGTCTCTGGCACGCACGGGCTGGCCGGAGCAGCCGACACGATCATCGTCCTGGCCCGCAAGCGGCAATCCGATGACGCCGTGCTCAAGGTGACGGGGCGGGATGTGCCGGAGGAGGAGTACGCGCTGAAGATGCGCGACGGCGTATGGACGCTGGATGGCTCCACCCTCACCGATGCCGCTGCTCAGGTGCGGCAGCGCGCGGACGCGGCCGAGTTGGGCGAGAAGTCCGTCGCCATCCTCGACTACGTCCGCCAGCACCACGAAGGCGTGCGCGCCAGGGACGTGGCCGAGGAGTTCGGAGGCGACGCACACCAGTACCTGAAACGCCTCATGGAGAGCGGGCGCCTGATCCGGCTCGTCCGCGGGCTGTATGCCGCCGCCGACGTACCCGTGTCAGAACCGTCAGAAGTGTCAGAACCGAACGAGGCGCCCTGTATCGGATGCGGCGGACCACTCGACCCGGTCCACGCCGCACAGGGCGAGACCACACACCCCGGCTGCGATCCGGCAGCACGACCACGGAAGGAAGCATGATGCTGAAGATCAGCGAAGAGATCGAGATCATCTTGAATGGGGTCGATCAGGCCATGACCCGGCACAACGAGGAGCACCCCACTGGGCAACTCCCTGCCGACGGTCGGAGCCAGATCAGCACCGCACTGACCGCGATCCGCGCCGTCCGCACGATCTTGAACTCGGCCCATGACGAACTGGAGAAGCTGCGCCTGAACGACACCCTCTACCCCGAGGGGCGGAAGCGCATGATGACCGAACTCCTTGACGACGCCGAGGAGAAGATCAACCAGAAGGTGAGCACCGCCGACGCGAACGCCACCATCGCCCGCGCCTCGTTCGTCGTCGGAGCCATGCCCCAGATGAGCAAGGGCCGCGACCTGATCGCCCGCGAAGACGCCCGCCTGATCCTCGACGCCAGCAAAGACCCCATCAGCATGATCACCCACCTGGCGCAGCGCCAGGACGACGTGGGCGCTCTGGTCGTCACCCAGTGGGGCGCCGACTACCTGCGCGCCCGAGGCCATGACGACCATGAGCTGAAGAACGCGCAAGCCGCCATCATCGGCATGGCACTCAACGGCGCCCAGCAGGGAGGCGACAGCGGCCGGGCCGCAGCCGCACGCGGAGCCCTTGCAGCCGACTCCGTAGCAGGGCTGGCGGGCGCCACCGGACAGGCGGCGCGCAGCGTGCTCTCCTCCATGCGCGACCACTACGGGGCACCGCGCCAGCGCTCCCCCAAGCCACGCGACCCCCGCCGCCCCGCCGCCCCCACGGTGCTCGGCGAGGAGATCACACTCGGTCCCGTCGTCCCCCGGTACTAGCCCACAGCCACGCCCCCCGCACGGGCACAGGCACGCCATACGACCATCATGGCCACTGGCCACGGCCGTATGGCGTGCCCACCCTGGGGGGCGATCCCCAACGACCAGGGGTGCTCAGACGCCTGGGAGGGCTCTGCGGGGAGACGCATTGCTCAGGGCCCGGTTTTGCACCCTGCCCGAACACACGCAGTGAGGTGACCTTGTGGCCACTGACCGACCGCCGCGCGGACTGGGTCCGGCGGGCCGCCGACTGTGGCGGGAGATCCAGAGCGGGTACGAGCTGGACGCGGACGAGTGCGCGCTGTTGGTGGAGGCGTGCCGGACCGCCGATGAACTGCAAGCGCTCCATGAGGCGATCGGAGCGGGCCCGGTGGTGGTGCCCGGGTCGCGGGGGCAGCCGAAGGTCTCGCCGCTGTTCGCCGAGGCGCGTGCACACCGGCTGGCCCTGGCGCGGTTGCTGGCCGAACTCGCGCTACCGGGGGAGGACCAGGAGGAGGGCGACACCCCCGCGCAGGCACGGGCGCGGCACGCGGCCCAGGTGCGCTGGGCCCTGGCGCGGGGGGCCGGCGGTGGCGCGGCGTAGGCGCCCGTCGGAGCCGGCCGCGCCGGTCGGCGAGGTGCCGGCGTGGATGTGGCGCTTCCGCCCCACCGATTGGGGCGTGCCGCACTGGCCGCCCGGAGAGGGGCGCCCGGTGGCGCTGGCGGAGTACTGCGCGGCGCGGGCGCGGTGGCGCGAGGCGCGTGATCGGTGGCTCGCCGACCGCGACGTGATCGCGTGGCCGATATCCGGGATGACCTACGAGGAGTACCGCCGCACCATTCGGGAGGCACCGCACCGGGTGCTCCACCGCCCAAGCGCGACGCCGGGACCGTGAGCGCGACATGGAGCCGCCCACCTCTCAGAGGAGTGAGAGGTGGGCGGCTGTCTATCAGGGCCTACGGCCAGCGGACCACTGGCCCTTGGCTCGGCTGACGGCAGCCGGGCGCGTCCCACGGCGGCCGCTGCCCGGCCAGAGCGTGACACAGCACAGCGTGCAGTTGCTCGGCTTCCGCGACGGTCAACCGCAGCGAACCCACGGCGATGTGCTTGCCGCTCTTGCTGATCTGGAGCGAGAGCACGAGTTCCCCATCGTCCGTCCAGCTACAGCGCCGTTCGGGTACGGGACTGATCAGCCATGGCGTGCTGGCGCGTGCCGGGCTCACTGCCACGCTCCCGGCTCGAAGCGGTACGGGCGAGTGATGATCTCCCGGTAGGCGAGGTGGCTCGTGTTCGCCTTCAGATGCGTCACGGCCCACGCGGTGCCGTCCGCACCGCTGGTGAAGGGTTCGCTGAAGTCTCCGCACTCCGCGCACTGCATCGTGAAGGAGTACGGCTCAGCCTCCAGCCGCCGATCCGGCTGGATGGTGTAGTCCCGGAACCGGTAGACAGAGCGCCGCACCGGCCCCCGCGCTCCCAGATGCGCACGGATCTGCGCGGCCAGGTCATCCCCGCGCCGCCCCAACTCCGCCAGACTCGGCGCCTCCTTGCCGTTGTTCTCCAGACCCGGGGCCGGGGGTGTCTGCTCGCTCACCGGGCCACCTCCACCCCGTGGATCCGACGCGGACCGATGTCGATCCCGTGCACGGCCAGCCACAACGACCGTCGACGCCGACGCTGTTCACGCCGTACCCGTTCCTCGTGAGCGACCACGTAGGGGCGCACGAACGCCACACCGTCCGCCTCGGGCAGCCCGTGGTGCGGAGCGGGCGGGCGGGGCGCGGCCGCCGTCGGCGCCCCCTCCCGCTGGACGGCGGGAGCAGGGGCGCTCACCCGATGCCGACCGGCCCCGGGAAGTAGTAACCGCAGCAGCGGTTCGAAGATCGTTCGGATAAGGTCGTGCATGTCGTCAACCTCCCGGGGTTGATGGCCACGCCCCGGGGCCGCTGACACGGTCGCCGGGGTCCTTTCTTCGGAGCAATCGTTGAGGTCATCAGTGGTCACTGGGGAGTTGACCGGTCATTGACTACTCTGGGAGCACCGGTCAACCCCCTGGAGTCACCGTGAAGGACTTCGCCGACCTTGCCTCTCGGGCGCTGCGGGACAGCGGCTACTCGATGCGTGCCGCCGCGCAGGCGATCAACTACGACCTGGCCTACCTCTCCCGGGTCTTGAACGGGAAACAGCGCCCTTCTCGCAAACTGGCGGACGCCCTTGACGATCTCGTTGAGGCTGGTGGAGCACTGTCCGGGGTGCTGCTCGACGTTGACGAGCAGGCCCGAGTCAGCCGAAGCACTGATCAGCCGTCACGAGTGGACGCCGGAACCGTTGATGCCCTTGCTGGTGTCCTGGCCGCTTACCGGCGCTTGGATGATGCCGTGGATCCCAAGTCGGTCATCCCCGCGACTCTTGTGCAGGTACGGGAGGTCACGCACATGCTCAAGGGTGCCCGGGGACGGCATCGGGACGCGCTGACCGCCGTGGCATCGGAGTTCGCTCAGTTCGGCGGGTGGATGCTCGCCCAGGTGCGCCGGGACACGGAAGCCGTGTCGCTGCTGACGCAAGCACTGGAACTTGCCGATGAGATCGAAGACGGCACGCTCGCTGCCCAGGCGCTGAACTTCCGGGGGTATCTCGCGCGTCAGCAGGGACGCCAGCAGGGCGTGGCCCGTTGGTTCTCAGCTGCCGCCCAGACGCCAGGGGCGCACCCCGCTCAGCGGCTCGGAGACACGCTCCAAGCGGCAGCGGGGCTGGCCTCCATGGGAGAGGCTGATCGCGCCCTGCGGATGGTGGAAGACGCGGAGCAGCTGGCCGACGTTGCCGCAACCATGCCACCGCCCGAGACGGCCTACTGGCTGACGCCGGAGTTCAACCGGCTGAACATGGGTCTGTGCACCCTGGCACTGGGGCGCCACGACGAAGCCGCCGATCACCTCTCGGCGGGCCTGGCGGGCCTGCCAGAGGAGTTGCGAGGCGCCGTATGGACGTGGGAGCACCGCAGCGCGCTGGAGAAGGCCATCGCGGCACGATGAGGGCTGAAGCGACCGGGCTCGCCATCAGCGATGCTCTACGACTGAGCCCCTGCCGCTCCATGAAGAGCGGCAGGGGCTCATCGCTGCCCGCAGCGGGTGACGTTGCCCTTACCCGCGTGCCCTACAGGGCACAACGAGGGCACACGAGGGCACGAAACGCGGGGAACCGACGGGAATCACTGAGAGTGATTTTCCCAGGTGAAGCGTCGCTACTCGCCGTTCACGCAGGCCAAGAGAGCGGGGGCGGCACCTCCGCACAGGTGCCGCCCCCTTGTAAGCCGGAACCACGGCCGGGCTGAGGGTGGTGCCCGGCATAACGGGACTCCGGTCGTCTGTCGACCGTCGAGACCGCCTTCAACGCATCAAGCCGGCGACCCGCCGTCGAGCCGTCTCAAGGCCGGCCGCGGAAGGTCGAGGCCGCCGTCTTCGGGACGGACGGCCCACCGGGGTCGCGCCCCTGCCGGCCCGCTCGCGCGGGCCGGCGAGGGCCGCTGCGTCAGCGGCGCGTCAGCGGCTGTCGCTGCCCGTGCTCTGGGCCGCCGCGCGGCCCGCCTCCAGGCGCGCCACCGGGATCCGGAACGGGGAGCAGGAGACGTAGTCCAGACCCACCTCGTGGAAGAAGTGAACCGACTCCGGGTCGCCGCCGTGCTCGCCGCAGACACCGAGCTTGATGTCCGGGCGGGTGGCCCGGCCGGCCTGCACGGCGCTGCGGACCAGGGCTCCGACGCCGTCCTTGTCGATCGTCTCGAACGGGCTGACGCCGAAGATGCCCTTCTCGAGGTAGGCGGTGAAGAAGCTCGCCTCCACGTCGTCCCGGGAGAAGCCCCACACGGTCTGGGTGAGGTCGTTGGTGCCGAAGGAGAAGAACTCGGCGGCCTCGGCGATCTGACCGGCGGTCACCGCGGCGCGCGGCAGCTCGATCATCGTGCCCAGCGCCAGCTTCAGCTCGACGCCGGTGGCGGCCTCGACCTCGGCGATGACCTTCTCGGCGTCCTCGCGGACGATCTCCAACTCCTGCACGGTGCCGACGAGCGGGATCATGATCTCGGCGCGCGGGTCGCCCTTGGCGTTCTTCCGCTCCGCCGCGGCCTCGGCGATCGCCCGGACCTGCATGGTGAACAGGCCGGGGATGACCAGGCCGAGGCGGACGCCGCGCAGGCCCAGCATCGGGTTCTGCTCGTGCAGCCGGTGCACGGCCTGGAGCAGCCGCAGCTCGTTCTCGTGGGTCTCCTCGCGGGCCTCGGCGAGCGCGACGCGCACCGACAGCTCGGTGATGTCCGGGAGGAACTCGTGCAGCGGCGGGTCGAGCAGGCGGACCGTCACCGGCAGCCCGTCCATGGCCTCGAAGAGCTCGACGAAGTCGCCCTTCTGCATCGGCAGCAGGGCCTCCAGCGCCTGGCCGCGCTCCTCCTCGGTGTCCGCGAGGATGAGCCGCTCCACCAGCTCGCGCCGCTCGCCGAGGAACATGTGCTCGGTGCGGCACAGCCCGATGCCCTGGGCGCCGAAGCGGCGGGCGCGGGCGGCGTCCTCGGCGTTGTCGGCGTTGGCGCGCACCCGCAGCCGGCGCACCCGGTCCGCGTACGCCATGATCCGGTGCACGGCCTTGACCAGCTCGTCGGCGTCGTCGGCGCCCGCGTGCATGCGGCCCTCGAAGTACTCGACGACCGGGGACGGGACCACCGGGACCTCGCCCAGGTAGACCTTGCCGGTGGAGCCGTCGATGGAGACGACGTCACCCTCCTCGACGACCACGCCGGAGGCGGTGGTCATTCGGCGGCGCTTGGTGTCGACCTCCAGCTCCTCGGCGCCGCAGACACAGGTCTTGCCCATGCCGCGGGCGACGACCGCCGCGTGCGAGGTCTTGCCGCCGCGGGAGGTGAGGATGCCCTCCGCGGCGATCATGCCGTCCAGGTCGTCCGGGTTGGTCTCACGGCGGATCAGGATGACCTTCTCGCCCGAGCGGGACCACTTGACGGCGGTGTACGAGTCGAAGACCGCCTTGCCGACGGCCGCGCCCGGCGAGGCGGCGATGCCGCGGCCGACCTTCTCGACCTTGGCGTTCTCGTCGAAGCGCGGGAACATCAGCTGCGCCAGCTGGCCGCCGCTGACCCGCTGGAGCGCCTCGGCCTCGTCGATGAGGCCCTGGTCGACCAGCTGGGTGGCGATGCGGAAGGCGGCCCCCGCCGTCCGCTTGCCGACGCGGGTCTGGAGCATCCACAGCTTGCCGCGCTCGATGGTGAACTCGATGTCGCACAGGTCCTTGTAGTGCGTCTCCAGCGTCTCCATGATCTGCATCAGCTGGTCGTACGACGCCTTGTCGATCCGCTCCAGATCGGCGAGCGGGACCGTGTTGCGGATGCCGGCGACGACGTCCTCGCCCTGGGCGTTCTGCAGGTAGTCGCCGTAGACGCCCTGGTGGCCGCTGGCCGGGTCGCGGGTGAAGGCGACGCCGGTGCCGGAGTCGGGGCCGAGGTTGCCGAAGACCATCGAGCAGATGTTGACCGCGGTGCCCAGGTCGCTGGGGATCCGCTCCTGACGGCGGTAGAGCTTGGCGCGCTCGCCGTTCCAGGAGTCGAAGACCGCCTTGATGGCGAGGTCCATCTGCTCGCGCGGGTCCTGCGGGAACGCGCGGCCGGTCTCCTTGGCCACGATGTCCTTGAAGACGGCGACCAGCCGGGTCAGGTCGGCGGCGTCCAGGTCGACGTCGACGGTGACGCCCTTGGCGCGCTTGGCCTCCTCCAGGGCGTCCTCGAACAGTTCGCCGTCGACGCCGAGCACGGTCTTGCCGAACATCTGGATCAGTCGGCGGTAGGAGTCCCAGGCGAACCGCTCGTCGCCGGCCTGCGTCGCGAGCCCGGTGACCGACTCGTCGGAGAGCCCGATGTTCAGGACGGTGTCCATCATGCCGGGCATGGAGAACTTGGCGCCGGAGCGCACCGATACCAGCAGCGGGTCGTCCGCCTGGCCGAGGCGCTTGCCCATGGTCTCTTCGAGCGCCGTGAGGTGGGCGCTCACCTCGTCACGCAGTGCCGTGGGCTCGGAGCCGCTCTCGAGGTACACACGGCACGCTTCGGTGCTGATCGTGAAGCCGGGAGGGACGGGAAGACCCAGGTTGGTCATCTCGGCGAGGTTGGCACCCTTCCCGCCGAGCAGGTCCTTCAGATCCTTGTTGCCCTCGGTGAAGTCGTAAACGAACTTCTGCTGACCTTGTGTATCCGACACGGGACTCGATCTCCTCCGGACGGCTGCCCTGACGGCGGGGAGCGTACCCAGATCGAAGGTTCCTGGGTACGTCCACTTGGCCGTCATGCGGCCGTAACCACCCGTCCGCCACTAGATCGAAAGTCCTCGCCCTGGGTTGCCTCACCGAAGGCCGTCTTCAAGAGTCGAACACATGACTACCGTACGCCAGCACCACGCGGGGTCATATATACGGAACGTGAGGACAGCCCGAAGGGAACGAACGCCAAAGGGGTGGCACCCAGTGCCACCCCTTGGAAAGGTAGACCCGCCTCGAAAACGCTCATATGAGCAAACCCTGCATCAAGCGTGGCGAGAATCACGCACCGCCCAGTGGCCGGATCCCATCATCCGGACCCGTTACGGCCGCGCCGCGAGGGCGTCATCCCCCCGAGGTGTCCAACTCCGCGTCGACGTCGACGGATGCCTGCTCATACGGATCATTGAGCCAGCCGTCCGGCAGGACGACCCGGTTCCTCCCCGACGTGCGTCCACGCGGGCCGTCGGCGCCCATCGGCCAGGGCTGGTCGAGGTCGAGCTCGCTCATAAGAGCGTCCATTTCGTCCAGCGATGAGGCGATCGCCAGTTTCTTCCGAAGCTCGGAGCCGATCGAGAAGCCCTTGGTGTACCAGGCGACGTGCTTGCGGAAGTCGATGACACCGCGCGCCTCGTCCTCCAGCCACTCCCCCAGCAGCTCGGCGTGGCGCCGCATCACCGCCGCCACCTCGCGCAGCGTGGGTCGCGCGGGGCTCCCGCCGCCCTCGAACGCGGCGACCAGGTCGCCGAAGAGCCAGGGGCGCCCCAGGCAGCCGCGCCCCACGACCACCCCGTCGCAGCCGGTCTCGCGCATCATCCGCACGGCGTCGTCCGCCGACCAGATGTCGCCGTTGCCCAGCACCGGGATCTCCGGCACGGCCTCCTTCAGCCGCGCGATGGCCTCCCAGTCGGCCGTGCCGCCGTAGTGCTGCGCCGCGGTGCGACCGTGCAGGGCGATGGCCGTCACCCCCTCCTCGACCGCGATCCGGCCCGCGTCCAGGTAGGTGAGGTGGTCGTCGTCGATGCCCTTGCGCATCTTCATGGTCACCGGCAGATCGCCCGCGCCGGTCACCGCCTCACGCAGGATCGCGCGCAGCAGATGGCGCTTGAACGGCAGCGCCGAGCCGCCGCCCTTACGGGTCACCTTCGGCACCGGGCAGCCGAAGTTCAGATCGATGTGGTCGGCGAGGTCCTCTTCCACGATCATCCGGACGGCCTTGCCGACGGTGACCGGGTCCACCCCGTACAGCTGGATGGAACGCGGTTTCTCGGTCCCGTCGAAGTGGACCAGCCGCATGGTCTTGGCGTCCCGCTCGACCAGCGCCCGCGTCGTGATCATCTCGCTGACGAACAAGCCCTTACCGCCCGAGAACTCGCGGCACAGGGTGCGGAACGGCGCGTTGGTGATCCCGGCCATCGGCGCCAGCACCACCGGCGGCTGGACCGTGTGCGGGCCGATCTGCAACTGCTGCGTCAGGGTCATGGGCGGCTTCCTCGGGATGCGCGGGCAGGAGGGACGACCTCCCATTGTCCCGCACCCACGCGGACGCATCGCCAGCGCCGGAGCGGCGCGGCCGCTGTAGCGTTCAGATCATGCCTGAGCTGAGCCAACGGCGGCGCCTGCTCGTGCTCGCCGTCTGCTGTATGAGCCTGCTGCTCGTCAGCCTGGACAACACCGTTCTCAACGTCGCACTGCCGGTGATGCGACGGGACCTGGACACCTCGGTCTCCGGCATGCAGTGGACCATCGACGCCTACGCCCTGGTGCTGGCCTCCCTGCTGATGCTGGCCGGGTCGACCGCCGACCGGATCGGCCGCAAGCGGGTCTTCCAACTCGGACTGGTGATCTTCACGGTGGGCTCCGGGCTGTGCGGCCTCGCCCCGAACCTGGAGCTCCTGGTGGTCTTCCGGATGGTGCAGGCCGTCGGCGGCTCGATGCTCAACCCGGTGGCGATGTCGATCATCACCAACACCTTCACCGACCCCCGCGAGCGCGCCCGCGCCATCGGGGTGTGGGGCGGGGTGGTCGGCATCAGCATGGCGGCCGGGCCGGTGATCGGCGGGGTGCTGGTGGAGTCGGTCGGCTGGCGCTCGATCTTCTGGGTCAACCTCCCGGTCGGCGTCCTCGCGATGGCGCTCACCGAGCGGTACGTGCCGGAGTCCCGGGCCCCTCGCCCGCGCCGGGTCGACGTGGTCGGCCAGCTCCTGGTCATCGCGCTGCTCGGCTCCGTCACCTACGCGATCATCGAGGCGCCGGGCGTGGGGCTGGACGGGCCGCTGATCCCGATCTGCGCCGCGATCGCCGTGCTGGCGCTGGTGGCGCTGCTCCGCTACGAGCGGCGCCGGGTGGACCCGCTGATCGAACTGCGCTTCTTCCGCAGCGTCCCGTTCAGCGGGGCGACCGTCAACGCGGTGTGCGCCTTCGCCTCGCTCAGCGGCTTCCTGTTCGTCAACGCCCTGTACCTCCAGGAGGTGCGCGGGCTGTCCCCCCTGGACGCCGGGCTGTGGATGCTGCCGATGGCGACCATGTGCCTGGTCTTCGCGCCGCTGTCGGGCCGGATGGTCGGCGGGCGCGGGCCACGGCTGCCGCTGCTGCTGGCGGGGTTGGCGATGGGCGGCTGCGGGGTCCTCTTCGCCGGCTTCGACGCCCATGCCCACAACGCCACGCTGATCACCGGCTATGTGCTCTTCGGCATCGGCTTCGGCCTGGTCAACGCCCCGATCACCAACACCGCCGTCTCGGGTATGCCCCGCGCCCAGGCGGGGGTGGCCGCCGCCGTCGCCTCCACCAGCCGGCAGATCGGCACCTCGCTGGGCGTCGCCGTGATCGGCTCGGTCCTGGCGGCGGGCATCGTCGGCGGCGTCGCCTCCCTGCACGGCGCCGCCTCCGCCGCCGACTTCGCCGCCGCCAGCCGCCCCGCCTGGTGGATCATCGCCGGCTGCGGCGCCGTCATCCTGCTGCTGGGCGCCCTCACCACCACCCCCTGGGCCGACCGCACCGCCCGCCGCGCCGCCACCCTCTTCGACGAGCCCGCCCCACCGGGCCGACCCCCGGCCAACGCCGTCACCTGTCCGCCGCCCGGCGGGGGGCCGTCGTGACCTCAGCGCTCCGCGGGAGGTCACGACGGCCCCGCGTTGCCGGTCAGGCCCGGCGCCGGCCGGATCAGGCCGGGGTCAGGCTCAGGGCGTGCAGCCGCTCCAGGCGCTCGCGGGACTCCGCGTCGGCGGGGACGTACGTCAGCAGCCTGGTCCCGACGCCCGGGGTCTGGGCGGTCCAGAGAGGGGTGTAGTTCAGGCGCAACAGGCCGACCCTCGACTGGCGGAAGACCTTGGTCTTCTCGCCGGGCCGCAGCACCTCGTGCCGCCGCCAGATCTCCCGGAACTCCGGCGATGCCTCGTGCAGCCGCCTGACCAGGGCCTTCCAGGCCGGATCGGCGACGTGCTCGGCCATGGCGGCGCGGAACTTGGCGGTCATCGCGCGGACCGCCTCATGCGGGTCGACCAGGCTGGCGCGCCAGGCGGCGTTGGTGAAGGCCAGCCAGAGGCAGTTGCGGTCCTCCGGCGGCAGGGCGTCGAGGTCGCACATCATCCGCCCGTAGACGCGGTTGTAGGCGAGGATGTCGGACCGGCTGTTCTGCACGCAGGCCGGCAAGGGCTCCAACTCGTCCATCAGCAGCCGCAGCGACCGCGGCACCCCGCTGCACTCGCCGCTCGGGGCCGGGTCGGTGGCCCCGCCCAGGGCGAAGAGATGGGCGCGCTCGCTGCGGTCGAGCAGCAGCGCGCGGGCGATGGCGTCCAGCACCTGGGCGGAGACCTTGATGTCGCGGCCCTGCTCCAGCCACGTGTACCAGGTCACGCCGACGGCGGAGAGCTGGGCGACCTCCTCGCGGCGCAGACCGGGGGTGCGGCGCCGGGCGCCGCGGGGCAGCCCGACCTGCTCGGGGGTGATCCGCTCACGGCGGCTGCGCAGGAAGGCGGCGAGTTCGGAGCGCCGGGTCTCGGTGTCGGTGCCCGCGGGCCGCATGATCGTCGTGCTCATGATCTCAGCCTGCCGGAGCGCCCAGCCGGTTGCCAGGTACCTCTTGTACCAGGATAAAGAGACTCTGGTACCAGGCTGGGGCGGCGGCCAGGCTCGTCGGCGTGAGCGATACCCGGATACGAGCGCAGGCTCTCCCCACCTCGACCCCACCCACCACGACCTCGACCCCACCCACCACGGCCACGACCACGACCACGACCACGGCCTCGACCTCGACCTCGACCTCGACCACCGTCCGGGGCCAGGCCCCGGGCAAGGACCCGGCCGGGCTGACCGCGCCCGGGTTGATCACCATCCTGCTGGGCTCCGCCCTGCCGATGATCGACTTCTTCATCGTCAACGTCGCCCTGCCCGCGATGGGCCGCGACCTCGACGCGAGCCCGGCCGTGTTGGAGCTGGTGGTGGCCGGGTACGGCGTGGCGTACGCCGTGCTGCTGGTGCTCGGCGGCCGGCTCGGCGACACCTTCGGGCGACGCCGGCTGTTCCTCGTCGGCATGGCCGCCTTCGGCGTGACCTCGCTGGCCTGCGGGCTGGCACCGGACGCCTGGACGCTGGTCGGGGCGCGGGTGGCGCAGGGCGCGGCCGCCGCGCTGTTGCTCCCCCAGGTGCTGGCCACCATCCAGGCCACCACCTCCGGCCCACACCGGGCCCGGGCGCTGAGCCTGTACGGCGCCACCGGCGGTCTGTCGATGGTCGCCGGCCAGATCCTGGGCGGGGTGCTGGTCGCGGCGGACCTGGCGGGCACCGGCTGGCGCGCGGTGTTCCTGGTCAACGTGCCGGTCGCGCTGTTGGGGCTGGCGCTCGCCGCCCGTACCGTCCCGGAGACCCGCTCCGACCGCCCGGCGCCGGTCGACGTGGCCGGCACGGTGCTGCTGGCGCTGTCGCTGGTCACACTGCTGCTGCCGCTGACGGAGGGGCGGGCCGCGGGATGGCCGCTGTGGACCTGGGTGCTGCTTGCGCTGTTCCCGCCGGCCGCGGCCGCGTTCTTCGTGGTGGAGCGGCGCCTCGACGCCGCGGGCCGGCCCGACCGGGTCCCCCTGGTGCCGCCGAGCCTGTTCGCGCTGCCGGGGCTGCGGCGCGGCCTGGCGCTGGTGGTGCCGTTCTCCACCGGCTTCGGCGGCTTCATGTTCGTGGTGGCGGTGGCGCTCCAGGAGGGCCTGCGGTTCGGGCCGGTGGCCGCCGGGGTGGCGCTGGTGCCGATGGCGGTGGCCTTCTTCTGCGTCTCGCTCGCGGGCCCGCGGCTGGCGGCCCGGTTCGGCAGCCGGCTGATCACGGTCGGCGCGGTGGTGCAGGGCCTGGGCCTGACGGTGCTCGCCGTGACGGTGCTGCGCGGCTGGCCGGACCTGGACGTGTGGGCGCTGCCGCCGGGCATCGCGCTGGCCGGCTTCGGCCAGGGGCTCCAGCTGCCGCTGCTGTTCCGGATCGTGCTGGCGGAGGTGCCGGCCGAGCGGGCCGGGGTGGGCAGCGGGGTCATGGTCACCACGCAGCAGTCCGCGATGGCCCTGGGCGTGGCCACCCTCGGCACGCTCTTCCTCTCCGTGGAGTCCGTGGCGGGGATGCGGGACGCGCTGGTGACGACGCTCGCGGTGCAGGTGGCGGCCATCGCGCTGACGGCGCTGCTGAGCCTGCGGCTGCCGCGCGCGGTGGGCTGACGGGGGGAGCGGCCTGCGGCCGGAGAGCGCCGCCCCGGCATCCGGACGGCACGGCTCCGAACGGCACGGCAGGAGCGGCGGCGCGAGCTTGAGCAGCGCCGAACATAATCTCGATGACAAATATTGAAATCTGTCATCGCACATGTCATGCTCGATGACGTCAGCCGCTCTCCCACCCCCAGGAGCACCCCGTGCAGACCCGCACCCTCGGCACCACCGGCCCCCAGGTCTCCTCCCTCGGTCTCGGCGCGATGGGCATGTCCGCCCTCTACGGCGAAGCCGACCGCTCGGAGTCCATCGCCACCGTCCACGCCGCCCTCGACGCCGGCATCACGCTGCTGGACACCGGCGACTTCTACGGCATGGGCCACAACGAGCTGCTGCTCAACGAGGCGCTGCGCACCGCCCCCGCGGCGCTGCGCGAGCAGGCCCTGATCAGCGTCAAGTTCGGCGCCCTGCGCGGCCCCGACGGCAGCTGGCTCGGCTACGACGGCCGCCCGGCGGCGGTGAAGAACTTCGCCGCGTACTCGCTGCAGCGCCTGGGCACGGACCACATCGACATCTACCGGATCGCCCGGCTCGACCACTCCGTCCCGGTCGAGGAGACCGTCGGCGCCATCGCCGAGCTGGTGGAGGCCGGCTATGTGAGGCACATCGGGCTGTCGGAGGTGGGCGCGGAGAGCCTGCGCCGGGCCGCCGCCGTGGCCCCGATCGCCGACCTCCAGATCGAGTACTCGCTGATCTCGCGGGAGATCGAGCGGGAGATCCTGCCCACCGCGCGCGAGCTGGGCATCGGCGTCACCGCGTACGGCGTGCTCTCCCGCGGCCTGATCAGCGGCCACTTCACCCGCGACCGCAAGCTCGCCGCGAACGACTTCCGCGGCATGAGCCCGCGGTTCCAGGGGGAGAACCTCGGCCGCAACCTGGACCTGGTGGACGCGCTGCGCGAGATCGCCGAGCAGAAGGGCGTGACCGTCGCTCAGATCGCCATCGCCTGGGTGCTGTCCCGCGGCGAGGACATCGTGCCGCTGGTCGGCGCGCGGCGTCGGGACCGCCTGGCCGAGGCGGTGGGCGCGCTGGACGTTACGCTCGACGGCGACGACCTGGCCGCGATCGAAGCGGCCGTTCCGGCGGGCGCCGCCGCGGGCGCGCGCTACCCGGAGGCCCAGATGGCGCACCTCGACAGCGAGAAGTAAGGGACCCGATGCCGCCCGAGCAGCTGACCCCCGACCGCATCCTCGAAGCCACCGAGGAGGTGCTGCGACGCTTCGGCCCGGCGAAGGCCACCGTGGTGGACGTCGCCCGGGCGCTGGGGGTCAGCCACGGCAGCGTCTACCGCCACTTCCGCACCAAGGCGGCGCTGCGCGAGGCGGTCACCGAGCGGTGGTTGGACCAGTCGCACGCGGAGCTGTCCGCGATCGCCGCGGGGTCCGAGCCGGCGGCGGACCGACTGCGCGCCTGGCTCGCCGCCCTGTTCGCCGCCAAGCGGCGCAAGGCCGGCGACGACCCGGAGCTCTTCGCCACCTACATGGCGCTGGTCGGCGAGAACAGCGCCACGGTGGAGCACCACATCGACACGATGGTCGGGCAGCTCGCGGCCATCGTGGAGAGCGGCGTGGAGCGCGGCGAGTTCGCCGCGACCGACCCCCGCCGCGCCGCCCGCGCGGTCTGGGACGCCACCAACCGCTTCCACGACCCGGCGTACGCGGCGGAGTGGTCGGGGCAGGGGATCGAGGAAGCGTTCGAGGCGGTGTGCGAGCTGGCGCTGCGGGGGCTTCGGGCGTAGCCCCACGGCGCCAGGGACAGATGGCTACGCTGAGTGGTGAAACGCCTACGGCGACGCGGAGGAGCATCATGACACTCATGGTCGAGAAACCCCACACGATAGGCGCTGTCAGCACGTTCGAAGAGCTGTGCCGCGCGCTGGAAGCGATCAACGAAGCCGTGCCCACGGGTTTCAGCGCGGAAATCATCGGGGGGAACATCGTCATGTCGCCGTGGTCGCGGGGGTACTACCTCGACATCATGGAGTCGCTGTCCGAGCAACTCAAACCTCATGCTCCCGAAGGCCACCGGGTGAGCCAGGCCCCCTGCCTCTTCGTCTTCCCCGGCCAGAGCCGCGCTTATGGCCCGGATCTCCATGTCGCCGATGCCGATGCCACCCGAGTCCGTGGCATCCGGCTCCCCGGCGAGGCGCTGTCCCTCGTCACGGAGCTGACCTCGGAGTCCACCGCGGACTTCGACCGTGACGACAAGGTCAAGGTCTACGGCGTGGCGGGAGTGCCGGTATACGTCCTGGTGGACATGCTCCAGGGCGATGTCACGGTGTACCACGACCCGACACCTGACCGCGGCTATCGCATGCACACCCAGGTCAAGTTCGGCGAGACCGTCCACATCCCCGCCCCCTTCGACTTCGAGCTCGACACCGCCGGCTGGGAGGCGTAGGCCACCGCACCGCGCCACACGCACGAGGCCCCGGCCTCCGTACGCTCCGTACGGAAACCGGGGCCTCGCCGCGCTCAGGCCGGGCCGGCAGGCCGAGCCGTCAGCAGCCGATCAGGCGGCCGCCCAGGTAGCTCTGGATCTGGTCCAGCGAGACGCGCTCCTGCTTCATCGTGTCGCGCTCGCGCACGGTGACCGCGTTGTCCTCAAGGGTGTCGAAGTCGACGGTGACGCAGAACGGCGTGCCGATCTCGTCCTGGCGACGGTAGCGGCGGCCGATGGCGCCGGCGTCGTCGAACTCGATGTTCCAGTGCTTGCGCAGGTCCGAGGCGAGGCCCTTGGCCTTCGGGGACAGCTGCGGGTTGCGGGACAGCGGCAGCACCGCGACCTTGACCGGCGCCAGGCGCGGGTCGAGGCGCATCACGGTGCGCTTCTCCATCTTGCCCTTGGCGTTGGGCGCCTCGTCCTCGATGTAGGCGTCGAGCATGAAGGCGAGCATGGCGCGGTTGACGCCGGCCGCCGGCTCGATGACGTACGGGGTCCAGCGCTCGCCGGCCTCCTGGTCGAAGTACGACAGGTCCTGGCCGGAGGCGGCGGAGTGCGCCTTGAGGTCGTAGTCGGTGCGGTTGGCCACGCCCTCCAGCTCGGAGAACTCGGTGCCGCCGAAGTTGAAGCGGTACTCGATGTCAGCGGTGCGCTTCGAGTAGTGGGACAGCTTCTCCTTCGGGTGCTCGTACCAGCGGATGTTCTCCTCGCGGATGCCGAGGTCGCGGTACCAGTTCCAGCGCTGCTCCATCCAGTACTCGTGCCACTGCTCGTCCTCGCCCGGCTTGACGAAGAACTCCATCTCCATCTGCTCGAACTCACGGGTGCGGAAGATGAAGTTGCCCGGCGTGATCTCGTTGCGGAACGACTTGCCCATCTGGGCGATGCCGAACGGCGGCTTGCGCCGCGAGGTCTGCTGGACCTGCATGAAGTTGGTGAAGATGCCCTGGGCGGTCTCGGGGCGCAGGTAGGCGACCGAGCCGGTGTCCTGGGTCGGGCCGAGGTGGGTGGAGAGCAGGCCGGAGAACTGCTTGGGCTCGGTGAAGGAACCCTTGGTGCCGCAGTGCGGGCAGTTCAGCTCGGTCAGGCTCGCCGGGGCGTGGCCGTGCTTGGCCTCGTACGCCTCCTCCAGGTGGTCCGCGCGGAACCGCTTGTGGCAGGAGGTGCACTCGGTCAGCGGGTCGGTGAAGGTGGCGACGTGGCCGGACGCCTCCCAGACCTCACGGGCCAGGATCACCGAGGAGTCGAGACCGACGACATCGTCACGCGAGGTGACCATGGAGCGCCACCACTGGCGCTTGATGTTCTCCTTCAGCTCGACACCGAGCGGTCCGTAGTCCCAGGCGGCGCGCTGGCCGCCGTAGATCTCGCTGCAGGGGTAAACGAAGCCACGGCGCTTGCTCAGGCTGACGATGGTTTCGATCTTGTCGGCGGCCACGGTGCTCTCTTCATTGAAGACGACGAAGCGAATGCCTCAGATTACCGGCGCGTGCACCCCTTCGATCAAATCGATCGGCCCCTGAGCACCGCGACCACCGTTGTTGACAATGGTTTCCAGTTTTGTTGAAAATGAGAGTCATGAACGTCGCACGTCGCCTCATACCCTCGGCCGCCGTGGCGGGGGCCCTCGCTCTCGGCCTGGCGGCCCTCACCGCCTGTTCCGCCACCGACTCGGACGGCAGGGACGGGGACGGCAGACTCCGGGTGATGGCGTCGTTCTATCCGATGGAGTTCCTGGCCGAGCGGATCGGCGGCGACCACATACGGGTGACCACGCTCGCCAAGCCGGGCGCCGAGCCGCACGACCTGGACATCAGCCCCAAGCAGACCGCCCAGCTCTCCGAGTCGGGCCTGGTGATCTACCTCAAGGGCCTGCAGCCCGCCGTCGACGAGGCCATCGACCAGAACGGCCCCGAGCACATCGCCGACGCCGCCTCGTACACCCCCCTCGAAGACCACGGGGCCGAGGTCGACGGCCACGACCACGGCGCCGAGAGCCACGGCGAGGGCAGCGAGGACCACGCCGACGAGGACCACGCCGACGAGGGCCACGGCGACCACGCCGAGGACCACGACGAGCCGCAGGGCGACCACGAGGGCCACGACCACGGCGAGGACGCCGGCGCCGACCCCCATGTCTGGCTGGACCCGGTGAAGTACGCCGAGGTCGCCAAGGGCGTCGGGAAGGCCCTGGAGAAGGCCGACCCGAAGCACGCGGCCGACTACCGCGCCAACACCGCCAAGCTGGTCGAGGAGCTGCACGCGCTCGACCGCGAGTTCCGCACCGGACTGAAGAACCGCACCACCGACACCTTCATCACCGCCCACGCCGCCTTCGGCTACCTCGCCGAGCGCTACGGCCTGGAGCAGGAGGCCATCGCCGGGCTCGACCCGGAGGCCGAGCCCAGCCCGGCCCGGATGAAGAAGCTGCACCAGGTGGCGGAAGAGGACAAGGTGAATACCGTCTTCTTCGAGACGCTCGCGAGCGACAAGACGGCCAAGACGCTGGCCGGGGACCTCGGGCTCAAGACCGATGTGCTGGACCCGCTGGAGAGCATCGCCGACGATTCCCGGGGCGACGACTACTTCGCGGTCCAGCGGGCGAACCTGCGGGCCCTGCAGGGAGCCCTGGGCGCACAGTGACGGAGGCGACAGAGATGCAGGAGCCGGTCATATCCCTCAGCGGGGCCAGGGCCTCGCTGGGCTCGCGCCCCGTGCTGCGCGGCGTCGACCTCACCGTGCACCGCGGCGAGGTGGTGGCCCTGCTCGGCGCGAACGGCTCGGGCAAGTCGACGGCCGTGCGCGCCGTCGTCGGCCAGGTGCCGCTCACCGAGGGTGAGCTCACGCTCTTCGGCACCCCGCGCCGCCGCTTCCGCGACTGGGCGCGGATCGGCTATGTGCCGCAGCGCACCACCGCCGCCAGCGGCGTCCCCGCGACCGTCCGGGAGGTCGTCTCCGCGGGCCGGCTGGGCCGCTCCCGGCTGGGGCTGCTGGGCCGCGCCGACCGGGCCGCGGTGGACCGCGCCCTGGAGCTGGTCGGCATGGCCGACCGGGCCCGGGACTCGGTCAACGCGCTCTCCGGCGGCCAGCACCAGCGGGTGCTGATCGCCCGCGCCCTGGCCGGCGAGCCGGAGCTGCTGATCATGGATGAGCCGATGGCCGGGGTGGACCTGGCCAGCCAGCAGGTGCTGGCCGCCACCCTGCGCGAGCAGGTCGACGCCGGCACCACCGTGCTGCTGGTGCTGCACGAGCTGGGCCCGCTGGAGCCGCTCATCGACCGCGCCGTGGTGCTGCGTGACGGCTGCGTGGTGCACGACGGGCCCCCGCCGGAGGCCGTCGGCCAGCACGCGCTGCCCGGCCACGACCACGTACACCCGCATGCGGCGCCCGACGCCGAGCCGATCCGGACGGGGCTGCTGAGCTGATGGAATTCCTGAACTACGCGTTCATGCAGCGGGCGCTGATCGCCGCCCTCCTCATCGGCGTCACCGCCCCCGCCGTCGGCATCTACCTCGTCCAGCGCCGCCAGGCGATCATGGGCGACGGCATCGGCCATGTCGCCCTCACCGGCGTCGCCCTCGGCTTCCTGACCGGCGCCAACCCGGTGTGGACGGCGGTCGCCGTGTCCGCGCTCGGCGCGATCGTGATGGAGCTGATCCGCTGGTACGGCAAGACCCGCGGCGACATCGCGCTGGCCATGCTCTTCTACGGCGGCATGGCCGGCGGCGTGCTGCTGATCAACCTCGCCCCCGACGGCGGCAACGGCAAGCTGATGACCTACCTCTTCGGCTCGATCACCACGGTCTCGCCGGAGGACGTCACCGCGATCAGCTGCCTGGCCGGCTTCGTGGTGCTGGTCACCGTCGGGCTGCGCCGCCAGCTGTTCGCGGTCTGCCAGGACGAGGAGTTCGCCCGCGTCACCGGGCTGCCGGTGCGGCTGCTGAACCTGCTGCTGGCCGTCACCGCCGCCATCACCGTCACCGTCGCCATGCGGGTCGTCGGCCTGCTGCTGGTCAGCGCGCTGATGGTGGTCCCGGTGGCCGCCGCCCAGCAGGCCACCCGCGGCTTCGCCATGACGCTGGCGGCCGCGATGGGCATCGGCGTCACCGTCACCCTCTCCGGCACCGTCTACTCCTACTACGAGGACGTGCCCCCCGGCGCCACCATCGTCGTCTTCGCCATCGCCGTCTTCGCCGCGATCACCGTCCTCGCCGCGCCGCTGGCCAGAAAGCGCGCCCGGCGGGCCGAGGAGGCCGGCGCGGAGTGCACTCTGGAGCCGACGAAGCGGGACGACGTCCAGGTCTAGCCCCGGCGCCGCCCTCCCGGCTCTCGCCCTGCTGTACGGGCCTCGCCCGGCCGCCATGTGTTACCTGGCACAATGACCATGCGAGTCCGGACGGGTGAGTTCGAGCAGCCGAGCTTGAGGAGGCAAACTGTGGCGACCGCGGGTCCCCCAGTACGCGGCCGGTCCACCAGGCAGCGCGCGGCGGTGGCGGCAGCGCTGGACGAGGTGGACGAGTTCCGTAGTGCGCAGGAACTCCACGACATGCTCAAGCACCGCGGTGACTCGGTCGGGCTGACCACGGTCTACCGCACGCTGCAGTCGCTCGCCGACGCGGGCGAGGTCGACGTGCTGCGCACGACCGAAGGCGAGGCCGTCTACCGCCGGTGCAGCAGCGGCGACCACCACCATCACCTGGTCTGCCGCTCCTGCGGCAAGGCCGTCGAGGTGGAGGGTCCGGCCGTGGAGCGGTGGGCGGACTCCATCGCCGCGGAGCACGGCTTCGTGGACGTGGCCCACACGATCGAGATCTTCGGCACCTGCGGCGACTGCGCCGCGGCGGCCGAGGCGTAGCGCCGGTCACGGGCGGCGAGAACGACACAAGGGTGCGGGGCCGGCTGTCACAGCCGGCCCCGCACCCTTGTCCGCCCTGTCACCCCTCCTTGCGGAGGATCTCCTCATTGGGGATCGCTCCGCCGAAGCGGCGGTCCCGGGAGGCGTACTCCAGGCAGGCCCGCCACAGGTCGCGGCGGTCGAAATCGGGCCACAGCACGTCCTGGTAGACCATCTCGGCGTAGGCGCTCTGCCATATCAGGTAGTTCGAGGTCCGCTGCTCTCCGGACGGCCGCAGGAACAGGTCCACGTCCGGCATGTCCGGGTAGTACAGGTACTTCGCCAGCGTCTTCTCGTTGACCTTGTCCGGGTCGAGCCGCCCCGCCGCGACGTCCCGGGCCAGCGCCTGCGCGGCGTCGGCGAGCTCCGCGCGACCGCCGTAGTTGACGCAGAAGTACAGCGTCATGGCGTCGTTGTCCTTGGTCTGCTCCTGCGCTATCTGGAGCTCCTGCACCACGGACTTCCACAGCTTGGGCATCCGGCCGGTCCACCTTATGCGGATGCCCAGCTCGTCCATCTCGTCGCGGCGGCGGCGGATGACGTCGCGGTTGAAGTTCATCAGGAAGCGGACCTCGTCGGGCGAGCGCTTCCAGTTCTCGGTGGAGAAGGCGTAGAGGGAGAGGTTCTTGACGCCCATCTCCAGGCAGCCCTTGAGGACGTCGAGCACCACGCCCTCGCCCACCTTGTGCCCTTCGGTGCGCGGCAGCCCGCGCTCCTTGGCCCAGCGGCCGTTGCCGTCCATGACGATCGCCACGTGGTTGGGGACCAGCTCGCCGGGGATCTTCGGCGGCCGGGCACCGGAGGGGTGTGGGTCCGGGGCCCGGTAGTCACGTCGCCTCCGGCCCAGAATCCCGCGTCGTGCCATGCGGTGTCACGTCTCCTTCGTGGCTGGTGCTGCTTACTTCTCTACGTACCGCAGGGACCGGAGTCCCCGCTCGAGGTGCCAGTGCAGGTACGCCGCGACGAGCCCGCTGCCTTCGCGGGCGTGCCGCGCCTCGCACGCGTCCGCCGTCTCCCAGTCCCCCGTGAGCAGCGCCCCGAGCAGCGTCAGCGTCTCCGAGGAGGGTACGACGCTTCCGGGCACCCGGCACTCACCGCAGATCACACCGCCGGCGCCGACCGAGAAGAACCGGTTCGGCCCCGGCATGCCGCACTTCGCGCAGTCGCCGAAGCTCGGCGCGTAGCCGTTGACGGCGAGCGAGCGCAGCAGGAACGCGTCGAGCACCAGATGCGGAGCGTGCTCCCCCGCCGCAAGCGTGCGAAGCCCGCCGACCAGCAGCAGATACTGCTGTACGGCGGGCTCGCCCTCCTGGTCCGTGAACCGCTCCGCTGTCTCCAGCATCGCGGTCCCGGCGGTGTAGCGCGCGTAGTCGGTCACGATACCGCTGCCGTACGGAGCGATGGTCTCGCTCTGGGTGCACAGCGGCAGGCTGCGGCCGACCAGGTCGCTGCCGCGCGCGAAGAACTGCACGTCCACATGTGAGAACGGCTCCAGCCGGGCCCCGAACTTCGACTTGGTCCGTCGCACCCCCCGGGCGACGGCCCGCACCCGCCCATGGCCCCGGGTCAACAGCGTGATGATCCGGTCCGCCTCACCGAGCTTCTGGGTGCGCAGCACGATGCCGTCGTCGCGGAACAGACTCATGGAGCCATTGTTCCGTACGGCGACGCCCCGGCGTGCCACGCACCCGGCCGGGGCGACCTCCCCTTTCGGGGTTCGGCGGCGGTGCTCGCCGTCAGCGTGCCGACCGCTCCTGGACCAGCCGGCGCAGGTGGCTCAGGCTCTGTTCGGCCAGGGGGCGCAGCGCCGGGGCGACGGTGCGGGCGTCGGCCCGCAGTCGGTCCAGGGCGCCGGGGCCGAGGGCGTCCCGCGCCTCCGCGACGAAGCCGGGCTCGGCCAGCCACTCGTCCAGCAGGGCGGGGGTGACCTCCAGGTGGAACTGGAGCCCCCAGGCCGCGGGCCCGACGCGGAACGCCTGGCAGGAGGTGGTCTCCGTGCGGGCCAGGGCGGGCCCGTCCACGACGATGCGGTCGCCGTGCCAGTGGAGCACGCCGGGGGCGTCGGCGAGCGGACCGACGACCGGGTCACGGCGGTCGACGTCGTGGAGTGGGGCCCAGCCGATCTCGGGGCCCTGGCCCAGGGCGGCACCGGGCAGCACCTTCATGTCCTGCGAGCGGGCGAGCAGTTGGGCGCCCAGGCAGACGCCGAGCGTCGGCACACCGGCCGCCACGGCGTCCGCCAGGAGCTCCCGCTCCCGGGCGAGCCCGGGGTGTGCGGCCGTGTCGTCGGCGTTCATGGGGCCGCCCATGACGACCAGCCCGGCCAACTCGGCCACCGCGGGCAGCTCACCGACCGGGGCGCCCGGAGCCGCCGTGAGCAGGTTGCGGATGTCGACCTCGGCGTCGCAGCCGGCCAGCGCGTCAAGGATCATGCCCGGCTTCTCGGCCTCGACATGCTGCAGGATCAGTACGGTGCGCGCGGGCATGCCGTCTCCTCGCTTCGGTGGGGTGGTGGCGTGGGTCCGGCCCATGATCCTCGCACGTCAGTACGTGGCCGCGTTGAGCAGGGAGATCCCGGCCGCGGTGGGGGTGTGCAGCACGGAGTTGCGGTGGCGGCTGCTGGTGGTGAGGCCGGCGCCGCGCAGGATCGTGGCGTGCTCGCTGGCGCTGGCGGTGGCGATCCGCGCGTGGTCGGCGAGTTCGCTGGTGGTGCAGCCGGGGTGGTCGGCGATGGCGCGGAGGACGGTGGCGCGGGTGCGGCCGAGGAGGGCGGTCAGGGACTGGGGCACCCCCGCGCGGGCGGACTCGGTGGTGGCGGCGAGCGGGACCAGGATGTTCTCGTCGACGCAGATGGGGAAGACGATCCAGGGCTGCGGATCGGCGTCGTTGACCACCGGGAAGGTCGACTCGAAGTAGGAGGGGACGAGCAGCAGCCCACGGCCGCACAGCGGGAGGTCGCCGCTGAGGCCCGAGGCCAGGGTCACCTCCAGGACGGGCGGGTCCCACCGGATGTAGCGCGGGTTGAGCCCGCCCAGCAGCCCCGCGAGCCCCTCCTCGGTGAGCTGGCGCATGCGGACGGCCCGGTCGGTGCGGGCATGCTGCTCGATCTGCGTCCAGTACGGCGCGATCACCTGGTCGTAGGCGTGCTCCATGGTGTCGACCAGCCGTTGCAGCTGCCGGGGTTCGTCCATGAGCCGGCGGGTCCACCGCGGTATTCGCGGTCGCTGCTCCGCCCACTCGGCCAGGTCGGCGCGTAATCGGGCGCTCGGGGTGCGGCGCACCTCCTCCAGCAGCTCCGCGGGGTCGCCGTACGCCTCGGGGGTGAGGAAGTCCAACGACCAGCCGGACGCCGGGATCAGCTCGAAGAGCGTCCGCACCCGCGGGCTCAGCCGGGTGAACGCCCGGTTCCGCCAGGCGTCGAAGCAGACCGGATGCGTCGAGGTGTGCGTGGGCTTCTGCAACAGCCGGATCGCGCTGCCCAGTTCGAGCAGCGGCCGCGGCCGGTCGGCCAGCCGGGTGCGCGCCAGATCCTCGGCCGTGAAGTGGATGCGCAGCACCATGGGCTGATCCTCCCGATTCGCCGTCCTTCGGGCCTCGCCGAAACACGTCGACGTGGCCTCGCCTGCCATCCAGTCTGGTTACGCGGCACGGAGGTACCGGTTGTTCAACGGGGGGAGGTGCCTCCGTGTCGCACCCTACTCTCGCGCCACGGCCACGCCCGCGCACCACAGGCGGCCGCGTCGGCCCGTGGACGCCGCGCCGGCCCGTGGACGGCCGCTCGCCTCCCTTGACGCAGCGCGTCCGCGCCCTGGAGCGCCCCTGGACGGCCGCGTCGGCCCGCGTGCCACCGCCCCTCCTTCGAGCACCCCGACACCCGGAGCCCTCACGCTCCGGCCCGCGGGCGCGTCAGGACGAGGTGCGCTCGGGACGAGGGGCGCGTCAGGACGAGGTGCGCTCGGGCCGAGGGGCGCGTCAGGACGAAGGGCGCGTCAGGGCGAGGTGCGTGTGGTCGCCAGCAGCCGCGCCGTGTCGTCCGGGCCGATCATCAGGGCACGGCCGACGGTTTCGAGGACGGCGCGCTCGGCGGGGCGGTAGGGGCCGTCGGCGACGGCGATGCGGGCGCCCTGGAGCAGGATCGCCTCGCGACCGGCGGGGGCGAGGTGGGGGGCGAGGGGTTCGAGCGCCTCGTGGAGCTCTATGGCGAGCGCGGTGCCGCAGGGGTCCAGTCCGTCGCGGGAGGCGCAGGTGTCGGGGAGGCGGCCGGTGTCCGCGGCCAGGGCCTCGATCAGGGTGAGCAGCTGCTCCTCGTCGCAGTCGTCGAAGCCGGCGTTGCGGACCGTGCCGACGGCGGCGTCGCGGACCGGGCGGGCCTCGGTGCCGCCGGCGGCGAGGACGGCGAGGGTGACGGTGTGCACGGCGTCGCGCAGCATCGCCGAGAGGCGGGTGGTGGTGGGGTGGTCCAGGGCCTCCATGCCGAAGCGGCCCCGGCAGGAGGCGCATTCGAGGACGGGCGCGACCTGGCTGCGCGGCAGCAGCGGGAGCGGGAGGCCGAACAGCACGACGCGCCGGCGGCCGGTGCGCCGGCGGTAGTTGCGGTCGCCGCCGCACTCGGTGCAGAAGAACTCGCCGTCGCCGACGGTCTTCCAGAGCGTGCGCACACCCACGACGCACAGCTCCCGGCCGCTCCGGCCGTCGCCGCCGCCGCGGCTCTCCGTGTGCACCACGTCACACCTCCATCACGCTCCGGCAACCTCGCCGCGTTGACGTGATGTTAGCCACATCGCCAATGTGTCGTCAGTACCCCGTACGGAGACAACAGGCCAAACCCGGTGGCCCACCCACCACACGGGTGAGCGGGGCACCGGGCGGGGCCTGGATCAGCGGTGCGCCCGGTTGACCGCCGAGACGACGGCCTTCAGGGAGGCACGGGTGGTGTTGGCGTCGATGCCGATGCCCCACAGCACCTTGCCGTCGATCGCGCACTCGATGTACGAGGCGGCCTGGGCGCTCGCGCCCTCGCTCATCGTGTGCTCCTGGTAGTCCAGCAGTCGGGCGTCCACCCCGATCGCGGCCAAGGCCTCGAAGAACGCGGAGATCGGACCGTTGCCGGAGCCGGTCAGCACGGTCTCCGCGCCGTCCACGACCGCGTCGACGGTGAGGGTGTCGATGCCGTCCTTGTCGGTCGTGGTCTGGCCCGCGCGCAGCTGGATGCGGCCCCACGGGTCGGCCGGATTGGGCAGGTACTCGTCCTGGAAGACGGCCCAGATGTCCTTGGGCGTGACCTCGCCGCCCTCGGCGTCGGTCTTGGCCTGAATCGTCCTGGAGAACTCGATCTGCATCCGGCGCGGCAGGTCCAGCTTGTGGTCGTTCTTCAGGACGTAGGCGATTCCGCCCTTGCCGGACTGCGAGTTCACCCGGATGACCGCCTCGTAGGAGCGGCCCACGTCCTTGGGGTCGATGGGCAGGTACGGAACCGCCCACTCGATCTCGTCCACCGTCTTGCCGGCGGCCGAGGCGGTGGCCTCCATCGCCTCGAAGCCCTTCTTGATGGCGTCCTGGTGGGAGCCGGAGAAGGCGGTGTAGACCAGGTCGCCCGCGTACGGGTGGCGCGGGTGGACCTCCATCTGGCTGCAGTACTCAGCGGTGCGACGGATCTCGTCGATCTGCGAGAAGTCGATCTGCGGGTCCACGCCCTGGGAGAACAGGTTCATGCCCAGCGTCACCAGGTCGACGTTGCCGGTGCGCTCGCCCTGGCCGAACAGGCAGCCCTCGATCCGGTCCGCGCCCGCCATGATCGCCAGCTCGGCGGCGGCGACGGCGGTGCCCCGGTCGTTGTGCGGGTGGACCGACAGGCACACGTGCTCGCGCCGCGACAGGTTCCGCGACATCCACTCGAAGCGGTCGGCGTGGGTGGAGGGGGTCGACCGCTCGACGGTGGCGGGCAGGTTCAGGATGATCTCCCGCCCGGCCTCCGGCTGCCAGACGTCCATGACGCCCTCGCAGACCTCCAGCGCGAAGTCCAGCTCGGTGTCGGTGAAGATCTCCGGGCTGTACTGGTAGCCGAAGACGGTCTCGTCACCCAGGATCTTCTCGGCGTACTCCATCACCAGCCGGGTGCCGTCGACGGCGATCTGCTTGACCTGCTCGCGCGAGCCGCGGAAGACGACGCGGCGGAAGACCGGCGCGGTGGCGTTGTACAGGTGCACGGTCGCCTTGTGCGCGCCGCGCAGCGACTCCACGGTGCGCTCGATCAGCTCCTCGCGCGCCTGGGTCAGCACGGAGATCGTCACGTCCTCCGGGATGGCGCCTTCCTCGATGATCGACCGTACGAAGTCGAAGTCCGTCTGGCCCGAGGAGGGGAAGCCGACCTCGATCTCCTTGTAGCCCATCCGGACCAGCAGGTCGAACATCTCCCGCTTGCGGGCCGGGGACATCGGGTCGATCAGCGCCTGGTTGCCGTCCCGCAGGTCGGTGGAGAGCCAGCGCGGCGCGGCGGTGATGCGCTGGTTCGGCCAGGTGCGGTCGGCCAGGTCCACCGCCTCGTAGGGGCCGTACTTGTGGATCGGCATCCCGGACGGCCGCTGGGTGACGGTCGCCGCCGTGACGGGCGTGGGACGGCCGACGGAATGCTCGGGAGTGGAAGGGACCGACATCTGCGTGGGGCTCCTGTGGTGTCCGCGTGGATTCATGGGATGCACTGGGACGGCCGACGGGGCGCGTATGGCGCGACACCGCACTCCGCGGGGAGGGGGTCGACCTACGACAACAGGCCCTCGCCGCGGCAGCTAAGAAGAAGCAGCCCGAAACGCATGATGGAAACGACCATAACGGAGGCGTACCGGATGTGTAGCCCCCGTTTCACTATGCGGGACGAGTGGGGGTCGGCGCCGCCGTCGCGTGCGAATGGGAATCAACCACTCGATTTCATCAATCATGGCGCCAAGTAGTGACAAGCCCGTGACGCGCTGCCACATTGCCCGGCATGGCTGAAAACCTCTTCTGCACGATCGTGCCACCGCACATCCTGGACAAACTCGCCCGCCACGGCGACTCCCGGATCGCCGACAAGGCCAGCCGCACCCTGGAACACGACGCCCTCCAGCGCACCCGCCGCCGCATCACCACCGTGCGCGCCCTCGCCACGCCCGCCGGCACCCCCTCCGACAAGCCGAACCGCACCATCTTCGACGCCCAGGGCGCCGAGCGGCTGCCGGGCAGGAAGGTCCGCGGCGAGGGCGACCAGGCCACCGCCGACACCACGGTCAACCGCGCCTACGACGGGCTCGGCGCCACCTTCGAGCTGTTCCTGAAGGCGTACGGCCGGCACTCGATCGACGACTCGGGGCTGCCGCTCGACGCCAGCGTCCACTTCGGCCAGGACTACGGGAACGCCTTCTGGGACGGCCAACAGATGGTCTTCGGGGACGGCGACGGCGAGATCTTCCTCGACTTCACCGTCTCGGTCGACATCATCGGCCACGAGCTGACCCACGGTGTCACCCAGTACACCGCCAACCTGGAGTACTGGGGCCAGTCCGGGGCGCTCAACGAGTCCATGTCCGACGTCTTCGGCTCGCTGATCAAGCAGTACACCCTCGGTCAGACCGCCGACCAGGCCGACTGGCTGATCGGCGCGGGGCTGCTGGCGCCCGGCGTCACCGGCGAGGCGCTGCGCTCGCTGAAGGCCCCGGGCACCGCCTACGACGACGACGTCCTCGGCAAGGACCCGCAGCCCGCGACCATGGACGACTACGTCAAGACCAGCCGCGACAACGGCGGCGTGCACATCAACTCCGGTATCCCCAACCACGCCTTCTACCTGGTCGCCACGGCCCTCGGCGGCAACGCCTGGGAGCGGGCGGGCCGGATCTGGTACGACACGCTGACCGGCGGCGAGCTGTCCACCGACGCCACCTTCGCGGACTTCGCCCGGCTGTCGGTGGCCGCGACCCGCGCCCGCTTCGGCGAGGGGGCGGAGCTGGAGGCGGTCGACAAGGCGTGGAGCCAGGTCGGCGTCCCGGTGGAGTAGCGAGCGACCGCCGCGGAGCGTCAGCCCGGGGGACGGCACGCCGGGGGACGGCACGCCGGCAGGCGGCGCGCCGGGGGCGGATCGGGGTAGCACTCCGGGCCGCGGGTCGTAAGGATGGAGCCATGCGCATCTCTGTGATCCGCTCCGGCGGCTTCGCCGGCATCGAGCGCCGGGCCGAGCTGGACACCTCCGGCCGGCCCGACGCCCGACACCTGGAGGCCCTGGCCCATCAGGCCGTGTCGGCGAGCCCGGCCGAGGCCACCGCGGTCCGGGGGGTGCCGGACGGCTTCTCCTACGAGATCACGGTCGACGGGCGCACCGCGCACTGCGCCGACCCGCACCTGAGCGACGCCCAGCGCGAGCTGGTCCGCGCGGTGCTCAGGGAAGGGGCCTGAGGGAGTGCCCTGAAGGGTGTGCCCGGGCCCGGCCGGGGCCCGTGACGGAGCGCCCCGGGAAGGTCCCCGGGAGGGCCCGCGCGGGAGCGCGCCCGGAGGTCGTTCCCGGGAGGTCGTTCCCGGCAAGGCGCTCCCGGCAAGGCGCTCAGAATCCGAGCTTGCGCAGCTGCTTGGGGTCCCGCTGCCAGTCCTTGGCGACCTTCACATGCAGGTCCAGGAAGACCGGCGTGCCCAGCAGGGCCTCGATGTGCTTGCGGGACTTGGTGCCGACCTCCTTCAGGCGGGCGCCCTTGGGGCCGATGATGATGCCCTTCTGGCTGGGCCGCTCGATGTAGACGTTGGCGTGGATGTCCAGCAGCGGGCGGTCGGCCGGGCGGCCCTCGCGGGGCAGCATCTCCTCGACGACGACGGCGATGGAGTGCGGCAGTTCGTCGCGCACGCCCTCCAGCGCGGCCTCGCGGATCAGCTCCGCGACCATGACCTGCTCGGGCTCGTCGGTGAGGTCGCCCTCCGGGTACAGCGGCGGGCTCTCCGGCAGCAGCGGCACCAGCAGGTCCGCGAGCAGCGCCACCTGGCCGGCCCCGCGTCCGCCGCCGCCCACGACCGCCGGGCCGCGGCCGCCCTGCTTGTCCGCGTCCACCGCGGAGACCGGGATGATCTCCTGCCACACGATGCCCAGGTCCTGGCCCAGCTTGTCGATCGCGATCAACTGCTCGGCCAGCCGCTTGGAGTCGACCAGGTCGGTCTTGGTGACGATGGCGACCTTGGGGGTCTTCTTGATCCCGGCCAGCTCGGTGGCGATGTAGCGGTCGCCGGGACCGATCTTCTGGTCGGCGGGCAGGCAGAAGCCGATCACGTCGACCTCGGCCCAGGTGGTGCGGACCACGTCGTTGAGCCGCTCGCCGAGCAGGGTGCGCGGCTTGTGCAGGCCGGGGGTGTCGACGAGCACCAGCTGGGCGTCGGGGCGGTGCACGATGCCGCGCACGGTGTGCCGGGTGGTCTGCGGCCGGTTCGAGGTGATGGCCACCTTGGTGCCGACCAGAGCGTTCGTGAGGGTGGACTTGCCCGCGTTGGGCCGGCCGACGAAGCAGGCGAAGCCCGCGCGGTGCGGGGCCGACTGCTGGGTGGTCTTCGGCGCGGTCTCGGGGGACGGGGAACGATCGCTCATGTCGCTCATTGTCCCCGATGCGCCGCCCTACGCCGACCAGCCCGGGGCAGCGGGGCCGAGAGCGGGCAAGGCCGGGGTGTCGGGCGGGGCGGGCCGCGGGCCCGGGCGGGGAAGGCCGGGCGGTCCACACCGGGACGCTTCCCCGCCTCAGGCCCTGTCCCCTCAGGAGGGGAGCAGCAGCAGCTTGCCCGTGGTGCGGCGGGACTGGAGGTCGGTGTGGGCGCGGGCGGCCTCCGCCAGGGGGTAGCGGCCGCCGACGGCGAGCTCCAGCCGGCCGTCGCGGAGCCAGTCGAAGACCTCGGCCGCGCGGAAGCGCAGCTCGTCGGGGTCGGTGGCGTAGTCGACCAGGGTGGGGCGGGTGAGGAAGAGCGAGCCGCGGGAGGCCAGGGACTGCGGGTCGAACGCGGGGGCGGGCCCGGAGGCGGAGCCGACCAGGACGAAGAGGCCGCGTCGGCGCACCGCGCCCAGGCCGGCCTCGAAGGTGTCGCGGCCGATGCCGTCGTAGACCACGTCGACGCCCCGACCGTCGGTGAGCTCACGGACCCGGGCGGCCAGCTCACCGCCGTCGGCGAGCGCGCCGCCCTCGGCCCGTATGAGGACCTCCTGGGCGCCGGCCGCGCGGGCCGCCTCGACCTTCTCCGGGGCGGAGACGGTGGCCAGGACCCGTACACCTTGCGCGGTGAGCAGCCGGGTGAGGTGTCGGCCGAGGCCGCCGGCCGCCGAGTGGACCAGGGCGGTCTCGCCCTTGACCGCCGGGTGGACGGAGGTGGTGAGGTAGTGCGCGGTGAGGCCCTGGAGCAGCACGGCCGCCGCGTCCGCCGCGGTGATGTCCTCCGGCACCGACACGGCCGCGGCGGCGGGGACGATCACCTGTTCCGCATAGCTTCCGGGTGCCGCCCACCACGCCACCCGGTCGCCGACCGCGAAGCCCTCGGCCCCGGGGCCCAGCGCCAGGACGGTGCCGGCCCCCTCGCTGCCGGGGACGAAGGGCGGCGTCGCGCGGTTGCCGGCCTGGCGCTCGTAGACGTCCTTGTAGTTCACGCCGGCCACCGCGAGCCGCACCAGCAGCTCACCCGGGCCGGGCACCGGGTCCGGCAGCTCCGTCGGGACCAGTACCTCCGGGCCGCCGGCCCGCTCCACCACTACAGCGCGCATCAGGCGCCTCCCCTTCCTGGTGTTTCTCGTGTTTCTCGCATGACGTGTCGTTCTCGGCCTTCTCGGCGTTCTCGGTGTTGTTCTCGGCTTTCTCGGTGTCCGCGGGTTCGCGCGTTCGCGGCGTTCTCAGGTCGCTCGGATGTCCGCCGGCCTCGCGCGGGTGACGGCCGGCATGCTGTGGCGCACCACCAGCGCGGCCGCCGCGAACCCCAGGGCCACCAGGGCCAGACACACCCGTAGGCCGGCGTCGCCCCGCCCGTCCAGCAGCGGTCCGAAGAGCGCCACGCCGATCGCGCCGCCCACCTGCCGCAGCGCGTTCAGCGAGCCGGAGGCCAGCCCCGACTGGTCCGGGGGGAGCGAGCGCAGCACCACCGTGGGCAGGCTGGGACCCATCAGCCCGGCGCCGAGCCCCAGCAGACAGCTGCCGACCGCGAAGAGCGGCCAGTCCCGACCGCCGGAGAGCGGGAGCAGCGCGAGGGCGCCGGCGGCGGCCCCGGCGGAGCCGGCGATCAGCAACAGCCGGGGGCCGGTACGGGTCACCGCGCGGGCCAGCACGAACGACGCGAAGGCCCAGCAGCTCGCGAACGGCACGAAGGCCAGCCCGGCGCCCAGCGCGCCCAGCCCCCAGCGGTGTTGCAGATGGAGTGAGATGGCGAACTGGCCGCCGTACGCACCGAACTGGAACAGCGCCCCGAGCCCCAGTCCGGCCGCGAACCCGGGCCGGCGCAGCACGTCCAGCGGCAGCGCCGGGTGGGGGGCCGCGCGTTCGGCGAGCCCGAAGGCGACGGCCGCCAGGGCCGCCGCGCCGAGCAGCGTCAGCGGAAGCGGGGCGGACCAACCGTGACTGCCGCCCTCGACCAGCGCCCCGATACCGCAGCCCACCACCACCGCGGCCGCCAACTGGCCCCACGGGTCCAGGGGCACCGCGCGGGTCGGCGAGGGGGCCAGCCGCCGCCGGCAGCCGGCCACGGCGAGCAGCCCGATGGGCACGTTGATGAGGAAGATGGCGCGCCAGCCGACGGCCGCGGTCAGGGCGCCGCCCGCCACCGGGCCGATGACCAGGGCGAGGGAGCTGACACCGCCCCAGATGGTGAACGCCTTGGCGCGCCGCGCCGGTTCGGGGTGCATGTGCGCGATGACCGCGAGCGAGGCGGGCAGCAGCCCGCCGGCCGCCACGCCCTGCACCGTGCGCGCGGCGATCAGCGTGCCGAGTCCGGGGCTGGCGGCGCAGGCGGCCGAGGCGGCGACGAAGAGCAGCAGGGACAGTTCGAAGAGGCGGCGGGCGCCCAGCCGGTCGGCGAGTGCGCCGCCGCCGAGCAGGCAGGCCGCCATGGCGATGGTGTAGCTGTTGACCGTCCACTCCAACGGCGCCAGTCCACCGCCGAGTTCCGCGCGGAGTCGCGGCAGTGCGACATTGAGCGCGCTGGCGTCCATGAGCACCATGAAGAAGCCGAGACAGACCGCCGCCAGGGCAGTTCCGCCGACCGGGTCCGCGGGGTCCGGTACCTTCGAGGGCGCCTGGCCGCGCGGCGCCGGAGCCGCCGGGCCGCTCTCCATGGCTTCACTCACCTGACAACTCGCATCCACTTCCGGGACGATCGCCGGACACGGCGACGCCCGCACGGTCTATAGTGTTCGATGGAGGTCGATCACCATGAATAAAAGCCGTTCTCCTGACACCGAGTCAAGTACGGCTGCCTCCCTCGACGACCCCTCTCCCGACGGCCCCTCTCTCGGCGACCCCTCTCTCGGCGACCCCTCTCTCGACGCACGGCCGTGCGAGCACCTCCCGGCCGCCGACCCTCGGCCGAGCGACGCCCGCGCCCGCGTCTCACAGCGCACCCGCCGCCTCACCCACACGGACCCGGCCCAGGCCACGCTGCAGGACGCGCTGGGCGCGCTGGGCGACCCGGTGCGCCGCGCCATCATCCGAGAGCTGGCCGACTGCCCGGACTGGAGCCGCGCCTGCGGCACCTTCGACCTGGGCGTCAGCAAGGCCACCCGGAGCCACCACTTCGCGGTGCTGCGCCACGCCGGACTACTCGAACAGCGCGACGAAGGCGCCCGGCGGCTCAACCGGCTGCGCCGGGAGGAGTTCGACGCCGCCTTCCCCGGCCTGCTCGACCTGGTCCTCACCGAGCGCCCGCCGGCGCCGCCATACCGATGCACCTGAGTTGCTTGCCAGTTGACTGGCGGTGTCATAGCGTTGTCATACGGGCGGTGTCGACGCCACCACCCGGACTACGGCCACTCCAGGTCGGTGGAGCTCCCCGGACCCGTCGGGCGCGACACCGCTCGGGCCACGAACCGGCCACCCGATCGCTCATCCTCGGTCAAGGTCGGCACGGCGCAGGTCTGGGCCGCCGCCTGGACCGTGAGCGACATGACTAATGCAGCAAGAAGCCTTAACATGTCCGGATTTCTCTCCAAGGAAGTAATGGGCTTGCCATGACGGTGGTCAACCAGCCCGAGTTCGGTCAGCGGCTGAGACAACTGCGGCTGGAGCGCGGGATCAAGCAGACGGAGTTGGCCGGTGGACCGGTGTCCGCCAGCTACATCTCACGGCTCGAGATGGGCAACCGCCTTCCCTCTCCCGCCGCCCTCAGCTACCTCGCGGACAAGCTGGGCGTGCCCAGTGAGGCCCTGACGACCTGCGCGCCGTCGAAGGGGGCGGAAGCCGGCCCGGGCGGCGTGGGCGCCGGCGGCGCGGACGACCCGCACTCCGCCCGCAGCCTGCTGCTGGCCGAGGCGGCCACCGCGCTGCGCGACGGCGACACCGCCCGCGTCATCGAGTTGCTGGAGCCGCAGTTGGACCGGGCGGAGGCGGCCGCCCCGTTCGGCTGGCACTGGCATCTGCTGTGGACGCTGGCCGAGGCGTACGGCCGCCGACAGGAGCTGCCCGCGCGGGTCCGCGTGCTGCGCACCATGCTCGACACCAGCGCCATCTGGCCGGACGCGGCCGCGGTCCGGGCCGGCATCCTGGCCGACCTGTCCGCCGACGAGCGGGCCCTGGGCCATCTGCCGGCCGCTCTGGAGGCGGGCGAGCAGGCGGTCGCGGCCGCCCGCGGAGCCGGAGCGCCCGAGCAGGCGCGCGCGCTGATGGCGGTGGCCGCGGCCGAGACCGAGCTGGGCGCGGTGCGGCTCGCGGACAAGCGGGTGCCCGAGCTGCTGGCGCTGGCCGACGCCACCACCCCCCGCACGGCCGCCCAGATCTACTGGACCTGCGCCGGGGTGCGCAGCCGTCAGGGGCGGGCCGAGGAGAGCGACCGGCTGATGCTCAAGGCCCTGGCCATCCTGGACAGCCGGGACGACCTGCTGGCCTGGGCACGGCTGCGGATGGCGGCCAGCGCGCTGCGGCTGCGCAGTGGACGCACCGACGACGTCCGGGGCTGGATCAAGGAGGCGCGCCGCGCGGTCGATCTGGTGGGCGGCCCCGGTCAGAGCGCGGCGCTGCTGTCCCTGACGGCCTGGCTGCTGTGGATCGAGCGCGACTACCGGGCGGCGATCGCGGCGGCCGACCAGGCCGAGGAGACCGGACTGCTCGCGTTTCATGACGGTCTGCGCAACCGGCTGCTGCGCAGCCGGTGCCTGTTGCGGATCGGCTCCGAGGCCGAGGCGCGGACGCAGATGCGGTCCGTGGCCATGCAGGCGGAGGACTCGGGGTACCTCGACCTGGCCACCGAGGCGTGGAAGTCGCTGGCCTCGGCGCTGGACGGGGCACAGACGGAGGGCGACCGGAGGATCGGCGCCCCGCGCGGGGGGAACCTCACCGGCGAGACGGACATGACTCCGCTGGAGGGGGCGCTGTTGGACGCGACCCGGCTGGACGAGACCCAGTGGGCGGGGACGCCGCTGGACGGGCCCCGACCCTCGGCCAGGGAGGGCGTTGTCAGAGGTGTCAACGGCAGCGGGGGCAGCGGCAGGCGGCCGGAGGGCCCCGCGGCGCGCGACTGACCCCGCGAGCGCGGGACGCGCCATGGAGCTCCGGGGCGCGGGGCGTACCACCGGCGTCGGGGGCGCGGGGCGCCCGAGGATCCTCGGAGCGGTGGTCGACGGGGCACCTGCCCGCCTTGCGGAAGCTGTTGCCGCGGAAGCTGTTGCCGCGACGTCCGGCGCGGCCCTCCCGAACCGCCTCGCGCCGCGGCGGTGACACCCGGCCGTAACGCGGCCGCAGTCACGCCCCGCTCCTCCGGCATCCCGGTACTCCCCCCACTGTCCAGGACCAATGTGTGACGTACACAGGTTCGTTCAACAGTCCTAAATAGCCTAGCCCATGTGCGCGACAACTGACTAGTCGTGACTTCATATGACCACTGCTTGACTACCTCTGGCAGACCTGAGTAGCTTGGCACCGCCCGCCAGTCAGATGGCACGTCACAAGGTCGCGCCTCCAGAGCGCCGTGCCGCTGGCCGTGGCCCGCCATCTCCGGCGCCTGTTCCGTACCCCGCTCCGCCGGTTTCACCGCTGTACGGCCCCCTGCTCTCCGCACCTGGTTCTGCCTGTTCGCCCCCTTCGGCCATGCCGCCAACGCAGAAAAGGCCCCCGCCCACCATGAGTGCCAGCAATGCGTCCATGTCGACCGCGGATGCCACACGCGAGTCCATGCGGGTCTTACCCGGCCCGCTCCAGTTACCCCTCACCTTCCTGACCGGCAAACCGCTGGCGGGCCAGCGTCCTGTCAACCTGTCGCCCGGATTCCACCTGACAACGGCCGTCCTGAGCATGCTGGCCGGCATTGCGCTCTCCAGCTCCGCGCTCCTGCTCGGCGGCGGCTGGCTGACACTCCTGGTCCCCGGCTGGGCGATGACCCTGCACGGCCAGCGCAATCTGCGCATGATGATCTATCACCAGTGCTCGCACCGGAACATGTTCGGCCGCCGTCGACTGGACGCCGCCCTCGGCTACGCCGTCTCCAGCCTGCTGGTCATCCAGAACTTCAAGCGCTACAGCAAGGAGCACGTGGCCGACCACCACGCCGTGCACCACATGACCCTGCGCGACCCGACCGTGCAGGCGTTCCTGGTCAGCCTGGACCTGCGTCCCGGGATGACGCGCCGCCAGATGTGGCGCAGGGTGTTGCTCAAGCTGGTCTCGCCCCGCTTCCACCTGGCCTTCGCGGTGGCGCGCGTGCGCTCCTTCTGGAAGAACTCCGCCCGCGCCGAGAAGGTCCTGGCGCCCCTGCTCTACGGAGCGCTCGCCGTCACCGCCGTATGGACCGGTCTCGTCGTACCGGTGCTGGTGGTCTGGTTTCTGCCGCTGATCTTCTTCTACCAGATCAGCAACACCCTCCGGCTGTGCGTCAAGCACACCTTTCCCGCGCCCGACGCCACCGTCCGGCGCGGCAAGGAGTACTTCGCCGGCCTCACCAACGCCATCTTCATCGGCGAGCCCGCCCCCGCGCCCGGGCTCTCGGCGGGACGCGCGACGGCCGCCTGGACGCGCTGGACGCTGCGCATGGCCCTGGTCCACTTCCCCACCCGCTACCTGGTGCTCACCGGGGACACCGTGGTGCACGACTACCACCACCGCTATCCGGCCAGCCGCCAGTGGTACGACTACCTCTTCGTGCGCCAGCAGGACATCGCCGACGGCCATCGCGGCTGGCCCCCGTACACCGCGGAGTGGGGCCTGGTGGCCGCCGTCAACCGGGTCTTCGACTCGCTGTCGGTGGCCGACCCCGAGGAGTTCGACATCACCCGGCTCCGGTCGGTCAGCCGCCGCGAGCTGTTCGCCGCCTTCGACGACTGACGGCCGGCCTCGCCCACCCCCTCCGTACCGCCAGAGAGGTTCCGCAGGATGACCATGTCCGCCACCCCCGACTCCCCCGAACGCCTGGTGATCCTGGGCGTCGCGGCCAGCGACGCGCACGCCGTCGCCAACCATCTGATCGCCCACTCGCTGCGCGCCGACGGCTTCACCGTCATCAACCTGGGCACCTGCACCCCGGTCGCCGAGTTCGCGGACGCCTGCGCGCGCCACCCCGGGGCGGAGGCCGTCATCATCGGCAGCCTCAACGGTCAGATCCACGCGGATCTGCACGACCTGGCGGACGCCAAGCGGGCGGGGCGGATCCCCTGCCCCGTGATCGTCGGCGGCAACCTCTCGGTCGGCAGCGTCAAGCACGATTCGGCGATCGACCGGCTGTACGCGCTGGGCGTCGACCATGTGCTGGACAGTCCGGCGCGGCTGACCCCGCTGCTGGACACCCTGCGGCCCGCCGTCGCCCCGGTCGGGGCGGGCGCCGGTGCCGACGCCGCCGTCCGCGCGCTGGCCGGTGCCGCGGCCCGATGACCGACGCACCGGCCGGGCCGGAAGAGCTGCCCTCCCTCCGGGAGTCGGTCGCCTACATCGGCCGGTTGGGCAAGCCGACCGCCGCCGAGGTGCTGGACCTCGCGCAGGCGACGGGCCGGGTGGCGCTCCAGCCGCGCTGCGGCGTCGGCGGCCACCGGGAGATGGCGGCGCTCCTGGCCGAGTTGGAACGCGAGGGCCGCCCGGACATCCTGACCCTGACCATCGACGCGCACACCCGGCTGCTCCGCTGGGAGCACGCCGCGCGGGCGCTGCGCGCCGACCCGCTCGGGCTGAACGGCTATCCGCTGGTCACCCACGGCTGGCGGCGGGGCCGGGAGCTGAACGAGAGCGTGTCGGTGCCGTTGGAGATCCGACACGGCTCGCCGGACCCGCGCGCCCTGTTCGCCACCTCGGTGGCCGCCGGCATCACCTCCTTCGAGGGCGGCGGGATCTCGTACAACCTGCCGTACTCCAAGGACGTGCCGCTGGCGCACTCGCTGACCGCCTGGGCCGAGGTGGACGCGGTCTGCGGGGAGTTGGCGCGGCTGGGCACCGTGGTGGACCGGGAGCTGTTCGGGACGCTGACCGCGGTGCTCGTGCCGCCGTCGATCTCGCTGGCGATCAGCGTGTTGGAGGCGGTCGCGGCGACGGCCGAGGGCGTGCGCTGCGTCTCCGTCTCGTATCCGCAGAGCGGCCATCTCGCCCAGGACGTGGCGGCGCTGCGCGCCATCCCCGAGTTGGCCGGCCGCTATCTGCCGGCCGGGGTGCGCACCCACGCGGTGCTCCACGAGTTCATGGGGGTCTTCCCCAGGGAACGGCACCACGCCGAGGAGCTGATCTTCTACGGGGCGTTGACCGCCCGGCTCGGCGGCGCCTCAAAGATGATCACCAAGACGTACCAGGAGGCGCACGGCATCCCGGACGCGGCGGCCAACGTGGCCGGGCTGCGGCTGGCGGACATCGCCAACTCCCGGCTGTTGGACTTCGTCACGGTCGACGAGGAGGCGGTGTCCGAGGAGCAGCGGTGGATCTGCCGGGAGGTCGCGGAGATCGTCGAGCCGGTGCTGGCCGCCCCGCGGCTGCACAGCGCCATCGTCACCGCGTTCGCCGAGGGCCGCCTCGACATCCCGTTCAGCGCCAGCCGACACGCCCACTCGGCGATCATCCCGCGGCGGGACCCGAGCGGGGCGATCCGCTACCACTCGCACGGTCGGCTGCCGCTGTCGCCGGCCAGCGTGGCGCGCAACCAGAGGCTGCTGGCGGCCGGGCCCGGCGCCGCCCCGGGCGGCACCCCCGGCGGCGACCTCTTCGAGGCGCTGCGGTTCGACATCGACTACTTCCCCCACCTGTTCAGCGAAGCCGGAGACGGCGGGTCGGCGCGGTGACCCGCCCCGGCCCCGCGAAAGACCCCGCAACCGAGAGGAACGCACCCGTGGCTACCAGCCAGTCGACCATACGAGTGGGCATAGTGGGCGCCGGCCCGCGCGGCGTCGTCGCGCTCGAACGGCTGTGTGCCAACGCGCCGCTGCTGGCTCCCGGCGTGACGGTGGAGGTCCATCTGATCGATCCCTGCCCGCCGGGCGGCGGCCGGGTCTGGCAGCAGGACCAGGACCGCTCGCTGCTGATGAACACCGTCGCCTCGGACGTCACCGTGTTCACCGACGACTCCGTGCCCTGTGAGGGGCCGATCATCCCCGGGCCCACCCAGTACCAGTGGGCCCGGATGGTGGCCGAGGGACTGATCGACGACGTGAGCGCGGCGGACCGGGCCGAGTGCGCCGGGATGCTGCCCTGGTCGTACGGGAGCCGGGCGCTCAACGGCGGCTATCTGCGCTGGGCGCTGGGCCACATCGTCCGCACCGCGCCGGCGGAGATCTCCGTGCGCACCCACGCCACGCGCGCGGTGGCGCTCGACGACGTGCCCGGCGGCCGGCAGGTGCTGCGGCTGGAGGAGCGCGGCGAGGGAGAGGAGACGGAGCTGCTGCTGGACGCGGTGGTGCTGGCCCAGGGCCACTTCGACGTCGCGCCGACCGAGGGCCAGCAGCGGCTGCGGCGCTTCGCGGCCGAGCACGGCCTGGTCTACCAGGAGCCGGTCAGCCCCGCCGAGGCCGATCTGTCCGACTTCCCCGCCGGCGAGCCGGTGGTGCTGCGCGGCCTGGGGCTGAGCTTCTTCGACTACGTCACGCTGCTGACGCAGGGCCGTGGCGGCCGGCTGCGCCGGGACGAGGCCGGCCGGCTGCGCTACGAGCCCTCCGGCAAGGAGCCGCTGATCTACGCGGGCTCGGGCCGGGGCGTGCCGTACACCGCGCGGGCCGAGATCCACCTGGAGGTCGTGCCGCGCTACCAGCCGCGCTTCCTGACCGCCGAGGTGATCACCGAGCTGCGGCACGGGGCCGGGCGCGGCGAGACCGACTTCATGAACCACCTGTGGCCGTACGTGGCCAAGGAGGTCGGGTTCGTCTACTACCGGGCCCTGCTGAGCCGGGCCCCGGAGGCGGAGCGGGAGGCGTTCCTGGCGGAGTACTCCCGGCTCGACTGGGACAGCGCCGCGATGCGGGAGCTGATCGAGCGCCATGTCCCGGACCCCGCCGAGCGGTGGGACTGGGCGCGGGTGGACCGGCCCGGCCTCGGCCGACGGTTCGCCGACCGCGCGGAGTACGACGCCTGGGTGGCCGGCCGGCTGCGCTGGGACCTGGAGCAGTCGGCGGCCGGCCCCGCGACAAGCCCGTTCAAGGCCACCGCGGCCATCATGCGCGACCTGCGCGACGAGATCCGGCAGGTCATCTCCCACCAGGGGCTGCGCGGGGCGTCGTACCGGGAGCACGTGGACCGCTGGTTCAGCGGGTTGAACAACTATGTGGCCTCCGGTCCGCCGGTGGCCCGGATCGAGGAGCTGGAGGCTCTGGTCGCGGCCGGGGTGGTGCGCATGGTCGGCCCCCGGATGCGGGTGGAGTGCGCCCCGGAGCGCGGCCGCTTCCTGGTCTCCTCACCCGAGGTCGACGAGGCGCCGCTGGAGGTGACGGCGCTGCTGGAGGCGCACCTGGCGCTGACCGACGTGCGCCGCGCCACCGATCCGCTGCTACGCCACCTGCTCACCACGGGCGGCTGCCGGCCGCACACCATCCCCGACGCGGAGGGCCCGGGCTACGAGACCGGCGGCCTGGATGTCGCCGAGACCAGCTTCCGGCTGATCGACGTCGCCGGCACCCAGCACCGCGGCCGCTTCTCGTACGGGCCCCCGGTGGAGTCGGTGCAGTGGGTGACCGCGATCGGTGCCCGGCCGCACGTGGGCTCCCGCACGCTGCTCCAGGGCGACGCGATCACCCGCGGCTGTCTGCGCACGGGGCTGGAGAACCTCGGGCAGCGCCGCATGGCCGTCGCCTGAGCCCCCTTCGCCTTCGCTTTCCCTCCCTTTCCCTTTGGCCCCCTTCCCTTCTGACTTCCGCACGCAAGGAGACGCAGGATGACCGACGGCGCAGCGGCCTCGCGCAGACTGATGGACCTGATGATCGGCTACTGGGCCTCCCAGGCCGTCTACACCGCCGCCAAGCTGGGCCTCGCGGACGAGCTGGCGGACGGTCCGGCCACCCCCGCGCAACTGGCCGACCGCACCGGCACCCATGAGCCCTCCCTCGCCCGACTGCTCCGCTTCCTGGCCGAGTTGGGCGTCGTCGAACGGGACCCGGCGCGCGGCACCTACCGCACCACCGAGGTGGGCCGGACCCTGCGCACCGAGGAGCAGGGCTCGATGCGCGATCTGGCGCTGCTGTACGGCGAGGAGTTCTACGCCGGCTGGGGCCATCTGACGCACACCGTGCGCACGGGGGAGAACGCCTTCACCGCGCTGCACGGGGCGGCGATGTACCCGTACTTCGGCCGGACCCCGGAGCTGACCGCCAAGTTCGACCGGGCGATGGCGGCCAGCTCGGCGTTCTTCGACCCGATCCCGACCCTCTTCGACTTCAGCGAGGCGCGGACCGTGGTGGACATCGCGGGCGGCAACGGCTCGCTGCTGACCACCGTGTTGCGGGCCCATCCGCACCTGCGGGGCGTGCTGTTCGACACCGAGCACGTGGTGGACGCGGCCCGCACGGAGCTGGCGCGGACCGAGCTGGCGGGCCGGCTGGACTACGCCTGGGGCGACTACTACGAGAAGGTCCCGGCGGGCGGGGACGTCTACCTGCTCTCGCGGGTGCTGCACGGGCGCGACGACGAGCGGTGCCTGGAGGTGCTGCGGCGCATCCGGGAGGTGATCCCGGAGGACGGCGCGCTGTTGATCGTGGAGCGGGTGGTGCCGGAGGACGGTTCGCCGTCGCTGGCCGCCTGGTTCGACGTGCACATGCTGGCGATCGCGGGCGGCTCGGAGCGCACCGCCTCGGAGTACGCGGCGCTGCTGGAGCAGTCGGGCTTCGCGCTCTCCGTCGTCCACGGGCTGCCGCTGGACACCGAGCTGTTGGTGGCGGTGCCGCGGACGCGGTCCGCGAACGCCTAGCCGACGTCTCCGTCCGCCGCGGGGCCGGGCGGGTCCGGACGCCGCCGTACGGCGCCCCGGGATGCCGGGGCGCCGCGGCGGGCGGCTCAGGCCCGTCCGGCCTGCGGCTCGATGGGGCTCAGCAAGCGGTGCGGCCGGGCCAGGGCTCGGGAGACCGGGTCCTGCCGCAGTTCGTCGTCGGCGCCGGGGCCCGGCCGCATCGAGATGTCCCCGGGGGCCACCGGTACGGCGCAGGAGGGGCAGTTGCCGAGCGGATCCAGCCGGGTCCCGCAGGGGACATGGCTGAAGACGGTCCGCGACCGGCCGTCGGAGGCGTGCCGCTCGCCCCACTGGGCCAGGGCGTAGATCGGCAGCCACAGCGCCCGCCCCGCGTCGGTGAGCACATAGCCGTGGCGCACCGGCGCCCGCTGGTACGGCTCCTTGCGCAGCACCCCCGCGGCGACCAGCGACTGGAGCCGCTGGGTGAGCACCGCGCGCGGGATGTCCAGGTGCGCGAGGAAGTCGTTGAAGCGCCGCACCCCGTAGAAGGCGTCGCGCACGATCAGCATGCTCCAGCGCTCGCCGACCACCTCCAGGGCGCGTGCGAGCGAGCAGTCCTGCTGTGCGTAATCCGTACCCAGCGCCATGACATGAGTCTAACGAACAGGTTCGGTGAACGAATTAACCGTGGTACGTTCACCTAAGTTCGTTGAACAGACTTACCTGCCCAGAGCTACGCCGTCGGCCCGACCGGCGTACGAGGACCGACAGAGGACCCGCCATGGCGCCCAACGCCTCACCCTCCGCGCTCCGCAGCCCCGGCCTCACGCTGCTGACCGCCAGCTTCGGCACCCTGCTGGTGCTGATCGACTACACCTCGCCGCTGACCACGCTCTCCCCCACCGCCACCGCGCTGGACATGACCCCCTCCGCCCAGACCTGGGTGCTCACCGGCACCCTGGTGGGTCTGGCCGCCTTATTGCTCACCATGGGCAGCGTCGCCGACGACCATGGCCGCAAGCGGGTGTTCGGCGCCGGGGCCGGGCTGCTGCTGGTGTCGACCGCGCTCTCCGCCGCCGCCTCGAACACGGGCCTCTTCCTGACCGGGCGGATCCTCCAGGGCTGCGCCGCCGCGGCCGTCCTGGCGCCGAGCCTCGGGCTGATCGGCAACGCCTACCCGGTCGGCCCGGCGCGGGTGAAGGCGCTGGGCATGTGGGGCGCCTCGGTCGGCCTGGGCATCGCGCTGGGCCCGGTCTACGCGGCCCTGGTGGAGCGGGCCGGCGGCTGGCGCGCCATCTACTGGGTGCTGTCCGCGCTCTCCCTCCTGCTGATCGCGCTCACCGCGTGGACCCTGAACGAGTCCAAGAACGACCGCCCGCGCCGGCTCGACCCGCTCGGCGTGCTCACCCTGGGCGCCGGCTCCTCCTGTCTGATCGCCGGACTCGCCGAGGGCCGCTACGGCTGGGGGCGCACCCAGGTGCTGACGCTGCTCGGCGCCGGGGTGCTGCTGCTCGCCGCGTTCGTGCTGGTCGAGTCGCGGGTGGCGGAACCCATGCTGGAGCTGGGGCTGTTCCGGACGCCCGGCTTCATCGCCTCCACCAGCGGCGCCTTCTTCACCGGGATGTCCATCGTGGGCCTGATGAGCTATCTGCCCACCGTGGTGCAGAAGTCGCTCGGCGAGTCCCCGCTGACCGCCTCCGGCGTGCTGGCCATCTGGTCCGGCCTCTCGGTGGTCTCGGCGCTCCAGGCCCGCCGGCTGGCCGCCAAGGTGGCCGCCGCCACCCAGGTCGCCGGTTCGCTGCTGCTGTGCGGCATCGGCGAGGCGGCGCTGTACGGGCTGGACGCCGGCGACTCCTGGGCCCACCTGGTGCCCGGCCTGGTCATCGCCGGCATCGGCAGCGGCGTCCTGAACGCCGCCCTGGCCCGACTCGCCGTCAGCAGCGTGCCCCCGCACCGGGCCGCGATGGGCTCCGGCGCCAACAACAGCGCCCGCTACCTGGGCTCCGCCCTCGGCGTCGCCGTCATGATCACCGTCGTCAGCCAGCCCGAGTCGGCCGCCGGCCCCGGCCAGGCCATGGCCGACGGAGCGAACAACGCGTTCCTCGTCGCCGCCGCGCTCTGCCTGACCGGCGCCGCCATCGCCCTCTGGGCCCGGCTCGCCGAGTCCCGCGCGGAGTCCCGTACGCCCGCCGTCGAACCGCCCCTCACGGAACACCCCCGGGTCGCCTCACCCAGCTGACCCCACCCCAAGGGGCGGGCACCGAACGGACCGGCGCGCTTGTTTCCCCCACGGCCCAGCGCCCTCACGCCGCCGCGGACCAGCACCTTCGCCCCGCCGCGGACCAGCACCTTCAGCCCGCCCCGGACCGGCACTCCGATGCCGCCACGACGGCGCGCAACCACCACGACGCGGACCGGCGGTGCCGAACCGACAGAACCAACGACACCGACGACACCGACGACACCGACGACACCAACACAACCGACGGCACCGTCGACGCCCCGGGAGCGGGGACAGGGGGAAAGCCCCAGCCACACCCAGGAAGACGAGGGCGAAGCCCTCAACCGCGCACGCCGCCAGGCGTTCAGGTTCGGGCGGTCACCCGCAGTTCACCGTCCGGCCCCGCCAGGAGCACCGGCGTGCCGGGGCCGCCGAGGTCGCGCACCGCGGCGAGGTCGAGGTCGGCGGCGTCCGTCGCCTCGGTGACCACGGCAGCCGCCTCCAGGGACCTGGCGCCGCTGGCCACGGCCATGGCGACCGCGGTCTGCAGGGCGGTCAGCCGCAGCGAGTCGAGGGCGACGGTGCCGGCCACATAGGTCCGGCCGGTCTCGTCGCGTACGGCCGCGCCCTCCGGCACCCCGTTGCGGGCGCGCGCGGAGCGGGCGAGCGTGATGATCTTGCGGTCTTCGGGGTCCAGCGGTGCAGCGTCGCTCATGGGGACGAGGATATGCGCACGCCCCGCTCAGCCCGCGACCGAGTACATCCCGTCGCGACGGTCCTCGGGGGACATCAGCCGCTCCAACTTCGCCGCCGTGTCGGTCTCCGGCACGGGGTTGTGCAGCACGATCGTCAGATCCGGACGGGCCGGCACCCGCAGTTGGGTGGACTCGAAGAACAGCGCTCCGACCCGCGGATGTTCCATCTCCTTGACCAGCTGGCCACCGGCCCGTACGTCACCGAGCGCCCACAGCTCGGCGAACTCCTCGCTGAGCTCGGTCGCCTCCCGTACGACCTCGGCGTATCCCTCGTCGTGCGGCCGCTCCGACCAGGCCGCTCGGTACTGGGCGACGACCCAGGGGGCGATCCGCTCCCAGCTCTTGGCGCGCGCACGGTAGACGGGGTCGGTGAAGAAGGCGACGACGCAGTTCGACGAGACGCCCGGCTGACCGTAGCCCATGACCAGGCGGGCGGCCTCGTTATGGACGATGGTGTTCCAGTACGCGTCCATGATGTGCGCGGGGAACGGCATCCAGGCGTCGATCAGCCGGTGCAGCCCCTCGCGCAGGTAGTCCGGGTCGGGGAGGTCGGTCTCGGGCTGCGGCGGGTTGAGCCCCGCCAGGACGTACAGGTGGCGGCGCTCGGTGGCGCTCAGCCGGAGCACCCGCGCGACCGCGTCCAGCACCTGCGGAGAGACCGTGATGTCCCGGCCCTGCTCCAGCCATTGGTACCAGGAGGCGCCGACCCCGGCGAGCACCGCGACCTCCTCGCGGCGCAGCCCCGGCGTGCGGCGCCGCGCCCCGCCGTCCGGGAGACCCGCGTCGGTGGGGCTGATCCGGGCCCGACGGCTCATCAGGAAGTCACGCAGCTCCTGCCGACGACGGGTCTTCGCGCTGCTCTCGGTGGCCGGTGCCACGCTTCCCCCTGCTCTCGCACTGCCTGGTGGTCGGGCCAACAGGATATTCTCCCGCTCCCCACACCCCTTCGGTTCGCATGAACCTCTTGATCATGCCGATCGATTCCCCGACACGCCCCACCCCGTCCGACACCCCCACCCACCCCGAGGCGCCGACCTCTCCCGCCCCCGCCCCCGCCCGCATGTCCGGCCGCGCCAGGCTCGTGCTGATGGTGCTGTGCGCCGCGCAGTTCATCGTGGCCCTGGACTTCTCGATCCTGAACGTGGCGCTCCCGGTGATGGGCGCCGACCTGGGGATGAGCCAGGCCGATCTGCAATGGGCGGTGACCGCGTTCGCGCTGCCGTCCGGCGGCTTCCTGCTGCTGTTCGGCCGGATCGGCGACCTGTACGGGCGGCGGAAGTTGTTCCTCGCCGGGCTGGCGCTGTTCACCGCCGCCTCGGTGGTGGCCACCCTGGCCTGGAACCCGGCGGCCCTCCTGGCCGGGCGCGCGCTCCAGGGCCTGGCCGCGGCCGCCATCGTGCCGACCGGCATGTCGCTGCTGACCACCACCTTCGCCGAGGGCCCGGAGCGCGAGCGGGCGTTGGGCATCAGCGGCACCCTGCTGTCGCTGGGCTTCACCATCGGCATGGTGCTCGGCGGCTCCATGACCGACACCCTGGGCTGGCGCTCCACCATGGGGCTGCTGGCGGTGTGCACGCTGCTGGTGCTGGTGGCGGCGCCGGGCCTGCTGGCCGAGTCGCGCACCCCGGACCGGCCGCGGCTGGACGTGCCGGGCGCCGTGACCGTCACCGGTGGTCTGCTGGCCGTCATCTACGCCCTGTCGACGGCGGGCGAGCGCGGCTTCGGCGGCGCCGACGTCCTCGTCACGCTGGTGGTGGGCATCGCCCTGCTGGTGGCTTTCGTGATCGTGGAGTCCCGCGCCGAGCAGCCGCTGGTCTCGCTGCCGATGCTGCGACGCCGCACCATCGCCTGGGGCAACCTGGGCGGGCTGGTCACCTTCTCCATGATGAGCACGGTGATCTTCGTGCTGACCCTGTACCTCCAGGAGGTACTGGAGCTGTCGGCCTTCCAGACCGGTCTGGTCTTCGGCGTCCAGGGCGCGCTCTCGGCGGTGGCCGGCGGCTACGCGCCCAGGGTGATCGGCCGCTTCGGCGCGCGGCGCACGCTGGTCTTCTCGCTGCTGGGGCAGGGCCTGTTCGTCGCCGCGCTGCTGGGCCTGGACTCCGGCGGCCGGTCGGTGTGGCTGGCGACCGCCGCCGTCTCGCTGGCCAGCATGTGCCACCTCGGCGCGATCATCTCCTACGGGCTCACCGTCACCTCCGGGGTGCCGGACGAGGAGCAGGGGCTGGCGACCGGGCTGGTCACCAGCACCCAGCAGGTCGGCCTCACCGTCGGCATCCCGCTGCTGGGCGTCCTGGCCACCACCGGCTCCGAGCTGCTGCCGGGCGTCCGTCTGGTGCTGGGCGTCGACGCGGCGATCGTCGTGGCGGCGGGTCTGCTGGTGGCGCTGGGGCTGCGGAAGCCGGCCCGGTCCTGACGAGCCGGCTCGCGTCTCAAGCGGGCGTCCGGGGTGGGTGGACGGGACCGTCCCCCCACCGCGGACCACCAGGTCACGACGGTGCGGGCAGCCCCGCCTCCTCGCTCAGCTCGGCGGAGCGCATGGGCTCCACCAGCACCGTGACGATCTTGTTCCGACGTCCCGCGGCGGCCTCCGCGGTCAGCCGCAGCGACCGGCCGTCCGGGAGGTCCACCAGGCCGGAGGCGCCGGCGATCGGCACCCGGCCCAGGGACTTGGCGAGCAGCCCGCCGACCGTCTCCACGTCCTCGTCGTCCAGCTCCAGCCCGTAGAGCTCGCCCAGGTCGCCGATGTCCAGCCGGGCGGTCACCCGGTAGCGGTCGGCGCCCAGCTCCTCCACGGGCGGCAGCTCCCGGTCGTACTCGTCGGTGATCTCGCCGACGATCTCCTCCAGGATGTCCTCGATGGTGACGATGCCGGCGGTGCCGCCGTACTCGTCGATGACGACGGCGACGTGGTTGCGCTCCTGCTGCATCTCGCGCAGGAGGTCGCCCGCGTTCTTGGTGTCGGGGACGAAGGTCGCCGGCCGCATCGCCGTGGACACCAGCTCCGTCTCGGCGTCCCGGCTGATGTGCGTCTTGCGGGCCAGGTCCTTGAGGTAGACGACACCGACGATGTCGTCCTCGTTCTCCCCGGTCACCGGGATGCGGGAGAAACCGGAGCGCAGCGCGAGGGTGAGCGCCTGGCGGATGGTCTTGTAGCGCTCGATGACGACGAGGTCGGTGCGCGGCACCATCACCTCGCGCACCAGCGTGTCGCCCAGCTCGAAGACGGAGTGCACCATGCGCCGCTCATCGTCCTCGATGAGCGACTCCTTCTCCGCCAGGTCGACCATCGCGCGCAGCTCGGCCTCGGAGGCGAACGGGCCCTTGCGGAAGCCCTTGCCGGGGGTGAGCGCGTTACCCAGGAGGATCAGCAGCGCGGGCACCGGGCCCATCACCCGGGCCAGCGGCTGCAGCACATAGGCGGCCGCGGTGGCGGTGCCCAGCGGGTGCTGGGCACCGATGGTGCGCGGGGAGACGCCGACGGCGACATAGCTGACCAGGACCATCACGCCGATGGCCACGGTCAGCGCCTGCCAGGTCTGGTCGAACTCGCGCAGACAGGCGTAGGTCACCAGGGCGCCGGCCGCCACCTCGCAGGCCACCCGGACCAGCAGCGCGACGTTCAGATAGCGGGTCGGGTCCTCGGCCACCGCCATCAGCCGGGCGCTGCCGCGCTGTCCGGAGCGCAGCGCCTCCTCGGCGCGGAAGCGGGTGGTGCGCGCCAGGCCGGCCTCGGCGCAGGCCGCCAGCCACGCGACGACCACCAGCAGGACGGTCGCCGCGATCAGCTGTGCGGTCATCGGGTGGTGGGGGCCGGCGAGGGACCGGTGATACCGCGCTCGGCGCGCCAGCCGTCCACGATGGCGGCCTGGAGCCCGAACATCTCGGCCCGCTCGTCCGGCTCCTCGTGGTCGTATCCCAGCAGGTGGAGCACGCCGTGCACGGTGAGCAGCTGGAGCTCCTCGTCCATCGAGTGGTTGGTCGGCGCCTCCTCGCCCTGTCGCCTGGCGACCTCCGGGCAGAGCACGATGTCGCCGAGGAGCCCCTGCGGGGGCTCCTCGTCGTCCTTGGCCGGCGGGCGCAGCTCGTCCATCGGGAAGGACATGACATCGGTGGGGCCGGGCAGGTCCATCCACTGGATGTGGAGCTGCTCCATGGCGTCGGCGTCGACGACGATCACCGAGAGCTCGGAGAGCGGGTGGATACGCATCCGGGCGAGGGCGTAGCGGGCGACGTCCAGGATCGCCTGCTCGTCGATGTCGGTGCCGGACTCGTTGTTGACGTCGATCGCCATGGTGCTGTGACTACTGCTTCCCGTTGCGGCTGTCGTACTGCTCGTACGCGTCGACAATACGGCCGACCAGCTTGTGCCGGACCACGTCGGTGCTGGTGAGTATCGAGAAGTGGACGTCCTGCACCCCGTCGAGGATCTCCCGCACCTGGCGCAGCCCGCTCTTGGTGCCACCGGGGAGGTCGACCTGGGTGATGTCCCCCGTGATCACGATCTTCGAGTCGAAGCCGAGCCGGGTGAGGAACATCTTCATCTGCTCGGGGTTGGTGTTCTGCGCCTCGTCCAGAATGATGAACGCGTCGTTCAGCGTCCGACCGCGCATATACGCCAGCGGGGCGACCTCGATCGTCCCGGCGGCCATCAGCCGCGGGATGGAGTCGGGGTCGAGCATGTCGTGCAGGGCGTCGTAGAGCGGGCGCAGATACGGGTCGATCTTCTCGTAGAGCGTGCCGGGCAGGAAGCCCAGCCGCTCCCCCGCCTCGACCGCCGGCCGGGTCAGGATGATCCGGTTGACCTGCTTGGACTGCAGCGCCTGGACCGCCTTGGCCATGGCCAGATAGGTCTTGCCGGTGCCCGCCGGGCCGATGCCGAACACGATGGTGTGCTTGTCGATGGCGTCGACGTAACGCTTCTGGTTGAGCGTCTTCGGCCGGATGGTGCGACCGCGGTTGGAGAGGATGTTCTGTGTGAGCACCTCGGCCGGGCTCTCGGGAACGCCCGTCTCGCCGTTGTCCGCCGCTCGCAGCATGGCGATCGAGCGCTCCACCGCGTCCTCCGTCATGGGTTGACCGGTGCGGAGCACCAGCATCATCTCGTCGAACAGCCGCTGGATCAGAGCCACTTCGCCGGGCTCGCCGGTCGCGCTGACCTCGTTGCCCCGGACGTGGATGTCTGTCGACGGGAACGCCTGCTCGATCACGCGCAGCAGCACGTCACCGGAGCCCAGGACCATGACCATGGGGTGCTTGGTCGGGACGGTGAACTGGGCGTGCGCCTGCCGTTCTGTGGGTGTCTGCGTCATGGGCCGGCACTCGGGCCTGCTGCTACCTCCTCGTGCAGGGTGCCCCTGCTCGACCTCCTTGGGATATCAAGGGTACGACGGTATGCCGAGATCGCCCGAGCCCTTTTCCGGGGCCCGGCCCGGCCGGGGCGGCCCGCTCAGTCCCGCGGGACCTCCGAGACGTAGGGCTTGAGGAACGCGCCGATGAGGTCCTCGATGTCCGTCAGGGACCGCTCGTGGTGGGAGATCTCGTTGCGCCGGTGCACCTTCTCCTGCTCGTCCACACGCGCCCCGTCGATGTTCCGCTTCACGCTGACGATCAGCTCCTGGAGCCGGTCCGCGAGGGCGTCGGCGACCCCGCGCCAGTGGCCGCGCAGATCGGCGGCGCGGTTGCGCGCGTACTGCTGGCCCGAGGCGTCGGCGGTGCGCACCAGGTGCGCCGCGAAGTCCTCCGCCACCTTGCCGCGCAGCTTGCCGACCGAGAAGACGGCCACGAAGCCGGCGCTGAGCGCGCCGAGTGCCGCCCCGAAGGCCATGGCGGCTCCGAGCGGCGGCATGGCCACGCCCAGGCTCACGGCTCCGGCGCTGGCCGCGGCGGCGAAGCCACCGCCCGCCCCCGCGCCCGCGCCCGCCCCGAACGCCATCATCGGCACCGCCCGCAGGTGGAGCGGGATGTCGGGGTCCTCCCCCGGGGCCCGGCCCCGGTCCGCCGACAGGGCCAGGGCCTGCTGGAGGTAGTCGTGGTCCGCCACCGCCGGGAGGCCGGTCAGCTCGCTGCGCAGCTCCTCCAGCGTGTTCGCGTACGACTGCAGCAGCGGTTCGATGCGCTGGAGCAGCTCCGTCTGCTTCTGCCGTATGAACGGGTCCACGGTGCGGGTGCAGAAGATCTGCATCTCCCGCTGGAGGACGCTGACGTAGCCCTGCTGGATCTCCCGGGAGAGGGCGACCCGGCCGTCCCGGGTGAAGGCCCGGGAGAGCCGCCCGAGCGACCCCTTGCCCTTGGCGTCCCACTGCGGGACCTGTTCGCCCAGCTCCCGCAGGAACTCGGCGAACGACATCTTCACCTCCGACTCCACCTCCGAGATCCAGCGGTCGACGCAGTCCCGGATCTGGGTCAGGGACTGCTGGAGGTGGTCGCGGGTGCCCTGGCTGCGGTCCAGGATGGCGCGCAGCTCCTCGGCGGACTTCGCCAGCATGGCGCTTTCGCCCTGGAGCCGCCGCCGGAGCAGCACCACGTTGTGGCGGAGGAACTCCGCCAGGCGCACGAACTTCACCCGGGCGATATCACGCTGGCAGAACAGCTCCAGGGCCTTCTCGAACTCGAGGATCCCGGATTCCCGCTCCGCCGCGCCGTCATGCGAGATCCGGGCCTTGAGGGCGGTCAGGGCGCTCACGAAGAAGATGTTCGTGCCGCTTGAGGACCCCGATGCGCGACTGAACTGGGTGACGACGTTACGACACCGGCTCTGGACCTCGGCCCGGTCCTCCTCGCCGATCCGGTCGAACTGGTTGACCACGAAGAAGATGTCCCGGTGGCCGAGCTCCCGGACGTGGTCGAGGTAGTTCTTGGTCTCGTTGAGGGTGAAGGGGCGGCCGGCGTCCGTGACGAAGACGACCGCGTCCACCTGCTCCAGGAAGCTGAGGGTGATCAGCTCCCGCTCCGGGCTCTCGTTGATGCCCGCGGAGTCGACGATCTCCACCGACTGGCGCAGCAGGTCGAGCGGTTGGGAGACGACGGCCAGGCCGAAGGAGGGCTCGCGCGGCGCCCCCTCGGCGTCGATCTTCAGCGAGACCTCCTCCTGGAACTTGTCGATGCTCACCACGGTGGAGGAGCCCCGGCGCTCCACGCCGCGGTAGAGCCGGGCCTTCTCCGCCTCGCCCCACTGCAGCAGGGTGGTGAAGGCGGTGGCCGGGTTCGCCTTGGTCGGCAGCAGCTTCTTCCCCAGCATCGCGTTGATCAGCGTGCTCTTTCCGCTGCTGAACTCGCCGACGACCATGATGCGGAAGGTCTCGCGCTCGAAGACGCTTTCGGTCTTCTCCAGTCGCTGGGCGGCGCCGAGCTCCCGGGTTTCGCCGATGATCTCGTCGGCGTTCTCCGCGATGACCTGGAGACGGTGGAAAAGCTCCCGCAGTTCTCGGACGCGGCTCGCCCAGTCGTCGAACCTCGCGGCCGCCGGACCGGATTCCTGCTGGATTTCCTGGCTCACGAAGACCCTCCTGGTCGCGGCATTTCCATCCCCAGTGCGGACATATGGGTTTCGACCTCCCGACGCAGCCGCGCCGCCTCGTCGCGCAGGCTCCGCCAGTGCTCGCGGGAGGCCGGGGGCGCGGCCAGGGCCGCGGTGTGCAGCCGCCACCACTGCTCGTCCCGGTCCCGGGCCCCGGCCTCAAGCCGCTCGTACAGCCCGGCGACGCGGCGCTCGACGGCGGCCAGGTGCTCCTCGAAGGCGGTGTCGACCGCGTGGTCGACCTGGTCGACGGTGTCGAGCAGCCGCCGCTCCTGGCCGCGGGCCAGGGCGCCCTCCACCAGCCCGGTGACCACGGCCCCGAGCACGGCCGCGATCGCCTCGGAGGCGACCGGGGCGAGGGCCTGTTCGACGGTGCCGCCGACCGCCTCCGGGAGCCAGGCGGCCGCTCCCTCGAAGGCTCCTCCGCCGGCCCCGGAGCACGGCGGCGGAGGAGCCTCGTACGGCGTCGCCGGCGGGGCGGGCGTGAGCTCCGCGAAGAGGTCCTCACCCGGCCGGCCGGCGGCCAGCCGCTCCCGCAGCCAGCCGGTGTCCTCGGCCAGTGCGGCCTCGACGGTCCCGATGATCCAGCCCTCGAACTCCTGGAGCGCCAGCTCGACGCGGGGCAGGGCCCTCAGCCGCAGGAAGGCTGGGAGCTCGGGCGCCTCGGACAGGGTGGCGGACAGCTCGGCGGCACAGCGGGCCCGGCGCAGGCCCGCCTCGGCGCGCACCCGCCCGATGAGCGCGCCCCGGCGCCGGTCGAGCTCCGACCCGAGCACGATCCAGCCGAACCGGGCGCTCTCGTGGGCGGCGTGCCACACCTCCAGCGCCCGCGCCTGCCGCTCGGTGTCGCGCCGCGCGTCGGCCGGCCCCCGCTCGGCCGCGCCCGCCACCAGCTCGCAGGCGTCGGCGAGCAGCAGCAGTCGGCGCACGGTGCGCAGCGCGATCCGCTGCCGGGCCCCGGTGAGCGCGGTGAGGACCGACCGGCACAGCTCCAGGTGCTCGTCGTCCCGCGCGGGCCGGCTCGCCCCCGACTCGTGCCCACGGCTCTCGCGGTCGCCGCCCGCCGGAGAGCCCGCCGGCGAGGGCCGGTCCGCCGGGGAGGCGTCCGGTGCCCGCTCCGGGAGCGGGCCCGGCAGCAGATGCGCCTCGGGGGCGAGGGTGCGCATCAGGTGTCTGACCCGCCGCATCACCTCGTCCCGCTCGTCTTCGACCTCGTCGAGCTTGGTGACGACCACGACGATGGCCGGCGCGTGCGGCTGGCCGGCCAGCCCCCTGATCCGGGCCTGCTCGGTGCCCAGCAGGGCCCTACGCGCCTCGGTGGCCACCACGACCACGTCGGAGTCCGCGACGACCCGCGCCGGCTCGCCCCCGTCCGCCCAGTGGGCGGGCGCCTCCGCGGTCAGGTCCCAGCCCGGCGTGTCGACCAGCTCCAGCCCGGACCGGGCCAGCCAGTCGTCCCCGCCCTCCGATCGCACCACGGTCGGCGGGCGCGCCACCGGCAGCGCCGAGACCGGTACCCGCGCCGCGCCCGCGAGCCGGTTGACCAGCTGCGACTTGCCGGCATTGGTGCTGCCGACGACGCACACCCGGGCCACCGGCGTACCGGCGCGGCGACCCGCCCGGCGGATGAGCTCGGCGGCGCCGTCGGCTCCCGCGCGGTCCGCGAGCAGGGCCACCCGCTCGGCCAGCGCGAGCCGCGGATGCTCGGCCGGCGCGACCGGCGAGTGCTCGGCCATCGTGTGCCGCGCGTCGCGGCCACCGGGCTTTCGGTCGTCGTCCTGTTCGGCCCTGCCGCTCGGATCCCCCGCGCCCGCCGCTCCCCCTTCGGCCCCCTCCTCCCCTTCTCTCGCTCCACCCGGCGGTGCGCATGCCGCATCCATGCCGTATGACCACCTCGCCCCATGAGTGCGCCGACATCCGCAGGCGCGTACGGCCCCGCTCGGGCCTCCCGATGCCCGAAGGCGTCCCATGATGGCAAGCACCGCTCCCCACCCGCCGGGCTTTGGCCATAACAGGGCCACCGCCGCCCGTGGCCCCGCCCCGCCGTCTCCGCCTCCCGCGCACCCGCGGGGCCGGGGGGTCAGGACGAGCGGAAGCCGATCGTCGGCACGGCCCTGCGGAGCGGCCAGGGGCGGTGGGTGGCGGGCAGTATCCGGTCCAGGAAGTCGTAGCGGGACAGCGCGCACGGCGCGGAGCCCATCGGTCGCGCCGAGCGCAGCGCCTTCGCCCGCTCCCACCAGGCCGCGATCTCCGCCCATCCGGGCGCGGACAGGGAGCCGCCGAACTCCTGAACCGAGAGCGCGGCGGTGAGCCCCGCGAACGCCAGCCGGTCGGCCAGCGGCCAGTCTGCGAGGGTGCCGGTCACGAAGCCCGCCATGAAGACGTCCCCGGCGCCGGTGGGGTCCAGCGCCTCGACCGCGATGGCGGGGACCTCGGCGGTCTCGCCGGTGCGCCCGTCCACCGCGTACGCCCCCTCGGCGCCGAGGGTGACCACGGCCAGCGGCACCAGGTCCGCCAGCGCCCGGGCGGCGGCGCGCGGGCAGTCGGTGCCGGTGTAGCGCATCGCCTCGGCCGCGTTGGGCAGGAACGCCTCGCAGTGCTCCAGGTCGGACAGGTCGGCCGGGTCCCAGCGGCCGGTGTCGTCCCAGCCGACGTCGGCGAAGATCCGGCTGCCCTGGCGGGCGGCCTGGGCGATCCACTCCTCGCGGCAGCCGGGCACCAGCGAGGCGATGGCGGCCCGCGCCGTCGGCGGGGTGTCCGGCGCGGGCTCCGGCGGGGGTGCCTCATGGCCGTGGGAGACCATGGTGCGCTCGCCCTCGTACGCCATGGAGACGGTGACCGGGGAATGCCAGCCGGGGACGGTGCGGGACAGCGAGAGGTCGATGCCCTCCCCCTGGGCGAGGGCGTCCCAGCAGTACTCCCCGTAGTGGTCGTCGCCGAAGGCCGCGGCCAGCGAGGTGCGCAGGCCCAGCCTGGCCAGCGCGGTGGCCATGTTGGCGACCCCGCCGGGGCTGGACCCCATGCCGCGCGCCCAGGACTCGGTCCCGCGCACCGGGGCGGAGTCCAGGCCGGTGAAGATGATGTCGAGGAAGACGGTGCCGGTGAGGTAGACGTCCCGGGGCGGATCGGCGGGCGTGCGCAGGGCGGCGAGCGGGTCGAGCAGCGGGCTGTCCGCCCCGAACTGATCACTGCTGTGTGTCGTCACCGTGCGCTCCCCGGGTCGCTCCGCGCTCCGCGCCGGCATGGCGCCGCGGTGAGGGGTCAGCGAGGCGTCACGCCACCGATGTGCTGTGGTCTGGCCAGTGTGCCTCATGTCACTGACAACGCCCCGTCGCGGCCCCCCGGCCGGCGGTCCCGGCCCGCGACCCGGCCCGCGCGCCGGCCCCGCGTGATAAAGGCGCGCATGTGGTGCTCAACACGCTTGCGCGGGGCAGCCCTTGCGGGTCAGGCTGTGGCCCCCGTCCGCCGAAGACCGCGCACACCGCATGGCGGGTGGTGGTCGCGTGTGCCCGGTGCGAAGGGTCCCCCCCCATGACAGATCACGTGGTTGAGAGCTCCTCCGGTCTGCGCGTCAGCGTGACGGCGGTGACCGCCCACCCGGAGGAGATCCAGCATGTGCGGCGGCTGGCGAACGAGCGGCTGCGTCACTGGGGTCATGCGAAGGAGCTCCGGCAGGTGGTCGCCCAGGGCATCAGCGAGCTGCTGACCAACGTGCACAAGCACGTCGGCCACGGCGCGCCGTGCACCCTGACGCTGGCCCAGCGCCCCGAGGGGGTCGTCGTCATGGTGCACGACACCAGCCCGCGCATGGCGGTGCCGGCCGAGGCGGCGTGGGACTCCGAGACGGGGCGCGGACTCTCCCTGCTCCAGGCGATGGTGGCCGAGCTCCGGTCGGAGCCCACGCCGACGGGGAAGGTGGTGTCCTTCCTCGTCACCCACCGGACGCGGGACGCGGCTGACGACGCTTGGGCAGCGGCACCCGCATCAGATCACGGGCCACGGTGAGCTCTCCCGCGAAGCCCGCGGCCCGCGCCTGACGCTCGAACTCGGCGGGGTCGCCGTACCGCTGGGAGAAGTGGGTCAGCACCAGGTGCCGCACCCCCGCCCCGACGGCGACCGCGGCCGCCTGGCCGGCCGTCAGATGGCCGTGCTCGACGGCCAGCGACTCGTCCTCGTCCAGGAAGGTGGACTCGATGACGAGCATGTCGCACCCCTCGGCGAGCGCGTGGACCCCCGCGCACAGCCGGGTGTCCATGACGAACGCGAAGCGCTGACCGGGGCGCTCCTCGCTGACCTTCTCCAGCCGGACCAGACGGCCGTCGGCGCCCTGGACCTCCCCCTCCCGCTGGAGCTGTCCGATCCGCGGCCCGGCGATGCCGTACTCGGCCAGCGCCTCGGGCAGCATCCGGCGGCCGTCGGGCTCGACCAGGCGGTAGCCGTAGGACTCCACCGGGTGGGAGAGCCGGCGCGCCTCCAGGGTGTAGCCGCGGCAGGCGGCCAGCACCCCGTCCTCCGCCACCGGCCGCTCGGCCAGCTCGACGGTCTCCCGGTAGGCGGTGGCGTACCGCAGCCGGTCGAAGAAGCGCTGGCCGCTGGCCGGGTAGTGCGCGGTGACCGGGTGCGGCACCCGGTCCAGGTTGATCCGCTGGATCACCCCGGCCAGGCCCAGGCTGTGGTCGCCGTGGAAGTGCGTGACGCAGATCCGGTCGATGTCGTGCGCCGCGACCCCGGCGCGCAGCATCTGCCGCTGGGTGCCCTCACCGGGGTCGAAGAGGATGCCGTCGCCGTCCCAGCGGAGCAGATAGCCGTTGTGGTTGCGGTGCCGGGTCGGGACCTGGCTGGCGGTGCCCAGGACCACCAGTTCTCGTGCGGACAAGGGAACTTACCCCGGAGGCCACTGGAGGCCGCGGCCACCGAGCACATGCGCGTGGGCGTGGAAGACGGTCTGGCCCGCGCCCGTGCCGGTGTTGAACACGATCCGGAAGCCGGTGCCCTCGATCTTCTCCTCGGTGGCGACCTCGCCGGCCTCACGCAGTATGTCCGCGGCGATCGTCGGCTCGGCGGCCGCGAGGGAGGCGGCGTCCGGGTAGTGCGCCTTGGGAATCACCAGGATGTGCGTCGGGGCCTGGGGATTGATGTCACGGAAGGCGACGGTGGTCTCGCTCTCCCGGACGATGGTCGCGGGCACGTCTCCCGACACGATCTTGCAGAACAGGCAGTCGGCCTGCGGTTCTCCCGCCACCGGTGGGCTCCTCCGGGTCGTCGGCTCGTACGGTTCCGTACGGTGGGGATGCTACCGGGCGGTCTGCGTCCGGTGCCGCACTACTTGCCGACGGTGGGGGCTGCGGAGGTCCGCGGCGCGGACGGGCCGGTGGCGGGGCCGTCGGTGGGTTGGTGGGCGGTTCGCGTGGCGCCGTCGGACGGCCGCTCGCCGCCGTCGCCGTCACCCTCCCCGCTCCCGCCGCCCCCACCGCACTCGCCGATCACGTCCGCGCGGAAGACCTGCTTGCCGGCCACCTTGGCCGTCAGATCGCCGCGCACGCACCGCCCTTCGCGCGCATACGTCACGACGCCGGTGACCCGGATCTCCGCGTCGCCCCGCTCGGTCTCACCGCGACAGTCCACCGACGCCTCGCTGGCGGGCGAGGAGGACGCCCCGATCACCTGGTCGCCCTTGAGGTCGGCGGTGCACGTCATCCACCGCACGCCGATACCGCCGCGCTCCAGCGCCCGGGTGGCGACCTTGTCCGTGGTGACGGCCACGCCGATGGCGCTGAGTCCCCGACGCTCCTCGGGTTCGCAGGCCGTCACGGCCAGGACCGCAACTCCCGTGACTCCGGCGGCAAGGAGCCGCCGCACATGTCGTAATGCCCCCATACGGGACAGACTGCCAGCCCGCCGCGCGATCCGGAAGACCGTCGACCGGCCCATCATCGCGGCCGATCGCAGGAACGGCCGCCACCGCGCGCCGGTTCGGCACCGCCGGACTCCGCCGTCGGAGTCGTTCGCCACCGCGGCGGGACGAGACAAGCCACCGCGGAGGGTTGCGGCGGTACGCAGGGCGCGGCGGTAGGGGGCGAGCACCCGCCGCCGAACGGGGCTACCGGGTCAGTTCCAGCGGCCGGTGCGAGGTACGGAGCACCGTGCGACCCAGTCACCACCGCGCGCCGGTTCGGCACCGCCGGACTCCGCCGTCGGGGTCGTTCGCCACCGCGGCGGGACGAGACGGGCCACCGCGGAGGGTTGCGGCGGTACGCAGGGCGCGGCGGTAGGGGGCGAGCACCCGCCGCCGAACGGGGCTACCGGGTCAGTTCCAGCGGCCGGTGCGGCCCAGGAGGAGGGCGGTGGCGGCGGTGCCCGCCGTGGAGGTGCGGAGGACCGTGCGGCCCAGCCGGTACGGTCGGGCGCCGGCCTCCGCGAAGGCGGCGAGCTCCTCCGGGGAGACACCCCCCTCGGGGCCCACGACCAGCACGATGCTCCCCGAGGCGGGGAGTTCCGCGGTGGCGAGCGGTTCGCTGCCCTCCTCGTGCAGCACGGCCGCGAGGTCCGCGTCGCCGAGGAGCGCGGCGACCTCCTTGGTCGTCATCGCGTCGTGCACCTCGGGGAAGCGCACCCGACGTGACTGCTTGCCCGCCTCGCGTGCGGTACTCCGCCACTTGGCCAGGGACTTGGCGCCCCGGTCGCCGCGCCACTGGGTGATGCAGCGGGAGGCGGCCCACGGCACGATGGCGTCGACCCCGGTCTCCGTCATGGTCTCCACGGCCAACTCGCCGCGGTCGCCCTTGGGGAGCGCCTGGACGACGGTGATGCGCGGGGCGGGCTCGGGCTCGGCCGCGCCGCCGGCGGTCACCCGGACCACCAGCCGGTCCTTGCCCTCGGCGGCGAGCACGACGCCCTCCGCCCAGGTGCCGCGGCCGTCGGTGAGGACCAACTCCTCACCGGCGCGCAGCCGGCGCACCGACACCGCGTGTCGGCCCTCGGGTCCGTCCAGGACGAACTCCCCGGCCGCCGGCACCGTGTCGACCACGAAGACCGGCGCCGTCATGACGCCACCCCGTCGCGCGGGGCGGCCGACTGCCCGGCCCGCGCCGCCTCCAGCTCGCCGACCAGCACCTCGACCAGCCGCCCGGCGGGCAGTTCGCGCGCCAGCCGGTGGCCCTGGCCCGCCCACAGCGCCATGCCCTGCGGGTCGCCGATCTTCGCCGCCGCCTTGCGCAGGCCGGAGGTGAGGTGGTGCACCTGGGGGTAGGCGGCGGGCGCGTACGGGCCGTGTTCGCGGATGAAACGGTTGACCAGGCCGCGGGCCGGGCGGCCGGAGAAGGCTCGGGTCAGCTCGGTGCGCGGGAACAGCGGGTCGGTCATGGCCGCCTTGTGCAGCGGGTTGGCCGCCGACTCGGGGCAGACCAGGAACGCCGTGCCCAGCTGGGCCGCGCTCGCGCCGGCCGCCAGCACCGCCGCGATCTGCCCGCCGCGCATCAGTCCGCCCGCCGCGATGATCGGGATCCGCACGGCATCCCGGACCAGCGCGGTCAGCGTCAGCAGCCCGGTGCCGGCGCCGGCGCCGTCGGCCTGCGGGTCGTCGCGGTGCGTGCCCTGGTGGCCGCCCGCCTCCACGCCCTGGACGCACACCGCGTCGGCGCCCGCCCACTGCGCCGCCTCCGCCTCCTCCGGCGAGGTGACGGTGACCACGGTGCGCGTGCCGGCCTTGGCGAAGGCGTCGAAGACGGCGCGCGAGGGGCAGCCGAAGGTGAACGAGACCACCGGCACGGGGTCGTCCAGCAGGATCGCCAGCTTGACCTCGTAGGCGTCGTCGTTGCCCGAGTCGGGGTCGCCCAGCGGCGTCTCGTACCAGGTGGCCTCGGCCGCGAGCTGCTCGCTGTAGACCTCGACGGCGGAGGGGTCGGCGGCGGCCGGCTGCGGCATGAACAGGTTCACCCCGAAGGGGCGTTCCGTCTGGGCGCGGAGCTGTTTGATCTCCTCGTACATCGCCTCCGGCGTCTTGTAGCCCGCGGCGAGGAAACCGAGGCCACCCGCGTCGGAGACGGCGGCGGCGAGCCGGGGACAGGAGGCGCCACCGGCCATGGGGGCCTGCACGATCGGGTACCGATAGAGATCGGTCAGCGCGGAGGACATGACCACATCGTGTCACGTCCCCCGTACCGCACAGTACCGACCTCGGGCCTCGGCCGCGGCCGGGCGCCCGAGGGCGAGGCGGAGCCCGGGGAGCGCGGCTCCCCGGGCTCCGCGTTCAACGGGCCTAGCGCCCGTTGAACGCGTCCTTCAGACGCGAGAACAGGCCCTGCTGCCCCGGCTTGAACTCGCCCGTCGGGCGCTCCTCGCCGCGCAGCTTGGCGAGCCGGCGCAGCAGCTCCTCCTGCTCCGGGTCGAGCTTGCTGGGCGTCTGCACCTCGACGTGGACGACGAGGTCGCCACGGCCGCCGCCGCGCAGATGGGTGACGCCGCGCTGGTGCAGCGGGATCGACTGACCGGACTGGGTGCCGGGCCGGATGTCGACCTCTTCCATGCCGTCGAGCGTCTCCAGCGGCACCTTGGTGCCGAGCGCGGCCGCCGTCATGGGGATGGTGACCGTGCAGTGCAGGTCGTCGCCGCGACGCTGGAAGACCGGGTGCTGAAGCTCGTGGATCTCGACGTACAGGTCGCCCGCCGGGCCACCGCCCGGGCCGACCTCGCCCTCGCCGGCGAGCTGGATCCGGGTGCCGTTGTCCACACCGGCCGGGATCTTGACCGTGAGCGTGCGGCGGGAGCGCACCCGGCCGTCGCCGGCGCACTCCGGGCACGGGGTGGGCACCACGGTGCCGAAGCCCTGGCACTGCGGGCAGGGGCGGGAGGTCATGACCTGGCCCAGGAAGGACCGGGTGACCTGGGAGACCTCGCCACGGCCGCGGCACATGTCGCAGGTCTGCGCCGAGGTGCCGGGGGCCGCGCCCTCGCCGGTGCACGTGGTGCAGACGACGGCGGTGTCGACCTGGATGTCCTTGGTGGTGCCGAACGCCGCCTCGTCGAGCTCGATGTCGAGGCGGATCATGGCGTCCTGGCCGCGCCGGGTGCGGGACCGGGGTCCGCGCTGCGAGGCGGTCCCGAAGAACGCGTCCATGATGTCGGAGAAGTTGCCGAAGCCCGCGCCGAAGCCGCCGGCGCCGGCCCCGGCACCGCCGGTGCTGGAGAGCGGGTCGCCGCCGAGGTCGTAGACCTGCTTCTTCTGCGGGTCGGAGAGGACCTCGTAAGCGGCGTTGATCTCCTTGAACCGCTCCTGGGTCTTCGGGTCCGGGTTGACGTCCGGGTGCAGCTCACGAGCGAGCCGGCGGAACGCCTTCTTGATCTCGTCCTGCGAGGCATCCCGCCGCACGCCCAGGACTGCGTAGTAGTCCGTCGCCACTTACGACTCCGCCAGGATCTGTCCGACGTAACGTGCCACTGCGCGTACCGCTCCCATCGTTCCGGGGTAGTCCATGCGGGTCGGTCCGACCACGCCGAGTTTGGCGACCGCCTCGTCGCCCGAACCGTAGCCGACCGCGACGACGGACGTGGACGTCAGCCCTTGGTGGGCGTTCTCGTGCCCGATGCGTACGGTCATGCCCGGATCCTTGGCCTCGCCCAGGAGTTTCAGGAGCACGACCTGCTCCTCCAGGGCCTCCAGGACGGGCCGGATGGTGAGAGGAAAATCATGTCCGAAGCGGGTCAGATTGGCGGTGCCGCCGATCATCAACCGTTCCTCGGTCTCCTCGACCAGGGTCTCCAACAGGGTGGCCAGGACGGCCGAGACCGTGCCGCGGTCGTCCACCTCGAAGGAGTCGGGCAGGTCCTGGACGAGCTGCGGGATGTCGGCGAAGCGCCGCCCCACCACCCGGCCGTTGAGCCGCGCCCGCAGGTCCGCGAGGGTCGTCTCGCCGACCGGGGCGGGGCACTCCACGTGCCGCTGTTCGACCCGTCCGGTGTCGGTGATCAGCACCACCATGACCCGGGCCGGTCCGAGCGCCAGCAGCTCGACATGGCGCACCGTCGACCGGCTGAGCGACGGGTACTGCACCACGGCGACCTGCCGGGTCAGCTGGGCCAGCAGCCGGACCGTGCGCCCCACCACGTCGTCCAGGTCGACGGCGCCGTCCAGGAAGTTCTGGATGGCGCGCCGCTCGGCCTGGGAGAGCGGTTTGACGCCGGCGAGCTTGTCCACGAACAGGCGGTAGCCCTTGTCGGTGGGGATGCGGCCCGCGCTGGTGTGCGGCTGGGCGATGTACCCCTCGTCCTCCAGGGCGGCCATGTCGTTGCGCACCGTGGCCGGGGAGACGCCGAGCCGGTGGCGCTCGGTGAGCGCCTTGGAGCCGACCGGCTCCTCGGTGCCCACGTAGTCCTGGACGATGGCGCGCAGCACTTCGAGTCTGCGTTCACTCAGCATGGCGCACACACACCTCCAGTCCGGCCGCTGCTCGGGGCTTGAAGTCTCTTCCCCCTGGCACTCACCTGAGCCGAGTGCCAGATCTTCCGGGCCCAGTGTACGGCCGGGTGCCAGGGCCCGGGCAAGGGCCGGCCTCGCCGCACCGGCCCCGCACCGGCCGCGCACCAGCCCTGACCAGCTCGTCCGGGCCGGTCCTGGCCCTGGCCGGGCCCGGTTCCGCCCCGCTCCCGGGGGCGCGGCCGGCGACCGCGAGCCGCCCCGGGCGCCCGCGCGACGCCGTCGTGCTGGCGCTAGCGTCTCCCTATGAGCAGCGATGGGGAAGAGGCCGGGATGAACGGTGACGGCGACCGGGCGCGCTGGGAGCGACTCGCGCCGGGGGTCGCACGACGCCGGCTGCCGGGCTGGGACGCGACGGTGGGGGCGATCGCCGGCGAGACGGGGGTGCTGGTCGTCGACACCGGCTCCACGCTGCGGGAGGGGGCGGAGATCCGCCGGGAGGTGACCGAGCTCTTCGGCCGTCGCCCGACGCACATCGTGCTCACCCATCCGCACTTCGACCACGTCCTGGGCACCGCCGCCTTCGCGGGCTGCGAGGTGTACGGGTCGGTGGGGCTGGCCGGGCTGCTGGAGCGGGAGCGGGACGAGCTGCACGGAAGCGCGGTCCGGCAGGGTGTGGACGCGGACGCGGCGGCCGAGGCCGTCGACTTCCTGGTGCTGCCCCACCATCCGGTCACCGGGGAGCTCGCCGTCGACCTGGGCGACCGTCGGGTGCTGCTCGCCGACCTCGGCCCCGCCCACTCCAGCCACGACCTGGTGGTGCTGGTCCCCGGCGCGCCCGCCTCCGGCGAGCCGCCGGTGGTCTTCTGCGGCGATCTGGTGGAGGAGTCCGGTGAGCCGCAGGCCGGCCGGGACGCGCTCCCCGGTCGCTGGCCCGCCGCCCTGGACCGGCTGCTCGACCTGGGCGGCGAGGACGCGCGGTACGTCCCGGGGCACGGCGCCGTGGTGGACGCGGCCTTCGTGCGCCGCCAACGCGCCGAGCTGGCGGCGCGGTTCGGGGTGGCGTAGCGTCTCCCGGTGCGCAGCAGACAGTACGACCCGGACCTGACCCCTCCGTGGAAGCGGAGCGCTCCCGCGCCCGAGGTGCCCGCCGATCCCGATCTGGTGGTCGAGGAGGTCGCCACCGGCTTCTGCGGCGCCGTCGTCCGCTGTGAGAAGACCGCCCAGGGCCCCACCGTCACTCTTGAGGACCGCTTCGGCAAGCACCGGGTGTTCCCCATGGAGCCGCGCGGCTTCCTGCTGGAGGGCCGGGTCGTCACCCTGGTCCGACCGACGGCCCCGGCCCGGCAGGCGGGTCCCCGGCTGACCGCCTCCGGTTCGATCGCGGTGCCCGGTGCCCGCGCCCGCGTCGCCCGCGCGGGCCGCATCTACGTCGAGGGACGCCACGACGCCGAGCTGGTGGAGAAGGTGTGGGGCGACGACCTGCGCGTCGAGGGCGTGGTGGTGGAGTACCTGGAGGGCGTCGACGACCTTCCGGCCCTCGTCCGCGACTTCGCCCCGGGCCCGGACGCCCGGCTGGGCGTGCTGGTGGACCATCTGGTCCCCGGTTCCAAGGAGTCCCGCATCGCCGCCGAGGTGACGGGCGACCACGTCCTGGTCGTCGGCCACCCGTACGTGGACGTCTGGGAGGCGGTCAAGCCCTCGTCCGTGGGCATCCCCGCCTGGCCGACGGTCTCCCGCGGGGTGGACTGGAAGACCGGTGTCTGCCGCGCGCTGGGCTGGCCGGAGCACACCGGCGCGGCCTGGCAGCGGATCCTGGGCTCGGTCCGCACCTACAAGGACCTGCGGCCGGAGCTGCTGGGAAGGGTGGAGGAGCTGATCGACTTCGTGACGGCCCCCGCCTGATCAGGGCAGCGTACGGAAGCGGCTGGTGTCCAGTTCGATGCCGAGCACGTCGAGCGGGACCGGCTCCCCGAAACCGGTGGTCCGCTGCGCCTGGTACTTGGCCTCGTAGCCGGCACCGACGGGGGCCGTGAGCAGAAGGCACTCGGCGGCGAACGGATCGATGATCAGGTAGGCGGGCACCCGGCCGGCCGCGTAGATGGAGCGCTTGGCCCCGTAGTCACGGTCCCGACTGGTCTTGGAGACCACCTCCACCACGAGGGACACATCCGGGGAAGGGATCAGGGCCTCGGGCCCCTGGAACGCCTCCCGCTCAAGGACCACGAGGTCGGGCTGCGGCTCACTCTCCTCGCCCGGGATCGCGACGGCCTGCGTCGTCTTCCGCTGCCACTTCTCGATGGGGATCTGCGCCTGCACCCACTCGACGATGTCGTTGTGCACCCAGCTGGGCGCGGCCATCATCACGATTTCCCCCCTGAGGAGCTCGACCTTGATGCCCTCGGGAACGTCGAGGTTCTCGAAGATCTCGGTCATTCGGCGCTCATCCACAGCGGTCATCTCCGTGGTCTCCTCCACATCCGCCGCGTGCTTGTAACGGCAGCCTATGGAGAGCGTAGGCGGGTAGTCGGCGTATGCGCGTCAGTTCACCCGAACAGGTAATCAGTCCACCAGATCGCGCACCACCGCGTCGGCCAGCAGCCGCCCGCGCAGCGTCAGCACCGCGCGGCCGGCGTCGTACGGGCCCCGCTCCAGCAGCCCGTCCGCCAGGGCGCGCTCGGCCGCCGCGCGGCCGGCCGGCTTCAGCAGGTCCAGCGGGCAGCCCTCGGACAGCCGCAGCTCCAGCAGGATCCGCTCGACCCGACGGTCCTCCTCGGCGAGGACCTCGCGGCCCGCGCCGGGCGACCGGCCCTCGCTGAGGGCCTGGGCGTAGGCGCCCGGGTGCTTGACGTTCCACCACCGCACGCCGCCGACGTGGCTGTGGGCGCCGGGACCCGCGCCCCACCAGTCGGCGCCGCGCCAGTACAGCTCGTTGTGGCGGCAGCGGCCCTCGGGGGTGGTGGCCCAGTTGGAGACCTCGTACCACTCGAAGCCGGCGGCCGACAGCCGGTCCTCGGCGATCAGATAGCGGTCGGCGTGCACGTCGTCGTCGGTCATCGGGACCTCGCCGCGCCGGATGCGCCGGGCGAGCTGGGTGCCCTCCTCGACGATCAGCGCGTAGGCGGAGACGTGATCGGGCTCCGCGCCCAGCGCCGCGTCCAGGGAGGCGCGCCAGTCGTCGTCGCTCTCGCCCGGCGTGCCGTAGATCAGGTCCAGGTTGACGTGCTCGAAGCCGGCCGCGCGGGCCTCGGCGACGCAGGCCTCGGGGCGGCCCGGGGTGTGGGTGCGGTCGAGGATCTTCAGCACATGCCGACGGGCGCTCTGCATGCCGAAGGAGACCCGGTTGTATCCGCCGTCGCGCAGCTCGGCGAGGTAGCGCGGGCCGACGGACTCCGGGTTGGCCTCGGTGGTGACCTCGGCGTCCGGCGCCAGCCCGAACTCCTCCCGGATGGCGGCGAGCATCCGCCCCAGATCGGCCGCGGGCAGCAGGGTCGGGGTGCCGCCGCCGACGAAGACCGTCTGGACCGGGCGTGGGTCGTCGCCCAGCACCTCGCGCGCCAGCCGGATCTCCTCGATCAGCGTGTCGGCGTAGTTCTCGCGCGAGGCGAGGGCGCCGCCGGAGCCACGCAGCTCGCTGGCGGTGTACGTGTTGAAGTCGCAGTAGCCGCAGCGGGTGGCACAGTACGGCACGTGCAGGTAGAAGCCCAGCGGCCGCCCGGCCGCACCCGCCAGCGCGTCACGGGGCAGCGCCCCGTCGTCGGGCACGGGCTCACCATCGGGCAGTACGGAAGGCATGCAACCCATTGTCCGGCATCGCCGGAGCGACCCGGCCCGCCTCGTGGTGGGGCCGGCCCGGCCGGGGGACGGCCCGCCCGCGAGAACGGTCGGTCCGCGGACGGGGTCGGTCCGCGGAAGATCGGAGGCCGGAGGTGTGGGGGGCCGGATCCGGCCGGCCCCTCACCCTCGCTTCGCCCCGCCGGCGAGGCGCTACGCCTCGCGGGTGCCCGCGTACATCTCCTCCAGGAGGTCCTTGTACTCGCGCTCCACGAAGGGCCGCTTCAGCTTGAGGCTCGGCGTGAGCTCCCCGTGCTCGACGTCGAGGTCGCGCGGGAGCAGCCGGAACTTCTTGATCGTCTGCCAGCGCTGGAGGCCCTCGTTGAGCCGCTTGACGTAGCCGTCGATCAGCTCGTGCACCTCGGGGGTGGCCACCACCTCGGCGTACGTCTTGCCGCCCAGGCCGTGTTCCTCGGCCCAGCCGAGGATGGTCGGCTCGTCGAGGGCGATGAGCGCGGTGCAGTAGTTGCGGTCGGCACCGTGCACCAGGATGTTGGAGACGAACGGACAGACCGCCTTGAACTGTCCCTCGACCTCGGCCGGGGCCACGTACTTCCCGCCCGAGGTCTTGATCAGGTCCTTCTTGCGGTCGGTGATCCGGAGATAGCCGTCCGGGGAGAGCTCGCCGATGTCGCCCGTGTGGAACCAGCCGTCCGGCTCCAGCACCTCGGCGGTCTTCTCCGGCTGCCCGTGGTAGCCCTGCATGATGCCGGGGCCGCGCAGCAGGATCTCGCCGTCCTCGGCGAACCGGACCTCCAGGCCGGGCAGCGCCTTGCCCACGGTGCCGGTGCGGTAGTTCTCCGGGTTGAGGAAGCTGGCGGCGCTGGACTCGGTGAGTCCGTACGCCTCCAGGATGTGGATGCCGGCGCCGCCGAAGAAGTAGGCGATGTCGGGGGAGAGCGCGGCCGAGCCGGAGACGGCGGCCCGCAGTCGGCCGCCGAACGCCTCGCGCAGCTTGGCGTAGACGAGCTTGTCGGCCAGGGCGTGCTTGGTCCGCAGCCCGAGCGGGACCGCCGCGGTGCCGGTGCGCCGGAAGTTGTCCTGGGAGACCTTGGCGTACTCCCGGGCGACCTCGGCGGCCCACTGGAAGACCTTGTACTTGGCGCCGCCGGCCTCGCGGGCCTTCTTCGCCGAGCCGTTGTAGACCTTCTCGAATATCCGGGGCACGGCGCACATATAGGTGGGTCGGACCACCGGCAGGTTCTCGATGATCTTGTCGACCCGGCCGTCGACGGCCGTGGCGTGCCCGACGTAGATCTGCCCGGCGGTGAGCACCTTGCCGAAGACGTGCGCCAGCGGCAGCCACAGGTACTGCATGTCGTCGGGGTAGAGCAGATCGATGTTGCCGATGGCGACGGCCATGTACGACCACGCGTCGTGGGCCAGCCGCACGCCCTTGGGGCGCCCGGTGGTGCCGGAGGTGTAGATGAGCGTCGCCAGCTGGTCGGCGCGGAGCGCGTCGATCCGCTCCCGGACGGAGTCGGGGTGCTGGGCCAGGTGGGCCTCGCCGCGCCGCTCCAGCTCGGCCAGCGAGAGCACCCAGCCGTCCGGGTCGTCCGGGGCGGCCACCGCGTCCGCTTCCTCGATGACCACCACGTGCGTCAGCTCGGGCAGCCGGTCGCGCTGCTCGCGCGCCTTGGCGAGCTGGGCGGCGTCCTCGGCGATCAGCACCCGGCTGCCGGAGTCGGCGAGGATGAACGCGGTCTCCTCGGCGTTGGTGCTGGGGTAGACGGTGGTGGTCACCGCGCCGGCGCAGAGCACGCCGAGGTCGCTGATGATCCACTCGACGCGGGTGCCGGCGGCGATCGCCACCCGCTCCTCGGGGCGCACCCCGAGGGCGATCAGGCCGGCGGCGACATGGAAGACCCGATCGGCGGTCTGCCGCCAGGTCAACGGGCGCCACTCGTCGGGGCCCTCGCCTGAGGCGGGCGGCACCGGGTAGCGGAACGCCTCGTTGTCGGGTGTCTTGTCGACGCGCCGAAGGAAGTGCGTCGCCAGGGACGGCGGCCGGTTCTCTAGCAACGTCTTCGTGTCGGTCACGGCATCCTCCGGGGCCCGCCTCAACGCTCGTCGACCGACGCCGTCGACCCTCGACTTCCGTCGATGGTCGGACTCCGTCGGCCGACTCGTCTTATTGACTCGTGGGTAACCTTCGAGTGGAGATCAGCGTAGAGGCCGTATCCGCTGTTGGTAAGGGTCTGGCGGGGACGTTGTCCGCGGAACTCGGATCAAGGGCCCGGCGTGGTGCGCCGGACCCTTGTCGGGGTCGGTGTGACGACCCGGCCGCGGATTCCACGGCCGCGCCTCACGGGCGCTCCTGGCGAGCCCGTGAGGCGTACGGATTACTTCTTGCCCTTGCCGCCCGCGGAGTCGTCGCTGGAGAGCACCGCGATGAACGCCTCCTGCGGGACCTCCACGGAGCCGACCATCTTCATCCGCTTCTTGCCTTCCTTCTGCTTCTCCAGCAGCTTCCGCTTACGGGAGATGTCACCGCCGTAGCACTTGGCGAGGACGTCCTTGCGGATGGCGCGGATGGTCTCGCGGGCGATGACCCGGGAGCCGATGGCCGCCTGGACGGGGACCTCGAAGGCCTGCCGCGGGATGAGCTCCTTGAGCTTGGCGACCAGGCGGACGCCGTAGGCGTAGGCGTTGTCCCGGTGGGTGATCGCGGAGAACGCGTCCACCTTGTCGCCGTGCAGCAGGATGTCGACCTTCACCAGCTGGGAGGTCTGCTCGCCGGTGGGCTCGTAGTCCAGCGAGGCGTAGCCGCGGGTCTTGGACTTCAGCTGGTCGAAGAAGTCGAAGACGATCTCGGCGAGGGGCAGGGTGTAGCGGATCTCCACCCGGTCCTCGGAGAGGTAGTCCATGCCGAGCAGGGTGCCGCGACGGGTCTGGCAGAGCTCCATGATCGAGCCGATGAACTCACTGGGCGCGAGGATGGTGGCGCGCACCACCGGCTCGTAGACCTCGGAGATCTTGCCCTCGGGGAACTCGCTCGGGTTGGTGACCGTGTGCTCGCTGCCGTCCTCCATGAGCACGCGGTAGACCACGTTGGGGGCGGTGGCGATCAGGTCGAGCCCGAACTCGCGCTCCAGGCGCTCGCGGATCACGTCCAGGTGGAGCAGGCCGAGGAAGCCGACGCGGAAGCCGAAGCCCAGCGCGGCGGAGGTCTCCGGCTCGTAGACCAGCGCGGCGTCGTTGAGCTGGAGCTTGTCGAGGGCGTCGCGCAGCTCCGGGTAGTCCGAGCCGTCCAGCGGGTAGAGGCCGGAGAACACCATCGGCTTGGGGTCCTTGTAGCCGCCGAGCGCCTCCGTGGCGCCCTTGGTCTGCTGGGTGATCGTGTCACCGACCTTGGACTGACGGACGTCCTTCACACCGGTGATGAGGTAGCCCACCTCGCCGACGCCGAGGCCGTCGGCCGGCAGCATCTCGGGCGAGTTGGTGCCGATCTCCAGCAGCTCGTGGGTCGCGCCGGTCGACATCATCCTGATGCGCTCGCGCTTGCCGAGCTGGCCGTCGACGACACGGACGTAGGTCACGACACCGCGGTAGGAGTCGTAGACCGAGTCGAAGATCATCGCGCGGGCGGGGGCGTCGGCCACGCCCACCGGGGCCGGGACCTCCCGCACCACGCGGTCCAGCAGGGCCTCGACGCCCATGCCGGTCTTGGCCGAGACGCGCAGCACGTCGTCCGGGTCGCAGCCGACCAGGTTCGCGAGCTCCTCGGCGAACTTCTCGGGCTGCGCGGCCGGCAGGTCGATCTTGTTCAGCACGGGGACGATGGCGAGGTCGTTCTCCATCGCCAGGTAGAGGTTGGCGAGGGTCTGCGCCTCGATGCCCTGCGCGGCGTCGACGAGCAGGATGGTGCCCTCACAGGCCGCCAGCGACCGCGACACCTCATAGGTGAAGTCGACGTGCCCAGGCGTGTCGATCATGTTGAGGATGTGGGTACGGCCCTGGTCGGGCCCCGTGGTCGGGGCCCACGGCAGACGGACCGCCTGGGACTTGATGGTGATGCCGCGCTCGCGCTCGATGTCCATGCGGTCGAGGTACTGCGCGCGCATCTGCCGCTGCTCGACCACTCCGGTGAGCTGAAGCATCCGGTCGGCCAGCGTCGACTTGCCGTGGTCGATGTGCGCGATGATGCAGAAGTTGCGGATGAGCGCCGGGTCGGTACGGCTCGGCTCCGGCACGTTGGTAGGGGTCGCGGGCACGCAGGGTCCTGTGTCTAGGCGGGACGCGGTGTTGGTTCCAGGTGTTGGTTTCCCCCTATCGTCCCATGACCGGGCGGCGCTCTCCGGTTTGGGACGCGTTAGAGCCTGCTGGTAGCCTGGTCCACTGTGCCTCGTGCCCTCTCATGCCGAGGCGCGCCCCGGATCCCCTGGGATCCAAGCGAACCATCCATTCGAACCTGAAAAGGCTCATTCGTGGCGAACATCAAGTCCCAGATCAAGCGGAACAAGACCAACGAGAAGGCGCGACTTCGCAACAAGTCGATCAAGTCCTCGGTCAAGACCGCCATCCGCAAGGCCCGCGAGGCCGTGGCCGCCGGTGACCTCGAGAAGGCCACCGTCGCCGTCCGCGAGGCCAGCAAGAAGCTGGACAAGGCCGCCAGCAAGGGCGTCATCCACAAGAACGCCGCCGCCAACAAGAAGTCGGCGCTGGCGCAGCAGGTCTCGTCCCTCCAGGGCTGACCTCCGCACGTCTTTCCGGAACACCGCCGGGTTCGGACCTCCGGGTCCTGACGAGGCGCTTCTGGAATCCACCGGGGCGTGAAGCCCCCGCCGGAACGGGCACAGCGGTCCCTCTCACCCGCTCCGACCGGCGGCCCGCAGGAGCAGTCCTGTAGAGCAAGCCTCGCTGTCTCGCACAGCGACATCGCGCCGCACGCGGCCTGCGTTCGCCACGCGGGTGCGGCGCACCACAGCTGGTACCGAAGGCCCCTTCCGCCTCCTTTCCCCGGAGGCCGGACGGGGCCTTCGGCGTGGTCGGGCACGGGTGCACGGCAGCGAGTGCGGCCGGGCGCCCCGGGGCGCCGGGGGCGCGGTTGAGGCGTGAGCCGTTTCGTGACCCCGGAAGCGTCTTCGCCCTGTACCCGTTCGGGTACTCTTCGCGCATGTCGATACCGGGGGACCAGACGCCCAACCCGTACCAGCAGCCGCCGCAGCAGCCGGGGATGCCGCCCGCGCCGCCGAACCCGTACGGCCAGGTTCCGCCGCAGCCGCCGCAGCCCAATCCGTACGCGCAGCCTCCGGCCGGTGGGACGCCCATGCCCGGGGCGGCGCCGGGAGCGGTGCCGCCGCCCGCCGGCTTCGGTGCCGTCACACCCCCGTCCGGCTTCCCGGCCCCGCCCGGCGGCGGAGGCGGTGGCAAGGGCAAGGGCTGGCTGTGGGGCGTCGGCGGCGCGGTGCTCGCCTCGGCGGTCTGGGCCGGCACGCTCTTCGCCACCGGCGGCTTCGACGGCGAGGAGAAGGCCGACCTGGCCGGCTACCGCTACAAGGAGGACCTCTGCGCGTCCTCCGACTTCTCCGCCTTCGAGGGCGCCGGGTTCCGGGAGGACACCCCGGACGAGGACGAGAAGAACCCGGAGCACGACGGCTCCGAGCACGCCGCCCTCGACGGGATGTCCTGCGAGATCGAGTACAAGCCGACGGGCGCGTCCAGCGACGACTACTCCTCGGTGAGCGTCTACACCTCCGCCAGCCTGCACAAGAAGACGGATCCGGCGCCCGAGTTCGAGGCCCAGTACAAGGCGTACGAGAGCCTGGATGCCTCCGGGGGCGACAAGTACGTCCTCAAGGACGTCTCCGGCGTCGGCGACGAGGCGTATCTGGTGACCGTGAAGGAGAAGGACGGCGAGGACGACGGGGCCTATGTGATCCTCGGCGTCCGCGACGGCTGGTTCACCTACCAGATCACCTGGTCCGAGTACGTGTCGTCCTCCTCCACCGGGGTCACGGCGGTCTCCCCCGACAAGGCGGGCGAACTGCTGCAGACCAGCGCCAAGGCCACGCTGGCCAAGCTCCAGAAGTAACGGGCCTTCCGCCCCGGTCGTCCGTCGTCGGCCCCGGTCGTCGTCGGTCCCGGCCGTCGTCGGCCCCGGTCCTCATCGGTCCCGGTCGTCGGCGGTCCCCATCCCGGCCCGGTCCCGGGGCCGGGGGTCAGCGGCCGCGGTTCGAGCGGGCGGCGCGGGCGATGGTGACGACGGCCTTCTCCAGGGCGTACTCGGGGTCGTCCCCGCCGCCCTTGACGCCCGCGTCGGCCTCGGCCACCGCGCGGAGCGCGACCGCCACCCCGTCCGCCGACCAACCGCGCATCTGCTGGCGCACGCGGTCGATCTTCCACGGTGGCATGCCCAAGTCGCGCGCGAGATCGGCGGGGCGGGCGCCGCGGGGCGCGGAGGCGAGCTTCCCGATGGAGCGGACGCCCTGGGCGAGCGCGCTGGTGATCAGCACCGGGGCGACGCCGGTCGACAGCGCCCAGCGCAGCGCTTCGAGGGCCTCGGCCGCGCGTCCTTCGACCGCGCGGTCGGCGACGGTGAAGCTCGACGCCTCGGCCCGCCCCGTGTAATAGCGGGCGACGACGGCCTCGTCGATGACGCCCTCCACATCGGCCACCAACTGCGCGCAGGCGCTGGCCAGCTCGCGCAGATCGCTGCCGATGGCGTCGACCAGCGCCTGACATGCCTCGGGGGTCGCGGAGCGGCCGGTCCCCCGGAACTCCGTCCGCACGAACGTCAGCCGGTCGGCGGGCTTGGTCATCTTGGGGCAGGCCACCTCGCGGGCGCCGGCCTTGCGCGCGGCGTCGAGCAGCCCCTTGCCCTTGGCCCCGCCGGCGTGCAGCAGCACCAGGGTGATCTCCTCGGCCGGGGCGCCGAGATACCCCTTCACGTCCTTGATCGTGTCGGCGGAGAGGTCCTGGGCGTTGCGCACCACCACGACCTTGCGCTCGGCGAACAGCGACGGGCTGGTCAGCTCGGCCAGCGTGCCGGGCTGCAGCGCGTCCGGCATGAGGTCGCGCACATCGGTGTCCGGGTCGGCGGCGCGCGCGGCCGCCACGACCTGCTGCACGGCGCGGTCGAGCAGCAGGTCCTCCTGCCCCACGGCGATCGTCACGGGGGCGAGCGGGTCGTCGGTCGTACTCTTCCTGGCCATCGCGGACCAGCATCCCACGAGGGGCTGACACCTCGATCCGTGCCGGAGAATATGCCCGTGAGCGATGTGCGACATGTGCTGGTCCTCCCCGACCGCGACGCGGCGGAGGAGGTGGCCGAGACCGTGGTGGAGCGGTTCGGCCTGACCGAGGAGCCGCAGCTGGTCCGGGACGCGTTGGCGGGCGAGGACGACGCCGAGGACGCCCAGTGGCTGGTGGTGGTCGAGGACACGGCGGGGAACCTCCACGGCGAGGCGCTCCACGAGCTGGCGGAGGAGTACGAGGGATGGCTGGAGAGTCCGGAGTCTTAGCGGGGGCGGTGGCTCGCCGATGGAGCTGAAGGTCGGGTACGAGCACCTGTCCGACACGGTGACCGTGGTGACCGTCGAGGGCGAACCCGATGTCTACGAGGCGCCGAAGCTGCACGCGGTGCTGATCGCGCTGATCGACCAGGGCCGCCATCACCTGGTGATCGACATGAGTGGGGTGCACTGGATCGACAGCACCTGCCTGGGTGTCCTGGTCGGCGCGCTGAGACGGGTACGGCGGGTCGACGGCGGCCTCGCCCTGGCCCCGATCTCCAAGGAGGTGCTGGTGGTGCTCCGCATCACCGGACTCATGAAGGTCTTCGAGAGGTACGGCTCGGTGGCCCGCGCAGAAGAGGCCCTCACCCACGCGGCACGGCGCCGGACCGTCACCTCGACCGAAGGCTAGCCGCAGCGGGGGCGGCCCGCTCTGCCGCGGGGCCGCGCGGTCACAGGGCAACAGGGCAACAGGGCAACAGGATCAAGGAGTCACAGCACCTCGGCGAAGCCGCCGGCCGCGTCGAGGCCGTGGCGCCGCCGGCGCGGCTCAAGCCGCCGGCCGCCGCCCGGGCGCAGCACGCGCAGCAGCCCGCCCCACGCCTCGGTGTCGCCCGCGTCGACGGCCGTGCGGTACGCCTGTTCCGCGCGGCGCCGGTCGCCGGTCTCCTCGTACAGTCGGGCCAGGTCGCCCCAGGCGTCCGTGTCGCCCAGGGCGGTCGCGGCGAGGTAGGCGCGTTCGGCCGCCGGGGCGTCACCGTGTTGTTCCCGAACCCGGCCGAGGGCCGCCCAGGCGCCGGTGCCGCCGACGTCGACCGCCCGTCGAACGGCGCACTCCGACCCCCGCCGGTCCTCGGCCCGCTCCCGGATCCGGGAGAGCGCGGCCCAGGCGTCGGGGTCGCCGTTCTCGGCGGCCTCGTCGGCCGCGCGCTCGGCGCCCACCCGGTCCCCCGCCGCCTCGCGCAGTCGGGCGAGCACGGTCCAGATCTCGGCGTCCCCGGTGCGGGACGCCTGGGCGGCGGCGTACTCGGCGCCGTCGCCGTCGCCCGCCGCCTCCCGCAACCGGGCCAGCGTGCTCCACGCCTCGCCGTCGCCGTCCCGCCCGGCGTCGACCGCGGCGCGCTCGGCGCCCGGACGGTCCCCGCACTCCTCGCGGAGCCCGGCCAGGCGGGCGAGGGCGCTGCTGGCGCCGGTGGCCGCGGCGGCCGCGTAGCCGCGCTCGGCCCCCGGCAGGTCGCCCTGCTGCTCCAGGAGCCGGGCCAGCACGCTCCACGCCTCGGCGTCCCCGTACTCGGCCGCGCGGACGGCCGCCTCCTCCGCCCCGGCCGGGTCTCCGGACCGCCGGCGCAACTGGACCAGGTGGGTCCAGGCGGCGGTGACCCCTGCCGCGGCGGCCTGACCGTAGGCGGTCTCGGCGCCCGGCACGTCCCCGGCCCGCTCGCGCAGCCGGGCCAGGCCCAGCCAACCCCAGGGCTCTCCCGCTGCCGCGGCCGCCGCGTAGGCGCGCTCGGCGGGCTCGACCGGCGCTCCCTCGACTCCCGCCGTGGCCGCCGTACCCCCCGGTTTCGGGGCTTCCTCCGGTCGCGAGGCGTGGGCGTCCACCCTGGGGACGCACCGGCCGGGTGGGGCGGGGAGGCGGGTGCCCGTGCCCCTCGGCAGGCGGCCTTCCAGGGCCGGTTCCGCCCCGCGCGGCGGCGAGGTGCGGCTGCCGTTCGCGGTCGCGCCCTCGTGCACTCCCGTGCCGTTCGCGGTGCCGCCCCCGCCGACCGGGTCGGGCCCCGACGCCGGGTCCGACGGCCTGCCGGTGACCGTCCCCGTTCCCGCCCCCGGCGCGGGCCGCGCTCGGGAGCGGGCCGGGGAGGAGCGCTCGCGCAGCCGGGCCAGGGTGAGCCACACCTGCGGATGTCCCTCGGCGGCCGCGCGGCAGGCGATCTCCTCGGCGCCCTCCGGATCCTCGGCGTTCTCCCGGATGCGGGCCAAGGGTGCCCAGGCCCAGGGCTCGCCGGTCTCGGCCGCGACGCGGTAGGCGCGCTCGGCGCCGGGCAGGTCGCCGCCGGCCTCACGGGCCATGGCCAGGGCCGCCCAGGCGCGCGGGCAGTCCGCGGCCGCGGCCTCCGCCCCGATGTGGTCGCCGACGGCGTCGAGGAGCGAGGCGAGAGCCGCTCGGGCCGCGGGGCTGCCGTGGTCGACGGCGCGCTGGTAGAGCCGTAACGCGTGGCCGTACCGCCGTCGGTCCTCGGCCGCGTGGCCCAGGGCGTACAGGTCGTCGGCGGTGCGCGCGTGCCGCTCGGCCGCCTGCCAGAGCTGGGCGGGTGGGGCCAGATGGCCGCGCGAGCGGCGCACGCTCTGGTCGAGGTAGTCGGCGGGGTGGTAGCCGTCGGCGGCGCCGAGACCCGGGGCGACCCGGTCCGGGACGAGCGCGGTGAGCGTGCCGTTGGCGTGCGGCCGCGGGCACAGGGCGGCGACGGCGGCGGCGAACCAGTCGCGGTCATGGGTGACCCGCGCGGTGGTCGGGAGGTATCCGGCGACGGCTTCGGCGAGCAGTTCCGCGGGGAGCGCGCTGGTGTGCCCCAGGCGTCGGGCGTCGACCGCCGCGGTGAGGACCGCGTGTTCGATCTCGGTGAAGGCGTTGCCCGGCCCCTCGTCGTACCGGCGCACCAGCTCCGGGCCGCCGGTGAGCTGTTGCAGCACCCGGGCCTCGGCCCCGGCCACCCGCAGCGCGGCGGCCAGCCGCGGGTCTCGCGCGGCGGCCTCGCCGACGCGCGGCAGGCCGCCGGCGAAGTGGTCCGGCACATGGATCTCGGCCCGATGGAGCTCCAGCAGGCCACGGGCGTGGAAGTTCCGGTCCTGCGTTCCGGCCGGACGCGCGGTCAGCTTGCGCGCGTACTCCGGCCACATGCTGCCGACCACCGCGAGCGGGGTGACCCGCTCCAGCAGGGTGGCCAGGGCGCGGGCCGCGACCTCTCCCGCGGTACCGGAGAGGTAGCGCTGGGTCTCGTTGAGCCACAGCACGCTGCGGGCGTCGACGGCGTCGGCGGCGACCCAGCCGGCGAGCTCCTCCGCGTCGGCGGGGAACAGCAGCGGCCAGCCGGGCAGTTCGGCGCGCACCGCCTCGTAGCCGGCGCGGGTCTTGCCGGTGGACGACTGGCCGACGAGCACGACCAGCACGGACTGCCGGCTGACCGCCGCCTGCCGCAGCCGGTCCCGCAGGGTCTCGTCGTGGTTGCGCTCGATGTAGGGGGTGAGCGGATCGGTCCGCTGGCCGTCGGCGGCGACGGCGTGGTGCACCCCGAGCCGGAACGGGCCCCACTCCTCGACGGTCCGCAGCGGCGGCACGGGGTTCTCGTTGGCCGCCACCCACAGCTCACGGGTGCGGGCGACCACCTCGGCGGGGTCCCGACCGTGGTCGGCCTCGCGGCCCAGCACGGCCGCCACCGACTCGGCGTCCTGGAGCCTCGGCAGCCGTCCGCCGCTCAACAGCCGGGCGACGGTGTCCTTGCCGGGGGCGCCGGGAAGGCCGTCGTCCTCCGCGATGAGGGCGGCGATGCCCTCCAGGCTGGGCGCGCCCGCGGTGAGGTAGAGCCGGTACAGATACCGCTTGAACTCGCGCAGCGCGCCCGGCGGCACGCGCGGCGGGGCGACCGTCCGCGGTTTGCGTCCCTCACCGCGTCCGTCCCGTCCGTCGCCGCGTCCCTCGCTCCCCCCGTCGGCCCTGTCGTGCTCCCCGTGGCCACCGCCGCGGCGGTGGCCCCGGCCCTCCTCATCGCGTCCCATCGCATCCCCTCCTCGGCCGGCCCCGGCCCCGTCGCCACCCGTCGCCTCCGGTCGACGCCCTCGTGCCCGGCCCCATCGTGGAAACCACCGGCGGCGCACCACCGCCCGCCGGCACCACCTGGCGTGACATCAGCCCGTCTGGAGGCCGCCTTGCCGCCCGTTCCCCTTTCCCTCGTCTCCCTCGTCGTTCGCGCCGCCGCCCGTTGGGGCGACGCGCTGCGCGCGGTGGCGGTTGCGGCCCTGCTCGTACCGGCGCTGCTGCTGGTCACCGTCGCCAGCCTGCCCGCTCTCGCTCTGCTGCCGTTCTGGCCGGCCGGTGGGGCGCGGGCGGAACGGATCGTACGTCAACTGATCTGCTGGACCCGCGCGTTGTCGCCCATGGGTGGGCACGACCGGTCCCGGTCGTAGACTTGTCAGACACGCTCCGCGCAGGGGAAGCCATGGACCTGAGCATCACCTATGAGCATGTCTCCGACGAGATGACCGTCGTCACGACGGTCGGCGAATGCGATGTCTACACCGCCCCGAAGCTGCGGGAGGTGCTCATCGAGCTGGTCAACCACGGGCGCTCCCACCTGATCATCGACATGAACGGTGTGGACTATCTGGACAGCACGGGCCTGGGAGTCATCACGGGCGGGCTCAAGCGCTGTCGGGCCCACGACGGCTCCGTGGGGCTGGTCTGCACCGAGGAACGCCTTCTGAAGATCTTCCGGATCACCGGCCTGGTCAAGGTGTTCCCGATCTTCTCCAGCGTGGCGGCGGCCGAGGAGGGTCTGCCGCGTGTGGTGGAGGAGCTCGCCCGGCGTCGGGCGGCAGCCCTACGTCCCGCGCCCGAGGCGGCGGGCAGCGCCCGCGGGTAGCGTGCCGGGGGTTCGCCCCGGCAACCGCATAACCCCAGGTGAGGAGCCCCCCATGGCGGTGCAGAGCACGGCCGTGCGCAGCGCGGAGCAGCGCAGGCGCGATCTGCTGGAGAGGCTGGAGCGCGAGGAGGACATCTGGGTCGCCTCGGCCGACTCCGCGGGGGTGCCCTGTCTGGTCGCGCTGTCGTTCCTGTGGGACGGGGAGGCGATATGGCTCTCCACCCGCAGGTCCAATCCCACGGGTCGCAACCTGGGCGAGCCCGGCCGTCCGGTGCGGCTCTCGCTGGCGCACACCCGCGATGTGGCGCTGTTGGAGGGCCGGGTGGCGGATGTCGTCCGGGTGGACGAGGTGCCGGCCGCGACGGCGGACGCCTTCGCCGCCAAGGCCGGCTGGGACCCTCGACACCCGCGCAACGGCCACGCCTACGCCTACCACCGGGTGCTGCTGACGGAGGTGCAGGTGTGGCACGAGATGCCGGAGATGCCGGGACGGCACCTGATGCGGGGCGGGGTGTGGACGGTCTGAGGGCCGGACGATGAACCTCTGGTGACCGCTTTTCGAAGCCCCCGCGGAAGCCGTGCCTCCTTCGTAGATTGCTCGGACCCACATCCGACCATGTGTGCGAGGTTGCCATGGCCCTGCCTGACACCGAGACGATTCTGGCGCTGGCCGGGCTGGTGACCACCGGGGTGGTCTGGGCGGTGGAGCGCTTTCTGCCGGGCCGCAAACGCATCGGCTACCGGGTGCAGATGGACACCGCGATCGGCGTCAATCCACAGGCCGCGCACAGCATGGTGCAGCTGCGGCTGCTGCGGGAGAACCGGGAGGTGCCCGACGCCACGCTGGCGCTGCTGCGGATCGAGAACGACGGCAGCAAGGACATCGTGCGCAACGACTACCAGGAGCCGCTCACCGTCGACTTCCCCGGTCGCACCATCATCGGGGTCGAGGTGCCCGACGCCAATCCGTCCACGCTCACCGCCATGCTCGACCGCAACGGCGGTCTGCGCCCCGACGGCAGTCGACTCGCCATCCCCCGCGTGCCGCTCAACAAGCGTGACCACTTCAAGCTGCTGGTCCTGCTGTCCGGTTCGGGCGACTCGGTCACCCTGGACGGCTTCCTCAGCGGTGGCCGCGTCAGACGCAACGCGCAGCGCCGTGGGCCGAGCACCCCCAGCCTCGCTCTCGGCGCGACCTTCATCGTCCTGGTCGGGCTGTTGGGCGGGCTGCTGCTCAACTCGGCCGCCGAGGAGCCCGTCCGCATGGAGTGCGCGTCCGGGCGGCTCACCGTCGACGGGTCCACGGCCTTCGCTCCTCCGATGCGGGAGACGGCCCGCGCCTACGAGAAGCAGTGCCCGGGGGCCGAGATCACGGTGCGGGAGAGCGGCAGCCTGGCGGGGCTCGGCAACCTGGATCGCGCGGGTCGCTCGGCGCCGAACGGCAGCCCGGCCTTCATCGCCATGTCGGACGTGCCGGCCCCCAGGTCCTACCGACGGCTGGAGGGTCAACCACCGGTCGGGGTGGTCCTGCTCAGCCTGGTGGTCAACGAGCGCAACGGAGTGGACAGCCTGACCCGCCGGCAGGTGCGGGCGATCTACGACGGCACCTACACCAACTGGCGCCAACTCGGCGGCGCCGACCAGCCGATACGCCTGGTCAGCCGGGACAGCAGGTCCGGCACCCGCAGGACCTTCGAGACCACGGTGCTCGACCGCTCCGAGCCCGGCGTCGTCTCCTCCTTCGACTGCGCCACCAAGGACCGGGACCGCCGGGCCCGCGTCACCCGCTGCGAGGTGAACAGCACCGAGGACCTGCTCGACACGATCAACCGCACGCCCGGCGCCCTCGGCTACACGGAGACCTACGCGGCCACCAAGCACGCCGGCGTGCACACGCTCCGGCTGGACGGCCATGAGCCCGACATCGAATGGGGCAGACAACGCGACTATCCCTTCTGGGCGGTCGAATACCTCTACACCTACGGGCGGCCCGAGGACGGCTCCCTCACCGCCAAGTTCCTCGCCTTCCTGAACAGCGACACCGCCCGGAACTTCCTGCGCATGTACAAGCACGTGCCCTGCGCCGACCGGCAGAGCGCACCCGACGACGTCTGCCGCCCCTGACCGAGGCCCGCAGCCCGGCACCGGCACCGCTGACCGCGATCGGACCGTCGGTGTCCGTGCGCACCACCACCGCGCCCTGCCGGCGCAGCGCCGCGATCGTGCGGGGCGACGGGTGCCCGTACGGGTTGTCCGCCCCGCAGGAGACGACGGCCAGCCGGGGGCGCAGCCGACGTATCAGCTCCGGGTCCTGGTAGGCCGACCCGTGGTGCGCGACCTTGAGGACGTCGACCGGCCCGAGCCCCGGCGTGGCGGCCAGCAGGGCCCGCTGAGCGGGCGGTTCGAGATCGCCCAGAAGCAGCAGGGTCAGTCCCCCGGTGCGGACCAGCAGCGTCACGCTCGCGTCGTTCGGCCCCTCCCCCGGCCACCCGGTCGAGCCACCGGGCGCCCCATCCCGCGCGGCCGCCGCGCCGCCCGGCGGCCAGAGCACCTCCCAGGACAGTGGCCCGGTCCGCCGTCGCTCACCCGGCGTCGCGGTGATCACGGGGATCCGCGCCGCCCGCGCCACGCGGCGCACGAACGCGGCCTGGCCGGGCGGCTCGGTCAGCGCGGTCGTCTGGATCGCGCCGACCGGCCGGCCGCGCACGGCGCCCGCCAGACCCGCCACATGGTCGGCGTGGAAGTGCGTCAGCACCAGCAGCGGGATCCGCTCCACGCCGAGGTCGCGCAGGCACCGGTCGACGGTGCGCGGCTCTGGCCCGGTGTCCACGACGACGGCGGAGCCGGCGCCCGCCGCCAGCACCAGGGCGTCTCCCTGGCCGACGTCGCACGCCACCATGCGCCAGCCGGGCGGCGGCCACCCGGTGACCACGCGCGCCAGCGGGGCGGGGCGCACCAACGCCACCAGGAGGAGCAGCGCGCCGGCCAGGCACAGCCAGGGGTGACGGGTCAGGCGACGTCCCAGCAGCACGGCGAGTGCGGTGACCGCCGCCAGCAGCAGGCCGCCGCTCCAGCCACCCGGCCAGCCCGCCTCGGCGCCCGGTAGCCCGGCGCCGGTCCGGGCCACCGTCGCGATCCACTCCGTCGGCCACCCCGCCAGCCAGGCCAGCGCACGGGCCACCGGGAGGGCGAGCGGCGCCACGGCGAGGGCGGCGAAGCCCAGGACCGTGGCGGGGCCCACCGCGAGCTCGGCGAGCAGGTTGCAGGGGATCGCCACCAGGCTCACCCGCGCGGCCAGCACCACGATCACCGGCGCGCACACCGCCTGGGCCGCGGCGGCCGCCGCCAGCACCTCGGCCAGCCGCGGCGGCACCCCTCGGCGACGCAGCGCGGCGCCCCACCCCGGCGCGATGAGCAGCAGCGCGCCGGTGGCCAGCACGGAGAGCAGAAAGCCGTAACTCCGCGCCAGCCACGGGTCGTAGAGCACCAGGGCGAGCACCGCGGCGGCCAGCGCGGGGAGCAGCGCGCGCCGGCGCCCGGTGCCGATCGCCAGCAGTGTGATCAGGCCGCAGGCGGCGGCCCGCAGCACGCTGGGCTCCGGGCGGCACACGATGACGAAGGCGAGCGTCAGCCCGCCGCCCAGGAGGGCCGTGGCCCGCAGCGGGATGCCCAACCGCCCGGCAAGGCCGCCCCGTTCGGCCCGCGCGGCCGACCGGGGCGGGCCGATCAGCAGGGTGAGCACCAGCGTGAGGTTGCTGCCGCTGACGGCCAACAAGTGCGTCAGGTCCGTGGCCCGGAAGGCGTCGTCCAGGTCTGGTGGAATCCGTGCCGTGTCCCCGACCACCAGCCCCGGCAACAGCGCCCGGGCGTCCGGCGCGAGCCCGTCGCTCGCCTCACGGAGCCCGGCGCGCAGCCGCCCCGCCACGCGCTGCGTCACCGTCGGCCCGGCCGTGACGTGCGGCGGCCCGGCGCCCCGCACCCGTAAGACGGCCGCCGCCCGGTCCCCGGAGCGGGTCGACGGCGCCAGACGGCCCGTCACCCGCAGCCGGGTGGAGGGCAGCTGCGCGAGCCACGCCGCCCGCGCCCGGCCCTGCGGATGGACCATCACCAGGACGGGCACCTCGGTGTGCGTCACCGCCCCGCCGACCGTGGTGACACGCAGGGTCTCGGCCGGGACCACCACGGTGGACGGCAGTGGGGCGGCGCCGCGCACCCGCGGCCGCACCTGACGCGGGTCGCCGGTCAACGTCAGCTCCACCGTGGTCTCCGCGTACCGCCCCGCCAACGCGGCGACCGGTCCCCGGCGCAGCTCAGCGGCCTGGAGACCCGCGACCGAGCCGGCCGCGGCGGCGCACAACAACGCGGTCACCACGGCGGTCACCGGCCCGGCCGCCCGCCGCCGCGCCGCCGGGCCCCGCGCCCCCTCGCCCACCGGGCCGCCGGAGGGGCGGTGCCGCCGGAGTACGCCCCACCACAGCGCCGCCGCCACGAGGACCGCCCCCGCGCAGCCGATCGCCACGACGACTCCCGGCAACCCCAGCGCCAGCGCGGCCGCACCCCAGGCGGCGAGAGCGGGAGGAACCAGGCGAAGGTCGGCCGGCCCCTCCTGGTGCGGATCGGACGCGCCGAGCGGCGAGGCCGCCGCCCTGTGCACCGCGGCCCGTGCGTGCACCGCGGCCCGCGCCCCGGCCGGCCGGCGCATCGGTGACCGGCCCGGGCCGGTGGTCCCTCCACGGCCCGGCCCGGAGGTCGGCGTCGAGGACGTCATGGCGCCGCCCTCATGACGCCCGCCACGGGCAGGCGTCGGCCGGCCCGCTCCGGGGTGGCCCCGGCCGGGGGCGGCTGACGCGTCATGGCCGCACCAGGGGGCTGAGGTCGGCGAAGCGCTGGTCGCCGATGCCGTTGACGTCGCGCAGCTCGTCCACGGAGCGGAAGCCGCCGTGCCGCGCGCGGTAGTCCAGGATGTGCTGGGCGAGGACCGGGCCCACGCCGGGCAGCGCGTCGAGCTGTTCGGCGGTGGCGGAGTTCAGGCTGACCGGGGCGCTGCCGGGCGTGGGCGCGCCCCCGGGCGGCGGAACGGCGGGACCACCGGGTGGTGCAGGGGCCGGAGCCGGGGTGCCGCCGACGACGATCTGCTCACCGTCCGTCAGCGTGCGGGCGCGGTTCAGGCCGCTCATATCGGTGTCGGGCCGCACCCCGCCCGCCGCCTTGAGAGCGTCGGCGACCCGTGACCCCGTCGGCAGCCGGTGCACACCGGGGTCCCGGACCCGCCCCGCCACATCGACCACGACCGTCCGCCCCGGCCCGGCGGCCGCCGTGGGACCGGCTCCCCTCGGGGGCCCGGGCTCCGCTGGAGCCGCCCGCGGAGGTTCGACCGCCGGTGCCCGCACGGTCTGCGGTCGCCCGGCCCAGAAGTGGTGGACGCCGAACCCCGTCACCACCAGCAGCACCAGTCCGAGGGCCGCGAGCGCCCTCGGCTCGACGCCGCAGCGCGTCTGCCACCACAGCGGGAGTCGCTCTCGCAGCGCCAGTCGGACGTGCGGACGCAGCCGCGGCCCGCCGGAGGGCTTCGACGCCGCGCCATCGGGCTCGACGGGCGCGCCCGGCTCATAGGCGCTCTCCGTGTCTCCGGGACGCGACAGGCCCAGGTCCTCCTCGCCTCGCGGCACGCCCGGCCCGTCTCCGGGCACGCTCGGCGCGTCTCCGGGCACACCCAGCGCCTCTCCCCGCCCGACCGGCCCGTCTCCCCGCACGCCCGGCGCGTCTCGTGGTGCACCCTCCCTGCCACGCGGGACGCCCGCTCCCTCGCGCGACACCACCACTCCGCCGCCCGAAGGATCGTCCTCCCCCACACCCGGCTCGCCGCCCCCGGTACCCGGCTCCTCCACGGCCGGTCCCGCTCGCGGGGCGTCGCGCGGCGCGTCACGTCGAACGCGGGGTACGTCGCGGAGCAGGCGGGCGGCCCGCTCCCGTGGGGGCGCGACCGCGGCGAAGGCCATGGTCGGCTCGATTACGCTGCGTGATCGGAGATCCATGCCCCGACGGTAGGGCGACGCCGCGACTCCCGCTGAGCGCGCCTGAATTCCGTGGATAACCCGCGCGTTGGGGATAAGCGCGTCACCCACACGAGGGCGTCCGCCCGAATTGCCGGCGCCCCGATATCCCGGCACATCGCCCGACTTCGCGAGGCGCCACCCACATCCCCGGCGTACCGCCCACATCCCCGGCCTCGGCGCCCGGCCGGCCCGACCGCCTACCGCGGCGAGACCACCGCGCCGAGCAGCCCCGGCCCCGTGTGGGCCCCGATGACCGCGCCGACCTCGCTGACGTAGAGCTCGGCAAGGCCGGGAACCCGCTCGCGCAGGCGTGCGGCGAGGGCGGTGGCGCGTTCACCGGCGGCCAGGTGGTGGACGGCGATGTCGACGGGGCGGGATCCGGCACGCTCGACGACGATCTCCTCCAGGCGGGCGATGGCCTTGGAGGCGGTGCGCACCTTCTCCCGCAGCTCGATCCGGCCCTCGTCGAGCTGGAGCAGCGGCTTGACCGCGAGGGCTGAGCCGACGAGGGCCTGTGCGGCCCCGATGCGGCCGCCGCGGCGGAGGTAGTCGAGGGTGTCCACGTAGAAGTACGTGGAGGTGCCCTCGGCGCACTTCTCGGCGGCGGCCACCGCCTCGTCGAGGGTGCCGCCGCTCTCCGCGGCCTCTGCGGCGGCCAGCGCGCAGAAGCCCAAGGCCATCGCCACCATCCCGGTGTCCACCACGCGCACCGGCACGGACGCGTCCTGGGCGGCGAGCACCGCCGCGTCGTACGTGCCGGAGAACTCGGCCGACAGGTGCAGCGAGACGATTCCCGTGGCGCCGGTCGCGGCCGCCGCGCTGTAGGCCGCGGCGAACATCTCCGGGTTGGGCCGGGAGGTGGTGACCGGCGTGCGCTTCTGCAGCGCCTGGGCGACGGACCGGGCGCTGATCTCGGTGCCCTCCTCCAGCGCCTGGTCCCCCAGGACCACCGTCAGCGGCACCGACGTGATGCGATGCCGCTCCATCGCGTGCTGCGGCAGATACGCCGTGGAATCGGTGACGATGGCGACATGGCGGGGCATGACTGGGAGGTTATCGGGGGACACGGATCACCGACAGCGCGGGCCCTCCGGCCGTGGTGTGCGCGGCCGTCCCCGGGCCGTCCGCCGGACCCGCCCGACCCGCGACGCGCCACTCACCGCCGTCACCGCCGTTCAGCCGCCGCTCTTCGGCCACACCGTCGTTCAGCGCCGCTCTTCGGCCACACCGCCGTTCAGCGCCGCTCACCGGCCGCACCACCGTTCAGCCGTTGCTCTCCGGCCTCGGCGCCTTCTGCCAGCGCTGCCAGCCGTGGCCCGGCTGCCACTCGGGGTCCTCGGGGGCGGCGATCGCCCGCGGCCCCGCCTGTCCCGCCTCGGACCCGGATCCCGACCCACCGCCGACCCCGGGCCCGGCCGGCGCACCCGGCGAGACGTCCGGCTCCGGAGCCGGCGCCCAGTGCCGCAGCGCGCCCGCCTCCAGCTCGATCTCGCGTCCCAGATCGACCAGGTCGTCCGAGGCGAACCGGTGGGCCCGTTCCCGCGCGGCCCAGCGCAGCGAGTCGGCGGAGTGGGTGATCCGTTCCGTGCGCTCGCGCAGCTCCGGCAGCCGGGTCGCCAGCCGGATACGGTCCGGCTCCCGCTCCAGTCGCCTGAGCTCGTCCTCCAGCTCCACCCCGTGCGCGCTGAGCCGCTCGAACAGGGCCAGCGACTCCTTCAGGGCGGGGTCCTCGGCGACGCCCGCCTGGAGCGCCTCCCGGGTGGCGCGCATCGAGGTGCGCAGCGACAGGCGCAGCTGGGCCAGCTCTCCGGCGGCGCCGGGCGTCGCGTACCGCTTGGCGCGCAGGCGGGTGTCCTCCACGGTGCGCCGGGCCTGGGTGACGGTGCGGTCGATGCCGCGCCTCGCCGCGCGAACGGTCCGCACCGTCACGTAGGCACCCGCCGCGACGAAGAGCACGAAGAGCAGCAGCAGGATCAACCCGATGGTTTCCATGGGTGCTCCTTCACCGAAACGGAACCGAACCCGAACGAACCCGAACCAAACCGAACCCGAACCGAACGAACCGCACGTACGGATGGGCGGCCTTACGGCCCCTTCACCGTAAACGCTACGGGCAGGTCGCGGGTTCCAGGGGAACCCGCGACCTGCCCGTAGTGGACATCCCCTACTCCTCGGCCCTGGGCCGGGCAGTCCCCGGCCCAGGGCGGCCGGGGATCAGGCGGCCATCAGGCGGGGACGATGTTGACCAGCTTCGGCGCCCGGACGATGACCTTGCGGATGCCCGCGCCGCCCAGCGCCGCCACGACCGCCGGGTCGCCCAGCGCCAGCTTCTCCAGCTCGTCGTCGGTGATCGACGGCGGGACCTCCAGCCGCGCCTTGATCTTGCCCTTGATCTGCACGACGCAGGTCACGGCCTCGTCCACGGCGAAGGCGGGGTCGGCGACCGGGAAGTCGTGGTGCACCACGGAGTCCTGGTGCCCCAGCTTGCGCCACAGCTCCTCGGCGATGTGCGGGGCCAGCGGGGCGATCAGCAGCACCAGGCCCTCGGCCACCGAGCGCGGCACCTCGCCCACCTTGGTGACGTGGTTGTTCAGCTCGGTGATCTTGGCGATGGCGGTGTTGAAGCGCAGCCCGGCCATGTCCTGGCGCACGCCGTCGATGGCCTTGTGCAGGGCGCGCAGCGTGGCCTCGTCCGGCTCGGCGTCGGTGACCGTCACCTCACCGGTGTTCTCGTCCACGACGTTGCGCCACAGCCGCTGCAGCAGCCGGTACTGGCCGATGACCGCGCGGGTGTCCCACGGACGGGAGACGTCCAGCGGGCCCATGGCCATCTCGTACAGACGCAGCGTGTCCGCGCCGTACTCCGCGCAGATCTCGTCCGGGGTGACGGCGTTCTTCAGGGACTTGCCCATCTTGCCCAGCTCGCGCTTGACCTGCTCGCCGGCGTAGAAGAACTTCCCGTCCCGCTCCTCGACCTCGGCGGCCGGGACCGGGAAGCCGCGGAGGTCCCGGTAGACGTACGCCTGGATCATGCCCTGGTTGAACAGGCGGTGGAAGGGCTCGGGGGACGAGATGTGCCCCAGGTCGAACAGGACCTTCGACCAGAAGCGGGCGTACAGCAGGTGCAGCACGGCGTGCTCGGCGCCGCCCACGTACAGGTCGACGCCGCCGTGCGGCTGGCCCTCGCGCGGGCCCATCCAGTAGCGCTCGATCTCCGGGTCGACCAGCTTCTCGCTGTTGTGCGGGTCCAGGTAGCGCAGCTCGTACCAGCACGAACCGGCCCAGTTCGGCATGGTGTTGGTCTCACGCCGGTAGCGCTTGGGGCCGTCGCCCAGGTCCAGCTCGACGTCGACCCACGCCTCGTTGCGCGACAGCGGGGTCTCCGGCTTGGAGTCCGCGTCCTCGGGGTCGAAGGTGCGCGGCGCGTAGTCGTCGACCTCGGGCAGCTCCAGCGGCAGCATCGACTCGGGCAGCGCGTGCGCCACGCCGTCCTCGTCGTACACGATCGGGAAGGGCTCGCCCCAGTAGCGCTGGCGGCTGAACAGCCAGTCGCGCAGCCGGTAGTTGACGGTGCCCTCGCCGATGCCCCGGGCGGCCAGCCACTCGGTGATCTTCACCTTGGCGTCCGGGACCACCAGCCCGTCCAGGGAGACCTCCGCGCCGGCGGAACCGATGATCTCCGCCTCGTACGAGTCGAAGGCGTCGTCCCAGGTGGACGGGTCGGTGCCGCGGTCGTCCGAGGGGCTCACGACGCAGCGCATCGGCAGCTCGAAGGCGCGGGCGAAGGCGAAGTCGCGGCTGTCGTGCGCCGGAACCGCCATGATCGCGCCGGTGCCGTAGCCCATCAGCACGTAGTCGGCGATGAAGACCGGGACGCGGTCGCCGCTGACCGGGTTGATCGCGTACGCGCCGGTGAAGACGCCCGTCTTGTCCTTGGCCTCGGCCTGCCGCTCGACGTCCGACTTGGCCATGGCCTGCTTGCGGTAGGCGGCCACCGCCTCGCCGGGGGTCGCGTGCCCACCGGTCCACACCTCGTGGGTGGACTCGGGCCACGCCGCCGGGACGATCTCCTCGACCAGCTCGTGCTCGGGGGCCAGCACCATGTAGGTGGCGCCGAACAGGGTGTCCTGGCGGGTGGTGAAGACCGTCACCTTGGCGTCCGGGTGGCCGTCGACCGCGAAGTCGACCCGCGCGCCCTCGCTGCGCCCGATCCAGTTGCGCTGCTGGAGCTTGATGGCCTCCGGCCAGTCCAGCCCGTCCAGGTCGGTCAGCAGCCGCTCCGCGTACGCGGTGATCCGCATGTTCCACTGGCGCAGGTTGGCCTTGAACACCGGGAAGTTGCCGCGCTCGGAGCGGCCGTCCGCGGTGACCTCCTCGTTGGCCAGCACGGTGCCCAGGCCGGGGCACCAGTTGACCGGCGCGTCCGAGGCGTACGCCAGGCGGTAGCCGCCCAGCACGTCGGAGCGCTCGGTGGCGCTCAGCTCGCTCCAGGGGCGCCCGTCCGGGGTGGCGCGCTCACCGGAGGCGAACGCCTCGACCAGCTCGTCGATCGGGCGCGCCCGCCGCGCCTCCTCGTCGTACCAGGAGTTGAAGATCTGGAGGAAGATCCACTGGGTCCACTTGTAGTAGTCCGGGTCGATCGTCTCGAACGAGCGGCGCTTGTCGTGGCCCAGGCCCAGGCGGCGCAGCTGCGCCTGCATGTTGGCGATGTTGGCCTCGGTGGAGACCCGGGGGTGGGTGCCGGTCTGCACCGCGTACTGCTCGGCCGGCAGGCCGAAGGCGTCGAAGCCCAGGGTGTGCAGGACGTTGTGCCCGGTCATGCGGTGGAAGCGGGCGTAGACGTCGGTGGCGATGTAGCCCAGCGGGTGGCCGACGTGCAGCCCCGCACCCGAGGGGTACGGGAACATGTCCATGATGAACTTCTTCGGCCGCGCGACCAGCTCGGAGTCGCCCGCCAGGTCGCCGCTCGGGTTGGGCGCCTCGTACGTGCCGTCCGCGTCCCAGACGTCCTGCCAGCGGGCCTCGATGTCGGCGGCCAGCGCCGCCGTGTAGCGGTGCGGGGCAGCCGCCGCCTCGGCAGCGGTGTGGGTCTCGCTCATCGTCCTCAAAGCTCCATCGATCGTCTCTGTCAGCGGATCACCGGGGGCTCCGGCGGCCACCGGCGGAAATGAAAAATCCCCTCGCACAGGAGGGGACGCCGCGCCGATGCCGACCTGGTGTGTCACCGGTCGGTACTGATCAGCGCGGCCCGCTAAGCAGAAGGCGTACGGCACGCATGGGGTCAGATTACCGCAGCGCGCCAAGGGGCCGCACCGCGGTGAGCCACAACACAGCCGCTTAACACGGAAGAGGGCGGGTCATCCATTTCGGATGACCCGCCCTCTTCGAGAGTGGAGCTAAGGAGAATTGAACTCCTGACCTCTTGCATGCCATGCAAGCGCTCTACCAACTGAGCTATAGCCCCAGGCTTTGCACCGCTTGGTTCTCCTTCGGTTTCCCTCCGGTTCCCCTCGGCGGCGATGCCTACATTACACGGACCACCCGGCCCTTTGCCAAATCGGTTCCCCGGGGGCCCTCGCACCGCCTCCGCGCGGAGCGCGTCGACCGGTCCGGGGCCGGAGCCGACCACTCCGCGGCCCGCGCGGGGCTCTCCCCGGCTCACGCGGACCGCGCGGGCGGCCGGCGGCGGCCCCCTTCAGGCCACCGCCCCGTGCCCACGCACCCACGCACCCACGGTCGCCGCACCTGTCACGGCACCACGGTCACGCCGTCGCGAACGAATAGAAGCGTTTGAGGGTGCAGTGCTCGTCGAGGAGCCGGCCGTAGATCGGCTCGCCCTCCAGCTCCCGGTAGGTCTCGATCGGGTCGCCTTTTATGATCAGCGCCCGCGCACACTCCACGCACCAGTACTGGTACTCGGGATTGAGCGGCTCCATATCGCGGACGATCGGCGTCCCGCTGTTGCACCAGTCGCACTTCCGGCTGTGTGCCCCCATCGATCACTCAGCTCCAGATGTGGCCGCAGGCCGTACAGACGTAGGAAACGCCACCGTTGTCGCCGAGCACCTGGGCGACGCTGACCGACTGGCAGGCCGGGCATCTGAGGCCGGCGGGCGAACGGTCGGACCCGGCGGAGGCAGCGCTGTCGCGGAGGTCGCCGAGATCGCCGACCTCCTTGAGGACACTGGTCTGCATCGCACCATTCCTCCCCTGTGGGCCCCGTCCCCCCTCCGACGATCGATTCTGCCATGGGACGGCCTTCCGGTCAGCGGCGGCGCCCGACGACCAGGGCGCCGCCCAGGGAGGTGCCGGCCATGGCGAGCGCGGTCGCCAGGAGCGCGTCCCCGGCCGCGTCCCCCGTGGGCACGTCCCCCGCCATGCCCAGGTAGAGGGCGCCCAGTGCCGCCACTCCGATCAGCAGTCCGATCTGACCCGATGTCACGAGCACCCCGCTGGCGTCCGCCGCGTCCTCCTGCCGCACCGTCTCCAGCGCCCTGGCGAGGGCGGGGCTGTAGGCGAGCGACAGACCGACGCCCACGCCCACCATCGAGGCGTAGAGCCCCAGGTCGGCATGGCGGCCGCCGTGCAGCGCCAGCCCGACGCCGGCGAAGGAGACGGCCGCGAGCACGAAGCCGCCCGGCACCAGCCCCGACTGCCACCGCCGGGGCAGCCGCCGCCAGTTGAGCCCGGTCACCCCGAAGGCCACCGCGGCCGGGGCGAAGGTCAGCCCCGCGCGGAGCGCGCTGTAGCCGAGCGCGCTCTGGGTGTGCAGCGCCAGGACGAACAGGAAGCCGCCGTTCACGGCCATGGCCACGGCCAGCCGGACCACCGCCACCGACATCCCCGGCGCCCGCATCACCCGCGGGGCGATCAGCGGCGCCCCGCCGCGCCGGGACAGCCGCGCCTCGTACCCGGTGAACGCCGCCACCAGCAGCGCGCTCGCGGCCAGCGCCACCCAGCACCACAGCGGCCAGCCGCGGTCCTGCCCGAGCACCAGCGGCACGGTGAACAGCAGAACGGCCGCCGCGAGCAGCAGCAGGCCCGGCATGTCCATCCGACGGGAGGCGGCCGCCGCGTCCACCCGGTCGCGCGGCATCAGCCGCGGCCCGACCACCAGCAGCAGCACCCCGATCGGCACGTTGACCAGGAAGACCGGCCGCCAGCCGGCGCCGAAGAGGTCGGCGCTCACCAGCACGCCCCCCACGATCTGCCCGGCGGCCGCGCCCGAGGCGAGCACGGCGGAGTACGCGCCCAGGGCCCGCGCCCGTGAACTGCCGGTGTACGTACGCTGGATCAGGCTGAGCACCTGCGGCAGCATCAGGGCCGAGCCCGTGCCCTGCACCACCCGGAAGGCGATCAACGACCCGGTGTTCGGGGCCAGTCCACAGGCCAGCGAGGCGGCGGTGAAGACGGCGAGACCGGCCAGGAACGCCCTGCGGTGCCCGATCCGCGCCCCGATCCGGGCGCCGGTGATGAGCAGGACGGCGTAGGCGATGGTGTAGCCCGCGATGACCAGTTGCAGCCCGGCTCCGGAGGCGCCCAGGTCGGCGGCGAGGGTCGGTGCCGCCACATTGACGATGAAGACGTCCAACAGCGCCATGAACAGGCCGGTGAGGACGATCACCAGCAGCCAGCCGGGCCGCGGCCCCGGTCTGTGCCGCGCCTCGTCCGGGGCGTCCCGGGCCCTGTCGCCGGCGGCACCCGCCCCGGGGCGGGTGGACAGATCGAGGTCGACGGACGCGCCGGGGTGGACGGAGGCTTGGGGGGAAGCGGGCTTGGCCCGCGTGGTGTTGGCCATATCGACAAGCCTGGTCGCGCGCCGGTACCGGTAACGAGAGCCCGCCGATGCTGGTACCGACAGCACCTGGCAGGGTCCGAACACAGCGTCAACGATGGGGGATGTGACGACGATGGCCAGCACACCACAGCGCCGCCGACCGGAATTGGCCGCCTTCCTGCGGAGCCGCCGAGCGCGGGTGACCCCGCAGGACGTGGGGATGCCGCCCGGGTTGCGCCGCCGCACCCCGGGGCTGCGCCGCGAGGAGGTGGCACAGCTCTCCGGCGTCGGCGTCACCTGGTACACATGGCTGGAGCAGGGCCGCCCGATCAACGCGTCCTCCCAGGTACTGGACGCGGTGGCGCGCACCCTGCGGCTGGACGCCACCGAGCGCGAGCACCTGTACCACCTGGCGGAGGTGGCGTACGCGCCCGGCCCGATCGGGGACGCGCGGCAGGTCGGCGCCGAGGTCCAGGGCATCATCGACGCGCTCGACCCGCATCCGGCGGTGGTCTACAACGCGCGGTACGACATCCTCGCGACCAACCCCGCCTACCGCCATCTGTTCGACGTGCCCCTGCTCCGCGAGGGGCGGGTGCGCAACGTGCTGTGGATGCTCTTCACCGTCGACGTGAGCGCCTGTCCGCTCGTCTACCGGGACAGGGAGCTGCCGGTGATGGTGGCGACCTTGCGCAGCGCCTACGGGCGCCATGTGGGCGAGCCCGCCTGGGAGGACTTCGTCCGCGGGCTGTCGGCGGCCAGCCCGCGCTTCGCCGAGCTGTGGCGGAGCGGCGACGTCGTCGAGCCGGGCCCGCGGGTGAAGACCTTCTGGCACCCCGACGTCGACCGGCTGCGGATGACCTCGGTCTCCTTGTCGATCAACGGGATGCCGGAGAACCGGATCGTCGTCTACACCCCGAACGACGCGGAGAGCTGGGAGCGGCTGAGCCGGCTGCGGAGGCTGCGTCCGGAGCCGGAGCCGGAGCAGGCGCCTTCGCCCGCGTCGGCGCGGGCGACGACGGCGTGAGCCCATAGGGTGCGGCCGCATACGTAGAAGATCCCGCCCCCGAAGGGGCGGGATCTTGATTGTGGAGCTAAGGAGAATTGAACTCCTGACCTCTTGCATGCCATGCAAGCGCTCTACCAACTGAGCTATAGCCCCGCTGTTCTTTGGTTTCGTCGGGGTTTTCCCCGCCGTCCCTGCGAACAAGAAGAACTTTAGCCTGTGCACCGCCAGAAAGTGAAATCCGGCGTCCGGAGGCCCTCCGGGACCGTGGTCGGAGGGCCTGCCCGGGGTCAGACGTCGTCGCCGAGCACCGGCTCCGGCAGCGTGCCGGCGTTGTGCTCCAGCAGGCGCCAGCCGCGCGCGCCCTCGCCCAGCACCGACCAGCAGCAGTTGGTCAGCCCGCCGAGCGCCTCCCAGGAGTGGGAGTCCAGCCCGAGCAGCCGACCGATGGTGGTGCGGATGGTGCCGCCGTGGCTGACCACCACCAGCGTGCCGCCGTCCGGCAGCTTGTCGGCGGCGGCGCGGACCACCGGCGCCGCCCGGTCGGCGACCTCGGTCTCCAGCTCGCCGCCACCGCGCCGCACGGGCTCACCGCGCTTCCACGCGGCGTACTGCTCGCCGAAGCGCTCGATGATCTCCTCGTGCGTGAGCCCCTGCCAGTGGCCGGCGTAGGTCTCCCGGAGCCCGGCGTCGTGCGCGACCTCCAGGCCGGTGACGGCCGCGAGCTCGGCCGCGGTGGCCGTGGCCCGCTTGAGGTCGGAGGCGATGATCGCGTCCGGCTTCATCGCGGCCAGCAGTCGGGCGGCCCGGCGCGCCTGCGCGACGCCGGTCTCGGTCAGCTCGATGTCCGTGGAGCCCTGGAAGCGGCGCTCCAGGTTCCAGGAGGTCTGGCCGTGTCGCCACAGCACGATGCGACGGCCGCGACCGCCCTTGCTTCCGTTCAGCGGAAATCACCGTCCGGGCCGCCGTCCCCGGCCGCGGCCTGGGCCTGGGCGTACTCCGCCGCCTTGCCGCGGGTCGCGACGGCGTCGGCGGGCAGCTCCAGCTGCGGGCAGTCCTTCCACAGCCGCTCCAGGGCGTAGAAGACCCGCTCCTCGCTGTGCTGGACGTGGACGACGATGTCGACGTAGTCCAGCAGCACCCAGCGGGCCTCGCGGTCGCCCTCGCGGCGGACCGGCTTCGCGTTCAGCTCCTTGTTCAGCCGCTCCTCGATCTCGTCGACGATCGACTTGACCTGGCGGTCGTTGGGGGCCGAGGCCAGCAGGAAGGCGTCGGTGATGGAGAGCACGTCGCTGACGTCGTACGCGATGATGTCGTGCGCGAGCTTGTCGGCGGCCGCCTGCGCGGCGGCGTTGATGAGCTCGATGGAGCGGTCCGTGGCGGTCACAAGCAGGCTTTCGGCTCGGGGTCGATGTGGAGATGTCCGGCAGGTCCGGACCACCGAACGACTCGCACACGCGTACGACCCGTCGGCGGGATGTGGTACCTCAAGGGTCTCACGGCCCACCCTCACCTCCGCCAGCCGTTTGTTCGGCGGGGCCACACCGCGCGGTGACGCGCGCGACGCAGCTGACAGGGGCCACCTCGCGCGAGGACACGCGCACGCCCTCAGGCTCCACCGCGCGGAGTGGACCCCGCGCGCACCGCCATCCCCCTCGACCGACCCGGGCCAGCCGGCGGCACGCCGGGCGAGAGCGCCGAAGGCGCGGTCCCCGCGCGGACCGCGCCTCCAGATGTCCCGTTCCCTCCGGGGGCCTCGCGGGGCCCCCGGCGCGGCGCGTCAGGGCTCCCGGGCTCAGCCCACCGAACCCTTGTAGTCCTTGCCCAGGACCACCGTGACGTCGGCGTTGGAGGCCCCCTTGCCCTTCTTCACGGCGGTCACCGGCAGCCCCAGGGTCTTGGCGACCTCCTGGGCCTGCTCGGCCTGCCGCTCGTCGGCGTAGGTGACGCTGGAGGCCGGCTGCGGACCGCCGGTGTTGCCGGCGGCGACGACCGTGAAGCCACCGTTGACCAGCGCGACCTGGGCGGCACTGGCGGTGCCCTCCTTGCCGCTGGCGTCGCGCACGCTGACCCGCGGCGCCCCGCCCGGGTCGGTGTTCTTGACGGTGCCGCCGAGGATGTCCTTCACCATCTGCTCGGTGGCCTGTTCGCTGAGCGTCCCGTCCTGCCGCACCGGCAGCAGCGTGGTGGCGTACGAGCCGGTCTTGGCCTGCTCGGCGAGGCCGGCCAGGGAGGCGCCGAGCTGCTTCTCGGTGAGCGAGGGGTCCGGGATCTGGGCGAGCGACTGCACGGTGACGGTCGCGTCGTCCGCGTCGCTGGAGAGCTTCTTCAGAACGGCCTGCATGACCTGGCCGAACCGGGCCAGCTGCTTGGTCTGCGGCTCGGCCGGCTCACGGTGGGTGGCGTACGCGACCGCCGCGCGCCCGTTGAGCGACTGCTCCTTGCCCGGCTTGACCAGCGGGCCCTCGCCCTTCTTCGGGGAGGGGACGGTCACATCGGTGTCCAGGGCGATGCCGCCGACCAGCTCGACCAGGTTCTCCAGGTAGGGCGTGTGCAGCTGCCAGGTGCCCTCGATCTTCGCGCCCAGCAGGGTGGAGAGGGCGTCGCGCGTCGCGTCCGTGCCCTCGTCCTCCACCGACTTGCCGAGCGTCGTGGAACCACCGTCCTCGGTGGCGACGGCGAGCGCGTTCGGCAGCAGGACGGTGGTGCCCTTCTTGGTGGTCTCGTTGGCCACGAGGAGCGCCGTGGAGCTGTCGCCGCCCCGGGTCTCCTTCAGATGGACCACGATCACGTCGCGCTGCTGCGGGCCGCCCGCCTGGGCGGCCTTCTCCTCGCCGCCGCCGAGGCCCGGAAGCTTGCCCGCGTACCAGAGATAGCCGACGCCGCCGACCGCTGCCAGCGCCAGCACGACCACCAGCGCGATCACGCGGTTGCGGGCCTTGCGCTTGCGCTCGTCGCGCCGCTCGGTGCGGGTCTCGGCGAACTTCAGCCAGTCGATGACGTCCTCGGAGTCCTCGTCGGGCTCTTCGAGGAAGGAGAACTGCTCGGTGCGGTACGGCCCGGCCTCGGGCTCCCGGGCCGACTCCTGCCCGGGCCCGGCGGAGCGCCGGCGCCCGCCCGCGCGGGGCTCCCTGACGGCGCCTGAGCCGGGACGGGGCTCCTCCTCGCGCTGCGGCGGCACGACGGGCTGCTGCCGCGTCGCCCCGGCGGCTCCCGTGGCCCCGGCGACCCCGGTAGCCCCGGCGACTCCCGCCTCAGCCGCCCCCGCGGCCCCGTAGGGCGCGTATTCCGGCCCTCCGGCGCCCTGCTGGGGGTAGCCCTGCCGCGGATACCCCTGCGGGGCGTAGGCGGGGTTCTGGGACCCGGTGTAGGACTGCGGCTGCTGCTGCCCCTGCCCGCCGTAGCCGTCCGGGCCGGGGGCGCGCTGGCCATAGCCGTCGGCGCCGTACGGGTCGTACTGCTGGGGCACCTGCTGGCCGTATGCCTCGTACGGGCCGTAGGAGGCATACGGGTCGTACGTCCGCGGTGGCTGCGGTGGCTGCGGTGGCTGCTGCGCGTCCTGCCGCACCGCCTGCGGCTGCTGGTACACCGGTCGGCCGTAGGCGTCGTAGCCGTACGCCTGCGGTTGCGGTTGCGGTTGCCCGCCGTACGGATCCTGCGGTGCGTACGGGTCCTGTCCGTCGTTCACCGGGGGTGCCCCTTCAGCAGTCGTGCCGGTACAGCTCGCGCTTGTCGATGTAGCGCACCACACCGTCCGGCACCAGATACCAGACCGGTTCGCCCTTGGCGACCCGGGCGCGGCAGTCGGAGGAGGAGATCGCCAGCGCCGGCACCTCGACCAGGGAGACACCGCCGGCCGGGAAGCCGGGATCGGCCAGTATGTGCCCGGGCCGGGTCACCCCGATGAAGTGGGCCAGGGAGAACAGCTCCTCGGCGTCCCGCCAGGTGAGGATCTGCGCCAACGCGTCCGCGCCGGTGATGAAGAACAGGTCCGCGTCACCGTTCTCCGCGCGCAGATCGCGCAGGGTGTCGGTGGTGTACGTGGGACCGCCGCGGTCGATGTCGATGCGGCTGACGGAGAACTGGGGGTTGGAGGCGGTGGCGATCACCGTCATCAGGTAGCGGTCCTCCGCCGGGGACACCTTCTTGTGGCTCTTCTGCCACGGCTGCCCGGTGGGCACGAACACCACCTCGTCGAGGTGGAACTGCGCGGCCACCTCGCTGGCCGCGACCAGGTGACCGTGGTGGATGGGGTCGAACGTCCCACCCATGACACCGAGCCGCCGCTTCGCGGGCCCTCTCTGCTCTCCCATGCGTGCAGACCCTACTGCGCGCGGTGGACGGCCAAGGCCGCAGGTGGTCGTGCGCGACCGCACGACCAGGCTCTACGGGGCCCACCGCGGCGCAGCGGCCGTGTGGTCCCGGCTCAGCGGTCCCGGTTGAAGCGGGTGGTGATCCACAGCATCAGGAGCAGCACGACGAGCGCACCGCCGCCGGTCACATAGGGGCTGATGCTCTGGTGGGTGTCCACGTGCTCGCCACCGGAGGCGAGGGTGGCCAGGGTGTGCGCGGTGCTGTAAGCGGTCATCGTCGCCAGGACCTATCCAGGATGTGAGCGGGCGAAGTCGTCTGCCACATCGTATGCGGTGTCCCTGCGTCAGTCCCGCCCGCCGTACCCCCTCAGCAGGAACCACCCCAGCAGCACGGCTCCCACGACGCCGACCACGATGACCGTGCGGAGAATCCAGCCGGGTCCCTGGTCCTTGGAGGTGGCGGCGAGCAGTTCGGTGGTCACGGCGGCCACACCAGTCATCTCGGGCATGCCTCCACGGTAACCACTCCGCCCCGAGGACCTAGGGTGGGGGCATGTCGGGGGACGGGACCACGGCCGCGGCGCGGCCGCAGCGGGGCGCAGCGGCGCCGACAGCCCACTCGTAGGGGGTTTCGATGAGCGACAGCAGCACCGGCACCACGGGCCGGGAGAACCCGCCCGGCGGCGAGCGACGACGTTTCCCGGGCATCTCGTCCCGCGCGTACGAACATCCCGCGGACCGCTCGGCGCTGGTGGCGCTGCGCAGGCTGAGCGGCTTCGACACCGTCTTCAAGACGCTCAGCGGGCTGCTGCCGGAGCGCAGTCTGCGGCTGCTGTACCTGTCCGACTCGGTGCGGGTGAGCGACCGGCAGTTCGCGCACCTCAACGACATGCTGCGGGACGCCTGTTACGTCCTGGACCTGCCGAAGGTCCCGGCCATGTACGTCACCCAGGACCCACGCCCGAACGCGATGTGCATCGGCCTGGACGAGCCGATGATCGTGATGACCACCGGCCTGGTGGAACTGCTCGACGAGGAGGAGATGCGGGCGGTCGTCGGCCACGAGGTGGGGCACGCCCTGTCCGGCCACGCCGTCTACCGGACGGTCCTGCTGTTCCTCACCAACTTCGCGCTCAAGGTCGCCTGGATCCCGCTGGGCAACGTCGCGGTGATGGCGATCGTCACGGCGCTGCGGGAGTGGTTCCGCAAGTCGGAGCTGTCCGCGGACCGCGCGGGGCTGCTGGTGGGGCAGGATCTGCGGGCCTCGATGCGCGGGCTGATGAAGCTGGCCGGCGGCCACCATCTGCACGAGATGAACGTCGACGCGTTCCTGGAGCAGGCCGAGGAGTACGAGGCGGGCGGCGACCTGCGGGATTCGGTGCTGAAGATCATGAATCTGCTGCCGCGCAGCCACCCGTTCACCACCGTGCGCGCCGCCGAGCTGAAGAAGTGGGCCACCGGCCGCGACTACCAGCGGATCATGGATGGCCACTACCCGAGGCGCGACGAGGACGGGAACACCTCGGTGACCGACTCCTTCAAGGAGTCCGCCGCCCACTACGCCGACTCCGTCCGCAGGAGCAAGGATCCGCTGATGGGGTTCGTCCGCGACGTCGCCGGCGGCGCGGGGGACCTGGGCGGCCGACTGCGGGACCGGTTCAGCGCCGGAGGGGGCGCCGGGGGCACGTCGTCGGACAAGGGGCCCGACCCCTCGTAGCGCCCGCGCCTCTGAGCTCCCGCGCCGTCGCGGCGAAGAACGCGGGGTCGCGTGGTGCGGGGGTCGCATGGCGCGGTGGCTGGCGCGGTGGCGCATGGTGCGGGGGCGTATGACGTGGGGGCGGATGACGTGGGTCCTCGTCATCCGTCGGCCCCGGCCGGGAGGCCGCTGGGCTGGGCGCTGGGGGCCAGCAGACCGCAGGCGGCGAGCGGGGCGTCCTGGCTGAGGGCGAAGGGGTCGGTGGGGCTGGGGGCCTCCGAGCCGGCCCGCTGGCCGGCCAGCAGCGGCCTCAGGTACGCGGCGGAGTTGGCGGCGCAGGACTGGGGGCCGGCCTGGACCCGGCTCTGGACGACCTCGACGCGGTGGTCGCGGAGGTCTTCGTGGTCCAGGCGCAGCCGGAGCTCGCGGCGCACGGTGTACAGCGAGGCGGGCGCGGACGTGTCGGCGCCCGCCGGCCGCACGGCGTAGACGTAGGTGTGCGCGGCGGTGACCTCCAGCGCGCTGGAGGTGGCCTCGCTGACGGTGAGGGTGCCGCGCACCCGCACCGGCTCGTCGGCGAGCGCCACCTGGGCCGGGTCGAACCGGATCAACCAGCCGGTGACGGCGTGCCGCCCGTCGGCGGTGGGGCGCTCCAGGCTCTGCTCGAACTGCCCGTACTGGGCCGCGTCGAGGAGCAGCCGCACCGGCTGGGTGGCGGCGCCCCGGACCACTTCACGGTCGACGGCGGACGCCACCACGTAGTCCCTGGCGGTGGTGAGCGCGCTCATCACCTGGCTCTCGGAGAAGTTGTCGGTGCGCCGCGCGGGCGGCAGGGTGACGCCGTCGGCGCCGCCGCGATACTGGTCGGCGCGGCTGTGCCGGAACAGGTCGGCCGGCGATCCGCCGGGCACCGGGTCGGCGGGGGCGAGCGGGATCACGGTGCTGCGCAGCGTCTCGACGGGCCGCGGGCGGGGTTCCTGGTAGGGGTGGCGCACGCCCATGTAGACGGCCGCCGCGAAGGCCGCGGCTATGAGGATGACCAGGACGACGGCCTGCCGGGAGGCCCTCGCGCGGGACCAGAGGTGCCGACTACGGACGGCAGGCGCGTGGTCACCCTTTCGCTCCTCGGCCGAGAACTCCTGGAGGCGGGCAGCCCGCACGAAGTCCTCGTCGAAGACGACGGAACGGTACTCGTCGTCAGCACCTCCCGGGACGCCCTCGGGTGTCCCCTCGGGAGGCTCTCCACGCCCGGCCATAACACAAGAGTAGGTCGCGAAGGCCGACGGTAAACGCGGTGCGGGTGACCATCTCGGACGGGCCGGACGACGCGGCCGGAACGGCCCCGGAAACGCCGGGCGACACGGCCGGAGCGGCTCGGGGAACATCGCGCGGCGGCCGGAGTCTCGTCCAGGCGAGGAGGGTCGCGCGGGCGGGACCGGGGTCCGGCCGGCGAGGGCCGCGGGACCCGGTCGGCGGCTGTCGGCGATCGGCGGCCCGTCGGCGACACGGCCCGATCCGTGGGCACCGGCCGGGTCGAGGGAGGCCACGCGGCGAGGGCCACGGGGACCCGGGTCGGCGGCCCGATCGGCGGCCGTCGGCGACACGGCCAGCGGCCCGTCGGCGACACGGTCGGCGGCCGTCGGCGACACGGCCGAATCCGTGGACACCCGCCCGGTCGAGGGAGGCCACACGGCGAGGGCCACGGGGGCCAAGTCGGCGGCCCGATCGGCGGCTGTCCGCGACCCAGCCGGAGCGTGGGCACCCGCCCGGTCGAGGGAGGCCGCACCGCGCGGTCCGCGCCCGTCGCGGGACATCGCGCGGCGTGGTCTCCCGGACGGTCGGGACGGTCGGGGAGAGGGGTCAGGGCGAGGGCTGCACCGCGGACGCCGGAGGCGCTCCGGTGGAGGCGGAGACGGACGGCAGCGCGCCCGAACGGTCGCCGGAGGGGCTGTCGACGCCGGTGCTCGTGGGCGGTGCGACGGGGTCCTGGCGGCCGCTGGAGGCGCCGCGGTAGACCGCGGCGAAGGCGAGGGCCACCACGCCGATGCCCATGAGCACGGCGAGCAGCCAGGCGACGGGGCGGTGCCAGCGCGCATGGCCGTGGTAGGGGCGCCCGGCGCTGCCGTAGCGCCCGTAGGGGCCGAAGGCGTCGTCCTCGTCGCCGTCCGCGTCCCGGCCGGGGCCGAACCGGTCGTCGACGCCGCGCTCGTCGTCGGGGTCGTAGCCGAAGTCGCCGTCGGGGCCGTACCCCTCGTCGTAGAGCTCGTCGTCGGCGGATCCGCCGCGGCTGCGCCGGCGCGACGCCTCGGCCTCGGCGCGGGCCTGCGCGGCGGCCAGCATCCGCTCGACCGCGGTGGGCTCGTGGATCTCCGCGGACCGCACGAAGTCCTCGTCGAAGATCACGGTGGCGAAGGCGTCCTCCGCGTCCCCGTGGCTGCGCTCGTCGGGCTCGTCGCCGTCCGGGAACGGCCTGCCCCCCACGTCGTCCGGCACCCCATCAGGGTAGACCGGAGCGGTCAATTTGGGCAGGGCGGAAAAGAATTCAGCCCTGCCCGGGGCGGGTCCAGGGCAACGGAGGGCACCGGTCCGGGACGGGTCCGGGACGGGTGCGACCGCCGGGGCGGCCGACCGCCCCGGCGGCTCCCCGCGGGCTCAGCGGGTGTGGCCGTCGCCGGTGACGATGTACTTGGTCGAGGTCAGCTCCGGCAGGCCCATCGGGCCGCGCGCGTGCAGCTTCTGCGTGGAGATGCCGATCTCGGCGCCGAAGCCGAACTGGCCGCCGTCGGTGAAGCGGGTGGAGGCGTTGACCGCGACCGTCGTGGAGTCCACCAGACGGGTGAACCGGCGGGCCGCCTCCTGCGACGTGGTGACGATCGCCTCGGTGTGCCCGGAGGACCACAGCCGGATGTGTCGCACGGCCGCGTCCAGCGAGTCGACGACGGCCGCCGCGATGTCGTACGAGAGGTACTCGGTCTCCCAGTCCTCGACGACCGCCGGCACGACCGTCGCCTGGGAGTCCTCGGCCAGGGCCAGCATCCGCTCGTCGGCGTGCACCGTCACCCCCGCCTCGGCCAGCGCCGCGAGCGCCCGGGGCACGAACTCGGCGGCGATGTCCTGGTGCACCAGCAGCGTCTCGGCGGCGTTGCACACGCTCGGCCGCTGGGCCTTGGAGTTGACCAGGATCCGCACCGCGGTGTCGAGGTCGGCCTGGGCGTCCACGTACACATGGCAGTTGCCGGTGCCGGTCTCGATCACCGGGACGGTGGACTCCTCGACGACGGTGCGGATGAGCGAGGCCCCGCCGCGCGGGATCAGCACGTCCACCAGGCCGCGGGCGCGCATCAACTCGCGTACCGACTCGCGGCTCTCACCGGGCACCAACTGCACCGCGTCGGCGGGCAGTCCGGCCCCGCCGACGGCGTCGCGCAACACGGTCACCAGCGCGCTGTTGGACTGGTACGCGGAGGAAGAGCCGCGCAGCAGCACGGCGTTGCCCGACTTGAGGCAGAGGGCGGCGGCGTCGACGGTCACGTTCGGCCGGGCCTCGTAGATGATGCCGACGACGCCGAGCGGGACCCGGACCTGGCGCAGGTCGATCCCGTTGGGCAGGGTAGAGCCGCGCACCACCTCGCCGACCGGGTCCGGCAGCGCCACCACGTCGCGCACGTCCGAGGCGATGGCCCGCACCCGCTCGGGGGTGAGGGTCAGCCGGTCGACGATCGACTCGCTGGTGCCGGCCTCGCGGGCGCGCGCCACGTCGACCGCGTTGGCCTCGACGATCTCCTTGGTACGGACCTCCAGCGCGTCGGCCATCGCCAGCAGGGCGTCGTCCTTGGCGGCGCGCGGCAGCGGGGCGAGATCGGCGGCCGCGCTCTGGGCCCGGTAGGCGGCCTGGAGGACCGGAGACTTCGGCCAGGGGTTGGCGAGCGGCGAGGTGGATGCGCTGGTCATGCCCGCAGCCTACTGAGGCGCCGCGACGACACCGCCCGCTATTCCGCCTTTCGAGACGATGTTCTCCATAATGAGACACGCCGCATGAGGCACGTCCCGACGGACACGGCCTCACCGGGTGGGCCCCACGAGGCAGGACTCCGAGGGCGGCCCGCGCCCCACGACGTGACCTGGGCCGCACGGGCACGGCTTGGCCTCAGAAGGGGTGCACGCCGACCGGGGACGCGGCCAGCGGGCCGGACCCCTCCGCTATCCGCTGGTGGTACGTCTCGCGGTCGATCACCTCGAGGCCGACGATCTCCCACGGCGGCAGCTTGGCTGTGGAGCGGTGCTCGCCCCACAGCCGCAGCGCCACCGCCGCCGCGTCGTGCAGGTCCCGAGCCTCTTCCCAGTAGCGAATCTCCGCGTGGTCGCTCGCATAGCGGCTGGTGAGCAGGAACGGGTGGTCGTGGGCGAGCCGCTCCAGCGCCCGCCGGACCTCCGCCAAGGGCGCCGCGGCGCCCGACAGACTGAGCGTGACGTGCCACAGCCGGGAGCCCTCGCGCCCGTCCCCGTTCGGCACCGACGCCGTACGGCTTCGCGTCCCGCCGATCTCGTCACCGCTCCCGACACTGGTCAGGGTGCGCTCCGCCGTCCCTCGGGGCAGCGCCCCCGGGCGCCCTCGTCTCACCGACGGCCTCCTGTCGATCGCCGCTCCGCCCGCGCGCGGACGGAGGCTGTGGTGCTCTCTCCGGGCATGGAGCCGACCGCGCTGCGCGTATACGGCCCCGTAAACAAAGTTGACCAGTCCCGGGGCGAGCGCGGGGCGGTTTTGCGGAAGGTCTCCGGGGATTCACCGCTCTGGTGCCCGGGTCGGCGGAACCCGTGGCCCCGGTGGCGCCCACCACAGTCGCGGGAGGCGCCCCTCGCGGCGGAGAGGTGACGCCCGTCAGGGATGCAGCACGACCAGGTCGTCGCGGTGCACGATCTCCCGCTCATAGGCGGAACCGAGCTCCCGCGCGAGGTCGCGGGTGGAGCGCCCGAGCAGCCGGGGGATCTCCTTGGCGTCGAAGTTGACCAGGCCGCGGGCGATCGGCCGACCCTGGGCGTCCCGCAGCTCGACCGGGTCCCCGGCGGTGAAGTCGCCCTCGACGGCCGCCACACCTGCCGGCAGCAGCGAGGTACGCCGCTCCACGACGGCCCGCACCGCGCCGTCGTCGAGAGTGAGCGCCCCGCGCGGGGTGGAGGCGTGCGCCAGCCACAGCAGGCGGTCCCGGGAGCGGCGGCCGGTGGGGTGGAAGTAGGTGCCGGTGGCGCGGCCCAGCAGCGCGTCGGCGGCCTGGCTGGCGGCGGTCAGCACCACCGGGATGCCGGCCGCCGCGGCGATCCGGGCCGCCTCGACCTTGGTGACCATGCCGCCGGTGCCGACCCCGGCCCGACCCGCGCTGCCGATCGAGACGCCGTCGAGGTCCCGCGGCCCCCGTACCTCGGCGATACGGCTGGTGCCGGGCAGCGACGGATCGCCGTCGTACAGGCCGTCGACGTCGGAGAGCAGCACCAGCAGATCGGCCTTGACCAGATGGGCCACCAGGGCGGCGAGCCGGTCGTTGTCGCCGAAGCGGATCTCGTCCGTGGCGACCGTGTCGTTCTCGTTGACGATCGGGACGGCGCCCATGGCCAGCAGCTGGTCCAGGGTGCGGGTGGCGTTGCGGTAGTGGGCGCGCCGGCTGGTGTCGTCGGTGGTGAGCAGCACCTGCCCGACGCGCCGGCCGTAGCGGGCGAAGGAGGCGGTGTAGCGGGCCACCAGAAGGCCCTGGCCGACGCTGGCGGCGGCCTGTTGCCGGGCGAGGTCACGGGGGCGCCGGTCCAGGCCCAACGGCGCCAGACCGGCGGCGATGGCGCCGGAGGAGACCAGCACGATCTCCTTCTCGGCCGCGCCGCCCTCGTCCCCGTCCCCCTTGCCGGCGGCGCCCAGGACCTTGGCGACGACGTCGACGAGGGCGTCGACGCGGTCGGCGTCCAGCCCGCCCGCCGCGGTGGTGAGCGACGAGGAGCCGATCTTGACCACGATCCTGCGGGCCTCGACGACCTTGGTGCGCTCCGCCCGTGCCGCCGCCGACCCGTCCTGCCCTGCCACGCCGTCCCCTTGCCTTCCCGTTTTCCATCCGCCGTCCCGTGCCTCCGCGCCACCGCGCGGGAGCCGGAACCGCCGTTTCCGTCGTCCGCAATCTACGTCAGTGGAGCCGGGGGCCGCCGCCCGGTTTCAGCGGGCGGACGGTGCGATTGGTCCCGGTTGGAGATGAATCACGTCACCGTAGATTGTCACCGGGGCTGGCGGCGTCATACGGTCGGTGGTCGGCCCCTTCCACAACCTCGCACGTCCTCCCGGCGTCTATGGGTGGAACAGGCGGCCAACCCCCGCTTTTGCATGAACCCCAGTCCGTCGTCACTCCTGCCAGGAGCCCACCCCGTGCCCTCTGCCGGATCCTCCTCCCGCCGAGCCGTACAGCTGGCGGCGCTGCTCGCGATGGTGGTGTTCTTCGCCACTCAGCTCGCCGGCGCCCTGCTGCCGAACGTGCCGCTCCTCGTCGCCGCCTCGGCGGGTGGCCTCGCGCTCGACCTGTATCTCCAGCACAAGCAGCCTGGCCTGCTCTCCCTGCTGGGGAAGATCCGCTTCGACGTCGTGGTGCGGCAGCTGATCCGCGACATGTTCCTGCTGGTCGGTCTTGCGCGCGTGGACGGCATCGACCCGACGAGTGAGCACGCTCCGCTCGCCGTCGGTGTGCTGCTCTTCTACGTGGTCCACTTCGCCTGCCAGGCGGCCGCGGTGATGGTCCGCCGCACCCGCCAGCTGCCGTTCGTCACCCGCAACATCGACACGTCCGGGCTCCGGCTGACGGACGCGCCGCCGCGGCTCTTCGCCCGCCAGCACGCGCGCCGCCTGCTGCGTCTGGCGGTCCCGGTCACCGCCGGCCTGGTGGTCACCGCGGCCACCGAGAACGCCCTGCTGGGCGCCGTCGGTCTCGCCGTCGGCCTGCTGATCGGCATCGCCGGAACGATCCACCTGGCGAGCTGGCTGCTGCCGCGCAAGCGCTCGGTGAGCGAGCAGGCCGCCCTGGAGTGGCTGGACGCCTGGCTGGCCGAGTACCAGCCGACCGTGGGCATGTACTTCTCCGGCGGCACCTCGTCGGCGTACCAGGCCAACATGTGGCTCTCCACCCTGGCCGCCCTCGACGGCAAGCCGATCATCGTGCTCCGCGAGCGCTTCATGGTCCAGAAGATCGACGCGACGGACATCCCGATCGTGTGCCTCCCCAAGGTCGCCAACCTGATGCGGCTGGAGCACTCCACCCTCAAGGTGCTGCTCCACCCGGCCAACTCCGGCAAGACCTCGCAGGTGCTGCGCATCCCGTCGATCAAGCACGCCTTCATCAACCACGGCGAGAGCGACAAGCTCTCCAGCTGCAACCCGTACGCCAAGGCGTACGACGAGGTCTGGGTGGCCGGCCCGGCCGCCCGCGAGCGCTACCAGCTCGCCGACATCGGCGTCGACGACCTCGACGTGGTCGAGGTGGGCCGCCCGCAGCTGGCCCCGATCCGGCCGTACGCCGGCAAGCCGACCGGCGAGTTCCTGAACGTCCTCTACGCCCCCACCTGGGAGGGCTGGGACGGCAACCCGGGCAACACCTCGGTGATGCTGGCGGGCGAGAACATCGTCCGCGCGCTGCTGGCCGACCCGGCCGTGCGCCTGATCTACAAGCCGCACCCGATGACGGGCTCGGTGGTGCCGGAGGCCGGCGCCGCCAACCAGCGCATCAAGGCGATGATCGCCGAGGCGAACACCCGGCGCTCCGGCGCCCGTCCCGGCCCGGAGGCCGAGGCCGAGCTGGTCCGCCGCGCGGAGGAGCTCAAGGCCCTCACCACCTCCACCTTCCGCCCCAGCGTGGACGAGATGGAGCGGATGCGGGTCCAGGGCGCCCCGGACCCGCACCGCGCGGCCCGCGTCGAGGAGGCCATGACCGCCTGGGAGAACGCCTTCTGGGCCTCGCTGCCCGCGTGGGAGCACCAGATCGTCACCGGCCCGCGCCCGGCGATCTTCAACTGCTTCAACCAGGCCGACGTGCTGATCAGCGACGTCTCCAGCGTGGTCTCGGACTACCTGAGCAGCGAGAAGCCGTACGCGGTGGCGAACACCAGCGGCATGTCGGAGGAGGAGTTCAGGGCGGGCTTCCCGACCGTGCGCGCCGCCATGATCCTCACCCCGGAGGCCACGGAGGTCCCGGCGCTGCTGGACGCCGTCCGCAACCCGGAGCACGACACCCTCGCCGCCGAGCGCGCCGAGCTCAAGGAGCACCTGCTCGGCCCGTCCGACCCGCCGTCGCTGGCCCGCTTCAACCGGGCGGCCCTCGACCTGCGCGCCGAGGCCGAGGAGCGCGCGGTCCGCATGGAGGCCCGGCTCGCGGCCGAGTTCCCCGGGCAGCGCGAGGCCAACGACGCGGCCGAGGAGATGGAGATGGAGGCCGGCGCCGACAACTCCGACGCCTCGGAGGAGACCGCGGGGGTCTGATCTCCCCGGCACCCGCCCCGGCAGTACACGCAACGAAGCCCCTCGGAGGACGTCCTCCGAGGGGCTTCGCCGTACGCGCCGTGTGCCCGGGGTGGCGCCGCCCGTCGGGGCCGCGGCCACGGTCGGCGGCCCGGGGCACAGAAGCCCGCAGGGCCCCGTACGGCTCGTACGGGGCCCTGCGGGCTCTTCAGGGGCGCGCCGGCGGCCCACCCCGGTTACGGGGGTCCGGACCGCTCCGGGACGCCCGTGGGGCCTGCCCAAGCCGCCGCGGGGTCGCCGGTCAGAACGGGTCGAACTCGTCGTACTCCCGCTCCGCGTCGTCCCGCTCCGCGTCGCGCTCGCGGCGGCGCTGGGCGGCCGGGCGCGGAGCCTCGAAGCGGTGGTCCTCGCCGCGGCGGCCGAGCATCTCGGCGCCGGCGGAGATGGTGGGCTCCCAGTCGAAGACCACGGCGTTCTCCTCGGGGCCGATGGCCACGCCGTCGCCCGCGCGGGCACCGGCCTTCACCAGCTGCTCCTCGACGCCGAGGCGGTTGAGGCGGTCGGCCAGATAGCCCACGGCCTCGTCGTTGTTGAAGTCGGTCTGGCGGACCCAGCGCTCCGGCTTCTCGCCGCGGACGCGGAAGAGTCCGTCCGCCTCGACGGTGACGGTGAAGCCCGCGTCGTCCACGGCCTTCGGCCGGATGACGATCCGGGTCGCCTCCTCCTTCGGCTTCGCGGCCCGCGCCTCGGCAACGATCTTCGCAAGCGCGAAGGAGAGCTCCTTGAGGCCGGTGCGCGAGACCGCGGAGACCTCGAAGATCTGGTAGCCGCGGGACTCCAGCTCGGGGCGGATGATGTCCGCGAGGTCCTGGCCGTCGGGGATGTCGACCTTGTTGAGCACGACGATCCGCGGCCGGTCGCCCAGGCCGCCGTACTCCGCCAGCTCGGACTCGATGACGTCCAGGTCGGTCATCGGGTCGCGCTCGGACTCCAGCGTGGCGGTGTCCAGCACGTGCACCAGCACCGAGCAGCGCTCGACGTGGCGCAGGAACTCCAGGCCCAGGCCCTTGCCCTGGCTGGCGCCGGGGATCAGACCCGGCACGTCGGCGATGGTGTAGACCGTCGAACCGGCGGTCACCACGCCGAGGTTGGGCACCAGGGTGGTGAACGGGTAGTCGGCGATCTTCGGCTTGGCGGCGGAGAGCACCGAGATCAGCGAGGACTTGCCCGCGCTCGGGTAGCCCACCAGCGCGACGTCCGCGACGGTCTTCAGCTCCAGGACGATGTCGCCGGTGTCACCGGGCTCGCCCAGCAGCGCGAAGCCCGGGGCCTTGCGGCGGGCCGAGGCGAGCGCGGCGTTCCCCAGGCCGCCACGGCCGCCCTGGGCGGCGATGAAGCGGGTGCCGTGGCCGACCAGGTCGGCCAGCACGTTCCCCCGGGTGTCCTGGACGACGGTGCCGTCCGGGACGGGCAGGATCAGGTCCGTGCCGTCCTTGCCGGAGCGGTTGCCGCCCTCGCCGGGCTTGCCGTTGGTGGCCTTGCGGTGCGGGCTGTGGTGGTAGTCGAGGAGCGTGGTGACGGACTGGTCGACGACCAGGATCACATCGCCACCACGGCCGCCGTTGCCCCCGTCGGGGCCGCCGAGCGGCTTGAACTTCTCGCGGTGCACGGAGGCGCAGCCGTGGCCTCCGTTACCCGCGGCGACGTGCAGCTCGACGCGGTCCACGAAGGTGGTCATGACGGTTGCCTCCTGCGGTGGCTGTGCATACGGGAAATCTGCGGGATGTACTTCTGGGGTAACACGCCGAGGGCGGACCGTCTTCCCCGCGCGGCGGGGAAGGGCGGTCCGCCCTCGGAAGGTGCTAGTTCGCTCCTGGTGGGGCCGAGATTACTCGGCGACCGGAACGATGTTCACGACCTTGCGGCCGCGGAAGGTGCCGAACTGCACCGCACCGGCGGCCAGCGCGAACAGCGTGTCGTCGCCGCCACGGCCGACGCCCGTGCCCGGGTGGAAGTGGGTGCCACGCTGACGGACCAGGATCTCACCGGCGTTGACGACCTGACCGCCGAAGCGCTTCACGCCGAGCCGCTGAGCGTTGGAGTCGCGACCGTTCCGAGTGGACGATGCGCCCTTCTTGTGTGCCATGTCTCCTCAGTCCCTTACTTCGCCGGAGCGTCGATGCCGGTGATCTTCAGCGCGGTGTGCAGCTGGCGGTGGCCGATCCGCTTCTTGTAACCGGTCTTGTTCTTGTACTTCTGGATGCGGATCTTGTCGCCCTTGTGGTGGTCCACAACCTCGGCCTGGACCTTCACGCCGGCCAGGACCCACGGGTCGCTGGTGACCGAGTCGCCGTCGACGACGAGCAGGGTCGAGAGCTCGACGGTGTCGCCGACCTTGCTGGTGGAAATGCGGTCAACCTCGATGACGTCGCCGACAGAAACCTTCTGCTGGCGGCCGCCGGTGCGCACGATCGCGTACACGCGGAACTCTCTCTCGCTCGAAAACGGACCTCTGATGCCAGCCGCTCCACAGGGACCAGGGGTCCATGACCATCCATGAGGACGAGCGGCCTCTCCCGAGGGACCGGGAGGTGATTGCTCAGGGGTGTGGCGTACAGACGCCGACGGTCAAGATTACGGTCCCCTCGGCGACCGGTCAAACCGGGCCACCCGACACCGGGCGTCCCCCTCCCCCGGCCGGCCCCCATGGGCTCCCACCGGCGCCCGCCGGCTCCCGAACCGGCCGCGCACCGGCTCCCGACCGCTCCTGTCCGCCCCCGGGCCGCCCCGGGCCGCTTGACGGCTCCGCGCGGTGTCACACCGTCGGAGAACGACGTCGCCGCCCGGAGCGGGGCTCCGGGCGGCGACGGGACGCGCTGAAGGTCAGTCCTCCGTGGAGGCGGTGACGGACGAGAGCGTCTGCTCCGCCGCCGCGGCCTTCTTGGTGGCGCTCTTCTTGGCCGTCGTCTTCTTGGCGGCCGCCTTCTTGGTCGTCGCCTTCTTCGCGACGGTCTTCTTGGCGGCCGTCTTCTTGGCGGTGGCCTTCTTCGCCGGGGCCTTCTTGGCGGCCTTGCGGGCCGTCTTCTTGGCCGGCGCCTCGACCGCGGCCTCAGCCTCGGCCTCGGTCGCCGCCGCCTCGGCCGGAGCCTCGGCGGGGGCCTCCGCGGCCGGGGTGGCCACGACGACCACGGCCGCGTCCTCCGAGCCTGCCGGCGAACCGGCCGGAGCCGACACCTTCCGGGTCACCCGACGACGGGCGCGCGGCGCCGCCACGGGCTCCGGCCGGGCCTCGGGCTCGGCGACGACCGCCGGCACCTCGGACGCCGCCACCGCCTCGCTCACGGCCTCGGCCACGACCTCCGGCTCCTCGGACGCCACCACGACCACCGGCTGCACGACCACCGGCTCCACGGCCTTCGGCGCACCGGCCGGGGCGGTCGCCTTACGGGTCACCCGGCGACGGGCACGGCCACGACCGCGCATCGCCGCGGCCTCGGCCTCGGCGGCGCTGCTGTAGAGCTCCTCGTCGGGCGCGAACGCCGGCTCGGGGAGCGCCTGCGGCTCGGCGACCTCGGCGGCGACCTCGGCCACCGTCTCGGCCTCCGCGGCGGCCGCCTCCGGCTCCGGCAGCTCCTCCACGAGCTGCTCGGGCTCGGCCTGCGGGGCGCCGGCACCGGCCTTCTTCTTCTTGCGCTTGCCGCCGCCACCGACCGACGTCGGCTGGTCCATGTGGACGATGACGCCGCGGCCGTTGCAGTGCACGCAGGACTCGGAGAAGGACTCCAGCAGACCCTGGCCGACCCGCTTGCGGGTCATCTGGACCAGACCCAGCGAGGTGACCTCGGCCACCTGGTGCTTGGTGCGGTCCCGGCCCAGGCACTCCAGCAGGCGGCGCAGCACCAGGTCGCGGTTGGACTCCAGCACCATGTCGATGAAGTCGATCACGATGATGCCGCCGAGGTCGCGCAGCCGCAGCTGGCGCACGATCTCCTCGGCCGCCTCCAGGTTGTTCCTGGTGACCGTCTCCTCCAGGTTGCCGCCCTGGCCGGTGAACTTGCCGGTGTTGACGTCGACCACGACCATCGCCTCGGTCCGGTCGATGACCAGCGAGCCGCCGCTGGGCAGCCAGACCTTGCGGTCCAGCGCCTTCATCAGCTGCTCGTCGATGCGGTACGTGGCGAAGACGTCGACGTCCGAGGTCCACTTCTGGAGCCGGTCCGCCAGGTCCGGCGCCACGTTGGAGACGTATCCGTGGATGGTCTCCCACGCGCCGTCACCGCTGACGATGACCTTGGAGAAGTCCTCGTTGAAGATGTCGCGGACGACGCGCACGGTCATGTCCGGCTCGCCGTACAGCAGCGTCGGGGCGCCGCCGTTCTTCGCCTTCTTCTGGATCTCCTCCCACTGCGCCTGGAGCCGCTCGACGTCGCGGCGCAGCTCGTCCTCGCTGGCGCCCTCCGCCGCGGTGCGCACGATGACGCCCGCGTCCTCGGGGACGATCTTCTTGAGGATCTGCTTCAGCCGGGCCCGCTCGGTGTCGGGCAGCTTGCGGCTGATGCCGGTCATCGAGCCCTCGGGCACGTACACCAGGTAGCGGCCGGGCAGGGAGACCTGGCTGGTCAGCCGGGCGCCCTTGTGGCCGATCGGGTCCTTGGTGACCTGGACCAGCACGGACTGCCCGGACTTCAGGGCGGTCTCGATCCGGCGCGGGCCGTTGGCCAGGCCCAGCGCCTCGAAGTTCACCTCACCGGCGTACAGGACGGCGTTGCGGCCCTTGCCGATGTCGACGAACGCGGCCTCCATCGACGGCAGCACGTTCTGGACCTTGCCCAGGTAGACGTTGCCGACGTAGCTGTTGGACTGCTCCTTGTTGACGAAGTGCTCGACGAGGACGTTGTCCTCCAGCACGCCGATCTGGGTGCGGTCGCCGTTCTGACGCACGACCATGACCCGCTCGACGGCCTCGCGGCGCGCCAGGAACTCGGCCTCGGTGATGATCGGCACCCGGCGGCGGCCCTGCTCACGGCCCTCGCGGCGGCGCTGCTTCTTCGCCTCCAGACGGGTCGAGCCCTTGATGGACTGCACCTCGTCCGAGGGCTCCTCACGCTTGCGCGGCTCGCGGATCTTGACGACCGTGCGCTCCGGCTCGTCCGCGGCGGGCTCGCCCTCGACGGCCTCGCCGCTGCGCCGACGCCGACGGCGACGGCGACGGCTGCTGCTGGAGCCGGCCCCGACCAGGGCGTCCTCGTCCTCGGCGGGCTCCTCGGCCTCGGCCTCCGCCTCGACCCCCTCGGCCTCGGCTTCGGTCTCGGCCGCTTCCTCGAGCCGCTCCTCGCCGCCCTCGGCCTCCGCGGCCTCACCACGGCGACGACGACGGCCGCCGCGGCGCCGACGACGCGGACGGTCGCCCGGCTCCTCCTCGTCCGCCTCGGCCTCGACCTCGACCGGCTCGGCGACGCCCTCGGCCTCCGCCTCGGCGGTCTCCGGGGCCTCCTCGACCTCCACGCGCTCCTCGACCGGCTGGTCGCGCCGACGGCGGCGACGGCGGCCGGCGGCGGGGCGCAGCGGCTCGGCCTCCTCGACCTCGACAGCCTCCTCGACCTCGACGGCCTCCTCGGCGGCCGCGCGCTCCTCGGCTGCGGCGAGCGCCGCCGTCTCCGGGGTCTGGAACATCGGCTCGGTGAACACCGGGGCCTGGAACAGGGCCGTCGGCGGGCGCACGGCCCGGCGGCGGGACCGCGCGGGGGCCTCCGGCGCGGGCTTCTCGGCCACGGGGGCGGCAGCGGGCTCCGGTCGGACCGGCTCCGGCTCCGCCGCGGGCTCGACGGCCTCCGCGGCCGGCGCCTCGGGGGCGGTGGCCTTGCGGGCGGCACGGCGACGGGTCCGCGCGGGCTTCGTCTCGACCTCGGCCACCGGCTCCGGCTCGGCGACGGGCGCCTCGACCGCGACGGCCTCCTCGGCGACCGGCTCCACGACCTCCGCCGGCGCGGGAGCGGCGACCTTACGCGTGGCACGACGACGCGTCCGCGCGGGCTTCACCTCAGCCTCCACCACCGGCTCCGGCTCAGCGACCGGCTCAGCCACGGGCGCCTCAGCCTCGGCGACCTCCTCGGCGACCGGCTCCACGACCTCCGCCGGCGCGGGAGCGGTGACCTTACGCGTGGCACGACGACGCGTCCGCGCGGGCTTCACCTCAGCCTCCACCACCGGCTCCGGCTCAGCGACCGGCTCAGCCTCAACGGCCTCGTCGGCGACCTCGGCGGCCGGCTCGGGGCTCTCCACGGACGCGGCAGCGGGAGCCGTGGCCTTACGCGTGGCACGACGACGCGTGCGCGGGGGCTTCACCTCGGCGACCGGCTCCACGACCGGCTCGGCGACGGCCGACTCGGCCTCCTCCGTCGGTATGGCGGCAGCGGCGGAGGCGGAGGCGATAGCCGCGTCGTCACTCGGCGTCGCCGCCGGGGGTCCGGCCGGCCTGGAGGCCGCGCGGCGCCGACGTCGCGCCGGCAGCGTGTCGCTGGGGCTGTTGTTGTTGTCCTGCCCGGTACCGGTCGTGCCGGCGGCACCGCCATCGGCGGCCCGTCCTCGCGCGTCCGACTGGTCCTGGGGCTCAGTGGGCTCAATTGATTCGAGCATGCGGGCGGTTCTCCCGTCACGCTCCCGGGCGCCGCGCCGGGTTCCGGGCACGGCCCGCGCAATGCGCGACTGCCGCCGTCCGGGGCGCGGGCGCCACACGGGAGCTCTTGTCTCGCTCGCCGGGACCCGAAAGGCGGGGACCGGCGAAAGTCTCCTGGTCAGTGCGCCTGCCGGACCCGGGTGGCTCCCTGGTACCTCGGCGGCGCATCGACGGCGGTCCTACCCGGAACCTTCCGCCGCCTTCGCGGCGGCCAGTCCGGCGGCCGTGGATGGGGCGGCCGTGACTGCCTCGCGGTCGGGCGCGAGCGGGTCGGTCACCGTGCCGGTCTCCTCATCGAGCAGCCCCTGCGCCAGCCTGGTCACCGCTGCGGGGACCGGCGGCGCCAGGTCGGCCGTGGCGCGGAGGCCGGACAGGACGTCGTCGGGCCGTACGGCAGGTGTCTCGTGCCGCACAACCAGCCGCAGTATCGCACAGGCACCGTCGCCGGGCCTATCGGCCGCGGGTGCGACCGCCGCGAGCCGGGCCACGGCACCCCGGGTGTCGAAGGTGCGGACGCCGTTCTTCGTCTTGCGCTGGACCTCGACGGTCTCCGCCGCGAGGAAGGCCGCGACGGCCCGCTCGGCCTCGCTGACCTCGACCCCGTCGAGCCGGATCTCCCACACCGACGCCTGCAGCCGGTCGGCCAGGCCCGAGGTGCTGGCCTCGACGGCCTCGGTGATGTCGAGCCCGGTGGGCAGCGACTCGTCGAGCAGCCGGCGCAGCGTCTCCGGGTCGCGGGCCTCAGCGAGCTGGATCTCCAGGTACTCGGCCTCGCTGCCGGTTCCGGTGGGGGCGGCGTTGGCGTACGACACCTTGGGGTGCGGGGTGAAGCCCGCCGAGTAGGCCATGGGCACCTCGGCGCGCCGCAGCGCACGCTCGAAGGCGCGCTGGAAGTCGCGGTGGCTGGTGAAGCGGAGGCGGCCGCGCTTGGTGTACCGAAGGCGGATGCGCTGCACCGCGGGTGCGGGCGGCGGGCCTTCGGGCTGTCGCTTGCCCAGTGGAAATTCTCCTTGTGTACATCGAGCCGTGGCGCGGTCCCCGCCTCGGCGGGGACGCTTCCGGCCGCAGCCATCCCGGCGTCGTCCGGTCCGGATCACCGCCCCGTCGGCGGTGACACTTCGCGCCCAGTCCTTTGCTCTAGAGTACGCGCCTTCACCGGCCGCGGTTCCCGCCGGTCACGGCCGGCTACGCGCGCGGCGCGCCGAACAGCGCCCGCCGGACCTCGGCGGTGACCTGCCGCACGACGGTGACGACCGGGCGCCACACGTGGTCGCGGACGGCGTGCAGCACCGGTCGCAGCAGACCGCGCCAGACCCATCCGACGGGGATGACGACCACCCAGCGGAACAGGGTGGAGACGATCCCCCAGAGGAAGCGAACGACGTGGCCGGCGGCCTGCCAGGCCCAGCCGAGGACCGTGCCGACGCCGCGGCAGATCGGCCCCAGCGCATAGCGCCAGAGCGCGACCAGCGGCACCACCACCGTGTAGCGCACCACGAAGGTGATGACGGCCCAGATTCCGCGCGCCACCCAGGAGATGGCGTGGCCGATCGGGGTCAGCACATAGCGGTAGAGGGCGACGAGCGGGACGACGAAGAGGTGGCGGCCGAGCCAGACGAGCCCGCGGCCGAGGGGCGTCAGCAGCACCCGGTAGAGCCACCGCGCGGGGACCACCAGCAGGTGGTGCAGCAGCCATCCGACGGCCGTGACGAGTGCCCGCAGCGGCACCACGACGAGGATGTTCAGAAGCCAGGCCAGGGCGCGCCCGAGCGGGAGCAGCAGCCAGCGGTACAGGGCCCGGCCGCAGGCGGTCAGCGCCTCCCAGAGCAGGCGCAGGGGAACGACGACGATCAACGCCACGATCCGCACGGGGAGCAGGAAAGCCCTGGTCAGACATCCGCCTCCGGGTTCCTGACGCGGAGCCGGAGATGTCGTGTACCCGTCGAGCCGTTCCATCCGGGCAGCGTACCGGGTCAGCCCTCGGTGCAGATCCAGTACCTCAGCTTGCCCCCGCGCTCGTCCTCCAGGAGCCCGCCGCAGGCCTCGATGACCTTGCGCGAGCCGACGTTGTCGGTGTCACAGGTGACCAGCAGGGAGTCGAGGCCCAGGGTCCGGGCATGGGGCAGGGCGGCGCGCAGCATGGCGGTGCCGTGGCCCCGGCGGCGCACGGAGGCGCGCACCCCGTAGCCGATGTGGCCGCCGTACTCGCGCAGGAAGTCGTCGAGGCGGTGCCGGATGGCGAGCCGCCCCAGATAGGTGTCGCCGTCGACGTACCAGAGGGTGGTCATCGGCACGACGCCGCGGGCGGGCGGGGCGGTCTCCCGGGCGTCGGTCCGCAGCCGGGCCATGTAGTCGGCGAAGACGCCCGGGTCGTGCCAGATGTCGCCGTACTCCGTCAGCTCGGATCCGACCGTGGTCTCGCTGGTGCTGTCCCGGCCCTCGGCGCGTAACTCGTCCATCGCCGCCAGGAAGGAGGCGTGGACCCGGGCGGTGGGGGCGATGAGTTCGGGCATCGCGACATTGTGGCGCCCGGTTCCTCCGCACGGCAGAGGGGTTGTGCGGTTCCGGCCACCGGCGCCCGGAACGTCGTACGGCCCCGGTGGCGGGCGCCACCGGGGCCGTACGCGAGCTCGGCTCGGTCGGGTCAGTTGTTGACGACCGACAGAGGCAGCAGCTTCTTGCCCGTGGGGCCGATCTGGATGTGCGTGTCCATCTGCGGGCACACACCGCAGTCGAAGCACGGGGTCCAGCGGCAGTCGTCGACCTCGGTCTCGTCGAGCGCGTCCTGCCAGTCCTCCCAGAGCCAGTCCTTGTCGAGACCGGAGTCCAGGTGGTCCCAGGGCAGGACCTCCTCGTAGGTGCGCTCGCGCGTGGTGTACCAGTCGACGTCGACGCCGAACTCCGGCAGCGCCTTGCCGGCGCACTCCATCCAGCGGTCGTAGCTGAAGTGCTCGCGCCAGCCGTCGAAGCGGCCGCCGTCCTCGTACACGGCCCGGATCACCGCGCCGACCCGGCGGTCACCGCGCGAGAGCAGGCCCTCGACGATGCCGGGCTTGCCGTCGTGGTAGCGGAAGCCGATGGAGCGGCCGTACTTCTTGTCGCCGCGGATCTTGTCGCGCAGCTTCTCCAGCCGGGCGTCGGTCTCCTCGGAGGAGAGCTGCGGCGCCCACTGGAACGGCGTGTGCGGCTTGGGCACGAAGCCGCCGATGGAGACGGTGCAGCGGATGTCGTTCTTGCCGGAGACCTCGCGCCCCTTGGCGATGACCTTCGTCGCCATGTCGGCGATCTGCAGCACGTCCTCGTCGGTCTCGGTGGGCAGACCGCACATGAAGTACAGCTTCACCTGGCGCCAGCCGTTGCCGTAGGCGGTGGCGACAGTGCGGATCAGGTCCTCCTCCGAGACCATCTTGTTGATGACCTTGCGCATGCGCTCGGAGCCGCCCTCGGGGGCGAACGTGAGGCCGGACCGGCGGCCGTTACGGGTCAGCTCGTTGGCCAGGTCGACGTTGAAGGCGTCGACCCGGGTCGAGGGGAGCGACAGACCGATCTTGTCTTCCTCGTACCGGTCGGCGAGGCCCTTGGCGATGGCACCGATCTCGGTGTGGTCGGCGGAGGAGAGCGACAGCAGGCCGACCTCCTCGAAGCCGGTCGCCTTGAGGCCCTTCTCCACCATCTCGCCGATGCCGGTGATGGAGCGCTCGCGCACCGGGCGGGTGATCATGCCCGCCTGGCAGAAGCGGCAGCCGCGGGTGCAGCCGCGGAAGATCTCCACCGACATGCGCTCGTGCACGGTCTCGGCGAGCGGCACCAGCGGCTGCTTCGGGTACGGCCACTCGTCCAGGTCCATGACGGTGTGCTTGGACACGCGCCACGGCACACCGGAGCGGGTGGGGACCACGCGACCGATGCGGCCGTCCGGCAGGTACTCCACCTCGTAGAAGCCCGGGACATAGATGTTGCCGGTCTTCGCGAGGCGGAAGAGGATCTCCTCGCGACCGCCCGGCCGACCCTCCGCCTTCCAGGCGCGGATGATCTCGGTCATGTCGAGCACGGCCTGCTCGCCGTCGCCGATGACCGCCGCGTCGATGAAGTCCGCGATGGGCTCCGGGTTGAACGCCGCGTGGCCGCCGGCCAGGACGATCGGGTGGTCGACGGTGCGGTCCTTGGACTCCAGCGGGATGCCGGCCAGGTCCAGCGCGGTGAGCATGTTGGTGTAGCCCAGCTCCGTGGAGAAGGACAGACCGAACACGTCGAACGCGGAGACCGGCCGGTGGGCGTCCACGGTGAACTGCGGGACGCCGTGCTCGCGCATCAGCGCCTCGAGGTCCGGCCATACGCTGTAGGTGCGCTCGGCGAGCACGCCCTCGCGCTCGTTGAGGACCTCGTAGAGGATCATGACGCCCTGGTTGGGCAGCCCGACCTCGTAGGCGTCGGGGTACATGAGCGCCCAGCGCACGTCACAGGTGTCCCAGTCCTTGACGGTGGAGTTGAGCTCTCCGCCGACGTACTGGATCGGCTTCTGGACATGCGGAAGAAGCGCTTCCAGGCGCGGGAAGACCGACTCGACAGGCATCTGATGGGGTCGTCTCTCATGAGCGGACAGAGGTGACCATCCAGCGTACCCCGATCGGCGGGCATCCCCTTCCGGACCGCGTCACGCCCCCAGCGCCGCCCGGTGCCTCTTCCGTGAGACCTCCGCCCACAGCTCGGGCAGCTCCCGCTCGCGGTCGGCCGCCAGGGCCTCCTCGTGCCCGTAGACGAGGCCGTAGGTGAAGGTGCTCTCCCCCGCGGCGTGCGCCTGGGCGGACAGCTCGGTCAGCGCCTGGCGCGCGACCACGCTGTCCTGGTGGTCGCCGAGCGCGTCCTGCACGGAGGTCATGCGCTGGGCGAAGCGCTTGGCGGGCTTGCCCAGCGCCGGGCGGGCCGCCTCGGCGGCGTAGCGGGTGCGCTTGGCGGCCTTCCGGGCGGCGTGGGCGGCCTCGTCGCGCTCGGGTCCCGCCGGGGCGCTCAGGGCGGTCTCCACCCGGCTGGCGAGGCGGGCGAAGTCGCGGAGCACCGCCTTGCGGAGCACCTTCCGCGGGGACTTCGCGGCGGCCGGGCGCAGCGGCGGGTCGGCGAGCAGGGCGTCGAGCGCGTTCAGCAGCGCGAGATACCGCTCGCCGTCGAGCAGGGCGATCACCTGCCGCCGGGACCCGCCGCGGTGCGCGTGCGACCAGGTGTGCAGCCGGTTGCGCACGGGGCCCACCCGCAGCGCGGGCGGCACCTCGTTCAGTCGCCGGCTCAGCCGCTCAGTGAGCACCTCGTGGTCGCGGTCCACGCCGAGCTCGGCGGCCAGCCACTTGAGCTCCTCGCCGAGGGGGTCGGTGACGCCGCGGTCGAGCACCTTGGCGTAGGACCGGAACAGGCTGCGCAGTCGACGGGTGGCCACCCGCATCCGGTGGACGGAGTCGGGGGCGTCCAGGCGCACGGCGGGGTCGAGCGCGACGAGGGCGGCGAGCTGGCCGCGGGCGTAGTCCAGCACCACGTCGCCGGCGGTGGGCTCGGCCGGCCGGGGCGGCCGCGGGGCCTCGGCGGTCCGCTTCCGCTCCTCCTCGGTGGCGGTCTCGTGCAGCGCCCTGGCCAGCTTGGAGCTCGCGGCGGCGCGCCGCACGCCCGCCTTGCGCAGCTTCTTCTCGATCGCGTCGAGCAGCCGGGGGTCGCGTCCCTCGGCCAGCTCCACCTCGATCTCGGTCCAGCGCGCCGGCGCCCGTTCCCCGTCCCCGTCCGCCAGCCGGTAGGCGGTGACCCGGTCGACGGAGCCTTCGGCGAGCGGCCCGCCCTCGGCGTCCAGCAGCCGGTGCACCTCGCGCTCGGAGACCAGCCGGACCAGGGGGACGACCCGGGCGCCCCGGGTGCGGGAGTGGATGAGGGCGGCCAGCCGGCGGGGCAGGGCGTCCGCGAGCGGCGCCCGGATCTCGTCCCGGGTGTCGGGGCCGGCCGGCAGCTTCAGATGCCATCCGGCGTCGTCGCCGCCGGTGCGGCGGCGCAGCGTGATGCCGTCGGCCGCCAGCCGCCGGTCCGGGGTGTCGTAGTAGGTGGCGTCGAGGGTGACCACTCCCCCGGCGACGGTGCGCGCCACGCCGGGGACTCCGCTCAGGTCGGGGAGCCCCCCGGCGTCGGCCGCGTCGTACTTCCGCTCGACTTCTCGCACGGTGTCCGCCATGCGTCGAATCTAGCCCCGCGGCGGGTCCGGCGACAGGTCGTCAGGCGGCGACCGGCCGTTGCACGCGGATGGACTGGAGGAGTCCGACCGCTATCCAGACGGCGAACATGGAGGATCCGCCGTAGGAGACGAACGGCAGCGGCAGGCCGGCCACCGGCATGATCCCGAGCGTCATGCCGATGTTCTCGAACGACTGGAACGCGAACCAGGCGATGATCCCGGCGGCGACCACGGTGCCGTACAGCTCGGTGGTGTCCCGCGCGATGCGGCAGGCCCGCCACATCACGACGCCGATCAGCGCGATGATCAGGCCCGCGCCGAGGAATCCGAGCTCCTCGCCGGCGACGCTGAAGACGAAGTCGGTCTGCTGCTCGGGCACGAACTGACCGGTGGTCTGGGTGCCCTGGAACAGCCCGGAGCCGGTGAGACCACCGGAGCCGATGGCGATGCGCGCCTGGTTGGTGTTGTAGCCGACGCCGGCGGGGTCGAGGGCGGGGTTGGCGAACGCGGCGAAGCGGTCGATCTGGTACTGGTCGAGCACGCCGAGCTGCCAGACCAGGACGGCGCCGAGCACGGCGGTGCCGATGAGTCCGGCGATCCAGCGGTTGGAGGCGCCGGAGGCGAGCAGCACGGCCAGCACGATCACCGCCATCACCATCACGGAGCCCAGGTCGGGCATGAGGAGCACGATGGCGATGGGCAGCGCGGCCAGGGCCAGCGCCTGGACGACGGTGCGGTGGTCGGGGTGGACGCGGTCGCCCGCGTCCACCCGTGAGGCGAGCAGCACCGCCATCCCCAGGATGATGGTGATCTTGGCGAACTCGGACGGCTGGAGGGAGAAGCCGCCGCCGATCACGATCCAGGCGTGCGCGCCGTTGATGGTGGAGCCGAGCGGGGTGAGCACGGCCAGCACCAGCAGCACCGACAGCGCGTAGAGGACCGGCACGGCGCCGCGCAGGGTGCGGTGGCCGAGCCAGATGGTGGCCACCGCCAGCGCCAGCCCGATGCCGGTGTTCAGCACATGGCGGAACAGGAAGTAGTACGGGTCGCCCTGGTTGAGCTCGGTGCGGTTGCGGGTCGCGGAGTACACCAGCGCCGCGCCGATGGCGGAAAGGGCGAGCGCGGAGAGCATGAGTATCCAGTCGAGCCGGCGCACGAGGGAGTCGCGCGCCATGAGCTTGCCCCACGTGGACTTCTCCGGCCCGTACCTGCGTACGGCGAGTTCGGACGACGCGCTCACTCTTCGGGCCGCCTTCCGGTCGTGCCGATGGCCGTGTACTTCTCGCCGAACGACTTGGCCTCGACGGTCCCGTCACGGTTGATCTTGGGCAGCCTGCGCTGCGGCTCGGGCAGCAGCGCCTTCCCGCGGTCGATCTCGCCGTCGGGGGAGACGCCGTACATCGCGCTGTAGATGTTGCGCACGGCCGGCCCGGAGGCGCCGGAGCCGGTGCCGCCCTGGGAGATCGTCATCACGATCGTGTAGTCCTTGGTGTACGACGCGAACCACGAGGTGGTCTGCTTGCCGTAGACCTCCGCCGTACCGGTCTTGGCGTGCATCGGGATCTTGTCCTGCGGCCAGCCGCCGAAGCGCCAGGCGGCGGTGCCGCGGGTGGCGACGCCGGCCAGGGCCTCGTTTATCTGCCGATTGGTCTTGGCGTCCATCGGCAGCCTGCCGTGCGACGCGGGCTTGATCTCGCGCACCTTCTTGCCGTCGGCGCTGATGACGGCCTTGCCGACGGTGGGGTCGTAGAGCGTGCCGCCGTTGGAGATGGCCGAGTAGATGGTGGCCATCTGGATCGGGGTGACGAGGGTGTCGCCCTGGCCGATGGAGTAGTTGACGGCGTCACCGGCGCGCATCTTCATGCCCTCGAGGCAGTTCTCGTAGGCGATCCGCTCGGCGTAGTCGCCGCTCTTCTTCCCCTGCTTGCACCAGACGTCCTTGTTGGCCTTCCAGTAGTCCTTCTTCCACTGGCGGTCCGGGACCCGGCCGCTGACCTCGTTGGGGAGGTCGATGCCGGTCTCCTTGCCGAGGCCGAACTGGTGGGCGGTCTTGTAGAACCAGTCCTTCGGGTGCTTCTTGGGGTTGATCCCGCCGTCCTTCTGCCACTGCTGGTGGGACAGCCCGTAGTAGACGGTGTCACAGGAGACCTCGAGCGCCTGGCCGAGGGTGATGCTGCCGTGGCCCTGGGACTCGAAGTTCTTGAAGACCTGGCCGCCGATGCTGTACGAGCTGGGGCAGGGGTAGCGGTCGGAGAACCGGTAGCCCGCGTTGACCGCGGCCGTGGTCGGGATGACCTTGAAGATCGAGCCGGGCGCGGCCTGGCCCTGGATGGCGCGGTTGAGCAGCGGGTAGTTGGACTTCTTGCCGGTGAGCTTCCGGTAGTCCCTGGCGGAGATGCCGCCGACCCAGGCGTTGGGGTCGTAGGTGGGGTTGGACGCCATGGCGACGATCCGGCCGGTCCTGGCCTCCATGACGACGACGGCGCCCGCGTCGGCCTTGTAGTTGGTGCCGGTGTTCCGGTCGGAGACCTTGCGGGCCTCCTTCATCGCCAGTGCCAGCTCCTTCTCGGCGATGGCCTGCACCCGGGCGTCGATGCTGGTGACGACGTTGGACCCGGGCTCGGCCCGCTCGCTCTTCCCCTTGCCGATGACCCGGCCGAGGTTGTCCACCTCGTAGCGGGTGATGCCGGCCTTGCCGCGCAGTTGGTCGTCGTAGGAGCGCTCCAGGCCGGAGCGGCCGATCTGGTCGGAGCGCAGCAGCGGCGACTCGCTCTTCTCGGCGTCCTTGATCTCCTCGTCGGTGACCGGGGAGAGGTAGCCCAGGACCTGGGCGGCGTTGGCGTCCCCGGGCGCGGCGTAGCGACGCACCGGGGTGGGCTCGGCGCTGATGCCGGGGAAGTCCTCGGCGCGCTCGCGGATCTGGAGCGCCTGCTGGGTGGTGGCCTCGTCGGTGATCGGGATGGGCTGGTACGGGGAGCCGTTCCAACACGGCTGCGGCGTCTTGGCGTCGCACAGCCGCACCTTGTCCATGACCTCCTGCGGCTTCATGTCCAGGACCGCGGCCAGCCGGGTGAGCACCGCCTTGCCGTCGTCCTTCATCTTCATCAGGTCGGTGCGGCTGGCGGAGACCACGAGGCGGGTCTCGTTGTCCGCGAGCGGGATGCCGCGGGCGTCCAGGATCGAGCCGCGGGTGGCGGGCTGGATGACCTGCTGGACGTGGTTGCTGGCGGCCTCGGCGGTGTACTCGTCGCCGTTGCGGATCTGGAGGTACCACAGGCGCCCGGCGAGGGTGAGCAGCAGCGAGAAGACCAGGATCTGGATGGCGACGAGGCGAACGGTGATACGCGTGGTCCGCCCGGTCTCAGGAATGTTGCTCATGGCGCGTCAGCGCCTCCGTTGAGGGTGGTGGCGGGTGACGAAAGGGAACCGCTCGGCGCGTCAGCGCCTCCGTTGAGGGTGGTGGCGGGTGACGGGAGGGAGTTGCTCATGGCGTCCTCCATGAGCGGTGACGGCGCCGCCTCACAGCCTCTTGACCCCCTTGATGCGTCCCGCCTTGTTGGCGCGGCTCTTGGCGGCCTTGGTGAGGAGCCCGCCGCGCTGGCTGCCGATGCGGGCGGCTCTGCCCATACGGCCGGAGCCGCGGCCGGTGCGCATCGAGCCGGCCGGGGTGAGCCAGCCGCTGTCGCCGCCGGCTCCGCCGCCGGAGCTGTCCGCCATCGGGTCGTTGTCGGTGCGGCGGGCGATGGCCATGATCAGCGGCACGGTGAAGGGCGCCAGCAGCAGGTCGTACAGGGCGGCCGTGAAGAGCAGGTGGCCGAGGCCCACATGGCTGGCGGCGGTGTCGCCGACCAGGGAGCCGACGCCCGCGTAGAGCAGGGTGGAGCCGAGGGCGCCCGCGACGACCACCAGCATGGGCCCGGTGGCCGAGCGGAGCTGCCCGTTCTCGGGTCGGGCGAGGCCGGCCAGGTAGCCGATGACGCACAGGACCAGGGCGTAGCGCCCGGCCGCGTGGTCGGCGGGCGGGGCCAGGTCGGCGAGGAGGCCGGCGCCGAAGCCGATGAGGGCGCCGCCGGTGTGTCCGTAGACCAGCGCCAGGCCGAGCACGACGAGCAGCAGCAGGTCGGGGACGGCGCCGGGCAGGTTGAGCCGGGCGAGCACACAGACCTGGGTGATCAGCGCGACGATCACCAGGGTCGTGGAGAGCAGGATCCGGTTGATGCGCAGCATCGTCAGTCCCTTTCGGCGGCGTAGGCGTCTTCGTCCTCGCGCGCGGGCGGGGTGGCCGTGACGGTGACCGTGGGCGCCGGCTCGGGCTTCTTCGGCTTGGGCGGCAGCACCGCGTCGCGCGGGTTCTCGCGCGGCGGCTGGACGACGACGCCGACGATGTCGAGCTTGGTGAAGCCGACGTACGGGCGCACCTGGACGGTGCGGGTGAGTCCGCCGTCGGACGGGTCGACGCGGACCACCTCGCCGACCGGGACCCCGGGGACGAACGGCTTGTTGGCACGCGAGCCGAAGGTGACCAGCCGGTCGCCCTTCTTCACCTTGGCCTTGCCGTTGAGCAGTTGGAGCCGCAGCGGTCGGTCGCCCTGGCCGGTGGCGAAGCCGAGCTCCCCGGTCTTCTCCATGCGGGTGCCGACGGTGAAGTCGGGGTCGCCGGCCAGCAGCACGGTGGAGGTGGAGCGACCGACGGTGGTGACCCGGCCGACCAGTCCGTCGCCGTTGATGACGGTCATGTCGCGGCGGATGCCGTCCTTGCCGCCGACGTCGATGGTGACGGTCCATGAGAAGCCCTGGGCGGCGCCGATGGCGATGACCTCGGCGCCGATGACGCCGTAGCGGCCGGCACCGGCGCTCTTCATCATCCTGTCGTACTCGGCGTGCCGGGCGCGGTTGCGCTCCTCGCTGCCGAGTCGCTGCTTGAGCTCCGCGTTCTCCCGTTCGAGGTCGCTGATGCGGTCGTGTCGCTCATCGGAGTCCCGCACGGCGGCGATGGCGTTGCCGACCGGGTCGACGACCTGGGCCACGCCGTTCTCCACCGGCCCGAAGACGGACTCGGCGGACTGCCGGGCGCCGTCCAGGGGTGAGTCCTCGCCGCCGCGGATGTCCACCGTGATCAGTGCGAACGCGATGGCAATCAGCAGCACCAGGAGCAGTCTGCTCTCTCGTGTGTCCCTCACGTGCGGCGACGTGCCTTCCTCGTAGGAGTCGGACCTTATGCCTGTATATCAGCGTTGTCTGCCGGCGTTCCGCCGCATGGGCGAAGCGGCGCCCGTGCGGCGGAAACGCGCCGATGACGGAGTGTCATCCACGAGCTGGTACGGCGTCCATACGGAGGTCGTACACATGTCGCACGGGGCCGTACGACGGTGAGGGGATGCCGCCAACGGCACCGGGTGTGGGCCGTTCGCGGATCACCCGCGGGTCATCTGCGGGGCTGGGCGTCCAGCACCTGCTGGAGGGCCTCGAACTCCTCGACGCACTTGCCGGAGCCCAGGGCCACGGAGTCCAGCGGGTCCTCGGCGATATGGATGGGCATACCGGTCTCCCGGCGCAGCCGCTCGTCCAGGCCGCGCAGCAGCGCGCCGCCGCCGGTGAGCACGATGCCACGGTCCATCACATCGCCGGAGAGCTCGGGCGGGCACTTGTCGAGCGTGGTCTTGACCGCGTCGACGATGGAGTTGACCGGCTCCTCCATGGCCTTCCGGACCTCCGCGGCGGAGATCACCACGGTCTTGGGGAGTCCGCTGACCAGGTCGCGGCCGCGGATCTCGGTGTGCTCCTCCTGCTCGGTCTCGTAGGCCGAGCCGATGGTGATCTTGATGTTCTCGGCGGTGCGCTCGCCCAGCAGCAGGCTGTACTCCTTCTTGACGTGCTGGATGATCGCGTTGTCCAACTCGTCGCCGGCGACCCGGATGGACTGCGCGGTGACGATTCCGCCGAGCGAGATGACGGCGACCTCGGTGGTGCCGCCGCCGATGTCCACCACCATGTTGCCGGTGGCCTCGTGGACCGGCAGTCCCGAGCCGATCGCCGCCGCCATCGGCTCCTCGATGATGTGCACCTGACGGGCACCCGCCTGGGTGGACGCCTCGATCACGGCGCGGCGCTCGACCCCGGTGATGCCGGACGGCACGCAGACCACGACCCGCGGACGCGCCAGATAGCGCCGCTTGTGGATCTTGAGGATGAAATAGCGGAGCATCCGCTCGGTGATCTCGAAATCGGCGATCACCCCGTCCTTGAGCGGACGGACGGCCACGATATTGCCAGGGGTCCGGCCGATCATCTTCTTCGCCTCGGCGCCCACCGCGAGGATTCCGCCGGTGTTGGTATTGATGGCGACGACTGACGGCTCGTTGAGGACGATCCCGCGGCCCCTGACGTACACCAGCGTGTTGGCGGTCCCGAGGTCGACAGCCATGTCACGGCCGATGAACGACATGTTGTTCCCCATGAGGATACGTCTGGCCTTCCCAACTGGAGCGAATGCTTACTTGAGGTCGGCAGGATGGGTGCGCTGCGAGGCGCGGAAGCTTCATCGTAGTCTCGCTCGCTCGAACACGACGCGAGGGTCCTCCGCCATTGTCAGCAGAACACGTACCCGCCCCCTCTCATGGTGACGTCGTGTCGGGGTGTCGCGTTCCCCCGATCGGCCCGCATATGCCAAGGGGCGACCGAAAATAGCGGTCGCCCCCGGTCAGCGGGGTGTGGACGTGATTCCGCCTCAGACGAAGGTGGTGCGGGTTCAGCCCAGGCCGGGGAAGAAAATCTTGATTTCCCGCTCGGCGGATTCCTCCGAGTCAGACGCGTGAATCAGGTTCTCACGCGTGATGGTGCCGAAGTCGCCCCGGATGGTGCCGCTCGGCGCCTTGATCGGGTCGGTCGGGCCGGCCAGCGCGCGGACGCCCTCGATGACCCGCTCGCCCTCGACGACGAGCGCCACGATCGGGCCGGAGGACATGAAGGCCACCAGCGGCTCGTAGAAGTCCCGGCCGACGTGCTCGGCGTAGTGCTGCTCCAGCGTGTCGCGGCCGAGGGTACGCAGCTCCAGCGCGGTGACGGCCCAGTTCGCCTTGCGCTCGATCCGGCCGATGATCTCGCCGACCAGGCCCCGCCGAACGGCGTCGGGCTTGAGGAGGACGAGGGTGCGCTGGGTCATGGTGCGGCTCCTTGGGACAGACGTCGCGCGGCATGGCGATGTCGCACGGACGGGCGTACGCGGTCGGTGTGTAGTGCCGAAGGCTACAGGGGCGGGACGGGTGCGCAGCACCCGGCATCGCACCTGGTCATCGGATATTCACCGATCCCTCGGACGGGCCGGGACGGCGGCTGCCCGAAGCGACCGCGGCCGTGCCCCGACCGGGCCCCGCCGGACCCCTCCCGCGCCGCGCGGCTAAGCGGATCGCTCGGCCGCCGCCTGCGCCGCGAAGCGGGCCTTCGCCTCGTCGACCTTGCGGCCGAAGTGGACCGAGGCCCACCACAGGGCGGCGAAGAGGGCGCCCAGGATGAACATCGTGCTGACGACGAAGCCGCTGAGGATCAGCCCGACCTGGAGCGCCCAGCCGATCTGCACCGCCCCCGGGCGGCTGACCATGCCGCACAGCAGCAGGCACAGCACCATGGCGACGCCGCTGACCGTCCACACCGTGGCGGTCGACAGGTCGGAGGTGTTCATCGCCACCAGCCCGGCGAAGCCGATCACGAAGAACTCGCCTATCAGCGTGCTCGAACACAGGGTTCGCATCTCAGCCCCTCCCCAGCAGCAGCCGGGCCTCGCCCACCGTGATCACGGAGCCGGTGACCAGCACGCCGGCGCCGGTGAACTCGCCCTCTTCCTCGGCCAGCGTGATCGCCGCCTCCAGCGCTTCGTCCAGTCGCGGCTCGACCTGCACCCGCTCCTCGCCGAAGACCTCGACCGCGACCGCCGCCAGCGCGTCGGCGTCCATCGCGCGGTGGGTGGAGTTCTGCGTCACCACGATCTCGGCGAAGATCGGTTCGAACGCCTCCAGGAAGCCGCGCACGTCCTTGTCGCCGCTGGCCCCGACCACGCCGATGAGCCGGCTGAAGCCGAACGCCTCGGAGATCGCGGCGGCCGTGGCCTGCGCGCCCGCCGGGTTGTGCGCGGCGTCCAGCACCACGGTCGGGCTGCGCCGCACCACCTCCAGCCGGCCCGGCGAGGTGACGGAGGCGAACGCCCGGCGCACCGTGTCGATGTCGAGCGTGCGGGCGTGCTGCGAGCCGATGCCGAAGAACGCCTCGACCGCCGCCAGCGCCACCGCCGCGTTGTGCGCCTGGTGCGCCCCGTGCAGCGGCAGGAAGACCTCCGGGTACTCGCCGCCCAGCCCGCGCAGCGTCAGCAGCTGCCCGCCGACCGCCACCTCGCGCGCCAGCACGCCGAACTCCAGGCCCTCGCGCGCGACCGTGGCGTCCACCTCGACGGCCTTCTTCAACAGCACCGAGGCGGCGTCCACCGGCTGCTGCGCGAGCACCACGGTGGCGTCCTTCTTGATGATCCCGGACTTCTCGACCGCGATCTCCTCGGGCGTGGCTCCGAGCCGGTCGGTGTGGTCCAGCGCGATGGGGGTGACCACGGCCACGCCCGCGTCGATCGCGTTGGTGGCGTCCCAGGTGCCGCCCATGCCGACCTCGACCACGGCGATGTCCACCGGGGCGTCCGCGAAGGCCGCGAAGGCCATGGCGGTGAGCACCTCGAAGAAGGACAGCCGGTACTGCTGCTGGGTGTCGACCATCTCGATGTACGGCTGGATGTCCCGGTACGTCTCGATGAACCGCTCGGCGGAGATCGGCGCCCCGTCCAGGCTGATCCGCTCGGTGACCGACTGGACGTGCGGGCTCGTGTAGCGCCCGGTGCGCAGCTCGAAGGCGGCCAGCAGCGCCTCGATCATGCGGGCGGTGCTGGTCTTGCCGTTGGTGCCGGTGATGTGGATCGACGGGTACGCGCGCTGCGGCGAGCCGAGGATGTCCAGCAGCGCCTCGATGCGCACCAGCGACGGGTCGAGCTTGGTCTCGCCCCAGCGGCTGGCGAGCTCCGCCTCCACCTCGCGCAGCGCGCGGTCGACCTCGGGGTCGGTGGGGCGGGCCGGGATCGGGTCTCCCGTCGGCGGCCCGGCCTGCGTGCGCAGGGTGCGACTCCCCGCCTCGATCACCGCCAGGTCGGGGTCGCGGTCGGTCTCCGCCTCCACGATCTCGTCGAACTCGTCGATCGGACCGGGCGTGGAGTCGGGGTCGTCGTTTCGGGGGCGCTCGCTCACGCGGACCAGTCTACGAGCCCCCTGTGACAACACCGGCCGGACAGGCGGACGAGGCCGGATCCGACCGGCTCCGGGGTGGTGGTGCGGGCCACGCACCGCCCCGCACCGCACCGCACCGCACGGCGGGCCCGTACGGATGCGACATCCGTACGGGCCCGCCGTTAGGTGGTGCCGGGGTCAGCCCTGCGGCAGGTTCGCCAGCTGGGCGGTGATCCGGGCGATGTCCGCCTCGGCGGCCGCCTTCCGGGTGCGGATCTTCTCGACCACGTGGTCGGGGGCCTTGCCCAGGAATGCCTCGTTGCCGAGCTTCGCCGTGGTCTGCGCCAGGTCCTTCTCGGCGGCCGCGAGGTCCTTGGCCAGCCGCTTGCGCTCGGCCGCGACGTCGATGGCGCCGGACAGGTCGAGCGCGACGGTCGCGCCCGCGACCGGCAGCGAGGCGGTGGCGGTGAAGTCGTCACCGGCCGGCTGGAGCCGCAGCAGGGCGCGCATGGCGTCCTCGTGGGCCGCGAGCCCCGGAAGCACGGCGCCCTCCAGGTCGAGTCGGGCCGGGACCCGCTGGCCGGGCTGCAGGCCCTGGTCGGCGCGGAACCGGCGGACCTCGGTGACCACCTGCTGGACGGTCTCGATCTCCCGCTCGGCGGCCGGGTCGCGGAAACCGCTGTCGACCGGCCATGCGGCGATGACGATCGACTCGCCGCCGGTGAGGGAGGTCCACAGGGTCTCGGTGACGAACGGGACGACCGGGTGCAGCAGCCGCAGCGTCACGTCCAGGACCTCGCCCAGGACGCGGCGCGAGGCGTCGGCCTCGGGGCCGCCCTTGAGGAAGGTGGTCTTGGAGAGCTCGACGTACCAGTCGAAGACCTCGTCCCAGGCGAAGTGGAACAGCGCGTCGGAGAGCTTCGCGAACTGGTAGTCGTCGTAGTAGGCGTCGACCTCGGCGATGACCGCGTTGAGCCGGGACAGGATCCAGCGGTCCTCGGGTCGCAGCCGCTCGGCCGGCGGCAGCTCGCCCTCCACCGTCGCGCCGTTCATCAGCGCGAAGCGGGTGGCGTTCCAGATCTTGTTGGCGAAGTTGCGGGAGCCCTGCACCCAGTCCTCGCCGATCGGCACGTCGGTGCCCGGGTTGGCGCCCTTGGCCAGGGTGAAGCGGACGGCGTCGGAGCCGTACTTGTCCATCCAGTCCAGCGGGTCGACGACGTTGCCGAAGGACTTCGACATCTTCTTGCCGCGCTCGTCGCGCACCAGGCCGGTGAGGGCGATGGTGTGGAAGGGCGCGACACCGTCCATCGCGTACAGACCGAACATCATCATCCGGGCGACCCAGAAGAAGATGATGTCGTGGCCGGTGAGCAGGACGTCGGTGGCGTAGAACTTCTCGAGGTCCGGGGTCCGGTCCGGCCAGCCGAGGGTGGAGAACGGCCACAGGCCGGAGGAGAACCAGGTGTCGAGCACGTCGGTGTCCTGGTGCCAGCCCTCGCCCGTCGGCGGCTGCTCGTCCGGTCCGACGCAGAGGACCTCGCCGTCCGGGCCGTACCAGACCGGGATGCGGTGGCCCCACCACAGCTGGCGCGAGATGCACCAGTCGTGCATGTTGTCGACCCAGTCGAAGTAGCGCTTCGACATGTCCTCCGGGTGGATCTTCACCACGCCGTCGCGGACGGCGTCGCCGGCGGCCTGGGCCAGCGGGCCGACCTTGACCCACCACTGCATGGACAGCCGCGGCTCGATCGTGGTCTTGCAGCGCGAGCAGTGGCCCACGGAGTGGACGTACGGGCGCTTCTCGGCGACGATCCGGCCCTGGGAGCGCAGGGCGCCGACGATGGCGGAGCGGGCCTCGAAGCGGTCCAGGCCCTGGAAGGGACCGTGGACGGTGATGTTGCCGCGCTCGTCCATGACCGTCAGCGAGGGCAGCCCGTGGCGCTGGCCGATCGCGAAGTCGTTGGGGTCGTGCGCCGGGGTGACCTTGACGGCGCCGGTGCCGAACTCGGGGTCGACGTGGGTGTCGGCGACGACCGGGATGGTGCGGTCCGTCAGCGGCAGCTTGATCTGCTTGCCGATGAGGTGGGCGTAGCGCTCGTCGTCCGGGTGGACGGCCACGGCGGTGTCGCCCAGCATGGTCTCGGCGCGGGTCGTCGCGACGACCACGCTGTCCTCGCCCTCGCCGTACCTGATCGAGACGAGCTCGCCGTCGTCCTCCTGGTACTCCACCTCGATGTCGGAGATGGCCGTGAGGCAGCGCGGGCACCAGTTGATGATGCGCTCGGCGCGGTAGATCAGCTCGTCGTCGTAGAGCCGCTTGAAGATCGTCTGGACGGCGCGGGACAGGCCCTCGTCCATGGTGAAGCGCTCACGGCTCCAGTCGACGCCGTCGCCGAGGCGGCGCATCTGGCCGAGGATCTTGCCGCCGTACTCCTCCTTCCACCGCCACACGCGCTCGACGAACTCCTCGCGCCCGAGGTCGTGCCGGGACTTGCCCTCCTCGGCGAGCTGCTGCTCGACCTTGTTCTGGGTGGCGATGCCGGCGTGGTCCATGCCGGGCAGCCACAGCGACTCGAAGCCCTGCATGCGCTTGCGCCGGGTGAGCGCGTCCATGAGGGTGTGCTGGAAGGCGTGGCCCAGGTGGAGCGAGCCGGTGACGTTCGGCGGGGGGATGACGATGGTGTACGAGGGCTTGTCGCTCTTGGCGTCGGCCGTGAAGTAACCGCGCTCTACCCAGCGCTCGTACAGCTGCCCCTCTACCTCGGCCGGTGCGTACTGGGTCGGCAGTTCAGGGTGGCTGTTCGGCCCGCTCGCGGGGCTCTGCTGAGTGTTCTCGGTCACGACGGTCAGTCTAAGGGGCCCCGCCACTCCGTTACGAACCCGTTGTCGCCCCGGCGTCAAGCGTCCGTATGACGTCGGGAAGGATGTTGCGCATCTGTCGCGAGCATCGAAGAGCATTCCGTCGCATCGTCGCATCAAAAGAGGGGCACGCTTGAGCTACCACCAGCCGCCACCGCAGCCCGGGCCCTACGGGTCCCAGCAGGGCCCGTACGGCGCAGGTCAGCCACCGATGCCGAATCCCTACGCCCAGCAGCCCGGTTACGGCTACCCCTCGGCCGGCGGCGGCCAGGGCCAGCCCGGCCCGTACGCGCAGGCGCCCGCTCCCGGCCCGTACGCGCAGCAGCCGGCCCCCGGGCCGTACGCCCAGCCGGGTCCCTACGGCCAGCCGGCGCAGCCGCAGGCCCCCGCGCAGGCCCAGGCCCAGCCGGGCTACGGCTACGGCTACCCACCGCCCGCTCCCGCCCCCCGCGGCGGAAAGGGCAGGAAGCTCGCGCTCGCCGGCGGGGCGCTGCTGGCGCTGGCCGCGGTGGGCGTGGGCGCCGTCCTGCTGACCGGCGGCGGCTCGGGCGACTCCGGCCCGTACAAGCTGACCACCCCCGACACCGTCGCCGGCGACTACGCCCGGCAGGGCTCGGGCACCAGCGAGAAGGACCTGTCCGAGTCGGGGCAGGAGCAGCTGAAGCAGGTCCCCGGCGTCAAGGACCCGCACCTGGTGGCCGCCAACTACCTCAGTGCCGGCAAGCAGATGATGAAGTTCACCGGCGTCTGGGGCGAGATATCCGACCCCGCGCGCGGAGCCGAACTCGCCCTCGCCGGCATCGTCAAGGCCCTCCAGGACAGCGACACGGCCCAACCCCAGGGCGCGGCCCAGAGCTTCACCCCGGACGGCTTCGACGGGGACGTACTGAAGTGTCAGATGTTGAAGTTCGCCTCCCCCAAGGGATCCATGGAGGCCCCCGCGTGCGTCTGGGGCGATGAGAGCACGCTGGGCGTCACGGTGATGGCGGACCCGGCCGCGGCGGTCCTGGGCAGCGGCGGCATGTCACTGGAGGACGCGGCGGAACTCACGGCGAAGGTACGGAAGGACGCCCGCGTCGAGATCGACGGGTAGCACGTCGGGCCCGCCCCGAAGGCAACACGCAATCAAACGAAGGACTGACATGAGCTACAACCAGTACGGGCAGGGCCAGCCGCAGCAGCCCGGTCCCTACGGGCAGGGCCAGCCCCAGCAGCCCAACCCGTACGGCCAGGGCGGCACGGCCGGCCAGCCGGGGTACGGCTACCCTCAGCAGCCCGCGGGGCAGCCGAACCCGTACAGCCAGCCGACGCAGGCGGCGGGCTACGGCTTCCCGCAGCAGCCGCAGCCGGGCCCGTACGGCCAGCCCCAGCAGCCGGGGCCGTACGGCCAGCCGCCGCAGGTGCCGATGCCCCCGCAGGGCGGCGGCAACAAGAACAAGACGATAGGTCTGGTCGTCGGTGCCCTGGTGGTGGTCGGCGCGATCATCGGCGGCGTCATCATGTTCACCGGCGGTGACGACGACGACAAGAAGAGCAAGGGCAAGGGCAAGGGCGGCCAGAAGGTCACCGTCCCCGGCGCCAACGGTGGCGCCAACGGTGGCGCCGACGTCCCGGCCGACAACAAGAAGTACAAGCTGCAGACCCCGCCGGTGCTGGTCAGCGAGTACAAGAAGGACCCCGCCAGCGGCGCCGACGACTCCATCTTCTCGGACAGCAAGTCCGAGCTCTCCCAGCTGGGGGTCGTGACCACGGACTCCACCGGAGCCGAGTACAAGGCCGGTGAGGGCCTCTCCGCCAAGCAGATGCAGTTCAGCGGCGTCTGGGGGACCGTCAGCGACCCGAACAAGGTCGTCGACGCGATGTTCACGAAGATGGCCGAAGAGGCCAAGAAGGACCCGAACCTCGGCGGCGGCGGCACCGCGGCCCTGGACGGCAGCCCGCAGCAGATCAACGCGCCGGGCCTGGACGCGGGCGCCGTGCTCAAGTGTCAGAACGTCAAGTTCACCGGCGCCGCCGGCACCAGCGCCTCCTTCACCATCCCGTTCTGCATCTGGGGCGACAGCAGCACCATCGGCTATGTGGCGCTCAGCGACGCGGCGGCCATGACCTCAGGCAAGACCGTCACGCTGGAAGAGGCCGGCGCGACCACCGCCAAGGTGCGCACCGAGACCCGCGTCGCCCTCCCGTAGCGCCCTCCCGCCACGGCCCGCCGTCGCGTCCGCGTCGCCCAGCCCACCGGTTCTCAGCGAACCCCGAAGGGGATCCCCATGAGCTACAACCAGCCGCCGCCCCAGCCCGGTCCGTACGGGGGCGGTCAGCCCAACCCGTACGGCGGGGCGCCGCAGCAGCCCCCGGGCGGGTCCAATCCGTACGCGCAGGAGCCGGGGTACGGCTACCCGCAGCAGCAGCCGGCCGCACAGCCCGGCTACGGCTACCCCCAGCAGCCGGCCGCACAGCCGGGGTACGGCTATCCGCAGCAGCCGGGACCGGGCCAGGCGCCGCCCCCGCAGCAGCCGGGCGGCGGGAGCAACAGGACCAAGGTGATCGCGATCAGCTCGGCGGCCGTGGTGGTCGTCGCCGCGGTCGCCGTGGGGGCCTTCTTCCTGACCAAGAAGGACGAGTCCACCGACGCGATGCGGCTGGTCACGCCCAAGTCGCTGCACGAGGACGACTACGAGCTGGACAAGGACACCAAGGCGCTCAAGGACGCCGGGACCAGCGTGCAGCAGGACATGCCCGAGGGCACCACCTCGGTGTTGGCCTCCTACAAGCACGCCGACGACCCGAACTCCGGTCTGTCCTTCTCCGGCATGTACGGCGACATCGGCGACCCGGCCAAGATCCAGGACGAGATGTTCAAGAGCTTCGAGTCCGGGGGCAAGGCCGCGGTCGAGAAGAAGCGCGCGTCGTTCCAGCCGAACGGCGCGGACGGTCCGAAGCTCAGCTGCGAGGTCGTCAAGATGTACGACGAGTACTACGCGCCGGTGTGCGCCTGGGCGGAGAAGACGGACGCGGCGATGGTGCTCGACCTGGACGCGGACAACACCAATGTCGACGACGTCGACCTGGAGGAGTTCGCGAAGGTGACCGCCGGGATCTACGAGGAGACGCGCAAGCCGGCCGAGTGATCCACGGCGGCGCGGAGCGGACGCGCGGAGGGGCCGCACGGCAGCACGCCGTACGGCCCCTCTTCCGTGTGTCGGCTACGCGCTCTTCTCGTGCCGCTCCCCCGGCTCGCCGCCGCGGGTGCGCGGCACGAGCGTCGGGTTGACGTTGGAGTGGACGACGTCGGCGGTGATGACGACGCGGGCCACGTCCTTGCGGGACGGCACCTCGTACATCACCGACATCAGGACCTCTTCCATGATGGCGCGCAGTCCGCGCGCGCCGGTGCCGCGCAGGATCGCCTGGTCGGCGATGGCCTCCAGGGCGGGCCGGTCGAAGTCCAGCTCGACACCGTCGAGTTCGAAGAGCCGCTGGTACTGCTTGACGAGCGCGTTGCGCGGCTCGACGAGGATCTGCAGCAGCGCCTCACGGTCGAGGTTGTGCACCGAGGTGATGACCGGAAGTCTGCCGATGAACTCCGGGATCATCCCGAACTTCACCAGGTCCTCCGGCATGACCTCCTGGAACTGGTCGCTCGCCTCGATCTCCCGCTTGGAGCGGATGGTGGCGCCGAAGCCGATGCCCTTGGCGCCGGCCCGCGCCTCGATGATCTTCTCCAGACCGGCGAAGGCGCCACCCACGATGAACAGCACGTTCGTCGTGTCGATCTGGATGAACTCCTGGTGCGGGTGCTTGCGGCCGCCCTGCGGCGGCACCGAGGCGGTGGTGCCCTCCAGGATCTTCAGCAGGGCCTGCTGGACGCCCTCGCCGGAGACATCGCGGGTGATCGACGGGTTCTCGCTCTTCCGGGCGACCTTGTCGATCTCGTCGATGTAGATGATGCCGGTCTCGGCCTTCTTGACGTCGTAGTCCGCGGCCTGGATCAGCTTCAGGAGGATGTTCTCCACGTCCTCGCCGACATAGCCCGCCTCGGTGAGGGCGGTGGCGTCGGCGATGGCGAAGGGCACGTTCAGCATCCGGGCCAGCGTCTGGGCGAGCAGCGTCTTGCCGGAGCCGGTGGGGCCGAGCAGCAGGATGTTGGACTTGGCCAGCTCGATGCCGTCGTCGCGGTTGCCGCCGTTCTCGCCGGCCTGCACCCGCTTGTAGTGGTTGTAGACGGCGACGGACAGCGCCTTCTTCGCGGCCTCCTGGCCGACCACATAGCCCTCGAGGAACTCGTAGATCTCGCGGGGCTTGGGAAGCTCTTCCCAGCGCACCTCGGAGGTCTCCGCGAGCTCCTCCTCGATGATCTCGTTACAGAGGTCGATGCACTCGTCGCAGATGTACACACCCGGGCCTGCGATGAGCTTCTTCACCTGCTTCTGGCTCTTTCCGCAGAACGAGCACTTGAGCAGGTCGCCGCCGTCACCGATGCGTGCCACGAGGTGCTTCCCCTTCGCCTGGGATCCGCTTTGCTCCGCGGACCCGAGTGCTTGCGCTGCGCTTGCTGCTTGTTCGCCTGGAGGCAGGCCCCAGCCCCCTATGACGGTACCTTGCCGGGCCCGGTGTGCGGGCCCCCCTTGGACCGACTCGGTGTGCGGACCGTGTCCGCCGTTCCCGGTCCAAGGGGGCGACCTGGGCAAGGAGCGCGACCGTGCCGCGCTCGTACGCCACTCGTACGCGTCAGCGCCGGGTCCGGCGCCGCCTACGGGGCGTCTCCGTCAGACGCCGACGGAGGTCTTGCGGGTCGACACGATCTGGTCGACCAGGCCGTAGGCCAGCGACTCCTCAGCGGTGAGGATCTTGTCGCGCTCGATGTCCTCACGGATCTTCTCGATCGGCTGGGTGGAGTGCTTGGCCAGCATCTCCTCCAGCTGCGAGCGCATCCGCAGGATCTCGTTGGCGGCGATCTCCAGGTCGGAGACCTGTCCCCGGCCGGTCTCGCTGTACGGCTGGTGGATCAGCACGCGCGCGTTGGGCAGCGCCATCCGCTTGCCGGGGGTGCCGGCCGCGAGCAGCACGGCCGCGGCGGAGGCCGCCTGGCCCATGCAGACCGTCTGGATGTCGGGCTTCACGAACTGCATCGTGTCGTAGATCGCGGTCAGCGCGGTGAACGAGCCGCCCGGCGAGTTGATGTAGATCGAGATGTCACGGTCCGGGTCCATCGACTCCAGGCACAGCAGCTGCGCCATCACGTCGTTGGCCGAGGCGTCGTCGATCTGCACGCCGAGGAAGATCACGCGCTCCTCGAAGAGCTTGGCGTACGGGTCGTACTCGCGGATGCCCTGCGAGGTGCGCTCGACGAAGCGCGGAACGACGTAGCGCGACTCGGCCCGGGGGCCGGCGTAGCGGCTGATGCCGGAAAGGTTGTTCATGTGGGTGTCACCGTCCTCGTGATGAGCGATCAAGGGCTGGGGCGGAGGGCGCTCAGGCGCCGGTGCCGCCGCCGCCCGGCACCGCCGCGGCGGTGGTCATGACGTCGTCGATCAGGCCGTACTCCTTGGCCTCCTCGGCGGAGAACCAGCGGTCGCGGTCCGAGTCACGGGTGATCTGCTCGACCGACTGACCGGTGTGGAAGGCGGTGAGCTCGGCCATCCGCTTCTTGGTGTGCAGCAGCCGCTCCGCGTGGATCTTGATGTCCGAGGCGGAACCCGCCAGCCCGGCGGAGGGCTGGTGGATCAGGATCTCGGCGTTCGGCAGCGCGAAGCGCTTGCCGGGCGTGCCGGCGCTCAGCAGGAACTGACCCATCGACGCGGCGAGGCCCATCGCGATGGTGACCACGTCGTTCTTGATGTACTGCATGGTGTCGTAGATGGCCATGCCGGCCGAGATCGAACCACCGGGGCTGTTGATGTAGAGGTAGATGTCCTTGTCCGGGTCGGCGGCAAGGAGCAGCAGCTGCGCGGTGATCTTGTTGGCGATGTCGTCGTCGACGGGCTGACCGAGGAAGATGATCCGCTCGCCGAGCAGTCGGTTGTAGACCTGGTCGCCGAGGCCACCGAGGTTGGGCTCGCTGGCGGCGGAAGGCATCGGAATCGTCACGTGTCCACCTGCTCGTCTCTGACGGCGGCGCGCGCCGTCTCAGCATCATCTTCGGGTTCTTCCGGGCTGTGGGGACTCCCCTGCCCTCGTATCTACGGACCCTAACGCGCTGGTGACCGGCCGCCATCCCGCATCAGGAACTGTTCGCTCTGAGCGCAGGTTCACCCCCGCGAAGACCCCCGCCCCCGGCCTCCGAGCCGCCCGCACCACCGCTCTCGAACGGCACCCGGCGCCCTCGGCCCGGCCCGGGGGCCACCGCGTGTCGGGGGTGACCGTGCGCTGACGCGTCGGCGCACGGGCGCCCGTCCTCTCCGCGGGGCGGCCGACCGCCCGCGCCATGTGGATGGCGCCCCCGCCCCTCCCGGCCCGCCGCGACGGACGGGCCGGCCTCCGCGCGGGCCCGCTCAGCGCTCACCGGCGGGTGCGGCCCCGCGCGGCGCCGTGCCGGGGACGGTAAGGCCGCGCGCGGCCCTGTGCCGGCCCGTGTCGGGGCGCGGGAGGCGAGCGGCGCCAGAGCGCGACACCGGCCGGTCATGGGCGTGGAGTCGGGACGCTGGAGCGACCGCAGGGCAGGGGCGCGGGACGCCGGAATGGCCGCTCGGCACCGGCGCGAGGCGTCGGAGCGGCCGCGCATGGTCCGACTGGGCACGGGCGCAGGATGCCGAGCGGCGCTGGGCACGGGCGCGGAGCGGCGAGGCGCCCGAGCGGCCGCGCCTGGGGGCGCCGAGCCGGCGCGTGCGGGGGTGCCTGCGGGTCTCAGAGGCATCAGTGGACTCACGGGCACTGCGGGGCGCGGCGAGGCCGGCCAGGAGCCCGACACGGGCTTCGGCCGGGAGCCCGAACCCCCGCGGTCGGGAGCCGGGTCCCCGGGGCGCGGTACGCACGTTCTCGCGCGGATCTCGCGGGGCGCCGGGCGCCGGCGTCGACTGTCCCGCGCCGCGCCGCGCGGTCCGCGGCCGGCCGGCGCGGCGTCCGCGCGGGCGCCGCCACCATGGCGGTCTCGCCGTGCCACAGCCCTCCTGGCCGCAACCTCACGGCTCAGCGCAGTACGGCCAGCTGACCCCGTAGTCGCCCGCCCGGGCGACTACGGGGGCTCTCAGCGCCGGCAAAGACGGCCTGGCATGGGGCGTGGCGTATTCGCGGTCCGGGGCCGGGCTGAGCGGCCCCGCGCGGGCGCGCGTGACATCTGGGGTCCCTTCGGGGACCCACGCGGGGCGCCGCGCCCCCGGGTGACTCGCTGACACCCTTCGGCGCCTCAGGCGACCGGGCTGGCCGTGCCGGCCGGGAAAGCCGGATCGCGGCGCCGGACGCCCGGCGTCGGGTGCGACCTCGCGCCGACCGCTGCCGCGCCCGCAGGGGGGGGGGGGGGGGGGGGCGCCGCGTCCTCGAGTGACTCGCTGACGCGCTCCGGCCCCTCGGGCGCCCGGGCTGGGCCCAGGCCCGCGACCTCCCCACCCCCGGACCCGTACGGCAGAGGCCGCGTGCGTCCGCTGGAGGGGCTCGCGACACGGGAACGGGCCCGGGAGCGCAGTGCGCTTCCGGGCCCGTTCACACGAGCTGTCAGGGGCTGGAGCGCCCCCGAGGCTCAGCTCTCGGTCTTCTCCTCGGCGGCCTCGGCGGCCTCCTCGGTGGTCTCGGAGGTGGCCTCGACCGTCTCGGCGGTCTCGTCCTCGTCGTCCAGGTCCACGACCTCGCCGTTGCTGTCCTTGACCGTGGCGGCCTCGACGACGACCGCGAGGGCCTTGCCGCGGGCGACCTCGCCGACGAGCATCGGCACCTGGCCACCCTCGACGACGGCCTGGGCGAACTGGTCCGGGCTCATGCCGGAGGACTGCGCACGGCGCACGAGGTGCTCGGTGAGCTCCTCCTGGCCGACCGACAGCTTCTCCTTGTTGACGAGCTCGTCGAGGACGAACTGGGTCTTGATGCCCCGCTCGGCCTGCTCCTTGGTCTCGGCGTCGAACTCCTCGACCGTCTTGTCCTGCATCTGGAGGTACGCCTCCAGGGTCAGGCCCATCTGGCCGAGCTGGTGGTGCTCCAGGTTGTGCTTGCGGGTCTTGATCTCGTCCTCGAGCAGCTTCTCGGGCATCGGGACCTCGACCAGCTCCAGGAGGGCGTCGAGCACCTTCTCCTGGGCCTGGGTGGCCTGCTCGAACTTGCGGGCCTGCTCCAGCCGCTTGCGGCTGTCGGCCTTCAGCTCGTCGAGGGTGTCGAACTCGCTGGCCAGCTGGGCGAACTCGTCGTCCAGCTCCGGCAGCTCACGGGCCTTGACCTCGGTGACGTCGACCTTGACCTCGGCCTCCTTGCCCTTGGCGGAACCGCCCTTGAGCTCGGAGGTGAAGGTGGCGCTGCCACCGGCCTCCAGGCCGGTGACGGCGGCGTCGATGCCGTCCAGCAGCTCGCCGGAGCCGATGGTGTAGCTGACGCCCTGGGCGACGCCGTCCGCGAGGACCTCGCCGTCGACCTTGGCCTCCAGGTCGATGGTGACGACGTCACCCTCGGCGGCGGCGCGCTCGACGACGGAGGTGGTGGCGAAGCGGTCGCGCAGCTGCTCGACCGACTTCTCGATGTCCTCGTCCGAGACCTCGACGGCGTCGACGGTGACCTCGATGCCGGAGTAGTCCGGGATCTCGATGGTCGGGCGGACGTCCACCTCGGCGGTGAAGGTCAGCAGCTCGTTGTCCTTGAGCTCGGTGATGTCGACCTCGGGCTGGCCCAGCGGGTTGAGCTCACCCTCGTTGACGGCCTCGGTGTAGAACTTCGGGAGCGCGTCGTTGACGGCCTCCTCCAGCACGGCGCCACGACCGAACCGCTGGTCGATGACCCGGGCCGGGATCTTGCCCTTACGGAAGCCCGGCACGCTGACCTGCTGGTTGATCTTCTTGTACGCCGCGTCGAGGCTGGGCTTGAGCTCCTCGAAGGGCACCTCGACAGTGAGCCGAACCCGAGTCGGGTTCAGGGTCTCCACGGCGCTCTTCACGGTTCGGTCTCCTTGGGGCTGACTTCTCGGTATCTGCTGACGCTGGGCTTCAGCGGTCGCGCTTCAGCGGTCCAGCTGATCGCGCCCGGTAGCAGAGAGACACAGACGCGCAGCTTGCATAGTAACCGCACGCTGGATGAGCCCCACAATGTGATCTTGCCTGTGTGATGGTCGGGGTGGCCGGATTCGAACCGACGACCTTCCGCTCCCAAAGCGGACGCGCTACCAAGCTGCGCCACACCCCGTCGGTGCGACACGTAGGGTACATGGCCAGGAGGGGCCCTGGCTGCTGCTTTTCCGCTGGCAGGCGGGGGTGTGCGGGAAACCCACCGGACCCGCTACGATGCACACCGTGCCGTGGCCCGAGGTTCTCGACCAAGGGATGTTCACGCGGCGCACGCGGGCGTAGCTCAATGGTAGAGCCCCAGTCTTCCAAACTGGCTACGCGGGTTCGATTCCCGTCGCCCGCTCCATGGTCCGGCCCGGCCGGGGGTATCCCCCGACCGGGCCGTTCGTGTTTCCCGCCCATGACGACCGGGTCGCCGCGATCCCGCGTGTGACGACCGCCGGCGCCACCCGGCGCCGGGCACACGTCACACGCCACCCGACACCCGGCGCGCGGCCCGGAGCGACGCGCCCCCGGGGGCGCGCCCGAGCGCGGAGACGCCTCCGTTCGAGCGTCACGCCTCAAGGCGCCCCATCTCCACCCGGACGCGCCCCACCCGACCGTTCGCGATCGCGACGCCCGCCGCGGGAGCCGCACGCGTCACGCGCCGCCGAGAGGGGCCGGGGGGCGGGCTCAGGGGTTGATATCGCCGATCGTCTCCGCGACCGAGTCCAGGAAGTTCTGAATGTCCGGGGCCATGTCCGTCGAGGCGAGCAGGAAGCCGAAGAGCGCCGCGACGAGCGCCGGCCCCCACTTCACCTGGCCCTGGCGAATCATCAGCACCAGGATGATGCCCACCAGGAGCACCAATGAAAGGGAAATGGCCACAACAGATCACTCACCTCGGTCGCCACACGTCTCACCAGCCCGGGAGGCACACGACCCGCACACCCCCCGCCACCACCATCGTGCCATCAACTCGCCCCGCCTTGGAGGCCGCTGGTGAATCGTCGGACAGTCCTCGAGCCCGCCGACGACCCCCTTGAGCCACCGGCCGGCCACCCCGGAACGACGACCGGAAAGTGACCCCACACACAATTCGAGGGTATGCACGGCGGGCCGAATTCGGAGTCGATCAGTCACTCGGAGTGGGAATTCCGAATTCGATAAAGAGCCCACCAGGCGAACCACCAAAGCACCATTGATTTGGACATTTCGCCTGCGCCGGTTCCGGGGCATATGCACCGTTTAAACAGGATGAAACGGTACAGATCGGCCATCACGCCGAGATCAATTCACATAGGGCAACGGAAAATCCCCCGAGCGTCAAAGGGGAGCACTCCGCGGTTTTACGAATTGCGCGCGCGGCGCTATCGTGCCGCAGATGTTCCCCGCTCCCCCCGCCCGTGTAAGCGAGGCCCCTCCCCGCCCCGCCGAGCCCACCCCACCGGGCAAAGGTCAGCCGAAGCAGCGAGACGCGTTCTTCGACAACGCCAAGTACCTCGCCATCGTGCTGGTCGCCATGGGGCACGCCTGGGAGCCGCTGACCGACGGCAGTCGGGCCGCCGAGGCGCTGTACATGACCGTGTACGCCTTCCACATGCCCGCGTTCATCCTCATCTCCGGCTACTTCTCACGCAGTTTCGACATGCGGCCGGACCGTCTCCAGCGGCTGATCACCGGCGTGGCGGTGCCCTACGTGATCTTCGAGCTCGCCTACACGTTCTTCAAGCGCTGGGCCGACGACGACCCCACGTACGACTTCAGCCTGCTCGACCCCTGGTACCTCACCTGGTTCCTGGCCGCGCTCTTCGTCTGGCGACTGACCACGCCGATCTGGAAGCTGGTGCGCTGGCCCGTCCCGCTCGCCCTGGCGATCGCGGTGCTGGCCTCCGTCTCCCCCGACATCGGCGACGACCTCGACCTCCAGCGGGTGCTGCAGTTCCTGCCGTTCTTCGTGATCGGCCTGTGTATGAAGGCCGAGCACTTCCAGCTGATGCGACGGCGTGAGGTGCGGCTGCTGTCCCTCCCGGCGTTCGGCTGCGCCGTGCTGGTGGCCTACTGGGCGGCCCCCCGGATGAACTCCGCCTGGTTCTACCACCGCGACAGCGTGCAGGAGCTGGCCGCTCCGCCGTGGACCGGCCCGGTGATGACCCTCGCCCTCTTCGGCTGCTCCATGCTGCTGGTCGTCTGCTTCCTGTCCTGGGTGCCCCGGCGCCGGATGTGGTTCACGGTGCTCGGCGCCGGGACGCTCTACGGCTATCTGCTGCACGGCTTCCTCGCCAAGGGCTCCCGCTTCTGGGGCTGGTTCGACGAGTACGCCTGGCTGCACAAGCCGCTCGGGGAGATCGCCGTCTCTCTGATCGCCGCCGCGGTGGTCACCGTCCTGTGCACCCCACCCGTCCAGCGGATGTTCCGCTGGGCGATGGAACCCAGGATGGCGTGGGCGTTCCGGAAGACGCCGCCGAGGCCGCAGACTTCGCCGACGCCGTATACGTCGCCGACGCCGTATACGTCGTCGAGGCCGTAGACGGCCATGGACGTCCTGCCGGACGGTGGGCGGGCGGGCGGTCACCGCTTCTGCCCGCCCGTCGCGAGGGCGGTCGAACGGAGCGCCGCGCGGGCCGGTAGCGAGGTGGCGGCCAGCCCCACGGCCACCGTCGCACCTGCGAACGCCGCGTACAGCAGCGGCGGGATATAGGGGTCCTCCCCCGTGAGTCCGCGCATCATGGGCACCAGGGTGGCGAGAGCGATCGCGGTGCCCAGGGCGATGCCCGCGACGGCCACCAGCAGCGCCTCCCACCGGACCATGCCCAGGACCTGGCGCCTGGTGGACCCCACCAGACGCAGCGTGCCCAGCTCTCGGCGGCGGTCCAGGACCGTCATGACCAGGGTGTTGGCGGCGGAGACGGCGGCGAAGCCGGCGAGCACCGCCGCCATGGTGGTGTTGGCCCAGGCGTTCACCGCGCGGTCCTCGTCCTCCCCGGCCGCGTAGCCGTCAGCGTCCCCGACCTCCCCGAGCGTGGCGAGGCGGGCGGCCAGGGCGGCCCGGTCCACGCCGTGCTCCGCGCGGACGAGCACATCGCCGTCGTACGCCGCGGTCACATGCGGCGCGAGCGCCGCGCGGGCCAGCGTCACCTGAGAGAGACCCAGCCCTCGGCCGTAGGTGGCGACGATCCGGGGCGACAGCTCGGTGCCGTCCGGGAGCCGTAGATCCAGCCGGTCGCCGACCTTCACCCGGGCGGAGCGGGCGAGCAGCGAGTCGACGGCCACCGTGCCGGGGCGGCCGATCTCCTCGGATCGGCCGGTGCGCACGTCCAGGTCCTGGACGGCCGCCAGGTCGCGGCCGCCGCTCGACACCCCCTGGGCGGAGGCGCTCTCCAGCCAGCGGTCGGCGCCCGAGCCCACCGGGACCAGCACCCCGGTGCGCAGGACGCCGACGGCGGTGGCGACGCCGGGCGTCGCGGCGGCTCGCGCGGTGGTGTCGGCGGGCAGCCCCTCGGGCGCTCCGATGACGTGGTCGGCCACGATGCCCGCGCGGCGCTGCTCGGTCATCACATGGTCCTCGCTGGTGTGGAGGAACACCAGCGTGGAGGCGAAGGCCATGGCGAGCACGATCGGGGTGATCGCGGAGGCCAGGCGGCGGGCGTTCGCGCGGGAGTTGGCCGAGGCCAGCGCGGCGGGGGCGGAGCCCGCGCGGAGCGGCAGGCCCAGCAGCCAGGCGCAGCAGCGGGCGATGACCGGGCCGAGCAGGGCGACCGCCAGCATGAAGAGCATGACGACGCCGAGCGCCGCGTTGGCCGCGTCCTCGCCGGACTCGTGGGCGGCGACACCCGCCAGCGCGACGCCGCCGACCAGGGCGGCCACGCCGAGCGGGGTGCGGATCCAGCCGGGTCGGAGGCGCTCGACGGCGGCCTCTCCGAGCGCCTGTCCCGGCCTGATCCGGGCGGGCCGGCGGGCCGCGACCAGCCCGGCGAGCAACGAGGTGAGCAGGCCGGCACCGACCGCCGAGACCAGCGGTATCCAGGAGACGGCGAGCTCCACCGGTGCGGGGATCGCCCCTTTCTCCTTGAGCTGGCCGAACCACCAGTGCGCCAGCGCGATGCCGGGCAGGCAGCCGAGCGCGCCCGCCGCCGGCGCCACCAGCAGCGCCTCGGTGGCCACCGAGCGACGGATCTGCCACGGGGTGGCGCCGATGGCGCGCAGCAGCGCGAACTCTCGGCCGCGCTGGCCGATGGAGAGGGCGACCGTGCCGGCGGTGGTGAAGACGGCGACGGCGGCCGCGATGCCGCCGAAGGAGCCGCCGAGGGCGACCAGCATCTCCTTCGCCCCGGCCAGGCCGGACTCCTCGACGCCGCCGCGGTCCTCGCCGGTGTGCACCCGGGCGGCGGTCGCGGCGCGCGCGGCCGCGCCGCGCGGCTCGTCGAGGGCCTTCTTCAGCCGGTCGGCCAGCCGGTCCGGCGTGACGCCGGACGTCGGGCGGACCAGGATCGCGTCGACCCGGTCGGAGTGCCCGGATGCCTCCCGCGCCCGGTCGTCGGGGAACCAGACCGTGGGCCCGGCCTCGGCGCCGGCGCGGGCCACGCCCGCCACGCGGACCTCCCGGTCACCGTCGGGCGTGGTCAGCGTGGTCCGGTCGCCGGGGCGGACGCCCAGCGCCCGCGCGGCGGCGCCGTCCAGCACCACCTCGCCGCCGCGCGGAGCGGCACCCGCGGTCAGGGTCACCCCGGTGAGCGGGGCGGCGCCCCAGCCGTGCGCGGTCAGCGGCCCCTCGTCGCCGCGCACGGGGAAGGTCACGTCGGGCGCGGCGGCGGCCACCCCGGGGGTACGGGCCACCGTGGTCAGGAGCGCGGCGTCCAGCCGGGCCCGGTCGGGCACCGGCGCGCCGCCGTCGTAGCGGTCCTCACCCTGGCCGACGGGCAGGTGGGACCTCTGGTCGGCGGCGAGGACCACGGGGGCGTCGGCGTAGCGCCGCGGGGACGCGGAGGCGCGTATTCCGGTCTCTAGAAGGATGCCGCAGGCGGACACGACGAGCGCGGCCAGGAACAGCGCGACGAAGGTGCCCACGAAGGAGGACGGCTTGAACCGCACCGCCGCGCGGGCCAGCCCGTTGGTCGGGGACCTCATGCCCCCGCTCCGACCATGGGGCGCGTGCCGGCGGTGAGCCGGGTCATCCGGGCGGCGATCTCCGCGGCGGAACCGCGGCTGAGGCTGTCGGCGACGACGCCGTCGGCGAGGAAGAGCACCCGGTCGGCGTAGCCGGCGGCGACGGGGTCGTGGGTGACCATGACGACGGTCGCCCCGAGCCCGTCCACCGCCTGCCGCAGCAGCGTCAGCACATCGGCCGCGGTGCCGGTGTCCAGGGCGCCGGTCGGCTCGTCGGCGAAGACCACGTCGGGGCGGGTGACCAGGGCGCGGGCGATGGCGACGCGCTGCTGCTGGCCGCCGGAGAGCTGCCCGGGGCGGCGCCGCGCGTGCTCGCGCAGCCCGACGCGGTCCAGCACCTCGCGGGCGTGGTGCCGATCGGGGCGCCGCCCGGCGAGCCGCATCGGCAGCACGACGTTCTGCTCGACGGTGAGGGAGGGCAGCAGGTTGAACGCCTGGAAGACGAAGCCGAGGCGGCCGCGGCGCAGAGCGGTGAGCTTGTTCTCGCTCATGCCGGTGATCTCGGTGCCGCCCAGGATCACCGAGCCGGCGGTGGGCCGGTCCAGTCCGGCCGCGCACTGCAGGAAGGTCGACTTGCCGGAGCCGGAGGGGCCCATGACGGCCGTGAAGCTGCCGCGCGGCAGGGCGAGATCGATTCCGCGCAGCGCGTGGACGGCGCCCGTCCCACGCCCGTACTGGCGGCGCACACCGCGCAGTTCCACGGCCCAGTCCCCGGTGCTCCGGGGCGCCTCCGCCGCCCGCGCCCGCCGCCGCCTACCGCCCAGCCCCATGGCCGTCCGTCCCTCCGCCTCGCCCGTTCGTTCAGCTCCTCGAACGTACGGAGCGGACGGGGGCCGGGACCATGGCGGCTGCTGGCGGATCGGGGGTGGGGAAAACCCGAGTATGAGGCCGGGGTTGTCCCGAGGTGGGGCCTTGCGGGCCCGCGCGGGCGGCGGGTGAGCCGGTCAGTCGGCCAGTCCGAGCAGCCGGCGGACCTCGGCGTACTTGGCGGTGAGGCGGTCGCGGGTCGCCGGGTCGAGAGCGGCGAGACGGTCCGGGTCGGCGTTGTGCGCCAGATCCGCCTCCTTGATCAGCAGGGCGCCCGGGGTGGCCAGGACGCGGGCGGTGTACTCGGCGAGCGACTCGCCCGGCAGCTTCGTCACGGCGCGGATCATGTCCTTGGTCCACGGCGACAGCGCCGCGCCGGCGAGCCACTCGGCGGTGACGGCGCCGTCCTCCACGGCGTCGTGCAGCCAGGCGGCGGCGATCTGTTCGTCCGTGCCGCCGCGCTCCCGTACGCCGGCCGCCACCGCCGCCAGGTGCTCGACGTAGGGCCGGCCCGCCTTGTCCCGCTGCGCCGCGTGTGCCCGCCGCGCCAGCCGTTCGACCTCCGCCAGGCTCAGCGGGCTCATGTCGGCGTCTCTCTCGGCGTCTCTGTGGGCGTTCGTCCCGGCATCCATCCCGGCTCCTCGCAGGCCGGTCAGTGCCGGCAGATCAGCAGCAACGCGCGGTCGTCGTTGACGTCCTTGGCCACGGTCTCGATCAGGTGCCAGGCCGCTCCGTGGAAGCCGGCCGTCACATAGCGGTCGGCCTCGCCGGTGAGCCGGTCCATGCCCTCGCTGATGTCCCGCTCCGCCGTCTCCACCAGCCCGTCGGTGAAGAGCATCAGGACGTCGCCCTGGCGCAGGGTGCCCTTGACCGGGTCGAACTGGGCCCCGTCGTAGACCCCCAGCAGCGGGCCTTCCGCCGCCTTCTCCTCCCAGCGGCCGGTGCCGGCGTTCAACTGGAGGGCGGGGAGGTGGCCGGCGGACAGCAGCTCGTAGTCGCCGCTGTCGAGGTCCAGGACGAGGTGGACGGAGGTGGCGAAGCCCTCGTCCCAGTCCTGGCGCAGCAGATAGCCGTTGGCGGCCGGGAGGAAGCCGTGCGGGGGCAGCGAGCCGAGCAGTCCGCCGAAGGCGCCCGACAGCAGCAGCGCGCGGGAGGCCGCGTCCATGCCCTTGCCGGAGACATCGGTCAGCACGACCTCCAGGGTCCGCCCGCCGTTGGTGCGGGCCGCGACCACGAAGTCGCCGGAGAAGGACTGGCCGCCGGCCGGGCGCAGCGCCATCTCCCGGTGCCAGCCGCGCGGCAGTCCGGGCAACTTGCTCTGCACCCGGATGCGTTCACGCAGGTCGAACAGCATGGTGCCGCCGCGCCGCCAGGGCACGCCGACTCTGCTGCGGAACTGGGCGATCAGCAGCCCGAAGAAGCCCACCGCGGCGACGACCAGGATGGTGCCGGGCGTGACCCGGGCGGCGCCTCCCGAGCCCGGATAGGGGCCGAGGACCGCGGACTCCACGATGAGCGCCGCCGCGGCCGCGGCGTAGAGCGCCAGCAGGCTGGCCGGGCGCAGCAGCAACCCGCCGGCGACGATCGGCAGGACGAGGGCGGAGGGTGCGCACCAGTCGGGTTGGGCGATGGTGCCCAGGGCGATGGCCGGCACGGCGAGCAGCAGGGTGGCGAGCGCCAGCCAGTCGGAGCCGTCGCCGCGGAAGTAGTCGACCCCGGCTTTGCGCACGCTTGTCCGGGCCCGGTGCAGCGCCTTGCGCATCCGGGCCGTGGGGCTGTCCGCTCCGCCGCTACCAGTCATTGCTTTGGGACCCTATCGATCCGTTCGGACGCGCGTCGATTCGCGGTGTCCCGAACCACCCGCCGGGGTGGGGCGAACCGGTGGGTATCGCCGTGCCCGATCAAGGGGAAAATCGTTCGCGCGCGACAGAACCGGGCTGGTAGTCCTGCCCCCATGACCACGGAGCTACGGGCGCTGCGCGCGGAGGACTGGGACGAGTGGTACGGGGTCTTGGACGGCGCCTTCGGCGGCGCCCTGGAGTCCCCGGCGGAGCGCGCGCTGTGGCGCGAGCTCGCCGAGGTGGAGCGTTCCCTGTGCGCCTGGGACGAGGACCTGATCATCGGCTCGGCGGGCGCCTTCAGCTTCCGGGTGTCGGTCCCGGGCGGGGCGCTGGTGCCGGCGGCCGGCGTGACCATGGTCGGGGTGCGGGCGACCCACCGCCGGCGCGGTGTGCTGACCGCGATGATGCGCCGGCAGTTGGATGACGTACGCGCGCTGGGCGAACCCCTCGCGGTGCTCACCGCCTCGGAGCCCGCCATCTACGGCCGCTTCGGCTACGGCATCGCTACGCAGAGTGCGTACGCCGAGATCGACACCTCGCGGGTCCGGATCGATCTTCCGCAGGGCACCGAGGGCATACGGCTGCGGCAGAGCACTCCCGAGGCCGCGCGGTCGGCCTGCGAGGGCGTCTACGCGCAGCGGGTCGTCACCCGGCCGGGCATGCTGGTGCGACAGCCGGGTTGGGACCGGGTGCCGCTGCTGGATCCCCCGGGCAGGCGGAAGGGCGCCTCACCGCTGCGCTGCGTGCTGGCCGAGTCGGCGGGCGGCGAGGTGCTCGGCTACGCGCGGTACGCGATCAACGCGAAGTGGCTGCCGTCCGGCGCGGACGGCATGGTGGTCCTGACCGATCTGGAGGCGCTGACTCCGGCCGCGTACGCCGCCCTGTGGCGCTACCTCTTCGAACTCGATCTGACCTCGACGCTCGGGCTGAGCTCCCGCGCGGTCGACGATCCGCTCTGGCAGTTGGTGTCCGACGTTCGGCGCTGCGAGGTCGGGGTGCGGGACGGGCTGCACGTACGACTGGTGGATGTCGGCGCGGCGCTGGAGGCGCGGACGTACTCCGTGCCGGTCGACGCCGTGCTGGAGGTGGTCGACCCGTTCTGCCCGTGGAACGAGGGGCGTTGGCGGCTGGCGGGCGACGCCGAGGGCGCCTCCTGCGAGCGCGTCGACGACACCGAGCCGGCCGATCTGCGGCTGGGCGCCCGGGAGTTGGGCGCCGCCTATCTGGGCGGGGTGGCGCTCTCCGCGCTGGCCGGCGCGGGGCGGGTGCACGAGCTGCGGCCGGGGGCGCTGGCGGAGGTGTCGACGGCGTTCGGCAGCGATGTCGCGCCGTGGCTGCCGCACACCTTCTGACGGCCGCGCGGCGCCCGGGGGTCACCCCGCTCGGGGCGCCGGTCCTCGCTCTCCGGGACCGCTACCTCCGCTGGCAGCCGGGGCACCAGAAGAGGTTGCGGGCGGCGAGGTCGGCGGTGCGGACCTCGCCGCCACAGATGTGGCACGGCAGCGTGGCGCGACGGTAGACGTACACCTCGCCGCCGTGGTCGTCGACGCGCGGCGGGCGCCCCATGGCCTCCGGGGTGTGTTCGGGCCGGACGGTGTCGATCCGGTTGTTCCGCACCCCCTCGCGCATCAGGGCGACCAGATCGACCCAGATCGCGTCCCATTCCGCGCGGGTGAGATCACGCCCCGATCGGTACGGATCGATGCCGTGCCGGAACAGCACCTCCGCGCGGTAGACGTTTCCGACGCCCGCGATCACCTTCTGGTCCATGAGCAGCGCGGCGACCGAGGTGCGGCTGCGCGAGACGCGGGCCCAGGCGCCCTCGCCGTCGTCCGCCGGGCGCAGCGGGTCGGGCCCGAGCCGGTCGTGTATCGCCTGCTTCTCGGCATCGGTGATCAGCGCACAGGTGGTGGGGCCGCGCAGATCGGCGTAGGAGTCGTCGGCGACCAGTCGCAGTCGCACGGTCTCCGTGGCCGGCGGGGCGGGGGCGTCACCGAGGGCGTACTTGCCGAACAGGCCCAGGTGGACATGGACCCAGCCCTGCTCGCCGAAGCCGAGGAAGAGGTGCTTGCCATGCGCCTCGGCGGAGGTGAGCCGCTCCCCGTCCAGCAGCGCGGCACTGTCGGCGAACTTGCCCTGCGGACTGCTCACCCGCACCGGGCGCCCCGCGAAGAGGGCGCGGTGGTCCGCCGCCAGACGGTGAATGGTGTGGCCCTCGGGCACGCGGACTCCTCCGGAGGCGATTCGACACGGATGAGGGTACGCGGCCGGCACCCGGACGCCGGAAGAACGCCGGATCCGAAGGAACGCCTGTGGAGAAACGCCGCCCGAAGAAACGCCTCTGGAGAAACGCCGCCTCCGGAGAAACGCGAACGCCCGCCCCGGTCGCTTCGGCGCGTGGGGCGGGCGATGCCGGCTGGCCGGCCGGCCGGCCGGGGGCTACGGCTGCTACGGCTGCTGCGGGTGGTGGGCCGGGATCGGCGGGAGCTCACCGGTGGTCTCGTAGACGCTGAGCATCTCGATGCGGCGGGTGTGCCGCTCCTCGCCGGAGTACGGGGTGTCCAGGAAGATCTCGACGAACTTCGTCGCCTCTTCCACGGTGTGCATCCGGCCGCCGATGCTGATCACGTTGGCGTTGTTGTGCTCGCGGCCCAGGGCGGCGGTCTGCTCGCTCCAGGCCAGCGCGGCGCGCACGCCCTTGACCTTGTTGGCGGCGATCTGCTCGCCGTTGCCGGAACCGCCGATCACGATGCCGAGGCTGTCCGGGTCGGCGGCGGTCCGCTCCGCCGCACGCAGGCAGAACGGCGGGTAGTCGTCCTGGGCGTCGTAGATGTGCGGGCCGCAGTCGACGGGCTCGTGGCCGTGGGCCGTCAGCCACTCGACGAGGTGGTTCTTGAGTTCAAGTCCGGCATGATCAGAGCCGAGGTACACGCGCATGGCATGCAGTGTGACATGGGCGGCATTCGCCGGCGGCCATGGGTGGGCGACCATCCCCACAAGCACCCCGAACGGGGTCATTCGCCCCGGGGGCACGCGCCGCATGGCGCGCACGGCGCGCCGAAAGGCGTTGCAAACGCAGTGCAAACACGAGGCAATCTCGGCGAGTTCCCTGCTTGATCTTGGGGAAAGCCGGAGAAAGCTCATGGAAACCTCAAGTAACGATCTGGATTCAAAGGTTCATCTATCGCTTCCCCTGAGATTCACTGGCGTGGCTCGAAACCCCAGTGCAAAGGATCGCGCACATGAGCGCACAGCCCGCGACCCCCCCGGTGGGTACGCCCTCCGGCGACCCCGGTCAGGCGAACTCGTCCGACGGCCTCAAGGCCGGCCTCAAGAACCGCCATCTCTCCATGATCGCGATCGGCGGTGTGATCGGCGCCGGCCTGTTCGTCGGATCCAGCGGCGGCATCGCCAAGGCCGGCCCCGGCATTCTGCTGTCGTACGCCCTCGTCGGCATGTTGGTCGTCTTCGTGATGCGCATGCTCGGTGAGATGTCGGCGGCGAACCCGACCTCCGGCTCCTTCTCCGCCTACGCCGACCGCGCGCTCGGCCGCTGGGCCGGCTTCACCATCGGCTGGCTCTACTGGTTCTTCTGGGTGGTCGTGCTCGCCGTGGAGGCCACGGCCGGCGCCGCGATCCTGGAGGGCTGGATCCCGGACGTCCCGCAGTGGGCCTGGGCGCTGATCGTCATGGTGGTGCTCACCGCCACCAACCTGGCCTCGGTCTCCTCCTACGGTGAGTTCGAGTTCTGGTTCGCCGGCATCAAGGTCGTCGCCATCGGCGCCTTCGTGGTCATCGGCCTGCTCGCCGTCTTCGGCGTCCTCCCCGGTTCGGACAACGAGGGTGCCGGCTTCGCGCACCTCACCGACGCCGGCGGCTTCCTGCCCAACGGCTGGGGCGCCATCCTCACCGGTGTGCTGATGGTCGTCTTCTCCTTCATGGGCTCCGAGATCGTCACCCTGGCGGCCGGCGAGTCGGAGGACCCGCAGCGCGCGGTCACCAAGGCCACCAACAGCGTCATCTGGCGTATCGCGGTCTTCTACCTGGGCTCGATCCTCGTCGTCGTGACCCTGCTGAAGTGGAACGACCCGTCGATCGTCAAGGACGGCAGCTACGTCGCCGCGCTGAACTCGATCGGCATCCCGCACGCCGGCCAGGTCATGAACGTCATCGTGCTGACCGCCGTGCTCTCCTGCCTGAACTCCGGTCTGTACACCGCCTCCCGCATGGCCTTCTCGCTCGGCCAGCGCGGCGACGCCCCGAAGGCGTTCGCCAAGGTCAACGAGCGCGGCGTCCCGCAGCCCGCCATCCTCGGCTCGGTCGTCTTCGGCTTCCTCGCCGTCTGGTTCAACTACCAGTGGCCGGACACCGTCTTCCAGTTCCTGCTGAACTCCTCCGGCGCGGTCGCGCTCTTCGTCTGGCTGGTCATCTGCTTCACCCAGCTGCGGATGCGCAAGATCATCGAGCGCGAGAACCCGGAGAAGCTGGTCGTCCGGATGTGGCTGTACCCGTACCTCACCTGGGCCACCATCGCGATGATCACCTTCGTGATCGGCTACATGTTCTTCGACGACGCCAACCGCGAGGTCGTGAGCCTGTCGGTGCTGGTGGCCGTGCTGGTCCTGGCCATCGCCCTGGTCCGCGACAAGCTCGGCCTCGGTGCCGCCGCCCAGCAGCCGAAGGACGGGGCGTCGGCCGCGCGGAGCGAGTCCGAGGACGCTCTGACCGGCTCGTAGCCGAGCCACCCCCGAGCGCCCTCTGTGGTCGCTCGATCCGCCGCCACTGGGTCCGCGGTTCGAGCGGCACAGGAAGCGACCTCGACCCGTACACCCCCTTCTTCTGGGGGTGTACGGGTCGTCTGCGTTTCGGGGCGCGAGGCGTGAGCGAGTGTGAGCGAGGGGAGGCGCTCACCCGAGCCGGGAGGCGCGGTGCGGCCTACACCGACCCGAGAGGCGCCGGTGCGGCTCCCACGGATGGGGAGGCGCCGGTATGGCGCTCACCGAGCCGGAAGGCGTCGGTGCGGCGCTCACCGAGCCGAGAGGCGCCGGTGCGGCACCCACTGGCCGGGAGACGCCGGTACGGCGCCCACGGACCCGGGAGACGCCGGTGCGGCGCCCACGGACCCGGGAGACGCCGGTGCGGCGCCCACGGGCCCGGGAGGCGCGGTGCGGGCTCAGAGGGCGCCGGCGGCGGCCAACGAGGCCCACCGAAGGAAAAAGCCGGGGCCGGCGCACCTCGTGTGCGCCGGCCCCGGCTCGTATGTGGGGCGCCGGTCAGGCTCAGCCCTTGCGGCCCAGCAGCTTCCAGGCGGCGGGCAGGGCGCCCATGGCGAGCGCCGCCTTGAGCGCGTCGCCGATCAGGAACGGGGTGAGGCCGGCGGCCACCGCCTCGTTCATCGACATGCCCGTGGCGAGCGCCAGGTACGGCACGCCGATCGCGTAGATGATCGCGGAGCCGATCGCCATGGTGCCCGCCGTGCGCAGCACCCCGCGGTCGCCGCCGCGTCGCGCCAGAGCGCCGACCACGGTCGCCGCGAGCAGCATGCCCAGCACATAGCCGAAGGACGGCATCGCGGCGCCGGAGGTGGCCTGGGCGAACCACGGCATGCCCGCCATGCCGACCAGGGTGTAGACCGCGAGCGAGAGGAAGCCGCGGCGGGCGCCGAGGGAGGTGCCCACCAGCAGCGCCGCGAAGGTCTGCCCCGTGACCGGGACCGGGGAGCCGGGGACCGGCACCGAGAGCTGCGCGGCCAGGCCGGTCAGCGCGGCACCGCCGAGGATCAGGGCCGCGTCACGGGCGTGGGCCCGACCGCTGGTGGCGGCGGGCAGCAGATCGGCGAGGACCGCTCCGGAACGGGGGGCGGCGGCAGCAGTGCTCATCAGGACTCCGCTTGGTCGAAAGGCTCGGAACAGCTGGTGGTGACGCGGACGGCAAAGAAGGACCGGGCATGCGAAAACACGGTCGAACAAGGTGACGTTAGCCCAGTGATCAATGGCCCATCACCATGATTTGGCCACAAAGGCGCGGGAGCGGCCTTGGTGGAGTTCACACAAAGTCAGACGTTCATGCGTTCTCCCGCACATGGGTGACGTGATGCTCGTCACGTGAGGTCCGGGGCGCACTCCCGGTCTTTTGCAGGGAGTCGCGGTTGTACGCGAGACTGTGGAGTCTCCCCAAACCCGAAAGATATGAGCACGATGTCCGAGCCCCTGCCCCAAGAACCCCTCACGCACGGGCTCAAGCAGCGCCATCTGACGATGCTCGGCCTCGGCGGAGTGATCGGGGCGGGGCTGTTCGTCGGCTCCGGTGCCGGAATCGCCGTCGCGGGACCCGGCATCGTGGTGTCGTATCTGCTCGCCGGCGCGCTCGCGATGCTGGTGATGCGCATGCTGGGCGAGATGTCGTCGGCGATGCCGGCCTCCGGCGCGTTCTCGGTGCACGCGGAGCGGGCGCTGGGCCGCTGGGCGGGTTTCTCGGTGGGCTGGCTCTACTGGTTCATGCTGGTGGTCGTGTTGGCGGTGGAGGCGACGGGGGCGGCGCGGATCGCCAACGGCTGGGCCCCGTCGGTGCCGCAGTGGGCGTGGGTGCTGGTCTTCATGGTGGTCTTCACGCTCGCGAACCTGGCGGCCGTGAAGAACTTCGGCGAGTTCGAGTTCTGGTTCGCGGCGCTCAAGGTCGGCGCGATCGTGCTCTTCCTCGGCCTCGGCCTGCTCGCGATCTTCGGGGTGCTGCCCGACACGGATCCGGTGGGGCTGACCAACCTCACCGGACAGGGCGGTTTCCTGCCCAACGGCTGGAGCGGCGTGGTCTCCGGCGTCCTGGCCGTCGTCTTCGCCTTCGGCGGCCTGGAGGTCGTCACGATCGCGGCGGCCGAGTCGGAGGACCCCGCGCGGGCCGTCGGCCGCGCCGTGCGCAGCGCCGTGTGGCGCATCCTCTTCTTCTACGTCGGCTCGATCCTGGTCATCGTCACCGTGCTGCCCTGGACGGCCATGACGCCGGGGACGAGCCCGTACGTGGCCGTGCTGGACCACATCGGGGTGCCGGCCGCCGGGCAGATCATGAACGTGGTCGTGTTCGTGGCGCTGCTGTCCGCGCTCAACGCCAATCTGTATGGCTCATCTCGGATGGTCTTCTCGTTGGCGGAGCGGGGCGAGGCGCCGCGGTCGCTGCTGGCGATCTCCCGGGGCGGGGTGCCGCGGCGGGCGGTACTGGCCTCGGTCGCCTTCGGTTTCGCCTCGGTCCTGCTCAATCTCAAGTGGCCGGATTCGATCTTCCAGTATTTGCTGAACGCCGTCGGCGCGGTACTGCTCTTCGTCTGGGGCCTGATCGCCGTGTCGCAACTGCGGCTGCGGCGCCGCATCGAGCGTGAGGCGCCGGGCGACCTGATTCTGCGCATGTGGTGTTTCCCCTGGCTGACATGGGTGTCCCTGGTCGGCATGGCGGGCGTGCTGGTTCTCATGGCCACCGACGAGCAGGCGCGTCCGCAGTTGCTGTGGTCGGCCGGGGCGACCGCCGCGGTGCTGGCGGTGGCCGGGCTGCGGGAGCTGCGCTCCCGGAACAAATGACCATCATTCGTTCTACTTCGATCACAACCTGACGAATGTTCGGTCGCTTAGCGTCACGTCGGTGTCCGATATTCAGACAACACTGACGCAGGTGTTGTCCTGAGCGGACACGCACCCCACACTGAGGGCCCTCCGTACCTCTCCGCTCTCACGTACTGGACACATCATCGACATGAATCGGACACCTGCGTCCTCCGCGCCAGAGCGCGACGTCGAGGCGACCGACAAGACCGGCATGCCCGGGGATTCCGGCGCCTCGCTCTCCCACAGCCTCAAGCAGCGCCATCTGTCGATGATCGCCCTCGGCGGCGTGATCGGCGCCGGGCTCTTCGTCAGCTCCGGCCTCGGCATCGCGGCGGCCGGCCCCTCCATCGTCCTGGCGTACGCGCTGTCCGGCCTCCTGGTGATGCTGGTGATGCGGATGCTGGGCGAGATGTCCGCGGCCAACCCGGCCTCCGGCTCCTTCTCCGTCTACGCGGAGCGGGCGCTGGGTCCCTGGGCCGGCTTCACCGCCGGCTGGATGTACTGGACGCTGCTGACCTTCGCGGTGGGCGTCGAGGGTCTCGGCGCGGCCGGCATCATGACGGGCTGGTTCCCCGAGACCGAGTCCTGGATGTGGGTCCTGATCTTCATGATCGTCTTCCTGGGCTCCAACCTCGCCTCGGTGAAGAACTTCGGCGAGTTCGAGTTCTGGTTCGCCGCCCTGAAGGTGGGCGCCATCGGACTCTTCCTGGTGCTGGGCCTGCTCGCGATCTTCGGCGTGCTGCCGGGCACCGACGCCCCGGGCACCGACAACCTCACCGGCCACGGCGGCTTCATGCCCAACGGCGTCGACGGCCTGGTCGTCGGCCTGGTCGCCTCCGTGATCGCGTACGGCGGTCTGGAGACGGTCACCATCGCCGCCGCCGAGTCCGAGAACCCGGTCAAGGGCGTCGCGAACGCCGTGCGCACCGCGATGTGGCGGATCGCGCTCTTCTACATCGGCTCGATGCTCGTCATCGTCATGCTGATCCCGTGGAACGACCCGAAGGTCGTCGGCGACGGCCCCTACGTCTCGGTCCTGAACCACCTGGACATCCCCGCGGCCGGCGAGATCATGAACGTCGTGGTGCTCGTCGCCCTGCTGTCCGCGATGAACGCCAACATCTACGGCTCCTCCCGGATGGCCTACTCGCTGGTCGCCCGCGGCCAGGGCCCGGCCTTCCTGGGCAAGGTCAGCGGCGGCGTGCCCCGGCTCGCGGTGGCCGCGTCCTGCCTCTTCGGCTTCATCACCGTGCTGCTGAACTACTGGTCGCCGGACAAGGTCTTCGTCTGGGTGGCGAACATGATCGGCGCCGTCGTGCTGGTGGTCTGGGGCTTCATCGCCGTCTCCCAGCTCCAGATGCGCCGCCGGCTGGAGCGCGAGTCGCCGGAGAAGCTCGTGGTCCGCATGTGGGCCTTCCCGTACCTGACCTGGGTGGCGCTCGCCGGCGTGCTGGCCTTCCTGGCCCTGATGGCCCGCCAGGAGGGCACCCGCGAGCAGCTCTACTACACCGGCGGACTGACCGTGGTGCTGGCCGTTCTCGGCATCATCCGGCAGAAGGCGGCCGAGCGGAAGCAGGCGGCCGAGCTGACCCGATGACGGGCGGCGGCTGAACACACGGCCACTCCTTCGCCACGGCCGCTCCGCGCGGCGACCGGCTCCCGAGGCGGGGCGGGTCCTCAGACCGAGGACCCGCCCCGCCTCCGTCTTTGGTCGGAGTCCGCCCCTGATCGCTGTCGCTCGGCATCTCTGCTGGTAGCGTGCACTTGCAAGTGAGTTGCAATAAGCGTCGGAGGGCTCGGCATGGCCATCTACACACTTCCTGAACTTCCGTATGACTACTCGGCGCTGGCTCCGGTCATCAGCGCCGAGATCATCGAGCTGCACCACGACAAGCACCACGCCGCCTATGTGAAGGGCGCGAACGACACCCTGGAGCAGCTCGCGGAGGCCCGCGACAAGGACCAGTGGGGGGCCGTCAACGGTCTTCAGAAGAACCTGGCCTTCCACCTGTCGGGCCACATCCTGCACAGCATCTACTGGCAGAACATGACCGGCGACGGCGGCGGCGAGCCGCTGGAGAAGGACGGCGTGGGCGAACTCGCCGACGCGATCGCGGAGAGCTTCGGCTCCTTCGCCAAGTTCAAGGCGCAGCTCTCCAAGGCCTCCGCCACCACGCAGGGCTCGGGCTGGGGCGTGCTCGCCTACGAGCCGGTCACCGGCCGCCTCATCGTGGAGCAGGTCTACGACCACCAGGGCAACGTCGGCCAGGGCTCGGTGCCGATCCTGGTCTTCGACGCCTGGGAGCACGCCTTCTACCTCCAGTACAAGAACCAGAAGGTGGACTTCATCGAGGCCATGTGGCAGGTCGTCAACTGGCAGGACGTGGCGAAGCGGTACGCGGCCGCCAAGGAGAGCGCCAACAACCTCCTGCTCGCCCCGTAAGGGCCGGCTCTCCCGGTAGGGACCCGCTCATTCCGGTCGGGACCCGCACGTCCGGCGAGGACCTGCCCGACACGGTCGTCCTGCTCGTGATCGTCTTCTCACCCTTCACGTGGCAGGCGCGAAAAGGCCCCGCGCGGTGGCTCGCGCGGGGCCTTTCACTTCACTCTTCGCTCTTCGCTCCGCGGCGGGCGTCGGTCGCCGACGCCCGCCGGTGCCGGTGCCGGTTCCGGTACGGCGCTCAGTCGAAGATCGGGCCGGCCGTCCGGGTGCGCTTGATCTCGTAGAAGCCCGGCGTCGAGGCCACCAGCAGCGTGCCGTCCCACAGTCGGCCCGCGGCCTCGCCCTTGGGGGCCGGGGTGACGACCGGACCGAAGAAGGCGACGCGCTCCCCGTCCGCGCCCGGGACCGCGATCACCGGGGTGCCGACGTCCTCGCCGACCAGACCTATGCCCTCCTGGTGGGAGGCGCGCAGCTCGGCGTCGTACGCGTCGGTGTACGCGGCGTCCGCCAGCTCGGCGGGCAGGCCGGCCTCCTCCAGCGCCGCGACGATCGTCTCGCGGTCGCGCTCCAGGCCCTGGTTGTGGAAGCGGGTGCCGAGCGCCGTGTAGAGCCGGCCCAGCACCTCGCTGCCGAACTTCTGCTCGGCCGCGACGCACACCCGCACCGGCCACCAGGCGGTGGTGCGCAGCATCTCCCGGTACTCCTCGGGCACCTCGTCCAGCTTGTTCTCGTTCAGCACGGCGAGGCTCATCACATGCCAGCGCACCTCGACGGGGCGCACCTTCTCCACTTCGAGCATCCAGCGCGAGGTCATCCACGCCCAGGGGCACAGCGGGTCGAACCAGAAGTCGACGGGGGTCTTGGCGGTGGTCGCGGTCACGGTCGCTCCTTGAACGGGAAAGTACGTCGCTCCTCGGAACACCGTTGTCCACAGGTCTCATTCCCACGATTCCCGCCATCCGTCCCGCGTGTCATGATTTCGAGCGTCCGATATTCGAGAAGTCCGTAACGGAGACGAGGGAGTCGCGTCGTGCCCGGTGAGAACCTGACCCGAGACGAGGCCCGCGAGCGGGCCCGGCTGTTGACGGTGGACTCCTACGAGGTGGCGCTGGACCTGCGAACGGCGGTCGACCCGGCGGATGCGGGAGACGGCGAGGGCCCGCGCACCTTCGGTTCGAGGACGACGATCCGCTTCCGCTGCGCCGAGCCGGGCGCGGACAGCTTCGCGGACCTGGTCGCGCCGCGGGTGACCTCGGTGACGCTGAACGGGCGCGAGCTGGACCCGACGGCCGTCTTCGACGGCGCGCGGATCGCGCTGGAGGGGCTGGCCGAGGAGAACGTGCTGGTGGTGGACGCGCGGTGCGCGTTCAGCCGGACCGGTGAGGGCCTGCACCGGTTCGTCGACCCGGAGGACGGACAGGTCTATCTCTACACGCAGTACGAACCGGCCGACGCCCGGCGCGTCTTCGCCGACTTCGAGCAGCCGGACCTGAAGGCGCCGTTCACCTTCTCGGTGACCGCCCCCGCCGACTGGACGGTGCTGAGCAACGGTGAGGAGGCGGCAGCGCCGGAGCCCGCCGGGGACGGGGCGGCCGTGTGGCGCTTCGTGCCGACCCGGCCGATCTCCACTTACATCACCGCGATCGTCGCCGGTCCCTACCACGTCGAGCGCGACCACTACCGCCGCCCCCTGGAGGACGGCACGGTGCTGGAGATCCCGCTCGGCGCGCTGTGCCGGGCCTCGCTCGCCAAGCACTTCGACGCGGACGACATCTTCACCGTCACCAAGCAGGGCCTGGACTTCTTCCACGACCACTTCGACTACCCGTACCCGTTCGGCAAGTACGACCAGGCGTTCGTGCCGGAGTACAACATCGGGGCCATGGAGAACCCGGGGTGCGTGACCTTCCGCGAGGAGTTCGTCTTCCGCGGCAAGGTGACCCGCGCCGCGTACGAGAACCGGGCCAACGTCATCCTGCACGAGATGGCGCACATGTGGTTCGGCGACCTGGTCACCATGGAGTGGTGGGACGACCTCTGGCTCAAGGAGTCGTTCGCGGACTTCATGGGCGCCTTCTCGCTGGTGGAGGCGACGCGCTTCACCGAGGGCTGGATCACCTTCGCCAACCGCCGCAAGGCGTGGGCGTACCGCGCGGACCAGCTGCCCTCCACCCACCCCGTCACCGCCGACATCCGTGACCTGGAGGACGCCAAGCTCAACTTCGACGGCATCACCTACGCCAAGGGCGCCTCGGTGCTCAAGCAGCTCGTGGCGTACGTGGGCCGGGACGCCTTCCTGGAGGGCGCCCGCCGCTACTTCAAGCGGCACGCCTACGGCAACACCCGGCTGGCCGATCTGCTGTCGGTGCTGGAGGAGACCTCTGGACGCGACATGACCGCCTGGGCCCGGGCCTGGCTGCAGACCGCCGGGGTCAATGTGCTCACCCCCCAGGCCACGTATGACGCCGCGGACCGCGTCACCGAGCTGGCGATCATGCAGGAGGCCGACCCCGCGCTGCCGACGCTGCGGCCGCACCGGGTCGCCGTCGGCCTCTACCGCCGTGTGGAGGCGGGCGGGCCGCTGGTGCGCTACGCCCGCGCGGAGGTTGACGTCACCGGGCAGCGCACCGTGGTGGCGGAGCTGGCCGGTGCCGAGCGGCCCGAGCTGATCCTCGTCAACGACGAGGACCTGACGTACTGCAAGGTGCGCTTCGACGCCGACTCGCTGGACACGCTGCGCCGTCATCTCGGCGACCTGACCGACCCGTTGGCCCGCGCGCTGTGCTGGTCCGCGCTGTGGAACCTGACCCGGGACGGGCTGATGCCGGCCCGCGACTACCTCGACCTGGTGCTGCGGTTCGCCGGGGCGGAGACCGACATCGGCGTGCTCCAGATGCTCCATGTCTGGGCCCGCGGCGCGCTGGTGCACTACGCGGCGCCGGAGTGGCGCGAGCGCGGGGGTCGGGCGTTGGCCGAGGGGGCGCTGCGCGAGCTGCGGCTCGCCGAGCCGGGCAGCGGCCACCAGTTGGCGTGGGCCCGCTTCTTCGCTCAGGCGGCCTCCGACGACGCCGATCTGCAGCTGCTGACCGGACTGTTGGACGGCACGGCCCGGATCGACGGGCTCGACGTCGACCAGGAGCTGCGCTGGACGTTCCTGGAGACGCTGGCCGGGCAGGGCGTGGCGGACGAGTCGGTGCTCGCCGCCGAGTTGCGCCGGGACGACACCGCGTCCGGAAAGCGCCACCAGGTGCGCTGCCTGGCCGCGCGCCCGTCGGCCGAGGTCAAGGCGGAGGCGTGGGCGACGGTCGTGGAGTCCGACGCGCTGTCGAACGCGCTGGTGGAGGCCACCATCGCCGGCTTCGACCAGCCGGGCCAGCGGGAGCTGCTCGCGCCGTACGCCCCGCGGTACTTCGCGGTGATCGAGGAGGTGTGGCGCACCCGGTCGATCGAGATCGCCATGGCGATCGTGCGCGGCCTCTTCCCGGCGCTCCAGGACGACCCCGCGACGCTGGAGGCCACGGACGTCTGGCTGGCCGCGCACGAGGACGCCGCCCCGGCCCTGCGTCGTCTGGTCATCGAGGCCCGCGACGACCTGGCCCGCGCGCTGCGGGCCCAGGAGTGCGACGCCCGCGCCGCGGTCTAGGGACCCCGTCGGGGGTCCGGCGGCCCGGTCGGGAGTCCCGCGACCCTGTCGGGGTCCGGCCGGGCGTGCGCGCCGCGGGCCGCGGCGACCGCACCGGCGTTCCGCCTTCGCTACCAAGTCCGGCTCCGTGCGGCCGCGGCCATCCGTGGCCGCACGGAGCCGGCACCCCCTGGCTCACGCCCCGGGCTCCCGGGACCACGGGGAACCAGCGTGGCCGCCCGGTGCGTCCGCACAGATGACGGAAGTCCGAACACCCTTGCTTTAGTACGGTGTTGTCCAGTTTTGTCGACGACTGTGTAACAGGGGTTAGGGGGCCGAGCGTCCGCGGGAATGGCCGGGGCATGAACCACAACACTCCACTCTCGCCCCGCCCCCTCCACCATCTGTCCGACACCCAGCGCCTGGTGATGACGACGCGTCAGCTCCGGGCGCACGGCGTCTCGGCGGCGACCGCGGCCGAGCGGTGCCGGTCCGGCGGGCCGTGGCAGCAGATCCTGCCGGGTGTCCATCTGCTCCATCCCGGGCCACCGACCAGCGAGGAGCGGCTGCACGCCGCGCTGCTGTACACCGCGAGCCGCGCCCCCGGTGGCGTCGCCGAGCCGACGGAGGAGGGCCCCCCGGGCGCCGAGGGCTACGGGCCGGCGGCGATCACCGGCCTGGCCGCACTCGCCCTGCACCGCTTCTCCTCCGCTCCCCCGGTGCTCTCGCTGGACCGCGTGGACGTCCTCGTGCCTCGCAACCGACGGCTGCGCTCCACCGGCTTCGTGCGCTTCGTACGCACCCAGGCGATGCCCCGGTCCGAGGAGATCGCCGGTGTGCCCACCGCCCCGGTCGCCCGGGCGCTGGCCGACACCGTGGCACGACTCACCGACGCCTCGACGGTGCGCCGGCTGCTCACCGAGGCGGTGCGCGGCGGGCACTGCGAGGCGACGGCGATCGTGGGGGAGCTCTCCGCCTCGCGGCTGCTGTCCCGGCCGCACGTGGTCGACGCGGTCGACGGCCTGCTCGCCGAGGGACGGGCCATCGCGGAGGGGCAGCTGTACGAGATGGTGCGCGCGCACGTGCTGCCCCAGCCGCTGTGGAACGTCGATCTGCGGCTGCCCGGCGGCCCGTGCCTCGGCGGTGTGGACGCCTTCTGGCCGGAGCAGTCGGTGGCGGTGGACCTGGACACCCGGTCCTCGCGCCATGAGCAGAACCCGCCGCCGGCCGGATTCACCGGCCGGCGCGAGCACCTGGAGCGGCTGGGCATCACGGTGGTCCGGATCACCCCGCGCAAGCTGCGCGAGGTCCCCGCGCAGCAGGCCGCGGTGGTCCGCACGGCCCTGATGGCCGCGGCCGACCGCGAGCCCGCCGCCTATGTCGTCATTCTCCCCCGGTGAGCGAGGGGGTCGACCAGCCGCCGGCCGCCGCCGGGGCGCCCTTGCCGCAGAACTCCGCCGTCATCACGGAGCCGAAGTCCCCGGCCCAGTCCCCGTTGAGGTTCGCGGCCAGCGTGTGGCGCCCGTCCCCGGTGGTGAGGCCGAGGCTCGCCGAGCCGTGGATGCCGCCGTCATGGCCCCAGACGGTGGTGGAGCAGGGCAGCTTGATCTTCGCCAGTCCCAGCCCGTAGCGGGCGTTGGGCGCCTCCTTGCTCATCGGGATGGTGGTCTTCATCTCCTTGAGCTGCTTGGCGGGGAGCAGCCGGCCGCCCAGCAGGGACTGGTAGAAGCGGTTGAGGTCGCTCGTGGTGGAGATCATCTCGCCGGCCGAGTGGCCCCATGACGGGTTCATCTCGGTGACGTCGTGGACCTTGGCCTTCGGGCTGGTGTCGAAGAGGGTGCTGTACCCGCGGCTGTGCGGGCCGGGCACCCTGGCCTTGGTGCCGGGGAGCGAGGTGGAGCGCAGCTTGAGCGGCTTGAGGACGCGCCGTTCGACCTCGGTGCCGTACGGGTGGCCGGTCGCCTTCTCGATGATCATCCCGGCGAGGATGTAGTTGGTGTTGGAGTAGTGCCAGTCGGCGCCCGGCTTGAAGTACGGCCGGTGCCCCATGGCGGTCTTCACCAGCTGGCGCGGGGTGAAGGTGTCGTAGCGGTGCTTGAGGAAGTTCTTGCTGAGGATCTTCCGGCCGAATCCGGCGTCCTCGGTGTAGTTGTAGATGCCGCTGGAGTGGTTGAGCAGCTGGCGGATGGTGATGCGACGGCCGTCGTGGCCGTTGCCGCGGACCACGCCCGGCAGCCACTTGTCGACCTTGTCGTCGATGTCGAGCTTGCCGTCCGCCTCCAGCTGGAGCACCACGGTCGCCACGAACGTCTTGCTGATGCTGCCTATTCGGAAGCGGTCGTCCGCGCCGCGCGGCTTCTTGGTCTTGAGGTTGCCGACCCCCGAGGTGCCGTTCCAGGTGCCGCGCGCGTCGCGGGCCTGGGCGACGACGCCCGGCACGCCGAGCGCCACGTTGGCGTCGAGGGCCTTCTGGGTGGCGGCGTGGCCCTTGCCGGCGCCGGCGGAGTGGGTGGCGGCGGAGGCGCCCGGCGCCAGCAGCGCGCTCGCGCCCAGGGCGGCGGTGGCCGCCACGGCCGCCAGCGAGGCCCGTGCGACACGCCCCCGGCGCTGCGTGTGCGTCACGGACGAGCTCACCGGTGTCGTCATATTGTTTGACACTTCAACTCTTCTTCCGTCGAGCCCTGTTGACCCCGTTTCTCGGGATCCACCGGAGAGGACTCCGGTCGGCGTCGGGAAGGTTGAGTGGTGATCAGCGTTTGGGCAGCAGCAGCTCCGTGTTGCGGTCGGTCGGCTGCCCCGCCAGGGTGCCGCGGGCGCCGGGCGCGTTGAAGGACAGCTCGCGGTAGAGCGCGGCCAGGCCGGTCTGGGAGAGGTCGGTGAAGTCCGTGCGGTGCGGGGCGGCGGACTCCACCAGCGTGGTGAAGAGCGACAGCGTCCCGTCGTGGTTGTCCACGACCTCGATCACCCGGGCCAGTTGGGGGAAGTCGATGTGCGAGGCGGTGGTGATCTCCCAGAAGCTGCCGCGCGGGGTGATCTCGTTGCGGTGGCTGTGGCCGTTGATCCAGGCCAGCACGTTGGTGTGGCGCCGGAAGAGCTGGACGAGCTCCTCGCCGGTGTGCCGGGCCTCGCGCGGGTTGGCGGGGTCGGGCGTCATGTTCTTCATGCTGCGGCTGTAGTGGTGGCTGAAGACCAGGACGTGGTCGTCCTTGTGCGCCTTCAGGGTCCGCTCCAGCCAGCGCAGTTGCCCGGTCCCGATGGATCCGGTGTAGTGGCCGCCCGGGTCGGTGGAGTCGACGCTGACGCCGATGACGTCGTCGGAGATCCGGAACGAGTAGTAGAGGGTGCCCTTCTCCAGGTTGGCCCGGGTGTAGCCGTGGCCGACCGGGCCCGCCCCGGCGTACTTCGGGTCGAGGTGCGCCGCCAGGTACTCCTTGAGCGTGAACGGCGCCCGGCGCTCGTCGGGGGTGACCGACCGCATCTTTCTCGCGTAGGTGCGGAAGAGCTCCTTCATGACCTCGCCCTTGGGGTCGGCACCCCTGCGCTCCGCTTCGTAGATCCTCTTGGCCTCGGCGGCCGGGATGATCTGGAGCTTGCGGCCGCCGGTGGCCAGGTCCGTGATGTAGCCGCGGTCGAAGGCGTAGACGCCGCCCGAGAGGTCGTCGTGGTTGCCGACGGTGGAGTACCACGGCAGGTGCAGTCCGGGACTGTTGACGGTGCGGAGCGCGGCCTTGAGGAAGCCGTCGACGCGCGGGAAGCCGAGCTGCTTGTCGGCGTCGCGCAGCGCGGCGTCGGGGTGCCAGAAGGTCTTCAGCCCGCTGTCCTGAACGCCCTCGTAGCGGCGCGGGTCGCCGCTGTTGGGGGTGATGCGGCCACCGCTCATGGCCGTCAGGAACCAGTCCAGCTCGATCTTCGCGTTGTTGTCGGTGTTGTCGCCCGTGGTCATCGCGAAGGACAGCGGCGCGCCGGTGGCCGGCCCGCCCCGCAGCCCGTTGATCCGCTCGATCAGGGAGACCACCCCGGCCGCCGACAGCGCCTCGTGCGGCCGCCAGGCGTTGACCTGGCCGGAGCGCAGGAACTCGTACCGCACCGGGTGCTGCACGTCGGTGAGGTGGAGGTCGGTGAGCTGGACGAAGGAGGCCAGCGCGGTGCGGCGGCGTTCGCGGCCGCTCTTGGCGGCGGCCAGCTCGGTCCGTACCACGCGGGCCCAACCGGGGCCGTCGCCCAGCCGTTTGAAGGCGCCGCTGCCGCGCGGGGCGGCGACGCTCCGGAGCGTGGTGCCCGCGGTGGAGGGCCCGGCGGGGGCGGTGACCACCCGGGCGGCGGCGGGGGCGCCGGCCTCGGGCGACCCGGTGGGCGGGGAGGCGGTCGCGGAGCCGCTGCCCGGCCCGAAGGCCACACCGAGGCCCGTGGCGGCCCCCGCGGCACCGGCGGCGGCGATGAACGTACGGCGGTCGAGGGCGCGTGCTGCGGACCGTATGCGGGACATGCGCGGTCTCCCCGGGGCGAGGCGTGAGCGGTCGGGCAGGGTCCTGCCCTGTCACTGGGATCGTTGGCACCGGGAGTGACCCGCGCGTTAACGAAGCGGCAACGCGCGCCGCCGATCACCGCACATCGATCTGCCGGCCCGTGGACGGTCATCTGCCGCTCCTCCGCCGGCGCGGTGTCGCTCACCTGCCGTTCATCTGCCGGGGAAGGCGACGATCCGTCCGGGCGGCGAGAGGGATCCGCCGGGCCGCCGCCCGGGCGTGTCGTCGTCCTCCACGCCACCGGCGGCGTCGCCACGCACATGGCCGACCACATCGCGGACAACGAAGGGCTCCACGGGAACCGCACCGCACTGAGAGCGATCCATAAAAGGCACAGGGTCGCTGTGACCGGTCACTTGACGGCCATTCCCACCCTTTCGTCCCCGATGGCGCGTGGCGGAAATATGCCAATCAGCCAATCAGGCTCGGGCAACTCTCCCCAAACATCCGCTCATTCCACAAAGGTGAACGGACTGTTGGCTCCGATTTCCGAACAAGGATGCCCATGCCCCCCTCAGCAGAAGAGAGATCGGCCCGTCGCGCGGGCGCCAGACCCGCGGTGGTCCGCGTCGCGATAGCCGCGGGCCTGGTGGCCTCGCTGGCCGCCGCCGGCCCCGCCTTCGCCGTCCCGCACGGGGACGATCCGTGGGTCACCGCCCCCGCCGACTCCGCACCCGCGAAGTCCTCCTCGGACAAGCTCGGCGCCACCGACGCCGACCTCCTCGCCGACGCCAAGGCCGACGGCGACAAGAACGTCACCATGATGATCGCCACCGCGCCGGGCGCGACCGAGCAGGTCGCCTCGCAGCTGGACGCGGTGCCGGGCGCCTCCGTGGGCCAGACCTACGACAAGCTCGGCTACGTCCGGGCCACGGTGCCCACCGGCAAGGCCGACGCCGCCATCGCCAAGGCCGAGCGGCTCTCCTCGGTCCACGGCATCGACCTCCGCCAGGAGATCACCCTTCCGGACCCGACGCCGGGCGCCGACCGCGCGGAGGGCGCGAAGCGCGCCAAGGCGGGCTCCTACCCCGCCCCCGGCAAGGACACGCCGGCCAAGAACCCGTACCAGCCCGCCTTCGAGACCGGCGCCGTCAAGTTCGTGAAGGACCACCCCAAGGCCGACGGCCGGGGCGTGACGATCGGCATCCTCGACTCCGGCGTCGACCTGGGCCACCCGGCGCTGCAGAAGACCACCACCGGCGAGCGCAAGATCGTCGACTGGGTGACGGCCACCGACCCGATCGTGGACCAGGACGGCACCTGGCGCCCCATGCTGACCTCGGTCTCCGGCCCGGACTTCAGCTTCAACGGCCGCGGCTACACCGCGCCCGCCGGCTCCTACCAGGTCAGCCTCTTCCGGGAGAGCGCGACGACCGGCGGCGACGCGGCCGGCGACCTCAACCGGGACGGCGACACCAAGGACTCCTGGGCGCTGCTCTACGACGCCGCCGCCGGCACCGTACGGGTCGACCTCGACGACGACGGCGACTTCGGCGACGAGGAGGCCATGAAGCCGTACAAGGACGGCTTCCAGGTCGGCTACTTCGGCAAGGACGATCCGGCCACCCCGATCGCCGAGCGGATCCCCTTCGTGGTCGAGATCCGCAAGGACGTGCCGACGGACCCGCTCGGCGGCGACCGGGTCGGCAAGAAGGCCGACTTCGTCAACATCGGCGTCATCGAGTCCGAGCACGGCACCCACGTCGCCGGCATCACCGCCGCCCACAGCCTCTTCGGCGGCAAGATGAACGGCGCGGCCCCCGGCGCCAAGCTGGTCTCCTCGCGCGCCTGCACCTGGACCGGCGGCTGCACCAACGTCGCGCTGACCGAGGGCATGATCGACCTGGTGGTCAACCGCGGCGTCGACATCGTCAACATGTCGATCGGCGGGCTGCCCGCCCTCAACGACGGCAACAACGCCCGCTCCGAGCTGTACACCCGCCTGATCGACACCTACGGCGTGCAGCTGGTGATCTCGGCGGGCAACAGCGGTCCCGGCGCCAACACCATCGGCGACCCGGCGCTCTCCGACAAGGTGCTCAGCGTCGGCGCCACCGTCTCCAAGCAGACCTGGGCCGCCAACTACGGCTCCGAGGTGAAGCGGAAGTACGCCATGTTCCCGTTCTCCTCGCGCGGCCCGCGCGAGGACGGCGGCTTCACCCCGTCGATCTCCGCCCCCGGCGCCTCGGTCAACACCATCCAGACCTGGCTGCCCGGCGCCCCGACCGCCGAGGCCGGCTACCAGCTGCCGCCCGGCTACGGCATGCTGCAGGGCACCTCGATGGCCTCCCCGCAGGCCGCGGGCGCCTCGGCGCTGCTGCTGTCCGCCGCCAAGCAGAAGCGCATCGAGCTCTCCCCCGCGGATCTGCGCACCGCGCTGACCAGCACGGCCAAGCACATCCGCGGCGCCCAGGCGTACCAGGAGGGGGCCGGCCTGATCGACATCGTGGAGGCGTGGGACGCCATCCGCGACGGCGCCACCGCCCACCAGTACACGGTCAAGGCCCCGGTCGACACCAAGCTGTCCGGCTTCCTCAAGGAGCCCGGCTTCGGCACCGGTCTCTACGACCGCGAGGGCGGGCTCAAGGTCCGGCAGTCGCGCACCTACGAGGTCACCGTCACCCGCACCACCGGTCCCGACCGGCCGGTCTGGCACGAGCTGGACTGGCGCAACAACGACGGCACCTTCGACCTGCCCAGCAGCGGCAAGGTCAAACTGCCGCTGAACAAGCCGGTCACCTTCGAGGTCACGGCCAAGGCGCGGACCGCCGGCATCCACTCCGCGATCCTGGACGTGGACGACGAGCGGACCGAGGGCGTCGACAAGCAGATCCTCACCACCGTGGTGGCCGCCACGCCGCTCGCGAGCCCGTCGTACACGGTCAAGGAGACCGGCACGCAGCAGCGCAACAACACCACCTCGTACTTCGTGACCGTGCCGCGGGGGGCGAAGTCGCTGGAGGTCTCGCTGGGCGGGCTCGCCACCGGCAGCCAGACCCGGTGGATAGCGATCAACCCCTACGGTCTGCCGGTCGACCCGACGGGCACGCCGAACTGCTACCCGAACTACCCGAACCCGGCGAACACCTGCCGCCCTGACCAGCGGGCCTACGTGAACCCGCTGCCGGGCGTGTGGGAGCTGGAGGTCGAGTCGCGCCGCACCTCGCCGCTGCTCGACAACCCGTACACGCTCACCGCCAACGTGCTCGGCGCCACGTTCGACCCGGCGGTCAAGACCGTGGCGGAGGCCAAGGTCGGCACCCCGACCAAGGTCGAGTGGAAGGTCGGCAACGACTTCGCGGCGCTCGACGGCACCCTCAAGGGCGGCGAGCTGGGCTCGGCCAAGACCGACCGGCCGACGATCAAGCAGGGTGAGAAGCGGACCACCACCGTCACCGTGGGTGAGGGCGTCTCCCGGCTGGACGTGGCCATCGGCGGCGTCTCCGACGCCAAGGCCGACCTGGACCTGAACGTCCTGCTGAACGGGAAGTCCGTCGGGTCCTCGGCGGACGGCGACTCGGAGGAGGCGGTGAGCCTGGCCAAGCCCAAGGCCGGCACCTACACCGTAGAGGTCGCGGGCTACAGCATCCCGGGCGGTTCGACCGCGTACGACTACCGCGATGTGTACTTCGCCTCCTCGCTGGGCGAGATCAAGACCGGCGAAGCCTCCTCGGTGAAGCTGGCCAGCGGGGCGTCCGCGCAGGTCAGCGCCGATGTGGTGGTGGCCGGGGCGGCTCCCGAGGGGCGGTCCTTCTTCGGCCAGGTGCAGCTGGTCAACGGGACCGGCACGGTCGCCGGGACCGGTGGCGTGAAAATCGAAAAGGTCGTTCCGTAGCGACCTGAGACACTGGACGACGGGGCGGGCGCCTGGCGCACCCGCCCCGTCGGCACGTCGGCGTGTCGGAACGTGGGCAGGTCGACAGGCGGGCGCAACGGCGCGCCGGCCCGTCGACGGACCCGGCATCGGCAGCACAGGAGGAGTCAGACACATGAGGATCGGAATCGTCGGAGCCACCGGGCAGGTCGGCGCCGTGATGCGCAAGGTGCTGGCCGAGCGGAACTTCCCGGTCGACGAGCTGCGGCTGTTCGCCTCGGCCCGGTCCGCCGGCTCCACCCTGGAGTGGCGCGGCACGGAGATCACCGTCGAGGACGCGGCCACGGCCGACTACTCCGGCCTGGACATCGTGCTCTTCTCCGCCGGCGGCGCCACCTCCAAGGCGCTGGCCGAGAAGGTCGCCGCGGCCGGCGCCGTGGTGATCGACAACTCCTCGGCCTGGCGTCGCGACCCCGAGGTCCCGCTGGTCGTCTCCGAGGTCAACCCGCACGCGATCAAGAACCGCCCCAAGGGGATCATCGCCAACCCGAACTGCACCACCATGGCCGCGATGCCGGTCCTGAAGGTGCTGCACGCGGAGGCCGGCCTGACCGCGCTGATCGCCACCACCTACCAGGCCGTGTCCGGCTCCGGGCTCGCCGGTGTGGCCGAGCTCGACGGGCAGGTCAAGAAGGTGATCGACCAGGCCGCCGAGCTCACCCACGACGGCGAGGCCGTGGAGTTCCCCGAGCCCGGCGTCTACAAGCGCCCCATCGCCTTCAACGTGCTGCCGCTGGCCGGCAACCTCGTCGACGACGGCTCCTTCGAGACCGACGAGGAGCAGAAGCTGCGCAACGAGTCCCGCAAGATCCTGGAGATCCCGGAGCTCAAGGTCTCCGGCACCTGCGTCCGCGTGCCGGTCTTCTCCGGCCACTCGCTCCAGGTCAACGCCCGCTTCGAGCGTCCGATCAGCGTCGAGCGGGCGTACGAGCTGCTCAAGGACGCGCCCGGCGTGGTGCTCTCGGAGATCCCCACCCCGCTCCAGGCGGCCGGCAAGGACGCCTCCTACGTGGGGCGCATCCGCGTCGACGAGACCGTCGAGAACGGTCTGGCGCTCTTCCTCTCCAACGACAACCTGCGCAAGGGCGCGGCGCTCAACGCGGTGCAGATCGCGGAGCTGGTCGCGGCGGAGCTGAGCGCCTGACGGCATAAGTCATATCGGCGGGGGCGGGCTGTGGACAACCACCGTGGCCGCCCGGACGGATGTGGGACGGTTCCAGCATGTCCCGCGTCACCGACGGCGGTTCTCCGCCCGCCCCCGCCGCGCCTCCGCGCCGCCTCGCGGCATCCGGCCGCCTCTCGGCGCCGGGCCGCCACGGCGTGTCCCGTCGCTTGACCACGCCCCTCCCGCAGCGCTCCTCCCTCCCCTCGCCCGGCACTCCTCCGCCCTCTCCCGGTCCGTCACGTTCGCCCCCGGACCGTCACGTTCACCCCCGGAAATGCTCCCGCCACGGTCAGGTGCGACGTGGAAGGATGACCGGAAACGCGACATAAGGAGATGCCTACGTGCCTGGCACGAATCTGACCCGCGACGAGGCGCAGCAGCGGGCGCGCCTGCTCACCGTCGACTCGTACGAGATCGACCTCGACCTCTCCGGCGCGCAGGAGGGGGGCACCTACCGCTCGGTGACCCGGGTCCGCTTCAACGCCGCCGAGGCGGGCGCGGAGTCCTTCATCGACCTGGTCGCCCCCACCGTGCACGAGGTGGTGCTGAACGGCGAGGCGCTCGACCCGGAGCAGGTGTTCAAGGACTCGCGGATCGCGCTGCCGGGACTGTCGGCGGGTGACAACGAGCTGACGGTGGTCGCCGACTGCGGGTACACCAACACCGGCGAGGGGCTGCACCGCTTCGTCGACCCCGTGGACCAGCAGGCGTATCTGTACACGCAGTTCGAGGTGCCGGACGCCCGGCGGGTGTTCGCGAGCTTCGAGCAGCCGGACCTCAAGGCGACCTTCCAGTTCACCGTCACCGCGCCCGAGGGCTGGACGGTGATCTCCAACTCGCCGACACCCGAGCCCAAGGACAACGTCTGGCACTTCGAGCCGACGCCGCGCATCTCCACCTACATCACCGCGCTGATCGCCGGTCCGTACCACTCGGTGCACAGCAGCTACGAGAAGGACGGCCAGTCGGTCCCGCTGGGCATCTACTGCCGGCCCTCGCTCGCCGAGTTCCTCGACGCGGACGCGATCTTCGAGGTGACCCGCCAGGGCTTCGACTGGTTCCAGGAGAAGTTCGACTACGACTACCCGTTCGCCAAGTACGACCAGCTCTTCGTGCCCGAGTTCAACGCGGGCGCGATGGAGAACGCCGGCGCGGTGACCATCCGCGACCAGTACGTCTTCCGCTCCAAGGTGACGGACGCGGCGTACGAGACGCGCGCCGAGACGATCCTGCACGAGCTGGCCCACATGTGGTTCGGCGACCTGGTCACCATGGAGTGGTGGAACGACCTGTGGCTGAACGAGTCGTTCGCCACCTACACCTCCATCGCCTGCCAGGCGTACGCGCCGGGGTCGAAGTGGCCGCACGCCTGGACCACCTTCGCCAACTCCATGAAGACCTGGGCCTACCGGCAGGACCAGCTGCCGTCGACCCACCCGATCATGGCCGAGATCCGCGACCTGGACGACGTGCTGGTCAACTTCGACGGCATCACGTACGCCAAGGGCGCCTCCGTGCTGAAGCAGCTGGTCGCCTACGTCGGCATGGACGAGTTCTTCAAGGGCGTCCAGGCTTACTTCAAGCAGCACCAGTGGGACAACACCCGGCTCTCCGACCTGCTGGGCGCGCTCGAGGAGACCAGCGGGCGCGACCTGAAGACCTGGTCGAAGAAGTGGCTAGAGACGGCGGGCATCAACATCCTGCGCCCGGAGATCGAGACCGACGACTCCGGCACCATCACCTCCTTCGCGGTGCGCCAGGAGGCCCCGGCGCTGCCGGCCGGCGCGACCGGCGAGCCGGTGCTGCGCCCGCACCGCATCGCGATCGGCGCCTACGACCTGGACGCCACCGGCAAGCTGGTGCGCACCGACCGCATCGAGCTCGACGTGGACGGCGAGCTGACCGAGGTGCCGGAGCTGGTCGGCCGGAAGCGCCCGGGCGTGGTGCTGCTCAACGACGACGACCTGTCCTACGCCAAGGTCCGGCTGGACGCGGAGTCGCTGAAGGCCGTCACCGCGCACCTCGGCGACTTCGAGGCGTCCCTGCCGCGCGCCCTGTGCTGGGCCTCCGCCTGGGACATGACCCGCGACGGCGAGCTGCCCACCCGCGACTATCTGGACCTGGTGCTGAGCGGCATCGCCAAGGAGTCCGACATCGGTGTCGTGCAGTCGCTGCACCGCCAGGTGAAGCTGGCGCTGGATCTGTACGGCGCCCCGGACTGGCGGGCGACGGGCCTGGCCGCCTGGACCGAGGCGACGCTGCGACACCTGCGCGCGGCGGCCCCCGGCAGCGACCACCAGCTGGCGTGGGCCCGGGCCTTCGCCGCCACCGCGCGCACCGACGAGCAGCTCGCACTGCTGGCCGGGCTGCTGGACGGTTCGGAGACCATCGAGGGCCTGGTCGTCGACACCGAGCTGCGCTGGGCCCTGCTGGAGCGGCTGGCCGCCACCGGCAAGGCCGATGAGCCGGAGATCGCCGCCGAGCTGGAGCGGGACCGGACCTCGGCGGGCGAGCGCCACGCGGCCACCGCGCGCGCCTCCCGGCCGACCCCGGAGGCGAAGGCCGAGGCATGGGCGTCGGTGGTGGAGTCCGACAAGCTGCCGAACGCGGTGCAGGAGGCGGTCATCGGCGGCTTCGTCCAGACCGACCAGCGCGAGCTGCTGGCCGCCTACGCCGAGAAGTACTTCGCCGCGGTGAAGGGCGTCTGGGAGGGCCGCAGCCACGAGATGGCCCAGCAGATCGCCGTGGGGCTCTACCCGTCGCTCCAGGTCTCCCAGGCCACCCTGGACGCCACGGACGCGTGGCTGGCCTCCGCCGAGCCCAACGCGGCGCTCCGCCGCCTGGTCACCGAGTCCCGGGCGGGCATCGAGCGGGCCCTCAGGGCCCAGGCCGCCGACGCGGCGGCGGGTGCCTGAGTCCGACGCCGAAGCCAGGGCTTCCGGCTCGGGCCTCGGGCCTCGGCCGCGTGAGCGCGCGGCGGGGGCCTCGGCCTGAGCCGGGGGCGGGCCTGGGACGACCGCCAGGACGCCCCCGGACCGGACCGGCATCGACCGGACCGGTCCGAGGGGCGTGGGTCCCGCGGGGCCGTGGGCCCCGGGGGCTCAGCCCCGTTCGGCGCGGGCGGCGCGGCGGGCCAGGAGGGCCGCACGGCGCTCGTCGAACCGGGTGGCCTGGTCGTTGAGGCCATCCATGAACAGGCCCAGCTCCTCCTGCGCCTGCAGCCCCTCGGCGCCGAGCCCCGGCAGGTCCAGCACCTTGAGGAAGCGCAGCACGGGCTGCAGCACGTCGTCGTGGTGGATGCGCAGGTTGTAGACCCCGCCGATGGCCATCTGCGCGGCGGCGCGCTCGAAGCCGGGGATGCCGTGGCCCGGCATGCGGAAGTTCACCACCACGTCGCGGACGGCGGCCATGGTCTGCTCCGGCGCGATCTGGAACGCCTTGGCGAGCAGATTGCGGTAGAAGACCATGTGCAGGTTCTCGTCGGTGGCGATGCGGGACAGCATCCGGTCGCAGACCGGGTCGCCGGAGTGGTGGCCGGTGTTGCGGTGCGAGATCCGGGTGGCCAGCTCCTGGAAGGCGACGTACGCCACGGAGTGCAGCATGCTGTGCCGGTTGTCCGACTCGAAGCCCTCGGACATGTGCTGCATCCGGAACCGCTCCAGCGCGACCGGGTCGACGGCCCGGCTGGTCAGCAGGTAGTCGCGCATCACGATGCCGTGCCGGCCCTCCTCGGCGGTCCAGCGGTGCACCCAGGTGCCCCAGGCGCCGTCACGGCCGAAGAGGGTGGCGATCTCGTGGTGGTAGCTGGGGAGGTTGTCCTCGGTCAGCAGGTTGACCACCAGCGCCGTGCGGGCGATATCGCTGACCTTGGACTGTTCGGGCGCCCATGCCTCGCCGCCCATGACCCCGTCGAAGTTGCGGCCGTCGCTCCACGGCACGTACTCGTGGGGCATCCACTCCTTGGCCACCTTCAGGTGGCGGTTGAGCTCCTCCTCCACGACCTCTTCGAGCGCGTACAGCAGCTTGCTGTCGCTCCACTCGGCTCGGCCGGAGTGAAGGGAGGGGGCAACGGTCACAGCAGGCTCCTGGGGACGGGAGAGGGCGGCTCGTTCCCTACGAGCCCGTAGGTAACGGTCCCGTAGGTAACGGTCCCGTAGGTTACGACACCGTAGGTTAAAGCGAAAATAAGGGTCCCCTGGCTAGCCGGAGCGGCGGGCGGACGGACGGTCAATCCGGCGTGAGAGAAGTCGAGTTCGACGCGGAGGAGGCCGACTCGAGGCAGGGCCGATCGGCCCGAGCGGGGCGGACACCTGCGAGAAGACACGACAAGGCGCCCGCCGGCCGATACGACCAGGGGCGCCTTATCTGTATGTTTTTGTCCGATTCCTTCGGTCGGCGTTCCGACCTCGGGCGCGGAATCGCCGATCCCGGGCTCCGGGGTCGGCTTCGACGCCGGTCGTGGACCGGCGGCGGTGCGCTACTGCTGCGGCTGCTTGCGGGACTTGTCGCCCAGCATCACCAGGCCGGCGATCACCAGGAAGGAGACGATCGGCAGCACGACGAAGAGACCGATCGTCTCGGCGGCGCTCATACCCGGACCCGGGTCGTCGCCGTCGTCGCGGGTGAGCGCGAACGCAGGGGACGACATCAGCAGCATCAGCGTCGTTCCGGCGGACACGGCGCCGGCGCGCAGGGCGTTCTTCTTGACCACGCTCCCAACCTAGCGAACACCCGAACGCGCCGCGCGGCCGGGGTACCCGTACGGGTCGAAACGGGGCCCGAGCGGGCTTCCGCCGGCCCTGAGCGGGGCCGCGCTCCACCCCGTCCCGACCTCCGCGCCCGACCTCCGACCCCAACCTCCGCACCCGGCCTCCGACCCCACCCTCCGTACCGACTCCGCCCCGGCTCGCTCGGCTCCGGGCGGCGTTCAGCCGGGGGCGGCGGCGAGGCCGGCCCGTACCTCCTGCATCAGCGCGTGCAGCCGGGGGGACGCGACCAGCCGCTCCAGGGAGACCGGGCGCCCCCGGTGGTCGGCGATCGGCAGCCTCCAGTTGGGGTACCGGTCGCCCCAGGTGCCGGGGAGGTTCTGGGGCCGGCGGTCGCCGACCGCGTCCGGGAGCCACACCCCGACCATCCGCGCGGGCGTCCGGACGAGGAAGCGGTGCACGGCCCTGACCGCCGCCTCCTCGTGCTCGGGCCCCTCGGGCAGCAGCCCCAGCCGTCCGAGCAGCGCCAGCCACTCCGCGACCTCGATCGCGTCCTCGGCACGCTCCCGCGCCAGCGGCCGGGTGAGCAGCCCCAGCCGGTGTCGCAGCTCGACATGGACGCCGGTCAGTCGCGCCGCCGTACTGGGCAGATCGTGCGTCGTGGCCGTCGCCAGGCACCCCGCCCGCCACGCCTCGGGCGGCAGCGGACGGGCCCGTCCGCCGGCCCGGGCGGCGGGCTCGCCGGCCGCCCCGGCCAGGGCGTCCCGCACGGACCTCGACACCGCCCCGGTCTCGACGCCGCGCCCAGCCCCCGCGTCGGCCCCGCCAGCCGCCCCGACGTCCACCCCGACAGCGGCCACGGCGGCGGCCACGGCGGTATGGGCGGCATCCGCGCCCCCGGTCCCGGCGGCCATGGCGGCCCCGGGACCGGCAGGGGCGCCGGCGACGGCGGCCATGGGATCCGCCTCCACCGGCCCCGACGTCGGGGGTTCGGGCACCGCCGGCGCGACCGCCGGATCGGGCACCGCGAGGTCCGAGCCCACCGGCCCCGCCCCCAGCGCCACCGGCTCGACCTCCGGCACGGCCGGATCGGTCGCGGCGCCCGACGGCCCCGCGGTCGGGGGCTCCACGGTCGGGGGCTCCACGGGCGCCGCGGTGGTCCCGGGCGCGGGCCAGGCCCGCGCGTAGTCGCGCTCGAACCAGAGCACGGACGTGCCCAGCACGCCCCGCTCGGCCAGGGTCTCCCGGACACCCGGTTCGACCGTGCCCAGGTCCTCCCCGATGACCACGGCCCCCGCCCGCCGGGCCTCCAGGGCCAGCACGGCGAGCATCGCCTCCGCGTCGTAGCGGACATATGTGCCCTGGGTGGGGTCGCGGCCCTCCGGGACCCACCAGAGCCGGAAGAGGCCCATCACATGGTCGATGCGGAGCGCGCCCGCGTGCCGCAGGAGCCCGCGCAGCAGCTCGCGGTAGGGCGTGTAGCCGGTGGCGGCCAGCACGTCCGGGCGCCACGGAGGCAGGCCCCAGTCCTGGCCGCGGGCGTTGAACGCGTCCGGCGGGGCGCCGATGGACATGCCCGCGGCGAAGACGTCCCGCTGCGCCCAGGTGTCGGCGCCGGAGGGGTGGACGCCCACGGCCAGGTCGTGGACGAGGCCGATGGACATGCCCGCGTCGAGCGCGGCCCGTTGGGCGGCCGCGAGCTGGGTGTCCGTCAGCCAGGCCAGCCAGCAGTGGAAGTCGATGCGGTCGAGGAGTTCCCCGCGGGCCCGGGCGGTGGCGACGGAGCGCGGGTCGCGCAGCGCGCGCGGCCAGGAGCGCCAGTCCGGGCCGTGCGCCTCGGCCAGCGCGCACCAGGTGGCGTGGTCGTCCAGGGCCTGGCCCCGCTCGGCCAGGAAGTCGCAGTAGGCGGCGCGCCGGCCGGGGCTCATCGGGGCGGCCCGGACCAGACGCAGCGCCTCGCTCTTGAGCGCCCACACCGCATCCCGGTCGATCAGCTCGTCCTGGTCGAGTACGGACGCGCGCAGCGCCGCGGCCGCCTCCAGCAGGGCCGCGGCTCGCGTCCGGGCCGAACCGCTCAGCCGCGCGTACTCGGGTACGTCCTCCACGCGCAGGTAGACCGGGTCCGGGAAGCGGCGCGAGGAGGGGCGGTAGGGGGACGGGTCGGTCGGCGCGCCCGGCACGGCGGCGTGCAGCGGGTTGATCTGGACGAAGTCGGTGCCGAGCGTCCGCCCCGACCAGGAGGCGAGGTCTGCCAGGTCGCCGAGGTCGCCCATGCCCCAGGAGCGGGCGGACAGCAGGGAGTAGAGCTGGACGAGGAAGCCGTGGGTGCGGCCGGGCGGGGCGGGCATGCCCTCGGGGGCCACCAGCAGGGTGGCGACAGCGGAGCGCCCGTCGGGGGTGTGCGCGTGGAGCGTATGGCTGCCCGGTGGCAGCAGCGCCCGCTCCGGGCCGTCCCCGCCGGCCGCGCGGGCGGCCGCGGGGCGTTCCGCGCTCCCCGCGCGGGGCGGCGGTGGGGCGCCCGGCCCGTCGCCGCGCGCCCGCCGCGCGCCGCGCGTCCCGGCCCCGCGGCCCGTGCCGGCAACGCCTCCACCTCCGGCCTGGCGCCGCGCCGGGGCGCCCGTGCGCGCTCCGCCCGCGCGGCCGCCCTGACGGCTCCCTGCCCCGGAGCCGTGGCCCGCTCCGCCGCCCGTGGTCGCCGCGCGGTGCCCCGCGGGGCCCGTGCCCGCTCCGTCCGTGCCCCCCGTGCCGTCGCCGGCGGCCCACGAGGCGCCCGATCCCGCCCAGGGGTCGTTCGTCTCCGGGAGCCACTCCCGCGCCTCCCCGGCCTCGGTCTCCACACGCAGCACCGTGCCCGGGGGCAGGGCGAGCCGGGGGCCGCTTCCCGGGCCGAGGACGACGCACGGAGGCAACAGGCGCTCGCGGTCGGCCAGCGCGCGCCGTTCCAGCGCGGCGCGCACCGCGCGGGGCGTCGAGGCGTCGACCCCGAGGGCGGCGAGCACGGCCACGACGGTCTCGTCGGGCACGCGGACGGTACGGCCCGGCTCGGGCTCGTAGGAGGTGGTCACACCATGCAGCTCGGCGAGTCGCGCTCGGTCCATGGGGACTCCCCGCCGCTCAGAACTCGATCGGTTCCATGGCCGCCCCACCGAGCCCGGCGGCGGTCGGCTCGCTGGTCAGCGGCGGCTCCGCGGCCAGCGGCGGTTCGCTGGTCAGGGGCGCGAGGGCGGGCAGCGGCGGTTCGCTGGTGAGCGGGGCTTCGACGCCGCCGCCGGAGGCCGAGGCGCCGGTCATGGAGTCGGGGCCGGAGACCCCGGCGAGCGGGTCGGGCTCCCGGTCCGGCGCGGAGTCCACGGAGTCCGCCGGCGCGGCCGGCTCGGTCAGGGAGGCGGCGGAGGCGGGTTTGAAGAAGGCGGAGAGCAGAAGGCGGGAGGACGTGGCCACACGGGCCTCCGTGAGTCTCGGAAATGGGGATACGACAGCCCTACCCACTGCGGGCGATCGCAGACGTCCACGCTCGGGGAACGTGCGTCAGGTCACACTCCCTGACTACAGGCGAATCGTCGGCCGGGAGGCTCCCACGGAGGAGAGCATGCGGAGGTCGACCCGGCGACGCGGCGGTCTTACGGCGCCGCGCACCGCGCTGAACAGCCGTGCGACCGGGGCCCCGCAGCCACCCGTCACCGCAATACCGGCACTTCGGTCACTCCCGTTGACACCTCGCCAGGGGGGTGGTGGGCTCAGCGCCGAGCGCCGCACACGGCGCGGGACACCGCAGACGACACACACGACGCCACAGACAGAGCCATCACGCCAGCCACCACGACCAGGAACGAGGAGAGCACCGTGCAGTTCCGGGGGATGCGGTCGCACAGGCCGAAGTCGGCGGGGGCGACCGCGGTCGCCGCGGCCGTGATAGGCGGGCTGCTGGGCGGTGCGCCCAGTGCGACCGCCGCGCCGACGCCGCCCGGGACGCCCGGCCCCTCCGGCGCCGCCGCGCCGGAGCGGACCAGCGACGGCGGGGCGCCGCCGGTGTGGCCGCGGCCGCAGTCGATGCGCGCGCAGGGGACGTTCGTGCCCGTGGGCGACGAGGTCACCCTGATCGCGGACGGCAGCTCCGACCCGTACGCGCTGGACGCGCTGCGCCTCCTGCTGCACGAGGCCGGGGCGCGCGACGTCGTCGAGCTGACCGAGGACCCCGCGACGGCCGGCGGCCGCCCCGGCATGGTGGCACCACCCCGCGGGCTGGTCGTGCGCGTCCAGGGGCGCGACGCGGAGGCCGCGCTGCGCGCTCTGCGCGCGCCCGCGCGGGGCGACCTTCCGGCGGGCGGCTACCAGCTGGCGACCGGCACGGTGGCCGGCGTGCCCACCATCGCGCTGTCCGGGGCCGACCCGGACGGTCTGTTCCACGCGGTCCAGACGCTGCGTCAACTGCTGGTGCGGGACGGCTCCACGGCCACGGGCTCGTACGGCTTCTCCGCCGTCACCATCCGCGACTGGCCCGCGGCGACCGTCCGCGGCACCACGGAGGGCTTCTACGGCACGCCGTGGACCCGGGAGCAGCGGCTGGCGCAGCTGGACTTCATGGGGCGGACGAAGCAGAACCGCTATCTGTACGCCCCGGGCGACGACCCGTACCGCCAGGCCCGCTGGCGCGACCCGTACCCGGCGGAGAAGCGCGAGGAGTTCCGGGCGCTCGCCGACCGCGCCCGGCGCAACCATGTGACGCTCGCCTGGGCGGTGACGCCCGGCCAGAACTTCTGCTTCTCCTCCGAGGGCGACCTCAAGGCGCTCAACCGCAAGATCGACGCGATGTGGGCGCTGGGCGTGCGCGCCTTCCAGCTCCAGTTCCAGGACGTCAGCTACAGCGAGTGGCACTGCGGCCGGGACCGCTCGGTCTTCGGCTCCGGGCCGGAGGCGGCCGCGATGGCGCAGGCCAAGACCGCCAACGCCGTCGCCGAGCACCTGGCGCGCCGTCACCCCGGTGCGGCGACGCTGTCGCTGATGCCGACCGAGTACTTCCAGGACGGGGCGACGGACTTCCGGAGCGCGCTGGCCGACGCCCTGGACGACGGGGTCGAGGTCGCCTGGACCGGGGTCGGGGTGGTGCCCAGGACGATCACCGGGGGCGAGCTGTCCGACGCCCGCGCGGCCTTCGGCCACCGGCTGATGACGATGGACAACTACCCCGTCAACGACTACGCGAAGGACCGGGTCTTCCTCGGCCCGTACACCGGTCGGGACCCGGCCGTGGCCAGCGGCTCCTCGGGGCTGCTGGCCAACGCCATGCAGCAGGCGACCGCCTCCCGGATCCCGCTCTTCACCGCCGCCGACTTCGCCTGGAACCCGCGCGGCTACGACCCGCGCGCCTCCTGGCTGGCCGCCATCGACGACCTGGCCGGTCCGGACCGCGAGGACCGCGCGGCGCTGCGCGCGCTGGCCGGCAACGACGCCTCGTCGGTGCTGGGCGGCGAGGAGTCCGCCTATCTCCGTCCCCGCATCGACGCCTTCTTCGCCGCCCTGGACGCCTCGGGGGCGGGTGGCACGGCGCCCGGCGGGGCCGCGCGGACGGCGGGAGCGTCGGACCCGACGCTGGACCGGGCGGCCGAGCGACTGCGGTCCGCCTTCCGCACCATGCGCGACGCCCCGGCGCGCCTGGACGCGAAGCTCGGCGCCGAGGTGCGGCCGTGGCTGGACCAGCTGGGCCGCTACGGCGACGCGGGGATCCGCGCGGTGGACATGCTCACCGCCCAGGCGCGCGGCGACGGGGCCACCGCCTGGGCCGAGCGGCTCGAGATCCAGCGGCTGCGCGAGGAGATCGCGGACAGTCCGGCCACCGTCGGCAAGGGCGTCCTGGCGCCCTTCCTGAAGCGGGCCACCGACCGCGCGGACGCCTGGACGGGCCTGGACGAGACGGCGGAGAAGCCGGCGCGCGCCGACAAGGACCAACGCGCGGCCGCCGACGGCGACCCCGCCACCTCGCTGACCTCGACGTCCCCGGTGACGCTCCGCTTCGGCCGGGCCCGCCCGCTCACCGCCGTCACCGCGCTGACCGGCCGCGGCCCCGAGGAGCACGGCGCGATCGAGGCCCATGTGCCGGGCGAGGGCTGGCGGCGGCTCGGCGCGGTCTCCGGCAGCGGCTGGACGCAGGCGAGCGGCAAGGGCGTGCGCGCGGACGCGGTGCGGCTGGTGTGGTCGGGTGCCGGCGGGGCCGAGCCGCCCGCCGTGCACGAGGTCACCCCCTGGTTCGGCGACACCCCGGCCGCCGAGCTGGAACTGTCGCAGAGCGTGGCGGACGTGGAGATCGGCGGTGCGCCCGTCGTGGTGGAGGCCCGCCTCTCGGCCCGCCGCCCCGGCGATGTGCGCGGCGACCTGACCGTGCGGCCCCCGCGCGGCGTCACGGTGACGGCGCCGAAGCAGGTCACGGCGGAGCGCGGCGGGGTGACCACCGCGCGGATCGCGGTGTCGGTTCCGGCGGGCACCAGGTCGGGCACCTTCTCCGTGCCGGTGCGGTTCGGGTCGGAGACCTCGATGCTGACCGTGCGGGCCGTCCCGCGCACCGGTGGCCCCGACCTGGCGGCGGCGGCGAGCGGCGCACGGGCCGACTCCTCTGGGGACGAGACGTCGGACTTCCCGGCCGCGGCGGCCGTCGACGGCGACCCCGGGACCCGTTGGTCCTCCCCCGCCGAGGACGGTGCCTGGCTCCAGGTCGAGCTGGCCCGGCCGGCCCGCGTCGGCCGGCTGGAGCTGCGCTGGCAGGACGCCTACGCGACGCGCTACCGGATCCAGGTCTCGGCGGACGGCCGCAGCTGGCGCACGGCGGCGACGGTGAACGACGGGCGGGGCGGGACGGAGACCGTGCGCCTGGACGCCCCGGACGCACGGTTCATCCGTATCCAGGGCGTCGCGCGGGCGACGGAGTTCGGGTACTCCCTGTGGTCGGTGCGGGCCTTCGCGGTGGCGGAGTAACGCGCGACGCAGGGCACGCGAGGCCCCCACGGCACGGCGAGGCGCGCACGGCACGGTGGGGCCGGGGCGAAGGACGGGAGGCCGAAGAGGCACCGGGAGAGGCACCGAAGCGCCGCGCGAAGCGGCTGGCTCACGGCCGCGCGGGAGGCGGGCGGGCCGGGAGGCCGGACCACCGTCCGCCGCGACCGCGCCGCGGGTACGACGATGGCCCGGTCCTCAGGCGGATATGCCGTCGATCCGGGCCATCGCGTCGTCCGCGCCGTACGGCTGCAGGTATGGCAGCCAGCGCGGGTCCCTATGTCCGGTGCCGATGATGCGCCAGGCCAGGCCGGAAGGGGGCGCGGGTTGGTGGCGCAGCCGCCAGCCGATCTCGGCGACATGGCGGTCGGCCTTGACATGATTGCAGCGGCGACACGCCGCCACCACGTTCTCCCAGGTGTGCTGGCCGCCCCGACTGCGCGGAATGACATGGTCGACGCTGGTCGCCACGCCGCCGCAGTACGCGCATCTCCCACCGTCTCGGGCGAACAGGGCGCGGCGGGTGAGGGGAACGGGACCTCGAAAAGGGACACGCACGAAGCGTTTCAACCTGACTACGCTCGGTGCGGGTATGACATGGGTCGCGCTATGCATCAGGGCGCCTGAGTCCTCAAGGCTGATGGCCTTGTCATTAAGGACGAGGACGAGCGCGCGGCGGAGCGGTACGACGCCGAGGGGCTCGTACGACGCGTTGAGGACCAGGACGTGCGGCACGGTGCCTCCTAATACGCCGGCGGCGCGTGGCTCGCGCCGGGACGATCTCCCCCCAGTGTCCCCGCATCCCTGGTAGACGCGCCACCACCGCCGGGTAACGGCCTGGGAGTGTTTTCGACCACACTCTGTTCATCCCCCGCAAGAGAGCGGTTCTCTCTCGAACACAACGCCGGGTCCGTTGCGCGGCCCCGTTAGTGTGGAGGGTCTGCCCCCGGTGCGCGTCATCCACCGGGCACGTCCCCCCACGAAGGGTTCCTGCTGTGTTCTGGTCCGCTGCTCTGGCCGGAGACCCGACGCCCCGTCCCAACAGCTTCGATGAGGCCCAGGAGAGCGCCACCAACGCCGCGGGCTGGGTGGAGGAGAACTGGTCCACCTGGCTCAGCATCGGGCTGCGCATCCTGCTGATCGTGGTCATAGCCTTCGTGCTGCGCACGGTCGTCCGCCGCGCGATCACCAAGCTGATAGAGCGGATGAACCGCACCGCGCAGGCGGTGGACGGCACGGCCCTGGGCGGTCTGTTGATCAACGCCGAGCGGCGCCGGCAGCGCTCCGAGGCCATCGGCTCGGTGCTGCGCAGCGTCGCCTCCTTCCTGATCATGGGCACGGCCGGACTCATGATCCTCTCCACGCTGGAGATCAATCTCGCCCCGCTGCTGGCCAGCGCCGGTGTCGCGGGCGTCGCGATCGGCTTCGGCGCCCGCAACCTGGTCACCGACTTCCTCTCCGGCGTCTTCATGATCCTTGAGGACCAGTACGGGGTCGGCGACTCGATCGACGCCGGGGTGGCCTCCGGCGAGGTGGTCGAGGTCGGACTGCGGGTGACCAAGCTGCGCGGCGCGGACGGCGAGATCTGGTACGTGCGCAACGGCGAGGTGAAGCGGATCGGCAACCTCAGCCAGGGCTGGGCGACCGCCGGCGTCGATGTGCAGGTCCGCGCGGACGAGGACCTGGACCGGGTGAACGAGGTGATCACCCGGGTCGGCGAGGACATGCAGAAGGACGAGCCGTGGAACGAGCGGCTGTGGGAGCCGGTGGAGGTCCTCGGCCTGACCGCGGTCTACCTCGACTCGGTGGTCATCCGGGTGTCGGCCAAGACCATGCCCGGGGTGGCGCTGGGCGTGGAGCGCGAGCTGCGCTGGCGGATCAAGCGGGCGCTGGACGCGGAGGGCATCCGCATCGTCGGCCGCCCGATCGACCCGGACCTGGAGACGGAGTCCGCCCCCGACCCCATGGCGAACGTCGCCGCCCCCTCCGCGCTGGCCAACCCGACCTCGCCGCAGTCCCAGGCGGCGACCCCGCTGGCGCCGCAGAGCGTCGGTACGCCGAACACCCAGAAGTAGCGCGCGACCGCGAACGACGCGACCGCGCGGGCCACCCCTCGGGGGCGCCGCCCGCGCGGTCGCCGCCTCCCCCTCCGCGGTCGCCGCCTCCCCCTCCGCGGCCGCCGCTGGCGCCCCGCGCGCGGCCCCTCCGCGCGGTGGTCCTTTCCCGCCCCCGGTGTCGGTCCCACCCCGCGCGGCCCGGGGTCCGCTCGTACGCCCCCGCACCCTTGACCCGGCCTCCGGTCGCCCGTACCTTCCTGGTCACTCGACAGGAAGGTTTCCTAACAGAGCGGCTTCCACGGGAGCCGTGGGGAACCCGCGCGGGCACCTCTGGGTTCCCGCACGCCAGGAGACGAGGGGCACCGTATGGCCGGTACCGCTCGGGGCATCCCGGGCACGCCGCGCGTGTTGCGCGCGATGAACGACCGGGCCGCGCTGGAGCTGTTGGTCGCCCACGGCCCGCTGACCCGCGCCCGGCTCGGCGAACTGACCGGGCTGTCCAAGCCGACCGCGTCCCAGCTGCTGGCCCGGCTGGAGGCCGCCGGGCTGGTGCGGGCGACCGGGACCGCGACCGGACGGCCGGGGCCCAACGCCCGGCTCTACGAGATCGAGCCGTCCGCCGCCCGGGTCGCCGCGCTCGTCGTGGACCCCGAGCGGGGCATCACCGCCGCCGTCGCCGACATCACCGGCGAGGTCGTCGGCGAGCACCGGATCCGCGCGCCCGCCCTCGTCGAGGGCGCTCCGGAGCGGACGGTTCGCCTGGTGGCGAAGGCCGTGGACGGCGCGCTCAGCGTCGCCGGGCTGACGCGGAAGGACCTGCACCACACAGTGATCGGCACGCCGGGTGCGCTGGACCCGCGCACCGGTGCCCTGCGCTACGCACCCCACCTGCCCGGCTGGCAGTCCCGCACGCTGCGCGAGGAGCTCGCCGAAGCGCTCGGCACCCCCGTCGTGATCGAGAACGACGTCAATCTCGCCGCCGTCGCCGAGCGGCATCACGGCGCCGCCCAGGACTTCGACGACTTCGTGCTCGTCTGGGCGGACGACGGCGTCGGCGCGGCCATCGTGCTCGGCGGGAACCCGCTGCGCGGCGCGACCGGCGGGGCCGGCGAGATCGGGTACATGCCGCTGCCCGGCGCCCCGCTGGCGCGCGGCGGCCCGGACGCCACCGCCGGGCCGGACGGGGGCGGCGGGTTCCAACTGCTCGTGTCCTCCCCCGCCGTGCTCACGCTCGCCCGCGCGCACGGGTTCACGGCCGACGCCGCGCCCGCGGCGCTCGCCGAGGCGCTGCGCACCCCGGATCGCGGCGACGCGGTGCTCACCGAGCTCGCCCGCCGGCTGGCCACCGGGCTGGCCTCCGTCGTCGCCGTGGTGGACCCGGAGTTGGTGGTGCTCTCCGGCGAGGTCCCGCGGGCGGGGGGCGAACGGCTGCGGTCGCTGGTCGAAGCCGAGCTCACCGGCCTCGCCCTGCCCCGGCCCGAACTGCGGCTGAGCGCCGTGGAGGGCTCCCCGATCCTCAAGGGCGCCCTGCGCACCGCCCTGCACGCCGCCCGGCACTCCGTCTTCGACACGACCTGAGCGCGCACCCGTTCACCGGCCCGCCCACCGACCGCCTTCCGGCCCGCCCACCGACGGTCGGCCCCCGTCATCGCCGTCTTCTTCTTCGCTCAGTACGCCTTCGTCGAAGGCCTGACACGGACAGGAGTCAAGGGTTGAAGCTCGCAGTGGTGGGAGGAGCCTCCACCTACACCCCCGAACTGGTCGACGGATTCGCGCGGCTGCGCGACGTCCTGCCCCTGGAGGAGCTCGTCCTCATCGACCCGGCCGCCGAGCGGCTGGAGCTCGTCGGCGCCCTCGCCCGGCGGATGTTCGCCCGGCAGGGGCATCCGGGGCGGATCGGCTGGACCGGCGACCTGGACGCGGGCGTGGACGGTGCCGACGCGGTCCTGCTCCAACTGCGCGTCGGCGGACAGGCGGCGCGCGACCAGGACGAGACCTGGCCGCTGGAGTGCGGCTGCGTGGGCCAGGAGACCACCGGCGCCGGCGGCCTGGCCAAGGCGCTGCGCACCGTCCCGGTGGTGCTCGACATCGCCGAGCGGGTGCGCCGCCGCACCCCGGACGCGTGGATCGTGGACTTCACCAACCCCGTGGGCATCGTCACCCGTGCCCTGCTGACGGCCGGGCACCGAGCCGTCGGGCTGTGCAACGTGGCGATCGGCTTCCAGCGCAGGTTCGCCGCCCTGCTGGGCGTCGCCCCGGGGGAGGTCAGCCTGGACCACGTGGGGCTCAACCACCTCACCTGGGAGCGGGCGGTGCGGCTCGGCGGCCCGCAGGGGCCGGACGTGCTGCCCCGGCTGCTGGCCGAGCACGGCGAGGCGATCGCGGCGAACCTGCGGATGCCGCGCGAGCTGGTGGACCGACTCGGCGTCGTCCCCTCCTACTACCTGCGCTACTACTACCAGCACGACGAGGTCGTACGGGAGCTGCGCACCGGGCCCTCCCGGGCCCGGCAGGTCGCCGCGATCGAGCGTGAGCTGCTGGAGGCGTACGCGGACCCGACGCTGGACGAGAAGCCCGAGCTGCTGGGGAAGCGCGGTGGCGCCTTCTACTCCGAGGCGGCGGTGGCGCTCACCGCCTCGCTGCTGCGGGACACCGGCGACGTGCAGGTGGTGAACGCGGTCAACGGCGGCACGCTGCCCTTCCTGCCTCCCGACGCGGTGATCGAGGTCCCGGCCACGGTGGGCGCGGGCGGCGCGCGGCCGCTGCCGCAGCCCCCGCTGGACCCGCGCTTCGCGGGGCTGGTCGCGCACGTCACCGCGTACGAGGGGCTGGCCCTGGAGGCGGCGCTGCACGGCGGTCGTGGCCGGGTCTTCGCGGCGCTGCTCGCCCATCCGCTGATCGGCCAGTACGCCTACGCCGAGCGGCTCACCGACAACCTCATCGCGCACAACCGGGAGCATCTCGCGTGGGCCTGAGCAGCGCCGTCCTGGCGATCGACGCGGGCAACAGCAAGACCGACGTGGCGCTCGTCGGCACCGACGGCAGCGTGCTGGGCGCCGCCCGCGGCGGTGGCTTCCAGCCCCATCTGGTCGGCGCGGAGCGCGCGGTGGCGCGGCTGGCCCCGCTGGTCGCCGAGGCCACCGCGCGGGCCGCGCCGAAGGTGGCGCACGTCTTCGCCTGTCTGGCCAACGCCGACCTGCCGGAGGAGGAGCGGCGGCTGACCGACGCCATCGCCAGGCGGGGTTGGGGGCGCACCGTCACGGTGGCGAACGACACCTTCGCGCTGCTGCGAGCGGGGCTCGGCGACACCGGCGAACCGCGCGGTGTGGCCGTGGTGTGCGGCGCGGGCGCCAACTGCGCGGGCCTGGCGCCCGGCGGGCGCACCGCCCGGTTCCCGGCGGTCGGACGGATCTCGGGCGACTGGGGCGGCGGGGCGTTCCTGGCGGAGGAGGCGCTGTGGTGGGCGGCGCGCGCGGAGGACGGCCGGGGCGAGCCGACCGCGCTGGCCCGGACGCTGCCCGGCCACTTCGGGCTGCCGAGCATGTACGCGCTCATCGAGGCGCTGCACCTGGGGCGGATCGAGAACGGTCGGCGCCACGAGTTGCCCCCGGTGCTCTTCGCGACGGCGACCGCCGGGGACGCGGTCGCCCGCGCCATCGTGGTCCGTCAGGCCGAGGAGGTCGTCGCGCTGGCGGTCACCGCGCTGGCCCGGCTGGAGCTGCTGGACGAGGTGGTCCCGGTGGTCCTGGGCGGCGGGGTGCTCGCCGCCCGCCATCCGCTCCTCGACGGCCACGTCCGCGCGCTGCTGGCCGAGCGCGCCCCCAAGGCGGAGCCGCGTCTGATCACCGCGCCACCGGTGCTCGGGGCGGCCCTGCTCGCCCTGGACCGGGTGGCCGCGCGGGAGGCGGCGTACGAACGGCTGCGGTCGCACTACGGCTGAGCCCCCTGATACTCAGGGGCACCACCATGGCCGTCGCCGGGGCCGCGCTGGCCGGTACGGCGGCGACCGCCGCCGTACGGTCCGACGGCGCCGCCACCGGCGACGCGGCGGGCTCGCGGACTTCCTCGGCGGCAACGGTCGCCCGCGCGACGGTCAGGTGACCACCGGGCCGTTCGCCTTCAGCGGCGGCAGGTGGCCCATCAACGTGAGCGTCGACAGCCGCGACTACCTCGTCCGCGAGAGGGGCGCCCGCACCGCCTCGCTGCCCACCCGGGCCGAGGTGGACTCCGTTCTGGCCATGGGCACCTACGACACGGCCCCTGGAACAGCGCCTCGAACGGCTTCCGCAACCACCTGGAGGGCTGGCGCGGCGTCAACCTCCACAACCGCGTCCATGTGTGGATGGGCGGTCAGATGGCCACCGGCGTCTCGCCCAACGACCCGATCTTCTGGCTGCACCACTGCTTCATCGACAAGCTGTGGACCGAGTGGCAGCGGCGCCGCCCCGGCTCGACCTACCTCCCGACCGGCGGCACCGCCGACGTGGTCGACCGCGACGAGCCCATGCGGCCCTGGAACGACGTCACCCCGGCCGACATGTGGGACCACACCCGCTGCTACACCTACGACACGGCCGCCTGACCCGGCGAGACCCCGAGCCGCGCGCCCCACCGGAACCGAACACCGCCGGGGCGCGTGATGGCTGACAGCAGTGGTGGCACGGTTCCGGTGGAGATCGCGATCCGAACAAGATCGAGTCAACACCGGTGAGATTGTCAGAGTCTGACGCCATACTGCTGCCGAGTGACCGGAACGCCGCCCGCGGCCGACGGTCACCGCGCCAGCGACCGAGGGGGAGGGTCTCGTGTCACAGTCGCCGACCACGGGCAGAGCCGTGCCGCCCACGGCGCCGCCCGGCACGGCACCACCCACCGCGACCCCGTCTGCCGCGGCGCCCGGCGCGCCGCGGCAGACCGCGTGGCAGGAGGGGGTCGAGCGCCTGCGGGCCGCGGCGGTCACCGAGCCCGGTCGACTGCGCGTCATCGGCGCCGTGCTCGCCGCCCTGGTGCTGGGGTTCGGCGCGGTGACGGCCTGGCAGGTCTCCGACCGGGCGGCCGCCGCCGACGCCGTGGTCGAGCGCAGCCAGCCGCTGAGCGCCGACGCCGCCGACATCTACCGCTCGCTGGCCGACGCCGACACCACCGCCGCCAGCGGCTTCCTCGCCGGCGGCGACGAGTCGTCGAAGGCGCGCCGGCGCTACGTGGAGGACATCGCGACGGCGTCCAGGCGGCTCGCCGAGGCGGCCGGCACCGGCGGCTCCCCCGCCGCCCAGCGCCAGATAGCCCGGCTGAACGAGCGGCTGCCGGTCTACACCGGGATCGTCGAGGCGGCGCGCGCCAACAACCGCCAGGGCCTCCCGCTGGGGGGCGCCTATCTGCGGTACGCCAACGAGCTGATGACCACCGAGCTGCTGCCGGCCGCCCGCGCGCTGTACGAGACCGAGTCCGCCCGCCTCGACCGGGACTACGCGGACGCCGAGGCGTGGCCCTGGGCCGCGCTGGGCGCCGGCGTCCTCGCCCTCGGCGGCCTCGGCTGGGCCCAGCGCCGCCTGTACCGGCGGACCAACCGCGTCCTCAACCGCGGACTGCTCGCGGCGACCGCCTCGACCACCGTGGTGCTGCTGTGGCTGGCGGTAGGCCACGGCGTGGCCGGCGCCCGACTCGACGACTCCGACGAGCACGGCGCCCGATCCCTGCGGGTGCTCAACGAGGCCCGGATCGCCGCGCTCCAGGCGCGCGGCGACGAGAACCTCACCCTGGTGGCCCGCGGCGCGGTGGTCGTCACCAAGAAGGGCCCGGACCAGGGCAAGGACGCCTACGAGGTCGGCTACCGCGACCAGATGCGCGCCCTGGTCGGCTCGGAGAGCGGCGACGGGCTGGCCGAACGGGGCAGTCTGCTCGCACGCGCCCGCGAGCTGGCGGACGACCGCGCGGGCCGCGAACCGGTGGCCCGCGCGCTGGACGCGGTCCGACAGTGGCAGGAGCGCCACCGCTCCGCCCGCGCCACCGACGACAACGGCGAGTACGACAGCGCGGTGGCCCAGGTGATCGGCGCGGGCGCCAGCACCCGCGAGTCCTTCGACCGGATCGACGCGGCGCTGGCCGAGGCGCTCGCCCACGAGGACGGCGAGTTCCGCGCCGCCGCCGACGACGGGCGCGGCGCCTTCTCCGGCCTTGTCGTCGGCGCGGCCGTGCTGGCCGTCCTCGGGGCCGCCGGCGCGGTGCTCGGCATCGGACGCAGGCTGTCGGAGTACCGATGAGGGGGGACACGGGCATGCGGTCGAGGACGTCGCGGTCGACGGAGGCCGCGCGGGCGGCGGAGCCGGGACGGAGCCGGCCGGCGCGGCGCGTGACAGCCGGCCGGTCGACGCGGTCCGCGCTGGCCGTGTCCGCCGCTGCCCTGGCCGTACTGGCCGCCGCCGTCCTGCTGCCCGGCGCGCTCGCGGACGGCGAAGAGCGCGCGGCCCGCGGCGGGCGCGCGGCGCACGGCGACCGCGTGGAGCGCGCGGGTCACCCCGCGTCCGGGCTGCCCGACGGCGCCGTGGAGGAGGTCGACACCTCGGCGGCGGAGTGCGAGAAGCCCGAGGCGAGCCTGCGCCCCTCCAGGGACGCGGGCGACGCCATCAAGCGCATCAAGAACCGCGAGGTCAACGGCCGCAAGCTCAACAAGCTGATCGCCGGCGTCGACCAGAACAGCTACCGCTGGGGCTACCGGGACCCGGTCAGCGGCGAGCTCACCGGCTTCGACATCGACCTGGTGCGAGCCATCGCCAAGGACCTCTTCGGCGACCCGGACGCCGTCATCTACCGCACCATCCCCACCAGCCAGCGCATACCGGCCCTGAAAGAGGGCAAGGTGGACGTGGTGGTGCGCACCATGACCGTGAACTGCGACCGGATCAAGGAAGTGGCCTTCTCCACGGCCTACTTCACCGCCGGCCAGCAGGTGCTCGCCCCCGTCAGACACAGGTCGATCACCGGCTACGACGACTCGCTGCGCGGCAAGCGGGTCTGCACGGCCAAGGGCTCCACCGCCGAGGCGGCGCTGGACGATCCGAAGACGGGGGCGGAGTCGCTGGGTGCGATCAAGGTCCAGCCGGTCCCCAACCAGCTCGACTGCCTGGTGCGGCTGCAACTCGGCACCGTGGACGCGGTGATCACCGACAGCGCGCTGGCCGCCGGCCAGGCCGCCCAGGACCCCTCCGTCCACCTGGTCGGCAAGCCCTTCACGGTGGAGCACTACGGCGTGGCGATGAACAAGAACGACACCGACCTGGTACGCCGGGTGAACGACGTGCTGGATGACTACCGCGACAGCGGAGCCTGGGAGCGGGCCTACCGCACCTGGCTCGCCGAAGACCTCGGAGAGGACGGGGCGACACCACCACGACCGGAGTACAGGGACTGAGCGCCGGCGCCCGGCACCGCGCCGGGACCGACGGCGGACGACATACGGAGAGGTGATCGATGGGGGTCGCGGGACCCGTTCCCAGCTCCACGGGGAGACCCCAGGAGCCGGCCATGAGCCGTGAGGAGGTGGACCGTGCGCTGGCGCGGCTCGGCGCCGAGCACGAGGCCATCGAGTCCTCGCTGCTCGCCCTCCAGGACCACGCCGGCCGCAGGCTGTTGGAGGGCGCCGAGCTCACCGGCCGCACCAAGGACCGGTGGTCCATCACCGAGCAGGCCATCTCGCTCCTGTGGACGTACTTCGACGCCTATACGGACACCCTGACCGCCGCCCGTGAGGTGCGCGGCCGGCGCCGCTGGCCCACAGCGGGCGAGCTGGCCGAGCTCACCGAGCTGCTGCGCGGCAGCGGCATCACGCTGCCCAGCAGCGCCACCCTCACCGGGGCCGCCCTGCTCAGCGAGCAGGTGGGCGTCGAGGAGCTGGTGGCCCGGATGAACCGGTGGTACGCGGAGGCGCTGGACGTCATCGTCGCCGCCGACGCCGTGTGGTCCGCCCTGCCCGCGCGCATCGACATGCTGTCGGCCGAGCTCCAGCGCACCCGTTCGCTGGCGCACTCCGTGGGGGTGCGCCCCGGCGAGCACCCCGCCGGGGACGACCTGGAGGAGATCACCGCCGAACTGGCCGCGCTCCGCGCCGAGGTGGTGCGCGACCCGCTCGCCTTCTGGACCAGGGGCTCGGGCTCCGCCGCGCCCGGTGGCGGCCGTCCCGACACCGGGCGCTACGACCGGGCCGCCCGCGCCCTGGAGGACGTGCGGCGCGAGATCGAGGCGGTGCTGGGCGTGCGGCAGGACGCGGAGCGGAGGCTGATGCATCTGCGCGATCTGCTCTCCCGCGCGGATCGCACGCTCGCCGAGGCCCGGCAGGCGCGCGGGGAGGTGCTCGCGAAGATCGCCGCCTCGGAGGTCCCGGTGGTCAGCGGCCCCCCGACCGCGCTCCAGGAACAGCTCGCGGCGGCGGCCGAGTACCGAAGGCGTTCCCAGTGGCACCGGCTCTCGCCGCTGCTGGAGAGCCTGGAGCAGCGGGCCGAGGACGAACTGCTGCGCGCCCGCGAGTCGCTGACCGCCGTCACGGCGCCGCTCGCCGTCCGCGCGGAGCTGCGCGGCCGGCTGGACGCGTACAAGGCGAAGGTCGCCCGGCACGGCATGGCCGAGGACCCGCTGCTGGTGGAGCGGTTCGACGTGGCCCGTCGGATGCTGTGGAGCGCGCCGTGCGACCTGCGCGCCGCCGAGGCCGCCGTGTTGCGCTATCAGCAGGCGGCCGCCGAGGCGCTGGCGCCCCCGCGGGCGGAGCACCGGCCCGAGCCGGCCGACCGGACCGGGGAGCACCGATGAGGCGAGACACGGGGGCGGACCGATGAGGCAGGACGGGGGAGCGGGATGAGCACACCGGACCAGCCGTGCCAGCGGCCTGAGTGCGACGGCGCCTACGAGGACATGGGCGGCGGCGAGCTGTACTGCGACACCTGTGGGCTCGCGCCGGTGGTGTCCTCCCAGGGCCTGGTGATCTCGGCCCCCACCGGCATCAGCGCGTTCGGGCACCGGGGCAGCGGTTCGACCGGCTCGGGACCGCACTCCTCGTCGCGGTTCTCCACCCGCTCGCAGAGCTCGCGGTCCTCGCGGCGGTCGGTCTCCGGGCGGCTGTCGTTCTCGCGGTCGGACCCGTCGTCGACACGGTCGGTGTCGGTGCGCAGCGCGCCCTCCGCCGGCACCTCCGTGCGCAGCCGGCTCGGCGCGGGGTTGGTCAACGTGCCCAAGGTGCCGCGGCCGGACCCGCGCACGGTCGTGCTGGACCGCCCGGAGGTGCCGGAGCGGAAGCGGTTCTGCAGCCGGGGCGACTGCGGGGCGCCGGTGGGGCGCTCCCGCGCGGAGCGGCCGGGCCGCACCGAGGGCTTCTGCACCAAGTGCGGCCACCCCTACTCCTTCGTGCCGAAGCTGCACCCCGGCGACCTGGTGCACGGGCAGTACGAGGTCGCGGGCTGTCTGGCGCACGGCGGCCTGGGCTGGATCTACCTGGCGATGGACACGGCGGTCGCGCACCGCTGGGTGGTGCTCAAGGGCCTGCTCGACACCGGCGACGAGGACGCGCTGGCGGCCGCGGTCAACGAGCGCCGGTTCCTGGCCGAGATCGAGCACTCCAACATCGTGCGCATCTACAACTTCGTCGAGCACCTCGACCAGCGCACCGGCAGCCTCGACGGCTACATCGTGATGGAGTACGTCGGCGGCAAGTCGTTGAAGGAGATCGCCAACGAGCGCCGGACGCCGGACGGCAGACGCGACCCGCTGCCGGTCGAGCAGGCGTGCGCGTACGGCATCGAGGCGCTGGAGGCCCTGGGCCACCTGCACAGCCGCCGGCTGCTCTACTGCGATTTCAAGGTCGACAACGCCATCCAGCAGCAGGACCAGCTCAAGCTCATCGACATGGGCGCGGTGCGCCGCGAGGGCGACGAGAACAGTCCGCTGTACGGCACGGTCGGCTATCAGGCCCCGGAGCTCTCCGAGACCGGCCCGTCCGTCGCCTCCGACCTGTACACGGTGGCGCGGACGCTGGCCGTGCTCACCTTCGACTTCCAGGGCTACACGAACGTCTTCGTGGACAGCCTCCCCGACCCCGAGCACATCGAGGTCTTCCGGCGCTACGAGTCCTTCTACCGGCTGCTGGTCCGGGCCACCGACCCGGACCCGGAGCGCCGGTTCGCCTCCGCGGAGGAGATGGCCGACCAGCTGACGGGCGTGCTGCGCGAGGTCGTGGCGCTGCAGTCGGGGCAGCCTCGACCGGCGCTCTCCACGCTCTTCGAGTCGGAGCTGCGGGTGGTGGACACCCAGCTGTTCGCGGAGCAGAGCGGGGACGCCTCGCGGCTGGGCACCCGGCAGGTCGCCGCGACCGGCGGCCGGGGCCGGCGGGCCCTTCCCTGCCGGCGTCCGGCGGCGACGGGCGGCGGCACGGTGCCGCCCGGCGGGACGGGGCTCGCGGCCGCGACCCTCGGCACCGGAACCACCGGAACCACCGGCTCGGGTGGCGCCGGCTCAGCGACGCCCGGGGGTGCGGGGGCAGGAACGTCCGGTCGTACGGGCGCGGGGACGGCCGGTGGCCCCGGCCCGGGGGCCACCGCTTCCGGTGGCGGTGGCTCGGGCTCCGCCGCGAGCGCCGCCCTCGGCACCGCCGACATCGGGGCCGACCCCGCGCCCGCCGCGCCCGATCCGCTGCCGCTCCTCGCCCCGCTGGACGCGCGCGCCACCGCGCTGGCCCTGCCCACCCCGCGGGTCTCCCCCGCCGACCCCAACGCCGGCCTTCTCGAGGGGCTGCCGGCCTCGTCCCCGCCGGCGGAGGTGAGCGCCGCGCTGCGGGCCGCGCCCACCGACTCCACCGAGCTGCGGCTGCGGCGGGTGCGGGCCGAGCTGGAGCTGGGCGAGGAACGGACGGCCGCGGAGCTGCTCGCCGGCCTTGAGGCCGACCACCCGGACGACTGGCGGATCGTCTGGTACCGCGGGCTGCACGCGCTGGCGACCGGCGACCACACCACCGCCGCGCTCTCCTTCGACGCCGTCTACGACGCGTTCCCCGGCGAGCCCGCGACCAAGCTGGCGCTCGGGGTCTGCGCCGAGGTGCTGGGCCAGCTGGACAACGCCGCCGAGTACTACGGGCTGGTGTGGACGACCGACCCGAGCTATGTCAGCGCCGCCTTCGGGCTCGCCCGCGTACGGCTGTGTTCGGGGGACCGGCGGGGCGCGGTGGCCGCCCTGGAGTCGGTACCGGCCTCGTCGATCCACTACACGGCGGCCCGGGTCGCCGCGGTCCGGGCCAGGCTGCGGCAGCGCGCCGCGCGGGACGCGTTGTTCGACGACCTGGTGGCCGCGTCCGGGCAGGTCGAGCGGCTGGGCGAGCTCGGCCTCGACGCGGTGCGCCGCGAACTCCTGAGCACGGAGGTGCTGGGCGGTGCGCTGGACTGGATCCTGGCCGGGGGCAGCGGAGCCCCGCGGGACGCCGCGGCGCACACGCTGCTCGGCAGCAGCCTGAACGAGCGTGGGCTGCGCTTCGGTCTCGAACGCTCGTACCGCACGCTCGCCAGGCTCGCGCAGCGCGGCGAGGAGAGGATCGACATGGTGGAGCGGGCCAACCGCTTCCGCCCCAGGACGTGGGTGTGAGGATGTCCCAAATGCCGCAGCTGCCCCGGCTGGCCGCCTGCCCAGGCTGTCACGAGCCCCTTGAGACGGGCGACAACTTCTGTGGCGGCTGTGGCGCCGAGCTTTCGGTGCCGCCGCCTACCACCGGACCGGACGGCGCCCCGACGCCGACGCTTTCCCTGAACGGCGTAGCCCACCTCGCGGAGCGGGCCGCCGCACGCGAGGCTGGGCCCAGCCCCGCGGAGCCCGACGACTATCCGCTGCCGCCGCCCAACCCGCCGGCGGCATCGGTGTCCGTGTCGACGGCGCCGCCGTCGCCGGCGACGCCCTCCGGGGCGGCGGACGGCGGACCGTACGGCGGCGGCGCGATCGACGCCGGGCCGTACGGCGACGGCCGGGACGGTGCGACCGCCGACCCCGGTCCGCGCGGCGGCGAGCGAGCGGCCGGCGCGGCCACCGACGACGGCCCGGCCGCCGACCCGCGGGCCGTGGCCGAGCTCGGGGCCACGGCCCCGAGCGGGGCGGACGGCACGCCGACCACCGGCGGGCCGGGCGGTACGGGGCGGCGCCGGTGCGCCGCGTGTCGGGAGGGCACCATCGACAGGGACGGCTACTGCGAGAACTGCGGCCACGCCCAGCCTCGCGAACGCGACCACATGGAGCGTGAACTGGAGGGCGTCGCGGCCGCCAGCGACCGCGGGCTGCGGCACCACCGCAACGAGGACGCCTTCGCCGTGTCCACCACCGCGCTCCCGGACGGCACCCCGGCCGTCGTCGCCGTGGTCTGCGACGGGGTCTCCTCCGCGACCCGACCCGACGACGCCTCGGCCGCGGCGGCGCGGGCCGCCGGCGAGTCGCTGATCGAGGCGGTCTCGCGCGGCACGCAACCGCAGCAGGCCATGCACGACGCGATCTTCGTCGCGGCCGAGGCCGTCAACGCGCTCGCTCGGGAGCCCGTGGCCCGACCCGAGGACCACTACCGGCAGAACGCGCCGGCCTGCACCCTCGTCAGCGCCGTGGCGGCCGGGCCCGTCCTGACCGTGGGCTGGGTCGGCGACAGTCGCGCCTACTGGGTGCCCGACGACCCCGACGCGCCGCCCGCGCGGCTCACCGAGGACGACTCCTGGGCCGCCCAGATGGTGGCGTCGGGACTGATGTCGGAGGAGGAGGCGTACGCGGACGAGCGGGCGCACGCCATCACCGGCTGGCTCGGCGCCGACGCGTACGAACTGGAGCCGCACACCGCGTCCTTCAAGCCGGACCGGCCGGGCGTGGTGGTGGTGTGCACCGACGGGCTGTGGAACTACGCCGAATCGGCGCGGGAGATGGCCCGGGTGGTGCCGGCGGACGCCCGGACCCGGCCGATGGAGAGCGCGCGCCGGCTGGTGACGTACGCGTTGGAGGGCGGCGGCCACGACAACGTAACAGTGGCGGTGGTCCCGTTCCCCGTCGCGGTCGGGAGGGCAGGATCGGCCTGACGGCCTGAGGGGGGTGGTGGTGCCCGCGTCGAAGACGCGGGCACACGCGGGGGGACCTCGACTCCGCACGCCCATATATCGCTTTGTCCATATGCGGGGCGCCGGGGCACCGGGGCCGAGGAGCGGATCAGATGACCAACTTCGCGAAATCGAACGTTCCGCAGTTCACCGTCGACGTCTACCAGAACGAGTACCTGCCCGAGGGCGGTCGGGACGTCAACGCGATCGTGACGGTGACCGCCACCGGCGGCGGCACCACGGGCGGCCTGCCGATCCCCACCGACGGCGAGCGCGCGCCCGACGCGGCCGTGGCCATCATGATCGACTGCTCCGGCTCCATGGACTACCCGCCCACCAAGATGCGCAACGCGCGGGACGCCACGGCCGCCGCGATCGACACCCTGCGCGACGGCGTCTCCTTCACCGTGATCGCCGGCACGCACAAGGCGGAGGAGGTCTACCCGGGCGACGGCCGGCTTGCGGTGGCCGGCCCGGCGACCCGGGCCCGGGCCAAGGACGCGCTGCGCCGGTTAGGCGCGGGCGGCGGCACCGCGATCGGCACCTGGCTGCGGCTGGCCGACCGAGTGCTGGCGACCGGCGACGCGCCGATACGACACGGCATCCTGCTCACCGACGGCCGCAACGAACACGAGACGCCGGAGGAGCTGCGCGCGGCGCTCGACGCCTGCGCGGGCCGCTTCACCTGTGACGCGCGGGGCGTCGGCACCGACTGGGACGTCAAGGAGGTCACCGGCATCGCCTCGGCGCTGCTCGGCAGCGCCGACATCGTGGCCGACCCCTCCGGCCTGGCCGAGGACTTCACAAAGATGATGGAGACCGCGATGGGCAAGCAGGTCGCGGACGTGGCGCTGCGGCTGTGGACCCCGCAGGGCGCCGAGGTGGTCTTCGTCAAGCAGGTCGCACCCACCATCGAGGACCTGACCGACCGCCGCGCGGAGGCGAACGCGCGGGCCGGCGACTACCCGACCGGATCGTGGGGCGACGAGTCCCGCGACTACCACGTGTGCGTACGGGTGCCGGCGGCCGACGTGGGCCGGGAGATGCTCGCGGCACGGGTCTCGCTGGTGCTGCCGGCGCCGGACGGCGGCTCCCCGACCCCTCTCGCCCAGCAGCTGGTACGGGTCGTCTGGACGGACGACATGGCGGCCTCCACCCGCATCAACCAGCAGGTCGCGCACTACACGGGGCAGGCCGAGCTGGCCCAGGCGATCCAGCAGGGCCTGGACGCCCGCAAGGCCGGCGACCGGGACGGCGCGACGGCGAGACTGGGCCGCGCGGTCCAGCTCGCGAGCGCACTGGGTAACGAGGACACCGCGAAACTGCTTTCGAAGGTGGTCGACGTCGTCGACGCGGCGACGGGTACTGTGCGACTGAAAGCGAAGGTCGCGGAGGCCGCCGAGATGACACTCGACACGCGCTCCACCAGGACAGTTCGCGTCAAGAAGTAGCACGGCCCACCAGCAACGCCAATAAACGGCACAAGAGGGGGAACTCCGACATGGCGACCTGCCCGAACGGCCACCAGTCGACAGCCGACGACTGGTGCGAGGTGTGCGGCCACCGCATGTCGGGGACGCCCATGCCCGCGGGCAGCGTCCCGCCGCCACCACCGCCACCACCGCTCCCCATGCCGGGCACGCCCCTCTCTCCGGTGGCTCCGGGCGGTGCACCCGGGCCGCACGGCGGCCCCGGTGCGCCTGGTGGCCCCGGTGCGCCGGATACCTCCGGTGTTCCCGGTATGCCCGGAATGCCGGGCGCTCACGGCGCTCCTGGCGCTCCCGGTATGCCGGGTGTTCCGGGTGCCCCCGGTCAGCTCGGCGCGCCCGCCGCGCCCGGCGGCTATGGCTACCCGGCTCCCCAGCCCCCCGCGCCGGCGGGTGGCTACGGCTACCCCGGCCCCCAGTCCGACGCCACCGTCCAGGCGGAGCTGTGCCCGCAGTGCCGCACGCCGCGCGAGGCGCAGGCGCCGTTCTGCGAGGAGTGCCGCTACAACTTCCTGACGCAGTCCGCGAGTCCGTACATCGCGCCGCCGGCGCCGCCCGGGCAGGGCGGTTTCCCCCCGGCGCCACAGCCGCCGGCCCCGCCGCTGCCGTCGCCCGGCCAGCCGCCGCACCCGCACGTGCCGGCGCAGGCGACGCACGGCGGCGGTGACTACCCGGGCTCGCACCTGTCCCAGGTCAACCGCCCGGCGGAGCCGCTGACCGGGCCGCAGTCCACCGGCGGCGCGTACGGCGTCGAGGACGACTGGCCGCTGCCGCCTCCGGGCGGACCGGCGGGGGCCGCCGCGCCCGCTCCTCCGGCGCCGCCCGCGCCGGCGCCCGCACCGGCCCCCGGTCCGGTGCCCTCGCCGTACCAGCCGCCGCAGGCCCCGGCTCCGGCTCCGGCTCCGCAGGCGCCGATGCCGGCCGCACCGGCCTTCGGGGGTGACGACTTCCCGGGCACCGGCTCCCCGCAGCCGCAGCCGCAGCCGCCCCAGCCGGCCGCCCCGTTCCAGGCCGCCGCGCCACCGGCCCCGGCGGGCTGGGTCGCGGTGGTGGCCCCGGACCGCGAGTACTTCATGGCGATGATGCACCGCAGCGGCCCCGAGGCCGCCGGGTTGAACCTCCCCGCCTACAGCCCGGATCAGCACATCCAGCTCACCGGCACCCAGGTCACCATCGGCCGCCGTCGGCACAGCACCGGTGAGTCGCCCGACATCGACCTGGCCCGCCCGCCGGAGGACCCGGGCGTCTCGCACCAGCACGCGGTCCTCGTCCAGCAGCCGGACGGCAGTTGGGCGGTGGTGGACCAGAACTCCACCAACGGCACGACCATCAACGGCGCCGAGGACCCGATTCAGCCGTACGTCCCGGTGCCGCTCCAGGACGGCGACCGGGTGCACGTGGGCGCCTGGACGACGATCACCGTGCGCCGGGGCTGAGTCGACCCGGTCCGTACGGGTCCGCCCTCGACACCAGGGCGCGGGCGACGGCCGCCTCTCGGCCGCCGCTCGCGCCGGTGGGCCGACGTCGACAGCGAGCAGACATCGACGGCAGGCCCGCGTCCGCAGGGTGCCGTCGACCGCGCGGGTGTCGCCGCCCGCGCGGGTGTCGCCGGGCGCGGGCCCGTCAACCGTGCGAGGTGCGTCACCCACGCGAGATGGCCGCAACCGCGTGGGGTGCCGTCGACCGCGCGGGGCGCCGGGACCGTCTCGCCGGGCGCGGGGGCGGGAAGCGGTCATCGTGTGACCTACGTCTACAGACCTCCTCCGGTCATCTGAGAGCATTGAAGGGTGAAAGAGATCCCGCGCGGCACGCTTCAGGAGCAGACCTTCTACGAGCAGGTCGGCGGCGAGCAGACCTTCCGGCGCTTGGTGCACCGCTTCTACCAGGGCGTCGCGGAGGATCCGCTGCTGCGGCCGATGTACCCGGAGGAGGACCTGGGGCCCGCCGAGGAGCGGCTGGCGCTCTTCCTGATGCAGTACTGGGGCGGGCCGCGCACCTACAGTGACAACCGCGGACACCCGCGGCTGCGGATGCGCCACGCCCCCTTCACCGTCGACCGCGCCGCCCACGACGCCTGGCTGCGCCACATGCGCGAGGCCGTCGACGAGCTCGAGCTCTCCCCCGAGCACGAGACGCAGCTGTGGAACTACCTCACCTACGCCGCGGCCTCGATGCTCAACACCCCGGACTGACACCGCCGGGTCGCCGCCTGCCCGGTCGATGCCGGCGAGCCCGTGAGCCCGTCGCATATCGCTGTCGGTCAGCGGGGCCGGCTTGGCCCGGCTTCCGTCCCGTGGTCAGACCGGGGACAACGGCAGGGCCGACAGCCCGGCTCGGCGCACCGCGATCGAGCCGTACGGGGTGCGCAAACGCAGCCAGCTGCCCGCGGTCAGCAGGGCGAGCGGCTCGTCGGCGACGGCGGTCGACCACGCGCCACGCGTCGCGGAAGCGGCGTGGCCGAGGGTCGTGGCCGCGGAGGCGGCCGGCCGCTGGGGGGTGCGGCCCGGGCGCAGAAAGCCCAGTGACTGCGCCGCGTGCACGGCACGCAGCGGCAGTTCGGTGTCCCCGAGGGTGCGGGACCAGATCTGGCGGCCGATGCGGTCGCGTTCCGCGCGCGTGCGCCGCTCGTCGGGAAGCGCCTCGTCGCGGGCACGGAACTCGGCGACGGCGGCGGCCACCGCCCCGCGCATCGCCTCCGTGCCCGGCAGGCCGGGCATCCGCTGCCAGCCACCGCGGGGTGGGAGCACCCCGGCCCACGGCGGCCCCGTGACCGGGGCCGGCACGGCGACGGTCAGCCCGCGCGGCCCGGCTCCCTCGGGCGCGCCCGAGGGGCGGGCGGCGTCCAGGGCATCCGCGAACTGCCCGGCGGAGACGGTGGTGTCCAGCTGCTCCGTGGCGGGCTGGGCCAGCCGCGCCGTGCGGATGGCGAGCACCTCGAAGGACGGCGGCCGGCCGAAGACGGCGAGCACGCCGCCGCCGGCCTGCAGCCGCACCGCGGCGGCCCGGTCGTAGTGGAGCAGCCGGGACAGGAAGGCGGCGAGGTCCGCCGCCTCCCTGTCGTCGGCGAAGTGCAGCTCCCGCGTCGTCATGCGACGACGGCCTCCTCCGGCTTCCCGGACTGGGCGTCCCAACCGTCCCGCGCGGCTGGCGCCTGCCCGTTCCGGCGGTCCCGGGCGCTCGGGCCCCGCCCGGGGTCCTCCTCCAGATACCGCTCCAGGAAGAGCCGCTCCTGCTCCATGAGCCGGCGCGGCCGGCCCGCCTCCAGGTCATACGGGACCAGGAGCGTGGTGGCGCGCGCGTAGACGGCCTCCTCGTCCTTGATCTCGTAGGCGACGGCCAGCTGGGCGGCCCTGATCTTCGTCACCCACAGCTCGATGGTCACCGGCGTGTGCCGGTGCACCAGCGGCTTGAGGTAGTCGATCTCGTGCCGGGCCACCACGATGCCGCCGGTGAAGGCGCCGCTGCCGTCGTTCGGCGCCAGCCGCCAGATGAAGTCGACGCGCGCCTCCTCCAGGTAGCGGATGAACACCGCGTTGTTGACATGGCCGAACGCGTCCATGTCCGACCAGCGCAGCGGGCAGGAGTAGAGGTGTCGGGCCACGCTCAGCCCCGGGTGAGCTTCTTGTAGGTGGCACGGTGCGGACGCGCCGCGTCCGGACCGAGCCGCTCGATCTTGTTCTTCTCGTACGACTCGAAGTTGCCCTCGAACCAGAACCACTTGGACTCGCCCTCGTAGGCGAGGATGTGGGTGGCCACGCGGTCCAGGAACCAGCGGTCGTGGGAGACGACCACGGCGCAGCCCGGGAACTCCAGCAGCGCGTTCTCCAGCGAGGAGAGCGTCTCGACGTCGAGGTCGTTGGTCGGCTCGTCGAGGAGCAGCAGGTTGCCGCCCTGCTTGAGGGTGAGCGCGAGGTTGAGGCGGTTGCGCTCACCACCGGAGAGCACCCCGGCCGGCTTCTGCTGGTCCGGGCCCTTGAAGCCGAACGCGGAGACGTAGGCGCGCGAGGGCATCTCGACCTGGCCGACGTTGATGTAGTCCAGGCCGTCGGAGACGACCTCCCACAGCGTCTTCTTGGCGTCGATGTTGGCGCGGCTCTGGTCGACGTAGGAGATCTTGACGGTCTCGCCGACCTTGATGTCACCGGAGTCCGGCTGCTCGAAGCCCTGGAGCATCTTGAACAGGGTGGTCTTGCCGGCGCCGTTCGGGCCGATGACGCCGACGATGCCGTTGCGCGGCAGGGTGAAGGACAGGTCGTCGATGAGGACCTTCTCGCCGAACGCCTTGGAGAGGTTGTTCACCTCGACCACGACGTTGCCCAGACGCGGGCCCGGCGGGATCTGGATCTCCTCGAAGTCCAGCTTCCGGGTCTTCTCGGCCTCGGCGGCCATCTCCTCGTAACGGGCCAGACGCGCCTTGGACTTGGCCTGCCGCCCCTTGGCGTTGGAGCGCACCCACTCCAGCTCTTCCTTGAGCCGCTTGGCGCGCTTGGCGTCCTTCTGCCCCTCGACCTTCAGACGGGCCTGCTTGGTCTCCAGGTAGGTGGAGTAGTTGCCCTCGTAGCCGATGGCACGGCCGCGGTCGAGCTCCAGGATCCAGCCGGCGACGTTGTCCAGGAAGTACCGGTCGTGGGTGATGGCGACGACGGTGCCCGCGTACTTGGCGAGGTGCTGCTCCAGCCACTGCACCGACTCGGCGTCGAGGTGGTTGGTGGGCTCGTCGAGCAGCAGCAGGTCGGGCGCCTCCAGCAGCAGCTTGCAGAGCGCGACCCGACGCTTCTCGCCACCGGAGAGGTTGGTGACCGGCCAGTCGCCGGGCGGGCAGCCCAGGGCGTCCATGGCCTGCTCCAGCTGGGCGTCCAGGTCCCAGGCGTTGGAGTGGTCGAGGTCCTCCTGGAGCTTGCCCATCTCCTCCAGCAGCGCGTCCGAGTAGTCGGTCGCCATCAGCTCGGCGATCTCGTTGAACCGGTCGAGCTTGCCCTTGACCTCGGCGACGCCGTCCTGGACGTTCTCCAACACGGTCTTCGACTCGTCCAGCGGCGGCTCCTGGAGCAGGATGCCGACGCTGTAGCCGGGCGAGAGGAACGCGTCGCCGTTGGACGGCTGCTCGATGCCGGCCATGATCTTGAGGACCGTGGACTTACCGGCGCCGTTGGGGCCCACGACACCGATCTTGGCGCCGGGCAGGAAGCTCAACGTCACGTCGTCGAGGATCACCTTGTCACCGTGCGCCTTGCGCGTCTTGCGCATGGTGTAGATGTACTCAGCCAAGAGAAACCGTCCGGCAATCTATAGGTGTCGAAATGCGGCTCCGCCGCGTGGGCTCCGCCGCGTGCGGGCAGATACACCCCATCTTGCCGTACGACAAGCCCGCGGCGAAAACCACAGACCGGCGTGGAGCGGCACGGCCCCCGGAGCGCAGCGCCCGTGGAGAGCCGTCGCGCTTCGGACGGTCACCTGACGACTACGCTGCGGCTCGCTCACGCTCCTCACACGGTGGCCCCCGTCACTCCCCCGCCATCACTCCCCCTCGGGCGCCCCTTTCCCGCGGAGGAGGAAGACCATGCCGGCGCCGACCGCGAGGAAGGCGAGGGCGAGGCCCACGAGGAGCGGAGTGTCGGTGTCGGAGCCGGTCTCGGCGAGATCGCCGTCGTCCGGGATGTCACCGCCGGAGGCGCCGCCGACCGAGGCCGGGGCCGGCTCGTTGGCGGGCGTGTCGCCGCCGGAGCCCCCCGTGCCGGCCCCGGTGGGCCCGCCGCCCGTGCTCGCGGTCCTGCAGTCCAGCACCCCGGAGAAGGTGCGCTCGAAACCGTCGGGGCCGCTGATCGTGAACGCGTACTCCTGGTCCTCCCGCACCGGGACGGTGATGGTCTCGGACTTCCCCGCGGCGACGGTGTGCTCGACGCCCGCCAGCTCGAAGGTGAACGGCTCGTCGCCCGCGTTCCGCGCGGTCACGTCGACGCCGCTCTTGGCGCAGTTCTCCGCGGCGGACAGGGCCGGGATCGGCCCCTTCCGCGCCCAGCTCGCGGTGGCGGTGGCCGACACGTTGGACCTGCTGGATCCGGCCAGGATCTGGGTCTGGCTCTTGCTCTCGCTGGCGAACGCGCGGCCGACCGGCACCTCGGTGGACGCCTGCACGGTCAGCGAGGTGGTGCCGTCCGGGGTGCCGGCGGGGACGTCGAAGTAGAGCCGGCTGCCGTCGACGGCGCTGGTGACCGGCTTGCCGGCCCTGTCGACGACCCTGACGCCGGAGGTCGCGGCGGCCGGGGCGACGCTGACGGCGTTGGCGCCGGTACGCACGGTCACCGGACCGAGCCGCTCGCCCGACCTACCGGAGACGGCCGGCGGGTCGAGGGTCAGGGTGGCCTTGGGCTCCGGAAGGCGCTCGGCGTTCTTCTCCAGATAGTCGGCGAGCTTCTCGGCTGCCGGGTCGACCGCCTCCACCCGCGCCTTGTCGGAGAAGCGCCAGATGGCGACCTGGGTGCCGGCAGCGGCGGTCTTCTCGGTCAGCGGGCCGGTGTGGGCCTTCGCGGCCAGCGCCGAGAGGTCGTTGACCTGCGGGTAGGAGTGCCGCAGGATCCAGCGGATCTTGCCCGCGTCGGCGTTGTCGTGCAGCGAGGTCTCGCTCCAGGGCTTCTCCCGGTACTTGGCCTCGGGCCGCGTCGGGTTCTGGATGTCGACACAGTACGTCTGGATGGTGCCGCCCTCGTCGACCGCCATCTCGAACAGCCCGGCGCCCACCTGCTCCTTCTCCGCCCCGTTCCGGACGACCGCTTGGTCGAAGACCGTGAGACCGCCGAGGGTGGCCGTGGCGCCGCCCCGACCGGAGGGGAGGTCGTCGGCGGCGGCGGGACTCGCGACCGCCACCGCGCCGACCGCCGCCAGCCCAGAGGCCAGCACAGCGGCGGCGAGGCGGACCGCTCTCCGCCTCTTCACTGAGTTCATTTCTTCCCCTCCGGGCGAGCATGAGGACCATCACGGACACGGGCTCGAGCGCGTCATCGTGTGCGAGTCGTCGAGGCCATGGGCTGCCGTGGGATACCGGAACGCTTCTCGCCGGCGAACTCAAAACTCAGGAACCCCCGTTGGCACCGGGTGGATCCTAGGGAGAGAGCGCGTCCGCAGACGCCGGGAATGCGCCTGCCAACCCGATCCGAATCGGAATTGTTATCCCTCAGTTCCACTTTCGAGCTGGGTATATCGACAAATCTCCGACCTTCATGCAGGTGTCGCCCCGGTGAGTGCCGGTTCGGCCGCGGGTGGGCCGGACGGCGCGGCGGGGGCCACGGCGTCGGGGGCGGCGGGGTCACCGGGGGTCGAGCCACCGCGGGTCGGACTACCGGCGGTGGGGCGGACGGCGGTCGGGCGGCCTGCCGAGTCGGTGGACATGGAGACGGCCGGGGCCGGATCGGTGAACAGGGTGTCGGCCTGGGCGGGCACGGCGGTCGCGGTCCCGGCGGTCGCCGGTTCGGCCGTCGCGGGGCCGGTGGTCGCGGGCCCGGCGGGCGCCCCGTCCATGGGCACCGCACCGTGCATCGAGGCCAGGGCCGGCGTCATCGGCCTGGCCTGTGACACCCGGCGGAAGGCCGAGGTGCCCCGTGTCAGGTCGTGCCCCACCGCCACCGCCTCGATGTCGGCCGACAGCCAGCGTCCGCCCTCCCGCTCGCGCCCGCCCTCCGGGAACGCCGCCTGTCGGCCTCCCTCGCGGGCCCCGGCCTGGAAGCCGCCCCGGGAACCGCCGCCGGCACCTTCCCGGGACCCGTCCCGGCCGCCTTCCCGGATCCGCAGCCTGCCCTGCACCACGAGGGGTTCACCGATCGACACGGACGCGGCCACATTGGCGGCCAACGTGCGCCACGCGCACACGGTGTAGAAACTCGTGTCCCCGTCCGTCCAGGCCGCACGCGTCCGATCCCAGCGCCGGGCCGTCACCGCCAGCCGGAACCGGGTCAGCGGAACGCCCGAGGCGGTCTGCCGGAACTCCGGCGCCGTCGCCACGTTTCCCACCAAGGTCACCAAGGTCTCGTTCACTGTATGGCCTCCCCCGTCGTCGCGGATTGGTCTTGCCGTGCCGTCATCGTGCCCCCGCCCGGCGAAGCCCGCTGAGGGCTGTGGACGACCGCTCCGTTGTGGACAACTCGGCCACTCGTCAGAGGGAACCCACGGGGCCGGTGCGTGCGGTCGGCGCGACGGGGCATGACTCATCTCGACCGCGCCGCCGCGATGGCGTACTGCTCCCGCACCCCGCGATAGCGCATCAGCTCCGCCGCGACCGGCTCCAGCACCCGCGTCCGTCCGCACTCCGCGGCAGCCTCCCGCAGCCGCCGCTCCGCCAGTTGTCCGTATCGCTGCGCAGGCCCCCGGGCCAGCAGGGCGCAGCCCCACGTCACCATCGGCCCGCCTGCCGCACTCAGCGTCAACAGCAGCGCGGGGGCCCACCATCCACTACCGATACCGCCCGCACCGACGGGCGCACTGAACCGCTCGGCGACTGCCGCCAGCAGCCAGCCGGCGCCCACCAGCTGCACCACCAGCAGCGCGCCTTGCAGCACGGCCGCCACCGACCACCAGCGCGGACGGGGTGGTTGTCCACCGGGCGCGGTGGCGGCCACCGCCTCGTCCATCGCCTCCGGCAGCCCCATGGCCCCGTGTCGGGCCGCCTCGCGCACCGCCTGTGCCCAGGGCGTGGGCAGCCCCGTCGCCGCCTCGTCCGCCACGTTCCGCACCGCCTCTTCCACCGCCGGCCGGGCCGCGACCGGCACCGCCGCCAGCCGACCACGACCACCTCCAGCCATGTCCCTCCCTCCGCCGCTCCGGCGGGACCACAACCGCGACCACGGAGTACCGCATGCCCGATCCGCCGCCCGTAGCCAGGCGCGCTCCGCCGCCTGCCCGACCACGGCCGCCCCCGCCGCGTCCGCCAAGCGGTTCTCGAACTCCGCCCGGGCGCGCTCGGACAGCCCACCGACCCACCCGCCATCCGCCACATATGAGGAGCGCAGCCGCCCAGTGACCCCGTCCACATCCGCCGCCAACCGGCGCTCCGCCGCCCCGCACTCGCCCACGAACCGTCCCAACGCCTCTCGCAGTTCGCCCATCCCGGCTCCGGTCAGCGCGGACACGGCGAGCACCGCCGCCCCCGGCTCGCCATGCTCGCCCAGCGCCAACCCGTCCTCGTCCAGCAGCCGCCGAAGATCGTCCAGCACCTGGTCGGCGGCGTCCCCCGGCAACCGGTCGATCTGGTTCAGCACGACGAAGGTGACCTCGGCGTACCCGGCGAGCGGGCGCAGATAGCGTTCGTGCAGCACCGCGTCGGCGTACTTCTCCGGGTCCACCACCCACACCACCGCGTCCACCAGCCCCAGCAGCCGGTCCACCCGCTCCCGGTGCCCGGCCGCCGCGGAGTCGTGATCGGGCAGATCGAGCAGCACCAGCCCGCGGAGCGCCGGATCATAGGGATGGGCGGGGAGATGGCGGGCCCCGGGCAGGATGCCCAGCCGGTCGAGCAGCCCGTCAGCGTGGTCGGTCCAGGCACAGGCCATCGGTTCCGCGGTGGTCGGCCGTCGGATGCCGGCCTCGGAGAGCTCCACTCCGGCAAGAGCGTTGAACAGCGTCGACTTGCCGCTGCCGGTCGCGCCGGCCAGGGCGACCACGGTGTGTCCCAGCGAGTGCCGGCCTCGCGCGGCGGCCTCGTCGAGCACGCGCCCGGCGTCCCCGAGCGCGCGCCGGTCCAACCGGGTACGGGACAGTCCGACGAGTTCCCGGAGGGCGTCGAGGCGCGGGCGCAGCGCACCGAAGCCGAAGGCGGGGCCCGGGGTGAACCCGGGGCGTGGGGCGTACCCGGTCCGAGCGGCGGCCGTCCCGCTCTCCGGCGCCGGCCCGCTCTCCGGCACACCGGGCGGCTGCCGGAAGGGGGGTGCCGAGGCGGGCGAAGCGGCCGGGGCGGCGCGCCCGGCCACGGACCCCGACGGCCCGTCGACCGAGCGCCCGGGATCAGTGACTCCGATCCCTCTCGCCGCCCCGAGGGACTCCGGAAGGGCAGGCTGGGCAGGCCGCTCCGGGTGGCCCGAGCGCTCCGGGCGGTCCGGGCGCTCCGGGCGCTCCGGGCGCTCCGGAGGGGCGGGCTTCGCCGAGGTGGCCCGCCGGGCGATCAGTCCGTCGTCCCATACATGGGGGTCGGGAGCATCCGGTGCCGCATGAACAGTGGGCGGGGCAGTCGAGGTCGAGGGAGTGGTCGATTCCGGGGCGCCCAACGGGCCCTTCGGGCCCTCCGGGCTCAGACCGGCGGGCCGGTCCAGTGCCGGTGCTGGGGGCCCGTCCGGGGACTGAGCCGGGCGTCCGTCCGGGGACCGAGCCGGGCGTCCGTCCGGCGCCGGAGCCGTGGGGGGCCGGTCCGACATGAGGGGGCCCGCCGCTCCCGGCGCCGCCGGAGGGGGCACGACATCGCGGTCGTACCCGGCCCGGCGATCGCCCCCGGCGCCCCGCTCGCCCCCGGCCCCGCCACCCTCGCCCCCGACCCGGCGTCCGACCTCGCCTCCGTGCCCGATCCCGACCCCGATCCCGATCCCACGTCCGATCCCGGCCCCGTGTCCACTTTCGCCGCCGTTCCCGAACCGCCCGACCCCGTGCCCGGCCTCAGCCCCGTGCCGGACCTCGGCCTCGACGCCGCGGCCGACCTCAACGCCGTGTCCGCCCTCAACCCCGAGCTCATGTCCGCACCTGCCCTCGACGCCGAGCTCAGCCCCGTAAGCACTGCCCTGCCGCGGGCCGTGCGCGGCCCCGCGTTCGGCTCCGGCCTCACGTACACCGCCTACCCCAGGGGTGGCCTCTGCCCCAGAGGCAACGTCGGCCCTGAAATCGGCTCCAGCCTCATAACTCACTTCAGCCTCAGGGGCACCATCGGCCTCACGGCCACCCCCCGGCTCACGGCCACCCTCGGGCCCAAGCCGGGCCCGCCCATCGGGTTCCGTGGCGTACCGCGCGCCGCGCGGGGCACGCGGGGTCCCGTGGTCCGGCTCGCGCCCGGCGTCCCGGTGCCCGGTAGGGCCGGAGTGGGAACTGGCGGCGGTCTGGGGGGCCTGTCCGGCGTCGTCCGGTCCGGCGGCGGTCGCGGTCACCGCGGTCACCTCTCCTTCTGTAGTACGGACAGCGCGGCGATGAGGCGGACCTGGTGTTCGGGGCTGACGTCGAGGGCGTCGAGCGGGGCCAGCCGCCGGTCCCGCTCGGCGTCCAGGGCCTGGCCGAGGCAGGTACCGAGGAGCTGCCGGCCGTCGTCGCAGAGGCGCACCGCGGCGTGGGCGCCGAGGCGTTCGGCGAGCGTCTCGCCGGCGGTGCGGGCGCGGCGGCCGCCGAGCAGCGCCACGGCCAGCAGTGCGGCGGTGGCGTCCGGGTCCGGAGCTGCGCCGCGTTCGGCTCGCGCCTGCCGTACCTCGACCTCGACCTGTTGCTCCAGGCAGCGGCGCCAGTGGCGGGCGGCCACGTCGATACGGGCGGCGGCGCCGTGCGGGTCACGCGGGGCGAGCCCGGCACGTGCGGCGGGGTCGCGACCGCCGGCAGCGGCGACCTGTTCGTCCGCGGCGGCGGCCGCGCTGCGCAGCAGGGTGGCGAGGGAGTCGGCGAGGGCGGTGAGCAGTTCGTCGGGGGTGCTGTCCTCGGGATAGCCGTGCCAGTGGGTGAGTGCGCCGCCGGCCAGCGCGGCGCCGGCGGCGATATCGCGGCGCACCCGTTCGGCGGCCGCCCCGTAGGCGTCCTCGACGCTCTGGATGAGACGCACCGCGGCGGCGTGCTGCGCCGCGGCCGCGCCGGCCAGCGCGGGCATCCGGGAGCGGAGCGAGGCGAGCACTCCGGAGGCGGTGCGGTGGGCCGCGTTGCCGCGGGCGACCGGGTCCTGGGCGCACTGGGTGAGCCAGCCGCGCAGCGCGGCGACGGCGGTGGCGGGCAACAGTCCGCTTCCGCTGGCGGACTCGGGCAGCTCGGGGATGGTGAAGCGGGGCACGTCGCCGAGCCCGGCCGCGCTGAGCAGCGCCGCGTAGCGCCGGGAGACTTCGGCGGCGACCTGGTGCGGCACCCGATCGAGGACGGTGACCAGCGTGGCGTCGTACTCCTTGGCGGTACGCAGCAGGTGCCAGGGCACCGCGTCGGCGTAGCGTGTGGCGGTGGTGACCAGCACCCAGATGTCGGCGGCGCAGACCAACTCGGCGGCGAGCTCGCGGTTGCGGGTGACCAGGGAGTCGATGTCGGGGGCGTCGAGCAGCGCGAGCCCGCGGGGGAGGGCGTCGTCGGTCTCGATGCGCAGCGGCGGCGGCCCGCCCTCGTCCACCCCCCCGACCTCCTCCGGGTACGCCCCCAGTCCGGTGTCGCCCTGCGCGGGCACCCAGACCCGGGTGAGCTGCGGCAGCACCCGTTGTCCGGCGAACCAGTGGTGATCGTCCGGGTGGCAGACCAGCACCGGCATGCGGGTGGTGGGGCGGAGCACCCCGGCCTCGGTGACCCGCCGCCCGACCAGCGAGTTCACCAGGGTGGACTTCCCCGCTCCGGTGGACCCGCCGACCACCGCCAGAAGGGGCGCTTCGGGGGCGCGCAACCGGGGCACGAGGTAGTCGTCAAGCTGAGCGAGAAGCTCGGCCCGGTTACGGCGGGCGCGCGCCGCGCCCGGAAGGGGAAGCGGGAAACGTGCGGCGTCCACGCGGTCACGCAGAGCGGACAGCGTGTCGAGCAGTCGGGGCCGTACGTCCAAGGTCGCCACGTGCGCAGAATGCACAATTTTGGTGACATTTTGAAGCGTATGGCCGTCCACACGCAGCGATCAGACCCACCCGGATCACCCCAGATAGGACAGATGACAGGGGTGATAGCTGGGGCTCAGGCATAACGAGTACACAACACCCGCGACGCAAGGCGTGAAAAACGATGCAGAATTCGCACCTGCCTGCGATTATCAGGACCGCTTCACTGAACCTCCACAACGTGCCACGGAGGTGAAGCAACCGGGACGAGGTGCACGGAGCCCTATCCTTGTCCCCGGCAAGGTCACGGATCCGCCAAAGCCCGGCTACCCGGCACCACGGCCCGCATGGCGGACCCGCAGGCAACCCGGGGGCTTCAGCTGTCCGCGACCCACCATCTGGCCCCCGTAGCTCAGTGGATAGAGCAGGCGCCTTCTAAGCGCTTGGCCGCAGGTTCGAGTCCTGCCGGGGGCGCCTCCCCAGTCCGGCCCTCCCTCGCGGAGGGCCTTTTTTGCAGGTCAGAGCCACCGTAGCGGGGGCGGCGTAGCGGCGACGTAAGGGCTGGGCGGCGGACGCGGGCTGGCGGCGACATCGCCCGGGGCCCGATCGGACCCCGGGTCTCGACCGGACCCCCGGCTCTCGATCGGACCTCTGGTCCCGGCCGGACCCCCCGCTCATCCCTCTCCGCCCCTCCGTCCCTCTCCATTGCCTGATGAGGTCATGAGGTCCCAGGCGGGACATATCGGCATTCCGGTTGAAGGTGGGACGAGCGGCAGATCATCCTTGCCGTCATGACTCTCTCCTCCGCCGCCCACGCCGTGCCCGACCTGCGCGACTACGCCTTCGACTGGGCACTGGTGGATGTGGAGACCTCCGGGCTGACCCCTCGTCAACACCGGGTGCTGTCGATCGCGGTGGTGACGATCGGGCCGGACGGCGAGCAGACCGGCGAGTTCTCGACGTTGCTCAACCCCGGCTGCGACCCCGGGCCGGTGCATGTGCACGGTCTGACCGCCGAGCGGCTGCGGGGGGCGCCGACCTTCGAGCAGGTCGTGGGGCGCGTCGGGGCGTTGCTTGAGGGCCGGGTCATGGTGGCGCACAACGCGCAGTTCGACTACGACTTCCTGGCGCACGAGTTCGCCCGGGCGGGGAGCCATCTCCCGGTCGCGCGGCGGCTGTGCACGCTGGCGCTGAACCGACGGGTCGATCCACCGACCTCCGACATGCGCCTGGGGACGCTGGCCGCGCACTACGGCGTACCGCAGACCCAGGCGCATGACGCGCTCGACGACACCCGGGTGCTGGCCGGGATCCTCCGCGCCTCCCTGCGGGAGGCGGCGCGGCTCGATCTGGCGCTGCCCCTCGTCGCCTGCCCGCCTCGGCAGGACCCGCGGTTCGCCCCGAAGCCGCCCAAGACTCCGTGCGCGTTCCGGAACCCGGGGCGGTGGGCCCCTGGCGGCCCGCTCGTCCAGGGCATGAAGATCTCCATCACCGGGGACACGGCGACATCCCGTGCGGAGCTGGTGACGCGGTCCGTCGCCGCCGGGCTGAACGTGATGGGTTCGGTCAGCCGGCACACCAGCGCCCTGGTCACCAACGACTCCGGCTCCGGGTCGGCGAAGGCGCGGCGCGCGGCCGCCGAAGGCGTGCCGATCATCGACGAACCCACCTTTCTCACGCTCTTGGGTGAGGTACGCCCGGGGACACCGCACGAGAGGCCCTCGGCCGCCACCCCACCCCACACCCCTCACTCCGAACCGCCCGCCGCCCCACCCGCAACGCCGCCGATGCCCGCCCCGCCCACGGCGGCGACGCCCGCAGCTCCCGCGACGGTGCCGCCGACGGCACCCGGCGAGCCCGCCCCGCCCACGCCTGCCGCACCCGTTCCGGCCGCCCGCCGGCCGGTGCCCCCTGTCGACGGCAGGCCGCTGGCCGGGCGCCGGGTCCTCGTCCTGGGCGGGGTGCACCGGGACGCCGCGGCGGCTCGCGCCCGCGTGGTGGAGCTCGGCGGATCCGCGGCCGTGAACCTGTCCGCGAGCGTCACCGACGTCGTGCTCCTCCCCGGCGGCGAGACGGATCGACGCATGCGCCGCATCGCCGCCCTGGAGCTGCCGACGCACGACGCCCCCTGGCTTGACGCGCCCACCGCGGCACTCACGCCCCGGGCGGGCGAGTGGGGCGCGGCCCCGCAGGTCCTGCCGCGCGGTGGCGTGACGGACCTCCCCGGCAGCGGCCTCCCCTCCGCCGACGCCTCCGCCGCAGGCGCCTCCGCCGCAGGCGCTGCCGGCACTGCTGCCCCCGGCTCCGGCGCGTCCGCCGCCGACGCTGCCGGCACTGGTGCCCCCTCCGCCAACGCCCCCGTCACCGGCGCGACGGGCCGGTGGGACGTCACCGCCTCCTGGGCCCAGCAGACGCACTGCGAGATCGACCTGGTCGCCTTCGCCGTGGACGAGGACGGACAGGTCTCCTGCGACGAGGACTTCGTCTTCTACGGCGCCCCGGAGAGCCCGAACGGCGCGGTGCGGCTGCTCGGCGACGGCCCGACCGAGCAGACCGTCGCCGTCGACCTGGCCGCCCTGCCCCCGGCGACGCGCAAGGTGGTGGTCGCCGCCGCCATCGACGGGGCCGCCTCCTTCGGCGACGTCGGCGCCGTCCAGATCACCACGGCCCCGGGGGTCGGTGCGGCGGCGCTGACCCAGGCCACCCTGGACGCCGCCACCACCGAGCGCACCATGCTCCTGGCCGAGATCTACCGACGCGGACCCGTCTGGCGGTTCCGCGCCGTCGGTCAGGGTTACGACCACGGCCTCGACGACCTCGCCCGGGGCTACGGAGTCGACATCGCCGACTGAATGACTGAGCGACTGAGCGACCGTCACTGCCACGCCCACCGCGAAACGCCTTATGCGACATACGGCCGCCCCGATGTCATGACTCGGTGACGGCCGTACGTATTTCGCTACAGCTCTCTCGGCCGCGGCGCCAGGGGCGAAGCGGACGAAGGGGGTTACAGTCCCCGACCCGCCAGGGCCTCCGTCCCCTCCGCGCAGGCCACGCGGAGCGCCTCCAACTCCTCCGGGGGCAGCTTGAGCGCGGACCCGCGGCGGCCGTCGCCGTCGAGGAGGGCGGACGCGGAGTCCAGCCAGTCGGCATGCGCCTCGACGCCGATGAACTCGGCCAGCCGGGTCAGCTCCTTGCGCGGTTCCGTCAGGAGGTGCTCGTAGGAGAGCGAGGTGCGAATGTCGGCCGGGAGCTCTCCCAGGTTGCGCACGCCGTCGACGATCCAGCGGGACCACATGTCGCCGAAGACGGCGAGCGGGATGGGCCGGTCCAGAATGAGGGCGGGGTCGTAAGCGCCGGTCAACAGCGGGGCCAGGTCCGGCGGAAGCTGGGCGGCGTGCTCCGGGGTCAGCTGGTGCGGGGACTCCAGGCCGCAGCGCTGGGCCATCTCCCACAGCATCGGGAGCATCCGGAAGGCGATGTGCCGGCTCATGGACAGCGCGCAGTCGGGGCCGTCGCGGTGCAGATGCACGAAGCGCGCCTGCGGGAAGAGGGCGCGTAGCTGCGCCACCTTGCCCAGGGAGAGCCCGGACCGCTCGACGACGGCGCCCGTGGTGCCGAACCGCTCCCCCAGGGTGGCGAACAGCGCCTGCCACTGAAGCGACACGGGGCGCGTGGGCCACGAGCTGACCTCGGGCTCCAACGCGTCCAGCAGCCCGTCGGGGTCGTCGGTCAGATGCGGAAGGACCATCATGCTGATCGCGGGGATGCCGGTGGTCTCGGCGGAGTAGCGCCACTCCGGGTGGCGGTTGTAGAGGAACTCCGACGGCGGGGCGCCGTTGCGGATCATGCTGTCGCTGGCCGGGTTCGGCCGGGACAGGTAACCCCAGAACTCCGCCCCGCTCAGCGGAGCTTCGGCCAGCACCGCCGGGTCGGTGACGCTGGCGAAGAGCTCGTTGAGGCTGAGCACGTCGGGGTGGAGGTTCACCACCGCGGACAGCGCCGTCGAGCCACAGCGTCCGGTACCGACGACAAAGGTCAACTTCTCGGTGCGCAAGCCGACTTCCTCCCGTTTGTTTGTTGCGCCAAAGGGTCGTGACGACTTCCCGCGCGACGATCCATTCGGCAGTCGAACCCCACCGTAATAGGTGCCGCAGGCGCCTTGTGCATGGGGCCAGTCAAAGTCAGTCATAGATCAGTCATTGACGCGTTCGGGCCACCTTCCGTTCCGCGGCCACATGGTTGACCCCGTAATGAACCTCAAGGTCGGCAAACCGGTCGGATTTTGCCCAACCTTTCCGATCAGGCGGAACTGTGGGGGATTTGAGAATGCTTGAGGTAGTCAAGGAATCAACCACCTACTGACCTGGGCCGCACCGCTGTGACCAGCGCGTGGCCACCCAGCGCGCGCCCCGGCGCGCGCTCCGGTGGTCACAACGGCGTTACTTTGACGTTCCTGGACACTGCTACAGTCGCACTTGCCCCTCGGGACAACAGGTTTGAACATCACGACCTGTCATGTGTCCTGCTGTTGGCGGCCGGACGCTCTTGACCTGGAGCGTCATGCCACCGCATACCACAGTTCAAGAACGGAAGGAGTCGGGGGTAGGCCCGACGGCGCGGGGGAATTCTCTTGCGGGGGAGCGTGACGCATTCTTCGGACTCGGGTTTCGGTGACCGAATGGAATGCGTCAATGCACACCGGCGTTTTCGCCACCCCCGGAAAGTCTTTATCGGGGGAAGGAGTTCACACAGGTGTTGGTGGAGCGCGACGAGGAGATAGCTCGGCTCACCCAGCTCTTTGCCGGGGGGCCTGACGAAGCGGGTGGGGGACTCGGCGTCATCAGCGGCGCCGTCGCCTCGGGCAAGACCGAGCTGCTCAACAAGGTGTCAGACATCGCTGTCGCACGGGGCGTCCGGCTGCTGAGCGCCGTCGCCTGTGCCTCGGAGCAGGAGTTCCCGTACGCGGTGCTGGAGCAGCTGCTGCGCGGGGTGCCTCCACGACTGCTCGGCCCCGACCTCGACGGCGCCGCGCTCGGCGAGCCGGGCCAGGCCCCGCTCGGCGTGCTCCAGGGCTTCCACCGCGCCCTCACCCAACTGGCCGCGGCCGGCCCGCTGCTGATCGCCATCGACGATGTGCAGTTCGCCGACCCGCAGTCGCTCCAGTGCCTGGCGTACGCCGTCCGCCGCTGCCGCGGCGTCGCGCTGACCACTCTGGTCACCCATCGCCCGCGGAGCGGCCCCACCGCCTCCACCGCGCTGTACGAGCTGCTCCAGCAGCGCCCGGTCTGCCAGGTCCGGCTGGGTCCGCTCAGCGTCGCGGGCGTCGGCCGGCTGCTGACCGAGGAGCTCGGCGTCGCGGAGGCGCGCCGGCACGCCGCCGCCTTCCACGCCGGCACCGGCGGCAACCCGCTGCTGCTGCGCGGCCTGCTGGAGGACCACCTGTCCCGGCGCGCGCACGGGCGCGGGCGGTCCGCCGAGAACGACGAAGATGACGTGAACGACGCGGCCACCGTGAACGACGCGGCCGACGCCGGCGGCGGCCCGCCGATCGGCGAGCTCTTCCGTCAGGCGACGTTGTCCTGCCTGCACCGCTGGGGCGGTGCCGAGGAGCTGCGGATCGCGCACGGCGTCGCGCTGCTGGGCGACGCCGCCTCCCCGCAGCTGCTGAGCAGGCTGATCGGGGTCGAGGAGCGCGCCGTACGGCAGTCCGTGGCCACCCTCGGCGAGCTGGGCATCCTCCAGGGCACCGGATTCCGGCACCCGCAGGTCCGGTCCGTGCTGCTGGACGACCTGCCGTGCGAGGAGCTCGGCCGACTGCACCGCAGGGCGGCGCAGTTGCTGCACGAGGAGGACGCCGACCCCACCGAGGTGGCTCAGCAGCTGCTCAGCCACGAGGCGGCGGCGCCGAACGAGGAGTGGGTGCCGCAGGTGCTGCGGGAGGCGGCCCGGCTGGCGCTCGCCGAGGACCGCACCGAGTTCGCCGTCCGCTGCCTGCAACTGGCCAAGCGCTGCTGCACCGACGAGCAGGAGTCGCTCATCATCCAGGCGACCCTGGCCGACGTCCTGTGGCGGGTCAAGCCGCTGACCCAGGTGCGGCGCCTCCAGTCGCTCGCGGCGCCGGCCCGCGAGGGGCTGCTGCCCCCTCGGCACACCCTGCGGGTCGCCGTCGGGCTGATGCGCATCGGCTCGCTGGACGACGCGGCGGCCGCCATCGGTCAGGTCAGCGAGACCCTGGGGGACACCCCCGGCTCGGAGCTGGACGCGGAACTGCGCGTCATCGGCCTCGCGCTGTCCTGCACCTACCCCGGCGCGCCCGAGCTGCGCCGGTTCCAGGAGGTGTGGGGCACCGCGGAGAGCGAGGGGCAGCCCCTGGACCTGGGGCTGGACGTGCCAGGCCGGGGCCCGGCGCTCAGCGCCGCGGAGGCCCCCGGGATCGCCGCCCTGACCGCGCTGCGGGGGGTGCTGAAGGACGGCGCCGACGCGACGGCCGTGCAGGCCGCCGAGCGCGTGCTGGAGAGCACCCGGCTGGGCGAGCGGACGGCGTACGCGCTGCGCGCCGCGCTGCGCACCCTGATCTACGCGGACCGGCTGACCGCCGCCGCCACCTGGTGCGACCGGGTGCTGGCCGAGGCCGCGCGCTGCTCCACCCAGGCGTGGCTGGCCGGCTTCAGCGCCATCCGCGGCCAGATCGCGCTGCGCGGGGGGCGGCTCAACGACGCGGTGCGGTACGCGGAGGGCGCCCTGGAGCAGCTGCCGGCGCGCGGCTGGGGCGTGGTCGTCGGCATGCCGCTGGCGGTGCTGATCCACGCGCACACCGCCATGGGCCGGCACGACGCGGCCGGTGAGCTGCTGGCCCGCCCGGTGCCCGAGGCGCTGTTCCAGACCCGGTTCGGCCTGCACTATCTGCACGCCCGCGGCATGCACCAGCTGGCGACCGGGCGCCACCACGCGGCCCTCACCGACCTGCGCGCCTGCGGGGAGAAGATGACCGGCTGGGGCCTGGACTCGCCCTCCGTGGTGCCCTGGCGGTTGGGCATGGCCGAGACCTGGCTGGCCCTGGGCAACCGGGACAAGGCCGCCCGGCTGGCCCAGGAGCAGCTGGACCTGGCGCACCCCTCGCTGTCCCGCACCCGCGGTTCGGCGCTGCGCGTGCTGGCCGCGACCCGTCCGGTCACCGAGCAGCCCGCGCTGCTCAAGGAGGCGCTGGACCTGCTGCAGAGCGGCGACAGCTGGTACGGGATGGCGCGCACGATGGCGCAGCTCGCCGAGGCGTACAAGCAGCTCGGGGAGTCGGACAAGAGCCGGCTGATGACCCGCCGGGCCTGGCGGCTGGCGGACGGCTGCGGCGCCGAGGAGCTCTCCCGCTCGCTCCAGCGCACCCCCGGTCGTACGGCCACGGCGGACGGCGCGGGCGCGGCGGCCGGACCGGCGGGCGAGCCGGTGGCCGGCTTCTCCAGCCTCTCCGACGCGGAGCGCCGGGTCGCCGCGCTGGCCGCGTCCGGGTACACCAACCGGGAGATCGCGGCGAAGCTGTTCATCACCATCAGTACGGTGGAGCAGCATCTGACCCGGGTCTACCGGAAGATCAACATCACCCATCGGCAGGACCTCCCGGCCAGCCTCGGGTGCGATGTCGCTCACACCGCATGACCCCTTCACGGCGCGTCAGCAAGGGTGAATAGGGGTTGTTGCCCCAACCAGCCGGTAAATAGCGTGAGATCGTCTTCGGCGCGCCCCCGAGAGGTTTCTCCTATGACGTCAGCCACCGCGGCTTCGACGACAATGCTCGTGCCGGACTTTCCGTTCTCCTACGACAATTGGCTGCGCCATCCGGCCGGCCTCGGCGCCCTGCCGCCCGGCGCGGCGGGCACCGATGTCGCGGTGGTCGGCGGCGGAATGGCCGGATTGACGGCAGCGTACGAACTCATGCGGCTGGGTCTGCGCCCGGTGCTGTACGAGGCCGAGCAACTCGGCGGGCGGATGCGTTCGGTTCCCTTTCCCGGGAATCCGGAATACGTGGCGGAGATGGGGGCCATGCGGTTCCCCGTCTCCGCGCGCTCGTTGTTCCACTACATCGAGCTGCTGGGACTGCGCACCCGCCCCTTTCCCAACCCGCTGGCGCCGGCCACGCCGAGCACCCTGATCGACCTGAACGGCAGCCGCCACCGGGCGCGCACCACCGCCGAGCTGCCGGGGGTCTACCAGGAGGTCGCCGACGCCTGGGAGAAGGCCCTCCAGGAGCGCGCCGAGCTCTCCACGATGCGGGACGCCATCCAGCGGCGGGACGTGGAGACGCTGAAGGCGATCTGGAACCGACTGGTCCGGGACTTCGACGACCAGTCCTTCTACGGCTTCCTGGCCACCTCCGGCACCTTCCAGTCCTTCCGCCACCGGGAGATCTTCGGACAGGTCGGCTTCGGCACCGGCGGCTGGGACACCGACTTCCCCAACTCGATGCTGGAGATCCTGCGCGTCGTCTTCACCGAGGCGGACGACAACCACCGGCTCATCGACGGTGGAGCGCAGCAGGTGCCGCGCGGGCTGTGGGAGCACCGGCCGGAGCGGCCGGCGCACTGGCCGGCGGGCACCTCGCTGGCCTCGCTGCACCCCGACGGCCGGCCGCTGCCGGCGGTCACCCGGCTGCGGCGCACCACCGAGGGCATATCCGTCACGGACGAGAGCGGCCGCACCCGCGACTTTCCGGCGGTCGTCTTCAGTCCGCACGTGTGGGCGCTGCTCAACCGCGTCGACTGCGATCCCGCGCTGCTGCCCGCCGAGCACTGGACGGCGGTGGAGCGCACCCACTACATGGGCGCGTCCAAGCTGTTCGTGCTGGTCGACCGGCCTTTCTGGCGGGACCGCGACCCGGCCACCGGCGAGGACGTGATGAGCATGACGCTCACCGACCGCATGCCACGCGGGGTCTACCTCTTCGACGACGGTCCGGACCGGCCGGGCGTGATGTGCCTGTCGTACACCTGGAACGACGACTCGCTGAAGGTGGCCACGCTCTCCGCCGAGGAGCGGCTGGAGGTGCTGCTGACCCGGCTGGCGGAGATCTACCCGGACGTCGACATCCGCTCCCATGTGATCGCCGAGCCGCTGACCGTCACCTGGGAGACCGAGCCGCGCTTCATGGGCGCGTTCAAGTCCAACCTGCCCGGCCAGTACCGCTACCAGCGGCGGCTGTTCACCCAGTTCATGCAGGAGGAGATGGAGCCGGCCCAGCGCGGCTTCTTCCTCTGCGGCGACGACGTCTCCTGGACGGCGGGCTTCGCCGAGGGTGCCGTGACCACGGCTCTCAACGCGGTGTGGGGCGTGCTGAAGCACCTGGGCGGGGTGACCCATCCCGACAACCCGGGCCCCGGCGACCTCTTCCACGAGCTGGCGCCCGTGGAGCTTCCGTACGGCTGACGCACCTGGCGCCCACGACGAAGGAGCCGGTGGCGGATGATCCGCCACCGGCTCCGGCCGTCTCCGGGCCCGGGTTCGCGACCCGGCTTTGCTACGAAGACTCCTGAGCCAGCTTCTCCAGCTGCTTCTTGTCCGGCTTGCCGTTGCGGTTGAGCGGGAACGACTCCAGCACGACGACCCGGTTGGGCTGCTCGTAGGCGGGCAGCACCTCGCACAGTCGGTCGCGCCAGTGCTGCGTCTCCCGCAGCTCCTCGTCCTCGACGAAGAAGACCAGCTGCGTGCCGCGCCGCTCGTCCGGCAGCGGGACGATCCGGGCGGATATGTGAGCGACGGCGGCCTTACGCTCGATCAGCTCCGGGTAGAGCGTGTAGCCCATGCGGTCCACGGCGAACTTGCGGCCCAGGACGAAGAGGTTGTCGTCCTCGTCCAGGTAGCCGAGGTCGCCGGTGGGCTGCCAGCCGGACGGGAAGGGGTCGATGCCGCCGTCCTCGGCGAGGTGGCCCTCCAGCGCGTCCGGGGTGTCGACCTCGATCTCACCGGCCTCGCCGGCGGCCACCGGCACGCCGTCCTCGTCCACGACGCGCAGCTTGATGCCCTCCATGGCGCGGCCGCAGGAGACCGGGTTGTCCAGGGTGGCGAAGGCGATGTTGCCGAGCTCGGTGGAGCCGTAGCTGTCCAGCAGCGACAGCCTGAACTCGTCGACATAGCGGTCGGAGAGCGCCCCGTCCAGTGGCGCGGCGCCGGAGCAGAACATCCGCACCCGCGCCAGGTGGGCGCGGAGCGCGGGCTTGCGGGTGACCAGGTTGAGGATGGAGCGGTAGCTGGCGGGGGTGGCGTCGATGACGGTGGCCCCGGTCCGCCCGGCCATCTGCACCGCGCGGTCGAGCCGCTTGTACGGGGCGATGACCAGCGAGCACCGGCGTATCCAGGCGATGAGCACCATGGACAGCCCGTACTGGTGGGCGAAGGGGAGCAGCGGGAGCAGCACGTCGTCCTCGACGTGCCCCACCTGGTCCGCGTTGCGCTCCAGGTTCTTCAGGAACTTGCGGCCCGACTTGACGGCGCCCTTGGGCTGCCCGGTGGAGCCGGAGGTCCACATGATCAGGCCGTCGGGTCGGTCGCCCCACGCCTCGAAGTCCAGCCGCTGCCCGGGGGCGAGCGGGCGGCCGGCGGCGGGGGCGATCAGCTCGTAGAGGTTGACGGCGGGGGTGTCGTCGTCGATCGGGGCGTCGTCGTCGACGAGGGCCACCTTGGTGCCGGTGCGCAGCGCGATGCGCCGGGTCTCGTCGACGTGCTCCTGCTGGTCGACCAGCACGATGGAGGCGCCCACGTGCATCAGCGCGAACAGCACGCTCACGTAGGCGGCGGAGTTGCCGGCCTTGAGGATGACGCGGTCGCCTTCGACCACCCCGTGCTCACGGATCACATCGGCGACACGCAGTGCGTCCTGCTCGAAATCTGCGAGGGTCTGCACCGAGTCGACTGCAAAGATCTTCGCGGTCATCGGTCGTACTCTTTCCTCTTCTTCTGTGTGGAGTACGGGCAGCCGCGGGACCCTTGCCGGCCCCTAGGCGCCCTTGTCGTCGGCGCCGATTTCCCACTCGGCATCGAGGGTTGACTGGGAGAGCAGCTGGTCGTGCACCAGATTGACGACCTCTCTCCGGCTCGAATCGAGGTAGCCGCGGGCCCCGGGGAACACCTCCAGGTCGAACCGTCCGCGGGTACACCGCCGCCAGGCCCGTACGCCCTGCAGCGGGGTCCTGGGGTCGCGCTCGCCGGCGAGCGCGACGATGCGGCAGCCCAGCACCGGCGGACCCAGCGGCGTGCCCCGTCGGTCGGGGTCCCGCTGGGGGCTGCTGCCGGAGACGAACAGGGTGAGCACCGCCGAGTCGGACTCCCGCTCCAGGCGTTCGGCCACCCGGTAGGCCAGGGCCGCGCTGGCCCGGTGGCCGAAGAGCGCCACGGGGCGGTCGGTCCACTCTCCCAGCGCCTCGTGGATCCGGTCCGCCAACTCCGGGGAGTCGGCGAGTTGTTCCTCCTGGTCGGCGGCGATGTCGGGCGGGTACTGCACCACGAGCACCTCCACGGTGGGGAGCAGCAGCTCCGAGAGGGAGAGGTAGTACGCGGTGGAGTCCGTGGACTCGGGGAAGCAGATCAGCCGGAAGCTACTGGGCGTCTCCGGTTGCAGAATGCGTATGAGGCCGACATCTTCGGGCTTGACCTGGCTCAACGAGTACGTCCCTGGTGCCGGTTGACCACGGAGGCGCTCGTGGCGCCGGTCGTCCCGGTGGTCGATGTCGTCATGAGTGGTTCTGCACCTTGCCGTGGTCGCCGCGATGCCTCGACGCGTTGCCCGCCCTCTCCCCCGTCACCGCCCCCGATCGGGGCCGCCCGGTAAAGAGCTATTCGAAGCGCTCACGCCGCGAGGCTATGAGCCCTTATCCATGCGCCACAACCCCTAGTAACCGCTATGTGAGTACACGGTTACACCGGATATTGCGGGGGTATGCCTTGGCTATCGCAGGGGTGCCAGAGGCGTAAAATGCTGGTTTCGTCGCCCATACCCGGCACTCCCCTAAAGCCCCCTAGCCGCGCCGGGCGCCCCCTAAACGTCCAGGCCACCCCTGCCGGCGAGTTGACGGTGCGTGTTAGAACATGGCAAGCACGTTTTCCGTAATCCCATATATCGGCGCGCGACAGCGCAGCAGGTCGCCTTTGGTCTGGTCCTGGCACAACACCGCGCTGCCGTCTCGTGTTCCGTCTGATACGCAGGCATCGATGGATACAACACGCCCCATGGATTTCGCCGTCATTGTCGACGGCCTCAGAAAGCACTACCCGGGCCGTCCCGCACCCGCTGTGGACGACCTGAGTTTCACCGTCAACCACGGCGAGGTCTTCGGTTTTCTCGGCCCCAACGGCGCCGGCAAGACCACCACCATCGGCATTCTCACCACGCGGGTCGCACCGACCGGTGGTCGGGCGTTCGTGCAGGGCGTCGATGTGGTGGCCAAGCCGGCCGTGGCCCGCCAGTCCTTCGCCGTCGTCCCGCAGCGCAACAACCTCGACCGCTCGCTGACGATCCGCCAGAACCTCACGTTCCACGCGGGTTACCACGGTCTGTCGCGTGTGGAGCGCAACAAGCTGGCCGACGAGAGCCTGGAGTGGGTGGGTCTGGCCGACCACGCCAACGCCCGGGCGGACCAGGTCTCCGGCGGTCAGGCGCAGCGGGTGATGATCGCCCGTGCGCTGATGCACCGCCCCCGGGTGCTGTTCCTGGACGAGCCCGCCACCGGCCTCGACCCGCAGTCGCAGATCTTCGTGCACGAGCGGGTCGCCGAGCTCAAGACGCGCGGTGTCACGGTGGTCATCACCACCCACAACATGGACGAGGCGGCCAAGCTGTGTGACCGGGTCGGCATCGTCGACCACGGCAAGCTGCTGGCCCTCGACACCCCGCAGGCCCTGATCGACACCCTCAGCAACACCGCGCTGACGGTGACGGTGCAGCCGCCGGCCCACGGGCTCGACTACGCGCTGTCGCTGGTGCGCGACATCTACGGCGTGGAGCGGGTCGAGACCTTCCAGCAGGACGACGACGATCTCGTGGACAGCCTGCTGGGCGGGGCCGGGTTGGACAGCAGCGTACGGCTGAAGATCTACAGCGACGCGCCCTCCTCGACCATCCTGCCGGCGTCCATCAAGGCGCTGACGGACGCCGGCTGCGAGATCAAGGACCTGAGCGTCAGCCAGGCGACGTTGGAGGACGTCTTCGTCGAGCTGACCGGAAGAGAGCTGCGATGACCACTTCCGCTCCCCCGTCCACGCCCGCCGGGGACGGAGCCGCAAAGAAGCCCGCCGGGGGTGCCGAGCCCCGCGGCGAGGGGGCCGCCAAGCCCGCGATATCCGCCGAGGGCGGGGCACCGGGCCAGGGTGCCGCGTCCGCCGGGGCGGGTTCGCCCGGCCGGGGCGGCGCGTCCGGCGGCGGCAAGCCGACCGGTGGCAAGCCCGGCGGGGGCAAGTCCGCCGAGGGCAAGCCGACCGGTGGCGCACCCGCCGGTGGCGCGGCCGGCAGGGGTCCCGGGACCAAGGCCGGCGACGCCGGTCCCGCCGCCGGGAAGGGCAAGCCGGCCGGGGACGGGAAGGGCGGCGCCTCGGGCAACTCCGACACCGCCGTCGTCCCGGTGATCACCAACGTCACCTCGCCCGCCCTGCCTCCCGGCCATGTCTTCGCCACGCCGAGCGACACCGGTACCGACACCGGGGCCGGCGCCCAGGCCAAGGGCGGCGCCGGGGTGAAGGGCGCGGCCGCCGAGGGTGGTGCCCAGGGCGGTGGCGTGGCCGTCGCCGAGGCCGTCGCCGCCCCCGCGGCCGCCGTCAAGCCGGCCCGGTCCGCGGGCAAGGGCGGCCGGCACCGGCGCCGCGCGGGTCGCTGGCGCACGTTCTTCTTCATCCTGTGGCGGGACATCTTCGTCACCGGTCGGGAGCTCGCGCCCTTCCTGGGCCAGGTGCTGGTCGAGCCGTTCTTCATCCTCTTCGTCTTCGGCAAGGTGCTGGGACAGCTCGGCTACACGGCGCCCGGCTTCGAGCAGGTGCTGCTGCCCGGCGTCGTCGCGCTGAACAGCTTCCTGGTGGCGCTGCAGAACACCGCGCTGCCGCTGGCCATCGACTTCTCCTGGACCAAGGAGATCGAGGACCGACTGCTGGCGCCGATCCCGTTCGCGCTGGTGGCGATCGAGAAGGTGGTCTTCGGTGCGATCCGCGGTCTGATCGGCTCGCTGATCATGATCCCGATCGGTCTGGCCCTGCTGGACAACGTGAGCTGGCCGCTGCACACCCTCCCCGAGACGCTGGGCATCCTGACCCTCGGCGGGCTGGTCGGCGGCTGTGTGGGGCTGACGCTGGGCACCCTGGCGCCCGCCCGCCACATCAGCATCGTGTTCGCCATGACGCTGACCCCGATCATGTTCACCGGCGCCACCCAGTTCCCGTGGCAGAGCCTGTCGGACATCCGCTGGTTCCAGATCCTGTGCGCCTTCAACCCGCTGACGTACGTCAGCGAGGCGATGCGCGGGCTGCTGCTGCCGCCCGAGGGGCCGGACTCGATCCCGCTGTGGATCTGTGTCTCCGCCATCGGCGCCGCGTGCCTGCTCTACGGGTTCATCGGCATCAAGGGATTCAACAAGCGGGCGCAGGACTGACCCTGAGCCAACCGAGCGCGACATCCGAGGGGCCTGCCGGCGCGGGCCCCTCGGCCGCGTTTTTCCAACCCCCGAGAGTCCACGACGTGAGGACACACCGACCATGACGGCAACCGAGTCGACCGCCGCCGCACAGCCCAAGACCGCCATCGTCTTCCCCGGCATGGGACCGTCCAGCTTCGCCGAGGTGGGCAAGTTCCTGATGCTCGACCCCTTCGCCCGCAAGCGGCTGGCCGAGGCCGACGAGGCGCTGGGCTACTCCGTCTTCGACCGCCTCCGCGACTCCGAGGACGACTACTCCGAGGCCACCCAGATCGCCTTCCTGGTCAACTCGATGGCCTCGGCCGACCGGGCCGTGGAGGAGCTGGGCCTCGTCCCCGAGATCTGCGTGGGCCCCAGCTTCGGCCAGAAGGCGGCCACCGCCTTCGTCGGCTCGCTGCCCTTCCCCGAGCTGGTCCGGCTCACCGCCGAGATGGCCCGCTACGAGATCCAGTACTTCACCGAGGAGTACCAGGACGCGGTCACCCACACCTTCTTCCGCACCCCCCGGGAGAAGCTCGCCGAGATCCTCGCCGAGTTCGACGAGCGCGGCGAGTGGTACGACTACTCCGGCTACCTCGACGAGGGCTTCTGCATGATCTCCCTGCGGGAGAAGGAGCTGGAGGGGCTCAAGCACCGGGTCAGCCAGATCGGCGGCTACTCGATGTACACCATGGTGCCGGCCGTGCACGCGCCCGCCTTCAAGGAGCTGCGCCGCCGCGTCGAGGAGGACGTCCTGCCGAAGTACGAGCTGGCGGACCCGAAGCTGCCGGTCGTCACCGACCAGGACGGCACGATCATCCGCACCGCCGACGCGCTGCGCACCATGCTCCTGGACACGTTCGATCTGCCGATCGACTGGCCGAAGGTGGTCGCCTCCCTCAAGGCGGAGCAGGTCGCCAAGGTCTGCATCGCCGGCCCGGACAACCTCTTCCACCGGCTGGACACCACGAAGTCCAACTTCGAGGTCGTCACGGTGGGCCCCGGCAAGCGCGCCCGCGACCGCGCGCCCCGCAAGCGCTGACCCCGCGGGGCGCGCGGCGAGGGGTACGCCCTCCCGCGGGGCCGCCCTCCCGCGGGGCCGGGCTCCGGGCGGCCCTGGCCCCGGGAGGCCCTGGCCCCGGGAGGCCCTGGCCCCGGGAGGCCCTGGCCCCGCATCCACGAGCAGGTGCGGGGCCAGGGCCCTAAGCGCTCTGCGGGAAGTGTCGTGACGGGCCGTCGTTCGCCTGCGGGCCCGTTGTGGCTGGTCGCGCCCACGCGGCGGAGCCGCACATGTCACAGCCCCGCGCCCCTTCAGGGCGCTGCCGAACCGCAGCCGAATTCGCCAGATCCGCTGAGCGGCCCTTCTCCGGCTTTCGGTACGCGGAGCGGTCGGACGGCTCGGGGAGCTGCTTCGGAATGCCGGCCTGCTTCGGACAGCCCAGCTCCTCGGCCATCACCCGGGTCGCCGAGTGGAGGATGGTCATGAGCAGCCGGCCCCGCTCCGGCCCGCCCGACACCTCGTAGGCGTGGTCCTTGGGCCACAGATGCAGGGTGCCCAGCGCGATGGGCGGAGCGCCCTCGCCGAGGCCCCCGTCGCAGCGGAAGGCGATGAGCGCGTCGCTCTCACTCGCCTTCCCGTACAGGCCCACGCGGTAGTACGTCTCGTACGGCTTCAGCCTCTCCGGCCAGTCGATCTCGGAGCCCGGGTGGGCGAACTCGATGTCGAAGACGGGTGAGCCTTCGGCGTCCCGCGCCTCACGCACGCGGCACACCGACGAGCGGCGCGTCTCCCCGAAGGAGACGCCCTGCCGCAGGTTCGCCACCGCGCCCTCGAAGGAGGGGCCCTTCACATCCCGGAACTCCTCCACCCGGCTCAGGCGGTCGAGCGCCTGAGCCGCCGCCGCGTCGAGCGAGGAGGCGCACACCTTCGCCGCCGGCACGCCGTCCGCCTTCTTCTCCTCCGCCGTGCACGAGGTCAGGGCCAGCGCCGCGCCCAGCCACAGCGCGAGCACGGCCGGCCGGTCACGGCGTGTACGGGCCGCGTCCCCGGTACAGGTCGGTCGCCGTCCCCGTACCGAGGTACGCCTGCTTGATGCGATCAGAGAGCGTGCCCTTCGCGTCCACGGCATCGACACCCGCCCCGTACTCCTTCTCGTACTTCGGGAACTCGTACTGCTCCGCCGTCTTCCCCAGCGTCGTCACACCGTTCTCGAAGAGCTCGCTGGAAGCGGCGGGCTCGGGGAGCCGCGGGCCGCTGAAGACGACGTCGTTGTGGAAGAGCTTGGCGAACTCCGTGGCCCCGCCCATGACCACGGGGATGGCCAGCCCCCAGGGGCCGGACTTGCCCACGATGTTGACGATCCCCTGCGCGACGGCGGGGGCGCCGGCGCTCATGCCCACCCGCGTCCAGTCCGTGGAGTTCTTGTACGCGGCCTCCGCCGCCGCCTTGTCGTGCTGGTACGTCGCGTCGATCTGCGCGGCGAGGGAGTGGTCGAGGATGCCGCGCACCTCGGCCTCGGTGAGGAGCGCCCGGCGCGAGTGGGCGTAGTTCTCCACCCCTTCGGCGGACGGGTTCTGCGCGAACCGGTCGAGGGTGTAGAGGTGCTCGGCCTGGTTCATGATGCCGTGCGATTCGGGGTTCTGGCCCAGGACGCTGAGGAAGTCGACGGCTCCCTTGCTGCCGAAGTCGGCACGGCCCTTGTACCCGGCGGGGAACGCGTCGTTCTCCAGGGAGTCGCCCACGCCCGAGACGGCGTAGTTGATGTCGTCCACATAGGAGCCGCCCATCACGCCGAGGCTGGTGGCCATCGAGGGCTGCTCGTGGAGGAGCCGGGGGCCGTTCTCGCCGCCGTAGACGGCGACGACCTGCTCCATCACATCGGCGGTCCCGGCCGTCCGCCGGTCGCCGCCGTGGTTGAAGATCTCCGGGTCCTTACCCCTGAGCTCTTCGGCGTCCCAGGCGTAGCCCGTGGTCGCCGCCGTGAGGGCGTGGCCGAGCGCCTCGTGCCCCGGCATCCTGCGGGGCTCGCCCGAGGTGTTCCCGTCGAAGATCCAGTTGCGTTCCTGGGCGAGGTAGGCGAGGTGGGAGTTGATCTCGGACTTCTGGTCCACCACCCCGTTGACGCCGCCGGGCTGCTTGAAGAACTCGGTGGAGGCGGCCGGGTTGTGCCCCAGCCCCTCAAGGAAGCCGATCACCGGGTCGTGGCCCTGGTCGAGCCAGCCGTCCTTCTTGGCTCCGTGCAGGTTGAGCATGTCGACATCGGCGTTGTTCGACCAGTAGGGCAAGCCGTCCCGGGTGTTGTTCTTCTTGTCCCAGGCCAGGAGCCGGTCGCCGTAGGTGTTCAGGAACTTCGCGTCGTACGTGCCGAAGCGCATGAGGTTGCTCATGACCTGGTAGCCGTACGGGTGGGTGTTCCCGCCGCTCTCCAGGCGCTCCGGCCCCATGCGGAGGATCTCGTCCTTCCACGCCTTCATGTCGGGGCTGTCGGAGTGGGTGGCGGTCGCCAGCGTGGTCCCCAGGCTGACCTGGAGGTTCTCCGCCGCCGGCCACCACACCTTCTCGTCGATGTCCGTGTCGGGGAAGTTCAGGTTGCGCGGATGGGTCGCGTTGTACCAGAGCTGAAGCGTCTTCTCCGGCCCCAGCCCGGTGGCGAACCCCTCGGCGAACAGCGGGTCCTTGCTGTGCCGGGACATGAGCTCCGACAGCTGCTTCAGCTGGTCGGAGCTCATCTTGCCGTTCTCGATGCCACCGAGCGAGACGGCCTGCTTCAGGTCCTTCTCGGCTTCCCGGCGGGCCTCGCCCAGGCTGTCGTACGCCTTCTCGTTGAACCCGCGCGACTCGCCGTTGACGTCGGCCGTCAGAGCCTGGACCAACGCGCTGTCCGCCTGGGCGGCCTGCTCGATCGCCTTGCGGGTGCGGTCGCGGTAGTGCTCGAAGGTGTCCTCGTAGGACTTGGTCAGCGCGCTCCGGCTCGGCTCCTCATCGGCGCTGAGCTGGAGGTAGACCGATCCGTCGGTCTTGTTGAGCCTGAGGTGCTTGTGCCCCTCCAGCTCGGTCTCGATGGCCTCCAGCGCCTTCTTGGCGGCGGTGAACTGGGTGAGTCCCTCGCTCATCACGTTGTAGACGTGCAGGGACTCCGACACGGCCGCGGACACCTGCTTCTGGATCCACTCGAACTTCTCCATGGCGCCGTCGCGGGCCTCACCCTCCCAGTCGGAGGTGTCCAGCCCCTTGGTGACCAGGTTGTAGAAGTCGATCTGGATCTGCTGGAACTTGTTCGGCGCGTTCTTCCACTGTGTGACCGCTTCGCTGAGTGGCGTGAGGTTGGCGTTGCGGACGTCGGTGTAGGTCAGTCCGCTCATCAGGGCGTGCCCCCGCCCTGCCCGTTGGAGTTCTGCTTCCCGCCCCCGAAGGACTGCCGCCGCTTCTCCTCCTCCAGACGGAAGGCTTCCGCCGCGTCGCGCAGGGCCTGGACGGTTCCGGTGAACTTCTCCTGCACGTAGGACATCTGGTCCCGCCAGCGCTCCTGGAAGGCGGTGAGCGCCTCATCGGCGGCGAACCCGGTCAGGGTGCCGGGCACCTCCCCCGTCTCCCGCATCACGTCGTCGTCGGCCTTGAGGAAGCTCCCCCGCACCTCGTCGGCCTTCCCCGCCCGCGTGTCCAGAAGCGACGAGGTGACGTTGAGCCTCGCCTGCCCCCCGGGCCCGCTGCCGCCGCCGCTGGCGCCGGCCTGGTTGAGCCGCATGTGAGACGGGGGCGTCGGCTGCCCCGGCGCCTGGAACAGCGCCCACTTCTCCTCGTACGTCGCGTTGCCCACGTTTCCCCCGTGTTGTCCTCGGCGACATGATCCCGCGGTTGCGGAATCTAGATGTCGACAAGAAACGTGGCGTGGCCTTGACATGACCGGGGGTTGAAGGGTGGATCTTGTTGGCTACCCGGACCGGGACGCCTTGCGGTGGATCCGGTTCCGGCGTCAGATCATCCGGGCAGCCGTCCGTCGACAGGTGTAGCGTCATGGGCCTGCGCCACCGCATCAATGCGCTTGGCCAAGTCGAAGTCCGCGTCGGTGAGCCTGAATCCGGCATCGTGCGTGGTGATCGTGAACCGGATGTGATCCCAGCGCAGGTCGATGTCCGCATGGTGGCTGATCAGCCGCTCGACGTCGGCCACGTGCACGATCATCGCCACTCCGCCGTGATACCGGATGCCGAAGGTGCGAGTGATCTCGTCTCCGCGCCGCTCCCACCCCGGCACCTCCCGCAGGCGCTCGCCGATCTCGTCATCGGTCAGCGGTACCGGTGATTGCGACATGTCATCCCCTCTCTGCCACGGGCGCCAGCGCTTCATCGAGCAACCGGCCGACCGAGGCATCCTGCCACGGCCGCATCGCACGGCGCAGGGTGGTCAACTCGCCGCGCGTTCGGCCTGATCCCGTGTCGACGGCGATGGCCACCGCCTGCTTTCCGATCTCCACCGCCTGCTCTGGTTCATCCGCCACAGCGGCAGCGGCCGCATGTCTGGCGAGGTACACCCCCCGATCACGCCGTGCGGTCTGGGGCACGACACGCAGCACCTGTTCCCAGAGGGCGCATGCTTCGGCACCGAGCCCGAGACGTCCGTAACAGGTGGCGCGTTGCACCTCCAGATATCCCGGCGTGCGCTTGCACGCGTTACCCCATGGCAAGTCGTCGTCCACTCGCCCGAGTAGCGCTTCGGCCGCCTCCAGAAGCTCTTCGACGACCTCACGGTTCCCAGTAAGGCTCGCGCCATGAGCCTGCTGCTGCAGTGCCATCACCCGCACCTTCGGTGCGAGCCGGGTCGCGTCCTCCAGGACTGCTTCGCACAGATCGACTACTCCGTGGCCGTCTCTCAGGTCGGTACGCACTTGGGCCAGGTTGACGAGCGTGTAGCCGATCAGATCCCGATCACGCGTTCGCATGGCGCTCTCTTGTGCCACGCCCCGCCAGAACGCCGCAGCGCCGATATCTCCGGCGTCCTGGTACAGCCATCCCACCAGAGCGGCATACGCGGCACCGACGCGCAGCAGCCCGCCCCGCGTCTCGCCTTGCGCCGCACGAACCAATCGGTCGATCAGCTCGTACTGCGCGGACACGGTACCGATCAAGTCATGTGGGCCAAGCAGCATATCGGCCCTGTAGTGCCCTTCGAGCTGCTCCTGAAAGTAGGTGATCAGGGCGGGATCAACGTGACGCGGCGGGACCGGACCGGTCCTGAGGGCCGCTGCCGTCGCCGATACGAACGCACGCCGATTCACAGCCGGGTCGGCCTCGTCGTGTGCTGCGAGACCCGGCCATCCGTCGGGTGCCCGGAAGCCCAGCTCTTCTGGCCACAAGCCGAACGCCGCGTGGAGAGCGGTCGCACAGTCAGCACGCGGCCACCCCGGCGACGCGGACTCCCAGCGGCGCCAGGTTCGGGGCGACACCTCGAAACGCGGATCACCCAGTGCCTCACGGCCTGCGGTCGACACTCCTCGGGCGGCCGCCTCTCCGGAACGCCACCCACGCTTGAGGCGGGCAGACCGCAGAACGTCATTGCCGCCCGCTCCTGCATCAACAGCAGTCATGTCGCTCCTCCGCGTGGCCGTGGAATGGCCGTGAAGTGGCCGCCCGGCGGCCTAGTTGGGACACGTCGAGCCAGCCCATCATCCACCTATGGCTACACGGAATGCGACGTCGCATGTGCGGATGGCTACACCAACGATGGGAGATGCCGTGACGAGCGGTACCGAGCCGTGGAAGCCGCCCAACGGCCCGGACGTCAAGGCACAACCCGCCGGCATCTGGTGGGACGCCGTGAAGGTGCCCACCGCGATCGCTCAGCGCACGCTGACGCTCCTCGGGGACGACAGCGGCGCCGTCATCGAGGACACGTACGGTGCCGTCTGTTACTGGCTCGTGGCGCCCGGGGCCGCCGGGGACTGGACCATCCAGCGGGTCCTGGGCACGGGCGCGTATGTCGCCGTGCCGCCGCAGGAGCGCAGGTACGGGCCCGGGCCGCACTGGCGGGTTGCCCCGACGCATGACGGCTATCTCACCGAGCCCGGCCGGCTGCACGCCGCGTTGCTGGCCGCGGCGAGCGCGTTGAAGCCCTGCCGCCGCTGCGAGCGGCTGACCGACGAGCCCGTCGCCGTCGCCGTCGTCCACGTCGCCAACGGGGCGGGCCGGACGATCTACGCGTGCAAGCCGTGCGCCCGGTACTTCCCGCCGCAGCGCGACCCGCTCACCGAGCTCGCCGCCATGCGGCGGGCCCAGCGCGAAGGGCGAGCCTGATGGCGGACGCGACGGTCGGCGCCCCGACCCGCGAGAGCGCGGAGACCTGGCGCGCGGTCCTCGACCACCTCACCTCGTGCGGCACCTGCCTGGGCGCCGATGCCCCCTGCCCGGTGGGGCGAGCGCTGATCCAGGCGCACCGGCGGGTGACCAGGGAGGCCGGCGCGTGACCGAGGCCCGACGGTGGATCAGTCTCGGTATACGGATCGGCGGACCCTCCGCCGCCGTCCGCGCGGACCTCGCCCTCCCGCCCTGCGAGCGGAAGCCGCCCCGCTGGGACACGGCCGCCGCCGCTGAGCGGGCCGAGTGGGAGATCGGTCAGGCCGGCTACGAGCCACTGGCCCCGTACCCCGGACGGGTGGACGCCGCCTGGCGGTGCCGGTGCACCGTCTGCGGCGCTTCACGGACCCTGTCCCTCTCCCGCGTACGCCGCTCTGGCGGCTGCACGCACAGCCCCGCAAGCACCAGCGATCAGGAAGGAACGCCCCATGGGTGACGAACAGGTCAACGGGTACGACGTCTTCGAGAACGAGATCGTGACTCCGGCCCCCGAGCCGGAGCCCCCGGCCGAGGACGACGAATGACGGATGAGCCCCTGCCCGAGGACGAACCGCTACCGCGCCGCTCCATGATCGGCATGCTGATCAAGCGCGATCTCCCCGACCGGTCCGGCCCCTCCCAGTGGTGCGGCAGGCATCCGAAGGAGCGGACCCGACTCGTCGCCCGTGCGGGGTGGGTGTGCCTCGACTGCGTACGGGAGGCCGGCCGGGAGTGATGCGACAAGGCCGCCGGCCCCGCCCCGGATGGGCGGGGCCGGCGGCCTTCATGCGCGGGGTTCAGGACGACAACCAGTCCCCCACCGCCCGCGCGGTCGTCCCCGCGTGCTCCTCCATCATCGTGAAGTGGTTGCCGGGCACGTCGAGCGCGGTGTGCGGCAGGTCCCAGTAGGAGCGCCAGTCGCCGTCCGTGGCGCGGGTCCAGTCGAAGAGCCGCTCGCCAGCGCGGACCAGCAGCGTCGGCGTCTTGACCTCGCGCGGGCGCCAGTCGCCGAAGAGGCGGAAGTAGGCGCCCATGGCGAGCAATCGGGCGTCGTCGACCGGGACGTAGGCGTCGCTCCGCTCGTCCATCCCCGCGGTGAGGCCGGGCTGGATGCCGGTGGCCGCGTCCGCGTCGTGGGAGTAGATGTCGAGCAGGACGACCGCCTCCGGGAAGACCCCGGCGCCCTCCAGCCGCGCGGCCACCTCGTGCGCGAGGATGCCGCCCGAGGAGTGGCCCAGCAGGACGAACGACGCGCCGTCCGTCTGCCGCAGGATCGTCTCCGTCTGGGCTTCGACCAGCGCCTCCGGCGTGGCCGGGAGCTGCTCGCCGGCCACGAAGCCCGGGTTGGCCATCGCCCACACGTCCCGGTGGCCGCGGAAGTCCGCCGCGAACCGCGCGTACTGGTGCGGGCCCGAGATGGACAGGATCGAGGAGAAGCAGAACAGCGCCGGGGGCGTCGAACCCTCCGCGGCCCGGGACAGGCGCACCAGCGTCGGGGGCTTGGCCAGGTCGGCCGTGCCCGTGAACGACGGGCGGAAGCGCGACACGTCCATCAGCAGGCGGGTGAACTCCTCCTGCCGGCCGGCCTCCCCGGCCTCCCGCAGCATCGCGCCGAACACGCCCTGCTCGCCGTCGGTCGACTGCTGTCCCCCGGCCGCCGGGGCGGCGGAGCCGGCCACCGCGTCCGCGAGCCGGTCCAGCAGGTGCCGGGCGACGAGTGCGGGGGTGCCGTGGTCGAACAGCAGCGTCGGGGGCAGCCGCAGCCCGCTGGCCGCGTTGAGCCGGTTGCGCAGCTCCACCGCGGTCAGCGAGTCGAAGCCCTGCTCCAGGAAGCCGCGGTCGGCGCCGATGGCGTCGGCGTCCGCGAAGCCCAGCACGACCGCCGCCTGGCTGGAGACCAGTTCCAGCAGCGCGGCCTCCCGCTCGGCCTCCGCCATGCCGGCCAACCGCTGGGCCAGCGACGGGCCCGCCGTGTCCACCGGGGACGACTCCACCGTGCGGCGCCGGGCCCCGCGCACCAGGCCGCGGAAGACGGCCGGCAGCGCGCCCGCGTCGGCCTGGGCGCGCAGCGGCGCCAGGTCCAGGTGCAGGGGGATCAGCAGCGACTCGCCGGCCGCCGCCTGGGCCGCCCACGCCGCGTCGAACAGCTCCAGGCCGTCCGCCGAGGACAGCGGCGCCATGCCCGAGCGCGCCATGCGCTGGACGTCGGCCTCCGCCATGTCGCCCGTCATCTCCGAGCGCTGCTCCCACAGGCCCCAGGCCAGTGAGAGCGCGGGCAGGCCCGCGGCCCGCCGGTGCTGGGCGAGCGCGTCCAGGAAGACGTTGGCGGCCGCGTAGTTGCCCTGGCCCGGCGCGCCGAACGTGCCGGCCGCGGACGAGAACAGCACGAACGCCGTCAGGTCCAGGTCGCGGGTCAGCTCGTGCAGGTTCCGCGCCGCGTCCACCTTGGGGCGGAAGACGGTGTCGACGCGGTCCGGGGTGAGCGCCGGGATCAGCCCGTCGTCCAGCACGCCCGCCGTGTGCACCACCGCGCGCAGCGGACGCTCCGCCGGCACCTCGGCCAGCAGCCGCGCCAGCGCCTGGCGGTCGGCGGCGTCGCAGGCCGCGACGGTCACCTCGGCGCCCAGCGCGGTCAGCTCCTCGCGCAGTTCGGCCGCGCCCGGGGCATCGGCGCCGCGCCGGCTGGTGAGCAGCAGGTGCCGCACGCCGCGCTCGGCGACCAGGTGCCGGGCCAGCAGCCCGCCGAGCACACCGGTGGCGCCGGTGATCAGCACCGTGCCCTCCGGGTCGAACTCCGGTGCCGGCTCGGTCGCCTGCGTCTGCCGCGCCAGCCTCGGCGCGTAGCAGTCGCCCGCGCGGAGCGCCAGCTGGGGTTCGCCCGTCGCCACCGCCGCCGGCAGCGCTCGTACGGACGCGCCCTCGCCGTCCACGTCCAGCAGCAGGAAACGGTCCGGGTTCTCCGTCTGCGCGGTGCGCACCAGGCCCCATACGGGGGTGTGCGCCAGGTCGGTCACGTCCGCCTCGGCGGTGGTGGCCACGGCGCCGCGGGTGACGAACGCCAGCCGGGAGCCGGCGAAGCCCTCCGCCGCCAGCCACGCCTGCACGTCCGCGAGCGCGGCGTGCGCGGCCCGCCTGGCCTCCTCCGCCGTCTCGGCCCCGGCCGAAGCGGCCCCGGCCGCAGCGGTCCCGTACGGGAGAAGGACCAGCTCCGGGGCGGGCCTGCCGCTCGCCACCACGGCCGCCAGCTCCGCCAGGTCCGCGTACGCCTCGCAGTCGACCCCGGCCGCCGCCAGCGCGGAGCCCAGGCCGAGGCCGTCGGCGCCGACCAGCGCCCACCGCCCGGCGGCGGTCGCCGCCGGGGCCGGGACGCCGGTCCACTCAAGCCGGAACAGCGAGTCGTGGTAGGCGATCCGGGCGGCGCGCAGCTGCTCGGGCGCGACGCGCCGCAGGACGAGGGAGTCGACGGTCGCGACCGCCCCGCCGGACTCGTCGGCCACCGTCAGGGCGACCGTGTCGGGCCCGGCCGGGGCGATGCGCACCCGGAGCGCCGTGGCGCCCGCGGCGTGCAGGGTGACCCCGCTCCAGGAGAACGGGAGCCTGATGCCCTCGCCCTCGCCCAGGAAGTAGCCGAGCGCCACGCCGTGCAGCGCGGCGTCCAGCAGCGCCGGGTGCAGCCCGAAGAGGGCGGCGTCGGACCGCTGCTCCTCGGGCAGCCGCAGCTCGGCGAAGACCTCGTCGCCGCGCCGCCAGGCGGCCTTGAGCCCCTGGAAGGCGGGCCCGTAGCCGAAGCCGCCGGCCGCGAACCGCTCGTACAGCTCCTCGACGTCGACCGCGACGGCGTCGGCCGGCGGCCAGACCGACAGGCCCTCGGCCTGCCCGCCCACCGCGTCGGCCATCAGCACACCGCTCGCGTTGCGGCTCCACGGCTGGTCCGGCTGGTCCAGCCGGGAGTGGATCTCCAGCGTCCGGCGCCCGGTCATGACGTCGACGGCGCCGACGGTCAGCCGCAGTCGCACCCCGCCCCGCTCGGGCAGGATCAGCGGCGCCTCCAGGGTCAGCTCCTCCAGCAGGTCGCAGCCGACCTGGTCGCCGGCGCGCACCGCCAGCTCGACGAAGGCGGTGCCCGGCACCAGCACGGTGCCGGCGACGGCGTGGTCGGCCAGCCAGGGGTGGGTCTGGAGCGAGAGGCGTCCGGTCAGCAGCACGCCGTCCGAGTCCGGCAGGTCGACGGCCGCGCCCAGCAGCGGGTGCCCGGCGGCGCCGAGCCCCGCCGAGGACACGTCACCCATCGCCGCCGAGAGCGGGACCTCGATCCAGAAGCGCTGGTGCTGGAAGGCGTAGGTGGGCAGCTCGACGCGGCGGGCGCCTAGGTCGGCGTAGACGGCCTGCCAGTCCACGGTCACGCCGCGGGTCCACGCCTCGCCCAGCGAGGTGTAGAAGCGGTCGAGGCCGCCCTCGTCACGGCGGAGCGAGCCGATGGCGACCGCCTCGCGGCCCGCGGACTCGGCGGTCTCCTGCACGCCCATGGCGAGCACCGGGTGCGCGCTCGACTCGATGAAGACGCCGAAGCCCTCGTCGAGCAGCCGCCGGACACCGGCCTCCAGCTCGACGGTCTGGCGGAGGTTGGTGAACCAGTACTCGGCGTCCAGCTCGGGACCCTCGACCCACGCGCCGGTCACGGTCGACAGGAACGGGACCTTCACGGGCTGCGGCTTCACGGGCGCGAGGAGCTTCAGCAGCTCGTCGCGGAGCAGCTCGACCTGCGCGGAGTGCGAGGCGTAGTCCACCGGGACCTTACGGGCCCGGACCTCGTCCGCCTCGCACGAGGCGATCAGCTCGTCCAGGGCCTCCGGCTCACCGGAGACGACCACGGAGGACGGGCCGTTGACGGCCGCCACCGAGATACGGTCCTCACCCCAGACCGCGATCCGCTCGCGGACCTCGGCCACGGGCAGGGCGATCGACACCATGCCGCCCTTGCCGGCCAGCACGCGGCCGATGGCCTGGCTGCGCAGCGCGACGACCCGCGCCGCGTCCTGGAGCGACAGGATCCCCGCCACACACGCGGCGGCGATCTCACCCTGCGAGTGGCCGACCACCGCGTCGGCGCGGACGCCCAGGGAGCGCCACAGCTCGGCGAGGGAGACCATCACCGCGAACAGCACCGGCTGGACCACGTCCACCCGCTCCAGCGACGGCGCACCCTCGACACCCCGGAGGACATCGACCAGCGACCAGTCGCAGAACTCGGCCAGCGCGGCGGCGCATTCGGCGATGCGGGCGGCGAACACCGGGGAGGCGTCGAGCAGTCCGGCGGCCATGCCGGCCCACTGGGAGCCCTGGCCGGGGAAGACGAAGGCGGTCTTGCCGGCCGTGCCGGCGCCCCGCACCACGTCGGGCCGCGCCTCGCCGGCGGCGAGTGCGGTCAGGGCGCGGACGAAGTCGTCCCGGTCCGTGCCCACCAGCAGCGCGCGCTCGTCGTGCACCGCGCGCGTGGTGGCCAGGGAGTAGCCGACGTCGACCGGGCGCGGCGTCGCCTCGCCCTCCGGCGTGGCCTCCAGCGCGGCGGCGAGCTTGGCGGCCTGCGCGCGCAGCGCCGCCTCGCTCTTGCCGGAGAGCACCCACGGCAGCACGCCGGGCTCGGCGTGCCGCTCCTCGGCGGGGGCCGGCTCCTCGGCCGGGGCCTGCTCCAGGATGGTGTGGGCGTTGGTGCCGCTGATGCCGAAGGAGGAGACGGCGGCGCGGCGCGGCCGGTCGGACTCCGGCCACTCCACGGCCTCGGTGAGCAGCTCGACGGCGCCCGCGGACCAGTCCACGTGCGGCGAGGGCTCGTCCACGTGCAGCGTCCTGGGCATGACGCCGTGCTCGATGGCCTTGACCATCTTGATGATGCCGGCGACGCCCGCCGCGGCCTGGGTGTGGCCGAAGTTGGACTTCACCGAGCCGAGCCGGAGCGGCTCGTCCTCCGGGCGCTCCTGGCCGTAGGTGGCGAGGAGTGCCTGCGCCTCGATCGGGTCGCCCAGGGTGGTGCCGGTGCCGTGGGCCTCCACGATGTCCACGTCGGCCGCCGACAGGCCCGCGTTGGCGAGCGCCTGGCGGATGACGCGCTGCTGGGACGGGCCGTTCGGCGCCGTGAGGCCGTTGCTCGCGCCGTCCTGGTTGATCGCGCTGCCGCGCACGATCGCCAGCACGGGGTGGCCGTTCCTGCGCGCGTCGGAGAGCCGCTCCACCAGCAGCATGCCGACGCCCTCGCCCCAGGCGGTGCCGTCGGCGGCCGCCGCGAAGGGCTTGCAGCGGCCGTCGGTGGCCAGGCCGCGCTGCTTGCTGAAGGCCACGAAGGTGCCGGGGGTGGCCATGACGGTCACGCCGCCCGCCAGGGCGAGTTCGCACTCGCCGGCGCGCAGCGCCTGCACCGCCATGTGCAGGGTCACCAGGGAGGAGGAGCAGGCCGTGTCGACGGTGACCGCCGGGCCCTCCAGGCCGAAGGTGTACGAGACGCGACCGGAGGCGACGCTGCCGGAGCTGGCGGTGCCCATGTAGCCCTCAAGGCCGTCGGGCGCGCGGTGCAGCAGCGTGCCGTAGTCGTTGTACATCACGCCGGTGTAGACGCCGGTGCGGCTGCCGCGCACGGTCGCCGGGTCGATGCCGGCCCGCTCGAACGCCTCCCAGGAGGTCTCCAGCAGCAGTCGCTGCTGCGGGTCCATGGCGAGCGCCTCGCGCGGCGAGATGCCGAAGAAGACCGGGTCGAAGTGGTGGGCGTCGTGCAGGAAGCCGCCGTTGCGGGCGTACGAGGTGCCCGGCTGGTCGGGGTCGTCGTCGTACAGCCCGTCGATGTCCCAGCCGCGGTCGGCGGGCATGTCGGTGATGGCGTCGCGGCCCTCGGTGACCAGCGTCCACAGGTCCTCGGGGGTGCGCACCCCGCCGGGGTAGCGGCAGCTCATCGCGACGATGGCGATGGGCTCGTCGTCGCCGACCGGGGCGGCGGCGACCGGCGCGGCGGCCGCGGCCTGGTCGCCCCGCGCCTCGTCGCTCAGGAAGCGGGCGAGCGCGGTGGGCGTCGGGTAGTCGAAGATCAGCGTGGCCGGGAGGCGGACGCCGGTGGCCGTGCCGAGCCGGTTGCGCAGCTCGACCGCGGTGAGCGAGTCGAAGCCGACCTCGCTGAAGGCGCGCTGCGGGTCGACGGCCTCGGGTCCGGTGTAGCCGAGGACGGCGGCCACGTGGGTGCGCACCAGGTCGAGGACGATCCGCTCGGCCTCGTCGGCGGAGACGCCGGCGAGCTGCCGGCCGAGCTCACCCGACGGGGCGGAGGCGGCCGCGTTCTGGGCGGCGCGCCGGGCCACCCGGACCAGGCCGCGGAAGAGCGGCGGCAGCATGCCGACGCTCGCCTGGGCGCGCAGCGCGGCCAGGTCCAGCGGCATCGGCACCAGGAGCGCCTCGTCGGAGCGGGCGGCGGCGTCGAAGAGCTCCAGGCCGTGGTCGGCGGTGATGGCGACGATGCCGCCGCGCCGCAGTCGGGCGATCTCGGCCTCGTCCAGCTCGCCGGCCATGCCGCCGTCCTCGGCCCACAGGCCCCACGCGAGCGAGCTCGCCGGCAGCCCGGCGGCCCTGCGGTGCTGGGCGAGGGACACCGGCGGCGGAGGAGAACAGCACGAACGCGGACAGGTCGAGCTCACGGGTCAGCTCGTGCAGGTTCCAGGCCGCGTCCACCTTCGGACGCAGCACCTTCGCCAGCCGCTCCTCGGTCAGCGAGGCGATCACGCCGTCGTCGAGGACACCGGCGGTGTGCACGACGGCGGTCAGCGGGTGCTCCGCCGGGATCGCCGCGACGACCTCCGCGAGGGCCGTACGGTCCGCGACGTCACAGGCCGCCCAGGTCACCGACGCGCCCAGCGCGCCGAGCTCGGCCGCCAGCTCCTCCGCGCCCGGGGAGGCCCCGCCCCGGCGGCTCACCAGCAGCAGACGCCGCACGCCGCGCTCGGTGACGAGGTGCCGGGCGAACAGCCCGCCCAGGGTGCCGCTGGCGCCGGTGACCAGCACCGTGCCCTCGGCGTTCCAGGCGGCGTCCGTGGTGCCGGCGGCGGCGCGGCCGAGCCGCGGCGCCTTCGGCGTGCCCTGGCGTATCGCGAGCTCCTGCTCGCCGCGGTCGAGGGCGGCGGGCAGGGCGCGCAGCGAGTCGGGGTGGCCGTCGAGGTCGACGAGGACGATGCGGCCGGGGTTCTCGGACTGCGCGGAGCGGGCGAGGCCGCGGACGGTGGCGGCGACCAGGTCGGCGACCGCCTCGTCCGGGGTGGTGGCCACGGCGCCCGAGGTCAGCACCACCAGTCGGGAGTCCGCGAAGCGCTCGTCGGCCAGCCATTGCTGGAGCAGGGTCAGCGCCTCGGCGGTGGCCCGGTGGGTGGCGGCGGCGAGGTCCTCGGCGCCGTCGGCGGCCGGGGTGACGACGACGTACGCGGGGATCGTCCCGGCCGCGGCCAGGGCCGCCAGGTCCGGGTGGGCGTCGATCGTGGCGCCGGTGGCGCCGAGGCCCAGGGCGTCCGCCCCGAGCAGCGCCCAGCGGCCGGCCTCGGCTTCCGCGGTGCGGGAGGCCGGGACGTCCGCCCAGTCGACGCGGAACAGCGCGTCCTTGACGCCGCCGGCCGCGCCGCCGGCGCCCAGTTGTTCGGGCGCCACGGAGCGCAGCGCCAGCCGGTCCACGGTGGCCACGGGGGCACCGGTGACGTCGGCGAGCTCAAGCGCCACGGTGCCGTTGCCGGCGGCGGAGAGCCGCACCCGGACCGCGTCGGCGCCGACCGAGTGGACCGTCACCCCGCTCCAGGAGAACGGCAGCTGGCCCTGGCCGGTGCTCTCGACCAGGTCGCCGAGCCCGATGCCGTGCAGTACCGCGTCGAGCAGCGCCGGGTGCAGGCCGAAGAGACCGGCGCCGGGCTCGACGCCCTCCTCCAGGGCGACCTCGGCGAAGACCTCGCCGTCGCGACGCCAGGCGGCCCGCAGGCCCTGGAAGGACGGGCCGTAGCCGAAGCCGGCCGCGGCCAGCCCCTCGTAGAGGCCGGAGACCTCGATCGGCTCGGCGCCCGCCGGCGGCCAGGCGCTCAGGTCGAACGCGGCCGGGCGGTCCTCGCCCGCGGCGAGGGTGCCGGTGGCGTGCCGCAGCCACGGCTCCTCGTCGGCGGCGTCGTCGGCGCGGGAGTGGAAGGCCACCGGGCGGCGGCCGGTGGTGTCCGGCGCGCCGACGGCGATCTGGAGGGCCACCCCGCCCTGCTCGGGCAGGATCAGCGGGGCTTCGAGGGTGAGTTCCTCGACGAGTTCGCAGCCGGCCCGGCCGCCGGCCCGGACGGCCAGCTCGACGAAGGCGGTGCCGGGCAGCAGCACCGAGCCCATGACGAAGTGGTCGGCGAGCCAGGGGTGGGTCTCCAGGGAGAGCCGCCCGGTGAACAGGAAGCCGTCGGCGTCGGCCAGCGACACGGCGGCGCCCAGCAGCGGGTGGTCGGCGGAGCCGAGGCCGGCCGAGCTGACGTCGCCGTAGGTGGTGCCGGCGTCCAGCCAGTAGTGCTCGCGCTGGAAGGCGTAGGTGGGCAGCTCGACGCGCTCGGCGCCGGTGCCCGCGTAGTACGCCTCCCAGTCCAGGGCCACGCCGCCGACGTGGAGGGTGGCGAGCGCGGTGGTCAGGGCCTCGGCCTCGGGGCGGCCGGCGCGCAGCGCGGAGACGAAGGACAGCCCTTCGCCGGTGACGCAGTCCTGCGCCATGGCGGTGAGCACCCCGTCGGGGCCGAGCTCCACGAAGGTGGTGACGCCCTGCGCCTCCAGGGCCCGTACGGCGTCGCAGAAGCGGACGGCCTCGCGGACGTGCCGCACCCAGAAGTCGGCGCCGGCGATCTCGGCCGACGGCACGACGGCGCCGGTGAGGCCGGAGACGATCGGGATCTTCGGGGTCTCGTATGTCAGCCGCTCGGCGACCTTGCGGAAGGCGTCGAGCATGGGGTCCATGCGCGGCGAGTGGAAGGCGTGCGAGACGGTGAGCCGCTTGGTCTTACGGCCCTGCTGCTCGAAGCTCGCGGCGATGGCGAGGGCGGCGTCCTCGTCGCCCGCGATCACCACGGAGGTGGGGCCGTTGAGGGCGGCGATGCCGACGCCGTCGGTGAGCAGCGGGAGGACCTCGTCCTCCGTCGCCTGGAGGGCGATCATCGCGCCGCCGGCCGGCAGCCGCTGCATCAGCCGGCCGCGGGCGGCGACCAACAGTGCGGCGTCGGCCAGCGAGAAGACGCCCGCGACATGGGCGGCGGCGATCTCGCCGATGGAGTGGCCGGAGAGCAGGTCGGCCTTGAGGCCCCAGGACTCCACCAGCCGGTAGAGCGCCACCTCGACGGCGAAGAGCGCGGGCTGGGTGAAGCCGGTCCGGTCCAGCGCGGCGGCGTCGTCGCCGAACAGCACGTCCTTCAGCGGGCGTTCCAGCTTGGGGTCCAGCTCGGCGCAGACGGCGTCGAACGCCTCCGCGAAGGCCGGGTACGTCGCGTACAGCTCGCGGCCCATGCCCAGCCGCTGGCTGCCCTGGCCGGTGAAGAGGAACGCGGTCTTGCCGCGGCCCTCGACGCCCTGGACCAGTCCGGCGGCGGGCTCGCCGGCGGCCAGCGCGGCCAGCCGGTCCAGGAACCGCTCGCGGTCGGCGGCGACCACGGCCGCCCGGTTCTCCAGCGCGCTGCGGGTGGTGGCCAGCGAGCGGCCGACGGACAGCACGTCCAGTTCGGGGCGGGCGGTGAGGTGGGCGTGCAGCCGGGCGGCCTGGGCGCGCAGGGCGTCCTCGCCGCGGCCGGAGAGCAGCCACGGCAGCAGCGGCAGTGACCGCGGCGCCACCGGCTCGGCTGCCTCGGCGCTCTCAGCCCCGTCGGCGGCTTCGGGGGCCTCTCCCGCGGCGGCCTCCGCCGGCGGGGCCTGCTCGATGATCAGGTGCGCGTTGGTGCCGCTGATGCCGAAGGAGGAGACGGCGGCGCGGCGCGGCCGGCCGGTCTCCGGCCACGGGCGGGCCTCGGTCAGCAGCGAGACGGCGCCCGCCTCCCAGTCGATGTGCGGGCTGGGCTCGTCGATGTGCAGGGACCGGGGCACGGTGCCGTGCTCGATGGCCTTGACCATCTTGATGATGCCGGCGACACCGGCGGCGGCCTGGGTGTGGCCGATGTTGGACTTGATGGAGCCCAGCAGCAGCGGCTGCTCCGCGGGGCGCTCCTTGCCGTAGGTGGCCAGCAGCGCCTGGGCCTCGATCGGGTCGCCGAGCGTGGTACCGGTGCCGTGCGCCTCGACCACGTCGATCTGGTCGGAGGTCAGCCGGGCGCTGGCGAGCGCCTGCCGGATGACGCGCTGCTGCGAGGGCCCGTTGGGGGCGGTCAGACCGTTGCTCGCGCCGTCCTGGTTGATGGCCGAGCCACGGACGATCGCCAGCACCTTGTGCCCGTTGCGCCGGGCGTCCGAGAGCTTCTCCACCAGGAGCATGCCGGCGCCCTCGGACCAGCCGGTGCCGTCGGCGGCCGCCGCGAAGGACTTGCAGCGGCCGTCGAAGGAGAGCCCGCGCTGCTTGCTGAACTCGGTGAAGGTGCCCGGGGTGGACATGACGGTGACGCCGCCGGCGAGCGCGAGGGTGCACTCGCCGTTGCGCAGCGCCTGCATGGCCATGTGCAGGGTGACCAGCGAGGAGGAGCAGGCGGTGTCGACCGTGACGGCCGGCCCCTCCAGGCCGAAGGTGTACGCCACGCGGCCCGAGGCGATGGAGCTGGAGCCGCCGGTGCCGAGGTAGCCCTCGACACCGGGCGGCACGGCCCGCAGCCGCGAGGCGTAGTCGTGGTACATCACGCCGGCGAAGACGCCGGTGCGGCTGCCGCGCACCGTCGTCGCGTCGATCCCGGCCCGCTCGAACGCCTCCCAGGTGGTCTCCAGCAGCAGCCGCTGCTGGGGGTCCATGGCGAGCGCCTCGCGCGGGTTGATGCCGAAGAACGCCGGGTCGAAGTAGTTGGCGTCGTGGAGGAATCCGCCCTCGCGGACGTAGCTGGTGCCCGCGCCGTCCGGGTCGGCGTCGAAGAGCCGCTCGATGTCCCAGCCGCGGTCCGTGGGGAACTCGGAGATGCCGTCCCCGCCCTCGGACACCAGTCGCCACAGGTCCTCGGGCGACTGGATGCCGCCCGGGTAGCGGCAGCTCATGCCGACGATCGCGATCGGCTCCTGGTTCTCCGACTCCACCTCCTGGAGGCGGCGTCGGGTCTCGTGCAGGTCGGCAGTCACCCGCTTGAGAAAGTAACGGAGCTTTTCCTCATTCATTTCGTGCGTTCCCCTTCGAGGGATCCGGAAGGCTGGTCGGGGCCGGTCACGCCGCCGCTCACGGTCGCGGTCACGGTCAGGAGATCCCGAATTCTTTGCCGATGAAGTCGAAGAGGTCGTCGTCCGTTGCCGATTCGATCTCGTCGGCGACGTCGGCCCCGTCCTCCGGTCCTCGGTCGTCGCTCCACTTGGCCAGCAGAGCCTGCAGTCGTGCGGTGATCCTGGTCCTGCCCTCGTCGTCCGGGGCGGCCCCGGCGAGGGACGCCTCCAGTCGGTCGAGCTCGGCGAGCAGCGGCGTCACCGCGTTCGCGTCGTCCGGCACGAGCTCCCCGCGCAGGAACTGGACCAGGGCGTTGGGTGTCGGGTAGTCGAAGATCAGCGTGGCCGGGAGGCGGACGCCGGTGGCCGCGCCGAGCCGGTTGCGCAGCTCGACCGCGGTCAGCGAGTCGAAGCCGACCTCGCTGAACGAGCGCGCCGGGTCGACGGTCTCCGGTCCGGGGTAGCCGAGGACGGCCGCCACCTGGACGCAGACCAGCTCCACCAGCACCTCGTCCCGCTCGGGCACGCTCAGCCCGGCCAGGCGCTGGAGCAGCGCCTCGGCTCCGCCGGCCGCGGCGGCCGCGGCCGCCGGGGAGCCGGTGGCGCGCCGGACCGGCATCCGCACCAGGCCGCGGAAGAGCGGCGGCAGCATGCCGCTGCCCGCCTGGGCGCGCAGCGCGGCCAGGTCCAGCGGCATCGGCACCAGCACCGCCTCGTCCACCCGGGCGGAGGCGTCGAACAGCTCCAGGCCCTGCTCGGCGGTGAGGGCGACGACACCGCCGCGCCGGATGCGGGCGATCTCCGTCTCGTCGAGCTCGCCGCCCATGCCGCCCTCGGCCCACAGGCCCCAGGCGAGGGAGGTGGCGGGCAGACCGTTCGCCCGGCGGTGCTGGGCGAGGGCGTCCAGGAACGCGTTGGCGGCCGCGTAGTTGCCCTGGCCCGCGCCGCCGAAGACGCCGGCGGCCGAGGAGAACACCACGAAGGCCGACAGGTCCAGATCCCGCGTCAGCTCATGCAGGTTCCACGCCGCGTCCACCTTCGGACGGAAGACACCCGCGAGCCGCTCCGGCGTGAGCGAGCCGATCGTGCCGTCGTCCAGCACACCGGCCGTGTGCACCACACCGGTCAGCGGGCGGTCCGCCGGGATGGCGGAGATCACGGCGGCCAGCGCCTCACGGTCGGCCACGTCGCAGGCCGCCCAGGTGACGGACGCACCGGACTCGGCCAGTTCGGCCGCCAGTTCGCCGGCGCCCGGGGCGTCGCCGCCCCGCCGGCTCACCAGCAGCAGACTCCGCACCCCGTGCTCGGCGACGAGGTGGCGGGCCACCAGGCCGCCCAGCATGCCGCTGGCGCCGGTGACGAGCACCGTGCCGTCGGCGTCCCAGGCGGTCGGCTCGGTCTCGGCGGCCGCCGTACGGGCCAGTCGCGGCGTCAGGACCCGGCCGTCGCGGACGGCCGTCTGCGGCTCGCCGGCGGCGAGTGCCGCGGCCACGGCGGCGCGCAGGTCGCCCCGCTCGTCGGCGTCCACCAGGACGAGGCGGTCCGGGTTCTCCTGCTGGGCGGTGCGCGCCAGGCCGAGCGCCGCGGCGCCCGCCAGGTGCGCCATCGGGTCGCCGGCCGCGGCGACCACCGCGCCGGTGGTCAGCACCACCAGCTTGGCGTCGCCGAACCGCTTCTCGTCCAGCCAGCCCTGGAGTACGGCCAGGACCTCGGCGGACAGCTTGTGCGCCGCGGCGGCCGACTCGTCGGCGCGGGCCGGGCCGGGCACGTAGAACACGTACTCCGGTGCCGCCTCGCCGGCCTCGATCGCGGCGGCCAGGGCGGCCAGGTCCGGGTGGGCGTCGAGCCCGAGGACGTCGGAGCCCACGGCGGCCCACCGGTCGGCGGAGACCGTGCCGGCCGCGGCCGGGACGGGCGTCCAGTCGACGCGGAACAGCGCGTCCTTGGCCCCGCCGCCGGCGCCCGCGCCGAGCTGCTCCGGCGCCACGGTGCGCAGCGCCAGGCCCTCGACCGAGGCCACCGGGGCGCCGGTCGCGTCGGCCAGCTCCAGGGAGACGGTGCCGCCGCCGGTGCCGGTCAGCCGCACCCGCAGCGCCGAGGCGCCGACGGCGTGCAGCGAGACGCCGGACCAGGAGAACGGCAGCCGGCCCTGGCCGCCGGACTCCGCGGCGGCCAGCCCGAGGGCGTGCAGCGCGGCGTCCAGCAGCGCGGGGTGCAGCCCGAAGGAGCCGGCGTCGGACGCGGCCTCCTCGGGCAGCCGCACCTCGGCGTAGACCTCGTCGCCCCGGGTCCAGGCGGCCGTGAGGCCCTGGAAGACCGGCCCGTAGCCGAAGCCGGAGTCGGCCAGGCCCTGGTACAGCCCGTCGGTGTCGATCCGCTCCGCGTCCGCCGGCGGCCAGGCCGCCAGGTCGAACGTCGGCTCGGCGGCCCCGGTCGCCAGCGCGCCGGTGGCGTGCCGCAGCCACGGCTCGCCCTCGGCGGCGTTCTCCGCGCGGGAGTGCAGCGTCAGCGCGCGGCGCCCCGCCTCGTCGGGCGCGGCCAGCGTCAGCCGGAGCTGCGTGCCGCCCTGCTCGGGCAGGATCAGCGGCGCCTCCAGGGTGAGTTCGTCGAGCCGGTCACAGCCGACGTGCTCGCCCGCGCGGAGCGCCAGCTCCACGAAGGCGGTGCCGGGCAGCAGCACCGCGCCCATCACGGCGTGGTCGGCGAGCCAGCCGTGCGTGGCCAGCGAGAGCCGCCCGGTGAAGGCGACGCCGTCGGAGTCGGGCAGCTCCAGGGCCGCGCCGAGCAGCGGGTGGTCGGCGGCGCGCAGGCCGATCGAGGAGGCGTCCCCGGCGGCCGGCCCGTTGTGCAGCCAGAACGGCGCCCGCTGGAAGGCGTACGTCGGCAGGTCGACCGGCCGCGGGTCCACGCCCGCGAAGACGGCGGACCAGTCCGGGGTGGCGCCCCGGACGTGGGCGGTGCCCAGCGCGGCCAGGAGGGTCTCGGCCTCGGGGCGGCCGGAGCGCAGCGCGGCGGCGAAGGACAGCCCCTCGCCGGTGACGCAGTCCTGCGCCATCGCGGTGAGCACCCCGTCCGGACCCAGCTCCACGAAGGTGGTGACGCCGTGCTCCTCCAGGGCGCGGACGCCGTCGAGGAAGCGGACGGCCTCACGGACGTGCCGCACCCAGAAGTCGGCCGTGGTGATCTCGTCGGCGGAGACCGGCGCGCCGGTCAGGTTCGACACGATCGGGATGCGCGGAGCCCCGTACGTGAGCCCCTCGGCCACCGTGCGGAAGGCGTCGAGCATGCCGTCCATACGGGGCGAGTGGAAGGCGTGGCTGACCGTCAGACGCTTGGTCTTACGGCCCCGCTCCTCGAAGCTCGCGGCGATCGCGAGGGCCGCGTCCTCGTCACCGGCGACGACCACCGAGGTGGGGCCGTTGACGGCGGCGATGCCGACACCGTCGGTGAGCAGCGGGAGGACCTCGTCCTCCGACGCCTGGACGGCGATCATCGCGCCGCCGGCGGGCAGTTCCTGCATCAGGCGACCGCGCGCGGCCACCAGCTTGGCGGCGTCCGGCAGCGAGAGCACCCCGGCGACGTGCGCGGCGGCCAGCTCGCCGATCGAGTGGCCGGACAGCACGTCGGGCTTGACGCCCCACGACTCCACGAGGCGGTAGAGGGCCACCTCGATCGCGAAGAGCGCGGGCTGGGTGTAGCCGGTCTGGTCGAGCAGCTCGGCGTCCGTGCCGAACAGCACGTCCTTCAGCGGCCGCTCCAGATGCCCGTCCAGGTGCGCGCAGACCGCGTCGAGCGCCTCGGCGAAGGCCGGGTGGGCGTCGTACAGCTCGCGGCCCATGCCCAGCCGCTGGCTGCCCTGGCCGGTGAACAGGAACGCCGTCCTGCCCTCGGCGACCTGGCCGTGCACCACGCCGGCGGCCGCGCGGCCCTCGGCGAGGGCGTCCAGGCCGGCCAGGAGGCCGTCCCGGTCGCCGGCCACGAGCACCGCGCGGTGCTCGAAGGAGGCGCGCCCGGTGGCCAGGGCCCGGCCGACGGACGGGAGGTCCAGCCCGGGTCGGGCGGTGAGGTGGGCGTGCAGCCGGGCGCCCTGGGCGCGCAGCGCCTCGGGGGACTTGGCCGACAGCACCCAGGGCAGCACCCGCGGCGCCGCGCCGGACGTGTCGGACGTGCCTGGCGCGTCGGCCGCCGCCGCGACGGTCGGGGCGTCCGGCTCCGGGGCCTGCTCGATGATGGCGTGGGCGTTGGTGCCGCTCATGCCGAACGAGGAGACGCCGGCGCGGCGCGGGCGGCCGGTCTCCGGCCACTCCCGGGCCTCGGCGAGCAGCTCGACGGCGCCCGCCTCCCAGTCGACGTGCGGGGTCGGGGCGTCCACGTGCAGCGACTGGGGCAGCAGCCCGTGCCGCATGGCCAGCACCATCTTGATGACACCGGCGACGCCGGCCGCGGCCTGGGTGTGGCCGAAGTTGGACTTGATCGAGCCGAGGAACAGCGGCTGTTCGGCGTCCCGCTCCTGGCCGTAGGTGGCCAGCAGGGCCTGCGCCTCGATCGGGTCGCCCAGGGTGGTGCCGGTGCCGTGCGCCTCGACCGCGTCGACCTCGGCGGCCGAGAGTCCGGCGTTGGCCAGGGCCTGGCGGATGACGCGCTGCTGCGACGGGCCGTTGGGCGCCGTCAGACCGTTGCTCGCGCCGTCCTGGTTGACCGCCGTGCCGCGGACGATCGCCAGCACCTGGTGGCCGTGTCGACGCGCGTCCGACAGCCGCTCGACGAGCAGCATGCCGACGCCCTCACCCCAGGCGGTGCCGTCCGCGGCCGCCGCGAAGGGCTTGCAGCGGCCGTTGGCGGCGAGCCCGCGCTGCCGGCTGAACTCGGTGAACACGGTCGGCGTGGTGATGATCGTGACACCGCCGGCCAGCGCCAGCGAGCACTCGCCGTTGCGCAGCGCCTGCGCGGCCAGGTGCAGCGCCACCAGCGACGAGGAGCAGGCGGTGTCGATGGTGACCGCCGGGCCCTCGAAGCCGAAGGTGTACGAGACGCGGCCGGAGGCGATGGAGCTGGAGCCGCCGGTGCCCAGGTAGCCCTCGACGCCCTCGGGGAAGGTCTGGAGCCGGGACACGTAGTCGTTGTGCATCTGGCCGACGAACACGCCGACCTGCTGGCCGCGCAGCCCCACCGGGTCGATGCCGGCCCGCTCGAACGCCTCCCAGGACGTCTCCAGCAGCAGTCGCTGCTGCGGGTCCATGGCGAGGGCCTCGCGCGGGTTGATGCCGAAGAACGCCGGGTCGAAGTGGTGGGCGTCGTAGAAGAAGCCGCCTTCGCGGGCGTACGAGGTGCCGGGACGGTCCGGGTCCGGGTCGTAGAGCCCCTCGATGTCCCAGCCGCGCTCGGTCGGCAGGTGCGCGATGCCGTCCCGGCCCTCGGCCAGCAGCTCCCACAGGTCCTCGGGGGTGCGTACGTCGCCGGGGAAGCGGCAGCTCATGGCGACGATCGCGATCGGGTCGTCGTCGTCCACCGCGGTCCCGGCGCCGCCGCCGGCCCGCTCCGGCAGGGCGGCCGCGGCCGCCGAGCCGAGCAGCTCGTCGCGGAGGTAGCCGGCCAGCGCGGTCGGCGACGGGTAGTCGAAGACCAGGGTGGCCGGGAGGCGCAGCCCGGCGGCCGCGCCGAGCCGGTTGCGGAACTCGACGGCGGTCAGCGAGTCGAAGCCGAGGTCCTTGAAGGCCCGGCTCGCCTCGACCGCGTCGGGCGAGTCATGGCCGAGGACGACGGCCACCTGGGTGCGCACCAGCTCCAGCAGGGCCGTGTCGCGCTCCGCCTCGGGCAGCCGGACCAGCCGCTCGACCAGCGAGCCGGCGTCGGAGCCGGCGCCCGCCTCGGCGGTGCGCCGGGCGGTGCCGCCGCGCACCAGGCCGCGCAGCAGCGCGGGCACCATGCCGACGGGCGCGCCCGCCAGCGGAGCCAGGTCGAGCTGCATGGGCACCAGGAACGCCTCGCCCACCTGGTGGGCGGCGTCGAAGAGGGCCAGGCCCTCGGCCGAGGACAGCCCCAGCACGCCGGAGCGGCTCATCCGGGACTTGTCGGTCTCGTCCAGCTCCCCGGTCATGCCGCTGGCCTCGGCCCACAGGCCCCACGCCAGCGAGGTGGCGGCCAGGCCCAGGGTGTGCCGGTGCCGGGCCAGGGCGTCCAGGAAGGAGTTGGCGGCCGCGTAGTTGGCCTGGCCGGCGCCGCCGAAGGTGCCGGCGGCGGAGGAGAACAGCACGAAGTCGGCCAGGTCCAGGTCCCGGGTCAGCTCGTGCAGGTTGACCGCCGCGTCCACCTTGGGACGCAGCACCTTCGCGAGCCGCTCCGGGGTGAGCGAGCCGACGACGCCGTCGTCCAGCACACCGGCGGTGTGCACCACGGCGGTCAGCGGGTGCTCCGCCGGGATGGCGGCCAGGGTGGCGGCCAGCGCCTCCCGGTCGGCCGCGTCACAGGCGGCGATGGTCACCTCGGCGCCCAGCTCGCGCAGCTCGGCGGCGAGTTCGACCGCGCCCGCGGCCCGCTCGCCGCGGCGGCTGGTGAGCAGCAGGTGCCGGGCGCCGCGCTCGGTCACCGCGTGCCGGGCGACCAGGGCGCCCAGGGTGCCGGTGCCGCCGGTGATCAGCACGGTGCCGTCCGGGTTCCAGGCGGCGGGCACGGTCAGCACGACCTTGCCGATGTGCCGGGCCTGGCTGAGGTAGCGGAAGGCGTCGGGGGCCTGCCGCACGTCCCAGCAGGTGATCGGCGGCGCCTTCAGCGCGCCCCGCTGGAACAGCTCCAGCAGCTCGCGGAGCATCTCCTGGATGCGGTCCAGGCCCGCCTCGGTCAGGTCGAACGCCTGGTAGGAGACGCCCGGGTACTCCTCGGCGACCTGCTCCGGCACGCGGACGTCGGTCTTGCCCATCTCGACGAACCGGCCGCCGCGCGGCAGCAGCCGCAGCGAGGCGTCGACGAACTCGCGCGCCAGCGAGTCGAGCACGACGTCGACCCCGCGGCCCGCGCTGACCTCGCGGAACTTCTCCTCGAAGGCCAGGTCGCGGGAGGAGGCGATGCGGTCGTCGGCCAGGCCGAGCGAGCGCAACGTGTCCCACTTGCCGGGGCTGGCGGTGGCGTAGACGTCCACGCCCCAGTGCCGGGCCAGCTGCACCGCGGCCATGCCGACGCCGCCGGCGGCGGCGTGCACCAGCAGCGCCTCGCCGCCCTTGAGGTCGGCCAGGTCGCGCAGCGCGTAGTAGGCCGTCATGAAGACGATCGGCACGGCCGCGGCCTCGGCGAAGGTCCAGCCCTCCGGCATCGGCGCGATCATTCGGCGGTCGGCGACCACCAGCGGGCCGAAGCCGCCGGGCAGCATGCCCATCACCCGGTCGCCGGGGGCCAGGTCGGTCACGCCGGGCCCGGTCTCCAGGACGATGCCGGCGCCCTCACTGCCCATCAGACCGGCGTCGCCCGGGTACATGCCGAGCGCGTTCAGCACATCGCGGAAGTTCAGGCCGGCGGCCCGGACCGCGACCCGCACCTGCCCGTCCTCCAGCGGCGCGACGGCCTCCGGGGTCGGCAGCAGGGTGAGGTTCTCCAGGGTGCCCTTGTCCAGGATGTCCAGGCGCCAGGCCGGCTCGCCGGCCGGCGGCACCATGGCGCCGGCGGAAGCCACCCGGGCCAGCCGCGGGGCGTGCGCGGTGCCGCGGCGCAGCGCGAACTGCGGCTCGCCGGAGGCGAGGGCCGCGCCCAGCGTCTCGTACGAGGCGGCGTCGCCGTCGAGGTCGGTCAGGACCAGCCGGTCCGGGTTCTCCGACTGCGCCGAGCGCACCAGGCCCCACACCGGGGCGTGGGCCAGGTCGTGCACCCCGGCGTCGCCCTGGGTGGCGACGGCGCCGTGGGTGACCAGGACCAGCCGGGAGGCGGCGAACCGCTCGTCCTCCAGCCACTCCCGCACCAGCGTCAGGGCGTCCTGGACGGCGGTGTGGACGGCCCCGGTCACCGCGTCGTCGGCGGCGGCCGGCGGCGCGCAGTACACCAGGACGTGGGCGGGCGCCTCGGCGCCGCCGTCGACGGCCGCGCCGAGCGCGGCCAGGTCGGTGTGGACGGCCGCGCCGGAGACCAGCTCGGCGGGCGCGCCGGTGCCCAGCACCGCCCACGGCGCGGCGTCCGCGGCGGCGGGCACCGGCACGGTGGCCCAGTCGAGCCGGAACAGCGACTCGTGGTGCGCGGCGGTGCGCCCGCCGCCCAACTGGCCGGCGGCGACCGGGCGCAGCGCCAGGTGCTCCACGGCGGCCACCGGCGCGCCGGTGCCGTCCGCCAGCTCCAGGGTCACCCCGTCGGCACCGGCCGGGCTGAGGTGGACCCGCAGCGTGCCGGCGCCGACCGCGTACAGCGACACCCCGCTCCAGGAGAAGGGCAGCCTGCCCTGCTCGTCGCCGCCCTCGCGGGCGAAGGTGGAGTGCAGCGCGGCGTCCAGCAGCGCCGGATGCAGCCCGAACGCGGCGGCCTCGGAGCGCCGGTCCTCCGGCAGCTCGACCTCGGCGAACACCTCCTCGCCGCGCAGCCAGGCGGCCTTGAGGCCCTGGAACACCGGCCCGTAGGCGAACCCGCCGTGCGCGAGGTGCTCGTAGAGCCCCTCGACCGCGGCGGCCTCCGCGCCCGGCGGCGGCCACTCGGCGAGGTCGAAGGAGGGCTGCGGGGCGCCGGCGGTCAGCACACCGCTGGCGTGCCGAATCCACGGCTCGCCCGCGGCGGCGTCCCGCGCCCGCGAGTACAGCTCGACGGTGCGGTGCCCGGCGTCGGCGGCGGCGCCGACCAGGACCTGGAGCTGGAGCGCGCCGTGCTCGGGGAGGATCAGCGGCGCCTCGATGGTCAGCTCGTCCAGCCGGTCGCAGCCGACCTGGTCGCCGGCGCGGATGGCCAGCTCCACGAAGGCGGTGCCGGGGAGCAGCACGGTGCCCATGACGGCGTGGTCGGCCAGCCACGGGTGGGTCTCCAGGGAGAGCCGCCCGGTGAACAGGAAGCCGTCGGAGTCGGCCAGCGGCACGGCCGCGCCGAGCAGCGGGTGGTCGGCGCGGCCCAGGCCCGCCGACTCCACGTCGCCCACGGCGCCCGCGGGCGACCGCAGCCAGAAGCGGCGGCGTTGGAACGCGTACGTGGGCAGCGTGGCCGGCTCGACGCGCGCGGCGCCGGTGCCGGCGAAGAACGCCGTCCAGTCCACGGCGAGGCCGCGGGCGTACGCCCGGGCGAAGGCCGCGACCAGCGCCTCGGCCTCGGGGCGGCCGGCGCGCAGCGCGGCGGCGAAGACCGCGCCGTCCCCGGTGACGCAGTCCTGCGCCATGGCGGAGAGGACCCCGTCGGGGCCGAGCTCGACGAAGGTGGTGACGCCCTGGGCCTCCAAGGCGCGGATCCCGTCGAGGAAGCGGACCGCCTCACGGACGTGCCGCACCCAGAAGTCCGGGCTGGTGATCTCCTCGGCGGAGACCAGGGCGCCGGTGAGGTTGGAGACGATCGGGACGCGCGGGGCCGCGTACGACAGCGTCTCGGCGACCGCGCGGAAGTCCTCCAGCATCGCGTCCATACGCGGCGAGTGGAAGGCGTGCGAGACGGTGAGCCGCTTGGTCTTACGACCCTGGGCCTCGAAGGTCCCGGCGATCGTGACAGCCGCGTCCTCGTCACCCGCGATCACCACGGAGGTGGGGCCGTTGAGCGCCGCGATGCTGACACCGTCGGTGAGCAGCGGAAGGACCTCGTCCTCCGACGCCTGGACAGCGATCATCGCGCCACCGGCCGGCAGCGCCTGCATCAGCCGGCCACGCGCGGCCACCAGCTTCGCCGCGTCCGCCAGCGAGAGCACACCCGCGACATGCGCGGCGGCGAGCTCGCCGATGGAGTGACCGGAGAGGTAGTCGGCGGTGAGCCCCCAGCCCTCGACCAGGCGGTACAGGGCCACCTCGATGGCGAAGAGGGCGGGCTGGGTGGAGCCGGTCTGGTTCAGCAGCTCGGCGTCCTCGCCGAACACCACGTCCTTCAGCGGCCGCTCAAGGTGCGGGTCGAGCGCGGCGCAGACCGCGTCGAACGCCTCGGCGAACGCCGGGTAGGCCGCGTACAGCTCACGGCCCATGCCGAGCCGCTGGCTGCCCTGGCCGGTGAAGAGGAACGCCGTCTTGCCGTCGGCGACCGAGTCCGCGACCAGGTTCGCGGCCGACTCGCCGCGGGCCAGCGCCGTAAGGCCCGCCACCAGCGCCTCCCGGTCCGCGCCCACGACCACCGCACGGTGGTCCAGGGCGGCGCGGGTCGTCGCCAGCGAGTAGCCGAGGTCGAGCGGCCGCTGCTCGGGGAAGCGGTCGAGGTGCGCGAGCAGCCGCTCGGCCTGGGCGCGCAGGGCGTCGGCGCTCTTGCCGGAGAGCGCCCAGGGCAGCACGCCGGCCTCGCGCGAGGGCGCGGCGGGGGCGGGCTCCGGTGCGGCCTCCGGCTCCGGGGCCTGCTCGATGATGGTGTGCGCGTTGGTGCCGGACACGCCGAACGAGGAGACACCCGCGCGGCGCGGGCGGCCGGTCTCCGGCCACTCCACCGACTCGGTCAGCAGCGAGACGGCGCCCGCCGCCCAGTCGACGTGCGGGGTGGGCTCGTCCACGTGGAGGGTCCGCGGCAGCACGCCGTGGCGCATCGCCATGATCATCTTGATGATGCCGGCGACGCCCGCGGCGGCCTGGGTGTGGCCGATGTTGGACTTGATGGAGCCCAGCAGCAGCGGCCGGTCGGCGGACTTCTCCCGGCCGTAGGTGGCCAGCAGCGCCTGGGCCTCGATCGGGTCGCCGAGGGTGGTGCCGGTGCCGTGCGCCTCGACCACGTCGACCTCGGCGGCGGAGACGCCCGCGTTGGCGAGGGCCTGGCGGATGACGCGCTGCTGGGACGGGCCGTTGGGGGCGGTGAGGCCGTTGCTGGCGCCGTCCTGGTTGACCGCGGTGCCGCGCACGATGGCGAGCACGGGGTGTCCGTTCTTGCGCGCGTCGGAGAGCCGCTCGACGAGCAGCATGCCCGCGCCCTCGGACCAGCCGGTGCCGTCCGCCGCCGCGGCGAAGGACTTGCAGCGGCCGCTGGTGGACAGGCCGCCCTGGCGGCTGAAGTCCACGAAGGTGTCCGGGGTGCACATCACGGTGACGCCGCCGGCGAGGGCCATGGTGCACTCGCCGTTGCGCAGCGCCTGCGCGGCGAGGTGCAGCGCCACCAGCGAGGAGGAGCAGGCCGTGTCGATGGTGACGGCCGGGCCCTCCAGGCCGAAGGTGTAGGCGATGCGGCCGGAGGCGACGCTGCCGGCGGTGCCGGTGCCGAGGTAGCCCTCCAGGCCCTCGGGCAGCGCGGTGAGCCGGGACAGGTAGTCGTGGTACATGACGCCGGCGAAGACGCCGGTCCTGCTGCCGCGCACGGTGGCCGGGTCGATGCCGGCGCGCTCGAAGACCTCCCAGGAGGTCTCCAGCAGCAGCCGCTGGTGCGGGTCCATGGCGAGGGCCTCGCGCGGGTTGATCCCGAAGAAGTCCGGGTCGAACTCGCCGGCGTCGTAGAGGAAGCCGCCCTCGATGGTGGCGCTGGTGCCGGCCGCGCCCTGGTCGTCGCTCTGCAGCCCGTCCAGCTGCCAGCCGCGGTCGGTCGGGAAGCCGGAGATGGCGTCCTCGGCGCCCATAACGAGGCGCCACAGCTCCTCGGGGCTGCTGACGCCGCCCGGGTAGCGGCAGCTCATGCCGACGATGGCGATCGGCTCGTCGTCGGCGATGGCGACGGTGGTCACCTGGGTGGCGGCGGCGTCCGCGCTGTCGCCGAGGATCTCGGTGCGCAGGAAGCCGGCCAGCGCGGTGGGCGTCGGGTAGTCGAAGACGAGGGTGGCCGGGAGCCGTACGGAGGTGACGGCGCCGATGCGGTTGCGCAGCTCGACGGCGGTGAGCGAGTCGAAGCCGAGCTCCTTGAAGGCCCGGCTCGCGTCGACGGCCTCCGGCCCGGCGTAGCCGAGCACGGCGGCGACCTGGGTGCAGACCAGCTCCAGCAGCAGCTTGTCGCGCTCGGGCACGGAGAGGCCGAGGAGCCGCTCGGCGAGACCGCCGACGGGGGCGGCGGCGCCGGACTCGACGACCCGGCGGCCGGGCAGCCGCACCAGGCCGCGGAGCATCGCCGGGATCTGGGCGGCCTCGGTGGCCTGCCGCAGCGGCGCCAGGTCGAGGTGCATCGGCACGAAGGCGGGGTCGCCGACGGCCAGCGCGGTGTCGAGCAGGGTCAGGCCGTCCGCGGAGGACAGCGCGGCGACGCCGGCCCGGGTGATGCGCTGGATGTCGGTGTCGTCCAGGTCGCCGGTCATGCCGCTGCGCTCGGCCCACAGGCCCCAGGCGAGGGCGGTGGCGGGCAGCCCCTGGGCGCGGCGGCGCTGGGCGAGCGCGTCCAGGAAGGCGTTGGCGGCGGCGTAGTTGGCCTGGCCGGGGCCGCCGAGGGTGCCGGCGGCGGCGGAGAACAGCACGAACGCGGCCGGGTTCAGCTCGCGGGTCAGCTCGTGCAGATGGAGCGCGGCGTCGACCTTGGGCGGCAGGACGCGGTCCACGCGCTCGGGGGTGAGCGAGTCGAGGACGCCGTCGTCGAGCACGCCGGCGGTGTGCACCACGGCGGTCAGCGGATGGGCGGCGGGGATGTCCGCGAGCACGGCGGCGAGCGCGTCCCGGTCGGCGACGTCGCAGGCGGCGAGGGTGACCTCGGCGCCGGCGGCGCGCAGTTCGGCGGCCAGCTCGTCGGCCCCCTGGGCGGCGGCGCCGCGGCGGCTGAGCAGCAGCAGATGCCGCACCCCGTGCTCGGCGACCAGGTGGCGGGCGACGAGCCCGCCGAGGGTGCCGGTGGCGCCGGTGACCAGGGCGGTGCCCTCGGGGTCGAGGGCGGGGACGGTGTGCTCCGGGTCGGCGGCGACGCGGGCGAGCCGCGGCACGACGACGGACCCGGCGCGGACGGCCAGCTGCGGCTCTCCCGCCGCGTGGCCGCCGGTGGGTGCCGCCACGCCGAGCGCGGCGGGCAGCGCGCGGTAGGACGCGTCCTGGCCGTCGAGGTCGAGCAGCACGAAGCGGTCGGGGTTCTCCGACTGGGCGGAGCGCAGCATGCCCCACAGCGGGGCGTGTGCCAGGTCGGCCACGTCCGCGTCGGCGGCGGTGGCGACGGCGCCGCGGGTGGCGACGACCAGCCGGGAGTCGGCGAACCGGTCGTCGGCCAGCCAGTCCTGGGCCAGCGCGAGGGTGCGGTGCAGCGCGGCCCGGACGTCGGCGGTCAGCTCCGCTGCGCCCTCGGCGTCCGTGGCGGGGCCGAAGAACGGCACCACGACGGCCTGCGGCACGGGGGTGCCGGCGGCGACGGCCTCGGCGAGCGCGGCCAGGTCGGCGTAGCCGGCGGCGGTGGGCAGCGCGGCGGTCAGCTCGGCGGCGATCTCCTCGCCCAGCAGCGCGAACTGGCCGGCGGCGAGGGTGGTGGCGGCCGGGACCGGCGCCGGGGTCCACTCGACGCGGAACAGCGAGTCGTGGAACGTGGAGCGGGCGGCGTGCACCTGCTCCGGGGAGACCGGGCGCAGCAGCAGCGCGTCGACGGAGGCGACGGGCGCCCCGCTCTCGTCGGTGACCAGGACGGCCACGGTGTCCTGGCCGGCGGGCGACAGGCGGACGCGCAGCGCGGCGGCGCCGACGGCGTGCAGCGCCACCCCGCTCCAGGAGAACGGCAGTCGGCCGTGCTCGGTGGGCTCCAGCAGGGAGCCGATGCCGACGCCGTGCAGGGCCGCGTCGAGGAGCGCCGGGTGGAGACCGAAGAGGCCGGCCTCCTCGCGGGCGTTCTCCGGGAGGCGGACCTCGGCGTAGACGTCGTCGCCGTGCTGCCAGGCGGCCTTGAGGCCCTGGAAGACGGGTCCGTACGCGAAGCCGGTCTCGGCCAGCCAGTCGTAGAGGCCGTCGATGGGGACCTCGGTGGCGCCGGCCGGCGGCCAGGCGGCGAGGTCGGCGGCGGGGGTGGCGGCGCCGGTGGCGAGCACACCGGTGGCGTGCCGGGTCCACTCCCCTTCGCCCCAGCCCGTGCCGTCGCCGGACTCCTCCAGGCGGGAGTGCAGGGTCAGCGAGCGGCGGCCGGAGCCGTCCGGGGCGCCGACGGCCACCTGGAGCTGCACGCCGCCCTGCGGGGGCAGCACCAGCGGGGCTTCCAGGGTGAGCTCTTCGAGCACGTCGCAGCCGGCGTGGTCGCCGGCGCGGACGGCCAGCTCGACGAAGGCGGTGCCGGGCAGCAGCACCGTGTCCATGACGGCGTGGTCGGCGAGCCACGGGTGGGTGGCGAGCGAGAGACGCCCGGTGAAGAGGAAGCCGGCGGCGTCGGCCAGCGACACCGCGGCACCCAGCAGCGGGTGGTCGGCGGAGCCGAGTCCGGCGGCGGTGACGTCACCGGTCCAGGGGCCGGCCGGCTCGGGCCAGTACAGCTCGCGCTGGAAGGCGTAGGTGGGCAGCTCGACACGGCGGCCCCCGGAGCCCGCGAAGACCGCGGCCCAGTCGACGCCGACGCCGTGCGCGTGGGCCTGGGCGAGGGCGCCGGCCAGCGCGCGGGCCTCGGGGCGGTCGGCGCGCAGCAGCGGCACGAAGGCCGCGTTCTCGGCGGTGACGCAGTCCTGCGCCATCGCGGTGAGGACACCGCCCGGGCCGAGCTCCAGGTAGGTGGTGACGCCGTACTCCTGGAGCCAGCCGATGCCGTCGGTGAAGCGGACGGCCTCGCGGACGTGCCGCACCCAGTAGTCGGGGGTGCCGATCTCGGCGGCGGAGACGGAGGCGCCGGTGAGGTTGGAGACGATCGGGATGACCGGCGGGTGGAAGGCGACGCTCTGCGCGACCTCGCGGAAGGCGTCGAGCATGCCGTCCATGCGGGGCGAGTGGAAGGCGTGGCTGACGGTGAGCCGCTTGGTCTTGCGACCCCGCGCCTCGAAGGTCGCGGCGATCTCCAGCGCCGCGTCCTCGTCGCCGGCGATCACCACGGAGGTGGGGCCGTTGAGGGCGGCGATGCTGACGCCGTCGGTCAGCAGCGGCAGGACCTCGTCCTCGGACGCCTGGAGCGCGATCATCGCGCCGCCGGCGGGGAGTTCCTGCATCAGTCGGCCGCGGGCGGCCACCAGCTTCGCCGCGTCCTCCAGCGAGAGGACGCCGGAGACATGCGCGGCGGCCAGTTCACCGATGGAGTGGCCGACGAGGAAGTCGGGCTTGACGCCCCAGCCCTCCAGCAGCCGGAACAGCGCGACCTCGACGGCGAAGAGGGCGGGCTGGGTGTAGCCGGTCTGGTCGAGCAGGGTGGAGTCGGCGTCGAACATCACCTCGCGCAGCGGGCGTTCGAGGTGCTTGTCCAGCTCGGCGCAGACCGCGTCCAGGGCCTCGGAGAAGGCCGGGACGGCCGCGTACAGCTCGCGTCCCATGCCGGCCCGCTGGCTGCCCTGACCGGTGAAGAGGAACGCCGTCTTGCCCTCGGTGACCTGACCCTGGATCAGGTCCGCCGAGGTGCCCTCGGTGGCCAGCGCCGCGAGGCCGCGCAGCAGCTCGTCCCGGCCGCCGTCGGCGGACGCGAGGAGGACGGCGCGCTGGTCGAGGGAGGCGCGGGTGGTGGCCAGGGAGTGGCCGAGGTCGGTGAGGCGGAGCGCCGGGTCGGCCTGGACGTGCGCGGCGAGCCGCTCGGCCTGGGCGCGCAGCGCCTGCGGGGTCTGCCCGGAGACCAGCAGCGGTATCAGGCCGCCGATCCCGGACCAGTCCGCCGCGGGCCGCTCCGCGGCCGCCCGGTCCTCGGCCGGGGCCTGCTCGATGACGGTGTGGGCGTTGGTGCCGGACACGCCGAAGGAGGAGACGCCGGCGCGCCGCGGCTGGCCGGTCTCCGGCCACGCGCGGGCCTCGGTCAGCAGCTCGACGTCGCCCGCCGCCCAGTCCACGTCCCGCGAGGGGGCGTCGACGTGCAGGGTCTGGGGCATGACGCCGTGCTCGATGGCCTTGACCATCTTGATGATGCCGGCGACACCGGCGGCGGCCTGGGTGTGGCCGACGTTGGACTTGATGGAGCCCAGGTACAGCGGCCGCCCGTCGGGCCGGTTCTGGCCGTAGGTGGCGAGCAGCGCCTGGGCCTCGATCGGGTCGCCGAGGCTGGTGCCGGTGCCGTGCGCCTCGACGAGGTCCACCTGGGCGGGGGTGAGCCGGGCGTCGGTGAGGGCCTGCCGGATGACGCGCTGCTGGGACGGGCCGTTGGGGGCGGTCAGGCCGTTGCTGGCGCCGTCCTGGTTGATGGCCGAACCGCGCACGATCGCGAGGACCGGGTGGCCGTTCTTCCGGGCGTCGGAGAGCCGCTCCACGAGCAGCATGCCGACGCCCTCGCCCCAGCCGGTGCCGTCGGCGCCGTCGGCGAACGCCTTGCAGCGGCCGTCGGGCGCCAGGCCGCGCTGGCGGCTGAAGTTGATGAACGCCCGGGGGCTGTTCATCACGGTGACACCGCCGGTGAGCGCCATGGAGCACTCGCCGTTGCGCAGCGCCTGGACGGCCAGGTGCAGCGCCACCAGCGACGCCGAGCAGGCCGTGTCGACGGTGAGAGCCGGGCCCTCCAGGCCGAAGGTGTACGAGATGCGGCCGGAGATGACGCTGGCCGCGTTGCCGGTCAGCAGGTACTGCTCGACGCCCTGCGGCAGCCGGTGCATCAGCTCCGGGTAGTCCTGGCCGTTGGTGCCGATGAAGACACCGGCCTTGGAGCCGCGCAGCGTGGCCGGGTCGATCCCGGCCCGCTCGAACACCTCCCAGGAGGTCTCCAGCAGCAGCCGCTGCTGGGGGTCCATGCCCAGGGTCTCGCGCGGCGAGATCCCGAAGAACGCGGCGTCGAACTCGCCCGCGCCCTTCAGGAACCCGCCCTTGTCGGTGTAGCTGGTGCCCTGCTGGTCGGGGTCGGCGTCGAAGAGCGACTCGACGTCCCAGCCACGGTCCGTGGGGAAGTCCGCGATGGCGTCGCCGCCCGAGGCGACGAGGTGCCACAGCTCCTCCGGAGACGTGACGCCTCCGGGGAAGCGGCAGCTCATGCCGACGATCGCGATCGGCTCAGGCTCCTGCGACTCGACCTCGCGAAGACGCTGCCGCGTCTGGTGCAGATCGGCAGTTACCCGCTTGAGGTAGTCGAGGATCTTGTCCTGATCCGCCATTGGAGTCTCACCCATGCTTCTCGTCACAAACCTTGCTGCCCGCGGATCGTGGATCCCTAGATACCGAGTTCTTTTTCGATGAAGTCGAAGACCTCATCGGGCGTTGCCTCTTGCAGCTTTTCCGTCACCGTCTCGCCGGTGGACTCCGCCACGCTCGCGCGTGGCGCGTCCCACCGGGCCAGCAGGGCCTGGAGTCGGGCGGCGATGTCCGCCCGGGTCTCGTCGTCCTCCGCGGCCGGGTCGATCACCGAGAGCGCGGACTCGAGCTTCTCCAGCTCCGCGACGCCCGGTGCGGCCGCCGCCGCGCCGCCGTCCTGCGTGATCTCGGCCCGCAGGTACTCGGCCAGCGCGGCCGGCGTCGGGTAGTCGAAGACCAGCGTGGCCGGCAGCTTCTGGCCGGTGGCCGCGCCCAGCCGGTTGCGCAGCTCCAGCGCGATCAGCGAGTCGAAGCCCAGCTCCTTGAACGCCCGCCCCGCGCCGACCTCGTCGGTCGAGGGGTGCCCCAGCGCGGCGGCCGCGTTGGTGCGCACCAGCTCCAGGACGACCAGGGACTGTTCGGCCTGGGACATCCCGGCCAGCTTCTGCCGCAGCGCCTGCGCCGGGTCGGCCGTGGCACCGGCCTCGCCGCCGCCGGCCGGGGCGGCCTCGGCCAGCCGCCGGACCTCCGGCAGGTCGCCGATGAAGGGGCTGGGCCGCACCGCCGTGTAGCCGTAGGCGAAGCGGTCCCACTGGATGTCGGCGACGGCCACGACCGTGTCGGCGTGGTCCAGGGCCTGCTGGAGCGCCCTGATCGCCGAGTCCGGTGCCATGGCGGGCACGCCGCCGCGGTCCAGCCGCTCGCCGATGGCGCCGCCGGCCGCGAGGCCCGTGTCGCCCCAGCGGCCCCAGGCCACCGAGGTCGCGGGCAGCCCGTCGGCCCGGCGCTGCTCGGCCAGCGCGTCCAGGTACGCGTTGGCCGCCGCGTAGTTGCCCTGCCCGGCGTCGCCGAGGGTGCCCGCGATGCCGGAGAACAGCACGAACGCGGACAGGTCCAGGTCGCGGGTGAGCTCGTGCAGGTGGCGGGCGGCGTCGGCCTTGGGGCCGAGCACCGTCGCGAACCGCTTCGGCGTCAGGGCGTCCAGCACCCCGTCGTCGAGCACGCCCGCCGCGTGCACCACGGCGGTCAGCGGCCGCTCCGCCGGGATGTCGGCGAGCAGCGCCTCCACGGCCTTGCGGTCGGCGACGTCACAGGCCGCGACGGTCACCCCCGCGCCCAGGGCGGTCAGTTCGTCGCGCAGCTCGGCCGCGCCGGGGGCCTCGATGCCGCGACGGCTGGTGAGCAGCAGGTGCTCGGCGCCGTTACGGGCCAGCCAGCGGGCCACGTGCGCGCCCAGCGCGCCGGTGCCGCCGGTGACCAGCGTGGTGCCGGCCGGCCGCCACTCCCGTACGGGGGCGGAGTCGGCCAGCGGGGCGCGGCCCAGTCGGCGGGCGAAGACGCCCGCGGCGCGCACGGCGAGCTGGTCCTCCCCGTCGGCCGCGGCCAGGACGGTGAGCAGCCGGGCCAGCGCCCGGTCGTCGGCGGTCTGCGGCAGGTCGACCAGGCCGCCCCAGCGCTCCGGGCACTCCAGGGCGGCGGTGCGGCCCAGGCCCCAGGCGAGCGCCTGGGCCGGGTGGTCGGGGCGGTCGGAGCGGCTGACGGAGACGGCGCCGCGGGTGGCGCACCACAGCGGCGCGTCGACCCCGGCGTCGCCCAGCGCCTGGATCAGCGCGGCGGTGCCGGTCAGGCCGGCGTTGACGTTGTCGGTGCCGGGCGCGGGCCGCTCGTCGAAGGCCAGCAGCGAGAGCACCCCGGCGACCGGCGCGGCCCCGTCCAGCTCCTCGCGGACCCGGCGGGTGACCGACTCCCGGTCCAGCTCCACGGCGCTCAGGGTGAGCTGCCGTACGTCGGCTCCGCGCTCGGCGAGCGCGCGCAGCGCGCCGAGGGTCCAGTCGTCGGTGAGCGCGGACTCCGGCACGACCAGCAGCCAGGTGCCGGAGAGCCGCGCGGCGGCGCCCTCGGCGAGCGGCTTCCAGGTCACGCGGTAGCGCCAGCCGTCCAGCGCGGACAGCTCGCGGCTCTGCTTGCGCCAGGAGGCCAGCGCCGGCAGGACGGCGCCGAGCGAGGTCAGCGCCTCGTCGCCCTGGAACTCCAGGGTCCCGGCGAGCGACTCCAGGTCCTCGCGCTCGACGGCCTCCCAGAAGCGGGCGTCGACGGCGTCGGCGGGCAGCGTCTCGGCGCCCGGCGCCGGCTCGGCGGCCCGCGGCCACAGGTGCTGGTGCTGGAAGGCGTAGGTGGGCAGGTCGACGCGCTGGGCGCCGGTGCCCTCGTAGACGGCGTCCCAGTCGACGGCGACGCCGCGGGTCCACGCCTCGCCGAGGGAGAGCCAGAAGCGGTCCAGGCCCCCTTCGTCGCGGCGGAGCGAGCCGAACGCGGCGGCCTCGCGGCCCGCGGCCTCGGCGGTCTCCTGCACGCCCATCGTCAGCACCGGGTGGGCGCTGGACTCGATGAAGACCCCGAAGCCCTCGTCGAGCAGCCGCCGCACCGCGGCCTCCAGCTCGACGGTCTGGCGCAGGTTGGTGAACCAGTAGTCGGCGTCCAGCTCCGGACCCTCGACCCATTCGCCGGTGACGGTGGACAGGAACGGGATCTCGGTCGCCTGGGGCCGTACGGGGGCGAGAAGTTCGCGGAGCTCGTCGCGGAGCAGCTCGACCTGCGCGGAGTGCGAGGCGTAGTCCACCGGGACCTTACGGGCCCGGACCTCGTCCTTCTCACACGAGACGATCAGCTCGTCGAGGGCCTCCGGCTCACCGGAGACCACCACGGAGGACGGGCCGTTGACGGCCGCCACCGAGATACGGTCCTCGCCCCACACCGCGATCCGCTCGCGGACCTGGGAGACGGGCAGCGCCACGGAGACCATGCCGCCCTTGCCCGCCAGCACCCGGCCGATCGCCTGGCTGCGCAGCGCGACCACCCGCGCCGCGTCCTGGAGGGAGAGCGCGCCGGCCACGCACGCGGCCGCGATCTCGCCCTGCGAGTGGCCCACGACGGCCGCCGGCCGCACACCCAGGGAGCGCCACAGCTCCGCCAGGGAGACCATCACGGAGAACAGCACCGGCTGGACGACGTCGACGCGCTCCAGGGACGGCGCGCCCTCCGCCCCACGCAGGACGTCCACCAACGACCAGTCGGTGAACTCCGCGAGAGCGACGGCACACTCATCAATCCGGGCGGCGAACACTGCCGAAGCATCCAACAGCCCGACGGCCATGCCTACCCATTGTGACCCCTGTCCCGGGAACAGGAATGCGGCCTTACCCCCGATTCCGGCTCCCTGCACCAGCTGGGGCAGGGCCTGGCCGCGGGCCAGGGCGTCCAGTCCGCGGCGAAGGTCGTCGCGGTCCGTGCCCACCAGCACCGCGCGCTCGTCGAGGACGGAGCGGGTGGTGGCGAGGGAGTAGCCGAGGTCGGCCGGGCGGAGGTCGGGGCCGGCCTCCATGTGGGTGAGCAGCTTCTCGGCCTGGGCGCGGAGCGCGGCCTGGGTCTTGCCGGAGAGCACCCACGGCAGGGCGCCGGTCGGCTGCCGCTCCGGCTCGACGGCGGCCGCGGGCTCGTCCCGCTCCGGGGCGGGGGCCTGCTCCACGATGGCGTGGGCGTTGGTGCCGCTGAAGCCGAAGGAGGAGATGCCGGCCCGGCGCGGCGCGCCGCTGTCCGGCCACGGGGTGGCCTCGGTGACGAGGGAGACCGCGCCCGCCGACCAGTCGACGTGCGGGGTGGGTTCGGCGATGTGCAGCGACTCGGGGACCACCCCGTGGCGCATGGCGAGCACCATCTTCATCACGCCCGCGACACCGGCGGCCGCCTGGGCGTGGCCGATGTTGGACTTGATGGAGCCGAGCAGCACCGGCCGGTCCTCGGCGCGGCCCTGGCCGTAGGTGGCCAGCAGCGCTTGGGCCTCGATCGGGTCGCCGAGGGTGGTGCCGGTGCCGTGCGCCTCGATGACGTCGACGTCGGCGGTGGTCAGCCGGGCGTTGGCGAGCGCCTGCCGGATGACGCGCTGCTGCGACGGGCCGTTGGGGGCGGTCAGGCCGTTGCTGGCGCCGTCCTGGTTGATGGCGGTGCCGCGGACGACGGCGAGCACGGGGTGCCCGTTCTCACGTGCGTCCGAGAGCCGCTCGACCAGCAGCATGCCCACGCCCTCGGCGGGGCTGAAGCCGTCGGCGTCCGAGGAGAACGCCTTGCTGCGGCCGTCGGAGGAGAGTCCGCGCTGGCGGCTGAACTCGATGAAGGTGCCGGGGGTGGCCATCACGGTCACGCCGCCGGCGAGGGCCAGTTCGCACTCGCCGTTGCGCAGCGCCTGGACGGCCAGGTGGAGGGCGACCAGCGAGGCGGAGCAGGCGGTGTCGACGGTGACCGCCGGGCCCTCCAGGCCGAAGACGTAGGAGAGCCGGCCGGAGACCACGCTGGCGGCGCTGCCGGTGGCCAGGTGGCCCTCGTAGCCGTCGGTGGTGTTCCGCATCAGGATCGAGTAGTCGGAGCCGTTGGTGCCGACGAAGACGCCGGACTGGCTGCCCTGGAGCGTCGCCGGGTCGATCCCGGCCCGCTCGAACGCCTCCCAGGAGGTCTCCAGCAGCAGCCGCTGCTGCGGGTCCATCGCCATCGCCTCACGCGGGGAGATGCCGAAGAAGGTGGGGTCGAACTCGGCGGCGCCGGTGAGGAAGCCGCCCTCGCGGGTGTAGCTGGTGCCCTGGGCGTTCGGGTCCGGGTTGTACAGGGACTCCACGTCCCAGCCGCGGTCGGCCGGGAACTCCGAGAGCGCGTCGCCGCCGGAGGTCAGCAGCTGCCACAGCTCCTCGGGGGTGCGCACGCCGCCGGGGAAGCGGCAGCTCATGGCGACGATCGCGATGGGCTCGTCGTCGGCCAGGGCCTGCGCGGTGGGCAGCGGGGCCACGGCCGCGAGCTGTCCGCCGGAGAGTTCGACGCGCAGGTGCTTGGCCAGCGCGGTCGGGGTCGGGTAGTCGAAGATCAGCGTCGGCGGCAGCTTGAGGCCGCTGGCGGCGCTGAGCCGGTTGCGCAGCTCGACCGCGGTGAGCGAGTCGAAGCCCAGCTCCTTGAAGGCGCGCACGGCCTCGACGGCGTCGGCGCCGGCGTAGCCCAGCACGGTCGCGACCGCGGTGCGCACCAGCTCCAGCAGCAGCCGCTCCTGCTCGGCCTCGGGCAGTCCGGCGAGCCGCTGGGTGAGGGCGGCGGCGTCGGCGTCGTCCGCCTCCGCGTCGCCCCGCATGTCCTCGATGACCTCGCGCGCCTCGGGCAGGTCGTGCAGCAGCGGCCGGGAGCGGCCGGAGGTGAAGGCGAGGACGAAGCGCTTCCACTCCATGTCGACGACGGTGAGCACCGTCTCATCCCGGTCCATGACGTGCTGGAGCGCGGTGACGGCCAGTTCGGGCGACATCTCGATGACGCCGTGGCGGCGCATCCGGTCGCCCACGCCGCCCTCGGCCATGCCGCCCTCGCCCCACGGGCCCCAGGCCAGCGAGGTGGCGGGCAGCCCGGCGGCGCGGCGCCACTCGGCGAAGGCGTCCAGGAAGGCGTTGCCCGGCGCGTAGTTGCCCTGGCCGGGGGCGCCGAAGGTGGCGGCGAAGGAGGAGAAGAGCACGAACGCGGAGAGGTCCAGGCCCCGGGTGAGCTCGTGCAGGTGGAGCGTGGCGTCGACCTTGACCTTGAGCACCCGGTCGACCTGCTCGGGCGTCAGGCCCTCGATCACGCCGTCGTCGAGGACGGCGGCGGTGTGCACCACGGCGGTCAGCGGCCGCTCCGCCGGGATGCCGGCGAGCAGCGCCTCCACGGCCGCGCGGTCGGCGACGTCGCAGGCCGCGACGGTCACCTCGGCGCCCAGGGCGGTCAGTTCGTCGCGCAGCTCGGCCGCGCCGGGGGCGTCGATGCCGCGACGGCTGGTGAGCAGCAGGTGCTCGGCGCCGTGACGGGCCAGCCAGCGGGCCACGTGCGCGCCCAGCGCGCCGGTGCCGCCGGTGACCAGCGTGGTGCCGGCCGGCCGCCACTCCCGTACGGCGGGCGTCTCGGCGAGCGGGGAGCGCACCAGGCGGCGCACGAACAGCCCGGTGGGCCGGATCGCGACCTGGTCCTCCTCCTCGGCCCCGGCCAGCACGGTGACCAGTCGGGCCAGCGCCCGGTCGTCGGCGCTCTCCGAAAGGTCGATGAGTCCCCCGTAGCGCTCGCCGTGCTCCAGGGCGGCCACCCGGCCGAGGCCCCAGATCAGGGCCTGCGTCGGGGACTCCAGCCGGTCGGCGCGGCCGGTGGCCACGGCGCCGCGGGTGGCGAACCACAGCGGCGCGGTGATCTCGGCGTCGCCCAGCGCCTGGAGGAGCGCCAGTTCGGCGGCGACCCCGGCGGGGACGGAGGTGTGCACGGGGTGCGGGTCGTCCGCCAGGGCCAGCAGCGACAGCACGCCGCTGAACGGGCCCTCTTCGGCCGCGGCCTGCCGGAGCAGGCCGGTCAGGGACGCGCGGTGGTCCGTGTCGGTATCGACGGCGAGCACACGGACGTCGGCGCCGCGCTCGGCGAGGACGCGGGCCGCGCCCCGGGCCCAGTCGCCCTCGGCGACGGTCGTCGGAGTGACCAGCAGCCAGTTGCCGGAGAGCCGCGCGGCCGGCCCGTCGGCCAGCGGCTTCCAGGTGACGCGGTAGCGCCAGCCGTCGACGGTGGACTGCTTGCGGCTCTGCTTGCGCCAGGTGGCGAGGGCGGGCAGCAGCGCGCTGACCCGCTCGTCGCCGTCGACGGCGAGCTCGGTGGCGAGCGCCTGCCAGTCCTCGCGCTCCACGGCCTCCCAGAAGCGGGCCTCGACCGGGTCGACCGCCGGGGCGGCGGCCTCGGCGGCGCCGCCGGACTCCAGCCAGTAGTGCTGGTGCTGGAAGGCGTAGGTGGGGAGTTCGACGCGCGCGGCGCCGGTGCCCTCGTAGACCGTGCTCCAGTCGACGGCCACGCCGCGGGTCCACGCCTCGCCCAGCGAGGTGTAGAAGCGGTCGAGGCCGCCCTCGTCGCGGCGGAGCGAGCCCAGGGCCGCGGCCTCGCTGCCCGCGTCCTCGGCGGTCTCCTGCACGCCCATGGCGAGCACGGGGTGGGCGCTGGACTCGATGAAGGCGCCGAAGCCCTCGTCCAGCAGGCGGCGCACGGCCGACTCCAGCTCGACGGTCTGACGGAGGTTGGTGAACCAGTAGCCGGCGTCCAGCTCGGGACCCTCGACCCACTCGCCGGTGACGGTGGACAGGAACGGCACCTCGGCCGCGCGCGGCGTCACCGGGAGGAGCTTCAGCAGCTCGTCGCGGAGCAGCTCGACCTGCGCGGAGTGCGAGGCGTAGTCCACCGGGACCTTACGGGCCCGGACCTCGTCCTTCTCACACGAGGCGATCAGCTCGTCGAGGGCCTCCGGCTCACCGGAGACCACCACGGAGGACGGGCCGTTGACGGCCGCCACCGAGACACGGTCCTCGCCCCAGACCGCGATCCGCTCGCGGACCTGGGCCACCGGGAGGGCTATGGAGACCATGCCGCCCTTGCCGGCCAGGACGCGGCCGATGGCCTGGCTGCGCAGCGCGACGACCCGCGCCGCGTCCTGGAGGGCCAGGATCCCCGCCACACACGCGGCGGCGATCTCGCCCTGTGAGTGGCCCACGACGGCCGCCGGCTGGACGCCGAAGGAGCGCCACAGCTCCGCCAGGGAGACCATCACGGCGAAGAGGACCGGCTGGACGACGTCGACGCGCTCCAGCGACGGCGCGCCGTCCACGCCCCGGAGGACGTCCACCAGCGACCAGTCGCAGAACTCCGCGAGGGCGGCGGCGCACTCCTCGATCCGGGCCGCGAACACCGGCGAGGCGTCCATCAGCTCCACCGCCATCCCGGCCCACTGCGAGCCCTGGCCCGGGAAGACGAAGGCGACCCGGCCGCCGACGGCCGAACCCTGTGCCACGCCGGGTGCCATCGAGCCGGCCGCCAGGGCCTCCAGGCCGGTCAGCAGCGCTTCGCGGTCGGCGCCCTGGACCACGGCGCGGTGGTCGAGGGCGGCGCGGGTGGTGGCCAGCGACAGGCCCACGTCGACGGGGCGGAGCGCCGGGTCGGCGGTCAGCCGCGTCAGCAGCCGCTCGGCCTGCTCGCGCAGCGCGGCGGCGCTCTTGCCGGACACCGGCCACGGCAGCACCCCGGGAGCCGTGGTCACGGCCGGCGGCCGCTCCTCGGCGGCCGCGGTCTCGTCCTGCTCCGGGGCGGGGGCCTGCTCCAGGATGGTGTGGGCGTTGGTGCCGCTGAAGCCGAAGGAGGAGACGGCGGCGCGGCGCGGCCGGCCGGTCTCCGGCCACGGGGTGTTCTCGGTGAGCAGCGAGACGGCGCCCGCCGACCAGTCGACGTGCGGGGTCGGCTCGTCGACGTGCAGGGTCCTGGGCAGCACCCCGTGTTCGATGGCCTTGACCATCTTGATGATGCCGGCGACACCGGCGGCGGCCTGGGTGTGGCCGATGTTGGACTTGATGGAGCCCAGCAGCAGCGGCTGCTCCGCCGGCCGGTCCTGGCCGTAGGTGGCGAGGAGGGCCTGCGCCTCGATGGGGTCGCCGAGGGTGGTGCCGGTGCCGTGCGCCTCGACGGCGTCCACGTCCTCGGCGGAGATCCGGCCGTTGGTGAGCGCCTGGTGGATGACGCGCTGCTGCGACGGGCCGTTCGGGGCGGTCAGGCCGTTGCTGGCGCCGTCCTGGTTGACGGCGGAGCCGCGCACGATCGCGAGGACCGGGTGGCCGTTCCGCTGCGCGTCGGACAGCCGCTCGACCAGCAGCATGCCGACGCCCTCGCCCCAGCCGGTGCCGTCCGCGGCGGCCGCGAAGGGCTTGCAGCGGCCGTCGGCGGCGAGCCCGCGCTGCCGGCTGAACTCGGTGAAGGTGGACGGGGTCGCCATCACGGTGACACCGCCGGCCAGCGCCAGCGAGCACTCGCCGGCGCGCAGTGCCTGCACCGCCATGTGCAGGGTCACCAGCGAGGAGGAGCAGGCCGTGTCGACGGTGACCGCCGGCCCCTCCAGGCCGAAGACGTAGGAGACGCGGCCGGAGGCGATGGAGCCGGAGCTGCCGGTGCCCAGGAAGCCCTCGACGCCCTCGGGCACGGAGTCCAGCCGCGAGGTGTAGTCGTGGTACATCACGCCGGCGAAGACGCCGGTGCGGCTGCCGCGCATCGAGGTGGGGTCGATGCCGGCCCGCTCGAACGCCTCCCAGGACGTCTCCAGCAGCAGCCGCTGCTGGGGGTCCATCGCCAGCGCCTCACGCGGCGAGATCCCGAAGACGGTCGGGTCGAACGCGCCGGCGTCGTAGAGGAATCCGCCCTCGCTGACATAGCTGGATCCGGCCTGGTCGGGGTCGGCGTCGTAGAGGGTCTCGAGGTCCCAGCCGCGGTCGGTCGGGAAGCCGGAGACGGCGTCCTCGCCGCCCGCGACCAGCCGCCACAGGTCTTCGGGGGTGCGCACCCCGCCCGGGTAGCGGCAGCTCATCGCGACGATCGCGATGGGCTCCTGGTGCCGGTCCTCGACCTCGCGGAGCCGGCGGCGGGCCTGACGCAGGTCGGCCGTCGCCCGCTTGAGGTAGTCGCGAAGCTTGTCCTCGTTGTTCACGGGCGCGCCCTTACTCCCAGCTGCGTCTTTGTTCATTGCCGTCGGCTCCTTGCGAAAGGGGAGGTCATGCTCATCAGTTCGGTGCGCTCCCCTTCAGGAGGAGCCGAGTTCGTCGTCGAGCAGGTCGAACAGCTCGTCGTCGGTTGCCGATGCGAGGTCGTCGTCGCCGGTCTCGGCGTCGGCCGTCGCTTCCTGCGCCTCGTTCCACTTGGCCATCAGGGCCTGGAGGCGCATCGTGATCCGCGAGCGGGTGACGCTGTCGTCCGCGGCTCCGGCCAGGGCGGCCTCCAGCCGGTCGAGTTCGCCGAAGACCGACGGGCCGCCGTCGCCGACCGGAAGCGCCGCGCGCAGATGGTCGGCGAGCGCCTCGGGCGTCGGGTAGTCGAAGATCAGCGTCGCCGGCAGCCGCAGCCCGGTGGCCGCGCCGAGCCGGTTGCGGAGCTCCACCGCGGTGAGCGAGTCGAAGCCCAGCTCCTTGAAGGCCGCGCCCGGTTCGATGGCGCCGGCACCGCCGTACCCGAGCACGGTCGCCACCTGGCCGCAGACCAGGTTGAGCAGGAAGCGGTCCCGCTCGGCCGCCGCCATTCCGGCGAGCCGCTCGACGAGGCTCTCCGCCTCCGCCGCCGCGCCCGCGCCGCCGGCCGCGGCGCGCCGCACCGGGGTCCGGATCAGCCCGCGCAGCAGCGGGGCCACACCGGTCGTCGCCTGGGCGCGCAGCGCCGCGAGGTCGAGCGCGGCCGGGATCAGCAGGGCGTGCTCGGACAGGCAGGCCACGTCGAACAGGGCCAGCCCGTCGGCGTCGCTCAGCGCGCCCATGCTGCCGCGGTTCATCCGCTGCCGGTCGGCCTCGGCGAGCGTGGCCGCCATGCCGCCCTCGTCCTCCCACAGGCCCCAGGCCAGGGAGACGGCCGGGCGGTGCTGGGCGCGCCGGTACGCCGCCAGCGCGTCCAGGAAGGCGTTGGCCGCCGCGTAGTTGCCCTGGCCCGGGTTGCCGAAGACGCCGGCCGCCGAGGAGAACAGCACGAAGTCCGACAGGTCCAGGTCCTGGGTGAGCTCGTGCAGGTTCCACGCGGCGTCCACCTTGGGCCGCAGCACCTTGGCCAGCCGCTCGGGGGTGAGCGACTCGACGATGCCGTCGTCCAGCACACCGGCCGCGTGGATCACCGCGGTGAGCGGGTGCTCCGCCGGGATGGCGGCGAGCAGCGCGGCCAGCGCCTCGCGGTCGGCCGCGTCGCAGGCCGCCCAGGTGACCTGCGCGCCGGCCGCGGTCAGCTCCGCCGCGAGTTCGGCGGCGCCCGCCGCCTCGGCGCCCCGACGGCTGGTCAGCAGCAGGTGCCGCACGCCGCGCTCGGCCACCAGGTGCCGGGCCAGCAGCCCGCCCAGGGTGCCGCTGGCGCCGGTGACCAGCACGGTGCCCGCCGCGTCGAAGGCCGGCACGGTCTCCTCGGCGAGCGAGGCCACCCGCGCCAGGCGCGGGGCGTGCCAGGTGTCGCCGCGCAGCGCGAGCTGCGGCTCGTCGGTCGCCAGCACGGCGGGCAGCTCCCGCAGCGCGCCGGCGGCGCCGGCGCCGTCGGCCGCCACGTCCACCAGGACGAACCGGCCCGGGTGCTCGGCCTGCGCCGAGCGGACCAGGCCCCAGACGGCGGCGTGCGTGAGGTCCCAGGCCGCCTCCGTCGGGGCCGCCTCGTCGCCGTCGCCCGCCACTCCGTCGCCCACGGCCACGGCCCCACGGGTCAGCAGCACCAGCCGGGAGTCGGCGAACCGCTCGTCCGCCAGCCACTCCCGCACCAGGGACAGCAGCCGGCCGGTGACGGCGTGCGCCGCGGCCGCGGTGTCGCCGGCGGTGGCCAGGTCGGGCAGCGACGGCAGCAGCACCACGTCCGGGGCGATCCCGTCCGCGTCCACGGCCGCCGCGAGGGCGGCCAGATCCGCGTGGCTCACGGTGTCGACACCGGCGGCCTCCAGCGCGGCGGCCACCTTCAGCTCGTCGCCGCCGAGGACCGCGTACGCGCCGGCCTCCGCGGCCGGCGACGCGGCCGGCGCGGGCAGGGCGGCCCAGTCGACGCGGAACAGCGACTCGTGGTGCGCGGCCCGGCCGGCCGTGAACTGCTCGGCGTCGAGCGGTCGCAGCGCGAGCGAGTCGACCGAGGCGACCGGCGCGCCGGCCTCGTCGGCGACCGCCAGCGCCACCGCGCCCGAGCCGGCCGGTGAGACCCGCACCCGCAGCGCCGAGGCGCCGACGGCGTGCAGCCGCACCCCGTCCCACGCGAACGGCAGCCGGGCCCGCCCGGCGGCCTCGCCCTCGTCCTCTCCGGCGAAGAAGCCACCGAGGCCCACCGCGTGCAGGGCGGCGTCCATCAGCGCCGGGTGCAGCCCGTACGCCCGGGACTCAGCCTGCTGCGCCTCGCCCAGCGCGACCTCGGCGAACACCTCGTCGCCACGCCGCCAGGCGGCGCGCAGCCCCTGGAACACGGGCCCGTAGCCGAGGCCGAGGGCCGCGAAGGCGTCGTAGAAGCCGTCGAGTTCGACCGCCTCGGCGTCGGCCGGGGGCCACTCCCCCGGCACGGCCGCCGGGGCGGCGGTGCCGCCGACCGCGAGCGCGCCGGCCGCGTGCCGGGTCCACGGCTCGTCCGAGGCGTCCTCGGGGCGGGAGTAGACGTGCAGCGCGCGCCGCCCGGACGCCTCGTCGGGCTCGCCGACGGTGACCCGCAGCTGGACGCCGCCGCGCGCCGGAAGCACCAGCGGCGCCTCCAGGGTCAGCTCCTCCAGCAGGTCGCAGCCGACCTGGTCGCCGGCGCGCACGGCCAGCTCCACCAGGGCCGTGCCGGGGAGCAGCACGGTGTCCATGACGGCGTGGTCGGCCAGCCAGGGGTGGCTGTGCAGCGAGAGCCGTCCGGTGAAGAGAAGGCCGTCGGAGTCGGGCAGGTCCACCGCCGCGCCCAGCAGCGGGTGGTCGGCCGACCCCAGCCCGGCCGAGGCCACGTCGCCGGCGGCGCCGGCCGGGGCCTCCAGCCAGTAGCGCTGGCGCTGGAACGGGTAGGTGGGCAGGTCGTCGATCCGGCGGGCGGCGGTGTTCGCGTAGAACGCCGCCCAGTCCACCGGCACGCCCCGGACCTGCGCCCGGGCCACGGCGGCGGCGAGCGCCTCCGGCTCGGGGCGGCCGGCGCGCAGGGCGGCGGCGAAGGCCGCCCCGTCGGGGTCGGTGGCGCAGTCCTGTGCCATGGCGGTGAGTACTCCGTCGGGGCCGAGCTCGATGAAGGTGGTGACGCCGTGCTCCTCCAGGGCGCGGATCCCGTCGAGGAAGCGGACCGCCTCCCGGACGTGGCGCACCCAGAAGTCCGGGCTGGTGATCTCCTCGGCGGAGACCAGGGCGCCGGTGAGGTTGGAGACGATCGGGATGCGCGGGGCCGCGTAGGTGAGGGTCTCCGCGATCGCCCGGAAGTCGTCCAACATCGCGTCCATACGGGGCGAGTGGAAGGCGTGCGAGACGGTGAGCCGCTTGGTCTTACGACCCTGCGCCTCGAAGCCGCTCGCGATCTCGACAGCCGCGTCCTCGTCACCCGCGATCACCACGGACCGCGGGCCGTTGAGGGCCGCGATGCTGACACCGTCGGTGAGCAGCGGCAGGACCTCGTCCTCCGACGCCTGCACCGCGATCATCGCGCCGCCGGCCGGCAGCGCCTGCATCAGCCGGCCGCGCGCGGTCACCAGCTTCGCCGCGTCCGCCAGCGAGAGCACACCCGCGACATGCGCGGCGGCCAGCTCGCCGATCGAGTGACCGGAGAGGAAGTCGGCGGTGAGCCCCCAGCCCTCGACCAGGCGGTACAGGGCCACCTCGATCGCGAACAGGGCCGGCTGGGTGTAGCCGGTCTGGTTCAGCAGCTCGGCGTCCTCGCCGAACACCACGGTCTTGAGGGGGTGTTCCAGGTGCCGGTCCAGCTCGTCGCAGACCGCGTCCAGCGCCTCCGCGAAGGCCGGGTACGCCGCGTAGAGCTCACGGCCCATGCCCAGCCGCTGGCTGCCCTGACCGGTGAACAGGATCGCCGTCTTGCCGTCGGCGACCGAACCCTCGACCAGGCCCGCGGCCGACTCGCCGCCCGCCAGCGCCTCCAGGCCCGCCACCAGCGTCTCCCGGTCCGCGCCCACGACCACCGCACGGTGGTCCAGGGCGGCACGGGTCGTCGCCAGCGAGTAGCCCAGGTCGGCGGGTGACGCGTCCGTACGGTCCGCGAGGTGGCGGCCGAGCCGGTCGGCCTGGGCGCGCAGCGCTTCGGCCGTCTTCGCCGAGAGCGGCAGGGCCACGACCGGCGGCGTCACGGCGGCGGGCGCCACGGCCCGCTCCTCGGCGACCGGGGCCTGCTCGATGATCGTGTGCGCGTTGGTGCCGCTAAAGCCGAAGGAGGACACCGCGGCGCGCCGCGGGCGGCCGGTCTCCGGCCAGACCACCGCGTCGGCCAGCAGCGAGACCTCACCCGCCGACCAGTCGATGTGCGGCGACGGCTCGTCCACGTGCAGCGTCTTCGGCAGCACGCCGTGGCGCATCGCCATGACCATCTTGATGATGCCGCCGACGCCGGCCGCGGCCTGGGTGTGGCCCACGTTCGACTTGAAGGAGCCCAGCCACAGCGGCTGCCCCTCCGGCCGCTCCTGACCGTAGGTGGCCAGCAGCGCCTGCGCCTCGATCGGGTCACCCAGCGTGGTGCCGGTGCCGTGCGCCTCGACCACGTCGATCTCCGACGCGGTCAGCCGGGCGTTGGCCAGGGCCTGCCGGATGACGCGCTGCTGCGACGGGCCGTTCGGCGCCGTCAGACCGTTGCTCGCGCCGTCCTGGTTGATCGCGGAGCCGCGCACCACGGCGAGGACCGGGTGACCGTGCCGCCGGGCGTCGGAGAGCCGCTCCACAAGCAGCATGCCCGCGCCCTCGGACCAGCCGGTGCCGTCCGCGTCGGCGGAGAACGCCTTGCAGCGACCGTCGGCCGCCAGGCCGCGCTGCCGGCTGAACTCCACGAAGGGAGCCGGGGTCGCCATCACGGTCACACCGCCCGCGAGCGCCAGCTCGCACTCGCCGTTGCGCAGCGCCTGCACGGCGAGGTGCAGGGCGACCAGCGAGGAGGAGCAGGCCGTGTCGACGGTCACCGCCGGGCCCTCCAGGCCGAAGGTGTACGCCAGCCGACCCGAGATCACACTCGCCGCGTTACCCGTCCCGACGAACCCCTCGACGCCTTCCGGCAGCGCCGGCAGCGAGGAGGCGTAGTCGTGGTACATGACGCCCGCGAAGACGCCGGTACGGCTCCCGCGCAGCGCGCCCGGGTCGATGCCCGCCCGCTCGAACGCCTCCCAGGACGTCTCCAGCAGCAGCCGCTGCTGCGGGTCCATCGCCAGCGCCTCACGGGGCGAGATCCCGAAGAACGCCGGGTCGAAGTAGCCCGCCTCGTCGACGAATCCGCCCTCACGGGTGTACGAGGTGCCGGGGTGGTCGGGGTCCTCGTGATACAGCGCGTCGAGGTCCCAGCCGCGGTCGGTCGGGAACTCCGAGATCGCGTCCCGGCCCTCCATGACCAGCCGCCACAGGTCCTCCGGCGTCTCCACACCACCGGGGTAACGACAGCCCAGACCCACGATCGCGATCGGCTCGTCGTCCACGGCGGCCACGACCACCGGACCGGCCGCGTCCGCCACCGCGCCCACCAGCTCGGCGCGCAGGAAGTCCGCCAGCACCGTCGGCGTCGGGTAGTCGAAGACCAGCGTCGCCGGCAGCCGCAGCTCCGTCGCCGCCCCGAGGAGGTTCCGCAGCTCCACCGCCGTCAGCGAGTCGAAGCCCAGCTCACGGAAGGAGTGGTGGGGTTCCACGGCGTCCGCGGAGTCGTGGCCGAGCACGGCCGCCACCTGGGTGCGGACCAGCTCCAGCAGGACACCCTGCTGTTCTGTCTCGCCCAGGCCGGCGAGCCGCTGGGCCAGCGCGCCGGACGCCGTGGCGCCCTCGGCGGCGCGGCGGCCCGGCAGCCGGACCAGGGAGCGCAGCAGCGGCGCCACCGCGCCGGAGGAGGCGGCGCGGGCCCGCAGCGCGGCCATGTCGAGCCGCATCGGGATCAGCACCGCGTCGGCGCTGCGGCCGGCGGCGTCGAGGAGTTCCAGGCCCTCGGCGGCGGTCAGCGCGTCCACGCCGCCCCGACTCATCCGGGACACATCGGCCTCGGCCAGCTCACCGGCCATACCGCCCTCGTCCGCCCACAGACCCCACGCCAGCGAGCTACCGGCCAGACCGGCGGCCCTACGGTGCTGGGCCAGCGCGTCCAGGAAGGCGTTCGCGGCGGCGTAGTTGCCCTGCCCCGCGTTGCCGAACACACCGGCGGCCGAGGAGAACAGGACGAAGGAGGCGAGGTCGAACTCACGGGTGAGCTCATGCAGGTTCCAGGCCGCGTCCACCTTCGGACGCAGCACCTTCGCCAGCCGCTCGGGGGTGAGCGAGCCGATCGTGCCGTCGTCCAGCACACCCGCGGTGTGCAGCACACCGGTCAACGGATGGGCGGCCGGGATCGCCGCCAGCACACCGGCCAGCGCCTCCCGGTCGGCCACGTCACAGGCGGCCCAGGTGACGGACGCGCCGAACTCAGCGAGCCGGCCGGTCAGTTCGACCGCACCGGGGGCGTCCCCGCCCCGACGGCTCACCAGCAGCAGATGCCGGACACCGTGCTCGGCCACCAGATGCCGGGCCACCAGACCACCCAGCGTGCCGCTCGCACCCGTCACCAGCACCGTCCCACCGGCCGCGAACTCCCGCACGGAGTCCGCCGACTCGGCGGTGGCGTGGAGCGCCCGGGTCAGGCGGGGGGCGCGCCAGGCGCCGTCGCGGAGGGCGAGCTGCGGCTCGTCGGAGGCCAAGGCCGCCGGGAGGGCGCGCAGCGAGCCGCCCGTGCCGTCGAGGTCGACCAGGACGAACCGCCCCGGGTTCTCGGACTGAGCGGAGCGCACCAGGCCCCACACCGCCGCACCCGCGAGATCCGTCACCGGCTCGTCGGCGCCGGTGGCCACGGCCCCCGACGTCAGCAGGACCAGCCGGGTGTCGGCGAAGCGCTCGTCGGCCAGCCACGCCTGCACCAGGGCGAGCGCCTCGGCGGCGGCCCGGTGCACGGCGGCGGGGCCGCCGTCGGCGGCGTCATCGGCGGCGGCGCAAGCGAAGAACACCTCGCGCGGGGCCGCGGTGCCGGCCTCCACCGCCTCGGCCAGCGCGCTCAGCTCCGGGTGGACCGGGATCGCCGAGTCGGCGGCGGCCAGCCCGAAGGCGTCGGTGCCGAGCACCGCCCAGCGGTCGCCGAGCGCGGTGTCCGGCGCGGTGGCGGCGACAGGCTCGGTCCACTCCAGGCGGAAGAGCGAGTCCTGGCGTCCGCCGCGCGCCGCGCCGTCGATCTGGTCGGCGGAGACGGGGCGCAGAACCAGCGAGTCGACCGTCAGGGCCGGTCGCCCCGCCCCGTCGGCGACGGCGAGCGAGACGCCCTCGGCCCCGGAGGACGCCAGCCGCACCCGCAGCACGGAGGCGCCCACGGCGTGCAGCGAGACACCGGACCAGGCGAACGGCAGCCGGGCGCCGTCCTCACCCTCGATCAGACCACCGAGGCCGACCGCGTGCAACGCCGAGTCCAACAGCGCCGGGTGCAGCCCGAACAGACCCGCATCAGCGCGCGCCTCCTTCGGCAGCTCCAGCTCCGCGAACACCTCGCCACCCAGCCGCCAGGCCGACTTCAGCCCCTGGAACACCGGCCCGTAGCCGAGACCGACCCCGGCCAGACCCTCGTAGAGGCCGTCGACGGACAGCGGCGTGGCCCCGGCCGGGGGCCAGGCGGACAGGTCGAAGGCGGCCGGCGTGGTGCCCTCCGCCAGCAGGCCGGAGGCGTGCCGCAGCCACGGCTCATCGGCGGCCGCGTCCTCGTGGCGGGAGTAGACGGCCAGCGAGCGACGGCCGGAGGCGTCCGGCGCGCCCACGGACAGTTGGAGCCGCACCCCGCCGTCCTCCGGAAGCACCAACGGCGCCTCCAGCATCAACTCCTCCAGCAGTTCACAGCCGATGTGGTCGCCGGCGCGGATCGCCAGCTCCACGAAGGCGGTGCCCGGCAGCAGCACCGAGCCCATGACGGCGTGGTCGGCCAGCCACGGGTGGGTGTCCAGCCCGATCCGACCGGTCAGCACCAGCCCCTCGACGCCGGCGAGCGGCACCACGGCGCCCACCAGCGGGTGGTCGACCGTGCCGAGGCCCAGGCCGGCCGTGCCGGCAAGGCCGGCGGGCGAGACCTCCGGCCAGTAGCGCTTCCGCTGGAAGGCGTACGTGGGCAGGGCGACCCGCGCGGCACCGGTGCCCGCGTAGTACGCCGCCCAGTCCACCTTCACACCACGGACGTGCGCCCGTGCCACGGCCGCGACCAGCGACTCCGCCTCGGGCCGTCCGGCCCTCAGCACCGCCGCGAAGGCCGCGCCCTCGCCGGTGACGCACTCCTGCGCCATCGCGGAGAGCACCCCGTCGGGGCCGAGCTCGACGAAGGTGGTGACGCCCTGCGCCTCCAGGGCGCGCACGGCGTCCAGGAAGCGGACCGCCTCGCGGACGTGGCGGACCCAGAAGTCCGGGCTGGTGATCTCCTCGGCGGTGACCAGCGCGCCGGTCAGACCCGAGACGATCGGGATACGCGGAGCCTCGTACGAGAGGGTCTCGGCGACCGCGCGGAAGTCCTCCAACATCGCGTCCATGCGCGGCGAGTGGAAGGCGTGCGAGACCGTGAGGCGCTTGGTCTTACGACCCTGCGTCTCGAAGGTCCCGGCGATCGTGACAGCCGCGTCCTCGTCGCCCGCGATCACCACGGACCGCGGGCCGTTGAGGGCCGCGATGCTGACACCGTCGGTGAGCAGCGGAAGGACCTCGTCCTCCGTCGCCTGCACCGCGATCATCGCGCCACCGACCGGCAGCGCCTGCATCAGCCGGCCGCGCGCGGCCACCAGCTTCGCCGCGTCAGCCAGCGCGAGAACACCCCCGACATGCGCGGCGGCCAGCTCGCCGATCGAGTGACCGGACAGGAAGTCGGCCTTCACACCCCACGCCTCGACCAGACGGAACAGCGCCACCTCGACCGCGAACAGCGCGGGCTGGGTGAAGCCGGTCTGGTCCAGCAGCTCGGCGTCGGCGCCGAACACCACGTCCTTCAGCGGACGCTCCAGGTGCTCGTCCAGCGCGGTGCACACCGCGTCGAACGCCTCCGCGAACACCGGGTAGGCCGCGTAGAGCTCACGCCCCATGCCCAGCCGCTGGCTGCCCTGACCCGTGAACAGGAACGCCGCCTTGCCGTTCGCCACGGAGCCGGTCACCAGGCCGGCGGCCGCGTTGCGCCCCTCGGCGAGGGCGTCCAGGGCGGTCAGGAACCCGGCACGCTCCTGGGCCACCAGGACGGCGCGGTGGTCGAGGGCGGCGCGGGTGGTGGCCAGCGAGTAGCCGAGGTCGACGGGGATGACGTCCGCACGGTCGGCGAGGTGGCCGCGGAGCCGGTCGGCCTGGGCGCGCAGCGCGTCGGCCGTCTTCGCCGAGAGGGTCCAGGGCAGTACGCCCGCGTCGGCGCCCGGGGCGGCTTCGCGCTCGACCGGAGTGGACTCGTCCGCCGGGGCCTGCTCGATGATCGTGTGCGCGTTGGTGCCGCTGAAACCGAAGGAGGACACCGCGGCGCGCCGCGGGCGCCCGGTCTCCGGCCAGGCCACCGCGTCGGCCAGCAGCGAGACCTCACCCGCCGACCAGTCGATGTGCGGCGACGGCTCGTCCACGTGCAGCGTCTTCGGCAGTACGCCGTGGCGCATCGCCATGACCATCTTGATGATGCCGGCAACACCGGCGGCGGCCTGTGTGTGGCCCATGTTGGACTTGATGGAGCCCAGCCACAGTGGCCGACCACCGTCCCGCTCCTGACCGTACGTGGCCAGCAGCGCCTGCGCCTCGATCGGGTCACCGAGCGTCGTACCCGTGCCGTGCGCCTCGACCGCGTCCACCTCAGTGGCCGACAGACCGGCGTTGGCGAGGGCCTGGCGGATGACGCGCTGCTGCGACGGACCGTTGGGCGCCGTCAGACCGTTGCTCGCGCCGTCCTGGTTGATCGCGCTGCCGCGGACGATCGCCAGCACCTCGTGGCCGTTCTTCCGCGCGTCCGACAGCCGCTCGACGAGCAGCATGCCCGCGCCCTCGGCCCAGCCCGTGCCGTCCGCCTCGGCGGAGAACGCCTTGCAGCGACCGTCGGCCGCCAGGCCGCGCTGCCGGCTGAACTCCACGAAGGCGGCGGGGGTGGCCATCACGGTGACACCGCCCGCCAGGGCGAGTTCGCATTCGCCGTTGCGCAGCGCCTGGACGGCGAGGTGCAGGGCGACCAGCGAGGAGGAGCAGGCCGTGTCGACGGTCACCGCCGGGCCTTCCAGACCGAAGGTGTACGCCAGGCGACCCGAGATCACACTCGCCGCGTTGCCCGTGCCGAGGAAGCCCTCGACGCCCTCGGGCACGCGCTCCAGCAGCGAGGCGTAGTCGTGGTACATGACGCCGGCGAAGACGCCGGTACGGCTCCCGCGCAGCGCGCCCGGGTCGATGCCCGCCCGCTCGAACGCCTCCCAGGACGTCTCCAGCAGCAGCCGCTGCTGCGGGTCCATCGCCAGCGCCTCACGGGGCGAGATCCCGAAGAACGCCGGGTCGAAGTAGCCCGCCTCGTCCACGAAGCCGCCCTCGCGGGTGTACGAGGTGCCGGGGTGGTCGGGGTCCTCGTGGTACAGCGCGTCGAGGTCCCAGCCGCGGTCGGTCGGGAACTCCGAGATGGCGTCCCGGCCCTCCATGACCAGCCGCCACAGGTCCTCCGGCGTCTCCACACCACCGGGGTAACGACAGCCCAGACCCACGATCGCGATCGGCTCGTCGTCCACGGCGGCCACGACCACCGGACCGGCCGCGTCCGCCACCGCGCCCACCAGCTCGGCGCGCAGGAAGTCCGCCAGCACCGTCGGCGTCGGGTAGTCGAAGACCAGCGTCGCCGGCAGCCGCAGCTCCGTCGCCGCACCCAGCAGGTTCCGCAGCTCCACCGCCGTCAGCGAGTCGAAGCCCAGCTCACGGAAGGAGCGTTCGGCCTCGACCGTCTCCGCGCCCGCGTATCCGAGCACGGCGGCGACCTGCGTACGCACCAGCTCCAGCAACACACCGTGCTGCTCGGCCTCGTCCAGCCCGGCCAGTCGGCGTGCCAGGGCGCCGGACGCCGTGGCGCCCTCGGCGGCGCGGCGCGCGGGCACCCGGACGAGCCCGCTGAGGAGTGCGGGCAGTGCTCCGTCGGCGGCCTGGGCGCGCAGGGCGGCCAGGTCCAGTCGGATCGGGACCAGCAGCGGCTCAGCGCTGCGGCCGGCGGCGTCGAGGAGTTCCAGGCCCTCGGCGGCGGTCAGCGCGTCCACGCCGCCCCGACTCATCCGGGACACATCGGCCTCGGCCAGCTCACCGGCCATACCGCCCTCGTCCGCCCACAGACCCCACGCCAGCGAACTGCCCGCCAGGCCAGCCGCCTTGCGGTGCTGGGCCAGCGCGTCCAGGAAGGCGTTCGCGGCGGCGTAGTTGCCCTGCCCCGCGTTGCCGAACACACCGGCGGCCGAGGAGAACAGGACGAACGCGGAGAGGTCGAGGTCCCGCGTCAGCTCATGCAGGTTCCAGGCCGCGTCCACCTTCGGACGCAGCACGAACTCCAGGCGCTCCGGCGTCAACGAGCCGATCGTGCCGTCGTCCAGCACACCCGCGGTGTGCAGCACACCGGTCAGCGGATGGGCGGCCGGGATCGCCGCCAGCACACCGGCCAGCGCCTCGCGGTCGGCCACATCACAGGCCGCCCAGGTCACCGACGCGCCCAGCGAGCCCAGCTCGTCCGCCAGCTCACCGGCGCCGGGGGCGTCCCCGCCCCGACGGCTCACCAGCAGCAGATGCCGGACACCGTGCTCGGCCACCAGATGCCGGGCCACCAGACCACCCAGCGTGCCGCTCGCACCCGTCACCAGCACCGTCCCACCGGCCGCGAACTCCCGCACGGAGTCGGCGGTGACGTCGGCACGGGCCAGCCGGGGCGCGCGCACCGCGCCCGTACGGATGGCGAGCTGCGCTTCGCCGGAGGTCAACGCGGTGGGCAGGACGCGGATCGAGTCGTCCCGACCGTCGATGTCGACCAGGACGAAACGCCCGGGGTTCTCCGACTCGGCGGAGCGCACCAGGCCCCAGACCGCCGCACCCGGCAGGTCCGTCACCGGCTCGACCGGGTCGGCGGCCACCGCGCCGGAGGTCAGCACCACCAGCCGGGAGCCGGCGAAGCGCTCGGCGCCCAGCCACTCCCGCACCAGGGCGAGCGTCTCGGCCGTCGCGGTGTGGGTGGCGGCCGCGGTCCCCTCGCCGGCGGCCGCGGAGGGCGCCACGAAGACGAACTCGGGGACCTCGCCGGACTCCACGGCCGCGGCCAGCTCAGCGAGGTCCGCGTACGCCGCGACCTGGTCGCCGACCACGCGGCGGGCCGGCTCGGCGGAGCCCAGGACCGCCCAACGGCTCGGCGGCACGGGCGCGGAGGAGACCGTCGCGGGAACCGTCACCCAGTCCACTCGGAAGAGCGAGTCCTGCCGACCGCCGCGCGCCGCGCCACTGATCTGCTCCACCGACACGGGCCGCAGCACCAGCGAGTCCACCGACAGCACGGCGCGACCCGCCCCGTCGGCGACGGCGAGCGAGACGCCCTCGGCTCCGGTGGACGCCAGCCGCACGCGCAGCACGGAGGCGCCCACGGCGTGCAGGGAGACACCGGACCAGGCGAACGGCAGCCGCGCGCCGTCCTCACCCTCGATCAGACCACCGAGGCCGACCGCGTGCAGCGCCGAGTCCAACAGCGCCGGGTGCAGCCCGAACAGACCCGCCTCAGCGCGCGCCTCCTCCGGCAGCTCCAGCTCCGCGAACACCTCGCCACCCAGCCGCCAGGCCGACTTCAGCCCCTGGAACACCGGCCCGTAACCGAGACCGAGCTCAGCCATGCCCTCGTAGAGGCCCTCCACCGACAGGTCGGACGCGCCCGCCGGCGGCCACGCCGACAGGTCGTACGACGGCGTCGCCGCGCCCGAGCCGAGCAGGCCCGAGGCGTGGCGCAGCCACGACTCATCGGCGGCCGCGTCCTCGTGGCGGGAGTAGACGGCCAGCGAGCGACGGCCGGAGGCGTCCGGCGCGCCCACGGACAGCTGGAGCCGCACCCCGCCGTCCTCCGGAAGCACCAACGGCGCCTCCAGCGTCAACTCCTCCAGCAGATCACAGCCGACCTGGTCGCCGGCACGGATCGCCAGCTCCACGAAGGCGGTGCCCGGCAGCAGCACCGAACCCGCCACCGCGTGGTCGGCCAGCCACGGGTGGGTGTCCAGCCCGATCCGACCGGTCAGCAGCAGTTCCTCGCCGCCGGCCAGCGGGACCGCGGCACCCATCAGCGGGTGCTCGACCGTCGCCAGGCCGAGCCCCGCCGTGCCGCTGACGCGGGACGCCGGGAGCTCAGGCCAGTAGCGCTCACGCTGGAAGGCGTAGGTGGGCAGGTCGACCCGCGAGGCCCCCGTCCCGATGGACAGCGCCGACCAGTCCACCTTCACACCACGGACGTGCGCCCGTGCCACGGCCGCCACCAACGCCCCGGCCTCGCCACGGTCCTTGCGCAGCGCCGAGACGAAGGCGACGTCCTCGCCCTGGGCACACTCCTGCCCCATGGCGGTGAGCACCCCGTCGGGGCCGAGCTCGATGAAGGTCGTGACGTTCTGCGCCTCCAGGGCGCGCACGGCGTCCAGGAAGCGGACCGCCTCGCGGACGTGACGGACCCAGAAGTCGGCGGTGGTGATCTCCTCTACGGAGACCAGCGCGCCGGTCAGACCCGAGACGATCGGGATCCGCGGAGCCGCGTACGACAGCGTCTCGGCGACCGCGCGGAAGTCCTCCAACATCGCGTCCATACGCGGCGAGTGGAAGGCGTGCGAGACCGTGAGGCGCTTGGTCTTGCGCCCCTGCTGCTCGAAGCCGCTCGCGATCTTCAGCGCCGCGTCCTCGTCGCCCGCGATCACCACGGACTGCGGGCCGTTGAGGGCCGCGATGCTGACACCCTCGGTGAGCAGCGGGAGGACCTCGTCCTCCGACGCCTGCACCGCGATCATCGCGCCACCGACCGGCAGCGCCTGCATCAGCCGGCCGCGCGCCGCCACCAGCTTCGCCGCGTCCACCAGCGAGAGGACGCCCGCGACATGGGCGGCGGCCAGCTCGCCGATCGAGTGACCGGAGAGGAAGTCGGCCTTCACGCCCCAGGCTTCGACCAGGCGGAACAGCGCCACCTCGATGGCGAAGAGGGCGGGCTGGGTGTAGCCGGTCTGGTCCAGGGTCGCGACGTCGTCGCCGAACACCACGTCCTTCAGCGGACGCTCCAGGTGCGGGTCCAGCTCAGCGCAGACCGCGTCGAAGGCCGCCGCGAACACCGGGTAGGCCGCGTACAGCTCACGGCCCATGCCCAGCCGCTGGCTGCCCTGGCCGGTGAACAGGAACGCCGCCTTGCCGTTCGCCACGGAGCCGGTCACCAGGCCGGCGGCCGCGTTGCGCCCCTCGGCGAGGGCTTCGAGGCCGGAGAGCAGTCCGGCGCGGTCCTCGGCGACGACGACCGCGCGGTGGTCGAAGGCGGTCCGGCCGGTGGCGAGGGAGTGCCCGACGTCCTGCGGGCTCAGCTCGGCGCGGCCGGCGACGTGGGCGAGGAGGCGCTCGGCCTGGGCGCGCAGGGCGTCGGCGCTGCGGCCGGAGAGGGTCCAGGACACCACGCCGATGTCGGCGGCCGGGGTCTCGTCGGAGGCGGCCGGGGTGGGCTCGTCCACCGGGGCCTGCTCGATGATCGTGTGGGCGTTGGTGCCGCTGATGCCGAAGGAGGAGACGCCGGCACGGCGCGGGCGGCCGGTCTCCGGCCACGGCAGGGGCTCGGTGAGCAGCTCGACCGCGCCCGCCGACCAGTCGACGTGCGGGGAGGGCTGGTCCGCGTGGAGGGTCTGCGGCAGTACGCCGTGGCGCATCGCCATGACCATCTTGATGATGCCGGCGACACCGGCGGCGGCCTGGGTGTGGCCCATGTTGGACTTGATGGAGCCCAGCCACAGCGGCCGGTCCCCGTCGCGCTCCTGACCGTAGGTGGCCAGCAGCGCCTGCGCCTCGATCGGGTCGCCCAGCGTGGTGCCGGTGCCGTGCGCCTCGACCGCGTCGACCTCGGCGGCCGACAGACCGGCGCTGGCCAGGGCCTGTCGGATGACGCGCTGCTGCGACGGGCCGTTGGGCGCCGTCAGACCGTTGCTCGCGCCGTCCTGGTTGACGGCGGAGCCGCGCACCACGGCGAGGACCGGGTGGCCGTTCTTCCGGGCGTCGGAGAGCCGCTCCACGAGCAGCATGCCCGCGCCCTCGGCCCAGCCCGTGCCGTCCGCCTCGGCGGAGAAGGCGCGGCAGCGACCGTCGGCGGAGAGACCGCCCTGGCGGCTGAAGCCGACGAAGGTGCCGGGGGTGGCCATCACGGTGACACCGCCGGCCAGGGCCAGTTCGCACTCACCGGCGCGCAGCGCCTGGATGGCCCAGTGCAGCGCGACCAGCGAGGAGGAGCAGGCCGTGTCGATGGTGACGGCCGGGCCCTCCAGGCCGAAGGTGTACGCCACCCGGCCGGAGGCGATGGAGCCGGTGCTCCCGGAGCCGAGGGCGCCTTCGCCGCCGCCGTCCGGGGCCTGCTCCACCAGCGTGGCGTAGTCGTGGTACATGACGCCGGCGAAGACGCCGGTACGGCTGCCGCGCAGCGTCACCGGGTCGATGCCGGCCCGCTCGAACGCCTCCCAGGACGTCTCCAGCAGCAGCCGCTGCTGCGGGTCGGTGGCGAGCGCCTCGCGCGGCGAGATGCCGAAGAAGGTGGGGTCGAACTGGGCGGCGTCGTGCAGGAAGCCGCCCTCTCGGGTGTAGCTGGTGCCGGGGTGCTCCGGGTCGGGGTGGTAGAGGGACTCCAGGTCCCAGCCGCGGTCGGTGGGGAACTCCGAGACGGCGTCCTGGCCGGCGACGAGGAGCTGCCACAGCTCCTCGGGGGTGCGCACGCCGCCGGGGTAGCGGCAGCTCATGGCGACGATGGCGATGGGCTCGTCGTCGACCGCGGCGGTCCGTGCCACGGCGCCCGCCTGGGCGGCGGAGCCGGTCAGCTCGTCGCGCAGGTGGCGGGCGAGCACCTCGGAGGTCGGGTAGTCGAAGACCAGGGTGGCGGGCAGTCGCATGCCGGTGACGGCGTTCATGCGGTTGCGCAGCTCGACGGCGGTCAGCGAGTCGAAGCCCAGGTCGCGGAAGGCGCGTTCGGGGTCGACGGCGTCGCCGGAGCCGTGGCCCAGCACGGCGGCGACCTGGGTGCGGACCAGCTCCAGCAGGACGTCGAAGCGCTCGGCCTCGCCCAGCCCGGCCAGTCGCTGCGCCAGCGCGCCCGAGGAGGCCGCGCCCTGCGCCGTACGGCGGGCCCGCACCCGCACCAGGCCGCGCAGCAGCGGGGCGACGTCGTCGGGGGAGGCGGCCTGGGCGCGGACGGCCGCGAGGTCCAGCCGCACCGGCACCAGCAGTGCCTCGTCGGAGCGGGCGGAGGCGTCGAAGAGCCCCAGGCCCTCGGTGGCGGACAGGGCGGCGACGCCGGCCCGGTTCATCCGGGAGACGTCGGCCTCGTCCAGCTCCCCGGCCATGCCACCGGCTTCGGCGGCCCACAGGCCCCAGGCGAGCGAGCTCGCCGGCAGCCCGGCCGCGCGGCGGTGCGCGGCCAGCGCGTCCAGGAAGGCGTTGGCCGCCGCGTAGTTGGCCTGCCCGGCGCCGCCGAAGACACCGGCGGCGGAGGAGAACAGCACGAACGCGGACAGGTCGAGCTCACGGGTCAGCTCGTGCAGGTTCCAGGCCGCGTCCACCTTCGGGCGCAGCACCCGCTCCAGCCGCTCCGCGGTCAGCGAGCCGATGACCCCGTCATCCAGCACACCGGCGGTGTGCACGACGGCGGTCAGCGGGTGCTCCGCCGGGATCGCCGCGATCACACCGGCCAGCGCCTCGCGGTCGGCCACGTCACAGGCCGCCCAGGTCACCGACGCGCCCAGCGCGCCCAGTTCGGCGGCCAGCTCCTCCGCGCCCGGGGCGGCCCCGCCGCGACGGCTCACCAGCAGCAGACGCCGCACGCCGTGTTCGGTGACCAGGTGCCGGGCGAACAGCCCGCCCAGGGTGCCGCTGGCGCCGGTGACCAGCACCGTGCCCTCGGCGTCGTAGCGTTCGGCGGCCGCGTCGGTCGACGGGACGGCCGCGCGGGCGAGGCGCGGCGCCCGCGGCGTGCCCTCGCGCACCGCGAGCTGCGGCTCGCCGGAGGCGAGCGCCGCCGGGAGGGCGCGCGGCGCGTCGTCGCCGTCGAGGTCGATCAGGACGAAGCGGCCGGGGTTCTCCGACTCGGCGGAGCGCACCAGGCCCCAGACGGCGGAGTGGGTCAGGTCGGTCACCGACTCGACCGGGCCGGTGGCCACCGCGCCGGAGGTCAGCACGACCAGCCGGGAGTCGGCGAGGCGCTCGTCGGCCAGGTATGCCTGGACCAGGGCGAGGGCCCGCCGGGCGGCGGCGTGCACCGTCGCGGGGTCGGTGTCGGCGCCGGGCGCGAACGTGACCAGGACGTCGTCCGGTGCGGGCGCGCCCGCGGCGATCGCCTCCGTCAGCCCGGTCAGATCGGCGTGGGCGTCGATGCGCTCGCCGGCGGTCGCGGCCAGGTTCAGGGTGTCGGGGCCCAGCAGCGCCCAGCGGCCGCCCGCGGCGGCGGTGGCGGTGGCGGACACCTCGGCCCAGTCGAGCCGGAAGAGGGAGTCGTGGCGTGCGTCGCGTGCGCCGCTGATCTGCTCGGCCGACACGGGGCGCAGCACCAGCGAGTCGACCGAGAGAACGGCGCGGCCGGTGCCGTCGGCGACGGCGAGGGAGACGCCGTCGGCGCCGGTGGCGGCCAGTCGTACGCGCAGCACGGAGGCGCCCACGGCGTGCAGGGAGACGCCGGACCAGGCGAACGGCAGCCGGGCGCCGTCCGCGCCGTCGATCAGGCCGCCGAGGGCGACCGCGTGCAGGGCGGAGTCCAGCAGCGCCGGGTGGAGCCCGAACAGGCCCGCGTCCGCCGCCGCCTGCTCCGGGAGCTCCAGCTCCGCGAAGACCTCGTCGCCCAGCCGCCAGGCCGACGTGAGGCCCTGGAAGACGGGTCCGTAGGCGAGGCCGGCCTCGGCCAGGCCCTCGTAGAGGCCGTCGAGGGGCAGCGGGGTCGCCCCCGCCGGGGGCCAGGCGGAGAGGTCGTGCGAGGGCGCCACGACCGCGGTGGCCAGCAGGCCGGAGGCGTGGCGGACCCAGGGTTCGTCGGCGGCCGCGTCCTCGTCACGGGAGTAGACCGCGAGTGTGCGGCGGCCGGAGTCGTCCGGGGCGCCCACGGACAGCTGGAACTGCACCCCGCCGTCCTCGGGGAGGACCAGCGGCGCCTCCAGCGTCAGCTCCTCCAGCAGGTCGCAGCCGACCTGGTCGCCGGCGCGGATCGCCAGCTCAACGAAGGCCGTGCCCGGCAGCAGCACCGAACCCGCCACGGCGTGGTCGGCCAGCCACGGGTGGGTGTCGAGGGCGAGGCGCCCGGTGTAGAGGAAGCCGTCGGTGTCGGCGAGGGAGACGGCCGCGCCGAGCAGCGGGTGGTCCGCCGCGCCGAGCCCGGCCGAGGCCATGTCGCCGGTGAGGTAGCCGGTGTCCAGCCAGTAGGTCTCGCGCTGGAAGGCGTAGAGCGGAAGGTCGACGCGGGCGGCGCCGGTGCCGGCGAAGACCGCGTGCCAGTCCGGGGAGACGCCGTTGACGTGGGCGCCCGCCAGGGCGGCGGCCAGGCTGCGCGGCTCCGGGCGGCCGGCGCGCAGCGCCGCCACGAGGGTGGCGTCCTCGCGGGACAGGCAGTCCTGCGCCATGGCGGTGAGCACGCCGTCGGGGCCGAGCTCGATGAAGGTGGTGACGTTCCGTGCCTCCAGGGCGCGGACGCCGTCGAGGAAGCGGACGGCCTCGCGGACGTGCCGGACCCAGAACTCCGGGTCGGTGATCTCCTCGGCGGTGACCAGGTCGCCGGTCAGGTTGGAGACGATGGGGATCTGCGGGGCCGCGTACGACAGGCCGGCCGCGACGCGCCGGAACTCGGCGAGCATGCCGTCCATGTGCGGCGAGTGGAAGGCGTGCGAGACGGTGAGCCGCTTGGTCTTACGACCCTGTCGCTCGAAGCCATCGGCGATCTCGACGGCCGCGCTCTCGTCGCCCGCGATCACGACCGACCGCGGGCCGTTGAGGGCGGCGATGCTCACGCCGTCGGTGAGCAGCGGCAGGACCTCGTCCTCGGTCGCCTGGACGGCGATCATCGCGCCGCCGGTCGGCAGGGCCTGCATCAGGCGGCCGCGGGCGGCGACCAGCGTGGCCGCGTCCTCCAGCGAGAGGACCCCGGAGACATGGGCGGCCGCGAGCTCGCCGATGGAGTGGCCGGAGAGGAAGTCGGGCTTCAGGCCCCAGCCCTCGACGAGGCGGTAGAGGGCCACCTCGACGGCGAAGAGCGCGGGCTGGGTGTAGCCGGTCTGGTGGAGCGGCTCGGGGTCGTCGCCGAAGAGCACGTCCTTCAGCGGACGTCCCAGGTGCTTGTCGAGCTCGGCGCAGACGGCGTCCAGGGCCGCCGCGAACGCCGGCACCGCCGCGTACAGTTCGCGGCCCATGCCGGCCCGCTGGCTGCCCTGGCCAGTGAAGAGGAAGGCGCGCTTTCCGGTGGCGACCTTGCCGTGGACCAGGCCGGGCGCGGGCTCGTCGCGGGTGAGCGCCTCCAGCGCCTGGACGAGGCCGGCGCGGTCGTCCGCGACGACCGCGGCGCGGTGCTCGAAGGCGGCGCGGCCGGTGGCGAGGGAGTGGCCGAGGTCGACGAGGGACTGATCCGAGTGGGCGGCCAGGTGGGTGAGGAGGTTGGCGGCCTGGTCGCGCAGCGCGTCCCGGCTCTTGGCCGACAGGGTCCACAGCGGCAGCGCGGTGGCCGGGGCGGCGGCCGGCTCCTCCGGGGTGTCGGCGGGCTCCGGCTCGGGGGCCTGCTCCAGCACCGTGTGGGCGTTGGTGCCGCTGATGCCGAAGGAGGAGACGGCGGCGCGGCGCGGCTGGCCGGTCTCCGGCCACGGGCGGGTCTCGGTGAGCAGCTCGACGGCGCCGGCCGTCCAGTCGACGTTGGGGGTGGGCTCGTCCACGTGCAGGGTCTTGGGCAGCACGCCGTGGCGCATCGCCATGACCATCTTGATGATGCCGGCGACGCCCGCGGCGGCCTGGGTGTGGCCGAGGTTGGACTTGACCGAGCCGAGCCACAGCGGCTGGTCGGCCGAGCGGTTGCGGCCGTAGGTGGCGAGCAGCGCCTGGGCCTCGATCGGGTCGCCCAGCGTCGTACCGGTGCCGTGCGCCTCGACGGCGTCGATCTGCCCGGCGGACAGCCGGGCGCTGGCCAGGGCCTGCCGGATGACGCGCTGCTGGGACGGGCCGTTGGGGGCGGTCAGGCCGCTGCTGGCGCCGTCCTGGTTGATGGCCGAGCCGCGGACCAGGGCGAGCACGGGGTGCCCGTTCCTGCGGGCGTCGGAGAGCCGCTCCAGGAGCAGCATGCCGACGCCCTCGCCCCAGCCGGTGCCGTCGGCGGCCGCCGCGAAGGACTTGCAGCGGCCGTCGATGGCCAGGCCGCGCTGGCGGCTGAACTCGGTGAAGGTGCCGGGGGTGGACATGACGGTGACGCCGCCCGCGAGGGCGAGCGTGCACTCGCCGGTGCGCAGCGCCTGCGCCGCCAGGTGCAGCGCCACCAGCGACGACGAGCACGCCGTGTCGACGGTGACGGCCGGGCCCTCCAGGCCGAAGGTGTAGGACACCCGGCCGGAGGCGATGGAGCCGGTGCTTCCGTTGCCGAGGAAGCCCTCGACGTCCTCGGGCGCGGAGTACAGCCGGGAGGCGTAGTCGTGGTACATCAGGCCGGCGAAGACGCCGGTCTTGCTGCCGCGGAGCGTGGTCGGGTCGATGCCGGCCCGCTCGAACGCCTCCCAGGTGGTCTCCAGCAGCAGCCGCTGCTGGGGGTCCATGGCGAGCGCCTCGCGGGGCGAGATGCCGAAGAACGTCGGGTCGAAGTCGGCGGCGTCGTGCAGGAACCCGCCCTCGCGGACGTAACTCTCGTGCCCGGTCTCCGGGTCCGGGTCGAAGAGCACGTCCTCGCCCCAGCCGCGGTTGACGGGGTACGGGGAGACCGCGTCGCCACCGCGGGCCACCAGCTCCCACAGCTCCTCGGGGGTACGGACCCCGCCCGGGTAGCGGCAGCTCATCGCCACGATGGCGATGGGCTCCTGCTCCCGCTCCTCCACCTCGCGCAGTCGCCGACGCGCCTCGCGCAGATCGGTCGTCGCCCGCTTGAGGTAGTCGAGGTACTTCTCCTCGTTCGCCACAGCCATTTACGCCATCCCCACGTAACTAAGAATTCCGAAAGCTCACGTGGAGCCGGTCAGTTGAAGCCGAGCTCGTCGTCGAGCAGATCGAAGATCTCGTCAGCGGTCGCGGACGCGATCTCGCGGTCCTCGGCCGCGCCGTCGGTTGCACCTTGCGTTTCATTCCACTTCGACAGGAGGTCGCGCAGACGGGCGGCGATTCCGGGGCGTTCGACGTCGTCGGGGCCGACCCCGGAGAGGATCGCCTCCAGCTTGTCGAGTTCCGCGTGTACGGACGGGAGCGCCGAGTCGGCGCCGTCCACCACGAGTTCCTCGCGCAGGTATCCGGCGAGCGCGGTGGGCGTCGGGTAGTCGAAGATCAGCGTCACCGGCAGCCGCAGCCCGGCGGCCGCGCCCAGTCGGTTGCGCAGATCCACGGCGGTGAGCGAGTCGAAGCCCAGGTCGAGGAAGCCCCGCCCGGCGTCGACGTCGTCCGGCCCGGCGTAGCCGAGGACGGCCGCCACCTGCGTCCGCACCAGGTCCAGCAGTTCCCGGTCGCGTTCGGCCTCCGACAGCCCGGCCAGCCGCTCGGTGAGCGAGCCGGTGGCGGCGGGGGCGCCGCCGGCGGCGGGCGTCTCCGCGGCCCGCCGCGCGGGGGTGCGGACCAGGCCGCGCAGCAGCGTGGGCAGCATCCCGGCGGCGGCCTGGGCGCGCAGCGCCCCGGTGTCGAGCCGGATCGGGACCAGCACCGGCTCCGCCAGCGTGCCGGCCAGGTCGAACAGGGCCAGGCCCTCGTCCTGCGGCAGCGCCGCGTAGCCGCCGCGCTGCATCCGGGTCACGTCGGACTCGTCCAGGCTGCCCGCCATGCCGCCGGCCGCCGCCCACAGGCCCCAGGCCAGCGAGGTGGCGGGCAGGCCGCGGGCGGCGCGGTGCCGCGCCAGGGCGTCCAGGAAGGTGTTGGCCGCGGCGTAGTTGCCCTGTCCGGCGCTGCCGAACACGCCGGCGGCGGAGGAGAAGAGCACGAACGCGGACAGCTCCAGGCCCTCGGTGAGCTCGTGCAGGTTCCACGCGGCGTCCACCTTGGGTCGCAGCACCGCGTCGAGCCGCTCGCCGGTGAGCGAGCCGATCACGCCGTCGTCCAGCACGCCCGCGGTGTGCACCACCGCGGTCAGCGGGTGCTCGGCCGGGATCGCGCCGAGGAGCCGCTCCAGCGCCTCCCGGTCGGCGGCGTCGCAGGCCGCCCAGGTGACCTCGGCGCCCAGCGCCGCCAGCTCGGTGGCGAGTTCGGCCGCGCCGGGCGCCCGCTCGCCGCGTCGGCTGGCCAGCAGCAGGTGGCGTACCCCGCGCTCGGCCACCAGGTGGCGGGCGAACAGCGCGCCGAGGGTGCCGCTGGCGCCGGTCAGCAGGACGGTGCCGGCCGGGTCGAACTCCGGCGCGACGCCGGTGTCCTGGGCCGGGACGCGGGCCAGCCGGAAGGCGTGCGCCGTGCCGGAGCGCAGCGCGAGCTGCGGCTCGTCGGCGTCGAGCGCCGCGGGCAGGGCCCGCCGCGAGGCGTCGGTGGCGTCGGTGTCGAGCAGGACGAAGCGGCCGGGGTGCTCCGACTGGGCCGTGCGGACCAGGCCCCACACGGTGGCGTGGGCCGGGTCGGCGAGCTCCTCGCCGGCGCCGGCGGCGACGGCGCCGCGGGTGACGAACACCAGTCGCGCGTCCTCGAACCGGGGCTCCGTCACCCACGCGCGCACCAGCTCCAGGGCGGCGCGGGCGGCGGCGCGGGCGGTCTCGGGCAGCCGCGGCCCGGTGCCGGCCGCGTCCAGCGGGACGAAGACGACGTCCGGGACGGCCCCGTCGGCGGCGGCCAGCGCGGTCAGGTCGGCGTAGCCGTCCAGGGTCCGGCCGGCGAGCGCGAACGGCTCGTCGCCCAGCGCCGCCCAGCGCTGGCCGAGCGGCACCTCTCCGGTCTGCTCCGCGGGCAGCGGCAGCGCCGTCCACTCGGGCCGGAACAGCGACTCGTGGTGCGCGGTGCGCGCGGCGTTCAGCTGCTCGGCGGAGACCGGGCGCAGCACCAGCTGGTCGATGGAGGCGACCGCCGTGCCGGTGGCGTCGGCGAGGTGGAGCGCCACGCCGCCGTCGGCCGGCCGCAGCCGGACCCGCAGCCCGGCGGCGCCGGCGGCGTGCAGCCGCGCCCCGGTCCAGGCGAACGGCAGCCGCGCGCCCTCGCCGGAGCCGTCCAGGCCCAGCGCGTGCAGCGCCGCATCCAGCAGCGCCGGGTGCAGCCCGAACCCGCCGGCCTGGGTCTCGAAGCCCTGGGGCAGCCGGACCTCGGCGAACAGCTCGTCGCCGGAGCGCCAGGCGGCCGTCAGGCCCTGGAACACCGGGCCGTAGCCGAGCCCGGCGGCGGCCGCGCCCGGGTAGAAGTCGGCGGTGTCGAGGGCGGTCGCGCCGGCGGGCGGCCAGACGTCCGGGAAGGGCTCGACGGGGGCCGCCGCGCCGGGGGCCAGGAAGCCGGTGGCGTGCCGGGTCCACGGCTCGTCGGCCTCGGCCTCCTCGCGGCGGGAGTGCAGGCTCACGCCCCGCCGCCCGGCCTCGTCGGCGGCCGCCAGCTCCAGGCGCAGCTGTACGGCGCCCTGTTCGGGCAGGACCAGCGGCGCCTGGAGGGTCAGCTCCTCGACGGTGTCGCAGCCGGCCTCCTCGCCGGCGCGCAGCGCCAGCTCGACGAAGGCCGTGCCCGGCAGCAGCACGGTGTCCATGACGGCGTGGTCGGCCAGCCACGGGTGGCTGCGCAGCGACAGCCGGCCGGTGAAGACGAAGCCGCCGGTGTCGGGGAGTTCGACCGCCGCGCCCAGCAGCGGGTGGTCCGTCGTCTCCAGGCCGGCGGACGCCACGTCCTCGGCGGAGATGCCCACGTCCAGCCAGTAGCGCTGGCGCTGGAACGGGTAGGTGGGCAGGGCGGTGCGGGTCGCGCCGGTGCCGGCGTAGAAGGCCGCCCAGTCCGGGGCGACGCCCCGGACGTGCGCCAGGGCCAGGGCGGTGGCGAGCGTCCGCGCCTCGGGACGGCCGGTGCGCAACGCGGGCGCGAAGGCCGTGTCGGCGGCGTCCGCGGCGTCGGTCAGGCACTCCTCGGCCATCGCCGAGAGCACCCCGTCCGGGCCGAGTTCGAGGAAGGTGGTGACGCCGGCGGCGTGCAGGGCGCGCACCCCGTCGAGGAAGCGCACGGCCTCCCGGACATGGCGGACCCAGAACTCCGGCAGCCGGATCTCGTCGGCCGTGACCACGGCGCCGGTCAGGTTGGAGACGATCGGGATCTTCGGGGCGTGGAAGGTGAGGCCCTCCGCGAGCTTCCGGAAGTCCGCGAGCATCGGCTCCATGAGCGGCGAGTGGAAGGCGTGGCTGACGGTGAGCCGCTTGGTCTTACGACCCCGCGCCTCGAAGTCGCTCGCGATCGCGAGGGCCCCGTCCTCGTCACCCGCGACCACCACCGACCGCGGGCCGTTGAGGGCCGCGATGCCGACCCGCTCGGTGAGCAGCGGAAGGACCTCGTCCTCCGTCGCCTGGAGCGCGATCATCGCGCCGCCGGCGGGGAGTTCCTGCATCAGCCGGCCGCGGGCGGCCACCAGCTTCGCCGCGTCCTCCAGCGAGAGGACACCCGCCACATGGGCGGCGGCCAGCTCGCCGATGGAGTGGCCGGACAGGTAGTCCGGCCGCAGGCCCCAGGCGGTGACCAGGCGGTAGAGGGCCACCTCAAGGGCGAACAGGGCGGGCTGGGTGTAGCCGGTGCGGTCGAGCAGCTCGGCGTCCGTGCCGAACAGCACGTCCTTCAGCGGCCGGTCCAGGTGCCGGTCGAGCTCCGCGCAGACGGCGTCCAGCGCCTCCGCGAAGACGGGGAAGGTGTCGTACAGCTCGCGGCCCATGCCGAGTCGCTGGCTGCCCTGTCCGGTGAACAGGAACGCCACCTTGCCCTCGGTCGCCACGCCGCGCAGCACCTGTGCCGGGTCGGCCTCGCCGCGCGCCAGGGCGTCCAGGGCACGCAGCGCCTCGTCGCGGTCGGCGGCGACCAGCGCGGCCCGGTGCTCCAGCGCCGCGCGGGTGGTGGCCAGCGAGTAGCCGAGGTCGGCCAGGCCGGGCAGGTCGTCGCCCGCGATCTCCGGCCGCTCGCCGATGTGGGCGCGCAGCCGCTGGGCCTGGGCCCGCAGCCCGTCCTCACCCCGCGCCGAGAGCAGCACGGGCACGAAGGGCAGCCCGGTGCCGGCCGCGGGGGCCTGCGGCTCGGCCGCGCCCTCGGCCGGGTCGGCCTCGGGGGCCTGCTCGATGATGGCGTGCGCGTTGGTGCCGCTGATGCCGAAGGAGGAGACGCCGGCCCGGCGCGGGCGCTCGGCGCGCGGCCACTCCCTGGCCTCGGTCAACAGCTCGACGGCGCCCGCCGTCCAGTCCACGTGCGGCGAGGGCTCGTCGACGTGCAGCGTCTGGGGCAGCACTCCGTGCCGCATGGCGAGCACCATCTTGATGACGCCGGCGACGCCGGAGGCGGCCTGGGTGTGGCCGAGGTTGGACTTGACCGAGCCGAGCCACAGCGGGCGCTCCGCCGAGTGGTCCTGGCCGTAGGTGGCCAGCAGCGCCTGCGCCTCGATCGGGTCGCCCAGCGTGGTGCCGGTGCCGTGCGCCTCGACCACGTCGACCTGGTCGCCGGTGAGCCGCGCGTTGGCCAGGGCCTGGCGGATGACGCGCTGCTGCGACGGGCCGTTGGGGGCCGTCAGACCGTTGCTCGCGCCGTCCTGGTTGACGGCCGAGCCGCGGACGATCGCCAGCACCTCGTGGCCGTGTCGACGGGCGTCGGAGAGCCGCTCCAGGAGCAGCATGCCCGCGCCCTCGCCCCAGCCGGTGCCGTCCGCGGCGCCCGCGAAGGACTTGCAGCGGCCGTCGGCGGCGAGCCCGCGCTGCCGGCTGAACTCGATGAAGGTGCCGGGGGTGAACATCACGGTGACGCCGCCGGCGAGAGCCAGCGAGCACTCGCCGTTGCGCAGCGCCTGCGCCGCGAGGTGCAGCGCCACCAGCGACGAGGAGCAGGCCGTGTCGACGGTGACGGCCGGGCCCTCCAGGCCGAAGGTGTACGCGACGCGGCCGGAGACGACGCTGCTGGAGCTGCCGGTGCCGAGGTAGCCCTCGACCTCCTCCGGCGCGGCGTGCAGCCGCGAGCCGTAGTCGTGGTACATCACGCCGGCGAAGACGCCGGTCTGGCTGCCGCGCACCGACAGCGGGTCGATGCCGGCCCGCTCGAACGCCTCCCAGGAAGTCTCCAGCAGCAGCCGCTGCTGCGGGTCCATGGCCAGCGCCTCGCGCGGCGAGATGCCGAAGAACGCCGGGTCGAACTCGGCGGCGTCGTGCAGGAAGCCGCCCTCACGGGCGTAGGAGGTGCCCTGCGTCTCCGGGTTCGGGTCGTAGAGGGCGTCCAGGTCCCAGCCGCGGTTGTCGGGGAAGAGCGAGATGCCGTCGTGGCCGGCGGCGATCATCTGCCACAGGTCCTCGGGGGTGCGCACCCCGCCGGGGTAGCGGCAGCTCATGGCGACGATGGCGATCGGCTCGTCGTCGCCGACGGCCGCCACGACCGGTGCCGGGGCGAGCGCCGCGGTGCCGGTGAGCTCGGTCCGCAGATGGCGGGCGAGGACGGTCGGGTCCGGGTAGTCGAAGATCAACGTCGCCGGGAGCCGCAGCCCCGTCACCGCGTTGAGCTGGTTGCGGAGTTCGACCGCGGTCAGCGAGTCGAAACCCAGCTCCTTGAACGCCCGACCGGAGCCGATGGTCTCCGCCCCGGCGTAGCCGAGCACGGTCGCCACCTGGCCGCGGACCAGGTCCAGGAGCGTCCGCTCCTGCTCGCTCTCGCTGAGCCCGGCGAGCCGCCCGGCCAGCCCGGCCTCGCCGCCGGCGACGCCCGCGGCCTGTGCCGCGCGCCGCACCGGGACCCGGACCAGACCGCGCAGCAGCGGCGAGATGGCGCCCGAGGCGGCCACGGCGCGCAGCGCCGCCACGTCGACCCGCATCGGCACCAGCGCCGGCTCGGGCAGCCGCAGGGCGGTGTCCAGCAGGGCCAGCCCCTCGGCCACCGGCAGCGGCGGCAGACCGGCGCGCCGCATCCGGCTGATGTCGGCCTCGTCCAGGGTGCCGCCCATGCCGCCGCCGGCCCACAGGCCCCAGGCGAGGGCGGTGGCGGGCAGACCGTCCGCCCGGCGGTGCGCGGCCAGCGCGTCCAGGAAGGCGTTGGCGGCGGCGTAGTTGCCCTGGCCCGGTCCGCCGAAGACGCCGGAGGAGGACGAGAAGAGGACGAACGCCGCCAGGTCCAGCTCGCGGGTCAGCTCGTGCAGGTTCCAGGCCGCGTCCACCTTCGGGCGCATGACGCGGTCGACGCGCTCGGGGGTCAGCGAACTGATCACACCGTCGTCGAGCACACCGGCGGTGTGCACCACGGCGGTCAGCGGGTGCGCGGCCGGGATGTCCGCCAGGACGGCGGCCAGCGCCTCCCGGTCGGCCACGTCGCACGCCGCCCAGGTGACGGAGGCCCCGGACGCGGCCAGCTCGGCCGCCAGGTCCTCGGCACCGGGCGCGGCGCCGCCGCGGCGGCTGACCAGCAGCAGGTGCCGCACCCCGTGGGAGGCCACCAGGTGCCGGGCCACCAGCCCGCCCAGCGAGCCGCTGGCGCCGGTGACCAGCACCGTGCCGTCGGCGGCCGGACGGAACTCCCGCTCGGCGTCGGCGTCCACGGCCACCCGCGTCAGCCGCGGCGTGGACACGACGCCCGCGCGGAGCGCGAGCTGCGACTCGCCCGAGGCGAGGGCGCCGGGGAGCGCCCGGCGGGACTCGTCCCGCTTGTCGAGGTCGACCAGCAGCAGCCGGTCCGGGTTCTCCGACTGGGCCGAGCGCAGCAGGCCCCAGACGGCGGCCCGGGCCACGTCGGTCACCGGCTCGCCCGGGACCGCGGCCACCGCGCCGGAGGTCAGCACGACCAGCCGGGAGTCGGCGAACCGGTCGTCCGCCAGCCACTCCCGCACCAGGCCGAGGGCCTCGGCGGCGGCGTGGTGCGCGGCGGCGGCCGCGTCCCCGTCACCGGTCGCGCGGGGGGTGGCGAAGACGAACTCGGGCGCCTGGGCGCCCGCGTCGACCGCGGCGGCCAGGTCGGCGTACGCGGCGTACGTCGGAACGTCCGCGCCGAGGAGCTCGGCGGAGCCCAGCACGGCCCAGCGGCCCGCCGGGGCCGCCTCGGCGGCGCCGGTGAGCTCCGTCCACTCCATGTGGAAGAGCGACTCGTGGTAGGCGGTGCGGGCGGTCCGCAGCTGCTCGGCCGAGACCGGGCGCAGCCCGAGCGACTCGACGGCGGCGACCGGCGCGCCGGTCACGTCGGCGAGCTCCAGCCGAACGCCCTCGGCGCCCACGGGCGCCAGGTGGACGCGGAGCGCGGAGGCCCCGCTCGCGTACAGGGACACCCCGCTCCAGGCGAACGGCAGTCGGCCCGTGCCGTCGCTGACGCCGAGACCGCCGATGCCGATGGCGTGCAGCGCGGAGTCCAGCAGCGCCGGGTGCAGCCCGAAGCGGCCGGCCTCCTCCTGGGTCTCCTCGGGCAGCCGCACCTCGGCGAAGATCTCGCCGTCGCGCCGCCAGGCCCTGCGCAGACCCTGGAAGTCGGGGCCGTAGGCGAAGCCGATGTCGAGCAGCCCCGCGTAGCGGTCGCCCAGCTCCACCTCGACGGCGTCCGCCGGCGGCCAGGCGCTCAGCTCGAACGCCGGCCCGGGGACCCCGTCGGCGGTCGCGAGCACACCGCTGGCGTGCCGGGTCCACGGCTCCTCGGCCGGAAGGTCCTCAAGGCGGGAGTGCAGCGACAGCGGGCGGCGGCCGAACTCGTCGGCGGCGCCGACCGACAGCCGCAGCTGGACGCCACCCTGCGCGGGCAGCACCAGCGGCGCCTCCAGCGTCAGCTCCTCCAGGTGCGGGCAGCCCACCTGGTCGCCGGCGCGGATCGCCAGCTCCACGAAGGCCGTGCCCGGCAGCAGGACCGTGTCCATGATGGTGTGGCCGGCCAGCCACGGGTGCGTCGACAGCGCGAGGCGGCCGGTGAACAGCACCCCGTCCGCGTCCGGCAGTTCGGCGCTCGCCCCCAGCAGCGGGTGCTCGGCCTCGCCGAGTCCCACGGCCGCGACGTCGCCGAGGTACAGCGAGGACACCTTCGGCCAGTAACGCTGGCGCTGGAAGGCGTAGGTCGGCAGCTCGACGCGCGCGGCGCCGGTGCCGGCGAAGAACGCCGCCCAGTCCACGGCCACGCCACGGACGTGCGCCCCCGCCACGGCCGCGACCAGCGCCTCGGCCTCGGGACGGCCGGCGCGCAGCGCGGCGGCGAAGAACGCGTCCGCGCCCTCGACGCACTCCTGCCCCATGGCGGAGAGGACCCCGTCGGGGCCGAGCTCGATGAAGGTGGTGACGTTCTGCGCCTCCAGGGCGCGGACACCGTCGAGGAAGCGGACCGCCTCGCGGACGTGGCGGACCCAGAAGTCCGGGCTGGTGATCTCCTCGGCGGAGACCAGGTCGCCGGTGAGGTTGGAGACGATCGGGATGCGCGGGGCCTCGTAGGAGAGGGTCTCCGCGACCGCGCGGAAGTCCTCCAACATCGCGTCCATACGCGGCGAGTGGAAGGCGTGCGAGACGGTGAGCCGCTTGGTCTTACGACCCTGCTGCTCGAAGCTCGCGGCGATGGCGAGCGCCGCGTCCTCCTCGCCCGCGATCACCACGGACTGCGGACCGTTGAGCGCGGCGATGCTCACGCCGTCGGTGGGCAGCGGAAGGACCTCGTCCTCCGACGCCTGCACCGCGATCATCGCGCCACCCGTCGGCAGCGCCTGCATCAGACGACCACGAGCCGCCACCAGGGTGCAGGCATCGGCCAGCGAGAGCACACCCGCCACATGCGCGGCGGCCAGCTCGCCGATCGAGTGACCGGAGAGGAAGTCCGCCTTCACGCCCCAGGCTTCGACGAGGCGGAAGAGCGCGACCTCGATCGCGAAGAGGGCGGGCTGGGTGTAGCCGGTCTGGTCCAGCACCTTCTTGTCGTCGCCGAACACCACGTCCTTCAGCGGCCGCTCCAGGTGCCCGTCCAGATGCGCGCAGGCCGCGTCCAGCGCGTCCGCGAACACCGGGTACGCGCCGTACAGCTCACGGCCCATGCCCAGCCGCTGGCTGCCCTGACCCGTGAACAGGAACGCCGTCTTGCCGCCGGTGGCCGTGCCCTCGACCAGGCCGGGCGCGGACTGGCCGCCGGCCAGGGCGTCCAGGCCCGCCAGCAGGGCGTCGCGGTCGGCGACGACCAGGGCGGCCCGCTCCTCGAAGGCGGCGCGCCGGGTGGCCAGCGAGAAGCCGACGTCCGTGAGCGAGGCGCCCGGCTCCTCGGTGAGGTGCGCGCGCAGCCGCTCGGCCTGGGCGCGCAGGCCCTCGTCGGTGCGGGCGGACAGGACCACCGGCAGCGCGGCCGGGTCCGTGCCGCGGGCCGGAGCGGCCTCCTCGGCCGGGGCCTGCTCGATGATCGTGTGCGCGTTGGTGCCGCTGATGCCGAAGGAGGAGACGGCGGCCCGGCGCGGGCGGCCGGTCTCGGGCCATGCGGTGGACTCGGTCAGCAGCGCGATCTCGCCGGCCGACCAGTCGACGTGCGGGGTCGGCTCGTCGACGTGCAGCGTCCGCGGCAGCATGCCGTGCTGGATGGCGAGGACCATCTTCATGACGCCGGCGACGCCGGCGGCGGCCTGCGTGTGGCCGAAGTTGGACTTGATGGAGCCCAGGTACAGCGGCTGTTCGGGGGTGTGGTCCTGGCCGTAGGTGGCCAGCAGCGCCTGTGCCTCGATGGGGTCGCCGAGCTTGGTGCCGGTGCCGTGCGCCTCGACCGCGTCCACGTCCGCGGTCGTCAGCCCGGCGCCCGCGAGGGCCTGCCGGATGACGCGCTGCTGCGACGGGCCGTTCGGGGCGGTCAGACCGTTGCTGGCGCCGTCCTGGTTGACGGCGGAGCCGCGCACGATCGCGAGGACCGGGTGACCGTTCTTCCGCGCGTCGGACAGCCGCTCCACGAGCAGCATGCCGACGCCCTCACCCCAGCCGGTGCCGTCGGCACCGGCCGCGAACGCCTTGATCCGGCCGTCGGCCGCCAGCCCGCGCTGTCGGCTGAAGTCGATGAAGTTGCCCGGGGTGGACATCACGGTGATGCCACCGGCGAGGGCGAGCGAGCACTCGCCGTCGCGCAGCGCCTGGATCGCCCAGTGCAGGGCGACGAGCGAGGAGGAGCAGGCGGTGTCGACGGTGACCGCCGGGCCCTCCAGGCCCAGGGCGTAGGAGACCCGGCCGGAGAGCACGCTGGCCGCGTTTCCGGTGCCCATGAAGCCCTCGGAGCCGCCGGGGGCGGCGAGGATGACGGGCAGGTAGTCCTGGCCGTTGGTGCCGGCGAACACGCCGACCTGCTGGCCGCGCAGCGTCGCCGGGTCGATCCCGGCCCGCTCGAACGCCTCCCAGGACGTCTCCAGCAGCAGTCGCTGCTGCGGGTCCATGGCGAGCGCCTCACGCGGCGAGATCCCGAAGAACGCCGGGTCGAAGTCGGCGGCGTCGTGCAGGAAGCCGCCCTCGCGCACGTAGGTGGTGTTCTCGGCGCCGGACTCCGGGTCGTAGAGCGCGTCGACGTCCCAGCCGCGGTCGGCGGGGAAGCCGGTGACCGCGTCCTGGCCCGATATGAGCAGCTTCCACAGCTCTTCGGGGGTGGTGACGCCGCCGGGGAAGCGGCAGCTCATGCCGACGATCGCGATCGGGTCGTCGGCCACGGCCGCCACGGGGGCGGTGGGGCCGGCGGCGACCGGACGCGAGCCGACGAGCTCCTCCCGGAGGAACTCCGCCAGGATGATCGGGGTCGGGTAGTCGAAGATGATCGTGGCGGGCAGCCGCAGCCCGGTGAGCGAGCCCAGCAGGTTGCGGATCTCGACCGCGGTCAGCGAGTCGAAGCCGAGGTCGCGGAAGGCACGGGTGGGCTCGACGGTCTCGGGGCCGGCGTGGCCGAGGACGACCGCCACCTGGGTGCGGACGAAGTCCAGGGCGAGCGCCTCGCGCTCCTCCTCGGTCGCGGCGGCGGCCAGCCGCCGCGCGAGGGAGGACGCCTCGTCGGCGCCGTCGCCGTCGGCCGTCCGCGCCGCCTCCAGGGCCTGCCGCGCCTCGGGGAGGTCGGCGACCAGCGGGTTGGGGCGGATGGCGGTGAGACCCGGGCCGAAGCGGTCCCAGTCGATGTCCACGACCAGGGAGAAGGTCTCGTCCAGGTCGAGCGCGGTGCGCAGCGCGACGGTGGCCGGCTCGGGGGCGAGCGCGGGCAGCCCGGAGAGCCGGAGCCGCTCGGCGACCAGCTCGTCGGTGGCCATGCCGCCCTCGGCCCAGGCGCCCCAGGCCAGCGAGACGGCGTGCAGGCCCTCGGCGCGGCGCTGCTCGGCCAGCGCGTCCAGGTAGGCGTTGGCGGCGGTGTAGTTGGCCTGGCCGGCGGCGCCGAAGGTGGCGGCCATGGACGAGAACAGCACGAAGGCGCTCAGGTCCAGGTCGCGGGTGAGCTCGTGCAGGTGGTGCGCGGCGGTGGCCTTGGGGCGCAGCACGGCGGCCATACGGGCCGGGGTCTGGGCGTCCAGCACGCCGTCGTCCAGCACGCCGGCGGCGTGCACGACGGTGGTCAGCGGGTACCGCTCGGGGATCGACGCCAGCAGCGCGGCCAGCGCGTCCCGGTCGGCGACGTCGCAGGCGGCGAGGGTGACCTCGGCGCCCAGCGCGGTGAGTTCGTCGCGCAGTTCGGCGGCTCCCGGCGCGTCGGCGCCGCGGCGGCTGGTGAGCACCAGGTGTTCGACGCCCTGGCCGACGAGCCAGCGGGCGATGTGTGCGCCGAGGGCGCCGGTGCCGCCGGTGACGAGCGCGGTGCCGCGGCCGGTCCAGCCCGCGCCGCTGGTCTCGGCGGTGGTCTCGGCGTGCGGGGCGCGGGCGAGGCGGCGGACGAAGACGCCCTGCGGGCGGATGGCGAGGTGGTCCTCGTCGCCGAGGCCGGAGAGCGCCTCGGCGAGCCGGCCGAGGGCCCGCTCGTCGGCGGCCTCGGGCAGGTCGATCAGGCCGCCCCAGCGCTCCGGGTGTTCGTGGCCGACGGTGCGGCCGAGGCCCCACAGCTGGGCCTGGACGGCGCTGGTGAGCCGGTCGGAGCGGCCGGTGGAGACGGCGCCGCGGGTGACCGCCCACAGCCGGGCGTCGAGGTCGGCGTCGCCCAGCGCCTGGACGAGGGCGACGGTGCCGGCGAGGCCGGCGGTCAGCTCGGGGTGGTCGGTGTGCGGCCGCTCGTCGAGGCCGAGGAGGGAGAGCACGCCGGCGGGCGCGGTGTCCTCGGGCAGGGCGGCGCGAAGCCGCTCGGCGAGGTCGGCGCGGTCGGCGGCGGTGGCGTCCACGGAGAGCTGGGCGACGCGCACGCCGCGCTCGGTGAGCATGCGGACGGTCTCGGCGGGCCACGGGGAGTCGGCCGCGCCGGCCGGCGTGACGACGAGCCAGGTGCCGTTCAGCAGCGAGGGCTGGGCGCCGGTCAGCGGCTTCCAGGTGGTGCGGTAGCGCCAGCCGTCGACGGTGGAGCGGTCGTGGTGGCGTCGGCGCCAGGCGGACAGCGCGGGGAGTACGGCGCTCAGCGGCTGGTCGCCGTCGATGCCGAGGGTGTCGGCGAGGGCCGCGAGGTCCTCGCTGTGCACGACCTCCCAGAAGCGGGCGTCGGTGGCGCTGAGCGCGCCGGTCTCGCCGGCCGGGTCGCCCATGTCGGCGAAGGGGTTGGACGGCCAGAAGCGCTGCCGCTGGAAGGCGTAGGTGGGCAGGTCGACGCGGGTGGCGCCGGTGCCGGCGTAGAAGGTGGCCCAGTCCACGGCCGCGCCACGGGTGTGGGCCTGCGCGAGGGCCTGGGCCAGGGTGCGGGCCTCGGGGCGGTCGTCGCGCAGGGCGGGGACGAACGCCACGGCGTGCGCCCTGGTGGTGGCCAGGCAGTCCTGGCCCATGGCGGACAGCACGCCGCCGGGGCCGAGTTCGACGAAGGTGGTGACGCCGCGCGCCTCCAGGGCGCGGACGCCGTCGAGGAAGCGGACGGCCTCGCGGACGTGCCGGACCCAGAAGTCCGGGCTGGTGATCTCCTCGGCGGAGACCAGGTCGCCGGTGAGGTTGGAGACGATGGGGATCGCCGGGGCGTGGTAGGTCAGCCGCTCGGCCACCTCGCGGAAGGCGTCCAGCATCCCGTCCATGTGCGGGGAGTGGAAGGCGTGGCTGACGGCGAGCCGCTTGGTCTTGCGGCCCTGCGCCTCGAAGGCGGTGGCGATGGCGAGGGCGGCGTCCTCGTCGCCCGCGATCACCACGGACTGCGGGCCGTTGAGCGCCGCGATGCTGACGCGCTCGTTCAGCAGCGGGAGCACCTCGTCCTCGGACGCCTGGACGGCGATCATCGCGCCGCCGGCCGGGAGCTGCTGCATGAGCTGGCTGCGGGCGGCGACCAGCGCGCTGGCGTGGGTCAGCGACAGCACCCCGGCGACGTGGGCGGCGGCGAGCTCGCCGATGGAGTGGCCGGCGAGGAAGTCCGGCTTGAGGCCCCAGGACTCGACGAGGCGGAACAGCGCCACCTCGACGGCGAAGAGCGCGGGCTGGGTGTAGCCGGTCTGGTCCAGCAGCTTCTTGTCGTCGCCGAAGAGCACGTCCTTCAGCGGCTGCCCCAGGAAGCGGTCGAGCTGGGCGCAGACGTCGTCCAGGGCCTTGGCGAAGACCGGGTGGGTCGCGTACAGCTCGCGGCCCATGCCGAGCCGCTGGCTGCCCTGGCCGGTGAAGAGGAAGGCGAGCTTGCCCTCGGCGGCCAGTCCCTCGGTGAGGGTGGGGTGGCTCTGCCCCTCGGCCAGCGCGGCCAGGCCCGCGAGGAGTTCGTCGCGGTCGGCCGCGACGACGGCGGCGCGTCGGTCGAGGGCGGGGCGGGTGAGGGCCTGCGAGTAGCCGAGGTCGGCCAGGTCGGCGGCGGACTGACCGGCGGCCAGGTGCGCGTGCAGCTGGGCGGCCTGGGCGCGGAGCGCGCCCTGGTCCTTGCCGGACAGCACGACGGGGGTGAGCGGCGGCCGGACGGGCGCGGGGGCCGCGTCGGCGCCGGCCGCGGGCTCCTCGGCGGCGGGGGCCGGGGCCTCCTCGATGATGGTGTGCGCGTTGGTGCCGGACATGCCGAACGAGGAGACGCCGGCGCGCCGCGGCTGGCCGGTCTCCGGCCACTCCCGGGCCTCGGTCAGCAGCTCGATGTCGCCGGAGGACCAGTCGACGTGCGGGGTCGGCTCGGTCAGATGCAGCGTCTTGGGCAGCACGCCGTGCTTCAGCGCCATGACCATCTTGATGACGCCGCCGACGCCGGCGCCCGCCTGGGCGTGGCCGATGTTGGACTTGACGGAGCCGAGCAGCAGCGGCCGGCCCTCGGGGCGGTCCTGGCCGTAGGTGGCGAGCAGCGCGTCGGCCTCGATCGGGTCGCCGAGCGCGGTGCCGGTGCCGTGCGCCTCGACGGCGTCGACCTGGTCCGGGGTCAGCCGGGCGTTGGCCAGCGCCTGGAGGATGACGCGCTGCTGGGAGGGGCCGTTGGGCGAGGTGAGGCCGTTGCTGGCGCCGTCCTGGTTGACGGCGGTGCCGCGGATGACGGCGAGCACCGGGTGGCCCTTGCGCCGCGCGTCGGAGAGCCGCTCGACCAGCAGCACGCCGACGCCCTCGCCGAGGCAGAAGCCGTCGGCCTCGGGGGCGAAGGGCTTGGAGCGGCCGTCCAGGGCGAGGCCGCGCATCTTGCTGTAGTCGACGAAGACGCCGGGGGCGCACATCAGGGTCGCGCCGCCGGCCAGCGCCATCGTGCACTCGTTGTTGCGCAGCGCCTGCACCGCCAGGTGCAGGGCCACCAGCGAGGAGGAGCAGGCGGTGTCGACGGTGGCGGCGGGGCCCTCGAGGCCGAAGGTGTACGACAGGCGGCCGGAGGCGACGCTCGCGGCGTTGCCGGTGCCGAAGTAGCCCTCGAAGTTCTCCGTGGAGCTGAGGATCGCCGCCAGGTAGTCGTGGTTGCTGGTGCCGACGAAGACGCCGATCTGCTGGCCGCGCACGGACGTCGGGTCGACGCCGGCCCGCTCGAACGCCTCCCAGGACGTCTCCAGCAGCATGCGCTGCTGCGGGTCCATGCTCAGCGCCTCGCGCGGCGAGATGCCGAAGACGGAGGGGTCGAAGTCGGCGATGGCGTCGACGAAGCCACCCTCGTGCACATAGCTGGTGCCGGGGTGGTCCGGGTCCGGGTGGTACATCGTCTCGACGTTCCACCCGCGGTCCACGGGGAAGTCGCTGACCGCGTCCACACCCTCGCTGACGACCCGCCACAGGTCCTCGGCGGAACGCACACCGCCGGGGTAGCGGCAGCCGATCCCCACGATGGCTATGGGGTCGTGGTTCTTGGCCTCCGCCTCACGCAGGCGAAGACGAGTCTGATGCAGATCCGCCGTCACGAGCTTGAGGTAGTCCCGCAGCGTCTCTTCATTCGCCATTTAACGCAACCCATTTACGGCAGACGGCATCGGAAAATAAGCAATTAGTCGACTTCTCGGCGAGAGGCTATGGCCGGACTAACCGGCCCTACAACCCCTAACTGCCCCCTATCACCCCCTGGACGACCGGGGGATGATAGGGGGCAGCGGAAATGCCGAGCCTTATACGAGAGTGCGGGAAATCCTGTCCGACTTCGAAAGGCACGTCAATAGCGAAATATTCATCAGGCCCTTCCGAGACCCTTGTTGATGAACGCGAAGAGCTCTTCGTCGCTGGCCGTCTGGAGCTCCTCGACCACCTCGGCGGCCTCGGGGGCCGGGGCGGCCGCGGTGGGGGCCGGCCCGGTGGCACCGGCGGCCGGGCCCTCGTTCCACTTCCCGAGCAGCGACTGGAGCCGCATGGTGATCCGGGCCCGGGTGACGTTGTCCGGGGTGCTGCCGGCGATCGCCGCCTCCAGCCGGTCGAGCTCCTCCAGCACCGACGCGCCGCCGGCCGCCTCGTCCGGCACCACCTCGGCGCGCAGATACGCGGCCACCGCGGCGGGCGTGGGGTGGTCGAAGATCAGGGCCGCCGGCAGCCTGAGCCCGCTGGCGGCGCCCAGCCGGTTGCGCAGTTCGACCGCGGTGAGCGAGTCGAAGCCCAGCTCCTTGAAGGCCCGGCCGGCCTCGATGGCCGAGGCGTCGGCGTGCCCGAGGACCGCCGCCACCGCGGAGCGGACCAGGTCCAGCAGCACCCGCTCCCGCTCGGTCTCCGGCAGCCCGGCGAGCTGCTGGGCCAGCGCCGGCCCGGCGGCCCCGGCCTCGGCGGCCTCGGCCCGCGCCTCCTCGACGACCTGACGCGCCTCCGGCAGCTCGTGCAGCAGCGGGCGCGGCCGGTCGGCGGTGAAGGCCAGGGTGAACCGCCGCCAGTCCATGTCGATGACGGTCAGCGCCGTCTCGTCCCGGTCCAGCGCGTGCCGCAGCGCGGCGACGGCCGGCTCGGGCGCCATCTCGTTGATGCCGTGGCGGCGCATCCGGTCGCCGACCGCGCCGTCGACGGTGGTGCCGTCGCCCCACGGGCCCCAGGAGAGCGTGGTGGCGGGCAGCCCCTCGGCGCGTCGCCGCTCGGCGAAGGCGTGCAGATAGGCGTTGCCCGGCGCCTGGTTGCCCTGTCCCGGCGCCCCGAAGACCGCGGAGAAGTGCGAGAAGAGCACGAAGGCGGAGAGCTCCAGGTCGCGGGTGAGCTCGTGCAGATGGCGGGTGGCGTCGACCTTGAGGCGCAGCACCCGGTCCATCTGGTCCGGCGTCAGCCCCTCGATCACCCCGTCCTCGATCACCGCGGCGGTGTGCACCACGGCGGTCAGCGGCCGCTCGGCGGGGACCTCCGCGAGCAGCGCGGCCAGCGCCTCCCGGTCGGCGACGTCGCAGGCGGCGAGGGTGACCTCGGCGCCCAGCGCGGTCAGCTCCTCGCGCAGCTCGGCCGCGCCCGGTGCGTCGGCACCGCGGCGGCTGGCGAGCACCAGGTGCTCGGCGCCGTTGCGGGCCAGCCAGCGGGCCACCTGCGCGCCCAGCGTGCCGGTGCCGCCGGTGACCAGGGTGGTGCCGGCCGGCCGCCAGTCCCGTACGGCCGGGGTGTCGGCCAGCCCGGCCCGCACCAGCCGCGGTCCGAAGACGCCGGTGGCGCGGATCGCCACCTGACCCTCGTCGCCGTCGCCGGCGAGCACCCCGGCCAGCCGGCCCAACGCCCGCTCGTCCAGGGACTCGGGCAGGGCGGGGAGGTCGATGAGTCCGCCCCAGCGCTCCAGGTGCTCCAGGGCGGCCACCCGGCCGAGGCCCCAGACCAGCGCCTGCTCCGGCGACTCCAGCCGGTCGGAGCGGTCGGTGGAGACGGCGCCGCTGGTGGCGCACCACAGCGGGGCGGCGAGCTGGGCGTCGCCCAGGGCCTGGATCAGCGCCAGCTGCGCGGCGGCGCCGGCGGGCAGGGCCGCGTGCCCGGGGTGGGGGCGCTCGTCCAGCGGCAGCAGCGACAGCACGCCCTGGCACGCCGCGTCGTCCCCGGCGAGCTCGGCACGCACCAGGGCCTCCAGGGCCTCGCGGTCGGTCGCCGTGGCGTCCACCGTGATCCGCCGTACGTCGGCGCCCCGCTCGCCCAGCGCGGCGGCGACGGCCGTCGCGCGCTCGTCCTCGGTGTCCGGGGCGACCAGCAGCCAGGTGCCGGAGAGCCGCGCGGCGGCGCCCTCGGGCAGCGCCTTCCAGGTCACGCGGTAGCGCCAACCGTCCACCGCGGACTGCTCGCGGGCCTGCCTGCGCCAGGTGGAGAGCGCCGGGAGGACGGCGCTGAGCGGCTGGTCGCCGTCGACCGCGAGCTCCTGGGCCAGCGCCTGCCAGTCCTCGCGCTCCACGGCCTCCCAGAAGCGGGTGTCCACCGGGTCGGCCTGCGCCGCCCCGGCCGCCCGCGCGGGCGCCGCCTCCGGCCAGAACCGCTCGGCCTGGAAGGCGTAGGTGGGGAGTTCGACGCGCCGGGCGCCGAGGCCGCCGTAGACGGCGTCCCAGTCGACCGTCACGCCGCGCGTCCACGCCTCGCCCAGCGAGGTGAGGAAGCGGTCGAGGCCGCCCTCGTCGCGGCGGAGCGAGCCCAGGGCCGCGGCCTCGCTGCCCGCGTCCTCGGCGGTCTCCTGCACGCCCATGGTCAGCACGGGGTGGGCGCTGGACTCGATGAAGGCGCCGAAGCCCTCGTCCAGCAGGCGGCGCACCGCGCTCTCCAGCTCGACGGTCTGACGGAGGTTGGTGTACCAGTACCCGGCGTCCAGCTCCGGGCCCTTGACCCACTCCCCCGTCACCGTCGACAGGAACGGCACCTCGGCCGCGCGCGGCGTCACCGGGGCGAGGAGCTTCAGCAGCTCGTCGCGGAGCAGCTCGACCTGGGCCGAGTGCGAGGCGTAGTCCACCGGGACCTTACGGGCCCGGACCTCGTCCGCCTCGCAGGACGCGATCAGCTCGTCGAGGGCCTCCGGCTCACCGGAGACGACCACCGACGACGGGCCGTTGACGGCCGCCACCGAGATACGGTCCTCGCCCCACACCGCGATCCGCTCGCGGACCTCGGCCACCGGCAGGGCGATCGACACCATGCCGCCCTTGCCCGCCAGCACCCGACCGATGGCCTGGCTGCGCAGCGCGACCACCCGCGCCGCGTCCTGGAGCGACAGGATCCCCGCCACACACGCGGCCGCGATCTCACCCTGCGAGTGACCCACCACCGCGTCGGCCCGCACCCCCAGCGAGCGCCACAGCTCCGCCAGGGAGACCATCACCGCGAACAACACCGGCTGGACCACGTCCACCCGCTCCAACGACGGCGCACCCTCGACACCCCGCAGGACGTCCACCAGCGACCAGTCGCAGAACTCCGCCAGCGCCGCGGCGCACTCCTCGATCCGGGCCGCGAACACCGGCGAGGCGTCCATCAGCCCGACCGCCATGCCGGCCCACTGCGAGCCCTGACCGGGGAAGACGAAGGCGACCTGGCCGCCGACGGCCGAGCCCTGCACCACGTTCGGCGCCATCGTGCCGGCGGCCAGCGCCTCCAGCCCGGTCAGCAGCGCGTCGCGGCCCTCGCCGACGATCGCCGCGCGGCGCTCCAGAGCGGAGCGGGTGACGGCGAGCGAGTAGCCCACGTCCACCGGGCGGGCGCCGGCGTCGGCCCCCAGCCGCTCCAGCAGCTTGGCGGCCTGCGCGCGCAGCGCCGCCTCGCCCTTGCCGGAGAGCACCCACGGCAGCACGCCCGGCTGCCGCGTCGGCTCCTCGGCGGCGGCCGGCTCCTCGGCCGGCGCCTGCTCCACGATGGCGTGCGCGTTGGTGCCGCTGAAGCCGAAGGCGGAGATGCCCGCGCGTCGCGGACGTCCGGTCTCCGGCCAGGGGGTGGCCTCCCGCGCGAGCGCCACCGAGCCGGCGGCCCAGTCGATGTGCGGGGAGGGCTCGGCGATGTGCAGCGACTCGGGCACCACGCCGTGGCGCATGGCGAGCACCATCTTCATGACGCCCGCGATGCCCGCGGCGCCCTGGGTGTGGCCGATGTTGGACTTCACCGAGCCCAGCAGCAGCGGCTGGTCGACGGGGCGGTCCTGGCCGTAGGTGGCCAGCAGGGCCTGCGCCTCGATCGGGTCGCCGAGGGCGGTGCCGGTGCCGTGCGCCTCGACGACGTCCACATCGGCGGCGGACAGCCGGGCGTTGGCCAGGGCGCGCCGGATGACGCGCTGCTGGGACGGGCCGTTGGGGGCGGTCAGCCCATTGCTGGCGCCGTCCTGGTTGATGGCGGTGCCGCGGACGACCGCGAGCACCTTGTGGCCGTGTCGACGGGCGTCGGAAAGCCGCTCCAGGAGCAGCACGCCCACGCCCTCGGCCGGCCCGAAGCCGTCGGCGTCGGCCGCGAACGCCTTGCAGCGACCGTCCTGGGAGAGCCCGCGCTGCCGGCTGAACTCGATGAACAGGCCGGGCGTGGACATCACGTGGACGCCGCCGGCCAGCGCCAGCGAGCACTCCCCCAGCCGCAGCGCCTGCACCGCGAGGTGCAGCGCCACCAGCGAGGCGGAGCAGGCGGTGTCGACGGTGACCGCCGGGCCCTCCAGGCCGAACGTGTAGGAGACCCGGCCGGAGAGCACGCTGGCGGAGTTGCCGGTGCCCAGGTGCCCGCCGAAGTCCTCTTCGGCGTCCAGCGCCACCGACAGGTAGTCGGAGGCGTTGATGCCGGCGAAGACGCCGGTCTGGCTGCCGCGGAGGGCGGCCGGGTCGATGCCGGCCCGCTCGAACGCCTCCCACGAGGTCTCCAGCAGCAGCCGCTGCTGCGGGTCCATCGCCATCGCCTCACGCGGGGAGATCCCGAAGAAGCCGGGGTCGAAGCGGGTGGCGTCCTCGAGGAACCCGCCCTCCCGGGTGTAGGTGGTGTCCGGGGTGTCCGGGTCCGCGTCGAACAGGTTCCGCAGGTCCCAGCCGCGGTCGGCGGGGAACTCCGTCGCCGCGTCGCCGCCTGCGGCCAGCAGCCGCCACAGCTCCTCGGGGGTGCGGATGCCGCCGGGGAACCGGCAGCTCATGGCCACGATGGCGATCGGTTCGCGGGCCTGGTCCTCGAAGCCCTGAAGTCGCCGGTACGCCTCGTCGAGTTCTGTGGTGACCTTCTTCAGATACTCGCGGAGCTTTGCTTCATTCGCCATGTGGCGTTTCCTCTTCGCGTGCGGTGAATCGTCGGGGTGGTCTGTGGGGTGGTGCTGCCGCGCTTCGGGCCGCCGAGTCTCCCCCGTGGGTGCGGGCCGGGCGTTTCCCCGGCCCGCACGGATTTCTCAGCCGGATTTCTCTCGGATCTCTCAGCCGGATCTCTCAGCCGAATCTCTCGGCTGGTTTTCTCGGCAGGTTTCTCTCAGCTCGTGCCGAACCTCTTGTCGATGAAGTCGAAGAGCTCGTCGTCACTGGCCTCTTCGAGCGCGTTCGCCCCGGCGGTGTCGTCCGCGGCGTTCCGAACGTCGTTCCACTTCGTCAGCAGGGACTGCAGCCGCACCGCGACCCGGTCGTGGGCCGCCTCGTCCTCGGCCATCGCGGCGAGGTCGTCCGGCGCCATGGCGGACAGGGTGTTCTCCAGCCGCTCCAGCTCCTCCAGGACGGAGAGCCCGGGCTCCGCGGCCTCCGGCGCCACCTCGGCCCGCAGCTGGCGCGCCAGCGCCAGCGGGGTCGGGTAGTCGTAGACCAGCGTCGCCGAGAGCCGCAGCCCGCTGGCCGCGTTGAGGCGGTTGCGGAGCTCCACGGCGGTCAGCGAGTCGAAGCCGAGCTCCTTGAACGCCTGCTCGGCGCCGACCTGGTCCTTGGACGCGTAGCCCAGGACGGCCGCCACCTGACGGCGCACCAGGTCCAGCACGGTGCGCTGCTGCTCGGCCTCGGAGAGGCCGGCGAGCTGCGCCGCCAGCGTCTCGGCCGTCGCCTCGGCGGCCACGGCGGGACGCCCGGACTCCGCGGCGCGGCGGGCGGGGGTGCGCACCAGGCCGCGGTAGAGCGGCAGCAGCTCCCCGGCGGCGGCGTTGGCACGCAGGGCGGCCAGGTCCAGCCGCACCGGAACCAGCACCGGCTCGTCGGCCGCGCGGGCCGCGTCGAACAGGGCCAGGCCCTCCGTCCCGGACAGCGGCAGCACACCGCCGCGCGCCGACCGGTCGAGGTCGGCCGCGCCGAGCGTGCCGGCCATGCCGCGCTCCTCGGCCCACATGCCCCACACCAGGGACACGGCGGCCAGGCCGCGGGCCCGGCGGTGCCGGGCGAGGGCGTCCAGGAAGACGTTGGCCGCCGAGTAGCTGCCCTGGCCGGGGCTGCCGAGGGTGCCGGCCGCCGCCGAGTAGAGCACGAAGGCGGACAGGTCCAGCTCCCGGGTCAGCTCGTGCAGGTTGACCGCGGCGTCGACCTTGGGCGCGAGCACCCGGTCCACCCGCTCCGGCGTCAGCAGGTCGATGACGCCGTCGTCGAGCACGCCCGCGGTGTGCACCACGGCCGTGAGCGGGTGCTCCGCCGGGACGCTCGCCAGCAGGGCGGCCAGCGCCTCCCGGTCGGCGGCGTCGCAGGCGGCCACGGTGGCCTCGGCGCCCAGGTCGCGCAGTTCCGCGGTGAGCTCCGCCATGCCCTCGGCGGCCGGACCACGCCGGCTGACGAGCAGCAGGCGGCGGGCGCCGTGCTCGACGACCAGGTGTCGGGCCAGCAGCCGGCCCAGACCACCGGTGGCCCCGGTGATCAGGACGGTGCCCTCGGGGTCGAGGGCGGCCGGGACGCCGGCCGCGGTCTCGACCCGGGCCAGGCGCGGCGCGTACGCCGTGCCCGCGCGGAGCGCCAGCTCCGGCTCGCCCGAGGCGAGCGCGCCCGGGATGGCCGCGAACGAGGCGTCGCCGTCGACGTCCAGCAGCAGGAACTGCTCGGGGTTCTCCGCCTGCGCGGCCCGCAGCAGGCCCCAGACCGGCGCGTTCACCAGGTCCGCGACCTCGGTGTCGCCGGCCGCGGCGACCGCGCCGCGGGTGACGACCACCAGCCGCGCGGTGCCCGGCCGGCCGCCGTTCAGCCACTCCTGAATCAGGCTCAGGGCCCGGTGGGAGGCGGCGTGGACGGCCCCGGCGAGGTCCTCGCCGGACGGGTCGCCCGGCTCGGGCAGCAGCGGCAGCAGCACCGTCTCCGGGGCGGCGCCGCCCGCCGCGACGGCCGCGTTCAGCGCGGCGAGGTCGTCGTACGCCTCGGCGCGCACCCCGGCCGACTCCAGCGCGACACCCAGCTTGAACTCGTCGCCGCCACCCACGACGGCGAACCGCTCGGCGGGGGCCGCCGGGGAGGCCGGCAGCGCCGGCACCGTGGTCACCGTGCTCCAGTCGACGCGGAACAGCGACTCGTGGCGGCCGGCCGTGGCCGTGGCCGCGCCGGCGATCCGGTCCACGTCCAGCGGACGGGTGGCCAGCGCGTCGACGGTCGCGACGAGCGAGCCCGCCGCGTCGGCCACGACCACCGAGACCGCCCCGTCCTGGGCCGGGTCGGCGGCCGGGGCCAGCCGCACCCGCAGCGCGTCCGCGCCGACCGCGCGCACGCTCACCCCACGCCACGAACCCGCCAGCGCGGCACCCTCGGTGTCCGCCGCCAGCAGCGCCAGTGGCTGGAGCGCGGCGTCCAGCAGCGTCGGGTGCAGCGCGAAGCGCGCGGCCTCCGACTGCCGGTCCTCCGCGACGCGGACCTCGGCGAAGAGCTCCGCACCGCGCCGCCACACGCGCTCCAGGCCCTGGAAGGCCGGGCCGTGCAGCAGACCGGTCCGGGCCAGCCGGGCGTAGACCTCGTCGGCCGACACCGGCTGCGCCTCGGCCGGCGGCCAGACGGCCGTCTCGGCCGCGGCCGCCGGGTCCGCCGCGGGCCCGCCGGCGGCCAGCAGGCCGCTGGCGTGCCGGGTCCACGGCTGGTCGCCGCGCTCCGGGCGGGAGTGGACGGTCAGCGTGCGGCGGCCGGCGTCGTCGGGCTCGCCGACCGACACCCGCAGCTGCACCCCGCCGTGGGCCGGCAGCACCAGCGGCGCCTCCAGCTCCAGCTCCTCCAGCAGCTCACAGCCGGCCTGGTCGCCGGCGCGGATCGCCAGCTCCACGAAGGCCGAGCCCGGCACCAGCGCCACGTCCCCGACCGTGTGGTCCGCCAGCCAGCCGTGCGAGCGCAGCGACAGCCGGCCGGAGAAGAGGAACGCGTCCGAGTCGGGCAGCTCCACCGCGGCACCCAGCAGCGGGTGACCGGCGGCGCCGAGCCCCATCGAGGCGTACTCGTCGAGGCTGAGCAGGGCGTCGGCCCAGTAGTGGTGCCGCTGGAAGGCGTAGGTCGGCAGGGTCACGCGGCGCGCGCCCGTGCCGGCGAAGAACGCCTCCCAGTCCGGGGCCGTCCCCCGGACGAACAGCCGCGCCAGCGCGTCGGTCGCCGCCTGCGCCTCCGGTCGGCCCTTGCGCAGCGCCGGCACGAGCTCGGCACGGTCGGGCTCCGCCAGGCAGTCCTGCGCCATGGCGGTGAGCACCCCGTCCGGGCCCAGCTCCACGAAGGTAGTGACGCCGTGCTCCTCCAGGGCGCGGACGCCGTCGAGGAAGCGGACCGCCTCCCGGACGTGCCGGACCCAGAAGTCCGGACTGGTGATCTCCTCGGCGGAGGCCAGGGCACCGGTCAGGTTCGACACGATCGGGATGCGCGGGGCCTCGTACGTCAGCCCCTCGGCCACCGCGCGGAAGTCCGCCAACATCGCGTCCATCCGCGGCGAGTGGAAGGCGTGCGAGACGGTGAGCCGCTTGGTCTTACGACCCCGCTGCTCGAAGCTCGCGGCGATCCGCAGAGCCGCGTCCTCGTCACCCGCGATCACCACGGAGGTGGGGCCGTTGAGGGCGGCGACGCTGACGCCCTCGGTCAGCAGCGGCAGCACCTCCTCCTCGGACGCCTGGACGGCGATCATCGCGCCGCCCGCCGGGAGTTCCTGCATCAGGCGACCGCGAGCGGCCACCAGGGTGCAGGCGTCCTCCAGGGACAGCACACCCGCGACATGGGCGGCGGCCAGCTCGCCGATCGAGTGACCGGAGAGGAAGTCCGCCTTCACACCCCAGGCTTCGACGAGGCGGAAGAGCGCCACCTCGATCGCGAAGAGCGCGGGCTGGGTGTAGCCGGTCTGGTGCAGCAGCTCGGCGTCATCGCCGAACACCACAGTCTTCAGCGGCCGCTCCAGGTGCCCGTCCAGACGCGCGCAGACCGCGTCCAGCGCGTCCGCGAACACCGGGTACGCCGCGTACAGCTCACGGCCCATGCCCAGCCGCTGGCTGCCCTGACCGGTGAACAGGAACGCCGTCTTGCCGGTCGTGGCCGAACCCCGGGTCAGGCCGGGCACCGTCGCCTCGGCCGCCTCGCCGCGGGCGAGGGCGGTCAGGCCGCGCAGCAGCCCGTCCCGGTCCTCGGCGGCCAGTACGGCCCGGTGGTCCAGGGCGCCGCGGGTGGTGGCCAGCGAGTACGCCACGTCCACCGCGTCCGCCTCGGGCCGCTCGGCGAGGTGCGCCCGCAGCCGCTCGGCCTGGCCGCGCAGCGCGGCCTCGGACTTGCCGGACAGCACCCACGGCAGCACCGGGAGCTCCGCCACCGGAGCGGTGGCGGCGGTCTCCGCCGGCACCTCCTCCGGCGCCTGCTCCAGGACGGTGTGCGCGTTGGTGCCGCTGATGCCGAACGCGGAGACGGCGGCCCGGCGCGGGCGGCCGGTCTCCGGCCACTCCACCGACTCCGTCAGCAGCGCGACCTCGCCCGCCGACCAGTCGACGTGCGGGGTCGGCTCGTCCACGTGCAGCGTCTGCGGCAGCACGCCGTGCTGAAGCGCCAGCACCATCTTCATCACACCCGCGACGCCCGCCGCGGCCTGCGTGTGACCGATGTTGGACTTGATGGAGCCCAGGTACAGCGGCCGGTCCGCGGACCTGTCCCGGCCGTAGGTGGCCAGCAGGGCCTGCGCCTCGATCGGGTCGCCCAGCGTGGTGCCGGTGCCGTGCGCCTCGACCGCGTCGACCTCGGCGGTCGACAGCCCGGCGCTGGCGAGCGCCTGGCGGATCACCCGCTGCTGCGACGGGCCGTTCGGCGCCGTCAGACCGTTGCTGGCGCCGTCCTGGTTGACGGCGGAGCCGCGCACGATCGCCAGGACCGGGTGACCGTTGCGCCGGGCGTCGGAGAGCCGCTCCACGAGCAGCATGCCCACGCCCTCGCCCCAGCCGGTGCCGTCGGCGCCGGCCGCGAACGCCTTGATCCGGCCGTCCATGGCGAGCCCGCGCTGCTTGCTGAACTCGACGAACGAGCCCGGCGTGGACATCACGGTCACACCGCCCGCCAGCGCCAGCGAGCACTCGCCGTTGCGCAGCGCCTGGATCGCCCAGTGCAGCGCCACCAGCGAGGAGGAGCAGGCCGTGTCGACGGTGACCGCCGGGCCCTCCAGGCCCAGGGCGTACGAGACCCGGCCGGACATCACGCTGGCCGCGTTGCCCGTGCCCATGAAGCCGTCGCCGCCGTCGGACGAGTTGAGCACCAGCGACATGTAGTCCTGGCCGTTGGTGCCGGCGAAGACGCCGACCTGCTGGCCGCGCAGGGTCGCCGGGTCGATGCCCGCCCGCTCGAACGCCTCCCACGAGGTCTCCAGCAGCAGCCGCTGCTGCGGGTCCATCGCGACGGCCTCGCGCGGCGAGATCCCGAAGAACGCCGCGTCGAAGGCGCCGGCGTCCGCCAGGAAGCCGCCCTCACGGACGTAGCTGGTGTTCTCGCCGTCGGACTCCGGGTCGTACAGCCCGTCGAGGTCCCAGCCGCGGTCGGCGGGGAAGCCGGTGACGGCGTCCCGGCCGGAGGCCAGCAGCCGCCACAGCTCCTCGGGGGTGCGCACACCACCGGGGAAGCGGCAGCTCATGCCGACGATCGCGATCGGGTCGTCGGCCACGGCCGCCACGGGGGCGGCGGGGTCGGCGACGGCCGCGCTCTCCTCGCCCAGGACCTCGGTCCTGAGGTGGTCGGCGAGCGCCGCCGACGACGGGTAGTCGTAGACCAGGGTGGGCGGCAGCCGCAGCCCGGTCACCGAGTTGAGCCGGTTGCGCAGCTCGACCGCGGTCAGCGAGTCGAAGCCCAGTTCCCGGAAGGCCCGGCCGGCCTCGATCGCCTCGGCGTCGGCGTGGCCCAGCACGTCCGCCACCGCGGAGCGCACCAGGTCCAGCAGCGCCCGCTCGGCCTCGGCCGCGGACAGCCCGGCCAGCCGCTGGGCCAGCGAGGACTCGTCCTCGACGGCCGCGCCCGCGCCGGACGCCTGGGCCGCCTCGGCCTCCAGCGCGGCGCGCGCCTCGGGCAGCTCCCGCAGCAGGGCGCTGGGCCGTACGGCGGTGAAGCCCGGCGCGAGCCGTGCCCAGTCGACGTCCGCGATGGTCACCGCGGTCTCGTCCAGGTCCAGCGCCCGCTGGAGCGCGGCGATCGCCAGGTCCGCCGCCATCGGCGGGACGCCGGCGCGGCGCATGCGCTGCTCCAGGGCCTCGTCGGCGGCCATGCCGCCCTCGGCCCACGGGCCCCAGGCCACCGATGTCGCCGGCAGTCCCTCGGCACGCCGACGCTCGGCCAGCGCGTCCAGGAAGGCGTTCGCGGCGGCGTAGTTGCCCTGGCCCGCGGCGCCCATGGATCCGGCGATCGAGGAGAAGAGCACGAAAGCGGACAGCTCCAGCTCACGCGTCAGCTCGTCCAGGTTGGCCGCAGCCTCCGCCTTGGCCCGCAGAACACCCGCGAACCGCTCCGGAGTGAGCGCGTCCAGCACACCGTCGTCCAGCACACCGGCGGCGTGCACCACGGCGGTGAGCGGGAGTTCCTCGGGGAGCGAGTCGATCAGCGCGGCGAGCGCCTCCCGGTCGGCCACGTCGCACGCGGCGACGGTGACCCGGGCGCCCAGCGCGGTGAGCTCGTCGCGGAGCTCGGACGCGCCCGGGGCCTCCAGGCCCCGACGGCTGGTCAGCACCAGGTGTTCGGCGCCCTGGCCCACCAGCCAGCGCGCCACATGGCCGCCCAGCGCACCGGTGCCGCCGGTGACCAGCACCGTGCCGGTCCCCGGCCGCCAGGCGCGCCCGGTCTTCGCCGGGGCCGCGCCCCGGGTCAGCCGGCGCCCGAAGACACCGGAGGAGCGGACCGCCACCTGGTCCTCGCCGCCACGGCCGGAGAGCACCCCGGCGAGCCGGGAGAGCGCCCGCTCGTCCGGCGTCTCCGGCAGGGCGGGGAGGTCGATGAGTCCGCCCCAGCGCTCCGGCAGCTCCAGCGCCGCCACCCGGCCAAGGCCCCAGACCCGCGCCTGCACCGGGTCCACCGGCGCGTCGGACCGGCCCACCGACACCGCACCGCGGGTGGCCACCCACAGCGGGGCGTCCACGCCCGCGTCACCCAGCGCCTGGGTCAGCGCGAGCGTACGGAGCAGCCCGGTCTCACCCGCGACGGCGAGCAGCGAGAACACGCCCGCCACCGCGCCGTCGCCGGCCTCCGCGCGCAGCCGCTCGGCCACCGACCCGCGGTCGCCCTCGGCACCCAGCTCGATCACCCGAGCCTCGGCGCCGCGCGCCGCCAGCATCCGTACGACGCCCTCGGTCCAGGCCGCGTCGGCCTGCTCCGCGGCGGTGACGACCAGCCAGCGGCCGCCCGGCGCGCCCTCGGCGCGGAGGGTCACCGGCTTCCACGTCGCCTGGTAGCGCCAGGCGTCGACGGTCGACAGCTCGGTCTGCTGACGCCGCCACGAGGACAGCATCGGCAGGACGGCGCCGAGCGAGGACAGCTCGTCGGCGCTCTCGGAGCGCAGCGTGCCGGCGAGGGCCTCCAGGTCCTCGCGCTCCACGGCCTCCCAGAACCGCGCGTCCACCGCGTCCGCGGTCAGCGCGCCGCCCTGGGCCGGCCCCTCGGGGGACTCGACCCAGTAGCGCTGCCGCTGGAAGGCGTACGTCGGCAGGTCGACCCGCGCGGCGCCGGTGCCGGCGAAGAACGCGGCCCAGTCCAGGGCGACGCCCCGGACGTGGAGCGCGGCCAGCGCACCGGTCAGCGACTCGGCCTCACCACGGCCCTTGCGCAGCGCGGACACGAACGCCGCGCCCTCGCCGGTGACGCACTCCTGCGCCATGGCGGTGAGCACGCCGTCGGGGCCGAGCTCCACGAAGGTGGTCACGCCCTGGGCCCCCAGGGCGCGGACACCGTCGAGGAAGCGCACGGCCTCGCGGACGTGACGCACCCAGAAGTCCGGGCTGGTGATCTCCTCGGTGGAGACCAGCGCGCCGGTCAGACCCGAGACGATCGCGATCCGCGGGCTCTCGTACGTCAGCGTCTCCGCCACCGCGCGGAAGTCCGCCAACATCGCGTCCATGCGGGGCGAGTGGAAGGCGTGCGAGACGGTGAGCCGCTTGGTCTTACGACCCTGCTGCTCGAAGCTCGCGGCGATGGCGAGCGCCGCGTCCTCGTCACCCGCGATCACCACGGACATGGGGCCGTTGAGGGCCGCGATGCTGACACCCTCGGTCAGCAGCGGAAGGACCTCGTCCTCCGACGCCTGCACCGCGATCATCGCGCCACCCGTCGGCAGCGCCTGCATCAGACGACCACGCGCGGCCACCAGCTTCGCCGCGTCCACCAGCGAGAGCACACCCGCCACATGCGCGGCGGCCAGCTCGCCGATCGAGTGACCCGACAGGAAGTCGGCCTTCACACCCCACGCCTCGACCAGACGGAACAGCGCCACCTCGACCGCGAACAGCGCGGGCTGGGTGAAGCCGGTCTGGTCCAGCAGCTCGGCGTCGGCGCCGAACACCACGTCCTTCAGCGGACGCTCCAGGTGCCCGTCCAGCTCGTCGCAGACCGCGTCGAACGCCTCCGCGAAGACCGGGTAGGCGTCGTAGAGCTCACGGCCCATGTCCAGTCGCTGGCTGCCCTGACCGGTGAACAGGAACGCCGTCTTGCCCTCGGCGGCGGTGCCCGTGGTCAGGCCCGCCGCGGTGGTGCCGCGCGCCAGGGCGTCCAGGCCGGCGCGGAGGCCGGCGTGGTCGTCGGCGACGACGACCGCGCGCCGCTCCAGCGCCGCCCGGCCGGTCGCCAGCGAGTGGGCCACGTCGGTGGCGTCGAGCTCGGTGTGCGCGTCCAGGTGGGCGAGGAGCCGCTCGGCCTGGCCGCGCAGCGCGGCCTCGGACCTGCCCGACAGCACCCACGGCACCGCCGGGAGCTCCGCCGCCGGGGCGGCGGGCCGGGCGGGGGTCTCCTCGGGCGCCTGCTCGAGGATGGTGTGGGCGTTGGTGCCGCTCACGCCGAAGGAGGAGACGCCCGCGCGGCGCGGACGGCCGGTCTCCGGCCACTCCCGGGCCTCGGTCAGCAGCTCGATGTCGCCGGCCGCCCAGTCCACGTGCGGGGTGGGCTCGTCGATGTGCAGGGTCCTGGGCAGCACGCCGTGGCGCATCGCCATGACCATCTTGATGATGCCGCCGACGCCGGCCGCGGCCTGGGTGTGGCCCACGTTCGACTTGAACGAGCCCAGCCACAGCGGCTGCCCCTCCGGCCGCTCCTGACCGTAGGTGGCCAGCAGCGCCTGCGCCTCGATCGGGTCACCCAGCGTGGTGCCGGTGCCGTGCGCCTCGACGGCGTCGACCTCGGCGGCGGAGACGCCCGCGTTGACGAGCGCCGCACGGATGACGCGCTGCTGCGACGGGCCGTTCGGCGCCGTCAGACCGTTGCTCGCGCCGTCCTGGTTGACGGCCGAGCCGCGCACCACGGCGAGGACCGGGTGGCCGTTCTTCCGCGCGTCCGACAGCCGCTCCACGAGCAGCATGCCCGCGCCCTCGGACCAGCCGGTGCCGTCCGCCGCCGCGGCGAAGGACTTGCAGCGGCCGTCGGTCGACAGGCCCTGCTGACGGCTGAAGTCGATGAACGTGTCCGGGGTGGCCATCACGGTCACACCGCCGGCCAGCGCCATCGAGCACTCGCCGTTGCGCAGCGCCTGCGCCGCCAGGTGCAGCGCCACCAGCGACGACGAGCACGCCGTGTCGATGGTGACCGCCGGGCCCTCCAGGCCGAAGGTGTACGACACCCGGCCGGAGGCGACGCTGCCCGCGGCGCCGGTGCCGAGGTAGCCCTCCAGGTCCTCCGGGACGGCCGTGAGCCGCGTCAGGTAGTCGTGGTACATCACGCCGGCGAAGACGCCGGTCCTGCTGCCGCGCACCGAGGTCGGGTCGATGCCGGCCCGCTCGAACGCCTCCCACGAGGTCTCCAGCAGCAGCCGCTGCTGCGGGTCCATCGCCAGCGCCTCACGCGGGTTGATCCCGAAGAACGCCGGGTCGAACTCGGCGGCCTCGTGCAGGAAACCGCCCTCGATGGTGGAGCTGGTGCCGGACGCCCCGGGGGTGTCGCCGTGCAGCCCGTCCAGGTCCCAGCCGCGGTCGGCCGGGAAGCCGGAGATCGCGTCCACCGAGCCCAGGACGAGCTGCCACAGCTCCTCGGGGCTGGTGATGCCGCCCGGGAAGCGGCAGCTCATGCCGACGATGGCGATCGGCTCGTCGTCGGCCACCATGACGGTGGTCTCCGGGGCCGCGGTCACGACCTCGTCGCCGACGAGCTCGGTCCGCAGATGGCGGGCGAGGACGGTCGGGTCCGGGTAGTCGAAGATCAACGTCGCCGGGAGCCGCAGCCCCGTCACCGCGTTCAGCTGGTTGCGCAGCTCGACCGCGGTCAGCGAGTCGAAGCCCAGCTCCTTGAACGCCCGACCCGAACCGATGGTCTCCGCCCCGGCATAGCCGAGCACGGTCGCCACCTGCGTACGAACCAGGTCCAGGAGCGTCCGCTCCTGCTCGGCCGGGCTCAGCCCGGTGAGCCGCTGGACGAGGCCGGACTCGCCCGCGCCGGCCGCGACGGCGTCCACCGCGCGGCGCGCCGGGACGCGGACCAGGCCGCGCAGCAGCGCGGAGACCGGGCCGTTCGCGGCCTGCGTGCGCAGTGCCGCGAGGTCCAGCCGCATCGGGACCAGCGTCGCCTCACCCGTGGTGAGGGCGGCGTCGAAGAGCCGCAGCCCGTCCGCGACGGACAGCGGGGGCACTCCGGCGCGCCGCATCCGGGTGATGTCGGCCTCGTCCAGGGTGTCGCCCATGCCGCCGCCGGCCCACAGGCCCCAGGCGAGGGCGGTGGCGGCCAGGCCGTCCGCCCGGCGGTGCTGGGCGAGGGCGTCCAGGAAGGCGTTGGCCGCCGCGTAGTTGCCCTGACCCGCGCCACCGAACACACCGGCGGCCGAGGAGAACACCACGAAGGCCGACAGGTCCAGATCCCGCGTCAGCTCATGCAGGTTCCAGGCCGCGTCCACCTTCGGACGGAAGACACCCGCGAGCCGCTCCGGTGTCAGCGAACCGATCGTGCCGTCGTCCAACACACCGGCCGTGTGCACCACACCGGTCAGCGGACGGTCCGCCGGGATCGCGGAGATCACGGCGGCCAGCGCCTCACGGTCGGCCACGTCGCAGGCCGCCCAGGTGACGGACGCACCGGACTCGGCCAGATCGGCGGCGAGTTCGGCCGCGCCGGGCGCCTCGGCGCCCCGCCGGCTGACCAGCAGCAGACTCCGCACCCCGTGCTCGGCGACGAGATGCCGGGCGAAGAGGCCGCCCAGCGAGCCGCTGGCGCCCGTCACCAGCACCGTGCCGTCCGGGTTCCAGACGGTGGCGTCGGCGTCGTCCGCCGAGGCCGCGCGGGCCAGTCGCGGCGCCTTGAGGGCGCCTTCCCGGATGGCGAGCTCCGGCTCACCGGCGGTCAGCGCGGCGGGCAGCGCGGCGAGCGAGTCGGCGTGCCCGTCGAGGTCGACCAGGAGGACGCGGTCCGGGTTCTCCGACTGCGCCGAGCGCAGCAGGCCCCGTACGGTCGCGCCCGCCAGGTCGGTCACCGGCGCGCCGGCCTCGGTGGCCACGGCCCCCGAGGTCAGCACGACGAGGCGGGAGTCGGCGAAGCGCTCCTCGGCCAGCCACGCCCGCACCAGGGCGAGCGCCTCGGCGCCGGCCCGGTGGGCGGCGGCTGCCGCGTCCACACCGGTCGCGTCGGCGGACGGCGAGACGAGGACGAACTCCGGCGCCGGGGCGCCCGCGTCGATCGCCGCGACGAGGTCCGCGTACGCGGTGTACGCCGGGACGTCCGCGCCGACGAGGGCGGCCGAGCCGAGGACCGCCCAGCGGTCCGCGGCGGCCGCGGCGGCCACGGCCGCCGGCTCGACCCACTCCAGGTGGAAGAGGGACTCGTGGTAGGTCGTGCGGGCGCTGCGCAGCTGCTCGGCCGTGACCGGGCGCAGCGCGAGCGAGTCGACCGCGGCGACCGGCGCGCCGGTCGCGTCCGCGATCTCCAGCAGCACGCCGTCGCCGCCGGTGGCGGCCATCCGGACGCGCAGGCTGGAGGCGCCGCTGGCGAGCAGCGACACCCCGGCCCAGGCGAACGGCAGTCGGCCCTGGGTCTCGGTGCCGCCCAGGCCGCCGAGGCCCAGCGCGTGCAGCGCCGAGTCCAGCAGCGCCGGGTGCAGCCCGAAGTCCGCCGCCTGGGCGTCCTCCGGCACCAGCACCTCGGCGAAGATCTCGCCGTCGCGCCGCCAGGCCCTGCGCAGGCCCTGGAAGGCGGGGCCGTAGGCGAAGCCGACGTCCCGCAGGTGCGCGTAGCGGTCCCCGACCTCGATCTCGGCCGCGCCGGCCGGCGGCCAGGCGCTCAGCTCGAACGCCGGCTCCGCGCGGTCCGCGGCGGCCGCGAGCACACCGCTGGCGTGCCGGGTCCACGCCTCCTCGGCCGGGAGGTTCTCCAGCCGGGAGTGGAAGGCCAGCGGGCGGCGGCCCGACTCATCGGCCGCGCCGACCCACAGCCGCAGCTGGACGCCGCCCTGCTCGGGCAGGACCAACGGCGCCTCCAGCGTCAGCTCTTCGAGGTGCTCGCAGCCGACCTGGTCGCCGGCACGGATCGCCAGCTCGACGAACGCGGTGCCCGGCAGCAGGACCGTGTCCATGATGGTGTGGTCCGCCAGCCAGGGGTGCGTCGACAGCGCCAGGCGGCTGGTGAACAGCATCCCGTCGGCGCCCGGCAGTTCGGCGCTCGCCCCGAGCAGCGGGTGCCCGGCCTGGCCGAGACCCACCGCGGCGACGTCGCCGAGGTACAGCGCCGAGACCTTCGGCCAGTAGCGCTCCCGCTGGAAGGCGTAGGTCGGCAGCTCGACCCGAGAGGCGCCGGTGCCCGCGTAGTACGCCGCCCAGTCGACCTTCGCGCCGCGGACGTGCGCCCGCGCCAGCGCGCCGAGCAGCGTCTCCGCCTCGTCGCGGCCCTTGCGCAGCGCCGAGGCGAAGGCGACGTCCTCGCCCTGGGCACACTCCTGCGCCATGGCGGTGAGCACGCCGTCGGGGCCCAACTCGACGAAGGTGGTGACGCTCTGCGCCTCCAGGCCGCGCACGGCGTCCAGGAAGCGCACCGCCTCGCGGACGTGGCGGACCCAGAAGTCGGCGGTGGTGATCTCCTCGACGGAGACCAGGGCGCCGGTCAGACCCGAGACGATCGGGATACGCGGAGCCTCATAGGAGAGGGTCTCCGCGCGGAAGTCCTCCAGCATCGCGTCCATACGGGGCGAGTGGAAGGCGTGCGAGACGGTGAGCCGCTTGGTCTTACGACCCTGCTGCTCGAAGGTCCCGGCGATCGTGACAGCCGCGTCCTCGTCGCCCGCGATCACCACGGACCGCGGGCCGTTGAGGGCCGCGATGCTGACACCGTCGGTGAGCAGCGGAAGGACCTCGTCCTCCGACGCCTGCACCGCGATCATCGCGCCGCCGGCGGGCAGTTCCTGCATCAGCCGACCACGAGCGGCCACCAGGGTGCAGGCGTCCTCCAGCGACAGCACACCGGAGACATGCGCGGCGGCCAGCTCGCCGATCGAGTGACCGGAGAGGAAGTCGGCCTTCACACCCCACGCCTCGACCAGACGGAACAGCGCCACCTCGACCGCGAACAGCGCGGGCTGGGTGTAGCCGGTCTGGTCCAACAGCTCGGCGTCGGCGCCGAACACCACGGTCTTGAGGGGCTGTTCCAGGTGCCGGTCCAGCTCGTCGCAGACCGCGTCGAACGCCTCCGCGAACGCCGGGTAGGCCGCGTAGAGCTCACGGCCCATTCCCAGCCGCTGGCTGCCCTGGCCGGTGAACAGGAACGCCGTCTTGCCGCCGTCCGCGGAGCCCGTCACCAGACCCGGCGCGGACTGGCCGCCGGCCAGGGCCGCCAGGCCCGCCGTGAGGGCGTCCCGGTCCCCGGCGAGGAGCGTGGCCCGCTCCTCGAAGAGGGCGCGGTGCGTGGTCAGGGTGTAGCCGAGGTCCACCAGTGCGGTGTCCGGCTCCTCGGTCAGGTGCGCGCGCAGTCGCTCGGCCTGGGCGCGCAGGCCCTCGCCGGTGCGGGCGGAGAGGACCACCGGCAGCACGGCCGGGGTCTCGCCGCGCGCCGGAGCGGTCCGCTCCGGCTGCTCCTCGGCCGGCGCCTGCTCCACGATGGCGTGGGCGTTGGTGCCGCTGAAGCCGAAGGAGGAGATGCCCGCGCGGCGCGGACGTCCGGTCTCCGGCCACTCCACCGACTCGGTCAGCAGGGCGATGTCGCCCGCCGTCCAGTCGACGTGCGGGGTGGGCTCGTCCACGTGCAGCGTCCGCGGCAGCACGCCGTGGCGCATCGCGAGCACCATCTTGATCACGCCCGCGACGCCGGCCGCGGCCTGGGTGTGACCGATGTTGGACTTGATGGAGCCCAGGTACAGCGGCTGGTCCTCCGGCCGGTCCTGGCCGTAGGTGGCCAGCAGGGCCTGCGCCTCGATGGGGTCGCCGAGCCTGGTGCCGGTGCCGTGCGCCTCGACCGCGTCGACCTCGGTGGGCGTGAGCCCGGCCGTCGCGAGGGCCTGCCGGATGACGCGCTGCTGGGACGGGCCGTTGGGGGCGGTCAGGCCGTTGCTGGCGCCGTCCTGGTTGACCGCGGTGCCCCGCACGATGGCGAGGACCGGGTGGCCGTTCTTGCGCGCGTCGGACAGCCGCTCCACGAGCAGCATGCCGACGCCCTCGCCCCAGCCGGTGCCGTCGGCGCCGGCCGCGAACGCCTTGATCCGACCGTCGGCCGCCAGCCCGCGCTGCCGGCTGAAGTCGATGAAGACACCCGGGGTGGACATCACGGTCACACCGCCGGCCAGCGCCAGCGAGCACTCGCCGTTGCGCAGCGCCTGGATGGCGGAGTGCAGGGCGACCAGCGACGACGAGCACGCCGTGTCGATGGTGACCGCCGGGCCTTCGAGGCCGAAGGTGTAGGAGAGCCGGCCGGAGATCACGCTGGCCGCGTTGCCCGTGCCCATGTGGCCCTCAAGGCCCTCGGAGCCGCCCAGCAGCAGCGACAGGTAGTCCTGGCCGTTGGTGCCGACGAACACGCCGGCGTGGCTGCCGCGCAGCGTCGCCGGGTCGATCCCGGCCCGCTCGAACGCCTCCCAGGACGTCTCCAGCAGCAGCCGCTGCTGCGGGTCCATGGCGAGCGCCTCGCGCGGCGAGATGCCGAAGAAGGTCGGGTCGAAGTCGGCGACGTCGTGCAGGAAGCCGCCTTCCCGGGCGTACGAGGTGCCCTCGGCGTCCGGGTCCGGGTTGTAGAGCGCCTCCAGGTCCCAGCCGCGGTCGGTGGGCATGCCCGAGATGACGTCCGTGCCGGAGGAGAGCAGCTGCCACAGCTGCTCGGGGGTGTGCACGCCACCGGGGAAGCGGCAGCTCATGGCGACGATCGCGATCGGGTCGTCGTCGGCCACGGCCGTCACCACCGGACCGGTGATCGCGGCCTGCTCGCCGAGGAGTTCGGCGAGGAGGTGGTCGGCGAGGGCGTTCGGGGTCGGGTAGTCGTAGATGAGGGTGGCGGGCAGCCGCAGGCCGGTGACGGCGTTGAGGCCGTTGCGCAGCTCGACGGCGGTCAGCGAGTCGAAGCCGATCTCGCGGAACGCGCGGTCGGCCGCCACGTCCTCGACGTGGGCGTGGCCCAGCACCTCGGCGACATGGCCGCGGACCAGGTCCAGCAGGAAGGTGCCGCGCTCGGACTCGCCGAGCTCGAGCAGCCGGCGGCCGAGCGAGGAGGCCGGCTCGGCGGCCTGCCCGGGCTGGTCGGCGACGGTGGCGGCGGCACGGGCCGCCGCCTGGCGCACCTCGGCCAGGTCGGACAGCAGCGGGCTGGGCCGTACGGCGGCGAAGCCGGGGCCGAACCGCTCCCAGTCCACATCGGCGACGGCCAGCACGGCGTCGTCCAGGTCCAGGGCCCGCTGGAGGGCGCTGATCGCGAGACCGGCGTCCATCGGCGGCAGGCCGGCGCGGCGCATGCGCTGCTCCAGGGCCTCGTCGGCGGCCATGCCGCCCTCGGCCCACGGGCCCCACGCGATCGACGTCGCCGGCAGGCCCTCCGCCCGCCGCCGCTCGGCGAGGGCGTCCAGGAAGGCGTTGGCGGCGCCGTAGTTGGCCTGGCCGGCGGCGCCCAGCGTCCCGGAGATGGAGGAGAAGAGCACGAACGCCGACAGCTCCAGCTCACGCGTCAGCTCGTCCAGATGGGCCGCGGCCTCCGCCTTGGCCCGCAGGACGCCCGCGAACCGCTCCGGAGTGAGCGCGTCCAGCACACCGTCGTCCAGCACACCGGCGGCGTGCAGCACGGCGGTCAGCGGCAGTTCGGCCGGGAGCGAGGCGATGAGTTCGGCCAGCGCGTCCCGGTCGGCCACGTCGCAGGCGGCGACGGTGACCCGGGCCCCGGAGGCCGCGAGCTCGTCGCGCAGCTCGGCCGCGCCCGGCGCGTCCAGCCCGCGACGGCTGGTCAGCACCAGGTGCTCGGCGCCGTTCTCCACGAGCCAGCGGGCGACCTGGGCGCCCAGCGCGCCGGTGCCGCCGGTGACCAGCACGGAGCCGCGCGGGCGCCAGGCGTCGGCCTCGGCGACCGGTGCGGCGGCGGCCCGGACGAGCCGCCGGCCGAAGACGCCGGCGGAGCGGACCGCGAGCTGGTCCTCGTCGCCGGCGCCGGCCAGCACGGCGACCAGTCGGGTCAGCGCGCGGTCGTCCGCCGTCTCCGGCAGGGCGGGGAGGTCGATGAGTCCGCCCCAGCGCTCCGGGTGCTCCAGGGCGGCGATCCGGCCCAGGCCCCAGACCTGCGCCCGGACCGGGTCCACCGGAGCGTCGGTGCGGCCGGTGGACACCGCGCCACGGGTGGCCACCCACAGCGGGGCGTCCACGCCCGCGTCGCCCAGCGCCTGGGTGAGCGCGGCCGTGGCCAGCAGCCCGCCGTCCTCGGCGAGCGCCAGCAGCGAGAGGACACCGGTCACCTCGGCGCCGGCGACCGCGTCGCGGAGCCGCTCGGCGTAACCGGCGCGGCCGTCCTCGGCGCCCAGCTCGACCAGTCGCGCCTCGGCGCCGCGCTCGGTGAGCGTACGGACGGCGCCGGCGGTCCACTCCGCCTCGCCCTCGGGCGCGGCGACCAGCCACACGCCGGTGGGCCGGGCCGTGGAGCTCAGGGACAGCGGCTTCCAGGACACCTGGTAGCGCCAGCCGTCGACGCCGGCCGGGGCCGCGAGGGCGGCCCGCACCGGCGCGTCCGGCCAGTAGCGGCGGCGCTGGAAGGCGTAGGTCGGCAGGTCGACGCGCGCGGCGCCGGTACGGGCGAAGAGGCCCGCCCAGTCCACCGTCACGCCGCGGACGTGTGCCCGCGCCAGGGCCGCGGTGAGCGCCTCGGCCTCGGCACGGCCCTTGCGCAGCACCGGCACGAAGGCCGCGCCCTCGCCGGTGACGCACTCCTGCGCCATCGCGGAGAGCACCCCGTCGGGGCCCAGCTCGATGAAGGTGGTGACGCCCTGCGCCTCCAGGGTCCGGACGGCGTCCAGGAAGCGCACGGCCTCGCGGACGTGTCGCACCCAGAAGTCGGCGGTGGTGATCTCCTCGGCGGAGACCAGCGCACCGGTCAGACCCGAGACGATCGCGATCCGCGGAGCCGCGTACGACAGCGTCTCCGCGACCGCCCGGAAGTCGTCCAACATCGCGTCCATGCGGGGCGAGTGGAAGGCGTGGCTGACGGTGAGCCGCTTGGTCTTACGACCCTGCGCCTCGAAGGTCTCGGCGATCGTGACCGCCGCGTCCTCGTCGCCCGCGATCACCACGGAGGTGGGGCCGTTGAGCGCCGCGATGCTGACACCCTCGGTCAGCAGCGGAAGGACCTCGTCCTCCGACGCCTGCACCGCGATCATCGCGCCACCGGCCGGGAGTTCCTGCATCAGACGACCACGCGCGGCCACCAGCTTGGCCGCGTCCTCCAGCGAGAGGACGCCCGCCACATGCGCGGCCGCCAGCTCGCCGATCGAGTGACCGGAGAGGTAGTCGGCCGTGATGCCCCACGCCTCGACCAGGCGGAACAGCGCCACCTCGACGGCGAACAGCGCGGGCTGGGTGTAGCCGGTCTGGTCCAGCAGCTCGGCGTCGGCGCCGAAGACCACGGTCTTCAGCGGCCGCTCCAGGTGCCGGTCCAGCTCGTCGCAGACGGCGTCCAGCGCCTCCGCGAAGACCGGGTAGGCCGCGTAGAGCTCACGGCCCATGTCCAGCCGCTGGCTGCCCTGACCGGTGAACAGGAACGCGGTCTCGCCCTCGGCGACGGTGCCCTCGGTGATCCCGGGGGCGGGGTGGCCGGCGGCCAGTGCCTCCAGGCCGGTCAGCAGGGCGTCGCGGCCGTCGGCGGCGAGCACCGCGCGGTGGTGCAGCGCGGCGCGGCCGGTGGCCAGCGAGTGGGCGACGTCGACCGGCTCCAGCTCGGGGTGGGCCGTCAGGTGGGCGTGCAGCCGCTCGGCCTGGGCACGCAGCGCGTCCGGGCTCTTGGCCGACACGGTGACGGGCAGCAGCGGGAGCCGCGCGGTGGCGGAGGCGGGCTCCGCCGGGTCGGCGGCCGGCGCCTGCTCGATGATGGTGTGGGCGTTGGTACCGCTGATGCCGAAGGAGGAGACGGCGGCGCGGCGCGGGCGGCCGGTCTCCGGCCAGTCGACGGCCTCGGTCAGCAGCTCGACCGCCCCGGCCGACCAGTCGACGTGCGGGGTGGGCGCGTCCACGTGCAGCGTCCGCGGCAGCACGCCGTGGGTCATCGCCTGGACCATCTTGATGATGCCGGCGACGCCCGCGGCGGCCTGCGAGTGGCCGATGTTGGACTTGATGGAGCCCAGGTAGAGCGGACGGTCGCCGTCCCGGTCCCGGCCGTAGGTGGCCAGCAGTGCCTGCGCCTCGATCGGGTCGCCCAGCGTGGTGCCGGTGCCGTGCGCCTCCACCACGTCGACCTCGGCGGCGGTCAGCCCGGCGCTGGAGAGCGCCTTGCGGATGACACGCTGCTGCGCGGGGCCGTTGGGGGCGGTCAGGCCGTTGCTGGCGCCGTCCTGGTTGACGGCGGAGCCGCGCACCACGGCGAGCACCGGGTGGCCGTGCTTCCGCGCGTCGGAGAGCCGCTCCACGAGCAGCATGCCGACGCCCTCGCCCCAGCCGGTGCCGTCGGCGGCCGCCGCGAACGCCTTCACGCGGCCGTCGGAGGCCAGGCCCCGCTGGCGGCTGAACTCGGTGAAGGTGCCGGGGGTGGTCATGACGGTGACACCGCCGGCGAGCGCCATGGAGCACTCGCCCTGGCGCAGCGCCTGGATGGCCCAGTGCAGCGCCACCAGGGAGGAGGAGCAGGCGGTGTCGACGGTGACGGCCGGGCCCTCCAGCCCGAGGGCGTAGGCGATGCGGCCGGAGATGACGCTGCCGGCGTTGCCGGTCATCACATGGCCGGCGACCTCGGCGCCGGTCTGCTCCAGGCCCACCTCGTAGGCGCTGTAGGAGGCTCCGACGAAGACGCCGACGCTACGGCCGCGCACGGCGTCCGGGTCGATCCCGGCGCGCTCGAACGCCTCCCAGGACGTCTCCAGCAGCAGTCGCTGCTGCGGGTCCATGGCGAGCGCCTCACGCGGCGAGATGCCGAAGAAGGCCGCGTCGAAGAGGTCGGCCTGGTGCAGGAAGCCGCCGGCGCGGGCGTAGTCGCCCGTCTCGCCCTCGGCGGCCCACTCCATGGCCTCCCAGCCGCGGTTGACCGGGAAGCCGGTGATGGCGTCCTCGTCGCCGGTGACCAGCCGCCACAGCTCCTCGGGGGAGCCGACGTCGCCGGGGTAGCGGCAGCTCATCGCGACGATGGCGATGGGGTCGTCGGCGAGCGCGGCGGTGGTCGCGGCGTCGCCCGAACCGGCCCGCTCGGCGCCCTCCTCCCCCTCGTCTACGAGATCGCCGAGGAGTTCGCCGCGCAGATGGTCGGCGAGGAGGGCGGAGTTGGGGTAGTCGAAGACGATGGTGGTGGGCAGCTTCAGCCCGGTGGCGGCGGAGAGCCGGTTGCGGAGCTCGACGGCGATCAGCGAGTCGAAGCCCAGCTCCTTGAAGGCCCGGCGCGGCGGGGCGGCGTCCGGGGTGGCGTGTCCGAGGACCGCGGCCACCTGGGTGCGGACCAGGTCGAGCAGGGTGCGCCGGCGCTCGGCCGGGGGCAGCGCGAGCAGCCGCTCGGCCAGGGAGGAGCCGCCGCCGGCGAGCCCGGCGGCGGCGGTGCGCCGGCCGGTGCCGCGGATCAGGCCGCGCAGCAGCGCCGGGACCGGGCCGGTGCCGTGCGCGGAGCGCAGCGCCGCCAGGTCCAGTCGGGCCGGGACCAGCACGGCCCGGCCGGTGCGGCGGGCGGCGTCGAAGAGCGCCATGCCCTCGTCGTCGGTGAGGGCGCCCATGCCGCTGCGGGCCAGCCGCAGCAGGTCGGTCTCGGTCAGTCCGCCGGTGATGCCGCTGGCCTGGGCCCACAGGCCCCAGATCAGCGAGGTGGCGGGCAGGCCCTGGGCGTGCCGGTGGCCGGCGAGCGCGTCGAGGAAGACATTGCCCGCGGCGTAGTTGGCCTGGCCGGCGCCGCCGAGGGTGCCGGCGATGGCGGAGAACAGCACGAACGCGGACAGGTCCAGCTCGCGGGTGAGCTCGTGCAGGTTCCAGGCGGCGTCCACCTTGGGGCGCAGCACGCGGTCCAGCTGCTCCGGCGTCAGGCCGGGCACGGTGGCGTCGTCCAGCACGCCGGCGGTGTGCACGACGGCGGTGAGCGGGTGCTCCGCCGGGATGGCGGCGAGGGTGGCGGCGAGCGCCTCGCGGTCGGCGGCGTCACAGCCGGCGATGGTCACCTCGGCGCCCAACGCGGCGAGTTCGGCGCGCAGCTCGGTGGCGCCCGGCGCCTCGGGGCCGCGGCGGCTGGTGAGCAGCAGGTGGCGGACGCCGTGCTCGGTGATCAGGTGGCGGGCGACCAGGCGGCCCAGGCTGCCGGTGCCGCCGGTGATGAGGACGGTGCCCTCGGTGTCCAGGGTGGGCACGGGTGTGTCCGGGCCCTGGAGGTCGGCCGCGGTGGTGCGGGCCAGGCGCGGCACCAGGGTCTCGCCGGCGCGCAGCGCCAGCTCCGGTTCGCCGGTGGCGAGCGCGTCGTGCAGGGCGGCCGCGGAGGCGTCGGTGCCGTCGAGGTCGACGAGGACGAAGCGGTCCGGGTTCTCGGTCTCGGCGGAGCGCAGCAGGCCCCACAGGGCGGAGTGCGCCAGGTCGGTGACGTCCTCGTCGGGGCCGGCGGCGATGGCGCCGCGGGTGACGAGGGCCAGCTTGGCGTCGGTGAGACGGGCGTCGGCCAGCCACTCCCGCACCAGCTCCAGGGCGCGGAGCGCGGCCCGGTGGGTGGCGGCGGCGACGTCGTCGCCGGCCTCGGCGGCGGGGAAGGCGGCAAGCACCAGCTCGGGCGCCGGGGTCTCTCCCGCGTCGACGGCCGCCGCGAGGGCGGCGAGGTCCGGGAAGGAGGCGTCGGCAACGCCCGCCGGGCCCAGCCCGAAGGCGTCGGCACCGAGGATCGCGCGGCGTCCGGCGGCGCCCGGCTCGGCCGTGGCGGCCTGCGGCGCCACCCAGTCCAGCCGGAACAGGGCCTGCTGGTGGGCGGAGGCGCGGGCGGCGTCGAGGTCGGCGCCGCTCTCCGGCAGCGGGCGGAGGGTCAGCGCGTCGACGGTGGCGACCGGCTGGCCGGTGGCGTCGGCGAGCGCCAGCGCCACGGTGTCCTCGCCGGCGGGCGAGATCCGGACGCGCAGCGTGTCGGCGCCGACCGCGTGCAGGGTGACGCCCTGCCAGGCGGCGGTCAGCCGGGCGCCGGCGCGGCCGTGCAGGGTGTGCAGGGCGGCGTCGAGCAGCGCCGGGTGGACGGCGAAGGCGGCGGCGGCCGGGGCGGCGTCCTCGGCCAGCCGCACCTCGGCGTACAGCTCCTCGTCGTCGCGCCAGGCGGCGGTGAGGCCCTGGAAGAGCGGCCCGTGCCGCAGCCCGGCCTCGGCCAGTTCGTCGTAGAGGCCGTCGACGTCGATCGGCTCGGCGCCGGCCGGCGGCCAGGCGGTCAGCTCCGCGGGGGCCGTCGCCGGCCGGGCGTCGGTGAGGGCGCCGGTGGCGTGCCGGGTCCACGCGGTGTCGGCGGCGGCGTCCTCGGCGCGCGAGGAGACGGTGAACGGGCGGCGCCCGGCGGTGTCCCGCGCGCCGACCTCCACCTGGATCCGCACCCCGCCGCGGGCGGGCAGCACCAGCGGGGTCTCCAGGGCGAGTTCGGCGAGGTGCTCGCAGCCGGTCTGGTCGCCGGCGCGGATCGCCAGCTCGACGAGGGCGGCGCCGGGCAGCACGGCGGAGCCGAGCACGGCGTGGTCGGCCAGCCACGGGTGGCTGTCGAGGCCGAGCCGGCCGGTGAACAGGAAGCCGTCGCTCATCGCCAGCGGCACCGCGGCGCCCAGCAGCGGGTGGTCCGCCGACTCCAGGCCGATGGCGGTGGCGTCGCCGGTGGTGGCGCCCGGCTCCAGCCAGAACCGCTGGTGCTGGAAGGGGTACGTGGGGAGGGTGGCGGGTTCGACGCGGCGCGCGCCGGTGCCCGCGTAGAACGCGGCCCAGTCCACCGGCACGCCGCGGACCTGCGCCCGGGCGAGGCCGGTGGTGAGCGCCTCGGCCTCCGGGCGGTCCTTGCGGAGCACGGGCACGAAGTCGGCCTCGGTGCCGGTGACGCACTCCTGGCCCAGGGCCGAGAGGACGCCGTCGGGGCCGAGCTCGACGAAGGTGGTGACGTTCAGGCCCTCGAGGGTGCGTATGGCGTCGAGGAAGCGCACGGCCTCGCGGACGTGCCGGACCCAGAAGTCGGCGGTGGTGATCTCCTCGGCGGAGACCGGCGCGCCGGTGAGGCTGGAGACGATCGGGATACGCGGAGCCTCGTACGACAGCGTCTCGGCGACCGCGCGGAAGTCGTCCAGCATCGGGTCCATGCGCGGCGAGTGGAAGGCGTGGCTGACGGTGAGCCGCCTGGTCTTACGACCCCGCGCCTCGAAGCCGCTCGCGATCTCGACGGCGGCGTCCTCGTCGCCCGCGATCACCACGGACCGCGGGCCGTTGAGCGCCGCGATGCTGACACCGTCGGTGAGCAGCGGCAGGACCTCGTCCTCCGACGCCTGCACCGCGATCATCGCGCCGCCGGTCGGCAGGGCCTGCATCAGCCGGCCGCGCGCGGCCACCAGCGTGGAGGCGTCCTCCAGCGACAGCACACCCGCGACGTGCGCGGCGGCCAGTTCGCCGATGGAGTGGCCGGACAGCACGTCGGCCTTGACGCCCCAGCCCTCCAGGAGCCGGTAGAGCGCCACTTCGAGGGCGAAGAGGGCGGGCTGGGTGGAGCCGGTCCGGTCCAGGGCCTCGGCGTCGTCGCCGAACAGCACGTCCTTCAGCGGCCGGTCCAGGTGCGGGTCGAGCGCGGCGCAGACGGCGTCCAGGGCCTCCGCGAACGCCGGGTAGGCCGCGTACAGCTCACGGCCCATGCCCAGCCGCTGGCTGCCCTGGCCGGTGAACAGGAACGCCGTCTTGCCGCCGGCCACCGAGCCGGTGACCAGGCCCGCGGCCGACTCGCCGCGCGCCAGGGCCGCCAGGCCGGTCAGCAGCGCGTCCCGGTCGGCGACGACCAGCGCGGCGCGCTCCTCGAAGGCCGCGCGGTGCGTGGCCAGGGCGCGGCCGAGGTCCACCAGGCCGGTGCCCGGCGCGGCCGCCAGGTGGGTGCTCAGCCGCTCGGCCTGCGCACGCAGGGCCTCACCGGTACGGGCGGACAGGACCACCGGCAGCAGCGGCGGGACCGTGCCCGGCTCGGCGGCGCTCTCGGCGGCCTCCTCGGCCGGGGCCTGCTCGATGATGGTGTGCGCGTTGGTGCCGGACACGCCGAAGGAGGAGACGCCGAAGCGGCGCGGGCGGCCGGTCTCCGGCCACTCCACCGACTCGGTCAGCAGCGAGACCTCGCCCGCCGACCAGTCGACGTGCGGGGTGGGCTGGTCCACGTGCAGGGTCTTGGGCAGCACGCCGTGGCGCATCGCCATGACCATCTTGATGATGCCGGCGACACCGGCGGCGTTCTGCGTGTGGCCGATGTTGGACTTCAGCGAGCCCAGCCACAGCGGCTGCCCCTCGGGGCGCTCCTGACCGTAGGTGGCCAGCAGCGCCTGCGCCTCGATCGGGTCGCCGAGGGTGGTGCCGGTGCCGTGCGCCTCGACAGCGTCGATGTCGGCGGTGGTGAGCCGGGCGTTCTCCAGGGCCTGGCGGATGACGCGCTGCTGCGCGGGCCCGTTGGGCGCGGTCAGGCCGTTGCTGGCGCCATCCTGGTTGACGGCGGAGCCGCGGATGATCGCGAGCACCTGGTGGCCGTTGCGGCGGGCGTCGGAGAGCCGCTCGACGAGCAGCACACCGACGCCCTCGGACCAGCCGGTGCCGTCGGCGGACGCGGCGAAGGACTTGCAGCGGCCGTCGGCGGACAGGCCGCGCTGTCGGCTGAACTCCACGAAGACGTCCGGGGAGGCCAGCACGGTCACGCCGGCCGCCAGCGCCAGCGAGCACTCGCCGTTGCGCAGCGCCTGGACGGCCAGGTGCAGCGCGACGGACGAGGAGGAGCAGGCGGTGTCGACGGTGGCGGCCGGGCCCTCCAGGCCGAAGGCGTAGGAGAGTCGGCCGGAGACGACGCTGGAGGCGGTGCCGGTGAGCAGGTGGCCCTCGACGCCGTCCGGCAGGTCGTACTCGCCCGCGCCGTACGCCTGGGCGGAGGCGCCGACGAACACGCCGGTGCGGGAGCCGCGGACGGCGGCCGGGTCGATGCCGGCGCGCTCGAACGCCTCCCAGGAGGTCTCCAGCAGCAGTCGCTGCTGCGGGTCCATGGCCAGTGCCTCACGCGGCGAGATCCCGAAGAAGCCGGGGTCGAACTGGGCGGCCTCGTAGAGGAAGCCGCCGCCGCGGGCGTAGAAGGTGCCCTCGCGGTCCGGGTCGGGGTCGTACAGGGACTCGATGTCCCAGCCGCGGTCCTCCGGGAAGCCGGAGATGGCGTCACCGCCGCGGTCGACCAGCTGCCACAGGTCCTCGGGGGAGCGCACGCCGCCGGGGTACCGGCAGCTCATGCCGACGATGGCGATGGGCTCCCGGGACGCCTCGGTCAGCTGCTGGTTCTGCCGGCGCAGCCGGTCGGTCTCCTTGAGCGAGGCCCGCAGCGCTTCAACGAGCTTTTCGTTGGGGGTTGTCATCTTGGTACTCCGTGCTTGGGCCGCGTCAGGAATCGGTGCCGTCGAGGCTGTCGAGGTCGAGCGCCATGTCGATGAGGTGCTGGACGTCCATCTCGTCGATGGACTCGGCGGCGTCATCGGCGCGGCTCGCGGCGGGCGTCGCCGCGTGCGGGTCGGCCAGCTGGAGCAGCGACTCCAGCAGCCCGGCCTCCCGGATCCGGTTCATCGGGATGGCCGCCAGGGTCCTGCGCAGTTCGGCGTCCTGCGGGTCGGTGTCGATCACCGCCGCCGGGCCGGCGGCCGGGCCGTGGCCCGGGCCCTCCGGGGCCAGTTCGCGCAGCAGCTGGTCGGCCAGCGCCTGCGGGTTCGGGTAGTCGTATACGAGGCTGGCGGGCAGCCGGAGGCCGGTGGCCGCGCCCAGCTTGGTGCGCAGCTCGACCGCGGTGAGCGAGTCGAAGCCCAGCTCGTTGAAGGCGCGTCCGGCGTCGACGTCGGCGGCCGAGGCATGGCCGAGGGCGGCCGCCACATGCCCGCGGACCACCTCCAGCACCGCGTCCCGCCGTTCGAGTTCGGAGAGTCCGGCCAGCCGCTCGCGCAGCGCGGGCGCCGCGCCCTCGGCCGCCGTGCCGCCCGCGTCCTCGGCGCCGTCCCGCAGGGCGGCGCGGACCTGCGGGAGGTCGGCGATGAGGGGGCGGGGACGGGCCGCGGTGAAGGCGGGGGCGAAACGCTCCCAGTCGACGTCGACCACGGTCGTGGCGGTCTCGTCGCGGGACAGCACCCGGCGCAGCGCCGCCATGCTCAGCTCGGGCGACATCGGCGGCAGGCCGCGCCGGCTGAGCTGCTCGGAGGCGTCGCCCTCGGTGGCCATGCCGCCGTCCGCCCACGGGCCCCAGGCCACCGAGGTGGCGGTCAGGCCGCGGGCCCGGCGCCGCTCGGCGAGCGCGTCGAGGAAGGCGTTGGCGGCCGAGTAGGCGCCCTGCCCGCCGCTGCCCCACACGCCGGCGATCGACGAGAAGAGCACGAAGGCGTCGAGGGTGCGGTCCTCGGTGTCGCCCGAGAACAGCTCGTCCAGGTGGACTGCGCCGGTCGTCTTGGCGCCCACGACGGCGGCGAACTCCGGGAGTTCGGTGCCGGTGCCGGGCACCTGGGAGACACCCGCCGCGTGCACCACGGCCCGCACCGGGGCGCCGTCCGCCGCCAGCTTGTCCACCAGCGTGGCCAGCGCCTCGCGGTCCGCGACGTCGCAGGACTCGACGGTCACCGTGGTGCCGGTGCCGGACAGTTCGGCCACGATCTCGGCCGCGCCCGGCGCGTCGGCGCCGCGGCGGCTGAGCAGCACCAGCCGCTCGGCGCCGTTGCCGGCCAGCCAGCGGGCCACGTGCCGGCCCAGCGCGCCGGTGCCGCCGGTCACCAGGACGGTGCCGCGCGGGGTCCACTCGGTGCCGCCGGCGGGGGCGGTGCGCTGCGCGAGGCGCCGGACGAAGAGCCCGGCGGCGCGGAGCGCGAGCTGGTCCTCGTCGCCGTGGGCGCCGGCGAGCACGCCGACCAGCAGGCCCAGCGCCCGCTCGTCCAGCGTCTCCGGCAGGGCGGGGAGGTCGATGAGTCCGCCCCAGCGCTCCGGCTGCTCCAGCGCGACCGCCCGGCCCAGGCCCCAGACCTGCGCCTGTGCGGGGCTGTCCAGCCGGTCGGAGGCGCCGACCGCGACCGCGCCGCGGGTGGCGCACCACAGTCGCGCGGCCGTGTACTCCGCGCGCCGCGCCAGCGCCTCGGCCAGCGCGCCGGTCAGCGCCAGGCCGACCGGCACCGCCGGGTGCTCGGGGTGCGGCCGCTCGTCGAGCGCCAGCAGCGAGAGCACGCCGGCGACGGGGCCGTCGGCCGCCGACGCCAGCCGCTCGGCGAGCGCCGCCGGGTCGGTGTCGGCCGCGTCCAGCTCCACGCGGACGGTCCGCGCCCCGCGCCGCGCCAGCTCGTCGCCGATCGCGCCGACCCGGGCGTCGTCCGCGAGGCTCGCGGGCACCACGGTCAGCCAGGTGCCGGTGAGGGCGGGCGTGCCGGTCTGCGGCTGGGGCTTCCACTCCACGTGGTAGAGCCGGCCGTCCGCGGTGGCGCGCTCCTGTTGCCTGCGCCGCCACGAGGACAGGGCGGGCAGCACCGCGCTGAACGGCTGCTCCCCCTCCACGGCGAGCTCCGTCGCGAGGGACTCCAGGTCCTCCCGTTCCACGGCCTCCCAGAAGCGGGCGTCCACCGCGTCCGCGGGCAGCCGCCCGGCGGGCGCCGCGGCGCCGTCGGCCTCCGGCCAGAAGCGGCGCGGCTGGAAGGCGTACGTGGGCAACGTGGCCAGGTCGACGCGCACGGCGCCGCCACCGGCGTAGAACGCCGCCCAGTCGGGGGCCGTGCCCCGGACGGCGGCCTGGGCCACGGCGTGCGCCAGCGCCTCCGCCTCGGGGCGGCCCTTGCGCAGCGCGGCGGTGAACACCGCGCCCTCGCCGGTGACGCACTCCTGCGCCATCGCGGTGAGCACGCCGTCGGGACCCAACTCCACGAAGGTGGTGACGCCTTCGGCCTCCAGCGCGCGGACGCCGTCCAGGAAGCGCACGGCTTCGCGGACGTGGCGGACCCAGAAGTCCGGGCTGGTGATCTCCTCGGTGGAGACCAGCCCGCCGGTCAGGTTGGAGACGAGGGCGATCCGCGGGCTGGCGTACGTCAGCGTCTCCGCGACCGCCCGGAAGTCCGCCAACATCGCGTCCATACGGGGCGAGTGGAAGGCGTGCGAGACGGTGAGCCGCTTGGTCTTACGACCCTGGGCCTCGAAGGTCCCGGCGATCGTGACAGCGGCGTCCTCGTCGCCCGCGATCACCACGGACGTGGGGCCGTTGAGCGCGGCGATGCTGACACCCTCGGTCAGCAGCGGCAGCACCTCCTCCTCGGACGCCTGCACCGCGATCATCGCGCCGCCGGCGGGGAGTTCCTGCATCAGGCGACCGCGAGCGGCCACCAGCTTCGCCGCGTCGGCCAGCGAGAGGACGCCCGCGACATGGGCGGCGGCAAGCTCGCCGATCGAGTGACCGGAGAGGAAGTCCGGCGTCACGCCCCAGGCTTCGACCAGGCGGAACAGCGCCACCTCGACCGCGAACAGGGCGGGCTGGGTGAAGCCGGTCTGGTCCAGGGCCTCGGCGTCGTCGCCGAAGACCACGTCCTTCAGCGGACGCTCCAGGTGCGGGTCCAGCTCAGCGCAGACCGCGTCGAACGCCGCCGCGAACACCGGGTAGGCGGCGTACAGCTCACGGCCCATGCCCAGCCGCTGGCTGCCCTGACCCGTGAACAGGAACGCCGTCTTGCCGCCGTCCGCGGAGCCCGTCACCAGACCCGGCGCGGACTCGCCGGCGGCCAGGGCCGCCAGGCCGCGGCCGAGCTCCTCGGCGTCCCGGCCGAGCAGCACGGCGCGGTGCTCCAGGGCCGCGCGGGTGGTGGCCAGCGAGTACGCCAGGTCCAGCGGCCGCGGCGCGTCGGCGGCGGCCAGGTGCGAGCGCAGCCGCTCGGCCTGGGCGCGCAGCGCGTCGGCGTCGCGGGCCGAGACCGGCCACGCCAGGACCGGCGGGCCGGTCTCGGCGGCCGGGGCGGCCGGGGCCTCGGCCGGCGGGGCCTGCTCCAGGATCGCGTGGGAGTTGGTGCCGCTGTAGCCGAAGGAGGAGACGGCGACGCGACGCGGGCGGCCGGTCTCCGGCCACTCCCGGGCCTCGGTGAGCAGCTCGATGTCGCCCGCGGCCCAGTCCACGTGCGGGGTGGGCTCGGAGATGTGCAGCGTCCGCGGCAGCACCCCGTGCTCCATCGCCTTGACCATCTTGATGATGCCGGCCATGCCCGCGGCGGCCTGGGTGTGGCCGATGTTGGACTTCACCGAGCCCAGGTACAGCGGCCGGCCCTCGGGCCGGTCCTGGCCGTAGGTGGCGAGCAGCGCCTGCGCCTCGATCGGGTCGCCCAGCGTGGTGCCGGTGCCGTGCGCCTCGACCGCGTCGATGTCGACGGTGGACAGACCGGCGTTGGCGAGCGCCTGCCGGATGACGCGCTGCTGCGACGGGCCGTTGGGCGCCGTCAGGCCGTTGCTGGCGCCGTCCTGGTTGACGGCGGTGGAGCGCAGCACGGCGAGCACCGGGTGGCCGTTGCGCCGCGCGTCGGAGAGCCGCTCCACGAGGAGCACGCCCACGCCCTCGGACCAGATGGTGCCGTCCGCGTCGCCGGAGAACGCCTTGATCCGGCCGTCGGCGGCCAGCCCGCGCTGCCGGCTGAACTCCAGGAACGCGCTCGGGGTGGACATCACGGTGACGCCACCGGCCAGGGCGAGTTCGCACTCGCCGTTGCGCAGCGCCTGAGCGGCCAGGTGCAGGGCGACCACCGAGGACGAGCAGGCGGTGTCGACGGTGAGGGCGGGGCCCTCCAGACCGAAGGTGTACGAGATCCGGCCGGACGCCACGCTCGACGAGTTGCCGGTGCCGAGGTGGCCTTCGAGGCCCTGCGGCTCGTCCAGCCACAGGGTCAGGTAGTCCTGCTCGTTGTTGCCGATGTACACGGCGGTCCGGCTGCCGCGCAGGGTGGCCGGGTCGATGCCGGCCCGCTCGAACGCCTCCCAGGAGGTCTCCAGCAGCAGCCGCTGCTGCGGGTCCATCGCCAGCGCCTCACGCGGCGAGATCCCGAAGAACGCCGCGTCGAAGTCGGCGACGTCGTGCAGGAAGCCGCCCTCGCGGGTGTAGCTGGTGCCTTCGAGGTCGGGGTCGTCGCTGTAGAGGGTGTCGAGGTCCCAGCCGCGGTCCGCGGGGAAGGGGGTGATGCCGTCGCCGCCGGAGACCAGCAGCCGCCAGAGGTCCTCGGGCGACCGCACGCCGCCGGGGAAGCGGCAGCTCATGGCGACGATCGCGATCGGGTCGTCGTCCGCGGCGGTCGTCACCCGGTCCGGGACGATCGCCTCGGCCGTGTCGCCGACGAGCTCGGCGCGCAGGTGGCCGGCGAGGGCGAGCGAGGTCGGGTAGTCGAAGACGAGGGTGGGCGAGAGCCGCAGCCCGGTCGCCTCGCGGAGCAGGTTGCGCAGTTCGACGGCGGTGAGCGAGTCGAAGCCGAGTTCCTTGAAGGCCCGACCCTCCTCGACGGCCTGCGGTCCCGCGTAGCCGAGCACCGCCGCTACCTGCGTGCGCACCAGGTCGAGCAGCACGCGGTGGCGCTCGCTCTCGCTCAGCCCGGCGAGCCGCTGGGCCAGGCCGGTGGCGCCGGCGTCGGCGGCGGTGCGCGCCGCGCGCCGCGCCGGGGCCCGGACCAGCCCGCGCAGCAGCGCCGGAATGGCGTCGGTGGTCGCCCGGGCGCGCAGCGCCACGGTGTCCACCCGCATCGGGGCCAGGGCCGGCTCGGCGACGGTGAGCGCCGCGTCCAGCAGGGCGAGGCCCTCGGCCGGGGACAGCGGGGGCAGTCCGGCCCGGCGCATCCGGCTGATGTCGACCTCGTCCAGCGTGCCGGCCATGCCGGTGCCCGCCCAGGGGCCCCAGGCCAGCGCGCTCGCCGCCAGTCCGGCGGCGTGGCGGTGGGCGGCCAGCGCGTCCAGGAAGGCGTTGGCGGCGGCGTAGTTGCCCTGGCCGGGGCTGCCGAAGACGCCGGAGGCGGACGAGAAGAGGACGAACGCCGCCAGGTCCAGGTCGCGGGTCAGCTCATGCAGGTTCCAGGCCGCGTCGACCTTCGGCCGCGCCACCTTCGCCAGCCGCTCCTCGGTCAGCGAGCCGATGGTGCCGTCGTCGAGGACGCCGGCGGTGTGCACGACGGCGGTCAGCGGGTGCGCGGCGGGGACGTCCGCCAGGACGGCGGCCAGCGCCTCCCGGTCGGCCACGTCGCACGCCGCCCAGGTGGCGGAGGCGCCGATCTCGGCGAGCTCGGCGGTGAGTTCGGCGGCCCCGTCGGCCGCGCCGCCGCGGCGGCCGACCAGCAGCAGGTGCCGCACGCCGTGCTCGGTGGCCAGGTGGCGGGCGACCAGCCCGCCGAGCTGGCCGGCGGCGCCGGTGACCAGCACGGTGCCGTCCGGGTTCCAGTCGGCGGCCGCGGCCTCGTCGGCGACCGGCACCCGGGCCAGCCGCGGGGTGCGGACCACGCCCGCGCGGATGGCCAGCTGCTCCTCTCCGGAGGCGAGCGCGGCGGGCAGCACGGCCCGGGAGGCGTCCTCGCCGTCGATGTCGAGCAGGACGAGACGGTCCGGGTTCTCGGCCTGCGCCGAGCGCACCAGACCCCATACGGCGGCCTGCGCGAGGTCCCGCGGCGCCGAGGCCAGCACCAGCCGGGAGCCGGCGAACCGCTCCTCGGCGAGCCACTCCTGGACGAGGGCGAGCGCCTCGGCGGTGGCCCGGTGCGCCGCGCCGGACGCGTCGGCCGGATCGCCCGCCGCGGGCGCGACGAGGACGAACTCCGGCGTCTGGGCGCCGGCGTCCACCGCCGCGGTCAGCGCGGCGAGGTCCGCGTAGGCCGGGGCCCCGAGGCCCAGGCGGTCGACGCCCAGCACCGCCCAGGCGCCGGGCGTACCGGTGCCGGCGGCGGGCTGCTCGACCCACTCCAGGCGGAACAGCGACTCGTGGTACGCGGCCCGCGCGGCCCGGACCTGATCGGCCGAGACCTCGCGCAGCGCGAGGGAGTCCACGGCGGCGACGGGCGCCCCGGTGGCGTCGGCGATCTCCAACCGGACGCCCTCGGTGCCCTGGAGCTCCAGCCGCACCCGCAGCTCGGTGGCGCCGCTCGCGTACAGCGACACCCCGCTCCAGGCGAACGGCAGTCGGCCCCGGCCCTGGTCGTCGGCGTCCAGGCCGAGCGCGTGCAGCGCGGAGTCCAGCAGCGCCGGGTGCAGCCCGAAGTCGGCGGCCTGCGCCTGCTGGCCCAGCCGCACCTCGGCGAAGAGTTCGGTGCCGCGCCGCCAGGCGGCGGTCAGCCCCTGGAAGGCCGGGCCGTACGGCAGGCCGCTGGCGGCCAGCGTCGCGTACAGCTCGGACACCTCGGCCGCCTCCGCGTCGCTCGGCGGCCACGCGGTCAGCGCGAAGTCGGGCCGCGGGGCGCCGGTGGCGAGCACGCCGGAGGCGTGCCGGGTCCAGGGCTCCTCGGCCGGGGCGTCGGCCGCGCGGGACAGGATGGCCAGCGGCCGGCGGCCGGCGTCGTCCAGGGCGCCCACCGTGAGCTGGAGCCGGATGCCGCCGCGGGTGGGCAGCACCAGCGGCGCCTCCAGGGTGAGTTCCTCCAGCAGGTCGCAGCCGACCTGGTCGCCGGCGCGGACGGCCAGCTCGACGAAGGCGGTGCCGGGGAGCAGCACCGAGCCCATGACGGTGTGGTCGGCCAGCCACGGGTGGGTGTCGAGGCCGAGCCGCCCGGTGAACAGGAAGCCGTCGCTCTCGGCGAGCGGCAGCGCCGCGCCGAGCAGCGGGTGGTCCGCCGCCTCCAGGCCCGCGGCGGTCACATCGCCGGTGGGCGCGCCCGGCGCCAGCCAGAACCGCTGGTGCTCGAAGGGGTAGGTCGGCAGCGCGGCCAGCACGGCCGGGTCGACGGGCCCCGCGCCGGTGCCGGCGAAGTACGCGGCCCAGTCGATCCGCACGCCGCGGACGTGGGCCCGCGCGACGGCGGTCGTCAGCGCCTCGACCTCCGGGCGGCCCTTGCGGAGCACGGGCACGAAGTCGGCGTCGGTGCCGGTGACGCACTCCTGGCCCAGGGCCGAGAGGACGCCGTCGGGGCCCAGCTCCACGAAGGTGGTGACGTTCTGCGCCTCCAGGGCGCGGACGCCGTCGAGGAAGCGCACGGCCTCGCGGACGTGCCGGACCCAGAAGTCGGCGGTGGTGATCTCCTTGGCCGGGACCACGGTGCCGGTGAGGTTGGAGACGATCGGGATCCGCGGGGCCGCGTAGGCGAGGGTCTCCGCGACCGCCCGGAAGTCCGCCAACATCGCGTCCATACGGGGCGAGTGGAAGGCGTGCGAGACGGTGAGCCGCTTGGTCTTACGACCCTGCGCCTCGAAGCCGCTCGCGATCTCGACAGCCGCGTCCTCGTCACCCGCGATCACCACGGACTGCGCTGACACCCTCGGTCAGCAGCGGAAGGACCTCGTCCTCCGACGCCTGCACCGCGATCATCGCGCCACCCGTCGGCAGCGCCTGCATCAGCCGGCCACGCGCGGCCACCAGCTTCGCCGCGTCCACCAGCGAGAGCACACCCGCCACATGCGCGGCGGCCAGCTCGCCGATCGAGTGACCGGAGAGGAAGTCGGCCTTCACACCCCAGGCTTCGACGAGGCGGTAGAGCGCCACTTCGAGGGCGAAGAGGGCGGGCTGGGTGGAGCCGGTCCGGTCCAGGGCCTCGGCGTCGTCGCCGAACAGCACGCCCTTCAGCGGACGCTCCAGGTGCCGGTCCAGCTCGCCGCAGACCGCGTCCAGGGCCTCCGCGAACGCCGGGTAGGCCGCGTACAGCTCACGGCCCATGCCCAGCCGCTGGCTGCCCTGGCCGGTGAACAGGAACGCCGTCTTGCCGCCGGTGGCCGTGCCCTCGACCAGGCCGGGCGCGGACTCGCCGCGCGCCAGGGCGTCCAGGGCCGTGCGGAAGCCGTCGTGGTCGGCGGCGACGACGGCGGCGCGGCGCTCCAGGGCGGCGCGGCCGACGGCCAGCGAGTGGGCGACGTCGACGACGGGGTGGGCGGCGCCGTCGAGTCGGGCGGCGAGGCGCCGGGCGCTCTCGCGCAGCGCGGCCTCGCTCCTGGCGGAGAGCGTCCAGGGCAGGACGGCGGTGGCGGCCGGGGCCGGGGCGGCGGGCGCGTCCTCCTCCTCGGCCGTCGGCTCGGGAGCCTGCTCCAGGATGGTGTGGGCGTTGGTGCCGCTCACACCGAACGCGGATATGCCGACGCGGCGCGGCTGGCCGGTCTCGGGCCACGTTCGGGCCTCGGTCAGCAGCGCGACCTCGCCGGTGGACCAGTCGACGTTGGGGGTGGGCTCGTCCACATGCAGGGTCTTGGGCAGCACGCCGTGCTCGATGGCCTTGACCATCTTGATGATGCCGGCGACGCCGGCGGCGGCCTGGGTGTGGCCGAGGTTGGACTTGAGCGAGCCGAGCCACAGCGGCCGGCCCTCGGGCCGCTCCTGGCCGTACGTCGCGAGGAGGGCCTGCGCCTCTATCGGGTCGCCCAGGGTGGTGCCGGTGCCGTGCGCCTCGACCACGTCGACCTCGGCGGCCGACAGCCGGGCGTTCTCCAGGGCCTGCCGGATGACGCGCTGCTGCGACGGGCCGTTGGGCGCCGTCAGACCGTTGCTGGCGCCGTCCTGGTTGACGGCCGAGCCGCGCACGACGGCCAGCACCTGGTGGCCGTTCCTCCGCGCGTCGGAGAGCCGCTCGACCAGCAGCACGCCGACGCCCTCGGACCAGCCGGTGCCGTCGGCGGAGGCGGCGAAGGACTTGCAGCGGCCGTCGGGGGCGAGGCCGCGCTGTCGGCTGAACTCCACGAAGACATCGGGGTTGGGCATCACGGTGACGCCGCCGACCAGCGCCAGCGAGCACTCGCGGGTGCGCAGCGCCTGGGCCGCCCAGTGGAGCGCGACCAGCGAGGAGGAGCAGGCGGTGTCGATGGTGGCCGCCGGGCCCTCCAGGCCGAAGGTGTAGGCGATCCGGCCGGACAGCACGCTGGTGGCGCCGCCGGTCAGGAGCAGGCCCTCCAGCCCTTCGGGGGCGCCCTGGAGGTCGTTGCCGTAGCCCATGGCGGCGGCGCCGACGTAGACGCCGGTCCTGCTGCCGCGCAGGGTGGCCGGGTCGATGCCGGCCCGCTCGAAGACCTCCCAGGAGGTCTCCAGCAGCAGTCGCTGCTGCGGGTCCATGGCGAGCGCCTCGCGGGGCGAGATGCCGAAGAACGCCGGGTCGAACTCGGCCGCGCCGGCGAGGAAGCCGCCGCCGCTGTTGTAGAACGTGCCCTTGCGGTCGGGGTCGGGGTCGGCCAGCCCCTCGATGTCCCAGCCGCGGTCGGCGGGGAAGCCGGAGACGGCGTCGCCGCCCTCGTCCACCAGGCGCCACAGGTCCTCGGGGGACGCCACGTCGCCGGGGAAGCGGCAGCTCATCGCGACGATCGCGATCGGTTCCTGCGCGTCCGCTTCCACCTCGGTCAGGCGGCGGCGAGCCCGGCGCAGCTCAGTGGTCATCCACTTCAGGTTGTCGAGAAGCTTCTCTTCGTTCGCGGTAGCCACTGAAACGTCACCCCCTGGAAAGAGTCGGAATGTGAGCGGTCATCACGTCAGGACCTTCCGAATTCATTGTTGATGATGTCGAAGATGTCTTCGGCGGAGGCCGAATCGATTTCGAGTTCGTCGTCGTTCGCGTTTCCGGACACCGGGTTCTCGGCCTCGTTCCACGTCCGCAGCAGCGCTTCGAGTCGCGCCGTGACCTTCGTTCGTTCCGCGCTGTCGGCGGGGACGTTGGTGAGGGTGAATTCCAGCCTGTCGATTTCCGCGAGTGCCGGAAGTTCCGGAGTGGTGTCCTCGCCCAGGATTTCCGCGCGCAGTCGGTCGGCGAGCGCCCCGGGCGTGGGGTAGTCGAATACCAGGGTGGCGGGGAGTCGCTTTCCGGTGGCCGCGTCGAGGCGGTTGCGGAGTTCCACGGCGGTGAGCGAGTCGAAGCCCAGCTCCTTGAACGCCCGGCCCTCCTGGATCTCCCCGATCCCGTCGTGGCCGAGGACGGCCGCGACATGGGTGCGGACCAGGTCGAGCAGGGCCTGCGCGGCCTCGGGACCGCTGAGTCCGGCCAGCCGCTCGGCCAGCGACCCGGCGTCCTCGCCGGCGGTCTCCGTCGCCTCCGCGGTCGGTTCCGCCAGCGCCTCGCGGACCTCGGGCAGGTCCGCGATCAGCGGGCGGGGGCGGGCCGCGGTGAAGGCGGGCGCGAACCGCTCCCAGTCGACGTCGGCGACGGTCACCGTGGTCTCGTCGCCGTCCAGCGCCTGCTGGAGGGCGGCGATCGCGGAGTGCGGGGCCATCACCGGCAGGCCGCGGCGGCGCAGCTGTTCGGCCGCCTCGTCGTCGGCGACCAGGCCGCCGTCCGCCCACGGGCCCCAGGCCACCGAGGTGGCGGTGAGCCCGCGGGCCCGGCGCCGCTCGGCCAGCGCGTCGAGGAAGGCGTTGGCCGCCGCGTAGGCGCCCTGGCCGCCGCTGCCCCACACGCCGGCGATCGACGAGAAGAGCACGAAGGCGTCCAGTTCGGCGTCGCCGAGCAGCGCGTCCAGGTGGACGGCGCCGGCGACCTTGGCGGCCACCACCTCGGCGACGTCCGCCGGGCCGGTCTCGGCGAGCGGCGCGAACTGCCCGGCGCCCGCCGTGTGCACCACCGCGGTCAGCGGGGTCCGCGCGGGCACGGCGGCCAGCAGCCCGGCCACCGCCTCCCGGTCGGTGACGTCGCAGGCGGCGAGGGTGACCTCGGCGCCCAGCGCGGTCAGTTCGTCACGCAGCTCGGCCGCGCCCGGCGCGTCGGCGCCGCGGCGGCTGGCGAGCACCAGGTGCTCGGCGCCGTTGCCCGCCAGCCAGCGGGCGACGTGCGCGCCGAGCGCGCCGGTGCCGCCGGTCACCAGGACCGTTCCGCGCGGCCGCCAGGGCTCGCCCGACGCCGCGGCCGGCTCGGCGCGGCCGATGCGGCGGGCCAGGATGCCGGCCGTGCGCAGCGCCAGCTGGTCCTCGTGGCCGTCGCCGAGGGAGCCGCCGAGGACGGCGGCCAGCCGGTCGGCGGTCCGCTCGTCGAGCGCGGCGGGCAGGGCGGGCAGATCGATGAGCCCGCCCCAGCGCTCCGGGTGCTCCAGGGAGACGACCCGGCCGAGGCCCCAGATCTGCGCCTGGGCGGCGCTTCCGGTGCGCTCGGAGGGGGCGGTGGCGACCGCGCCGGTGGTGGCGCACCACAGCGGCGCGTCCCAGCCGAGGGCGGCGGTGTCTCCGAGTGCCCGCACCAGCACCGAGGTGAGCAGCAGCCCGGCGGGCACCGCGGGGTGCTCGGGGTGTGGCCGCTCGGCCAGGGCGAGGAGCGACAGCACTCCGTCGACGGGCTCGCCGGCGGCGGCCTCGCGCAGCGCGTCGGCCACCGCGGCCCGGTCCAGGCCGGCCGCCGCGGTCAGCCGCACCGGGGTCACCCGGGCGCCGCGGTCGGCGAGCGCGTCCAGGAGCCGCCGTACGGTCGGGGTGTCGGCGTGCTCGGCGGGCACGGGCACCAGCCAGCTGCCGGTGACGAGCGCGGCGGTCTCCGGCTCGGCCAGCGGCCGCCAGCTCACGCGGTAGCGCCAGCCGTCGAGTTCGGCCTGCTCGCGCCGGCGTCGCCGCCAGGCGGACAGGGCGGGCAGCAGGGCGCTCAGCGGCTGCTCGGCGTCGAGGTCGACGACCTCGGTGAGCGCGCCGAGGTCGGCGGCCTCGATCGCCTCCCAGAACCGGGCGTCGACCGGGTCCCCGGCCGTGGCCTTGGCGCCCCCCGCCGGCTGCGCGGAGCCCTCCAGCCAGTAGCGGCGGCGCTGGAAGGCGTACGTGGGCAGCTCGACGCGGGCGGCGCCGGTGCCGGCGTAGCACGCCTCCCAGTCGAGGGCCGCGCCCCGCACGTGCAGCGCCGCGAGCGCCCCGGTCAGGGTCTCCGGCTCGGGGCGGCCGCCGCGCAGCACCGACACGAAGGCGGCGCCGTCGGCGGTGACGCAGTCCTGAGCCATGGCGGTGAGCACACCGTCCGGGCCGAGCTCCAGGTAGGTCGCGACGTCCTGGGCCTCCAGGGTGCGGACCGCGTCGAGGAAGCGCACGGCCTGGCGGGCGTGGCGCACCCAGTAGTCGGGGTCGCCCAGCTCGTCGGTGACGAGCCGTCCGGTGACGGTGGAGACGACCGGGACGCGCGGCTCGCCGTAGGTCAGGCTCTCGGCGACCTTGCGGAAGTCGGCGAGCATGCCGTCCATCAGCGGGGAGTGGAAGGCGTGGCTGACGGTGAGCCGCTTGGTCTTGCGACCCCGGCCGCGGAGCTCCTCCGCGACCTCCAGCGCGGCGCCCTCGACACCGGCGATCACCACGGACTCCGGCCCGTTGACGGCGGCGACCCCGAGCTCGTGCTCGCGGCCGGCCAGCAGCGGCAGGACCTCCTCCTCGGTGGCCTGGAGCGCGATCATCGCGCCGCCGGCGGGCAGCGCCTGCATCAGCCGGCCGCGCGCCGCCACCAGGGCGGCCGCGTGCTCCAGCGACAGCACGCCGGACACGTGGGCGGCGGCGAGCTCGCCGATGGAGTGGCCGGCCAGGAAGTCCGGCCGCACCCCGGCGGCCTCGGCCAGCCGGTACAGGGCGACCTCGACGGCGAACAGGGCCGGCTGGGTGAATCCCGTCCGGTCCAGCTCGGCGGCGTCCTGACCGAACAGCACCTCGTACAGCGGACGGTCCAGGTGTCGGTCGAGCTCCGCGCTCACCGCGTCCAGCGCCTCGGCGAACACCGGGCTCGCCGCGTACAGCTCGCGGCCCATGCCCAGCCGCTGGCTGCCCTGGCCGGTGAAGAGCACCGCGGTGCGGCCCTCGGTGGGCGTGCCCTGGACGACGTGGGGCGCGGACTCGCCGCGCGCCAGCGCCGTGAGGCCCGCCAGCAGCCGCTCCCGGTCGGCGCCGGTGACCACCGCGCGGTGCTCCAGCGCGGAGCGGGTGGTGGCCAGCGCGTACGCCAGGTCCAACGGGCGCAGCGTCTCGTCGGCGACCACGTGGGCGCGCAGCCGCTCGGCCTGGGCGCGCAGCGCGTCGGCGCTCCTGGCCGACAGCGGCCAGGCGAGCACCTCCGGCCGCACCACCGGCTGCCGCTCGGCGACGGCCGGGGCCGGCGCCTGCTCGGGCGCCTGCTCCAGCACGGTGTGGGCGTTGGTGCCGCTGAAGCCGAAGGAGGAGACGCCCGCGCGGCGCGGGCGGCCGGTCTCCGGCCACGGGGTGTTCTCGGTGAGCAGCGAGACGGCGCCCGCCGACCAGTCGACGTGCGGGGTCGGCGCGTCCACGTGCAGCGACGGCGGCAGCACGCCGTGCCGCATGGCCAGCACCATCTTGATGATGCCGGCGACGCCGGCGGCGGCCTGGGTGTGACCGATGTTGGACTTGATGGCGCCCACGTGGAGCGGCCGGTCCGCGTCCCGGTCCTGGCCGTAGGTGGCCAGCAGCGCCTGCGCCTCGATCGGGTCGCCGAGGCGGGTGCCGGTGCCATGCGCCTCGACCGCGTCCACATCCCCGGCGGTCAGCCCGGCACTGGCCAGGGCCTGCCGGATGACGCGCTGCTGCGCGGGGCCGTTGGGGGCGGTCAGGCCGTTGCTGGCGCCGTCCTGGTTGATGGCGGAGCCGCGCACGATCGCCAGCACCGGGTGGCCGTTGCGCCGCGCGCCCGACAGCCGCTCGACCAGCAGCATGCCGACGCCCTCGCCCCAGCCGGTGCCGTCGGCGGCCGCCGCGAACGCCTTGCAGCGCCCGTCGGGGGCGAGCCCGCGCTGCCGGCTGAACTCGATGTACGCGCCGGGGCTGGACATGACGGTCACGCCGCCCGCCAGCGCCAGCGAGCACTCGCCGTTGCGCAGCGCCTGGATCGCCCAGTGCAGCGCCACCAGCGAGGAGGAGCAGGCCGTGTCGACGGTGACCGCCGGGCCCTCCAGGCCGAAGGTGTAGGCGAGCCGGCCGGAGACCACGCTGGCCGCGTTGCCGGTGCCGAGGTAGCCCTCGACGCCCTCGGGGATGTCGCGCAGCGCGGAGTCGTAGTCCTGCCCGTTGGAGCCGACGAACACACCGGCGGAGGTGCCGCGCAGCGTGGCCGGGTCGATGCCGGCCCGCTCGAACGCCTCCCACGAGGTCTCCAGCAGCAGCCGCTGCTGCGGGTCCATCGCCAGCGCCTCACGCGGCGAGATCCCGAAGAACGCCGCGTCGAACCGGCCGGCGTCGTAGAGGAATCCGCCCTCCCGGGCGTAGAAGGTGCCCTGCCGGTCCGGGTCCGGGTGGTAGAGCTTCTCCAGGTCCCAGCCGCGGTCGGTCGGGAACTCCGCGATGGCGTCCCCGCCGGAGGTGAGCAGCGCCCACAGCTCCTCGGGGGTGCGCACACCGCCGGGGAAGCGGCAGCTCATCGCCACGATCGCGATCGGGTCGTCGTCGGCCGGCGCGGCCGGGGCCGCCTCCGGGGTGGCGGCGGCGCTCTCGGCGCCCACCAGCTCGTCGCGCAGGTAGCCGGCGAGCGAGGCCGCGGTCGGGTAGTCGAAGACCAACGTCGCCGGCAGCCGCACGCCGCTGGCGGCGCCGAGCCGGTTGCGCAGCTCGACCGCGGTCAGCGAGTCGAAGCCCAGCTCGCGGAAGGCCCGGTCGGCGCCGACCGACCCCGAGCCGTCGTGCCCGAGCACGGCGGCCACATGGGTGCGGACCAGCTCCAGCAGCGCGCGGTCCCGCTCGACCGGGGAGAGCCCGGCCAGCCGCTCCGCGAGCGAGGAGCCGCCCGCGGCCGCGCTCTGCTCCGCCGCGTCGGCCGGGGCCGGCCCGGCCTCCGGCAGCTCGGCGAAGAGCGCGCTGGGCCGTACGGCGGTGAAGTCGGGCGCGAAGCGGGACCAGTCGACGTCCACGACGGCCAGCACCGGGTCGTCCAGGTCCAAGGCCCGCTGGAGGGCGTCGATCGCGAGACCGGCGTCCATCGGCGGCAGGCCGCCGCGGCGCATGCGCTGCTCCAGGGCCTCGTCGGCGGCCATGCCGCCCTCGGCCCACGGACCCCACGCGATCGACGTCGCCGGCAGCCCCTCGGCACGCCGCCGCTCGGCCAGCGCGTCCAGGAAGGCGTTGGCTGCCCCGTAGTTGGCCTGAGATGGAGGAGAAGAGCACGAACGCCGACAGCTCCAGCTCACGCGTCAGCTCGTCCAGATGGGCCGCGGCCTCCGCCTTGGCCCGCAGGACACCCGCGAACCGCTCCGGCGTCAGCGCGTCCAGCACACCGTCGTCCAGCACACCGGCGGTGTGCACCACGGCGGTCAGCGGGTGCTCGGCGGGGATGTCCGCCAGGACAGCGGCCAGCGCGTCCCGGTCGGCCACGTCGCACGCCGCGACGGTGACCCGGGCCCCGGAGGCCGCGAGCTCGTCACGCAGCTCCACGGCGCCCGGCGCCTCCAGACCCCGACGGCTCGTCAGCACCAGGTGCTCGGCACCCTGGCCCACCAGCCAACGGGCGACCCGCGCACCCAGCGCGCCGGTGCCCCCGGTGACCAGCACCGTGCCGGCGCCCGGCCGCCAGGTCCGCCCGGCCTCGGCGGGCACCGAGGCCCGCACGAACCGGCGCCCGAAGACACCGGCGGAGCGGACCGCCACCTGGTCCTCGCCACCACGGCCGGAGACCACCCCGGCGAGCCGGGACAACGCCCGCTCGTCCGGCGTCTCCGGCAGGGCGGGGAGGTCGATGAGTCCGCCCCAGCGCTCCGGCAGCTCCAGCGCCGCCGCCCGACCCAGACCCCAGACCCGCGCCTGCACCGGGTCCACCGGCGCGTCGGACCGCCCCACGGACACCGCGCCACGCGTGGCCACCCACAGCGGCGCGTCCACGCCCGCGTCACCCAACGCCTGCGTCAGCGCGGCCGAGGCGAGCAGCCCGCCGTCCTCGGCGAGCGCCAGCAGCGAGAACACGCCCGCCACGGGGGCGTCGCCGCTCTCGGCACGAAGCCGCTCGGCCACCGACACGCGGTCGCTCGCGGCGCCCAGCTCGATCAGCCGCGCCTCGGCACCGCGCTGGGCGAGCGTCCGTGCGACGGCCTCGGCCCACGGGGTCCCGGCGTCCGCCGGGGCGACGACCAGCCAGCGGCCCTCCAGGGCACCGGCCGCGCGGTCGCCGACCGGCTTCCAGGTGATCCGGTAGCGCCAGCCGTCCACCGCCGAGCGCGCACGCTGCTGCCGGTGCCACGTCGAGAGCGCCGGAAGCAGTGCCTCCAGGGCGCCTTCGCCGTCGACGTCCAGGGTGGCGGCGAGCGAGTCGAGGTCCTCCCGCTCCACGGCCTCCCAGAAGCGGTCGGTGCCGCTCGTCGCGGACGGCGCGGCCGCGGCGCTCGGCTGGACGTCCAGCCAGTAGCGCTGCCTCTGGAACGCGTAGGTCGGCAGCTCCACATGCCGCGCGCCGGTGCCGGCGAAGAACTCCGCCCAGTCCAGGGCGGTCCCGCGGACGTGCAGCGCGGCCAGCGCGCCGGTCAGCGTCTCCGCCTCGTCGCGGCCCTTGCGCAGCGCGGAGACGAAGGCCGTGCCCTCGCCCTCGGCGCACTCCTGCGCCATCGCGGTGAGCACCCCGTCGGGGCCGAGCTCGACGAAGGTGGTGACGTTCTGCGCCTCCAGGGTGCGCACGGCGTCCAGGAAGCGGACCGCCTCGCGGACGTGGCGGACCCAGAAGTCGGCGGTGGTGATCTCCTCGACGGAGACCAGCGCGCCGGTCAGACCCGAGACGATCGGGATACGCGGAGCCTCATAGGAGAGGGTCTCCGCAACCGCGCGGAAGTCCGCCAACATCGCGTCCATACGGGGCGAGTGGAAGGCGTGGCTGACGGTGAGCCGCTTGGTCTTACGACCCTGCGCCTCGAAGCCGCTCGCGATCCCGACCGCCGCGTCCTCGTCGCCCGCGATCACCACGGACTGCGGGCCGTTGAGGGCCGCGATACTGACACCCTCGGTGAGCAGCGGGAGGACCTCGTCCTCCGACGCCTGCACCGCGATCATCGCGCCGCCGGCCGGCAGCGCCTGCATCAGACGACCACGAGCCGCCACCAGGGTGCAGGCATCGGCCAGCGAGAGCACACCCGCCACATGCGCGGCGGCCAGCTCACCGATGGAGTGGCCGGACAGGAAGTCGGCCTTCACACCCCACGCCTCGACCAGACGGAACAGCGCCACCTCGACCGCGAACAACGCTGGCTGGGTGTAGCCGGTCTGGTCCAGCAGCTCGGCGTCCTCGCCGAACACCACGTCCTTCAGCGGCCGTTCCAGCTGCCCGTCCAGCGCGGCGCACACCGCGTCGAACGCCTCCGCGAACACCGGGTACGCGTCGTACAGCTCACGGCCCATGCCCAGCCGCTGGCTGCCCTGGCCCGTGAACAGGAACGCCGTCCTGCCACCGGCCACCGAGCCGCGCACCACGCCGGTGGCCGGCTCGTCGGCGGCGAGGGCCGCCAGGGCACGGAGGTAGCCGTCGCGGTCCTGGGCCACCAGCACCGCGCGGTCTTCGAAGGCCGCACGGCCGGTCGCCAGGGAGTGGCCGACGTCGACGGGGTCGAAGTCGCCGACGGAGAGCAGGTGGTCGCGGAGTCGGCGAGCCTGGTCGCGCAGGGCCTCCTGGCCGATGGCCGAGAGCGGCCACGGCACGACCGGCGGCACGGCGGCGGCCGCGGTGTCGGCGACCGGCTGGGCCGGGGGCTGCTCGATGATCGTGTGCGCGTTGGTGCCGCTGATACCGAAGGAGGAGACGCCCGCGCGGCGCGCCCGGCCGGTCTCCGGCCAGTCGATCGCCTCGGTGAGCAGCGAGACCGCGCCCGCCTCCCAGTCGATCTTCGGCGAGGGGGCGTCGACGTGCAGGGTCCTGGGCAGCACGCCGTGGCGCATCGCCATGACCATCTTGATGATGCCGGCGACGCCGGCCGCGGCCTGCGTGTGACCGATGTTGGACTTGATGGACCCCAGCCACAGCGGCTGGTCGGCGGACTTCTCCCGGCCGTACGTGGCCAGCAGCGCCTGCGCCTCGATCGGGTCGCCCAGGGTGGTGCCGGTGCCGTGCGCCTCGACCACGTCGACCTCGGCGGCCGCCAGGCCGGCGTGGGCGAGCGCGGCGCGGATGACGCGCTGCTGCGACGGGCCGTTCGGCGCCGTCAGACCGTTGCTGGCGCCGTCCTGGTTGACGGCCGAGCCGCGCACCACGGCGAGGACCGGGTGGCCGTTCTTCCGCGCGTCCGACAGCCGCTCCACGAGCAGCATGCCCGCGCCCTCGGACCAGCCGGTGCCGTCCGCCGCCGCGGCGAAGGACTTGCAGCGGCCGTCGGTCGACAGACCGCGCTGGCGGCTGAAGTCGACGAACGTCTCGGGGGTGGCCATCACGGCCACGCCGCCCGCGAGCGCCATGGTGCACTCGCCGTTGCGCAGCGCCTGGATCGCCCAGTGCAGCGCGACCAGCGAGGAGGAGCAGGCGGTGTCGACGGTGACCGCCGGGCCTTCGAGACCGAAGGTGTAGGCGACCCGGCCGGAGGCGATGGAGCCCGCGTTGCCGGTGCCGATGTAGCCCTCGACGCCCTCCGGGAAGCCGTCCATGCCGGTGACGTAGTCGTGGTACATCACGCCGGCGAAGACGCCGGTCCTGCTGCCGCGCAGCGTCGCCGGGTCGATGCCGGCGCGCTCGAACGCCTCCCACGAGGTCTCCAGCAGCAGCCGCTGCTGCGGGTCCATCGCGAGCGCCTCACGCGGCGAGATGCCGAAGAAGGCCGGGTCGAAGTCGGCGGCGTCGTGCAGGAAGCCGCCCTCGCGGGTGTAGCTGGTGCCCGCGTGGTCGGGGTCGGGGTGGTAGAGCGCGTCCAGGTCCCAGCCGCGGTCGACGGGGAAGCCGGAGACGCCGTCGCCGCCGGTGGCGACGAGCCGCCACAGGTCCTCCGGCGAGCGCACCCCGCCCGGGAAGCGGCAGCCCATGCCGACGATCACGATCGGGTCGTCGGCCACCGCGGCGAGCGCGGCGGGGACGGCGACCGGCGCATCGGGGACGGGCTCCTCGGCGCCCAGCAGTTCGTCCCGCAGGTGGCCGGCGAGGGCGGTGGGCGTCGGGTAGTCGAAGACGAGGGTGGCGGGGAGGCGCAGCCCTGTGACGTTCTTGAGGTCGTTGCGCAGCTCGACGGCGGTCAGCGAGTCGAAGCCCAGCTCCTTGAAGGCCCGGCCCGCGTCGACGGCGTCCGGACCGGCGTAGCCGAGCACGGCGGCGACGCGGCCGCACACCAGCTCCAGCAGCAGGGCGTCCCGCTCGGCCGGGGTGGGCAGCGCCCGCAGTCGCTCGGCCAGCCCGCCGCCGTCGGCGGCCGCGGCCGCGACGGCCGCGCGGCGGACCGGCACCCGCACCAGGCCGCGCAGCAGTGCCGGCACGGTGCCGGTGGCCGCGGCCTCGGCGCGCAGGCCCGCGTGGTCGAGCCGCATCGGGAAGAGCACGGTCGTGCCGTCCGCGCGGGCGGCGTCGAAGAGCGCGAGGCCCTCCTCGGCGGTCAGCGGGGCGACGCCGCCGCGCGCGATGCGCCGCAGGTCCGTCTCGTCCAGGTCGGCGGCCATGCCGGAGCCCGCCCACAGCCCCCAGGCCAGCGCGGTCGCCGGCAGTCCGGCGGCGGCGCGGTGCTGGGCCAGCGCCTCCAGGAAGGCGTTGGCGGCCGCGTAACTGGCCTGTCCCGGCGCGCCGAACGCGGCGGCGGCACCGGAGAACAGCACGAAGGCGGCGAGGTCCAACCCGCGGGTCAGCTCGTGCAGGTTGAGCGCGGCGTCGGCCTTGGGCCGCAGCACGCGCGCCACCCGCTCCGGGGTCAGCGAGCCGAGGATGCCGTCGTCCAGCACACCGGCGGTGTGCACCACGCCGGTCAGCGGGTGCGCGGCGGGGATGTCCGCCAGCACGGCGGCCAGCGCGTCCCGGTCGGCCACGTCGCACGCGGCCCAGGTCACCTCGGCGCCCAGCGCGCCCAGTTCGGCGGTGAGCTCGGCGGCCCCCTCGGCCTGGACGCCCCGTCGGCTGAGCAGCAGCAGGTGGCGCACCCCGTGCTCCGCGGCCAGGTGGCGGGCGAAGAGTCCGCCGAGCTGGCCGGTGGCGCCGGTGACCAGGACGGTCCCGTCGGGGGTGAACTCCGGTGCCGTCATGGTCTCGTCGCCCACGGCCGGCACCCGGGCCAGCCGCGGTGCCAGCGCCACGCCGTCACGCAGCGCCAACTCCGGCTCGTCGACGGCCAGCGCGGCGAGCACCTTCCGGTACGAGGCGGCCGCGCCGTCCACGTCGAGCAGCGTCAGCCGGCCGGGGTTCTCCGACTGGGCGGAGCGGAACAGGCCGCGGGCGGCGGCGAACGGCAGCTCCGCGATGTCCGCCCCGGTCTCGGTGGCCACCGTCTCGCGCGTCAGCAGCACCAGCCGCGAGTCGGCGAACCGCTCGTCGGCCAGCCAGGACTGGAGCAGGTCCAGGGTGTGCAGGGTCGTGGTGCGTACGGCCGCCGCGTCGGCGTCGTCGCCGGAACCGCCGCCCGAGACGAGCACGGTGTGCGGCACGGCCGCCCCGGCCTCGACGGCCGTACGCAGCACCGACAGGTCGCGGTACGCGGCCAGCCGGACGCCGGTTCCGAACGCGACCTCCAGCTCGGCCAGTTCGGCGGCGTCGGCGCCCAACACGGCCCAGTCGCCCGCCCCGGTGCCCGTGGCGGGCACCGGCACGGCGGTCCACTCCAGCTGGAACAGCGACTCGTGCAGCCCGCTCCGCGCGGCGCGCACCTGCTCGGCGGAGGCCGCGCGCAGCGCCACCGACTCGACCGTGGCGACCGGCGCCCCGGTGCCGTCGGCCACCAGCAGCGACACGGCGTTCTCCGACTGCTCGGTCAGCCGCACCCGCAGCGCGCCGGCGCCGGCGGCCAGCAGCCGCACGCCGTTCCAGGCGAAGGGCAGCAGCGCGCCCTCGGCCAGCGCCGCCTCGCGGTCCGGGCCGTCCAGGCCGATGACGTGCAGACAGGCGTCGAGCAGCGCGGGGTGCAGTCCGAACCGGTCGGCCTCGGCGCCCCGGACGGCGGGCACCTCCTCGGCCGCCGGCAACACGACCTCGGCGTAGAGGTCGGCCCCCAGCCGCCAGGCGCCCTTGAGCCCCTGGAAGACCGGGCCGTAGCCCAGTCCGGCCCCGGACAGCTCCTCGTAGAGGCCGTCGACGGGCAGGGCGGTGGCGCCCCGCGGCGGCCACACGGCGAGGTCGCCGGGCGCGTCCTGGGCGGCGGCCGCCAGCACACCGCTGGCGTGCCGGGTCCACGGCTCGGTCGCGAGCGCGTCCTGCCGACGCGAGTGCAGACTGAAGGAGCGGCGGCCGGACTCGTCCGGGCCGTCCACGACCAGCTGGAGCTGGACCGCGACCCGCTCGGGCAGCACCAGGGGCGCCTCCAGGGTCAGCTCGTCCAGCCGCTCGCAGCCGACCTGGGCGCCGGCGTGCAGCGCCAGCTCCACGAAGGCCGTGCCCGGCAGCAGCACGGTGTCCATGACGGCGTGGTCGGCGAGCCACGGGTGGGTCCGGGTGGCCAGCAGCCCGGTGAGGAGGAAGCCGTCCGCGTCGGCCAGCGGCACCGCCGCGCCCAGCAGCGGGTGGTCCGTCCCGCCGAGCCCTATCGACTCCGGGTCGCCGGCCGCCGTCGTGGCGGCGGGCCAGTAGCGCTGCCGCTGGAACGCGTATGTCGGCAGCTCCACGCGCCGCGCGCCCGTGCCGGCGAAGAACGCCGCCCAGTCCAGGGCCGCCCCGCGGACGTGCAGCGCGGCCAGCGCGCCGGTCAGCGACTCCGCCTCGGCACGGCCCTTGCGCAGCACGGGGACGAACGTCGCGTCCGCGCCCTCGGCGCACTCCTGCCCCATGGCGGTGAGCACACCGTCCGGGCCCAACTCCACGAAGGTGGTGACGCCCTGAGCCTCCAGCGCGCGGACCGCGTCCAGGAAGCGCACGGCTTCGCGGACGTGGCGGACCCAGAAGTCGGGGCTGGTGATCTCCTCTGCGGAGACCAGCGCGCCGGTCAGACCCGAGACGATCGGGATGCGCGGAGCCGCGTACGACAGCGTCTCGGCGACCGCGCGGAAGTCCTCCAACATCGCGTCCATACGGGGCGAGTGGAAGGCGTGGCTGACGGTGAGCCGCTTGGTCTTACGGCCCTGCTGCTCGAAGCCGCTCGCTATCTCGACGGCGGCGTCCTCGTCACCGGCGATCACCACGGAGGTGGGGCCGTTGAGGGCAGCGATGCTGACACCCTCGGTGAGCAGCGGCAGGACCTCGTCCTCCGACGCCTGCACCGCGATCATCGCGCCGCCAGGCGGCAGGGCCTGCATCAGACGACCACGAGCCGCCACCAGGGTGCAGGCGTCCTCCAGCGACAGGACACCGGAGACATGGGCGGCGGCCAGCTCGCCGATCGAGTGACCGGAGAGGAAGTCCGCCTTCACACCCCACGCCTCGACCAGGCGGAAGAGCGCGACCTCGATGGCGAAGAGGGCGGGCTGGGTGTAGCCGGTCTGGTCCAGCAGCTCGGCGTCCGCACCGAACACGACCTCGCGGAGCGGGCGGTCCAGGAGCGCGTCGAAGTGGGCGCAGACGGCGTCCAGGGCGTCCGCGAAGGTCGGGTGGGCGTCGTACAGCTCACGGCCCATGCCCAGCCGCTGGCTGCCCTGGCCCGTGAACAGGAACGCCGTCCTGCCCTCGCCGACGGAGCCCTCGACCAGCCCGGGGGCACTCTGGCCGGACGCCAGCGCCTCCAAGGCGGCGAGCAGTTCCCCGCGGTCGGCCGCCGTCAGCACCGCGCGGTGCTCCAGCGCGGCACGGCCGACGGCCAGCGAGTGGGCGAGGTCGAGCAGCCCGGCCTCGGGCCGCTCCTCAAGGTACGAGCGCAGCCGCGCGGCCTGTGCGGCCAGCGCCTCGGCGCCCTTGCCCGACAGCGCGAACGGCAGCGGGGCGATCTCGCGTCGCGCGCCGGTCGGGGCCTTGGGGGCCTCGTCCTCGACGGCCGGGGCCTGCTCGATGATCGTGTGCGCGTTGGTGCCGCTGATGCCGAAGGACGAGACACCCGCGCGGCGCGGACGGCCGGTCTCCGGCCACTCCACCGACTCCGTCAGCAGCGCGATCTCGCCGGCCGTCCAGTCGACGTGCGGGGTCGGCGCGTCGACGTGCAGGGTCTTGGGCAGCACGCCGTGGCGCATCGCCAGCACCATCTTGATGATGCCCGCGACACCGGCCGCGGCCTGGGTGTGCCCGATGTTGGACTTGATCGAGCCGAGGAACAGCGGCTGTTCGACGTCCCGCTCCTGGCCGTAGGTGGCCAGCAGCGCCTGCGCCTCGATCGGGTCGCCCAGCGTCGTCCCCGTGCCGTGCGCCTCGACCGCGTCCACGTCCGCGGTCGTCAGCCCGGCCCCCTCCAGGGCCTGCCGGATCACACGCTGCTGCGACGGGCCGTTCGGCGCCGTCAGACCATTGCTCGCACCGTCCTGGTTGACGGCGCTACCGCGCACGATCGCCAGGACCGGGTGACCGTTGCGCCGCGCGTCGGAGAGCCGCTCCACGAGCAGCATGCCGACGCCCTCGCCCCAGCCGGTGCCGTCGGCGCCGGCCGCGAACGCCTTGATCCGGCCGTCGGCCGCCAGCCCGCGCTGCCGGCTGAAGTCGATGAAGTTCTCGGGGGTGGACATGACGGTCACACCACCCGCGAGGGCGAGTTCGCACTCGCCGTTGCGGAGCGCCTGGGCCGCGAGGTGCAGGGCGACCAGCGAGGAGGAGCAGGCGGTGTCGACGGTGACCGCCGGGCCCTCCAGGCCGAAGGTGTAGGACACCCGGCCGGAGACCACGCTCGCCGCGTTGCCCGTGCCCAGGTGGCCCTCAAGCCCGTCCGGCGCCTTCATCAGCAGGGACAGGTAGTCCTGGCCGTTGGTGCCGGCGAAGACGCCGGTCCTGCTGCCGCGCAGCGTCGCCGGGTCGATCCCGGCCCGCTCGAACGCCTCCCACGAGGTCTCCAGCAGCAGCCGCTGCTGCGGGTCCATGGCCAGCGCCTCACGCGGCGAGATCCCGAAGAACGCCGCGTCGAAGTCGGCCACGTCGTAAAGGAACCCGCCCTCACGCGTGTACGAGGTGCCCTGCCGGTCCGGGTCCGGGTCGTACAGCCCCTCCAGATCCCAGCCACGGTCCGACGGGAACTCCGCGACCGCGTCCGCGCCCGCCGTCAGCAGCGACCACAGCTCCTCCGGCGACCGCACCCCACCCGGGAAACGACAGCTCATCGCCACGATCGCGATCGGATCGTCGTCCACCGCGACCAGCGGCGGTATGCCGTCGGCGCCGACCACCGCGGGCTCGGAGCCGAGCAGCTCGGTGCGGAGGTGCTCGGCGAGGGCGGCCGAGGTCGGGTAGTCGTAGACGAGGGTCGGCGAAAGACGCAGACCGGTGGCCGCGTTGAGGCGGTTGCGCAGCTCGACCGCGGTGAGCGAGTCGAAGCCCAGCTCCTTGAAGGCGCGCGCGGACTCGACCGCGTCGGCGCCGCCGTGCCCGAGGACGGCGGCGACCTGGGCGCGGACCAGCCCGAGCAGTTCCTGCTCACGCTCGGTCTCGCTCAGCGGGGCCAGCCGCTCGGCCAGCGTGCCGCCGCCGGTGGTGGCGGCCGCGCGGGACGCGCCGTGCGGCGCCGTCTCCGACTCGGTGCGGGGCGCGGCCAGTTCGGCGAGGAGAGCGCTCGGCCGTACGGCGGTGAACTCCGGCAGGAAGCGGTCCCAGTCGAGGTCGGCGACCGTCACCGCGGTCTCCTGGAGCTCGACGGCCTGTCGCAGCGCCATGATCGCGAGCCGCGGCGCCATCGGCGGCACCCCGTCGCGGCGCAGCCGCTGCTCGATCGCGGTATCGACAGCCATGCCGGTGCCGGCCCACGGGCCCCACGCGATCGATGTCGCGGGCAGCCCCTCGGCGCGCCGCAGCTCGGCCAGCGCGTCCAGATAGGCGTTGGCGGCCGCGTAGTTGCCCTGACCCGCCGCGCCCACCGAGCCGGCGAGCGAGGAGAAGAGGACGAAGGCGGAGAGGTCGAGGTCGCGCGTCAGCTCGTGCAGGTTCCGCGCGGACACGGCCTTCGCGCGCAGCACCCGCTCGATGCGGTCCGCGTCCAGACCGGTCAACACGCCGTCGTCCAGCACGCCCGCCGCGTGCACCACGGCGGTGAGCGGCAGTTCCTCGGGGAGCGAGGCGATGAGCTCGGCCAGCGCCTCCCGGTCGGCCACGTCGCACGCGGCGACGGTGACCCGGGCGCCCAGCGCGACGAGCTCGTCCCGCAACTCGGCCGCGCCCGGCGCCTCCAGCCCACGACGGCTGGTCAACACCAGGTGCTCGGCACCCCGCTCCACCAGCCAACGCGCCACATGAGCGCCCAGCGCACCCGTACCACCCGTCACCAACACCGAACCACCGGCACGCCAACCCGCGGCATCGCCCTCGGCGGCCGCGGCCGCCCGCGCCAGCCGGCGGCCGTAGACGCCCGATGTGCGGATCGCGACCTGGTCCTCGGCGACGGCGTCCGTGCCGGCTCCGGCCAGCACTCCGGCCAGCCGGTCCAGCGCCCGCTCGTCCAGCGTCTCAGGGAGGTCGACCAGACCGCCCCAGCGCTCGGGGAGCTCCAGAGCCGCCACCCGGCCCAGACCCCACACCAGCGCCTGCGCCGGGTCCACGGTCTTGTCCGACCGACCCACCGACACCGCGCCGCGGGTGGCCACCCACAGCGGAGCCTCGATGCCCGCCTCGCCCAGCGCCCGCACCAGCGCGACCGTGCGCGCCAGCCCGGCCTCGCCGGCCTCGACCGCCGCCAGCGAGAGCACGCCCGCCACGGCGGCGCCGTCCGCCGCCGCGCGCAGCAGCGCGGCCAGGCCCGCGTGGTCGTCCTCGGCGCCCGGCTGGACGCGCGCCACCTCGGCGCCGCGCCCGGTCAGCGCCCGGACGATCTCGGCGTCGCGGTCGGCCTGGGCCTCGGCGTCCGGGGTGACGACCAGCCAGCGGCCGGTCAGCGAGCCCGCCAGGCGCTCGGTCACCGGCTTCCACAGGGCGCGGTAGCGCCAGCCGGCCACGGTCGCGCGCTCCGCCTGCCGGCGGCGCCACGACGCCAGCGCGGGCAGCACCTCGCCGAGCGACAGCTCCGGGTCGATGTCGAGCTCGGCGGCGAGCGTCGCCAGGTCGCCGCGCTCCACGGCCGCCCAGAAGCTCTCGTCGACGGCACCGCGCGGGGTGGTCTCGGCCGCCGGGACGGCCGCCTCGGCCAGCCAGAAGCGCTCCCGCTGGAAGGGGTACGTGGGCAGCGCGGCCAGCGCGGCGGGCTCGACGCGACCCGCGCCCGTACCCGCGTAGTACGCGGTCCAGTCGGGGGTCACACCCCGGACGTGCAGCGCGGCCAGCGCACCGGTCAGTGTCTCCGCCTCGTCGCGGCCCTTGCGCAGCACGGGGACGAACGCCGTGTCCGCGCCCTCGGCGCACTCCTGCGCCATGGCGGTGAGCACGCCGTCGGGGCCGAGCTCCACGAAGGTGGTGACGCCCTGGGCCTCCAGGGCGCGGACACCGTCGAGGAAGCGCACGGCCTCGCGGACGTGACGGACCCAGAAGTCGGCCGTGGTGATCTCCTCGGCGGAGACCGGCGCACCGGTCAGGCCCGAGACGATCGGGATACGCGGAGCCGCGTACGTCAGCGTCTCCGCCACCGCGCGGAAGTCCTCCAGCATCGCGTCCATACGGGGCGAGTGGAAGGCGTGCGAGACGGTGAGCCGCTTGGTCTTACGACCCTGCTGCTCGAAGCTCGCGGCGATGGCGAGCGCCGCGTCCTCGTCGCCCGCGATCACCACGGACCGCGGACCGTTGAGGGCCGCGATGCTGACGCCCTCGGTCAGCAGCGGAAGGACCTCGTCCTCCGACGCCTGGAGCGCGATCATCGCGCCACCAGCCGGGAGGTCCTGCATCAGACGACCACGGGCGGCCACCAGCTTCGCCGCGTCCACCAGCGAGAGGACGCCGGAGACATGGGCTGCCGCCAGTTCGCCGATGGAGTGGCCGGACAGCACATCGGCCTCGATGCCCCAGGACTCCACCAGGCGGAACAGCGCCACCTCGATCGCGAAGAGCGCGGGCTGGGTGTAGCCGGTCTGGTTCAGCAGCTCGGCGTCCTCGCCGAACACCACGGTCTTCAGCGGCCGCTCCAGATGCCCGTCCAGATGCGCGCAGACCGCGTCCAGCGCGTCCGCGAACACCGGGTAGGCCGCGTACAGCTCACGGCCCATGCCCAGCCGCTGGCTGCCCTGACCCGTGAACAGGAACGCCGTCTTGCCCTCGGTGACCGAGCCCTGGACCAGGTCGGGGGTGCTCTGGCCGGCGGCGAGCGCCTCCAGGGCGGCGATGAGCCGCGTACGGTCGCCGGCGACGCCCGCCGCGCGGTCCTCCAGCGCGGCGCGGCCGGTGGCGAGGGAGAAGGCGAGGTCGGCGTCGCTCAGCCCGGGGTGGGCCCGGAGGTGGGCGGCCAGCTGGGCGGCCTGGGCGCGCAGCGCGTCGGCGCCCTTGGCGGACAGCGTCCACAGCGGCGTCACGCGGCCCGCGCCGGGCAGTGCCTCGGCGGTGGCCTCCGTGTCCGGTGTCTCGGCGGCCGGGGCCTGCTCGATGACGGTGTGGGCGTTGGTGCCGCTGAGGCCGAAGGAGGAGACGCCCGCGCGGCGCGGGCGGCCGGTCTCCGGCCACTCCCGTGCCTCGGTCAGCAGCTCGACGGCGCCCGCCGTCCAGTCGACGTGCGGGGTCGGCGCGTCGACGTGCAGGGTCTTGGGCAGCACGCCGTGGCGCATCGCCAGCACCATCTTGATGATGCCCGCGACACCGGCCGCGGCCTGGGTGTGCCCGATGTTGGACTTGATCGAGCCGAGGAACAGCGGCTGTTCGGCGTCTCGCTCCTGGCCGTAGGTGGCCAGCAGCGCCTGCGCCTCGATCGGGTCGCCCAGCGTGGTGCCGGTGCCGTGCGCCTCGACCGCGTCCACGTCCGCGGTCGTCAGCCCGGCACCCTCCAGGGCCTGCCGGATCACCCGCTGCTGCGACGGGCCGTTCGGCGCCGTCAGACCGTTGCTGGCACCGTCCTGGTTGACGGCGCTGCCGCGCACGATCGCCAGGACCGGGTGGCCGTTCTTCCGCGCGTCGGACAGCCGCTCCACGAGCAGCATGCCGACGCCCTCACCCCAGCCGGTGCCGTCGGCGCCGGCCGCGAACGCCTTGATCCGGCCGTCGGCCGCCAGCCCGCGCTGCCGGCTGAAGTCGACGAACGGTTCGGGGGTGGACATGACGGTGACGCCGCCGGCCAACGCCAGTGTGCACTCACCCTGGCGCAGTGCCTGCACGGCGAGGTGCAGGGCGACCAGCGAGGAGGAGCAGGCCGTGTCGACCGTGACGGCCGGGCCCTCCAGACCGAAGGTGTAGGACACGCGGCCGGAGACGATGCTGGCCGCGTTGCCCGTGCCGAGGTGGCCCTCCAGGCCCTCCGGCGGGGCGGAGACCAGCGCGGCGTCCGGGTCGTACAGCCCCTCCAGATCCCAGCCACGGTCCGACGGGAACTCCGCGACCGCGTCCGCGCCCGCCGTCAGCAGCGACCACAGGCCCTCCGGCGACCGCACCCCACCCGGGAAACGACAGCTCATCGCCACGATCGCGATCGGGTCGTCGTCGACGGCCACGGACGGCCGCGCGGTGTCGCCGCTGTCGGCGGCGGTCCGCGCGCCGACCAGCTCGGTCCGGAGGTGCTCGGCGAGGGCCGCCGAGGTCGGGTAGTCGTAGACGAGGGTCGGCGAAAGACGCAGGCCGGTGGCCGCGTTGAGGCGGTTGCGCAGCTCGACGGCGGCGAGCGAGTCGAAGCCCAGCTCCTTGAAGGCGCGGCCGGACTCGACGGCGTCGGCGCCACTGTGGCCGAGCACCTCGGCCACGTGGGTGCGCACCAGGTCCAGCAGCAGCCGGTCCCGTTCGGCCGGGGAGAGCCCGGCGAGGCGCTCGCCCAGCGGGGAGGCCAGGTCGGCGTCGGTGACGACGCGGGCGGTGTCCGTGCCACCGGCCGGAGTGGCCCCGGCCTCGGGCAGGTCGGCGATGAGCGGGCTGGGCCGGACGGCGGTCAGCACGCGCGGGAAGCGGTCCCAGTCGATGTCGGCGACCGTCACGGCGGTCTCGTCGAGGTCGAGGGCGAGCTGGAGCGCGGCGATGGCCGGCGCGGGTGCCATGGGCGGCAGGCCCTCGCGGCGCATGCGCTGTTCCAGGGCCTCGTCGGCGGCCATGCCGGTGCCGGCCCAGGGGCCCCAGGCCACGGAGGTGGCGGGGAGGCCCTCGGCGCGGCGCAGCTCGGCCAGCGCGTCCAGGTAGGCGTTGGCGGCCGCGTAGTTGCCCTGGCCGGCGGCGCCCACGGAGCCGCTGATGGAGGAGAAGAGGACGAAGGCAGAGAGGTCGAGGTCGCGGGTCAGCTCGTGCAGGTTCCGCGCGGACACGGCCTTCGCGCGCAGCACCCGCTCGACCCGCTCGGCGTCCAGCGCGTCCAGCACGCCGTCGTCCAGCACACCGGCGGCGTGCACCACGGCGGTGAGCGGCAGTTCCTCGGGGAGCGAGGCGATGAGCTCGGCCAGCGCCTCCCGGTCGGCCACGTCGCACGCGGCGACGGTGACCCGGGCGCCCAGCGCGACGAGCTCGTCCCGCAACTCGGCCGCGCCCGGCGCCTCCAGCCCACGACGGCTGGTCAACACCAGGTGCTCGGCACCCCGCTCCACCAGCCAACGCGCCACATGAGCGCCCAGCGCACCCGTACCACCCGTCACCAACACCGAACCACCGGCACGCCAACCCGCGGCATCACCCTCGGCGGCCGCGGCCGCCCGCGCCAGCCGGCGTACGAACACGCCGGAGGAGCGGACCGCCGCCTGGTCCTCGGTTCCGGTCAGCACCCCGACGAGTCGGGACAGCGCCCGCTCGTCCAGCGTCTCCGGCAGGGCGGGCAGGTCGACGAGCCCGCCCCAGCGCTCGGGGAGCTCCAGTGCCGCCACCCGGCCCAGGCCCCAGATCTGCGCCTGGGCGGGGTCGACCGGCGCGTCGGAGCGGCCGGTGGAGACCGCGCCGCGGGTGGCCACCCACAGCGGAGCCTCGATGCCCGCGTCGCCCAGCGCCTGCGTCAGCGTCATCGTGGCGAGGAGGCCCGCGGTGCCGTCGAGGGTGGGCAGGGAGAGGACGCCGGTGACGTCGGCCGCGTCGGCGGCCGCGGAGCGCAGCCGCTCGGCGACGCCCGCGCGGTCCGCGTAGTCCGCCGGGTCCAGCTCGATCAGCTCGGCGCGGGCGCCGCGGCCGGTGAGCGTGCGGACCACGCCCTCGGCGCGGTCGCGGGCGGCGCCGGCCGGGGTGACGACCAGCCAGTGGCCGGCGGGGGTCGAGGTGCCGGAGCGGTCGGTCAGCGGCTTCCAGACGGCGCGGTAGCGCCAGCCGTCCACCAGGGTGCGCTCGGTGCGCTGCCGCCGCCAGGAGGACAGGGCGGGCAGCGCGGCGCTCAGCGACAGCTCGGGGTCGACGTCGAGTTCGGCGGCGAGGGCGCTCAGGTCGCCGCTCTCCACGGCCTCCCAGAACCGCTCGCCGGCCGGGTCGACGGCGACGGCGACCTCGGCGGCGGACGGGGTGGCCATCCAGTAGGACTGGCGCTGGAAGGCGTAGGTGGGCAGGTCGACGCGGCGGGCGCCGGTCCCGGCGTACAGGGCGCTCCAGTCGGCCCTCCTGCCGCGGACATAGGCGCGGGCGACGGCCAGGGTCAGGGTCTCGGCCTCGGGCCGGGCGGCGCGCAGCGCGGGCGCGAAGACGGCGCCGTCGGCGTCGGGCAGGCAGTCCTGGGCCATGGCGGTGAGCACGGCGTCGGGGCCCAGCTCCAGGAAGGTGGTGGCGCCGCGCTCGGCGAGGGTGCGCACGCCGTCCAGGAAGCGCACCGCGTCCCGCACGTGCCGCACCCAGTACTCGGGGGAGCACAGCTCCTCGGCGGTGGCGGGCCGGCCGGTGACGGTGGAGACGACGGGGATGCGCGGCGGGGCGTACTCCAGCACCTGGGCGACGCGCCGGAACTCGTCGAGCATGCCGTCCATGAGCGGCGAGTGGAAGGCGTGGCTGACCGTCAGCCGCTTGGTCTTGCGGCCCTGGAGCCGGAGGGCGTCGGCGATCTCGGTGACGGCGTCCTCGTCGCCGGAGACGACGACGGAGGCGGGGCCGTTGACGGCGGCGATGCCGACGCGGTCGTTCAGCAGCGGCAGCACCTCCTCCTCGGCGGCCTGGACGGCGACCATGGCGCCGCCGGCGGGCAGCTCGCGCATCAGTCGGCCGCGGGCGGCCACCAGCGCGCAGGCGTCCTCCAGGGAGAGCACGCCCGCCACGTGGGCGGCGGCCAGTTCGCCGATGGAGTGGCCGGCGAGCAGGTCGGGGCGGAGTCCCCAGGACTCGACCAGTCGGTAGAGGGCGACCTCGATCGCGAAGAGGGCGGGCTGGGTGTAGTCGGTGCGGTCGAGAAGGGCGGCCTCGGGGGAGCCCTGCTCGGCGAAGAGGACGTCGAGCAGCGGATGTTCCAGCTGCTCTTCCAGGTACCAGGCGGCGTCGTCGAGCGCCTCGGCGAAGACCGGGTACGCCTGGTAGAGCTCGCGGCCCATGTCGAGCCGCTGGCTGCCCTGGCCGGTGAAGAGGAAGGCCAGCTTGCCGGCGGCGGGGGCGCCCTGGACGACGGCCGGGGAGGGCTCGCCGGCGGCGAGGGCGCCCAGCGCGTCCCGGAGTCCGACGCGGTCGCCGGCGACGAGCACGGCGCGCTGTTCGAAGACGGCGCGGGTGGTGGCCAGGGAGTGGCCGACGTCGGTGAGGGCGAGCTCCGGGTCGGCGTCCAGCCGCTCCGCCAGTCGCCGCGCCTGCTCGCGCAGGGCGGTCTCGGTCTTGGCCGACAGGGTCCAGGGCAGGACGGCGGGGGCGGGCCCGGCGGGGGCCTCGGCCGGCTCGGCGGCCTCGTCGGCGGCCGGCGGCTGCTCGATGACGGCGTGGGCGTTGGTGCCGCTCATGCCGAAGGAGGAGACGCCGGCGCGGCGCACCCGCTCCTCGGTGCGCGGCCAGGCGCGGGCCTCGGTCAGCAGCTCGATGTCGCCCGCGGACCAGTCGACGTGCGGGGTGGGCGCGTCCACGTGCAGGGTCTTGGGCAGCACCTCGTGCCGCATCGCCATGACCATCTTGATGATGCCGCCGACGCCGGCCGCGGACTGGGTGTGGCCGAGGTTGGACTTGAGTGAGCCCAGCCACAGCGGCTGCCCCTCGGGGCGCTCCTGGCCGTAGGTGGCCAGCAGCGCCTGCGCCTCGATCGGGTCGCCCAGGGTGGTGCCGGTGCCGTGTGCCTCGACCACGTCGACCTCGGCCGGGGTGAGGCCGGCGTTGGCGAGGGCCTGGCGGATGACCCGCTGCTGCGCGGGGCCGCTGGGGGCGGTGAGCCCGTTGCTGGCGCCGTCCTGGTTGATGGCGGTGCCGCGGATGACGGCGAGGATCGGGTGGCCGTTCTTCCGCGCGTCGGAGAGCCGCTCGACGAGCAGCATGCCGGCGCCCTCGCCCCAGGCGGTGCCGTCGGCGGCCGCGGCGAACGGCTTGCAGCGGCCGTCGGGGGCCAGGCCGCGCTGGCGGCTGAAGGCGATGAACGAGCCGGGGTTGGCCATGACGGCGACGCCGCCGGCCAGGGCCAGCGAGCACTCGCCGGCGCGCAGCGCCTGCACCGCGAGGTGCAGGGCGACCAGCGAGGAGGAGCAGGCGGTGTCGACGGTGACGGTGGGGCCCTCGAAGCCGAAGGTGTAGGCGATGCGGCCGGAGGCGACGCTGGCGGCGTTGCCGGTCACCAGGTAGCCCTCGAAGCCCTCCTCGGCCTCGTGCAGTCGGGGGCCGTAGTCCTGCTGTTCGGCGCCGACGAAGACGCCGGTGTGGCCGCCGCGGAAGAGTGCGGGGTCGAGGCCGGCCCGCTCGAACGCCTCCCAGGACGTCTCCAGCAGCAGTCGCTGCTGCGGGTCCATGGCGAGGGCCTCACGCGGCGAGATGCCGAAGAACGCCGGATCGAAGCGATCGGCGTCGTGCAGGAATCCACCTTCACGGGCGTAGCTGCTGCCCGCCCGTTCCGGGTCGGGGTCGTAAAGTCCGGCGAGATCCCAGCCGCGGCCGGTGGGGAATTCGGATATGACATCCCGGGCCCCGGCGACGATTTCCCAGAGTTCTTCCGGTGACCGTACGTCTCCGGGGAAACGGCAGCCCATTCCGACGATGGCGATGGGCTCGCCGTCGGCGAAGGCGGCGCCGGGGACGACCGGCACGGCGTCGGGGCCCTCGGCGAGGCCGAGCTCGGCCAGCACATGGGCGGCCAGCCGGGCCGGGGTGGGGTGGTCGAAGGCGAGGGTGACGGGCAGCCGCAGCCCGGTGACGGCGGTCAGCCGGCTGTGCAGGTCGACCGCGGCGATCGAGTCGAAGCCCAGGTCCTGGAAGGGACGGTGCGGGTCGAGCTGGTCGGGCGCGTTCTCCTTGAGCGCGGCCGTGACCAGGTCGCCGACCCACTCCAGGGCGGTTTCGGCACGCTCGGGCTCGGGCAGGTCGGCGAGTCGCTCCCGCCACGCCGACACCGCACCGGGACCGTCCTCCCGCATTTCGGTGTTCTCGGGCGTGAAATCCTCGGACTCACTCATCATCGCGCGCCCCATAACCCTGCAGACATAAACCAAGACCGTGCGCCAGCCTTGCACAGGGAGGGTCCCCCAGAAACCCCTTCAAACCCCCTACGGACCCCTAGCTTTTCCTTGGGTCCCTTATTTACCGGGTGGCCTCGGAGGGCAATGCGTAATTCACCAGAGTGCACGAGAATGCGGATACAGGCAAGGAATTCAGAGGTGGAGGGGCGGCTTTTCGGTCCGCCCCTCCACCTCTCGGGGGATTCGCCAGTTGGTCTGCGATGCGGTCAGCCGCGGCGGGCGGACCGGGGTGCCCGTTCCAGGAACGGGAGGAGGAGCTGCGGTACGGCGTCCTCCGCGAGGGCGATTCCCTGGCCCGTGGAGACGTCACGGACCTTGTAGACGCCCTCACCGGCGGCGGTGGTGGCGCCGAGGGTGAGGAGTCCGGCACGGCGCTGGAACGGCGTCCGGGTGATCTTCCAGCCGATGATCCCCTCCCGCTGGAGGGCGACCGTTCGGTGGGCGAACGTCCCCGCGCTGGTGACCAGGTAGCCGCCGCGGATGCCATGGCCCAGCGTCCGGTAGGCGTTGACCGCGAAGGCCACCAGCACCGGCACCAGCACCGCGCCGGTGACACAGCCGACGGTCACCCAGGCCGGGCCGAGCCAGACGCCGAGGCCGAAGGGCACCGCGGCGATCAGCACGGACCAGATCAGCGCCTGGTTGACGCGGCGCCGCAGGGCGGCCCGGGGGTGGCCCAGCAGGCCGTCCCGCACCGTCAGCGCGGGGTGCTCGCCGAGGACTTCGGTGGCCACCCGGCGGGCCTCGGCGCGGGGCACCGGCGGGGTCAGCGCGCGCCGCCTGCGGTTGTCCTCCAGGTTGCCCAGGCCGCTGGCGACGGCGTTGAGCCTGGCCGCCTTGGCCCAGCGCAGCGGGATCGGCTCGACCAGCTCCACGCCGCGCAGCCGCCGCCGCTCGATGCTGACCGAGCGGGTGACGAAGAGTCCGCGGCGGACCCGGAACATCCCGCCGTCCTCGCGCTCCAGCCGGTAGCCGGACCAGCTCTCGATGAACGCGCCGGTCGAGCCGGCGACGCCGAGGACCACCACGACGGCCAGGGCGACCAGGACGCCGTACCAGAGCGGGACCGAGCCGAAGCGGTGTTCCAGGTCCTTGACGACCCCCCACTCCAGCGGGTCGACCTTCAGCTCGTGCAGGGTGCGGTAGACGCTGGCCGCGGCGATGAAGACACCGCCGACGCCCCACACGCTCAGCGGGCCGTAGCGCAGCCAGGACCAGTCGAGTTCGCTGATCGGGCCGTCGTCCTCGGCGGCGGCGCCCAGGCCGCGCCCGGCGTCCCGTCGCTCGATCAGCTGCCGGCGCAGCTCGGCGGCGTCCGCCGCGCTGATGCCGTCCAGGGTGAGCCGCTGGCCGGCGGAGGAGCTCTGCTCGCCGGTGCCGATGGTGAGGGTGGTGAGGCCGAAGAGCCGGTGCAGCGGGTTGGCCGTCAGGTCGACGCTGCGGATGCGGTCGAGGGGGATCGAGCGCCGGCTGCGGAAGAGCAGCCCGGACTGGAGCTCCACCATGTCCTCGCCGACCCGGTAGCGGGTGGTCATCAGGCGCATCAGGCCGATGCCGCTGATGACCAGGAAGGTGAGGAAGACCGAGCCGAGGGTGATGAGGATCTGGAGGTTGGTCTTCCCGGCGACCAGATAGGTGGCCAGGAACATCGCGACCGGGGCCACCAGGATGGCGAGGTTGACCAGCAGCAGCCGGGAGTTGAGTCGCCCCCACTCGCTCGGCGCGGCGTGGGCCGCCCGCCGTACGGTGGTCTCGCCGCTCATGTGGCGTCCTCCGGGGTGGCCTGGGTGAACCGGGTCAGATGCGCCACCAGCTCCTCGGCGACCTGGTGGTCGATGCCCTTGATCTTCACGGCGCCGGAGGCGGAGGCGGTGGTCACGGTGACTCCGGAGAGCCCGAACATCTGCTGGATGGGGCCGCGCAGGGTGTCCACGGTCTGCACCCGGGACAGCGGGACCACCCGCCACTGCTGCCACAGCCAGCCGGAGGCCGCGTAGACCGCCTCGTCGGTGACCTCCCAGCGGTGCACCCGGTAGCGCCAGGCCGGCATGACGGCCGTGTAGAGGAGGCCGGGCAGCAGCGAGATCAGCGTCGCCCACATGAAGAACTCGCGGGTGGGCGGGATGGAGGCCCACAGGATGCCGAAGGTGAGCGGCAGCGGCACGGCGAACAGCGCCGACTGCACCGTCCACCAGCCGATCGCGCGGCTCCCCACCCGGTGCCGGGGCGGTCGGAGCCTCACATCTTCCATGGTTTCCACTGCTGCTTCACCCAAGTTCTCACGTCAGGGCAGGTTGCCGGGCTGATGGGTTGTCATTCACCTGGATCAGACCGCGGCACCGCTGCCGCGCTGCGACTCGAGCTGCGCGGCCCGCGCCGCCTCGGCGGCGCGCAGCTTGCGCATCTTGGTCAGCAGGACAGCGGTGCGGGTCAGGACCATGGCCAGGGACATAAAGACGAACGCGTTGGCATAGGTGTCCTGTCCGCTGATCTTGTAGTCGATGGAGAAGCGGATGAGATCCTCGGTGAACCAGTGCTCGGCACCATAGGCGAAGAGGACGCGCCCGCTGGACAGCACGACCCACACCAGCGCGTAGCCGACCCCGCCGATGGTGTAGATCTCACCGGACTCATGACGGTAGGCGGGCAACAGGGTACCGGCGATGAGACCGGAGATCACCCCCACACCGACCCCTACGAGTTGGAGCGAGACGTCGTTGCCCTGGGTGGGGAACGAGTGCACGAAGATGGCGATGATGACGGCCACGGCCACCACCGAGCGCACCATGCGCGTGGTGGTGATCTTCTTATGGCCGATGTCGGTGGCCAGGATGATGGTCAGAATCGTGCCGCTGGCGATGAGTGCGGTGACGAACTGGCTCATGTGCGATGTCTCCCGCCCTGATGGGCTCTTGGCTGTGGCGCGCCGCTTCACCGGCGTCCTGATACCTCCACGCTAGGTCCGCGCGCCCTGCCGCCGAGACGACTGAACGGTGGGTTCCGGCTGTCCACCGGACGGTGGACACGGTGGACACGCGTGGTAGGACTAGTGACGTGCGCACTCACTTCCGACGAGGCGTGTCGCAGGCTCAGCACGGCGTGCCCCAGGCCGGCGCGTACTACGGACCCGAGTCCGGAACCCGCTGGTTCGGCCTGTGGGACGGCTTCTTCGCGGTCTCCTATCTCGTCACCGCCACCCTGCTCCTCACCTCCGGCACCCATGCCGTCGCCATCGGCGCGCTGACCCTGATCGTGCCGTGGTACGCGGCGCTGGGCCGACCGCTGATGATCGGTGACGCGGTCGGGCCGCGGAACCTGGTCTTCGCCGGCGTCCTGCTGCTGCTGTTCGCGGTCGCCACCTCGTTCAGCCTCGCCGGCTCCTTCGCCATGTTCGCCGTCGTCCCGATGCTGATCATGAGCCTGTCCATGCCGCAGGCCGTGGTCATGCTCATCGCGGCCCATCTCTGGCCGGTGGTCGTGGTGTGGGTGCGCGGCGAGGACATGGGCCTCGGCGTGCTCCAGGTGCTGCCCATAGCGCTGCTGAGCATCGCCCTGTCCACGCTGCTGGGGCTGTGGGTCAAACGGGTGGTCCGACAGAGCAAGGAGCGCGGCCGGCTCATCGAGGACCTGCGACGCAGCCGCGAGCGGGTGGCCCGGCTCTCCCACGAGGCCGGCATCTCCGCCGAGCGCGAGCGGCTGGCGCGCGAGATCCACGACACCATCGCCCAGGGCCTGACCAGCATCATCGGACTGGTGCAGACGGCGGAGTCGGAGCTGGACCATTCCCCCGACCTCGCCCGCACCCATCTGTCGCTGGCCGGCCGGGTGGCCAAGGAGTCGCTCGCCGAGGCCCGCGACTTCGTCACCACCCTCACCCCGCCCGCGCTGCGCGGCAGCTCCCTCGTCCAGGCCGTGCGCCGGCAGGCCGACGGCCTGGTCGCCGAGACCGGCCTGGACGTGCGCTGCACCGTCGAGGGCGACGAGAGGCCGCTGCCGATGAACGTCAACGTCGTCCTGCTCCGCTCGGTGCAGGAGGCCATCGCCAACGTCCGCAAGCACGCCGCCCGGGCCCGCACGGTGGAGGTCCTGGTCGCCTACGAGGAGGACACCGTCCGCGTCGTCATCCGCGACGACGGCCCGGGCTTCTCCCCCGACGACGACCAGAACGGGTACGGGTTGCGCGGCATGCGGGCCAGGGCTGCGGAGATCCACGGGTCGGCCACCGTCGACAGCCGCCCCGGACACGGCACCACGATCGAGGTGACCGCCCCGCTGGGCGCGGTCGCCCAGGAGGCATTCAGTGGCTGAGACGACAACGGTCCGGGTGATGCTGGCCGACGACCACCCGGTGGTACGCGAGGGCCTCAGCGCCATGCTGGAGTCCGCCGAGGGCATCAGCGTGGTCGGCCAGGCCGGCTCCGGCGAGGAGGCGGTCGTCCAGGCCACCGCGCTGCGCCCCGACATCGTGCTGCTGGACCTGCGCATGGGCGGCATGGACGGCGTCGCCGCCACCGGTCACATCCTGCGCGACTGCCCTGGCACCAAGGTCGTCATCGTCACCACCTACGAGGACGACGCCGACATCCTCCGCGCGGTCGAGGCCGGGGCCGCCGGCTACCTGCTCAAGGGCAGCTCCCGGCAGGAGCTCATCGACGCCGTGCACAGCGCGGCCCGCGGCGAGACCGTCCTCACCCCGTCCCTGGCCGGCAAGCTGTTCCGCCCCCGCACCGTCGTCGAGCCGGTCCCGCTCTCCGGCCGCGAACGCGAGGTCCTCGGCCTGGTCAGCCAGGGCCTCACCAACTCCGAGATCGGCACCCGTCTCTTCATCAGCGAAGCCACCGTCAAGACCCACCTCCTACGCTCCTTCAAGAAGCTGGGCGTCTCCGACCGCACGGCAGCCGTCATGACCGCCCTGGAACGCGGGCTGCTGTAGGCGTGTCGGTGGGCTGTGGCCCGGTGGCGGTTTTCTCCCCTGACCCGCCCCTTCCCGAAACCGGGGCTCTGCCCCAGACCCCGTAAAACAGGTGTCACAAGGGACCCACCAGGGCCGCTTGCCCCGCGGCGACGGCGACGGCGATCTCAAGGGGGTCACAAGAGGCCCAAGGCAAGCCCCCTTGTCCCCGCCGCGACGGCGAGCAACCCAGCCAACGCGACCCGGCGGTGCCAAACCGCCCGCAACCCGTTCGCACACACAGCGGGCTCAACCAGCCCGCGAGGGGATCCACAAGGGGCCCGGCAGGGCCCCTTGTCCCCACCGCGAGGCACGCACCCCCTTGTCCCCGCCGCGACGGCGAGCAACCCAGACGACGCGGCCCGGCGGTGCCGAACCCCCCGCAACCCGTTCGCACACAACAGCCTCAACGACACCGCGAGGGGACCCACAAGGGGCCCGGCAGGGCCCCTTGTCCCCACCGCGAGGCACGCACCCCCCCGGGGGTTCACAAGGGGCCCGACAAGGGCCCCTTGTTCCCGCCGCGACGGCGAGCAACCCAGACGACGCGGCCCGGCGGTGCCGAACCGCCCGCAACCACACGCCAGCAACCGCGCCCCGGCAGCCCGCGGCCCGCGCCCCGCAGCCCGCGCCCCGGCAGCCCGCAGAGGCGCCACGGGGGCACCCCGCCCCGTGCAGGACCCGCCGTCAGGCGATACCCGTGAGGCTGCTGTCGGCGAGCTTCGCCGGCAGATCACGCCGCCGCTTCACCTTCAGCTTGCGATAGATCCGTGTGAGGTGCTGCTCCACCGTGCTCACGGTGACGAACAGCTTGGACGCGATCTCCCGGTTGGTGTTTCCGTGCGCCGCCAGCAGGGCGACCCGCGCCTCGGCCTCGGTGAGCGCCTCGACCTCGCGCTGGGCCGCGTCGTCGCCCGACTGGCCGACCGGGGCGACCAGGTCGGCCCCGTCCCCGTGGCTGGGGATGAGCTGTCGGCACAGCGGCTCCGCGCCGCAGGCCTTGGCGACGTGCCACGCCTTGCGGACCAGCACCCGCGCCCGGTTGAAGTCGCCCAGCGCGCGGTACCCGCGGCCGAGTTCACCGAGCGCGCCCGCGAGCTGGAGTCGGTCGTCGCCGTTCTCCAGGATCTCGACGGCCTCCTTGAGCCGCGGGAGCCGCCGCTTGAGGTCCTCGCCGCGGGCCAGGATCAGCAGCAGCGCGCCGCGCAGCCGCGGCTGGCCGGGGCTGCGTCGCAGCTGCTCCTCGGCCAGGGCGTGGGCCCGGTCGGTCTCCTCCAGGGCCAGCCACGCCTCGGCGGCGTCCAGCCGCCACGGCACCAGCTGGGGGGTGTCCACCCGCCAGGCGGCCATCAGCTCGCCGCAGGTGTTGAAGTCGCCGAGGGCGGCGTGGTAGCGGCCGGTGGCCAGGTGGCAGCGGCCGCGGGCCCGGAGGTAGTGCAGTCCGGTGAGGGTCTGGAACAGCCCGTCGGGGACCGGCTGTTCCAGCAGCGCCATGGCCTCGTCGTAGCGGCCCATGCCGGTCTCGGCCTGGATGAGGGTGGCCAGCGGCAGGCCGATGGCCACGCCCCAGCCGGCCGGGGAGATCCGGGAGATCGCGGTCCGCGCCTGGTGGGCGGCGACCGGCAGGTCGCCCTGGCGCAGGGCGATCTCGGCCCGGACGGCGGAGAGCAGCGCCTGCCAGGTGGGCACCCGACGGCTGGCGCACTCGCCGAGCAGCCGCTCGCACCAGGACTGGGCGAGGTCGAGCCGGTCCGCGTACACCAGGGCCAGCAGGGCGAAGGCCAGCGGCTGGAGGGAGTTGTCGGACAGGTGGTAGCGCTGGAGGACGCGTTCCGCCTCGACCACGGCGCGGGCCGTCTGGCCGCCGAGCGCGGTGGACAGGGTGACGGCGGACTGCGCGTATGCCTCGCCCGCCAGGTCGCGCGGGCCGGTGGAGGCCGCCGGCGCGGTGGTGCCGAGGGTGGGGACGCGGGACCGCAGCGGCGGGCTGATCACGGTCAGCCACTGCGCGGTGGCGGCGAGGGCCGCGCCGCGCGCGTCCTCGACGCCGGTGGTGGTCGACCCTCCGGGGGCGGGGCGGGTGGTCGCGGACGATCCGGCGACGGCGTCGGCGGCCTCCTCCAGTCGGCCGGACCAGGCCAGGTAGGAGACGGACAGCGCCAGGTCGCGCGGGGCGAGACGGCCGCCCCGCAACGCGTCGGCCAGGTCGGGGAGGTGCGCTTCGGCGACCCCCGGCCCCATCCGCCAGGCCACGCTGACCAGCCGGGCCTTCAGGGCGGCCCGCTCCCGCTCGTCCCGGCAGGCGGCGTGGGCCAGTTCCAGGCAGCGCAGCGCGAACTCCAGGTCCTCTTCGACCAGCGCGTACTCGGCGGCCTCGCGCAGCACCGGGACGGCCCAGCGCTCGACGTCCTGTCCGCCGGCGACCAGGTGCCGGGCGACTTCGAGCGCCGCGGCGCCGTCGCTGTGCAGCAGGTGGGCGGCGCGCCGGTGCAGCGCGGCGCGGGCGGCGGTGGGGACGGCGTCGAGGACGGCGGTGCGCGCGGCGGGGGCGCGGAAGGCGCCGCCTTCCAGCAGCGCGCTCTGGCGCAGGTCCTGCACCCCCTGTTCGACGGCGCCGGCGGTCAGCCCGAGCAGTTCGCTGAGCAGCACCGGGCAGTCGGCGTCGCCGAGGACCGCGATGCCGTGGGCGATGGTCAGCACATCGGGGGCGCCGCGGTGCAGGCAGCCGAGGACGGCCTGGGCGTACGCCTCGCCGGGGACCGGCCGTTGCAGCGACTCGCCGTGTTCGCCGCCGGCCCGCCAGTCCTCCAGCAGGGCGCGCAGCAGCAGCGGGTTGCCGCCGGTGAGTCGGTGGCACTCGGGGGCCAGTCGGGCGGCGACGGTCTGCGAGACGTAGCCGGTGAGCACGCGGGTGATGCCGGGCTCGGTGAGCATGTGCAGCCGCAGCCGGCCGCAGTTGGGCTGGCGCAGCAGCTCGGCGTGGAAGCTCAGCTGTTCCTGGCGCAGGCGGGTGGACTCGGTGAGGACCACCAGCACCTTGGCCTGGCGCACCCGGCGGGCCAGGTGCAGCAGGAACTGGAGGGAGTGGCCGTCGCCCCAGTGCACGTCGTCGACGGTGATGACGATCGGGCGTTCGTCGGCCAGGCGCAGCAGCACCGAGGAGACGCGGGACATCGTCCGTAGCCGGGAGGCGGCGCCGCTCTCCTCGTCGGTGTCCACGTCGTCCAGCAGCGCGATCGCCTCGGCGCGCGCCTCCGACGGCATGGCAGCGTTGTCAAAGACCTTCTTGAGAAGGCCGAAGGGCAGTTCCCGCTCCGCGCGGGACCCGGTGGTCTCCAGCAGCAGCACGCCACAGGAGAGCGTCTGGGCCGCGAACCTGTCGAGCAGGTCGGTCTTTCCGCTGGCCACCGCACCGCTGATGAGTGCCAGCCGTCCCCTGCCCTGTTTCGCGCCGCACAACATGTCGGTCAGCGCGGCAAGGTGGTTCTCGCGTTCGAAGAGCTTGGCAGGCATGGTGAGTCCGTCCCCCGGAACTCGGCCCACGGCCCGGTAGTCATGCCGGGCCGTGGGAATTGTGCGTTGACGCGGATGCGCGGTCCGGTCAGTGCTGCTAGGAGCCGACCGCGTTGATCTTTTTGGAGACGATCTCAATGATCTTCTCCGAGTGGTTGGCCAGGAAGAAGTGACCGCCGGGGAAGACATGGATGTCGAAGTCGCCGGTGGTGTGGGCGCGCCACGCCTCGGCCTCCTCCATGCTGGTCCTGGGGTCGTTGTCGCCCGTGAGGACCGTGATCGGGGCGCGCACGGCGGCCCCTTCCTCGGAGCGGTAGGTCTCGACGGCCGTGTAGTCGCTGCGGATCGCCGGCAGCACCATCCGCAGGATCTCCTCGTTGCCGAGGATGCGGGAGTCGGTGCCGCTCAGGAGCTGCATCTCCTTGACGATGCCGTCGTCGTCCCGGCGGTGCACGTTCTCCTCGCGGTAGCGGGAGGGGGCGCGACGCCCGGAGGCGAAGAGGGCGATCGGGCCGGAGTGGCCGTCACGCTCCAGCCGGAGCGCCACCTCGTAGGCGAGGACGGCGCCCATGCTGTGGCCGAAAAACGCCGTCGGCACATCGAGCCACGGCTTGAGCTCCGCGACGATCGCGTCGGCGTAGTCCGGGATGTTCTCGATGGCCGGGTCCAGTCGCCGGTCCTGGCGGCCGGGGTACTGGAGGCACAGCACGTCGATGGCCGGGGAAAGCGCCTGAGACATGGGGAAATAGAAGGGGGCGGAGCCACCCGCGTGCGGCAGACAGACCAGCCGGACGCTGCTCTCCGGGGCGGGGTGGAACCGGCGTACCCAAGCGCTATTCTCTCGCTGTTCACCCATGTGCCGAAGAATCTTTCCCTTAAGTTTTGTGTGGGAGGTGCCCGGTTCTCGCCGGGATTTATCCGGAACGGTCCCGTCCCGGCATGTTTCATGTTTATCACGGTAGTTGAAGTAGGGGGTACCCCTAGGTTTAAGCCACCCCCCCTGATATCCGACCCCGAATACACCGCGTGACGTGAGGGCGATCCTTCGCACTCTCCGTGTACGGGTATCGTGAGGAACTCATGTGCGAACGGCCAGGCTTCCGGGAGGACCCCCAGTGAGGATCGCTTGCCAGCAGGCGGCCTGCGGCACCACCGGCCTGGCCCACTCCCTCGACCAGCTGCGCCAGGCGGCGCGCCGCGCGGCCGAGGCGGGCGCCGAGCTGCTCGTCACCCCCGAGATCTCCATCGGCGGCTATCCGCTGCTGATGAGCAATCTCAAGGAGGCGTGCGGTCCGGTCGACGGCCCGCAGTGCGCCGAGGTGGACGCCATCGCCCGCGAGTTCTCCCTCGCACTGGTGCACGGCTGGCCGGAGACCGACGGCGGGGAGCTCTACAACTCCGCCCGGCTGGTCTCCCCCCAGGGCGACACCCTCGCGGTCTACCGCAAGGCGCACCTGTACGGACGCGGCGAGCGCGCCATGTTCACCCCCGGCGAGCAGGGGGTGGTGCAGACCTCCTACAACGGCCTGACGTTGGGCCTGCTGATCTGCTACGACGTCGAGTTCCCGGAGGCGGTACGGGCACACGGGATGGCCGGCACCGATCTCCTGCTGGTGCCCACCGGGCTGATGCGCCCCTGGGACTTCGTCGCCCGCACCCTGGTCCCCGCCCGCGCCTTCGAGAGCCAGCTGTACATCGCGTACGCCAACTGGACCGGCACCCACGGCGGCATCGGGTTCGCCGGCCACACCACGGTGGCCGCCCCCGACGGCGGCTCGCAGGCGCTCCCCGAGCAGGGCGAGGGGCTGCTGGTCGCGGACGTCGATCCCGAGGTTCTCCGGCGCGCCCGCGCCGCCACCACCTATCTCCAGGACCGGCGGCCGGAGTTGTACCCCTCCTGACGCCGGGCCCGAGCGCCCGGCGCGGCGGCGGAGCCGGGTCGGGGAACACCCGTACCATCTATGGAACACCTTGCACCGTAGTGCCGTTCAGGGCGATACTGGACCCCGGATTTCAGAATTCATCCGTACCGACGATTCACGCCGGGCCCATTCCCCCTCCCCACCCCCGTGCCCGGCACGCCTTCGTGAGGAGTCAGCCCTTGAGCACCAAAGCGGCACCCCGGGCGCAAAGCCACCGGAAGCGCGCGTCGTTGCTTTACGCGCTGCACGACGCCTTCCGGCGCGAGGCGGCTCTCCTGGTGTCGTCCGCCGGCGTCGCCGACCCCACGGTGCTCGGGCCGGACTGGAAGCTCTTCCGGCGCTATCTGTCGATCCACCACACGGCGGAGGACGTCGCCCTCTGGCCGGCCCTGCGGTACAAGCCGGGCGTCGGCCACCGGAACCTGACGACCCTGGCCGCCATGGAGGCCGAGCACGCCGACCTGCAGCCCCTGATGGAGAGCATCGACGAGGCGCTCACCGGAGAGCGACCGACCCGATTACCCGAGTGCGCGGCCGACTTCTGCACCGCCCTGCTGGCCCACCTCGACCACGAGGAGGAGGCGGCGCTCCCGCTGGCCCTGGCCATGGCCGACGAGTGGGAGTGGCGGGTCTTCGAGCAGGTGCAGCGCCGCCTGCTGGGCCCCGAGGGCGCCGCGACCTTCCTGCCCTGGCTGCTGGACGGCGCCCCCCGACACACCCGGCGCGAGGTGCTGGGGCTGCTCTCCCCCGTCACCCGGCTGAAATTCCAGACACTCTGGCGTCCACGCTACGAACGAAAAAATCGTTGGCAGCTTCCGGACACGGAATGAATTCACCGCTTTATCTTCACAGCTGCAACCAGAAGCGGAATTCCCGGTTCGGAAAGAGGCTGTTGAATCGGTCACTTACGTGGCCTAGGATATCCGCCACCTCTACAACCGTTTCACCTTAGGCTGCCGAACGAGGGCCGCCGACTGCTGGGCCTGATGGGACGCTCGCCTGGAAGGTGTACGAGAACGCCATGGAATTTTCCGTATTAGGCCCCCTTCGCGTCAGCGAAGGGGGACACTCTTATACACCGACGGCTCCCAAACAGCGGCAGCTGCTCGCCCTGCTCCTCCTCAACGCCAATCAGGTCGTCTCCACCCGCACCTGCATCGACGAGCTCTGGGAGGACGCGCCGCCGAACACCGCGCTCTCCACCATCCAGTCGTACATCCTGCAACTGCGCCGCGCGCTGGGGCGGATTCCACGGATCGGCTCGCTCCAGGCGGCCCGGCGGGTCCTGGAGACCCGCGACGGCGGATATCTGCTCGTCGTCCGCGGCGACGAGCTGGACGCCCATCGGTTCACCGCGCTGGTCCGCCAGGGTCGGGCCCGGCTGCGCCGGGACGACGCGGGCGCCTCCCGGCTGCTGGGCGAGGCGCTGCGGATGTGGCACGGGTCGGCCCTGTCCGACGTCCAGGCCGGGCCGGTGCTCCGGGCGCATCTGGTCGGGCTGGCCGAGGACCGGATCAGCGTGCAGGAACAGCGCATCGACGCCGACCTGCGGCTGGGGCGCCACCATGAGCTGCTGGGCGAGTTGAGCGCGCTCACCGCCCAGCACCCCACCCAGGAGTACCTCCACGCCCAGTTGGTGATCGCGCTCTACCGCTCCGGCCGCCGCACCCAGGCGCTGGAGGTGGTGCAGCGGCTGCGCCGGGTGATGCGCGACGAGCTGGGCCTGGAGCCGTCGCCGCGCATCCAGGAGCTGCACCAGGCGGTGCTGGTCTGCGACCCGGTGATCGACAAGCCGGCCGGCACCGACTCCGTGTCGCACCTGGCCGGTTGTCCCGGCGACGGCGAGGTGCTGTCCCACGACGCTCCGCGCGCCGCCGCCCCCCGGGGCCGCTCCTGAGCGGCGCCCGGGAGGCGGCCCGGTTCAGAGCGACTCGATGTGCTCGGCCGGCGGGATGCGGTGGCGGCAGTCGAAGACATAGCGGGCGTGGGCGGCCACCGCGGCGTAGTCGAAGGCGTCGTGGTCGGTGGTGATGAGCACCGCGTGGGCCGCCGCCAGCTCCTCCTGGGTCGGCTCCACCCGGGTGAGACCGGGGATGTCCGGGCCCTCGGTCACATGCGGATCGGCCACCCGCACCGCGGCGCCCGCCTCGATCAGCATCCGGGCGATGGGCAGCGCCGGGGACTCGCGCACGTCCCCGGTGTTGGCCTTGTAGGCCAGCCCCAGCATGAGAATCCGGGAGCCGGTGACGGTCTGCCGCCGCCGGTCCAGGCCCCGGGTGAGCCGCCGCACCACGTACTCGGGCATCTGGTTGTTGAGCTCGTCGGCCAGCTCCACCAGCCGGAACCGCTTGCCGTGGGTCCGCTCCACCTTCCAGGACAGATACAGCGGGTCCACCGGCAGACAGTGTCCGCCCACCCCCGGCCCCGGGGTGAAGCGCATGAAGCCGAACGGTTTGGTGGAGGCGATCTCCAGGGCGTCCCAGACGTCGACCCCGATGTGTTCGGCGTGCGTGGCCAGCTCGTTGACCAGGGCGATGTTGACGTGCCGAAAGGTGTTCTCCAGTACCTTGGCCAGCTCCGCGACGCGTGGCGAGGGGGCGACCACCACCTCCTCGACGATCGTCGCGTAGAACGCGCGGACCCGCTCCAGCGAGGCGGCGTCGACCCCGGAGACCACCTTGGGGGTGGTCTCGAAGGTCCATCGCGCGTTACCGGGGTCGATGCGCTCGGGGCTGTAGCCGAGGTGGAAGTCGACGCCCGGCGCGAGGTCGGAGCCCTTGTGCAGCAGCGGGGCCAGCACCTCCTCGGTGGTGCCCGGGTAGCTGGTGGACTCCAGGATCACGGTGGCCCCGGGGCGCAGCCGCGAGGCGAGGGCCTCGCCGGCGGACTCGATGTAGCTCAGGTCGGGGACGCCCTCGTGCAGCGGGGTGGGCACGGTGATGACGGCGATGTCGAAGCCGTCCAGGTCGTCGGGGTCGATGCTGGGCCGGTAGGTGCCCCGGTCGAGGATCGCGCGCAGCCGCTCCGCCGCCACGTCCCCGACGTAGCTGTCCCCGGCCGCGAGCTTGTCCACGCGCCGCTCGTCGATGTCGTAACCGACGACGTGGAAGCCGCGTTCGGCCGCCGCGACGGCCAGCGGCAGCCCCACGTACCCCTGACCTATCACGACCAGTTTCGTGGTCATCGAAAGCTCCTCCGTGCTCAGTCGAAGAATTCGCAGATCGCGTCGGCGATGTAGGTGACCTGCGCATCGGTGAGGTGCGGCCAAATGGGGATGGCCAGGTTGTGGTCGCTGGCGTGCTGGGCGCCGGGCCAGTCGACGCCGTCCGGCGCGTACCGCTCGAAGGCGGGCTGGCGGGGCAGCGGCACGGGGTAGTAGACGTGGCTGCCGATGTTCTTCTCGGTCAGCCAGGCGCGCAGATCGCCGCGGCGCCGGACCAGCAGCGAGTAGACGTAGTAGCAGCGGCCGTCGCGCCCGGCGGGCGGGGCGAGCAGACCGCGCTCGGCCAGCGGGGCGAAGCGCTCGGTGTAGTAGTCGGCGATGCGGGCGCGCCGTTCCAGCCGGTCGGCGAAGCCGCCGTGCCGGTGCAGTTGGAAGGCGGCGAGGATCTCGTCGAAGCGGCTGTTCTGGCCCACGCGGTGGTGCAGGAAGCGGTGGACGCCGTCCTGGCCGTGGTTGCGCAACATCCGCACGGTGCGTGCCAGCTCCGGGTCGTCGGTGAGCACCACCCCGCCCTCGCCGGCCGTGCCGAACGCCTTGACCTGGAAGAACGAGAAGACCCCCAGGTCTCCCCAGCGCCCCGAGGGGACACCGTCCAGCACCGCGCCCTCGGCCACCGCCGCGTCCTCGATGACGGGGACGCCCTGCCGCTGCGCGATCTTCTTGATGCGCGGCATGTCCGCCATGATCGAGAAGATATGGGCCGGCATGACGGCCCGGGTCCGCTCGGTGATCAGCCGCTCCACGGCGTCCGGGTCGATCACCATGGTGTGCGGGTCGACGTCGGCGAAGACGGGGGTCGCCCCCAGGTTGGCCACCGAACTGGCCACGGGCTGGCAGCAGAAGGCGGGCACGATGACCTCGTCTCCGGGGCCGACGCCCAGCGCCTGGACGGCGAGGTTGAGCCCGCCGGTGCCGCTGGAGCAGGCGATGACGTGTTCGGCGCCGGTGGAGCGGGCGAGCTCCGCCTCCAGCTCCGCGGTGCGCCGGCCCAGGATGAACTTCTGCTCGGCGTCGGTCCCCACCTCGTGCAGCAGCCGCTTGAACGCCTCGCGGTCCTGCTCGAAGAGGTCGGGGGGGAAGAAGGGGATGAGGGACATCGTCACCGCCTCCCGGCGTAGAAGTCGAAGATCGCGGTGCACACGGTGTCGAGCTGCTCTTCGGTGAGGTCCGGGTAGAGCGGCAGCGCGACGGTCCGCTCGCAGGCGGCCTCGGCGACCGGGAAGCGGCCCGCGCGGTGGTCCGGGTGCCCGGCGTAGCAGGGCTGGAGGTGCAGCGGCCGGGGGTAGTAGGTCTCGGTGCCGATCGAGCGGGCGGTCAGATGGGCCACCAGCTCGTCCCGCCGCTCGACCTCGACGAGGTAGACGTAGTGGACCGGGTCGCTGGCGACCGGCCGCGCCACCCGGCGGGGCACGGCCAGCACCCCGTCGGCGCCGGCCAGTCGCTCGGTGTAGGCGGCGGCGAGCTCGGCGCGGCGGGCGATGTCCTGGTCCAGTCGGGTCAGCTTGGCCAGCAGCACCGCCGCCTGGACGTCGTCCATCTTGCTGTTGGTGCCGGAGACCCCGGAGAGGTTGGAGATCCCCGCGATGTGGTCGATGGTCCGGCCCATCCGGCCGTGGTGGCGCAGCACCCCGGCCCGCTCGGCGACCTGCTCGTCATCGGTGAGGATCATTCCGGCGTCGCCCAGCGCGCCGAGGGTCTTGGTGGGGAAGAAGGACAGCACGCCGCCGGCGCCCAACAGGCCGGCGTGGGTGCCGTTCCAGCGCATCCCGATGGCCTCGGCGCTGTCCTCCAGCAGGGTCAGCCCATGGCGGTGGGCCAGCCCCGAGAGCGCCGCCATGTCGGCGAGCTGGCTGAAGAGGTGCACGGGCAGCAGGGCGCGGGTGCGGTCGGTGATCGCCGCCTCGGCGGAGCCGGCGTCCATGCCGTAGTCGCCGTCCGCGGTGATGTCGGCGAAGACCGGGGTGGCCCCGGCCAGGCTGACGGCGGAGGCGGAGGCGAAGAAGCTGAAGGCGGGGACGATGACCTCGTCGCCCGGCTCGACGCCCGCCGCGCGCAACAGGAGGACCAGGGCGTCGGTGCCGCTGTTGACCGCCACGGCGTGCCGGGCGCCGGTGTATCCGGCGATGGCGCTTTCCAGTTCGGCGACCTTACGGCCATGGGAGTACTTGCCGCGGTCGAAGACGTCATCGGTGTGCCGAGCGATGAGCGGCCACAGCTCGGTGAAGCTTTCCGCCTGGGTGAAGAACGGAACCGGTGGCGCCTGGCGCGGAATTGACGTGGTCGGCATGGGAATGACGCTACGGAGGTGCCCGCTTGTGCCGCTACGGACAATAAATTGCCGGTCCTTCGCGGAATTAGCAGGGCTTGTCATGGGCCCGGGCATGGAAAAGGCCCCCGATACGACACCTGATGTCGTATCGGGGGCTTCCTGAATCCGTCGCGGTGGGGGAATCCGTCGAAGGGCTCCGCTCAGGCGACGTCGACCTCGGGCTTGCCCGAGGGGGTGCCGTCCTGCTCCATCCGCTCGGCGAGCTTCATGGCCTCTTCGATGAGGGTCTCGACGATCTTCGACTCGGGCACCGTCTTGATCACCTCGCCCTTCACGAAGATCTGTCCCTTGCCGTTGCCCGAGGCCACACCGAGGTCGGCCTCCCGAGCCTCGCCGGGACCGTTCACGACACAGCCCATCACCGCCACCCGCAACGGCACCTCCATCCCCTCAAGACCCGCGGTCACCTGATCGGCCAGCTTGTAGACGTCCACCTGGGCACGCCCGCAGGAGGGACAGGATCTGGATGCCGACCTTGACCTCCTCCGCCGGCGGAGCGGAGAGGGAGACCCGGATGGTGTCGCCGATGCCCTCCGAGAGCAGGGCGCCGAAGGCCACCGCGGACTTGATGGTGCCCTGGAAGGCGGGGCCCGCCTCGGTGACGCCCAGGTGGAGCGGGTAGTCACACCGGGCGGCGAGCTGCCGGTAGGCGTTGACCATGACCACCGGGTCGTTGTGCTTGACGGAGATCTTGATGTCCCTGAAGCCGTGCTCCTCGAACAGCGAGCACTCCCACAGCGCCGACTCCACCAGCGCCTCCGGCGTGGCCTTGCCGTACTTCGCCAGCAGCCGCTTGTCCAGCGAACCGGCGTTGACGCCGATACGGATCGGGACACCGGCGTCGGAGGCCGCCTTGGCGATCTCCTTCACCTTGTCGTCGAACTGCCGGATGTTCCCCGGATTGACCCGCACCGCGGCGCAACCGGCGTCGATCGCCGCGAACACGTACTTCGGCTGGAAGTGGATGTCCGCGATCACCGGGATCTGCGACTTCCTCGCGATCACCGGCAACGCGTCCGCGTCATCCTGCGAGGGGCAGGCCACCCGCACGATCTGACACCCCGAGGCCGTCAACTCCGCGATCTGCTGCAACGTCGCACCGATGTCCGCCGTGACCGTCGTCGTCATGGACTGCACCGACACCGGCGCACCCCCGCCCACGGCCACCGACCCCACCTGGATCCGTCGGCTGGCCCGGCGCGGGGCGAGGGTGGTCGGTACGGCCGGGATGCCGAGTGAGACGGCGGTCATGAGGCCCCCTTCAGTCGGGCGGCGCCGGCCGCCGCCAGCGCCTCGGCGATGTCGTCGGCGAGGGTCGCGGGTTGGAGTCCGGCCTCGGTCAGCAACTCGCCGCGGCTGCCGTGGTCGAAGAACTTCTGGGTCAGGCCGAAGGTGTGGACGGGGGTGGCGACCCCGCCGTCCCGCACCGCCTGGGCGATGGCGCCGCCCACCCCGCCCACCCGGCCGTTGTCCTCGACGGTGGCCACCAGCGCGTGGTCGGCGGCGAGCCGCACCAGGGCCGGGTCGACCGGCTTGACCCAGCACGGGTCCACCACGGTGGCCGTGATCCCGCGGTCGGCGAGCTCCCGGGCGGCGGCGAGCGCGGTGCCGGCCATGGCTCCGACGGAGACCAGCAGCACGTCGACGCGCTGGGTGCCGCGCGGCCGGGCCAGGACGTCCAGGCCGCCGACGGTGGCGACCGGCTCGGTGTCGGCGGCGACCGGCCCCTTGGGGAAGCGGACCACGGTCGGGCCGTCGGTCACCGCCACCGCCTGGCGCAGTTGGGCCCGCAGCCGGGTGCCGTCGCGCGGCGCGGCGATCCGTAGGCCGGGGACGGCCTGGAGGATCGACAGGTCCCACATGCCGTTGTGGCTGGGGCCGTCGTTGCCGGTGGCGCCCGCCCGGTCCAGGACGAAGGTCACCCCGCAGCGGTGCAGCGCTACGTCCATCAGCACCTGGTCGAAGGCGCGGTTGAGGAAGGTGGCGTAGACGGCCACCACCGGGTGCAGCCCGCCGAGGGCGAGGCCGGCCGCCGAGGTCACCGCGTGCTGCTCGGCGATCCCCACGTCGAAGACGCGCTCCGGGTAGGCGGTCGCGAAGGCGTCCAGGCCCACCGGTTGCAGCATGGCGGCGGTGATGGCGACGACGTCCTCGCGCTCCGCCCCGACCTCGACCATCTCCTTCGCGAACACCGAGGTCCAGGAGGGTCCGGTCGGCCGGGCGCCGGGCGTCGCGACCGCGCCGATGGCGTGGAAGCGGTCCAGTTCGTGCGCCTCGGCGGGCGGGTGGCCGTGGCCCTTGCGGGTGATGCAGTGCACGATGACGGGCCCGCCGAACGCCTTGGCGCGGCCCAGCGCGGCCTCCACCGCCGCCGTGTCGTGGCCGTCCACCGGCCCGACGTACTTGAGCCCCAGGTCCTCGAAGAGTCCCTGTGGGGCGACGAGGTCCTTCAGCCCCTTCTTCGCCCCGTGCAGCGCGTCGTAGAGCGGGCCGCCGAGGGGCCTGTCGCGCAGCCGGTCCTTGCCCCAGCGCAGGAAGCGCTCGTAGCCCTGGGTGGTGCGCAGGGTGGTGAGGTGGTCGGCGAGCCCGCCCCGGGTGGGGGCGTAGGAGCGGCCGTTGTCGTTGACGACGATGATCAACGGCAGGTCCTTGGCGGCGGCGATGTTGTTGAGCGCCTCCCAGGCCATGCCGCCGGTGAGCGCGCCGTCGCCGATGACCGCGACCACGTGGCGGCCGGTCAGGCCGCGCAGCCGGTGCGCCTTGGCGAGGCCGTCGGCGTAGCTCAGCGCGGTCGAGGCGTGTGAGTTCTCGATGACGTCGTGCTCGGACTCGTCCTGGCTGGGGTAGCCGGAGAGCCCGCCGCGGCTGCGCAGCCGGGAGAAGTCCTTGCGGCCGGTGAGCAGTTTGTGGACGTAGGTCTGGTGGCCGGTGTCCCACAGCAGGCGGTCGCGCGGGGAGTCGAAGACCCGGTGCAGGGCGATGGTCAGCTCGACCACGCCGAGGTTGGGGCCCAGGTGGCCGCCGGTCCTGGAGACGGCGGCGATGAGGAACTCCCGGATCTCGCGGGCGAGCTCGGGCAGCCGGGACGGGTCCAGCGCCCGCAGGCGCTCCGGGCCGGTGACGGTGTCCAGCAGCGGGGTGGGCGGCTCAGCCAAAGCGCACCTCCATCTCCGGGGTGAGTCCGAGGTCCGGGCCGGTGGCCGTCTTGTCGACCGCGATCAGGACGTTGTAGTGGTTGGGGAAGTGGCAGGCGTCGAAGCCGAGCACGGTGCCGATCAGATGGCCGTCGGCCCGCACCTCGTCGCCGCGGTCGATGACGCCTCCGGCGGCGATCTCCACGAAGCCCAGGAAGCCGACGCGGTCCACGACGGCGCCCGGGGTCGGGTCGTGCTGGTCGGTGGTGACCAGTTCGTGGATCTCCTCGCGGCGCACACAGCGGCTGGCGTACTCCTCCAGCACCATGCCGCGATCGTCGCGGCTGTGGATCAGGACCTTCACCAGACTGCCGGTGACCGGGCGCTTCAGCCCGTCCTCGTGGGGGTTCACGAGGCGGCTCCGGCGGTGCGGGCGGTCTCGGCCGAGGGGGCGGCACCGGCGGGCGGTACGGTGTCGGCGTCCGGGGCCGTGCGGCCCTCGCGCCGGTAGACCTCGGCGACCAGCTCCAGGGCGGCCAGCCCGTCGGCCGAGCGGTCCTCGCCGGCCCGTACGGCGGCGGCGAAGTCCCGCAGCACGCCGACGTACTCGTGCCACAACGACTGCTTGAAGCCGTCGTGGCCGCCGAGCATGTCGGCGGTGAGCACGGTGCCGTCGGCGAACCGCGCCTCGATGTCCTTGCGTTCGCCGGGGTAGGACCAGTCCAGTTCGACCCGGGCGGTGGCGCCGGTGTCGGCGCGCAGCAGCACCGTCGACCGGCGGTCGGTGCCGTGCTCGTCCCGGACGACGGTGGCGTCGACGACCCGGACCGGGCCGAGGAACTGGCGGACGGTGTCGAAGGCGTTGGGCCCGTTGTCGGCGACGCAGCCGCCGCCGCAGCGCTCCGGGTCCAGGTACCAGAGGTCGGCGCCCGCGTGCTCCTCGATCCGCTCCAGATAGCGGACGGTGAGGGAGACCAGCGGGCTGTCCAGCTCGCCGACCCGGTCGAGCAGCGCCAGCGCGTTGTCGTTGTAGCGGCGGTGGAAGGAGGTGAAGAGCACCGCGCCGTGGTCCGCGGCGGTCCGGGCCAGCATCCGCCCGTCCTCGACCCGCGTCGCCAGGGGCTTCTCCACGCAGACCGCGAGACCGGCGGCCAGCAGATCGGCGCAGACGGCGGCGTGCGCGTCGTTGGGCACGTTGACCACCACCGCGTCGAGACCGCCCGCGGCGATCATGGCGCGGTGGTCCGGGTAGCCGGCGACCCGGCCCGCGAAGGGGGCGAGCGCCTCGGGGCGCAGGTCGCAGACGGCGGCCAGCTCGACGTCGGGCAGGACGTCGAAGGCTGCCACATAGAAGCGGGAGATGACGCCGAGCCCGACGATCCCGACCCGCAGCGCCCTCCCGGGCGGCTGGGCGGCCGGGCCGCCGTCGGGCCGGCGGCCCACGCCGGAGTCCTCCACGCCGTGGCCCGCGGAGGGGTGTGGTGTCTCCTTGTTCCGGTCGGTCACGAGTTCTCCCCTTCCAGGACGGCCGGGGTCGGGAGCCGCAGCTCGGCCGCGACCGCGCGGATCTCCGCGTACAGCTCGGGGGTGAGGGGGACCCCGGCGCGCCGGGCATCGACGGCCAGGGTGGCCTCGCGCGCGCCGGGGTAGCTCACCGGGGTGCCGGGGCGCACCGGCGGGCAGTCGACCAGGGCCTGGAAGAGGCCGGCCGACTCGCCGAGGAAGTCGGCCACCGGGCGCAGCGCGCCGGGGGCGACCGCCAGCGCCAGGAAGCCGATGTCGTCGTCGCGTCCGGAGGGGCCGCCGGTGCCGGCGTACGCCTCGGTGGCGGGGCCGAGTCCGGCGCCGGGCACCAGCGCGGCGAGCACCTCGACCAGCAGGGCGAGCCCGTAGCCCTTGTAGGCGCCGGTCTCCGGGCTGCCGCCGAGCCACAGCGGGAAGCCCTCGCCGCGGTCGAGCGCGCCCGGGTCGGTGACCGGCCGGCCCTCGGCGTCCTGCAGCCAGCCCTCGGGTATCTCACGGCCGGCGCGCGCGGCCTCCCGGATCTTGCCGGTGGGCACCGCGGTGGTGGACATGTCCAGCACGTACGGCGGCAGATCGGGGCCGGCCGGGGCGGCGACGCTCATCGGGTTGGTGCCGAGCATCGCGACCCGGCCGCCCGGCGGGCGGGCGATCCGCTGCCGCCCGCAGTTGGAGGCGAGCACGGCGACGACGTCGTGTCGTCGCGCGGTGCGCTCGGTGTGGTGGCCGGCGCAGCCGAAGTGGGTGGCGTCGCGGACCGAGACCAGGCCGACGCCGTACTCGGCGGCGCGCCGGGCGGCCAGCTCCATGGCCTCGCCGGCGACCCACAGGCCGAGCCCCTTGTGGGCGTCCCAGAGGACCGCGGCGCCGCGGTCGGCGAGCACCTCGGGCTCGGCGTCCGGCACCGCCCGCCCGTCGTCGAACAGTGGCAGGTAGAGCCGGGTGAGGTTGGCCAGGCCGTGCGAGCGCATCCCCGCCAGGTCGCCGTAGACCAGGGCCTCGGCGGCGGCGCGGGCGCGCGGGCGGGGCACGCCGCGGGCGGCGAACACCTCGGTGGCGAAGCCGAGCAGGCTGTCGTAGGGGACGCGGACCGCCGTCGGGGCGGCCGCGTCGGGAAGGGTGGTTGTCATAACGATCCGTCCGTTGCCCGGGCGTCGGCGCGCCGGGCGGTGTGGTGGGCGAAGTGGTCGGTGAAGTGCCGCAGGAGCGAGCCGACCCGCGTGGCGAAGGCTTCGAGGTCGGCGGTGTCGGCGTACTCGCCCTCGGCGTGGGCGTGGTTGGCCGCCAGGTCGCCGGGGCCGAACACGGCGGTGTAGGCGTCGGGCACGCCGTGCATCCAGATGGCGTCGCAGGTGCAGGCCGGGGCGTCGGGCGGGGCGTACGGGACGCCCGCCCGCTCCAGCAGCCGTTCGGCCCACGGGTCGTGGTCGTCGAGCGCCGGCAGGCCGCGCTTGAGCCAGTCCAGGGTGGTGATCTCGGCGGCCTGGGCGGCGGTCAGGGCGAAGTCGGGGAGGGCGCCGAAGCGCCCCGCGAAGGCGGTGAGACCGGCGCGCAGCTCGTCCTCCAGCGCCCGCTGGAGCGCGGTCCCGGCGGCGGTGGTCCCGTAGGCGAGGTTCAGCAGCAGTTCCCCCGTGCCGTAGACCTTGTTGTGCAGGTGGCCGGTGTGCAGCCCGGCGACGCAGACCCGGCCGCCGTCGGTACGGGTGGCACGGGCGGCCAGGTGCTCGGCGAGGTGCTGGGCCAGGAAGCCGAGCAGCACGGTGGCGTTGTGGCCGCCGCCGGGGTGGTCGTCGATGGAGTCGGTGCCGGCGACGGTGATCCGGGCGGTGGCGGCGGCGGTGGCGCGGGGCACCAGCCGGTTCCCGGTCGGCTCGCAGAAGACGTTGAGCCGTCCGGTGTACCCGGCCGCCACCAGCGGGCGGGTGCCGAAGACGCCCATGGCGCCGCCCTCCTCGCCCGCGACCAGCTGGATGAGCACCCCCGTGGTGACGCCCAGCCCGGGTACGGACGCGACCGCCTCCCGCAGGCCGGCCAGCAGGGCCACGGCCGGGCCCTTGGCGTCGATCGCGCCCCGGCCGTGGAACCGCCCGTCGCGGCAGGCGGGCGGCTCCCATCCGGCGACCGTGTCCAGGTGCGCGTTGAACATCACCGTGCGCTCGGGCGGGAGTTCGGGCCCCAGCCGCAGCACCATGCTGGGCTGGCACTCCAGGAAGTCCGGGGTACGCTCCGCGGCCTCCCGCACGGTCCGCGGCACCCCGTCCCGGTCCAGTACGGACGGGTCGGGGGCGGCGTGGTGGACGACGCGGAAGCCCAGCGGCGCGGCGGCCTCGGCGTACGCCCGCTGCGCCTCCCACAGCCGCGGGGGCGGTCCGTCGGGGCCGGTCTCCAGGGGACCGGCGGTGCGCAGTCCGATGAGGTGCAGCAGCAGGTCCCGCTCGGCGGGGAGGAGTTCGACGGGGCTCATGAGCACACCTCGGAGGCCGTGCCGGCCCCGCGGGCCTTGTCCGGTCCTGCGGGCCCGCCGAGTCCGCCGAGTCCGCCGAGTCCGCCGATGAGCCTTTCGAGCTCCCGTCCGTAGTCGACGAAGGCGCCCAGGACGTCGTCGCCGCTCCGCGCGAGGAAGTCGTGCGGGCGCACGTTGATGTGCGGCTCGATGGACCACACCCCGGTGTAGCCGTGGTCCAGCAGATGGCGCAGCGCCTCGGGCACGCGGCAGTCGCCGTGGCCCGGCAGGGTGTAGCGGGTGTCCTCGGGGGTGCCGACGGCGTCCTTGATGTGCACATGGGCGATGTACGGGGCGAGCCGCGGCAGCAGCTCGTACGCCCGGTACCCGTAGGCGACGCCGTTGCCGACGTCGAACAGCAGTCGCAGGGCGGGGCTGTCGACGTGGGCCAGCAGGTCGAGCATGCGGTCGGCGCGGGTGCCGGCCCAGCCGGCGCAGTTCTCGTGCAGGAGGACCAGCCCGGCGGCCTCGGCGCGCGCGGTCAGCTCGGCCAGCCGGGCGAGCGCCTCGGCGCGCCAGCGGTCCCCGGGCAGGCCGTCGTTGGGGTAGGACATCACCCGTACCCGGTCGGTGCCGAGGCGGGCGCAGCGCTCGGCGAGGACGTCCAGCTCGTGCAGGTCCTGGGCGAACGGGGCGGTGATGGGGCGGGCCCAGTTGGCGATGCGGGAGTCCACGCAGACGACCTCCAGCCGGGCGGCGGCCAGCCGCTCGGCGACCCGCTCGAAGGCGGCCTCGTCGAGGTCGGCGACGGCGGTGCCGTCGACGGTGCGCAGCTCGATGGCGTCCCAGCCGAGGGTGGTGAGCGCGGTGATCTGCTCGTCCAGCGAGGCGCCCGCCTCGTCGCCGATGCCGCACAGCCGGATCCCGGCGGGGAGCCCGGGGCCCTCGGGGGTGGGACGCGGGTGCTCAGCCGACATGGAGGTATCCCTTCCTGTCCACGGCGGCGGCCTGTTCCTTGGCCCGCTCCAGCACGGCCACCACCTCGGCCTGGAGCGCGAAGTCCGCGGTGACGTCGGCGCCGGCGGCGAAGCCCCGGTAGACGTGGAGCAGACAGGCGTCGAGGGCCTCGTCGGGGAAGACCTCATGGGTCTGCGGCAGCCCGATGGGGCGCACGCGGAGATGGGCGTAGGGGTCCTCGCCGCTGACCGGGTAGTGGCCGACGGCCGTGCCGGCGTCGAACTCCAGCGTGATGCTGCGCTCGCGCAGCGGCGAGGTCAGATCGGTGTCGATCTCGCTGATCACATCCGCCTCATGGCGCAGGGTCAGTTGCGCGGTGCCCATCCGGGGCACGACGGATGTGCCGGCGCGGGCATCGGTCCAGGAGGCCGCCTCGACCCTGCCGGCGCCGGCCAGCCGCAGCGCGACGCCGACGGAGTGCGGCAGTTCGACGTCGAAGGCGCTCGGGTGGCTGGGGGTGCTCAGCGACCGGCGTAGCCGGGGCTTGCGCTGGTGCACGGTGATCCGGCGCAGTCCGCCGAGGCTGCCGGAGCGCACCAGTCGCCCCAGCCGCTCGGTGAGGGTGCTGTGCAGCCAGGGTGCGACGACGGCCAGCGCGAGCCCGCGCTCATCGCGCAGCCGGCGCATCGCCTCCACCGCCGCGCCGTCGGTGCCGATCGGCTTCTCGACCAGGAAGCGGCGGAAGCCGAGCCCCGCGAGCTCGCGCAGCACCTCCACCCGCTGGTCGGGCGGGGTGCACAGGTGCACCACGGTGCGTGCCGGGTCGAGCCGGGCCCGGGCGGCGGCCGACGAGTCCACGGTCACCAGCCCCGGTACGGGCTCGCCCGCGGGGCGGATGTCGTAGCCGAGCGGCGGTTCCGGCGCGAAGGGGTCCCCGGCGGCGGTCGTCTGCCGCAGCTTGTGGAGCACCGGCAGATGGAGTTCTCGCCCCGAGCGTCCGAGCCCGACAAGCAAGGTGTGCAGCATCGGGAACTCCTCGTGAATCCGTGAAGTGGAGCGCCCACGCTATGTCCCGACCCGCCCGCCGGTCCGTAGCAGAGCGCTAGCAGATACCTGCCTGCGCGCCGGGGGGCGCGGACACTCAATTGCCATGGCTGGAGCGGCGGTCGGGTTCCTAGCGTGGAGGGCCCGAAGCCGAATCGAGGGGGTTTCCCATGAGCGTCACCGAGGGCGCGGAGATCGCCGCGGACCCGGACGTCGCCCGGGCTGCGGAGTACGTGTTCGACCAGTCCTGGGACCAGGAGTCGGAGCGGCTGCGGACCAACGAGGCGATCTGGGATCCGGGGACGATCGAGCGGCTGGAGCGGCTCGGGGTGGCCGCCGGCTGGTCGGTGCTGGAGGTCGGCGCCGGCACGGGTTCGATCGCGGGGTGGCTCGCCGAGCGGGTCGGCCCGGACGGCCGGGTGGTGGCGGTGGATCTGGAGCCCTCCCGGCTGGACTGGCTGACCGCCGCCAACGTCGAGGCCGTGCGGCTGGACCTGCGCACCCAGGAGCTCCCCGCGGGCGCCTTCGACCTCGTGCACTCCCGCATGGTCGTGCAGCACCTGGCCGACCGCCCCGCCGCCGTCGCGAAGCTGGTGCGCGCGCTGAAGCCGGGCGGCCGGCTCTTCCTGGAGGACACCGACTCGCTGTCGCTGTTCCGCAGCTCCGCCGGGGAGGACTTCCTCCAGGACGTCAAGGCCGCCGGGTACGGGCTGATGCGCCGCTCCGGGCACGAGCCGCGCGGCGGCCACTTCGACCTGGACGCGGCGCTGGAGCTGGGCCTTGAGGAGGTCGCCGCCGAGGGCCGCGCGGTCATGGTGCACGGCGGCTCCCGCCAGGCCCGGCACTACATGCTGTGGCTGGAGTCCCTGCGGCCGCGGATCGTCGCCGAGGGCCTGGTCTCGGAGGCCCGTGTCGACGAGGCGCTGCGGGAGATGGCCGACCCGGGGCACCGCTGGCTGTCGCAGGTCCTCATCTCGACGTTCGGGCGTCGGGCGCGCTAGCCCGTACGCGGGGCGGGGGCCCGGGGGCCGAGCACGGCTCTCCGGGCCCGCGCCCCGCAGCCGCCCCGCACCGGGACCCGCACCCGCACACATCGCACCCGCGCCCGCACCGGGACCCACGCCGGCACACACCCGCACACACACCGGGACCCGCACTCGCGCCCGCACCCGCGCCCGCCGGAAAGGCCACCTCGCTCCCCGCCCCAAGGGCCGCCCGTTCCCCTCCGGGAAGGCGGCCGGCCGCTGTCCGTCCCCCATCCGCGACCGGAAGGCACCCGCCGATGTCCGCAGTGAGCACGGCCTCCCCGCCCGACCTCCGAGGGCGACTGAGGGCCTACGTCAAGCTCGGCAAGCTCTCCTTCTACGACTACTACCTGAGCCTCTTCGTCGTCTGGGTGGCGCTGCCCGAGCCGCTGCTGTGGGAGGGCCGGAGCTGGGCGGTGCTGGCGCTCTACACCCTCGGCTACGTGGGCGTGGTGGCCGCCACCGTCGCGCTGGACGACGTCACCGGCATCCGGGACGGCAGCGACGCGCGCAACTACTCCCCCGAGTCCGGGGCGCTACGCGACCTGTCGCGGAAGCCGCTGCTCAGCGGGGCGCTGTCGGTGCGCCAGGCGGAACTCTTCGGCTGGGGCGCGGCGCTGTGGGGTGCGGCGCTGTGGACGGCGACGCTCGCCGTGGCGCCGCACAGCGCGCCGTGGACGGCGGTGGCGATGCTGTTGGTGCTGCTCAGCAACGCCCAGTACTCCTACGGTTTGAAGATCAGCTACCGGGGCGGCCAGGAGCTGATCCTGGTGACCCCGGGCCTCGCCGTGCTGCTCCCGTACACGCTGCTGACCGGCGAGGTCACCGGCCTGATCGTGCTGGAGACGGTGCTGGTCGGGCTGTGGAGCCTGCTGGTGTCGGCCTACTCCAACATCAACGACGTGGAGGGCGACCGACTCGCCGGGCGGCGCAACCTCGCCACGCTCTGCTCACCCGCCGGCTACCGCCGCGTCGTCATCGGCTTCCATCTGCTGGAGCCGCTGGCGGTGGGCATCGCGATCGCGGTGGGTGCGGTACCGGCGTGGTTCGCGGCGCTGGCACTGCCGCTGTGGGCGGGCCGGGTGGCGCAGGCGCGGGCGGGGCTGGCGCGCGGACAGGTGCTGGAGGCGCGGATGCTCGGCATCAGGCTGCACCGCTGGGGAATTCCGTTGCTCCTGCTCGGCAATGCGCTTTTGTTGCACGTGTGATGAGTGATTCAGAAAACCTGACGGCCTCTTCCGCTTCCACCGCCCCGCCCCCGACCCCGTCCCCCTCCGCCTGGTCGGTCTCGACCGCCGTCGCGGGGTTGATCGTGGTCATCGTCTCGTACGCGGGCCCGATGGCCGTGGTCTTCACGGCGGCGGAGGCGGCCCGACTGAGCGACGCCCGGCTGGAGTCCTGGGTCTGGGCGATATCCATCGGCAGCGGGCTGACCTGTGTGCTGCTGAGCCTGGCCTACCGCGTCCCGGTCGTCACCGCGTGGTCGACGCCGGGCGCGGCGCTGCTGGTGACGGCGCTGACGGACCATCCGTACGACCAGGCCGTCGGCGCCTATCTGGTGGCCGCCGCGCTGACCGTGCTGGTCGGGGCGACCGGCCTGTTCGGCACGGTGATGCGGCTGCTGCCGCAGCCGGTGGCGGCCGCGATGCTCGCCGGCATCCTGGTGAAGTTCGGCATCGACCTCTTCACCGCCACCGAGGACGCGCCCGCGCTGGTGGCCCTGATGCTGGCCGCCTATGTGGTGGGGCGCCGGTTCGCGCCGCGCTGGGCGACGGCCTGGGCACTGCTGGCCGGCGTCGGCTGGACCCTGCTGACCGGGGACGTCTCCTTCGGCGGGGTCCATCCGGACGTGGCCCGTCCGGTGTTCACCGCGCCCGCGTTCTCCTGGGACGCCGTGGTGGGGCTCGGACTGCCGCTGTTCCTGGTGACGATGGCCTCGCAGAACGCGCCGGGCATCGCGGTGTTGAGCGCGGCGGGCTATCGGATGGACGCGGCCCGCTCCGGCCGCACGGTCACCACCACCGGGCTGGCCTCCGCCGCCCTGGCCCCGGTGGGCGCCCACGCCATCAACCTGGCCGCGATCACCGCGGCGATCTGCACCGGGCGGGAGGCGCACCCGGACCCGGACAAGCGGTACGCGGCGGGGGTGGTCGCCGGCGTCTGCTATCTGCTGGTCGGGGTGTTCGGCACCACGTTCATCGCGGTGTTCACGGCGCTGCCGACGGAGTTGGTGGCGGCCATCGCGGGCATCGCCCTGCTGGGCGCGCTGGGTGGGGCGCTGGCGGCCGCGACCGGGGAGGAGGCCCATCGGGACGGCGCCCTGGTCACCTTTCTGATGACGGCTTCCGGGGTGGAGCTCTGGGGCGTCGGCTCGGCCTGCTGGGGGCTGGTGGTCGGGGTGGCGACGCATCTGGCGCTGTCCCGGCGGGGGTCGGAGCGGGGTTAGGAACCCCGGGCCCCTCAGCGGCCGAACCCGCGCGGAGGCGCCGGCTCGCCCGGCGGAGGCGCGCCACGCCTATAGAACAGCTTGCACCGAAACCAATCTCTGGTACATGCTGTTTCACAGCTTCAGAACAAGGCGTACCGGAACCTCAGAACAGTCCGTCCCGCATCCCAGGATCCCAGGAGAGCTCCGACATGCTCGACAGGTTAGCGAGCCTGATTCTCCCCAGGCCGAAGAAGATTCTGCTGGCCGTGCTGATCATCGTCCTCTGCGTGGGCGGCGGCTCCATGGGCCTCACCGACCGTCTGACGATGGGCGGTTACGAGAACGACGACACCGAGTCGGCCACCACCCAGTCCGTCCTGGAGAGGGAGTTCGGCCAGGGCCGACCCAATCTCTCCCTCGTCGTCGAGGACTCCCGGGGAGTCGACGACCCGGCCGTCACCGCCGCCGGGCTCAAGCTGACGAAGGAGCTGGCGGACAACCCGGATCTGGGCAACGTGGCCTCGTACTGGTCGGCGGGCAAGGCGCCCTCGCTGCGCGGCGAGTCCGGCGAACAGGCCCTGGTCACCGGCACCGTGCTCGGCGACTTCGACCAGGTCAACGACCGGATCGAGGGCCTGAAGGAGAAGTACACCGGCACCGTCCACGGGCTCGATGTGAAGCTCGGCGGGCTGGCGTTGATGAACTTCGAGAACACCGAGCAGGCCGCCAAGGACGCCTCCAAGGCGGAGTCCCTGGTCTTCCCGCTGGTGCTGATCGTGCTCGTGGTCATCTTCGGCTCGCTGGTCGCCGCCGCGCTGCCGCTGGCGGTGGCCCTCGCCACGATGCTGCTGGTCTTCGGCCTGATGTTCGCGCTGACCTTCGTCTTCGACGCCAACAACCTGCTGGTCAACATCACCACCTTCCTGGGCCTGGGCCTGGCGATCGACTACAGCCTGCTGTTCATCACCCGCTACCGCGAGGAGCTGAAGAAGGACGGCACCGAGATCCCGGACGCCATTCGCGCCACCATGCGGACGGTCGGCCGGACGGTCACCTTCTCCGCGGTCACGCTGGCGGTGGCCTTCCTCTCCCTCATGGTCATCCCCTTCGGGATGTTCCAGTCCATCGCGGTCGGCGGCACCGTCACCACCCTGGCCGCCGCCCTCGCCACCCTGGTCATCGTCCCGGCCCTGCTGGCCTGGGCCGGCCCGCGGATCGACAGGCTGCGGCTGATCCGCCGCAGGCCGCGGGCCGAGGCGACCGGGTCGACGGCATCCGCCGGCGCCGCCGCGGAACCGGCCGAGGGGGAGGGCTTCTGGCACCGTCTGGCGGTCGTCGTCATGCGCCGCCCCGCCCCGCTGGCCGCCGGCGTCCTGGTCCTGATGGCGCTCCTCGCCTCCCCCGTCGTCGACCTGAAGATGCGCCTCCCGGACGAGCAGATCCTCCCCAAGAGCGCCCAGTCCGCGCAGGTCGCCAAGGTCGTCCAGGAGAACTTCAACAACCGCGAGGCGCAGGCCCTCCAGGTCGTCGCGCGGAACACCGGCGACCCCGCCGGGCGTGAGAAGGAGATCTCCGACTACGCGTCCGCCCTCTCCCGGCTGCCCGACGTGGCCCGCGTGGACGCCCTCACCGGCTCCTACGCCAAGGGCGAGCGCATCGTCCCGCCCGGCGAGCTGAACCGCCGCTACGCCGGCGAGGACGCCACGTATCTGTCCGTGGTCCCGGCCGTCGACGGACTCTCGGAGCGCGGCGAGACCATCGTCGACCGGGTCCGGGACGCCGACGCCCCCTTCGCCATCACCGTCGGCGGCCAGCCCGCCATCTCCGTCGACACCTTCGACCTGCTCAAGGAGCGGCTGCCCTACGCCCTGGGCATCCTGGCCGTCGGCACCTACGTGCTGCTCTTCCTGCTCACCGGCAGCCTGCTGCTGCCCCTGATGGCCATGGCGCTCAGCGCCCTCAGCCTCAGCGCCACCTTCGGCTCCCTGGTCTTCGTCTTCCAGGACGGCCATCTCCAGTGGCTCGTCGGCGACTTCATCAACACCGGGGCGATCACCTGGACCACCCCCATCCTCATCTCGGCGCTGGGCTTCGGCCTCTCCATGGACTACGCGGTCTTCATCCTCTCCCGCGTCAAGGAGGAGTACGACCGCACCGGGGACAACCAACTCGCCGTCGCCACCGGGCTGGAGCGGGTCGGCAAGGTCGTCACCTACGCCGCGGTCATCCTCTCCCTGGTCTTCGTCGTGATGCTCACCTCGGGCATCAGCTACATGAAGGCGCTCGGCCTCGGCGTCCCGCTCGCCATCCTGCTGGACGCCACCCTCATCCGCGGCATCCTGCTCCCCGCCGCCATGCGCCTCCTCGGCAACCGCAGCTGGTGGGCCCCGGGCCCGCTGCGCCGCCTGCACGACCGCTACGGCCTCAGCGAGGAGGGCCACCCGGTGGCGGGCGCGGCGCCGGCGGGCACGGAGGCGGAGCGGGAGCGGGTGGCGAGCCGCCGGTAGTCCGTCCTCGCGGCCGCACGCACACCCGCACTCGCACGCCGTACGCGTCGCCCCGCCGAACCCTCGGCGGGGCGACGCGTCGTGGCGGGTCAGGACGTCGCCGACGGGCCGGTGCGGACGACGGCCTGGTCGCCGTGGGGCCCGAACAGATGCAGGATCTCCACGGCGTGGGTGCCGGCGGGGCCGAACCAGTGCGGCTCGCCGGTGTCGAACTCGGCCACCTCGCCCGGCCGGAGGAGGAACTCGCGTTCGCCGAGGATGAGGCGGAGTTCGCCGGCGAGCACATAGAGCCACTCGTAGCCGGCGTGGGTCACGAGCCTCGGCTCACGGTATGCGAGCACCTGCTTGAAGACCTGGACCCGACCCGGGTACTGCGTCAGGGGCACGAGGACGCTTCCGCGCTCCCTGCGGTGCGGCTTCAGGTGCACGCGCGGGTCGCCGGTGGCGGGCGCCGCGATCAGCTGGTCCATGGCGACACGGTGCGCTCGCGCGAGCGGGATGAGCAGTTCGAGCGTCGGCCGGCGCTTGCCCGACTCCAGGCGCGACAGCGTGCTCACGGAGATCCCGGTGTCCTCCGCGAGCGCCTCCAGCGTGAGTCCGCGGTCGTGTCGCAGCGCTCGCAGCCGCGGCCCGATGCCGTCGAGGATCTCCGCGAGTTCCGTGTCCCTGGCGTCCATGGGTCCATTTTGCCGTTTCCGCAAAAGTGCTGGGCCGGCGCCGCCGACCGATCCGAGCATGGGCCGGCAGACGATCCCGGACCGAAGGTGCACCCGTGACCACGACATCCCCGCCAGCCCAGCCCGCCGCACTGAGTGCCCGCCGACGGTGGACGGTGCTGGCCGTCTGCGCGCTGAGCATGTTCCTGGTCGGCCTGGACACCACCATCGTCAACGTGGGCCTGCCCGAGATCGGACGCGGCCTGGGCGTCGGCACCCGTGACCTGGAATGGGTCGTGGACGCCTACACCGTGGTGCTGGCCGGTCTCCTCATCGCCTCCGGCGCGCTCGCGGACCGCTTCGGACGACGTCGCGTCTTCCAGTGCGGGCTGGTCGTCTTCGGCCTCGCCTCCCTGGCCTGCGCGGTCGCCCCCTCGCTCGGCTTCCTCGTCGCGGCGCGGGCCCTCCAGGGGGTCGGGGCCTCGATGCTGAGCCCCGTCGCCCTGGCCATCGTGGTGAACGCGATGCCCGATCCCCGGGAGCGGGCCCGGGCCATCGGCGTGTGGGCGGCGGTCTTCGGGCTGAGCATGGCGGCCGGCCCGGTCACCGGCGGAGCACTCATAGCGGCCTTCGGCTGGCGGTCGGTGTTCTGGATCAACCTGCCGGTCATCGCCGCCGCCCTCGTCCTGGTCGCCGTCTTCGTACCCGAGTCCCACGGCCAGCGCGACCGACGGCTCGACCTGCCCGGCCAGGCCCTGCTCATCCTGGCCCTGGGCCTCTCGATCGGCGTCCTCATCGAGGGACCCCGCATCGGTTGGACCTCGCCGCCGGCCCTGGTCGGCTACGCGCTGGTGGTCGCCACGGCGGCCGGGTTCGTCCGGGTCGAGCTGCGCCGGCGCGAGCCCCTGATGGACCTCGGGCTCTTCCGACGACCGCGCTTCGCCACGGCGGTGCTGGGCGCCGTGGCGGTGTTCATCGCGCTCAACGTGAGCCTGCTGCTCAACACCCTCTACCTCCAGCACGCCCGCGGATGGACGCCGCTGGAGGCGGGCATGGCGACCCTGCCCATGGCGCTCGGGGCCACCCTGTGCGCGCCGTGGTCCGGCAACCTGGTGGGGCGCCTCGGACCACGACGCCCGCTGCTCCTCGCGGGCGGGTTCACCGCCGCCGGCGGCCTCTGCCTGGTGAACCTCGCACAGCACACCAGCGTCCTGCTGCTCCTGCTGGCGTACCTGCTCATCGGCATCGGGTTCGGCTTCGCCAACGCGCCGCTCACCAACACGGCCGTCAGCGGTCTGCCGAAGTCCCGGGCCGGCGTGGCCGGGGCCATCACGTCCACCGCCCGCCAGATCGGCTCAGCGGTCGGCATCGCCCTCGCGGGCGGCCTGATCACGGGCGTCGACCCCGCCGACATCGCCCGCGCCTCCCGCCCCGGCTGGCTGCTCGTGACGGCCTGCGGACTGTTCCTCCTCGTCGTCGCCCGCGCCTCCCAGGAGGTGGCCGCACCGGCCCGGAAGACGCCCTGAGGGGATCGCCGCGCGCGGGCCGTTCAGGGCTCGCGCGCGCCCTCTTCCCCCCTCAGGCAGATCTCGTGCAGGGCATCGCGCAGACCGCCCGGTGCCCGGCGCAGCGCCCGCCCGCGCCGGGCCGCGCCCTCCAAGAGCGTGCGCGTCCGGCGCGAGGGGGTCGCGTCCGCCACGGGAATGATCTCCTCGGCCAGGTCCGCGGCGTCCCGCCACGCCCCGAGCCCCAGCAGGCACGAGAGCAGCCGGGCGGCGTAGATGTTCCGGTAGCCGACCGGCGCCCCCGCCTCCTGGCGCATGGCCCGACGCAGATACGGGACCGCCTTCGCCGGCTCACCCGACTCCTGGTGGGCGAAGCCCTGATGGCCGTCGACCTCGTCCGCGGTCACCCACCACACCCAGAAGGGGTCGCTGAGCCGCCCACTCTCCTGAAGCAGCGAGCGGGCACGCTGGAACGCCCGCTCCGCCTCGGCCACCCGCCCCGAGCCGGCGAGCCCCTTCGCCTCCCGCACCCGGAAGATCGCCTCCACCCGCGGGGACGTCCTCCCCCGCTCCAGGACACCCCGCGCGATGGCGAGTTCCTCCCGGGGCCTCCCCAGCCACCCTGCCTGCATGCCCATGTTCTGCAACGTCAACAGCCCGATGGCGCGGTCCCCCGACGCCGTCGCGAGTCGGAGCGCCTCCTGGTTCAACCGCCGCGCCTCCCCCGGCCGCTCCGCCTCGAACAGCGCCCACCCCGCCACCTCCGCCAACTCGGCGGCCGCCGCCTGGATGTCCCGCCCCCGCCTCCGCACGTGGTCGCCCGCGGCGAGGCGTCGACGGACCTCCGCGAACGCGTGCACGGCCATGTCCGCGACCGGGAGATCGTTCAACTCGTTGTCGAGCACGACGAGGCGCTGCGACACGTCGCGGATGTGCTGGGCGTAGCCGTCGTCGTGACCACCGTCGGGCGGCGACCCGGGGAGGACGCCCGCGTACCCCATCCCACCCGCGCCGGCCCCACCCACGCGGCCCGCCCCACCCACCGGCCGTGGCCGACGCCGCCCGGAGCGGTTACGGCGGACGTCGGCGGCACCTATCCCGTTCACGGGGCCATTCTGATCGACAACGGTACCGACGGGGCGTCATGGACCGGACGCTCGCCCAGCCAACGGGCAGGGAACATCTCGTGCGGCGCGGTTCGGGGAACAGGTCACCAGCGCCAGGGACAGGAATGATGTCCGCCCCAGATAGAAGCCATGAGACACGTCACCACCCCAACTCAGCCGTGCAGCGGCTGTGGCAGCGAGCTCCGCCAGTCGCGTCTCATCACGGCTATGAGCGGAGGCGAACAGAGGTGCTGAGTTGTCGAGTTGCTGATGAAGCCACCCCGCTGCCTCTTTCGGCTGCTCCCATGTGCCCCGGACCAGAGCCGGGCGTTTCATGAGCCAATGAGCAGTTTCGATGGGCGGAATATCCGTCGCGGGAAACTCCAGGGACACCGTGCGGTAGCGGTCCACAAGCCGCTGAGCCGCCGCGTCACCGGGTGATGCCGCCGGCGGCGGGTCGGGGGGACGGCGGACGTCTGAGAGCATCCTCGTCAAAGCGTTCCTTAGGCCCGGTCCATGAGTAGCCGTGGATGTGCAACGGAGGCAACCGTTCTTGACTTGAGAAGCGGCCCTCGGCCCGCTGGGGGCTGAGGGCCGTCGGATGGCGCGCTGTGGTTCAGGTCGAGAGGCCGAAGCGCGCCGGGTCCACACCAGCGGCTCGCAGCTCAGCGGTCGTGAACCTGAGCGGCTCCGCGTGGGGCCGCTTGCTGTCTCCCAGCGCCCACGCGTCCACGCCGATGCGAGCGAGGGTGACGCAGGCCTCCCCATCCGGATGCGTACTGCCACCACAGGCTCGGATGAAATGGACTCCGGTGACGTCCAGCGCGTACAGGTCGATTCCACTCATGGGTGTGCACCTTCCTGGAGGTCGGTGAGAAAATCGGCAGAGTCAACTCTGTCCTCTGCCGGATGCATACCGTCCCGGATTCCCGGCCCGGTCGGCACCGACCCATGGTGTCGCCACGACTGCGGAGCTTCTAGCGCGTTTCCCGTTCACTCAAGAATTCATCTCGAATGTCCGCGACGAAGGCTCGCATGCCCTCGCCGGAAACGGCCTTGAGTTGGAAGCTCTCGAACTTGGAGACATAGAGCTTCACATCAGGCAGCTCGCTGGTAGTGATCTCGGCATGCGGGATCTCGATGATGGCCAGCCGAGCATCGAAGAGAACGAATGAAGAGGTCGGCAGAAGCCCTGGCATTTCCTCCGCAATCGGAACGACCCCGATGTGGACGTTGGGCATCCTTGACACACCAAGGATCTTGTCGAGCTGGGTTGCCATCATTGACGGTGGGACAAGTTTCCACCGCAACACCGACTCGGTGACGATGAAATGAAAGGCGCGCGCACGATCATAGAGCACTTCCTGCCTTCGCAGGCGCGCTCCGATCATCTTGTCCAGCGCATCACCGTCCAGGTCCGAGGCTCGAAGTACGCCTCGAATGTATTCAGGCGATTGAAGCAATCCAGGAACGCACGAAGGCTGGAAAACTCTGAGCAGCGCCGTCTGCGCCTCTATAGCGCCGATATCTTCCTGGTGCTTGTGAAGCCCAGAGCGACGATACCTACGCCATGCCGTCGCCTCGGTCGCCACCTTCCGTGCCAGATCTACCAGTTCCTCCTCAGCCACATCAAGCGCCGCCAGAATGCGCTCCACATCAAGAACGCTCGGAGGGATCACCTCGTTCTCGATCTTGCTGAGCTTGCTCGGAGACATGGCGGCGCTGCGGGCGACTACTTTGGCCTGCTTCCCGCTGGCCTCCCGCAGTTCCCGCAGCGCCCGACCAAGCCCTGATCCGTTCACTCTTCGCTGTGTCGCTCCCACCAGTCAGCGAACGGCACCGCCCGACTCAGGGCGACGTCCCGGCGTTTCAACCACGGCGCCATATCGGAGTGCGATTCCGCTCCAAGGAATGTCCCGCCCGCTCCGTAGTCCATGGAGACGACGGTGGATTCATCGAACATCCAGAAGTCAGGAACGTCTTCCAGGGGGTTGACACCGTCGGTGATGTCGAGGATGAAAAACTCTTCACCAGCCCCGATACTCTTCCGGTATCCCCAGCCCAGTTCAAATCGAAGGTAGTCGGTCAGGGGACGCGCCAGAACATGAACCCGGTACATGCGTTTTCCCGCGTCGATGTTCGCCCGCACCTCATCGACCCACTCCTGGTTGTAGTCATCCGGCTGCGGATCGCCCGCCATGAATACCCGAAACATCTCGGCACTCGATGAGCCGGTGTAGTCGTCCAGGGTCTCCAGTCGGAAGGCTTCTCGCCGGAACTCCGAGAAGAGTTTTTCGAACTCGTCAGGCGAGATGTTCACGCGCGTACCTCTCGATGATGCCTGCGGGGATGCGGACCACGGACTCACCGACTGGGACCTTGAGCTCTTCCAGCGTGCCGGCATCGTCCACCGTGTATCCCTGGACGAGCAGGTCTCCGGTTCCGTCAACGGAGTACAGGGTGGGGCACGTCCCCTTCTCGCACTCCCCCACTAACCGTGTCAACGCCATACGGTCCCCCTGCTCCAAGGTGTGCTCCTATGTCAGGTTCGATGCTCCCGAGCCGGTGTCATGAGCGTCAAGACAACGCAGTTGAGAGAACAGGAAACCGACTACGCGCCGCCCAATCGCCGTGAGCGGACTGCGCCCCACGCACGAGGGGGACGCTCTCGTCTGTCAGGTCCATGTGGCCGGTCACGACGATGGTCGTCACGCACGCTCCTCACAGCTAGCAACGGGCCGTCGCGCCGCATTCTGGTCGACAACGGCGCCGACCGGTCGACGGCCCGCCGACCATCTCCTCAGGGCACTCGTTGTACGGCCTTCACTGGCCTTTGGGGGGCGTGTCCCGCGCTGGGCGTCAATCCCGGGTTGCCCCTTCGGGCCAGATCACCCGGACAGGGACGCCTGTCCGTTCGGCGTACGTCACGACGTCCGCCGTGCCGCCGTAGCCCCGGGCTGGCTGCCCGTCCCAGACGGCGACAAGCTCGTCCACCACACCCACGAGGATCTCGCTCCCGGCCATGTGGGCCCGCTCGTCGGACTCCCTCATCCCCGTGGAGTAGGTCTCCGACGCCCGCTGGATCAGCGCGTCATAAACGGCGTGGTGGTCCTCGGGCAGCCCTTCGCGGTACTCCACAGCGGGGATGACGACCTCGATCCGCCCGCCGTGGTCGAGAACGGCCTGGGCGAACCACGCGTCGGGCCGTCGGCGACACAGGAGACGCCCACGAGGTCATCGGGCGCGTGTCGTTCGATCTCGGCTGCGAGCGCGGCACGGACGAGCTGCCCGGTCTCTTCCGGCAACCCACGGTGTCCGGTGATGCCCAGGCGCATGGTGGTACCCCCCTGTGCGGACCGCTCGGGCCGTCTTCAGCCTTGCCACTCGTCGCGCAGGATCCCGTAGACGATCGAGTCTCGCCACGCGCCCCGGGTATGGACATGGCCGCGGATGCGCCCCTCCTCGACCATCCCCGCCGCCAGCATCATCTTCTCGGCGGCCGTATTCAGCGGTGATCGGGCCGCCCAGACGCGATGGAGATCCAGGTCGGCGAAGGCGAGACCGAAGAGCAGGCTCAGAGTCTCCCTGCCGTAGCCGACGCCCCACGCCTCGGGGCGTAGCGCGGCACCGATGGTGGCCGCGCGCTGCTGGTGCGGATCAATTGCCAGGCGGGCGAAGCCGATCAGGTCGGCCGAATCCCGCCGCGTCACGGCCAGCGCGTACTCCTCTCGGGGCCTCGCTGTCGCGGAGGCGATGGAGCGCGAGACGATGCCGGCCACCTCTTCGCGGGAGCGCGGGGGGAAGCTCAGATGCTCGGTGGCCTTGGTGCTGCCGTAGATGGCGAGGACGTCGTCCACATCATCGGGCGAGAGCTCTCGCAGAGTGAGACGTGCACTGTCACGAGTGACCGGATGCATGGCTCCGGACCTTAGCGCTCAAGCTCGTTGATCGGGCCCGAGAGCCACCCGCTAGGTGGAGAAGCGCAGCGCCCGATGTCCCACCCGGGGCGCCACCACCAGTGGTTCCGCATGTTGTCTGACTGCGTACTCATGATCCTCCACCCTGTCGCCGGTGTCGTCAGGGCGCCGGCAGCGCGGCGAGCGCCCTGTGCCAGGGAAAGTCACGCGGGTTGCCCTGCTTGGGCGGGTGTGACTCGTACCCGTTCGGTCCGTCGAGGACGCGTACGCCCTGCTCGCGAAGGGCCGCGAAGCTCCGCGCCACGGCCGGTTGCGCGCCCTGCGCCCGGTTGAAGTACGGCATGGCGACGACCGGTATGCCGAGATGCACGCCCTCGGTGACCAGTCCGAGGGCGAGCGTGTCGGCGATTCCGGCTCCCCACTTGTTCAGGCTCGTGCAGCTCAGCGGGGCGACCAGCATGGCGTCCGCCTTCGGCAGGGCGTCCCGCTGTCCCGGCAGCTTGTAGCGCGAGCGCACGGGGTGTCCGGTGACGCTCTCCAACTCGGCGATCCTGTCCGCCCACCACTCCGCGGCGGCCGGGGTCAGGATGAGGCAGGTGTCCCATCCTTGGGCCTGGGCGTCGCGTACGGCGTCGTCGATGTGCTGCGTCGGCCCGGCCGCACAGGCGATCAGGTAGAGGACTCTGGTCATGCCCGGAGTCCACACCGTGTCGCCAGGGCCCGCAACTCCCCGGTGGGCTTCGCGGTCACCCCCAGGACGTCCTTCACCAGGTCGACGGTCGTCGGCCTTCCGACCACCTCCTCAGGCGCGAGTCGCTCAGCTTCCAACAAGACGGTGGCGGCGTCCTCCTTACGCCGCGTCAGTAGGTGAGCGCGCGCCATCGAGATCAGGTGTTGCGCCTTCCGTTCACAGGTCAGCCCGTTGACGGCCTCCGGGCTCAAGCGATCAGCGGCGTCCAGCGCCGACCAGCCGTCCTCGAACCGCACAAGCACGTCCACACGGTGCAGGTCGACATTGGTCGGGCCGAACATCGTCCAGTCCTCGTTGCGGTCCCCACCCTGTCGGCTGGCCACCTCGGCGGCCTCATCCACCAGACCCGAGGCTGTTCGGACGACTTGGCTACTGCGCTCCTGCCCGGAGGCTGCGACCGCCGCACTGAGATAGAGCATGCCCAGGGTGGACAGCCCCAGCGGTCCGCCGGCGGTCAGTTCCTCTGCGAGACGTCGAGCTGCGGTCGACGCGAATGCCTGGGCTGTCTCAGCACGGCCCTGGTACATCAGGCTCTTTGCCACCCGTCGGGACGCGGCACCGATCGCCACCGGGTCCTCGGACCGCTCGGCGGCGGCGAGGGCCCTGTCCGCTGCGAGGGCGGCGTGGACCATCGCCGACTCACCGTACTTGTGCAAGAAACTGGCGGTGAGCTGGTACACACGCGAGAGCACGCTCTGGGCGTCACATGTCTTGTCGGCGGGCGCGGCAGCCGCCGCACGGTGGCTTTCCACGATAAGTGCCGGGAGCTGGCGCCCGAGGGTCGCGTAGTGGCATGCCTGGAACGCCTCACAACAGTAGACAAGCCGGCTTCTCAGCTGTGTTGTCGAGGCGGGTAGGGAGTCGACTTCGAATATTCCGGTCACGACATCATGTCGGTCGAGGACATCGAGTACGGACCGCACTTCGGGAGGGGGAGCGGTGGCTCCCACCGAGGCTGCGGGCTCGTCCGCAAGGAGCTGGTCTAAGGGGATGCGCAGCACGCTGGCCGCCCGCTCCAGCACGGAGAGCCTCGGGTCGGTCTGCCGGTGGCCACCCTCGATGTCCTGCACCCAGCGCCGGGATCGCCCCATCAGCCTCCCGAAGTCGCCTTGCGTGAAACCCCGCCGCTCTCGCCAGTACGCGATGCGGGGACCGATGCGGCCAATCTCCATGGCGCTCTCCCCGGACAAGGCACGCACTATGCGTGCTCGCTTCCGTTCTACCTCGCCCTACGTTGCCAGCACATCACCCAGCGCAGTGAAGGGGCGAGCAACGTATGACCATCACGGTTGAGTCGTGGAACCCACCCCACGGCCCCGACATCGAGGCCCAGCCCGCCGGGCGATGGTGGGATGCCGTCAAGGTGCCGACTCCCATCGGCCAGCGTGCGCTGGCGCTGCTCGGCGGGGACAGCGGGCCGGTCATCGAGGACACGTACGGGGCCGTCTGGTACTGGCTGGTGGCGCCCGGGGTCGCGGGCGACTGGACGATTCAGCGGGTGCTGAGCCACGGGGCGTATGTAGCGGTGCCGCCGGTGGAGCGGACGTATGGGCCGGGGCCGCACTGGCGGGTCGTCCCGGCGCGGGCGGGGCGGCTCACCGACGCGGGGCGGCTGCACGCCGCGCTGCGGGCCGCGCACGCGTCGGTGAAGGTCTGTCTGCGCTGCCAGCGGATGACCGGGCGGCCGGTCACCGTCGCCCTCGTGCACGGCGGCAACGGCGGCCGCACGCACTACGCGTGTCCGGACTGCGCCCCGCACTTCCCGCCGCGGCCCGATCCGCTCGCCGAACTCGCCGCCGCCCAGCGGGGTCGGGAGGAGCGGCGGGCCTGGCGGGCGGCGATCCTGCATCTCACCGAGTGCGCGGCCTGTACGCGGTCGGCCACCGGGTGCCCGGTCGGGCGGACGTTGCTCCGGGCCCACCGCGCGGCGCGGGGCAACGGGCGATGAGCGGGCGGCGGGGTGGGCGGTGGGTCAGCCTCGGTCTGGCGCTCGGCGGGCCGTCCACCGCCACCCGCGCGGACCTCGCCCTCCCGCCCGCCGACCGGCAGCCGCCCCGTTGGGACCGCTCGGCGGCCGCCGAGCGCGCCGAGTGGGAGATGGAGCGGGTCGGGTACGAGCCGCTGGCGGCGTACCCCGGCCGGGTCGGCGCCCCGTGGCGCTGTCGCTGCACGGTCTGCGGCGCCGTACGCGCCCCGAGCCTGACGGACGTACGCCGCCGAGGCGGGTGCCGGCATCGGACGGCGTAGGGGTGGCCCCGGCCCCCGCCGCGCCCGTCAGCCCGCCCGCCGCACCGCGGACCCCGCCTCGCGGGCGTCGATGAGTTCGTCCCAGTGCTCCGCCGCCCACGCGCACGCCGCGTCGAGGGGTTCGAGGAGGCTGCGGCCGAGCGGGGTGAGGGCGTACTCGACGTGGCGGGCGGGCTCGGTGCGGACGGTGCGGGTGACGAAGCCGTCCCGCTCCAGCGAACGGAGCGACTGCGTCAGCACCTTGGCGATGACGCGGTGCAGCGGGACGCGCAGCTCGGAGAAGCGACGCGGGCCCTCTTCGAGGCAGCGGATGATCATCGCGGCCCACTTGTCGCCCACCCGGATGGGCGACAGGTCGGAGGGGCACAGCTCGTCGAACATCTCGGGGTCCAGTGGCTTGGTCACAGGGGGCACAGTAGTGCGGTACCCCGGAGGTAACCATGGTCCTCACTAGCGTGCGGGGCAGGTCAGGACGTGGACGAGGTCCACCACGCGAGGAGTGAACTCATGGGCGCAATCGTTGTTTTCGGTGCGGGTGGCCGGGCGGGTCGGGCGGCCGTCGCGGAGGCGCTCCGGCGCGGGCACGAGGTGACCGCCGTCGTACGGGAGCCGGGGCGGCACGCCGAGCCGGCGGCGGACGGGGTCCGGCTGGTGGCCGGGGACGTCACCGATCCGGAGGCCGTCGCGCGGCTCGCCGCGGGCCATGACGCCGCCGTCGCCGCGGTCTACGACCCCGCCGCCCAGCCCGGCGACTTCTTCACCGCCACCGCGCGGGCGCTGGACCGGGGCCTGGGCGAGGCGGGCGTGCGGCGGCTGGTCTTCGTCGGTCTGGCGTCGATCCTGGAGACGGCCTCCGGCACACCGCTGATGGACACCCCCGGATATCCGCAGGAGTACCGCCCGTTCTACCTCGCGCACGAGGCGGGCCGGACCGCGCTGGCGGCGGCGGGCGGCGGGCTCGACTGGCTGGTGGTCAGCCCCGCCGGCGACTTCGACCACCAGGGGGCGCGGACCGGCGGCTACGTCACGGCCCCCGCCGACGCCGCCAGCCGCGTCTCCTACGCCGACTTCGCCATCGCCCTCATCGACGAGATCGACACCCCGCGGCACCACCGCACGCACATCGGCGTCGAGAGGGCCGCCGCCTGACAGCCCGGCCGGTCACCACACGCCGTGCAGCACACTGGGGCCATGACCCACACCGCCCCGCGCCCGACCGTCCCCTACTACTCCCAGTGGGAGTCCGCCGACCTCGTGCCCGAGTTCGTGACCGGGGCCAGGTCGGCGCTGGACGACCCGCTGTGGCAGAAGTCCGGCGCCGACAGCCCGGAGGAGTACGCCTTCTGGGCCCACCGCATGTGCGGCGTCGCCTGTCTGCGGATGGCCCTGGACCACTGGGGACTGCCGGTGCCGCCCTCGGTGCCGCTGGCGCGCGAGCTGGAGGCCGCGGGGGCGTACGTACGCGACGGCGACGAGGTGAAGGGGCTGATCTACCGGCCGTTCGCCGAGTACGTCGGCGCGCGGTGGGGGCTGCGCGCGCGGTCGGTGCCCGAGCTCACCGCCGGAGAGATCCGGCGGACCGTGGACGACGGCGGGCTGGTCATGATCTCCGTGCACTTCTCCCTCCGCGTCCTGGACCCGCGACCGCCCGCCCGCGGCGGCCACCTGGTGCTCGTGGTCGACGCCGACGACGCGGGCGTACGCCTCAACAACCCGTCCGGGCTGCCGGGGCACTCCCAGGAGTACGCGACCGTCGGCTGGGCGGACCTGGAGCGGTTCTTCGCGGGGCGCGGGGTCGTGTTGGGAGCGCCGTAGATCCCGCACAGCCCGACGAGCCCTCCGGCGTTTCGGGAATCCCTCGTACCGCTTCAGTATTCACCAGCCCCATGCTCCTCCCACCTGTATCGTGCACGGGAACAGCGGCATGTGACCACGGGGGGGGCATATGTACTCGACTCCAGATCTCTTCATCGATCCTCCGTCACCGAAGAAAAGCGCGGCGGCGTTTCATCTCGCCAGTCAAGAGGGCCGGAACAAGACCAAGCTGGACGACCCGGTGACGGCCGGCGAAACCCACGCCGATTGGGCCGTCGCCGAACCGAACGAGGCGTGCGTTTCAGCCTGGCGCGGCCGATTACACAAGCTGGGGGAGCAGGCCCGATTAGCGGCGAGCACCATCACGGACGCCATGGACGACTATGTGGACACCGACACTTCCTTCGGGGCGGAACTGCGTAAGGACGCCGACTGGCTGGAGGGCGCCTGATGGTCTCCGTCCCTGATCTCGACGCCGCCAAACCCCAGCAGTGGCGGGACGCCGCCGACGATGTCCTGAAGGCCGCCAAACACTGCGAGGAAATCGCCACGGCCGCCCGTGACGACGTCGCCCGCACACTGGAAAGGAATTGGGCGAGCGACGCGGGCAAGACAGCACGCCAGGCGTTCGTGAGACACGCAACCGACTATGAGGCGGCCGCACTCGCACTACGCGCGCTCACCCGTGTCTACGACGGCCTCGCGGCCGCGATCGAGAACGCACAACGTGACCTGAACAGCGCTCAGGGCTACGCGCGCACGCACAATCTGACCATCGACGACAGCGGCCGCGTCCACAGCGGCGAGTCCTCCGATGCCGCGTCCGACGACAGCGGCCGGAAGGAGACGGTGCGACACGCGCAGGGCGTCGTCAACGGCGCGCTCTCCGCCGCCACCACAGCCGACATCGAGGCCGCGGCCGCGTTGCGGACGATCCGCGGACTCACCGACATCACCGATCCGAAGGTCGTCAACGAAGCCCTGAAGCCGGACAGCCCGCTCAGCATCGCGCTGCGGCTGGCCGGTGGGTCCGGCGGCGTACACCCGATCAATGTCAGCGCATCGCAAATCGCCGCTGCGGACCGAGCCTCACGCGAAACCGGAATAAGCAAGACGCTACTGCTCTCCATACTCTGGCAGGAGCAGCAGTGGTACCAGAACCACGACCGCGACGGTCGCGGCATCCTTCCAAGCTTCGGCAGATGGTTCAACTGGACTCTGCGGGAAACCATCGTCCCGGACAAGTCCCTCGGGATCACGCACATGAAGCTGGAGACAGCCAGGAAGACGATCGGTAATCACCCGGATGAATTCACCGCCGACGGGAAGTCTCTGGGCGACCTCAGTGACAGCGAGCTCGCCAAGTACATCGAGGAGAACCCCAACGAGGACATCCGACTGAGCGCCTATCACCTCAGCGATCTTCAGCAGAACCCCTATGGCGCCAAGACCGACAAGCAGCTGTTCATTCTGTACGCCGCCGACACCCCAGAGGTTCGCGAAGCCAACGAGAAGTACGGCGACGACTCCGACCCCCGAGGCGGCGCGATCAAGAGCCGCGCGGAGAACTGGGACCGGCTGCAGCCGCATATCGAAGACGCGAAGGCATGGGAAGGGCTGTCCGAGGAAGAGCGCCAACGGGCCATCGATCAGCTGGAGAGCCAGACGCCAAAAGGGGATCGGATCACGCTGGACCCGATCTACGAAGTCGAGGGTCCGGACGCCGGCATGGGCACCGATGAGACGAAGAGGCCGAAACAGCCCGGCCTCATCCCCACACCCGAAGAGCGCGAGCGCGAGTATGACGAAGTGACCGTGCCACCCACCCCCGCACCCCGACCCGGACCGGCCCCGACCCCACCGGGAGGTAGCTGAGCACGATGAAACACGCCATACGGACGATCCTGGCACTCGCTGCCTGCGTGGCCCTCGCGGGCTGCGGTGTCGGGGACAACAGCCGCCAGAAGAAGCCCACTCCGCTGCCCGGCAACGTGCCCCTGAAGCCCGAGTACGGGACAGCCGACGACGTGGTCCGGAAGCTCGACTCCGCGGGTATCCCCTGCGTCGTGACGCGCCGACCGGACAGCGACAAAAGCGGTGGCACCTCCCTCGGCTGCGCCTCGACGATCGACGGCCTGAAGTTCGAGAACGAGATCCACGTCCTGAATCCCGACGTCTTCACACGTGATGATCTGGGCGTGACCGTCACCTCCCGGACCGAGCCACCGTACGGTCATACGCTCGTGGTGGCCGGCCACTGGTTCGTCCGCGTCACCGAGCCGCGCTTCGCCCCCAAGATCGCCGACGCCCTCGGCGGCGTCGTGATCAAGCCCAAGGGCCCGAAGATCCCCAAGTTCAAGCTGCCCCGCATCCCCGACACCCCCCGCTACGACACCGTCGACGCACTCGCCGACGACCTCGACCGAGCAGTGGGCTGCGCGGACCGCGAGGGCGGCGGCGGCAACATGTCCTGCACGACCGGCAAGAGCATCGGCGCCTCGCCCAACTGCGCCACTCTGAATCTCTACACGACGCACGCCGACCGTGACGCAGCCCTGCGCGAGGCCATCGCCTACAAGGGGGTCCCCGCCACGCTCGTCACGGCCGGCAACTGGACGGTCAACCTCTGCGACTACGATCTCGGCTCGCGTGTCGCCGACGCCCTCGGCGGCACCGTCGTCTCCTACGACGGAGGCTGAGACCGGGCCGTCAGCCGCCGTCGCGCAGCCACGCGTGTACCCGGTCCACCGCCAGCCGGGACGAGGCGATCGCGGCCTCGCTGCTCGGGCGGAGGTAGAGCCAGTCGCCCGCGTACTCGATGGGGCCGGCCGGGCGGCGGGTGAAGGGGGCGCGGAGGCGGAGGGCCTCGGGGGTCGCCTCGGGGAGGCCGTGGCGCCAGCGGGTCACCTGGTGGCCGACGTACGCGGCGCGCATGCCGTCGATGAAGCGCTCGCTCTCGTCGAGGACCCGCTCCAGCACCTGGTCGTCGGGGAGGTCGTAGACCTCCGCCGCCCGGCGCGGGGAGACCAGCAGGGTGACCAGGCCGCGGCCCGGCGGGACGCGGTGCGGGCACTTGTTGTGCTCGCAGGTGCCGCCGGAGAGGAGGGAGTCCTCCCAGGGGGCCATGACGAAGGCGTAGAGGTGCGGCTGCCGGGCGGTGCGGCGGGGTTCCAGGGGGCGGTCCAGCATCACGCCCACCCGGATCATGGTGGTGAAGGTGGCCGCGTCCAGGAAACGGCGCTCCTCCTCGGGCGCGCCGGGGTGGATCGCCGCGATCTCCGGGGCGGGCAGGGTCAGCACGGCGGCCCGGGCGGTCAGTTCGGTGCCGTCCGCGAAGGACAGCCGCACCCCACGGCCGCCCTCGCCGCCGCCACGGCCGCCCCCGCGGCCGTCCCGCTCGACCCGCGTCACCGGCTTCGACAGGTGCACCTTCAGCCGCTCGGCGAGCGTCCGCGCCATCGTGTCCTGGCCGTCGCGGTAGGTCTGCCAGCGGTAGATGCCCCGCGTGCCCTGCATGATGGCGAGCATCGGGGCGGCCGTGCTGCGCTCGGGGAGCCAGCCGAAGGCGGCCGTGGCGACGGGCCCCAGGCAGCGCTCGACGAGCTCGTCGCCGTGGCGGCGGCCGAACTCGGCCAGGGTCATGTCGCCGTGCGCGGACCGCTCGGGCCGGTCGGGGTCGACCCGGCCCCGGCCGTTGCCGGCGACCAGCATCCGCAGCAGTTGGAGCCGGCCGCGCCAGGAGAGGCCGGCGCCGGTCAGCAGCGACCGGGGGTGGCCGACCCAGGGATGGGCCCGCCCCTGGCTCCACAGCCCCACCGGGTGCTCGATCCGGTGCAGCCGGTCCTGCCGGGCCAGGCCCAGTTCCTCGATGAACTCCCAGGTGGCCGGGTACCCGTACGGGGAGAGGGTCTCGGCGCCGCGGTCGATGGTGTAGCCGTCGACGCGGGCGGCGCGCATCCGGCCGCCCGGCTCGTCGCCGGACTCGAACACCTCGACCCGGTGGCCCTCCCTGGCCAGCCGGTAGGCCGTGGTCAGCCCGGCGATCCCGGCGCCGACCACCGCGATGTCGATATCGGTCACTGCGCTCCTCCTCTGGGCGGGACGATCCGCTTACACGGTTCGGCGAAGGTCACGTCCAACGCCCCGTGCCGATGGACTCCTTGCTGCCGAGGACCTGTTCGCGCAGGTCGAGCCGGCGCACCTTCCAGGTGGCGGTGCGCGGCACGTCCTCGAAGGGGACCAGCCGCGGGGCGGCGAGCTCGGGCAGGCCGCGGGTGGCGGCCCGCCACTCCTCGGGGTCCAGCCGGTTGTCGTTCATGCACAGGACGGGGACGGGGAGTTCGCCCGGCACGCCCAGCACGGTGACGTCGGAGGCCCTCGGCAGTCGGTCCAGCAGGATCGACTCCAGCTCGATGCCGCTGGTGCCGGGGATGATGTCGACCTCGCGGTCGACCAGCTTCAGCCGCCCGAGGCGGCCGCGCTCCCCGACGTCCCCGGTGTTCCACCACCGGCCGCGGACCTTCTCCGCGTGCCGGTCGGACTCCCCGAGGTAGTCCAGACAGCGGGCCTTGGAGGACGCCATCAGCAGCCCCGGCCGGCCCTTGGCCACCGGGCGGCCGGTGTCGACGTCGACGACCCTCACCCGGGTCAGCCCGGGTGTCGCCCAGCCGATGTCGCTGGTGACGGAGGAGTCCTCGGACCGCTTCCGCAGCCGGCCGCGGGTGAACACGGTGAAGCACATCGGCCCCACCTCGCTCTGTCCCCAGCCCTGGAGCCACACCGGGAAGCGCCGCTCCGAGGCGCCCAGGAAGGTGCGCACGGTGCGCGGGTGGATGGCGTCGAAGGTGCCCACGTACAGCCGCACCTGGCGGAAGAGCTCCGGCTTGGCGAGCGCCAGCTCCTCCCAGCGCTGGAAGACGTTGGGGCACGCCTCCAGCGAGGTCGGGCGGTGCTCGGCGATCATCCGCTCGGCCACCTCCGGCTCATGCCGGGAGATGATCACGATCTTCCTGGGCGCCAGCACGAACTGTCCCATCAGCCAGGACACGATCCGGCCGTGCGCGAAGGAGACCGAGGTCGCCGCCACGTCCCGGTGCTTGCTGGCCAGGATCGGGAAGCGGACCCGCTCGGTGCGGGCGATGCCGCCCAGCATGGTCTCCGCGGAGTGCACCACCAGCTTGGGCACCCCGGTCGTCCCCGAGCTGTGCATGACCAGCATCGGCTCGTCCCGGCGGCGGATGTGGACCGGGGCGGGCGGCGCCCCCGCCAGCTCGGCCAGGGTGAGCGCGCCCTCCGGCGCCCCCTCCGGCAGCCCTTCCCCCGGCCCGTCCGGTCCGCCGAGCACGATGACCCGGGTCCCCGGGCCCGCCAGGCTCACCCCGGCCGCGGCCGCCCGGGCCAGCGGGCCCGGCGAGACGACCAGCACCGACGGCTCCAGCCGGGCGATCATCGCGCGGTGCGCCTCCGGCTTGTTGACCGCCGCGACGGTGGCGGGCAGCGCCCCGATACGGGCGGCGGCGGCCGCGGCCAGCGTCATGTCCAGGTGGTTGTCCTTGACGATGGCCACCCGGTCCCCGCTGCGCGCCCCGGCGGCATAGAGCCGGGCGGCGAAGTCACGGACGATCTCGGCCAGTTGCCGCCCGCTGAGCCGGGTCCCCGCCTCGGGAGCGATGTCGAAGGGTCGGTCGAGGTGGGCGACCGTCTGCCGGTCGCCCTCCGCATGCCAGTCGAACAACACTCCCAGGTGCGTCGGGTGTTTACGGAACGGCATTTCAGCACTCCCCAGTCAGCTGCCAGGAATGGCATTCATCGCTCAAGGAGTGCACAAATTAGAAGCGGAACTCGGCAGCCAGCCATAGCAATCGCCATGACAACCTGCCAGCTTCGGATAGCAATAATCAGCCGCTTCCGGCCCGGTCCCCGCGCCCCCACGATCGGTCTCCAGAAACCGACCCTCGTGAAGCCGTAGGGGAATGGAGACCTGCACATGAGCGGCATACGCCTCGATGTCTGCCTCATCGGGGCCGGGCCCCGCGGTCTGTCGGTGCTGGAGCGGCTGTGCGCGGGAGCCCGGCGGTCCCGAAGACACCGCGCGATCACCGTCCACGTCGTCGACCCGTACCCGCCGGGCGCCGGTCGCGTCTGGCGCACCGACCAGTCCCGCCGGCTGCTCATGAACACCGTCGCCTGCCAGGTGACCGTCTTCACCGACGAGAGCGTGGAGCTGGCGGGGCCGCTGGAGCCGGGGCCGAGCCTGTACGAGTGGGCCGGCTCGCCGGCGGCGGCCGAGACGCTCGACGGGGCCGCCCGCGCCGAGGCCCGCGCGCTGGGCCCCGACACCTACCCGACCCGTGCCCTGTACGGCGCCTATCTGGAGTGGGCGTTCCGCCGGGTGGCCGAGCGCGCCCCGGACCAGGTCGCGCTGCGGGTGCACCGGCAGCGCGCGGTGGATCTGGACGACGTCCCCGGCGCCTCGGGCCCCGGCCCGGACGACGGCCGCGCGGGCACCCAGACGGTGACCCTGGCGGACGGCACCCGGCTGACCGGGCTGCACGCGGTGGTGCTCGCACAGGGCCATGTCGACCCCGAGCCCTCCGCCGTCGACGCCGCGCTGGGGGCCTTCGCCGCCGAACACGGGCTGCTGCACCTCCCCCCGGCCAACCCCGCCGACCTGGCCGACCCGATCGAGACGACCGACACCACCGACCCGAACGCCCCGACAGAGACGACCGACACGACCGACACGGCGCTCGCCGCGCTCGCGCCCGGCGAGCCGGTGCTGTTACGCGGGCTCGGCCTCACCTTCTTCGACCACATGGCGCTGCTGACCGAGGGCCGCGGCGGGCGCTACGAGACACGCGACGGACGGCTGGTGTACGTCCCGTCCGGGCGGGAGCCGCTGCTGTACGCCGGCTCCCGGCGCGGGCTGCCGTACCACGCCCGCGGCGAGAACGAGAAGGGTGTCTCCGGCCGTCACGAGCCGCTGCTGCTCACCCCCGAGCTGATCGCCAAGCTGCGCGCCCAGTCCCCCGACGGCTCCGGACTCGACTTCCGGGAGACGCTGTGGCCACTGATCGCCAAGGAGGTGGAGGCGGTCTACTACACGGCGCTGCTGACCGCCCGCGGGCGGCCGGACCGGGCCTGGGAGTTCCGCGAGCGCTTCCTGGCCTGCCCGCCCGGCGGGGAGCGGGAGGACTGGCTGCTGACCGAGGCCGGGGTGGCGCCGGGCGACCGCTGGGACTGGGCCGCCGTGCAGCGCCCCCACGGCGACCGCCGGTTCACCGACCCCGAGGACTTCCACCGCTGGCTGGCCGACCATCTCCGCGCCGACCTGGCGGCGGCCCGGGCCGGAAACGTCACCGGGCCGCTGAAGGCCGCCCTCGACGTGCTGCGCGACCTGCGCAACGAGATCCGACTGGCGGTCGACCACGGCGGCCTGGACGGCGACTCGCACCGTGTCGACCTGGACGGCTGGTACACCCCGCTCAACGCCTATCTGTCCATCGGCCCGCCCGCCCACCGGATCGCGGAGCTGCTGGCACTGCTGGAGGCCGGGGTGGTGCGGATCATCGGGCCCGACACCCGGATCCGGGCGGAACCCGGCGCGGCCGGCCCCGGCTCGGGCCGCTTCGTCGCCGAGTCCCCCGCCGTGCCCGGCTCCACGGTGGCGGCACGGGCGCTGATCGAGGCCCGACTGCCGGAGCCCGACCTGCGCCGCACCGCCGACCCGCTGCTGCGCCGGCTGCTGGCCACCGGGCGGTGCCGGCCGTACCGCGTCCCCGCAGCGCGCGGCGGCGCCCTGGTGACCGGCGGGCTCGCCGTCACCGCGCGCCCCTACCGGGTGCTGGACGCCGCGGGGCGACCGCACCCGGCGCGGTTCGCCTACGGGGTGCCGACGGAGGCCGTGCACTGGGTGACCGCCGCCGGCATCAGACCGGGCGTCAACTCCGTCACCCTCGGCGACGCGGACGCCATCGCCCAGGCGGTGCTGGCCCTGGGCGGCCCGGCACCGGAAGGACCGGCGGCGGCCGTGGGGACGACCGACGCCGACCCGCACCCGGTGGCCGACACCGACCCGCATGCGGCGGCCGACGCCGCCTCCGCCGCACGCCCCCTGTCGACGACTCGGAGGACACCATGACCACGACGACGGACACCACCGACCGCAAGCGGGTCATCCTGGCGGAGCCGCGGGGCTTCTGCGCCGGGGTGGAGCGCGCGATCGGCATGGTGGAGCGGGCCCTGGAGATCCACGGGGCGCCCGTCTACGTCCGCAAGCAGATCATCCACAACCAGTACGTGGTGAACCAGCTGGAGCGGCGCGGCGCGGTCTTCGTGGACTCGGAGGACGAGGTGCCGCGCGGCGCGGTGTGCGTCTTCTCCGCGCACGGCGTGTCGCCGGCCGTACGGTCCAACTCCGCCTCCCGCGAGCTCCGGGTGGTCGACGCCACCTGCCCGCTGGTGTCCAAGGTGCACCAGGAGGCCAAGCGCGCCGCCGGGGCGGGACACACCATCCTGCTGATCGGGCACGCCGACCACGAGGAGGTGGAGGGCACGGTCGGCGAGGCGCCGGAGCACACCATCGTGGTGGAGACGGTCGAGGACGCCCGCACGGTGCGGCTCCCGGCCGGCACGGACGGCGTCTCCTACCTCACCCAGACCACGCTGTCGCTGGACGAGACCCGCGCCATCGCGGACGAGCTGACCAGGCGCTTCCCCGAAATCCAGGGCCCGGGCTCGGACGACATATGCTACGCGAGCCAGAACCGGCAGAACGCGGTCAAGGAGCTGGCGGCCGAGGCCGACCTGGTCCTCGTCGTCGGCTCCGACAACTCCAGCAACTCGGTGCGCATGGTCGAGGTGGCGATCCGGCACGGGTCCGCCTCGTACCTCGTCAACGACGTCTCCAAGCTGGACGAGCGCTGGCTGCGGGGTGTGCGGACGGTCGGCGTCACCGCCGGCGCCAGCGCCCCGGAGATCCTCGTCGAGCAGTTGGTCGCCCGTCTCGGGGAGCTGGGTTATGGCCACGTCGACACCATCACGACCACCACCGAGGACGTCGTCTTCGCCATGCCAGGGAGTCTGCAGTGACCGTGACCGAGCACAGGCCAGCCGTACCCGCGGGCACCCCGGGTGACGCCCCGGCCGACCAGCGCGCGGCGCTGCTGGCCCGGGTGGAGCGGCGCCTCACGGATTTCCTCGCGGCGGAGCGCCGCGAGTGGTCCGAGCTCAACCCGGACGCCGTGGAGCTGATCGACTGCGTGGCCACCATGGTCGCCAGCGGCGGCAAGCGGCTGCGCCCCTCGTTCTGCCTCGCCGCCTATCTGGCGGCGGGCGGCGACCCGGCCGCGGACGACGCGGAGTACGCGGTGAACGCGGCCGCGGCGCTGGAGCTGCTGCACACCTCGGCCCTGCTCCACGACGACGTCTTCGACGCCTCCGAGCTGCGCCGCAACGAGCCCACCGCGCACGTGCTGCACGCCACGCTGCACCAGGACCGCGGCTGGCACGGCGAGCCCCGGCGCTACGGCGAGAGCGTGGCCGTCCTCGCCGGCGACCTGGCCCTGGTCTACGCGGACCGGCTGATGCCCGCCGGCACCCCCCGGGCCCGCGAGGTCTGGGGCGAGCTGCGCACCGAGCTGATGGTCGGGCAGTTCCTCGACGTCCGCGCGGCCGCCCGGTTCCGGCCCGACGCCGCGCTGGCCCGCTGGATCGCCCTGTTCAAGTCCGGCCGCTACACGGTCTCCCGTCCGCTGGCGGTCGGCGCGGCGCTGTCCGACGGCTCGGCCGAGCTGCTCGCGGCCTTCGAGGCGTACGGGCTGGCGCTCGGCGAGGCGTTCCAGCTCCGCGACGACCTGCTCGACGCCTTCGGCAGCGCCGAGGTCACCGGCAAGCCCGCCCGGCTGGACTTCAAGCAGCACAAGATGACGCTGCTGATGTCCTTCGCGCTCAGCGACGAGCCGGAGGTGCGGGAGCTGGTCGGCGACGACCTGCCGGGCACCGACCCGGACGCGCTGTACGAGCTGCTGGTGCGCACCGGCATCCGGGACCGGGTCGAGGCCGTCATCGCCGAACGGCTCCGGGTGGCCAACGAGGCGGTGAGCTCGGCGCTGCCCCCGGAGTGGGCGGCGGAGCTGCACGCGATGGCGCGGGCGGCGGTGTACCGGGACAAGTAGCGGCGGGCCGGGACAGGAGCCCGAGGACGAGCGTCGGCCGCGCGGGGTGGGACCCCGCGCGGCCGACGTGTGTCGTGCCCCCGGCCGACGGTCTCAGCCGGCGCTCCGCTGCACGATCCGGGTGACGTGCACCCGGGACGGGCACTCCAGCTTGGTCATCACCTGCCGCAGATGGTTGACGACCGTCCACTCCGACAGCTCCAGCGCCCGAGCGATCTGCCGGTTCGTCATCCCCTCCGCCACCAGCTCGGCGATCTGGTGCTGCCGCGGGGTGAGCCCGGCCAGCCGCGGGCCCTCGCCGCCCTCCCGCTCCGGCGCCGGGTCGGGGGCGGGCGGCGGCGTGGACAGGGCGATGGTCAGCGCGGACTGGAGGGAGGGGCAGTCGGCCGGCTCGGCGGCGTGACCCGCGGGCTCCCCCGGCTCCGCCGCCGCGGTGGCGGGCGGGGCCTTGGCGGCGCCGAACCCGGCCGGCGGCTCGGCGGGGCCGTTCCCGCCCACGGTCCCCCGGGGTGCGACCGTGGGCGGCGGCCCCGCGCGGTCCGGCGTACGCGGGGCCGGCACGCGACCGGCGGCGCGCGGCGCCTCCGGCACCACGCCCCGGACCGGGCCGCCGGTCCGGCCGACGCCGTCCGGGCCGGTTCCGTCGTCCGCCAGGCCGTCGCCGGGCAGCGCGTACCGCTCACGCAGCGCCCGGGCCAGGGCGGTCACCCGCTGGACATGCCGTCGCTCGACGCCGCCTCCGCTCGGCGCCGTGCGGACGGCGATCTCCAGCGCCAGCACCACCTCGGCGGGGCTGCCACCGTGCAACAGGAGCAGCTCCATCGCCTCCCGGACCGCGGCGCGGGCCGGGGCGCCGCGGCCGAGGGCCGACCGGACCCGCGCTAGGTCGATGAGGGCGAGCGCGGTGGCGTGCGGGTCCCGCAGGGAGCGCAGTTCGTCCAGGGCGCGCGACAACGGCTCCTCGGCGTCCGCCGCGCCCCGGTCGGCCCGCGCGAGGGCCAGTACCCGCCGGGCGGCGGCCGCGCCGCGCACGTCCCGGCGGGTCTCCGCCGCCGCGACGGCGGACAGCGCCCGCGCCTGGGCGGTCTCCGTGTCCCCGAGCCGCCGGGCCAGTTCGGCGGCGAGGACGCCCGTCTGGGCGACGCCGACCGGGTCGCCGGCCCGCTCGTACAGCGCGGCGGCCCGGCTGAGCCGGGCCGCCGCCCGCGGGCGGTCGTCCGCCGCCAACGCCCAGCCGGCGGACACCCTGAGCGCGTCGGCGAGCACGCCGCCGTCCCGCGCGGCCCCCTCCGCCTCCATGGCCGCGACGGAGCGCTCCAGCAGCTCGGCCGCCATCGGCAGGGCGTCGTGGACCGCGAGCGCGTCTTCGAGGCTGAGGAGGGTGCGCAGGGCGGTGGCATGCCGGCCGGCGGCCTGGAGCCGGGTGACGGCGACGCGCAGATCGGAGAGCCGGGTGGGCACCGCGGCCAGCCAGCGGGCCCGCTCCTCGGCGTCGCGCAGCCCCTGTTCGGCGGCGACGGCGAGCTTCGCGTAGTGGTCGGCGTGACGACGGTACGCCTCGGCCGCCTCCTGCGGGCTCCGCGCGAGCTGTCTGCGGTAGTAGCTGCGGACGGCGGTGAGCATCCGGAACTCCGGATCGCCGCCCTCCCGCTTGGCGCTCACCAGCAGGCTTCTGCGGACGAGGGAGTCGAGTCGCCGCGCGGCCTGCATCCGGCTGAGGCCGCCCAGGCGCTGCACGGTCAGCAGGTCGACGGCGACCTCACAGACCGCCAGCCGCCGCAGCAGGGACCTCTCCTCGCCGCTCAGCGCCCGGTCACCCCAGGAGAGCGCGCCGAGCACGGACTGGTGCCGGGTCGGGACGTCGAGCAGCCGGCCGTGGTACGGGTACTCGCCGCGCCGCAGCGCCGCGAGCAGCGCGCCGGTGCCGACCGTGCCCACGGCCCGCGCGGTCACCTCGATGGCCAGCGGCAGCCCGTCCAGCTCGGCGCAGATCTCGGCGATGTTCCGCAGCTCCGTCGGCTGGAGGACGTCGCGGCGGTAGTGCGCGCCGACCCGGTCCACGAACAGCCGCACCGCCACCGAGTCCAGCGGCGCGCCACCGCGCGGCCCCACGGGCAGCGGCGCCACCGGGAAGAGGTGTTCCGCGGAGACGTCCAGAGAGGAGCGGCTGGTGAGCAGGATGCGCAGCCGCGGGCAGCGTCGCAGCAGGGCGGCGATGTCGCCGGGCAGCCGCGACGCCACCAGGTCGCCGTTGTCCAGCACGAGCAGCACCTCGCGGTCGCCGAGGTGGGCCCCGATCAGCTCCGGCAGCGCGTCGGCCGGGGCGTCCGCGACGGGCCGACCCGGCGCGCCCAGGGCGGCGGCCACCGCGCGCCAGGCGGTGCCGCGGCTGCCGGTCGAGGCCAGGTCCACGACGACGGCGGCGCCCGGGGCCGGCCCGGGGTCGGCGGCCCGGCGCGGGGCCGGGACCCGCTCGAGCAGCGGAGGATGCCCGAGGAACCCGAGGAAGGGGTACGGCCCGGGGAAGGGGAGCGGGAGCGAGGCCGCGGTCGCGTCCCGCGCGGCCTCGGCGCGGCGCGCCGCCGCGTCCCCGTCCACGGACCCGTCCACGGACCCGGCGCCGGCCCCGCCGCCGTACGAGGTCGTGTCCCCGGGGGCGGCCGGGCGCGGGCCGGGCGTCGTGCCGCCGGGGACCGCCGGGCTCGCGGACGAGGTCGCGCCCTCGCACGCGGTCGTGCGCCCGTACGAGGCCGTGTCCCCGAACGAGGTGGTGTTCCCGAACGGCGGCGCGTCCCCGTAGGCCGCTCCGCCGCCCAGCGCGAAGCGGGCCAGTGCGCTCTTGCCGACCCCCGCCGGCCCGGTGACCGTCAGCAGTCGGATGCCCGGATCGCTCAGCATCCGGGCGAGTTCGGCGAGTTCGGCGTCCCTTCCATGGAGCCGGTCCCCGCGCGGGACGCGCAGCCGCACGTCTCTCGGGACCGGACCCCCCGTTCTCCGTGTGTCCTCCTCGCGGACACCACGGTCCATGAGCTGGCTCACGAAATCCCTCCCGTCACCATCCGCGACCCCCCTCGCGGAACAGGGTGTTTCATAGATCGTGAAGCCAAGGATTTGTGCGGCACATCGTGCCCCACTGGTGGGCCGCTGAAGAACCGATCAAGATCGTCGGGCGTGCGCCGCCAGGAAGCCGTCGACCAGGTCGGGGACGTAGCGCTCGGCGAATCCATGGCCCGAGATGAGCCGACGGAAGGTCAGCGGACCCAGCAGCAGGTCGATCGCCACGTCCGTGTCGAGACCGCCCGACAGCCCGCCGGCGGCCTTGGCGTCGTCGACGATCGCGCGCAGCCCGTCGGTCCCCTTCCGACTGCACGACGCCAGCACCTCCGCGTACCGCGGGTCCAGCGGCGCCTGGTCGATGATGACCCGGAGCGCCCGCTCCGACTTGGGGTTGAGCAGCACCGCCAGGAACGCCTGGAGCTCGCGGATCAGGTCCTCGCGCAGGTCGTCGGTGCGCACCGGCCGTTCGACCTCGAACAGCTCGGCCAGCAGCTCCTGGATGAGCATCGCGGACTCCGGCCAGTGCCGGTACAGCGTCGTCCGGCCCACCCCGCTGCGGGAGGCGACGGAGACATGCGTGACGCCGGACCAGCCGTGCTCGATCAGCAGGTCACTGGCGGCCGCCAGAGCCGCCGCACGACTGCGCTCCGCCCGCGGGTCCAGCGCGCGCCCCGTCGCGCGCGTCTCCTTCGTGCCGCCCTTCACCATGCTCCACACTCCCCACGTGAACCGATACTGTGGGGCAGATTGCGCCACAGTTGCCTCACACAATACGACCTCGTCCGGCGGCGCGCGGGGCTCGGCGCTAGCCTGACAGCAGCCGGTACGCGCCGTGACGGGACACCGCGACGGGCCGGGGCACCGCACGACGGGACAGGGCGCGGCGCCGCGGCGGCACCGTACCGGGGCGCACCGGGGCGGCCCCGGCACGACATGGACGAGGAACGGCGCGGGCGAGGCAGAGCACGGCATGGCAACGGCACAGTCCCCCATCGTGGCCGCGGTGGCGGTCGGCGGCGGCATCGGCGCGGCGGCGCGTTACGCGGCCGGACTGACCTGGTCGACCCCGCGGGACGGCTTCCCCTGGACCACGTTCGCGATCAACACCCTCGGCTGCGCCGCGATCGGCGTGCTGCTGGTCCTGATCACCGAGGCCCGCCCCGCCCATCCGCTGGTCCGCCCCTTCCTCGGCACCGGCGTCCTCGGCGGGTTCACCACCTTCTCCAGCTACGCCGTGGAGATCCGGGGTCTCCTCGAGCACGGCCGCGCCCTGACCGCGGCGGCCTACCTCCTGGCCACGCTGGCGGCGGCGCTCACCGCGGTCTGGCTGGCGGCGACGGCGACCCGACGGCTGACGGTGGACCGGTGGCGTTACCGGCACCCCGCGGTGGAGGAGGTGCCGGAGCATGAAGTCGTGCGGTAGGGCGCTGCGGCTGACGGTCTACCTCGGCGAGCGCGACACCTGGCACCACCGGCCGCGCTACGCCGAGATCGTGCGCCGCGCCCACCGGGCCGGGCTCGCCGGGGCCAGCGTCTTCCGCGGCGTCGAGGGCTTCGGCGCCTCGTCCGTGGTCCACACCGGCCGGCTGCTGTCGCTCAGCGAGGACCTCCCGGTGGCGGTCGTGGTCGTGGACGCCGCGGAACGCGTGCGGGCCTTCCTGCCGCAGCTGGACGAGCTCGTGGACGAGGGACTCGTCACCCTGGACGAGGTCGAGGTGCTGGAGCCCGGCGACGAGGCCGAGACCCCGGAGCCCGGCCGGTGAACTGGATTCTGGTGATCGCCGGCGGCATGGTCGGCGCCCCGCTGCGCTATCTGGCCGACCGCGCGGTCCAGCGCCGCCATGACTCGGTCTTCCCCTGGGGCACCCTCGTCGTCAACGTGGTGGGCTGTCTGGTCCTGGGCGCGCTGACCGGCGCGGTGGCCGCGGGCGCCGTCGGCTCCCGCACCCGGCTGCTGCTCGGCACCGGCCTGTGCGGCGCGCTGACCACCTACTCCACCTTCTCGTACGAGACGCTGCGGCTGACCGAGAGCGGCGCCCGGCTGCACGCCCTCGTCAACGTCGTGGCGAGCGTGGCGGCGGGCCTGGCCGCGGCCTTCGCCGGCGGCGCGCTGGCCCACGCGCTCTGGGGCTGACGCCCGGGTCCGACCGGCCAGGGGCCGGGGCCCGCCCGTGTGACCTCACGGCCCGGGTCCGCGCGGCGTGTCCGGCGCGGGCGGGCCCGCGGGCCGGCTAGGAACCCGCCTCCGACGTCTTCGGCCCCGGGGACTCCCCGGCCTCGGGCCTCTCGACGGCCGACTCCCCGGCGTCGGACTCCCCGGCGTCGGACTCCGCCAGATGCTCCATCAGCACCCTTCGCAGCTCCCGCGCGGCGCGCGGCGGGGCGACGTCCTTGCGGTGGGCGACGGCGATGGTGCGACGCATGCCCTCCTGCGCCGCGAACGGCGTGACCCGCAGCCCCGAGCGCGCGGCCACCATGCCGGGCACCACGGCCAGCCCCAGCCCCGCGCGGACGAAACCGAGGACGGCGTCCATCTCACCGCCCTCCACCGTGAAGTCCGGCACGAAGCCCGCGCCGTGGCACGCGGCGGTGGTGAACTCCCGCAGGTCGTAGCCGCGCCGGAACATCACCAGCGGTCGGTCCCGCAGGTCGGCCACCCGGATCCGGCGACCGGACACCGGCGCCGGGTCGGAGGGCGCGGAGACCACCACCAGGTCCTCGTGCAGCACCTCGGTGGTGGCCAGCGGCGGCGCGCCGGCCGCCAGCGGTGTGATGATCAGCGCCAGGTCCAGTTCGCCCGCCGCCAGGGTGCGCACCAGGTCCTGGGAGCCCCCCTCGTCGATGAGGAGCTCGATCCCCGGGTAGCGGGCGTGGAAGGCGCGCAGCACATCGGGGACGAGGCTGGCGCACAGGCTCGGCGGCGCCCCGAGCCGCACCCGTCCCCGGCGCAGTTGGGCGACCTCCTGCACCTCGCGGCGGGCGGTCTCGGTGTCGGCCAGGATCTGTCGGGCGAGCGGCAGCAGCGCCTCCCCCGCGTCCGTCAGCGCGATGTTGCCCCGCACCCGGTGGAACAGCTCGGCCCCCAGCTCCCGCTCCAGCACCCGGATCTGCTGGGACAGCGACGGCTGCGCGACATGCAGTCGCTCGGCGGCACGGGTGAAGTGCCTGGTGTCCGCGACGGCCGTGAAGTAGCGGAGCTGATGCAGTTGCACGCCCGCATCATAGTGACCGCCTATGGAACGCGCCGTTCCGCACGCCACGAGCCGCCCGGTCGGCGCGCGGGCCGTCGGTATGGGCGTAGCCGAAACCCGGGGGTGGACTACGCGGTGGGGCGGGCGGGTCCGGGGAGCGCCGAGGCCAGCTCGTCCAGGTCCTCCACCAGTTGGGCGGCGACCCGCACCGCGACGCCCTCGTGTTCGCCCACGCGCCGCTGCCAGCGCCCCAGGGCCGTGTGCACCGACCCCCAGTCCGGCCGACGCCCCTCGCGCACGGCGTCCACCGCGGCGGGCAGGGCCGCGTCGAGAGTGGCGGCGAAGTCGGCGGCCTCCTGGGCCTCGGCGGGGTGGCGGTGCGGGAGGTGGGCCTCCAGCAGCATCGTCGCCCGGCCCATCATGGCCAGCGCGGCCTGGGCCGCCTCCGCCGCTTCGGGGTCGGGCCCCCGGTGGCGCACCGGCTCCGAACGGGCCCGTTCCTCGGCCTCCTCCCAGGCGACGCGCGCCGCCCGCGCGTCCAGCAGCGACTCGCGCACCTCGCGGGGGCCGAGCCCGGGGGACCCGGCGTAGCGCTCGAAGACGGCGACCGTGTAGCGCCCGTTGGCGGCCAGCCAGTCGGCGAGCCGATCCTGGAGCCGCGGCGTCTCCCAGGCGGGGTAGAGGGCGTAGCCGGCCATCGCCAGCGCTCCGCCCAGCAGGGTCAGGGCCAGCCGGGCCTGGACGGTCTGCGACCAGCCCTCGCCGGCGATGCCGAGCAGGAAGATGACATAACCGCTGATGAAGACGGTCGCGACGGCGTACCCGGTGTGCAGCAGCAGGTACAGCAGCCCGACGCAGAGCACCGCCAGCGCGGCGCTGGCGTACGGTCCGGGGTGGGCGAGCGCCATCACGGCCCCGGCCAGCAGCACGCCGGCGAGGGTGCCGGCGAAGCGGGCGACGCCGCGGGAGTAGGTCTGCCCGAAGTCGGGGCGCATCACCATCACGGAGGTCATGGGCGCCCAGTAGCCGTGGCCCCAGGGCAGCGCGGTGGCCAGCAGATAGCCGGCGGCGGAGACCGCCGAGAGCCGCACCGCGTGCCGCAGCACCGGCGAGGCCCAGCGGGCCTCGCGGCGCAGCGCGCGCAGCGCCACCGGCACCATCCCGGGCACGGTGGGCCGCGGCAGGTGACGGCTGTCCCGCGCACCCTCGGCGGTCACCGCCTGCACGGGCCGCTCCGCCGCCGCCACCACGTCCGCGACCAGCGCCATCAACCGCAGGGCGGCCCGTCGGGCGGCGCCGCGGAGCACCGGGCCGCCGGGCGGCACCTCCAGCACGGCCATCGCCTCGGGCGGCAGCCGCACCGGCTCGCCGCGGCGGATGGCGTGGGCCACCGCGTCCAGCACCGAGCCGGTCGCGGCGAGCAGATCGCGGGCCCGGTCCCGCTCCGGCCCCTCGGGGGCCGCGCCGACCACCGGATCGGCCAGCGAGGCCAGCACCGGCCGGATCTGCTCGGCCGGCCCGCGGAAGCCGTGCAGTTCGGACGGGCGCCCGCGGGCCTGGCGCGGGGTCAGCGCGGCGGCGCTGCGCGCGGCCATCAGCGGCTGCGGGTCGAAGGGCGCCACCGGGTCCGCGCGCAGCCGGCGGGCGTAGTCGGCCACCCCGGCGAGGGCGTCCGCCAGCGCGTCGCGCTGCGCGCCCCACGGCCGCACCGGGAAGAGCACGATGAGCGCCGCCTGCACCACGCCGCCGAGGGCGATCAGCGCCGTGTGCTCCAGGGCTCCGGGCACCGAGGTCGGCAGCGTGACGGTCACCAGCATCACGGCCACCATCTGGGTGGCGACCAGCCCGGACACCGGGCCGACCGCCCAGGCCATCCCGGTCAGCAGGGTCCAGGCGACCAGCATGACCACGAAGGTGGCGGTGTGCGCGGCCGCGAGGTAGCCCAGGAAGGTGCTGACGGCGAGCCCCGCCCCGGCCCCCAGCGCCAGCGCCGGCCGCGGGCGCCAGCTGCGCTGGAAGGTCGCCAGTCCCGAGGAGAACGCCCCGAACGCGGAGGCGGCGGCCAGCGACGGCGAGCCCAGCCACAGGGTGAGCCCGACGATCAGGGCCACCCCGACGGCGCCGCGGGCCGCCACCAGCGGTTCGAGGCTCGCCCGTTCGACGGTCAGCCCGGATCGAGCCGTCTCCTTGAGCGCTCGTGACCAGGTCATACGGCAGAGCGTACGACCTTGATCGCGAGATCAGCCGGGGACGCCGACTGCGGGGAGCTCACCCGAGCGGTCGACCGGGCGAGCGGCCGAAGGGACCGCCGGGCGGGCGGGCGCCGCGGGGCCGTCGTCGGCCGCGGCGGGGCCGTCGTCGGACGCGGCGGGGCCGTCGTCGGACGCGACCGCGGCGGGGCGGTCCTGCGCCGTGGCCGCGGCGGCGCCTTCGCGCACCGTGTCGAGGTACTCGGAGATGGCGTCCCGGTTGCGCCTCAGGCACTCGATGTGGCGGGTCATCCGGTCGCGCTCGTGCTCCAGGGTGGCGAGCATCTCCGGGGTCGCGTCGGAGAAGTGGATGGCCCTGGGCTTGTCCAGGCAGGGCAGGATCTGCTTGATGATCCGGGTCGGCAGCCCGGCGTCGAGCAGCCCCCTGATCTGGAGCACCCGGTCTACCAGCCGCTCGTCGTAGGAGCGGTAGCCGTTGGCGCAGCGATCGGGGATGATCAGTCCCTGCTCCTCGTAGTAGCGCAGCAGCCGGCGGGGGGTGCCGGTGCGCTCCGACAGCTCTCCGATACGCATGTGCTCGCCCTCACAGCCCGTCAGGTTGACCTTCACATCAGTGTGATGGTTTGAGCATACGGGCATGCGAACTCACACCGCGTCAAGCGCAGTCGCCTCCGACCGATCCGCCCCCGAACCCGGCAGGCTCCCCATGGCGGCCCTGCTGGCGCTGGCCACGGCCGTCTTCATCACCAGCCTCACCGAGACCCTGCCCGCGGGGCTGCTGCCCGCGATGAGCGAGGACCTCGGGGTCGGCGAGGCCGCGACCGGGCAGACCATCACCGTCTACGCCGTCGGGACGGCGCTCACGGCGATCCCGCTGACCGCGGCCACCGCGGGTTGGCGGCGCAAGCGGCTGCTGCTGGCGGCCATGTCCGGGTTCGCCGTCGCCAACACGGTCACGGCGGTCTCGGTGAGCTACCCCCTCACCATGGCGGCCCGGTTCCTCGCCGGCGTGGCCGCGGGTCTGGCCTGGGCGCTGCTGGCCGGCTACGCGCGCCGGCTGGCCCCCGCCCACCTCCAGGGCAGGGCGATCGCCATCGCGATGGCCGGCATCCCGGTCGCCCTGTCGCTGGGCGTGCCCGCCGGCACCTTCCTGGGCAAGGCCGTCAGCTGGCAGGCCGCCTTCTGGCTGATGACCGCCCTCACCCTCGCCCTGCTCGGCTGGATCGCCGCGACCGTCCCGGACCACCTCGGCCGGCGGCCGGCGGCCCGCGCCCCGATGCTGCGGGCGCTGCGCGTGCCCGGGGTGACCCCGGTCCTCTTCGTCACCCTGGTCTTCGTCCTCGCCCACACCCTCCTCTACGCCTACGTCGCCACCTTCCTCGACCACGTCGGCATGGCCGGCTCCACCGACCTGGTGCTGCTGGTCTTCGGCGGCGCCTCGCTGGCCGGTGTCTGGATCACCGGGGCCCATATCCACCGCCGGCTGCGGGGCCTCACCCTCGGCAGCGCCCTCCTGGTCGCCGGCGCCGCCGCCCTGCTGGCGGTCCCGGCCGACAGCCCCGCGCTGGTCTGTCTCGCGGTCGCCCTCTGGGGCCTCGGCTGGGGCGGCGTCCCGACCCTGCTGCAGACCGCCGCGGGCGACGCGGCCGGCGACTCCGCGGACGCCGCGCAGGCCATGCTCGTCACCCTCTGGAACGCGGCCATGGCCGGCGGCGGCGTGGCCGGCGGCCTGCTCCTGGACCGCTTCGGCGCCGTCTCGTTCCCCTGGAGCCTGCTGGCCCTGCTGGTCCCGGTGCTGCTCGTGGTCGGCACCGCCCGGACCCACGGCTTCCCGGCCCGGCGGCCGACCACGGCCGGGTGAACCCCCGCGGTCAGGGGCCTCAAGCACGCGACCGGTGGGCGGAGCCGCGACGGCCCCGCCCACCGGTCGTCGGCGGATCAGTGGTTCTTGGGGAAGCCCAGGTTGATGCCGCCGTCGCTGGGGTCGGGCCAGCGGGTGGTGATGACCTTCCCACGGGTGTAGAAGTGCACGCCGTCGTTGCCGTAGATGTGGTGGTCGCCGAAGAGCGACTCCTTCCAGCCGCCGAAGGAGTGGTAGCCCACCGGCACCGGGATCGGCACGTTGACGCCGACCATGCCGGCCTCGACGTCCAGCTGGAAGCGGCGGGCCGCGCCACCGTCGCGGGTGAAGACGGCGGTGCCGTTGCCCCACCTCGAGCTGTTGATCAGCTCGATGGCCTCCTCGTAGGTCTCGGCGCGGACCACGCACAGCACCGGGCCGAAGATCTCGTCCTGGTAGGCGTCGGCGGTCACCGGCACCTTGTCCAGCAGCGAGACGCCGATGAAGAAGCCGTCCTCGTGGCCCTCCACCGTGTAGCCCGTGCCGTCCACGACGACCTCGGCGCCCTGCGCGGCCGCGCCGTGCACATACGAGGCGACCTTGTCCCGGTGCTCACGGGTGATCAGCGGGCCCATCTCGGAGGACGGGTCGGTGCCGGGGCCGATGCGCAGCCCCGCGGCCCGCTCGGCGATCTTCTTCACCAGCTCGTCGCCGGTGTCGCCGACGGCGACCACGACCGAGACCGCCATGCAGCGCTCGCCCGCCGAGCCGTACGCCGCGTTGATCGCGTTGTCCGCGGCGAAGTCCAGGTCGGCGTCGGGCAGGACCAGCATGTGGTTCTTGGCGCCGCCCAGCGCCTGCACCCGCTTGCCGTGCTCCACGGCCTTGGCCTGGATGTAGCGGGCGATCGGGGTGGAGCCGACGAAGCTGACCGCGGCGATGTCCGGGTGCTCCAGCAGGCGGTCCACCGCGACCTTGTCGCCCTGGACGATGTTGAGCACACCGGCCGGCAGGCCCGCCTCGGCGGCCAGCTCGGCCAGCCGGTAGGAGGCCGAGGGGTCCTTCTCGCTGGGCTTGAGCACGAAGGTGTTGCCGCAGGCGATGGCGACCGGGAACATCCACAGCGGCACCATGGCCGGGAAGTTGAACGGCGTGATGCCCGCGACGACGCCCAGCGGCTGGCGGATCGAGGAGACGTCCACCCCGGTGGAGACCTCGGTGGACAGCTCGCCCTTGAGCTTGTGGGCGATGCCGCAGGCCAGCTCGACGATCTCCAGGCCGCGCGCCACCTCGCCCAGCGCGTCGGAGTGCACCTTGCCGTGCTCGGCGGTGATCAGCGAGGCGATCTCGTCGCGGTGCGCGTCCAGCAGCTCGCGGTACCTGTAGAGGATCGCGGTGCGCTTGGCCAGGGACACCTGACCCCAGCTCCGGAACGCCTCCTTGGCGTCGGCGACGGCGGCGTCCACCTCGTCCACGGAGGCCAGCGCCACCCGGGTGGGCTGGGCACCGGTCGCCGGGTCGTAGACCGGACCGAAGTTGCCGGACGCGCCCTCGACGGGCTTGCCACCGATCCAGTGGTTGACGGTCTTCATCTCAGTGGGACCTTTCCTTCGAAGGAGTCAGAGATAGCGACGGCGGGCGGCTGCGTGGCGGTCGTACTCCTCGCGCGCCTTGACGGCGGCCGGGCGGGTCGCGGCCTCGGCGACCGGAACATCCCACCACGCCTGGGCGCCGGGCGCGCCCGGCACTGTGTCGGTCGTTTCGGTCTCCACATAGACACATGTGGGACGGTCGGAGGCCCGGGCGGTGGCCAGTGCCGCGCGCAGCCCGCCCACGGTGGCGGCGCGGATCACGTCCATGCCCAGGGAGGCGGCGTTGGCGGCCAGGTCGACCGGGAGCGGGTCCCCGGTGTAGGTGCCGTCGGCCGCCCGGTAGCGGTAGGCGGTGCCGAAGCGCTCGCCGCCGGTCTGCTCGGAGAGGCCGCCGATCGAGGCGTAGCCGTGGTTCTGGACCAGGACGACGTTGATGTTCACGCCCTCCTGGACCGCGGTGACCAGCTCGGTCGGCATCATCAGATAGGTGCCGTCGCCGACCAGCGCCCACACCGGCCGCTCCGGCGCGGCCAGCTTCACGCCGAGGGCGGCGGGGATCTCGTAGCCCATGCAGGAGTAGCCGTACTCCAGGTGGTACTGGCGCGGCGAGCGGGCCCGCCACAGCTTGTGCAGGTCGCCGGGGAGCGAGCCGGCGGCGTTGATCACCACGTCGCTGTCGTCGACGAGGGCGTCCAGCGCGCCCAGCACCTGGGTCTGCGAGGGCCGGGCGGAGTCGTCCGGGGCGGCGTAGGCGGCGTCCACCCGCCGCTCCCAGTCGGCCTTGCCGGCGCCGTACTCGGCCTCGTACTCCGCCGCCACCCGGTGTCCGGCCAGCGCGGCGGTCAGCGCTTCGAGGCCGGCGCGGGCGTCGGCGACCAGCGGGAGGGCGCTCAGCTTGTGCGCGTCGAAGGCGGCGATGTTGAGGTTGACGAACCGCACCCCGGGGTCGACGAAGAGGGTGTTGGAGGCGGTGGTGAAGTCGCTGTAGCGGGTACCGGCGCCGATGACCAGGTCGGCGGTGCGGGCCAGTTCGTCGGCGACCGCGGTGCCGGTGTGGCCGATGCCGCCGATGTCGGCGGGGTGGTCGTGGCGCAGCGAGCCCTTGCCGGCCTGGGTGGAGGCGACCGGGATGCCGGTGGCATCGACCAGCGCGCGCAGCGCCTCCTCGGCCTCGCTGTGGTGGATTCCGCCGCCCGCGACGATCAGCGGTCGGCGGGCGGCGCGGACGGCCGCCACGGCCCGCTCCAACTCGACCGCGTCCGGGGCCGGGCGGCGCACCCGCCAGACCCGGTCGGCGAAGAACTCCTCGGGCCAGTCGTACGCCTCGGCCTGCACGTCCTGCGGCAGCGCGAGGGTGACGGCGCCGGTGTCCACCGGGTCGGCGAGGGTGCGCATCGCCTGGAGCGCGGCGGGGATCAGCGCCTCGGGCCGGGTCACGCGGTCGAAGTAGCGGGAGACCGGGCGCAGGCAGTCGTTGACCGAGACGTCGCCCGCGGCGGGGACCTCGAGCTGCTGGAGCACCGGCTCGGCCGGGCGGGTGGCGAAGGTGTCGCCGGGGAGCAGCAGCACCGGCAGCCGGTTGATGGTGGCCAGTGCCGCCCCGGTGACCAGGTTGGTGGCGCCGGGGCCGATGGAGGTGGTGACGGCCTGGGCGGCGAGGCGGTTGTGCTGGCGGGCGTAGCCGACGGCGGCGTGCACCATGGACTGCTCGTTGCGGCCCTGGAGGTAGGGCATGGCGTCGGGGCCGGACTCCAGCAGCGCCTGGCCGAGGCCGGCCACGTTGCCGTGGCCGAAGATGCCCCAGCAGGCGTTGATCAGGCGGTGTCGTCGGCCGTCCCGCTCGGTGTACTGGTGGGACAGGAACTCGATCAGGGCCTGGGCGACCGTGAGCCGTCGGGTCGTCATCGGGCGTCTCCGGTGGATGCGGTGGGGGCGTCGTAGAGGGGCAGTCGGGGGTCGACGGGCTGGTCGGGCCAGCTGTCGCGGATCCAGGCGTGCTCGGGGTGGTCGCAGATCAGCCAGGAGCGCTCCGGGCCGGGGCCGGCCATGACGTTGAGGTAGTACATGTGGTGGCCGGGGGCGGCGATGGACGGGCCGTGCCAGCCGTCGGGGATGAGCACCGTGTCACCGCTGCGCACCTCGGCCAGGACGTCGGTGCCGCGGCCGCGCCCGGAGGGCGAGACGCGCTGGTAGCCCAGGCCCTCGGTGCCGTGCGCCTCGGCGATCTCGAAGTAGTAGATCTCCTCCAGCTCGCTCTCCTCGCCCGGCCGGCACTCGTCGTGCTTGTGCGGCGGGTAGGAGGACCAGTTGCCGCCGGGGGTGAGCACCTCGACCGCGATGAGCCGGTCGCACTCGAAACCGCTACTCGAGTCTCCGCCTCCGGCGGGGGCGGCCGCGGCGAAGTTGTTGACCTGTCGGGAGCAGCTCCCGGCGCCGCGCAGCTCCACGGGGACGCCCGAGGCGGGTCCGTACCGCGCCGGCAGCCGTCGCTCGCAGCGGGCGCCGGTGAGCGCGAACCGGCCGCCGGTGGCGGTGTCGATGCGCACCTCGGCGTCGCGCGGGGCGTAGGCGAAGTCGGTGACGCCGCTGAAGACGTCGGTGCGGCCGTGGAGCTCGAAGCGTTCCCCGGCGGCGCGGACGGTGCAGCCGCCGCGGAGCGGCAGCACGATCCACTCGCTGTCGCCGGTGGTGAAGGAGTGCCCGCCGCCCGGCGGCAGGTCCAGGACGCGCAGCGAGGAGTAGCGCCAGTCGGCCCGCGCGGGGTCGATGTCCACGGCGTACGGGCCCACGGCCGCCTTGCCGGCGGGAAGCCAGAACCCGGCACCGGAGGGGCCGGAGGGGCCGGAGAAGGAGTTCGGGGTGGTCGAGATCATGGGGTGAGTCTTCCCTGGTCGAAGCGGTCAACGGGCGGGACGCCTCAGCACTTCGCTCGAAGTCCGATACGCCATCCGCGGGTGCGTCGTGGCTGGTCGCGCAGTTCCCCGCGCCCCTTTGGGGCGCTGCCGAACCGCACCGGACTTCGCCGAACCCCTAGAGGAGGCCGACTGCCGTGTCCACGGCCGCCTCGACGCCGCCCTCCGCCGGGTAGAGCAGCGAGCGCCCGACGACCAGCCCCTGGACGGTGGGCAGCCGAAGCGCCTTGCGCCACCGCTCGTACGCCTCCTCCTGGGCCGCGGCGGAGCCGCTGACGTCGCCGCCGAGGAGCACCGCGGGCAGGGTGGAGGTCTCCATGACGGCGGCCATCTCGTCGGCGTTGTCGGTGACCGGCACCTTCAGCCAGGTGTACGCGGAGGTGCCGGCCAGCCCGGAGGCGATGGCGATGGAGCGGGTGACGGCCTCGGCGCTCAGGTCGTTGGCGACCCTGCCGTCGATCCGCCGGGAGATGAACGGTTCGACGAAGACGGGCAGTCGGTGCTCGGCCATCTCGTCGATGGCGCGGGCGGTGGACTCCAGGGTGCTGAGCGAGCCCGGGTCCTGGTAGTCGATGCGCAGCAGCAGCTTGCCGGCGTCGAAGTTCAGGCGGGCCAGGTCGCGGGGGCGGTGTCCGGTGAAGCGGTCGTCGAGCTCGAAGGAGGCGCCGGCCAGCCCGCCGCGGTTCATCGAGCCCATCACCACCTTGCCCTCCAGGGCGCCCAGCAGCAGCAGGTCTTCGAGGATGTCCGCGGTGGCCAGCACTCCGTCGACGCCGGGCCGGGACAGCGCCAGGCACAGTCGCTCCAGCAGGTCGATCCGGTTGGCCATGGCCAGGCGCTGGCCGCCGACGGCCAGCGCGCCACGCGCCGGATGGTCGGCTGCGACGATCATCAGCCGGCCGCTGGCCCCGACGAGGGGGCGCCGGGCACGGCGGGCGGCCGCCTCGGCGATGGCCTCGGGGTGCTGGGTCCGCACCTTCACGAGGTCGGAGATGCTGATGCTCACGGGGCTCAAGGGAGGCTCCTCGCCTTCGCGATGGGACAGGGGTACGGGAGGGGGCGGGCCGAGCGCGGCGCGCCCCGCCCGGGCGGCCGGGCCGCCGCGGCGTCAGCCACCCGCCAGGAGGGCCTCGACCTCGGCCTCGGTGGGCATCGCGGAGGAGCAGGCCAGGCGGGAGGCGACGATGGCCCCGGCGGCGTTGGCGTGGCGCATGGTCCGCTCCAGCTCCCAGCCGGCGAGCAGGCCGTGGCAGAGCGAGCCGCCGAACGCGTCGCCGGCGCCGAGCCCGTTGACGACCTCGACGGGGACCGGGGGGACCTCGGCGACGGTGCCGTCGCGGTGCACCGCGAGCACGCCCTTGGGGCCCTGTTTGACGACGGCGAGCTCCACCCCCGCGTCCAGCAGCGCCTGGGCGCATGCCTCGGGCTCCCGTACACCGGTGGCGATCTCGCACTCGTCGAGGTTGCCGACGGCGACGGTGGCGTGTCGCAGCGCCCGGGCGTAGAGGGCGCGGGCCTGCTCCGGTCCGGTGTCCTCGGCCCAGAACACGGGCCGCCAGTCGAGGTCGAAGACGGTGGCGACGCCGGCCTCGGTCCGGGCCTCCAGGGCGGTCAGGGTGGCGGTGCGGCTGGGCTCCTCGCAGAGCCCGGTGCCGGTCATCCAGAAGATGCGGGCGTCCCGGAGCGCGTCGAGGTCCAGCTCACCGGGGTGGATCTCCAGGTCGGGGGCCTTGGGCCGGCGGTAGAAGTAGAGCGGGAAGTCGTCGGGCGGGAAGATCTCGCAGAAGGTGACCGGGGTGGGGTACTCGGCGACCGGCGTCACCCAGCGGTCGTCCACGCCGAACTCGCGCAGCGCCTGGTGGACGTAGCTGCCGAACGGGTCCGCCCCGGTGCGGCTGACGACCGCGGCGCGGCGACCGAGGCGGGCGGCGGCCACCGCCACATTGGTGGCCGAGCCGCCCAGGAACTTCCCGAACGTCTCGACCTGCGGCAGCGGAACGCCGGTCTGGAGCGGATAGATGTCCACTCCGATCCGGCCCATCGTGATCAGGTCAAACGGCTCACTCATGCGTGCCCCTTCGCGGGATCCCGGCACTTCCAGACTCAGGTCTAGAGGGACTCGCCACCCACTGTCAAGAATTTGTCCTTACATTCTGACGTCTAGACCCCAGATGCATCTGGGCGCGTTATCGGGTCGTTACGTCCGGATGAAATGTTGTCATGACAAAGTCTTGACAGTACATGTCCCCAGGGAGTTGGCTCCCGTTCTGCAACGGCCGTGTTCACCGGGGTCAACGCCCCCCGGAGCACGCCGGATGTCCCCCGGATCACGCCCGGACGCCGCTCCGGAACTCCCGGACCTCGCTCCGGATCACGTTTGAGAGGTGCAAGGCCAGATGGACCTCAAGATCACCAGAAACCGCAGGGCGGCCGCCATCGCCGCGACGACCGCCGTGGGCCTGCTCCTCGCGGCGGGCTGCAGCAGTCAGGGCGGGAAGAAGGCCCAGGACGCCGCCGACGACATCTCCGCCGGCAAGGCGAACACCCCCCGGATGAAGATCGCGATGATCACGCACGCGGCACCGGGCGACACCTTCTGGGACGTCGTGCGCAAGGGCGCCAAGACCGCCGCGGCCAAGGACAACGTGGAGCTGGTGTACTCCAGCGACCCCAACGGCGCCAACCAGGCCAACCTCGTGCAGAACGCGGTGGACCAGAAGGTCGACGGCATCGTCGTCACGCTCGCCAAGCCCGACGCGATGAAGGGCGCGATCGCCAAGGCCCGCAAGGCCGGCATCCCGGTCGCCGGGCTCAACTCCGGCCTCGGCGAGTGGAAGGACCAGGGCCTGCTGGAGTTCTTCGGCCAGGACGAGTCCATCGCCGGCGAGGCGCTCGGCAAGCGGCTCAACTCCATGGGCGCCGAGCACACCCTCTGCGTGATCCACGAGCAGGGCAACGTCGGCCTGGAGGACCGCTGCGGCGGTGTGAAGGAGACCTTCGACGGCGACACCGACATCCTCTACGTCAACGGCACCGACATGCCCTCCGTGAAGTCGACCATCACCGCCAAGCTCAAGCAGGACGACGGCATCGACCACGTCGTCACGCTGGGCGCCCCCTTCGCGCTGACCGCGGTGCGGTCGGTCGACGACGCCAAGGCCGACGCCAAGGTCGCCACCTTCGACCTCAACAAGGAGCTGGTGGCCGCGGTCGAGGACGGGGACGTGGAGCTCGCCGTCGACCAGCAGCCCTACCTCCAGGGCTACCTGGCCGTCGACGCGCTGTGGCTCTACGAGAACAACGGCAACTTCAGCGGCGGCGGCGAGGAGCCGGTGCTGACCGGCCCGGCCTTCGTCGACAAGGACAACGTGAGCGAGATCGAGAAGTTCGCCACGAAGGGCACGAGGTGACCCCGCCATGACGCAGACTGCCGCACCGGCGGCCACCGCCACGCCGCCCGAGGCCCCGGCCGCCCGCCCCGAACGGCGCACCGCCGACCGCTCGCTGATACGCCGCCTGCTGGCCCGCCCCGAGATCGGCGCGCTGGTCGCCGCCGTCGGCGTCTACGCCTTCTTCTTCGTCGTGGCGCCCTCCTTCCGGCAGGCCGACTCCTTCGCCACCGTGCTCTACCAGGCCTCCACCATGGGCATCATGGCGCTGGCCGTGTCGCTGCTGATGATCGGCGGCGAGTTCGACCTGTCGGCCGGCGTGGGGGTCACCGCCTCCGCGCTGACCGCCAGCATGGTCAGCTTCCAGCTCACCGCGAACGTCTGGGTGGGGATCGCCGCCGCCCTGCTGGTCTCGCTCGCGGTCGGCGCGATCAACGGCATCCTGCTGGTCAGGACCGGGCTGCCGAGCTTCCTGGTCACCCTCGCCAGCTTCCTGATGCTCCAGGGCCTGAACCTGGCCATCACCAAGCTGCTCACCGGCAACGTCGCCACCGACACCATCAACGACATGGACGGCTTCGACTCGGCCAAGCAGATCTTCTCCTCGGAGATCTCCCTCGGCGGCGTCGATGTGAAGATCACCGTGCTGTGGTGGCTGCTCTTCGCGGCCCTGGCCACCTGGGTGCTGCTGCGCACCCGCTTCGGAAACTGGATCTTCGCCGTGGGCGGCTCCCAGGACTCCGCGCGGGCCGTCGGCGTCCCGGTGACCTTCACCAAGATCGCGCTCTTCATGATGGTGGGCTTCGCCGGCTGGTTCGTCGGCATGCACCTGCTCTTCGAGTACAACACCGTGCAGGCCGGCGAGGGCGTCGGCAACGAGTTCCTGTACATCATCGCCGCGGTGATCGGCGGCTGCCTGCTGACCGGCGGCTACGGCTCCGCGATCGGCGCGGTCATCGGCGCGTTCATCTTCGGCATGGTCAACCAGGGCATCGTCTACGCCAACTGGAACCCCGACTGGTTCAAGTTCTTCCTCGGCGTGATGCTGCTGGTCGCGACGCTCGTCAACCTGTGGGTGCGCCGCCAGGCCACCAGGAAGTGATCGCCATGACTGACACGACCTCCCCGACCGAGACCGAGCGGACCCCCGAGGCCGCCGCGCCCATCGTCCAGCTCAAGGGCGTCGGCAAGCGCTACGGCAACTTCCACGCGCTGCGCGGCATCGACCTGGCGGTCCGGCCGGGCCAGGTGACCTGCGTCCTCGGCGACAACGGCGCCGGCAAGTCCACCCTGATCAAGATCATCTCCGGGCTGCACCAGCACGACGAGGGAGAGTTCCTGGTCGACGGCGAACCGGTGAGGCTGGCCAACCCGCGCGACGCGCTCGGCCGCGGCATCGCCACCGTCTACCAGGACCTGGCCACCGTCCCGCTGATGCCGGTGTGGCGGAACTTCTTCCTCGGCTCGGAGCTGACCCGCGGCCCCTGGCCGGTGCGCCGGCTGGACATCGAGACGATGAAGCGGACCACCGACGCGGAGCTGTCCGCCATGGGCATCCACCTGGACGACCTCGACCAGCCGATCGGCACTCTCTCCGGCGGCCAGCGCCAGTCGGTCGCCATCGCCCGCGCGGTGCACTTCGGCGCCCGGGTGCTGATCCTGGACGAGCCCACCGCGGCGCTCGGCGTCAAGCAGTCCGGCGTCGTGCTCAAGTACATCGCCGCGGCGCGCGAGCGCGGCCTGGGCGTCATCTTCATCACCCACAACCCGCACCACGCCTACATGGTCGGCGACCACTTCTCGGTGCTGCGGCTGGGCGCCCTGGAGCTGAACGCCGCCCGGGACGAGGTCACCCTGGAGGAGCTCACCAACCACATGGCCGGCGGCGCCGAACTCGCCGCGCTCAAGCACGAGCTGGCCCAGGTGCGCGGGGTCGACGTCGACGAGCTCCCGGAGGCCGTCACCGCCCCGGCCTCCTGACGGGCGCCCCGCGCCCCCGCCCACCATCTGACCTGACGTCCGTATGTCCTGACCTGCCCTTGACGGCCGCCCACCCGGCCGGTGAAGCTGCCGCAGAGAGCGCCCGTCTTCTCCGGTCATCCCCGGTCACCGTCGACCGGTGAGAGGAGCCCCAGCCATGACAGCCCCCACCTCCGCCCCCACCCCCGCGCTGGACCGCATCCGGGTCGGCTCGGCCCCCGACTCCTGGGGGGTGTGGTTCCCCGACGACCCGCAGCAGGTCCCCTGGCAGCGCTTCCTGGACGAGGTCGCCGAGGCGGGCTACGCGTGGATCGAGCTGGGGCCGTACGGCTACCTGCCCACCGACCCGGCCCATCTCCGCCGCGAGCTGGCCCGCCGCCGGCTCCAGGTCTCGGCCGGCACGATCTTCACCTCGCTGCACCACGGCCCGGAGGTCTGGGACAAGACCTGGGCCCACGTCTCGGAGGTCGCCGAGCTCACCCAGGCCATGGACGCCAGGCACCTCGTCGTCATCCCCTCCTTCTGGCGGGACGACAAGACCGCCGAGATCCTGGAGAGCCCCGAGCTCACCGTGGAGCAGTGGAAGCACCTGGCGAGCGGCATGGAGCGGCTGGGCCGCGAGGTGCGCGAGCGCTTCGGGCTGGACATCGTGGTGCACCCGCACGCCGACACCCACATCGACACCGAGGAGCACGTCGAGCGCTTTCTCGACGCGACCGACTCCGACCTGGTCAACCTCTGCCTGGACACCGGCCACTACGCCTACTGCGGCGGCGACAGCGTCAAGCTGATCGAGACCTACGGCGAGCGCATCGGCTATCTGCACCTCAAGCAGGTCGACCCGGAGATCCTCGCCGGCGTCGTCGCCGACGGCACGCCGTTCGGGCCCGCGGTGCGGCAGGGCGTGATGTGCGAGCCGCCGAAGGGCGTGCCCGCGCTGGAGCCGGTGCTGGCCGCGGCGCAGAACCTCGGCGTGGACCTGTTCGCCATCGTCGAGCAGGACATGTACCCCTGCCCGCCCGACCAGCCCTTCCCGATCGCCCAGCGCACCCGCCGCTTCCTGCGCGGCTGCGGCGCCTGACCCGGCCGCCGCCCCGAGCGAACCCGTACAGCGCTACTTCCGCACCGACCGACCCCCGGCGCGGAGCAAGGAGAGACCCAGATGAGCCGACAGGGAATCCTCGGCGTCGCCGTCATCGGCACCGGCCGCATGGGCGCCGACCACGTGCGCCGCATCAACGACGTCATCAGCGGCGCCCGCGTCGCGGCCGTCGTGGACATCGACGCGGAACGGGTGAAGGCCCTCGCCGACTCCATCGAGGGCTGCACGGCCCACACCGACCCGGAGGCCGCGATGGCCGCCCCCGAGGTAGACGCCGTGCTGATCGCCAGCCCGGGGCCGGCCCACGAGGCCGCGCTGCTGGCCGCCTTCCGGCACGACCTGCCGGTGCTCTGCGAGAAGCCGCTCACCCCGGACGCCGCCTCCGCGCTGCGGGTGCTGGAGGCCGAGCAGCGGCTGGGCCACCGCCGGGTGCAGGTCGGCTTCATGCGTCGCTACGACGCCGACTACGCGCGGCTCAAGCGACTGCTGGACGCCGGGGCCTACGGCCGCACGCTGATGCTCCACAACAAGCACCGCAACGCCGACACCCCGCCCGGCTTCAGCGACGCGATGGTCGTCAACGACTCCCTGGTCCACGAGATCGACGTGACCCGCTGGCTGCTGGACACCGAGATCACCTCGGTGCGGATGGTGCGCCCGACCGCCACCGCGCACGCCCCAAAGGGGCTGAACGACCCGCAGTTCGCGCTCTTCGAGACCGCCGCCGGGCAGCTCGTCGACACCGAACTCTTCCTCAACTGCGGCTTCGGCTACCAGGTGAGCTGCGAGGCGGTCTGCGAGCGCGGCACCGCCCGGATCGGCGACGATCACGGGGTGTTCGTGAACAGCGCCGGCCGCTGGGGCGGCGAGATCGCCCCCGGCTTCGTGGAGCGCTTCGAGGACGCCTACGACCGGCAGGTGCAGACCTGGGTCAACGCCACCCGGCGTGGCGAGGTCGAGGGCCCCGGCTGCTGGGACGGCTACGCCGCGGCCGCCGTCTGCGAGGCCGGGGTGCGCGCCCAGGCCACCGGCGAGCGGGTGGCCGTCGAGCTGATCGAGCGCCCCGCCCTCTACCGCTGAGCCCCTCCACCCCCTCCACGCAGACAGGAACCCCATGCGTATCGGATTTCTCGGTGCGGGGCGCATCGGCTCCTTCCACGCCGCCGCCCTCGCCGCCACCGACGGCGTCGACCACCTGGTGATCGGCGATGTGGACCCCGGACGGGCCGCCGCCCTCGCCGCCGCCCTGAACGGCCGCTTCGGCGACCGGGTCACGGCCGCGGAGTCGGTGGACGCGGTCTTCGACGCCGGCATCGACGCGGTGGCGATCGCCACCGCCACCGCCTCGCACGCCGACCTGATCACCCGCGCGGCACGCGCCGGGCTGCCCGCCTACTGCGAGAAGCCCATCTCGCTGGATCTGGCGGGCACGGTGCGGGCGCTGCGCGAGGTGGCGACGGCCGGGACGCTGCTCCAGATGGGCTTCCAGCGCCGCTTCGACGCCGGCTACCGGGCGGCGAAGGAGGCGTACGCCTCCGGGAAGCTGGGGCGGGTGCACACCATCCGGGCCGTCACCTCGGACGCGGCGCCGCCGCCCGCGGAGTTCCTGCCGCACTCCGGCGGGCTGATCCGGGACTGCCTGGTGCACGACTTCGACGCGGTGCGCTGGCTCACCGGCCGTGAGGTGGTGGAGGTCTTCGCCACCGGCGCCAACGGGGGCGCCGCCTTCTTCCGCGAGGCGGGTGATGTGGACACCGCGGCCGCGTTGCTCACCCTGGACGACGACACCCTGGTCACGGCCACCGCCACCCGCTACAACGGCGCCGGCTACGACGTGCGGATGGAGCTTTCCGGCGAGCGCGACAGCCATGTGGTCGGGCTGGACGCCCGGACGCCGTTCACCTCCGCCGAGCCGGGCGGGCCGGGCGCCCCGGCCCGGCCCTGGACCGGCTTCCTGGAGCGGTTCGAGGACGCCTACCGGGCCGAGCTGGCCGCGTTCGTCGCGGCGGCGCGCGGGGACGCCCCCAACCCGTGCTCCGGCGAGCAGGCGCTGAACGCGCTGCTGGTCGCGGAGGCGTGCGAGCTCTCCCGGCTGGAGCACCGCCCGGTGCGGCTGAGCGAGATGGCCGAGCGCATGGCCGCGCTGACCGAGGCGGCCGCGCCCACGCCCTGATCGCTGACGCGCGGACGAGGCCGCCGGCCGGGCCACCCGGCCGGCGCGGGACACCGGCCGGACGGGGGCGGCCGGTGTCCCCGGCAACCCGCCACGCCGTCGCGGAGCGTCACCCTTCCGTCACAGACGTCACACTTCCGTGCGCCTTGAGCCACAGCCCTTCCACACCCGCCTCGCACCGGCCGGGCCGCGAGGCGGAGCGGGCACGCTGAGTGACGACCAACGGTCGCGCCGCGGCGACCCCCGACGACTCTCCCCCGAGCCGTCCGCCGCGGCCCTGAAGGAAGGCGCGAGACATGACCGACCGCAGACTCTGGTCGTACCAGGAGATCGCCGCGCACATCGGCGTGCGGCCCGACACCGTGCGCTCGTACCGCAAGCACGGACTGCTGCCGTCGCCGGACCTGGTGGAGGCCGGGAAGCCGTACTGGTTCGCCGACACCATCCGCGCCTGGGTCACCCGCCGCCCGGGCAACCGCCCCCGCCGCGATCCCTGACCACGCCGGAGCCGCTCTCCCCCGAACGGGTCCCGCACCTCACCACGAGGTGCGGGACCCGTTTCGCGTCGCGGGGCGCGCGACGGCGCGGGCGGCGGCGTGGGTCCGGCCGCGCCCCGCGGAACCGGCGCCGGATCGCACGAACATATGTCGAAGACATGACTCGGAAGAAGGGGTGCGCGATACCCCCTAGGGGTATACAGTTGTGGATGTGGGAAGCCACCGGCACCTCGCCGACCTCCCCGCGAACAGCCGTATACACACCCCTACAGGAGCAACCATGACCTCCGAGGCCAACACCGCCGTGACCACCGTCTTCAAGGTGACGGGAATGACCTGCGGGCACTGCGAGGGCGCTGTCTCCGAGGAGATCTCCGCGATCGCCGGCGTCAGCTCGGTCAAGGCCGTCGCCGCCACCGGCGAGGTCACCGTGGTCTCGGCCGCCGCGCTGGACGAGGAGGCCGTCCGCGCCGCCGTGGACGAGGCCGGCTACGAGCTCGTCGGCCGGGTCTGAGCGACCCCGCAGCCACACCCCGCCGGGTCGTGCCGCCCTGCTCATACAGCCGCCGCACGACCCGGCCCACCCCACGGGAGACCCCCATGACCAGCACGGCCCCCGAAACCACGGCTCAGCCCACCGTCGCGGAACCGCCGACCAGCCAGGTCGAACTCGCCATCGGCGGAATGACCTGCGCCTCCTGCGCGGCGCGCGTGGAGAAGAAGCTCAACCGGATGGACGGCGTCACCGCCACGGTCAACTTCGCCACCGAGAAGGCCAAGGTCACCTTCCCCACCGGCGTCGAGGTCGCCGATCTGATCGCGACCGTCGTCAAGACCGGCTACACCGCCGAGGAGCCCGCGCCCCCCGCGCGACCCGAGGCGGCCCAGCCGAGCCCCGAGGAGGGGCCCGCGGAGGCGGCCGTCGAGCACGGCGCCCAGGACCTCGCCGAGCTGCGCGAGCGCATGCTCGTCACGGTCGCCCTTTCGGTGCCCGTCGTCCTACTGGCGATGGTCCCCGCGCTCCAGTTCGACTACTGGCAGTGGCTGTCCCTCACCCTGGCCGCCCCCGTCGTGGCCTGGGGCGGCTATCCGTTCCACAAGGCCGCCTGGACCAACGCCCGACACGGCGCGGCCACCATGGACACCCTCATCTCGATGGGCACCCTCGCCGCGCTCGGCTGGTCGCTCTGGGCGCTGTTCCTCGGCGACGCGGGCATGCCCGGCATGAACCACGGCTTCGACCTCACCGTCTCCCGCTCCGACGGGTCCTCCTCGATCTACCTGGAGGCGGCGGCCGGGGTCACCGCGCTCATCCTGGTCGGCCGCTATCTGGAGGCCCGGTCCAAGCGCCGCGCCGGCGCCGCCCTGCGCGCCCTGATGGAGCTGGGCGCGAAGGACGTCACCGTGCTGCGCGGCGGCCGCGAGGAGCGCGTCCCGGTCGGCCGGCTGGCGGTCGGCGACCGCTTCGTCGTCCGCCCCGGGGAGAAGATCGCCACGGACGGCACCGTGGTCGAGGGCGCCTCCGCGGTGGACGCCTCGATGCTGACCGGCGAGTCGGTGCCGGTGGACGTGACGGTCGGCGACGCGGTCACCGGAGCCACCGTGAACACCGCGGGGCGGCTGGTCGTCGAGGCCACCCGGGTCGGCGCCGACACCCAGCTGTCCCGGATGGCCCGACTGGTGGAGGACGCGCAGAACGGCAAGGCGGAGGTGCAGCGGCTGGCGGACCGGATCTCGGGGATCTTCGTCCCGGTGGTCATCCTGCTGGCGCTGGGCACCCTGGCGACCTGGCTGCTGCTCACCGGCGACGCGGCCGCCGCCTTCACCGCCGCCGTGGCCGTCCTGATCATCGCCTGCCCCTGTGCGCTGGGCCTGGCCACCCCGACCGCGCTGATGGTCGGCACCGGCCGCGGCGCCCAGCTGGGCATCCTGATCAAGGGCCCCGAGGTGCTGGAGTCCACCCGCCGCGTGGACACCGTGGTCCTGGACAAGACCGGCACGGTCACCACCGGCCGGATGAGCCTGCACGGGGTGCACCCCGCCTCCGGCGTCGACGAGAGCGAACTGCTGCGGCTGGCGGGAGCCCTGGAGCACGCCTCGGAGCACCCCATCGCCCGCGCCATCGCCGACGGCGCCCTGGAGCGCACCGGCGCGGCCGCCCTGCCCGCCCCCGAGGGCTTCGAGAACCTCGCCGGCCTCGGCGTCCAGGGCGTCGTCGAGGGGCACGCGGTGCTGGTCGGCCGCGAGAAGCTGCTGGCCGAGTGGTCCATCGAGCTGCCCGCGGAGCTGGCCGAGGCCAAGGCCGCCGCGGAGGCGGAGGGCCGCACGGCGGTCGCCGTGGCCTGGGACGGCGCGGCGCGCGGCGTGCTCACCGTCGCCGACGCGATCAAGGAGAGCAGCCCCGAGGCCGTCGCCCGGCTGCGCGCGCTGGGCCTCACCCCGGTGCTGCTGACCGGTGACAACGCGCTGGTCGCGGAGGCGGTGGCGCGCGAGGTCGGGATCGAGCGGGTCTACGCCGAGGTGCTGCCGCAGGACAAGGTCGACGTGGTCGAGCGGCTCCAGGCCGAGGGCCACTCGGTCGCCATGGTCGGCGACGGCGTCAACGACGCGGCCGCGCTGGCCACCGCCGACCTGGGGCTGGCGATGGGCACCGGCACCGACGCCGCCATCGAGGCCGGGGACCTGACCCTGGTCCGGGGCGACCTGCGGGTGGCCGCGGACGCCATCCGGCTCTCCCGCAAGACCCTCGGCACCATCAAGGGCAACCTCTTCTGGGCCTTCGGCTACAACGTGGCCGCGCTGCCGCTCGCGGCGGCCGGCATGCTCAACCCGATGATCGCCGGGGCCACGATGGCCTTCTCCTCGGTCTTCGTGGTGACCAACAGTCTGCGACTGCGGACCTTCACATCGTCCACATAGCTTTACCAAGCCGCCATAAGCCGCACACCACCCATACAGCGGAGCCCCGATCTCCCGATCGGGGCTCTTGCCCTTTTAGATGCGCATATGGCAAGAGACGCAGATCACAGTCAACTGAACGTAACCATTGTCGGGAGTGGAGAGTCTAACTGTGCGGCTGGGTCGTCTTGGGGGACGTATTCCGGCTACGCGTAGCCGGGGCACGTACACGGGGAGCTTTGAGCGGCCCTCCCGCACGTACGGGTCCCGGCAGGTCGCGACCCTGGTTGTTTGCGGCCAGCAGACGCCCGGCCGGATCCCGTGGGGGGAATCCGCACCGGGGAACGGGAAGCGCCCCGCCCTAACCCGTGGGGGGATTAGGCGCGGGGCGCTTTCGTTTCGGGGCACCGAACCGCGCCCCGAAGGGGCGCGGGGAACTGCGCGATCAGCTACCGACGGCCCGCGGCCGACCGATCACGCGCACAGCGGATCGCTCGGACACGCGCCGCGGGCGTCAGCGCTGCTCGACCGGGACGAAGTCGCGCTCGACCACGCCGGTGTAGATCTGGCGCGGACGGCCGATGCGGGAGCCCGGCTCCTTGATCATCTCGTGCCACTGGGCGATCCAGCCGGGGAGCCGGCCGAGCGCGAAGAGCACGGTGAACATCTCGGTCGGGAAGCCCATCGCCCGGTAGATGAGACCGGTGTAGAAGTCCACGTTCGGGTAGAGCTTGCGCGAGACGAAGTAGTCGTCGGCGAGCGCGTGCTCTTCGAGCTTGAGCGCGATGTCCAGCAGCTCGTCGCTCTTGCCGAGCGCCGAGAGGACGTCGTGCGCCGCCGCCTTGATGATCTTCGCCCGGGGGTCGAAGTTCTTGTAGACGCGGTGCCCGAAGCCCATGAGCTTCACGCCGTCTTCCTTGTTCTTCACCTTGCGGATGAAGGAGTCGACGTCGCCGCCGGAGCGCTGGATGCCCTCCAGCATCTCCAGCACGCTCTGGTTGGCGCCACCGTGCAGCGGACCCCACAGGGCGCTGATGCCCGCCGAGACGGAGGCGAACATGTTGGCCTGCGAGGAGCCGACCAGGCGGACCGTCGAGGTGGAACAGTTCTGCTCGTGGTCCGCGTGCAGGATCAGCAGCTTGTCGAGCGCGTTGACCACGACCGGGTCGAGGTCGTACTCCTGGGCCGGCACCGAGAAGGTCATCCGCAGGAAGTTCTCGACGTAGCCGAGGTCGTTACGCGGGTAGACGAACGGGTGACCGACCGACTTCTTGTACGCGTAGGCGGCGATCGTCGGCAGCTTGGCCAGCAGCCGCACGGTCGACAGGTTGCGCTGCTGCTCGTCGAACGGGTTGTGGCTGTCCTGGTAGAACGTCGACAGCGCGCTGACCACCGAGGACAGCATCGCCATCGGGTGCGCGTCCCGCGGGAAGCCGTCGTAGAAGCGCTTGACGTCCTCGTGGAGCAGCGTGTGCGTGGTGATCTCGTTCTTGAAGACCGCCAGCTCGTCCACGGTCGGCAGCTCGCCGTTGATGAGCAGGTAAGCGACCTCGAGGAAGGTGCTGCGCTCGGCCAGCTGCTCGATCGGATAGCCGCGATAGCGCAGAATGCCCGATTCGCCATCAAGATAGGTGATCGCGGATTTGTACGCCGCGGTGTTGCCGTAACCGGAGTCCAGGGTCACCAGACCGGTCTGGGCGCGAAGCTTGCCGATATCGAAGCCCTTGTCGCCGACGGTGCTGTCGACCACCGGGTAGGTGTATTCGCCGTCCCCGTACCGCAGTACTACAGAGTTGTCGCTCACGTCATCCCTCACCGACGTCTGGTTCTCTTCTTCGAGGTGCCCTGACTCCCCCTACCTTCCCCCATTTGGACGATGAACGTGCACTCGGGGTCGGCCAAAGGGCCTATCGGCGGCACTGAGTGCCTCCCTCGATGCCCATCCTGCCCCCTTCGTCACCGTTCGGAAACCCTCTCGACACGCATGGCGCCACCGATTCGGTGATCGAGCGCGGTGCAGCGACGACCGGCGGACACTGTACGCACCGCCTGACCGAGCGCCCGACGGGACCCGACCAGCACAACGAGGCGCTTTGCCCGGGTTACCGCCGTATACAACAGATTTCGCTGGAGCATCATCCAGGCGCTGGTGGTCACCGGGATCACCACGGCCGGGTACTCGCTGCCCTGGGAGCGATGGATGGTCACGGCGTAGGCGTGGGCCAGCTCGTCCAGCTCGTCGAAGTCGTAGGGCACCTCCTCGTCCTCGTCGGTGCGGACGGTCAGCCGCTGCTCCTCGGCGTTGAGCGAGGCGACCACGCCGACGGTGCCGTTGAAGACGCCGTTTTCCCCTTTTTCGTAGTTGTTCCGAATCTGGGTGACCTTGTCGCCCACTCGGAAGACCCGGCCGCCGAAGCGGCGTTCGGGGAGGTCGGGGCGGGCGGGGGTGACGGCCTGCTGGAGCAGCCCGTTCAGCACCGCGGCGCCGGCCGGACCGCGGTGCATCGGGGCCAGCACCTGCACATCGCGGCGCGGATCGAGGCCGAACTTCGCCGGGATGCGACGGGCCGCCACATCCACGGTGAGCCGCGCGGCGGCCTCGGCGTCCTCCTCGGCGAAGAGGAAGAAGTCGGTCATGCCCTGGGTGAGGGGCGGCACCCCGGAGTTGATGCGGTGTGCGTTGGTCACCACCCCGGACTGCTGGGCCTGCCGGAAGATACGGGTCAGCCGCACCGCGGGCACCGGTCCGCCGTCCGCCAGCAGGTCCCGCAGCACCTCCCCGGCCCCCACCGACGGCAGCTGGTCCACATCCCCCACCAACAGCAGGTGCGCGCCCGGCGGAACGGCCTTGACCAGCTTGTTGGCGAGCAGCAGATCCAGCATCGACGCCTCGTCCACCACCACCAGATCGGCGTCGAGCGGGCGGTCCCGGTCATAGGCCGCGTCCCCGCCCGGCTTGAGCTCCAACAGCCGGTGCACCGTGGAGGCGTCCGCCCCGGTGAGCTCCGCGAGCCGCTTGGCGGCCCGGCCCGTCGGTGCCGCCAGGACCACCTTGGCCTTCTTCGCCCGGGCCAGCTCGACCACGGACCGCACGGTGAACGACTTGCCGCAGCCCGGGCCGCCGGTGAGCACCGCCACCTTCCGGGTCAGCGCCAGCCGCACCGCGTCCCGCTGCTCGGGGGCGAGGTCCGCGCCGGTGCGCCGGGCCAGCCAGCCCAGCGCCGCCTCCCAGTCCACCTCCTGGAAGGCGGGCATCCGGTCCTCCTCGCAGCGCAGCAGCCGCAGCAGCTGTGCCGCCAGGGAGATCTCGGCGCGATGGAAGGGGATCAGATAGACGGCGGTGACCGGCTCTCCGTCCTCCCCGGGCACGGACTCCCGGACCACCCCCTCCGGGTCCGCCGCCAGCTCGCCGAGACAGTCGATGACCAGCCCGGTGTCCACCTGGAGCAGCTTCACCGCGTCCGCGATCAGCCGCTCCTCCGGCAGATAGCAGTGGCCGCTGTCGGTCGACTGCGACAGCGCGTACCGCAACCCGGCCTTCACCCGCTCCGGGCTGTCATGCGGGATGCCCACCGATTGCGCGATCTTGTCGGCCGTCAGGAATCCGATACCCCAGACATCGGCGGCCAGCCGATACGGCTCGTTCCTGGTGACGGAGATCGAGGCGTCTCCGTACTTCTTGTAGATCCGCACCGCGATGGAGGTCGAGACGCCCACCCCCTGGAGGAAGACCATCACCTCCTTGATCGCCTTCTGCTCCTCCCAGGCCGCCCCGATCATCTTCGTGCGCTTGGGGCCGAGGCCGGGCACCTCGATCAGCCGCTTCGGCTCCTTCTCGATCACGTCCAGGGTGTCCACGCCGAAGTGCTCGGTGATCCGGTCCGCGATCCGCGGCCCGATGCCCTTGATCAGCCCCGAGCCCAGATAGCGGCGGATGCCCTGGACGGTGGCGGGCAGCACGGTTGTGTAGTTCTCCACCGTGAACTGCTTGCCGTACTGCGGGTGTGAGCCCCAGCGACCCTCCAGGCGCAGCGACTCGCCCGGCTGCGCGCCGAGCAGCGAGCCGACGACGGTGAGAAGGTCGCCGGAGCCACGGCCGGTGTCGACCCGCGCGACCGTGTAGCCCGTCTCCTCATTGACATACGTCAGCCGCTCCAGAACACCTTCCACGACCGCGAGTTTGAGCATGGACCGACGGTACCGCCCGGGTGCGACAGCGTTTCGTGGGCCTGTGGACAACCGGGGCGACGGGCGGGGTGGGGACCCTCGGCGGCCGGCCGCCGGTGACGGTGACGGTGACGGCGGCCATGGGCCTCATAGGGTCGGCATGGCAGCTGACGAGAGGACAGACGCATGCACGGCTACGACCTGGTGGTCGTGGGGTCCGCCAACGCCGACCTGGTGGTCGGGGTCGAGCGCCGCCCCGCGGCCGGGGAGACCGTCCTCGGCTCCGACCTGGCGGTCCACCCCGGCGGGAAGGGCGCCAACCAGGCCGTCGCCGCCGCCCGGCTGGGGGCCCGCGCCGCGCTGCTGGCCCGCGTGGGCGACGACGACCACGGCCGGATGCTGCGGGAGGTGCAGCGGGCGGCCGGCGTGGACACCTCCGGCGTCCTGGTCGGCGGCGCGCCCACCGGGGTGGCGCTGATCACCGTCGACCCCTCGGGCGACAACAGCATCGTGGTCTCCCCCGGCGCCAACGCCAGGCTCAGCCCCGAGGACGTTCACGCCGCCGCCCCGCTGCTGGCCGCGGCCCGCGTGGTCTCCCTCCAACTGGAGATCCCGCTGGAGACGGTCGCCGCGACGGTGGCGGCGGTGGGCCCGGACACCCGCGTGGTGCTCAACCCCTCGCCGCCGGCCGCGCTGCCCGTCGAGGTGCTCGCCGCCTGCGACCCGCTGGTGGTCAACGAGCACGAGGCGCGGTTCCTGCTGGGCGACGACCTGGCCGCGCGGAGCGAGGACCCCGTGGTGTGGGCGGCGGCCCTGCGCTCACGCGGGCCGCGTTCGGTGGTGGTGACGCTGGGCGCCGCCGGCGCACTCGCCGCGGACGACCGGGGCGCGGTCCGGGTGCCCGGGGTGCCGGTGGCGGCGGTGGACACCACCGGCGCGGGCGACGCGTTCACCGGGGCGCTCGGCTGGCGGCTGGGGGTCGGCGACGACCTGGCGACGGCGGTGCGCTTCGCCGTGCGGGTGGGCGCGGCGGCGGTCACCCGACCCGGTGCCCAGCGGTCGTTCCCCACCGCGGAGGAGGTGGCGGCCCTGTGAAGCGGTCCGGGATGTGCGGAGGACGTTTCCAGGGGCCCGGTCCGTGGACCGGGCCCCTTCCCTCCCCCCATGCGCGGCCCCTCGGACCATCCCCCCAGACTCCCGGGCGGCCGCACGACAGTTACGACCCCACTCGGCCCTGAAGGGTTGCACGATTTCCCAGAGTTATCGATCCGTTACCTGAAGTCAGCATCCCTGGCCCTTCGGCATCGGCCAGACCGGCCCGGCCGACGACTGACGGCCCGCCGGAGAGCGCGGGGCCGGCGGCGCCGCTCACAGCACGTGCGCGCGGAACCGCCCGATCGTCTCCGCCAGCACCTCGGCGCCGTCGCGCGCCCACAGCGCCGGGTTGAAGATCTCCACCTCGGCCGGGCCTGAGTAGCCGGCGGCCGTCACCCGCCCGCGGAACCAGCGCAGGTCGACGGAGCCGTCCCCGAGCTGGCCGCGGCCCAGCAGCACCCCCTCCGGCAGCGGAGTCACCCAGTCGGCCAGTTGGAAGGCGGCGATCCGGCCGCCGGCGCCGGCCCGGGCGATCTGCCCGGCCACGGTGTCGTCCCACCACAGGTGGTACGTGTCCACCACCACCCCCACCTGGTCGGCGGGGAAGCGCTCCGCCAGGTCCAGGGCCTGGGCCAGGGTGGAGACCACACAGCGGTCGGCGGCGTACATCGGGTGCAGCGGCTCGACGGCCAGCCGCACGGACCGCTCGGCGGCGTACGGGGCGAGGTGGGCGAGCGCCTCGCCGATCCGCTCCCGTGCGGCGCCCAGGTCGCGGCTGCCGTCGGGCAGCCCGCCGCAGACCAGCACCAGGGTGCGGGTGCCGAGCGTCGCCGCCTCGTCGATGGCGGCGCGGTTGTCGGCGAGCGCGGCCGCCCGCCCGGCCGGGTCGGCGGCGGTGAGGAAGCCGCCCCGACAGAGGCTGGTCACGGTCAGCCCTGCGGCCCGCACCAGCGCGGCCGTGGCCGCCACCCCGTACTCCCGCACCGGCTCCCGCCACAGCCCGACGGCGGTGACGCCGGCCCGCGCGCAGCCCTCGACGAGCCGCGGCAGCGACCACTGCCGGATGGTCTGCTGGTTCAGGCTGAACCCGGCCAGGTCGGTCACGGCGCCACTCCGTGGACGGCGAGGAAGTGGCGCATGCGGGCCGTGGTCAGCGCCGGGTCGGGGAACAGCCCCAGCCCGTCGGCGAGCTCGTACACCCGGGCCAGATGGGGCAGCGAGCGCGCCGACTGGAGGCCGCCGAGCAGGGTGAAGTGGTCCTGGTGGCCGGCGAGCCAGGCCAGGAAGACCACGCCTGTCTTGTAGTAGCGGGTCGGCGCCCGGAACAGTTGCCGGGACAGCGCCACGGTCGGGTCCAGCAGCGCCCGGAAGCCCCGGGCGTCGCCGCCGTCCAGCCGCCGCAGGGCGGCGGCGGCCGGTGCGGCCAGCGGGTCGAAGACGCCGAGCAGCGCGTCGCTGAAGCCGTCGGCGTCGCCGGCGATGAGCTCGGGGTAGTGGAAGTCGTCGCCCGTGTAGCAGCGGACCCCGGCGGGCAGCCGGCGGCGCAGCTCGACCTCCCGCCCCGCGTCCAGCAGCGAGACCTTGACCCCGTCGACCTTGTCCGGGTGGGCGCGGCAGAGCGCGAGCAGGGTCTCGGCGGCCTCCTCCGGGTGGTCGGCGCCCCAGTAGCCGCGCAGGCCCGGGTCGAACATCGGGCCCAGCCAGTGCAGGACGACCGGCTCCGCGGCCTGCCGCAGCAGTGATCCGTACACCTCCAGATAGTCCTCGGGGCCGCGCGCGACGGCGGCCAGCGCGCGCGAGGCCAGCAGGACGGCGGACGCGCCCGCCCCCTCCACCAGCGCCAACTGCTCCTCGTAGGCGGTACGGACGGCGTCGAGCGAGGCCGGCCCGGTCAGCTGGTCGGTGCCGGCGCCGCAGACGATCCGGCCGCCGGCCGCCTTGGCCTCCGCCGCCGACCGGGTGATCAGCTCCGCGGCGGTGGTCCAGTCCAGGCCCATGCCGCGCTGCGCGGTGTCCATCGCCTCGGCCACCCCGAGTCCGTGCGCCCACAGGTGGCGGCGGAAGGCGAGGGTGGCGTCCCAGTCCACGACGGCCGGGCCCTCGGGGTCGGAATCCGCGTACGGGTCCGCGACCACGTGTGCGGCCGCGAAGACCGTGCGGGAGGCGGGCGGGCGACCGGAGGGCGGATGCCAGACCGGCTCGGTGCGCGGCCGGTACGCGGTCAACGCGCCGCCCGCGCGCGGCAGCCGGAGCGTCACAGCGTCAGCTCCGGCACGTCCAGCCGACGCCCACAGGCCGAGGAGGCCAGTCCCAGCTCGGCCAGTTGGACGCCGCGCGCTCCGGCCAGCAGGTCCCAGTGCCAGGGCTCGCCGAGGGCCACATGGCGCAGGAACAGCTCCCACTGCGCCCTGAAGGCGTTGTCGGCCTCGTCGCCCGCGTTGTCGGGGACGCGCTGCCACTGCTCGCGGAACCGTTCGGCCGTCGGCCGGTCGGGGTTCCAGACCGGCTTGGGCGTGGTGGCGCGGTGCTGCACATGGCATTCGCGCAGCCCGGCCACGGCCGAGCCCTCGGTGCCGTCCACCTGGAACTCCACCAGCTCGTCGCGGCGCACCCGCACCGCCCAGGAGGAGTTGATCTGGGCCACGATCCCGCCGTCGAGCTCGAAGATCCCGTACGCGGCGTCGTCGGCGGTCGCCTCGTACGGCTTGCCCCGCTCGTCCCAGCGGCGCGGGATGTGCGTGGTGACCAGCGCCTGCACGGTCCGCACCGGGCCGAACAGCTCGCGCAGCAGATACTCCCAGTGGGGGAACATGTCGCCCGCGATGCTCCCGCCGTCCTGCGCGCGGTAGTTCCACGACGGCCGCTGCGCCGGCTGCCAGTCCCCCTCGAAGACCCAGTACCCGAACTCGCCACGCACCGAAAGGATCTGGCCGAAGAAGCCGCCGTCGATCAGCCGCTTGAGCTTCCGCAGTCCCGGTAGGAAGAGCTTGTCCTGGACCACCCCGTGCCGCACCCCGGCGGCCTCGGCGAGCCGGGCCAACTCCAGTGCCCCGGCCAGCGTTCCGGCGCTGGGCTTCTCGGTGTAGACGTGTTTGCCGGCCGCGATCGCCTTCCGCACGGCGCCCTCGCGGGCCGCGGTGGCCTGGGCGTCGAAGTAGATGTCCACGGTCGGGTCGGCGAGCACCGCGTCGAGGTCGGTGCTGACGTCGTCGACCGGGTCCAGCCCGTGGCGCTCGGCCAGCGCGGTCAGAGCGTGCTCCCGCCTCCCCACCAGCACCGGTTCCGGCCACAGCGTGCCGCCGTCACCGATGTCGACGCCGCCCTGCTCCCGGATGGCGAGCAGCGAGCGCACGAGGTGCTGACGGTGGCCCATGCGGCCGGTCACCCCGTTCATGGCGATGCGTAAGGTCTTGCGGGACACACTCGTCACCTGGTCCGTCTCCTTCGGTCCGCCCACGCGCCGGCCCCGCCCGCCCTCGCCGCCCGGGTGTCGCGGACGGCTATAGCAAGCGCTTTCCCTTCGTTTCACGCTAGTCGCCTTTTGCATCCGCCAACAAGGGCGCCGGTCGCTTATCAGCCGTATGGCGGGCGGGCGTTGCATGTCGTACCGTCCCGGCGTCTCGCCTGACGGTCACCGGTTCACCGCCCCGGACCGGTGCGGTGAGAGCATGGGCGGAGCATGTCGGCAACCCTGGGGCGCCCGGCGCGCGCCGGGCGCACACGGTGCTCACACACGGAGGAAGCCATGACAGTGACGCTGGCTGATGTGGCGGCGCGGGCGCGGGTCTCGGCGGCGACCGTCTCCCGCGTCCTGAGCGGCAACTACCCGGTGGCCGAGTCGACCCGGGCCCGGGTGCTGCGAGCGGTCGACGAGCTGGAGTACGTGGTCAACGGCCCGGCAAGCGCTCTCGCGGCCGCCACCTCGGACCTGGTCGGCGTCCTCGTCAACGACATCGCGGACCCGTTCTTCGGGATCATCGCCGGTGCCGTGCAGTCGGAGATGGGCGGTGCCGGCGAGCCGGGCGCCCGCCGTGAACCGGGCCGTGGCGCCGAGCCGCGGCGCGGTGGCGAGAAGCTGGCCGTCATCTGCAACACCGGCGGTTCGCCGGAGCGCGAACTCACCTATCTCACCCTGCTCCAGCGTCAGCGCGCGGCCGCCGTCATCCTCACCGGCGGCGCGATCGAGCACCCCGAGCACGCGGCCGCCGTGGAGGCCAAGGCGTCCCGGCTGGCCGCCGCCGGCACCCGGGTGGTGCTCTGCGGACGTCCCCCGATCCCCGACGCCACCACGCTGACCTTCGACAACCGCGGTGGCGCGCGCCGGCTGACCGAGCACCTGCTGGCCTTCGGCCACCGCCGCATCGGCTATGTCGCCGGTCCGGCCGACCGCAGCACCACGCGGGACCGCCTGGAGGGGCACCGGGCCGCGCTGGCCGGCCAGGGCCTCGCCGAAGGAGCCGAGCGACTGACCGTCCACGGCCCGTACGACCGCTCCTGCGGCTATGACGCCACCCTCGAACTGCTGCGCAGGGAGCCGCGGCTGACCGCGGTCATAGCCGCCAACGACACCGTCGCCCTCGGCGCCTGCGCGGCCCTGCGCGACCAGGGGCTGCGGATCCCGCACGACGTCTCGGTCGCCGGCTTCGACGACCTGCCGTTCAGCGTGGACGCCGTGCCGTCACTCACCACCGTGCGACTGCCGCTGCACGACGCGGGGGCGCGGGCCGGCAGGCTGGCGCTGGGCCGCGAGCCGGAGCCGCCGGGCGGGGTGGCGATGGTACGGGCCGAGCTGATGGCCCGCGCGTCGACCGCGCCGCCCCGCGCCGGCGCCGCGGCCTGAGCCCCACGGCCCCGGTGCCGGGGCCACCCGCGCCGCGCGGGCCGGTCGGCGGCGCGCCGTCCTCGCCTTCGGTCGTCCACACCCCTTCCCAGGCAGTTGTTCGGGAGCAAGTATGGGGTGAAGCGATTCCGTGAAGGGGGAGCTCGATGGGGCACGGGGACGACCTGCGCGCGGCGGTGGACGAGGTACGCCGCTTCCAACGCCTCTACACCCGGCTCACCGGGGCCCTGGACCATCCCGGCCGGCCGCACACGCCCTACACGCCCAGTGAGGCGCGGATCCTCTGCGAGCTCTCGCGGCGCGAGCGCACCCACGTCTCCCAGCTGCGCGAGGACCTCGGGCTGACCGCCGCGCATCTGAGCCGGACCCTCGGCCGGTTCGAGGAGCAGGGCCTGATCACCCGGGAGCGGCACCACATGGACGCCCGCTACCAGCAGGTCCTGCTCACCGCGGCCGGCCGGGCGGTCGCCGCGGAGCTGGAGGAGCGTTCACGGGCCTCCGTCGCCCTGCTGCTGCGCGGGCTGCGCTGGGCCGACCTGCGCAGGCTGCGGGACGCGCTGCGCACCGCGACGGACGTCCTGGGGGAGCCGCGGCCGCCGGCACCGGTGCGCCTGCGGCCGCCGGCACCGGGGGAGTACGGCTGGATCGTGCAGCGGCACGGGGCGCTGTACACCCGCGAGTTCGGCTGGAACGCCGAGTTCGAGGGCCTGGTGGCCCGCATCGTCGGCGACTTCGCCTCCGGGCACGACCCGGCGTGCGAACGGGCCTGGATCGCGGAGCTCGCCGACCGCCCGGTGGGCTCCGTGCTCTGCGTGCGCGACGCGGACGATCCTCGGGCCGCGCGGCTGCGGCTGCTGCTGGTCGAGCCGGACGCGCGAGGCGAGGGCATCGGGGAGCTGCTGGTACGGCGGTGCGTGGACTTCGCGCGCGAGAGGGGCTACCGGGAGATCGTGCTGTGGACCAACGACGCGCTCTCCGCCGCGCGGGCGATCTACGAGCGGGTCGGCTTCGAGCTGGTCGCCGAGCGGCCGCACCGCAGCTTCGGCGCCGACCTGGTCGGCCAGGACTGGCGCCTCGGGCTGACGACCTGAGGCCCCGTACGGTGCCTGGGCGCGCAGTGAGGGGCAGCGCCCCGAAGGGGCGCGGGGCTGTGCCATATGCGGCTCCGCCGCGTGGGCGCGACCAGCCACGACGCACCCGCAGATGGCATACCCGCCAGCGAAGCGCTTAGCGTCACGTCATGAAGCTCGCCTTCTCGACGCTGGGCATTCCCGGCGCGCCCCTCACCGAGGTGGTCGCGCTCGCCGCCGACCACGGCTACCAGGGCGTGGAGCTGCGCGCCCACCCGGAGGAGCCGGTGCACCCGGGGCTCGGCACGGCCGAAAGACGCCGGGCGGCCGAGGAGTTCGCGGCGGCGGGGGTGGAGGTCCTCGCCGTCGCCGGGTACGCGCGGGTCGCCGCGCCCGGCCCCGACGGCCCCGTCCTCGCCGAGCTGCGCGCCCTCCTCGGCCTGGCCCGGGACCTGGGGGCCCGCCATGTCCGGGTCTTCCCCGGCGCAGGGGAGCGCCCCGAGGACGAGGCGGACGCCGACGCCGTACGCCGACTGGCCGCCGTCGCGCCGTACGCCGTCGAGCTGGGGGTGCGGCTGCTGGTGGAGACCCACGACTCGCATCGCACCGGGGCCGCCGTGGCGCGGCTGCTCGGCCGGGTGGAGCACGGCGGGGTGGTCGGTCCCGACGAGATCGGCCATGGCGCGGTGGGCGCGATCTGGGATGTGCTGCACCCCTGGCTGGGCGGCGAGGAGCCGACCGACTCCTATGCGGCCCTCGCCCCCCACCTGGCCTATGTGCAGCTCAAGGACGTCGCCTCGGCGGACGACACCACCCCCTTGCCGCTGGGCGCCGGAGTGCTCCCGCTGACCGAGTGCCTGGGGCTGCTCAGCCGCGCGGGCTGGGACGGCTGGCTGTGCTGGGAGTACGAGAGACGCTGGTACCCGCGGGTCCCGGAGCTGGCGGGGCTGCTGGGCCCGGCGCGGGAGTGGCTGCGGCGGCTGCCGGCCGCCGCGCCCTGAGCCGGGCCCCGACACCGGTCAGGGTGGTCAACGCGACCCCGCCGACCAGCAGCGCGGCGGCGAGCCAGCGCAGCGGGCTGACGTGCTCGTCCAGCAGCAGCGCCGCGGAGGACATCCCGAAGACCGGCACCAGCAGCGAGAACGGGGCGACCGCGGAGGCGTCGTAGGTGCGCAGCAGGAAGCCCCAGGCGCCGAAGCCCAGCACGGTCGCGCCCCAGGCGACGTAGAGGATCGCGCCGGCGCCGCCCCAGTCGAGGGAGGCGAGCGCCGCGCGGTCCGCGGACCAGCCCTCGAACAGCAGCGACAGGGCCAGCAGCGGCAGGATCGGCACCAGGCTCACCCAGACCATGAAGCGCAGCGCGTCGGGTGGCGCGGCACGGCGGGTGACCACGTTGGAGACGCCCCAGCACAGCGCGGCGGCGATGGTGAGGGCGAAGCCGAGCACGGGCCCCGAGGCGCCCTCGTCGACGGCGGCCACGACGATGCCGGCGGCCGCGACGGCCATGCCCAGCAGCCGGGTCCGGCCGGGGCGTTCGCCGAGCACGGCGGCGGCGATCAGGACGGTGAACACCGCCTGGATCTGGAGGACCAGTGAGGCCAGCCCGGCGGGCATGCCCTGGTGCATGCCGATGAAGAGCAGGCCGAACTTGGCCACCCCGAGCGCCAGTCCCACCGCCACGATCCACCGCCAGCCGACCGGCGGCGGGCCGACGAGGAGGACGGCGGGGAAGGCGGCCGCCAGGAACCGCAGCGCGCAGAAGAGCAGCGGCGGGAAGTGGTCGAGGCCGACCTCGATGACGACGAAGTTCAGCCCCCAGACGGCGGCGGTGCCGACCGCGAGGGCGATGTGGGCGGGACGCATGGTGTCGAGCTTCCCGGCAGCGGACCGTGAAGCACCAGCGCGGATCACTTCATGGTTGGATGAAGCGACGCTTCAAAGTCACCTGGGGGGCCGATGCTTGACCTGTCGCGGTTGCGGGCGCTGCACGCCGTCGGCGTCCACGGCTCCGTCAGCGCGGCCGCCATCGCGCTCGGCTACACGCCCTCGGCGGTGTCCCAGCAGATCGCCAAGCTGGAGCGGGAGACCCGTACGACGCTGCTGGAGCGCCAGGGCCGCGGGGTGGCGCTGACCGACGCGGCGCGCCAGCTGGCGGACACGGCCGAAGAGCTGCTGGCCCTGGTCGAGCGGGCGGAGACCGCCCTGGAGGAGCGCCGCGGCCAGCCCGCCGGCCGCCTGGTGATCGGCGCCTTCGCCACGGCGGCGCGCGGCCTGCTCCCCTCGGTCCTAGCCGAGCTGACGGCCTGCCACGAGTCCCTGGACGCCCGCCTGGTCGAGGTCGACCCGCACCTCTCCCCCGACCTGGTGGCCCGAGGGGTGATCGACCTGGCCGTCGCCCACGACTGGGACATCGCGCCCCGCCCGGCCCCCGACGGCGTCCGCCGGGCGGTGATCGGCGACGACCCCTCGGACGTCCTGGTCCCGGCGCGGCACCCGCTGGCAGACCGCACGGCCCTGCGCCGGGAGGACCTGGTGGGCCTCCGCTGGATCTGCCAGCCGCCGGGAACGGTCTGCCACGACTGGCTGGTCCGCACCCTGCGCGCCACCGGCCACGAACCCGACCTGGCCTACCAGGTCGCCGAGTACCACTCGCAGCTCGCCCTGGTAGCCGCCGGCCTGGGCGTCGCCCTGGTCCCCCTGCTGGGCCGCGGCCCCCTCCCCGACGGGGTGGCCTCCATCCCTCTCCACCCCACCCCGGTCCGCCGCCTGTACGCCCTCTGGCGCCCAGGCGCCGCCCGCCGCCCCGCGATCACCGAAACGGTCCGACTGCTACGGGAGCACTGGGAGCCGCGGGCGGGCTGAGCGGGGCGGCTACGGCCAGCGAACGACGGTCCGCCCGTACGGCCGGCGGCAGGCGGGGGCGTCGTCGGGCGGCGGGTGCCCGGCCAGGGCATGGCACAGCGCCGCGTGGAGCTGCTCCGCCTCGGCGGCCGTGAGCGTGAGCGGGGCGATGGCGACGGGCTTCCCGGCACGGCTGATCTGGAACGACATCGTCACGTCGCCCTCTTCGGTGCGGCTGGGACGCCGCTCGGGCACGGGCCCGACGCGCCAGCGCGACGACGGCAGGCTCATCGCCACACCCCCGGCTCGAACCGGTACGGACGCGTGATGATCTCCCGATAGGCGAGGTGCCCGGGGTGGGCCTTCAGGTGCGCCACGGCCCACTCCGTGCCGCCCTCACCACTGCCGTGCGGCGCGCTGTGGTCCCCGCAGTCCGCGCACTGCATGGTGAACGAGTGCGGTTCGGCCTGCGGCCGGCGGTCCAGGCCGATGGTGTACTCCCGGAACCGATACGTCGCACGCCGGGCTCCACCCCGGGGCCCCAGGTGGCTACGGACCCGCTCGGCCAGATCGTCCCCACGCCGGCCGAGCTCTTCCAGACTGGGGCGGTCCTGACCGCCCGCCGCCGGTGGCGTCTGCTCACTCATCGGGCCGCCACCCCCAACCGGTACGCGTGCCGCGGCAGGGCATGTCGGGGTCCGGTGGCACGGTGCCGACCAGGTCCTGGCAGTAACCGCACCAACAGCGATTCGAAGATCGTTCGGATAGTGTCCATGGCGTCGTCAACCTCTCATCAGGTGATGGCCGCGCCCCCGGACGTCCGGCAACGTCGCGGGGGTCTTTCGTACGCACAACAGTGCGCACCAACGCCGCACCCCTGTAGTCGAGTTGCTACACGGAGCGACTTACGAGACCAGGGTGCACCCACAGGCCCGTCGCTCGCAAGGTATGTGAATGCATACCTTGCATATGCGGCCTCAGCTTGATGGGCGAGCTGATGAGCCGCCAGAATCGGCCGTCGTCTTGCGCAGATGAAGGGTTGGTTGTGGTGACTCCGAAGCGCCAGATCCCCACGGTCCGCCTCCGTCGCCTCGCGGCAGAGCTACGACGCCTCCGCAATGGCTCAGAGCTGACCAGGGAAGACGTCACGAACCGTACGGGCATCAACGAGGCGACGCTGTATCGCATCGAGACGGCACGCGTCCGGCCCCAGCGCCGGACGCTGGTCGCGTTGCTGGACCTCTACGAAGTGCGTGATCCGCACCGTGGCGAAGTCCTGGCCCTCTTGCAGGGTGCGAACAAACAAGGGTGGCTACGGCCGTATCACAGCGAACTACCCGAGGAATACACTGCCTACATCAGCTTCGAGAGCGAAGCATGGGAAGTCCGCAACTACGAGTCCCTGTTCGTCCCCGGCCTCTTGCAGACCGAGGACTACGCGCGAGCCGTGATCAGAGGGACGTTGCCCATGGCCACTGCCGAGGCGGTAGAGCAACGAGTGCAGGCGCGCGTCGAGCGAAAGTACGTGCTCACAAAGGACGACCCGCTACGGCTCTGGGCGATCACGGACGAGGCCGCGCTGCGCCGCCTGGTCGGCGGCCGCAAGGTCATGCGTGAACAGTTGGAACACCTGGCCCGGGTCATGCAGGAACCGCATGTAACGCTCCAGGCCATCCCGTTCAGCGCGGGAGCGCACGCGGGAATGCCCGGCTCGTTCGTCCTGATGGGCTTCGCCGACGCGGAAGATCCCGAGATCGTGTACCTGGACAGCATGGCCGGCGGCCTCTTCCTCGAAGCCGAGATCGACGTACGCCGGTACGGCGTGATGTTCGACAACCTGCGTGCCCAGGCACTCAGCCCGGATGGCACGCTGAGCCTGATCACCGAGTTGATCGGCGACATGCTGTGAGCGGAGGCAGTCAAGGATGCATGAGGTGGGCCCTATAGAGGCGAGATGGCGTACGAGCTCCTACAGCAGTGGAAATGGCCAATGCGTCGAGATCGCGTTCCTTCACGGGGTGGTGGCAACGCGAGACAGCAAGAACCCCGACGGCCCAACCCTCGCCTTCCCCGTACCCGTCTGGGCGGCGTTTGTCGCCTCCGTCACGGAAGGAGAGATGCCCTGCGGCTGAGCCACGGGAGCCGCGACGGCGCACCGCTCGCGTGAGCGAAACAGGGATCCGTGCAATCCGAGCAGAGGATCACGCCTTGATCGAAGCAGAGCTGAAGGCGCGTGTTCGCGCCCCGAAGGACGTCATGGAGCAGCTTGAACGCATGGCAGAGGGGCGGGAGGAGGTCTATCAGGACACCTACTACGACGACCCATCGGGAAGCCTCGGCGCGCAGGACCAGGAACTGAGGGTCCGCACAATCCGTGAGCCCCACTCAACTCGAACCGTCCTCACGTACAAGGGCGCCCGGATCGACCCGACCTCCGGCTCGAAGCCAGAGCACGAAACGGGTGTGGACAACCCGGATTCCGTTCACGCCCTGCTGCGCGGACTCGGCTATGTTCCGGTGATCTCGTTCCAGAAACGATGCCGGAACTACAAGCTCAGCTCTCACGGGCGCGGCCTGCTCGCCACGCTGGTCGAAGTGCCGGAGATCGAGGGAACTTTCCTGGAAGTCGAGACCATGGTCCAAGAGGAGGAAGAACTCCCATCGGCGCTTGACGACATCCGGTCTGTCATGAGCGAACTCGGCGTCTGTGAGGAAGACTTCACGTCGGAGCTCTACACAGACGCCGTAGCGGCTCGGCGTGTGCCTGCCCCCGTGACCGAAGGAGCACCTCCCCGAACACCATGAAAGGGATCATCGACCTCGGTAGACAGGACATGCCCCCGTCCCGGCGCGGCATCCTAGGAGCGGGGCTCCTCTCGGTCGCCCTCACCGACCCCAACTGGCCTGACGTCATGGGCAGGATGGAAACCGTGCGGCAGGGTCGGGTGCAGCGCATCGGGATGCCGGACGTCGACATGGTCATCGCCATGACCGAGCGCGTCTCCGAGCTCGACGACCAGTTCGGCGGGCGCCACGCCCGTCCGATGGCCGCCGCGTTCCTCGTGAACACCGTGGCGCCGTATCTGCGGGCGGACGGCTCCGAGCCGGTCAGAAAAGCCATGATGTCGGCGGCATCGGACCTGTGCTACCTCACCGGCTACATGGCGGTTGACGAAGGTCTACACGGCCTGGCACAGCAGTACTACCTGAAGGCTTTGCAACTGGCCGGGGCCTCGGAAGACCATCTGACGTACTGCACGACGCTCCGTGGCATGAGCGTTCAGGCGGTCGACCTCGGACACGGCCGGGCGGCCGTGCGACTCGCCGATGCCGCTGCCGCCGCGTCCCCGCAGGCCGGCCCCCGGATGCGGGCATTCCTCACCGGGCAACAGGCCCACGCGTACGCGCAAGTCGGCAACCGGAACGAAGCACTGAGGTACCTCCGAGACGCCGAAGCGGCCATGGAGAAAGCCGAGTCGCGCGAGCGAGCGTTCGGCTCGTACGATCCGTCGTCATTGCAGTACCACACGAGCCAAGTGCGGTTCGAGCTCGGCGACGCGCACGGCGCCGTCGAAGCCATGCAGGAGTCCGACAGGCTGCGCCACGACGTGTACCGGCGCACCCGGGTCAAGGAACGCGCCGTTCTCGCAGAGCGCCAACTGTCGATCGGCCACCTGGAAGCCGCCTGCGCGACGTGGCACATGGCGCTCGACGACTACCCGTTGATCCAGTCCGGGCGGGCAGACCAACGCGTGCAGAACATGTTCAAGCTCATCCGCCCACACCTGGGCAACCACGCCGCCAGGGACCTCTACGAGCGCGCCCGCACGGTCACCCCGGCCACGCTCATGACATCTGAGCAGAGGATCACGCCTTGATCGAAGCAGAGCGGCGCTGACCGAGGTCGTACAGAACAATCGCGATCATTCCCGCCATCTGCCCGGTCACGTGGCACAGCGTGGCGCGGTTCTTGACGGTCTGCGGCTGTGACAGAAGCGGCTTCATGTCGGTGAAGTCCGCGACCAGGTCGGAGAGGACCTTGGCCGGGCCTGCCCGTGGTAGCCGTAGCTGTACCGCTCGGCGGCGTGCTCCCAGTAGCCGAGATCGGCGGAGGTGTGGTCGGCGGCCAGAGCGGCGTCGGTGTCGTGGCGGGTGGTCGTTAAAGCGGCGAGCCCGGGATGGGGGCAGGTCGACCGCCTGGCCTCGCGGGCCCATCCAGGCCCTGCGAGGCGAGACACCACCGCCTCCCAGAAGGCCGCGCTCATACGCAGACGAACACCTCGATCGCCTGGTCACCACCCTGACCGCGAAGCGAAGGTGGCTGGTCATCATGTGCGCCGATCACGGCGACGCCTACGGAGACGACGGCTACCACGGCCGGGGCATCGCGCATCCCGTCGTGATGAATGTGCCGTTCGCGGCCTGGGTGCGTTGAGGGTCACCGCTATGCTCGCGCGCCATGAGCGACGACGTTCCCGCACGCGGCCCGGCCCGCGACGCGGCGGTGGTGGTGGCCCGCGACGCGGATGGATTGGTGGCCCTGCTGTCGGCCGACTTCCCCCGCCATGGCGGCGAGTACCTGTTCCTGCCCGGCGGTCGTCGCGAGGACGGCGAGACCCCCGAAGAGTGCGCTCGACGGGAACTGCGTGAAGAGGCCGGGATCACCGCCACCCGGTGGCGGCACCTGGGCGCGTACGCCATCACCCTGGAATCGACTGCCCGCGTACACCTCTACGAAGCCCAAGGGCTGACGCTCGGACCGCAGGAGCTGACCCCGACGGAGGAGGGATTCAAACTGTCCTGGTGGCCCATGGCCGACGCCCTCGACGCCGCCTCCCAGCGCCGATTCCTCCTCCCGGCCGGGCCCCTCGCCCTGCTCCTGGCCGACCGTGGAGAGCCCGCGTAGTTTCCGGCGGCGGTTAGCTTCGGCAACTCATGTGGATCACGACTACGCCCGCCCTGCCCCGTTCAGGCCTTGTTGCGCGGGCTCGGTTTCGATCAGGTGATCTCGTTCCCGGCGGTCCCCGCACGGGCGGGGGCGGGTGGGCGGGGAAAACCCCCGACCCCGGGCCGGGTCATCGGCCCGGCGGAACCACTCCGCAAGGGCCCCCGTCCAAGGACCGTGCTGCCGGAAAAGCCTCCGCGGTGCGGTGTCGGCCTCGCTGCTGGCTGCGAACGCCGACCTCCCTCTCCGCCGCCCGCGGCCGGCAGTGACCCGCCGCCGGCACGCCCCTCGCGGACCTGTGCCGGCGGCGGCACATCCCACCCCCTTGACCCGCCCCGCGTCCGCGCCTATTCCGTGCCAAGAGGCGACTCTTCGCCATGTCCTGCCACGGAAGGGGCGCGAGGTGCAACGACGTACGCTGCTCACCGCCACGGCCGCCACGGCCGCCGCCTGTGCCACCGGAGCCGCCGGGGCCGCCGAACGGGCGGGCGCCGCCGTCGGGGCCCGCAGACCCGATCGGGCCCGACTGCGGGCCCTGATCTCCCGGATGACGCTGGAGGAGAAGGTCGGCCAGCTCTTCGTGATGCGGGTGTACGGGCACTCGGCGACCGCGCCGGACCCCGTCGACGCCGAGGCGAACCGCAAGGAGACGGGCGTCGCCAACGCCGCCGAGCTGGTCGAGGCGTACCACGTCGGCGGGATCATCTACTTCGCCTGGGCGCACAACACCCGTGAACCGCACCAGATCGCCGACCTGTCCAACGGCATCCAGCGCGCCGGGCTGGCCCAGCCCACCCCGCTGCCGTTGCTGATCTCCACCGACCAGGAGCACGGCATCGTGGCCCGCGTCGGCGCGCCGGCCACCCTCTTCCCCGGCGCCATGGCGCTGGGCGCGGGCGGGAGCACGGAGGACGTGCGCACCGCCGCCCGCGTCGCCGGTGCCGAGCTGGCCGCCATGGGTATCCGACAGGACTACGCCCCGGTCGCGGACGTCAACGTCAACCCGGCCAACCCGGTCATCGGCGTGCGCTCCTTCGGCGCCGACCCACAGGCCGTGGCCCGCCTGGTCGCCGCGCAGGTCAGGGGGTACCAGCGGGGCGGGGTCGCGGCCACCGCCAAGCACTTCCCCGGCCACGGCGACACCACCGTGGACAGCCATGTCGGGCTGCCGCTGATCACCCACTCGCGGGCGGAGTGGGAGCGGCTGGACGCCCCGCCATTCCGCGCGGCGATCGCGGCCGGCATCGACGCGATCATGACGGCGCATCTGCTGTTCCCCGCGCTGGACCCGGTGGACGACCCGGCGACGCTCTCCCGGCGGATCCTCACCGGGGTGCTCCGCGGCGAACTCGGCTTCGACGGCGTGGTGGTGACCGACTCGCTCGGCATGGCGGGGGTGCGCGAGAAGTACGGCGACGCCAGGGTGCCGGTGCTCGCCCTGAAGGCCGGCGCCGACCAGCTGCTGAACCCGCCCGACCTGCCCACGGCCTGGCGCGGGGTGCACCAGGCGGTGCGGGACGGGGAGCTGAGCGAGGCGCGGCTGGACGCCTCGATCCTGCGGATCCTGGAGCTGAAGGCGCGCCGCGGACTGTTCGCCGACCCGTACACCAGCGACCGCGCGGTGGACCGCACGGTGGGCGTGCCGGCCCATCTCCGGGCCGCCGACCGGATCGCCGGGCGGACCACGACGCTGGTCGCCGACGACGCCGGGCTGCTGCCGCTCTCGCCCCGCCGGCAGCGCTCGCTGCTGGTCGTCGGCGTCGACCCGGCCGCCCCCTCGGGCACCGGCGGCCCGCCCACCGCCGTGCTCGCCCGGGCCCTGACCGAGCTGGGCTTCGCCGCCGAGGCGTTGTCCACCGGGACCGGCTCCCGGCCCGACCCGACACCGGAGCGGATCGCGGCGGCGGTGGCGCGGGCGCGCGGCCGGGACGCGGTGCTCGTGGCGACGTACAACGTGGGCCCGAGCTCCGGCCAACGCACCCTGGTGGCGGAGCTCACCGCCACCGGCGTCCCCGTCGTCCATCTCGCGCTGCGCAACCCGTACGACATCGCCCAGCTGACCGGCTACGGTCTGGCGGCCTCGCTCGCCACCTACTCCTGGACCGATGTGGAACTACGGGCGGCCGCACGGGTGCTGGCCGGGCGTGTCCGGCCGCACGGCCGGCTGCCGGTCGCGGTGCCCCGCGCGGACGACCCGTCCCGGCTGCTCTACCCGATCGGCCACGGGCTGTCGTACTGAGGAGCCGGTACGGCGTACCGAGGCGGCGTACAGGGCCGTCGTACGGCGCCGTCGTACGGGGCCGTCGTACGGGCGCGGCGCGGCGGCCCCGCGCCCGGCGTACGGCGAGTACGGCGCGCTCCCGCGCGTCCCCCCACCGCCGACGGATTCCGCGCCGTACGCCTGGCGTGCGCCCGCCCGCGCGGACCAGGCTGGCAGCCGGGGGTGGGAATGGAGGGCGGGACACGCGAACGCTCGCCGCGGCACGTCGCCGGGTCTCGCGCGGCCGTGCTGGCGCTCGCGCTGGCCGGGACGGCGATGGGGCTGACGGGCTGCCACGGGGACGAGCGGGCCGGTGGGACGACGCCGGCGGCGGCCACGGGGAGCGCCGACTACGGCGCGACCTTCCTGGCCCGGGGCGAGTGCGGCGCTCAGCGGCGGACGGCCTTCACCGAGGTGCCGTGCACCAGTGAACGGGCGACCGCGCGGGTGCTCGCCCGCTACGAGGGGACGCCGGACTCCGGAACCCACTGTCCGGAGCGCACCGACTTCGTGCTGCACATCTCCGGCGTCCGTCCGGACGCGGACGAGGACGGCGACGGCACGGCGCCGGAGGGCTACGCCTGCATGCGGGCGTTGGAGCCGCCGCATCCGGGCGACCCGGGCGCCGGCGGCGGGCCGCGCACGCTGGTCGGCGACTGCGTCTACAGCGCCCGGCGCGGCCAGGTGCGGGAGACGGCCTGTGACGGCTCGGGGGCCCGGCCACCGGAGTTCCGGCTGGTGGCGGCGGTGGCCCGGCGGGCTGACTGCCCGCCGGGCACCGCCCTCTATGTGCACCTGGACGGCGGACCGCCGGTGGGGTGCGCCGTCCGATCCCGTCCCCTGAGCGGTTCGGACGGCCCCGAGGGCTGAACGACCGTTACGGCCGCAGCAGCGGCTCGCGCTCGACGAGCTGCTTGTCGAGCTTCGGGTCGTAGGAGGTCAGCCGCTTGGCCGGCTTGTCGCCCTCACGGACGGCGGCCGGGGCGACCCCCGCCCACTCCAGGATCTCCTGGGTGGCCTTCTCCTTCTGCGCGGCGGGCAGCCCGGCCACGTTGGAGCCGTGGTTGCCGCCGGGGACGGTGAAGACGTAGCTGTCGTCGGACCCGCGACCCACGCGGAACGGCTCCGCCGCCCACGGGTCGTTGGCGCCGTTGACGAAGAGCATCCGCTCACTGTGGTGCCGCACCCAGCGGTCGACGTCCCGCATGACCCACGGCTTGAAGGTCATCGGGATGTCGCGGGGCACGTAGTTGCGCGGGTCGTAGATGCCCGGGTAGCGCAGCAGGCCCTTCAGGTGCGGGGTCTTGAAGGAGGGCGCGCCCAGCTCGGTGCCCGCCTGGTAGTAGTACGGGGTGTAGTTCGCCAGGCCCTGGTCGGTGTAGGCGGAGAAGCCGGAGATGTCATCGATGAAGGTGTACAGATCATCGGTGGAGGCGGTCGCCGCCGGCACCGTGTCGCAGTCCTTCAGCAGGTGGTACTGCCAGAAGGCCCACACCAGGTCGAGCACCACGTTCTCGTACGCCTTGTCGGCGCTGCCCACGACGGTGAAGGTCTGCTTCTCCTCGGCCGCCCACTTCTGGTAGCGGTCGACGATCTCGTCGCGCCGCACCAGGGCCTCGCGCTGCACCGCGTTGAGCTTGGCGCGGCACTCGGCGGTGCCGACGGTGCGGAAGAAGCGGTCGTAGGCCGAGTCCTCCTTGTTGCGCACGTCGTTGGGGGCGACGTAGGCGACGGTGCCGTCCATGTCGTTCGGGAAGAAGCGGCGGTAGTAGGTGGCCGTCATGCCGCCCTTGCTGCCGCCGGTGGCCAGCCAGTTCTTGCCGTAGATCGGCTTCAGCGCCTTGAAGATGCGGTGCTGGTCCTTGGCGGCCTGCCAGATGTCGAGCTTGGACCAGTCGGCCGGCTGGGGTCGGGACGGAGTGAAGAAGCGGTACTCCATCGACACCTGGTTGCCGTCGACGATCTGCGTGGGCTCGCTGCGGCGCGGGTTGGTGTTGACGTTGTAGCCGGAGGTGAAGAACACCGTCGGCCGGTCCGTGGCCTTGTGCAGCAGGGTCAGCCGCTGCTGGAAGGTGCCCTTGGACGGGTGCCGGTGGTCGATCGGCTGCGTGTAGTTGAGCACGAAGAAGCGGTAGCCCTCGTAGGGCTTCTCCTCGATGAGACTCATCCCCGGTATCGCGAGGATGCGTTCCTTGATGTCCGGCTCGGCGGCGTGGGCCGCCGTCACGGACGACGCGCTGCCGACGACCGCGGTGCCTATCAGCACCACGAGCGACAGCAGCCATCTGAGCGCCTTGCGCATGCGCGCTCCCCTTTCTCCTCAGAGGTCGCCGGGAAACCTATCGGGGGCGCTGCCCGACCCGCTAGCCCCGTCCATCCCGCTTGTGAATACGGAGAGTTGTCGCCCGCCCTCTTTCGTAGCGGCGCGTGATGGCGCATGCTGCCTACATGGACCGAGACGAACGGCACGAGCGGAGCGAACGGGCCGAGCGGCTGAGGCAGTACCTGACGGAACTGCAGGAGCGGGTGGAGCCACGGGCGTTGGAGCTGCTCATGCGTCTGCTGCGGGAGCTGAGCACCTCACCCGCCGTACGGGGAGGGACGTACGAGCTCGGCATGGGCCCGGAGGAGAAGGAGCTGTTCACGCCGGCACTCCAGGCGGAACTGCTGGTGCTCTTCGGCCTGTTGACCTCGCAGGACGAGCGGGTCGTGGTGGACCTGGGGGACAGCCCGCACGCCAAGGGCATGAAGGTCCTGGTGCCCCAGGACCGCGCGGACGACCCCGACTTCCTTCAGCGGCACAAGCAGCGGGTGGCGGCCGAGGCGGAGCAGCGGGAGCGGGACCGCCGGGAGGTGGAGGCGATAGCCCGGGTGAGCGGCATGGAGCCCTAGCGGCCGCGGGACTCGGTGATCGCTACGCGCCGTAGCCGAAGGTGACTACGGCGCGTAGCGAAACCATCCCGCTCGACGGCGAGCAGCCCGACGGCGGAGACCGACGGCGGAGACCGGCGGTGCCGAACGGACCCCGAGCCCACGACGAGCACCGAGAACGGCGGACGACCGCCGACCACGCACCCGCCGGGGTCAACGCGCCGGGGTCAACGCGCCAGCGTAGGCGTCGCCGTGCCCTCGTCGACGTCGGCCGCCGTCGGCCCGGCCTCACCCGTGAAGGTGCGCCACAGCTCGGCATAGCGTCCGCCGCGCGCCAGCAGCTCGTCGTGGGTGCCGTCCTCGGCGACCCGCCCCTGGTGCAGCACCACCACCCGGTCGGCGCGGGCCGCCGTGGTGAGCCGATGGGCGACCACGAGCGTGGTGCGCTTGCCCGCGAGCCGGTCGGTGGCCTGGTTGACCAACGCCTCGGTCGCCAGGTCCAGGGCCGCCGTCGCCTCGTCGAGCAGCAGCACGTCCGGGTCGACCAGCTCGGCACGGGCCAGGGCGATCAACTGCCGCTGGCCCGCGGAGAGGTTGCGCCCGCGCTCGGTGACCTCGTGGAGGTAGCCGCCCTCCAGGGAGGCGACCATGGCGTGCGCTCCCACCGCCCGCGCGGCGGCCTCGACCTCGGCGTCGGTGGCGTCGGGGCGACCGTAGGCGATGGCGTCGCGCACGGTCCCGGCGAAGAGGTAGGACTCCTGCGGGACCACGCCGAGCCGGTGCCGGTAGCGGGTCAGGTCGAGCTCGCGCAGGTCCGCGCCGTCCACCCGGACGCTCCCGGAGGTGGGGTCGTAGAACCGGGCGACCAGCTTGACGAGGGTGGACTTGCCGGCGCCGGTCTGGCCGACGAAGGCGACGGTCTGCCCGGCGGGTATGTGCAGGTCGATGCCGGTGAGCGCCGCATCGTCGGCGCGGGCGCCGGCCCCGCCCCCGGCGTCCGCGACCGTACGGGCGTCCGCTGCCGCGTCGCGCTCCGAGGCCGCCCGGCCGCGCTCCGCGGCCGTGGCGGCCTCCACGGCCGCGCCGTAGTGGAAGTGCACGTCCTCGAAGGTGATCTCGCCGCGCAGCGAGCGCACATCGCGCGGCCGCTCGGCGACCGGGGTGGTGGTCGGCTCGCGCAGCAGCTCCTGGATGCGGCGCAGCGACACGGTGGCCTGCTGGTAGCCGTCGAAGACCTGGGAGAGCTGCTGCACCGGGGCGAAGAACAGGTCGATGTAGAGCAGGTACGCGACCAGGGCGCCGGCGGTGAGCGTCCCGTCGCCGACCCGCCCGGCGCCGACGATCAGCACCAGCGCGGCGGCGACGGAGGACAGCAGTTGGACGAAGGGGAAGTAGATCGAGATCAGCCACTGGCCGTGCACCCGGGCCCGGCGGTAGTCGTCGCTGCGCTCGGCGAACCGCCGCCGTCCGCTGTCCTCGCGGCGGAACGCCTGCACGATCCGCAGCCCGGCGACGCTCTCCTGGAGGTCGGCGTTGACGCCGCTGATGCGCTCGCGCGCCAGCTCGTACGCCTTGACGCTCTGCCGCCGGAAGAAGACGGTGCCGATGACCAGCGGGGGCAGCGTCGCGAAGACCACCATCGCCAGCTGGACGTCGATGACGAGCAGCGCGACCAGGATACCGAAGAAGCTCAGCAGGCTGACGACGGCGGTGACCAGGCCGGTCTGGAGGAAGGTCGAGAGCGCGTCGACGTCGGTGGTCATGCGGGTCATGACCTTGCCGGTCAGCTCGCGCTCGTAGTAGTCCAGGCCCAGCCGCTGGAGCTGGGCGAAGATCTTGACGCGCAGGGAGTAGAGCACCCGCTCGCCGGTCCGCCCTGTCAGTCGGGTCTCCCCGATCTGCGCGGCCCACTGCCCGAGCACCACCAGCAGGGCGAGCCCGGACGCCACCCACACGGCGCCCAGGGCCGCACGCTGCACACCCTCGTCGATGCCCTGCCGGATCAGCACGGGCAACAGCAGACCGGCCAACGCGTCCACGGCGACCAGGGCCAGGGCGAGGCCGAGCGGCAGCCCGAAGCCGCGCAGCAGCCGCCGCAGCCCGTAGGAGTCCTCCGGGCGCTCGGCCCGGTCCTCGTCGATGTCGGGGGTGTCGGTGGCCGGCGGCAGCGCCGCGACCTTGGCGAGCAGCTCGGGCGTCGCGGGCGCCCCGGCGAGCGCGCCGGCCATGGCGCCGGGCTGGCCGGTGGCCGCGGCGGAGGGGCCGGCGGCTCCGGCCGTGCCGGCCGACGCGGTGTCCGCGCCGTCCGCGCCGTCCTGCCGGCGCTTCCAGAGTTCGGGCGTCACCCCGTCCACGACCCGGCGCCGGGCGTTGACCGGCTCGCTGTCGATCTCCGCCTCGACCTCGATGTCGACGTCCAGGTCGAGCTCGCGGTCCAGCGCCCGACGGTCCAGCGCCCGGTAGAGATCCTGGCCCGACGCGCCGTTCGTCGCCGGGCGCCGCGCGGACGCGGGGCTCCGGTCCAGCCGGTGCCCGGGGTCCCGGCCCGTGTCCCGGCCCAGCCCCAGGTCCACGCCCTGTATCTCCGGCTCGGCGAGCCCCGCGCCGGCCGCCTCACCGTCTGAGCCGCCCGCGGCTCCGTCCGGCGTGGAACCGTCCGGCGTGGAACCGTCCGGCTCGCCTGCCGAGCCGTCCTCCAGCGCGGCGCTCACGGAGGCGTCGCGTCCGACGGCCGCGGGCGCCGCGCCTGCCGGGTCCCGTTCGATCCCGCTGAGCTCGTCGGGGTCGGTCAGCAGCCGGCGGTAGAGCTCGCACCGCTCGCGCAGCTCGTCGTGGGTGCCCACGTCGACCACGCGGCCGGCGTCGAGGACGGCGACGCGGTCGGCGAGGGCGAGGGTGGAGAGGCGGTGCGCGATGAGCAGCGTGGTGCGGCCGGCCATCACCCCGCGCAGCGCCTCGTGGATCTCGTGCTCCACGCGCGCGTCCACCGCCGAGGTCGCGTCGTCCAGGACGAGCAGCCGGGGGTCGGTGAGGATCGCGCGGGCCAGGGCGACGCGCTGCCGCTGGCCACCGGAGAGGGTGAGGCCCTGCTCGCCCACCTCCGTGTCGTAGCCGTCGGGCAGCTCGCTGATGAAGGCGTCGGCCTGCGCCGCCCGCGCGGCGGCCCGGATCTGCTCGTCGGTGGCGTCCGGGGCGCCGTACGCGAGGTTCGCCCGCACGGTGTCGGAGAACAGGAAGCTGCTTTCGGGGACGAGCCCGATGGCGCCGCGGAGCGAGGCGTACGTCAGGTCGCGCACGTCCTGACCGCCGATCCGCACGGCCCCGCTGGAGACGTCGTAGAAGCGCGGCAGCAGCATCGAGAGCGTCGACTTGCCGCTTCCGGAGGCGCCGACGACGGCCAGCACCTCGCCCGGTTCGATGCGCAGCGAGACGTCGTCGAGCACCGGGCGCCGGGCGCCGGCGTAGCCGAAGGTGACGTGGTCGAACTCGACGGTGGCGGGGGCGTCGGCCGGCAGCTCCCGGGCGTCGGGCCGCTCTTCGATGGCCGGCTCGGTCTCGATGAGCTCGAAGACGCGCTCGACGCCGGCCCGGGCCTGCTGGCCCATGGTCAGCATCATGGTGAGCATCCGCACCGGGCCGACGAGCTGCGCGAGGTAGGTCGAGAAGGCGACGAAGGTGCCGAGGGTGACCTGGCCGCGGGTGGCCATCCAGCCGCCGACCGCCAGCATGGCGACCTGACCCAGCGCGGGCACGGCCTGGAGCGCGGGCGTGTAGCGGGCGTTGAGCCGCACGGTGCGCAGCCGCGCGGCGAACAGCCGGCGGCCGGCCTCGCGCAGCTTGCCGGTCTCCTGGTGCTCCTGTCCGAAGCCCTTGACGACGCGCACGCCGGTGACGGCGCCGTCGACGACGCCCGCGACCGCGCCGGCCTGGCTCTGCGCGTACCAGGTGGCGGGGAAGAGTCGGGTGCGGCTGCGCGCGGCGATGATCCACAGGGCCGGGGCCACGGCGAGCACCACGACGGTGAGCAGCGGCGAGAGGATCGCCATCACGACCAGCGAGATGACGAACAGCAGCACGTTGCCGATCATCATCGGCACCATGAAGAGCAGGCCCTGGATGAGCTGGAGGTCGCTGGTGCCGCGGCCGACGACCTGGCCGGTGGACAGCTCGTCCTGCCGCCTGCCGTCCAGCCGGGTGATCGCCTCGAACATCTCGGTGCGCAGGTCGTGCTGGACGTCGAGGGCGAGTCGCCCGCCGTAGTAGCGCCGCAGATAGGTCAGGGCGTAGACGACGACCGCGGCCACGATCAGCAGCGCGGCCCAGGGGCCCAGCGAGCGCTCCTGACTGACGACGACATCGTCGATGATCAGTCGCGGGATGAGCGGCACGAGGGCCAGCACGGCCATCCCGGCGAGCGAGGCGCCGAGAGACAGCAGCACATTGCGCCGGTACCGCCAGCAGTACCGGGTCAGCCGTCGCACCCAGCCCTGTCCTGTGCCTGACACCCACGACCTCCCGGATCTTTCCGCCCTATCGGAAGGCTGCAACGCACAGGCGTGCGGATTTCATCCTTACGCAACAAAGAAATCGTCGCGGATCGTCACCGAGCGTCGCCCGACCGAATCCGATCAGGGCGTGATCGGGTCAGGGCCTGACGCCGCCGACGTCGCCGGCGCGGCGCGGATCGGCGAGGTACAGCCGGACGGTGTTGCCGACACCCGCGGTGAAGCCGCGCCCCGCGCGGGGCGCGGTCCGGAAACGGGCGGCGTCGGTCAGGCGGCCGCGCTGTCCTCCGCGGCGGCGGCGGCCTCGTCGGCGGCTTCCGCGCACCGCGTCGACAGCTCGTCCAACCCCAGCCCCAGCGCGGAGGCCAGCGCCACGACGGTGAAGAAGGCGGGGGTCGGCGCCCGGCCGGTTTCGATCTTCCGGAGGGTCTCGGCGGAGATGCCCGCCCGCGCGGCGACCTCGGCCATGCTGCGTTCGCCGCGCGCCTGCCGTAGCAGGGCGCCGAGACAACGGCCGCGTTCGCGTTCGAGGGCGGTGAGAGGGGTGCGCACCATGACCGTGATACTAATACCGGTATAAGAATTGGGACCCCGCCCCGTCGGCACCCCGTCGGCATCGGGTCTCCCTGAGCGAAGGGACGGCTGGCCATGGTGGAGATCAAGACCGACGCGGCGTTGGAGGCCATGCGCGAGGCCGGCCGGGTGGTGGCCAAGGCGCTGGAGGCGGTGCGCGCGGTGGCCGCCGTCGGCGTGTCCTTGCGGGAGCTGGACGAGACGGCGCGCGAGGTGCTCCGCGCGGCGGGGGCGAGCTCCCCGTTCCTCGGCTACCGGCCGCACTTCGCCCCCACCCCCTTCCCCGCCGTGATCTGCGCCTCGGTCAACGACGCGATCGTGCACGGCATCCCCGACGGCTACCGGCTGCGCGACGGCGATCTGCTCAGCGTGGACTGCGGGGCGATGCTGGACGGCTGGGCCGGCGACGCGGCGGTGAGCTTCACGGTCGGCACCCCGCGCCCCGACGACCAGCGACTCGTCGAGACCACCCGGCGTGCCCTGGAGGCCGGCATCGCGGCGGCCGTGGTCGGGGCCCGGATGGGCGACATCGGACACGCCATCGGCAGCGTGGGCCGCGCCGCCGGTTACGGCATCCCCGCCGACTTCGGGGGACATGGGATCGGCCGGCGCATGCACGAGGACCCCCCGGTCCCCAACGAGGGCCGACCGGGCCGGGGCCTCCCCCTCCGCCACGGCATGGTGATCGCGATCGAGCCCATGTTCCTCGCCGGCGGCTCCGACGCCTACCTCACCGACCCCGACGGCTGGACCCTCCGCACCGCCGACCGCGGCCGCGCCGCCCACAGCGAACACACCGTCGCCATCACCGACGACGGCCCGCGCGTCCTCACGCTCCCCTAGGCGGCCCGCCCAGCGCGCTCCCGCGCGGGCGGCACCGGGTCGTCAGCCCGCCCCGACCAGCGAGGCGAAGCGCCCCGGGTCCACGTTCCCGCCGGAGATCACGACCCCTACCCGCTCGGGGACCGACGCGACCCGCCCCGCGAGGAGGGCGGCGAGGCCCGTGGCGCCGCTCGGCTCGACGACGATCTTCAGATGGGTGAAGGCGAAGGCCATGGCCTCGCGGATCTCGTCGTCGCTCACGAGCACCACCTCGTCCAGCAGCCGCCGGTTGATGGAGAAGGTCAGCTCCCCCGGGGTCTCCAGGGCCTGTCCGTCGGCGATGGTGTGCGGCACCGGAACGCGCACCCGGTGACCGGCCTCCAGGGAGCGCTTGTAGTCGTCGCCCGCCGCCGGTTCCACGCCGATCGTGCGGACGGCGGGGTCGATGCCCCGTACGGCGGTGGCGCAGCCCGCCATCAGGCCGCCCCCACCGACCGGGGTCACCAGCGCGTTCAGGGCGCCGACCTCCTCGATCAGCTCCAGGCCCACGGTGCCCTGGCCGGCGATGATCTGCGGATGCTCGTACGGCGGGACCAGCGTGAGCCCGCGGTCCTCCGCCAGCTTGCGGCCGATCGCCTCCCGGTCGCCGGTGTAGCGGTCGTACGTCACCACCTCCGCGCCGTACCCGAGGGTCGCGGCGCGCTTGGACTCCGGCGCGTCCTCGGGCATCAGGATCACGGCGGGGGCGCCGAGGAGCCGGGCGGCCAGGGCCACCGCCTGGGCGTGGTTCCCGGACGAGTAGGCGGCGACGCCGCGCCGGAGCTCCTCCGCGGACAGCTGGGCGATCGTGTTGTAGGCGCCTCGGAACTTGAACGCGCCGACCCGCTGGAAGTTCTCACACTTGAGGAACACCTCCGCGCCGACCCGCCGGTTCAGCGTCCGGGACGTCAGCACCGGGGTGCGGTGCGCGATCCCCGCGATCCTGGCCGCGGCCGCGCGGACGTCGTCGAGCGTGACCGGCGCGGCGCGCTCGCCGGTGGTCGACCGGGCCCCCGACGGCGTGGCCGGCTGAATGGTCGTCATGCGGAACCGCCTTTCGCTGAAGTCCCTGGAGCGCGCCCCTTGTCCGCCGTGCGCTTCCGCGCGTCGGACAGGTACGCGTAGGCCGAGGCCCGTGAGATGCCCAGTCGGGCGGCCACCCGGGGCACCGCCCGGCGCACCGCGAAGACGCCCGTCGCGTCCAGCCGGGCGAACAGCTCCGCCCGCTCGGCCCGGTCCAGCTGGGCCCACTGCTTGCCGTGCGCGAGCTGGAGACCGTCCACCGCGGCGTCGACGACGTCGTCCACGTCGTTGCTGAAGGTGGTCGTCGGCACCACGGCGGCGGACCCCGGGGCCCGCTGCCCCGCCGCGCCGGGGACCACGCCCACCAGATCGCCGACCAGATCATGGACCTGGGTCAGCGCGGTGATGTCGAGGTTGACGCAGAACGCCCCGAAGGCCGTGCCGTCGCTGGTGCGCAGCACGACCGTGGAGGACTTCAGCATCCGGCCGGCCGGGGTCCTGGTGACGTAGTTGAGCCGGTCGGGGGCCGCGTCGCCCTGGCGCAGCAGGTCCATCCCGATGGCGCTCATGGAGCCGCCGACGGCGCGCCCCGTGAGGTCGCCGGCGATGACGACCACCGAGTTCTCCGGCGTGCGGAAGTCGTGCACCACGACCTCGCAGGACCGACCGAAGGTGGCGGCGAGCCCCTCCGCGACCGGTCGCAGCGCGGCGATGACGGCGTCCGCCTCCGCGTTCACTGATGCTCCCACGGTGCTCACTGGATCAACTGTACAGAGGGCAGACGGTCCGTCCAAGAGTCCGGCGGAACCGGGTGACCGGAGCCCGGAGCCCGGAACCCAGAGCCCGGAGCCCGGAAAAGGCGCGAGGCGCGGCGGTGACCCTCAAGGGCCACCGCCGCGCCTCCTGTCAGCGCGCCTCCTCACTCGGCGCGCCGCGCTGTCGGCGCACCGCGCGGAGCGTCACGCCTCCCGCGCGGCGGCGATCTGCCGCGACATGATCGTGGTCAGCTCGTACGCCGTGTGGGACGCGGCGACGGAGGTGATCTCGGCGTGGTCGTACGCCGGGGCGACCTCGACCACGTCGGCCGAGACCAGGTTGCAGGAGGACAGGCCGCGCAGGATCTCCAGCAGCTCGCGGGAGGTCAGACCGCCCGCCTCCGGGGTACCGGTGCCGGGCGCGTGCGCCGGGTCGAGCACGTCGATGTCGATGGAGATGTACAGCGGCCGGTCGCCGATGCGCTGGCGCAGCTGGTCGGCCACCTCGTCCACGCCGCGCCGCATCACGTCGGCCGAGGTGACGATGCCGAAGCCCATCTTCTCGTCGTCGTCCAGGTCCTGCTTGCCGTAGAGCGGGCCGCGGGTGCCGACGTGGGAGAGCGCGGAGGTGTCGAGGATGCCCTCCTCGACCGCGCGCCGGAACGGGGTGCCGTGGGTGTACTCGGCGCCGAAGTAGGTGTCCCAGGTGTCCAGGTGCGCGTCGAAGTGCAGCAGCGCGACGGGACCGTGCTTACGGGCCACGGAACGCAGGATCGGCAGCGCGATGGTGTGGTCGCCGCCCAGCGTCATCAGTCGGGCACCGGAGGACAGCAGCTCGTCGGTGGCGCCCTCGATGGTCTCCACGGCCTCGTTGATGTTGAACGGGTTCGCGGCGATGTCACCGGCGTCGGCGACCTGCGCCAGCGCGAAGGGGGACGCGTCCTGGGCCGGGTTGTACGGGCGCAGCAGGCGCGAGGCCTCACGGATGGCGTTGCCGCCGAAGCGGGCGCCGGGGCGGTAGGAGACGCCGGTGTCGAACGGCACGCCGACCACGGCGACGTCGGCGGTGCCGCCGACCTCGTCGATGCGCGGCAGCCGGGCGAAGGTCGCGGGCCCCGCGTAGCGCGGAATGCGAGAGGAGTCGACCGGGCCGACGGGGCCGGGCTGGCGGGCGTTGGTGGACATGCGACTACTGCCTCTCGGCGGTGGGGTTTCGGGGGCTGTGATTCGAGAGTAGGCAGCGCCGCGGATTCCGCACATGTACGTTCCCGAGGGCCAAGCCCGGCTATTTGGACACCACGTCCATGTGCAAGCTCCAAGGAGGACAATAGGCGGCATGCCGCTGCCTTCTTCCGGGGGACGACCCCCGTACCCCCGAATAGCCAGCTCCGTGCCCAGCCGCGCCGAACTGATCGACCACCTGGTGGCCACCCGCATCGCCGGCAACGTCGCCACTCCGCGCGGCAACAACCTGTCTCACTACCGCAGCCTCGCCAACGGCGACCGCCACTACTGGCTGGGTCTGGAGCTGGGCGACCGCTGGACGGACGAGCAGGACGTCCTCGCGGTCATGGCGGAGCGGTGTGGGGTGATCGACGACCCGGAGCACCGGGTGGGCCAGGACACCATCGACCCGGAGCTGACCGTCGGTGCCCTGGACCGGATGGCGGCGGTGCTGCGCAAGGCGGCCGAGGCGGGCGAGCGGGTGCTGTTCGCCACCGGCCACCCGGGCGGGCTGCTGGACGTGCACCGCGCGACCGCCGCCGCGCTGCGGGCCGCGGGCTGCGAGATCATGGAGATCCCCGGCGGGCTCCAGGCCGACGAGGGATTCGTCTTCCAGTTCGCCGACGTCGCGGTGCTGGAGCGCGGCGCGACGCTGTGGCACACCCACTCCCCCGCACCCATGGCGGCGATCCTGGACGGGCTGGCGCGCGAGGGGCGGCCGCTGCCGGACCTGGTGGTGGCCGACCACGGCTGGACGGGGTGCGCGGGGCAGCGCGGCATCGACGCGGTCGGGTACGCGGACTGCAACGACCCGGCGCTGTTCATCGGCGAGGCGGAGGGCGCGCTGGCCGTGGTGGTCCCGCTCGACGACCACGTCGTCAACCCGCGCTTCTACGACCCGATGACCGCCTATCTGCTGGACGCCGCGGGCCTCTCCCCGGCCTACTGACGCCTACCGACGCCTACTGACCGAGGGCCGCGCCATCGCTCCGTGGGGCGGGGACCGGCCCACGCGATCTCCGGTGCCCGGGCGCGACCTCGCGCCGGCACCACCCGCGGCCTCACGGCGCCCCGCCATCCCACAGCGGCCAGGGGCGCGTCCGCACCCCAGCTCCGGCCGGCCACCCGGCGGTCCCGCCCTCCAGCCCCACGGCCTCGGGGCGGGTGCCGCCGCCAGTCCACCGCGGCGCCGAGCCGCCGAGCCGTCAGATCATCCGCGCCACGGTCCACCGTGGCGCCGGACCGCCCCTCCACCGCGGCGTCGCGCCGCCGGGCCACCCGGTTCACTCTCGCCCGCGCGGGACCCGCACCAGACCCTCCTGGATCACCGACACGGCGAGCCGACCGTCCGCGGTGAAGATCCGGCCCTTGGCCAGTCCCCGCCCGCCCGCCGTGGTCGGGCTCTCCTGGTCGTAGAGGAGCCACTCGTCCGCGCGGAAGGGGCGGTGGAACCACATGGCGTGGTCCAGGCTGGCGCCGACCACGTCGCCGACGGCCCAGCCGCCGCGACCGTGCGCGAGCAGCACCGAGTCCAGCAGGGTCATGTCCGAGACGTAGGTCGCCAGACAGATGTGCAGCAGTGGACGGTCCTGTTCGCCGTCCAGTTTGCCGTTGGTGCGGAACCACACCTGTGACCTCGGCTCGCGCGGTTCGCCGATGGTGCCGTACGGCGGGGCGTCCACGTAGCGCACATCGACGGCGGCCCGCGCCTCCAGCATGCGCCGGCTGACCACCGGGTCGCCGAAGAGGTGCGCGTACCGCGGCAGCAGCTCCTCCGCGGTGGGGAGCGTCAGCGGGTCCGGGGCGGCCGGCATCGGCTCCTGGTGCTCCAGCCCCTCCTCGGCGCGCTGGAAGGAGGCCGAGAGGTGGAAGATCGCCTTGCCGTGCTGCACGGCCACCACCCGGCGGGTGGTGAAGGAGTAGCCGTCGCGGATGCGGTCGACCGTGTAGACGATCGGCGCGCCGGGGTCGCCGGGGCGCAGGAAGTACGAGTGCAGCGAGTGCGGCGTGCGGTCCTCGGGGACGGTGCGGCCCGCGGCGACCAGCGCCTGGGCCGCGACCTGGCCGCCGAAGACCCGCTCCACCAGGGAGGGGCGGCTGGTGCCGCGGAAGATGTCCCGCTCGACCTGTTCCAGGTCGAGCAGGTCGAGCAGATCCTGGAGTGCTTCGTTCATCTGGGCGCTTCGTTCGTCCGGAGTGCGTCGGAGTGCCTGGGAGTGTCCGCGCGGCGTGCCCGTGGAGCGCGTCGGCTCCGGCGGGCGGGGCGGGCGGGGCAGGCGTGGTGGGTGGTGTGACCGGTGCGTCGTTCGTCGGGCGTCGCGGGCCCGTCACAGGCCCATGGACTTGGCGATGATGGAGCGCATGACCTCGCTGGTTCCGCCGTAGATGCGGCTGACGCGGGTGTCCGCGTAGAGCCGGGCGATGGGGTACTCCATCATGTAGCCGTAGCCGCCGTGCAGTTGGAGGCACTTGTCGATGACGACGGCGGCGCGTTCGGTGGTGAACAGCTTCGCCGAGGCGGCGTCGGCGGCGGTCAGATCCCCGGCGTCGTGGGCGTCCAGCGCCCGGTCGACGACCGCCTGCATCGCGTCCACCTCGGCCTTGCAGTCGGCCAGCACGAACTTGGTGTTCTGGAAGGACGCCACGGGCTGCCCGAAGACGGTGCGGTCGCGCACGTACTCCTTGGCGAACTCCACGGCCGCGGCGGCCTGGGCGTACGCGCCGAAGGCGATGCCGAGCCGCTCCTGCGGCAGGTTGTGGGTGAGGTACTCGAACGCCCGGCCCTCCTCGCCCAGCAGGTCCTCGACCGGCACCCGCACGTCGGTGAAGGACAGTTCGGCGGTGTCGGAGGTGTGCAGCCCCAGCTTCTCCAGCTTGCGGCCGACGGCGTACCCCTCGCTGGTGGTGTCGACGACCAGGATGGAGATGCCGCCGCGACGGTCCTCGGGGGTGGGAGGTGCGGTGCGGGCGCAGACCAGGACGCGGTCGGCGTGGACGCCGCCGGTGATGAAGGTCTTGGCGCCGTTGAGGACGTAGTGGCGGCCGTCCGCGGAGAGCTTGGCGGTGGTGCGCATGCCCGCCAGGTCGGAGCCGGTGCCGGGCTCGGTCATGGCGATCGCCGTCATCATGTCGCCGGAGACGAAGGGCGGCAGCCAGCGCCGCTTCTGCTCCTCGGTGGCGTAGGCGAGCAGGTACGGCAGGCAGAGCGCGGTGTGCACCCCGCTGCCGCCGAAGGTCACGCCCGCCCGCGCGACCTCCTCGGCGATCACCGCGTGGAACTTGAAGCTGGTCTGACCGGCGCCGCCGTACTCCTCGGGCACCTCGATGCCGAAGACGCCCAGCTCACCCAGCTTCTTGTAGAAGTCGCGGGGCGCCTGGCCGGCCTCCCGCCACTGGTCGTACCGGGGCACGACCTCGGCGGCGATGAACTCCCGTATGGTCTCGCGGAACGCCTCGTGGTCCTCGTTGAACACCGTCCGACGCATGAACAGCCTCCCCGGCTGGAACAGCCTCCCCGGCTGGGCCGGCCCCAGCGCGCGGCACCTTCTAAGCGCTTGCTCAGTTACGGGATCGAAAGTTACCCGGCGGTCAGTAGCGCTGTCCAGATCCGTCCGCCCCGGGGCCCACGCCCGCCGCGGCCGCGAAGGCACCCAGCGCCAGCCGGTGCAGCAGGTCCGCGGTGGCGCCGCGACCGGGGAGGGCGCCGGGGCGCCCCAGGTGCGGCGTGGAGTTGAGCAGCCCGAAGACGGCGTGCACGGCGGCGCGCGCCTCGGCCTCGGCCAGCGCCGGATAGACCTGGCGCACCACCTCGACCCACAGCTCGACGTACTGCCGCTGGAGCTGGCGCACCAACTTGCGGTCGCTGTCCCGCAGCCGGTCCAGCTCGCGGTCGTGCAGCGTGATCAGCGGGCGGTCGTCCAGCGCGAAGTCGATGTGGCCCTCGATCAGCGAGTCCAGCACGGCCGCCGGGCCGTCGCCGGCGGTCGCCGCCTCCGCGACGCGCCGCTTGCCGCCGGTCAGCAGCCGGCCGCTGATCCCGACCAGCAGCTCGGCGAGCATCGCGTCCTTGCCCGCGAAGTGGCGGTAGAGACCGGGGCCGCTGATGCCCACCGCCGCGCCTATCTCGTCCACACCCACGCCGTGGAAACCGCGCTCGGCGAAGAGCCGGGCCGCCTCCCTGAGGATCTGCTCGCGTCGGGTCGGGGCGGGGGCATGCGTGCTCATGAAATTGATTCTAGACAGCGGCGTTAGTGGTCGTTAACCTGAAGGCAATAGGTTAACGCTCATTAACAGATCGCTCAGCAACAGATCGCCCAGTACCAGATCGCTCATCGACGCACCGTTCCTCGGCGGATCGCGCGGGGACGGGTCGCTCGACGACAGAGCGCTCAACGACGGATCGACCGGACCGGGGTCGGCGCCCACCAGGCGCGGCACCGGGCGGCGGATCGGCAGGATCGAGCAAGGGGGCTCGTACCCATGGAGCAGGCACCGGTGCTCAGGAGCGGCGCCGACCCGGCGTCCGACGCCTGGCGGGCCAACGAGGCCGCGCACCGCGAGCTGGTGGACCGGCTGCGCGAGAAGCTCGCGGCGGCCGGACTCGGCGGCGGCGAGAAGGCGCGGGCGCGGCACACCGCGCGCGGCAAGCTGCTGCCGCGCGACCGGGTGGACGCGCTGCTGGACCCGGGCTCGCCCTTCCTGGAGCTCGCCCCGCTGGCGGCGGACGGGATGTACGGGGGCGCGGCCCCGGCCGCCGGCGTCATCGCGGGCATCGGCCGGGTCTCCGGCCGCGAGGCGGTCATCGTCGCCAACGACGCCACGGTCAAGGGCGGCACGTACTACCCGATGACGGTCAAGAAGCACCTGCGGGCGCAGGAGATCGCCCTGGAGAACCGGCTCCCCTGCCTCTACCTCGTCGACTCCGGCGGCGCCTTCCTCCCCATGCAGGACGAGGTGTTCCCGGACCGCGAGCACTTCGGGCGGATCTTCTACAACCAGGCCCGGATGTCGGGGGCCGGCATCCCGCAGATCGCCGCCGTCCTCGGCTCCTGCACCGCGGGCGGCGCCTACGTCCCGGCGATGAGCGACGAGGCGGTGATCGTGCGGGACCAGGGCACGATCTTCCTCGGCGGTCCGCCGCTGGTGAAGGCCGCCACCGGCGAGGTGGTCACCGCCGAGGAGCTGGGCGGCGGCGAGGTGCACTCCAGGGTCTCCGGCGTCACCGACCACCTCGCCGAGGACGACGCGCACGCGCTGCGGATCGTGCGCACCATCGTCTCCACCCTCGGCGAGCGCTCCCCGCTGCCGTGGACGGTGCGGGCGGTGGAGGAGCCCAAGGTCGACCCCGCGGGGCTGTACGGGGTGGTGCCCACCGACTCGCGCACCCCCTACGACGTCCGCGAGGTCATCGCCCGGATCGTCGACGGCTCCCGCTTCGCCGAGTTCAAGGCCGAGTTCGGCACGACGCTGGTGACCGGCTTCGCCCACATCCACGGCCACCCGGTCGGCATCGTCGCCAACAACGGCATCCTGTTCTCCGAGTCCGCCCAGAAGGGCGCCCACTTCATCGAGCTGTGCGACCAGCGCGGCATCCCGCTGCTCTTCCTGCAGAACATCTCGGGCTTCATGGTCGGCCGGGACTACGAGGCGGGCGGCATCGCCAAGCACGGCGCCAAGATGGTCACCGCGGTGGCCTGCACCCGGGTCCCCAAGCTGACCGTCGTCATCGGCGGCTCCTACGGCGCGGGCAACTACTCCATGTGCGGCCGGGCCTACAGCCCCCGCTTCCTGTGGATGTGGCCCAACGCGAAGATCTCGGTGATGGGCGGCGAACAGGCCGCCTCCGTGCTCGCCACCGTCAAGCGCGACCAGTTGGAGGCGCGCGGCGAGGAGTGGAGCGCCGAGGAGGAGGACACCTTCAAGGCGCCGATCCGCGAGCAGTACGAGACCCAGGGGAACGCGTACTACGCGACGGCTCGCCTGTGGGACGACGGGGTCATCGACCCCATGGAGACGCGCCAGGTGCTGGGCCTGGCCCTCACCGCCTGCGCGAACGCGCCGCTTCCGCGGCAGGACGACACGGCGCCCGGCTTCGGCGTCTTCCGGATGTGATGAGGGAGATGCGGACGATGGTGCAGACAGGCTCGGCCGCGCGCGACGACGCGGCGGCGCGGACGGACTCCGCGGACCTCCAGGGAGGGGCTTCCATGAAGGCGGCGGCGCTGGAGAGCGTCCTGGTGGCCAACCGGGGTGAGATCGCGGTCCGCGTGATCCGCACCCTGCGGGAGCTGGGCATCCGCTCGGTCGCCGTCTTCAGCGACGCCGACGCCGACGCCCGGCATGTGCGGGAGGCGGACACCGCCGTCCGCATCGGCCCCGCGCCCGCCGCGGAGAGCTACCTCTCCGTCGAGCGGCTGCTGGAGGCGGCGCGGCGCACCGGGGCGCAGGCCGTCCACCCGGGCTACGGCTTCCTCGCCGAGAACGCGGCCTTCGCGCGGGCCTGCGCGGACGCCGGGGTCGCCTTCATCGGGCCGCCGGCCGGCGCGATCGAGCTGATGGGCGACAAGATCCGGGCCAAGGAGACCGTGCGGGCCGCCGGGGTCCCGGTGGTGCCCGGCTCCTCGGGCAGCGGGCTGACCGACGCCCAGTTGGCGGAGGCCGCCCGCGAGATCGGCATGCCGGTGCTGCTGAAGCCCTCGGCGGGCGGCGGCGGCAAGGGCATGCGGCTGGTGCGCGACGAGGCGCTGCTCGCGGACGAGATCGCCGCCGCCCGGCGTGAGGCGCGCGGCTCCTTCGGCGACGACACCCTGCTGGTGGAGCGCTGGATCGACCGCCCGCGCCACATCGAGATCCAGATCCTCGCCGACGGCCACGGCAACGTGCTGCACCTCGGCGAGCGCGAGTGCTCCCTCCAGCGCCGCCACCAGAAGATCATCGAGGAGGCGCCCAGCCCCCTGCTGGACGAGGCCACCCGCGCGGCGATGGGCGAGGCCGCGGCCCAGGCGGCCCGCTCCTGCGGCTACACCGGCGCGGGCACGGTGGAGTTCATCGTGCCGGGCAACGACCCGTCGGCCTACTACTTCATGGAGATGAACACCCGCCTCCAGGTCGAGCACCCGGTCACCGAGCTCATCACCGGCCTGGACCTGGTGGAGTGGCAGGTGCGGGTGGCCGCCGGCGAGCCGCTGCCCTTCGCCCAGGGAGACATCACCCTGACCGGCCACGCCGTGGAGGCGCGGATCTGCGCCGAGACCGCGCGGGCGTCCGGCGACCGGGTGGACTTCCTGCCCTCCGCCGGCACCGTGCGCGTGCTGCGCGACCCCGAGGGCGAAGGCGTGCGCGTCGACTCGGGCCTGACCGCCGGCACCGAGGTCGGCACGTTGTACGACCCGATGCTGGCCAAGGTGATCGCCCACGGCCCGGACCGGGCCACCGCGCTGCGCCGGCTGCGGGCCGCCCTCGGGCACACCACCGTGCTCGGACTCGACACCAACACCGGCTTCCTGCGCCGGCTGCTCGCCCATCCGGCCGTCGTCTCCGGCGACCTCGACACCGGCCTGGTCGACCGCGACGCCGCCACCCTGGTGCCGCACACCGTCCCCGACGAGGTCTACGCGACCGCGGCCCTGCTCCGCCAGGCCGCCCTGGAGCGCGGCGCCTCCGGAGGCTCCCCCGGCGATGGGTCGGGCGGCGACGGCGGCCGCGTCGACGGGCCGGGCGCCGGCGGCTCCGGCTGGGTGGACCCGTTCTCCACGGCCACCGGCTGGCGGCTGGGCGGCACCCCCGCCTGGACCCTCCACCACCTGCGCGTCCCCGGCCATGAGCCGGTCACGGTCCGGGTGCGCGGCCCGGTCCGGGACGCGGAGCTCCTCATCGACCGGCCGGACCCGGCGCACGAGGGAGCCACCCCGTCCCCGGGGGCGGTCGTCCCACCCGTCCGCGCCCGCCTCGTCGGCGGCGCCACCGCCATGGACCGCGTCACGATGGAGTGGACGGGGCTCACCCACACCTTCACCGCCGCGCCCGGCCCGGAAGGACGCTGGCTGGGGCGGGACGGCGACGCCTGGCACGTCCAGGACCACGACCCCGTGGAGGCCGCGCTGCGCGGCGGCTCCGCGGCCGCCCACGCCGGCGCGCTGACCGCGCCGATGCCGGGCACGGTCACGGTGGTGAAGGCCGCCGTGGGCGACGAGGTCACCGCCGGTCAGGGCCTGCTGGTGGTGGAGGCGATGAAGATGGAGCACGTCATCTCCGCTCCGCACGACGGCGTCGTCACCGAGCTCGATGTGACGGCGGGCAGCACGGTCGCCATGGACCAGGTGCTGGCCGTGGTCACCCCGCACGACGGCGAGGACACCGGCCCGGCGAGCGAGGAGCGTGCGTGATGGCCCTGCCCCCAGGACTGCCCATGGCCGTGCCCGCCGCCGGGCTGCCCGCCCGGGTGCGCATCCACGAGGTGGGTCCGCGCGACGGCCTGCAGAACGAGAAGGCGATCGTCCCGGTCGAGGTGAAGGCCGAGTTCATCCGGCGGCTCGCCGACGCCGGGCTGACCACCGTCGAGGCGACCAGCTTCGTGCACCCCGAATGGGTACCCCAGCTGGCCGACGCCGCGCGGCTGATCCCGCTGCTGGACGGGGTGGACGCCGAGCTTCCGGTGCTGGTGCCCAACCAGCGCGGCCTGGACCGCGCGGTGGAGCTGGGTGTCCGACGGATCGCGGTCTTCGGCAGCGCCACCGAGACCTTCGCCCGGCGGAACCTCAACCGCACGGTCGACGAGTCGCTGGCGATGTTCCAGCCGGTCGTCGCCCGCGCCCGCGAGGCGACGATGCATGTGCGCGGCTATCTGTCGATGTGCTTCGGCGACCCCTGGGAGGGGCCGGTCCCCGTCCACCAGGTGGTCTCGGTCGCGGCCCGCCTGATGGAGCTGGGGTGCGACGAGCTGAGCCTGGGCGACACCATCGGCGTGGCCACCCCCGGCCACGTCCGGGAGCTGCTCGCCGGCCTCAACGAGGCCGGCGTGCCCACCGACCGGCTCGCCGTGCACTTCCACGACACCTACGGGCAGGCCCTCGCCAACACCCTCGCCGCGCTGGAGCACGGCGTGACCACCGTCGACGCCTCCGCCGGCGGCCTCGGCGGCTGCCCCTACGCCAAGAGCGCCACCGGCAACCTCGCCACCGAGGACCTGGTGTGGATGCTCCACGGCCTCGGCATCGAGACCGGGGTCGACCTCGGCCGACTCACCGCCACAAGCGTGTGGATGGCCGGGCATCTGGGCCGACCCAGCCCGTCCCGCACCGTACGCGCACTCTCCCAGAAGGAGAACTGAACCATGTCGCTCGACCACCGGCTCTCCGCCGAGCACGAGGAGCTCCGCCGCACCGTGGAGGAGTTCGCCCACGACGTCGTCGCCCCGAAGATCGGCGATCTCTACGAACGGCATGAGTTCCCCTACGAGATCGTCCGCGAGATGGGCCGCATGGGCCTGTTCGGCCTGCCGTTCCCCGAGGAGTACGGCGGCATGGGCGGCGACTACCTCGCCCTGGGCATCGCCCTGGAGGAGCTGGCGCGGGTCGACTCCTCAGTGGCCATCACCCTTGAGGCCGCCGTCTCGCTCGGCGCGATGCCGATCTTCCGCTTCGGTACCGAGGAGCAGAAGCGGGAGTGGCTGCCCCGGATGTGCTCCGGCGAGGTCCTCGGCGCCTTCGGGCTGACCGAGCCCGACTGCGGCTCGGACGCCGGCGGCACCCGCACCACGGCGGTGCGCGACGGCGACGAATGGGTGATCAACGGCACCAAGTGCTTCATCACCAACTCCGGCACCGACATCACCGGCCTGGTCACCGTCACCGCGGTCACCGGTCGCAAGGACGACGGCTCGCCGCTGATCTCGACCATCATCGTCCCCGCGGGCACCCCCGGCTTCACCGTGGCCGCCCCCTACTCCAAGGTCGGCTGGAACGCCTCGGACACCCGCGAGCTCTCCTTCGCCGACTGCCGGGTCCCGGTCGCCAACCTGCTCGGCGAGGAGGGCCGCGGGTACGCCCAGTTCCTGCGCATCCTCGACGAGGGCCGGGTGGCCATCGCCGCGCTCGCCACCGGCCTCGCCCAGGGCTGCGTCGACGAGTCGGTGGCCTACGCCAAGGAGCGCCACGCCTTCGGCCGCCCCATCGGAGCCAACCAGGCCATCCAGTTCAAGCTCGCCGACATGGAGATGCGCGCCCACACGGCCCGTCTCGCCTGGCGCGACGCCGCCTCCCGTCTGGTCAACGGCGAACCCTTCAAGAAGGAGGCGGCCCTCGCCAAGCTCCACTCCTCCACGGTCGCCGTCGACAACGCGCGTGAGGCCACGCAGATCCACGGCGGCTACGGCTTCATGAACGAGTACCCGGTGGCCCGGATGTGGCGCGACTCCAAGATCCTTGAGATCGGCGAGGGCACCAGCGAGGTCCAGCGCATGCTCATCGCCCGCGAACTGGGGCTGACGAGCTGAGGCCCGGCGGCGGGAAACCCCGGTTCCTCCCGCCGCGACGGCCCCAGAACAGACGGGGAAACCCCTTTCATCCCGCCGCGGCGGTGAGAACCGAGGCGGCGGGGCCCGGCGGTGCCGAACCGACCGCAACCGGCCGGGGGTGGCGCGGGCCGCACCCAACACGACGCGCGCCACCCAGACCGCCGCCCGCGAGGGCGAAGGCTCAGGACGAGGGCCAGGGAACCTGCGGCGACCGGTAGAAATCGACGCCCATCGCGTCCCAGCGCGGCCCCTGGGCCGCCAGCCGGACCCGGTAGGACGACCAGTCGTGCCGGGAGGGCGGGGACCAGCCCAGCTCGGCGATGCCCGGCAGCCGGGGGAAGGCGAGGTACTCGATGTGGTCGCTGGTGGAGATGGTCTCCGACCACAGGGGCGCCTCGACGCCGAGCACGGCGGAGGGCGGGACGTCCCGGAGGTAGCGTCCGGGGTCCCAGTCGTAGGACTGGCGTACCTCGACGTATCCGGCCCAGTCCAGTCCGAGCGGGGTGTCCCGGGTGTACTTCATGTCGAGGTAGGCGCGGTTGGCCGGGGACAGAATGATCTTCGTCCCGGCGCGGGCCGCGTCCGCGACCTCCTTCTCCTTTCCGTCCAGGCCCCAGTACTGGGCCACGGCGCCCGGGGCCGGGCGGGCGCCGGTCAGCTGGTGCCAGCCGACCACCGTCTTGCCCCGTTCGGCCACCAGCGGCTGCACCCGGTCCATGAAGGTCACATAGTCCGCCTGGCTGGTGGAGTGCGCCTCGTCGCCGCCGATGTGCAGATAGGGGCCCGGGGTCAGCTCGGCGAGCTCGCGCAGCACGTCCCGCACGAAGCGGTAGGTGACCTCCTTGGGCACGCACAGCGAGCTGAAGCCGACCTCGGTGCCGGTATAGAGGGGCGGCGCGACGCCGTCGCAGTTCAGCTCGGCGTACGAGGCCAGGGCGGCGTTGGTGTGCCCGGGCATGTCGATCTCGGGCACGACGGTGAGGTGGCGGCTCGCCGCGTACCGGACGATCTCGCGGTAGTCGTCCTTCGTATAGAAGCCGCCGGGCCCGCCGCCGACCTGGGTGGATCCGCCGTAGCTCGCCAACCGAGGCCAGGAGTCGACGGCGATCCGCCATCCCTGGTCGTCGGAGAGGTGCAGATGCAGCTTGTTGATCTTGTAGAGGGCGAGCTGGTCGATGTAGCGCTTGACCTGCTGGACGGTGAAGAAGTGCCGGGCCACGTCCAGCATGGCCCCGCGATAGGCGTAGCGGGGGCTGTCCGTGATCGTCACGCCGGGCACGAGCCAGGGGCCGGGCTGCGGCGTGCGCCGCTCCACGGCCGCGGGCAGCAGCTGCCGCAGCGTCTGCACCCCGTGGAAGAGCCCGGCGGGCGCGGGCGCGCTGATGGTGACCGAGCCGCCGACGGTCTCCAGTCGGTAGCCCTCCGGGCCCACCCCGGGCACCTGGGCGATGCGCAGCCGTACGCCGGCGTGGACGCTCCGCGTGGTGACCGGGAGCTCGAAGCCGGTGGCCGGGCGCAGCAGCTCGGCGAGGTAGTCGCCGACCCGCCGGGCGGCCGGGTCCCCGGCCGGTACGCCGATCCGGGCGCCCGAGCCGATGACGTACGGCTCGCCGTCGGTCCGCACGGCGGCGGGGGCGGGCACCACTCTGCTCAGCGGATCCTCGGCGGCGCCCTCGCCCGTACCCTGACCGGCCCGCGCGGCGGCCGGGTCCACGGCGGCCGGGGCGCTCGGGGAGGCGCAGGCGCCGGCCGACGCCCCGATCACGGTGACCGCCAGCAGCAGGGCGCACAGCGCCCGGAAGCGTGGCCGGGTGAATCGGGGAGGACGGCTGGGCCGAAGGGGGGACGGGGTCGCTCTGTGGTGGTTGCGGGCGCTGCGTCGTCTCACGGGCGGTCCCTTCAACGAACTGCCTACGGGAAGAGCCTGCGGGGCTGGAGCGTGCGCGGAGCATGGCCGAGGGGAACGGCGGGCGAACGGACGGGAAGCGCGAGCCGACCCGGCTCCCGTTCCCCCGGGTGGAGCGAGGCCCGCGGCCGGTCAAGGTCCAGACCACCGCGCGGGCCACGCCTGCCAGAATTCCACCCATGGCGGAAATCATCCAGCGGGACGGGACCTGGGCGTTCGACGGCGAGAGCGTGCGGATCGTGCCCGGCCGCGACAAGGGAGTGAACCTGGCGCGGCAGTCCCTGGGGGAGCTGACGGTCCCGCTGGAGGCCCTCGCGGGCATCTCCTACGAGCCGGGCCGCAAGGCCGGCCGGCTGCGACTGCGGCTGCGGGACGGCTCCGACCCGCTGCTCCAGGCCACCGGCGGCAAGCTGCCGGACGCGGCCAATCCGTACCAGCTCACGGTGCAGCAGGACCGTTCCGGCGTCGCCGAGTACTTCGTCGACGAGGTGCGCAACGCGCTGCTGCTGGAGCAGGTCCCCGGTGGGCCCTGCGACCGCTATCTGCTGCCCGGCCCGTCGGTGCCGCTGTCGGCCTCGGCGGGCGACGGCACCGCCTCCTTCGACGGTGAGCGGATCCACCTGGAGTGGAACTGGAAGACCGAGGAGTCCAAGCGCTCCTCGGGGGCCTGCTCCTTCTCGGTCGCGGATGTGCACGCGGTGGAGTGGCTCCCGGCCGCCGGCCTGGAGGACGGCTATCTGCGGTTCGTCATGGGCCGGCACGCGGCCAAGATCCCGCCGAAGTACGATCCGTACGCGATCGAGCTCTACGGCTTCCGCAAGGACATGCTGATGACGCTGGTCGCGGCCGCGGTCACGGCGCGGATGCCGCACCCGGCGGCGCCGCCCGAGCAGGCCGCGACGGCGCTCCCGTCCGGCGACGGCGAGCGGGCCGGTGGCACGGAGGACCATGACGCGCTGCTGCGCCGACTGCGGGAGCTCGGTGAGCTGCGGCAGTCGGGCGTGCTGACCGAGGACGAGTTCACGGCGGCCAAGCAGGCCGTACTCCGCCGCTTCTGACCGCCGAGGGGCGCCGCGCGCGGCGCCCAGCACGAAGGCGGCTCGCGGGGCGGCCGCGGCTCGCCGGCCCTCCCCACCGCTCACCGCACGCCGGTCGCTGTCCATTCCGCCCCGGAACGGCCGATTCCCACGCACCTCCACACAATCCCTGCCCGAAATCGGGCAGGATTCTTGCGAAACTCTGCGCTACCACGCAGTATCGACGGGTGCTCGAACGCCCGACGTCCAACCACGACGACCTCGTCGACCACCTGGTCCGCACCACGCCGCTCCAGCGCGGCGAGGCCGCCCGGGTGGTGCTGGACGTGCTGGCGTACTTCGACGAGACCACCGAGGAGTTCGTGCGCCGCCGCCACCGCGAGCTGCAGTCCGGAGGGCTGAACAACGCGGAGATCTTCGAGCGGATCGCGCACGAGCTGCCACGGCGGGCGGTGGCGCCACCCGAGCTGTCCCTGCGGCAGCTGCGCCGCATCGTCTACGGCTGACCACCGTCCGAGCGGCCGACCACCGAGGGCGACCCGCCCCGGCCGGCAGCCCGGACCACGACGGACCAGGCGGCCTGGAGCACCACACACGGGCCGAGCACCCGTTTCAACCAACCGGAGGGGAATCTTTATGTGCGGAATTGTCGGATACATCGGTAAGCGCGATGTCGCACCGCTGCTCCTGGAGGGCCTGCAGCGCCTGGAGTACCGGGGCTACGACTCGGCCGGCATCGTGATCACCGGGAAGCCGTCCGGCAAGACCCCGGCCTCCCTGAAGATGGTCAAGGCCAAGGGTCGAGTCCGCGACCTGGAGGCGCGCGTCCCCAAGCGCTTCGCCGGCACCACCGGCATCGCCCACACCCGCTGGGCCACCCACGGCGCCCCCAGCGACGAGAACGCCCACCCGCACATGGACCCCGAGGGCAAGCTCGCCCTCGTCCACAACGGCATCATCGACAACGCCGACGAGCTGCGCGCCAAGCTGGTCGCCGAGGGCGTGGAGTTCGCCTCCGAGACCGACACCGAGGTGCTCACCCACCTCATCGCCCGCTCCGAGGCGGAGACCCTGGAGGAGCGGGTCCGCCAGGCGCTGCGCCTGATCGAGGGCACCTACGGCATCGCCGTGCTGCACTCCGACTTCGCCGACCGCATCGTCGTCGCCCGCAACGGCTCCCCGGTGGTGCTGGGCATCGGCGAGAAGGAGATGTTCGTCGCCTCCGACGTCGCCGCGCTGGTCACCCACACCCGCCAGGTCGTCACCCTCGACGACGGCGAGATGGCCACGCTCAAGGCCGACGACTTCCGCACGTACACCACCGAGGGCACCCGCACCACCGCCTCGCCGACCACCGTGGAGTGGGAGGCCGAGTCGTACGACATGGGCGGCCACGACACGTACATGCACAAGGAGATCTCCGAGCAGCCGGACGCGGTCGACCGCGTGCTGCGCGGCCGCATCGACGACCGCTTCTCCACCGTCCGCCTGGGCGGCCTCAACCTCGACGCGCGCGAGGCGCGCGCGGTGCGCCGGGTGAAGATCCTCGGCTGCGGCACCTCGTACCACGCGGGCCTCATCGGCGCCCAGATGATCGAGGAGCTGGCCCGCATCCCCGCCGACGCCGAGCCGGCCTCGGAGTTCCGCTACCGCAACCCGGTCGTGGACCCCGACACCCTCTACGTCGCCGTCTCCCAGTCCGGTGAGACCTATGACGTGCTGGCCGCCGTGCAGGAGCTGAAGCGCAAGGGCGCGCGGGTGCTGGGCGTGGTCAACGTCGTCGGCTCGGCGATCGCCCGCGAGACCGACGGCGGCGTGTACGTCCACGCCGGCCCGGAGGTCTGCGTCGTCTCCACCAAGTGCTTCACCAACACGGTCGTCGCCTTCGGGCTGCTCGCCCTGCACCTGGGCCGCATCCGCGACCTGTCGGTCTCCGACGGCAAGCGCCTCATCGAGGGTCTGCGCAAGCTGCCGGAGCAGATCCGGGAGATCCTGGACCTGGAGCCGGAGATCAAGAAGCTCGCCGAGGAGTACGCGAACGCAAAGTCGATGATGTTCATCGGCCGGGTGCGCGGCTACCCGGTGGCGCTGGAGGCGTCCCTGAAGCTGAAGGAGATCAGCTACATCCACGCCGAGGCGTACCCGGCCTCCGAGCTGAAGCACGGTCCGCTGGCGCTGATCGAGCCGGCCATGCCGACGGTCGCGATCGTCCCCAACGACGACCTGCTGGAGAAGAACCGCGCGGCGATGGAGGAGATCAAGGCCCGCAGCGGCCGGATACTCGCGGTCGCCCACCAGGAGCAGGAGAAGGCGGACCACACCATCGTGGTGCCCAAGAACGAGGTCGAGCTCGACCCGATCCTGATGGGCATTCCGCTCCAGATCCTCGCCTACCACACGGCGCTGGCCCTCGGCCGGGACATCGACAAGCCGCGCAACCTGGCGAAGTCCGTCACGGTGGAGTAGTCCGCCCCTCCGGGGCTTGACTCCGGATGTTCAGGCGGTTCCCCGCGTGTGCCACCACGCACGCGGGGAACCGCCTCCCCTTGGCCGGCGTCGCCCTTCACGCCGGCGGCGCGCCACCACGCCGGGAACCGTCACCTCCCGGGCGGCGGCGCGTGCTTGACCCTGGTCGGTGTGTACCCATCACAAACGCACAATCCACGCCTACGCATGGGTAGATTGACGGGCTGGGCGGTGGCGCAACCCGCACCATGTGGCCCGGCGCGCAAGGAAATTGACGCAACAACCGGCTTCCCGACCGGCGCCCCGGCGGCTACGCGCGAGGGCACCCGCGCGATCCCGCACGGCGATGAGGGCCGCTTTGTCCGGCGGACGGCGGATGACGGAGGGCGGACGGCGGATGAGGGCGATGGGCGCCGACCACCGACGACGGTTCCAACGGACGCCGCCTGATGAGGACGTCTGCTGAGGACGGCTGATGAAGACGGCGCCCGATGAGGACGGCCGCGGGATGACGGCGGCTACGGGATGACGACGACCGGGCGTTGCGCGCGGCGGGCCAACCGCCCCGCCACGGAGCCGAAGATGCGTCCGACCAGACCGTGCGTGGAGCCGACCACGATCGCGTCGGCCGCGTACTCCCGGCCGACCTCCTCCAGTTCGTGACAGATGTCGCCGCCCCGCTCGACCAGGATCCAGGGCACCTCGGAGAGGTGGTCCGCGCAGGCCAGTTCGAGGCCGAGCACCTCGGTGCGATGGTCGGGGACGTCCACGAAGACCGGCGGCTCACAGCCCGCCCAGACCGTCGTCGGCAACCGGTTCGCCACATGGACGATGATCAGCCCGGAGCCGGAGCGCCGAGCCATGCCGATGGCGTAGGCGAGCGCTCGCTCGCTGGACATGGAACCGTCGAATCCCACCACGACGCCGTGCTGGAACGCCGGGTCGCAGGAATGACGTGATTCTTCCGCCGCTTCGGGGTGCGCCTCGTGGTGATCGGCGACCCGCTTGCGGTCCGCGGGATCGGAGAATTCGTGACCGGCCATCGGTGTCTCGGCGAAGGATGTCCTCGTGCGGAGGGATCGGCGGTGGGCTCTGGTTGGAGTTGTCGTGGGACTGGAGGCTCTGTCGGCTCGGGGCGTCGCTCGGGGCCGGACGGGCCGCCCCCGGGGCGATAATCGAACGAACGAAATCCGTCCGGGATTCATCTTTCCAAGCCCATACCCCCAAGGGTACGGCGCCACTCCTCGCCTGCCCAGAGGCCGCCCCCGCGCGGGGGCGCCCCGAGGCGTTCCCCGGAGCATGCCGGAGGGCGGCTCGTAGCGCAATGCCCCAAGTGGTCCCCGGGCGTACGCCACGCGGCCGCCGACACGTGACCAGGCGCCGGGCCGGGCGTTGTAGTAGCCGTGAACCGTTGCGTAGTACCTGCCTACTAGTCGCACTTCCGTGCCGCCCAGTTCCCGGCCGCGGCACATTCGTCGTCACCCGCCGCCATCCGCCGCCCGCGAGGAGCAGCCCGTGTCCGGCAGCAGTCGCCAGGTCGTCGTCGAGCCCCCGGTCCGCGCCGCGGCGGAACCGGCGCCGGGCCGTACGGGCGCGGCCCGATGCGGGCGACGGGGCATCGGGGAGTGCGCCGCGCGAAGGCCGGCCGGGGTGGCACACGGCCGGGCGACGGCGGTCGGCGAGGGGGCGTCGGCGCTGCGCTGGACCGCCTTCAGCTGCGCGTTGGCCCCCGTACTCCTCCTCGCCTGCGGGGCCTCGTTCGGTGGCGCGGCGGGGATCGCGATGGCGCTCGTGGCGACCGCCGCCGGATGCCGCGCGCTGCTGCGGCACTCCGAGCGCGCCGCGGTGCCTCATGCCGCCCGGGGGGTCGCGGAGCGACCGGCGCTCCACCTCGCGCGGCACGGGCGCGGGCGCATGAGGGCACGGTCCGACGCCCAGGTGAGGAGTGCGCGTACGCCGGTGGAATGAGTCCATCGCGCGCCTGCACCCGATTCTTTTCAGCCAACTTCACGCCGCACTTCTTTCCACGGCAAACGGCACGCTCAACCCCCTTCCGACCTGCAAGGAAAGGGGTATCGGCGGTTCGGGCCCCCTACGGGGAGTGGGCGTGGGCCATAGGCGCACTTCCCAGCGAGCGCTACGAGTGCAACGCTTCGTGATCGAATGCTTCGCGCCAAGTTGTCATGTCGACATAGTGTCGAGTGGTGAACTGGTCACGCCGAGCACACGCGACGCAGTAGATTCGATCTTGGCGATGACCGGCGGGGGAACCGTTCAGGACCGAGGGGAACAGTGCAGGACCGAGAGGACGCGACCACCGAGGGGGGCTTAGTTCCATGAGCCAGGACTCCACAACCGTACCGGAGACCTCGCGTAAGCTCTCCGGACGCCGCCGACGCGAAATCGTCGCGGTGCTGCTCTTCAGCGGCGGCCCTATATTCGAGAGCTCCATCCCGCTCTCCGTCTTCGGTATCGACCGGCAGGACGCCGGTGTCCCTCGATACCGATTGCTCGTGTGCGCGGGCGAAGATGTGCCATTGCGAACGACCGGCGGACTGGAACTGACCGCTCCGTACGGCCTGGAGGCACTCTCCAGGGCCGGCACCGTCGTCGTACCCGCGTGGCGCTCCATCACCCAACCACCGCCCACCGCCGCGCTGGACGCGCTGCGCCGCGCCCATGAGGAGGGCGCCCGCATCGTCGGCCTGTGCACGGGGGCCTTCGTGTTGGCGGCGGCAGGTCTGCTCGACGGCAGGCCGGCCACCACACACTGGATGTACGCGCCGACACTGGCCAAGCGTTACCCGTCCGTCCACGTGGACCCACGCGAGCTGTTCGTGGACGACGGCGACGTACTGACCTCGGCGGGCACCGCCGCCGGGATCGATCTGTGCCTCCATGTCGTGCGCACCGACCACGGGGCCGACGCGGCCGGGGCGCTGGCCCGCCGCCTGGTCGTGCCGCCGCGACGCAGCGGAGGCCAGGAGCGCTACCTCGACAGGTCTTTACCAGAAGAGATCGGCGCGGACCCGCTGGCCGAGGTCGTCGCCTGGGCACTCGAACATCTGCACGAACAGTTCGATGTCGAGGCGCTGGCCGCCCGCGCCTATATGAGCCGCCGGACCTTCGACCGCCGGTTCCGTTCGCTCACTGGGAGCGCTCCACTCCAGTGGTTGATCACCCAGCGGGTGCTCCAGGCCCAGCGACTCCTGGAGACCTCCGACTACTCCGTCGACGAGGTCGCCGGGCGTTGCGGCTTCCGGTCCCCGGTCGCGCTGCGCGGGCACTTCCGGCGGCAGCTGGGGTCCTCCCCGGCCGCCTACCGGGCCGCGTACCGCGCCCGCCGGCCCCAGGGCGGCGCCTCCGAGCGCTCCGAACGCCCCGAGCGTCCGGAGCGCGACCGCCTGGACCGGCTGGACCGGGCCGAGGCGGTCGAGCGCGGCGCCGAGCCGGCGGGAGCGCTGCGCAGGGCGGCGGCCTCGGTGGCGCACGCCGGGCACGGCGGGTCGCACGGCGGTCACGGCGGCCACGGGGCCGGAGCCCATGGTGCGGCGGTCCACGGCGGCCACGGCGGCTATCCCCCGCCGGGCCCGTCCGGGGCCGTGGGCGGCGGGGCACTGGGGAACCATGCCGGCCACCCGGGGCATACGGGCCACGGCGGCCGGGTGCCCACCGGCCTGGCAGCCGGCGGCCTCGGCGGTGAGCCGGGCAAGCCGGAGTCGGACGAGTACGCTCCTCGCCTGCCCGAACAGGCCGGCGGGCGGCTTCCGGGCCGTCCGACCCTGCCGGGTCAGCGGGAACGCCCCGTAGGGTGAGACGTATGAACGATCGCATGGTGTGGATCGACTGCGAGATGACCGGGCTCTCGCTGGCCGACGACGCGCTCATCGAGGTGGCCGCCCTGGTCACCGACTCCGAGCTGAACATCCTGGGCGACGGCGTGGACATCGTGATCCGCCCGCCGGCCAAGGCTCTGACGACCATGCCGGAGGTGGTGCGCGAGATGCACACCGCCTCCGGGCTGCTCGCGGAGCTGGAGGGCGGGACCACGCTGGAAGACGCCCAGCGCCAGGTCCTGGCCTACATCCGCGAGCACGTCCCGGAGGCCGGCAAGGCCCCGCTGTGCGGAAACTCCGTCGGCACCGACCGCGGCTTCCTCGGCCGCGACATGCCGGAGCTGGAGGTGTATCTGCACTACCGGATCGTCGACGTCTCCTCCGTCAAGGAGCTCGCCCGGCGCTGGTACCCGCGGGCGTACTTCAACAGCCCGGAGAAGAACGGCAACCACCGCGCCCTCGCCGACATCCGCGAGTCCATCGCCGAACTCCGCTACTACCGGGAGGCGGTCTTCGTGCCGCAGCCCGGCCCGGACTCCGAGACGGCCAAGGCCATCGCGGCCAAGCACGTGGTCCCCACGCCGCAGCCGCAGCCGTAGCCAGCGGGACGTCCGCGGGGTCTTTCGACGACCTCGCGGGCGCCCCCTGCGGCAGGAGTGACGTAGCTCGCTCCCGGCACACCCGAAAGCCGGGAGCGAGCACACCTCCGGACCCTGTACACTTTTTCTCGGCCGGTACGGAAAAGCGGAAAACCGCCGGTCATGGTGGGTATAGCTCAGCTGGTAGAGCACCTGGTTGTGGTCCAGGATGTCGCGGGTTCGAGTCCCGTTACTCACCCTGAGGGATCGAGGCCCGATGCGCGCAGGCGCATCGGGCCTCGGCCTTTCCCGGGCGCCTTCTCCCGGGCGGGACGACGTACCGAGTCCCGGCCGCCCCCTCCGCGCCCGGAGCGGCTGAGGTGCCTGACACGCCTGGCACGCCTGGCACGCCTGGCTGGGAGTGCCTGACCCGGAGCGGATGACTCGTAGCGGCTCACTCGGAGTCGCGGTGACACCGCGGGGTCGTCCCTGACGCGTGAGACCGCCCGAACGCGATCGCCCACGGGGAGTGGGCGCCGCCCGGGGATCGCACGGGAACCGCCGCGGGCCACCACGGGAAGCCGCCCGGGGATCACCGCGTGAGGCGCCACGGGAATCCTCCCGGGGGTCAGAAGCCGCCCGGGGGTGGTGCTAGCACCACCCCGAGAAGGCGGGCAGGCCGGTTGGGCAGGGGGCGACGGAGTGGCGAGAGTGGATCCATGACCGAGATGACCTCGCCGCACAGGGTGTCGCACGGCACCGCCTCCCCCACCTCCACCGTCTCCGCCGGCCTCCGCGCCGGGCAGGCCAGGCGGTTCGGGCGTGAGCTGGGATATCTGCTGACCGGACTGCCGCTGGGCATAGCCGCGTTCGTCGTGGCGGTGACGGGGTTCTCGTTCGGGTTGGGCACGCTCGTGGTCTGGCTGGGGCTGCCGGTGTTGGTGGGGCTGTTGCGGGCGGCGCGGGGGTTCGCCCGGGTGGAGCGTCGGCGGGTGGAGAGCGTGACGGGGCGGGCGCTGCCGCCGCACCACTACCGGGAGCGGGGCGGCTCCGGGCTCGGCGGCCTGGTGCGGGCGCTGGGGGATCCGCAGTCATGGCGGGACCTGCTGCACATGGTGGTGGCGTTCCCGGCGCGGGTGGTGGGCTTCTGCCTCGCGCTGACGTGGACCGTGGGCGCGGCCGGCGAGCTGCTGTACGTCACCTGGTCGTGGGCGGTACCCCGTGACGGGGACGACCAGTCGCTGCTGGACCTGATGTTCGGCGTGGACTCCCGAGTGGCCGACATCGCGTTCAACACCGGCATCGGGGTGCTGATGGCCGCCTCGGCGATACCGGTCATCCGCGCGCTGGTCGCGCTCCAATCGGGCCTGGCCCGGGGACTGCTGACGAACCGGTACGCCGCGGAGCGCGCGCGCCGGTAGCGGTCCACCGCGTTGACTCGAACACATCTGCGGGATCCGGCATGATTTGCCCCTCATGCCGATTACGATCGTCGGCTGTACCGGCCGCCAACCCGGCGGTCGACGGATACACGGGGGGCCACGGGGCCATGCGCACAGTGGGGAGAATCGTGCTCGGCGGGGTCGTCGCCGGGGTGGTGGGAGTGGCGGGAGTCGGCGTCTACAACATCTACGACGCCATGGCCGGCGGAAGTTCGGGCACCGAGAGACCCGACGGTCCCCTGAGTGACGCTCAAGTGACCAAGGCGGCATCCGACTTCCTCACGGCCTGGCAGAACGGAAACGACCAGCGGGCCGCGGGTTTCACCAACGACGCGGTGGCGGCGCTCGGCGCGCTGACCCGCTACCGCGAGGGCACGCACGTCACCAAGGTGAAGCTCACCCAGGGCGAGGCCGACGGGACCGAGGTGCCGTTCACCGTCGCCGCCCACATCGACACCGGAGAGAAGCGCTCCACCTGGACCTACGAGTCGTCGCTGGACGTGGTGCGGGGGGAGACCAGTGGGCGACCGCTGGTCTCCTGGAAGACCTCGGTGCTGCACCCGAAGCTGAAGACGAGCGGGGACACCCTGATGACGGGCGAGGCGGCACTGCCGTCATCGATCAAGGTGCTGGACCGGCACGGGAAGGCGCTGGACGAGAAGGACTTCCCCTCGCTGTCACCGGTGTTGGCCTCGCTGCGGAAGCGGTATGCGACGGAGTCGGGCGGCAGCCCGGCGATCGCGATCCAGGTGAACGGCAGCCCGTCGCAGGTGCTGCACATCCTCCGCGCGGGCAAGCCGGGCACGCTGCGCACCACGGTGGACGCGAAGGCACAGCGGGCCGCCGAGGCGCAGGTGGCGCGGCACGAGGACGCCTCGGTCGTGGCCGTCAAGCCCAGCACCGGCGAGATCCTCGCGATCGCCAACTCGGCCCGTACGGAGTTCAACACCGCGCTCCAGGGCCAGACCGCTCCCGGCTCCACCTTCAAGATCGTCACTGCCGCCACCCTGCTGGAGCAGGGCAAGGTCACGGCGGAGAAGTCGCTGCCCTGCCCGAAGTACGCCGCCTACCGACAGGGCAAGAGCTTCCACAACCTGGAGAGCGGCGAGCAGCTCGACGCCACCTTCGCGGAGGACTTCGCCGCCTCCTGCAACACCGCCTTCGTCTCGTTGGCCGACGAGATATCCGACGACGCGCTGGCGGCGGAGGCCCGCGAGGTGTTCGGCATCGGACCGGTGTGGAACATCGGGGTGTCCAGCAGCGAGGGGAAGGTTCCCACGGAGGGAGGGGATGAGAAGGCCGCCGCCATGATCGGCCAGGGGCGGGTGCAGATGAACGCGTTGACCATGGCGTCGGTGGCCGCCACCGCCCAGTCGGGCCGCTTCCGGCAGCCGTACCTCGTCGCGCCGTCGCTGGACCACCGCGAGGTGGCGACCGCCGAGCGCGCCCTGACCCCCGCGGTGGCGCGGCAGCTCAAGTCCATGATGCGGCTCACCGCGACCAGTGGCACCGGGGCACGGGCCATGACCGGCCTGCGCGGTGACATCGGCGCCAAGACCGGGTCGGCCGAGGTCGACGGGCAGGGCCGTCCGGACGCGTGGTTCACCGCGTACCGCGGCGATATGGCCGCGGCGGCCCGCGTGCCCGCCAGCGGCCACGGCGGGGACACGGCGGGTCCGGTGGTGCGGGCGGTGCTCGGCACGGGTGGCTGAACGCCCGTCAGCCCGGCTGTCGGTAGCACTCCGCAGCCATGTCTGTCAGACCTCTCAGGGAGATCAACCCCTCCGGGGGACATGGACCGGTGGGCGCGCGTGATCCTTCCTAGGCTGCCGCGCATGCGGCCCTCTCGGTTCGAAGAACACGCTCTCGACCTGGCCAAGAACGCCGCCGGCGTCAGCGGCGTCAGCAGTCTGAGGGAGGCCGGCGACGACAAGCATCCCTTCGGCCTCGCGATCACCCACGCCGGGGGCGAGACGCGGTGGCAGTTCATCGCGGAGTCCTCGCCCGGCGACGACTACGGCGAGACGGAGGCACCGGTGGAGGGCGAGCCGATGGCGCCGGTGCCCGTGCCCGAGGTGGGGGCACGGCTCGGGCCCATCGAGGCGGAGGCGTGGTTCGCCGCCCTGCTGGCCTCCGGCGGCAGCCGGGAGATCAGCGGCATCGAGCAGTGGTCGGGGCGGGCGAATCCCCGCCCCGGCCACCACGGGCTCACCGTCCACTGCCACTCAGGAGCCAGGATCTACGCCCGCGTGCTCGCCACCGACTCCTGAGCCACCCCGCCGGCCGACCGCCTCGGCGCGGGGCTGCCCGCCCTCGCCGTGCGGCTAGCCGCGCCCGTCCGCGTCGGCCGCGCCGCGGGAGCTCTCGGCCGTGGCGGCCACGGTGGCCGTGGTGGCCGTGGTGAAGGAGAGTTCCGGGCGGTCCCAGGTGACCTTCGGCGGAGACGCCGGCACCGTGCCGGTCCGGCGGGCGCCCACCCGGCGGTAGAAGGGCTCGGCAGGCGGGTGGGAGACCACCCGTACCCGCTCCAGCCCATGCTCCCGTGCCCGCTCCAACATGTGCTCCACCAGCAGCCGGCCCAGACCGGTCCCCTGCGCGGCGTCGGCCACGAACAGCAGGTCCAGCTCCGCCTGCTCCAGCAGCAGGGCGTAGAAGCCCAGGAGCTTCCCGTCGGGGGACTCCGCCAGGTGGACCGGGTGCGCGGCGATGTAGTCGGCCGTGATCCGGTAGCCGGCGAGCATCGCGGCATAGGCGCCCGCGTAGGCGCGGGAGGCGTGCATCAGGTCGGTGAGGCGCTCCGCGTCGCGGACGGTCGCGCGCTTGATCATCGGCGAGGTCATGAGGCGCAGTATAGGGGCGTTAAGCGTTAGCACCCATTACTGTTCCCGGCTACAGCAGGCCCGTCGGGGTCGCGTAGTCCCGGAAGCGGATCGCACCGATCTTCTTGAAGGCGTCCGCGGGGTCCTCGGCGAGCCGGGCCGCCGCCTCCGGGTCACCCAGGTCGGCCTCCAGTTCGGTGCGCAGTCGGGCCATGCCGATGTGCGCGATCTCCTGACTGGCGGTCACATACTCGCGTAGCGCACGCTCATATCCGAGGAAGGCGGCGCGATGGTCCCCGCCGGCGGCGGCGAGCTCACCGGCCAGGACGTAGGCGCCGATCAGCGCCATGGTGGTGCCCTGGCCGGAGGCGGGCGAGCCGCAGTAGCCGGCGTCGCCCAGGAGCACCACCCGGCCGCGGGACCAGGAGTCCAGGTGGATCTGGGACACCGAGTCGAAGTGGAAGTCCGGGGCGTCCCACACGCCCTCCAACAGCCGCGGCATCTCCCAGCGCGCGTCCGCGTGCGCGCGGACCACCAGACGCTTCTGTTCCTCGACGGAGCGGGGCAGGAACTCCGCGGGCGGCACGTCCGCGTCGATGCCCACATAGACGCGGACCTCCTTGTTGTCGCGGACGCTCATCGCCATGCCGCCCCACACGTTCCCGCGCGTGCGGTAGACGACCTGCCAGCGGTCCAGTCCGAGGTGGTTGGGGACCGTCCACACGCCGAGGTAGCTCCCCAGGTGGCGGTAGCACTCCTCGTCCGTGCCGAAGACCATCCGGCGGGTGCCGGAGTGCACTCCGTCGGCGCCGACGACCAGGTCGAAGGTGCGCCGCGCGCCGCTCTGGAAGCGCACCCGCACCCCGTCGGCGTCCTGCTCCAGCTCCGCGACGGAGTCGCCGAAGAGGTACTCCACGCCCTCGCCGCGGGACGCCTCGAAGAGGATCTCGGCCAGGTCGTCCCGCAGGATCTCCACATCGGGGCTGTCGATCTCACCGCCGCTCATGGTCCGTTCGGTAGTGCGGAACAGCTCCACACCGTCGTCGTCGACGACCGACATCCCGCGCAGGTCCGTGCACCGGGCCCGTATCCGGTCCAGCACGCCCATCCGTTCGACGACCCCCAGCGCCGGGCCTCGGACGTCGATCGCCTGCCCGCCGGGACGCAGCCCGGGGGCACGCTCCACCACCGTCACCCCGATCCCGTACCGGCGCAGCCAGTAGGCGAGGGCGGGTCCGCCGACGCTGGCGCCGGAGATCAGGACGTTCATCGTGCGCATGGGAGACTCCTGTTCAGCCCGAGGTCGTTCCGTCTTCCCCGAGCCTGGAGAAGCGCGCCGACAGCGCCCCGACAGCGGACTGACGACGTACCGACGCCGCGCCGACGCCGCGCCGACACGGCGACGGCGCAGCGCGGTGCCGAGCACCGCGGACCGCCGGCCGCCGCACGCCGCCGCCGGGCACCGGCCGGTCCAGCGAGCGTTCGAACGGGCGGCTACGACGACGCCCGACAGACCAGCTCCGTCGGCAGCACCAGCCGCGTCCGCTCCCGGACCCGCCCCGCCGTGCGGCGGCCCCTCCCCCGCTGTTCGTCGATCTGCTCCAGCAGCACCCGCACCATCGCCCGGCCCATCTCCTCCGTGGGCTGGCGGACGCTGGTCAGCGGCGGGTCCATGTGCCGGGCCACGGCGGAGTCGTCGAAGCCGACGAGGGCGACGTCGTCGGGGACCCGGCGTCCCGCCTCGCGCAGCACCTGCCGGGCGCCCGCGGCCATCACGTCGGAGGCGGCGAAGACCGCGTCCAACGCCGGGCAGCGGTCCAAGAGCGCGCGCATGGCGCGGCGACCGCCCTCCTCGGTGAAGTCCGCGGACCCCACGAGCCGCGGATCGAACGGGAGGTCCGCGGCGTCCAGCGCCGCGCGGTAGCCGTCCAGACGGCAGGAGGCCGCGTACATGTCGGACGGCCCGGTGATGGTGGCTATGGTGCGCCGACCGCGCGCCGCCAGGTGGGCGACGGCCGCGCCGGCGCCGCCGGTGTTGTCGGCGTCCACATAGGCGACCGTCTCGCGCGCCGAGCGGCGACCGCTGAGGACGGCCGGCATCTCGATCCGCTCCAGCAGGTCGGGGAGCGGGTCGTCGACGTGCACGGAGACCACCAGCACGCCGTCGACGCGGTTGCCGGCCAGGTAGTCCGCGAACCGCTGACGTTCCTTGGGGGTGCGCACCAGGGTGAGCAGCAACTGGAGGTCGGCCTCTGCCAGCTCGGCGCCGACACCGCGGATGATGTCGGAGAAGTACGGCTCGGCGAAGAGCCGGGTCTCCGGCTCGGGGATGACCAGCGCGACGGCGTCCGCGCTGCCCGCGGCGAGCGCCCGAGCGACCCGGTTGGGGACGTATCCGAGCTCGGCCACCGCCTGTTCGACGGCGGCGCGGGTCCGGTCACTGACCCTGGGCGAGCCGTTGATCACCCGTGAGACGGTGCCCCGACCGACTCCCGCGCGGGCGGCGACCTCCTCCAGGGTGGGTCTGCCACGCCCCGCGCCCCCGCGCCGTCGGGTTCCTGCCATGGTCTTCCGCCTCCAGCCACGCCCTGCGTACGTCTTACGTCCCAGGCCCATTCAACAGGGGCACGGTTCCCACCCGTTGCGGTTCGTGTGGTTGGGCGTCGGTCGCCACCGGCGGTTCTCCGACGGTTCCGTCCCGGAACAGACCTGCGGGCGGGGTGCGGCGGCCGGGGGTGGAGCCGCCGCACCCCGCCCATGGGGGGTGGCAGGTGTGGGGGGTGGGTCTGTGGGGCCTCGGTGGGGCTGGGCCCCCACGGGTGGCCCCGTGGGGGGGGGAGCTCCGGGGGCCGGTGGGGCGGCCCCCGGGTGGGGGGAGTCGGAGGCCGGTGGGGCGGCTCCCG
>NZ_NISY01000037.1 GCF_007595705.1 Streptomyces sp. SAJ15 | reverse complement strand
CCCACATCGCCACCTGGATCGCCACCCACCACCCCCACTGCCACCTCCTCCTCACCAGCCGACAAGGACCCCACGCACCCAACGCCACCCGACTCCACCAACACCTCACCCAACTCGGCGCCAACGTCACCATCACCACCTGCGACACCACCGACCGCCCGGCCCTCACCGAACTCCTCGCCACCATCCCCCCAAACCACCCCCTCACCACCGTCATCCACACCGCGGGAGTCCTCGAGGACGCCACGCTCGGCGCACAGACCTCCGGCCATCTCGCCACAGCGCTGGCTCCCAAGGCGAGCGCCGCCTATCACCTGCACACCCTCACCCGGGATCTGCCGCTTGAGGCGTTCGTCCTGGTCTCGTCCACCGCCGCCACCTTCGGCAGCCCTGGACAGGCCAACTACGCCGCAGCCAACGCCTACCTCGACGCCCTCGCCCAGCACCGCCACGCCCAGGGACTCCCCGCCACCTCCATCGCCTGGGGACTGTGGGAGCAGGGCGGTCTGGCCAATGCCGAGAAGGCCGCACACATGGTGCGGCGGGGTCTGCCGCCGATGCCCACCGAGCAGGCACTCACCGCGCTGGCGCAGGCCGTCGCCGACAGGCGACGACCGCACCAGATCATCGCCGCCATCGAATGGGACAAGCTCAGCGTCACCCTGAGCCCCACCGGTGAGTCCGTGCCCCTCTTCGATGACATCCCGGAGGCTCGTACGTCGGATTCCCGGGACGCCCCGGGCGTAGAGCCGGCTTCGGCCCTCCACCGGCAGCTCGAAGGTCGGAGCGCCGAGGAGCAACAGGACATGCTGCTCCAGCTCGTTCGCGCACACACCGCAGCGGTCCTGGGGCACGGCAGAGTGGACGACGTCCCGGCCGAACGCCCCTTCAGGGAGCTGGGCTTCGACTCGCTCGCGGCCGTCGAGGCGCGCAACCGGTTGGCCGCCGCGACCGAACTCCGGCTGCCCACCACGCTTGTCTTCGACCACCCCACCCCGGTCAGGCTCGCCCAGTGGCTGCGCGGCGAGCTGGTGGGTGCGGAGACCGGCCCCGCACCGGCGGCGATGCCCGCTCCCCGGGCGACGGCCGACGAGCCCATCACGATCGTCGGCATGGCATGCCGATTCCCCGGAGGTGTGCGTACGCCCGAGGAGTTCTGGCAGCTGATCCTCGCCGAACAGGACGCGATCTCGGACTTCCCCGCGGACCGTGGCTGGGACCTCGACGGGCTCTTCCACCCCGACCCCGATCGGCAGGGCACCTGCTACACACGGCAGGGCGGATTCCTCCACGACGCGGCCGACTTCGACCCCGATTTCTTCGGCATCAGCCCGCGCGAAGCCCTCGCCATGGACCCGCAACAGCGACTACTGCTGGAGACCAGCTGGGAGGCCCTGGAGCGGGCACACATCGCACCGGCCTCGCTCCAGGGCAGCGCCGTCGGCGTCTTCACGGGCATCAACTCCCAGGACTACGCCATCCACCTGGAGCGATCATCGGAGTCGGTCGAGGGCTATGTGCTCACCGGGAGCTCCAGCAGCATCGCCTCGGGCCGCATCGCCTACACCCTCGGGCTGGAAGGCCCGGCCGTCACCGTCGACACGGCCTGTTCCTCGTCGCTGGTCGCGCTGCATCTGGCCTGCCAGGCCCTGCGGTCCGGCGAGTGCACCATGGCGCTGGCCGGCGGCGTCACCGTCATGTCCACCCCCACCACCTTCGTGGAGTTCGCCCGGCAGCGGGGGCTGTCCACGGACGGTCGCTGCCGGGCCTTCTCCGCCACGGCGGAGGGTACCGGCTGGGGCGAAGGCGTCGGCATCCTCCTGATCGAGCGACTGTCCGACGCCCGTCGGCTGGGGCACCGCGTCCTCGCCGTGGTGCGCGGCAGCGCCGTCAACCAGGACGGCGCGAGCAACGGGCTCACCGCCCCCAACGGCCCCTCCCAGCAGCGGGTCATCCGACAGGCCCTCGCCACCGCGGGTCTGACCGCCGCCGAGGTCGACGCGGTGGAGGGCCACGGCACGGGCACGACGCTCGGCGACCCCATCGAGGCCCAGGCGCTGCTCGCCACATACGGGCAGGGGCGCACCGCGGACCAGCCGGTGTGGCTCGGCTCCGTGAAGTCCAACATCGGGCACGCGCAGGCGGCGGCCGGCGTGGCGGGCGTCATCAAGATGGTCATGGCGCTCCAGCACGGGACCTTGCCGCGTACGTTGCATGTGGATGAGCCGTCGCCGCATGTGGACTGGTCGGCGGGTGCGGTGCGGTTGTTGCGGGAGGCGGTGCCGTGGCCGGAGACGGGGCGACCCCGGCGGGCCGGTGTGTCCTCGTTCGGGGTGAGCGGCACCAACGCGCACGTGATTGTGGAGCAGGCACCCCCGACGGCAGGCCCCGCGCGGGAGCAAGCTCCGACGACGCCGCTTCCCTGGGTGGTGTCGGCGAAGTCCGAGCCGGCCCTGAGGGCCCAGGCTCGGCGATTGCGCCAGTACCTCACCTCCACCCCCGAGACCCACGAGACCCACGAGACCCACGACCTGCACTCCATCGGTCACACGCTTGCCACCGGCCGTGCTCTCTTCGAGCATCGAGCGGTCCTCCTGGGCCCGGACCGGGAGGGGTTCCTGCGTGGGCTTGCGGCGCTGGCTTCGGGCGAGGAGCACGAGGGTCTCGTACGCGGTGTGGCCGCGGGTGCCGGGAAGCTGGCGTTCCTGTGTTCCGGGCAGGGCACCCAACGCCCCGGGATGGGCGCGGAACTGTACGAGGCATTCCCGCTGTTCGCGGAGGCGCTGGATCAGGCGTGTGGGCACCTGGACCCGTACCTGGAGCATCCGCTACAAGACGCCCTCTTCGGCCGAACCGATGAGACGGCTGGGCTCCTGAACCAGACCGGATACACCCAGCCCGCCCTGTTCGCCCTGCAAGTCGCCCTCCATCGTCTGGTCACCGACGGGTACGGACTCAGCCCGCACTTCTACGCCGGGCACTCCCTGGGGGAGATCACCGCCGCCCACCTCGCCGGCATCCTCACCCTCCCCGACGCCGCACGACTGATCACCACCCGCGCCCGACTCATGCAAACCCTCCCCCCAACCGGCGCCATGACCGCCATCCACGCCAGCGAAGAGGAGATCACAGAACACCTGGCCGGTCGGGAGGAACACGTCTCGCTGGCCGCGATCAACACCCCCACCTCCCTCGTCATCAGCGGCGACCGCGACACGGTCGAGGAGATCGCCGAACGGTTCAGGGCCCAGGGCCGGAAGGTCACCCCACTCCAGGTCAGCGCAGCCTTCCACTCCCCCCACATAAACACACTCCTCCACGAGCTACACGACACCGCGCGCGCCCTCACCTACCACCCACCCCACACCCCCCTCATCACCGCCGACCCCAACGGGGGCGACCCCACCACCACCCACACCGCCCTCGCCCACCTCCACACCCACGGACACCCCACCACCTGGCACCACCCCACACACCAACCCACCACCCCCCACCACACCAACCTCCCCACCTACCCCTTCCAACACCAGCGCTACTGGCTCGACACCACCCCCGCCAAGCCCCATGACACCGCTGACGTCCGCTTCCTGGAGTCGTTGGAGCAGCAAGACGTCGACGCGGTTGCCTCCACGTTGGCGGTCGACCGGGACGCGTCGTTGGAAACGGTGATTCCGGCCCTGTCTCGGTGGCGTACGCAGCAACGCGAGCAGGCTGCCATCGACTCCTGGCGTTACGGCGAGACATGGACACCGTTCGCTGCTCCACAGGCAGGTGCGCGGCCTCCCGGCACCTGGCTGGTCGCCATCCCGGCACAGGAGGGCGAGCACCCACATGTCGGCGCCGTTGTCGAGGCCCTTCGCGATCACGGCGCGGAGCCGGTGACACTCACTCTCGACCTGGCTGCCGTGGATCCCGCATGCCTGGGGCAGCGACTCGCCGATTGCCTCGCGGGGCATGACGAGTCCAAGGTCAGCGGAGTGCTCTCCTTCCTCGCCCTAGACGAGGAACCACACCCCGACCACCCCCACGTACCCACCGGAACAGCCCTCACCCTCGCCCTCATCCAAACCCTCACCACCCACCCCACCCTCACCGCACCCCTGTGGTGCCTCACCCACAACGCCACCACAACCAACCCAACCGACACCCTCCAACACCC
>NZ_NISY01000036.1 GCF_007595705.1 Streptomyces sp. SAJ15 | reverse complement strand
TCCACCAACAACTCACCACCCTCCCACCCACCAAACAACACACCACCCTCCTCAACCTCATCCAAACCCACGCCGCCACCACACTCGGACTTCCTCATCCGGAAGCGGTGCCGGGCGACCGCGGCTTCCTGGAGTCAGGGTTCGACTCGCTGACCGCCGTGGATCTACGGAATCGACTGGCAGCGGCCACAGGGCTCCAGCTGCCCACGACCCTGATTTTCGACTACCCCACCCCGAACGCCCTCGCTCACCACGTCATGGCCGCCGCTTTCCCGGACCTCTGCCCGAACGCCGGGAAAGACAACGACCATCTTCACGACGCCGATCCTCTGTCCGCGGGCGCGGAGGCCGACGTTCGCGAAGCCATGGCGTCACTCCCCCTGGAGACCTTGCGGGAGGCGGGCTTGCTGGCACCGCTGTTGGAACTCGCCGACAAACGCAGCGAAGCACGCGCCCAGGCCGGCCATGACCAGACGGAAACGCTCGACGCGATGGACCTCGACAGCCTCGTCGAAATGGCGCTTGAGACACCTCATTCTGATGCGGAGGGGGAGTTCTAATCATGGTGACTTCATCCGGTGAGAAGGTCGCCGATGCCCTGCGGGCATCCCTCAAGGAGATCGAAAGGCTTCGCCGCAGAAACCAGAACCTGATCGCGGCCTCAACCGAACCGATCGCCATCGTGGGCATGTCCTGCCGCTATCCAGGCGGGGTGTCCTCCCCTGAAGCGTTCTGGGAGCTGCTGGCAGCCGGCCGGGACGCGGTCTCCGGGTTCCCGACCGATCGTGGCTGGGACCTCGACGGACTCTATGACGCCGATCCGGATCAGCCGGGCAAGTCCTACGTCCGAGAGGGCGGGTTCGTCCATGACGCGCCCGACTTCGATCCCGCTTTCTTCGGCCTCTCTCCACGCGAAGCACTGGCCACCGACCCACAGCAACGACTGCTGCTGGAAACGTCCTGGGAGGCGATCGAACGAGCCGGGATCTCCCCCGCCTCCCTCAAAGGCAGCCGAACGGGTGCGTTCATCGGCTATGCGGGGCACGACTATGCCGCACGGATCCAGAGCGTCCCGGACGGCCTCGAAGGCTACCTGGGGACCGGCAGCGCGAGCAGCGTCGCCTCCGGCCGGGTGGCGTACACCCTGGGGTTGGAAGGGCCGGCGGTCACGGTGGACACCGCCTGTTCCTCCTCTCTGGTGGCCCTGCATCTGGCGTGTCAGGCGTTGCGGGCTCGCGAGTGCTCCCTGGCCCTGGCCGGCGGAGCGACGGTGATGTCGGCGCCCTTCCGTTTCGTCGAGTTCAGTCGACAGCGGGGGCTGGCTCCCGATGGGCGGTGCAAGGCGTTCGCCGCAAGCGCCGACGGCACCGGGTGGGCGGAGGGTGCGGGCATGCTGCTCCTGGAACGGTTGTCCCAGGCGCAGCGCAACGGCCACCCGGTGTTGGCGGTGGTACGGGGCACCGCGGTCAATCAGGACGGAGCCAGCAGCGGGCTGACCGCGCCGAACGGCCCGTCCCAGCAGCGCGTCATCCGCCAGGCGCTCGCCAACGCCGGACTCACCGCCGCCGATGTCGACGCCGTCGAAGCGCACGGCACCGGCACCACGCTGGGCGACCCGATCGAGGCACACGCCCTGCTGGCCACCTATGGCGACAACCGCTCCGCCGAGCGGCCCTTGTGGCTGGGGTCGGTGAAGTCGAACATCGGCCATACCCAAGCCGCCGCCGGGGTGGCCAGCGTGATCAAAATGGTCATGGCACTACGGCATGAGACGCTCCCCAAGACGCTGCACGTGGACGCGCCCTCCCCCCACGTGGACTGGTCATCCGGAGCAATCTCCCTGCTCGCTGAAGCACGACCGTGGTCCCGTGCCGGCCGGCCGCGTCGGGCAGGCGTCTCGTCCTTCGGCGTCAGCGGCACCAACGCCCACGTCATCATCGAGCAGCCGCCCGCACAGCAAGACGCGGCAGACCAGCCACCTCCCGCCCGGGGAGACGAGGGGCACAAGCCGGTGCTGGCCCCCGTAGTGGTGCCCTGGCTCGTCTCCGGACGTGGCGAGGGGGCGGTGCGCGAACAGGCGATCCGGCTACGAGCCCATCTCCACGACCGCCCGGAGCTTGAGCCGCTCGACGTCGGCTGGTCCCTGGCCACCACCCGCGCGGTGTTCGAGCACCGTGCCGTCATCCTCGGCAGGAATCGCGACGAACTACTCGATGGACTTCACTCGCTGGCCACTGGTGACCCCACAGGCCAGGTCGTCACCGGCAGCGCTACCGCCCCGGTAGGCAAGACGGTCTTCGTCTTCCCCGGACAGGGTTCGCAGTGGGCCGGCATGGCGGCCGATCTGCTCGATTCCTCGGCGGTCTTCGCCGAGCAGATCGATGCATGTGAAGAGGCTTTCGCGCCTCACCTGAACTGGTCGCTGGGCCAGGTCCTACGTCAGACCGCCGGCGCGCCCTCCCTCGAAGGAGACGACGTCACCCAGCCGGTGCTGTTCGCGGTCATGGTGGGCCTGGCACGCATGTGGCAGGCATGTGGCATCCACCCCGACGCCGTCATCGGCCACAGCCAAGGCGAAATCGCCGCAGCCCACATCGCCGGCGCCCTGTCCCTTACCGACGCCGCAGCGGTGGTCGCCCTCCGCAGCCGCGCCCTGACCCGCCTGGCCGGCCACGGCGCCATGGCCTCCGTATCCCTGGCAGAGAAGGAAGTCGAGGAACGACTGGCCACCTGGCAGGACCGACTGGCCATCGCCGCCGTCAACGGTCCCCGCACCGTGATCGTCTCCGGCGAACCGGAAGCGGTGGAGGAACTCCTGGCCGACTGCGCCAAGCAGGAGATTCGAGCCCGGCGTATCCCCGTCGACTACGCCTCCCACGGCCCCCAGGTGGAAGCGGTCGAGGACGAGATCCTTCACAGTCTGGCGTCCATCACCCCGGCCACACCCAGCGTTCCGCTGCTGTCCACGGTCACCGGTCAGTGGATCACGGGGCCGGACATGGACGCTGGCTACTGGTACCGCAACCTGCGCCAACCCGTCCGACTCTCCGACGCCCTCCATACCCTGGCAGCCGACGGATACCACACCTTCATCGAAACCAGCCCCCACCCCGTCCTCACCCACACCATCCACGACACCCTCGACCCCACCAATACCCCTGGCACAACCGAGCCGATCGTCATCGGCACCCTGCGCCGCGACGAGGACGGCCCCCGCCGCTTCCTCACCTCCCTCGCCCAAGCCCACACCCACGGCCTGCCCATCACGTGGGAACACCTCTACACCGGCATCAAGGTCCAGCGGGTGGAGCTCCCGACCTACCCCTTCCAACGCCAGCGCTACTGGCTGGAGAGCGCCCCCCTTGCGGGGGATGTGTCAGCGGCAGGGATGAGGAGCACCAGTCATCCGCTGTTGGGGGCGGCGGTCCAACTCGCCGACAGCGACAGGTACGTCTTCACCGGGCGGCTCTCCCTCAGTACCCACCCCTGGCTGGCGGACCATGCCGTCATGGACACCGTCCTCCTTCCCGGCACAGCCTTCGTCGAACTCGCCCTGCACGCCGGCGCCGAAGTCGGTTGCCCCCACCTGGAAGAGCTCACCCTGCACGCTCCTCTTCTGCTGCCCGAGCAGGCGGGCGTCCAAGTGCAGCTCACCCTCGATCCACCCGACGACGACGGGCGACGCGCCCTCTCCATCCACTCACGGGTGCAGGACTCCGAAGACACATCCGACCAGGGCACCTGGCTTCACCACGCGGCCGGCATTGTGGTCAACGACGGCTCGGAGCAGGACGTCAGCGATAGTGGGATGACGGGTAGCTGGCCTCCGGCCAATGCCGTGTGTCTGCCGACTGCCGACTTCTACGAGCGCCTGGCCGAGGGGGGCTTCACTTACGGGCCGGTCTTCCGAGGTCTGCAGGCCGCCTGGCGGCAGGGCCAGGAGATCTTCGCTGAGGTCGCCCTGCCCGAAGAGCACACCCACCATGCCGACCACTACGCCGTGCACCCGGCACTGCTGGACGCCGCCCTGCACGCCGTCGGCTTCACCCTCTCACCCGACACGGAACCCGGCCAACGCAGTCGGTTGCCCTTCTCCTGGCAGCACGTCCGCGTGCACGCCGCAGGAGCCACCGCACTGCGCGTACGGGTGACCCCCGCCGCCGGGGACGCCGTAGCAGTGACAGTCGCCGACCCCACCGGGGCGCCAGTGGCCACCGTCCAAGCACTCGTCACCCGACCTGTCTCGTCCGAACAACTCCAGGCGGCCCGGCCCGTCTCGGCCCACGATCACCTGTACCAAGTGGAGTGGGCGAACCTCCCCTCCACACAGGCTCCCACCACACCGACCGGGCAGTGGGCCATCGTCGATGACGACCCCCTGGACCTGGCCACCGTGTTGAACGCCGCCGGAACACGCGTCGACACCCACACCGATCTCACCGCCCTGACCCACGCCCTCGACTCCGGCGCGACCCCGCCGTCCACCGCCGTCCTCACCGTCCACCACTGGCACAACCCCAGCACCACCAGCCACCCGATCAACACCACACCGCTACAAGCCGCCCAGCAAACCGCAGTTCAGGTTCGGGCGGTGGTGTATCGGTTGCTTGCCTGGGTGCAGGCATGGTTGGCCGAGCCGCGGTTGGCCGACACTCGGCTGGTCATCGTC
>NZ_NISY01000035.1 GCF_007595705.1 Streptomyces sp. SAJ15 | reverse complement strand
CTGGCCTCGTGCCGAGCGGCCTCGCCGGGCCGGTGTCTCGTCCTTCGGCGTCAGCGGCACCAACGCCCACGTCATCATCGAACAGGCCCCGGACGACCCCGTCGTGGAGTCCACCCCGGCGGAGCCTTCCTCACCGGTGGTGCCGTTCGTGCTCTCCGCACGCTCGGAGGGGGCGCTGCGCGGGCAGGCACGCAGGCTGCGGGAGTTCCTCGCCGACCACCGCGCACTGCCCGACGTGGCCCACTCCCTCGCCACCGAGCGCTCCACGTTAGAACGCCGCGCGGTGATCGTCGCCGAGGACCACGACGGGATCGAGCGCGGCCTGGACGCCCTCGCCGCCGGCACCCCGGCTCCCGAACTGGTGGAGAGCCCGGCCGAGCCCGGATCCGAAGAGCCCGCCGTGGCGGTGCTCTTCACCGGCCAGGGGACGCAGCGCATCGGCATGGGACGCGAGCTGTACCCGGCGTTCCCCGCCTTCGCCGACGCCTTCGACGCCGTGTGCGCCGAGTACGCCACGGTGGACGGCCCCGACGTGCGGAAGCTCCTCCTCGCGGACGACACGTCCGCTCTCGACGCGGCCGCCTCCGGGGAGTGCGCGCGCACCGAACTCGCCCAGCCCGCGCTCTTCGCACTCGAAGTCGCGCTGTACCGGCTGGTGGAGAGCTGTGGGATCACCCCCCGGTATCTGCTCGGGCACTCCGTGGGAGAGCTGGCCGCCGCGCATGTGGCGGGTGTGCTCTCGCTGGCGGACGCGGCGCGCCTGGTGGTGGCCCGCGGCCGGCTGATGCAGGCGCTCCCCGAGGGCGGGGCGATGGTCGCGGTCGAGGCGTCGGAGGGCGAGGCTCGGCTGCTGCTGGCGGAGGCCGATCCGGCCGATGAAGCCGGCCGTCCGCTGAGCGCCAGGGTGGGGCTGGCCGCGGTGAACGGCCCGCGTTCGGTGGTGCTGTCCGGAGACGAGGACGTCGTGCTGGCACTGGCCGGCCGCTTCGAGGAGCGCGGTCGCCGCACCCGACGGCTGCGGGTCAGCCACGCCTTCCACTCGCCCCGCATGGACGCGATGCTCGAGGACTTCCACCGGGTCGCGGCCTCCGTGACGTACCACCCGCCGCGCATCCCGGTCGTCTCGAACGTGACCGGCGCCCCGCTGCCCGCCGAGGAGTTCCGCACCCCGGAGTACTGGGTGCGCCACGCTCGCGCGGCGGTGCGCTTCGGTGACGGCATGGCGTGGGTGCGCTCCCAGGGGGTGCGCACCTTCCTGGAGCTCGGGCCGGACGGAACGCTGTGCGGCATGGCGCAGACGGCTCTCGCCGCCGCGGACGCGCCGGAGTCGGCCGAGGAGCGAGGCCCGGCAGAAGAGGGGGCTTCGGAAGCCGAGGATGTCGTCCTGGTGCCGGTCCTGCGCCCCGACCGCGCCGAGTCCCGGACCTTCGTCACCGCCCTCGCGCGGCTCTTCGTCTCGGGTGTGCCGGTCGACTGGGCGGCGGCCATGGGGTGGGTCGCGCCCGGAGTGCGGGGGAGCGTGCCCCTGCCGACGTACGCCTTCGAGCGGGAGCGGTACTGGCTGGACGCCGGCGCGGGGCACGGGACCGGCGCGTCGGCCGCGGGTGCGGGTCCGGGCGGCGCCGAGGGGCCGCTGTGGGAGGCGGTGGAGCGCGGCGATGTGTCCCGTGTGAGCGCCCTGCTCGGGGTGGACGAGGGGGCCTCGTTGGGGACCCTGGTGCCCGCGCTGGGCTCCTGGTGGCAGGGGTGTCGCGACCGTGGCGCGGTGGACCGGTGGCGCTACCGGGAGGTGTGGCGGCCGACAGGCGCCGGAGGCCCCGGAGTGCTGACGGGGCGTTGGCTGGTGCTGGTCGCGGACGGCGCGGACGGGGGACCGGTCGTCGCCGGGCTGGAGCGTGCCGGGGCGCGGGTGACGGCCGTGCCCCTGCTCGAGACGCCCGCCGACCGCGGAGCCCTGGCCGAGCGGCTGACCACCGGACCGGACCTGTCGAGCCCCGACGGCGGGCTCGGCGGGGTGCTGTTGCTGGTCGGTGGCGCCCCGGCCCCCGGGGCGCTCCTTCTGGCGACGGCCCAGGCGCTGGCCGATCTGGACATCACGGCCCGACTCTGGTGCGTCACCAGCGGCGCCGTCTCGGTGGGCGCGGCGGACGAGCCGGTGTCGCCGGGGTCCGCCCACGCCTGGGGTCTGGGCCGGGTGGTCGGCCTGGAGGCCCCGGAGACGTGGGGCGGGCTGGTGGACCTCTCCGCGGACCCGGACGCACGCGCGGTACGGGGCCTGGTGGCGGCGCTCGGTGGAGGCGAGCGGGAGTCCGCGGTGCGCGCGTCGGGGGTCTACGGACGCCGTCTGGAGCGCGCCCCGCTGGGCGAGGCGCCGCCCGGGCACCCATGGCGACCGCGCGGCACCGTGCTGATCACCGGCGGTACGGGCGGGCTCGGGGCGCACGTGGCCCGCTGGCTGGCGGGTCGCGGCCCCGTCCATCTGCTGCTGCTGAGTCGGCGCGGCGCGGACGCCGACGGGGTCGCCACGCTCCGGGAGGAACTGACCGGACTGGGCGCGACGGTGACCGTGACGGCCTGCGACGTGGCCGACCGCGCCGCGCTCGCGCAGGCCCTCGCCGACGTCCCCGAGGACGCCCCGCTGACCGCCGTGGTGCACGCGGCCGGCGCCCTGGACGACGGCGTGGTGGCCACGCTCACCCCCGAGCGGCTGGAGGCGGCGCGGCGGGCCAAGGCCGTCGGGGCCTGGCATCTGCACGAGCTGACGCGCGACGCCGACCTGTCGGCCTTCGTGGCGTTCTCGTCGGCGGCCGCCACCTTCGGCTCGGTGGGCCAGGCCGGCTACGCCGCGGCCAACAGCGAACTGGAGGCGCTGATCCGGCATCGCCGCGCCCTTGGACTGCCCGGCCTCGCCGTGGCGTGGGGCGCCTGGGCCGGGGGCGGCATGGCGGACGCGGCCGTCAGCGCCGCCGCTGGCACCGCCACCGGCACCGGCGCCGACGTGGACCGTCTGCGCCGCCGCGGCATGGCGGCCATGGACCCCCGGCTGGCGCTGGAGGCGCTGGGCCGTGCGCTGGACCACGACGAGACCTGTGTGACCGTCGCGGACATCGACTGGCGGGCCTTCGTCGAGCACGCGTCCGCCGCCGGCCCCGACCCGCTGATCGACGGCATCCCCGAGGCGCGGGCGGCCTGGGAGGCCGCGGGGGCCGGCTCGGGCGAGCCCGCCGGGTCGCTACGAGGACGGCTGGCCGGGCTGGAACCGGCCGCGCAGCGGCGCGCGCTGGTGGAGCTGGTCCGCGCCCAGGCCGCCGCCGTCCTCGGCCATGGCACGGCCGCCGGGGTCCCGGCCGAGCGGGCCTTCCGGGAGCTGGGCTTCGACTCGCTGACCGCCGTGGAGCTGCGCAACCGGCTGAACCTCACGACCGGGCTGCGGCTGCCCGCCACCGCGGTGTTCGACCACCCCCACCCCACCGCGCTCGCCCACCACGCGTGGGAACGGCTCTTCGGCGCCGCGCCGGCCGCCGCCGGGCCCCCGGCCGCCGAGCACCGTCCGGCGGTGACGGACGAGCCGATCGCCGTGGTGGGGATGGCCTGTCGGTTCCCGGGTGGGGTGGGCTCGCCGGCCGAGTTCTGGGAGTTGCTGGCGGCGGGCGGCGACGCCATCGCCGGCCTCCCCGTCGACCGTGGCTGGGACGTCGAAGCGCTCTACGACCCCGACCCCGAACGGCCCGGGACCACGTACACCCGGGAGGGTGGGTTTCTGTATGACGCGGCGGAGTTCGATGCGGGGTTCTTCGGGATCTCGCCGCGTGAGGCGTTGGCGATGGATCCGCAGCAGCGGTTGTTGTTGGAGACGTCGTGGGAGGCGTTGGAGGGGGCGGGGCTGGATCCGGCCGGGCTGCGCGGCAGCCGCACCGGCGTCTTCGCCGGGATCGCCCAACAGGACTACGTCGACCTGCTGCGGCACGGCGGCGAGGACCTCGAAGGCTTTGCGATGACCGGCGTCTCCGGCAGCGCGCTGTCCGGTCGCCTCTCGTACAGCTTCGGTTTCGAGGGGCCGGCGGTGACGGTGGACACGGCGTGTTCGTCGTCGTTGGTGGCGTTGCATCTGGCGTGTCAGTCGTTGCGGTCGGGGGAGTGCTCGCTGGCGTTGGCGGGTGGGGTGACGGTGATGTCCACGCCCGGGGTGTTCGTGGAGTTCTCCCGGCAGCGCGGGCTCGCCCCCGACGGCCGGTGCAAGCCCTACGCCGCCGGGGCCGACGGCGTCGGCTGGTCGGAAGGCGTCGGCATGCTGCTGGTCATGGGTTGACGGCGCCGAACGGTCCGTCGCAGCAGCGGGTGATCCGGCAGGCGTTGGCGAACGCGGGTGTGGCGGCTGCCGAGGTGGATGCGGTGGAGGGGCACGGGACGGGGACGAGGCTGGGTGATCCGATCGAGGCGCAGGCGATTCTGGCGACCTATGGGCGGGATCGTTCGGCGGAGAGCCCGTTGTGGTTGGGGTCGGTGAAGTCGAACATCGGGCATACGCAGGCGGCGGCGGGGGTCGCCGGTGTGATCAAGATGGTGTTGGCGCTTGGGCATGGGGTGTTGCCGCGGAGTCTGCATGTCGATGAGCCGACGCCGCATGTCGACTGGTCGACGGGCGAGGTGCGGCTGCTGAGCGAGCCGGTCGCCTGGCCTCGTGCCGAGCGGCCTCGCCGGGCCGGTGTCTCGTCCTTCGGCGTCAGCGGCACCAACGCCCACGTCATCATCGAACAGGCCCC
>NZ_NISY01000034.1 GCF_007595705.1 Streptomyces sp. SAJ15 | reverse complement strand
GAGTCCCCAGATGAGTGCTTGGGTGGGGTGGGTGAGGGTGTCGTGGGTGGGGTCGGTGGTGACGGCGTTGGTGGTGACGCACCACAGGGGTGCGGTGGTGTCGGTGTCGGTGAGGGCTTGGATGAGGGCCAGGGTCGCCGCCATTCCCGCGGGTACGTCCGGCTCGTCGGGGTGAGGTGCCTCGTCCAGGGCGAGGAGCGACAACACCCCGCTGATCGTGTGCTCGGCGGTGTGGGTCTGGAGGTGTTGGGCGAGTGCTTCCCGGTCGGTGGTGTGGGGATCGATGTGCGTGACGTGAGTGGGTGTGCCGAGCTGGTCGAGCGCGTTCAGGCAGGCTTGGACGGCGTCGTGGTCGGCTTGGCCTGCGGGGATGATGGCGAGCCAGCTGCCGTCGATCTCGTCAGGGGTGGTGGGGGGTGGTGTGGGGAGGTGTTTCCAGGTGATTTTGTAGCGCCAGGTGCCGAGGGTGGTGCGTTCGCGTTGGCGTTGGTGCCAGCCGGAGAGCATCGGTAGTACTGCGCTGAGGGAGTCGTGTTCCTGGTCTGTCACGTTCAGGGTCTGGGCCAGAGCGGGCAGGTCCTGGCGTTCGACCGCCTCCCAGAACCGGGCCTCCACACCATCCCGCTCCACGTCCACGCGAGGGGAAGCGGCCTCGCTCGCGAGCCAGTACCGCTCACGCTGGAACGGGTAGGTGGGCAGATCAACCCGCTGTGCCGTGGTGCTGTCGAAGAGATGGCTCCAGGTCACTGGCAGGCCGTGAGCGTAAGCCTCGGCGACGGAGGTCAGGAAACGTTGCGGACCGTCCTCGTCACGGCGCAGAGTACCGATGACCAGGGGCTCGACAGCATCGGTAGCGTGCGTGGTCTCCAGTGTGTCGTGAATGGTGTGGGTGAGGACGGGATGGGGGCTGGCTTCGATGAAGGTGTGATGTCCCTCGGCCGCCAGGGCGTGGAGGGCGTCGGAGAGCCGGACGGGTTGGCGCAGGTTGCGGTACCAGTAGCCGGCGTCCATGTCCGGTCCTGTGATCCATTGGCCGGTGACGGTGGACAGCAGCGGAATGCTGGGCATGGCCGGGGTGATAGCGGTCAAGGCGTCGCGGATCTCGTCCTCCACCGCTTCCACCTGGGGACCGTGGGAGGCGTAGTCGACCGGGATACGCCGGGCCCGAATCTCCTGCTTGGCGCACTCGGCCAGGAGTCCTTCCACCGCCTCCGGCTCACCGGAGACGATCACAGTACGGGGACCGTTGACGGCAGCGATGGCCAGCCGGTCCTGCCAGGCGGCCAGTCGCTCCTCGACCTCGTCCACCGACAGGGACACGGAGGCCATGGCACCGTGGCCGGCCAGGCGGGCCAGGGCGCGGCTGCGAAGAGCGACCACCGCCGCGGCGTCGGCCAGGGACAGTGCACCCGCTACGTGGGCTGCGGCGATTTCGCCTTGGCTGTGGCCGATGACGGCGTCGGGGTGGATGCCGCATGCCTGCCACATGCGTGCCAGGCCCACCATGACCGCGAACAGCACCGGCTGGACCACATCCACCCGATCCAACGACGCCGCACCATCCGCCTGCCGCAACACCTCACCCAGCGACCAGTCCACATGAGGGGCGAAAGCTTCTTCACACGCTTCGATGTGCTCACGGAACACCGAGGAAGAGTCCAGCAGATCGGCCGCCATGCCGGCCCATTGGGAGCCTTGGCCGGGGAAGACGAACACCGTCTTGCCGGTGGAGGTGGTGGTGTTGCCGGTGATGACGTGTGGGGTGGGGTCGCCGGTGGTGAGGGTGTGGAGTCCGTTGAGGAGTTCGTCGCGGTCGCGGCCGAGGATGACGGTGCGGTTTTCGAAGCTGGCGCGGGTGGTGGCGAGTGACCAGCCCACGTCGACCGGGTCGAGTTCTGGCCGGTCCTGGACGTGATGCCGTAGTCGTACCGCAAGCTCCCGTACCGCGGCCTCACCCCGCCCGGAGATCAACCACGGCACGACCCCGGATTCCAAGACCCGCTCGTGCCCTTCCTTGCCCGCGTCGGAAGGTGTGCCGCCGGCTGGTGCTTCGGCCTTGGACGGCTCCTCGATGATGAGGTGGGCGTTGGTTCCGCTGACGCCGAAAGAGGAGATGCCCGCGCGACGGGGCTGGTCGGTGCGGGGCCAGGGCTGGGCCTCCGTCAGCAGCGATACCGCTCCGGCGGACCAGTCCACATGCGAGGTGGGCGCGTCCACGTGCAGCGTCTGCGGAAGCAGCTCATGGCGCATGGCCATGACCATTTTGATCACCCCGGCCACACCGGCCGCGGCCTGGGTATGACCGATGTTCGACTTCAACGACCCCAACCACAAAGGCCGGTCCGCGGAGCGATCGCTGCCGTAGGTGGCGAGCACCGCCTGAGCTTCGATCGGGTCTCCGAGGGTGGTGCCCGTGCCGTGGGCTTCGACCGCGTCTACATCGGCTGCCCTCAGGTCGGCGTTGGCCAGGGCCTGGCGGATGACGCGTTGCTGAGAGGGGCCGTTCGGGGCGGTGAGACCGTTGCTGGCGCCGTCCTGGTTGACCGCGCTGCCCCGCACGACCGCCAGTACCGGGTGGCCGTTGCGGCGGGCTTGCGACAGCGGTTCAAGGAGCAGCATTCCCGCGCCCTCGGCCCACCCCGTGCCGTCCGCGCTCTCGGCGAATGCCTTGCACCGCCCGTCGGCGGCCAGGGCGCGTTGTCGGCTGAACTCCACGAAGCTGAAGGGACTCGACATCACCGTCACGCCGCCGGCCAGGGCCAGGGAACACTCGCCGGAGCGCAGGGCCTGGCAGGCCAGGTGCAGGGCTACCAGCGACGATGAACAGGCGGTGTCGATGGTGACGGCCGGGCCCTCCAGGCCGAACGTGTAGGACAAGCGGCCTGACATCACACTGGTCGCGTTGCCCGTCACGACATAGCCTTCGACGCCCTCGGGGGCCTCATGGAGACGTGGAGCGTACTCCTGCGCCGCGGCACCCACGAAGACACCGATCTGCTTACCCTGCAGCGAGGTCGGGTCGATGCCCGCCCGTTCCACGGCTTCCCAGGAGGTCTCCAGCAGCAGTCGTTGCTGCGGGTCCATCGCCAGCGCCTCCCGCGGCGAGAGACCGAAGAAGGCCGGGTCGAACTCGGCCGCGTCGTGCAGGAAACCTCCCTCGCGTACATAGGACTTGCCCGGCTGGTCAGGGTCGGGGCTATAGAGCTTGAGGAGGTCCCAGCCACGGTCGCTCGGAAAGCCCGAGACAGCGTCCCCGCCCGCTGCCACCAGGTCCCACAGAGCCTCCGGAGACGACACGCCCCCCGGATAGCGGCATGCCATCCCGACGACCGCGATCGGTTCGTCAGGCGAGGAGACGGTTACGGCGAGCGGTGGAGCCGGGCTGCTGTGGGTGTCGAGAAGCTCAGCACACAGATAGTCGGCCAGAGCGGTAGGCGTCGGATAGTCGAAGACCAAAGAGGTAGGCAGCTGGAGGCCGGTGGCCGCGGCCAGCCGGTTGCGTAGTTGCATGGCTGTGAGTGAGTCGAAGCCGAGCTGGCTGAAGGCACGGTCGCCGCGTACAGCTTGGGAGTTGGGGTGTGGTGGGTGGGTTGGTGTGTGGGTGGGTGGGGTTGGTGTGTGGGTTGTGTGGGTGTGTTTCGGGGATGTCGGTGATGAGGGGGTTGGGGTGGGTGGTGGTGAGGGTGGGGGTGAGTTGGGTCCAGTTGATGTTGGCGATGGTGGTGATGGTGTTGGGGGGTGTGTGGGTGAGTGCTGTGGTGGCGAGGTGGGGTGGGAGTGGGGTGAGTCCGTGGCGTTGGAGGTGTTGTTGGGTGGTGGGGTTGGCGGCCATGCCGGTGTGGGCCCAGGGTCCCCAGGCGATGGAGGTGGCGGGGAGGTTGTGGGTGTGGCGGTGGTGGGCGAGGGCGTCGAGGTAGGTGTTGGCGGCGGCGTAGTGGGCTTGTCCGGGGCTGCCCCAGGTGGCGGCGGCGGAGGAGAAGAGGATGAAGGTGGTGATGGGGTGGTTTTGGGTGAGGTGGTGGAGGTTGTGGGCGGTTTGTTTTTTGGCGTGGAGGGTGGTGTTGAGTTGGTGGGGGGTGAGGTTGGTGAGGGTGGCGTCGTTGAGGGTGGCGGCGGTGTGGATGACGGTGGTGAGGGGGTGTTCGGGTGGGATGGTGGCCAGGAGTTGGGTGAGGGCTTGGGGGTCGGCGGTGTCGCAGGCGGTGATGGTGACGTGTGCGCCGAGTTGGGTGAGTTCGGTGTGTAGTTGGGTGGCGTTGGGGGCGTGGGGTCCGCGTCGGCTGGCGAGGAGGAGGTGGGGTGTGTGGTTGTTGGTGGTGTGGTGGTGGGTGAGGTGGTGGGCGATGTGGGTGGCGAGGGCTCCGGTGCCGCCGGTGATGAGGGTGGTGCCGTGGGGGTTCCAGGGTGGTGTGGTGGGGGTGGGTGGTGGTGTGGCGTGTTGGAGTCGGGGGGTGTGGAGTCCGTTGGGTCGGATGGCGAGTTGGTTTTGTTTGTGGGGGTGGTTGGTGGGTGTGGTGATGTGTTGGAGGGTGGTGGTGATGTGGTGGTGGGGGTAGTTGGGGGTGGTGGGGTGGTCGATGAGGCCGCCCCAGTTGTGGGGGTGTTCGAGGGCTGTGGTGCGGCCGAGTCCCCAGATGAGTGCTTGGTTGGGGTTGTTGAGGGGGTCGTGTGGTCCGGTGGTGGTGGCGCTTTGGGTGATGCACCACAGGGGTGTGTTGGGGTGTGTGGTGGTGAGGGTTTGGATGAGGGTGAGGGTGGTGTGGGTGCCGTTGGGTGTGGCGGTGTGGGTGGGGTGGGGGTTTTCGTCGAGTGCGAGGAAGGAGAGGATGTGGGTGGGGGTTGGGGTGGTGTGGGTGAGTTGGTGGGTGAGGGTTTGGGTGTTGGTGGTGGTGGGGTTGATGGTGATGGTGTGGTGGGGGATGTTGTGGTGGTTGAGGGTGTTGGTCCAGGTGGTGATGGGTTCGGTGGTGGTGGGGTTGGTGGGTGTGATGAGGAGGATGTGGTGGTTGGTGGTGAGGGGTGTGGGGGGTGGTGGTGCGGGTTTCCAGGTGGTGGTGTAGCGCCAGGTGTTGATGGTGGTGTGGTCGCGTTGTTGGCGGTGCCATTGGGCGAGGGTGGGGAGGAGGGTGTTGAGGCTGGTGTGGTGTTCGGTGTTGTGGAGTTGGAGGGTTTGGGTGAGGGTGGGGAGGTCTTGTTCTTCGATGGCTTGCCAGAAGCGGGAGTCGATCCCATCTTCAACAGCGGTGAGTTCCTGACCTGTTGCCGACGCATCCGCCGGACCTGTAGAGCCATTCAGCCAGTAGCGCTGGCGTTGGAAGGGGTAGGTGGGTAGGTCGACTCGTTGGGGCTCGGTGCCCGTGAAGGCTTGTTCCCAGGTGATGGGTAGGCCGTGGGTGTGGGCTTGGGCGAGGGCGGTCATGAGGGTGTCGGTTTCGGGCCGGTCACGCCGCAGGAGGGGTGCGATGACAGTCGGCTTGGGTGCTGGCTCCTCGTGGTCATCTCCGGTGTTGTGGAGAGATGTCTGTGTGAGGGTGGTGAGGACGGCGTCAGGTCCGAGTTCCAGGTAGGTGGTGGTGTCGTGTTGGGTGAGCCATTGGATTCCGTCGTGGAATCGGACGGTGGCTCGGGCCTGCTCGGCCCAGTACCGGGGTGAGCAGGCTTGCTCTTCGGTGAGAGGCCGGCCGGTGAGGTTGGAGATCACCGGCAGCCTGGGCGGCTGGAACGCCACCCCCTCCAGCACTTGCTGGAACTCGTGGAGCATGGGGTCGATGTGGTGGGAGTGGAAGGCGTGGCTGACCCGCAAGGGTGTGGTGCGGTAGCCGGCCTCGCGCCAGGCGTGGCGTAGTGCGTCGATGGCGTCCGTGTCGCCGGAGACCACCATGGCGGTCGGTCCGTTGACCGCCGCGAGCGACACCCGCCGCGCGTAGCAAAGACAGGGAACCGCTCATACAACTCCCGCCCCATCCCCACCCGCTGCGCGCCCTGCCCGGTGAACAAGAACGCCAACCGCCCACCCGCACCCACCCCCGCGGCACCGCTGGAGGTGGTGGCGGTGGTGGGGGTGCTGCCGGTGATGACGCGGTCGGCGGGTTCGCCGGTGGCCAGCTGGTGGAGTCCCTCCAGCAGTTCCTCACGCCCCTGGCCCAGGACCACGGCGCGGTGTTCGAACGACGATCGGGTGGTGGCCAGTGACCAGCCGACATCGGCTGGTTCCAGGTGGGGCTGTGTTTGGAGGTGGCCGCGCAGTCGTAGTGCCTGGTCCCGCACCGCGCTCTCACTTCGCGCGGACAACAGCCAGGGAATCACCGTCGAGGCCGATCCGGTTTCCCGGCCTGTCACGTGGTCGGTCGGCTCTTGCGGTTTCGTGGGCTGGGTTTCTGCGGGGGTGGAGTTGGTGCCGCTGACGCCGAAGGCGGAGATGCCGGCCCGCCGGGGTCGCTCGGCGCGTGGCCAGGGCTGCGCTTCGGTGAGCAGGGACACGGCTCCGGCAGACCAGTCCACATGCGAGGTTGGGCTGTCCACATGCAGTGTCTTGGGCAGCAGCTCATGGCGCATCGCCATGACCATTTTGATCACTCCGCCGACACCTGCGGCGGCCTGGGCGTGGCCGATGTTGGACTTCAACGATCCCAGCCACAAGGGCCGGTCGACGGGCCGGTCCTGGCCGTAGGTGGCCAGCACTGCCTGCGCCTCGATCGGGTCTCCCAGCGTGGTGCCGGTGCCGTGCGCCTCCACCACATCGACATCCGTGGCCTCGAGGCGCGCGTTGGCCAGGGCCTGGCGGATCACCCGCTGCTGAGACGGACCGTTCGGCGCGGTCAGACCGTTACTCGCCCCGTCCTGATTGACCGCACTCCCCCGCACCACCGCCAAGACCGGATGACCCTCACGCACCGCCCGCGACAACGGCTCCAGGAGGAGCATGCCGACGCCCTCTCCCATCCCGGTGCCGTCCGCGCTTTCGGCGAATGCCTTACACCGCCCGTCCGCGGCCAACCCCCGCTGTCGACTGAAGCCGATGAAAACGCCCGGTGTGGAGATCACCGTCACGCCGCCGGCCAGCGCCATCGAACACTCACCGGCCCGCAACGCCTGACACGCCAGATGCAACGCCACCAACGACGACGAACACGCGGTATCCACCGTGACCGCCGGGCCCTCCAGACCCAGGGTGTAAGCGACCCGGCCCGACACCACACTGGCAAGGTTTCCGGTCATGAGGTGTCCTTCGGAGACCTCCGGCGTCGTGGGCCATCCGGCCGCGTAGTCGTTGCCGGTCGAGCCTGTGAAGACACCGGTCTGGCTGCCCTTGAGCGAGGCCGGGTCGATGCCCGCGCGCTCCACGGCTTCCCAGGCCGTCTCCAGCAGCAGTCGCTGCTGCGGATCCATCGCCAGCGCCTCACGCGGAGAGATCCCGAAGAACGCCGGATCGAACTCGCCCACGTCATAGACGAAGCCGCCGGTACGTGCATAGGACTTACCCGGCTGCTCCGGATCCGGGTCGTAAAGCCCCTCCAGGTCCCACCCGCGATCGCTGGGAAACCCGGAGATCGCATCAGTGCCGGCAGCCACCACTTCCCACAACGCCTCCGGAGATGTCGCGCCCCCTGGGTAGCGGCAGGCCATCCCCACGACGGCGATGGGCTCCGTCGACGTGGTGGTTTCCGCTGCGGGCCTGGTGAGCGTGGTCTGAGCCAGTCTGGGCGCATCGCCCATCGCCTTCGACAGTTCAGTCGCCAGATGGCCGGCCAGAGCAGTCGGGTTGGGGTAGTCGAAGACGAGAGTCGCAGAAAGGCGGAGGCCGGTGGCTGAGCCCAGACGGTTGCGTAGGTCCACTGCGGTGAGTGAATCGAAACCCGATTCCGTGAACGCCCGCTCCGCGTCCACGGCCTCGGGGTGCGGGTGTCCGAGCACGGCCGCGGCGTGCGTCCGCACCACGTCCAGGACGGCGGCCGCACGGTCGGGGCCCGGCAGCTCAGCCAGCTGCTGACGTAGCGCGGAGAGTGCGCCACCGGCTTCAGCGCGCGTGGTCGTGGCGCGGCGAGGAACGGACACCAGCTTCCGGAGCAGCGGTGGCAGGGCGCCGGCCGCGGCCTGTGTCCGCAGCATGGCCGTATCGAGATGCAGAGGCAGCAGCAGCGCTTCGTCGGTCCGAGTCGCGGCATCGAACAGGGACAGGCTCTGGTCGACGGACATGGGGGTGATGCCCGCGCGCGCCGTCCGGGCCACATCGGCTCGGGCCAACCGGGCCGCCATACCCTCGGGCTGCTCCCACACGCCCCAAGCCAGTGAAATGGCAGGCAGACCAGCGCTTCGTCGATGCTGCGCGAGTGCGTCGAGGAAGACGTTCGCCGTTGAGTAATTCGCGATGCCCGGCCCGCCGAAGATGCCGGAGGCGGAGGAGAAGAGGGTGAAGTGGGTGAGGTTGGTGTGGTGGGTGAGGTGGTGGAGGTTGAGGGTTGGTGGCCCAGAGTCCCCAGGCGAGGGAGTGGGCGGGGAGGTGGTGGGTGTGGCGGTGGTGGGCGAGGGCGTCGAGGAAGGTGTTGGCGGTGGCGTAGTTGGCTTGGCCTGGTGCGCCGAAGACGCCGGAGGCGGAGGAGAAGAGGGTGAAGTGGGTGAGGTCGGTGTGGTGGGTGAGGTGGTGGAGGTTGAGGGCGGCGTCGACTTTGGCGCGGAGGACGGTGTCGAGGCGGTCGGGGGTGAGGCTGGTGAGGATGCCGTCGTCGAGGGTGCCGGCGGTGTGGATGACGCCCGTGAGGGGGTGTTCGGGCGGGATGGAGGCCAGGAGTTGGGAGAGGGCGTGGGGGTCGGCGGTGTCGCAGGCCGCGATGGTGACGTGGGCGCCGAGTTGGGTGAGTTCGGTGTGGAGTTGGGTGGCGCCGGGTGCGTCGGGTCCGCGGCGGCTGGTCAGCAGCAGGTGAGGGGTGTGGTGGTGGGTGGCGAGGTGGCGGGCGACGAGGGATCCGAGGGTGCCGGTGCCGCCGGTGATGAGGGTTGTTCCTGTCGGGGTGGCCTGTGATGAGGAGGCCGGGGGCATGGTGAGGACCACCTTGCCGATGTGGCGGGCCTGGCTCAGGTGTCGGAAGGCTTCAATGCCGCGACGGACGTCCCATGTGGTGATGAGCAGGGGTTGGAGAACGCCGTCGTCGAAGAGTGTGAGGACTTCGTTGAGCATGTGTTGTAGTCGTTCGGGGGTGGCTTCGCCGAGGTCGAAGGGGCGGTAGGTGATGTGGGGGTGTGTGGTGGTGAGGTGTTGGGGGTCTCGGATGTCGGTTCGGGTGGGTGGTGGAGGTGGGGTGGGTGTCGAGGTCGAGGAGGTGGAAGCGGTCGGGGTGTTCGGCTTGGGCGGAGCGGATCAGTCCCCATACGGGTGCGTGGGTGAGGTCGGGGGCGGGGTCGTGGGAGCCGGTGGTGATGGCGCCTTGGGTCACGATGACCAGCCGTGTTCCGGTCAGGCGGGGTTCGGCTAGCCATGTCTGTACCCAGGTGAGGAGGCGGTGTGTCACCGTGCGGACCTGCTCGGCCGTCTCCTGAGCTGCCACGGCCCACTCGGGCGGATCCCCATCGCCGCGGGTGGCGGTGGTGGTGGCGGTGTCGGCACCGGTCTCGGCACCGGTCTCGGTGTGGGTGTGGGTGTGCCAGTGGTGGACGGTGAGGATGGCGGTGTCGGGGGGTGCCGCGCCGGAGTCGAGGGTGTGGATCAGGGCGGTGAGGTCGGTGTGGGTGTCGACGGGGGTTCCGGCGGCGGTCAGGGCGGTGACCAGGTCGAGGGGGTCGTCATCGATGACGGCCCACTGCCCGGTGAGGGTGGTGGCGGGCGGTCCGGAGGGAACACCGACCCATTCCAGTCGGTACAGATGATCATGGGTCGGGACGGGGCGGGCGACCTTGATCTGATCGGGGCTGACCGGGCGAGAGACCAGGCCCTCTACGGTGGCCACCGCGGCCCCCGTGCCATCACTGATGATCAACGCCATCGCATCCGGTGCCACGGGCGTCAGACGCACGCGCAAGGTGTCCGCACCGGCCGTTCGCAACCTCACCTGACGCCAGAGGAAGGGCATCCTCGCGGGCATCGACAGGTCGGGAGGTTCGCCGCCGCCCGCCTCCTCGACCGGAATCGCAGCGTGGAGAGCGGCGTCGAGCAACACCGGATGCAGCTGGAACCGGTGCGCCTCCGTATGCCCCGCGGGGAGGGAGACCTCGGCGAAGATGTCATCACCACACCGCCACGCGGCCTTGAGGCCCTGGAACGCGGGTCCGTACGCGAAGCCCCGGCCGGCCAGGCGCTCGTACAGGTCGGCCGTCGGCATCCGTTGGGCGCCGGCGGGGGGCCATGGTTCGTTCGTACCAGTGTCAGCGAGGCCGCTGTCGGGGCTGCCGACGGACAGGATTCCGGTGGCGTGCTGAAGCCAGTCCCCTTGTACGGACGTGTCGTCGGGGCGCTGTACTCGAGAGTGAATGGTGAGTGTACGGCGGCCGCCGACGTCCGATGGGCCGACAACGAGCTGGAGTTGTACACCCGAGTCCTCGGGGACGACGAGAGGGGCGTGGAGGGTGAGTTCCTCCAGCTCGACGCAGTCGGTTTCGGCTCCGGCATGCAGCGCGAGTTCGACAAACGCTGTGCCAGGGAGAAGGACGGTGTCCAAGACGCAGTGGTCGGCCAGCCAGGGGTGTGCGTTCAGGGAGAGCCGCCCGGTGAAGACGTACCCGCCACTTTCTGCGAGCTGCACCCCAGCCCCCAGCAGTGGGTGACCGGCCTCCTCCAGACCTGCGGCTGAGACATCCCCCGCGGGGGTGGTGCTCTCCAGCCAGTAGTGCTGGCGTTGGAAGGGGTAGGTGGGTAGGTCGACTCGTTGGGGTTCGGTCCCTTTGTAGAGGTGTTCCCAGGTGATGGGGAGGCCGTGGGTGTGGGCTTGGGCGAGGGAGGTGAGGAAGCGGCGGGGTCCGTCTTCGTCGCGGC
>NZ_NISY01000033.1 GCF_007595705.1 Streptomyces sp. SAJ15 | reverse complement strand
CAGATCGGCGTCAGCGTCCACGCCGCCTCCGACACCGCCTCGTGCCCGCTGTCCTGGCGCCTGTTCCTGCCCGCCACCTGGGACGGGCCCGACACGCAGGCCCGCAGGCGGGCCTGCCGGATTCCCGATACCGAGCACCACCGGCCCAAGTGGCAGCTCGCTTTGGACATGCTCGACGACCTCGCCGCCGCCGGTCTGCGGCCCGCAGTCCTGCCTGGCCTGGATGCTCCAGATCAAGGGCGAGATGACCGCCCATGGTGAAGAGGCGGTGCCATATCAGCCCGACTACGGCGGGCTCGGTCCACGGACTGCCCCTGGTCGTCGGCGTCTCCGCCGGCAACACCCACGACAGCGAAGCGCTGAAGCCCATGGTGGCAGGTCACCAAACGAGACACGACCCGCACCGCGGCCGCTACTTCAAGCCCCAGCGCCTGCATGCAGACAAGGCATACGACCGGCCTGATCTGCGGAAATGGCTACGCGGCAAACGCATCGGAGTCCGAATCGCACGCAAAGGCATCGAGTCCAGCGAACGGTTGGGCCGTCGCAGGTGGGTGATCGAACGCACGATGTCGTGGCTGTCCGGCTACCGCAGACTCAGCCCCCGCTACGAGCGCCATCCCCGCAACTACCTGGCCTTTCTCGGCCTCGCCGCCGCCCTGTGCTGCTACAAGCGACTCGTCCGCCTCACCACATAGGACACGGTCTTAGCCTGACGTTCGCCACGGCGGTCTTGGTCGCCGCCGTGGTCTTCTACATCGGCTGGGACCTCCTCGGCGCCCGCAGGCTCAAGCCCGAGCATCGCATCGACTCCAAGACCCTCTTCGACCTGGTAAAGCTGTCCTTCGGGGTGGTCGCCGGTGCCGGCGCCCTGATCGCCCTGGTCGTCGCCTACCGGCGCCAGCGCGTGGACGAGGACGGCGCCCTGCGGGAGGCCACCCGTCTGCACACCGAGCGTTTCACCACTGCCGTCACCCAGCTCGGCAACGACTCCGCAGCCGTCCGCCTCGGTGGCGTGCATGCTCTGGCTGGCCTCGCCGACGACGCCCCCACTCGCGCGCTGCGGCAGACTTGTATCGACGTTCTGTGCGCCTACCTCCGCCTGCCCTACATCGCCGAGGCTGACCTACCAGCGGGCGACGCGGAAGCCCGACACGCCTACCTGGCTTTGCGGGAAGTCCGCCTGACTGTCATCCGGCTCATCCGTGACCATCTCCGGCTACCTCATGAGCATCAGCATTCTTGGCAGGGTCACGACTTTGACCTGACCGAGGTCACATTCGACGGCGGGGACCTCTCGGCAGCGAGGTTCTCTGGTGGCACAGTCAACTTCAGCGGGACAGTGTTCTCCGGTGGCGAAGTCAACTTTGACGAGACGTGGTTCTCCGGTGGCACAGCGATCTTCAATGGTGCGACGTTCTCCGGAAGTAGGGTCAGCTTCCACGGGGCGATGTTCGATGGGAGCAGGGTCGACTTTCGTGGGGCGACAGTCTCCGACGGCATGCTCAACTTCTTCGAGGCGGTGTTCTCCAGCGGCCTGGTCGAGTTCGACAGAGTGAGGTTCTCCGGGGGCAGGGCCAGCTTCGACGAGGCGACGTTCGACGGGAGCGTGGTCGTCTTCGGCGGGGCAACCGTCTCCGACGGCCTGGTCGACTTCAACAGCGCGACGTTCACCGAGGGCAGGGTCGACTTCAGAAGCGTGACGTTCTCCGGAGGCACTGTCGACTTCCGCCGCGTCGCGCTGTCCGGAGGAACTGTCGACTTCAATGGTGCGACGTTCTCCGGGTGCATGGTCGACTTCACTGGCGCTCACGGTTCAGCACCGCTCGGTCTGCTGTCTGGTGGGTCGCATCTGCCGGCCGGACTCGTGGTGCCTTCTGCATGGCATCCGTAGAGGCCCTGATAGGGGGACCCGTTTCATAGGGGGTGACGTCTGAAACACCCCCATAACGACCCGAGCAAAATCGAGACCACCCTGGCTGACGGCCGGCGCATGATGCTGTCGCTCCCGCCGACGGACGCGCAATGGGCCGCCAACGGCGTCAAGGCGCTGCGCGTCGTCCCGGCCACGCACACAGGCCGCAGCCAGGAGCCCCCAGCCCTCCCCTCACGGCCCGCTCTCCCCCTTGAGTAGCCGAGGTCCAGGTGCCCGAGGCCGGACAGGCGCTGCACGGTCGCGACGAAACGCCCGGGTGAACAGGCGCTGCGCCGATCGCTTGCCGTACCAGGCGATGTGGTCGTTGACGATCTGGTGGTCGTGCGCCGCGCGGGTGCGCCAGTCCAAGACCTGCTCGGTCAGGTCCTCAAGGATCAGGTCCTGGTCGACGTCGTCGACGTCCGTAGGCTCCGCTGCGCGGCCGCGGGTGTAGCCCCTGTCTCCCGGGAGGCACCCTGCGTGGCCGTGACATGATCTGTTGATGCTGACGTCTCGTTCCCGCTCCCGCACAGGGGAGATGAGCGACAGGGAGCTGGCTGGATTCCTCGCTGACGAAGCTCTCCTTGAAATACGCCATCTGGCCAGGCGCGCAAGGATGTCCCCTGAGGAGGCCGCGCATGCCGAGGTCATCGACAAAATGGACAAACTGGCGGACTTCTGCCGTGACATGCGAGCCATCGCCGCCGGTCCCCGCCCCTGGCGACCCTCCCAGCGCGGCATCGGATACCCGAGCAGACGCACCCAGGCGATGCGCGCGCGGCCGATGAGCTACCGGTGGAATGTGGCCAACGAGGAGCGGCAGGCGTGGATCCTGAGTCGCATCGACGCAGCCGGGTACCGGTGGACGCCTCCACCCGCGCTGCCGACCCCCCGCAAGGGCGTGCCGCCTTTGACCCTGCGACAGCACCTGGGCCTGCTGTTCGGATGGCCGGTGAAGACACCGCATGGCTGCCGGCCGCTACCCCGACAATCCCGGTCACTCAAAGCCCTCGACCGCGACGAGCTCTTCTCCCTCCAGCAGGAAGCCGGCCGACTGCGTCTGGGCATGGGCGAGGCCAGCACGTGGCTGCACGCGCACCTCGATCCCGACGCCACCCACTACCTCTTCCCCGACCCGCCGTCCTTCTACTGGCCCAACCCCGACGCAGGGCGCCGCTGGTGGCACTGCCGTGTTCTGGTGCGCATGATCGACGGCGAATGGGTGAACAGCAGTCTCTCCGTACTGCCGGAGACGTTCGCCGCCCTACCCTCCACGGTGCCTCGCCTGCGGCAACGCCACCTCGTCGCGACCGCCCGCCTCACCGAACGGGACGTCGGCCTGTGGGGCCGAGACCACGAGCCCTGCACCCCAGAGGGCTGCGGCTACACACCGCCCGACGAACACCAAGGCGATGACGGCTGCGCTGTGAGCCCTCAGAGGCCGCGATCTCCCGCCTCAGAATCTCGACCGCCTCATTCATGAACGAGATCACGACAGCTCGAGAGCTGCAGCCGGGCAGCGTCGCACAGCCTCACACGCTGACCAGCCGGCGGCTGCGATTCCCGGAAACCTGTACCGCTGCCTCCGGCCCCTGCCGGGAACGGGCGGGTCAACCTGTGGGCAAGACGTCGACGCCACCGCCAGTTCCACGTGGTGGTCGGCCGGGGCGACGCGATGGAGAACGAGCGCGAGCTCGAGCATGCGGCCGCACGGCGACTGTCGCGACGTCGTGGATCACCGTGCACCACGTGGAAAGCGCTGGCGCTGGGGGCGGATGAAGCTTGGGTTAGCCTCTGGCCAGTCAGTGGGGCGGGCTCGCTTCGACTCCATCGTCGTCCAGCACGCGCCGCGCCGCCTCCGCGAAGTGTTTCACCGTCGCTGTGAACTGCAGGCCGGTATCGGCAACGGCGTCCCGCTGCTGGATGTGCTCGAGGGAACCCTCTCCGAATCGCTCAAGCGCCTCGATGGCGCCGCGCAGAGGCCTTATGCACCGATGGGCATGCTTGATCACTGCTTCGGAGGCAGGCGCTACGGAGGGCGGGCCCTCAAGGAGTATCTGCACGCCCAGATGGTCCAACATGGCGATCGCCTCGTGCAGGCTCTCCAGGGTTCGGGTGTGCGATTCCTGGTACCGGCCAAGGGCCCGCTCCACAGCGCGGGCCTGGACGAGGAAGTCGGCATACACCTTGCTCCGCGGCTCACGACGTGCCCGAGCGTGTTCCGCCCGCAACTGCCGCCGCAACTGAGCCTCCTGCGCCGCGAGCTGGCGCCGCGTGATCCGGGAACCCCACAAGCCGGTGACGACCGCAGCACTGCCGGCCCCCACCGCTCCGATCACCGCTCCCAAGATGGCTGCTGCGCCCGAGTCCACCACCGCAGTGTGCCTCACACCACTCTCGCGACACCGCGCAGGGCTCAGCACCTGCGACAGCCCGCACTGCCAGCGGATGGCAGTGGGTCCGTGCTGAGCTGGGCAAGGCTCGGCGAGCTACCCCAGCGCGAGCGGGGACCGCAACACGACGGCGTGGATGTGCGGGTGCCACAGGGAGCTACCCCGCGGGGGCGCGGACGACCAGCCTGGCGGATCTGGAGGCGGGCCACGGGGGACGTCTTCGGCCTCCTCCCGGTCGACCTACCCGGCACCGAGCCCCTGCTCGAACTCCTCGGTGAGCTTCCCCGCCATGCGATGGTGCTCGGGCACGGCGTGGAGGCCAACACCGACTTCCTCCAGCAGATCGCCGCCTTACCAGGCTGAAGCTGGCGCCCTGGAGAGCGGTGCCCGGCTCGCTGTCTGCTTCCGCGTCAACTCCACCGGCAGCCATCCGCCACACCCGAGGGACGCGGTATCGGTCGCCGAGGTGCCGCTCCAGCCACTCCACGTCCCCGTGCGTGATGGTGCTGCGTGGCGTTGACGACCAGGTCGCGACCCAGCCGCAGCGCCTGCGTGGACTGCGCCGCGTTGGAGAAGCGGCACCGCGGCCGCCCGGACGGGGCACCACGGCATTCCGGTATACCCAGCCCGGAGCCAGTTCACGAGGCAGCGGGGACGAGAGGTGGTGCCGGGCCCACATCGGGCAGCCCCTGGTAGAGACCTTCCTCCTCGGCTTCGGCCCAGTCGGGATCCGTCGCGCACGGCGCGCCGCTGCCGCCGCGGAGGCGCTGGAAGTCCTGCTCCCACGTCACGGAGATGCCGTATCCGCCATCCCGTTTGGCGCGCACGCTCCACTCCGGGATCTGGTCATCCTTTCCGTACTCCGTGATGCGCCACCCAGTGGCCTCAAGGTGCTCCCGGACTCTGCGCAGCGCCGCAAGGCCCTCGGACTTTCCGACCCTGCCCACCATCCAGTGGTGGTGTGCCCTCTTCGGGCTCGTCGGCCATGCCCTCCAGGCCGTCCGGGTAGCAGCGGTCCGAGCCGAAGCTGTTCTCGTTGTTCGTCTTCGCCTCGTACCCACCCGGGTTGAGAGTGCGGTTGAGACCGAGCGCGGCGTACGCGTCCAGGGAGTAGCCGGAGATACGGCGAGCCATCGTGTCGGGCTTGACGTCTGGATAGTCCTCTGGAGTGGCGCGCTCGATCTGGTACACGACGACCAGGCCCAAGAGCAGGAGGACCGGCGCAAGCACCACCACCGCACAGCCGATACCCGCCACCTTGAGCGCCGAGGCGGGCCGCGTTTCGGTCTCGATCATGTACGCGACGGTACGAGCGGCGGATCAGCCCTGGAACCGTCCGACCGCTCATCAGCAGTAAGTACCCCTACTCAGGTATCCCCCGCCCTCTACCCGGTCGACATCGTCGGTTCCGGTGGCCGGTCGGGCCCGGCGTATCGCGGCAGCCTCGGTGCCGCAGCCACCGCCGCCGACCGCCGCCGTGCCGCAGAGGGGGCGTTCAAGCGCCTCGGTCGGCTTCACTTCCGCCGCCCGACGATGTCGCAGAGTGATACTCGTACCAGGCGATGTGACAGATATAGATCGCCCCGTGGCGGGGGACGGCGAGGAACGAGAAGAAGCCGCGCCCGCTGAGGATGTCGAACTCCCGCAGCCCGCCCTCCTTATCCTCCGGCCATCCGACCTTCATCACGTCGCGCCCCAGCACGGCCAGTTCGCTGGCCAGCCGTTCCACCTCCGCCACGACACCTGGCGGCAGGCCCTTCGCCACGTGCTCGTGGCTGGGGTTCCAATCCCAGGTCCAGTCGCTCACAGGCCGGCTTCCGTCTCGGCTGCCTGGCGGATGGCCCCAATCTCGGCGATCGCGTCGGCGGGGTCAGCTGCCCCTTCGTCCACGATCCGCTCCAGCTCGCGCAGCCGGGCCGCGCGCTTGGGGTGGCGTTCGATAGCGACGAAGACAGCCCAGGAGTGCACGAAAGCACGCAGCGGGGCCAGGCTGCTGGTCTTCTGAGCGTTGGTGGTGGCCTCGAACAGATGCCGCGTCAGAGCCGGGATGCGGCTGGGCGCGATCTTGGCGACCGCGGCCCGCAGGCCGTCCGGCGTCAGCTCCGGCATCGGGATCAGCGGGCCGTACGGGCCGTTCGGCTGCTCGGTCAAGGTCGTCCTCCAGCGCGGGGCAGGCTGAGGAGTGCACCGTACCGGAGCAGCGCATCGTGTGGTGTGCCGCTCCGCATGCCCCGTCGCCAAGGGCGCGCGGTGTGGTGTCAGCGGGCGTGGGTAACGGTGATCTCGGTGTCGAGGCAGTCGGCTGCCAGGTCGACGAGCTCGACCTTCTCGTCGAGGTCGACCGTCAGGCGCCAGCGGGTCTTCACCACGGTCCACTCGGTGACGTACCGGCAGTGCGCGGTGTTGTCGGCCGGCAGCCACTCGGCCGGGTCCTGGTCGGCCTTCGACCTGTTCTGGGCCGCCGTCACCGCCACCAGCGCACGCGGGTCGCCCAGGTCGTTGGCGTACTCCTGTCGCTCCTGAGGAGTCCACGTGGAGGCGCCAGCTGGCGGGGAGCGTCATTCCGAACGTGCTGTATTCCGCTGGTCGCCACGGGCGCGGGCTGCGAGGTAGGCGGTCCAGTCGGTGGCC
>NZ_NISY01000032.1 GCF_007595705.1 Streptomyces sp. SAJ15 | reverse complement strand
CTACCTCGACGCACTCGCCCACCACCGACGCGCCACAGGACTCCCCGCCACCTCCCTCGCCTGGGGAGCCTGGGCCGACACCGGCATGGCGGTCGAGGAAGCCTCCGCGCGGCAGCTCAGCCGCCGTGGTGTGCGGGCGATGAACCCCCAACTGGCTATCACCGCCCTCCAACAAGCACTCGACCACGACGAGACGTTCCTCACCGTCACCGACATGGACTGGGAACGCTTCACCGAAACATTCACCTCGATCCGCCACAGCCCCCTCATCACCGACATCCCCGAAGTCATCGCCACCACCGAAACCACCAGCCTCGACACGCCGACAGACAACCAAAGCGACGCCTCGGCCCAACTGCGTCGACGCCTAGCGGAACTGTCGACGCCCGAACAACTGGAAACACTCCTGGCCCTGGTGCGGACCCACGCCGCCACCACCCTGGGGCATTCGTCCCACGAAGGGATCGAGGTGGGGTGCGCATTCAGGGACATGGGCTTCGACTCGCTCACCGCCGTGGAACTGCGCAACCGACTGCGCACGGCGACCGGACTCGCGCTGCCCACCACCCTGATCTTCGACTACCCCAACCCCACCACACTCGCCAATCACCTGCGTGATGAGCTCCTGGGACGACGGCCTGCCGTCACCGCGCCCGCCTTGCTCACGCCGGTCATCGATGAACCGATCGCCGTGGTGGGGATGGCGTGCCGGTACCCCGGGGGTATCTCCTCGCCGGAGACGCTGTGGGATCTGGTGGCAGCTGGCACTGATGCGATCTCCGGGTTTCCCAGCGATCGCGGGTGGGACTTGGAGGGGCTGTACGATCCCGACCCGGACAGCTTGAGTACGTCCTACGCGCGTGAGGGTGGGTTCCTTTACGACGCGGGCGACTTCGATCCGGCGTTCTTCGGGATCTCTCCGCGTGAGGCGCTGGCGATGGATCCGCAGCAGCGTCTGTTGCTGGAGACGGCCTGGGAGGCATTGGAGCGGGCGGGCATCGATCCGGCCTCACTCAAGGGCAGCCAGACCGGTGTCTTCGCTGGTTCCAGCAGCGGTGACTACGCAACAACCCTGAGCAAGGCGCCGGCTGAAGTCGAGGGCTACCTACTCGCGGGCAACGCGACGAGTGTGGTGTCGGGCCGGGTCGCTTACACCCTGGGTCTGGAGGGCCCGGCGGTCACGGTGGATACCGCGTGTTCGTCGTCGTTGGTGGCGTTGGCGGGTGGGGTGGCGGTGATGTCCACTCCGGGGGTGTTTGTGGAGTTCAGTCGGCAGCGGGGGTTGGCTGCTGATGGGCGGTGTAAGGCGTTTGCTGAGGGTGCGGACGGGACGGGGTGGTCTGAGGGTGCGGGTGTGCTGTTGTTGGAGCCGTTGTCGCGGGCGGTGCGTGAGGGTCATCCGGTCTTGGCGGTGGTGCGGGGGAGTGCGGTCAATCAGGACGGGGCGAGTAACGGTCTGACCGCGCCGAACGGTCCGTCTCAGCAGCGGGTGATCCGCCAGGCCCTGGCCAACGCGCGCCTCGAGGCCACGGATGTCGATGTGGTGGAGGCGCATGGCACCGGCACCACGCTGGGAGACCCGATCGAGGCACAGGCAGTGCTGGCCACCTACGGCCAGGACCGGCCCGTCGACCGGCCCTTGTGGCTGGGATCGTTGAAGTCCAACATCGGCCACGCCCAGGCCGCCGCCGGTGTCGGCGGAGTGATCAAAATGGTCATGGCGATGCGCCATGAGCTGCTGCCCCAGACACTGCACGTGGACGCGCCCACCTCGCATGTGGACTGGTCTGCCGGAGCTGTGTCCCTGCTCACCGAAGCGCAGCCCTGGCCACGCGCCGAGCGACCCCGGCGGGCCGGCATCTCCGCCTTCGGCGTCAGCGGCACCAACCCCACCCCCGCAGAAACCCAGCCCACGACACCGCAAGAGCCGACCGACCACGTGACAGGCCGGGAAACCGGATCGGTCCCGACGGTGATTCCCTGGCTGTTGTCCGCGCGAAGTGAGAGCGCGGTGCGGGACCAGGCACTACGACTGCGCGGCCACCTCCAAACACAGCCCCACCTGGAACCAGCCGATGTCGGCTGGTCACTGGCCACCACCCGATCGGTGTTCGAACACCGCGCCGTGGTCCTGGGCCGGGGGCGTGAGGAGCTGCTGGAGGGACTCCACCAGCTGGCGACCGGCGAACCCGCCGACCGGGTCATCACCGGCAGCACCCCCACCACGGCCACCACCTCCAGCGGCGGCGGTGTGGGTGTGGGTGTGGGTGGGCGGTTGGCGTTCTTGTTCACCGGGCAGGGCGCGCAGCGGGTGGGGATGGGGCGGGAGTTGTATGAGCGGTTCCCTGTCTTTGCTCGGGTGTGGGATGAGGTGTGTGGGTTCTTGGACGTGGGGTTGGAGCGTCCGTTGCGGGAGGTGGTCTTCGCCGATCCGGAGTTGGGTGATTCGGGGTTGGTGGATGAGACGGTGTATACGCAGGCGGGGTTGTTCGCGTTGGAGGTGTCGCTGTTCCGCCTGTTGGAAGCATGGGGTCTGGCTCCGCAGTATCTGCTGGGGCATTCGGTGGGTGAGGTGGCGGCCGCGTATGTGGCCGGGGTGTGGTCCCTGCCCGACGCGTGCACCGTGGTCACCGCTCGCGGCCGGCTGATGCAGGCCCTGCCGGCCGGTGGGGCGATGCTGGCGGTCGAGGCCCGTGAAGAGACCGTACGCCAAGCCCTGGAAGCCGAAGACTACGCGCGGCGGGTGTCGCTCGCGGCGGTCAACGGACCGACCGCCATGGTGGTCTCCGGCGACACGGACGCCATCGACGCACTACGCCACACCTGGCGCGAAGCCGGCTACCGCACCACACCCCTGCGGGTCAGCCACGCCTTCCACTCCCACCACATCGACCCCATGCTCCACGAGTTCGAAACCGCCTTGGCAGGGGTGTCGTTCCAGCCGCCCAGGCTGCCGGTGATCTCCAACCTCACCGGCCGGCCCCTCACCGAAGAGCAAGCCTGCTCACCCCGGTACTGGGCCGAACATGCCCGAGCCACCGTCCGATTCCACGACGGAATCCAATGCCTCGCCCAAAACGGCGTCACCACCTACCTCGAACTCGGACCCGACGCCGTCCTCACCACCCTCACCCACACCACCCTCGACAACACCGATGTGGACCACGAGGAGCCAGCACCCAAGCCGACTGTCATCGCACCCCTCCTGCGGCGTGACCGGCCCGAAACCGACACCCTCATGACCGCCCTCGCCCAAGCCCACACCCACGGCCTCCCCATCACCTGGGAACAAGCCTTCACCGGCACCGAGCCCCAGCGGGTCGACCTGCCCACCTACCCCTTCCAACGCCAGCGCTACTGGCTGGATGTTCCTGCGGGGCGGGGGGATGTGTCGGCGGCGGGTCTGGAGGTGTCGGGGCATCCGCTGTTGGGTGCGGCTGTTCGGTTGGCGGGGTCCGATGGGTTTGTGTTCACTGGGCGTCTGTCGTTGGCCACGCACCCGTGGCTGGCTGATCACGCGGTGATGGACACGGTCTTGCTGCCGGGCACGGCCTTTGTCGAGCTGGCGCTGCACGCCGGAGCCGAGAGCGGTTGCCCCCATCTGGAGGAACTCACCCTCCACGTCCCACTCGTTCTCCCTGATCAGGCAGGTGTGCAACTCCAGCTCACCCTGGATCCACCCGACGACGACGGGCGACGCACGCTCACCATCCACTCACGCGTCGAGCTGCCCCGGGACAGCATTCTGGAGGAGGCGAGCGGGTGGGTCCGCCATGCCACGGGCGCGCTCACCACAGCGGCCCACAGTGCTGCGCCGGTCCGGGCCCCGCTGGACGGGATGTGGCCCCCTTCTGACGTCGAACCCATCGATCTGACCGGCCTCTATGCCGGCCTGACGGAAGCCGGATTCGACTATGGTCCCGGCTTCCAATGCCTCCAAGCCGCCTGGCGGCGCGGTACGACAGTCTTCGCCGAGGCCACCCTGGCCGAAGACCACGCCCACGAGGCCGGCCAGTACGCCCTGCATCCGACGCTCCTGGCCGCCGCCCTGCACGCCGCCACCTTCACCACCACCCCCGAGAGTCAGTCGACGGCTGAACGCCATGACCGGCTGCCGTCTTCTTGGCGGCACATGTCCTTGCATGCGAAGGGCGTGGGTGCCTTGCGTATGTGTCTGACTCCCAGCGGACCGGACGCGGTCGCCGTAACCGTCGCTGATGGCCGCGGGGCACCAGTGGCCGAAGTCGCCGGCCTTGTTACCCACCCCGTCACCCCCGAACAGCTCTTGGCTGCCCGCCCTGCCACCACGCACGATCATCTGTACCAACTGGAGTGGGTCGGCGTTCCCTCCGGACCGCCCGCCACCACCCTCACCGGGCAGTGGGCCGTCATCGATGACGACCCCCTCGACCTGGTCACCGCCCTGACCGCCGCCGGAACCCCCGTGGACACCCACACCGACCTCACCGCCCTGATCCACACTCTCGACTCCGGCGCGGCACCCCCCGACACCGCCATCCTCACCGTCCACCACTGGCACACCCACACCCACACCCACACCCACACCGAGACCGGTGCCGACATCGCCACCACCACCACCACCGCCACCACCACCCGCGGCGATGGGGATCGGCCCGAGTGGGCCGTGGCAGCTCAGGAGACGGCCGAGCAGGTCCGCACGGTGACACACCGCCTCCTCACCTGGGTACAGGCATGGCTAGCCGAACCCCGCCTGACCGGAACCCGGCTGGTCATCGTGACCCAAGGTGCCGTCACCACCGGCTCCCACGACCCCGCCCCCGACCTCGCTCACGCACCTGTATGGGGACTGATCCGCTCCGCCCAAGCCGAACACCCCGACCGCTTCCACCTCCTCGACCTCGACACCCACCCCACCTCCACCACCCACGCCCCCACCGCCGCCCTCAACACCACAGAGCCCCAACTCGCCCTACGCCACGGCACCCTCCACGCCCCCCGACTCACCCGCACCTCTCACCTGAAAGGGCAGGTCGAGTCGGGTTGGTCGGCCGGCTCTCAAGGCACCGTTCTGATCACCAACGGCACCGGCACCGTTGGTTCCCTGTTTGCGCGCCATCTCGTGGTCCACCACGACGTACGCCGTTTGCTGCTCCTGGACTCCGACGGCAAGCGGGCCTGCGACGCCGCGGAACTACAGGCTGAACTGACTGATGCGGGCGCTCACGTCACCATCAGCACCTGCGATACCAGCGACGCCCATGCCCTGGCCGGCCTCCTTGCCACTGTTCCCGTAGAGCACCCGATCACCGCGGTCATCCACACCGCGGACGCGGCCGATGTCGTTGGTGCGCTGGAAGGCGGTGGTCTGAATGGCCTGACCTGCGAGGGGCTGGACGCTGTCCTGCGGACGAAAGTCGACGCCGCGCTCAACCTTCACCACCTCACACGCCACGCCGACCTCACCCACTTCACGCTTTTCTCCTCCGCCTCCGGCGTCTTCGGGGCACCGGGCAAGGCCGATAGCGCCGCCGCCAACACCTTCCTCGACGCCCTCGCCCACCACCGCCACACCCACCACCTCCCCGCCCACTCCCTCGCGTGGGGACTCTGGGCCGCCACCAGCGGCACGTTCAGCCAACTCGACCGCACCGACCAAACCCACCCCAACCGCCCCGGCATCCACCCCCTCACCGACCACCAGGCACTCACGCTCTTCGACACCGCGCACACGACCCCGCACCCCGTCCTCCTGCCCATCCACCTCGATTCCGCGGACCTACGTAACCGAGCAACTCAGGCCGCCCGGCATCCCCTGCTCAGGCGCCTCGTCCCCACTCGACGTGGCGCCGCTGCTCCAGTCCGATCCGCTGCCACCAACGCCGACAGCCTTCGTGTCAGCCTCGCCCCCCTTGCCGTACCGGAACGGCATGAGCTCCTCCTGGACATCATCCGCACGCACGCCGCCAACACCCTCGGATACGCCTCACCCCAGGACCTTCAGGCGACCCGTGCCTTCGCTGACCTGGGCTTCGATTCCTTCACCGCCGTCCAGCTCCGCAATCGGCTGAGTGACGCCACCGGGCTGCGGCTGCCCGCCGGCTTGCTCTTCGACCACCCGACCCCGGAGGCGCTGGCCGTTCACCTTTGTGTCGAGCTTCTGGGGGACCGAGGTGAGAAGGCTCCACTGGTTCCCAAGGCCGCCGCGGTGGTGGCGGAACCGATCGCGGTGGTCGGCATGGCGTGCCGCTTCCCAGGAGGAGCCTCGTCTCCCGAGGCGTTGTGGGACCTGGTGGCCGCCGGAGCCGATGCGATCTCGGGCTTCCCCGTCGATCGCGGCTGGGATGTCGAACGGCTCTATGACCCAGACCCTGGGAAGCCTGGCAAGTCCTATGTACGCGAGGGTGGATTCCTCCATGAAGCGCCTGAGTTCGACGCGGCCTTCTTCGGGATCTCCCCGCGTGAGGCACTGGCGATGGATCCACAGCAGCGACTGCTGCTGGAGATCTCCTGGGAAGCCGTGGAACGTGCGGGCATCGACCCGACCGCGCTCAAGGGCAGCCAGGTCGGTGTGTTCGCGGGGGTCGCGTCCCAAGAGTACGCCCCACGTATTCAAGAGGCGCCGGACAGCGTCGAGGGTTATTTGTTGATGGGTAATGTGACCAGTGTCGCCTCTGGTCGCGTGGCGTACACCCTGGGCTTGGAGGGCCCGGCGGTCACGGTGGAAACAGCGTGTTCGTCATCGTTGGTGGCCCTGCATCTGGCCTGCCAGGCCCTACGCACTGGCGAGTGCTCGATGGCCCTGGCCGGCGGTGTCACGGTGATGTCGACGCCGGGCGGGTTCGTGGAGTTCAGCCGGCAGCGAGGGCTCGCCGCCGATGGACGGTGCAAGCCGTTCTCGGCGAGCGCGGACGGGACCAGCTGGTCCGAAGGCGCGGGCATGCTCCTGTTGGAGCCGCTGTCTCATGCTGAGCGCAACGGTCACCCGATTCTGGCAGTCGTACGGGGGAGTGCGGTCAACCAGGACGGGGCCAGCAACGGCCTGACCGCGCCGAACGGTCCTTCTCAGCAGCGGGTGATCCGCCAGGCCCTGGCCAACGCCGGTCTGGTGACGAGCGATATCGACGCGGTGGAGGCCCACGGCACCGGCACCGCGCTGGGCGACCCGATCGAGGCGCACGCCCTGCTGGCCACATACGGTCAGGACCGCCCAGCTGAGCGACCCCTTCGACTGGGGTCGCTGAAGTCGAACATCGGTCACAGCCAGGCTGCCGCAGGTGTGGGCGGGGTGATCAAGATGATCATGGCTCTGCGGCGAGAGGTGCTGCCGAAGACCCTGCACGTCGATGCGCCCACGCCGCACGTGGACTGGTCCGCCGGAGTGGTGAGCCTGCTCACCGAAGCGCAGCCCTGGCCACGCGCCGAGCGACCCCGGCGGGCCGGCATCTCCGCCTTCGGCGTCAGCGGCACCAACGCCCACCTCATCCTGGAACAGTCGCCCACCTCCGTCGAGCCACCCGGGTGGGCTTCTGACCAGGCAGGCGAGGGGGACACAGGGGCGGAGTCGGCGCGGGAGTCCTCCTCGGAGCCGATGGTGGTGCCGTGGCTGATCTCCGGACGTGATGAGAGTGCCGTGCGGGAGCAGGCGGTGCGGTTGCGGGCGCATGCCCAAGCATGTCCGGAGCTTCGGCCGGCGGATGTGGGTTGGTCGCTTGCCGCAACCCGGTCGGTGTTCGAGCACCGTGCCGTGGTCCTGGGCCGGGGGCGTGAGGAGCTGCTGGAGGGACTCCACCAGCTGGCCACCGGCGAACCGGCCGACCGTGTCATCACCGGCAGCGTCCCCACCACCGCCACCACCTCAAGCGGTGCCGCGGGTGTGGGTGCGGGTGGGCGGTTGGCACTCTTGTTCACCGGGCAGGGCGCGCAGCGGGTGGGGATGGGGCGGGAGTTGTATGAGCGGTTCCCTGTCTTTGCTCGGGTGTGGGATGAGGTGTGTGGGTTCTTGGACGTGGGGTTGGAGCGTCCGTTGCGGGAGGTGGTCTTCGCCGATCCGGAGTTGGGTGATTCGGGGTTGGTGGATGAGACGGTGTATACGCAGGCGGGGTTGTTCGCGTTGGAGGTGTCGCTGTTCCGCCTGTTGGAAGCATGGGGTCTGGCTCCGCAGTATCTGCTGGGGCATTCGGTGGGTGAGGTGGCGGCCGCGTATGTGGCCGGGGTGTGGTCCCTGCCCGACGCGTGCACCGTGGTCACCGCTCGCGGCCGGCTGATGCAGGCCCTGCCGGCCGGTGGGGCGATGCTGGCGGTCGAGGCCCGTGAAGAGACCGTACGCCAAGCCCTGGAAGCCGAAGACTACGCGCGGCGGGTGTCGCTCGCGGCGGTCAACGGGGTTCCAGCCGCCCAGGCTGCCGGTGATCTCCAACCTCACCGGCCGGCCCCTCACCGAAGAGCAAGCCTGCTCACCCCGGTACTGGGCCGAGCAGGCCCGAGCCACCGTCCGATTCCACGACGGAATCCAATGGCTCGCCCAGCACGGCGTCAGCACCTACCTGGAACTCGGACCTGACGCCGTCCTCACCACCCTCACCCACACCACCCTCGACAACACCGATGTGGACCACGAGGAGGGGGCACCCAAGCCGACTGTCATCGCACCCCTCCTGCGGCGTGACCGGCCCGAAACCGACACCCTCATGACCGCCCTCGCCCAAGCCCACACCCACGGCCTCCCCATCACCTGGGAACAAGCCTTCACCGGCACCGAGCCCCAGCGGGTCGACCTGCCCACCTACCCCTTCCAACGCCAGCGCTACTGGCTGGATGTTCCTGCGGGGCGGGGGGATGTGTCGGCGGCGGGTCTGGAGGTGTCGGGGCATCCGCTGTTGGGTGCGGCTGTTCGGTTGGCGGGGTCTGATGGGTTTGTGTTCACTGGGCGTCTGTCGTTGGCCACGCATCCGTGGTTGGCTGATCACGCGGTGATGGACACGGTCTTGCTGCCGGGCACGGCCTTTGTCGAGCTGGCGCTGCACGCCGGTGCCGAGAGCGGTTGTCCTCATCTGGAGGAGCTCACCCTCCACGCTCCACTCGTTCTCCCTGATCAGGCGGGTGTGCAGCTCCAGCTCACCCTGGATCCACCCGATGACGACGGGCGACGCACGCTCACCATCCACTCACGGGTGCAGGACCCCGACGACGAATCCGAGCAGGGCACCTGGCTTCAGCATGCCGCTGGAATTCTGACCGCCGACAGTTTTGACGACCAGCCGGCTGAGGCCGGCAAGGACTCGTCATGGCCCCCGGCTGATGCCGAGCGGATTCCGACCGACGACTTCTACCAGCAGCTGGCCGACCTCGGGTTCGGCTATGGCCCTGGGTTTCGGGGTTTGCGTGCTGCTTGGCGTGTGGGTGACGAGGTGTTCGCTGAGGTGGTTCTCCCTGAGGACCAGGCGCAGTGTGTGGGTGGTTTTGGGGTGCATCCGGCGTTGTTTGATGCGGGGTTGCATGCGTTGGGGTTGTTGGTTCCGGTGGGGGTGTCGGGGGGTG
>NZ_NISY01000031.1 GCF_007595705.1 Streptomyces sp. SAJ15 | reverse complement strand
CGCGAGCTGGCGCCGCGTGATCCGGGAACCCCACAAGCCGGTGACGACCGCAGCACTGCCGGCCCCCACCGCTCCGATCACCGCTCCCAACATGGCTGCTATCCCCGAGTCCACCACCGCAGTGTGCCTCACACCACTCTCGCGACACCGCCCAGGCCTCAACGTGGCTTCGTTCGTTTGTTGCGAACGAAGCCAACCCAGGGAGAGGCGCTGCGAACCATCCCCGCGGGCGCGGGGCCGACATGGGTGCGGGCGTGCGCACGGTGAACGACAAGGAACCATCCCCGCGGGCGCGGGGTCGAAGAGCGGTACGGCGAGGTGTCAGCGAGGCGACTGGGCACATCCCCGCAGGCGCGAGCAGGGCCTGGCACGCGAGGTCGACCCTGCTCTGTGCCACAGACGGGCTCGCCAGTGCGGGCGGTACGTCATTTCGATGATGTATACCGCCCGTATCTCCTCGTACCGGCCTGCATGGCTGTTGCGCCCCCTGTCACGTGTCTCTGTGACGCTGGCGCCTGTAGCGGCGTGTGACATGGGCGAAGGCCCCCGAATCCCCTCCGTGAGACGGACGATACTGGATGGCAGGCCAGGGAGAAGGGCAGGGTTCTGAAATCGGGAACGCCTCAAGGTGAGTGGGAAGGCATGGGCCCCGCGGTTAGCTCATCACTATGACGGTGGGTTTCTCGGACCCCTGCAGTGCGTATGTGGCCTGCGGATCGGCGTTCATGGCTGCGACCCATCCGTTGTAGAAGGCCGTACCTGCTTCCGCGCTCCTGCCCGAGGGGACTTCGAACGAGGCGAATGCCCAGATCGAGCAGACCAGAATGAATTCCTGTGCGGTTGTTTCGCGGAGAGCGGCGGCGCATGCTTTGGACCAGCGCGGATCGTTGGGTGCGAGGCTTTCGCTGACGAAGGACCGCAGATCGCGATGTGACGTCTGGTATTGCTTGAAGACCCTGCGAGTGAACTGCCCCTCCACGAAAGATAAGGCGAAGGGAGAATTTACCCACATCCAGCTCCACCCCGGCCCGGTATATCCATACTGAGATTCCGGGTAGTCGTCGTTTGAAATCACTGTTCTGAACCCGGAGGGGCCGTCCATGGGGGCGTCCAGCTTGAGCATGATTCCTCCTGATGTCGCTTTCTCGCGAGCTGTGGCGGCGGGGACGCATGGCTACCCACGTGCAGCTCATGATCCTGCGGAATTTTACCGGGGTGAGCTGCTCCAGGAGCCGTCCGTGGACACACCTTCCGGGGTCACCGCATATGCCCGCAGCGGAAGAGGAAGATCCAGATCAGCCGCGTGTCGTGCAGCGATCTACAGGGCCTTTCAGCGCGTTGTGGCAGCGTTCGGGCACGGCACGGTGCGCGACCCTTCTCGACCGCTTCAGGATCATTGGCGATCCCACACGGTCGCTTCGAGGTTCAGTTCGACAGGGCGCCCAGGATGCTCGTCACCGTGAAGTAGCCCAGACGTCCGTCCCAGGTTCCGAGGCAGGCCATGGATCCCTCATGAACAGGCAGCGCCCTTCGCGCCATTCCTGGCATCTTGCGCACTGGACTGGCCGGCACCCAGCTCTACAGCTCCGGCGACATCAGCGCGCGAGGTCGACCCCGCTCAGCTCGGTGCTCACGCGATCACCGCCCCGGCCGTGTCGCCGTCCAGCGGGCGGGCGGCGAGCTCGGGCAACCGGTCCGTCCATGGCGCGGGCACGGCCGCCTCGGTCCGGGCCACCGCCCGCTCGCGCAGCTGCTCCAGCCCGATTTCCGACTGGCCGTGCGAGTCGACGTAGTTGCCCTCGGCCTCCATGGCGGTGGCGTGGCGCATCATGCCCTCGATCGCGGCGGCGACCTCGCTCGCGGTACAGGTCAGTGGATGGCCATCGAGCCCTTCCGGTCGGTCACCGGCACTCGCAGCCAGCGCAGGCACGGGCAGACAGACCGTGCGCGCGGAACAGGGCGAAGGTCTCCTCGGGCAGCGGCTCACAGGTCCCGCCGGGTGTGTCGGCGAGCGGCCCCAGGACGAACAGCCCCATCTCCTTCTCCGCCAGGTGCACGTCCTCCACCGGCACGCTCTGCGCCCAGCCGATGCGCGGCACGCTGGTAGTCGACGGCCGCTGCACGGCCTCAATCTCGGGGCGGCGCAGGTCCTTGGGCATGTACGCGGCCAGAGCACCGCGCAGCTGCTCCGCGGCCTGGTCCTGGTCGTCGGCGTCCAGCCAGCTCGTCTTCACCAGCTCCCGCAGCGCTCCCGCGGGTAGAGCGCCACCTCGTACCGCCAGCCGTCCGCATCCTGGCGCAGGCTGCGCTCGTACTCGCCGGAGTCGTCGAAGGAGAAGCACGACAGAACCCCGCCGGCGTCCTTGGCCGCCGCGATGGCGTCGTCGACCGTCGCGTGGTTCTCGGTGAAGTCGCCCCACGGTGTGGCCATGGGCCCGAAGAGGATGTCGTCCATCGACGTCAGCTGGGGCAGGTTCGCGGCCACGGCCGCGAACGTGGCGGCTGACCGTGACGCCGCGGCCTTGCGCTGCTTGGCCTGCTTCGCGTGCTTGGCAGCCCGCTTCTGCTGAGCTCTTTTCCCTAGGATGCCCGCCTGTGTCGAGGTCGCTGGTGTATAGACCGGTAAACGCTGTACCAGACGATTCGTCACGTTATCCGTCGGCGGACGACACCGTGCGGCGGCCCAGTCCCGTGCGCACCGCGGGGGCAACTTCGTGGATCGCGCTCCGCTGGGGCCGGCTGCGCCGTACGGTCGCTTCTACGGATGGCGACCGGGCAGTGACGCCGGGTCAGACAGGGGAGGGGATCTGGGGATGGTCAACGCCCGTACGTACCCGCTGTGGCGGGATCTCGCGATGAGCGAGGACCTCCCCAAGGAAGCCCTCAAGACGGTGATCGGCGCCCTGTGCGCCCCGGCGACGACGCCGCATGGCTTCGACGCCCAGGCCGACCGGTGGCGGGAGGAAGCCCTCAAGGCCGCGCTGCCCGCGCTGCTGGCCCGGACCTCTGCCAAGCGGCTGCGCGGCCAGCTCCTGGTGCACGCCGACGAGAAGACGCTGGCCGCCCTGGCGGCCGACGGCACCGTGACCGCCGCCGACGTGCCCGCCATCCTGCGGCACCGCCGGGCCTGGGCCGGGCTGATCTCCGCGCTGGCACGGCACCCCGGCCAGGTCGAGGCGGCCATCGCACTCCTGCCCCGCCTCCCCGACCACAAGGTGGAGCAGGTCGTCCGGGACTGGGACCCCGACCGCTACACCCGCACCAAGGGCACAGCGCCGGCCCCACCCGTGCCGCCAGAACTGTTCGACGCCGTCCTGGAAGCCTGCCTCACCCCGCTCGCCGCGTACCTCCTCCACCCCGAGCCCGAAGAGGGCTGGGAGGCTGTGTCCGCGTTCTCGAAGGACTGGTCGCTGGAGCTGGGCGACCGCGCCGGCTGGGCGATGCTGGCCCGCTGCCCCCAGCGGTGGCCGCAGCTCACCGCGCACCCCGTACTCGGGGCGGCTGTCCAGCACCTGCTGCTGGACCAGGCCGAGACGCAGGCCCTCGAGGACGCCCGCCTCCGCGCCGCCGACCCTGACGGCGAGGAACTCCCCGCCGACCCGGCGCCCGCGCTCAGCGAGGACCTGCTGCTCGCCTGCCTTCCGGCCCTGTGCATGCCCGAACTGGCCGACCTGCCCAACCCGCAGGTGACCGCCCGCCGGACCCTGCACCACCTCGCAAACCGCATCCGCAACAACCCGCGCCTGGCCGACCTCGCCGCCGACCAACTGCACACGGCCGCCGACGCTCTCGTCACCCGCGGCCAGCTGCTCACCTGGCCCGACAAGCAGGAGAACGACTATGAGTTCGACGGCCGCGTCCTGCGCCTCGCCGAGGACCTGGCCCTCCTCAGCGCCCACCCCGACCACCTCGCCGAGGCCTGCGCCCAGCTCGCCCGGCTCGATCCGCCGGCCGTCGTCTCCCCCACGCCGAGCCGGACCCTGATCCGCGTCCTCGACAACGTCGATCCCGACCACGACCGACCGGCCCGGCTCCTGGAACGTCACTACGAGCACCGCCGGGTCCAGGCCCTAACCGTCCTCGCCGCCAACCCGCACACCCCACACACCGCCGTCGCGGACGTCCTGAACGGGCTGCACCCCGCCGAACTGGCCTGGATCGCCGAGAAGGCCGGCGGCCCCGACTGGTTCCTGGCCGCGGCGGCCGCCGTCCCGGTACCCGAAGACAAGGACGACGGTGTGGTGCGGCTGCTGGACGACGAGGAACTCGGCAAGCACCCCGACCCTGCGGCCGTCCTGCAGTCCTGGCTCGACTCCCCCGCCGCCGGTGAGATCCTCTCCCGCTCCGAGGTCTACCGCGCCGTGGTGAAGTCCCGCTACCGCACCCTGGAGCACCTGCGCCAGATCCCCGCCGACGAGGTCCTCACCCGCCACGAACCCGACGTCGCCCTGAAGATCCTGCTGGAGCACTGCGGGCGCAGCACCGACCGGTGGGAGGCCCTCGCCGCCGCCATGACCTTCGACTACGACGACGAGAAGATCACCTTCGGTCAGCTCCTCGACTCCCTGAACCCCACACCCGCACAGGCGCAGACATCCTGACGGGACGTCCCGCAGGCCGCCGCGTGCGTGGTGCCTCCGCGCGCGCAGTCCGCGAGGGGGTCAGACGCGTGCCATGTCGACGAAACGCCCGTACATCCCCTGATGGGCGACGGTGAGCGTGGCGGTGGGGCCGTAGCGGTGTTTGGCGACGATGAGGTCGGCTTCGCCGGCGCGGGGTGAGTCCTTCTCGTAGGCGTCCTCGCGGTGCAGGAGGATGACGAGGTCGGCGTTGTCCTCCAGGGCGCCGGAGTCGCGCAGGTCGTTGATCTGGGGCAGCTTGTCGGTGCGCTGTTCGGGGGCGCGGTTGAGGGTGGAGACGGCGACGACGGGGATTTCGAGTTCCTTGGCGAGGTGCTTGAGGCCGCGGGCGATCTCGGAGACCTCCTCGTAGCGCGAGCCGAGGGGGCGGGTGCCGTAGTGGAGCTGCTGGACGTCGTCGACGGCGATGAGCTTCAGGTCGTTCAGGCGGTGCAGGCGCCGGGCGCGGGCGCGGAGCTCGGTGAAGCTGGAGCAGGGGTCGTCTTGCAAGTAGAGCGGTGCTTCGGAGACTTCGGGCATGCGCCTGGCCAGGCGCACCCAGTCGTCGTCGCTCATGGTGCCGGAGCGCATGTGGTGCATCGGGACGCGGGCTTCGGCGGACAGCAGGCGCAGGGTGATGTCGATGCGGCGGGATTCCAGGGCGAACAGCGCCGCGGCCAGGTTGTGCTTGAGGGTCGCGCAGCGCAGCAGGTCCAGGGCGAGGGTGGAGGTGCCCATGGCGGTACGGCCGGCGATGACAATGAGCTGGCCGGGGTATACGGATCAGGAACGCTAAGCCGTTGATCTTGGAGAACCGGGCTGTCGTTGCGATGCGCTGGACGTGCCCTGCCGGCGATCGTTCGTCCGTCACCTTGGCTTCTCGTCTCCTTCGATGCCCACCCGAGGGGCATATAGGACGTTCTGCGGCCTATATGAGCTCTACGGTCGCCCAGTAGGCACAAACGCGCCTATCTCGTATCAATTCGAAGGGGAGGCGCTATGGCAGGCGCGGACAACCGCCCGGCTCTGGCGGGCAAGGTCACCTCGCACGCGATCTGGTCCGACGACGGCCGCAGGCTCGCCGAGTTCTACGTCGCTGCTCTGGGGTCGGAGGTCTCCGAGGCGTACCGGGACGAGGAGGGCCGTGAGGCTGCCTTCCCGGTGCGGGTCGGCGGCACGATGTTCATTTTCTGGACGGCCACGTCGTTCAAGGCGCCCGAGTGGCCGCGGGACGAGCTCGTCTTCCACATGGACATCGCGTTCGATGACGTCGAGGCGGCGGAGCGGCGGCTGGTGGAGCTGGGTGCGACGAAGCCCGGTCACCAGCCCGGTGGGGAGCATTGGACCGTTCTGCTCGACCCCTCGGGCCAGCCTTTCTGCATCAGCGCCGGCTGACCGCCCGTTCCTTTTTACCGAATTTACCGAACGGCGGCCCTTGGGGTGCGGTCCTTCCTTCCCTGGGGGAGAAAGGGCCTGGGCGCCCGCGTGCCCCCGGCACGCATGCCCGCCACCCTGCTGTGGGCTGCCATCATCCGTGGAGGATTCCATGCCGTTCGCTCCCTGTCTGAGCGTGAACGACACCACCGCCAGCGTCGCCTTCTACAAGCAGCTGGGCTTCGACGTCGATTCCAGCACGGCCCGGCCCGGGGACGACATCCACATGCTGCTGTACCAGGGCGAGTTCTGCGCGATGCTCTACAGCAACGCCGACCTGAAGAACTGGCTGCCCGTCCTAGCCGACACCCCCGTCGGTTTCGCCGGCATGTTCTACCTGGGCGTGGACGACTTCGACGCCGTCCACGATCGCATCGCCGCACACGCCAAGATCGTCAAGGACACCGGGACCGACCACACCGGGCAGCGCATGTTCTACTTCCAGGATCCGGACGGCTACGTCATCGGTATCAACGACAAGGCCGCTTTCCAAGCCAGCGACCTCGGCAAATACGCCTGATCACCAACAGCCGGAGACGGTCACGGCCGGTCACGGTGAAGCTCTCGCAGACGGTCGCTGGTGGCGCGGGGCAGGCCGGCCACAACGCGTTCCCAGGAGTACTCGATCATCTCGGCGAGCTCGTCGGCGGGCACGGTGCCGTCCAGCACCACCGTGTTCCAGTGCCGCAGGCGCGCGTAGAAACTGGGGCCCACGGCCGGGTACTGCTCGCGCAGATGCAGGACGGACTCCGGATCGCTCTTGAGCGTCACCTGCCCGGGGCGCGAGGCGGTCGCCTCGGTCAGCACGGCGAAGATCTTGCCACCGACCTTGAACAGGGTCATCCCGGGGCCGGGCTCGCCTTCCGTCGCCTCCGGCAGCCCCATGGCGACCTCCGCGACCTCCTCCGGAGTCATCGACACCCTCCCGCACCACCCGTCACGCCCAGCACTCTGTGCGAACGTACAGCAATCCCGGATACCGGCAGATATAGGACAGAGCCTGTCCTACACGGAGGGCAGTCTTCCGGTACGGCTTCTCCGAACCCATCAGCATCAGAAAAGGACAGCAGCCATGAACACCAGCACGGCTCACACGGACATCAACGAACTCGTTCACGCATGGGCGGATTCCTACAACGAGCAGGACTTCGACCGGTTCGGAGCACTGTTCACCGAGGACGTCGCTTACACCTGCGGGGCCTTCGGGCTCGCGTTCACCGGCCGGGACGCTTTCGTCGGCCACATCCGCGAGTACGCGGGCGCCGTCCCGGACCGGAAGCTGACCCTCAAGTGGGTCATCGCCGAAGGCGACGCCGTCGCCATCGAAACCGACTTCGCGGGCACCAGCTCCGGAACCCACCCTGCCCTGCCCCCGGCCGGCCAGCCGGTCATCGTCAGCTTCTGCACCATCCTGCACCTGCGCGCCGGCCGGATCGCCTCGCAGACCGACTACCTCGGCGGACAGTAACCCCTCCCGGACGGACAGCGGCTCGCGCGCGCTCGGACGCGGCATCAGCCCGGACGGCGCCATCTGACCCGACCCAGCAGCATGCTGTCCCCCGCCCTGCTTGGCCTGGACGCGGCGGGAGCTATGGAGGGCGGGCCCTCAAGTCGGCGTACACCTTGCTCCGCGGCTCACGACGTGCCCGAGCGTGTTCCGCCCGCAACTGCCGCCGCAACTGAGCCTCCTGCGCCGCGAGCTGGCGC
>NZ_NISY01000030.1 GCF_007595705.1 Streptomyces sp. SAJ15 | reverse complement strand
TGCCCCGCTTCGCGGGGCAGTTGCGGTCGCTGCGCTCCCGCCGCCCCTCGCGATGCGAGGGGCGGCCCCCTCCGCTGCACTCCAGGGGCCGGTGAAGCCGGCCGCTGCGCGCCCGGCAGGCCGCGCATCGCGCGGCCGCGGCTGGCTGGGTGTCAGGTGCGGCTGTGGGGCCTCCAGTAAGCGAGTTGGGGAGTGCTCCGCACTCCCCAGGCGGGTCCGCTGCACTCCCCCGCCTGACGGTCCCTCCGGCTGCGCCTCCAGAACCGTTGAGGCCTGCTTCGCGGGCCAGGCTGGCTACGAAGGGGTGGGGGTCACTCGATCGTGCGGGTTCCAGTGTACCGCGTGCATCAGGTTGATGCAGCATGTACCGTTGGCGGAAACACGGGACACCCCCCAACCACCCGGGAACTCCCTGGAATTCTGAGAGGAACGACCGCAGATGACCGGTCACCACGAATCTACCGGACCCGATCCCGCGCTGAGCAGCGATTCTGTGCGCCGGGTGACGCAGTACCAGACGGCGGGGGTGAACGCCCGGTTGAAGGTGTTCGCGCTCCTGGAGGCGCAGGGCGTACCCGCGAGCGAGGCGGACGACCTGGTAGCCGCGCTGGAGGCCGGGGCGGTCGCTGGGGCGCAGTGCCAGGTGGTGGAGCTGGGCGGCATGGCGCCGGCCTCTCGAGGCCCGCTGTTCTCGGACGGCTGGGATGACGGCGTGACGGCCGTGATCGAGGCCCTGGTGGGCATCGCGGACCGGGAGTGGTCCCGGCGCGGCGGCCGGTCGGCCGGGGCCGCTGAACTGGCCGTACATATCGCGGACGTGAGGCAGCGTGAGCGGGCCGACCTGGTGCGGCTGGAGAGGTTCGTCCGGGAGAACGTGCTGCCGCGCACCCACCCGCACACCACGGCGCGCCGCCGGGTGCTGGAGGCCCTGGACGAGGCCGGCGGTCTGTGCACCGCGCGGACGCGGAACGCGGACGGGGACGTGGTGGTCTGCACGCTCGATGCCGGGCACTACGACCCGGACGACAAGCCGCCCTTCAAGGACGGAAAGCCGGGCGGCTGGCACAAGGCGGATGCGTCGATCTGGAACGACTTGGGCGCGGCCTGCATTCCGCATGCGGCCCTCTGAAAGACCACAGGAATTGACCGCTCGGGGAGGCAAGGAAATGTCAGCGATTCAGCTCAAGGAACACCAGGTAGATCAGCGGTCCGCGTTTCGCAGGTGGGTGGGATTCCCTGCAAGGTCATCTGTTCCCCCGCAGGGTGCCCGGGGCACGATCGTGTCAGCGACCGGCTCGGGTAAGACGGTCACGGCCGCCGCGTGCGCTCTGGAGAGCTTCGCGGACGGCCGGATCCTCGTGACCGTCCCCACCCTGGACCTGCTCGTCCAGACTGCCCAGGCGTGGCGCCTGGTGGGCCACACCGCCCCCATGGTCGCGTGTGCTCGGCTGGAGAACGACCCGGTCCTGAACTCGCTGGGAGTGCGCACCACCACCAACCCGATCCAGCTCGCTCTGTGGGCCGGGTCCGGGCCCGTGGTCGTGTTCGCCACGTACGCCTCGCTGGTGGACCGCGACGACCCGGAGGACCCGACGGGGCAGCGGAAGGTTCGCGGGCCGCTGGAGGCCGCCCTGGCGGGCGGAGAGCGGCTCTACGGGCAGCGCATGGACGGCTTCGACCTCGCCATCGTGGATGAAGCGCACGGAACCGCCGGTGATCTTGGTCGGCCGTGGGCGGCGATCCACGACAACGCCCGGATCCCCGCCGACTTCCGGCTCTATCTCACCGCGACCCCGCGCATCCTCGCCGCGCCCCGGCCTCAGAAGGGTGCGGAGGGGCAGGAGCTGGAGCTGGCATCGATGGGCCGGGACTCCGAGACCTACGGGCCGTGGCTGGCCGAGCTCGGGCTCTCGGAGGCCATCGAGCGGGGCATCCTCGCCGGGTTCGAGATCGACGTGCTGGAGATCCGCGACCCCTCCCCGGTCTACGGGGAGTCGGACGATGCGCTGCGGGGCCGGCGCATGGCGCTCCTGCAGACCGCGCTCCTGGAGCACGCCGCGAGGTGGAACCTGCGCACCGTGATGACGTTCCACCAGAAGGTGGAGGAAGCCGCCGCATTCGCGCAGAAGCTGCCCGAGACCGCCGCCGAGCTGTACATGAACGACGCCTCCGATGAGGACCTGGCGAAGGCGGAGAAGCTGCCCGCGTCGTCGATCGGCGCGAAGTTCTACGAGCTGGAGGCCGGCCGCCACGTCCCGCCGGACCGGGTGTGGTCGGCGTGGCTGTGCGGCGACCACCTCGTCGCCGAGCGGCGCGAGGTCCTGCGCCAGTTCGCCAACGGTATCGACGCCAACAACCGGCGCGTGCACCGCGCGTTCCTCGCCTCCGTGCGTGTACTCGGGGAAGGCGTCGACATCACCGGCGAACGCGGCGTGGAGGCCATCTGCTTCGCCGACACCCGCGGCTCCCAGGTCGAGATCGTCCAGAACATCGGCCGCGCGCTGAGGCTCAACAAGGACGGCAGCACCAAGGTGGCGCGGATCATCGTGCCCGTCTTCCTCCAGCCCGGCGAGGAACCGACCGACATGGTCGCCTCCGCCAGCTTCCGCCCCCTCGTAGCGGTCCTCCAGGGCCTGCGCTCGCACGATGAACGTATGGTCGAGCAACTCGCCTCCCGCGCCCTCACCAGCGGCAAGCGCAAGGTCCACCTGCGGCGGGACGAGGACGGGCGCATCATCGGGGCCGGCGGCACGAGCGACGACGAGGACAAGGAGACCGGCGACACCGACGCCGCCGCCGAGTCCGCCCTACTCCACTTCTCCAGCCCGCGCGACGCGGCAACCATCGCAGCCTTCCTCCGTACGCGCGTGTACCGGCCCGAGTCGCTGGTGTGGCTGGAGGGCTACGAAGCCCTGCTGCGCTGGCGCAGGGAGAACGAGATCACCGGCCTGTACGCCGTCCCGTACGACACCAACGTCGAGGTCGGCGTCACCAAGGACTTCCCCCTTGGGCGGTGGGTGCACCAGCAGCGCAAGACGCTGCGCGCCGGGGAGCTCGATCCGCACCGCAAGGAGCTGCTGGACGGGCCCGAGGCCGGGATGGTGTGGGAGCCGGGCGAGGAAGCATGGGAGAACAAGCTCGCCGCGCTGCGCTCGTACCGGCGGGCCATGGGGCACCTCGCACCGCGCCAGGACGCGGTGTGGGGCGAGGGCACCGAGATGGTGCCGGTCGGGCAGCACATCGCCAACCTCCGGCGGAAGGGCGCGAAGAACGGCCTGGGCAAGGACCCGGAGCGGGCCGCCGTACGCGCGGCGCAGCTCACCGCGATCGACCCGGACTGGGACTGCCCATGGCCGCTGGACTGGCAACGCCACTACCGGGTGCTCGCCGACCTCGTCGACACCGACGGGGCGCTCCCCTACATCGCGCCGGGCGTCATCTTCGACGGCGACGACATCGGACGGTGGCTCCAGCAGCAGCGCAAGCCGGGCACCTGGGCTCAGCTGCTCCCCGAGCAGCAGGAGCGGCTGTCGAAGCTGGGCGTGCAGCCCGCTCGGGCCTCGTCTCCCGCCCCGGCGGCGCCCCGCGCGACGAAGGGCCCGAGCAAGGCACAGCAGGCGTTCCAGCGCGGTCTGACGGCCCTCACACAGTGGGTCGAGCGGGAAGGCGCCAACCGGCCCGTGCCGCGCGCCCACGCCGAGGAGATCGCCGTCGACGGCGGGACGGAGCCGGTGACCGTGAGGCTGGGCGTATGGGTCTCGAACACCAAAAGCCGCCGCGACAAACTCACCCAGGAACAGCTGACCGCGCTGCGGGAGCTCGGCGTGCATTGGGGGTGAAACTGGCGCTCGGCCGGGTGACCGGACCCAGACAAGGGAACGTCCCGGTTCCCGGAGCTCGCGCAGTCAAGATGATGCGGGTCAGAGGTCGAACTCCAGGTGCTCGATGTCGGCGAAGCGGACCTCCTCCAGCTGGCCGGCGCGGCGGCCACCGTCCTGGAAGTACACCTCCTTGAGCGCTTCGGCGGCGATCTGCTGGAGCTGCTGGTCGGTGGCGCCGGCCTCCTGGGCGTCGAAGAGGCGAGCGGCGTAGCGGGGTGGCAGGGCGACCGTCAGGTGCCGGAGCCGGTCCTCGTCCGTCGTGCCGATCGGGGCGGTGTAGCCGATCCGGGCGCGGGTGTCGATGACGATGCCGCCGGTGGTCGCCGCCTTCTGCCGGGCCTTGGCCCGGATCTGCGGCTGCCACCGCTTCTTCACCTCGCCTTCCAGGCGGGCAGCGAGGTCGGGCCGGGGCTTCTTGATCTGGTCCTTCACGTACCGCTCGACGGTGCGCTGGGAGATCCGCAGCAGCTGGGCGGCTGCCTTCGTGCCCTTGAGCTGCTTGACCAGGTAGCGCATCTGTGCGGGCGCGCTCTTCGGTGCCGGGCGGGTGAATGCCTTGTGCACCGCGGCGTCCAGGCCGTCCCCGAACAGGCTCATCGTCCCCTTCTCCTATTCTCCGTTGTCGGCGTCGGTGACGGTGCCGTCCTTGATGTACCGGGCGAGGTTGAGTTCCGGGGCGTTGAACCGTTCCCGGACTTCCTCGCCCCACAGGACGGGCTGGGTGCCCTCGTGCTTGACCAGGCCGGGGTTGACGCCGAGCTTGAAGCCGCCGGGCAGCGGCTTGCCCTCCCGGTAGGGCAGGAAGTCCAGCGGGCTGGTGCCGTTGGCCGCGTACACGACGCAGTCCGACAGGATCGCGATCGGGTACTGGCCGGTGAACGCCGCGTGCTTGACGATCTTGCGGTGCAGGTTGATGCGGGTGCGGGAGATGACCGCCGCGCGGATGTCCGGCCGCCAGGTCGGCCGGGACAGGGCGCGCCACGGCTCGCCCGGCCGCCAGCCCTCTCCCCGGGGGCGCTCGCGCAGCTTGCCCAGTCCGCCCTTGACCGTGGCCTTGATCGCTGAGACGACGATCGCCAGCTCCGGGTCACGGTCCTTGTAGCCGTCCATCGCGGCGAGGAAGTCGGCCGGGGCGAGGTCGGCGTCGACGCCGAGGTCGGCCATCGTGGCGAGGTAGGCGTCGCGCAGCCGCTGGTACCAGCCGTCCAGGTACCGGCCGTTGTCGTACCGGACCCACGCCTCGGTCGGCCGGACCTCATAGCCGAGCTCCACCGCGTACGCCACCGTCGGCGTCGCGTACCAGGCCGGCCCCGTCGGAGCCTCGCCCTTCGGCGTGAACGGGGAGGGCAGCAGCGACCCGTCCAGCTCCACCCACTCCTTGCCGACCTTCACGTGGGACAGGTCGACGGGGGAGAGATCTACCAGCCAGCTGCCGGGCAGCTTCGGGTCGAACACCGGGTTCTTCACGTGCGTGGGCGCGCCGAGGCCGACGGTCAGCCCGTTGGCGCCGGCGGCGAAGGCCATGTTGACGTCGATGCCGACCAGGTGGCGCAGGGTGCACTCGGCGTCGGTCATCGGCCGCGCCCAGTCGTACGCCTCCTCGAACAGCTTCTCCGCCGGTCCGCGGACGTGGAAGCGCGGCAGGTCCGCCAGGAGCGGGTGCCCGTCGGGGGCCTCGCACGGCGCGCAGTCCACCGGGTCCTTGCCCAGCGAGCCGGGGTTGTGCTCGGAGTGCCGCTTGCCGTCGGCGTCCGGCTCGGACGCGCGGGTCGCCGGGTGCAGCGCGGTCATCAGCTCCAGGCCGGTCACGGCCGTGGAGCCGCGCGGCGTCATCACCCGCGACGCATACACGCCCAACACCCGGGCGAGGTCCGCAGGCGGGAGCTGCCAGGCGTCGCCCCAGTGCCGGGTGTCCAGCGCGTTCCACGACGGGATGCACAGCTGCACGCACTGGCGGTCCGATCCCTTGGCGGGGCGGTAGATCCGCGCCCACGGCCCGAACCCGCGCTTCGTCAGCTGCCAGTCGGCGCGGGTCAGCTGCTTGATGACCTTGTGGTTCTCCGGGATGCGCCCGGCGAGGCGCTCCTCGTCGGTGAGGGTGACCGGGAGGCCGTAGCGCTCCAGCGCGGCCTCGGTGAGCACGAGCAGCGGGTCGGCGTCCTTGCCAGGGCCGGACAGCTTCGGCTGACCGAGCTTCGCCTCCTTGAGGGTCCAGTCCACCAGGGACGGCAGGGACTTGGCGGGCACGTGAAGGACCAGGCCGCCGGTGCAGTACGCCAGGCCCTGCCCGTCAGCGTCAACGTCCAGGACCGCCAGCGGACCGTTCTCGAACCGCGGGTCGATGCCGCCCGCCGGCGCTGCCTTCCGCGCGCCCGGACGGCGGGTCGTTGACGTCGGCCCGGCGGTGCGCGCCGGACAGGATGCGGTCGCCGGAGGGGCGGTGGGGGCAGGGGGCTGGGTGCTCTGGTGTGCCGTCGTCATGGCCGCAGCCCCGCGGGCCGGGCCTGTGTGCAGAGTCCGAGCTTCCGGCGCAGGGGCCGCGGGGCCAGGGAACATCGCCGGTACCGCCGCATCCTCCTCCGTCGCATCGGTGTTGGCCGTGGCGGGGTAGAGCTTCGCGAGCCCATCGAGAAGCCGCGCGTACGCGTCGCGCTCCGGCGGGCGGGGCTCGGTCTTGCCGGACTCCCAGCCGGACACCGTGGCCCGGCGCACCTTCAGCGCGGTGGCCACTTCGTCGATCGTCAGGCCGTGCGCGGCACGCAACCTCTTCCGTTCCGCCGGCGGCGGAAGGACAGCGCGGGACGCGAGCAGCGCATCGACCGCGTCGAACAACTCGGACATGAAAGCACCTCCGGACCGGGAGCCTATCCTATGAAGCGTACGATACGCGTACGTTCACCGTACGAATTGCGTACGGTGAACGTACACTTGCCTGGTTGGTTTTGAAACGTGAACAGCTCGATCCGCTCCTGAGCCGCAGGCCCCACCGGTATGGAGGACTGGCAGCGAGGGGAGACGTTGCCCGAGTCGGAGGGACGGCTCCGCCGGCTGCACGTCCCCGCACGCAGTCGTCGGAGGGACTATCAGCCCTCCGCACCCCTTGTGTGCTTGATCCGCTGGGCATCTGCTGGGAAAGTGCCCGCCCGGGAGGGCGAACACGGCACTGTGGTGGAGTGATCCATCCCCCCGGCCACCTGAGGACCGCTCCCCTGCAGGGAGAAACGACCTCCTCGCTGATCTGCCGCGTCGCGAGCCGCTACGGGCTGGAAGCGAAGGTGTTGCGATCCTGTTGGCACTGGTGCAACCCCCAGCCCAAGCGCGACGGCGGGGGCGCGCGGCCCGACGCCGATGTGCTGCTGAACGCAGCCGGGCGCCAGCTCCTGGCAGGCCTGTGCGGCGTCAGGGAAGACGTTTTGGCACGGGCGTTGCCGTCCTGGGGACAGGAGGACGCCAGGCTGGGCGTCAAAGAAGATGGTGTGCCGGCGGCGGCGTGGCGGATCGGCGGCGCAGTCGTCGGGCCGGCAGCGTTCGGCTGCCGGCTGTGCGCCGCCCGGCGTACGGGGACGGCCGTGCAAGTGGTGCGGTACGCCCCGCGGTGGGATCGGGTGTGCGTACGGCACGGGCGGTGGCTCTTGGACGCGGACGCCGACCAGCCTCGTGAGTACCTGGACGTGCGGCACCTGCCGGAGATGGTCGGGGCGCAGCGGCGGTGGACGGGGGTGGCGCGGCGGGCCGTGCGGGCTGGGGCCGAGCCGGAGCGGGTGTTCGCTTTGGCGCATGCGGTGGTCGCGCGGTGGTGGGACCATGCCTTGCACTGGGAGCGGGAGACGATCTGGCCGCGGCGGCTGCATCAGGTCGCGGGTGGTGACGCCGGGTCGGAGTTTGAGTGGTGGCGGATCGTGGGGCGAGATGCGGTCGTCTTTCCCGAGGTGGTGGCGGTCGCCGACGCTCTGCTGGATCCGGAGATGGCCGAGCTGGTGTGGGTGGACAGTGGTGCTGGGCGGCCGCGGGCGCTGCCCGCCGACGGGATGTTCTGCCGCCGGCTCGGGGAGCGGGTCGGGCGCGCGTGGCTTGGGCCGTTGGCGGCGACGGATCACGGCGGTCCGCTGATCGCGTGGATGGGCAGCGTCATCCGCCGGCGCCGCGGAGCCGGCGGCCCGCCGGGGTACGCGAACGATCCCTGGTGGGTGCGCCAGGAGCACCAGCCGGTAACCATGGCCGGGCAGTTGCGCGTGCTCGGCAAGGAGAAACGGGCGCCGGGCTCGGGGACGATGTGGCGGGCGGTGGTGCCGCCCGAGCAGCGGGCGCGGATCATCAGCCTCATCGACAGTGCCGAGGAACAGTTGCTTCAGCTGCGCGGCGTGCAGAGCGGGCCGACCGCCGAGGTCGCCCGGCAGCTGCTGCGCGGTCTCGCTCACAGTGCCGGTCTGATCGAGGCGGCCTGGAAGCGGACCGCGGTGGCGGCGGTGAACGGCGGAGTGCCATGGGAGGAGGTGGCACGGTGGGCGGACATGCCCGCCGAGGCCCTCAGGAGCATGCTGACGGCAGGCGGGCAGGAAGACGGCGGCGGAGAACGACGGGACGGGGCGTCGGCTGTTAGCTGATAGGGCACTCGTTTGTGGCAGAAATCCTGAAAACAGCGGCGGCTGCCGGCGGGAGCGGCTTGGCTGACGCAGGTGATCAGCACAGGGGCGACCCGGCCTGGAGGTCGGGCAGGGCGAGCGGCCGTGGATCGAGGGAGCGGGTTCGAGGCGGTGTTCCTCGATCCGGTGGGGCAGTCGGTCCAGCAGCGGTGGGCGGATGCCGCCATGACCGTGGCGTTCGAGGAGTTGCCGCCGGTGTCGGCGTTCCCGGTGATCCCGGGGCGACGCTGGGGGCCGGGGCTGTGGTGGTCGGCGACCACCGGGCGGCACGTGGCTGCGGGGTCGAACGCGATGCGTACCCAGCTGATGGTCTTGGACCGCGACCCTGACGTGACCGGGCTCGCGGGGCGTCCGGTACGGCTGCTGTGGCGGGACGGACGGGACCGGGTGCGCTCCTGGGTGCCGCAGCTGTTCGCCCGGTACCGCGACGGCACGGGTCTGCTGGCCGACTGCCCCAGCCACCCGGAAGCCGGCGGCGACCGCGCGGTGAGGGCGGCCGAAGCGGTGGGCGCGGCGTGTGAGGAGATCGGCTGGACCTACCGGCGCCTTGCGCCGCTCGACGATGTGCCGGCCGCCAATCTGAAGTGGCTGGCCGGCTACCGCCATCCCCGCAACGCCGGCCGGCTGGGCCTGATGCCCGCTGTTGTGGAGGCGTTCGCGCGGCCTCGGCCGCTGCTGGAGGGAGCCGAAGCTGTCGGTGACCCGATCGAGGTGCTTCCCGTCGTCTTTCACGCCCTGTGGCACGGACAGCTCACGACGGACCTGGAGGCGCCGCTGCACGAGTGCGTTCTCGTCGGCCCCAGGGACAGGAACGGTCTGGGCGAGACGGGAGGTGCCGGGTGAGCGCGCGGCGCAATGCGCGGCCGGCCGTGGCGGTCGGGGCGCATGTCCGGTTCCGCGGTGTGAAGTGGCAGGTGGCCGCCCTGTCCGGGCAGACCGTTCACCTCGTCGGCCCGGACGGCGGCGGTGAGGCGGTGCTCGCCGGGTACCTGTTCGCCGACCCAGGCTTCAGCGTCATCGGGGCCGACGTGCCGCAGGCGGCCCCGCAGTGGGGGCTGTTCGAGACCGCGCCCGCCGCGGCGCGGAACAAGGCTCTGGCCTGGCAGCGGCACGTGAGAGAGGTCGAATGCGGCCTTGCCGACGGGCCCGGCAGCGGTGGAGTGGTGCGGGAGCAGTACGATCCCGCACGGCACACGCTGGCCGAACGGGAGCAGGCCAAGGCCGAGGAGCTGACCGCCCTCGGCTTCGGTCGGGTGTCGCGCACCACGGTGCAGCGCATGCGCCTGGCCTACCGCAAACAGGGCCTGTGGGGGCTGCTCGACCACCGCACCACCCGCGCCTCCAGCCCCACCGGGCGCTCCGACGAACGGGTCGTCGCCGCCGTCCGCGAGGCGCTGCGCCGCCGGCGCGGACGTTCCAAAGGCACCATCAACGGCCTGTTCCCACTGATCAACCAGATCCTTCAGGACCGGCACGGCCCCGGTGCGGTGCCCGTGCCGTCCCAGGCCACGCTGTACCGGCTCGTCACCTCCCTCGCCCGCCCCGGTGAACTGCCCAGTGGTCCGGTGCGGCAGGTGCCCGCGAGCGTCGAGGGGCGGGCTTTCACCCCCGCCATGGCGCTGCGGCCGGGCGAGCAGGTCCAGATCGACACCACCCGCCTGGATGTTCTGGCCCTCTTCGACGACGGGCGCCTGGCCCGGCCCGAGCTGACCATCGCCGTCGACGTCGCCACCCGCGCCATCCTGGCCGCCGTGCTGTGCCCGAGCGCGACCAAGGCCGTGGACGCGGCCCTGCTGCTGGCGGAGATGGCCGTCCCGCACCCAGCCAGGCCGACCTGGCCGGACATCCTGCGCATGGACCACGCCCGCGCGCTCCCCCACCAGCGGCTGGCCACGCTGGATGAGCGCCTGGCCGGTGCGGCGGCCCGGCCGGTCGTGTTGCCCGAGACGATCGTCGTCGACCGGGGCAAGGTTTTCGTCTCCGCCGCGTTCACCGCCGCCTGCGAGACCCTCGGCATCAGCGTCCAGCCCGCCCCGCCCCGCGCTCCCACCGCGAAGGGCATCGTCGAGCGGACCTTCGGCTCCATCAACGCCCTGTTCTGCCAGCACCTGCCCGGCTACACCGGCTCCGACGTCACCCGCCGCGGCCCCGACACCGAGAAAGACGCCTGCTACAGCGTCGCCCAACTGCAAGACCTCCTCGATGAATGGCTGGTGCACTACCACCACCGGCCCCACGAAGGCCTGCGCCACCCGATGATGCCCAGGAAGGCACTCACCCCGAATGAGATGTGGGCCGCGCTCGTCGCCGTCACCGGACACGTCCCCGTCCCGCTGACCGGGCGCGACTACCTCGAACTGCTGCCCGTGCGCTGGCAGGCCATCACCCCCGCCGGCATCACCATCCACCACCGCACCTACGACGCGGATCTCCTCGCCCCGCACCGCGGCCAGGCCTCCCCCGTCGCCGGCCGCGGCGGGAAATGGGAGATCCACTACAACCCCCACGATGTCCGCCAGATCTGGATCCGGCTTCCCAACGGCGAACTCACCGAGATTCCGTGGATCCACCGCGACCACGTCCACCGGCCCTTCGACGAACGCACCTGGCAGCACATCCGCACCCAGGCCGTTGACGGCAACCACGGTGACGCCGAGCAGTACGAAGCCGACCTCGCCGACGCCCTCGACCAGCTCATGCGCCGCGTCCACAGCGGCCACGCCACCAAAACGGAGCAGGTCCTCATGGCCCGCACCGCTCACATCCCGCTCCCCACAGCCCGCGATGGGGACCACGACACCGAAGCACCCGCCGACAGCCCGGCGCGGCAAGGCGACGAAGGCAACGACGACAGCATCGACGACCTCGACGACCTGCCCGACGACGTCAGCCCCGCCCCGGCCGCCGGATTCGGGCTCTACAACGCGCACGAGGAAGCCGCCACATGGTGAACCCCAGCCAGACAAACGCGAGCAGCACACAAGGCGGCACCGACGACAGCGGCGAGACCGAGCCGTCCTGGCCCCTGACCACCTGGCAGGGCTGGCACCGCTTCGCCACCACCGACCCGCCCACCCCTCCCCGCCCCGGCGACCCGCCCCGCAACACAGAGGAACGCCTGGCCTACCACTCCGCGTTCGTCACCATCCGCACCCCCGCCATCCACACCCTCGCCACCCAGGTCCGCACCCTGATGATCCTCGGCCGCCACCAGCAGACCACCGCCCGGCCCTCACTGATCGTCACCGGACCCGCCGCAGCAGGGAAAACCACGGCCCTGCTCAACGTCGGCCGCACCTGCCACCTCGCCCACATCCGCAAGAACCCCGCACCGCCCGGATCAGCGCACGCAGTGGTACCCGTCGCGTATGTCCTGGTCCCGCCCGGCGCGACCGCGAAAACCCTCGTCACCGAGTTCGCCCGCTACCTCGGCATCCCCGTCACAGCCCGCATGACCCAAACCCAGATCACCGACGCCGTCTGCCACACCTACACCCAAGCCGGTGTACAGCTGGTGATGATCGACGAGATCCACCGCCTCAACCCCCGCACCACCACCGGCGCCCAAACCGCCGATCTGATCAAAGACCTCAGCGAACGTCTGCCCGCCACGTTCGTCTACGCCGGCATCAACGTCACCGACACACCCCTGTTCACCGGCGTGCGAGGAGCCCAACTCGCCGGACGCGCCACCCTCGTCGACTGCGGTCCCCTCCCCGCCCGCCACGGCACCCGCCACCCGTTCCGCGATGTCATCACCGACATCGAAAACGCCCTCGATCTCACCCACCACACACCCGGCGCCCTCCCCCGCCACGCCCCCTACCTCCACCAGCGCACCGCAGGCCGCATCGGGTCCCTCACCCGCCTCATCCGCCAAGCAGCCATCACCGCCATCCACGACGGCACCGAACGCATCACCAAACGATCACTCGAAGCCATCCGAATCGACCACCTCGCCGAAACCCACCACCGCCCCCGCCGAGGCCGATAGGCCTACCTGCCAGGCAGGCAGAACAGCCCTGACCAGCACAAACACCAAACGAGCCATTACACGCTAGAACTACCTACAACAGACCCAGCCCCGCTCAGCACAGAACACATAACCCCAGCCCACACACCCCGGCCACCCCCGTCGAACCGCCAACTCCGCCTCTCAACGAACCCACAACACCCCAGGCCACCAACGACCCGGCACACCAACAAACCCCCCTCCGAGCGTTACCACACCTGGATCTCCGAGAGCAGCCCCCCGCACGGGTCCGAGCCGCGGTTCGAGGACGGCTGGTTCGCCAGGGTCCGCGACGTCGCCAGCTACCTGCTGCGCATCGCCGACACCACCGCCACCACCGGGCGCGGGCGCGCCGCCTCCAGCGCCATGCTGCTCGCCCACGTTCAGCAGCCGGTCTCCCCCGCCCTGGAGGAAGCGCCGGCGGACGAACAGGCCCCGGCGCCGCCGCTGGAGGCGAGGGACGTCCTGGCGGTGGCGGAACGCTTCCCGTGGGCCCTGGCCGCGCCGGACGAGCGCCACTGGCCGGACGGGGAGTTCCTGGACGTCGCCCTGAGCGCGGTGCGCACCGAGGAACGCGAGGGGTACATCGAGCGCCTGGAGGCGTTCGTGGAGCAGCACCGCGCCCGCCTGGAGGAGCTGCTGCGCGCGTACGGGCCGGGCAGCAGGCCCGCCTCGCACGGCCGGTACGCGCTGATCGGGCAGCCCGAGACCCTGGTCATCCTGGAGCGGATGGAGACCCACCCGTTCGGTCTGCGCGCCCAGTGGGAGAAAGAGCTGGAGACCGTCCTGCTGGACGACCTCGAGTTCGCGTGGGGGCCACGCATCCGCCTCAGCCGGTGAGCAGCCGGGAACCAGCAGCGGGGCCGGACAGGGTGATCCTGTCTGGCCCCGCTGTCGTCGGGTCGGGAGGCTTGCCCAGGGTGACCTTGGGCTTGCCCGCACCCGCCGGCGGCTTGCCCGGCTCAGCGGCGCAGGCGCGAGAGCCAGCCGGTGGCCTTCTGCTCGGGCACGGGGGGCCGCCGACTACGTGGAACTGGTCTGGCGGTACCAGGACACTGAGCAGGACAAGGCCGCGCTCGCGGAGTTCGAGGCCGACGGCCCCGAGCTGGCGCGTCTGATCGGCGAGTTCGGCACGCTGCTGCTGGCCGACTACATCACCGCCGTGCCCGACGAGCACGCCGACTGCGAGTCCGCCTACGCCCTGCGTCGGCCGGTGTCGGCTCGGCGGCCCTCGGAGGCGATGCGCGAGGAGCAGGCCCCTGGCGCTGGCGCACGCGGTGCACTCCGCACCCGGTGCACAGCGCTGACCGCACCACCGCACCACCGCACCGGGTAGGAGCGCACCGGTGCGGTGGAGCGCACCGACCCGGTGCGCACTGGTGCGGTGGAGCGCCCATCCAGTGCGCACCGCGTCCAACCCGTGCGCACCACGATGCGCACCGTCGTCCAGCCGGTGCGTCTCCACTCGGTGGGCGGTGCGCGCACCGGTGCGGCCGGCGCGCGGGAGTGGTGCCCACCGGGTGGACGCCGTGCGGTGGAGTGGGCCCGGGTGGAGGCGGTGGAGGCGGTGCGTTTCTCCTTGACCTGAGCTGAGGTCAAGGAGAAACGCACCGAGTGGAGGCGCGGCCCCACTCCCATCGATGGCGTCCACTCCCGCACGGTGGGCTCCACTCGGTGGAGTGGACGCGGGGCGTCGTCGTCGGTGCGCACCACCGCGCCGGGTGCGCGCCATCGGGTCCGCTCAGTGGCCGGCCTCCCGGCCGCGGTGCGGTCCGGGTTGCTGCGGGCGGTGCGCCTGCTGGTCGTCCGGGCGCACCGGGCTCGTCGGGCGCACCGCGCTGGCGTCGGCCTGTGCGGTGTGGCGGTCCGAGCGGGCGCGGGCTTCGTCGCCCACCTTGGCGAACGCGTCCTGGAGGTGGCGCAGGCGTTCGGCGGTGAGATCGAGGGCTTCCATGTCCGTGCGGGATGCCCGCAGGGCCCGCAGCGCCGTCAGGTCCAGCGCATCTCGGCGGCCGGGCTTCTGCTCCTGGTCGTCGTGTTCGGGGTCGGCCGGCTCGGGCGCGAGCAGTTGCTCGGGCATCGCCGCCTGCTGGTGGGCGACGACGTCGTACGCCCGGCCCCGCACGGCGGTGGCGGTGGTGGTGGTGCGCAGCTTCTCGCGGACCACCACGCCGGCGAGGACGGCGCGCTCGTACTGGAGCGGGATGCGGGGGATCTCCCACTCCCCCGCGTCCTGGCCCGAGGGCCGGGGTTCGGCTGGCTCGCCGGGATCGGCCGGGGGCTGCCGGTCCGGGTCGGGCGCAGGGGTGGGTGGGCGGCGGCGGGCGGGGAGGTCGGACAGGGACCACCGGGCGGTGTAGAGGCGATAGTCCGACAGCAGGCCGATCGTGGTTGTCGGCTCGCTGATGTCCAGGCAGTGGGTGGAGATGGCGGCGGCCACGATCTGGTCGTCCAGGCCGGGGGCGCGGCGGCGGCCGCGCAGGACCAGGGCGAGATGGCGGCGGGCTTCGGCGAGCAGGTGCCGGCGGTGGAAGCGCCCGCCCTCGTTCATCACGAACACCGTCGCGGCGACGTCGACGGCCGCCAAGGCGACGTCGACCTCGGCCGCGACACGGGCCCGGATCGCGGCAGCCGCGGCGCGGGCGTGCTCGAGGAGGGAGTTGATGACGTCGACGGCGACCTTGGAGGTGAGGATCGCGCTCACCTTCCACCAGACGCGCAGCTGCGCGAGCGGCTGGGTATTCCGCTTGGGCGGGCGGGTCTTGCGGGCGGCGATCTGGCTCATCTTGGCGCGGGCCCGCTCCGAGACCACGGGCAGGAACTTCAGCTCACCGTCGTCGTCGACGGCGGTGACGTACTCGTGCTCCAGCTCGGCCAGGCAGGCGGCGATCTGGTCGCTGCGCCGGGAGGTCCAGCGGATCAGCTCGTGCGGCACCCCGGCAATCTCCATCACCGGCCGGCGCCCCGGCGTGACGATGCGCGGCTCGGTCGCCAGCCCCAGCTCCTCGCAGACCTCCGCGGCCACCAGCTCGTTGTAGAGCGCGGAGGCCGCCACCGTGTTCTCGTGCAGGGCCAAGGTGTGGATCGACCCCCACTTCCCGTCCAAGCGCTGCCCCTTCACCGACAGCAGCAAATGGTCATGAAGCAAGGGCCGCCCGGAGCGAGCCTCGTAGTGACGGAAGCGGGCGGCGACCAGACCGCCGGGCGGCCGCACCCGGTAGACGCCGTCCTTGCCGTACCGGATCACCGCCACCTCGTCCTCGATCCACTCCAGCACCCGCTCGATCGCCCGCTCGTGCGCGGCCTCGATCACCAGACGGGTCTCCTCATCCCCGAACGCCCACAGGAGGTAGATCGTCGGCTGCGGCCGGAAGACGAAGTCGACCCCTGTGACCGTCACGCGGCGTCCGAGGGCGCCGGCCTTGAACGCCTTCTTCGGGGAGTCGCCCGCGGCGAGCCGCTCGGCCTCGATCCGGTCCGCGTCCGGGTGCCGGCCCCGCTCGCCGAACAGGTTCCGCAGCTGCGCCTCCGTGACTTCCTCACCCGGTGCGAGTCCGAGCACGGCAAGTCCCCGGCCCATCCAGCGCCCGGCCGGGACCCCGGCTTGCTCCTGGGCGGCGCGCAGCGGCGTGCGGGCCGGGCGGCGGCCGTCGCCGACGACGGTCTCGCGGAGGTAGTAGCGGTACATCTGACCGGCCCGGACGACCCTGATATCCACTGTCATGCAGACCACGCCACACGGCTCTGACCTGCAAGAAAAGGCCGATCAGCAGGGCGTCCCGCCAGGCGGGAGCAGCGGCCGAACTTTCTTCTCAGGTGCCCGCTGGGCGGGAAGCGGCCCCGGGCCGGACGCGAATGTCATCGCTCTCCGGCAGCACGCACACCACGACCCGAACAACACCAACAAGCACCACCGAGCACCACCACGCGCCAAGGAACGAGCACCGCCTACAGCAGCCCCCGGCAACCACCGGGGGCTTCGTCGTGCTGCCCGGAGGAGACCACCGTGCCCACCTTCGAGACCCGCCCCCGCTTCACCGCCGACCTCCAGCACCTCACCCCCGCCCAGCGCCGCCGCTTCCGCCGCGTCGTCCTGGACGCCTTCGTCCCCGACCTGCGCACCGGCCGCCAGTTCCGCCCCGGCTTACGCATCAAGGGCGTCCGCTGCGCCCCGGGCGTCTACGAGCTCACCTGGGCGCCGGACGGCCGCGCCACGTGGTCGTACGGCGGGGAGAAGGTCGCCGGGCTCCCCCACATCGTGTGGCACCGGATCGGCACCCACGACATCCTCACCGGCCC
>NZ_NISY01000029.1 GCF_007595705.1 Streptomyces sp. SAJ15 | reverse complement strand
CTTCTCGCTGGCGCCGTCCACCCGCCCCCGCAAACGCGCGAAGACGCTGAACACCCCGTCCGGCACCAGGCCCGTCCCGATGCCCGGTACCTGCGGCGAGGCCGCCCTGAAAGTTAAACCTTCAATGTGTTTTCCTTGGATTCGTCGACCGCTTCGCGCCGCGCCACGCGGCACGACCTCGAGGAGCCCCGCCGTGACCACACCCACCCCGACCGCTTCTTCCGCCGCTGCCGTCCCGCCGGTCGTCGCCATCGCCCATCACTCGGGCTTCGGGCACACCGCGGTGCTCGCCGAGGCGGTGCGCGAGGGCGCCGCCGGCGCCGGCGCGACCGTCCACCTGGTCAAGGTCGACGAAATCACCGAGGAGCAGTGGGACCTGCTCGACGCCGCCGACGCGATCGTCTTCGGCTCGCCGACCTACATGGGCACCGCGTCCGGCGCCTTCCACGTCTTCGCCGAGGCCACCTCGAAGCGGTGGGCGACCCGCGCCTGGCAGGACAAGCTCGCCGCCGGCTTCACCAACTCCGGCTCTAAGAGCGGCGACAAGCTGCACACCCTGCAGTTCTTCTCCGTGCTGGCCGCCCAGCACGGCATGCACTGGATCAACCTCGGCCTGCCGTCCGGCTGGCACTCCACCACCGCCTCCGAGTACGACCTCAACCGCCTCGGCTTCTACCTTGGCGCCGGCGCGCAGACCGACACCGACCGGGGGCCGGACGGCGTCCACAAGGCCGACATAGCCACCGCGGAACACCTCGGCCGACGAGTCGCCGCCCAGGCCGCGGTCTACGCCGCCGGTCGCGCCGCCGTCACCGTCTGATCCGCCTCCTGCGGACGCCGGGCGCCCGCAGGGATGGGCGCGGCAGAACTCACCGGCCACTTCAGCCGCCAACGCGTACGCACCCCCGCCGACGCGAAGCCCGCGTGGATCATCCACTACGAAGGCTGCTGGCTCACCGACGAGCAGCCCACCCTCACCCTCGACCAGGCCCGCCGCGCCACCTTCGAAAGCGCCGAGCCCTGCGAGAGGTGCGAGGGCCGACAACTGTACGAACTGCGCACTCCGCCGTCCGACGGCTCGTGAACCGGGCGTGAGCATGCTGGACCGTGCAAGCCGCACCCGCAGTGCCCGGCGCCCGGAACCTTCCGGTCGCCGGGGCGACTCCGTGCCGGTGATGGCCGTTACAGTCGAACAGGGTGTCCGCAGCCAGCTCCAATGGCTGCGGACACCCTTCAACTCGAACCCGTGCGTCAGCGCTGGTCGGGGTCTACGGGGACAGGTCCGCAGTGCCCGTCGCAGCCCTCGCCGTCGTGGATCGTGCATCCGTAGCGGTGCACACGGGTGCCGTCGTCGTGAAGCTTCCGGCCGTCGGAGTCGTGCCGACCTGCGTCGTACTCATGGTTCTTTCCTTTCCTTATGGGATTACCTAGGCAGGGCGCTTTACGGTGTGCTGGTGCAGTGCGGCTCTATCGGGTGCCCACCTCCGTGAGGCCGAGAGTCTGGGCGGCCAGTGGAGAAGCGGCACCGCAGCCGCCCGGACGGGGCGCCACGGCGTTCCGGTACGCCCAGCCCGGAGCCAGTTCACGAGGCAGCGGGGACGAGAGGTGGTGCCGGGCCCACATCGGGCAGCCCCTGGTAGAGACCTTCCTCCTCGGCTTCGGCCCAGTCGGGATCCGTCGCACACGGCGCGCCGCTGCCGCCGCGGAGGCGCTGGAAGTCCTGCTCCCATGTCACGGAGATGCCGTATCCGCCATTTCGTTTGGCGCGTACGCTCCACTCCGGGATCTGGTCATCCTTTCCGTACTCCGTGATGCGCCACCCAGTGGCCTCAAGGTGGTCCCGGACTTTGCGCAGCGCCGCAAGGCCTTCGGACTTTCCGACCCTGCCCACCATCCAGTGGTGGTACAGCCGGTACGCGCCCTCTTCGGGCTCGTCGGCCATGCCCTCCAGGCCGTCCGGGTAGCAGCGGTCCGAGCCGAAGCTGTTCTCGTTGTTCGTCTTCGCCTCATAGCCGCCTGGGTTGAGAGTGCGGTTGAGACCGAGCGCGGCGTACGCGTCCAGGGAGTAGCCGGAGATACGGCGAGCCATCGTGTCGGGCTTGACGTCTGGATAGTCCTCTGGAGTGGCGCGCTCGATCTGGTACACGACGACCAGGCCCAAGAGCAGGAGGACCGGCGCAAGCACCACCACCGCACAGCCGATGCCCGCCACCTTGAGCGCCGAGGTGGGCCGCGTTTCGCTCTCGATCATGTACGCGACGGTACGAGCGGCGGATCAGCCCTGGAACCGTCCGGCCGCTCATCAGCAGTAAGTACTCCTACTCAGGTATCCCCCGCCCTCTACCCGGTCGACATGGTCGGTTCCGGTGGCCGGTCGGGCCCGACGTATCGCGGCAGCCTCGGTGCCGCAGCCACCGCCGCCGGCTGCTGCCGTGCCGCAGAGGGGGCGTTCAGGCGCCTCGGTCGGCTTCATCCTGCCGCTCAGCCGCGGACCACGTGGAGGCGCCAGCTGGCGGGGAGCGTCATTCGGAACGTGCTGTATTCCGCTGAGCACCATTGGTGCGGGCTGCGAGGTAGGCGGTCCAGTCGGTGCCGGCGCGACGGCGCCACAGGGATGCGGTGATCGGGTGCAGTCCGAGCATGGGCCCCAGGATCGCCGGAGGCAGTTCTTGGGCGACGGCGACGAGGGCGGTGGTGCGGGCCGGGCGGTTGGGGATGCGGTGGGCGGCCAGGCGGCGGCCAAGGACGGCTGCGGAGAGATGGGCGCCGGGGAGGTGTCCGGGGAACAGCCAGCCGGAGGGCGTGTTCGCTGCCCAGCCGGTGGGCTCGGGGCGCTCGACCAGGTCGGTCAGGAGCCGGGCGAGGGAGGCGGGCAGGGGGATGGGGGTGCGGTCGAGAGTAAGGAAGGTGGTGTTGTCGTCGGCGGTGGACAGGGCGCTGGTCGTTAGCGCGGCGATTCGGGTGAGGTGTTGCCCGAAGAGCAGGAGAATTGCCCCCGCCGACCGGACGTCGAGCGGGAGCTCGGGGTCCGTCAGGCACTGGTGCAGGAGGTCCCACTGGGAGTCCTCGTCGAGTCCGACCGGATCCGCCTTGGGACGGTGTGGAACCTCCAGGGCCCGGGCGTGGTGGCGGCGGTGGGCCCAGACGACGAAGTCACGGACCTCGTACCGTGTTCCGGGATTCCCGGCGAGCCAGGCGTCGACCTGATGCTGGGTCACCTCGCCAAGGGACAGTCCGCAGGCCGCCATAGTCGTGAGGAATTCCACGGCGACGTTGATGCGGGTGTAGGCCCAGCGGATCCGGTGCTTTACCCCGCCGCCGCGTAGGCGTTGGCGGCGGCGAGCGCGAGGCAGCAGGGACCAGCGGACGTAGGAGCGGAGCAGGACCGCGTGATGGGGATGACGGGTGATGATCTCGTCGAGGTGGCGGGTGATCCGGGCGGAGAGCTCGTCGCGTTCCGGGAGCACCTGGTAGGTGACGAGGAGGCCGCGCAGGTAGTCGGCGATCATCGCGCCAGATCGGCTGCCGGTGGCGGTGGCGTCCAGGTCGGCGTGGGTGAGGGGGCGGCCGGTGGCGATGAGGTCTGCCAGGAGGCGGGCGGAACGGGAGTTGCGCAGCCAGTTCAGAGCTGTGCCCGGTTCCGGGCAGTCGGCGAGGGCCGCGCGCATGTGGGCATACTGACTGGTGTCGCTGTCGGGGGCGGCGTTGAACAGTGCGGAAAGTCGGTCCTGCACCGCGCATCGGTCGCATAGGCCGCGGACCTGGTAGGAGCGGGGTTCGCCGCACCGGGGGCATGCGTAGGGGTCTGGGTGGCCGGCGCATGGGCCGCAGACGCGCTGGTGTTGGCAACGGGCGATAAGGACCCGGCGTCGTTCGCAGCCCGGGCAGAAGGCTGGCTGGCGACGGGCGTCGCGGTAGCAGCTGTGGCACACCGGCCCGACGGGCCACCTTGCGCATACCGGGGCGCTGGTCCGGCATAGGGCACACGGGGCGAGCGGGCGGGGCCGGCAGTTCGAGCACGGATCCATCGCCGCGTGCTTTCCGCAGATCGAACAGACCCGGTCGGCGGCGAGTTGGATCCGGCGGCAGGCCGCGCAGGTCTTGCGACTGGGCCGGGGACCGATCGTCCCACACACGTTGCACGGGCCGATGTCACCTCGTGCTGCGAGGACACCCTCGCAGCCGAGGCAGACCCGACCACCGGGCACCGCCCGCCGCAGCGGCCGTACCCGTCCGCACCGCAGACACGCTGGCCGCCTCACCCCTGGCACACCGACCTCGGTCAACGTGTTGATCAGGGCCTGAACGGAGCGCGGCGCGGCGGAGTCACCGCTGACCAACGCGTCCGGGTGCGCGGCCAGATGGGCCTGGATACGGCCGCGGGCCGACGGCGTCAGCTCGGCCACGATCCGGTTCGCCTCCTCCGGAGGTAGCTCGGGAAGGTACCGGGTGATCCGCTGCGCGAGCTCAGTCCATGCCGACCTCGCCGGGCCAGGACCGGTCACTGCTCGCTCGGGCGCCGCACGCGTACCCGCCGCGCCGGCGGCGCCTTTGCCGCACTCGCGTTCTCGCCGGTCGCCGTCGGCTTGGCGACCTGGGCGCGGACCTCGGTGACCGTGATCAGGTCGGCCGGGGTGACGTCGAGGATGCCGCACAGGGCGGCCAGGACGTCCATTGACAGCCGCTGTGGAGGCTGAGCCACCAGGCGATACACCTGCTCGCGGGAGAGGTGGACACCGTAGTCGGCCAAGAGCGGGACGAGGTCTGTGGTCTGGTACATATCCCGCTCCGCCATCAGCCGGCGCAGGTTCCACGTGAACCCCATGCGCTGCATCACTGCGGCATCAACACCCCTCCACCACCGCGCTTCAGTCGCCGCTGGAGCGCGTCTTCGATCAGCCGGTTGCGGTACTCGTCCGACACCCAGGTGTACAGCGCGGTCGTCGAAGCGTAGGCGTGCCCGACCTGCTCTTGGACGAATCTCTCGGGATACCCGAACTCGATCAGGTGCGTGATGTAGGTGTGCCTCAGGCAATGCAGATCAAGGTCGGCGGGGAGGTCCGCGTGCTCGCGGATCGCGGCGAAGACCTCGTCCAGGCGCCGTACTCCGAGCCGCCCGCACCGCTCCGAGACCCACAACGCGGGGTGCCGGGCCGGAGAGAACCCGCACCGGACCTCCTCCACCCACTCCTGGACGACCGGGACGATCCAATCGACCTCCGGCACGGTCAACACCGTCCGCCGCTTCGGCGGACTGCCCCTCGATGCCTTGCCGTACCGGACCTCCAGGGCACCGAGGCGCCAGTACTGGGGAGCACGCGGGTTGTGCCGCAGGTCGGTCAGGTCCAGCATCGACGTCTCACGGCGCCGGGTCCCGTATGCGTAGACCTGCTTGACCAGCACCGAGTCCCGCCAGGCGGCCAGGACGCCCTTGCGACCCTTCTTGCGGATTTGCTCCACCCGGTCGTCGGCCGCGTCGAAGAAGGTCTGAAGCTCGTCGTAGGTTAACGCGCGCCGGCCGGGGCAACCCTCGAACTCGGTGACGTGCTGGGCAGTGTTCCAGTCGTGGCACACCTGGACCGGGAACCGGCCGAACTCCTCCAGACACGCCTTCGTCCACCCGTACCGGGAGTCGCTGATGAAGGCGCAGAACATCTCCAGGTCGCCCTGTTGCCCCCGGACGGTAGACCACACGACCTCGCCGCGCGAGAGCCGGGCGGAGAAGTACGCCTCAACGTCCTCCGGCGTCCAGTCCCATGGGTACGTGCCTGTGAACTCGGCGAACCGCCGCACAAGGCTCAGTCGGTCACTGATCGTCTTGCGCGCCAACAGCCGACTGCGCTGCTGCTGTTCCCACCCTCGCAGTATCGCGTCGAACATCGCCGGGGCCGGGTCCAGCGCCCGCACGTTGTTCGCACACACCAACCGGATCGCGCCCGGCAGATCTACCCCGCTCATCCCACGCTCCAGATGATTGCATCAGATGCAACATCGTGGCGTTGGGTGCCCCACCTCAGGTCAGAAAGCCCGCAACGTCACCGGACCGGGTGACAACCGCGTCGACGAGCTCCCCCAAGCTGTCAGCGGTACGAGCGGAATGATGCGTCCGGCCCAACTCCGCCCACTTGCTATCCCAGGCCTCGGCGAGCGGCACCATGTGGTCGATGTCGAGACTGCGCGCGCTGTCCTGGTCGGCATCGTCGTCCACCCAGTGCCGAAACGCATCCCGCTGGTACCCGGTGCGATCCTCCTCGGCGACCGGCAGCGCCGCGATCGCCTCCCGCACCGTGACGGTCACCGTCCCTCCTGGTGCTGCCCCCGACGGCGTCGTCCCGCCCAGCAGCGCCGCCACGACACCCGCCGCCACGACCATCGCCCTCACCCTGCGTGCCATACCCGTCCTCCTCGTGGGGTCAGGCACAGACGTATCCACCACCCCTCGACCCCCGCTGGAGAACATCTGGAAGACCACTCACGCGAATGAACAAAGCTCGTGCGCCGCAACCGAAGCCTCGGCGCGCGGGCTCTCTCCCCCCGCGACGGCCTGCGGTAGACGAACCTGACCGAGCACACCGCCAAGTGCCAGTTAGCTCCGGGTCCAGGGCCGGGACGATGACGGCGGGCGGGGATGGACAGCACGACCGGGGTCACCGGAGCGGCCGGGACCTCGTCGGCCGGCTGCGCGGCCGCGGCCTGCCGGGGACGGTCGGGCAGGGGCAAGCCTGCCCGAGTTGCCTGGCGAGCGTACGGCCCCCTGACCATGCCCGACCCCAAACCGGGCAGGCCACCGGTCAAAGCCGCTCCGCCGACTCGGGCGGGGGCGCGGACCATTGGCTGATCGCCGACATCCTGGCACCGCCCGAAGACCACCCTGGGTGCTTGTAGCTGGGCCAGCCGTATCGTGGGGACGTGCGCAACGACCGACACGACGAGCCGCTCTCCAGCGAGGAACTGGAGCTGTTCTTCCAGTACCTCCACCGCTTCGCCCAGCACGACGTCGATCTGTTCGCCCTCCTAGAGACGGGGGATCCCGACCACCCCTGCTACGTAACACTGACGCGCGACCCCCTCCCCGGCACGGACCAAGCCGCCTACCACCGACCGTGATCGAATCCGCGATGCCCTCTGACATCTACGGCTGACATCAACGACGACAGACACCAGCGGCTCCTGAGGATCGCCGACAAACAGCGCAAGCGCCGCAACGGAAGACCAGTGACACCGCCCGACCGAACTTCTAAAGCGGCGGTCAGCGCCGGCGTCCGGAGCCGTGAGTGCAGAGCCGCTCGACGGTTTTGTGGCGCGTGTGGCGGCCGCTGCCTACCTGTTCTCGGGGAGACGCCAGGCGATGTCGTGGTGTGAGGTCAGGGGTGTCCACCGTTCCGTGCCGCGGGCCACAGCTGGGGGTGTGGGCATGCGGTCGGCGGCCGGTAGGGGGCCAAAGTCCAGTCCGGTGAGGGTGGCGATGTCGCGAATGGGTGCTTGGAAGGTGCGGAAGGCGCCCAGTGGGGGCGGGTTGCCTTCGGCTTCGGCTTTGGCCAGGGCCCGGGCCGCTTCTGCGGCGGTGAGGTCGGGGCTCTGATCGAGGATGTAGGCGGTCGCGGCCAGTTGTCCGTCGTCGAGGAAGCCGACGACCTTCCAGAACCGCAGCGGGATCTTCACCCCTCGGTAGACGGGGTCGCTATCGAGGAGGACCGGTCCGGTGTGGACGACCAGGCGGCGGTCGAACTCGGCCGCATGCTCCAGCAGGTAGGTCTCCAGGCCCAGCCACAGCTCCTTGCCCTGGTTGAAGATGTCGGCCTGCGGGGCGGCATTGGTGTAGTGGAAGGTGTCGTCGTCCGCACGTTCCGCCTCGCCCGGCTCTCCCCACACCGGGTCCAGTCGGCGCACCAGGTGTCCGCGGTCCAGAGAGTTGTCCGCGTACAGCTCGTTGCCCGCCTGATGTCCGTTCGGCAGGCGGGGGTCGAGGCGCCAGCGGCTGTCCCGGTCCGAATCGCGCAGGCGGGCCCCGTCGATGGCCACGGTCGTCGCCGCGGCGAGCTGGCGGTCCGGGCGCAGCAGCACGGTGAAGTGCGTGTACGGCAGCGGCACGATCTCGATGGCGGGGTCGGTGGGGGTGGGGAGCGGCACCTGGGGGCCGAGGAAGCCGGGGTCGTAGCCGGCACGGTCGGCGAGTGAACTGGTAGCGGCTGGTGTCGCTGATGGTCCGGGCTCTGGAGAAGGAGTCATGGAAGCGGGGTACCACGCCTCCGTCACCACCACACCTGGATGACCTGCAGATGCCATACCCCTGCCCGTGAACGGTCCGGCCCCGGACAGAGAGCAGGACGGGGATCCACGTCAGAGCTCCGCGCTGGCCGGGAACCCGCTGGCGATGCGCGGCTCCACCGCGCCCGGCTGCCGTGACGAACGCACTTGATTGCGGACGGACGGCGCCGCGTGGAGAGCGGCGCAGCCGGTCCGGCTTGGAAGTACGGCGGCTGTTCTCGACCGGCAGCCCGGCGGCGGGTCACGAGTGGCTGAGGGGCACCAGCAATGCCGCGCACTCCGCAAGGACCTGGGCGGCGAGCGCCACCTGCCGCACCCGTGTGTTCGGCGCGGCCAGGACCATGACGCAGGCGACAACGCCAAGGCCGACACCCCAGTTGAACACCCAATCGGGCAGTCCCGGGCTGCACTCCTCCCCGTACGTCAGGCACCGCGACGCCCGCTCGGAGGACAGGGCCAGCAGACCAGCTCCCAGGAACGCCGGCATGAAGGAGACGGCGCACAGGACGGACCAGAAGCGGGAGCGGTCCTTTTCCGCCGACACCTGGGCCGGGGACGTCGGAGGGCGGGCTGTTGTGTGCATGCCTTGATCCAACGCTTCTCAGCCGGCCCGGGACACCCGTGCGGGTACTCAATCGCGGGGTGCGCACGGTACTCAGGCGGAGGCACCCGGACGCCGGCGCCAAGGACCACCGACGGCTTCTACCCGGTTCCACCGTGCCGCCCGCCAGCCGCCTCGCGCCATACCCGCGAGGTGCCTGACCGGCACGTAGCTCCGAAGCGAGGGGCGTCCCCCGCAACCGCGTCCCCGGCCAAGTCGCACCACGGACTACTCCGTATCCGCAGGTCATGGGTACAACAGGCACCCCGATGCTGCAGGGGGGCGGCGCAGGCCATCGCCTAGGACGCACCGCACCACGTCCCGCCACCAGGACAGATATCGCTGATTCGCATCCAATGCCATTGGCGGCGGCAGGAGCATCGGAGCAGCAAATAGCGGTAGCCGGTGACGCAGTACCGCGTCACCGAGCAGGCTCCGCCGTCGCGGTCCCCACCGTCAGTGCTGTTGACCGAAACCCGATCTGTCCTACCAGGCAGTGCCCCAACAACCAATAGATTCACGGCCGCTGAAGCGCATAACGTGCTCGCCTCACGGACGGCAGCCCGACACAGTGCCGTCCTTCACCAACGAGGGGACATACGCACCCATGCACATCAGCACGCCCAGAAAAGCCGTTGTCGGTGCCGCTCTCGGCACCCTCCTCCTCACCGGCATCAATGCGGCAACAACAGCGCAGGCCGCACCGCCGAACTACAGCATCGCCGTGACCCAGGCCTCGGCCGTCAAGACCGTCTACGCCAACACGGACGCTGCCGCGAGCTGCAAGCTCAACACCATGACCATCACCCGCACCAGTATGTGCATGGATGTCGGTGCCCGCGTCGACTTACTTAAGAATGGCAAGCCGGTCGGCTCCGCTACCTTCGACATCAAGCACTCCATGACGCTGAAGACGAACAAGCTGAAGTGGGGAGAGAGCTTCACCGTCGGCAAGGCCAAGCTCGTCAAGGCCGGCGGCATCCACATCAACGTGGCCGTCGGCGGCGGCAAGGGCGTGAAGACCGCCGTCAAGTTCCCGCAAGGGTCCACCCTCGGCCCGGCCCGCAAGGGAACCGTCGGCTACGCCGCCCGCGTGGGAAAGATGAAGCAGCTCGCCAACCGGGCCTCCTACCGGTTCACCTTCACCAAGGCCGGCTACACGGCCGGCGGCTTCACCTACAAGTCGGCTAAGTTCCGCTGCGACGACAAGTTCTGGGGCCCCAAGAAGCGCACCAAGAACCCCGGCTGCGTCTTCCCGGCCGCGTCTCCCGTCTTCACCCTCTCCCGCCGCGACGCGAAGGTGAAGGAGTCCGCCAACCACATCCTCGACGCCCAGCGCAAGATCGCCGGCCACCCGGGCGCCTCCACCCCGCTGCACCGCATCACCGACCAGAAGGTCATCGACGCCCACCGCAAGGCCATGTGCGCGAAAGTGCACAATCCCGACCCTAAGAAGTACGACTGTGACGAGTACCCGTTCGCTGCCAGCAAGGAGGGTGGCAACCCGGCCCGGGGCAGCACCCGCATCATCTCCCTCGGTGACAACCGCAGCGCCGGCGCCCGCCTCGGCGGCTTCTACAAGGTCCAGCGTGTCCTCAACGGCGACGGCTACTACGTCCGCATCAAGTAAGACGTGCCACGCACCTGCCACAGGTCGTCCCGTCTACCCTTCCAGGACGTGACCGGTAGGCACAGCACGCACGATGGGGGTTCTGCATGCACCGTTCCAACTGGCCGCTCCTTGACGGCCGCACCCGGCCGCTCAAGATGAAGGAGTGGGGCGACCTGGCCCTCATGGACCCCGATGCCGGCAAGCAGCCGCGTGGACGCGGGTTCCTGGCGGCCGGGAAAGACTGGTTACACATCGACGCCGGAAGCGCCCTGGAGAACCCCATCGTCACCCTCTACGCCGGAGATGACCCGGGAGCAGAAGGCGGCTGGGATGAGGTCGAAGAGGTCACGGTGATCTCCACGACCGGCTTCCTGGCCCTGTGCGACAGCGGATACGAGCCGCTACGCAAAGAGAATCTCGCCACCGCAGGAGTCGGGCCCTACCTGATCCGTGTCCATGCCAGTGACCGGTCGTCGGAGGGCAAGAAGCCCCGTTTCCTCATCCAGGTCATCCCCGGCGAGCGTACGGGGGCTGCCCCCGAGCCGCCCTCCTCCACGATCGAGGAGTCCGCCGGTCCGCTCCTGGTGCGGACGTCCTTCCACCAGCCAGATGAATGGGCACGCCTGCTTCAGGCCCTGGAAGGCGGCTCGGAGCACTTGGAGTCGATCACCGTCATCGACAACCGCGCCCACGCAGGCTTCACGGCGGAACAGATCCAGGCGCGGATCAGGCGTGATGACGAAGACTGGCCCGACAGTACTCTCGTCCTCATCGCCGACGAGGGGGCACTAGCCTCAGCAGAGTTCCCGCTGCTGGCACTGAACAACCTGCCCGACAATAACGACGATCCGTTCAGGATCACCCTCGCAGCGGCCGGTTCCTTCCTTGTGAACATGGAGCTGGCGAACACGAGCTTTGGTGATTGGGGCTGCGGTGTCGACGCCGACGGCGTCTACCGGAAAGAGCACCACTGACAGTGCCAGAGGGGGCGCACACCACGCGGTGTGCGCCCCTACCACTGTCATCTACCTTGATCCGCTGATCGCCAGCCCCCAGACACGGTAGCCTCCGCACCCGTTCTCACGGGCACGGCCCCCATCAGGCGGCAGTCGTCACCGAGAACCCCGGCGCGATACCGGTCTCACGGCACTCGCACCGCGGATCGGAGCACAGCTTCTCGTGGGCGAGCACCGACAGCACCGCGACCTGAAGCCGCGTCTGCTGTTCCAGCTTTTCCACGATCCGCGCAATGTGCGCCTTCACTGTGCGCTCCGCGATACCCAGCTCCCGGGCAAGATCGCGGTTTCCTGCACCCGTGCCCACCAGAAGGAGCACTTCCCGCTCGCGCTCCGTCAACCTTGTGAGCTTCCACAGACCCCGTAGCGGATGGGCGCCCATCCGACGGTAGGCACAGGCGTGACCGCCCGCATCGGACCGTGCAGTCATTCCGGTCCTTCCTGACCACCGCATTTCTTCCCCAGAAGACCCCCGTGGCCTGGGTGCGGCGGTGGTCATTTCCAACCTAGTGGCTTGCACCATCGGGCATCCCCGACCGGCGTGTCGGAAGGACAATTTCGGTCAAGAAGCCAGTTCATAGAGTCGTTGACGATCGCACCGAAGACCCCACACCACGGGAGCCACGCACACGCATGCTCACGTCCACGACCGGCTGTGTCGTCTCTACCGCCGCCGCTACCGTTGCCGGGCTCAACCGTCCTCACCCTGGCGAAGCCGCCGACCGGGCCCCGCTTCCACCGAGAACACAGCCCGGAATCGCCGTCACGACGGCCAGCGCATCGCCCCACGCGTGGCTGACCAGACACACGCCCGCGCTGGAGGCGGCATGCTGCCCCCCACGTTCCATGTTCACCACGCCGCCGGCCTGCAGGGCACGGCCGCGCTCGACACCCGTCGCGGGGCGTGGATGATGCTCGATCCGGACGCCTCGCGGATCTGGCAGGCCGTCACCATGCGAGGCGGCACAGCCGAGCTCGCAGATGAGATCGCCCTCCCCGCTGGCCAGGACCCGCAGGCCGTCGACGGCCAGATCACCGAGTTCGTCGAGCACCTGGTGGCCGCCGGCATGCTCGTCGACACCGACCGCCCGGCCCGCAGGAGTGGCGGCGATGACAGTCACAGTCCCCACCGCAGTTCGAGGCTTCACATTCCCCGCACCGTGGGCGTGGCGCGCTGCGGACACCGGGGGGCGCGGGCCGATAGTGTCGAGGGTCGGTCGCAGGCTGAGGGGGGTCCATGGCGAAGCGCAGGCCTAGGAAATCGAGGCAGTTACCGTCGTTGTCCGCCGACAGGGTGCGAGCAGGGTGGCAGGGGCCGAGGGGCACTCAGATCCGGCTGGCCCGTCCGCAGGACGTGAAGGTCGCTGCCGCGCTGTTGGAGACCGCGGGGGACGGCGTCGGGTTCATGCCGGTCTTGAGCGCGGCCATCGAGGAGGGGTGGGCCGGCTCGGCCATGCTGGCCGGTCTCGGCGGCGCAGAGGCGTTCCAGGTCGCTGTCGCTCGGGCGTTCACCAGCCACCCCATGGACGAGGCGTTCACCAGCATCTGCCTCACGCTGGTCGCCGTCGACGAGGAGGACCGCGCCGTGGGCGTGCTGTCCGCCACGGCGCCCGGGACCATCATCGAGACGGCTATGGCACACGGCTTTCCCGATGAGGCGGCCACGGTACTGGGCATGCTCGTGGCCAAAGTGCACGGCCTGGCCGTCGCCGAGCACGCCCGCGGCCAGGGAATCGCCAGCGTGCTACTCAAGCGGGCATGGCAGGTCTACCACCAGCTCCGCTACCGCCTCCTGTACGGCTCGTTCGAGGCGGAGCGCGACCTGAGCGCCTTCTACTCCCGGTGTGGCTACACCGTTCTCGCCCCCGGCGAGGGCTTCGTTCTCGACCGCCTCAGCCTGCCCTTCGGGATCAGCGCGGGAGCAGACCAGTGCATGTTCACCCGCTGGCGCCTTGGCCACTGACCTCTGACGCGCGGTGCGCGTCCTCGCCCTGGACGAACCGACCGCAGCCCTGGACGCCCGCGCCGAGCACCGGATCTTCCAGCAGCTACGGCAGCTCGACGACGTTGAGGACCACGTCTTCATCACCGGCGAACGTCCGTCTGGCCGACCCATCGTCGTCCAGGACCGCGGACGTCTCGCCGAGCAGGTCAGTTCCCACGAGCTTCTCGCGGCCAGCGGCTTGTTCAGCGAGCTGTACCAGCTGCAGCAGGGCGGCCCTGCCGCGCTGCAGCCTCTGATCACCACGGCGGCCGGCCCGCGCCGGCTTCTAGCCGGCGCGGCGGAGGGTTAGCAGCCCTCCCCGACCGCCGCTCGATGCACGGCCCAACCGCGGCGATGAAACAACGCCAAAAAGCCGAACACCGACTTCATCGTAATCCGTCCAGCCCTGACGAAAGAGGCCAACGTGACCACGCGCCGACGACTCCCCCAGCCCGCCCCGACCGCCGGCCTCGACCGCCGCCGCAGAACCCTCACCCTGAACCCCGACACCTGGCGAGAGGCCACCGCCAAAGCAAAAACCGAGCACCTGACCGGCGCCCGCGTCCTCGAAATTCTCCTCGCCAGCTACGCCGCCAGCCACATCACCATGACCCCCGGCCCCGACGAAGAAGAGCAGGACCTGTCCCGGTCCACGGTCTTCCTCGCCGACTCCGTAGTACGCAAGGCAGAGCTACGGCGCGAACGGGACACCGCGGCCCCCTCATTCTCCGCCCTGTCTCGACGCCTCCTGGCCGCCTACGCCCGCGGCGACGTCGAACTCAACCTCTCAGCCACCGGAACCGCCTAAGATCGTGTCCTATGTGGTGAGGCGGGCGTTGACCGGTCATGGGGCGGGGTACGTGGGACTGGATCGTGCCGGATGGGCTGTGGGAGATCGCGAAGCCGCTGATCCCACCGTCGAAGGTCCGGCCACAGGGCGGTGGGACGCAGGACACGCCTGACGAGACGGTGTTCGCCGCGATCATCTACGTGCTGGTCAGCGGCTGTGCCTGGCGGACTCTGCCGCCGTGCTTCGGCATATCGAAGTCGACCGCTCATCGCCGGTTCCTGATCTGGTCGCGCGCTGGCGTGTGGGGAAGGCTGCACGAGGCGGTCCTGCACCGGCTCGACGACGCTGGTCTGATTGACGTGACCCGCGTCGTCCTGGACTCCGCCCATGTACGGGCGAAAAAGGGGGCGAACTCACAGGCCGTCGCCCGTGGACCGGGGCAAGCAAGATGCACGTCCTGTCGGACCAGAACGGGCTGCCCCTCGTCGTCGGCATCTCCGCCGCCAACACCCACGACAGCGAAGCCCTGAAACCCACGGTGACCGGTCACCAAACGAGACACGATCCCCACCGCGGCCGCCACTTCAAACCCCAGCGCCTGCACGCGGACAAGGCATACGATGTTCCCCATCTGCGGAAATGGCTCCGCGGCAAACGCATCGGAGTCCGCATTGCACGCAAGGGCATCGAGTCCAGCGAACGCCTCGGCCGCCGCAGGTGGGTGATCGAGCGCACCATGTCGTGGCTGACCGGCTACCGCCGACTCTCGCCCCGCTACGAACGCGATCCCCGCAACTACCTGGCATTCCTCGGACTTGCCGCCGCAATCTGCTGCTACAAGCGACTCGTCCGCCTCACCACATAGGACACGGTCTTAGGGGCCAGCGGCGTCCACATTGACCTGCACCAGTAGTGCCACCACAAGGATCGCCACCAAGCCAACGCAGCCCCCGCCAAGTATCTTGCGCGTCATTCGTACCGGTCGACCTGCCATGGCACTGCGGACGGCGAAGCGCGCCAATAGCGCCGCCGGGATGAGAAGGACCGCGACCGTGAGCCAGATCGACAGGTACGCCCAAGACTCCGCGGTCTCTCCGGACAACAGCCAGGCTGCCAAGGCCACGGCGGTCACCGGCGCCACCGCGACCATCGGGGCGACGATCGGAACCCACCACCACGCCTCGTGACCGCCCCATCGGGCACCCGCCCATCGCGCGAACGAAGCCGTCGGCAGCACCAGAGCCATGGCCAGGATCGCTGCCGCCGCAACGAGAACCGGCAGGAGGAAAACGGCCATCGCACTGCCGCCGCCGGGCTCCACGAGTGTGCCGACCACCATGGCAAGCACCAATTCGACGGCCGTCGCGATGGTCGCCACATGGAGCTCCGACTGCGGTTCCTTCTCGCGGAAGGTTCTGTCTCCACTCATGCCGTGATCTTCCTCCTGCCGGGACAGCGGAACGACCCGGGGTGGCCGGGCGCCTCCCATGGAGCGCTGAGGCGGGGGCGTCAAATCCGAACTGGCCAGCGGTAGGTGACCGAGCTACTGCAGAGACGGAGAAGAGTGCCGTCGTGGCTGGGGTCGGCTCCACGGCTTTAGAGGGCGGTTCGTGAGGTGATATTCCTCGCACAGCGTGGTCACCGCGGCCGCCGTCAGCGCGGGCCGGCCGCCCACGATGCGGTCCAGGATGCTGGTGCCGAGCACCGCGGCCGCGCTCGCGTAGCGGTAGGCGAGGAGCCCGACGCCGCGCTCGTAGCGGTCGGCCAGGCGGCCGAGCTGGAGGAGGGCGTCGGGGTGGTGGGTCAGGGTCTGGCCCTGGGTGTAGACCTGAGCGTTCTCCTCCAGCCGGTAGGAGCGGTGGGTGAGGGCGAGCGCGGACTCGTCTCGTGCCGCAGGTCCTGCATCGTGACGTACAGGGCTCGCAGCGCCTCCGGCCCTGCGGGCGCCCGGCGTCCGCAGGAGGCGGATCAGACGGTGACGGCGGCGCGACCGGCGGCGTAGACCGCGGCCTGGGCGGCGACTCG
>NZ_NISY01000003.1 GCF_007595705.1 Streptomyces sp. SAJ15 | reverse complement strand
CGGATTTCCCTGGAAGCTCATAATCGAGCTTTTCGGTTCGAATTTCGGCATGCCGAAGTCGTTCCCGATCAGGGGCCGTGCAGTGGTGATGTGCCGCCGGTGCGGCTCGAATGTCGCCCGCAGAACCGTTCCGGCCCCGTGGCAACCCGGAGAACACTACGCATCGGGTAGACCCGTGTCAACCCTCGCCCGACCAGCCGCTCAGCTCAGGTCGTTGAGCCGTCCACCGGCGTCCGGCTGGGCCTCCTCGACCCGGCAGAGCACCCGGCGCAGCAGCTCGCCGAGCTGCCCGCGCTCCTCGCTCGTGAGGTCCTGGAGCAGGTCCTCCTCGAAGCCCGAGGCCATCCGCATGGCCTCCAGCCACTTCTCGCGTCCCTCGTCCGTCAGCTCGACGATGACCCGCACCCGGTTGTTCTCGTCCCGCTCCCGGGTCACCAGCCCCTCGCCCGCCATGCGGTCGATGCGGTGGGTCATGGCGGCCGGGGTGAGTCCCAGCCGCTTGGCGAGCTCACCGGGTCCCAGGCGGTACGGAGCGCCGGAGAGGACCAGTGCCTTGAGGACCTCCCACTCGGCGTTGCTGATGCCGAGGGTCGCGGTCTGGCGCCCGTACGCGACGCTCATGCGGCGGTTGAGCCGGGAGAGCGCCGAGACGACCTTCTCGACCTGGGGATCCAGGTCCTGGAACTCGCGCTGGTAGGCCGCGATCTGTTCCTCGAGGCTCGGCTCGGCCGGCCCGGGGGCCGGGGCCGGGCCGGGGCCCGGGACGGATGTGTCAGGCATGCCGCGAAGTATCGCACGTAACTCATTCGACTTGAAGTCCTTCGATGTGTACTCTTTAGCTTCGAACTTTAGGATTGAAGTCTTCAAGCTTCGACTGTCCGACCTCCATGCGTCGCCTGGCCGACGCTTCGACCTAGGTAGGTGAGTGTGACCACCGCGATGGGCGCCGCGCTGCGTCGAATTCAGCTGGGCAACGCGCTGAGCGCGTTCGGCAACGGCTTCACTGTCCCGTTCCTCTTCATCTATGTGGCGCAGGTGCGGGAGCTTGGGGCGAGCACCGCGGGCGTGGTGCTCGCGACGTTCGCCGTGGCCGCCCTGGTCGTGCTGCCCTTCACCGGTCGGGTGATCGACCGCCGCGGGCCGCTGCCCGTCGCCGTCGCGGGCACGATCGCCGCCTCCGCCGGATCGATGGGGCTCGGGCTCGCCGCCACCGAGCCGCTCGTCGTGCTGGCCGCCGCGGCGCTCGGCGCGGGCATCGCGGTGATCCAGCCGGCGCTCGCCACCATGATCGTCTGGTGCTCGACCACCGCGACCCGCTCGCGCGCCTTCGCCATGCAGTTCTTCCTCAACAACCTCGGCCTCGGTGTCGGCGGTCTGCTGGGCGGGCTGCTGGTCGACACCTCGGACCCGTCGAGCTTCGTGCGGCTCTTCTCCATCGAGTCCGTCATGTTCCTGGTCCTGGGGGCGACGGTCGCGACCGTCCGGCTGCCGAAGGTGCCGCGGGTCGAGGACCCGGTGCCCTCCGACGACCGGGCGCAAGGCGGCTGGCGGGCGCTGCTCGCGGACCGCGCGATGGTGCAGCTGTGCGTGCTGGGCTTCGTGATGTTCTTCGCCTGCTACGGACAGTTCGAGGCCGGCCTGGCCGCCTACGCCGTCGAGGTCACCCGGATCTCCCCGGCGACCCTGGGCGTGGCCCTGGCCGCGAACACCGCGGTAATCGTGATCGCGCAGTTCGTCGTGCTCCGGCTCGTCGAGCGGCACCGGCGCAGCCGCGTCATCGCGCTCGTCGGCCTCATCTGGACCGTTGCCTGGCTGGTCGCGGCCGCGGCCGGTCTGGTGCACGACAGCCGCGCGATCGCGACCGCGGCGATCATCTCCACGTACGCGCTCTTCGGGCTCGGCGAGGCGATGCTGTCGCCGACCATCGCCCCGCTGGTCGCGGATCTGGCCCCGTCGCCGCTGCTCGGGCAGTACAACTCCGCGTTCGCCCTGGTCAAGCAGCTGGCCCTGGCGGTCGGCCCGGCGGTGGGCGGGCTGCTGGCGGGCGCCGGGATGTACGTGGCGTACATCCTGATGCTCGTCCTCTGCTCACTGGGCATCACGGCGCTCGCGCTGCGGCTCGGCCAGCGACTGAGCCCCGCCCAGGACAGCCCGCTGCGGGCGCTCGCCACCGCGCCGGTGCCCGCGCCGCGGAGCGCGGCGACGGAGCCGGCGCCCGCGAAGCCGGTGCCCGCCGCCGTCTGATCGACCATCGGGGGCCGGCCGTTCCCCGGGCGGGCCGGTCCGGGCTTCCTCCGCTCCCGCCCGCCCCGCGGGGTCACCCCTCCGGCAGGGCGAACTCGCACCAGACCGCCTTTCCACCCCCGGGAGTGCGGCGCGAGCCCCAGGAGGAGGCGATGGTCGCGACGATCGAGATGCCGCGCCCCGCCTCGTCCACCGGCTCCGCGCGACGGCGCCGCGGCAGATGGTCGTCGCCGTCCGTCACCTCGATGATCAGCCGCCGGTCCGTGCGCCGCAGCCTCAGCCGCATCGGAGGCGTGCCGTGCTGGAGCGAGTTGGCGACGAGCTCGCTGGCGGCGAGCACGCCCAGGTCGCGCAGCTCCATCGGGAAGCGCCAGCTGGCCAGGACGCCCGAGGCGAAGGCCCGCGCGCGGGGAGCGGCCTCCACCCCGCCGAGGAGCTCCAGCGCGGCGTTGTGGAAGAGCTCCGCGTCGTGGCCGGTGCGGGCCGGATGCTGGAGGACGAGCACGGCGACGTCGTCGTCGTGCTCCGCGGTGATGCCCAGGGCGCGGATCAGCCGGTCGCACATCACCTGCGGGGAACCGGTCGCCCCCGCGAAGGCCCGCTCCAGCGCGGCGACGCCCGCGTCGATGTCCATGTCACGCCGCTCCACCAGACCGTCCGTATAGAGGACAGCGCTGGCGCCGGGGCCGAGGGGCACCGAGCCGGAGGTGTGCAGCCAGCCGCCGGTGCCCAGCGGCGGGCCGGTGGGCTCCTCCGCGCGGTGCACGCTGCCGTCGGGCTCGCGGACCAGGATCGGCAGATGGCCCGCCGAGGCGTAGACGAGACGTCCCTCGTTGGGGTCGTGGACCGCGTACACGCAGGTGGCGATCTGATGGGGGTCGATCTCGGCGGCGAGGCCGTCGAGGAGTTGGAGCACCTCGTGCGGCGGCAGGTCGAGCCGGGCGTAGGCGCGCACGGCGGTCCGCAGCTGGCCCATCACGGCGGCCGCCCGCACCCCGCGGCCCATGACGTCGCCGATGACCAGGGCGGTGCGGCCCGCGCCGAGGGTGATCACGTCGTACCAGTCGCCGCCGACGGCGGCGTCCGTGCCGCCCGGCTGGTACGTCGCGGCGACCCGCAGGTCGTCGGGCTGCTCCAGTTCCTGCGGCAGCAGGCTGCGCTGGAGGGTGACGGCGGCCTCGCGCTGCCGGCGCTCGCTGGCCCGCAGCCGCTCGGCGGCCTCCACCTGGTCGGTGACGTCGGCGCCGAAGATGAGGACTCCGCGGTACGCGGCGGCGGTGGGCGAGGGGGCGGCGACCTCGATCGGGGTGCAGGTGAAGGTGTAGTAGCCGTCGCGCGACCGTCGGCCGGCCGTCGGAACCGGCCCCCGCGCGGCGCCGCGCGGGAACCGTACGGAGCAGGCCGGGGCGATCACGGTTCCGCCGGGCATCGCGGCCCCCGTCACGATCACCGACCGTCCGGTGGCGATCGCGGTGGCGGCGCGCGGACCGGCGGGCGGGGCGTCGTCCCGCGCGGTGGGCGGTTCGCCCGGCGGGGCGGACGGCTCGTCCGGCCGAACGGCGCCCGGCCCGTCCGCCGCCTCGGCGCGGTCCGGGGCCAGGCCCGCGGCGTGGTCAGGGGCGGGCTCGACGGGCTCGAGCGCGTCCATCGGGGTCGTCTGCTGGTCCGCCACCGTGCCGGGCTCCTGGTCCGGCGCACCGCTCGCCTCCTCGTCCACCGCCGCGCGGGGCTCCTCGCCCACCGCCACGTCCGCCGCGCGGGGCTCCTGCTCGGTCGACTCGTCCGACGCCGCCTCGGTGCATGGCATGGCGTGCGGGCTGGGGAAGCCGCCGTGCGGGACCCGGCGGGACTTGACCGTGCGGGGCTTGCCGCTGCGCAGCACCTGGTCCATCAGCGGCAGCAGACCCAGCTCGCGCAGCTCGGGAAGCGCCTGGCCGGCGGGGGCTCCGGGGGCGCGGGGACCGAAGAGCGCGGCATAGGCGTCGTTGACGTACGCGATGCGGTGCTCGGGGCCGTAGACGACGGCGACCAGGGCCGGCACATGGCCGAGGACGTCGGGCACGGACAGCCCGTCGAGGGTGGGCACGAGCCGCGCGGGGTCGACGGCGCCGACCGGGGCGGTCGCCGGGGCCTCAGCTCCGGGGTGGGCGGGGTCGGCCCGCTCGCCCCGGGCCGCCGGTACGGAGCCGCCGCCGGCCGGGGCCGAGGACGCCGACCGACCCGCGCCGCGGTCGGCCCGCGCGGCGGCGCGTCGCTGTGTTCCGGGGAGCCGGGCGCTCCAGCGCGTGAAGTTCACTGAGGTCTGCCTCGCGGTGTCGTGATGAGGGGCGGCCCATGGGATGGCGGTCGGGGTCGGCGCCCGGAGCGGCTCCGGCGGCGTCAGCCGCGTCTGGCCCCGTCGCCGCTCTCCCGACCCGCGCGACCGTCGTGGCGACGCTTCTCGCCGGAGCCCGCGCGGCGGGCGCGGCAGCGGGGCACGCCGGCCTGTGAGAGTCGGGCGGCATGGCGGAACAGCAGGTCAGCGGCGTCGGACGGTCGGGCGGCGGCGTATGGGGTGCGATCCCCGGGGGAGTGCAGCAAACGTCCAGGTCCTCGTGATGGTCAGCCTTAGCAGGATTGTCACTCTTCGTAGATGTGAGCCCACCCATGGTCACACGTCCAGTGTGGCGGACCGGACTGACATCCGTCAGACGGTGGCCGCGCGGGGGGAGTTCCGGACTCCGCCGCGCGGCGGTTCAACTGGCCTCGGGATGGCGACCGGTGCCCGCCGCGAGTTCGAACTCGGCACGTGGGTTCTCCAGCGAGCCGAGCGAGACGATCTCACGTTTGAAGAGCCCGGCGAGAGCCCATTCGGCGAACACCCGCGCCTTCCGGTTGAAGGTCGGCACCCGACTGAGGTGGTACGCGCGGTGCATGAACCAGGCGGGGTAGCCCTTCAGCTTCCGCCCGTAGACATGCGCGACACCCTTGTGGAGGCCGAGCGAGGCCACTGAGCCCACGTACTTGTGCGCGTAGTCCGTGAGCGGCCGGCCGTGCAGGGTCGCGAGCAGGTTCTCGGCGAGCACCTTGGCCTGGCGCACGGCGTGCTGCGCGTTGGGGGCGCAGATCGTGCCCGGCTCGTCCGCCGTGATGTCCGGTACGGCGGCGGCGTCCCCGGCCGCCCAGGCGTGCTCGACGCCGTCCACCGTGAGGGCGGCGGTGCAGACCAGCCGGCCGTGGTCGTTCCGCGGCAGGTCGGTGGCGGCCAGGATGGGATGGGGTTTGACGCCGGCGGTCCACACCACCGTGCGGGTGGGGAAGCGGGAGCCGTCGCTCAGCACGGCGACCCGGTTCTCACACGACTCCAGGCGGGTGTCCAGGCGTACGTCGATGTTGCGGCCGCGCAGCTCGCGGACGGTGTACCGGCCCAGTTCCTCGCCGACCTCGGGCAGGATCCGCCCGGTCGCCTCCACGAGGACCCACCTGAGGTCCTCGGGGGCGATGTTGTGGTAGTAGCGGGTGGCGTAGCGGGCCATGTCCTCCAGCTCGCCCAGGGCCTCCACGCCGGCGTAGCCGCCGCCCACGAAGACGAAGGTCAGGGCGGCGTCCCGGACGTCCGGATCACGGGTGGAGGAGGCGATGTCCATCTGTTCCAGGACGTGGTTGCGCAGCCCGATGGCCTCCTCGACGGTCTTGAAGCCGATGGCGTAGTCGGCCAGGCCGGGGATCGGGAGGGCGCGGGAGATGGAGCCGGGGGCCAGGACGAGCTCGTCGTAGTGGATCGCGATCGCGCCGTTCCCCTCCTCCTCGGCGGCGAGAGTCCGCACGGTCGCGGTGCGCTCGGCGTGGTCGATCTCGGTGGCGGCCCCGATGACGACCTGACAGAGCGGCAGCACGCGGCGCAGCGGCACCACGACATGTCGGGGCGAGATGGAGCCGGCAGCCGCTTCGGGCAGGAAGGGCTGATAGGTCATGTAGGGCTCGGGGTCGACCACGATGACCTGTACGGCGCCTTGCCTCAGCTCCCGTTTGAGCTTCCGCTGGAGACGCAGCGCGGTGTACATCCCGACGTAGCCACCGCCGACAACGAGAATGCGCGCAGGTTCCTTCACCCTCCCATGACGCACGCGCGACCCGCGTTTGTCCACAGGCTCGACGAATTGTGTGACCGGCGGTGGCGGGTGCTCCGGTACCGCCGTTCGGCCTAGACGCCCGCAAAGTTCGCAGGTCAGCGCGGGAGTAGCGGGGCGCGGACGGGTACGGAAACGGGAGGGAACGGGCCCGTACTCCGATCGGGGGGCGGTCTGTGCGGAACTACCCCCTTCTTTCTTGACCTGGGCTCAACTATGTTCGTACTTCGTCGGGGTGTTGAGACCGCCTCGACGGTCAGGGCGGGGAGTCTCCGGGGGGAGACATCATTACCGGGGGATTACATATGCACATTCAGGGTTCTCATTGGTCGACGGCCATCGCTGCGTCGTCGGACGGGAACGGCGGCCGTAGCACTCCTCTCCGTGTCGACGCGCAGCGCAACCTGGAGCACGTCCTGCGCGCGGCCCGTGAAGTGTTCGGCGAGCTGGGGTACGGCGCGCCGATGGAGGACGTGGCCCGTCGCGCCCGCGTCGGGGTGGGCACCGTCTACCGCCGCTTTCCCAGCAAGGACGTGCTGGTCCGACGCATAGCCGAGGAGGAGACGGCCCGGCTGACCGACCAGGCGCGGGCCGCCTTGGGTCAGGAGAACGAGCCGTGGTCGGCGCTCTCCCGTTTTCTGCGCACCTCGGTGGCGTCCGGCGCTGGCAGGCTGCTGCCGCCGCAGGTGCTGCGGGTGGGCGTGGACGTGGAGGCGGAGGAGGCCCGGGTGCCGCACCAGCGGCAGCCGGGATCGGGCGGCCAGCCGGAGCTGCGCCTGGTCGAACAGCGGACCGCGGTGCAGGACGAGCGGGACGACGCGGGGGTCGCCGCGCTGCTGGACGTCGTGGGCCAGCTCGTGGAGCGGGCACGGTCGGCGGGTCAGCTCCGCGCGGATGTGACGGTCGCGGACGTTCTGCTGGTGATCGCGACGGCTGCCCCGTCGCTGCCGGACGCGGCACAGCAGGCGGCGGCCTCCGCACGGCTGCTGGACATCCTGCTGGACGGTCTGCGGTCGCGGCCCACGGCCTGACCATGAAGTGAGGACGTTCGCTCGTACGCGGAAGACGCGTTCACCGAGTCTTCCCCGTACGAGTGAACGGTAGTGCTGGCATACGCCCTTTCGCCCCGGACGGGTGGTTGCCCGGACCGCGCGGGGAGCACGGCTCGACGGCTGTGGCACGCTTGCCCGGTACTAGCCCGGTTTTTCGGGCGTGTCGGCCGGTTCGGGAGCTTCCCTTATGCGTGGTGGCGGGTGGGATGACCCACATGGCGGCGAGTGGACCGCCGACCCCGAAACGGGCGGCTCCCCAGCGGGCGACGCCGTGGCGGGTGACGCGGCGTCGGGCGGTGTGGAGCCGACGAGCGCGGGTTCTGACGGTGCCGATCCTGACGGCGCGACATCGGGCGGGACGACATCGGGCGGGACGGGTTCTGACGGCGCGGGTTCACGCCGGGAGGGCGCGGCGGGCGTGGACTCGGCCGGCGTGGACTCCGGCGGCAATGACTCCGGCGGCCGTCGTGGGCGCGGACGTCATGCGCGCCGCAAGGCCGGCGGTCCCGAGATCCGTCGTGCCCTCGCACACGGCGCTCCCGCTCCCCAGGTGCCCCAGCAGCGGGAACCGCTGAGCGGCGGCGGTGGCCTCGGCCGCGCCGGCGGTTCCGGTTCTCCGGCGGGCGTCGGTGGGCGACCGGGTCCCGGCGCCGACTCCGGCCCCTGGGACGCTACGGGACCGGAGCCGGGGACGGGCTCGTCGGGCGACGCGGGATCGACACCGCGGCCCGGTCCGTCGCCCGACCCCGTGGCGTCCGACGTCGAGCTGGTCGCGCGGCTGCGCGACGGCGACGACGACGCGTACGAGGAGCTGTACCGGCGTCACGCCGACGCGGTGCGCCGCTACGCCCGGACCTGTTGCCGCGACGCGTACACCGCCGACGATCTGACGGCCGAGGTGTTCGCCCGCACGCTCCAGGCGGTGCGCGGTGGCGCCGGACCGGAGACCGCGGTCCGCGCCTATCTGCTCACCACGGTGCGGCGGGTCGCCGCCGCATGGGGGAAGTCGGCCAAACGGGAGCAGTTGGTCGAGGACTTCGCGACCTTCGCCGCCGAGGCCGCCCGGCCCGCCGCCACGGCCGACACCCATGACCTGGGCGCGGACGTCAGGGCGATGCACCAGGCCGAACAGTCCATGGCCGTGCGGGCCTTCCGCAGCCTGCCGGAGCGCTACCAGACCGTGCTCTGGCACACCACGGTCGAGGAGGAGTCGCCGCGCGAGGTGGCCCCGCTGCTGGGGCTGTCGGACAACGCCACCGCGGTGCTGGCGCACCGGGCGCGGGAGAAGCTCAAGCAGGCCTACCTCCAGGCGCATGTGAGCAGCGCGCTGACCGAGGGCGGCGACTGCGCGCGCTTCGCCGACCGGCTGGGCGCCTACGCGCGCGGCGGCCTGCGCTCGCGCGCCGAGCTCGGCCTGCGCAAACACCTGGACCACTGCGCGCGGTGCCGCATGGCCGCGCTGGAGGTCGCGGACGTCAACGCGCGACTGCGCGCCGTGCTGCCCGTCGCCGTCGTCGGCTGGTTCGCCGCCGACTTCTCGCTCAAGGCAGCGGGGGTGGTGGCGGGAGCCGCCGGTGCGGGTGCGGGCGCTGCAGCCGGCGCGAGCTCCGGGGCGGGTGCGGGCGCCGGGGCGGGCACGGCCGGCTCTGGTGCGGGCGCGGCGGCCGGTGCGGGCGCCGGTGCCGGAAGCGGGGGTGGAGCGGGAGCCGGCGTCGTCGAGGGGCTCGGTGCCGTGGCGAAGCTCGGCATCGCGGCCGGCGTGGTCGTCGTGGCCGCCGCCACGGCTCTGGCGCTGACCTCGGGGGACGGCGACAAGAAGACCACGGCCGGGCCGGTCGCGCCCGCCGCTCCGGAGCTGCCGGGGCCGGCGACGCCCGAGCCCAGTCCGTCGAAGTCCGCGGGGCCGAAGGCGGGGCCGGCCCATGCCGCGACGCCGCCCGCCGACCGTCGGACCCCGTCGGCCGGCGCGTCCCCTCAGCCCACTCCTTCCGCTTCGGAGAAGACGCCGACGCCTCGTCCCACGCCGCCCGGGCCGACGCCGTCCGCCCCCTCCGAGCCGCGGCCCAGCCCCACGCCGACGTCCTCCCCGACCCGTACCCCCGCCCCGACGCCGACGCCGACCAGCCCGGCGCCGTCGCCGACCCCATCCCCCACCCGGACACCCACGCCCGAACCTGAGCCCGAGCCTCCCACGTCCTATCCGCTCAGCCAGTTGCGGTTCGCACGCTTCGGGGATGGCACGAAACCGGAGATCCGGGGCCGCGAGAGCACCTGGCTCTGGCAGCGGCGGGGCATGTCCATCGGCGGTGAGCGGTACGGGCACGGGGTGACCGTGCACGCCGCCTCGTCGGTGACCATCGATCTCAACCGGCCCTGCTCCGCATACGACGCCGTCGTCGGCATCGACGACACGATGCTGGGGCTCGGCGCCGCCCGGTTCTCCGTCTACGCGGACGGGGAGCGGCTGTGGCGGTCCGGGGTGGTGCGCGGCGGCGATCCGGCCGAGCCGGTCCATGTGCCCCTCTCCGGTCGCTCCACCATCCGCCTGGTGGTCGAGTCGCACGGGCCGCCCGGGCACGGCCTGGCGCTGGCCGACTGGGCGGAGTCCCGGATCAGCTGCTCTTAGCCCGCGCCTCCTGGGGCTCCGGGCGCCGGGGCTCCCAGTCCTGCGCCCCTGGCCCTTCGAAGAATCCGCGGTCGGGGCGGGGGCCTCCAGGTCTCGCGCTCCCCTCGGGCTTCCAGCCCAGAGCATCACCGCGCGCGGTGGGGAAGCCGCGGCTCCCAGCCGACGGCGCGCAGCGGGGGTGACGGGTGGGCGCGGCTCCGACGACAGGCCACGGCCCGCCGCCCGCGCGTGACGGCTGACTCGCGGGCGTGGGCCCCGGTGCGGGCCCTCGCGACCCGCGAGCCGCAACCCTCGGCCCGCCATCCACGATCGGCGGTCGGCGTGGCCATCCGTAGGTCGCCGCCGCGCCGTTACGGCCGCTCGCCGTCCTCCAGCCCACGGAGCAGGGCTATGCACTCCTCCACCGACAGTCCTCGGCTGTCGCCGCGCAGCGCCTCGAACGCCGCCTCTCCCAGCGCCGCGCGTCCGGTCCGCTCGACCATCGCGGCATCGCGCTGGAGCGCCCCGGAGCGGGGCAGCTCGCCGCGCCAGCCGTCGGCCGCCCCCAGCATCCGCGCCGCGAGCGCGTGCTTCCCCAGACTCGCCAGCACATAGCCGGCGGTCTCCGCCTGCGACGCGAGCACCACTTCCGTACTGCTCGATTCGAGGCCGCTGCGAAGCGCGGAGCGGATCTTCGAGAGCGCCCCGCGCAGATCGCCCTCGCTCGCCGTGATGCGGGCGTCCAGACTCTCGACCAGGACCCAGAACTGCGGGGGCGGGCTGGCCTGGAGCCCGACGCCCCGGGCCTGCTCGATCAGCGTCCTGGCCGCCGCCACATTGTCGTTGAGCAGCTCGATCAGGGCTCGCAGCGCACGGTTGAAGGCGCGCGCGTCCCGTACCCCGTAGCGCTCCGCCTCCTCCTCAGAGCGGTCCAGCAGCTTCACCGCCCCTTCCAGATCCCCCTCGTGACAGGCGAGATCGGCCAGTCGGGTGATCAGGAAGGGCGTCTCGGTGTGGGCGCCGAGCTCGCGCGCGAGTCGTAGGGCCTCCTCATAGGATCCGCGCGCCTCGGCGTACCGGCCGTACGCCGTCGCCATCTCGCCGTTCGCGCCCTCGACCTGGGCGAGTATCCAGCGGTCGCCGACCAGCCTGCTGAGCTCGCGGAGCTCCCCCCAGTCGTTCTTGGCCCGCGTGACGCCACCGGGCAGGTCGATGGCGATGTGGGTGCGGAACATCAGCAGCACGCCGAGGGCCCAGTCGCCACCGTGCACCCGGCAGTTGGCCACGGCCGTGTCGATCAGCGGGGCCACACCCCGGAGGCCGTGGACGAGAAAGGCCGCGAAGGGCCACATCAGGCCCGGGAACCGGGCGGCGCGCGGACCGGGGTTGCCTCCGTAGGCCTTGCGGATGCGCTCGGCTCCGGCCAGCGCCTTCTCGCTCCGCAGTTCGTGCTCGACGCGCTGTTCCGCGAGCAGGAAGTAGCGGAGGAGTTCGAGGTCGAGCCGGTCCCAGAAGTGCGCCTCGCCCTCGTCCGCTCCGCCCTCGTCCGTACCCGCGGCGGCCAGCAGCTCGGAGGTGCGGGCGACCCATGAGGCGCCCTCGTCCCGGTAGTTGCGCAGCCACCAGAACCAGCCCATGTCGAAGACGATCGCCAGCGCCGCGTCGACGTCCGGCGCGAGGAGCGCCCGGTGCAGGGCGGCGCGGATGTTGTCCATGTCGCTCTCCACACGGCGCAGCCACGGCAGCTGCTCAGCCGAGCGAAGACGGGGCTCCGCGGTGTGGAGGAAGGCGCGGACGTGGGAGATGTGGCGGCGGACGGCGGCGGTGCGGTCGCGCCGGGCGGCGGGGTGCTCGGCGGCGCGCTCGCTCACGTACTCGTGGATGGTCTCCAACATCCCGTACCGGGCCTCGCCCGGGTCACCGCCGATGCCCTGGGGATAGCCGACCACCAGCAGCGACTTGTCGACCAGGGCGCCGAGCACATCGAGGATCTCCTCGCGCCGGACCCGCACGCCGGGCGCCTCCGGGTCGGAGTCCGGGTCGGGGCCCGGGTCAGGGTCCCGGACGGGCTCCGGGGAGGGGTCCTGGGCGGGGTCCTGAGCGCGGGTGAGCCGCTCGGGGCCGGTGCGGTCGACCGTGGCGGGCTCGCCCATGGACCGGGCGGGGGCGACGGCGGGCTCGGCCGCCCCGAAGGCCCCGCCGGGGGCGTCCTCGTCGGCGCAGACCGCTTCGGCCGCGGGCAGGTCGCAGCCGCCCGCGAAGACCGACAGCCGGCGCAGCACGGTGCGCTCGCGCTCGTCCAGCAGCTCCCAGGACCAGTCCACGACCGCGCGCAGCGTCTGCTGGCGCGGCAGCACCGTACGACTGCCGCTGGTCAGCAGCCGGAACCGGTCGTCCAGTCGGTCCGCGATCTGTCGCGGGGTCAAGAGCCGTAGTCGGGCAGCCGCCAACTCGATCGCCAGCGGCAGCCCGTCCAACCGCCGACAGATCTCGGCGACGGCGGCCTCGGTCTCCGGGTCGCTCGCGGGGTCGAATCCGGGGCGCACGGCGGCGGCGCGCTCGGCGAAGAGCTGGTGGGCGGGGGCGGGACGCAGCGGCTCCACGGGGCGCACGGTCTCCCCGGGCACCCCGAGCGGCTCGCGACTGGTGGCCAGCACGGTGACGCCCGGGCAGTGCGCGAGCAGCGCCTCGGCGAGTCGGGCGGCGGCGTCGATGACGTGCTCGCAGTTGTCGAGGAGGAGCAGCAGGCGGCGCTGGGCGCAGTGTTCGATGAGCCGCGCGGTCGGGTCGGCGCCCTCCAGGCCGCTCGTGCGGCCCTCGAGTCCCGAGGCGAGGAGGGTGGTGTCGCGGCGGCCGATCGCGCTCAGGACGGCGCCGGGCACGGCACGCGGGTCGTCGAGCGGGGCGAGCTCGGCGGCCCAGACGCCGTCGGGGTAGTCGTCGCCCGCAAGAGTGGCGGCAGTCTCCTCCGAGAGCCGGGTCTTGCCGGAGCCGCCGGGGCCGGTGAGGGTGACCAGTCGGGCGCCGTCGAGCTCCGTCCGGAGGGCACGGACCTCGCGCTGGCGGCCGATGAAGCTGGTCAGCCGGGCGCGCAGGTTTCCGGGGGCCGCCGAGCGCGGCGGCGTCGCGAGCGCCGCGGGGGCGGGGGCGGCCGCGGCGGGCGGAGCGGCCGGGTCGATGCCGTTCAGCAGTTGCTGGTGCAGCGCCTGGAGCTCCGCGCCGGGGTCCGCGCCGAGGTGGTGGGCCAGGGACCGGCGCGCGTCCTCGTAGGCGGCGAGGGCGTCGGCCGACCGGCCGGCGGCGCGCAGCGCCCGGATCAGCTGCGCGTGGAACGGCTCGTCCAGCGGATGGCCGGCGACGAGCTCGCGCAGCTCGGGCACGACCTCCACGGCCCGTCCGAGCGCGAGATCCGCCGCCACCCGCTGGTGCAGCGCGGTCAGCCGCAGGGCCTCGGGGCGGGCGGCGGCCGCCTCCCGGTCGGGGAGGTCGGCGAGGGCCGGCCCGCGCCACAGGGCGAGCGCCGCGCGAAGCGTGACGGCGGCGGTGTCCGCGTCTCCGGCGTCCAGGGCGCGACCGCCCTCGTCGACGAGGCGCTCGAAGCGGAAGAGGTCGATATCGTCGGCGGTGGCGTCGAGGCGGTAGCCGCCGAGGGCGGAGCGGACGGCCTCCTTGCCGATGGCCCGGCGCAGCCGGCCGACCAGCGCCTGGAGGGCCGCGGGGGCGTCGTGCGGGGGATCGTCGCCCCACACCTCGTCGATGAGCACGTCGACCGGGGTGGCGGCGGGACGCGGGGCCCGCAGCGCGAGCGCGGCCAGCAGTGCCCGCAGCCGCGCGCCGCCGAGCGGCACGGGCTGTCCATGACTGTCGCGCGCCTCTGTGGCGCCGAGGATGAGATACCGCACGGTGGTCATTGTCTCCGGTCACGGGAGGAAGCGCCGGGGCCTGTGGACAACCCCTGTGCGTTCCACCACGGCGGTGGTCGGTGTGGCAGGGGATGAGACGGGAGGCGCGGGGCGCGGAAGGGACGTGCGGTTCGGGGACTTGGAGGTTCGGGGACGTGCGGGCGCGGGCACTTGCAGGTTCGGGGATGTGCAAGCTCGGGGACGTGTCGGGTTTGCGGCGGGGATGGCGCACGCGGGCGGCCTCGAGGCCGTGCGCCGCGGCGTGGCCACGCCGGTCCGGCTCGGACCGGCGTACCCGCGCCCGGTGCGACCCGGGCTCATCGGCTGTCGCTCTCACGCCGGGCCCGGCGGCCGGCGCACCCCGGCGACGCCCCGGGGACGACCGCAGCCACTTCGGCGCTCACAGACTGGGGCGGGGGACCACGCCGCCGGCGACCGCACGCTGTCGCGGCGCGGCCGTCCCGGTCCAGCAGGTGCCGCGTCGGGCCAACAGCCGCCGCAGCCACAGCTCGGTGGAGACCAGCTCGGCCAGGCCGTCCAACGGCAGTCGCTCGCCTTCGGCGGCCGCCCGCAGGGCCTTCCGCACGACACGCGCCTCCACCAGGCCGGCGTCGGCCAGCAGCGGGGCGCGGAAGAGGTCGACCAGTTCGCCGACGGAGGCGGTGAGTCCGGCCCGTACGGCCGCGTTGTGGGAGGCGTGGGAGGTGGCGCCCCAGCCGGTGGGGAGTTCACGGATGCCGGCACCGGCGAGGACGGCGCGCAAGACCGCGGCACGCGCCCCCGGTTGCACACGGAGGGCCTCGGGGAGCGCGCGGCAGGCGCGTACGACCTGGTTGTCGAGGAACGGCGCGTGGAGGCGCTGGCTGCGCACCTCGGCGGCCTGTTCGAGCACCCGGTGGTCGGCGGCGTGGCGGGCGAGCGCCGCGTCGGCCCGCCGCTCGCCGGGGCGGCGCAGCGTACCGGGACGGGCTGCCGCCGCCTCCAGACGAACCGATACTTCCGCCAGGGCCTCACCCGTCAGCCAGCGCGCGGCCGGACCGGGTCTGCACCAGGTGAGCGCGGCGAGCGAGGCGGCGACGGCGTCCGCGCCGCCCGCCGGACCGTGGTCGCCCGCGACGCGGCGCTCCAACAGGCGGTGTGCGGCCGCCTGGACGCCTTCCCGGTAGGGCGTGCGGGCCAACCGGCGTGCCGCGCGGTAGACGGTGAACGGCACGACGAAGGAGTAGGCGGTGGTGCCGTCGGCGCGCGCCAAGGCGGTGGCGGGGCGCAGGAGATGTCGGCGGCGCCGGTCGAGCAGCAGGTCGGCCAGGCGGGCCGGGTGCGCGTCGATGACCTGGCGCGCGCCGTGCCCGACGAGGTGGTCCGCGCTGCCCGCCGCCAACCGGCGGCGGTGGCGCTCGGCGAGGATCAGCGAGGGCCCGGGCTCGTCGGTGAGCGGTCCGCCGCCGAGGGCGGCGTACGGCAGCGCCTCGGTGCCCGCGGCCACGACCACATGGTGCAACCGCGGGTTGGCGGCGATCGCGCGGGCGCGCTCCAGCTCGGCCTCGCGGGCCCGCCCGCCGCCCGCGTCCGGCACCAGGTCGTTGAAGGTGACGGCGAGCAGCCGCTCGCCGGCCTCGGTGCCGTGGCCCAGCATCCCCGGCATCCCCGGCAGCCCGGCGGCCAGCAACGCCAGCGTGCCGGAGGCGCTGCCGCCGGAGAGGTCGGCGCCCACGCCGGGGGCGGGCACGCCCCGCGCGGCCCGCCGGTCCGCGGGGCCCATGCCGGGCACCGGGCCGGGATCCAGGCGGACGTCGACATGAGGGGCGTGGCGCGGGGCGGCCAGCCTCGCGCGGACCGCGTCGACGAGGGCGTCACGTACGCCGTCGACCGCCTTGTCCGCGTCGAGTTGGGGCGCGGCCACGGCGAGCGAGGCGATGGGCTCGTAGCCGACGATGTCGCGGATGCCCTCCCGCAGAATCAGCGCGTGCCCTGGAGGCACCCGGCGCACGCCGGCGTACGGCGTGCCGTCGCCGACGGCCTCCGGTGAGTCGGGGCACGCCAGGAGGGCGGCGAGATGGCTGACGTCGAGCTGCGCCTCGATGAGGTCGGCCAGCGGAAGGGCGGCCGTGGCGTAGGCGGTGCCGTCCGCCCAGGGGGCGTGGAAGACCGGGCGGGCCCCGGCCAGGTCGCCGACCACGGTGACGCGACGGCCGACCTGGGTGACGGCGGTGTAGCTGCCGGGCCAGGCGGTCAGATGGCGCAGCGCGCCGCCCCGCGCGGCGAACAGCCCGACGCGCAGTTCCTCGTCGCTCGCCGCGCAGCAGCCGAGGACGGCGAGCCGGGTGAACGGGTCGGCCTGGACGACGCGTACCTCGTCCGGGCGCCAGTCACCGACCGCCCACAGGGGATCCGGGTCGGCCCACAGGAGCTGGGCGCCCACCGGCTGCACCGCGCCGCCATCGGCCGCGGCGGCCCCCGAGGCGGTACTGCTCCACCCCACCAACCACCGCATCGCCGCCTCCACAGGCTGTGGACAACCAAGAAGTAGCAGCCATCATGCACAGCACGTCGACGATTTCGGCATCCATCCGGGCAACACTCGGTCAACAACGTCAACGACGCCCCAGCGGACCCGCGCTCTGACGCGCGCGCCGCGCGGGGCGGTTCATGGCGCGCTTCCCGCTCCCGCCGTTCTCTCCGCCGGCGCACGACGGCGCTCCCGCTGGGGCCCATGCTGCCACGAGTGGCCCGCGCGAGAGCCCGCGTCCGCGGCCGCGCGCAAGGATGCGAATGTCATCAGAGGTGATGACTCGGTGGTGACACAAGGGGCTTCCGCGCCGGGCCTCCCCCTCCCCGGCCCGCCGCGGAGCCCGGCCTCGATGAGCGTCATTCGGCCAATCTGCCGAGGCGCTCGCCATGGGCTTGCGGTGGCCCAACGCCACAGTCCGGGAGGCGCGTTCGCCTCCCGGACCGTTCCGCCGCCCGCGGGGAATGAGGCGGCGGCGTCCCCCAGCCCACTGGCTCCAGTGCAGCGGGCCGACCCACGCACCACCCATGGAAACGCTCCCGTGAGAGACCAGGCAGAGCGCACACACGGGCGCACAGCCACACACACCGGGAGCACACGCCCCGCGCCGCACGCCCGTTCGTACAAGAATCTCGCCATCCGGGACACCACCTCTTAACGGTCGGGATGCGGCGAACTACGCTGGGTTTACGAATGCCCCGTGCCTATGCCGGGGCGGCCGTCGGTGCTGTTCGAGGGGTGCGCATGTCCAGGGAGCCACGCGGGCCGAACGAGAAGCTCGGCACCGTTCTCGCCCTCGCGGGGATCAGCAATGCCGGGCTCGCGCGCAGGGTCAACGACCTCGGCGCCCAACGGGGCCTGACACTTCGTTATGACAAGACGTCGGTGGCCAGGTGGGTGTCGAAGGGCATGGTCCCGCAGGGCGCCGCGCCTCATCTCATCGCCGCCGCCATCGGCTCCAAGCTGGGTCGCCCGGTGCCGCTGCACGAGATCGGCCTCGCCGACGCCGACCCCGCGCCCGAGGTCGGCCTCGCCTTCCCGCGCGACATAGGCCAGGCCGTGCGCAGCGCCACCGAGCTCTACCGGCTGGATCTGGCCGGACGCCGCGGCGGGGGCGGCATCTGGCAGAGCCTGGCCGGATCGTTCGCAGTAAGCGCGTACGCCACCCCTGCCTCACGATGGCTGATATCCCCCGCCGACAGCTCCGTCGCGCGGGAGCCCAAAGAGGCCGAGGTCCACAGCGCGGACGGCTTACCCCAGCGGGTGGGCCACAGCGACGTCACCAAGTTGCGGGAGGCGGCCGAGGACGCGCGCCGCTGGGACTCCAAGTACGGCGGCGGCGACTGGCGTTCGTCCATGGTTCCCGAGTGTCTACGGGTCGACGCCGCGCCCCTGCTGCTCGGCTCCTACAGCGACGAGGTCGGCCGCGCCCTGTTCGGCGCCACCGCCGAACTGACCCGGCTGGCCGGGTGGATGGCCTTCGACACCGGGCAGCAGGAGGCCGCGCAGCGCTACTACATCCAGGCGCTGCGGCTGGCCCGCGCGGCGGCCGATGTGCCGCTGGGCGGCTATGTGCTGGCGTCGATGAGCCTGCAGGCCACCTACCGGGGCTTCGCGGACGAGGGCGTGGACCTCGCCCAGGCCGCCCTGGAGCGCAACCGCGGTCTGGCCACCGCCCGGACGATGAGTTTCTTCCGCCTCGTGGAGGCCCGCGCCCAGGCCAAGGCCGGCGACGGACCGGCCTGTGGGGCCGCGCTCAAGGCAGCGGAGGGGTGGCTTGAGCGCGCCCGCGCGGGCGATCCGGACCCGTCGTGGTTGGACTTCTACAGCCAGGAGCGGTTCGCCGCCGACGCCGCCGAGTGCTACCGCGACCTGCGCCTCCCCCGTCAGGTGCGGCGCTTCACGGAGCAGGCGCTGGCCCGGCCCACCGAGGAGTTCGTCCGCTCACACGGGCTGCGGCTGGTGGTGTCGGCCGTCGCCGAGCTGGAGTCCGGCAACCTGGACGCGGCGTGCGCGCAGGGCACCCGCGCGGTCGAGGTCGCCGGCCGCATCTCCTCGGCGCGCACCACCGAGTACGTGCGCGATCTGCTGCACCGGCTCGAGCCCTACGGGGACGAGCCGCGGGTGATGGAGCTGCGGGAGCGGGCGCGGCCGCTGCTGGTCGCTCCGGCATGATCGTCCTCCGCGTCGACCGGGCGCCCTCGGCGCGTCGACCGTGTGCGTCCGGCGCGCGGGGACGACCGTCGCCCCATGTCCGCCGGGGACCGTACGCGCTCGGCGACCGCGCCCGCCCGTCGCCTCGGGGTGGCCGACCGCCACCTCGGCCGGGCGCACCCGAGGTGATCACCCGACGTGGATCAACGGCGTAGGGGGTGATCACCGATAGGCGTGATCTCCCGCGAGGGGCGTGATCTCGTCCTGTTCGGGCCCGTTGTCAGTGGGGCGGGTCATGATAGTGATCGTCGGGGAGCGGTTGAGCGGCGAGGCGCGGGGGGAGGTGTGGTGGTGTGACGGCGTTGGACTGCGATGTGCTGGTGATCGGGGGCGGGATCGTCGGCCTGTCGACCGCGTATGCGCTGACGCGGGCCGCCCCGGGCATCGACGTGGTGGTGCTGGAGAAGGAGGCGGGCCCCGCCCGCCACCAGACCGGCCGCAACAGCGGCGTCATCCACAGCGGCATCTACTACCGGCCGGACTCGCTGAAGGCGCGGTTCGCGGTGCGGGGTGCCGCGGAGATGGTGAGGTTCTGCGCCGAGCACGCCATCCCGCACGAGGTGACCGGCAAGCTCATCGTCGCGACGGAGCGGGCCGAGCTGCCCCGACTCCACGCCCTCGTGCAGCGCGGCCGGGAGAACGGCATTCCGGTGCGCGAGCTGGGCCCCGCCCAGATCACCGAGTACGAACCCCATGTGCGCGGCCTCGCCGCCATCCATGTCGGCACCACCGGTGTCTGCGACTTCGCGGCCGTGGCCGCCCGGCTCGCCGAGCTGGCCCAGGAGGCGGGCGCCTCGGTGCGGTACGGGGCGGAGGTGCGCACCATCGGACGCCGCACGAGGAGCGGCGGCGTCCGGGCGCGGAGCGGCGCGACACCGCCGGCAGGCGGCGCCACCGTCCGAAGCGGCGCCTCCGGGGGTGACTACGCGGCGGTGGACGACGGCCCGACGGGCTCGGCCGCCCCACGGCGGGCCGCGGTCGACGAATCGGCCGTGGCCGTGCTCGACGGGCGGACGGGCGGGGGCTTCGACACCCGCGCGGGATCGACCGCTCGGGGCGCCGCGGCGGTCGCCGTGCGCACGACCGACGGGACGGTGCTGCGCGCCCGGATGCTGGTCAACTGCGCGGGGCTGCACTGCGACCACATCGCCCGGCTGGCCGGGGACGACCCGCGCATGCGGATCGTCCCCTTCCGCGGCGAGTACTACGCGCTGTCGCCGTCCCGCGCCCACCTCGTGCGCGGCCTCGTCTACCCCGTTCCGGATCCCGCCTTCCCCTTCCTGGGCGTGCATCTGACCCGCGGCGTCGACGGCGGCGTCCACATCGGGCCCAATGCCGTCCCGGCCCTGGCCAGGGAGGGGTACGCCTGGCATACGGTGCGCCCGCGCGAGCTGGCCGAGACGCTCGCCTACCCGGGCTCGTGGCGGATAGCCCGCCGCCACTGGCGCTACGGGGCGGGCGAGCTCCAGCGCTCCCTGTCCAAGGCCGCCTTCACGACCGCGGTCCGCCGGCTGCTTCCCGAGGTGACGGCGGACGATCTGACGCCGGCCCCCGCGGGGGTCCGCGCCCAGGCGGTGCTGCGGGACGGGACGCTCGTGGACGACTTCCTCATCGCCGAGTCCCCCCGCATGGTCCATGTGCTGAACGCCCCCTCTCCCGCGGCCACCGCCTCGCTCCCCATCGGCCGCGAGGTGGCCCGGCGGGTCCTGGCGGCGCTGGCGGCCTGAGCGGCGCCCGGGACGAGCCACGGGGCCGGGAACGGCCGCGCTAGGGGCGAACCGCGCCCGGGGCGAACCATGCGCGCCTGCGGCGGGCCAGTCCTGCGGCGGGCCGTACCCCGGTATCCGCCGTGCCCGGGGGCCGGCCGTGCCCGGGGGGCCATGCCTGCGGCGGGGCGTGTCCGCGGCGGGGCGTGTCCGGTCCTGCGGCGGGCCGACCGTACCGGCCTCGTCGCCCCGACACCGCCGCCGGGCAGGGCATGCGTGCCTGGGGTCCCGCTCCCGGTCTGCCGCGGCCTCGGTCGGCCGACCGAGGGCCGTGTCGGCCGACCGTAGAATCGAAACACTGTGTCCGAGAATCACACCGCCGCCGACCAGACCGCCGCCGATCCCAGCGCCGCTGTTCCCAGCGTGCCGCGCGGAGCGCGCGACCGCAGCCAGCCGATGTTCCCCGGCGGCCCCGTCGCGGACCCCGCGGGCTCGCACCATGAGCGGCGCATCCGCTCCTTCCGCCCCCGGCGCAGCCGCGTCACCCCGGGGCAGGGCGACGCCCTGCGCCGTCTGTGGCCGCAGTGGGGCCTCGACATCGACGGGCTGGAACCGCTTGACCTCGGTCAACTGTTCGGCGACCCCCAGTTGCCCGTCGTCCTCGAGATCGGCTTCGGCATGGGCGAGGCCACCGCGCAGATGGCCGCCGCGGACCCCGGGACCGGCATACTCGCGACCGACGTCCACACCCCCGGCCAGGGGAACCTGCTCGCGCTCGCGGAGCGGAACGGGCTGTCCAACATCCGGGTCGCCAACGGCGACGCGATCATCCTCCTCCGCGAGATGCTGCGGCCCGTCACGCTCTCCGGCATGCGGGTCTACTTCCCCGACCCGTGGCCCAAGAAGCGCCACCACAAGCGTCGCCTGATCCAGCCCGAGTTCGTCGCGCTCGCCGCCACCCGCCTCAAGCCCGGCGCCCTGCTGCACTGCGCGACCGACTGGGAGCCGTACGCCGAGCAGATGCTGGAGGTGCTCACCGCCAGCCCGGACTTCGAGAACACCCAGCCCGACGGCGGCTACACGCCACGCCCCGACTTCCGGCCGCTGACGAAGTTCGAGGGCCAGGGCCTGGACAAGGGCCATGTCGTCCACGACCTGATCTTCCGTCGTACGTCGGACTGACGGGCCCGGCCCCAGACCCCGACACCCCAGGCTCCGAACTCGGGTCCGGAGCTCGGGCCCCGACCTCCACCGCGTCGGCCGGCCGACACACGGCCGGCCGACGTACGGTCGATCCGTCTGGGGCCCGTCCGTCACCCGGTCGCCCGAGGCGGCATGAGGAGACCGGTGTCTGCCGGGGATAATCCACGAGTCCCCCACTCTCCCTCCTGGTTAGGGTCATCGAGTGCATCAACCCGCGTCCCCACAGCAGCCGCAGCAGCCCTGGCAGCCCGCCCCGCCGGTCCCGGCGTACGCGCGGCAGCCACACGGGGCCGTCGGACCAGGGGGCGCGGGCTGGGGCGGTCCACCGCGCCAGACGCGCTGGGCCGCGCTGTGGGGCAACAAGGCGCTCCGGGCGACCGGACTCGTCGTCCTCCTCGCCCTCTCCGGGCTGGTCATCCTGGCGCTCGTCCGGGAGCAGACCGGTACCAAGGGCTTCCTGGTGGGTCTGGGGCTGGCCACCCTGCCCGTGCCGCTGCTCCTCGCGGCCTTCCGCTGGGCGGGCCGCGTGGAGCCGAAGCCCTGGCGGAACCTGGCCTTCGCCTTCGCCTGGGGCGCCTGCGCGGCGACGCTGGTCGCGCTGATAGCCAACGGCTTCGCGACCCAGTGGCTGACCACGACCATCGTCGAGTCATCCCCCGACGACGAGGCGGACGCCGACGCGTGGGGCGCCACCTTCGTCGCCCCGGTCGTGGAGGAGAGCGCCAAGGCCGCCGCCGTACTGCTGCTCTTCCTCTTCCGGCGACGCGACTTCAACGGGATCGTGGACGGCGTCGTCGTCGCCGGCGTCACGGCGACCGGCTTCGCCTTCACCGAGAACATCCTCTACCTGGGCACCGCGTTCGTCAGCGACCAGGAGTTCGGCTACTCGGGGCTGCGCTCGACCACGGCCGCGACCTTCTTCATACGCGCGGTGATGTCGCCCTTCGCCCACCCCCTGTTCACCGCCATGACCGGAGTGGGCTTCGGGCTGGCGGCCGTGGCGACCCAGCGGCAGCGCGCCCGCCGGATCCTCATACCGATCGCCGCGCTGCTCGCCGCGATGGTCCTCCACGGCGTCTGGAACGGCTCCGCGACCTTCGGCGGCTACGGCTTCCTCGCCGTCTACGCCCTGTTCATGGTCCCCCTCTTCGGCCTGCTGACCTGGCTCACCATCTGGTCGCGCGGCAATGAGCTGGGCGCCGTCGGCGCCCAGCTCACCACCTACCAGGCCGCCGGCTGGCTCACCCCGCCCGAGCCGCCCGCCCTGTCCTCCATGCGGGCCCGTGGCATCGCCCGCGACCTCGCCCGCCGCTCCCGGGGCCCGGCGGCGGCCCGCACGGTCGGCGAGTACATCGCCTACGCGACCTCCCTGGCCCTGCTCCGCCAGCGCGCGCACCGCGGCCTCGCGGACCCCGACTTCTCCGCCCGCGAACGGGAGCTCCTCCAACAGCTCTGGCAGCGCAGGGAGGTCGCCCAGCCCGCGCTGGCGCACGCGGCGCTCTCGGTGCGCCCGCCGCGACCGCCGCGGCCGCCGATGCCACAGCCCATGCCGATGCCCTTCGCCCAGGCCATGCCCCCGGCCACGCCGGGGCCCTATGGCCAGCCCCACACCCAGCCCATGCCGACGCCCCACGCCGAGACTCAGGCGTCGGCGCCCGCGCCACACCGGCAGCCGCCGTACGGCCCCTGGAGCGCCCAGCCGTACGGCCCGTACGGCCCGTACGGCGCCCCCGGACAGCCTCCGCAAAGTCATCTGTAACCTTTCGCGGCCATCGGACGTGCTCATTAAGGGAGGGACAAGCACGACCAGCGGGGCACGGGGGCCATCGGGGGGCACATGTCAGCACAATCCGACTTCGACCAGTTCTACGCGGCCACGGCCAAACGGCTCGTCGCGGCGGTCTATGCCGCCACCGGCGACCTGTCCGAGGCCGAGGACGCGGTGCAGGAGGCGTATGCCCGTGCCTGGCAGCGCTGGGACCGGCTCACCAGGGACGGCGACCCGACACCGTGGGTGCGCACCGTCGCCCTGCGGCTGGCCGTCAGCTCCTGGCGCCGGGCCCGCAACCGGATGCGGGCTCACCTCCGGCACGGCCCTCCGGCCGACGTGCCCGGCCTCGCCCCGGACCGGGTCGCGTTGGTCGACGCACTGCGCGGGCTGAAGCCCGACCAGCGCACCGTCGTCGTCCTGCACCACCTGCTCGACCTGCCCATCGAGCAGGTGGCCCGTGAGACGGGCCTCTCCGAGGGCGCCGTGCGGACCCGCCTCAGCCGTGCCCGCAAGGCGCTGGGCCGCCGTCTGACCGACTCCGACCACCCCGCGCCCCTCCCTCCGGCCCCCACCCCCGCCCCCGCCTCAGCCCGCTCCCCGAAGGAGGTGCCCACCCATGGCTGACCTGGATGAGCGGCTTCGGGAGATAGCGCGCGCCGCCGAGCCCTCCATACGCCTCGCGGGCCCGGAGGCCGTGCGTGCCCGGGGCCGCCGGCGCACGATCCGCACGCGTGCGGTGACCGCCGTCTCCGCGGTGCTCGCGGCCGTCGCGCTCGCGATCGGCTCATGGCAGCTCCTCCCCGGCGACGACCCGACCCGCACCCTGCCGGCGGGCCCACCACCCTCCGGCCGTACCGAATCGCCGGCTCCGGACATCGCCGTCGAGGCGCTGCTCCGCCCCACGGCGCTGCCCTTCGACGCGGCGGCCCGGTGGAAGACGGTCCGCACCACCGACCGGCTCGACTCACCGCTCCTCGACCTCGAAGCCGGCTGCCGGCTGACCGGTCTGGACGGCGACGCGCACCCGCTCCCGGCGGCCCAGCGCGCCCGCGTCTTCCAGGGCCGCCAGGCCAAGGAGACCGCACGGCACACGATCAACGCCTACCGGACCGAGCGGGACGCCGTCCGGGTGTTCAACTCGCTGCAGGAGGTGCTGCGGACCCGCTGCGGGCTCGTCAGGGTGGGCCGCCCGTTCTCCGCGGACTACCCCGGCTCGGTGCGGAAGCCCACGGTCCGGGTCTATGGCTCGGAGTCCGACGGCTCGGGCGGAGACCGCCAGGTCTCGCTGATGCGCTCCGGCACGGAGGTCGCCATCGTGCAGGTCGACGGCCTGGGCGTGTTCGGCGCGTCCTACGTCGACATGGTCGCCACCCACTGCATGTCCCTGTCCCTCTGGCGGCTGCACCCCGACATGACGCCCCCGCCGCCGCAGTACAAGAGCAACCCGGAGGGGGCGGAGCAGCGTTGCTGACCGACCGTCCCTCCGACCACCCCCACCACTTCGCCAACCGTCACGACCGTCCCAAGAGGTCCTCTGTGCGATCCATACGTCCCATACGCCACCACCTCCGCCTGCTCGCGGTGTCCTCTCTGGCCCTGGCCTCGCTGGTGGCCTGCCAGTCCTCCTCCGGCTCGGACGGGAAGGGCGGCGCCTCGGTCGACCCGGCCGACGCCAAGCCCGCCCGCATCACCGTGACGCCGGGCAGCGACGGCCCGGCGGTGGCCCCCGACGGCAGCGTCAAGGTCGACGTGGCCGGCGGCACCCTGACCAAGGTCCAGGTCACGCCCGACCCGAGCAGCACCGACGCGGTCGCGGTGACGGGCTCCTGGTCCGACGCCAAGAAGAGCTGGCGCTCCACCCGCACCATGTCCCCGGGGGCCTCCTACGCCGTCCTGGCCACCGCGACCAACGCGGCCGGCGAGGTCACCACCCACCGTTCGGCCTTCCGCACCCGTGCGGCCAAGGTCTTCAACGGCGTCTCCGTCACCCCGTCCAACAACAAGGTCGTCGGCGCCGGCCAGCCGGTGTCCATCGCCTTCGACCACCCGGTGAAGAACAAGGCGGCGGTCGAGCGCCAGCTCTCCGTCAGCACCTCCCCCAAGACGGAGGGCTCCTGGGGCTGGACCCGCGACCCGCTCACCGGCATCGAGCGCGTCGACTGGCGCCCCAAGAGCTACTGGGCCAAGGGCACCAAGGTGACCCTCCGCGCCAAGCTCAGCGGCGTCGACACGGGCGAGGGGCGCTACCTCCGCCGCGACGTCTCCAGCACCTTCACCGTCGGCACCCTCCGCGTCGCCAAGGCCGACCTGAAGCAGCACACCATGACCGTCTACGAGGACGGCAAGAAGGTCGACACCATCCCGGTCTCCGCCGGCTCCACGGACTACCCCACCTGGAACGGCACCATGGTCGTCCTCGGCAAGGCCCCCATGGTCAACATGACCAGCGAGTCGGTGAACATAGCCGACCCCTACAACAAGGACGTCCCCTGGGCGGTCCACCTGACCACCTCCGGCACCTACGCCCACGCCGCCCCCTGGAACGAGGGCAAGGGCTACTTCGGCCGCGTCAACATGAGCCACGGCTGCATAGGCATGTCGGAAGCGGACGGCAAGAGCTTCTACGACCGCGCCACCCCCGGCGACATCATCGAGGTCACCGGCTCTACTCGGGAGACCGTCGCCACCGGCAACGGCTACGGCGACTGGAACCTCTCCTACGAGGAGTGGAAGAAGCTCAGCGCCCTCGACTGAGCCCACACTCCGCTCTCCCGGGACCGGGGCGGGACTGTGACCGGCCCATGGGGCGGTCGGGACGACCGATGTTGTCGAATGGGTCCCAAGAGGATCCGGATCGGCGCATGTGGAAGGTGTGGCTATGGCTGGGGTTCCGGCAGGCGTGGTGGCCGCGGGCGGTCTCGTGGGCGGCTACGGGGTCGCCCGGTGGACGAAGAGGCGACCGCTGGGCGGTGTGGTGCTGGCCGCGGCGGGGGTCGCGGCAACGCGGGGCTGGAAGGAGCGGGGCGGTGCCGGAACCGCGGCGGCCCTGAGCGGGCTGTATGTGGCCGCCTTCGCGGGCTCCCACCCGCTGGCCAAGAAGATCGGCGCCTGGCCGGCCGTCGCCGCCGTGGCGGGCGGGGTCGCCCTCGCCTCCTGGGCGGCCGCCGACCGCCGCGCCGGCTGAGCACAGTCGACACCCCGCGCCCCGTGGCTCTGTGACGGGGCCCGGTGACCCCTCGGCCCGTGGTGCCACAGGGGTCGCCCGGTCGCCGTCGCGGCGCCCGCCGTATCCGGGCTCCCGAGAGCGTCGGGAACGAACCGGCGGCCCTGGCGTCAAGGGGGGAGAGAGAACCAGAGCCGCCGGCGTATCGGAGCTGTGGGGGGAGGGGCCCCGGCCTCGGGGTCAGGCCGGCGTGCTCGTGCGTGTCGTGCTCACGGACGTCGTGCTCGCAGATGTGGTCACGACTGCCGTGGTCACGGGTTCAGCCCGTGCTGGCGCAGCCACGCCAGGGGGTCGACCGGGGACCCGCCACCCGGGCGGACCTCCAGGTGGAGGTGCGGGCCGGTCACGTTGCCGGTGGCGCCGACGCGGCCGATGACGTCTCCGGTGGACACCGTGCCCGAGGTCTTGACCATGGACGACAGGTGGCAGTACCAGATCTCGGTGCCGTCGGCGAGGGTGAGGACGATGCGGTAGCCGTAGGCGCCGGCCCAGCCGGCGGAGGTGATCGTGCCCCCGTGGACCGCCTTGACCGGGGTGCCGGTGGGGGCGGCGAAGTCCTGCCCCGTGTGGTCGGCGGACCAGAGGTCGCCGGCCTGGCCGAAGGTCGAGGTGAGGGTGTAGGAGGCGACCGGGAGGGCGTACGCGCCGGCGCTGGTACCGCTGCCGCCTCCAGAGCCGGATTCCGACCCCGCGTCCGCCTCAGCCTCGGCCTCGGCCTCCGCTTCGGCCTTCGCCTTGGCCGCGGCCTCCGCCTTCCGCTCGGCCTCGGCCTCGGCCTTGCGTGCGGCCTCCTCCGCCTTGCGCTCGGCCTCGGCCTCGGCGGCCTTCTGCGCCTTGTCTGCCTCGGCCTGGGCCGCGGCCGCCTTGGCGGCCTGCTCGGCGGCGGCTCGCGCGGCGGCCTCGCGCTGGGCGTCGTCGGCCGCGTTCTGCTGATGCTCGGCCTGCTGCATGATGCGGGCGCGCAGCGCCTCGCCGGCGTCGGTGGCGCCGTTCGCCGCGTCCTCGGCGGTCAGGCCGGCCGTGGAGAGCGGGGCGGCGGCCGCGGGCGCCCCCGGTCCGGAGGCGACGTCGGCGCCCGGGCCGACCACGTCGGAGACGAGCCGCGGGGCACCGGACAGCTCCCTCGCCTCCGGGAGCACGCCCTGCACCTCGTCGGCGACCTGGCCCAGGTCGGGCATGGAGATCGGCGGATTGGGGCGGTCCTTGGCGGTCGCCATGCCGCCCGCGCCCACCGCCGCGATGACACCGACGCCGAGCACCGCGCCGCTGCGGGCCATGCCGCCGCCGCGCTGCTTGACCACCCGGTGCCGGCCGCGGACCGGGGCTATGGAGTCCGCCGTGGGGTTCCACTCCTCCCCGTCCTCGTCCTCGGGCCCGAAGGCGTCGTGCGGAGGGGCCGCGACGGGGCCAGCGATGGTGGGGGCGCCGGCTGTGGCGGGGCCCGAGGCCATCGCGGAGACGGCCGAGGGGACAGCGCGAGCGGGGGCCATGGCCGAGGTCGGGGCACCACCCGGGCCGGGAAGGAGACCCGGGCCGTAGGGGGCGCCGGAGACGCCGGAGGGGCTGTACGGCGCCTCGTCGAAGGCAGACCTGTTGGACGCCACGGGGGCGTACTCCTTTCCTTCCGTCTCGCCTACCGGGTTAGCTGACGGGTTCGGAGCAGGAAGGTCTCCTACGGGCTCCTCCGAGGAAGCGCCCGATTCACCCCAAGGATGGTGGTTCCCCGGTTCCCTAGGTGCTGCGGTGATGCTGTTGGTGCTCGCGCTGCTGTGCGTGCGGGATTCGGCGACGGCGCACGGTGCCGCCTCTTGCGGCGGCTGTGACGACCGCGCTGCGTTATCGAACGTTAATAGACCGCCCGGCGTGTTTCCAAGCCGTTCCCTGGAATCCGTGCAGAATCGACGCCCCACATTCGGTCACTTCCGGGCAAAGCAGGGCAAGTTGCCGGAGTGTTGAGTCACCAAGATCGCGCGACGAAAACCCGCTACCGCTGATCGTGCGTCAATTGTTATGCGCAGGGGCGGCGGTCGACTACGTTCCGCTATCGGCGCTGCTCGCCCGGTCCGCCGGGCGTTCGAGGCCGGCCGGGTGACCCGGTCGCCGGGAGTCCGCCGGCCGGCCGCCCCGCGCGGGAGTCAGCCCGCCGGCGGCTCCGCGCGGGAGTCAGCCGGCCGGCGGCTCCGCGCGGGAGTCAGCCGGCCGGCTCCTCCGCGCTCGACGGCCGGTGGACGGCGAGCACCGCCATGTCGTCCGCCGCTCTCCCGCGCGCATGGCGCGCGACATCCGCGATCAGCGCGTCCAGCAGGGCGTCCGGGCCCGCGAAGGTGTGGCCGCGCAACCGCTCCGCCGGCTCGTAGAACTCGCCGTGCCGGTCCCGCGCCTCGGTCACCCCGTCCGTGAAGAGCAGCAGCGTCGCCCGAACCGGGAACGGACGCTCGTCCACCAGGTCCGGCCACTCCCCCAGGTCCGTCATGCCCAGAGGCAGCGCCGGCGCCGTCGGCTCCAGGTAGCCCGCGCCGCCGTCCGCGCGGAGCAACAGCGGGGCCGGGTGACCGCGGTTCAGCAGGCGCAGCGTGGCCTCGCCGGGCGGGACCTCCACGAGCACCGCCGTGGCGAACCCCTCGCGCAGCTCCACGCTCGCCCGCCGCTCGGCCTCCCGCCGCAGGGCGCGGTCCAGCCGCCCCGCCACGCCCGCCAGCGTCGCCTCCTGCTCCGCCGCCTCCCGGAACGCCCCGAGGACGATCACCACGGCCTCGACCGCCTCCAGCCCCTTGCCCCGGATGTCGGCGACGAGTACGCGCGCGCCGTACGGCGTCCCCTGCACCGCGTACAGGTCCCCGCCGATGCGCGCCTCGGCCTGCGCCGCCTGGTACCGCGCCGCGATGCGCAGTCCGCCCAGACGGGCGGCTGGCGTGGGCAGCACGGCGCGCTGTGCCGCCTCGGCGATGACCCGCGCGGAGGCCAGCCGCCGCTCGCTGCGCCGCATCATCCGGTTGGTCGCGATGGCGAGGAGCCCCACGGTGCACGCCGTGGCCAGCTCCGTGAGCGTCTGCGCCTCCCCCGCGTACCGCAGCCCCTGCACCACCATCAGCCCTAAGGCCGCCCCCACCGAGGCCGCGACGATCGCCAACGTCACCCTCAGGGTGGAGAAGGGGGCGGCGATGAGCGGCGCGGCGGAGAGGAAGGGCACGGCGGTGTACGCCGGCGGGGTGGCCAACTCGAAGACGATCCCGCCGACGATCAGGGCGGCCGGCAGCCAGGTGGCGAAGCGACGGGCGGGCGCGGTCTCGTAGACCTCGCCTTCCGCCACCGCGGCCCTGCCGCCTCGCACCCGCACCGGCTTCTCCCACGTACCGCTCCGACGCCGTCGGACAGACCCGGGGTTCGGACCCGCCGCCGACTCTCCGCCGCCGATCTCCCCGCTGCCGATTCCGCCGCCACCGGGCCGTCTTCGTCGCTTCGTCGTCGGGCGGCGCCACCGCTCCCGCCGCCGGCTCCCCCAAGGCTCCCGGCTGACGCCCCGCGGGGCGACTCGACGACAGCCATCCGGCCTAGGCCGTGAGAGTTCGGGCCCGGGCCCGCGGGCGGACACAGGACGCGAGGGCGCGCGACGGCGGCGAGAAGGCTCAAGGACGGCCAGACGCCCTGAGGACGACCAGACGACTCTGAGGACGGCCAGACGGCTCGAAGGCGGCCCGTCAGCGGCTAGGCGCGGCCGCTCACAGCTCCACCCCGAGCGCGCGGGCGTGCCGGTCGGCCGCCAGCTCCGCGGCGACCTCGTCGAGATAGACCTCGCACACCAGCCGCCCGTCGCTGGTCAGGTTGTGCTCCAGCTCCCACAGGCTGATCTCGTCGCCGTCGGCGAGGAGGAACGCGTGCTCGTAGAAGCGGCACCACGTCCCGTCGGGACCGCCCGACCGCCGGCGCGGCTTGGGGGCGAGCGCGATGTCGTGCGCGAAGGCGGTGGTGAGCAGGCGCTCCACGTCCTCGCCCGGCCGGTCCGGGTTCTCCGCGCGACGCAGTACACGGCGGGCGTGGTCGGGCGAGTTGTCGGAGACGTAGGCGCGGGACGTCGTCATCGGCGGCGCCCCGTTGAGCAGTTGCTCCGGGATCCACAGCGGCACGGAGTCGAACTCGTCCCACCGGCCGCCACCGGTCCGCTCGTGCACCCGGCGCTCCGCGGCCAGCAACGCCCCCTCGTCGTCGTACAGCTCGTACTGCGGGCGCTCGTCGGCGCCGGTGTTGTGCTCCAGCTCCCACAGCATCACGCTGCTGCCGTCGGGCAGCAGGAAGACATGCCGGTACGTGCTGTAACCGAGCGGCCCGCGCGGCTCGTTGCACTGGCGGCACGAGCGCAGCTCGGTCTGGTGCATCAGGGCGTCACGCAATCGGACGAGCAGCGCCTCGTCGATCTCGAACCCGTTCTGGGCACGGGCGAGCAGCCCGTCGAGCAGTTCGGCATGCGTTCCGCCCTGCTGTGAGTGCCCCATGTCGTCTCTACCTCCCGGCCATCGACTCGCCGCGCCCCCCAGCGACCACATCGCGACTTACCGTAGCGGCGCGGCCACGCGACGCGTGCGGTGTTTCGGCGAAGCGGCCTCGGCGGCGTGTCCTCCTCATCCACTCCTGCGCCGGAAGGCTCAGATACATCACTCCGTGGGCCTGATCCACGACAGATTCGATCACTTCCCCGATTTCAGCGCGCTATCCGGTATGACCGACTCCGCTACCCTCCGCGACGGCGGAGACCCGCCGCCGTCGCGGCGTCAGGGGCTCGCCGACGTCGCACCGGACGCCCCGGAACACCCGCCGGTTTGACGCGGCGTCACCGGATACCGCTCACACCAGGGGCTCATGGGAAACCCCGCCACGGGCCGCGCTCGGGCTCACCGCCGCCCCGGCATGGCGACGCGTCCGGTAGGCGAACGGTGGACAGCACGGGCGGGCGCGGCACGACCCGGGAGGCGCGTCCTCCGCCGCGGACCCGCGCGGGCGGGCACGGACACCCCCGGAGCCCGGCGGAACCCTCCGGCGGCGCGGAACGGCCGTAAGGCCGCGCGGACGGACAAGCGACGGCCCGACCGGAGATCTCCGATCGGGCCGTTGGAATACACGCAGGTCAGAGGCGACGTGCTCGCCCCTCACAACGGTGGGCCGTCAGGGGCTCGAACCCTGAACCAATGGATTAAAAGTCCACTGCTCTGCCAATTGAGCTAACGGCCCGTACACCGCAGCATAGCCCGCCCCCGGCTCCGGCCCGAGCCAATACCGTGCCTTGCCCGAGCGGGCCCGGCTTCAAGGGCGCTCTTCGGCGCACGCCATGTGGGACGTCACTGCGATCTTCGCGCGAGAGGGCCCGTACGACACTTCCGTGTCGTACGGGCCCTCAGACGCTCAAACCCTCAGTCGTGCAACGGGATCAGCCGTTCCGCTTCCAGCGGGGCTTGTCGGCGCGGCGGTCGAAGGGCCGGGCGCCCCGGTGGTCGTCACGACGGGCCGGACGGTCGTCGCGACGGTCCCGGTTGAAGGGACGGTCGTCGCGGTTGAACGGACGGTCCTCGCGGCGCTCACGGTGGAACGGACGGTCGCCGCCACGGTGGTTGTGGTCGCGACGCTCGAAGGAGCGGCCCTGACGGTCGTCACGACGCTCGAACGAACGGCCGCCGCCGAAGCCACCACGGTCGCCGTCACGACGCTCACGGTTGAAACCACCGCGGTCACCGCCACGGTCGCCACGGTCCTCACGACGGTCCCGACCGAAACCACGGTCCCGGTCACGGTCGCGGTCGAAACCGCGGTCGTCGCGACGGTCACGGTCACGGTTGAAGTTGCCACGGTCGTCACGACGCTCGAACGAACGGCCGCCACCGAAGCCACCACGGTCGCCGTCACGACGCTCACGGTTGAAACCACCGCGGTCACCGCCACGGTCGCCACGGTCCTCACGACGGTCCCGACCGAAACCACGGTCCCGGTCACGGTCGCGGTCGAAACCGCGGTCGTCGCGACGGTCACGGTTGAAGCCGCGGTCACGGTCACGGTCGAAACCGCGCTCCCGGTCCCGACGCTCGAAGTTGCCGCGCTCGTCACGACGCTCGTACGAGGACGCCCGGCGCGGGGCCTCCTCGGCCACCACCGCGGTCTCGACCTCGGCCGCGGGGGCCTGGTGCGGGACGACCGGGGTCTCGGCGGCGGTCACGGCCTCCTCCGAGCTCGCGGCGACGGCCGCCTCCGGGGCCTCGCCCCGCTCACGCGCCACGCGGGCGGCCAGCCGGTCGGCCTCCTCGCGGAGTTCGAGCGCCCGGCGCTGGACCTTCTCCAGCTCGCGGGTGAGCTGCTGCACCTCACGCTCGGCCTGCTTGGCCGAGTTGGCCGCCGACTCCGCCTGCACCTCGGTGAGCGAGCGGGCGCCGGTGATCCGGGCCACGTCCTCGTCGAAGGCACCGGCGCCGCCCACGATGTGGCGCGAGGCGTCCACGCCCGCGTCCTCCATCAGACGGAAGATCTGCCGGCGCTGGTGCGGCAGCGCCAGCGAGACGACGGTGCCGGACTGGCCGGCACGGGCGGTGCGGCCGCTGCGGTGCAGGTAGTCCTTGTGGTCGCCGGCCGGGTCGACGTTGAGCACCAGGTCGATGCCGTCGACGTGGATACCGCGGGCGGCCACGTCGGTGGCGACGAGCACGTTGACGTACCCGTCCTTGAAGTCGGCCAGGGTGCGAGTGCGGGCGCCCTGGGTCATGCCGCCGTGCAGCGCGTCGGCGCGCACGCCCGCCTCGCGCAGCTGGTCGGCGACGCGGTCGGCGCCGAGCTGGGTCCGCACGAAGATGATGGTGCGGCCCTTGCGCGCCGCGATGGCGGCGGTGACCGGGGCCTTGTCCTTGGGCTTCACGACCAGGACGTGGTGGGTCATGGTGGAGACCGCGCCGGCCGACGGGTCGACCTCGTGGGTGACCTGGTCGACCAGGTAACGCTTGACCAGGGTGTCGATCTCGTTCTCCAGCGTGGCGGAGAAGAGCAGACGCTGACCGCCCTGCGGCACCAGGTCGAGGATCTCGGTGACCTCGGGCAGGAAGCCCATGTCGGCCATCTGGTCGGCCTCGTCGAGGACGGCGACCTGGACCTTGTCGAGCGAGGCGGCGCCGCGGTCGATGATGTCGCGCAGTCGGCCCGGGGTGGCGACGAGGATGTCGACACCGCGCTCCAGGGCGTAGATCTGGTTGCCCATCGAGGTGCCGCCGCAGACGACCTTGAGCTTGAGGCCGAGGACGTCGCCGTACGGCTGGAGCGCGTCGCTCACCTGCATGGCGAGCTCACGGGTCGGGGTCAGGATCAGACCGCGCGGGCGCTTCTTCTCGGTGTGGCCGCCGGCGAGGGTGGTCAGCAGCGGCAGGCCGAAGGAGAGGGTCTTGCCGGAGCCGGTACGACCGCGGCCGAGGATGTCCTTGCCGGCCAGCGCGTCCGGGATGGTCGCGGCCTGGATCGGGAACGGGGTGGTCACACCGTTCTGCGCCAGCTTGCGGACGATCTGCTCGGGGAGCCCGAGGTCGCCGAAGGTGATCTGGGGAGCCGCGTCCTGGTCGTCCGCCTCGGCGTCGGCCTCGACGTCAGCGTCGACCTCGTTGTCGGCCTCGACCTCGATGTCGGCCTCGGCGCCGGTCTCGACCTGGGACTCGATCGCCTCGACCGCCGCCGCGGACGTCTGCTCGTCCTGCTCGACCTGCTCGGTCACGGCGCTGGGCATGGCGGTGTTATCAGTGGAAATGGACATGCGAAATGCGAAACCTTCCGGAGTCTCGGCACGCGCCCGAACTCCGTGTCATTTCGCAAACGACCGCCTCAATGCGGTCAGCCACGGCAAGGGTAGGAACGCGCCACGCGGCGCGCTTCGGTTTGGCGCCGGGCAAATGGGATCAAACGATCTACCACCATACGCACTCCCACCCCCGGAAAGCAAATCCGGCCCGGATCCACCCGCTCTCAGCCCCGGTCCGACGCCCGCCTCCCGTCTCCCGCCTCCCGTCTCGATCACACCGGCTCCCCCACCCCGACCCGCGGCCCCGCCCGCCGCCGCCCGCCCTGCGGCCGCGCTCGGCCCGCGCGGCCACGCCCGACCAGCCCCGTGCCGGCCAGCCCACCTCACGCTCGGCCTCGTACCGACCGGTCGCCTCACGCCCGGCCCCGTACCGGCCAGCCCTCGTAACGCCCAGCCCTCGTACCGGCTCGGTGCGGGGGCCGCTCAGCCCGCCTGCGGCGAGGACTCCGGCCCCTTGCCGCCGCCCCCGCTCCCGCCGGTCGAGCCCGGGTCCTCCGTGGTCGGCGGCGGGGTCGTCGGCTCGCTGGTGGTCGGCTGCGGCGCCGGGGTCGTGGGCGGCGGAGTCGTCGGACGCGGCGGGCGCGGTGCCTGGGACGTGGGGGCCGAGGTCGGTTCGCTCTTGCCTCCGCCGCCCGGAGTCGGCGCCGGCGAGCTGGTGCGCGGCCGCGGGCTGCGGCTGCGCCCGGCGGACGTGGAGGGCTCCGGGGCGGACTCCGAGGGCTTCGCGCCCTCCTTCCCGTCCCGACCGCCCGCCTTCTTCTTGCCCTTGCCCTTGCTCCTGCCGTGCTCCCCCTTGGCGTCGTCGACCGTGCGCGCCGCCGCGGCCGACGGGAGCGTGCCGCCGTCCGGCTGCGTCACACCGCCAGGGTGCTCGGTGCTGCTGCCACGCGTCCCGGGCCGCTCCGGGTCGTCGGACACGCTCATGCAGCCCCCCAGGGTCATGGCGGCAGCCATGACGGCCGCGATGCGCGCGGCCGCGCGGGGGGACGGAGCGGAGATTCCAGGCATGGGCGGGACACCTCTCAGGCCACGGGGTGCAGGCGCACTGCCCAACTGGCCGCGCCCCGCCCAGGACACGCGCGCCGCGCCCGGCTCCGGTCCCGTACGCGCGCGGCGAACCCCCCGCGGGGCTCACGACGACCGCACGCCGTCGCCCTCCCGCAGGCCGTCGCCCCCGCTCGCCGTACCCGGCCCGCACCACCGCGCGGCCGCCCGCTCGCCGTACTCCGAGCACCTCGACGCCGCGCGGCGTCGAGGTGGTCGCACGCGGGCGCGTTGCGCCGCACGACGCTCGCGTGGCGCCACACGACACTCGCGTGACGCCCAACGACACCGCGCGGGCCCCGCCTCACCCGTGACGCTCGCGCGTCACCCGTAGCCGAGCGCGTGCAGCCGCTCGTCGTCGATGCCGAAATGGTGGGCGATCTCATGGACGACGGTCACCTCGGTCTCGGCGATCACGTCCTCGCGCGTCTCGCACATCCGCAGCGTCGGATTGCGGTAGATCGTGATGCGGTCCGGCAGCACCCCCGCGTACCACTCGCCTCGGTCGGTCAGCGGCGTCCCCTCGTAGAGCCCGAGCAGCTCGGGATCGTCCGTCGGCGGCTCGTCCTCGACGAAGACCGCCACGTTGTCCATCAGCCTCGTCAGCTCGGGCGGGATCCGGTCCAGCGCCTCGGCGACCAGTTCCTCGAACTCCTCGCGCGTCATCTCCAGCACGCCGCCATTGTCCGCGAAGAACGGCCCGCGGACCCCGACCCGGACGCGCACGGGCCCACTCGGGCGCACCGTTCACCGCCCCGAGCCCCCGCATCGCCCCGCGAAGCGCCGCACCGCCCACCGCCACCGGCTCCGCACCCCGAAGGGCCCCGTCAGCCCAGTCGTCGCATAGCGGGCCGGGGAAACGGGCATACGGGCCCAATGGCCCGTACCGCCCTGTCCGGGACCACGTCGCCCGGCCCCGCCGCCGCCCATCCGCTCCGTCCGGTCCGTCCGGTCCACACCGCCGTCGCGCGCGTCCCGGCCGCCGCCCGGCGCCTCCGCCCGACCATCCGGCGCTTGCGCGCGATCGCGCGGCGCGTACCCGGGGCGACGACCCCCGGGAGCCCCACGGAGGCGGCCCGGCGCGCGCGGGAGGCGCTCGTACGGCTACGGCGCCGCGCCCGATCGCCGGAGCGCCGCCCGCGCGGGGGGCGTTTCCCGGGCGAGCCGGGGCTCCGCCCCGACGGCGCCGCCGATCTCCTCCGGGCCTCCGGCCCGCTCCCTCGCGCCATCACCCTGATCGCCGTCACCGTCCTCGGCTCCTGGCTGGGGCTGCTCGCCGTCGGCGGCGTCCACGCCTCCGTCGGCCCGATGGAGACGCGGATGGCGCTGCGCCCCTCGCTCACCGGCGGCACCTCGATCGACGTGTCCCCGCTCGGCTCGCTCGAATTCCGCAGCCACCGGGCCCCGCTCCGGCTGGACGTCGATGTCGACCGGCTCGATCCGGTCCGCTCCGAGGCGCTGGTGGAGCACCCCGAGCGGCTCTCCGGGCTCCAGGAGGAGGTCGCCGACGACGTCGTCCACGGCACCCGCGAGCTGGCGATCCGCTCCTGCGCGGCGGTGGCCTTCGGCGCCACCGCGCTCGGCCTGGCCGTCTTCCGGCGCCCGCGCCGCGCGCTGGCCGCCGGCGGGCTGGCGCTGGCGCTGCTCGCCTCCTCGGGCGTCGCGGCGTACGCCACCTGGAACCCGAAGTCCGTGCTGGAGCCGAAGTACTCCGGGCTGCTCTCCAGCGCCCCGGCGGTGGTGGGCTCCGCGCGGACCATCGCCGACGACTTCGACGTCTACCAGGGCGAGTTGGCGCGACTGGTCGCCAACGTCACCAAGGTGTACGAGGCCACCTCCACCCTCCCCGCGTACCAGCCCGACCCCACGACCATGCGGGTGCTGCACGTCTCGGACATCCGTCTCAACCCGCTGTCCTGGCATGTGGTCCGGTCGCTCGTGAAGCGGTACGAGATCGACGTCATCGTCGACACGGGCGACACGACCGGCCGCGGCACCACCGCCGAGAACGGCTTCCTGGCCCCGGTCTCCGACCTCGGGGCCCCGTACGTGTGGGTGCGCGGCGACCGTGACTCGCGCGACACACAGGCGTACCTCTCCCGGCGCGGGGGAGTGACGGTCCTGGACGACGGCCGCGCGGTGACCGTCGCCGGGCTGCGCATCGCCGGCGTCGGGGCTCCGCGGTTCACCGCCGACCGCGCGGCGAGCGCCGACGACGACGACAAGTCGACCGAGCGCCGCGCGGGCCGGCGGTTGGCCGCCGGCCTTCGGGCCCAGCGCGCGGCCGGCACCCCCGTCGACATCGCGCTCGCGCACCACCCGGCCGCCGCGCGGGAGGCCGACGGCGCGGTCCCGCTCGTCCTGGCCGGCCATGCGCGGCACCGGGAGAGCGAGCTGTTGCCGGGGGGCACCCGGCTGATGATCGGGGGCTCGACCGGCGGCAGCGGGCTCGGCGCGTTCGGCGGCACGGAACCCGACGCGGTGCGGGCGTCCGTGCTCTACCTGGACCGCGACACCCATCGGCTCCAGGTCTGGGACGAGATCGAGCTGGACGGACTCGGGCTGACAAAAGCCGAGGTCAGCCGCCATCTACCGGAGGAGTCATGAGCGCTTTCGGGCCGCTTCTAGGGCCTCGCGGTAAACCGTTTTGGCGAACCATCCCGACATCCCATATGCTTCTCACGTCCCCGACGGCGCCGAGAGGCGCACAAGGTGGGCCATCAGCCCTCATCGTCTAGTGGCCCAGGACGCCGCCCTTTCAAGGCGGTAGCACGGGTTCGAATCCCGTTGGGGGCACGCAAGATCATGTGCGAGACTAGTGCTCGCACGAGCTTGGTCCTGTGGAGCAGTTTGGAGTGCTCGCCACCCTGTCAAGGTGGAGGCCGCGGGTTCAAATCCCGTCAGGACCGCTGCAACCGCGAGGTTGCGTGGCTGGGTAGCTCAGTTGGTACGAGCGTCCGCCTGAAAAGCGGAAGGTCGCCGGTTCGACCCCGGCCCCAGCCACCACAGAAAGGCCCTGATCCTCGGATCAGGGCCTTTCGCGTTGCCCCGCACCTCACACCCCTGCCCCTCGTACCCCTGCACCTCGTACCCCCGCGCTTCGCACCCGCGCCTGTACCCCGCCCCCGCCCCGGACGCCGGCCTCACCCGTCCGGCCCAGCCGGCGCTCACAGGCCAGACGGAAATGGTTCGCCAGCCGTTTCGGCGAGGTGAGATCCTGGATCGCGTATGTCCACCACGCCTGCCCCCGCCCTGCCCGCCCTGCTGGACCGCCTGCCCGAGCTGACGCTGCGCGACCAGCAGCGGCTCGGCCGCCGGCTCGACGGCGCGCGCCGGATCCGTAAGCCAGAGGCGCGCTCCGCCGTGCTCTCCGAGATCGCCGCCGACATCGAGCGAGCCGAGCTGCGCGTGGCCACACGCCGGGCGGCGGTGCCCGAGGTCGACTACCCGGAGTCGCTCCCGGTCAGCCAGAAGAAGGACGTGATCCTGGAGGCGATCCGGGACCACCAGGTGGTGATCGTCGCGGGTGAGACCGGCTCCGGCAAGACCACCCAGATCCCCAAGATCTGCCTGGAGCTGGGGCGCGGCGTACGGGGCCTGATCGGGCACACCCAGCCCCGTCGGATCGCCGCCCGCACCGTCGCCGAGCGCGTCGCCGAGGAGCTGCGCACCCCGCTGGGCGAGTCGGTCGGCTGGAAGGTCCGCTTCACCGACCAGGTGAGCCCGGACACCCACATCAAGCTGATGACCGACGGCATCCTGCTCGCCGAGATCCAGACCGACCGCGAGCTGCGCGCCTACGACACGATCATCATCGACGAGGCGCACGAGCGCAGCCTCAACATCGACTTCATCCTCGGCTACCTGGCCCAGCTGCTGCCCCGGCGCCCCGACCTCAAGGTCGTCATCACCTCGGCGACCATCGACCCGGAGCGCTTCTCCCGACACTTCGGGGAGGCGCCGATCATCGAGGTCAGCGGGCGCACGTATCCGGTGGAGGTGCGGTACCGCCCGCTGCTGGAGGAGGGCGGCGACGACGCCGATCGGGACCAGATCACCGCGATCTGCGACGCGGTCGACGAGCTCCAGGCCGAGGGGCCGGGCGACATCCTGGTCTTCCTCTCCGGCGAGCGCGAGATCCGCGACACCGCCGACGCGCTCAACAAGAAGGCGCTCCCGTTCACCGAGGTGCTGCCGCTGTACGCGCGGCTGTCCCACGCCGAGCAGCACCGGGTCTTCCAGCGCCACACCGGCCGCCGGATCGTGCTGGCCACCAACGTCGCCGAGACCTCGCTCACCGTCCCCGGCATCCGCTATGTCATCGACACCGGCATGGCCCGCATCTCGCGCTACAGCTACCGCACCAAGGTGCAGCGGCTGCCCATCGAGCCGATCAGCCAGGCCAGCGCCAACCAGCGCAAGGGCCGCTGCGGCCGCACCAGCGACGGCATCTGCGTCCGGCTCTACTCCGAGGACGACTTCCTGAGCCGTCCGGAGTTCACCGACGCCGAGATCCTCCGCACCAACCTGGCCTCCGTCATCCTCCAGATGACCGCCGCCGGGCTCGGGGACATCGAGAAGTTCCCCTTCATCGACCCGCCGGACCGGCGCAACATCAAGGACGGCGTGCAGCTCCTGGAGGAGCTGGGCGCCATCGACGGCACGCAGAAGGACCCGAAGAAGCGGCTCACCCAGATGGGGCGAAAGCTCTCGCAGCTCCCCGTCGACCCGCGGCTGGCCCGCATGGTCCTGGAGGCGGACCGCAACAACTGCGTCCGCGAGGTCATGGTGATCGCCTCCGCGCTCTCCATCCAGGACCCGCGCGAGCGCCCGTCGGACAAGCAGCAGCAGGCGGACCAGCAGCACGCCCGCTTCAAGGACGAGTCCTCCGACTTCCTGGCCTTCCTCAACCTGTGGCGGTACGTCCGCGAGCAGCAGAAGGTGCTGTCCTCCTCCGCCTTCCGCCGCATGTGCCGCTCGGAGTTCCTCAACTACCTGCGCATACGCGAGTGGCAGGACATCTACAGCCAGCTGCGCACGGTCGCCAAGACCATGGGCATCCACCTGTCCGAGCAGGACGCGGCGCCCGACCACATCCACACCTCCCTGCTGGCCGGCCTGTTGTCCCACGTCGGGCTCAAGAGCGTCGTGGCGGAAGGCGGCAAGGAGACGACCGGCAAGGGCAACGAGTACCTGGGCGCGCGCAGTGCCAAGTTCGCCGTCTTCCCCGGCTCCGCGCTCTTCAAGAAGCCACCGCGCTGGATCATGTCGGCGGAGCTGGTGGAGACGTCCCGGCTGTGGGCGCGGGTCAACGCCAGGATCGAGCCGGAGTGGATCGAGCCGCTCGCCCAGCACCTGGTGAAGCGGACCTACAGCGAGCCGCACTGGGAGCAGAAGCAGGCGGCGGTGATGGCGTACGAGAAGGTCACGCTCTACGGCGTGCCGATCGTCGCCCAGCGCAAGGTCAACTACGGCCGTATCGACCCGGAGACCAGCCGCGACCTGTTCATCCGTAACGCCCTGGTCGAGGGCGACTGGCGCACCCACCACCAGTTCTTCCAGGACAACCGCAAGCTGCTCGGCGAGGTCGAGGAGCTGGAGCACCGCGCCCGCCGCCGCGACATCCTGGTCGACGACGAGACGCTCTTCGACTTCTACGACCAGCGCATCCCCGCGCACGTCGTCTCCGGCGCGCACTTCGACTCCTGGTGGAAGCACAAGCGGCGGGACGAGCCGGAGCTGCTGAGCTTCGAGAAGTCGATGCTCATCAACGAGCGCGCGGAGGGCGTCACCAAGGACGACTACCCGGACACCTGGCGCCAGGGGTCGCTCAAGTTCAAGGTGACGTACCAGTTCGAGCCCGGCGCGGACGCCGACGGCGTGACCGTCCACATCCCGCTCCAGGTGCTCAACCAGGTCACCGCGGAGGGCTTCGACTGGCAGATCCCCGGGCTGCGCGAGGACCTCGTCACCGAGCTGATCCGGTCCCTGCCCAAGCCGATCCGGCGCGCCTACGTCCCCGCCCCGAACTACGCCAAGCGCTTTCTGGACGGCGCGGTGCCGCTCCAGGAGTCGCTGACGGTCACCCTCGCCCGTGAGCTCCAGCGCATGCAGGGGGTGAAGATCGCCCCCGAGGACTGGGATCTGGAGAAGGTCCCGGACCACCTGAAGATCACCTTCCGGGTGGTCGACGAGCGGCGCCGCAAGCTCGCCGAGGACAAGGACCTGGAGGCGCTGCGGCTGCGGCTGAAGCCGAAGACCCGCGCGGCCATCTCCCGCGCCTTCGAGTCCTCCAAGGAGGGCGCGGGCATCGAGCAGCGCACCGGGCTGACCCAGTGGACGATCGGCACCCTGCCGCGCACCTTCGAGACGCGTCGCGCGGGGCAGCCGGTGAAGGCGTACCCGGCGCTGGTCGACGAGGGAGCCTCGGTCGCCGTGCGGCTCTTCGACACCGAGGTCGAGCAGCAGCAGGCGATGTGGCGCGGCACCCGCCGGCTGATCCTGCTCAACCTGCCCTCCAATCCCGCCAAGTTCGCCCAGGGCAAGCTGACCAACCAGGCGAAGCTGGCGCTCTCCGCCAGCCCGCACGGCAGCGTCCAGGCGCTCTTCGAGGACTGCGTCTCGGCCGCCGCGGACCGACTGATCGCCGCCCGCGGCGGTCCGGCCTGGGACGAGGAGTCCTTCCGCAAGCTCTTCGACGCCGTCCGCGCGGACATCACCGACGCCACTCTGGACACCGTCCGCAAGGTGCAGGAGGTGCTGGCCGCCTGGCAGGCGTGCGAACGGCGGCTCAAGGCCACCAAGAGCCCGGTTCTGCTGCCCTCCCTGACCGACGTCAGGGAGCAGCTGGGGGAGCTGGTCAAGGCCGGCTTCGTCACCGAGCACGGCGTGCGTCGCCTCCCGGACCTGATGCGCTACCTGGTGGCCGTCGACCGCCGGCTGCAGCAGCTGCCGATCAACGCGGAGCGGGACCGCACCCGGATGGCGAAGGTGCACGAGATGCGGGACGAGTACCTCTGGCTGCTGGAGCAGCTCCCGCAGGGGCGCCCGGTGCCGCGTGAGGTCCGGGAGATCCGCTGGATGATCGAGGAGCTTCGGGTGAGCTACTTCGCGCACGCCCTGGGCACCGCGTACCCGATCTCGGACAAGCGGATCGTCAAGGCGATCGACGCCGCGGCACCCTAGGCGCGGGTGGGTCGGCCGGCCGACCCGGCGGGCCGACCCGGCGGCGCGCACCCCGTGGAACGAGCCGTTCCAGGCCCGTTCCGCCCGCCGTCCGCCCGCCGTCCGCCCGCCGTCCGCCCGCCGTCCGCCCGCCGTTCGGCCTCGGTCCGCCCGTAGTCCCGCCGTCGCCAAGAGTGAGTTCGACCAGGCGGCCTGACCTGCTGTAGAGTCTGTCTCCGCAGCCCACCGAGGTGGGAAGCGAAGCAAGGTCCTGTGGAGCAGTTTGGAGTGCTCGCCACCCTGTCAAGGTGGAGGCCGCGGGTTCAAATCCCGTCAGGACCGCCTCTGGATCACGGCCCGCGATTCCCCTGGAATCGCGGGCCGTGGCGTTTGTGCGGCCCCAACGGCCCGCCCACGGACCGCACTCCCTGACGGCGCGACAGGCACCGCGAACCGCGCCGCGACCGCGCCACGAACCGCACCGTGCCCGCCCGTCGACGCCGCACCGTCCATCCCGCGCGCGACGCGCTCCGTACGACCGCGAGGACGCGGGAGACGGCCGTGGCGCTGTCCGTCCGAAGGGTGCTGGCTCATAATGGACACGGGCCCGGATCCGCACGAGGATCCGGGCCTTTGCGTGTCTTGACTGGGGCACGTACCAGGGGTACCCATCACTTAAGTGGCCTGGGGCGCGCGGGAGGTGCGGCTCATGACGACGACCGCGAGGCATGAGACCAGGGCGTTGTTACGCGCCCATCTGTCAGCGGCGATGGGGTATCGCCACTCCACCCGGCACTGTCCGGTCTGCCACCGGCTGCTGCGGCTGGCGATGGAGCCCCAGGAGGCCCGAGGCGCCGACGGGGGCACCGCGGAGGCCGTGCGCGCCGCCGACGCCGTCGAGGGCGGGAAGAGCACCGCGTGCGGCTGACACCGTCCAGCCCTCTGCGGCCGACGCCGACCGGCGCCGTCCGACTGCCGTCCCAGGCCGCGCCGCAGCCCCACGCCGCGCGACCGCCGGCCGACGCCGCGCGGCCGGCACCGCTCGGCCGCGGGCGGCCGTCGGCTCCGACCCTCACGCGACCGACACCGCACGGACGTCGGCCCGCACGGACGTCGGCCCGCGCGGGCGGCGACAGGCCCGTCCGCGACGGAGGGATCCGATCCGCCCACGAGGCAGGCACCCACGGAAGAGGCGCCCACGGCACTCACGGCGGAGGCACCCACGGGACAGGCGCCAGCCCCGCGTCGCCTCGGCGGCGATTCACGCACGTAAACAGACGCGCTCGATTCCGCGCGCGAACGCATCCAATGCGCCTTCCACGCCCTCTTCCTCCACGGCACGGAAGTGCCGAATCCCTTTACCGTAGGTATGCACGTGACGACAAGCAGCATGCGATGTGACGGGAGTCACCGAACGGCTTTCCAAAGGGGGTGAACTTACACCCCTCCTACAACAGGTCAATTTAATATGTGCAATTGCACCACCCTTTCGAGTGGCCCGAGGGAAGCGCTTCCATCCCCTCCCCCGCCACCCCCAAGGGGCGCCTTGCACGGAATGTGCGGACTCCGCAGGAGGCGGGGCGAGTCCGGCCGACACGGCCACCCCGCCCTGATGGACGGCGCGTTCGCCCCCTCGCGCGGGCATGAAAAATCGCGCTGGACCCGGCGGAGTCCAGCGCGATCGACGACTCGCCCGCATCGTACGGGCGGCACACCTGTTGGGGCAGGCGCTGTCGTGTGGAGCTAGTGGTGGGCCATCAGCCAGGCTGGGGGGCCTGGAAATGCCCGGTTATGCAGTTGTTTCAGCCCTCGCTGCGCTGCTGCGGGATGCCCGCAAGGAGCGCGCGGACCTCCGCTTCGCGGTAGCGCCGGTGACCACCGAGCGTGCGGATCGACGTGAGCTTGCCTGCCTTGGCCCAGCGCGTGACCGTCTTCGGGTCCACGCGGAACATCGTGGCAACCTCAGCCGGGGTCAGCAGCGGCTCGGCATCAGGGGTGCGAGCGGTCATGAGCGGCCTCCTCGGGAGAACCGAACCATCACGGTTCTTTCCTCTAAATTCTGCACCTTGACCCGCGTTGCCCGAAATGGCGGACGCGGGCCGAGTCGGTTATAGGACGAACGGCTTGTCCTCGGCACTACAACTACACCATCTGTCCAGCCCCGTCGGCCAAACCGATGGAATTGCCCTCTCAGGTGTTCAACCTCGACGGAACCCGATGGACCATGCCATAACGGACAGTCACCCAACCGTGACGATCAGTCACGGTGGGACCAAGCGCCATCAGCACCATCAAGGAGTGCAATACCGATGAATCCGCCCTTACTTGGACGGAAGGAGGCCCTCCTGGACTCCTTGTCCTATTTTGGCACGAGGGTAGGGGATAGCCGCAAGACCCGAAGTAAGTGGGTTAGGTCACTGTTGCCGCAATAGCCCGGATCGGGACCTACGTCCCGGCCGTTGGTCCGTCGCGCGACGCCCGCGCGCCCGGAGCACCCGCCGGCTCACGCCCCGCGCGCCCCGGCCGGAGCCCACCGCCGCGCTCCCGTACGCGCCCGGCGCACGCCTCAGCTCGCATTCTGCCGCCCGCGCACCAGGCTCCAGCGCTCCGTCAGCCGTTCGTACGCAAGCCCGGCCCGCTCGCCGTCCCCGTCGCGCAGCGCCGCGAGCCCCTCCGCCACATCGGCGGCCGAGTGATCGTCCTCCAGCCGCTCCTCGGGCACCGCGTGCACCAGTCCGCCGTAGTCGAGCTCGACCAGGGAGCGCGGGTGGAACTCCTCCAGCCATCGACCAACATCTACCAGGCCGTCGATCAGGGGTCCCTCGCCGAGCGCCTCCCGCAGCACCTTCAAGGCGCGCGCCACCCGGCGCCGGGCCTCCACCATCGGGGTCCGGTAGCGGAGCAGCAGCCCCTCCTCCCCCTTGGTGTACTCGCGCTCCTCGTCGGTGAAGAGGACGAACCAGCGCACCGGAACGTGCCAGGTCGCGGAGCGGATCCAGGGCCGTGCGTCCGGGTTGCGCTCCAGCCAGCGGGCGAAGTCCGCCTCCGCCTGCCGCCGCACCACCGGCGGCAGCACCGCGTCCAGCAGCGGCGCCGGGAAGCGCTCGGCGAGCTCTTCCAGGGCGATCCAGCCCCGCAGCCGGGTGCGCCAGGGGCAGACGCAGACCACCCCGTCGACGACGGCCACGAAGGCGTCGCCGCTCTCGTGCACGGGGACCGGAACCGGCGGCACCGGAAGCAAGTCCGCCAGCGATCGGCGCAGTTCGTCCTGGGCTCCCGGCAGCCGATCATGCCGCGCGTAGCGCGCCCAGTGCGTGCGCTCCGGCTCCGGAAACGCGGCAAGCGGCTCGTAGACCCGGAGATACGCCGCGTACGGGACAGTCACCGAAGTCGCCAACGCCACGCACGCTCCCTCAAGGCCGATTCGAGTGCTTCGAGTTCTCTCTGCCGGATGCTCGAATCGTCCCATGCCAGACGCGTGACAGAACGGTCTCCTTGACCGCTCACCGCGACCTTGAGGGCTTACCCTCTTGCCGACCGGCCCTCCCCACCCGCAGGGGGGCGTCCAGCGACATATGGGAGTCACCACCGTGACTGACGTACGTCTCACCGACGATGCTGACGGCGTGCTGCACACCCTGTTCCGCTCCGATCAGGGCGGCCACGAGCAGGTAGTCCTCTGCCAGGACCGCGAGACCGGCCTGAAGGCCGTCATCGCCATCCACTCCACCGCTCTGGGCCCGGCCCTGGGCGGTACCCGTTTCCACGCCTATCCGTCCGACGAGGCGGCGGTGCTCGACGCGCTGAACCTCGCCCGCGGCATGTCCTATAAGAACGCGCTCGCCGGGCTGGATCACGGCGGCGGCAAGGCCGTGATCATCGGCGACCCCGACACGATCAAGACGGAGGAGCTGCTGCTCGCCTACGGGCGCTTCGTGGCCTCCCTGGGCGGCCGCTATGTCACCGCCTGCGATGTCGGCACCTATGTCGCGGACATGGACGTGGTCTCCCGCGTCTGCAGGTGGACGACCGGCCGCTCCCCCGAGAACGGCGGCGCCGGCGACTCCTCCGTGCTCACCGCCTTCGGCGTCTTCCAGGGCATGCGGGCCTCCGCTCAGGCCGCCTGGGGCGAGCCCACGCTCGCCGGCCGCCGGGTGGGCGTCGCGGGCGTCGGCAAGGTGGGCCACCACCTGGTCGAGCACCTGCTGGAGGACGGTGCCGAGGTGTTCATCACCGATGTGCGCCGGGAGTCCGTCGATCGGGTCATAAGCCGGCACCCGAAGGTGACGGCGGTCCTCGACACGGACGCCCTCATCCGCGCCGACCTGGACGTCTACGCCCCGTGCGCGCTGGGCGGCGCCCTGAACGACGAGACCGTTCCGGCCCTGACCGCCTCGGTGGTCTGCGGTGCGGCCAACAACCAGCTCGCCCACCCGGGGGTGGAGAAGGACCTCGCCGACCGCGGCGTCCTCTACGCCCCCGACTACGTGGTGAACGCCGGCGGCGTCATCCAGGTGGCGGACGAGCTGCACGGCTTCGACTTCGAGCGGGCGAAGGCGAAGGCGACGAAGATCTTCGACACCACGCTGGCCATATTCGAGCGGGCGAAGGCGGACGGGGTGCCGCCGGCGGTGGCCGCCGACCGGCTGGCGGAGCAGCGGATGGCGGAAGGCCGCCAGAGCTGACCCCCTCACCCCGACGAATCATTTCGTACCTTCATACGAAATGATTCGTCGGGGTGGGCTGCCGGTGGCGGATCTCCGGCATCGCCACGGCGCCGGGACGGGCCGCTACGACATTTGTCGGCACACGGACAGGCCGCGCGGGGAGAGATCTCTCACGGCTTGTCGGCGGGTCGGCGCTCAATACACGTTAAAATCGCAGTTGACCAGCGAGGACAGGGCGCCTCGCGGGGACTGCCGAGTGGCACGTCGTGCGGGCGACGTACCGTATGGCCACAGAAGCAGGTACCGTTGAAGCCCTACGGACCGGTCTCTCCCCCCGAGAGTCCGCTCCGACTCATGTGAACGTGAACGCGTGTCAAGACTCTGGGGCCGTCGAGCCCCGTCGTTGAGGGGGTCGAGCCATGGGGCGCGGCCGGGCCAAGGCCAAGCAGACGAAGGTCGCCCGCCAGCTGAAGTACAACAGCGGTGGGACGGATCTCTCACGCCTGGCCGAGGAGCTGGGCGCATCGACATCGAGCCAGCCGCCGAATGGTGAGCGGTTCGAAGACGATGAGCTGGACGACGACCCGTACGCACAGTACGCGGATCTGTACAACGACGACGACGATGAGGACGACGACCAGCCGTCCGGTTCGTCGGCGCAGCGTCGGCGCGCTTGAGCGCGCCCAAACGCGCTTCTGACGTTCGGCTTCTCGCTGTACTTCGGCCGGTCCGGGGCCTCTGCCTCGGACCGGCTTCTGTGCTGCCCGGAAACGGGCGCACAGAGGGCGTAGCGCCCCAGTCGACAGCGGTGATCCACGCCTCGGCAGGGCGGAGCCCCGGGCCGCCGAAACGGCCCGGGGAGGGTCTGCCAGGAGGGTGGGGCGCGGCGGCCCGCCCCGGAAGAGGTCCGGCTCGGACGGGTCCGTCCCGGAGGGGCCGGCTCGGCCGGTTCGGCTCAGCCCGCGTAGTCGCCGGTCAGCGTGACGGCCGCGGTGTGCGCGTCGGTGCGCTCGGTGACCTCACCGCACACCCAGGCGTCGACGTCGCGGTCCGCGAGCGCGGTCAGGGCGACGTCCACCGACTGCTCGGGCACCACCGCGACCATGCCGACGCCCATGTTGAGCGTCTTCTCCAGCTCCAGCCGCTCCACCGAACCGGCCGTGCCCACCAGGTCGAAGATCGCGCCCGGGGTCCAGCTGGAGCGGTCGACGGAGGCGTGCAGGTGGTCCGGGATCACCCGGGCCAGGTTGTTCGCCAGCCCGCCACCGGTGATGTGCGAGAAGCCGTGCACCTCGGCCGTGCGCAGCAGCGCCAGGCAGTCCAGCGAGTAGATCCGGGTGGGCTCCAGCAGCTCCTCGCCGAGGGTGCGGCCGAGCTCCGGAACCTCACGGTCCAGCGCCCAGCCGGCGCGGTCGAAGAGAACGTGCCGAACCAGCGAGTACCCGTTCGAGTGAAGTCCGGACGACGCCATCGCGATCACCACGTCACCCTTACGGATACGATCCGCGCCCAGCACCTGGTCGGCCTCGACCACGCCGGTGCCGGCGCCCGCGACGTCGAAGTCGTCCGCGGCCAGCAGCCCGGGGTGCTCGGCGGTCTCGCCGCCGACCAGCGCGCAGCCGGCCAGCACACAGCCTTCGGCGATGCCCTTGACGATCGACGCGACCCGCTCCGGGTGGACCTTGCCCACACAGATGTAGTCCGTCATGAACAGCGGCTCGGCGCCGCAGACCACGAGGTCGTCGACGACCATGCCGACCAGGTCGTGACCGATGGTGTCGTAGACGCCCATCCGGCGCGCGATGTCCACCTTGGTGCCGACGCCGTCGGTGGCGGAGGCCAGCAGCGGACGCTGGTAGCGCTTGAGGGCGGAGGCGTCGAAGAGCCCCGCGAAGCCGCCGAGACCGCCGACGACCTCCGGGCGGGTCGACTTCCTCACCCACTCCTTCATCAGCTCGACCGCGCGGTCTCCCGCCTCGATGTCGACGCCCGCGCTCGCATAGCTCGCGCCGCCCGCGGCAGAAACAGACTCAGACATTGCCTTGAGATCTTTCGTGTCGTGATGAGGGACGTCCGGGTGCGGACGGGGCGGTCCGGCCATGCCGGGCCGCCCACGCCGTCCGCGACCGACGCGTGAGGGCCGCCCGCCGACCCGGCGGGCCGCCGAGGAGCCCGCCGACCTGTCGACGACGCGCTGCCGAGGGCGGTCCTACGGGCGCCGCAGCGCGTCCGCGGCGTCGGGACCACCCGCGAGCTCGGTCTCCAGCAGGTGCTTGCCGAGCAGCTCGGGGTCCGGCAGCTCCATCGGGTACTCCCCGTCGAAGCAGGCGCGGCACAGGTTCGGCTTGGCGATCGAGGTCGCCTCGATCATGCCGTCGATGGAGATGTACGCCAGCGAGTCGGCGCCCAGCGACTTGCCGATCTCCTCGACCGACAGGCCGTTGGCGATGAGCTCCGCGCGGGTGGCGAAGTCGATGCCGAAGAAGCAGGGCCACTTGATCGGCGGGGACGAGATCCGGATGTGCACCTCGGCCGCCCCGGCCTCGCGCAGCATCCGCACCAGCGCGCGCTGGGTGTTGCCGCGCACGATCGAGTCGTCGACGACGACCAGCCGCTTGCCGCGGATGACTTCCTTGAGCGGGTTCAGCTTGAGCCGGATGCCCAGCTGCCGGATGGTCTGCGAGGGCTGGATGAAGGTGCGGCCCACGTAGGCGTTCTTCACCAGGCCGGAGCCGTACGGGATGCCGCTGGCCTCGGCGTAGCCGACGGCGGCCGGGGTGCCCGACTCCGGCGTGGCTATCACCAGGTCGGCGTCGGCCGGGGCCTCCTTGGCCAGCCGGCGGCCCATCTCCACGCGGGAGAGGTAAACGTTCCGCCCGGCGATGTCGGTGTCGGGGCGGGCCAGGTAGACGTACTCGAAGACGCAGCCCTTGGGGCGGGCCTCGGCGAAGCGGGAGGCACGCATCCCGTTCTCGTCGATGGCGATCAGCTCGCCGGGCTCGACCTCGCGGACGAAGCTGGCGCCGACGATGTCCAGCGCGGCGGTCTCGGAGGCCACCACCCAGCCACGCTCCAGGCGGCCCAGCACCAGCGGGCGGATGCCCTGCGGGTCCCGGGCGGCGTACAGCGCGTGCTCGTCCATGAACACCAGGCTGAAGGCACCCCTGACCTTGGGGAGCACGGCGGCCGCCGACTCCTCGATGGTGAGCGGTTTGCCCTCGTCGTCCACCTGCCCGGCCAGCAGCGCGGTCACCAGGTCGGTGTCGTTGGTGGCCGCCACCTGGGTGGCCCGGCCGTTCTCACGCGGCAGCGCGGCGACCATCTCGGCCAGCTCGGCGGTGTTGACCAGGTTGCCGTTGTGACCGAGGGCGATCGAACCGTGCGCGGTCGCCCGGAAGGTCGGCTGGGCGTTCTCCCACACCGAGGCTCCGGTGGTGGAGTAGCGGGCGTGACCGACCGCGATATGGCCCTGGAGAGAGCCGAGGGAGGTCTCGTCGAAGACCTGGGACACGAGTCCCATGTCTTTGAAGACCAGGATCTGGGAGCCGTTGCTCACTGCGATGCCCGCGGACTCCTGTCCGCGGTGCTGCAGGGCATACAGCCCGAAATAGGTGAGTTTGGCGACCTCTTCACCCGGAGCCCAGACACCGAAGACGCCGCAAGCGTCCTGGGGGCCCTTCTCACCGGGGAGCAGGTCGTGGCTGAGTCGTCCGTCACCACGTGGCACGTCATCGAGTCTAGGCCAGTTTGTGCGCACCTCCGAACGTGGGAACGCTGAAAAGTCACACATCACACCACTCGAATGCGCTACGGCCAGCGGAGGAGCCTCCAAACCGGCCCGCGGCTGCGGCGAGGATCACATTTCGGCCAGCCCCCGCGCGGCACGCCGCGACACCCGCTCCACCCCGCGCGGGCCCGGCGGACGTCAGACGAGCAGAGGCAGCAGCGCGGCCAGGTCCGCCCGCTCGCCACTCGCCGTCACCTCCGCCGACTCCAGGGCATCGGCCCAGGTGACACGGCCGGTGGCGAGTCGCAGCCAGGTCAGCGGGGCGGTCTCCACGACGTTGGGCGGGGTGCCTCGGGTGTGCCGGGGGCCCTCGACGCACTGGACGACGACATAGGGCGGAACCCGGACCTCCACCGAACCGCCGGGGGCCTTCGCCGCCAGGGCGTCCGCCAACAGCCGGGTCGCGGTGGCCAGCGCGTGCCGGTCGTGCCGGACCGCCACCCCGGCGGCGGCCGCCATGTCGTCGGCGTCCACGACGAGCTCGACGCACCGGGTGACGAGGACGTCGTCCAGCCGCATCGCGCCCGCGCGGGCCGGCACCAGCCGCCCGGCGGGGGCGTCCGCGAGGAGCGCGGCCAACCGCGCGGCGGCGCGCTCCAGTCGCGCGCCGAGCTCCGCGGCCCCGGCCGCCGGCCCCGCCTCGGATCCCTCCGCGGCCGTCTCCGGGCCCTGGTCGACGTCGGCGCCGCGCGCGGCCGACACCGCGACCCAGTCGTCGAGCGCGACCTCCCGCGCCGGTGGCGCGGGCAGCTCCAGGTCCCGGTTGAGCCGCTCCACGGACGCGCCCAGCCCGGCCGCCAGCTCGCGCACGGTCCGCCCGGCCGGCCGGGCCGGCGCCGCGAGCTGTGCCTCGGTCAGCCCGGCCACCGCCTCCCGGACGTGTCCGAGCTGAGCGATGACGGCGGCCCGCGTCCTGGCGTCGTCGTAGGTGCGGGCACGGGGCTTACGGCGCGCGGGAGGCATGACGGCGAGCTTACTCAGCCGTACGGTCCGATGATGGAGACAAATCGACATCACCCGGCAGTCGGCGGGCCACCAGGGCTCCGTCGACGGGAAGGGCATGAACCGCCATGGGCGAGCACCCGGACAGCGCCCTGATCCGCCAGGGCTACGAAGCGTTCACCAAGGGCGACATGGACACCCTCGCCACGCTGTTGACGTCGGACTGCGTCCACCACGTACCCGGCAACAGCCTGATATCGGGGCACCACAAGGGCCGTGACACCTGTCTGCGGCTGTACCGCCGCCTGCACGAGGAGACCGGCGGCACCCTGCGGATCGACGTCAAGCACATCCTCGCCGACGGCCGTGGGCATGTGATCTCGGTGCACAAGTTCTACGCGGACCGCAAGGACCGCGGGCTGGAGATGCACGAGGGCATGTTCTTCACCATCGTCGGCGGCAAGATCAGCGACATCGACGAGTGCCACGACGACATCGAGGCATCCGACGCGTTCTGGAGGTCCTGACCGGCGAGAGCCCGACGCGGTCCCGGGGTTCGCGGCGGCCGTCGCGGCCGGCCCCGGAGACGCCGAAGCGGCCGGGCGCCCATGACGGGCGCCCGGCCGTCTCCGTGCGGGTGCGGGTCCGCGCGGTGCGGAACCGCGGCGGGCGGGGCGGGACTCAGACCAGCAGGCCCGGAATCGTCGCCTCGTGCGCCTCCTTGAGCTCGGCCAGCGGGATGTCGAACTCGCCCTGGACCTCCAGCGCCTCCCCGTCGATGACGCCGACCCGCACGGCGGGCAGCCCGCGCGCGCCGCACATGTCGGTGAAGCGGACCTCCTCGCTGCGCGGCACGGCCACGACGGCGCGGCCCGCCGACTCGGAGAAGAGGAGGGTGAAGGCGTCCAGGCCGTCCGGCACCACCAGGCGCGCGCCCTTGCCGCCGCGCAGGCAGGACTCGACCACGGCCTGCGCCAGACCGCCGTCGGACAGGTCGTGCGCCGCGTCGATCATGCCGTCGCGGGAGGCCGAGATCAGGATCTCGGCCAGCAGCCGCTCGCGCTCCAGGTCCACCTGCGGCGGCAGCCCGCCGAGGTGGTCGTGGATCACCTGCGACCAGGCCGAGCCGCCCAGCTCCTCGCGGGTGTCGCCGAGCAGGTAGAGCAGCTGCCCCTCCTCGGCGAAGGCGATCGGGGTGCGGCGGGTGACGTCGTCGATCACGCCGAGCACCGCGACGACCGGCGTCGGGTGGATGGCGACCTCGCCGGTCTGGTTGTACAGCGAGACGTTGCCGCCGGTCACCGGGGTGCCGAGCTGCAGGCAGCCGTCCGCGAGACCGCGCGTGGCCTCGGCGAACTGCCACATCACCGCCGGGTCCTCCGGCGAGCCGAAGTTGAGGCAGTTGGAGATCGCCAGCGGCTTGGCGCCGGAGGCGGCGACGTTGCGGTACGACTCGGCGAGCGCGAGCTGGGCGCCCGCGTACGGGTCGAGCTTGGCGTACCGGCCGTTGCCGTCCGTGGCCACCGCGACGCCGAGGTTGGTCTCCTCGTCGATGCGGATCATGCCGGAGTCCTCGGGCTGGGCCAGCACGGTGTTGCCTTGCACGAAGCGGTCGTACTGGTCGGTGACCCAGGACTTGGACGCCTGGTTCGGGGAGGAGACCACCGCGAGCACCTGCGCCCGCAGCTCCTCGCCCGTCTCCGGCCGGGGCAGCTTGGCGGCGTCGTCGGCCTGGAGCGCGTCCTGCCACTCCGGGCGCGCGTAGGGGCGCTCGTAGACCGGGCCCTCGTGCGCCACGGTGCGCGGCGGCACGTCGACGATCTGCTCGCCGTGCCAGAAGATCTCCAGCCGCTCGCCGTCGGTCACCTCACCGATCACGGTGGCGATGACGTCCCACTTCTCGCAGATCTCCATGAAGCGGGCGACCTTGTCCGGGCGGACGATCGCGCACATGCGCTCCTGCGACTCGCTCATGAGGATCTCCTCGGGCGAGAGCGTCGCGTCGCGCAGCGGAACGGTGTCCAACTCGACCCGCATGCCGCCGGAGCCGGCGCTGGCCAGCTCGCTGGTGGCGCAGGACAGACCGGCGCCGCCGAGGTCCTGGATGCCCTCGACGAGCTGCTCCCGGAAGACCTCCAGGGTGCACTCGATGAGCAGCTTCTCCTGGAACGGGTCGCCGACCTGGACCGCGGGCCGCTTGGTCGGCTTACTGTCGTCGAAGGTCTCCGAGGCGAGCACGGAGACGCCGCCGATGCCGTCGCCGCCGGTCCTGGCCCCGTACAGGATGACCTTGTTGCCGGCGCCGGAGGCCTTGGCGAGGTGGATGTCCTCGTGCTTCATCACGCCCACGCACAGGGCGTTGACCAGCGGGTTGCCCTGGTAGCAGGGGTCGAAGACGACCTCGCCGCCGATGTTGGGCAGGCCCAGGCAGTTGCCGTAGCCGCCGATGCCCGCGACGACGCCCGGCAGGACGCGCTTGGTGTCGGGGTGGTCCGCCGCACCGAAGCGCAGCGGGTCCATCACGGCGACCGGACGGGCGCCCATGGCCAGGATGTCGCGGACGATGCCGCCGACGCCGGTGGCCGCGCCCTGGTAGGGCTCGATGTACGAGGGGTGGTTGTGCGACTCGACCTTGAAGGTGACCGCGTAGCCCTGGCCGACGTCGACCACGCCGGCGTTCTCGCCGATGCCCACCAGCAGGGCGTCGTTCTCGGGCGCCTTCTCGCCGAACTGCCGCAGATGGACCTTGCTGCTCTTGTACGAGCAGTGCTCGGACCACATCACGGAGTACATGGCGAGCTCGGCGCCGGTGGGGCGGCGATCGAGAATCTCCCGAATGCGCTCGTACTCGTCCTGCTTGAGGCCGAGTTCGGCCCACGGCTGCTCGGTGTCCGGGGTCTCGGCCGCGTGCTTGACCGTGTCCAGGCTCATGAGGTGACCAGCTTCTTGAGGATCGAGGTGAAGAATCCGAGGCCGTCGGTGCGGCCGGTGCCGACCAGCGGCTCCACGGCGTGCTCGGGATGCGGCATGAGACCCACCACATTGCCCGCCGCATTGGTGATACCGGCGATGTCGCGCAGTGAACCGTTCGGGTTGAAGTCCTGATAGCGGAAGACCACGCGGCCCTCGGCTTCGAGCTCGTCCAGGACGCGCTCGTCCGCGACGTAGCGGCCGTCGATGTTCTTCAGCGGAATGCTGATGTCCTGGCCGGCCTCGTAGGAAGTCGTCCAGGCCGTCCCGTTGTTTTCCACCCGCAGCTTCTGGTCCCGGCAGATGAAGTGCAGGTGGTTGTTGCGGAGCATCGCGCCGGGCAACAGGTGCGTCTCGGTGAGCACCTGAAAGCCATTGCAGATGCCGAGGACCGGCATGCCGGCCTTCGCCTGGTCGATGACCGACTCCATGACGGGCGAGAACCGGGAGATGGCCCCGGCCCGCAGATAGTCGCCATAGGAGAAGCCGCCGGGCAGCACCACGGCGTCCACCTGCTTCAGGTCCTTGTCGCGGTGCCACAGCGGCACCGCTTCCAGTCCGGCGAGGCGAACCGCGCGCTGGGTGTCACGGTCGTCGAGGGTGCCGGGGAAGGTGATCACCCCGATACGAACAGTCATGAGTCGACCCGGATGGTGAAGTCTTCGATGACGGTGTTGGCGAGGAAGGTCTCTGCCATCTCGCGGATGCGGCCGAGGGCGGCGTCGTCGACCGGCCCCTCCACCTCAAGTTCAAAACGCTTGCCCTGACGGACGTCGGCGATCCCCTCGAAACCGAGGCGGGGCAGTGCGCGCTGCACCGCCTGGCCCTGCGGGTCGAGGATCTCCGGCTTGAGCATGACGTCGACTACGACGCGTGCCACTGGCACTCCCGGTGGTGATGTGGTGCGTAAGGCGGTGGCCTTAGCGTACCCCTAGGAAAAATCTACGCGGGTAGATATAGTGCGCACACGATCACGTTTATGCATCGGCGTCGGCGGCCCCTGGGGAAAAGACACCGAAAAACGTATGGTCCCGATTGCAGCGTGACACGCGGATGGAATTCGCGGGGCTTCACAATGCAATGTCCGCCGCTGTACAAATGAAAAAGTAAAGAGCCCATACACCCTCACAACCGGCATCTATGCACGTCAACGCATCGATGTCACCCCGAAAGGACCGGTATCCGTGGCGCAGCGCGTAGTGGTCACGCTCTCTGACGACATCGACGGCGGAGAAGCCGAGGAGACGGTCGCGTTCGGTCTCGACGGCAGGTCGTACGAGATCGACCTGAGCTCCGCCAATGCAAAGAAACTCCGTGTCGCCCTGGCCCCTTACGTGGAGGCCGGCCGCAAGCGGAGCCGGTCCGGCAAGGCGTACAAGCGGACCACGCTCGCGCCGGACCCCGCCGTGGTGCGCGCCTGGGCGCGCTCGAACCAGATGGACGTCCCGCCGCGCGGCCGCATCCCGAAGAAGGTCTACGAGGCGTACGACGCCGCCCACTGAGGGCCGACCCGTCGGGCCGGGAGGGCACCTCGCCGAGCGGCCTCCCGGCCGAGTTGCACAACACCCCCGGTGATCCGCTAGAGTCTGGAGCACGCCGAGGGGCGAGGCCGAAAGGCGGAAGCCCCGAGGAACACGCGGGTGTAGCTCAGTAGTAGAGCGCCCCCTTTCCAAGGGGGAGGCGCAGTGTGCGATCCCTGTCACCCGCTCTCATCGCTTACCGATCCACGCAAGTGGATCAGGTACAGTGGTGTTCGCACCAATCGGTGAAGGCCGGTTGGAAGCATGCGGACGTGGCTCAGTTGGTAGAGCATCACCTTGCCAAGGTGAGGGTCGCGAGTTCGAATCTCGTCGTCCGCTCAGATTGAAGGCCCCGGTCTCCTGGAGATCGGGGCCTTTCTCATGTGCGCCGGGCGTTCCGTCGTGTGCCCCGCGCTCCCAGCCGTACCCCGGTCCGCCGCAGGATGACATTCGTCATCTGGGGCGATGACAGCCCGCACTGCCGAGGGGCGATTTCCCGGGCGAGCCTGGTGTCATGGAATTCGGCGAGCGTGTGATGGAAGCCACGGGGCTCCAACGGCATTACGCGGGCGGCTTCGAGGCGGTGCGCGGCATCACCTTCTCCGTCGGGCGCGGCGAACTCTTCGCGCTCTTGGGGACGAACGGGGCGGGGAAGACCTCCACCCTCGAACTGCTGGAGGGCCTGGCCGCCCCCAGCGGAGGACAGGTGCGGGTGCTGGGCCGTGATCCGTACCGCGAGCGGGCCGCGGTCCGACCGCGGGTCGGGATCATGCTCCAGGAGGGTGGCTTCCCATCTGAGCTGACCGTGGCCGAGACCCTGCGGATGTGGGCGGGCTGCACCACCGGTGCCCGGCCCGCGGCGGAGGTGCTGGAGGCGGTCGGGCTGGCCCACCGCCGGGGGGTGCGGGTCAAGCAGCTCTCCGGTGGCGAGCGGCGGCGGCTCGACCTGGCGCTGGCGCTGCTCGGCGAGCCCGAGGTGCTCTTCCTGGACGAGCCCACCACCGGGCTGGACGCCGAGGCGCGCCGGGACACCTGGGAGCTGGTCCGCGCGCTGCGCGACGCCGGCACCACCGTGCTGCTCACCACGCACTATCTGGAAGAGGCCGAGGAGCTCGCCGACCGGCTCGCGATCATGCACGAGGGCCGGATAGCGGTCGAGGGCACCGTCGCCGAGATCGTGGCCCGGCGTCCCTCCCAGATCTCCTTCCAGCTCCCGTCGGACCTGCTGCCGGGCGACCTGCCGCCGCTGCCCGGCCTGGGCGTCACCGCACACGAGCTGGAGGGGCGGACGATGCGGTTGCGCACGGACGACCTCCAGCGGGCCGCCACCGGCCTGCTGGTGTGGGCCCGGGACGCCGGTGTCGAGCTGCGCGGCCTGGACGCCCGCTCGGCCTCGCTGGAGGAGGCGTTCCTGCACATCGCCAAGGAGTCGGAGAGGGCCGCGGATCCGGCGTCGGCAGGCGGATCCGCGGCGAAGGGATCGGGGCGGGGGGCCGAGCCCGGACCGGCGTCCGCGCTGGCGTCCGCGGGGAGTGAGGGTCGATGAAGGCACTGGCACAGGCGGAGCTGACTCTGCTCAGCAGGAACAAGGCGGCGCTGTTCGCGGCCCTGGCGCTGCCCGCCACGATGACCTTCAGCATGAAGTCGCCGATCGAGGAGTTGGACCTGAAGTCCACCGGGCTGACGGTCGGCACGGTGCTGCTCCCCGGCGCGATCGGCTTCGTGCTGCTCTTCGCCGTGTACACGAACCTGGTCGGCGTCTTCGTGGCCCGCCGTGAGGAGCTGGTCCTCAAGCGGCTGCGCTGCGGTGAGTTGAGCGACCGACAGATCCTGGCCGGCACCGCGCTGCCCGCGGTGGTGGTGGCCCTGGCGCAGTGCGCGCTGCTCGCCGTCGCCGGCGGACTGGTGCTGGATCTGGAGGCGCCGAAGGCCCCGCATCTGGCGGTCGTCGGGGTGCTGCTGGGCCTGGCGTTGATGGTGGCGATGGCCGCGGTCACCGCCGGCGTCACCAAGTCCACCGAGGGCGCCCAGCTGAGCCCGATGCCGCTGATGCTCATATCCCTGATGGGGTCGGGCATGGTCTTCCCGCTCGACGTCATGCCGGACCGGCTGGCGGCGGTGTGCGAGGTGCTCCCGCTCACCCCGGCCATCGAGTTGGTGCGCGCCGGCTGGACCGGCGGCGACGGGGTGGGTGACACACTGACACAGCTGGTCACGGGCGTGGCGTGGATAGCCGCCGCGGTGTGGTCGGTGCGGCGCTGGTTCCGTTGGGAGCCCCGGCGCTGAGGGGCGGGTTCCCGGGGTTCCCGGGTGGGATCACGGGTGGGATTGTTTCGGGGGTGAGGCCCGTGTTCGGACGGGTGCGGAAGTGGCGCGGTCGGAGCAAGATCGCGCAGGTCGACCTCTTCAGCCGGTGGATGCTGCGCATCGCGCCCTGGATCTTCATGCTCTCCTGGGGCCTACTGCCGCTGCTGGGAGCCGTGGAGAGCCGGCCCCTCCCGCTGTCCCTGGCCGCCGCGCTGGTGCTGCTGTCCGTGGTGCAGTGCGCCACCGGCATGGGGGCGACCCAGCGCGCCCTCGACCACTACCTGGGGAAGGGTGGCGTCCCCCGACGGCAGACGGGCCTCGCGGCGCTGCTGATGGTGCTCACCCTCGGGCTGACCCTGGCGTTGTGCGCCGTCGGCGGGCTGGCCGTCGGCACGGCGGTGCTGCTGGTGGGCTGGGTCACCATGCCCTTCGGGGGGATCTCCTGCCTGCTGGTCCCCAAGTGGACCTTCGCCGCGGTCTGCGGGGGGATCGCGGCGCTGGCCACCCTGGGTTTCTTCCTCGTCGGCGTGCATGACTTGCGGCTCTGCGCCGTGGTGCTGGTGGTCGCCTTCCAGTGCGGCTTCTCCCTGCTCACCATCCGCTGCTCCGGCTGGATGCTGGGGGTGATGTGGGAGGTGCACGACGCCCGGGCGGTGCAGGCGCGGCTGGCGGTCGCGGAGGAGCGGCTGCGGTTCGGTCGGGACATGCACGACGTGCTCGGGCGCAATCTGGCGGTCATCGCCTTGAAGAGCGAGCTCGCGGTGCAGCTGGCCCGGCGCGGACGGCCGGAGGCCGTCGAGCAGATGGTGGAGGTGCTCCGGATCACCCAGGAGTCACAGCGGGAGATACGGGACGTGGTGCGCGGCTATCGGGAGGCCGATCTGCACACCGAACTGGTGGGTGCCAGAGCGGTGCTGGCCGCCGCCGGCATCGACTGCCGCATCGCGGGCGCCACGGCCGGGCCGGACGGCACGGACCCGCTGCCCTCCGCGGTGCAGTCGGCGCTGGGCTGGGTGGTCCGCGAGGGCACCACCAACGTCCTGCGGCACGCGGACGCCGCCCGGCACTGTGCGATCCGGGTCGAGATCGCGGCGGGCGACCCGCCGGGACGCGGGTCGACCCCGGCCGCCGGGCGTTCGGCGACGAGCACGGTCGGCCGCACGGCGGCACGAGTCGCCGGACGCATATCCGGGCGCCCCACCGAGGGCGCTCCGGTGGGGCGGGGTGCCGCGCCGAGGGGTCGGGTGGCGGTGCTGGTCATGGAGAACGACGGCGTGCCGGGCACCTCGGCGGCCGCGCCCTGTGGGACGGCCGACGCCGTCGCAAGCGGTGCCACATCGGGGGGTTCCGGGCTGGCCGGGCTTCGGGAGCGGCTCGCCGGCCTGGGGGGCACCGTCGTCACCGGAGCGCTCCCCGGCGGCCGGTTCCGGCTCACGGCGCGGATCCCGCTGGACGACGCTTCGCTGGACGACGCCTCCCTGGACCGAGGTCCGGCGGAGGAGGCTCCGGCGGGAGAGGCCCCGGCCACCGCCCGCGTCCGACGCGGAACGGCCGCGCCGCTCCCCGACTCCCCGCTCGGCTCCCCGCTCACCTCGCCTCCAACCTCGTCCGCGGCAGCGAAGCCGGGGCCGTGGGCGGCGCCGGGCCGGGGCGCGGAGCCTGCCCCGGCGGCGGGACACGAGGACGGTGTGGCCGCCGGGCCGCCGCGCCTCCGGGCGCCGGGGACAGCCGCCCGGCTGACGGAGGGGATCAGGTGATGGGGCCCACTGAGGGCGACGCCGGGGCCGAGACCGGGACCGACATCAGGGCCGGGGGCGAGGGCGGGACCCGGGCGAGCATCGGGGCCGCGGGGGCCGCCGGGGCCTGGGCGGGAACCGGGACCGGGGCCGGGAGCGAGAGCGGGGCGGGCATCGGGGGTGCCGGGTCCGGAGGCGGGGGCGGGGGCGGGGGCCGCGGGGTGATGCGGGTGCTGCTCGCCGACGACGAGCATCTGATCCGGGGAGCGCTGGCCGCGCTGCTGGCGCTGGAGGACGATCTGCGGGTGGTGGCCGAGGCCGCGTCGGGGCCCGAGGCGCTGGCGATGGCGCGGGCTCACCGGCCGGATGTGGCGGTGCTGGATCTCCAGATGCCGGGGATGGACGGTGTGGCGGTGGCCACATCTCTACGGGCCGAGCTGCCCGGCTGCCGCACCATGATCGTCACCAGTCACGGGCGCCCCGGGCATCTCAAGCGGGCGCTGGAGGCGGGGGTGCGGGGGTTCGTGCCGAAGACGGTCTCGGCGCAGCGGCTGGCGGAGATCATCCGCGCCGTGCACGGCGGAAGCCGCTATGTGGACCCGGAGTTGGCGGCCGACGCGATCAGCGCGGGGGACTCTCCGCTGACCGCGCGGGAGGCCGAGCTGCTGGAGCTGGCGGAGGGCGGGACGCCGATCGCGGAGATCGCCGAGCGGGCCTCGCTGACCCAGGGGACGGTCCGCAACTACCTCTCGGCGGCCGCCGCGAAGCTGGGTGCGGAGAACCGTCATGCGGCAGTGCGCATCGCTCGCGAGCGAGGTTGGCTATAGTGGACTTCGCACCGCACGGAAAGCGCGGCGCATGCGGACGTAGCTCAGTTGGTAGAGCGCAACCTTGCCAAGGTTGAGGTCGCGAGTTCGAGCCTCGTCGTCCGCTCCATAGGGAAAAGCCCCGGCCGAGAGGTCGGGGCTTTTTCGTGCGTCACGGGCGCCGCCCGAGGGCCTCGCCCCCACCCGCGGCCCCTCCCCCGGACCTCGCGCGTCGTGACGTCGGTCACTGTGGGCGGGGGCGGAGGAGCGAGCCGGGGCGGAGGGCCGGGCGGCGGCCCGGCGGCGCGACGTTACGACCGGCGTCAGGACCAGGAGAGTCCGGTGAGGCGCTCGTACGCCTCGATGTACTTGGCGCGGGTCTGCTCGACGACCTCCGCGGGAAGCGGGGGCGGCGGCAGCTCGCTGTGGCGGTCCCAGCCGGAGGCCGGGGAGACGAGCCAGTCGCGGATGAACTGCTTGTCGAAGGAGGGCTGAGGGCGGCCGGGCTGCCACTCGGCGGCGGGCCAGAACCGGGAGGAGTCCGGGGTGAGCACCTCGTCGGCCAGCACCAGTTCCTCGCCCTCGAAGCCGAACTCGAACTTGGTGTCCGCGAGGATGATGCCGCGGGCGCGCGCGGTGTCACGGGCGCGCCCATAGACCGCGAGGGTGGCCTGGCGCAGCCGGGCGGCGGTCTCGGCGCCGACGCGGTGCGCCACCTCCTCGTAGGAGACGTTCTCGTCGTGCTCGCCGACGGCGGCCTTGGTGGCCGGGGTGAAGATCGGCAGGGGGAGTTCGGAGCCGTCGGTCAGCCCCTCGGGCAGGGCCAGACCGCAGACCGTGCGGTCCTCCTGGTACTCGAGCAGCCCGGAGCCGGTCAGATAGCCGCGCGCCACGCACTCGACCGGCACCATCCGCAGCGGGCGGCAGATCAGGGTGCGGCCGGCCCAGTCGGCCGGGGCGCCCTCGGGGAGCTCGGTGGACAGCACATGGTTCGGGACCAGGTCCGCGAGCTGGTCGAACCACCACAGGGAGAGCTGGGTGAGGACCCGGCCCTTGTCGGGGATCTCGGTGGGCAGCACCCAGTCGAAGGCCGACATCCGGTCGCTGGCGACCATCACGAGATCGCCCTTCTCGTTCCGGTAGAGGTCGCGCACCTTGCCGGTGTGCAGGTGCTCAAGGCCCGGCACCTCTACCGGTTCGGGCTTCTCTACGAATCCGGACACGGGTCCTCCTGTGCGAATCGACCAAGTCCCTCGATTGTCCCTCACACGTCTGACCACCCGCGATGCGGGTGGGACGCGATTCGGTCCAGGAGGGTCCACGCGGGTCAGTCGCGCTTGCACATCCGGTCGAGGAGGTTGGCCGTCGCGCGCTGGATGCGCACATCGGCGTGGCCCGGCCGGTCCAGCGCCGGTGACCAGGCGAAGGTGCCCGAGGCGAAGACCAGAGCGCCGCTGGGGGCCCGGTACAGCGAGGTCTCCTGGTGGCGGGTGGCGCCCTCGCCGTCGGTGTACGGGGAGTGCGCCAGCAGGATGCGGCGGGTGTGCTCGGGGAGGCTGGTGCGCGGGAAGTAACGATCTGCCTCGCCGGCGACCAGTCCGGGCAGCTCGTCCCCCTCCCGCGCGCCGGTGGCCTCCCAGAGCCAGTGGTCGGCGTTCCGCACCACCAGCGGGTGCGGCTCCGGCACCCGGCCGGCGTACTGGATGCCGATCAGCTCCTGCTCCGGCGACGCCGTCTCGCGCCACAGCGCCGAGCGTCCGGGGCCCCGGCGCTTGCGGCAGGTCAGCAGCCGGTCCGGGCCGGCGGGCGAGGGGGCCAGCTCCACCTGCCAGTACATCGTGTTGGCGGAGAGGAAGACCAGCGAGGTGCCGGTGTCGCGGGCGAGCTCCACGGTGCGGCGCATCGACATCGACCAGTACTCGTCGTGACCGGGGAAGACCAGCCCCCGGTAGCGGGTCGGATCGACCCGGCCCGCGTGCAGATCACGGGTGTCGGCGTAGGCGAGGTCGTAGCCGTAGCGCTCGGCCCAGCGGATGAAGTCGTAGGCGTGGCCGACGTGCAACGGCAGCCCGGCGCCCGCGTAGGGACGGTCGAAGGAGACGGTGACGGCCGCGTCCTGCTCGCCCAGCAGCCGGCCCCGCTCGTCCCAGGCGTGGTAGAGGCTGGCCCCGGTGCGACCGTCCTCCGGGTAGAGGTTGTACGCCTGCCAGGTGAGCTCGGGGAGGACCAGCAGCAGGTCGGCGGGGTGGTGGTCGCGGACCGTGAACGGGATGTGGCTGCGGTAGCCGTCGGCCGTGGTCAGCACGGCGACATACGCGCCCAGCTTCCAGTAGGTGGGGATCTGGAGCCGCCAGGACAGCCACCAGTGATGACAGGAGACGGTGCGGTCGGCGGTGAGCGGGGGCGGCTGGACGATGCCCGACAGCCGCGGACTGGTGGTGATCTTCGCGGCGCCGTCGCCGCCGTAGTGACCGATGCGGTAGACGTCCACGCCGAACTGCTGCGGCGGGTCGACCGTGATCCGGAAGTCGATGGCCTCGCCGGGGGCGGCGGCCGGGGTGGAGGTGAACCCCTTGATCTGGCGGTGCACATCGTCGGCCGTGCGGGGGCCGGAGGAGCGCCGGGTGGTGCCGCGGCCCGCGCGGGCGCCGAGGCGGGCGCCGGCCGGGCCGCCCGCCCGTGCGCCGGCCGCCGGCCGGGGGTCGGGGAGCCGCCCGCCGGCCCCGGAGACCTCGTGAGTGCCCGCACCGGCCACGGTGCCGTAGTCCACGTACCACGGCACCATATGGCCGGTGTCGTCGAAATAGTTCTCACTTCCCCGCAGCCAGGGCAGCGGTCCCTGACCGAAAGGGTCGTTGACCGCATGTGCGAGTGCCCCTGACTCCCAGCGCCGGATCTGCTCCGTGCCCATGCTCGCTCCCCTCCCTGCCTCCCCCGACGGCTGGCTGCTGTCCTGCTGCCTCGCTCACTGTTCTGTAGGTCCGCCCGCACGGGGCCGAGTGACAGCGTTTGGCTACAGCACATCACATAACGCACCCACTCCGTCACTGATCGTCGCGAATTGGCGAGACTGAACTTTCCCGGAAGGGACCGAGCGTGATCGCCGACGCCGGCCGAGCGTGATCGCGTGACCTCGGCCGAGCGTGATCGCGGACCCCGGCCGAGCGTGATCGCCGACGCCGGCCGAGGGAGAGGGCGAGCCGACTACCTGGGCACGCACCTCGATCGGCCGGGCCCGCGCCTCACCCTCCGCGCGGGCGGCTCACACCAGGCGGACGGGCTTGTCCGGACGCACACCGTGCTCACCCAGCCAGGCGCGCAGCGGCTCGGCGTCGCCGTCCTCCACCAGGCTCAGCACGGGCAGCGTGAGGTCTCCGACCCGACGGCCGCCGACCAGCAGCGCCGGCCCGTCGAGCCAGTCCAGACCGGGGGCCGCGCCGGCGCTGTCCACGGCCGTGCAGCAGACCATGGCGGTGACATGGTCGGCGAGCAGCTCGCGGCCGGTGCGAGGCGGCTGGAGCGGGAACAGCGGGACGAATCCGTCGATCCACGGATCGCTGCCCGAGCCGCCGGAGGCGGCCGGCTGCCCCGGGCCGTCGGAGCCGCCGGGGACCGCCGAGACCGCGGTGGCTCCGGCCGGCCCCGCGGCCGTGGCGGCGACGGCGGCGCCCCCGACCCCGGCACGATGAGCCGTCGCCCGCAAGTCCGTTCCGACGGCCGTGGCGGCGCCGGACGCGCCGCCGGCCCCGGAGGCCACCGCGGCCACGGCGGACGCGACAGAGGGGGCGGCGGCCACCGGGGCGGCCCCTTGCGGACCGCCGGCGGAACGAGGCCCCTCCCGCCGCTCGGAAGCGGCCTCGGCCCGCCCGGTCGCCCCGGGCGACCCGGACGCTCCCCGCCTCCCGGTCGATCCCGTAGGCCCGGGCGAACCGGGTGTCTCCCGACGCTCGGTCGATGGGGGCCCGGCGGGTCCCGAGGGCCCTGCTCCGGCCTCCGCCGTGTCCCTCTCGCCGCCCAGCGCGGCCGCCACGGCCGCCGCCCGGCGTGCCGACCGCTCGGCGGCCTCCTCGCGGGCCAGCTCGCCGCTCAGCCGCGCGGCCAGCATCTCGCCCGCCCCGCCGACGTCGTCGCCCTCGGTGAGCCGGTCGATGACATGGGCCAGGGTGGGCCCGACGGGGCGCGCCGCGCCCGGACGCACGGCGTCGGGCGGCGGGAGGTCGTCCAGGACCCGCTGCAGCCGGGCGGACTCCAGCCGCCACTTGCGGTCCACGACCTCCTCCGGATACCGGTCCCAGTCGATGGGCGACCAGTCGGGCCTCGGCTCGGCCGGGCCGCCGTGGAAGAGCCGGGCGGCCAGCAGCGATGTCGCCTCGTCGATGAGCCCCGGCTCCTCCAGCAGATCGCAGGCCGGCCGCTCGCCGAGGCGGGAGGCGAAGCCCTCGGCCAGCCGGTCGCGGCGGGAGAGCTCGGTGAGGGCGGCGACGACGCCGGCGTCCAGCCGGGACGGCCAGCGGCCCATCCGCCAGGCGGGCAGCGCCACCCGGGTCAGCAGCCGGTCCCAGCCGGCGTAGGCGAGGCCGACCTGCTCCTGGGCGACGATCCGCAGTCCGTAGTCGACGGTCTGGGCGCGCTCGGAGGCGGCGGCCGCGACGCCGCGCTCCATCTCGGCCGCGTGGTCCCGGCAGCCGCGCAGCAGCAGCCGGGCGACCCAGCCGACGAACGCCAGCGCGGGGCGGCGCACGGAGCGGTCGAAGACGGCGGAGAGGGCCGCTCCCACGACGCCCGAGCGACGGGCGCCCGACCGGCGGGTGCCCGGCGCGGCCACGCCGGAACGGCCGGCCACGGCCACCGCCGCGTCCAGGCCGCGCACGAAGCGACGGGCGGCGGCTATATCAGGGTGGACGGAGGGGCCGGTGCCCGCCACCACCGGGGCGAGGATCGCCCGCAGCTCGGCGACCCGCATCCACCACAGGAAGGGCGAGCCGATCACCAGCACCGGGGGCCGCGGCACCCGGCGGGCCCGGTTGGACCCCCCGGAGCCCGCCGGACCGCCCTCCGTCGGCCGTCTGAGCCGCGTCGCCGCGGCGGGCCATGCGGCGGCCCCGGCGAGGGCGGCGGGCCCGTCGACCGGCGGCGCCTCGGCCGCGGACGCCCCGTGCGCCGGATGGGTGCGGTCCTCCAGCCAGCTGTCGCAGTCGGGGGTGAGGGCTATGGCGGAGGGCGGGGGGACGTCCAGCCGGTCGGCGAGGTCGCGCACCAGGCGGTAGAGGTCCGGGGCCATCGCCTCGGGGATGGGCACGGTCGGGGAGAGCGCGGGTCTGGCCCGCACGACCACCGCGGCGACACCGGCCGCCAGCAGCAGGGCCACCACGGCCCCGACCACGGCCACCCAGCGCAGGGCGGTCCAGCCGCCCGCGTCCGAGCCGCCGATCCGCCCGGTGGCGCTCCCGACCAGCAGCACCACGGCCGCGGCGGCCGGCAGGAGCGCGACCGCCAGCGCGGTGCTTCGAATGCGCAACACCGCGAGTGCGCGGACGCGCGCTGCCTGAGCACCTGCTTCCGGACCTGTCACGAGTCTGATCACCCCCTACTGCCCTGCCGATGAGTGAAACCAGCGGACGCCGGCGGCGTTGCTCTTACTCCCCCACTGTCACACCGGACAACGACACCGCAATGCCGGTGGGCCACTTGCCGCAGCGCTCCTGAGCGGCACCCTAGTTGGGGCCCGCGCGTGCGTCAGCAGGATGGGGCAGCGGTCACTCGATGGAATGGCCTTGGGCAGAGTGAGGCAACCATCTGGGCTTTCGCGCACGAAAGCACGCCGGAAGCGATCACGAACGATCGCCGCCCGAACGGAAACCGGATTAACTTCGTCCGATTCCAGTCGGCGACGGATCTCCGGGCGCTCACGGGGAGCCGGAGGACGCGACCAGCCGCGGGCCCACCTCGCATACCGCGGCCACCCGCACAACGCGGCGGCCACGCGTACCGCGGCCACCCCGCACACCGCGACCACCCGGCGTACCGCGGCCGCCGCGCCTACCGCCGCCGCTTGTACCGGGGCCGCCCCGCGCGGACGGGCACGGAGAGCGCCCACCGCCCGCTCTCGCGGCCGCGCACGCCCTCCGACCCCGCACGGCACACACCGGTGACCCGAAGGGCGTGCGACAGCCGCTCAGGGCCCGGAGGCGAACCCCCGAGCCCTCGCAAGAGGCGCCGGCTAGGCGGAGGCGGCCTTCTCGGCGATGTCCGAGCGGTGGTGCGAGCCCTCCAGGGTGATCCGCGCGACCGCGCGGTAGACGCGCTCGCGCGCCGTCGCCAGGTCGGCGCCGGTCGCGGTGACGGAGAGCACCCGGCCGCCCGCGCTGACCACCTCGCCGGACTCGGCGTCCCGCCTGGTGCCCGCGTGCAGCACGTACGCCGTCGGGGCGTCCTGCTCGGCGACCTCCGCCAGGCCGTGGATCGGGTCGCCGGTGCGCGGGGTGTCGGGGTAGTTGTGGGAGGCGATGACCACGGTGACGGCGGCGTCCTCGTGCCAGCGCAGCGGCGGCTGCGTGTCCAGCCGGCCGGTGGCCGCGCTCAGCAGCACGCCGGCGATCGGCGTCTTCAGGCGGGCCAGGACCACCTGGGTCTCCGGGTCCCCGAAGCGCGCGTTGAACTCGATCACCCGCACCCCGCGCGAGGTGATCGCGAGCCCCGCGTACAGCAGCCCGGAGAAGGGCGTGCCGCGCCGGCGCAGCTCGTCGACGGTGGGCTGGAGCACGGTCTCCATGACCTCGTCGACCAGCCGCGGGTCCGCCCACGGCAGCGGGGAGTAGGCCCCCATGCCGCCGGTGTTCGGGCCCTCGTCGGCGTCGTAGGCGCGCTTGAAGTCCTGCGCGGGCTGGAGCGGCAGCACCGTCTCACCGTCGGTGATCGCGAACAGCGAGACCTCGGGGCCGTCCAGGAACTCCTCGATGACGACCCGCTCGCAGGCCAGGGCGTGCGCCCGGGCCGCCTCGGCGTCGGAGGTCACGACCACGCCCTTGCCGGCGGCGAGACCGTCGTCCTTGACGACGTACGGCGCGCCGAAGGCGTCCAGGGCCTCGTCGATCTCCTCGGGGGTGGTGCAGACGTAGGCGCGCGCGGTGGGAACGCCGGCGGAGGCCATCACGTCCTTGGCGAACGCCTTGGACCCCTCCAGCCGGGCGGCCTCCGCGGACGGGCCGAAGACGGGGATCCCGCGCTCCCGCAGCACGTCGGAGACCCCGGCGACCAGCGGCGCCTCGGGGCCGATGACGACCAGGTCCGCCTCCAGGGTGGCGGCCAGGTCGGCGACGGCCGCGCCGTCGAGCGCGTCCACCGCGTGCAGCGTGGCCAGCTCGGCGATGCCTGCGTTGCCGGGGGCGCAGTGCAGCGCGGTGACGTCGGGGTCGAGCGAGAGGGCGCGGCACAGGGCGTGTTCGCGGGCGCCGCCGCCGATGACGAGGACCTTCACGGTAGGCACCCTATTGCCTCTCGGCGGCGGCGCTCCGCGCGGGCGTCCCCACGGGGTCGGCGCGGCGGCGCGAAGACGACCGGGCACACTCTTTCGGGTGAGGTCGAGGACGCGCCTATACCCGACCACCGCCACGTACGAGCGGAATTCTCGCGATCTTGTCCGCGAGGCCAACCGTTCGGCGGTAGGAATGGAGGCTGCGCGTTCTTAGAGAGACATGCAGCCGCAGCAGGGAGTGCACGGGTGAGTCAGCCGGAGATGCAGCCCGAGGGGCCCCCTCGGCGGGGGCGCGGGGGCAAACAGGGCGACCTGCTGGGTCGGCCCTTCCCGCACGGCGACTGGGGCGAGCCCGCGGAACGGCTCGACGAGCTCTACCGGTGGGTGGAGAGTGGCGCGCTGCGGGTGGCCGACTGGTATCTCGCCGACCGGGTCTGGAAGCGGCGCACCGCGCACGCGCTGCGGATCGGGGCCGTGGTGGGCGCGGTGGTCGGGGCGTCGCTGCCGCTGCTGGATCTCAACGGGCTGCTGGACGGCGGCGCCGCCTGGGGCTATCTGGCGCTGCTGTTCACGGTCGCCTGCGTGGCGGCCGACCGCTGCTTCGGGCTGACCGCGGGCTGGATGCGCGACGTGGCCACCGCCCAGGCGGTGCACCGACGGCTGGAGGCGCTGCAGTTCGACTGGGCGTCGGAGAGCGTGCGGGAGGTGCTCGGCCCGGCCGAGGGCACCGCGAGCGAGGCGGCGGAGCGCTGTCTGACCGTGCTGCGGCGGTTCAGCGAGGATGTCTCGGAGCTGGTCCGCACCGAGACCGCGGACTGGATGGTGGAGTTCCGCTCCGGCTCGGCGCCGCTGTTCACCCAGTCCCTGGCCTGGAGCGCGCGACCGGACAGCCCGCCGCCCTCGAACCGCTTCCCGCTGCCGCCGGCCACCCGTCCGAACATGCCGCGGCAGCGCCCCCCGGAGTCGCCCCGCTGACCCGTCCCGCGAAGAGCGCGCACACCCGGCCCGCGCACGGCCGCCGGGTCGGCCGACCAGACGCGCCCGAGCCGACCGGGACGACCCAGGCGGCCGTAGCGAGCGAGGCGACCGCTCAGCTGAAGACGATCATCGAGCCCTGCCCCAGGCTGCGGGTGGCCGCCGCGTGCAGCCCGAGCCAGACGTGCCGCTCCCGCGCGAAGGGCCCGGCGTCGTAGGAGATCGGTGCCGCCGGCTCCTCCAGGCTGGTGGGCCGCGGCGGGGGTGTCGGGGCCGCCGGCGGGTTACCGGGGTCGATGCCGAGCGCCGGGGCCACCGCGTGGAGTTCGCGCAGCAGACCGTGGCTGGAGCCCAGGGGGCCGCCGCCCTCCAGGAGTTCGTCGGAGGAGAGTGGAGCCGCGAAGTCCACCGGGACGTACGCGCCGGCGTGGTCGTAGTGCCACACCAGGTGCGACTGCTTGGCGGTGGACTCGAACATCTCCAGCAACTGCTCGTAGTCGCCGCCCAGTTCGTCGACCGGGGTGACCGCGAGCCCGCACAGCTGGAGCAGGTAGGCGCGGCGGAGGAGGTGCAGCGCGTCGTAGTCGAAGCCCGCGACCGGGGCGACGTCCCCGGAGAGCCCCGGCATGTAGCCGAAGACGGGCACGGGCGGCAGCCCGGAGGCGCTCAGCGCCCGGTCGTAGACCGCGATCTCCTCGGCGAAGGGGTTGTCGGGGCTGTGGCACAGCACATCCACGAGGGGGACCAGCCAGAGGTCACAGGCCACGTGATCTCGCTCTCGTTCGAGGTCGGCGTTGCGTGGTCGGCGTTCGAAGTCGGCGTTGCGGGTCGGCGTTCGAAGTCGGCGGGGGGATCGGGGTCGGCGTCGGCGTACACGATCGGAGTTCTCCGGCGACGGCTGGAGCCGAAGAGCCGGCCGGATCAGCGTAGTCCTCCGACTTCGCTCCGCGAAGCGTGCGGTACGGCGGTAATCCGCCTCGAAGTCGGACCAAGAAGACGGATCATCCGTGCGGTTCGGGCGCCCGATCACGCCGGCGCCGCGCCCGTGGCCAGCTCCTCGATCAACGCCAGCGAATGCGCGTTGTACGCCGCGATGATGCGTTCCGCCTCCGCAGCGTCGGCGCGGGTCACCGCGTCGGTCAGCTCGCGGTGCCGGGCCCACAGCCGGCCGGTCAGGTCCGGCACCCGGCGCAGGAACGGCACGGTGAACACCCAGCTCTGCACCCGCAGCCGCTGGAGGAAGTCCGAGACGTACGGATTGCCGACCAGCCCCACCAGCTCACGCCAGAACCGCATGTCGTAGCCGATGAGGATGTCCAGGTCGCCCAGGCGCGCGGCGCGCTCGGCCTCCTCCGCCCGGCGGCGCACCGACGCCAGCGCCTCCGGCGACATCTCGCTCAGCACCCGCTCCGCGTAGTGCTGGAACATCCCCTCCGAGATCAGCGAGCGCGCCTGGACCATGGCGCGGAAGTCGTCGAGGGTGAACTCGTGCACGCGGAAACCGCGGTGCTCCTCGACGTCGAGCAGCCCCTGGGCGCACAGGTCGATCAGTGCTTCGCGCACCGGGGTGGCGGAGACGCCGTACTGGTCGGCCATCTCCTTGACCGTGAACTGGCGGCCGGCGGGGAGCCGGCCCGCGATCACCTCGTCGCACAGCGCGTCGGCGATCTGTTGCCGCAGCGTGCTGCGCCTGACCGGGCTGGCGCGGCGGCCGGCGCCGGGACTGGTGCCTGGGCTACTGCCGGGCACGGGCATCGATGACCGTCTCCTTCGTGCTTTCTCCGGCCGTCCCAGCGCCTCGCGCGCACGCGCGACACGACGGCCCTCGCCTCACGATATGCGAGGGCCGTCGCGTGGAGTACAGCTGTGATCTACGCCGCGTGGGCGTCGGCGGCCGTCAGCGCCTCGTCGAGGAGGGCCAGCCCCTCCTTGGCCTCGGCCTCGCTGATGGTGCAGGCCGGGACCACATGGGTGCGGTTCATGTTGACGAACGGCCACAGCCCGCGCTGCTTGCAGGCCGCCGCGAAGTCCGCCATCGGCTGGTTGGCCGGGCCGCTGGCGTTGTACGGGACCAGCGGCTCGCGGGTCTCCTTGTTCCGCACCAGCTCCACCGCCCAGAAGGCGCCGAGGCCGCGCACCTCGCCCACCGACGGGTGGCGCTCGGCGATCTCGCGCAGCCCGGGGCCGATGACCTTCTCGCCGATCTCCGCGGCGTTCTTCACGATCCGCTCCTCCGCCATCGCGTTGATGGTGGCGACGGCCGAGGCACAGGCGAGCGGGTGGCCGGAGTAGGTGAGCCCACCGGGGTAGGGCCGCTGGTCGAAGGTGGCGGCGATCTCGGCGGAGATCGCCACGCCGCCGAGCGGGACATAGCCGGAGTTGACGCCCTTGGCGAAGGTCAGCAGGTCCGGGACCACCTCGAAGTGGTCGGCCGCGAACCAGGCGCCGGTGCGCCCGAAGCCGGCCATGACCTCGTCCAGGACGAAGACGATCCCGTAGCGGTCGCAGATCTCCCGGACGCCGGCCAGGTAGCCGGGCGGCGGGACCATGATGCCGGCGGTGCCGGGCACGGTCTCCAGGATGATCGCGGCGATGGTCTGCGGCCCCTCGAAGGCGATGGTGTCCTCCAAGTGGCGCAGCGCCCGGTCGCGCTCCTGCTCCTCGGTCTCGGCGTGGAACGGCGAGCGGTAGAGGAACGGGGCCCAGAAGTGGACCACGCCCGCGGAGGCGGTGTCGGAGGCCCAGCGGCGCGGGTCGCCGGTCAGGTTGATCGCGGCGGCGGTGGCGCCGTGGTACGAGCGGTAGGCGGAGAGGACCTTGTGCCGGCCGGTGTGCAGCCGGGCCATCCGTACCGCGTTCTCGACCGCCTCCGCGCCGCCGTTGGTGAAGAAGATCTTGTCCAGGTCGCCCGGGGTCCGCTCGGCGATCAGCCGCGCCGCCTCGGACCGTACGTCCACGGCGAAGCCGGGGGCGATGGTGCACAGCTTCGCGGCCTGTTCCTGGATGGCCGCGACGACCTTGGGGTGCTGGTGCCCGATGTTGGTGTTGACCAGCTGGGAGGAGAAGTCGAGGTAGCGGTTGCCGTCGTAGTCCCAGAAGTACGAGCCCTCGGCGCCCGCGATGGCGAGCGGGTCGATGAGCCCCTGAGCGGACCAGGAGTGGAAGACGTGGGCGCGGTCGGCCGCCTTGACGGCCTTCCCGACCTGAGGATCAGCGTGCGGAGGGGTCATGGGGCCCAGCGTATGGATCTCCGGCCGCCCGCAGACACCGCCAAGGTGTATGGCTTAGGCCACTTCGCCCGGCATCCTGTCGGGCGAAGTGGCCGCCGCCGGCGCCCTACGGCACCGCCTTACGGCGCCCGCCGCGGCTCCCGTTCAGCGCGGGAAACGGCTCCCGTTCAGCACGGGAAACGGCTCCCGTTCAGCACGGGAAACGGCTCCCGCCGAGCGTCAGCGCGCGTCCCCGCTCGGCGCGGGAAGCGCTCCCGCCCGGCGCGGGAAGGCGCGGCGGGCGGCGCGGCGCCAGCGGTTGCCGGGTAGCGCCGGGCGCAGCGCGGCCAGCGCCCCGCAGTACTTGGTGAACACGGCGGGCCGCACCCCGTGGGCGTGCAGGAAGTGGTCGGCCGCGGTGAGGTGCCCGGCCGTCTTGGTCTCCACCAGGACCAGATCGCTGTCGCAGTGGACGGCGGCTCCCAGCGGGAGGTCCCGGCAGATCAGCCCGGTGTCGCAGGTGACGCGCTCGCCGTCGGCCACCAGCGTCGCCCGCCGGTAGTCGGTGGTGAGGGAGGGGCGCAGCTCCGCGGGCGGCTCGATGCCGTACGCGCGCTCCAGCGCGTCGGCGAGGAAGGCGCGGAACGGGGCGTCCAGCGGGGTGGCCGCGCCGGTGAGCGGGCACCGCTGTTTGACCGTCTCGCCGCGCCCGCCCTTGAGCTTGATCTCGAACTGCCGCTCCCCGGAGTCCTGGTAGACCCGCTCCCGGATCTTGAAGCGCAACCGGCGCCCCTGGCGGTGGTCGTGGAACGAGCGGAGGCCGGGGGTGTCGTAGTAGACGGAGTGGTAGCGGAACCAGCGCCGTCCGTCGATGGTGAGCGCCCGGAAGGGGCCGCCGGGGCGGTCCGGGTCGGTCAGGTGCGCCGCGAGCGCGGTGAAGACCGCGGCGGGCACCAGGTAGCAGCGGTCGATCCGGGCGAGCAGTGCGGAGCGCTCGTTGACCTCGGCGAGCGAGATGGGTCGAGCGGCCTGGATGGGCCCGCTGACCGCCGGCGGCTCCGGCGGCGGCGCCACCGGCGTGGTCACGCCGCCTCCCAGGTGGCGACGGGCCGGCCGGGACGACGGCCCGGGGCGGTCTGCTCGGCCGGTCCGGGGTGGTCGGCGCGGGCGGCCCACGGCACCGGCCGGGGCTCGCGGTACCGCACGTCGACGACGGTCAGGTCGCGGACGAAGTCGACCTCCATGACCGTCCAGTGGAGCGGTTCGCCGAGCCGTCGGGCGAGGTCGGCGCGGAGCGCGGCGGGGTCCTCGTGCACCGCGTCGAGGGTGACGACGGTGCGCCGGGAGCGGGCGTACAGCCGGGGGTGGTCGGCGACGTAGAGCACCAGCAGGAGCAGGGCGGTCAGCGGGGCCGCGACGGAGAGCCCCAGGTGCGGCAGACCGCAGATGAGCCCGAGGACGAGGGTGGTGAAGTAGTACGCCACCTCCTCGTGCTGGATGGCGTCCGAGCGCAGCCGGATCATCGACAGCACGCCGAAGAGGCCGAAGCCCAGCGCCATGCCTCCGTTGCCGCCGACCCGCGCGAGCGCGGCGACGACGGCGAACAGCGCGACGTTCAGCGCGAGGTAGGCGGGTATCAGGTCGCGGCGCCGATGGCGGGGGTAGTACACCGCGAAGGTCAGCAGGGATACGGCTCCGAGGTCGAGTGCCAGATGAACGCCGAGCTGCGGCAGGAACTCCATGGATCCCCTTTTCCGTGTCGGTACGACTACAGAACGTAGGAAACTTTAGGTGAACGGAAGGCAACCGGAGGGTGAATGCGCGAGTTCTTAACATGCATTGACAGCAGCCTGTCTTTTTGACAGCCTACTGTCATCGGCGCTATCGAGGAGGATCCATGGGACAGCAGACGGTGCATGTGGCGGTCTACGACGCGCTCGCCGACTGGGAGGTCGGCTTCGCCACCGCCCACATACGCGACACCTCCTACCACCGCCCGCCGCGCACCGGATTCGCCATCGCGACCGTCGGACTGACCGAGGAGCCGGTGGTGACGATGGGCGGCATGCGGATCCAGCCCGACCTGACGGTCGACGCGCTGCGGCCCCAGGACAGCGCCCTGCTGATCCTGCCGGGCGCCTCCTCCTGGGACACGGGCGACGCCAACGCCCCCTTCGCCCGCGCGGCCCGCGCCTTCCTGGACGCGGACGTTCCGGTGGCGGCCATCTGCGGCGCCACGGCCGGCCTCGCCCGAGAGGGACTGTTGGACGACCGGGACCACACCAGCGGCGCCGCCGGGTATCTCGCGGCCACCGGCTACCGGGGCGGCGATCGCTATCGCGAAGCGGCGGCCGTGACGGACGGGAACCTGGTGACGGCCGGCCCGACCGAGCCGGTGGCGTTCGCCCGGGAGGTCCTGGCCCTGCTGGATGTATACGAACCGGAGGTGCTCGACGCCTGGTACCGGCTCTTCTCGGCCTCGGACGCGAGCGCCTTCGGCGTGCTGGCCGAGGCGGCGCAGCGATGAGCGCCGACGCACCCCGGGCCCGACGCGCCTCCCGAACGGAGCGGCACTCTGACGCCGCGTCGGCCTCCGCGGGGGAGCGACCCGGCGCCGAGCGGGCCCCTCAGCCGGCTCCGACCTCCCAGGCCGGGCGAACCCCCGGCGGTCGGCCGACTTCTGACGCCCCGGGGGCCGCCGCGGCCGAGCGGACTTCCGACGCGGACGCGGCCGCCGCCGAGGTCCCGGCGCTGCTCAGCGCGACCGCGCTCACCACCTTCCGGCTCAACGGCCAACTGCTGACGGTGTCCGAGCGGCTGGCGTCGCCCGCCGGGCTGACCGCCGCCCGCTGGCAGGTGCTCGGCGCCGTGCTGGGCGAGCCGCTGTCGGTCGCCGGGATCGCCCGCGCGATGGGCATCACCCGGCAGAGCGTGCAGCGCGTCGCGGACCTCCTGGTCGAGGCGGGGCTGGCCGAGTACCGCCCCAACCCCGCCCATCGCCGGGCGAAACTGCTGGCCCCGACCGAGGAGGGATACGCGGCGGTGCGGCGGATCGTGCCCGGCCACCGCGAGTTCGCCGAGCGGCTGGCCGAAGCGCTCGGCGGCGCGGCCGAGTTGCGGGAGGTGACGGAGGCGCTGCGGCGGCTGTCGGGGGCGCTGGACGCGCTGGAGCCTCCTGGGGAAGTGACTCCGTAGAATACGGAACCGATAACGGATCGTGCGCGTGGTCCCCAATGCTCACCGCCGCCTCATATTCTCAGGCGGGTCCGGCGAGGGTTGAACAGGGGAAGGAACAGCGCACATGGAAGACCTGGGGGCGGAGGACCCTCGTTGGATCGGTGAGTACCGGCTGCTGCGGCGCCTCGGCGCCGGCGGAATGGGCCGGGTGTTCCTGGCTCACTCGGCGCGCGGCCGCACCGTCGCGGTCAAGCTCGTCCAGACCGAGCTGGCGCAACAGCCGGAGTTCCGACGCCGTTTCAAGCAGGAGGTCAAGGCGGCGCAGCGGGTGGGCGGCGAGTGGACCGCACCGGTGCTCGACGCCGACACCGAGGCGGCGACGCCCTGGGTCGCCACCGGCTACATCGCCGGTCCCTCGCTGCACGCGGTCATAGCGGAAGGCGGCCGGCCGCTGCCGGAGCGCTCGGTGCGGATCCTCGGCAACGGGCTGACCCGCGCGCTCCAGGACATCCACGGGGCCGGTCTGATCCACCGTGACCTGAAGCCCTCCAACATCCTCATCACCATCGACGGGCCGCGCGTCATCGACTTCGGCATCGCGCGCGCCCTGGAGACCGTCACCGACGGCATCATGACGCGCAGTGGCGCGGTCGTCGGCTCCCCCGGCTTCATGTCACCCGAGCAGGTCCGCGGCGAGCGGGTCACCCCGGCCAGCGACATCTTCTGCCTCGGCTCGGTGCTGGCCTTCGCGGCCATCGGCCGGCAGCCCTTCGCCGCCGCCACCAGCGGGGTGCACGCGGTGATGTACCGCATCGCCCAGGAGGAGGCGGACCTGACCGGTCTGCCCGAGGGGCTGCTGGACCTGGTGACGGACTGTCTGGCCAAGGACCCGGAGGCGCGTCCCACGCTGGACGAGCTGCTGGAGCGCACGGCCACCCCGGAGGACGAGGAGGTGGACCCGGGCGAGCCGTGGCTGCCGGGCAGCCTCGTCGCCCAGCTCGGCCGGCACGCGGTGGAGCTCCTCGACGCGGAGTCACCCGCCGCCCCGGCACACCCGGGCGTGCCCGCGCCGCCCGCCGCCCCGCCCACCGCGGGCGGTGGAACGGTCCCGCTGCCGCCGACGACCCCGCCCGGCGCCGGTGCCACCCCGCCGCCTCCGTCCGCCCCGGCGACACCCCCGCCGCCCTCGGCCGCTCCCTCGGCGTCCGCCCCGGCCACGCCCCCGCCGCCGACCGTTCCGCCGCCGCCGGCGGCCCCGGCGACCCCGGCGGCCCCGACGTCGTATCCGCTCACCCCGCCGGCGGCCCCGGCCACCCCGCCGCACCCGCGCACCCCGCCGTCCGGCGCGCCGCTGACCACGCCCGCCGCGGGCCAAGCCACGCCGCAGGGCGGCACCCCGGCGACCCCGGCGGCCCCGGCGGCGGCCACCCCGCACCCCCCGCCGTCCGGCGCACCCATGGCCCAGCCCGCCACGCCGCCCGCGGGAGCGCCCGCGGCCCACGCGGCGCCGCCGGCCGCCCCCGTGGCCCAGCCCGCGACCCCGGCCGCGTCTCCCGGCGCCCCCGCCGGAGCCGCCACGCCGCACGGGCTCGCGCACACGCCGTCCGGCCAGCCGGTGCCGGGCACGCCGAACACGCCCGCCGGCCCGGCCACGCCGCCGGCCGCCGTCGGCGGCGGAACTCCCGCGGCCGCCCACGGCGCGCCGGCCGGCCCCCCGGCCCCGCACACCCCGCAGGCTCCTCAGGCCCCGCGGGCCCCTTCGGCCGCCGGGAGCGCCACGCCCGCGGCGGCCGTTCCGGCCGGCGCCACCCCGGCCGGCACCGCGTCCGCCGGTGAGCCCGTGTCCACGCCTCCGCCCGGCTTCGGCCCGCCCGCCATGGCGTCGTTCGCGGCGTCCGGCGGGGAGGGGCACACCCCGCCGGGCGGGTCGACGCCGCTCGGCCCGGTCGTCGGCGGCCCCACCCCGCCCGCCCCGCCCGCGAAGCGGCGCAAGCGCACCGCGCTCATCGTGACGGCGGCCGCCGTGGCGACGCTGCTGGTCGCGGGCGTGGCCGCGGTGGCGGTGCTGCGCGGGAACGACAAGGACAAGGACGACCAGGCCAAGCCCAAGGACAAGACCTCGGCGAGCGCCGGCCCGGCCACCGGCGACCCGAAGTCGCCCGCCACCCCGTCCGCCTCGTCCTCACCGTCCGACGCGGCCACGCGCCCCGCGACCACCGGTGACGTCCCACAGGGTTACCTGGGCGCGTGGGAGGGCGAGATCTACGAGAACGACGAGCCGACCGGCAAGGTCCGCCGGATCGTGCTCGCCCAGGGCACCATCGGCTCGCAGGTCGCCGACACGCTGACCTCGGCCGACGAGTCCTTCTGCCAGGGCGCGGGCACCCTGAAGTCGGTGGAGAGCCTGCTCGTCATCGACACCGACGTGACCACCAGCGTGCCCGAGGGATCCTGCAGCCCGATCGGCGAGCAGACCCTGAAGCTGCGCGACGACGGCTCGATCGCCTGGAGCCGCAAGGACGACTCCGGCGAGGCCACGCTGCGCCGGGTCGCGCAGGACGACACCCCGATCCCCGACGCCTACCTGGGCACCTGGCAGGCGAAGGACGCGTACGGCGAGAAGAACGCGACCCTGAAGCTCGTCATCAAGCAGGGCGTCCACGGCACCCCGGTGGCCGAGACCTCCTGGCAGAGCGACAAGGCCGACTGCGAGGGCAACATGCGGCTGGTCTCGGTGACCGCGGACGGACTCCGCCTCAGCACCGAGGAGGTCGTCAAGGAGACGCCGGTCGACAGCTGCACCCCGGAGGAGGCGCACACCTTCACCACGGCCGGCGCGAACAAGCTGCGGTTCCAGTACGTCGACTCCAACACCAGCGAGACCGGCACCGTGACCTTCACCCGCCTCGACTGACCGCCCGCCGCGGCCACCCGGAACGGGAAACGGCGCGCCGGCCGACTGCTGTCGGCCGGCGCGCCGTTCTCATGCGCCCGAAGGCCCGTGTGCTTCGACGGGCCGGTGCCCGGGGACTAGGACAGGAACGAGTTGATCTCGATCGTCTCGTCCCGGCCCGGACCGACGCCGATCGCCGAGATCGGCGCGCCCGACATCTCCTCCAGGGCCTTCACATACGCCTGCGCGTTCTTCGGCAGGTCGGAGAAGGACTTGGCCTTGCTGATGTCCTCGGACCAGCCCGGCAGCATCTCGTAGATCGGCTTCGCGTGGTGGAAGTCGGTCTGGCTGTACGGCAGCTCCTCGACCCGCCGGCCGTCGATCTCGTACGCCACGCACACCGGGATCTGCTCCCAGCCGGTGAGCACGTCCAGCTTGGTGAGGAAGAAGTCGGTGAGGCCGTTGACCCGGGTGGCGTAGCGCGCGATGACCGCGTCGAACCAGCCGCAGCGCCGGTCCCGGCCGGTGGTCACACCGCGCTCGTGGCCGATGGTGCGCAGCTTCTCGCCGTCCTCGTCGAACAGCTCCGTCGGGAACGGACCCGCGCCGACACGCGTGGTGTACGCCTTCAGGATGCCGATGACCCGGCTGATCTTCGTCGGGCCCACGCCGGCGCCGGTGCAGGCGCCGCCGGCGGTCGGGTTGGAGGAGGTGACGAAGGGGTACGTGCCGTGGTCGACGTCGAGCAGGGTGCCCTGGCCGCCCTCGAAGAGCACGACCTTGCCCTCGTCGATGGCGTTGTTCAGCACCAGCGTGGTGTCGGTGACGAAGGGCCGGAGCTGGTCCGCGTAGGCCATCAGCTCCTCGACGACCTGCTCCACGGTGATCGCGCGCCGGTTGTAGAGCTTGGCGAGGATCTGGTTTTTGAAATCGAGAGCCGCCTCCACCTTCTGCTGGAGGATCGACTCGTCGAAGATGTCCTGGACGCGGATGCCGACTCGGTTGATCTTGTCGGCGTACGTCGGGCCGATGCCGCGCCCGGTGGTGCCGATCTTCCGCTTGCCGAGGAAGCGTTCCGTCACCTTGTCGATGGTCGTGTGGTACGGAGTGATCAGATGCGCGTTACCACTGATCAGCAGCTTGGACGTGTCGACGCCACGCTCGTTCAGCCCGCTCAGCTCGGAGAGCAGGACCGCCGGGTCGACGACGACGCCATTGCCGATGACCGGGGTACACCCCGGCGAGAGGATTCCGGAAGGGAGGAGGTGAAGCGCGTACTTCTGGTCGCCGACGACGACCGTGTGGCCGGCGTTGTTGCCACCCTGGTAGCGCACCACGTAGTCCACTGAGCCGCCGAGCAGGTCGGTGGCCTTTCCCTTGCCCTCATCACCCCACTGAGCACCGAGCAGCACAAGTGCGGGCACAGGCGTACACCCCTTCCGGGCGGGGCATGTCCAACGTGCGCAGTGGCTGTGCCACCACAAGAGCCGTCGAACCGGTGCCCCGGATAGACGAAGCCCCTGGCGCAACAGCGACAGGGGCTCTTGCACCGAGAGATTACCTGAGGAAGGACCGAGGTGTCGGCTCCAGACCCCGCCGGAGACTCTCCCCCCGACGTCCGGGAGTCCCCGCTACTCGTGATCATCGACCCGCTCGCGCGCCGTGTCGACGGCGAATCCGTGCGGATCGCGAAAGATGTCCTGTGCGCCGGCGCACAGACGAAAATCCTTCTTCCGGACGGGCCGGCCGAGGTGGCTCGGGCACTGGCCCGCAGGGGCAGCCGGCGCCCCGTGGTGGTCGGCGACGATCGCGCGTTGCTGCACGTCGTGCGGCTCCTGCACCAACACCGCGAGCTCGCGGACGCGGCGCTCTCCATGGTCCCGGTCGGCACGTCGCCCTCGGTGGCACTCGCGCGTTCACTCGGCGTGCCCACCGGCGCCGTGGCCGCCGCGCGCACGGTCCTGGACGGCCGGGAGCGCCGGCTGGACGTGCTGGTGGACGACAGCGGCGGAGTGGTCCTCGGCGGTCTGCACATTCCCTCGGGCGGCGCCGCGTACGACGCCTACGACCCGCCGTACGAAGGCCATGACCGGCGCGCCGCCCATCCGGACCAGGACGGTTACGCCGACGACGTCGAGGACGGTGCGGGGCACGGCGGGTACGGGGCGTATCCGCGGGGCGGCTCCGTCTCCACCGCGCACGGGCCCGGAGAGGGCTCCTCCGACCGGACGTACGACGGCGACCGCGCGGGCGGGCCTGGCCCGCGCGGGATCCCCGGCGCACGGGACCGGCACCGGCCCGGGGACGGGGAGCGGCGTGGGGGCGTGATGCCGGACGCCGGGTCGCCCGAGCCCGGTTTCGGCGACGACGGCCTCGCCGGGGCCGGCGGGCCGCCCGGGTCCGGCGGCGGTGGATCGGCGGCGGACCGGCACCACGCCTGGTGGTCCCCCGCCGCCCGCACCGCGCGCTCCGCGCTGGCGCTGCTCACCCTCCCGGTGCCGGGGCTGGGCCCCGGCACCGCGCGCCGCCGCGGCCGGGAGCCGGGGCAGCGGCTGCGGGTGGAGGCGGACGGCGTGCTGTTGGCCGACCTCGACCAGCCGGTGGAGCGGATCACGGTCTCCACGCCCGGCGCGGGCCTGGCGGAGGTGCTGGTCCGCTCGCACGCCGCCGAGGCCCCGGTGCGGGCCAGGGCCCGCGCGATCACCGTCTCCGGCCCCGACTTCCGCTACCGCGCGGACGCGCACATCGCGGGCCCGGTTCGCACCCGCACCTGGACGGTCCTCGACGAGGCGCTGCGCCTGCTCGTTCCGCACCCGTGACCCCGGCGGCGCGGCCGCGCGGTCGCGTGAGCGCACCGCGCGGGCGGCGCGCCGGCCACCGGAGCGAGCCGGCTCAGCCCTCGCGGATGGCCGTGGCCCGGGGGTGCGTGCCCGCGGCGGTCTCGGACGCGAGGCCCTCGGACCCGGCGATCGCGGCGGTCTCGGACCCGGCGGCCTCGGACCCGGCAAGCCCGGGTTCGGCGGTCGCGGGTGTCGCCGCGAGAGCCTCGCGGCGGGCGGCCTGGTACGCGCGCCAGCGGTCCATCATCGAGAGCATCTCCCCCTGGAGGAACTCGAAGAAGGCCGCCGTCTCGGCCACCCGCTCGCCGGCGGGGGTGCCCGGCCCCAGCGACGCGGCGCCGTCCCGCAGGGTGCTCTCCCAGCGGCTCAACAGCTGGTCGCGGCGGGTGAAGGTCTCGTACCAGAGCTCGTTGTGCAGTCGGTAGCGGTCGCGCCGGGAACCGGGGTCGCGCTCCCGGCCGACCATGTGGACCTGGCTGAGGTAGCGGATCGCGCCGGAGACCGCCGCCGGGGAGATCTGGAGCCGCTCGGCGAGCTCGGCCGAGGTCAGGCTCCCGCTGTCGGAGGCGAGCAGCGCCGCGAAGACCCGGGCCGCCATCCGCTGCATGCCGGCGTCGGCCAGCTCACCCGCGAACCGCTCGACGAAGCGCGACACCGCGTCCTCGTCCCGCTCATGCGCACTCTCCGCCATCTCCGCCACCCTTCGCCGCCACTCTCGTACCACCACTGAGCCGCTCTAAGTTTATACACTTTCCTATCTTCACAAATTCGTGAAACCACAGTAACTTCAGAACCATGACGACGGCTATCACCGTGTCCGGCCTCCACAAGTCCTTCGGCCGGACCCATGCGCTGGACGGTCTCGACCTGAGCGTCGAGACCGGCGAGGTGCATGGCTTCCTCGGCCCCAACGGCGCCGGGAAGTCCACCACCATCCGGGTCCTCCTCGGCCTGATACGCGCGGACCGCGGCGCCGCCCAGGTGCTCGGCGTCGACCCGTGGCGTGAGGCGGTCGCACTCCACCGCCATGTGGCGTACGTCCCCGGAGACGTCACGCTGTGGCGCAACCTCAGCGGCGGCGAGGTGATCGACCTCTACGGGCGGCTGCGCGGCGGCCTGGACCGGACGCGCCGCGCCGAGCTGCTGGAGCGCTTCGAGCTCGACCCGACGAAGAAGGGCCGCACCTACTCCAAGGGCAACCGGCAGAAGGTCGCCCTGGTGGCCGCCTTCGCCTCGGACGCCTCGCTGCTGATCCTGGACGAGCCCACCTCCGGCCTCGACCCGCTCATGGAGGAGGTCTTCCAGCGGTGCGTCGGCGAGGCCCGGGACCGCGGCCGCACGGTGCTGCTCTCCAGCCATGTGCTCAGCGAGGTGGAGGCGCTGTGCGACCGGGTCAGCATCATCCGCAAGGGCCGCACGGTCGAGTCCGGATCGCTCGCCGACCTGCGCCACCTCACCCGGACCTCGGTCACCGCCGAGCTGGCCGGCCCGCCCGACGGGCTCTCCACCCTCCCCGGCGTCCACGACCTGACCGTCCAGGGCCGGCGGGTGCGGCTCCAGGTGGACACCGACAAGCTGGACGGCGTGCTGCGCCGGCTCGGCGAGTCGGGGGTGCGCAGCCTGATCAGCAGCCCGCCCACGCTGGAGGAGCTCTTCCTGCGGCACTACGCCGACGAGGACGCGGACGCGGCGCGCGAAGCGGGGACCGCCCGATGAGCGCCGTCGCCCCGTGTCACGCCCACCCTCGGGCCACCCGCCGCTCGGACGAGCTCGCGGGCACCGGCCGGCTGCTGTGGCTCGCACTGCGCCGCGACCGGGTGATGGTCCCGGTGTGGGTCTCCGCCATCGCCCTGATGGTGCTCGCCACCGCCGACTCGTTCAAGAACCTCTACGACACGGCGGCCGAGCGGGCCGACTTCGCGCGGGACATGAGCGCCAACGGCTCGCTGCGCGCGCTGTACGGGGTGCTGTACGACGACTCGCTCGGCGGACTGGCCACGTGGCGGGTGGGCGGCTACGCGGCCGTGCTGGCCGGCGTGATGAGCCTGGTGATCGTGGTGCGCCACACCCGTGAGGAGGAGGAGTCGGGCCGTCAGGAGATGCTCTCCTCAGCGATGGTCGGCCGGCACGCCCCGCTCACCTGCGCCCTGCTCACCGCCGCCGTCGCCGATGTCGCGGCGGGGGCGCTGGTGGCCCTCGGGATGGCCGCCCTCGGCGCCGGTGGCGGCGGCGCCGTGGCGCTCGGCCTCGCCGTCGCGACCACCGGCATGGCGTTCGCGGGCCTGGCGGCCGTGGTCTGCCAGCTCACCGAGAACACCCGACTGGCCAGGGGGCTGTCCGGCGCCGTCGTGGGTCTGGCCTTCGCGCTGCGCGGGGCGGGCGACGCCGCCCAGGACACCCCGGGCACCACCTCCCCGCTCAGCTGGTTCACCCCGCTGGGCTGGGCCGAGTCGGTGCGCCCGTACGGGGACGAGCGCTGGTGGGTGCTGCTGCTCCCGCTGCTGCTCGCGGCGGTGGCCTCCGGCACCGCCTACGCGCTGGTCGGCCGCCGCGACCTCGGCGCCGGCTTCTTCCCGCCCCGCCCCGGCCCGGCCGCCGCGGGCCGCTCGCTCGGCGGCGCCTTCGGACTGGCCTGGCGGCTCCAGCGCGGCAGCCTGTTCGGCTGGGCCATCGGCTTCGCCCTCGCCGGCGCCGTCTTCGGATCCCTCGCGAACGGCGCGGACGACCTGTTCGGCGACAACGAGAGCACCCGCGAGCTGTTCGAGCGGATGGGGGGACAACAGGGCCTCGCCGACGCCTTCCTGGCCTCCCTGATCAGCTCGCTCGGCCTGCTCTGCGCGCTGTACGCGACCGGCGCGGTGCTGCGGCTGCGCGGCGAGGAGACCGGCGAGCGCGCGGAGCCGCTGCTGGCCCTCCCGCTGAGCCGCCGGCGCTGGGCGGCCGGCCACCTCACCCTCGCCTTCGTCGGCTCGGCCGCGGTGCTCGCGGTCGGCGGCGCGGCGATGGGACTGAGCTACGGGCTCGCCGCCGACGACCTCGGCGGGCAGCTCCCGCGGGTGCTCGGCGCGGCGCTGGCGCAGGTCCCGGCGGTGTGGACGCTCGCCGGACTGGCCACGCTGATCGTCGGCGCGCTGCCCCGGCTGGCCCCGGCCACCTGGGGCGTGGTGGGCGCGTGCGTCGCCGTCGGCTGGCTCGGCCCGGCCCTCGACCTCCCCCAGGCGGTCCTGAACCTGTCGCCCTACGGCCATCTCCCCAAGCTGCCGGGCGCCGACGTCTCCGCCGCCCCGTTCGTCTGGCTGTCGGCCCTGGCGACGGCGTTCACCGTGACCGGCGTGGCCGCGCTGCGACGTCGCGACATGGGGGCGTGACCCGGGGCGTGACCCTCCGGTGCGTCGGAGTCCGGGTTCTTGTCCACAGGCCGTGGACAAGAACCCGGACCCTCTCACACCTCGACCCGCAGCTCCCGCAGCCCGCGGATGACGAACCCCGTCCACTCCGGCTCCGCCGCCAGCCGTAGCCGCGGGGCGCGGCGCAGCAGGGTGCCGAAGGAGGCGGCGAGTTCGAGGCGGGCCAGCGGTGCGCCGAGGCAGTAGTGGATGCCGGCGCCGAAGGTGATGTGCGGATTGTCCGCACGGGACAGGTCGAGCTCGTCCGGGCGCTCGAAGCGGGCCGGGTCGCGGTTGGCGGAGCCGAAGAGCAGCGCCACCTCGCTGCCGCGCGGGATGACCGTGCCGCCGACCTCGATGTCCTCCAGCACCCAGCGCTCGAACATCTGCAACGGCGTGTCGTAGCGCAGCAGTTCCTCGATCGCCGGCGCCAGCAGCTCCTCCGGTGCCGCGCGCAGCCGGGCCAGCTGCTCCGGGTGGTGGAAGAGGGTCAGCCAGCCGTTTCCGGTGGAGTTGACCGTGGCCTCGTGTCCCGCGTTCAGCAGCAGCACACAGGTGGAGATCATCTCCTGCTCGGTGAGCCGGTCCTCCGCGTCGTGGGCCGCGATCAGCGCGCTGACCAGGTCCTCACCCGGCGAGCGACGGCGTTCGACGATCAGGTCCCGCAGATACGCGGTGAACTCCAGCGAGGCGCTCACCGCGCGGCGCGCGGTCTCCTCGCTCGGGTTCAGTTCGAACATCCCGCAGATGTCCGCCGACCACGGCCGCAGCAGCCCCCGGTCCGACTCCGGGATGCCCAGCATCTCGGCGATCACCGCCACCGGCAGCGGCTCGGCGACCGTCGCGATCAGGTCCCCGCCACCCCGCGCGACCAGGTCGTCCACCAGTTCCTCGGCCAACCGCCGGATGGTGGGCACCAGCCGCTCGACCGTACGCGGGGTGAACGCCTTGGCGACCAGCCGGCGGATCCGGGTGTGGTCCTCCCCTTCGAGGTCGAGCAGGCCGCTGCCGTTGAGCGTGTGGAAGGGGCCGTGCGCCGCGGACGGAGCGGTCCGCCCGAACTCCTCGTGGCTGAAGCGGTGCAGATAGGTCCGCCCCAACCTGCGGTCCCGCAACAGGGCGCTGACGTCGTCGTAGTGCGGGATCAGCCACTGTCGGGCGGGCTCGAACCAGTGCGCGCGGCCACGCTCGCGCAGGCTCGCGTAGACCGGGTAAGGGTCCGCCGTGAACGACGGGGACCACGGGTCGAAGTCGGCGACGGTGTTCATGCTCCGGGAGCGTATCGCCGGACGATCCCCTCGATCTCGTCAGCCACGGTGCGGGCGGCCGCCGTCGCGGGGTCGATCGGCGGAAAGTGCCCCACGTCCGCCAGGAGCGTCAGCCGCACCGGCTGCCCGGCACGCTCCGCCGCGGCCGCGAACGCCTCCGCGACCCGCGCGGGCACGTCGGCGTCGCGAGCGCCCTGCACGATCGTCGTCGGCACACCGGTGGGGAGCAGCGCGGCCGGGTCGGCGTACGGCAGCCGCCACGCCAGGCCCGCCTCCCCGTCGAGCAGTTCGTCGACCGCGTCGGAGCACACGCCCAGCTCGCGCGCGACCGCGAAGTCGGCGATCGGGGCGAGGGCCACCACACCGCGTACGGCCGGGGTCGGGGCCGGGGCGCGCCACGGCGCGTCGGCCGGCAGCACATGCCGCGCCGCCGCCCACAGCGCGGCGTGCCCGCCCGCCGAGTGCCCGCACAGCACCATCCGTCCGGCGTCCACCCCGGTCAGCCCGAGCTCGGCCACCAGCCTCGGCACGGCGTCCACCGCCGCGGCGAGGTCGTCGAAGGTCTCCGGCCACCGACCCGCCCGGGGCCGGGGCGCCGCGCCCGTCCCCGGGTTCCTCGCCTCCGAGGCCGGTCCCCGCCGGTACTCCACCGACGCGACGGCCAGCCCTCGGCCGGTGAGGAAGGCGGCCAGCGGCGAGATGTGGAGACGGTCGTAGGGGGAGCGCCACGCGCCCCCGTGGAAGAGGACCACGAGGGGCGCGGGCGCGGACGCCGCGTCAGACGGCGGCAGATGGAAGTCCACCACCTGGTCGGGGTGCGGGCCGTACGAGCCGGTGGCGTCCGGTGCCACGGGCGGATGCGCGAAGGCGGACGCCTCCTCCGCCGCGTCGGCGGCCGCGTCGGCGACCGCCGCCCGCGCGGCGGCCGACAGCGCGGGAGCCGCGGCCTCGGAGTCCGGCTCGGGCGGCACGGTCAGCCCACCTCCCCCATGTCGCGCAGCACCTCGCCGAGCACGCGCGCGGCGCGCTCCGCGTCGGCGAAGGAGGTGTACAGCGGGGTGAAGCCGAAGCGCAGCACGTCGGGGCGGCGGAAGTCGCCGACCACGCCGCGCCGGATGAGCTCGGCCATCACCTCACCCGCGTCGGGGCAGCGGAGCGAGACCTGGCTGCCGCGCTCGGCGTGCGCGGCGGGGCTGACCGACTCCACCCTCCCGGCCGGGACGTGACGCTCGACGCAGGAGAGGAAGAAGTCCGTCAGGGCCAGGCTCTTGGCGCGCACCGCCTCGACGGTGACGTCGTCCCAGACGTCCAGCGCCGCCTCCAGGGCGAGCAGCGACAGGATCTCGGGGGTGCCGACCCGGCCGCGGAGCGCCCCGTCGGCCGGCCGGTAGGCCGGGTCCATCCCGAACGGGTCGGCGTGCGAGTTCCAGCCGGGCAGCGGGGAGTCGAAGCGCGGCTGGAGCTCCCGCGCCACGTACAGGTACGCCGGCGAGCCGGGCCCGCCGTTCAGGTACTTGTACGTACACCCCACGGCGAAGTCGACGCCATGGGCGTCCAGGTCCACCGGCAGCGCGCCCGCGCTGTGGCAGAGGTCCCACACCACGCGCGCCCCGGCCGCCCGCGCGGCGGCGGTGATGCCGGGCAGGTCGTGCAGCCGGCCCGTGCGGTAGTCGACGTGGTTGACCAGCACGACGGCGGTGCGCGGACCGATCGCGGCCGCGATCTCGCCGGGCGGCAGGGGCCGCGGCTCACAGCCGGTCAGCCGCGCCGCGGAGCGGGCGATGTAGCCGTCGGTGGGGAAGGTCGTCTCGTCGACGAGGATCTCGTCACGGACGGAGTCCTTCCGAGTCTCCCCGCGGGCGTCCTCCTGGGCGATGCGGACGGCCGCGACCACCGCCTTGAAGACGTTGACGCTGGTCGAGTCACCGACGACCACCTGTCCCGGTGCGGCCCCGATCAGCCGGCCGACGCGGTCGCCGACCCGCTCCGGGGCGGTCCACCAGCCGCTCTCGTCCCAGGACCGGATGCGCAGCCGCCCCCACTCGTGGGTGACGACCTCCGCCAGCCGCGGGGCGACGGTGTGCGGCAGCGCGCCCAGCGAGTTGCCGTCGAGGTAGACGGTGTCGTCGTCGAGGGCGAAGCGCTCGCGGAGCTTGGCGAGTTCGTCGCCGTCGTCCCACCGGGCCGCCTCCGCGGCGAGCTCGTTCGTGGAGATCTCAGACATGGCTGCGCGCCGTCCACAGCTCGGGGAAGACGTTCTTGCCGGCCCGCTTCTCCAGCCAGGCCACGCCCGCCGAACCGCCGGTGCCGGTCTTGGCGCCCATCGCACGCCGGGTGGCCACCAGGTGGTCGTTGCGCCAGCGCCACACCAGCTCGGCGACCTCGGTGAGCGCCTCGCCCAGCTGGGCGAGCTCGCCACCGCCGAGGCCGGTGGCCAGGGCGGGCTCGGAGTAGATCCGCTGCCAGGCGGCCTCCACCGACGGATCGGGCTGGTAGCGCTGGGTGGGGTCGCGGTCCAGGACGGACTCCGCGATCTCGAAGCCCCGGCGGGCCAGGTAGCGCAGCACCTCGTCGTAGAGGCTGGGCTCGGCGAGCGCCTTCTCCAACTCGGCGTGGACCCGCGGCGAGCCCCGGTGCGGGACGAGCATCGACGCGGCCTTGTCCCCGAGCAGGAACTCCATCCGGCGGTACATCGCGGACTGGAACCCGGAGCCCTCGCCGAGCGCCGAGCGGTAGCCGTTGAACTGCGCCGGCGTCAGTCGCGCCAGCGGCTTCCAGGAGGCGTTGAGCGCCTCCAGCTCATGGGTGGAGCGGAGCAGCGCGGCCATCGCGGCCGGCAGGTCGTCCTCGCGCAGCGCCTTGGCCGCGGTCTCCCACTCATGGACGATGACGGTGAACCACAGCTCCATCACCTGGGTCGTCACCAGGAACACCATCTCGCCCGGGTCGTCGGAGAGCGGGTGCTGGAGATGGGTGAGGACGGACGCCTTCACGTAGTCCTCGTAGGGAGTGGTTCCTTCGAAGTCGAGGTTGGGCGTCTCGGGGTCGGCGCCCGGTACGGCGTCCGCCACCGGCTCGGCTTCGTACACGTCGGGGTCGTGCGACATCACTGTCTCCTAGTACAGCGTGCGTCCGGGTAGCGGTCCGCCCCTTCCTTCTCGGCATGGGAGCCCCGGTCCCCTCTCGGGCCACGCGTCCGGCCGGACCAGCGTGCCCATGCGCATCATGCGTGCCGCGAGCGCATACGACAAGGGCCTGCCTGATCGATATACGGAACAGGCAGGCCCCGATGCGGACGGTCATCGGACACGTTCGCTTGTACCCGCTGGAAGACGCTCAGCAGCGGAAACGCTCACAGCGTCGACCCGGACGGGTCAGGAGAGGGTGTCCGCCGCGGTCGGCGAGCTGTCACGCAGGAACGTGGCGCAGCGCTCGTACTCCTCCTGCTCCCCGATGGCCTGGGCGGCGCGGGCGAGCGCGTGCAGCGACCGCAGGAAGCCGCGGTTCGGCTCGTGCTCGAACGGCACGGGCCCGTGGCCCTTCCAGCCGTTGCGGCGCAGCGCGTCCAGCCCCCGGTGGTAGCCCGTGCGGGCGTACGCGTAGGACTCGACGACCCGCCCGGCCTCGAAGGCGTCGTCGGCGAGCTGCGCCCACGCCAGCGAGGATGCGGGGTACTTCGCGGCGACCTCGGCGGGGGCCGCGCCGGACGCGAGCAGCTCACGCGGCTCGGGGTCGTCGGGCAGGTGGGTCGGGGGCGGTCCCCCGAGCAGGTTCTCGTGAATGGCCATGACCTCCAGTCTGCCGGACCGTGGGCCGGACGGACGCGTCGCGTACCGGGTATGGCCCGGTGCGGGCCGGTGAGGCCGGTGCGTCGACGGCGGGGCCCGGCCGGCGGCTACGGCGCGCGCCCACGGCCCGGGCGGGGCCGCTCGCCCGGGTCCAGCGGCGGGGACACCACACCGCAGTGGTAGGTGCACTCGAGGTGACAGTGCTCCTCGCACGCGCCGGCCTCCGGGGTCCCGGCCGCCGCCCGCCCCTCGGTGGCCGGGACCGCCTCGCCGGGGGCGGGGGCGGGCGCGGGGGCGGGCTTCTCCTCCAGCACGTCGTCACGGACCGTGCACCAGGCGATCAGCGCCCCCAGGACCAGCAGGCCGGCGCAGATCAGCATGGCCCTGACGAAGGCGGCGGCGAACGCGTCGGCCTCCCGGTACGCCTCCGGCCCCATCCCGGCGAGCAGCGGCAGCGCGGCGACGGCCATCAGCCCGGCGGCCCGGGCGACCGCGTTGTTGACGCCGCTGGCGAGCCCGGCGCGCGCCACCTCGACGGAGGCCAGGACGGTGGCGGTCAGCGGGGCCACCAGCAGCACCATGCCGGCGCCGAGGACCAGCAGCGCGGGCAGGACCACGGTCCAGTACGAGGCGCCGGGGCCGGCCCGTGTCATCAGCAGGATCCCGACCGCGCACAGCAGCGGACCCGCCGTGAGCGGGATGCGGGGCCCGATCCGCTGGCCGAGCTCGCCCGAGCGGGCGGAGAGCAGCAGCATCAGCAGGGTGGTCGGGAGCAGCGCGGTGCCGGCGGCCAGCGCCGAGTAGTCGAGGACGACCTGGAGCTGGAGCACGGAGAGGAAGAAGAAGCCGCTGAAGGCGGCGTAGACGCACAGGGTGACGGTGTTGACCGCGGTGAACTGCCGGGAGCGGAAGATCCGCGGCGGCAGCATGGGGGCGGCGAGCCGTCGCTCCAGCGCGACGAACGCGGCCCCGAGCAGCAGCCCGCCGACGCCGGAGACGATCACCGCCGGGGAGGGCCCCTGTTCCGGCGCGGCGATCAGGGCGTAGGTGACGGCGCCCAGCGCGAGCGCGCCGAGCACGGCGCCCGCGACGTCGAAGCGACCACCGGCGTCGGGGTCGCGGCTCTCGGGGACGTGCCGGAGCGCGACAGGCACACAGACGGCGGCCAGCGGCACGTTGAGGAAGAACACCCAGCGCCAGCCCGGCCCGTCCACCAGCCAGCCGCCGAGGAACGGTCCGACCGCCGCGGCGACGCCGCCGAGCCCGGACCAGGCGCCGACCGCGCGGGCCCGCTGGTCGGGGTGGAAGCTGGCCTGGATCAGCGCCAGGGAGCCGGGGGTGAGCAGGGCACCGCCGATGCCCTGGAGGGCGCGTGCGGCGATGAGCACCCCGGCGCTGGGGGCCAGCCCGCACAGCAGCGAGGCCAGCGCGAACCACACCACGCCGACCACGAAGACCCGCCGTCGCCCGAAGCGGTCGCCCAGCGCGCCGCCGAGCAGGATCAGGCCGGCGAGCGTGAGCATGTAGGCGTTGACGGTCCACTGGAGCGCCGCCAGGTCGGCGTCGAGATCCTCCCCGATGCGGGGCAGCGCGACATTGACCACCGTGCTGTCGAGCATCGCCATCCCGGATCCGAGGACGGCGGTCAGCAGCACCCAGCGGCCCCGCGGCTGGGCGAGCCGCAGTGCGCCGGCGACGGTGTCGCTCATAGGGGGATGATGCCTCGCGGGGGCGGGGTGCGCGCGGTGGCCGGCCGCGTCCCGCCCGCGTCACGCGGGTCCGGCCGCCGGACGACACCGGGACCCGGCCGCCGGACGCACGAGGGCCCGGCCGCCGGGCGGCGGCCGGGCCCCTGTGTGGGCGCGCGAGGCGTTACTTCAGCTTGGTACCGGTGGAGCGCAGGTCCGCGCACGCCTTGGTGACGCGCTCGGCCATGCCCTTCTCCGCCAGCTTGCCCCAGCTGCGCGGGTCGTAGGTCTTCTTGTCGCCGACCTCGCCGTCGACCTTCAGGACGCCGTCGTAGTTGCGGAACATGTGGTCCGCGACCGGACGGGTGAAGGCGTACTGGGTGTCGGTGTCGAGGTTCATCTTCACGACGCCGTTCTCCAGCGCGGTGCGGATCTCCTCCTCGGTGGAGCCGGAGCCGCCGTGGAAGACGAAGTCGAACGGGTCGGCCTTGCCGTGCTTGGCGGCGATGCCGTCCTGGAGGTCACGGAGCAGCTCCGGGCGGAGCACGACGTTGCCCGGCTTGTAGACGCCGTGGACGTTGCCGAAGGAGGCGGCCAGCAGGTAGCGGCCCTTCTCGCCGAGGCCCAGCGCCTCGGCGGTGCGCTCCGCGTCGGCGACGGTGGTGTAGAGCTCGTCGTTGATCTCGTGGGTGACGCCGTCCTCCTCGCCACCGGTCGGGGTGATCTCGACCTCAAGGATGATCTTGGCCTTGACCGCCTCGGCGAGCAGCTCCTGGGCGATGGCCAGGTTGTCGTCGAGCTTCTCCGCGGAGCCGTCCCACATGTGGGACTGGAAGAGCGGGTTCTGGCCGGCCGCGACGCGCTCCTGCGAGATGGCCAGCAGCGGACGGACATAGCCGTCGAGCTTGTCCTTCGGGCAGTGGTCGGTGTGCAGCGCGATGTTCACCGGGTACTTCTTGGCGACCACGTGCGCGAACTCGGCGAGAGCGACCGCACCGGACACCATGTCCTTGCTGTACTGCCCGCCCAGGAACTCGGCGCCACCGGTGGAGATCTGGATGATGCCGTCGCTCTCAGCCTCGGCGAAACCACGGAGTGCGGCGTGCAGCGTCTGCGTCGAGGTCACATTGATCGCCGGGTAGGCGAACTTGCCTGCCTTCGCCCGGTCAAGCATCTCGTTGTAGATCTCGGGGGATGCGATGGGCATCTGTCCGCTCCTTGTGATGTGGCGGGGTGTGGTTCTTGGCCCTGACCTAACCGGTGGGCGACGTCGTCGTCCGGCCCATCTTCCCAGACTCCTTCATTTGCTCCAGACGGCGCACTGCCCGCGCATCACAAAGGGGCGGGGTGTTTCACGTGAAACACCCCGCCCCTTGGCAAAGCCCCAGCTCAGGACCGTCAGCCGAGGTCAAGATCGGCCAGCTGGAACGCGGGGACGTAGCGCAGGCCCGCCTCCTCGATCGCCCCGGCCGCGCCGCGGTCCACGATCGTCGCGACCGCGACCACCTCGGCGCCGGCCTCCCGGGCCGCCTCCACCGCGGTCAGCGGCGAGCCACCGGTGGTGGAGGTGTCCTCGACCACCAGCACCCGACGGCCCTTGATGTCCGGGCCCTCGATCCGGCGCTGCATGCCGTGGGTCTTCTGCGCCTTGCGCACCACGAAGGCGTCGAGCTTGCGCCCACGCGCCGCGGCGGCGTGCAGCATCGACGTGGCCACCGGGTCCGCGCCCAGGGTCAGCCCGCCCACGGCGTCGTACTCCAGGTCGGCCGTGGTGTCGAGCATGACCTGCCCGACCAGCGGCGCGGCCTCGGCATCGAGGGTGATCCGACGCAGGTCGATGTAGTAGTCGGCCTCCAGCCCGGAGGAGAGGGTGACCTTGCCGTGGACCACGGCCTTGTCCTTGATCTGCTGAAGCAGGGCGTCACGGGCATCGCTCATACGCACGAGCTTAAGCGTTCACGGCCGGCTGTCAGGCCAGTGCGCGCCAGCGCCACGTCGTGGACATCTCCAGCGGATCGATGGGGGTGACCAGCCGCGGCAGGGTGTTCAGCCCGTTGGGCGGACCGGACTGCGGCTCGACGCACACCGCCTCCTCCAGCTCGTCGAAGACGACGACCCACTCACTGCGGCTGGTGACCTTCAGCTCCAGCTCGCCCGGCCAGGTGAGGGTGACGTCCACGCCCTCCGGCATGCCGAAGCAGTCGTCCCACGGCCCGGGGCGGGGAGCGACGCGGCGGCCGGTGGGCAGATGGTCGTCGCCCCGCTCCTCCTGCCACTCGGGGGTGAAGGAGAGCTCGACGTCCGAGCCGCCCCGCCCCAGGTTGCGCAGGAACCACGGGTGCCAGCCGGCCTGCGCCGGAAAGGAGTCGTCGGTCGCCTCCACGCTCATCGTGATCGTCAGACCGTCCTCGGCCAGCTCGAACACCTGCGTGACCCGCCCCGGGTACGGCCAGGGCTCGGCGAGCTCGTAGGTGAAGACCGCGCTCGCCCCGTCCACCCGCGCCGTGCGCCAGGCGGTGTCCCGGCCGGTGCCGTGGATGGCGTGGGGCGGGGCGTTGACGGGAAGCTGGTGCCGCTCGCCGCCGTTGCGGAACTGTCCGAGTTCCACCCGTCCGCACCACGGCACCATCGGGAAGGCGCCGAACTTCGCCCCTTGGCGCAGCACTTCCACGCCGCCGATCCGCAACGAGCCGACGCGGCAGCCGTGGTCCGGCAGCACGGTCAGTTCGGCGTCGCCGGCCGTGAGCCGAACACCCGGGGTCCCCGAGGAGTCTTGCGTGGAGTCGTCGATGGTCACGGGTCGACTCTAGGCGCCCGGGGGACGCCGAGGTAGCAGGCGCTCAGCGGCGGCGGCGCAGCACCCGGCGGCCCACCACGACCGCGGACGCGAGCACCAGCGCGGCGGCCGGAGCCGCCCAGCGCAGGGCGAGCGAGGCCGGCGCGGCCTCGGGCGCCGGCACCGGGGCGTACCGGCCGCGCGGGGGCGCGTGGTCGACCTCCTCGGTGGAGCGGCCGATCATCGTGCGGCGGGCGTGCGCGGCCTCGGCCGGGGGTTCCTCGCCCGTCCCCTCGAAGCCGTCGAAGCCGTCCACTCCCTCGACGACCGCGGCCTCGCCGGCGCGTGGGTCCAGGGAGGGCGGCGGCACCTCGGTGTCGAAGACGGAAGCGGACTCGCCCGCGACCGCCTCCGGATGATCCTCCAGATCCGCCGTGAGCCCGGTCCCGAAACGATCCAGCAGTCGCCGCGCGACCGCGTCCACCGTCTCCGCGTCGGCCTCGGCCAGCCGGCCCTCGCTGTAGACGGTCCCGGAGCAGACCAGCAGCGTCCCGCCCTCCGCCGGCTTCGGAACGACCGTCAGGGAGAGCCGCACGGAGCCGTTCCCCCGCGCCTCGGTGCCCTGGCCCTCGGCGGTGAACACACCCTCGTGCCCGACCACCCGCAGCACGCCGCGATAGGTGATCGTGGAGCCGCCGACGCGGATGCGCAGCCGCCCGGCGATCGCGTCGTCCGGCGAGGCGTCGGGGTCGCGATGCAGCCCGGGGATGCTGCGGGCGACGCGGGCCGGGTCGGACAGGGCCCGGCGGACGGTGCCGACGGGGTACGGCACGAACACCTCATGCTCCATGACAACCGAGACTACCCACGATCCCCCGCGCCAGTGCCGCACCCACCCGGACTTTCGTACCAACGGCCCCGGCCGCCCCCGTCGGACGGGGCGGCGGTGCGGCTCAACCCCGGTAGCGCGGATGCGTCAGGGTGGAGACGGGCAGCCCGGCCACGCGCTCGCGGGCCGCACCGCGCCGCCCCGCCCACAGCGCCTCCTCGGTCAGCGAGCGGAGGGCGGGCGCCCACGCGGGCAGTCGCAGCTCGGGACGGGCGTGACCGGCCAGCAGAAAGGCCCAGTCGTCCGGGGCGCCGGCCGCGGAGAAGCGTTCCAGCCGGCCGGCACGGACGGGCACCCGACCGCCGACCGTGTACGGCACGGGGCGCAGCCCCACCGACCGGATCGTGGCGTCGACCGTCCAGTAGGCGCGCGGCCGTGCGCTGAGGGCCCCCGCGTGGACCACCAGCCGCCCGCCGGGCGCGAGCACCCGCCGCACCAGCCCGTAGAACTCCTGGGAGTACAGCTTGGTGGTGTCGGTCGGACCGGGCTCGGGGAGGTCGGAGACGACCACGTCGTAGCCGTCGTGCGTGGGCCCCCGTGCCCGCAGCCAGGTGAAGGCGTCCCCGATGTCCACGCGCACCCGGCGATCGGCGAGCGACCCGGCGTTGAGGGCGGACAGTTCGCGGTGGGTGCGGGCCAACTCGACCAGCGCCGCGTCACGTTCGACGACGGTGACCGACTCCACGCCCGCGTACCGCAGGATCTCCCGCGCCGCGATCCCGTCGCCGCCGCCCAGCACCAGCACCCGGCGGTGCGGGCCGGCCATCGCCGGGTGCACCAGCGCCTCGCCGTAGCGGTGGGCGTCCCGCCCGTTCAACCGCAGCCGCCCGTCGAGGAAGAGGGACAGCGGCCGCCCGGTGCCCCCGCCACCGGTCAGCACCACCTCCTGGACCGGGGTGTCCAGCGCCAGCCGCACCTCCGCCCCGTACACCGCCCGCCGCGCGGCCCGCTCGAAGGGGCCGGTCAGCACGGCGCCGACGGCCAACAGGGAGAGCACCAGCAGATTGGCCACCACCAGCGTCCAGCGCGCCCGCGCCGTCAGGTCGCCGCGGAAGAGCCACAGCACCAGCACCCCGCCCGCGATCGCGTTGACCGCGCCGGTCAGCAGCGCCCCGGTCAGCTGCCCCAGCGCGGGCAGCAGCAGGAAGGGGAAGGCCAGTCCGCCGACGAGCGCGCCCACATAGTCGGCCGCGAACAGATCGGCCACCGCCCCGCCCGCGTCCTGTCGCCGCACCCGCTGGATCAGCGTCATCAACAGCGGCACCTCGGCGCCGATCAACACCCCGATGGCGAGGGAGAAGCCCACCAGCGCGAGGCAGGGGCGGCCGACCCAGGCGAAGCACGCGTACAGCGCCATCGCCGAGCCCCCGCCGACCAGCGCCAGCACCGCCTCGATCGCCCCGAACCCGACCGCGGCCCGGCGGCGCAGCCGCTTGGCGAGCAGCGATCCCACACCCATGGCGAAGACCATCAGCGACAGCACCACGGACGCCTGGGTGACCGAGTCCCCCGTCAGATACGAGGCCAGGGCCACCAGTTCCAGCTCGTAGACCAGGCCGCAGGCGGCGCAGACGAAGGCGGTGAGCAGCAGCAGGAAGCGGCCGAGCCCGGCCGGCACGGGCAACCGCGGCGCACCCTCCACGGGAGCGTCCGGCGCCGGCTCCCGGCTCGGCTCCGGGGACGCGCCCGGGACGGTGGGCAGCGGCGACTCCATCACGAAGGGAACGCTACGTCACTATCCCTTCACCCTCTGTCACCCACGCGAGTGCAATGCCCCTCGCTGACGGGCGAGTTGAGGCCGGTCAGGACTGTCCATCCCGCCCCGGGAGAGCTCTCGGGCCCCACCCGTTTCACCGCCGGGCGGGCCCCCGTCCGCGCGGGCGGGACGCCCGCCGGGCCTCGGGGAGGGGAAAGACCTAGAGAGACGCCGCGACCCGTACCCCCACGCGGGTACGGGTCGCGACCAGTCGCCCCTCCTGCGGATAGGCGTGCCAGGTGCGCCAACCCACCAGCCCTTCGTGGCGCTGGGCGAGCATCGCCGTAAAAGCGTGCGGGCTGCCCGGAAAGGTTCCGGCCAGCCCGTGCGGGTGGTCGGCGACGAGCGCCAGCAACTCTTGAGCACGTCCGGCGAAGGAGCCGCGGGACAGCGTCTCCACCCGCGCGGCGAACTCGTACTCCCGGTCGCCGACCAGCGTGGACACCCCCAGGGGAAGCGGGGTGCTGCTGCCGGGCATACAGGCGACCGTCTCCGAGCACAGGCCGTGCGCCTCGTCGAGGATCACCTGATGGGAGGCGCCGAGCAGCCTCAACTGCACCGACGCCTCGCCGAATCGGAGGTCGAGGACCGCGAGGGCGGGGAGGGGCTCTCGCCCGAGACACCAGGCGAGATCGGCGGCACGGGTGTCGATGTAGGCCGTCTTAAGGGTCGTGAGCATGGATCGGCTCCGCAAGCACGCAGTGAGAGAAGGTGGGCCGGACCGTCCCGGGAAGGACCTGGTCTTCGGGTACGCGGCTCGTGCCTACGTGGGGTCCGTAGGGTCCGGGAATACGGAATCATGAAATGAGCGGCGCCACAGCGTTTTTGCCCATCTTCACCGGGTTTCCATCCCCGCGGGCGCAGGCACGTTCACCTGTTCAAGCAGTATGCGCCCGGCGTGCATGGGCACGCCGGGCGCATTGAAGCCGTGAACTCTTCGGAGAGTGCGCGTGGCACGGGACGACGGCATCCGCCGCCGTCAGCTGCCCCCGCCCCCGCCGCAGCCGCCCCCGCCGCCACCGCCGCAGGAGGAGGACGAGCTGCCGCACGAGGAGCTGCTTCCGCAGGAGGACGAGCCGCCGCAGGACGAGCCGCCGCCGCTCCCCGCCCACCAGCTGTCGTTGCTGGAGCGCCGCGACGAGCCGCCACGCGAACCCCCGCCCCCGCGGCGCGAGGTCGAGGCCACCGCCGCCACCCCCGTCACGACCAGCGCGATCAGCACCACGGCCAGGAGGATCTCCACCATCAGCCCTCACTCTCCTTACTTCCCCCGTGTCCCCCGAAGCGAGGTCCACTCCGTATGTGCTGGGCTGATTCCCTGGCCGAATCGCGACGAAAGCAGAGTTGAGGAAGTCCAGAGGTTCACCGCACGATGTCGTCATGGCTCCCATCGACGCCCCGGACACCCGGACCGAACGGCCGCTGCTCAACCGACGCCTCGCCGAGTTCGGCACCACGATCTTCGCCGAGATGTCGGCCCTGGCCGCCCGCACCGGCGCCATCAACCTCGGTCAGGGCTTCCCCGACACCGACGGGCCCGACTCCGTGCGGGAGGCCGCGGTGCGCGCCCTGCGCGAGGGCCGCGGCAACCAGTACCCACCCGGCCCCGGCGTCCCCGAGCTGCGGACGGCGATCGCCGAGCACCAGCGGCGCTGGTACGGGCTGCCCTACGACCCCGACACCGAGGTGCTCGTCACCGCGGGCGCCACGGAGGCGATCGCCGCCTCGCTGCTGGCGCTGCTGGAGCCCGGCGACGAGGTCATCGCCCTGGAGCCCTACTACGACTCGTACGCGGCGTGCGTCGCGATGGCGGGCGGCACCCGGGTCCCGGTGACGCTGCGACCGGACGCCGCGACCGGGATGTACCACCTGGACGTGGACGAGCTGCGGGCCGCCGTCACCGACCGCACCCGGCTCATCCTGCTCAACACCCCGCACAACCCCACCGGCACCGTCCTCACCCGCGAGGAGCTGACCGCCGTCGCGGAGCTGGCCTGCGAGCGCGATCTGATCGTGGTCACCGACGAGGTCTACGAGCACCTCGTCTACGGCACCGAGCACATTCCGCTGGCGAGCCTCCCCGGCATGCGGGAGCGCACCGTCACCATCAGCTCGGCCGGCAAGACCTTCTCCTTCACCGGCTGGAAGGTGGGCTGGGTGACCGCCGCGCCGCCGCTGGTCGCCGCCGTGCGATCCGCGAAGCAGTACCTCACCTTCGTCTCCGCCGGCCCCTTCCAGTACGCCGTCGCCGAGGCGCTGCGGCTGCCCGACTCCTACTTCCACGCGCTGCGCCGGGACCACCACGCCAGGCGGGACCTGCTGGCCGACGGCCTGCGGAACGCGGGCTTCACCGTCTACCGACCGGCCGGCACGTACTTCATCACCACCGACATCCGCCCGCTCGGCCACACCGACGGCTTCGCCTTCTGCCGCGCCCTGCCCGAGCGCTGCGGCGTCGTCGCCATCCCGAACGCCGTCTTCTACGACCACCGGGAGCAGGGCGCTCCCTTCGTCCGCTTCGCCTTCTGCAAGCGCGCCGCCGTCCTCGAAGAGGCCGTGGACCGGCTGAAGTCCCTGGCCGGCTGAGCGGCGCGACCCGCCGGCCACGCGGCGGGCGCCGGGCTGAGCCGACCGGGTGCAAGCGCAGCGTGCCCGCTCGCGCGCGCGGGGTCCATCACGCATCGTCGGTGGTGTCGAGCCCCCGCCGCATTCCCGGGGGCTCGACGCCTGCCCCGCGCCCGCCCGGCCCCGCCCCGGAGGTGCTGCCCCGTGCCGCCGACCGCCACCGCCGCGCCCCTGGCGACCCCACGGAAGGACCCCGGCTCACTGCGTCGGGCGGCGCCCGCCCTCGCCCTGTACGCGGCGACGCGGCTGACCGGGATGGTGTGCATGGCGGCGTGGGCGTGGTGGATCGGCAAGCATCCGCGCACGCTGCTCGGGTTCTCCTGGGACGGCATGTGGTACACGGGCATCGCCCGGTACGGCTACGGTGTCGGCTTCCCCGTCGCCGGCGGACCCCATCAGACCTTCAGCGACCTGGCCTTCTTCCCCCTGCTGCCCGGTCTGGTGCGGGCGGTGGCGACGATCACCCCGCTGGGCGCGGTCAGCGCCGGGCTGCTGGTGGCCTGGGTGGCCGCGGGCTTCGCGGCCTGGGGCATCTACGCGATCGGGGAGCTGCTGTACGGGCGCCGGGTGGCCACCCTGCTGGTGGTGCTGTGGGGGGTGCTGCCCCACGCCATCGTGCAGTCGATGGTCTACACCGAACCGCTGATGACGGCGTTGGCCGCCTGGTCGCTGTACGCGCTGCTGACCCGCCGCTGGCTGTGGGCCGGGGCGCTGGCGCTGCTGGCCGGGGTCTCCCGGCCCAGCGGCGTCGCGGTACCGGCCGCGGTCTGCGTCTGCGCGGCGGTGGAGCTGTGGCGGGGCGGCCGGGCCGGCCGGCGGCGATGGCGGGTGTGGGCGGCCGCCGCGGTGGCCCCGCTGGGCTGGCTCGGCTATGTGGCCTGGGTCGGCGTCCAGCGCGGCGGACCCCTGGGTTACTTCAAGGTGCAGGAGGAGTGGGGCTCGCACTTCGACTTCGGGATCGGCGCGCTGCGCTACGTGCGCCACCTGCTGATCGGCCAGGACCTCCTGGCCGCCTACATGGTCCCGGTGATCGTCGCCGCCGCGCTGGTGTGCCTGGCGCTGCTGGTGCTGGACCGGCCGCCGCTGGCGCTGCTGGTCTACACCCTCGCCCTGACGGTCATCGCGCTCGGCGGCGACGGCTACTTCCCCTCCAAGCCGCGCTTCCTGCTGCCGGCGTTCCCCCTGCTGCTGCCGGCGGCGCTGGCCATGGCGAGAGCCCGGCGGCGCACCGTCCTGGTGACGGTCGGCGCGCTGGCCGGGCTCTCCTGGTGTTACGGCACATATCTGCTCACGGTCGCGCCCATTCCGATGTGATCGGCGCGCGCGGCCCGCGAACGGGGGTGATCAGCTCTGGTCGCCGTCGGGCGACGGGCCGTCACCTTCGTCGGACTCGATGTCGGACTCGAGACCCAGCTGCTCCACCAGCCACCGGTCGAACTCGATCGACGCCCGCACCCAGCTGACCGTGCTGGACACGAAGTGCTCCAGGCTGACGCCGGTGCCGATCAGCATCTGCGCCTCGCCGATCAGCCGGACGGTGCCGTCGTCGTTGGTGTGGCTGTAGACCTTCGGCCACAGCGTGCGACGGTTCCAGTCGTCGATGACCTCGAGAAGCTGGTGCTTCCGCTCGATCTCGTGCGGCCGGTCGTAGAACGTGCGGACCGAGAAGACCTGCTGCTCCTGCTCGCCGCGGAACATGAAGTACGTCCGGAACTGCTCCCACGGCGCGGCGAGGTCGCCCTCGTCGTCGACGACGTACTTAAGCTCCATCTGCTCGAGCAGCTGCTTGACCAGGTCCTGGTCCGGAATCACTGGGCCCGCGGGGCCGGTCGGCTCCGGTTCGGGCTGGCCCCCGAAATTCGGAATCGAGGACGGGTCGATGCTCACCGTGGATTTCCCTTCGTACGGATGCGGCCATCCTCCCCCACACCCGCCCCGTCCCCGCAACCCCGACTCGACCTCGGGCTCCGGCCGGCGCCGGAAACCACGCCGCCGGCGGGCACACCCCCGCGGACCCCGCGGGGGCCCGGCCGCGCCGGCGGCGGGCTCACCGCGCGGGGCCCACCAGCAGCTCGTCGCCGACCCGCGCGACCCGCACCGTGTCGCCCTCGCGGACCTCGCCGGCGAGGATCTCCCGCGCCAGCCGGTCGCCGATGACGGTCTGCACCAGGCGGCGCAGCGGCCGGGCGCCGTACGCCGGGTCGTTGCCCTCCTCGGCCAGCCACACGAGCGCCTCGGGAGTGACCTCCAGGGTGAGCCGCCGCTCGGCCAGCCGCCGGGCCAGCCGCTCGACCTGGAGCTGGGCGATGCGCTCCAGCTCGCCCAGGGAGAGGGCGGAGAAGACCACGATGTCGTCCAGCCGGTTCAGGAACTCCGGCTTGAAGGCGGTACGCACGGTCTCCAGGACCCGCTTCCGCTTCTCCTCGTCGCCCATCGCGGGGTCGACCAGATACTGGCTGCCCAGGTTGGAGGTGAGGATCAGGATGGTGTTACGGAAGTCGACCGTCCGGCCCTGGCCGTCGGTGAGCCTGCCGTCGTCCAACACCTGGAGCAGGATGTCGAAGACCTCCGGATGGGCCTTCTCCACCTCGTCCAGCAGCACCACGCTGTACGGGCGGCGGCGCACCGCCTCGGTCAGCTGACCGCCCTCCTCGTAGCCGACGTAGCCGGGCGGGGCGCCGACCAGCCGGGCCACGCTGTGCTTCTCGCCGTACTCGCTCATGTCGATGCGGACCATGGCCCGCTCGTCGTCGAAGAGGAAGTCCGCGAGCGCCTTGGCCAGCTCGGTCTTGCCCACGCCGGTGGGGCCGAGGAAGAGGAAGGAACCGGTGGGCCGGTCGGGGTCCGCGATCCCGGCGCGGGTGCGCCGCACCGCGTCGGAGACCGCGCGCACGGCCTCGGTCTGGCCGATCAGCCGCCGGCCCAGCTCCTCCTCCATGCGCAGCAGCTTCTGGGTCTCGCCCTCCAGCAGCCGCCCGGCCGGGATGCCGGTCCAGGAGCCGACGACATCGGCCACGTCGTCCGGGCCGACCTCGTCCTTGACCATGGTCTCCCGCTTGGCCTCCTCCTCCGCCGCGGCGGCCGCCTCCAGCTCACGCTCCACCCCCGGGATCTCCCCGTAGAGCAGCTTGGAGGCGGTGTCGAAGTCGCCGTCGCGCTGGGCGCGCTCGGCCTGGCCGCGCAGGTCGTCCAGCCGCTCCTTGAGCGCGCCGACCCGGTTCAGCCCCTCCTTCTCCTTCTCCCAGCGGGCGGTCAGGCCGCGCAGCTCCTCCTCCTTGTCGGCGAGGTCGCGGCGCAGCCTCTCCAGTCGCTCCCGGCTGGCGTCGTCCGACTCGTTCTTCAGCGCCAGCTCCTCCATCTTCAGCCGGTCCACCTGGCGCTGGAGCTCGTCGATCTCCATGGGCGAGGAGTCGATCTCCATACGCAGCCGGGAGGCGGCCTCGTCGACCAGGTCGATCGCCTTGTCGGGGAGGAAGCGGGAGGTGATGTACCGGTCGGAGAGGGTGGCCGCGGCCACCAGCGCGCCGTCCGCGATCTGCACCTTGTGGTGCGCCTCGTACCGCCCCTTGAGGCCGCGCAGGATGGCGATGGTGTCCTCGACGGTCGGCTCCGCGACCAGCACCTGCTGGAAGCGGCGCTCCAGCGCCGGGTCCTTCTCGATCCGCTCCCGGTACTCGTCCAGGGTGGTGGCGCCGACCATGCGCAGCTCGCCGCGGGCCAGCATCGGCTTGAGCATGTTTCCCGCGTCCATGGCGGAGTCGCCGCCGGCACCCGCGCCGACGACCGTGTGCAGCTCGTCGATGAAGGTGATGATCCGGCCGTCGGAGTCCTTGATCTCCTTCAGGACGGACTTCAGCCGCTCCTCGAACTCGCCCCGGTACTTGGCGCCCGCGACCATCGCCCCCAGGTCGAGGGCGACCAGCCGCTTGTTCCGCAGCGACTCGGGCACATCGCCCTTGACGATCCGCTGGGCCAGGCCCTCCACGACCGCCGTCTTGCCGACACCGGGCTCGCCGATCAGCACCGGGTTGTTCTTGGTGCGCCGGGAGAGCACCTGAACCACCCGGCGGATCTCGTGGTCCCGGCCGATGACGGGGTCGAGCTTGCCGTCACGGGCGGCGGCGGTGAAGTCGGTGCCGAACTTCTCCAGGGCCTTGTAGGTCCCCTCCGGGTCGGCGGTGGAGACGCGCTGGCTGCCCCGGATGTCCTCGAAGGCGGCCAGCAGCTTCTTGGCGGAGGCGCCCTGGTCGTCCAGCACCTGCCCGGCCTGCCCGCCCTTGGCGGCGATCCCGATCAGCAGGTGCTCGGTGGAGACGAAGGCGTCCCCGAGCCCGCGGGCGCGCTGCGAGGCGTCCGCCAGCACGGCCAGCAGCTCCCGGTTGGGGCGCGGCGGGGCCACGGTCGACCCCTGCACGCTGGGCAGCCGCGCCAGCAGCCGCTCGGTCTCCGAGCGCACGCCGGCCGCGTCGGCCTCGACGGCGGCCAGCAGGTCCATCAGGTTCTCGTTGTCCTGCCCCTGGAGCAGGGCGAGCAGCAGATGCGCGGGGGTGAGGTCCGCGTGTCCGGCGGACACCGCCCGCTCATTGGCGGCGCTCAGCGCGGCCTGGCTCTTGTTGGTCAGCTCGGCGTCCACGGCCTGTGATCCTCCTGATTCTCGCCCGGACAAAACCCTGCCATGGTCAGCGTACGATAAGTTGAGTCTATTCCGCTCAAGGCTGTCGCGGGGCCCCTTCCCGCAGCCGGACGGGGGCGTGGGCCACTCCTGCGGGTGAACGGGTCGGATAACCACTCTGCCGCCCCCGGCTACGGGGAAACACTGGCGTCCGACCACGAGGAGGGGCAGCATGACGGCTATGGCGGACGGGCCGAGGCTCACGCAGGACGACATCCTCCTCGCCGACTTCCTCGCCCTGAACACCCCCGAGGGGTACCGGGCCGAGCTCATCGAGGGGGAGATCCTCGTGACACCACCACCGGATGGCGATCACGAGGACTACCTGAGCACGCTCGTCAAACAGGTCTTCCACAGGTCGGCGACGGACATGAGTCACTCCGGCAACAAGGGGCTCGTCGTCCCCGGTGTCATGTCGCGCGCCGCGAACCATGTCATCCCCGACGCCACCTTCGCCCCACGGGAGCTGCGCCCCTTCCGGGGAGCCCCGCCCTGGATGGAGAGCGCAGGCGTCGCCATGGTGGTCGAGGTGACCGCCGGCCGGCTCACGGTCGACCGGGTCGTGAAGCGCAAGGGTTACGCCCGCGCCGGGATCCCGCTCTACCTGCTGATCGACCGGGACGAGTCCATGGTCACCCTGTTCAGCCAGCCCGAGGGGCGGGACTACACCGACGCGCATTCCACGGCGTTCGGCAAACCGCTCCCTCTCCCCGCGCCCTTCGACTTCGAGTTGGACACCGCGGACTTCCTCTGACCGACCGCGAGCCTCACCGACGCCGGTCCCCCGCCGGGGGCCGGCGTCTAGGCTTCCCCCATGGCCATGGACCCGCGGAACCCGGACCCCGACTACCTCGCCTTCTGGCGCGAGCGGCAGCTGTGCACGCTGACCACGCTGCGGCCCAACGGCACCCCGCACGTCGTGCCCGTGGGCGTCACCTACGACCCGGAGGCCGGGCTGGCGCGCGTGATCACCCGCAAGGACAGCCGGAAGGTGGCGAACATCCTCGCCACGAGCCCGGAGCCGGCCCCGGTCGCCGTCTGCCAGTGGGCCGACGTCCGCTGGGCCACCCTGGAGGGGCTCGCCGTCGTGCGCACCGAGCCCGAGCTGATCGCCGACGCCGTGCGTCGCTACGCGGAGCGGTACGAGCGCACTCCCGCCCCGAACCCGGACCGGGTCCTGATCGAGATCACCCTCACCCGTGCCCTGGGCCGGGTCACGGCTCCTCGTCGATGACCTCGAGGTTCATGAAGCGCGGCTCGCTCTCGCACAGTCTGCGGAACTCCTCCGCGATCTTCTGCGTCTCCGGCAGCTCGTTGTTCTTCATCGCCTGCTCGTACGAGGGGAACTCGACGATGTCCACGTAGTGGGTCGGTCGCTCGCGGTCCCGGGTGTGGAACTCCCGGGTCACCGTGCGCCGGCCCTCGGTGGCCATCATCCACTCGTCGAACAGCCGCGACATCTCCTCTTCCTGTGTGGTCTCGTACTCGATGACCTGCACGAACTTCATGACCCGACCTCCAGCGGTCAGTCGCTCTTCGCGTACTCCCTGGCCATGGCGCCGGCGAAGTCGTACAGGACCACCGGCTCGTCCCCCACCACCCAGGCGTCGTGCCCCGACGGGAGCACGAACACGTCGCCCGGCCCCACCTCGGCCTCCGCGCCGTCGTTCATCCGGAGGCGCATGCGGCCCTGGACCACGAAGCAGTTGTGGTGCACCTCGCAGCTGTCCGTGCCCGCGATCGGCGCCACCGACTCGGACCAGCGCCAGCCGGGCTCGAAGGTGCCCACGGCGAAGTCCAACCCGCTCAGGTGCAGGGCTTCGAGGTGACCCTGGGGGAAATCGCGCCGCTCGTCCGGCTTCTCGATCGTCTTGACCTCGATCATGGTTGTCTCCTCCCGTGCCTCATCTCCATGGTGCGCCCGGGGCACCCCGCGCCACATTCCGGCGCCCCACCCCGCCCCGTCTCCGCGCCCGTGCCCCGCGTCGTCGTACCGGCGCCGGCACCGCGCGGCGGCCGCCGCGCTACATTCCGCCCAGGAGTCCACGGCCGAGGAGTGACGTATGAGGGCATCGGAGGCGGCCGCCGAGCCGCGCGGTCTGAAGCGGCGGCTGGGCCTCTTCGACGCCGTGGTGATCGGGCTGGGGTCGATGATCGGCGCAGGCGTCTTCGTCGCCCTGGCCCCGGCCGCCGGCGCGGCCGGTTCGGGTCTGCTGCCGGGCCTCGCCGTGGCGGCCGTGGTGGCCTACTGCAACGCGACGTCCTCCGCGCGGCTGGCCGCGCGGTACCCGCGCTCCGGCGGCACCTATGTCTACGGCCGCGAGCGACTCGGCGACTTCTGGGGCTACTTGGCCGGCTGGGCGTTCGTGGTCGGCAAGACCGCCTCCTGCGCGGCGATGGCGCTCACCGTCGGCTCCTACGTCTGGCCCGACCACGCGCACGCCGTGGCGGTCGCGGCGGTGGTGGCGCTGACGGCCGTGAACTACACCGGAGTTCAGAAGTCCGCCTGGCTCACCCGGGTGATCGTCGCCCTGGTGCTGGCCGTGCTCGCGGCGGTGGTGGTCTCCTGTCTGACCTCCGGTGCCGCGGACGCCGCCCGGCTGGACATCGGCACGGACGCCACCCCCGGCGGGGTGCTCCAGGCCGCCGGACTGCTGTTCTTCGCCTTCGCCGGATACGCGCGCATCGCCACGCTCGGCGAGGAGGTGCGCGACCCCGCCCGCACCATCCCCCGCGCGATCCCCCTCGCCCTCGCCATCACCCTGGTCTGCTACGCGGCCGTCGCCGTCGCCGTGCTCGCCGTCCTCGGCCCCGACCGACTCGCCCACGCCACCGCCCCGTTGGCCGACGCGGTCCGCGCCGCCGGCGCGCCCGGTCTGGTCCCCGTCGTCCGCGTGGGCGCCGCCGTCGCGGCCCTCGGCTCGCTGCTCGCCCTCATCCTGGGCGTCTCGCGCACCACGCTCGCCATGGCCCGCGACCGCCATCTGCCCCACGCGCTCGCCGCGGTCCACCCCCGGTTCCGCGTTCCGCACCGCGCCGAACTCGCCGTCGGCGCCGCCGTCGCCGTCCTCGCCGCCACCGTGGACCTGCGCGGCGCGATCGGCTTCTCCTCCTTCGGCGTACTGGCCTACTACGCGATCGCCAACGCCGCCGCCTGGACCCTGACCCGCGACGAGGGCCGCCCCGCCCGGCCCATCCCGATCCTCGGCCTGGCCGGCTGCCTCGCCCTCGCCTTCGCCCTGCCCGCCGCCTCGGTCCTGACCGGCGCCGCGGTACTCGCGGCCGGGGCGGCCGGATACGGGGTACGCGCGGCGGTCACCCGCGCGGCGGGCCGGTGATCTCCTCCGTGAGGGCATGTGGCACAAGCGACGCACCACGCCAGGCGGGCGAGAGACCGTACGGGGGTTGTCCCCACCCTCAACTCACCTGTTAGCGGCATGTTCCGGCTCGGCCTGTGCCCACGACGATGGAGGCCTGCTATCGGCGACTCGTCAGAAGGCACCATGATGCGACTCAGGTCCACCACCGCCAGAGCCCTGGCGGCCACGTTGTCGGCAGGGGTGCTGGCCCTGCCCGTCCTCCCGGGCAGTCCCGCGCAGGCGGCGAACCACGCGCTGGACGGCACCTGGCGCATGGACGGCTACGGGACGGTGATCTCCGTCGAGGGCGGCCGGCTGCAGGAGTACCAGACCACCGCCGTCAGCTGCGTCAAGGGCCTCACCGCCCGCCGCGCGGGCGGCGGTCCCGGCGGCGAGGTGCGGTACGCCACGAAGGGCGGGGACGTCGCCCGGCTGCGGCTCGTAGCCGGGCCGGACCGGGCACGGCTGCACTGGGACGGCTCCGTCGGCGACCGGGGCCTGCGGCGTCTGGCGAAGCTGCCCGCCCGCTGCGCGACGAACACCGCGCCCAAGGATCCGCCGGCCACCTTCGACGCCTTCTGGCAGACCTTCGAGGAGAACTACCCGTTCTTCGCCGCCAAGGGCGTCGACTGGCACGCCGTGCGGGACCGCTACCGCCCCCGGGTGCGCCCCGACACCACCGGGCCCGAACTCTTCGCGATCTTCAGCGACATGCTGCGGCCGCTGTACGACGCGCACGTCTCCCTGGCCGACCCCGTGAGTCGCCGCCGGTTCTCCCAGCTCCGACCCGGTACCGACCCCATCAGCGAGGAGGTGGACGCCGAGGCCAAGGCCCACACCCTGCGACACGAGCTGAGGGGGGCGCCCGTACGGGAGTTCGCCGCCGGCCGGATCACCTACGCGGACCTGCCCGGCGGGAAGGGGTATCTCCGCGTCTCCGGCTTCGGCGGTTACACCGGCGAGGGCGGCGACGACGGCTACGCCGCGAACCGGGCCGAACTCGACAAGGCTCTCGACGCGGTCTTCACCCCCGAGAGCACCGCCCGGCTGCGCGGCCTGGTCCTCGATCTCCGCATCAACGGCGGTGGCTCCGACGCCCTCGCCCTGGGCATCGCCGAACGCCTCACCGACCGGCCGCACTTCGCCTACGCCAAGCGGGCCCGGAACCACCCGGACGACCCCACCCGGCACACCCGCCCGCAGCGGGTGACCGTGCGACCGGCGCCCGGCGCCGCGTCCTACACCGGTCCGGTCGCGGTCCTCACCGGCGGCTCCACCTTCAGCGCGGGCGAGACCCTCACCCAGGCCCTGATGAACCGGCCCGGGCGGACGATCCGCGTCGGCGAGCCGACGCAGGGCGTCTTCTCCGACGTGCTCGTCCGCACGCTCCCCAACGGCTGGTCCCTCGGCCTGCCGAACGAGGAGTACCTGACCCGGGACGGCCGCACCTTCGACGGGCCGGGCATCCCGCCGTTCCCGGGCATGTGGGCGCCGTTCCCCGAGGCGTTCGACCGCGCGGTCCGCGAACTCGGCTGACCGCGACCCGCCTTTGCCACCCGAAAGGGAACACCTTTGCGCTGGAAGGCGATTCGGATACCGGGTCCGGAGGTCCGAACGGTGTGACTTCGGAGGGAACCCGCACGCTCCGCGGTCGCACGATCTCTAGAATCATCGTGTGGTTCACGACCCGAGCCCGGACGACATGGGCGCATGGTTTTCCCGCGAGATCGCCCCTCGGGTTCCGCATGACGCGCTGCACCTGATCGGAATGAATCCGGTCACCGGCACGGTGTCGTTCGGTTTCTGGCACCGATACGAACGGGAATTCGCCCGTGCGGAAATGCTCAACTGCTACCTGGGCGACGATCCGTTCCGTCCCACCGAGCTCGCCCGCCGACCGGTGCCGGTGGCGATGCTGCGGGCGGACGCGGGCGGGGACGGCGCCGACGGCGGGCTACGGGCGCGGGAGATCCTCAAGGAGCACGGGATGGGGTGCGAACTGCGGTTGGCGCTGCGGGACGCGCACGGGGTGTGGGGGACGCTGTGTCTGTTCCGGGAGGAGGGCTGCCCGGTCTTCCAGCCGGAGGAGGCGGACCGGCTACGGCAGCTGGCCCCCACCCTGACCGCCGCGCTGCGCGGCTACGTCCGGGCGGGTCCCTGGCTCCCGGCCGGGCCCCCGCCGCCGCCCGGGGTGATCCTGATCGGCGGGGACCACACCGTCCGGGCGGTGACCGCCGAGGCGCGGGCGTGGCTACGGGAGTTGCCCTCGGAGTGGCTGTCGTCCCCGGAGTGGGCCGCGGCGATGCTGGCGAGCGAGGTGTCGGCGGCGGAGCCGGAGGCCCCCGGGCCGCAGCCGATGATCTGCGTGCCGGCCGCGCTCGCGGGCCGCTGGGTCGCCCTCCAGGGCCAGCCGCTTTCCGGGGCGGGCGAGGTGGCGGTCGTCGTCCAGGCGGCGAGCGGCGACGTATTGTTGCCCATCTTCGCGGCGTGGTACGGACTGACGCCCCGGGAGCGCGATGTCGTCGCCCTACTCCGCACCGGCCGAGCGCCCAAGCAAATCGCACATCGGCTCGGGCTTTCTCCTTATACGGTTAACGACCATCTGAAATCCATATTCCGGAAGACCCGCACGAGCGGGCGGGACGAGCTCATCGCCGTACTCGGCGGCTGATAAACCCGACAGCCGCCCCCGAACATTGGGGATATGGTCGTTTGCCCGATCTTCCTACGCTCGGCCCATGGCGAACGTGATCGAAAACCGTCGACACTTCCACCCCGACGCGGCACAGATGAGCGTCGGCAAGGACGGTCATGTCTATCTCGTCTCCACGAGCGGCTGCCATGTGACCGCGAACGCGACGGGGGTGGTGGCCCGGTGCGACGGGTTCGACGCCCGGTGTGTGGAGGCGGGGGCGAGCCGCTTCTACCTGCTACGGCACTCCGGGATCATCGACGTGGTCTCGCCCGGCGGGGTGGTCGAGCGCAGTGTGACCCCGCCCGCCGACAGCGGGGTCGCCATCGACCTGCGGGTGCACGAGGACGCGGGCGGAGCGCCGGTCTTCACCGTGCTGGTCCTCGACGTCGCGGGCGGCAACCACGTCCGGCGCCTGGGGCGGCGGGACGACGGGTGGGGCGAGCTGTGGCGGCGGCCGACCGCCGTCAACCCGCGCTCGCTGGAGCTGCACCGGCGCGGCGGGTGGGACGTCGGCGACGACGGGACGCTGTTCCTGCTGGAGCCCGGAGAGCGGGCTGAGCTGCGACGCCTCGACAGGGCCGGACGGCCCTGTGCCGGACTCCCGCTGACCCCGCCGCTGGACGCCGGCGCCCGGGCCCTGCGGGTCCACCGGGACACGCTGTTCGTCCAGGTGACGGGCGGGCCGGAGCTGTTCCGCAGCTATCGGATCGCCGACGGCCGCGGCACCTTGGTGGAGGCGGTGACGGGCGAGCCCTAGGACACACGGGGCTCGGGCCCCGGGCCGGGGCCCGAGCGCCGACCCCGATGCGGGAGGGCTACTCGGGCCGCTTGCGGTTCGGCTTGGGCCGCCAGACCACCAGCGCGCTCGTCTGCTGCACCTCGTGGTACGGCACCAGGTCGCGCCGGTAGGACGCGTGGACCTGGGCCTCACGCTGCCGCATGGCGACGGCCGCGCCCTCGACCGCCTGCTGGAGCTCGGCCACCCGCGCCTGGAGCGCGCTGACCTGGTTCTCCAGCTCGATGATCCGCTTGATGCCGGCGAGGTTGATGCCCTCGTCCTGGGAGAGCGCCTGTACCTGGCGGAGCAGTTGGATGTCACGGGCCGAGTAGCGGCGCCCACGGCCGGCGGTGCGGTCGGGGGAGACCAGGCCGAGCCGGTCGTACTGGCGCAGGGTCTGCGGGTGCAGACCGGAGAGCTGGGCCGCCACCGAGATGACGTACACCGGTGATTCGTCGGTCAGCTCGTACGGATTGCGCCGTCGTGCGTCCCTGCCTGCCGGGTCCATCGGGTCCATGGGGTCATGCTCCCTTCGCCGCCTGGAACAGCTCCGCCCGCGGGTCCTGGTCCGCGGTCGCCTCGCGGTACGACTCCAGCGCCTCACGCGCCTTCTCGTCAAGATCCTTGGGCACCGACACCTCCACGGTGACCAGCAGATCGCCGCGGGTGCCGTCCTTGCGCACGGCGCCCTTGCCGCGGGCGCGCATGGTCCGGCCGTTGGGGGTGCCGGCCGGCAGCTTCAGGGTGACCGGGGGCCCGCCGAGGGTGGGCACCTTGATCTCACCGCCGAGCGCCGCCTCCGGGTAGCTGACCGGGACGGTGACGGTGAGGTTGTCGTCCTTGCGGCCGAAGACCGGGTGGGCGTCGACATGGACGACCACATAGAGGTCGCCGGCGGGGCCGCCGGTCTCGCCGGGGGCGCCCTTGCCGCGCAGCCGGATGCGCTGCCCGTCGGTGACCCCGGCCGGGATCCGGACCTGCATGGTGCGCGAGGAGCGGGCGCGCCCGCTGCCCTTGCACACGTCACAGGGGTTCTCGGCGATCAGGCCCCGGCCCCGGCAGTCCGCGCACGGGTCGGTGAGCGAGAAGCCGCCGCCGCTGCCGCGGGAGACCTGGCCGGTGCCGACGCAGGTCGGGCAGACCCGCGGGGTGCCGTTCTTGTCGCCGGTGCCGGAGCAGCCCTTGCACGGCGCCTGGCTGGACATCCGCAGCGGGACCGTGGCCCCCTCGACGGCCTCGGTGAAGCTCAGCGTCACCTCGGACTCGATGTCCTGGCCGCGGCGCGGCTGGGTACGGGTGGCGCCCCGGTTGAACAGGCCGCCGAACACATCGCCCAGCCCGCCGCCGAAACCGCCGCCCGCGCCCCCGCCGCCCGACGGGGAGCCGCCGAAGAGATCACTCAGATCGAAGTTGAAGCCACCGGGCCCGCCGGCGCCCGGTCCGGCGCGGAATCCGCCGTTCCCGAACAGTGCGCGGGCCTCGTCGTACTCCTTGCGCCGCTTGGCGTCGCCGAGCACGTCGTTGGCCTCGGAGATCTCCTTGAAGCGCTCCTCGGCCTTGGCGTCGCCCTTGTTGGCGTCCGGGTGGAACTCGCGGGCGAGCTTCCGGTACGCCTTCTTGATCTCCGCCTCGGTGGCGTCCTTGGGGACGCCGAGGACCTTGTAGAGATCCTTCTCCAGCACATCCCTGCTCAGACTCATCCTCGACGTCCCTCCTCTCCTGCGATCGTCATGACGTCAGTGTCGGTTGAAACCGCTATGACGTCAGCCCTCGTCCGGGCCACCGTTCTCCTCGTCGGCCGCCGCGTCCTCGCCCTTGGGCTGAGCACCCGGCTGCGGCTCGGCGACCGCGACCCGCGCCGGGCGGATCGTACGCTCGCCGATCCGGTACCCCGGCTGGAGGATCTGCACGCACGTCGTCTCGGTGACGTCCGGCGCGTAGCTGTGCATCAGCGCCTCGTGCACCAGCGGGTCGAAGGGCTCGCCCTCCTTGCCGAACTGCTGCAACCCCATCTTGGCGGCCACGGTCTCCAGCGACTCGGCGACGGACTTGAAGCCGCCGACCAGCTCGCCGTGGTCCCGGGCGCGGCCGATGTCGTCGAGCACCGGCAGCAGCTCGGAGAGCAGGTTCGCGACCGCGATCTCCTTGACCGTGGCGCGGTCCCGCTCGACCCGGCGGCGGTAGTTCTGGTACTCCGCCTGGAGTCGCTGCAGGTCCGTGGTGCGCTCGTTCAGCGCCGTCTGGACCTGGTCCAGCTGCGCCTTCAGACCGACCTCTACCAGTTCGTCCCCGGTCGGGGCCGCGGCCGGGCCCGCCTTGTCGGCGGACCCGGCGCCCTGCGCCGCGTCGTCAGGGGTCTTCGCGGACTCGGAGGGGACGTCGGGCTGCTCCTCGAAGCCCGGGGTCTCCTCCGTCACGCCGCACCGCCCCGGCCCTTGTCGGCCTCGTCCACGATCTCGGCGTCGACGACGTCGTCGTCGGCCTTGGGCGCGGCACCGTCCGGACCGGCGGCACCGGCGGCACCGGCGGCCTGGGCGTCGGCGTACATCGCCTGGCCGAGCTTCTGGGAGACGGCCGCGACCTTCTCGGTGGCGGTGCGGATCTCCGCGGTGTCCTCGCCCTTCAGCTTCTCCTTGAGCTCGGAGAGGGCGGCCTCGACCTCGGACTTCACGTCACCCGGGACCTTGTCCTCGTTGTCCTTGAGGAACTTCTCCGTCTGGTAGACGAGCTGCTCGCCCTGGTTGCGGGTCTCGGCGGCCTCGCGGCGGCGGTGGTCCTCCTCCGCGTACTGCTCGGCCTCCTGACGCATCCGGTCGACCTCGTCCTTCGGCAGCGAGGAGCCGCCGGTGACGGTCATCTTCTGCTCCTTGCCCGTGCCCAGGTCCTTGGCGGTCACGTGCATGATGCCGTTGGCGTCGATGTCGAAGGAGACCTCGATCTGCGGGACGCCACGGGGGGCCGGCGGCAGGCCGGTCAGCTCGAACATGCCGAGCTTCTTGTTGTACGCCGCGATCTCGCGCTCGCCCTGGTAGACCTGGATCTGCACGGACGGCTGGTTGTCCTCGGCCGTGGTGAAGATCTCGGAGCGCTTGGTCGGGATCGTGGTGTTGCGCTCGATCAGCTTGGTCATGATGCCGCCCTTGGTCTCGATGCCGAGGGACAGCGGGGTCACGTCGAGGAGCAGGACGTCCTTGACCTCACCCTTGAGGACACCGGCCTGGAGCGAGGCGCCGATGGCGACGACCTCGTCCGGGTTCACGCCCTTGTTGGCCTCCTTGCCGCCGGTCAGCTCCTTGACGAGCTCGGCGACGGCCGGCATGCGGGTGGAGCCGCCGACCAGGACGACGTGGTCGATCTCGCTGAGCGAGATGCCGGCGTCCTTGATGACGTTGTGGAACGGCGTCTTGCAGCGCTCCAGGAGGTCCGCGGTCAGCTGCTGGAACTGCGCCCGGGTGAGCTTCTCGTCCAGGTGCAGCGGGCCCTCGGCGGACGCGGTGATGTACGGCAGGTTGATCGTGGTCTCGGTGGACGAGGACAGCTCGATCTTCGCCTTCTCCGCGGCCTCACGGAGGCGCTGGAGGGCCATCTTGTCCTTGGAGAGGTCCACGCCGTGGCCGTTGTGGAACTGCTTCACGAGGTAGTCGACGACGCGCTGGTCCCAGTCGTCGCCACCGAGGTGGTTGTCGCCGTTGGTGGCCTTCACCTCGACGACGCCGTCGCCGATCTCCAGCAGCGAGACGTCGAAGGTGCCGCCACCGAGGTCGAAGACCAGGATGATCTGCTCGTCCTTGTCGAGGCCGTAGGCGAGCGCGGCCGCGGTGGGCTCGTTGACGATGCGCAGGACGTTGAGGCCCGCGATCTCACCGGCCTCCTTGGTGGCCTGACGCTCGGAGTCGTTGAAGTAGGCCGGGACGGTGATGACCGCGTCGGTGACCTTCTCGCCCAGGTAGGCCTCGGCGTCCCGCTTCAGCTTCTGCAGGATGAAGGCGCTGATCTGCTGCGGGTTGAAGTCCTTGCCGTCGAGGTTGATCTTCCAGTCGGTGCCCATGTGGCGCTTGACCGAGCGGATGGTCCGGTCCACGTTGGTCACGGCCTGGCGCTTGGCGACCTCGCCGACCAGCACCTCGCCGTTCTTCGCGAAGGCCACAACGGACGGCGTGGTCCTGGCGCCCTCGGCGTTGGTGATGACGGTGGGCTCACCGCCTTCGAGAACACTGACGACGGAGTTCGTCGTACCCAGGTCGATGCCGACCGCACGTGCCATTTCGGAGTCCTCCAGCTACATCATTGAGTGCAACAGACTCAAGAGTGCATGATCCACTTTTCGGTGTCAACAGACCTGAGTCGGCTCGACTCAACTTTCATATCGGCCTTACCAGCAGTGACGGCCGGGGACGTCGAGTGGCGCGAGGGGGCGACGACACACCCGCGAGGAGAGGGGACCCTGAGCGACACAGATCACCGGCCGGTCGACTGCAAGGGGCCGCGAATCATCGGTAATCTCGGCAGAGACCGGATAAGTTACTGCTTAGTAATCCCTGATCGTCAGCTCGCCGAGCCCGCCGGGCTCACCGAGGTCGCTGACGTAACCCACCGCTCTCGCAGGTTCGAGGAGCCCGCCCATGCAACTCGCCGCGATCATCGTGTCGCTGGTCCTAATCGCGGTCGGCGTCGCGCTGTTCGGCCGTGCCATCCTGCAGATCTACCGCTTCGTACGGCTCGGTCAGCCCGTGCCCGCCGGCACCCGCACCGACGACCCCACGCAGCGCACCATCACCGTGGCCAAGGAGTTCCTCGGTCACACCCGGATGAACCGCTGGGGCGTCGTCGGCGTCGCGCACTGGTTCGTGGCGGTGGGCTTCTTCTCGCTGCTGCTGACGATCGTCAACGCCTTCGGACAGCTGTTCCAGGCGGACTGGCTGCTGCCGATCATCGGCGACTGGACCCCGTACAACGTCTTCGTCGAGTTCCTCGGCACGATGACGGCGCTCGGCATCCTCGTCCTGATCGTCATCCGCCAGCTGAGCAAGCCGAACAAGCCCGGCCGCAAGTCCCGCTTCGCCGGCTCCAACTTCGGCCAGGCGTACTTCGTCGAGGCCGTCATCCTCATCGTCGGCGTCTGCATCTTCATGCTGCACGCCCTCGAGGGCGCCCAGCACCACGTGGACAGCTACGAGGCGTCGTTCTTCATCTCGTACCCGGTGGTGTCGTGGCTGGAGGGCATGGACGTCTCCACGCTCCAGAACCTCACCTACTTCTTCGCCGGCCTGAAGATCGCGACCTCCTTCATCTGGATGATCACGGTCTCCCTCAAGACCGACATGGGCGTGGCCTGGCACCGCTTCCTGGCCTTCCCCAACATCTGGTTCAAGCGCGAGTCCTCCGGCGACGTGGCCCTGGGCGCCCTGCAGCCGATGACCTCCGGCGGCAAACCGATCGACTTCGAGGACCCGGGCGAGGACGACGTCTTCGGCGTCTCCCAGGTCGAGCAGTTCTCCTGGAAGGGCATCCTCGACTTCTCCACCTGCACCGAGTGCGGGCGCTGCCAGTCGCAGTGCCCGGCCTGGAACACCGGCAAGCCGCTCTCCCCGAAGCTGCTGATCATGTCGCTGCGCGACCACGCGCACGCCAAGGCCCCGTACCTGCTGGCCGGCGGCGGCAAGACCATGGAGGGCGAGGAGAAGGCCACCGAGGAGCAGCTGAAGGACGTCCCCGCGGCCGCCCTCGCCGAGGCCGAGCGCCCGCTGATCGGCACCCTCGAAGAGAACGGCGTCATCGACCCGGACGTGCTGTGGTCCTGCACCACCTGCGGCGCCTGCGTCGAGCAGTGCCCGGTCGACATCGAGCACGTCGACCACATCGTCGACATGCGCCGCTACCAGGTGATGATCGAGAGCTCCTTCCCGAGCGAGGCCGGGACGATGCTCAAGAACCTGGAGAAGAAGGGCAACCCCTGGGGCCTGGCCAAGAAGCAGCGCCTCCAGTGGACCAAGGAGGTCGACTTCGAGGTCCCGGTGGTCGGCAAGGACATCGAGGACCTCACCGAGGTCGACTACCTCTACTGGGTCGGCTGCGCCGGCGCCCTGGAGGACCGCGCCAAGAAGACCACCAAGGCGTTCGCGGAGCTGCTGCACATCGCCGGCGTGAAGTTCGCGATCATGGGCGGCGACGAGGCGTGCACCGGCGACTCGGCCCGCCGCCTGGGCAACGAGTTCCTCTTCCAGCAGCTCGGTCAGCAGAACGTCGAGATGCTGAACATGGCGTTCGGCGAGGATGCCGAGGAGGGCGTCGTCGTCGAGAAGGCGAAGAAGAAGATCGTCGCCACCTGCCCGCACTGCTTCAACACCATCGCCAACGAGTACCCGCAGCTGGGCGGCCACTACGAGGTCATCCACCACACCCAGCTGCTCCAGCACCTCATCGACGAGGGCAAGCTGATCCCGGTGACCCCGGTCGAGGGCCTGATCACCTACCACGACCCCTGCTACCTGGGCCGCCACAACAAGGTCTACACCCCGCCGCGCGAGATCATCGCCAAGGTGCCGGGCCTGCGCAACGAGGAGATGCACCGCCACAAGGAGCGCGGCTTCTGCTGTGGCGCCGGCGGCGCGCGCATGTGGATGGAAGAGCGCATCGGCAAGCGCATCAATAACGAGCGGGTTGATGAAGCGCTCTCGCTGAACCCTGACATCATCTCCACCGCATGCCCGTTCTGCCTGGTCATGCTCACCGACTCGGTCAACGGCAAGAAGGCTGCAGCCGATAGCGGCTCCGCCACGGGCGGCCAGGCCAAGGAGTCGCTCCAGGTCGTCGACGTGGCCCAGCTGCTGCTGGACTCCGTCAAGACGCCGGCGGCGCCGGAGGGCGAGGGCGACGGTGAGCCGGCGGACGCGCCGGAGCCCGAGCCGGTGAAGTAGCGGCCCGGAGTCGTCCGCACCACGTTCGGAGGGGGCGGGTCGGGGAGTGATCCCCGACCCGCCCCCTGTCGTCTCCGCCCCGCCGTCCCCGCCCGTCGCCCTCCGGCGGGCACCCGACGGCACCCGATGGGCACCCGGCGTGGCGCCTAGCCGCCCGGCAGCAGCTGCTCGGCCCAGATGACCTTGCCCTCGGCCGTGTAGCGGGTGCCCCAGCGCTCGGCGAACTGGGAGACGAGGAAGAGACCACGGCCCCCCTCGTCGGTGCTGGTGGCGTAGCGCAGATGCGGGGAGGTGCTGCTGCCGTCCGAGACCTCGCAGATCAGGGCGCGGTCGTGGAGGAGTCGCACCCGGATCGGACCGGAGGCGTGCCGGATGGCGTTGGTGATCAGCTCGCTGAGGATCAGCTCGGTGGTGAAGGCGACCTCGTCCAGCCCCCAGTCGGTGAGCCTCTCGGTGACCGCGGCCCGCATCCCGGCCACCGCGGACGGCTCGGTGGGCACCTCCCAGTCGGCGATCCGCGAGCGGTCCAGCACCCGGGTACGGGCGACGATCAGCGCGACGTCGTCGCTGGGCCGGCCGGGCAGCAGCTCGTCCAGGACGGTCTGGCAGGTCTCCTCCGGCGTCCGGCCGGCTCGGTTCGCCCGCCGTAGGGCGTCCCGCAGCAGGTCCAGGCCCTCGTCGATGTCCCGGTCGCGCTTCTCCACCAGGCCGTCGGTGTAGAGCACGATGCTGCTGCCCTCCGGCACGGTGAACTCCGCCGTCTCGAACGGCAGCCCGCCGAGGCCCAGCGGCGGGGCCACGGGCAGGTCGACGAACTCGACCGTGCCGTCGGGGTGCACCAGGGCGGGCGGCGGATGGCCGGCCCGGGCCATGGCGCAGCGCTGCGAGACCGGGTCGTAGACCGCGTACAGGCAGGTGGCACCGGTGATCGCCTTGTGGCCGCCGGCCACCACCTCCTCCTCGCGGTCGATGGCCGCGATCAGCTCGTCGAGGTGGGCCAGCAGCTCGTCGGGGGCGAGGTCGAGGGTGGAGAAGTTGTGCACGGCGGTCCGCAGCCGGCCCATGGTGGCGGCGGCGTGCAGCCCGTGGCCGACGACGTCGCCGACGATCAGCGCCACCCGGGCGCCGGGCAGCGGGATGACGTCGAACCAGTCGCCGCCCACCCCCGACTGCGCGGGCAGATAGCGGTAGGCGACGTCGAGCGCGCTCTGCTCGGGCAGCACCCGGGGCAGCAGGCTGCGCTGGAGCGTGACCGCCATGGTGTGCTCGCGGGTGTAGCGACGGGCGTTGTCGATGCTGACCGCCGCCCGCGCGACCAGCTCCTCGGCGATCGACAGGTCCTCCGCCTCGAAGGGCTCCGGCTTCTCCGAACGCCAGAACGTGGCCATGCCGAGGATCACCCCACGGGCGCGCAGCGGCACGGTGACCATGGTGTGGATGCCGAAGGCCACGATGTCGTGGGCCCGGTCGGGGTCCTGCGTCTGCCAGGCGGTGAAGTTCCGCAGGTCGGGCACGACGGCCGCCTCGGCCGTATAGAAGCCCCAGCCCTGCGGGGAGCTGGTGGAGAAGGTGATCAGCGCGCCCAGCGGGAAGAGCGGCGCGTCGTCGCGGATGCCGCTGACCGCCAGCCGCCGCAGGTCCATCGTCCGCTGGCCGGGCTCCTCGCCGGTGACGGCGGCGTCCAGCAGGTCGACGGAGGCGTAGTCGGCGAAGCGCGGCACCACGTACTCGGTGAGCTCCTCGGCCGTACGGACCACGTCCAGGGTGGTGCCGATCCGCACGCTCGCCTCGTACAGCAGCGTCAGCCGCTTGCGGGCGGCGTCGACCTTGCCGGCGAGCGCGTGCAGCTCGGTGGTGTCGCGGAGCGTGGCGACGCTGCCGGGCGGGCCGCCGTTGCGGTCGGTCGGCCGGTTGCTGAGCGACAGCAGCCGCTCCCCCGCCGGGTGCATCTCGTCGGTGGCGGCGCGCCCCGACATCAGCAGCGCGGCGGCGCGGGGCTCCAGGCCCAGCTCGTCCACGGGCCGCCCCTCGGCGTTCGGCGGCAGCTCCAGCAGCCGTCGCGCCTCGTCGTTGGCCAGCAGCAGCCGCCCGTCCCCGCCGACGATCAGCACCCCCTCGCGCACGGCGTGCAACACCGCGTCGTGGTGCTCGTACATCCGGGTCATCTCGGCCGGCCCCAGCCCATGCGTCTGCCGCCGCAGCCGTCCACTGACCAGCGCCGCGCCGGCGGTGGCCAACAGCAGCGCGGCGACCGCCGCCGCGACCAGCAGCGGCAGCTGCCGCTCCACGGCCCCGCTGACCTTGTCGATGGTGATCCCGGCCGCCACGAGTCCGACGACCTCGCCCCGGGCGTCCACGACCGGCACCACGGCCCGTACGGACGGCCCCAGGGTGCCGGTGAAGGTCTCGACGACCGTCTTGCCGCGCAGCGCCGGCCCGATGTGGCCGATGAAGCGCTTGCCGATGAGATCCGGGTTGGGGTGGGTGTAGCGGATCCCCTCGGTCGACATGACCACGACGAAGTCGACCCCGGACTCCTTCTGGACCTGCTCGGCGCGGGGCTGGAGGACCGCGCTGGGATCGGGCGAGCGCAGCGCGGCGACCATGCCGGGGGAGTTGGCGAAGGACTCGGCGACGGCGATGGAGCGGTTGCGGGCCTCGCGCGTGCTGTCGTGCCGCGCCTGGAGCAGCAGCGCCGTCGACGCCGCGACGACGATCAGCAGCACCACCGCGACCTGGAGCACGAACACCTGGCCGGCGACCGTGCGCATACCTGTGAGCGAGCGCAGGCGCCGACTGCGTGGACGCCGCCAGCCGGCCAGCGACCGGACGGAGGGCACCCCAGATCGGCCGAAGAGTCCGGCCATATCGTCATTTCTAGCACCCTGAGCGGAAGCGGGGCGAGCGGTCCGCGCCAGTCGGGGGTCACCCGTCCGCCACGAGGCGGAGTCGCCACGGCGCACGCGGCGCGGGGACGGGGGTGGGGGTGCGGGTGGGGACGGGGCGGCCGCCTCGCTCCGACGGCCAGCGGCGGGCTCGGACCGACGGCCGGCGGCTGCGGGCTCAGGCGGGCAGCTGGTAGCTGCTGGCTCGGACGGGCGGCCGGCGGCGGGCTCGGGCGCGGAACCGGACGCGGGCTCGGGCGCGGGGCCAGACATGGGGCCGGACGCCGGGCCGGTCATGGGGCCGGACCTGCCACCAGGCACGCCACCGGGCATGCCATCGGGCTCGCGGTCGGACACGCCGCCAGGCGTGGCGCCGGACACGCGATCAGGCAGACGGCCAGGCAGGCGATCGGGCATGCGATCGGGCATACGATCCGGCATGCGATCCGGCATGCGATCGGGCATCGGACTACCCCGCACCCCACCCCCACCCCCACGCCCACGCCCCGTTCCGGTCGAGCGCCCGCTTACCCTCACCCCGCGACGCGAACATGGCAGTTGTCCCCCGTTCCATGCCTGTGAACAGTGCCCTCCCGGGCCGTGCCGATGGATCTGGTGCGCCGATCCTTGCCGTGAACCGGCCCGCACCACAACACCGTTGACCATCTCGACAGCTTCATGTCTGACTTCTCGACAGGTACGAGACGATTAACCCTTTTGCACGAAACATCGTCGCCTCGACCGGGATAGTCTCGGACGGACTGTGCGCCACACTCCAAAGGCTGCACCTCGGAAGCCGTACGTCGGCCCGGGGCGGCGAGCCGGGTGGGGCGGGGGCGACGGGGCGTCGCTCCCGAGGCACAACCCCCCTGCCGGGGTGGGGAATCCCCCTAGGGGATGTCACAGCTAGGCCGCAATGCCCGTCCTGTTCCCACAGGTCGGCATGGCGCCCTCGCCGACCAGGTACGTTCGATTCGTGGCTGGATTCAGGATCGGACGTGGACGGGACCCGCAGCGGGACCCCCGCTCCGCGCAACAGGGACCGCACGGCCGGCAGGGGCCGTACCCGGGGCAGCAACCACCGCGGCAGCCGTACGGGCAGCAGCCCCGGCACGGCGGGCAGCAGCAGTGGCAGCAGCCCTCGCAGCAGGGTGAGCCGGAGTACTTCGACGGCCAGCAGGGTTACGGGGGCGGCGGCTACGGCAACGGCGGCCCGTCGGGCTACGGCAACGGCGGGGGTGGCGGCTACGGCGGCGGCCCGTCGTACGGGGCTCCGGGCGGCGACCTGGGTCACACGCAGCAGTTCAGCGTGGGCGAGGCGCCGGACTACGACCCGTACGGCGAGGGCGACGACTACCACGACAACGGCTATCGCACGGGCCAGCCCCCCGCCCCGCCGGTAGGCCCCCGCCTTCCGTGGAAGGCGCTGCTGAGCGGCATCGTGCTGCGCCCCGCGGACACCTTCTGGCAGATGCGGGACCACGCGATGTGGGTCCCCGCCCTCATCGTGACGTTCAGCTACGGACTGCTCGCCGTCTTCGGCTTCGACAAGGCACGTGAGGACGTGCTGAACGCGCCGATGTCCCAGAGCGTCCCGTGGATACTCAGCACCGGCGTCGCCGTGGTGATCAGTGGACTGATCCTGGGCGCCGTGACCCACACGCTCGCCCGCCAGCTGGGCGGCGACGGCACCTGGGCGCCGACGATCGGCCTGTCGATGCTGATCATGTCGATCACGGACGCGCCGCGGCTGGTGTTCGCGATGTTCCTGGGCGGCGACAGCACGTTCGTGCAGGTGCTGGGCTGGGCGACCTGGCTGATGGCGGGGGCCCTGTTCACCTCGATGGTGAGCAAGTCGCACGATCTGCCGTGGCCGAAGGCGCTGGGCGCCTCGGCGATCCAGTTGATAGCGCTGCTGAGCCTGATCAAGCTGGGGATGCTGTAGCGGACGGTGCCCGGCGGCCGCGGCCGCGGGGCACCGAGAGGACGGAGAGACATGAGGGCCTCGGGGTGGGAAAACCCCGAGGCCCTCGTCCGTGTGGTGCGGCCGCGTGGTGCGACCGTGTGCTCCGGCCGTGTGGTGCGGCGAACGCCGGCGACGTCAGGCGTCGAGCACCTGGCCCTCGCGGCGGACGACGGGCGGCTCGACACTCCACGGGAAGTTGATCCAGTCGTCGGTGCGCTTCCAGACGTACTCGCACTTCACGAGGGACTGCGGCTTCTCGTAGATGACGGCGCTGCGGACCTCGGCGACCGTACCGACGCAGAAGTCGTGGACGAGCTTGAGCGTCTTCCCGGTGTCGGCCACGTCGTCGGCGATCAGGACCTTCTTGTCGGAGAAGTCGATCGCGTTCGGGACGGGGGCGAGCATGACCGGCATTTCCAGCGTGGTGCCGACCCCGGTGTAGAACTCGACATTCACCAGGTGAATGTTCTTGCAGTCGAGCGCATAGGCGAGACCGCCGGCGACGAAGACCCCGCCACGGGCGATGGAGAGCACGATGTCGGGCTCGTAGCCGTCATCGGCGATCGTCTGCGCCAGCTCGCGAATGGCGAGACCGAAGCGCTCGTAGGTGAGGTTCTCCCGGGGCGTACTCATGGGGAATTCAGACACTCTCTATAGGCTCTTGCGGCTCAGACCTGGGTCCGATGGAAATTCATGTAGGAACGAGACGGCGTCGGCCCGCGCTGCCCCTGGTAACGGGAGCCGTACCGCGAGGAGCCGTAGGGGTGCTCGGCCGGCGAGGTGAGCCGGAACATGCACAGCTGCCCGATCTTCATGCCGGGCCACAGCTTGATCGGCAGCGTGGCGACGTTGCTGAGCTCCAGGGTCACATGCCCGGAGAAACCGGGGTCGATGAACCCGGCCGTGGAGTGCGTCAGCAGCCCCAGCCGCCCGAGCGAGGACTTCCCCTCCAGCCGGGAGGCGATGTCGTCGGGAAGCGAAATGACCTCGTACGTCGAGGCCAGCACGAATTCGCCGGGGTGCAGGATGAACGCCTCGTCCCCCTCCGGCTCCACCAGCCGCGTCAGGTCGGCCTGCTCGACGGCGGGGTCGATATGCGGATAACGGTGGTTCTCGAACACCCGGAAAAAGCGGTCCAGGCGCACGTCGATACTGGACGGCTGCACCATGCCGGGGTCGTAAGGATCGATCCGCACCCGTCCGGCGTCGATCTCGGTTCGGATGTCCTTGTCTGAGAGAAGCACGGGACGAGGATACGCAAACAACCCGCACGGCGCGGGCCCGCCCCAACCGGACCACCCCGCGCCGTGCTCCCCTCACGTACCGCTACCGCTTGTCCGGCACCACCGGCACCGCGTGCCGAAGCCGCGCGCACCGCGGGCAGCGCAACAGCCGCCCGGGGCCGAGCCGCGTGGCCGTGAGATTCCGCATCGGGAACGAAGAGGTGCTGAACATGTGCCCTTCGGCACAACGGACGATGGTGCGCTCCATCGAGTCCCTTCCCCAAGACGTGAACGACAAAAGCCACATTAGGGGATGAACCACCCGCCACTCCAAGCGGCACTCCGCCGCCCGCGAGACACCCCACCGTACGCCCCAACTCCCCCCGCCCACAGTCGCGTCCCGACCCTCCACGCAACAGAAAGACCCCGAGACAAGTGCGCCCGGGGTCAGGAATGAGGTACAGTGTGCGACGAATGAAGCGCTGAGCGAATCAGCGTCTTACGCGGGTGTAGTTTAATGGTAGAACATGAGCTTCCCAAGCTCAGAGCGCGAGTTCGATTCTCGTCACCCGCTCCATAGCGAAGGCCCAGGTCGGAGACCTGGGCCTTGCTTGTTGTCTAAACCTCTCGGGGGTCGGCGTGCCCTCCGCGTGCTCCATATCGGGCAAGCGCCTTGCCCGGAGAGGCATTTAGCGGGCCATTCACGCCCGCCGGGGGGCACTCATCCTCGGCCTCCCGCTGCCGCTCGTCGCCGGCACGCTGACGCGCCGGGCGGCTTGGTCAGCGGGTGCACAGGCGTGGAAGGTGCGGCGGATAGCGTGGGGGGAACGCGTCGAGAGGTGCGGGTGTGGTGGGAAAGGTCTGGTCGGCATCGAAGGGGCCCTGTGCCCGCCCGGCGATGCCCCGGAGGTGCCTCTTCATGTGTGCTGCTCCGCGTGAGCGTTCGGTCTTCCTCGGGCTGCTGCCCTGGCCGGAGCGCGTGCAGGTGGCCCGAGCCCTGCGGACGGAGACGGTCGGCGGGCTGGTGCTGCTGGGCGCCGCCGCGGTGGCGCTGGTGTGGGCGAACACCCCGTGGAGCGGAAGTTACGAGGCACTGCGCGATCTCCACTTCGGCGTACCCGCGCTCGGGCTGGACCTGTCGGTGGAGCACTGGAGTGCCGACGGGCTGCTGACCGTCTTCTTCCTGGTCGCCGGGATCGAGCTCAAGCGCGAACTGGTGGCCGGCGGGCTGAGCACCCCGGCCACGGCGGTCCTGCCGGTGGTCGCCGCGGTGTGCGGCATGGTGGTGCCCGCGGCGATCTACCTGGCCACGGTCACGGTCGGCGGCGGGCGTGCCGGAGGTTGGGCGGTGCCGATGGCCACCGACATCGCCTTCGCGCTGGCGGTGCTGGCCGTGCTCAGCACCCACATGCCCACCGCTCTGCGGGCCTTCCTGCTGACCCTTGCGGTCGTCGACGACCTGGGCGCGATCCTGGTCGTGGCGGTGTTCTTCTCCAGCGGTCTGAAGCCGGCCGCCCTCGGGGGAGCCTTCGTCGGGCTGGTGGTGTTCTACGTGTTGCAGCGGTTCCGGGTGCGCGGCTGGGGGTGGTACGTGCCGCTGGGCGTGGCCATCTGGGCGCTGACGTACAACGCCGGGGTGCACGCCACCGTGTCCGGGGTGGCAATGGGCCTGATCCTGCGCTGCGCCCGCGACGAGGAGACGGGGGAGGACGCCTCGCCCGGGGAGCGCACCGAGTACCTGCTGCGACCGGTATCCGCCGGTGTCGCCGTGCCGCTGTTCGCCCTCTTCGCCGCCGGGGTGAGCATCTCGGCACCCGTGCTGGGCGAGGTGCTCACCCGCCCGGAGGCGCTCGGCGTGGTGCTGGGCCTGGTCATCGGCAAGACCGTGGGGATCTTCGCCGGAACCTACCTCGCCGCCCGGTTCACCCGAGCCCGGCTCAACCCTGACCTGGCCTGGGCCGATGTCTTCGCACTCGCGGTGCTGGCCGGTATCGGTTTCACGGTCGCCCTGCTGATCGGCGAGGTGGCCTTCCCCAATCCAGCCGATGCCGGGCGCGTCAAGGCCGCCGTCCTTGTCGGCTCGCTGCTCGCCGCGGGAATGGCAGCGCTGCTGGTCAAACGCCGTAACCGCATCTACCGCAGACTGTGGGAGGCGGAGAACCGTGACGAGGACGCCGACGGCGTCCCCGACATCTACAAGCGCGGCACGGACGGACCCGCGCCCAGCGCCGCGGGTGAGAACTGAGCGCCGGGCGACCGTCGGCGCGAGAGCCATGTGCGAGCGCTCGTTACCGGCCGAAGGGGGGACACCGCGGGCGGAGCGTCAGGTCGAATCACGGTGTTGCTCTGTCTGTCCTGGTTCCGCGGGACCCAGGTGTGCGGGATGGGTGCCGGTGTCGATGAGGATTTGCTCGGCTGACGTGATGTTGTCGGCTCGTACGGCCTGGGCCATCGCGGCGCGTGCCGCGTCCGGCGTCGCCTGCGGAGGGACGACCAGCAGGGAGAAGAGATCCTTGTCGCCCCGGGTGATGAGGACGGTGCCGTCACCGACCGGGAAGGAGTCGAGGCGGACGACCCGGTCGTCGATGATCAGTCGCGTCGGCAACTCCTCCCAGGCACTCGCGTCCAGTCCGACGCGGGTGATCGGGCCGAGATGCCGGCTCAACGCGGTGATCAGGTTGGGTAGTTCAGCGGCGATGTCACGGGATCGCGGCCACCACGCGCCATCGAGGATTCCCTCGCGCAGCCGTGTCGTCTCCAGTCGCAGCAGCGCTGTCCCGGGCTTCACTGCCTCGTGGATCCCATCCGGCAGGAGCCTGGGGGGACGCGGGGTGTCGGAGTCGGTCATGGTGAGCCCCCTCGACGGGGATCGGCATCTTCACTGGATAGCCCGTGGCAAAACCGCCGTGGTCTCCGCAGCGAAGGGTTCCAGGGCTTCACGGTACTCCGCGTGCCGGCCCGCAGGCTTGTCCGCGAATCCAGGTACGGCTCGCGCCTGAGAAAGCGCTGGTCACGGGGGCATGAGGGTCGCGGGCCGGAGTAGTGTGAAGACACCGGGAGTACTTCGCACACCGGCTCCCGTACCGGTGCCGTTCCCGGCGAGCAACAACACCGGGCAGTCGAAGACGGGCCCGGAGGCGGGTTCGCGCCATGACCATGACCACTGAACGAACGATGACGGATGAGCGCGTCTCCTCGCCACCGGCCCGCTTGGCTCTGACGCCCGCGGGCGCGCCTCCAGGGCTTCTGGACGGCGCTTGGTGGCCCCGGTCCCGCGACCTCTTCCGCGAGTTGCCCGCTCTGACAGACAGGCTGGAAAGGTGCTGGGGCCGGATCACCCGCGTCACGGTGAACCTGACCCACTGGCCGGTGATCCCCCCTAAGGTGCCCGTCGCCGGGCACACGGTGCACGTGGGCTGGTTCACGGACGAGCAGGACCCGCACAAGCTGATTGCGCTCTCCTACAGCGCCGGACGCTGGGACCTGCTGGTGATCCCGCCGGAAACCAGCGCGGCCTCCGCCGCCCGGCTGATGTCCGCCGCAACCACCCCGGGGAGCCTCCTCACCGCCAGCATGCTGATGGACGACGAGGACGCGATCCGCGAGGCGGGGGAGGACCGCGGCCGGGAATCGGAGTGGGACACCGAGGGCGGGGCCGCGCCCCCGCCGCTCAGGCACCCGATCAGACCCCCGACCCCCGCCCCAGAGGGGTGAGGACAGTGGAGACCGTCATCACCACCGCGGTGATCCTCGCCATGATCGCCCTGTGGGTTCTGCTGATCCACCTGCTCAACGCCCAGCACGACCAAAGGATCGCGGCCTTCCGCTACAGCGACGTCCTGCCGGTGCGCGGCGGCCGGAGACGGAAGCTCCGACGGCCGGTCGACGGGGCCGCCGGACACCACGGGGACCGCGAATGACACCGACTCTTCTCCGACCGGGGGCGGTGGGTGCGACGCCAAGGCGGCGCGCCCACCGGCACGTCACCTCATGTCACCCGAGGAACGAGGACACCATGAAACCAGCGGAACCCGTGCCCTCGGCCGGACACGCCGAGGTTCGTATCGTCGCCGCGTCCCCGGAGACGGCACGCCAGGTCGCGGAGGTTCTCCGGCGCTGCTTCGCCTCCACCGAACAACGCAGCTACCCCGAAGGCCACGACGGCGGAACCCGTCTCCACCTCACCGTGGACACCACCCACGCCGCCGAGCCCGCCCGCTCCTGGCTCCTGGCCAGCAAGTCATCGGACGACGACCGAACGCAGTCAGACGAGGTCTGAGGCACCGGCCGCAAACCCGCGCGGCGGCGTGCCAGACGGCCGGGCAGGGCGCCCGCCCCGGCTCCACTTCCCGCGCGCAGACACCAAGCATGAGAGGGCGGCAGCGATGGCAACACTGCGCGAACGCAAGACGTACCGTGCGCAGGTCCTTCAGGCTCTGTACGAGGCCACCGAAGGCAACCGCCTACTGGGCGTCGCCGGGTCCCGACTGCGCGATGACCTCGGTATCCACGAGGAGGACCTGGCCGCGGCCTGCACGTATCTGGTGGGCGAGGGCCTGATCGCGGTCGACTGGGCAACCGGCAATACACCCGCGATGGTCACTCTGACACACCAGGGAATCCGGCTTATGGAGGCCGAGGAGGAGGAGCGCGGCTGACGTGGCACGGGCTCTTGCCGATCAAGGGCAGAAATGCCCCGAAAGAGCATTCTGCCGGATAAGCAACACAGGCATAACATGGTCAGTGGACCGGTGCACTCTCACGTGCAACCGGCCCGGAAGGGCGGCCCCGGTGTGTATATGCCGGGGCCGTTGCGCACCGTCGGCGGACGGCAGGGAACCAGCGGGTCCTGGCGGGTGTGGCGGCCGAGCAGCACCGAAGCCCAGCACGAGGCTGCCCAGTGACCCATTCTTTGGAGACCACCGGCTCGGGACGTGCAGGCGAAACCAGGCCGGTGAGCTGAAAGGGCACGGCGATGGCGGAGGGTGATCGGCAGCCTGGCAGGGACACGGTGGACCGGTCGGAAGGGTTCGGTGAACGGCTGCTGGGGGTGCTGCTGGACCGGGCACACGAGATGCCGCCTCAGCTCGTCGCTCCGCTGATCGCGGAAGAGGTGGCCAGGGTCGGTGGCCGGGACATCTCGATCCTCCTGCAGGACTACGCACAGCTGCTGCTGGTGCCGCTGCCGGGCAGACGGCTGACCGTAGGCGAGCCCGAGCCGATCGCTGATTCCCCCGCCGGCACTGCCTTCCTGGAGGCGACCACTGTCGAAGTACCGCAGGCCGACGGTGTCCGCATGTATCTACCGTTGTTGGACGGCAGTGACCAGGTGGGTGTGCTGGCCCTCACTCTGGATACCGTCGATGACGACGACCGGCGCTTGCTGCGCAGGCTCGCCGGTTTGATCGCCGACATGCTGGTCACCAAGCACAGCTATACCGACCAGTTCTTCCTCGCCCGGCGCCGAGAACCCATGAGTGTGGCTGCGGAAATCCAGTGGTCCTTGCTCCCGCCGCTGGCGATGTCCGTGCCGCAGGTCTCAGTGGCCGGGATCCTGGAGCCCGCCTACAGCGTCGCCGGGGACAGCTTCGACTACGCACTCAACGACGACATCCTTCACATGGCCGTGGTTGATGCCATGGGCCACGGCCTCGACGCCGCCACGATGGCCACGGTCGCCATCGGCGCCTACCGGCACTCCAGGCGTGCCCGCATCGATCTGTCCGAGATCTACGCGTTCATGGATCGGGCCATCGCCGAGCAGTTCGGCCCCGAACACTTCGTGACCGCGCAGATGATGCGCCTGAACGTCGCAACGGGTCACCTGCAGTGGGTCAACGCGGGTCACCCCCCACCGATGCTGATCCGCAACCGCCGGGTCCTCCGGCGGCTGGAGGGCCCGACCACCTTGCCGGTCGGCTTCGGAGGTGAGGAACCCCGGGTCAGCGAGCAGACACTCCATCGTGGCGATCGGGTCCTGTGCTTCACCGACGGCCTCATCGAGGAGCACGAAGCCGGCCAAGAACAGTTCGGCGAGGAACAGCTCATCCACTGGGTCAACCGCATCGAGCAGAAAGAAAGGGGGGTGCGGGCAGTGGTGCGCTCGCTCTCCCACACGCTGAAGGAGGAACGGGGCGGGAGTACCAGTGACGACGCGACCCTCTTCCTGATCGAGTGGCACGAGGGCGCCGCCGACCACCTCGCCATCCTGGAGTGAGCCGACAGCCGGCCCATTGTTGACGGAGCCCAGGCGGGCAGGCTCGCGGCTCCCGATTCCAATGCCGGAGTGGCTCACTCACCCTGTCGAAGAAGACCGCGTCATCGTCTCCCCCGCCGGCCAACGCAGAAAGCCACCGGCGTGCTCCGGACGACAGGGGTGCCGCGGTTGCGTGAGCAATCCCGGCGCCGTGACGACTTCTGATCGCGGGCTCAGCGCCCACATCTTCACACGCTGCCGCGCTTCCCGGGCCGCCCATCGGCGGCGTGCCCCAACCGTGCCCTCCAGCACGGTAAACACTGGTCAACAAGGGCGTCAAGAAGCCCACCAGAATGGTCGCCGTACCGCCGTTCTCGCAGGTCAGGTGGCTTTCCTACACAGCAGGAGCCGTTGATTCCCAAGCTTAGAGCGCGAGTTCGATTCTCGTCACCCGCTCCATAGCGAAGGCCCAGGTCAGCGACCTGGGCCTTGTTGCTTCTGCAGACCTCTGCGGGCTCGCACTCCACTTGCGCACCACTTGGCAACGAAATCGACCCGCAGGCGCCCCACCCGCCCAGCGGGCTCGCTTGCTTGTTCGACTCCATCCCGCAACTTGAGACGCCCTCACTGTGATCCGTGCTCCTCAACCCGGGGGCTCTCTCGTCGACATCCGAGACACGACGAAGCATCTCCCCGCTGTGCAATGCTCCCAACTCCCTTGTCAGCCAAGGCGTTCGGGTACCCCGATGGCCGTACAGATCTCGCCGTCGGGCGAGGGGATGCCCACTCGCCTGACGACAGGGGCAGCGGCACGTCTCCCGTCGACAGAGGCCACGGGGCTGCGGGCGGAAGTGCACGACAGAAAAGGCCACGCCCACGGAGACCAATATCTGTTCCCGTGGAATGAGAAAATAGGTGCGGGGCTCGGCGAGCATTCTTCGACCGTCGACCGGAACAGAATTATCGCCGTGCAGAGCCGGTCTCACCGTGCTACTGTCGATGTCAGTTGCAGGTGTGGTTGCCAGAAGATTCATTTCCACGGGTGATCATCACGGCGACACGGAATTCGCACAGAGTGAATTCCTGACACCGTCTATCCCAAGGAGAAATGACATGGCTACTGGCACCGTGAAGTGGTTCAACGCGGAAAAGGGCTTCGGCTTCATCGAGCAGGACGGCGGCGGCCCCGACGTCTTCGCCCACTACTCGAACATCGCCACCCAGGGCTTCCGCGAGCTGCTGGAAGGCCAGAAGGTGTCGTTCGACATCGCGCAGGGCCAGAAGGGCCCGACGGCAGAGAACATCGTTCCCGCCTGACACCGGCGCTGACGCTTACTTCGTAGATGGGGCCCGCACCTCTGGGGTGCGGGCCCCATCTCGCTGCTTTTCAGGGCGCGCGACGGAAAGGCTCCCCGCATCTCCGACCGGTGACACATTCCCCGTCGGTCCGACTCAGCCCGCTTCTCATTTGGCCCGTCTCGAGATTCTCTGCGCCGCTCATCTGCTGCGGGAATTCCTTGCTACGTGCCTCGTCAAGGAAGGTTCCGCATGAAGCGTGCCCGCACAATTCACACGGATGACCGCTTCGGAGGAGGCGCCGGCACCCACCGCTCCGGTGGTCCGCGCCGTTCAAAGGGCTACGGAAATCGACAGGCCGGACGGGCCGTACGGGGCGAGTTCGCGCCGCCGAAGACGATCACGCCCGCGCTGCCCGCCGTCGGGTCGTTCGCCGATCTCGCCATGCCTGCGCGGCTGTTGGCCACGCTCGGCCGCGAAGGCGTGACCGCGCCGTTCCCGATCCAGGCGGCGACCCTGCCGAACTCCCTGGCCGGTCGTGACGTACTCGGCCGTGGCCGCACCGGCTCGGGCAAGACCCTCGCTTTCGGCCTCGCCGTACTGGCCCGTACAGCGGGGCGGCGTGCCGAGCCACGGCAGCCGCTCGCCCTCGTCCTCGTCCCCACCCGCGAGCTCGCCCAGCAGGTCGCCGACGCGCTCACTCCGTACGCCCGCTCCGTGGGCCTGCGGCTGGCCACCGTCGTCGGTGGGATGTCCATCGGCAGGCAGGCCGGTGCGCTGCGCGCCGGGGCCGAGGTGGTCGTCGCGACGCCCGGGCGGCTCAAGGACCTCATCGACCGGGGCGACTGCCGACTGGACGATGTCGGCAGTACGGTGCTCGACGAGGCCGACCAAATGGCCGACATGGGCTTCATGCCCCAGGTCACCGCCCTGCTCGACCAGGTGCGTCCCGACGGGCAGCGGATGCTCTTCTCGGCCACTCTGGACCGCAACGTCGACCTGCTGGTCCGCCGCTACCTGACGGACCCGGTGGTCCACTCCGTCGACCCGTCGGCGGGCGCGGTCACCACGATGGAGCACCACGTACTCCACGTGCACGACGCGGACAAGCATCGGACGACCACCGAGATCGCGGCGCGAGACGGTCGAGTGATCATGTTCCTCGATACCAAGCACGCGGTGGACCGGCTGACCAAGCACCTGCTGAGCAACGGTGTCCGCGCCGCAGCCCTGCACGGTGGCAAGTCCCAGCCGCAGCGCACGCGGACCCTGGCCCAGTTCAAGAGCGGGCATGTGACGGTACTGGTGGCGACCAACGTCGCGGCGCGCGGGATCCACGTCGACAACCTCGACCTGGTCGTCAATGTAGATCCGCCCAGTGACCACAAGGACTACCTGCACCGCGGCGGCCGTACGGCCCGCGCCGGCGAGTACGGCAGCGTCGTCACCCTGGTGACCCCTGACCAGCGGCGCGGTATGAGCCGACTGATGGCTTCGGCAGGCATCACCCCCCGAGTCGCCCAGGTGCGTTCGGGCGAGGCGGAGCTGAGCCGCATCACAGGCGCCCAGGCTCCTTCCGGTGTCCCGGTCGTCATCACCGCGCCGGACGTGAAACGTCCCCGCGGCACGTCTTCTCCATCTCAGGCCCGGGGTCGCCGGGGCCACGCCGGCCAGGGCCGGCCCGTCGGCGAAGCAGCGCACCGCGGGGCACAGCGGCGGACCGGCTTCGGCTCGGCTGCGTAGAGCCGCTGTGATCACGAGCCCACCCCCTCACGCACCAGGAGGCACGTATGACGCCGACTCAGACGCAGCACCAGGTAGTGGCTCCCTCCCCCAACGCCGTGGTCGACGACAGGGACGCGTCCGGACCTCGGGTCTGTGACGACATGACGGTCGAGGTGGCTCTGTCCCTCATGGCCGGTGCCCGCGTCGATCACCTCGTCCTCTGCGACGGGGACGACCAGAGCACCGGCCTGATCACCCTGGCACGGCTCGCCGTTCTCCGCGACAGCCCCACCTACACGGACCGCGTCCGTCTACGGGACGTCCTCCCCGGACCGTCCACCTCGCCCGGTCAGTCCGTTCTCTTTCTCCTCTGTGAGGCGTCATGCGCTGTGTCATCGCCCGGTATCCGTTCGAGCTGACCAAGAGCGGGGTGCTGGCCTCGATGAAGGGCGTCAGGCCCGAGCTCGTCACGGGTGAGTCCGTGACCATCGGCCGCCGCCGCTACCCGGTCGAGCAAGTGGGCCAGGTCATCACCCGACAGGACCGCCGCGACTTCACCAGCGGTGAAGTCGTCCGGGCCATGACCCGCCTCGGCTTCACCTGCCACGACCGACTCGAGACCGCGCCGATGGGTGTCCCCACGTCGCCTCGAACCACATCGGCGCCTCTCGGGGACGCCGCTTCCCCAGAGGTGTGGTGACAGGCGGAAACCGCCACCAGAGACCCGGTGAGGGCCCTGCCGACGCGCGTCGGCAGGGCCCTCACCGCCGTTTCGCCGCCTCGCCGTCCGTGCGAAGGCTCCTGGCCGGGCGGGGGAAAGCAGCGTCTCGCTGCCCGCGGTGGCCGAGACGGAAGCAGTCCTTCGGGACCGCTGGCACACGCATCCGTTGCCGCCGCCCACGACGACTTGTTCCACCGTTATCGCAGGCCACAGGATACCTGTGGCCTGCCGGCGCCAAAATCTACTTTTGCCAGAGTAGACATTGAGCCCCGGCGCGGTTAACCTTTTTCTCGTTGACACGGTCAAGTGAGACCCGGCAGACACGAACTGGCGGGTAGCAGTACCTGAAGTTCGCAGGTCAGTGCGGCTCTGGAGCTCCGAAGCCAAGGTGTTCGCAGAACGGTGACGGGACTGAGAGCCGCACTGGGCAGCCCGCAGGTCGAGGGGCTGCCATCAGCATCACCGACGCAGTACCGCAGTACCCGTTCACCCAGTGGTTGGTTCAGAGGAAGGACGGAGGAGCAGACGCCATCAGGATCGCCCGGCCCGGGAAGCTCTCGGTCCGGGTACCGCAAGACCCCGGATTGGATGGTGGTCCCCGGTCACGCAGCCGCGATCCCCGCACCCCTCGCCTCACGGGCCGGGTAGCGGAAACAGAAGGTCGGCACAGCATTAGGGCCGACAGATGGTGTTGAATTTCCTTCGGGGCCCTGGTGCCGTACGGCGCCAGGGCCCCTCGACGCGTTTGCACAGCGAGGTGACATGGCAGCAGACACTCCACTCAGCGATCGTCTGGACGACGACGACTACCCGGCGTACACCATGGGCCGGGCCGCCGAAATGCTCGGCACGACCCCCGCCTTCCTCCGAGCCATCGGTGAGGCCCGTCTGATCACTCCGCTGCGCTCGGAAGGCGGACATCGCCGGTACTCCCGCTACCAACTGCGGATCGCAGCCCGCGCCCGCGAACTCGTCGACAGGGGAACCCCGATCGAGGCCGCTTGCCGCATCGTCATCCTCGAGGACCAGCTTGAGGAAGCTCAGCGCATCAACGCCGAGTACCGCCGTGCCGCGAAGGAAGCGTCCGACAGTTCCGGTCCCGGTTCGAGCTGATCGCGTGGGCGCGGACGGTCGGCTCGAGCCCCGGACGGACACGTGTGAAAGCGGGTGGCTACGGCCAGGACCCCTTGAGGCCAGGTGTGCCGGGATTGGTCCCGGGGTCGATGAGGATGTGCTCGACTGAGGTGATGTTGTCGGCTCGTACGGCCTGGGCCATCGCGGCGCGTGCGGCGTCCGGCGCCGCCTGCGGGGGGACGACCAGCAGGGAGAAATGATCCTGGTCGCCCCGGGTGATGAGGACGGTGTCGTCACCGACCGGGAAGGAGTCGAGGTGGACGACCCGATCGTCGATGACCAGTCGCGTCGGCAGTTCCTCCCAGGCACTCGCGTCCAGTCCGACGCGGGTGATCGGGCCGAGATGCCGGCTCAACGCGGTGATGAGACTGCGCCCCCACGATCAGAGGCTCTGCCCGCGCGCGGACTCCCCGTGCCACTTCCGTGCCACATCGGGCGGTAAGCGGCGGTCACAACAGGGCAGTGATCAGGCTTGCCACCATGCGCCCATAACCGAGTTTTCGCAGGTCAGGACGGCAGAGTTCGCCCGGTCGGGCCTCGGGATTCCCAAGCTCAGAGCGCGAGTTCGATTCTCGTCACCCGCTCCACAACGAAGGCCCAGGTCAGCGACCTGGGCCTTGTTGTTCGTCTGGACCTCGCCCCCACGAACTCTCCCGGCGGATTCGACGCCCGGTTGTGGAGGCTGTGGCAGGGGTGGCAGGAGTCGAACCTGCGACATCCGGTTTTGGAGACCGGCGCTCTGGCCTCTGAGCTACACCCCTTGGACGCCGCCCAGCCTGACACAGCCGAGCACGTGGTTCCACGGGTTTTCGTGGCGGACGCTGCCGCCGCCCCGCGCCGCCGGCGGGCCAGGTGGCCGCTGATCACAGTGGATCACCGTGGTGGACAGGGCACAGGGCACGTACGGGGAGGCCCGGACCGGCGTCTCGTTTCGCTTCCGAGCACGGATTCCCGATAACCGCTGGTGATCGCGGCGACACGATTCCCGCCCCATAGCACCCTGTTGTGGAGATCCACTAGCTTTCGACACCGCCGCCGCATCGGCATCCTGTCCCCAACACATCGGCAGGCAACAGAACGTCATGCCCGCATGGCAGAGAGCGGGCTCCCCCCACGGAGGCACACCTCTCCCCCACAGAGGCGTACCTCTCCCCACGGAGGCACACCATGAGATCCCCACTCGCGTCGTGGCGCCCGCGCGTCGCGGCGCCCGTCCTTGTCCTGTCCGCCGCCCTGGTCGCCTTGCTCGCCCTGGTCATCGCCCCCGCCGACACCGCCCAGGGGTCCAACGGAAGCACCTCGGACTGTGCGCTCCAGGGAACGACCGGCTACACCGACGAGGGCCAGCAAACCGGCTACAACAGGTTCCAGAAGCCGGAGGGCACCAAGCGCGTGGGCGTGATCTACGTGGACTTCCCCGACGCCGTCGGGACCACCACGCCCCTCGATCGCTACTACAACCAGATATCCGGCGCCGCCGACTGGATGTGGAAGGCGTCCAACGGCAAGGTCTGGCTGGACATGCGCGCCCCGTACGGCAACTGGGTGCGCATGCCGAAGAACTCCACCGGCTACAACTGGGCGCGCGGGTTCTCCTGGGACACGCACCGGGTCTATGTGAAGGACGCGCTCGCCGGCGCCGCCGACGCGGGCGTCAACCTCGCCGACTACGACATGTTCTACATCGTGCCGACCAGTACCGCGGCCGCGATCACGCACACCCCCACCTGGGTCCAGGACCCCGCCAACCCGACCTGGGTCTGGAACAAGGCGACGAACGCCTGGGTGGCGATCAAGTGGGCGGTGACCTTCGGACAGGACATGTGGCACTGGGGCTACAAGGTCGCCGACCACGAGACCGGACACACCTTCGGCCTGCCCGACCTCTACGCCTTCAACGGCGAACAGCACCGGTACGTCGGCGGCTGGGACCTCATGGGCAAGGTGAGCGGCCCGGCCCCGCAGTTCCTCGGCTGGCACGCGTGGAAGCTCGGATGGATCACCGACGGCCAGGTCTCCTGCCTGTCCACGTCGGGCACGTACGCCACCAAGCTGAACGGCGTGGAACACGGGGGCGACGGCTACAAGGTGGCGGTGATCAAGACCAGCGGCACCACGGCCTACGTCGCCGAGTCCCGCAAGGCCGCCGGCAACGACTCCAAAGCCTGCGCCACCGGCGTACTGATCTACAAGATCGACACCTCGGTCGCCAGCGGCGACGGACCGGTCCGCGTGGTGACCAACCCCAAAGCCGCCGCACCCGCCGGGAACTGCGCCACGCTCGACATGCAGACGTGGAAACCCGGCCAGACGTTCCAGGACGACACCGCCCGCATCCGGATCCACGTCAACAGCTCCGGCGCGTACGACGACACGGTCTGGACCTACAAATGGTGACCACATAGCGCGGAATGGCTCTGGGGCCGCCCGCCGGGAGTCGGCGGGCGGCCCCGGGAACGTCTCGCGCCTCCCTCCACGGCGGCGCCGTCGCGTACCTCTGCCCTCCGGTGCGAGTCCCTCAGCCGCGCTCCCCGCGTACGCCGTGCGTCATGCGCCCCGGCCGACCGCGGTCGGCACCCTCACCGGTAAACATGTGCGCATGCCACACACAGGAGCGTCCACAGTGAGACCAGGGGGCCGGGTTCGCGAGCCGGCACCGATGGCGCGCGAACCGTTGGACGAGGCGGCGGCCGTCGATCTGGCGAAGGTGTTCAAGGCGCTCGCGGACCCCGTGCGGCTGCGGCTGTTGTCGCTGATCGCCTCGCATGAGGGTGGCAAGGCCGGGGTGGGCGACCTCATCGACCGGTTCGACGTCACCCAGCCGACGATCTCGCACCACCTCAAGGTGCTGCGTGAGGCCGGGCTCGTGGCCTCCGAGCGGCGGGGCACCTGGGTGTACTACCGGGCGCTGCCCGCGGCGTTGGCGCGGCTCTCCTCACTTCTGGAGGCTCCGGCCGCGGCGGCTTCGGCGCAGGGGCCGGCCCCGGCCGGGGTGGCTCCGCGGGGTGCGGGGCGCACGGAGCCCCGGCCCGTGTAGTGGGCCGCGGGCTCAGTCGGCGACGGTGAGGACGATCTTCCCGGTGGTGCGGCCGGTCTCCCCGATCTCGTGTGCCCTGGCGGCCAGTTCGAGCGACAGGGTGGTGGCGATCTCGGCGCGGAGCGTTCCGGACTCGGCCAGGGCGGCGATCTCCCGCATGCCCGCCTGGTCCGCCTCGACGACCAGGAAGGTGGAGCGCAGCCCCAGCTCGCGGGCTTCGACGGCGAGTGCGGCCTCGGCCGGGGAGGCGAGGGAGACGACGAGACCACCGGGGCGCAGGGTGCGCAGGGAGCGAGGGCCGTAGTCGCCGCCGATGGTGTCGAGGACGACGTCGATGTCGCCGACGGCGGTGGCGAAGTCGGTCTCGGTGTAGTCCACGACCTCGTCGGCGCCGAGGCCGCGCAGGAAGTCGTGCTTGGCCGCACGGGCGGTGCCGATGACATACGCGCCGCGGGACTTGGCGATCTGGACGGCGAGGTGGCCCACGCCGCCGGCGGCGGCGTGGATGAGGACGCGCTGGCCGGGGCGGACGTCGGCGGTGTCGACGAGGGCCTGCCAGGCGGTGAGGGCGGCCAGCGGCAGGGCGGCCGCCTGGACATGGGTGAGGGACGCGGGCTTGCGCACCAGGTGGCGGGCGGGCGAGGTGACGTACTCGGCGTAGGTGCCGGCCGGGAGCGGGTGGCGGGGCATGCCGAACACCTCGTCGCCGGGCTGGAAGAGGGTGACCCCCGGGCCGACCGCCTCGACCACGCCGGAGACGTCCCAGCCGAGCCGGACCGGGGCGGCGTCGCCGGCCAGGCCGCCGGTGCCGCGGTGCCACGAGTCGGTCGGGTTGACGCCGGCGGCGTGCACCCGCACGAGCACCTCGGCCGGACCGGGCTCCGGACGCTCCACCTCGACCACCTTCAGCACCTCGGGCCCGCCGAACGTGTCCTGTCCGATCGCACGCATCGTCAACTCTCCTTCTCCGCTGTCCGGATGGCCGTTCTCCCTGGTGGGCGACCTCGTGCGGACAAGATTGCCAAGTCCGGCCACCCGCAACGATTGGCCAGATGGCCATAATCTGAAAGGATCTGGCCATGGCCGTCCATCGCGTCGTCGTCCTCGCGCTCGACGGGGTCTACCCCTTCGAACTGAGCATCCCGGTGCGGATCTTCGGCACCGCGTCCGGACCGGACGGCGAGCCGCTCTACGAGGTGCTCACCTGCAGCCTGGACGGCCGACCGGTACGCACCAGCGCCGACTTCGCGGTGGCGGTGGAGCACGGGAGCACGGTCGTCCCGACGGCGGACACGCTGGTGATCCCGCCCTTCACCTGCGGCCCGCAGGACGACCGGGTCTGGCTCCCCGAACCGGTCGCGGCGGCCCTGGCCGGGCTGCGGCCGGGCACCCGCACCGTCTCGATCTGCACCGCCTCGTACGTCCTGGCGGCGGCCGGTCTGCTCGACGGCCGCCCCGCGACCACGCACTGGAACGAGGCCGCGCACTTCCAACGGGCCTTCCCGAACGTCAAGGTCGACCCGGAGGTGCTGTTCGTGGACGACGGGGAGGTGCTCACGGCGGCGGGCGTCGCCGCCGGCGTGGACCTCTGTCTGCACCTCGTCCGCCGCGACCACGGCAGCGAGGTCGCCAACCGCGTCGCGCGGCTGTGTGTGGTGCCGCCCTGGCGGGAGGGCGGGCAGGCGCAGTTCATCGAGCGGCCGATGCCCGAACCCGCCGCGGCGACCACCTCGGCGACGCGCTCCTGGGCGCTCACCCAGCTCCACCGGCCCGTCTCGCTGGCCGAGATGGCCGGGCACGCCCGGATGAGCGTCCGCACGTTCTCCCGGCGGTTCCGGGACGAGGTGGGGGTGGCACCCGGCCAGTGGCTGACCCGACAGCGCGTCGAGCGCGCTCGCCGCCTGCTGGAGACCACCGACCTGCCCGTGGACCGGGTCGCCGCGGAGGCGGGCTTCGGCACCGGCGCCTCGCTCCGGCAGCACCTGACCGCGACGATCGGGGTGTCGCCCACGGCGTATCGACACACGTTCCGCACCGGAGCCTGAACCGGCGCCCCGCGCCTCGACGTCAGGAGGCCGGCCGCGGAGCGGGGGCGATGACCGGCGGGTTGAGCCGGGCGAACCCCTCCTGCCGCTCGTACGGGAAGTACGGGTACGGGGCCGGCTTGTGGCTGGCCGCGTCGAGCCTGGCCACCTGCTCGGGCGAGAGCGACCAGCCGACGGCGCCGATGTTCTGCCGCAGCTGGGCCTCGTTGCGGGCGCCGATGATGACGGAGGACACGGTGGGCCGCTGGAGCAGCCAGTTGATGGCGATCTGCGGGATCGTCCGGCCCGTCTCCTCCGCGATCTCGTCGAGGACGTCGACCACGCGGAACAGGTGCTCGTCCTCGACGGGCGGCCCGTAGTCGGCGGTCTGGTGCAGCCGGCTCTCCGCCGGCAGCGGGCGGCCGCGGCGCAGCTTGCCGGTGAGCCGCCCCCAGCCGAGCGGGCTCCAGACCATGGCGCCGACGCCCTGGTCGAGGCCGAGCGGCATGAGCTCCCACTCGTAGTCACGGCCGACGAGCGAGTAGTAGACCTGGTGCGCCACATAGCGCGGGTAGCCGTGCTTCTCGGCGGCGGCGAGGGACTTCATCAGCTGCCAGCCGGCGAAGTTGGAGACCCCGACGTAACGGATCTTCCCGGCCCGCACCAGCAGGTCGAGCGTGGACAGCACCTCCTCGACGGGGGTGCTCGCGTCGAAGGCGTGCAGCTGGAACAGGTCGATGTGGTCGGTGTCGAGCCGACGCAGCGCGTCCTCGGTGGCCCTGATCAGCCGGGACCGGGAGGAGCCGGCGTCGCCCGGCCCGTCCCCCATCGGCAGGCTGGTCTTGGTCGACAGCAGCACCTGGTCCCGTCGGCCCTTGATCGCCGCCCCGAGCACCTCCTCCGAGGCGCCCGCCGAGTAGACGTCCGCGGTGTCGAACATGGTGATGCCGGCCTCCAGGCAGATGTCGACCAGTCGACGTGCCTCCTCGGCATCCGTGGTGCCCCAGGCGCCGAAGAGCGGCCCCTGGCCGCCGAAGGTGCCGGCACCGAAGCTCAGAGCGGGAACCTTGAGTCCGGACGCGCCCAACTGCCGGTATTCCATGGTCGATCCCTCCAAGGAGAGTTAATGGGACTGGAGCCCCCTTAAGATGGCTTCACCGTAACAGAGATCAGCAACTAATGGAACTGGAGACCCGTTATGGCTCATGAGGGCGATGCGCACGGGCAAGGCGCCGGGGAAGGCCACGAGGGCGCGGAGGCCGCCGGCCCCGGCACCGTCCGCCCCGGCGGACGCACGGCACGGGTGCGGGCGGCGGTGCTCCAGGCGGCCGGGGACGCGCTCGCCGAACACGGCTTCGCCCAGTTGGACCTCGCCGACATCGCGCGCCGCGCGGAGGTGGGGAAGACCACCGTCTACCGCCGCTGGGGGACCGTGGCCGGCCTGGTCGCGGACCTGCTGGCGGACATGGCCGAGCAGTCGCTGCCGCGCACCGATACGGGGTCGCTGCTCGGCGACCTGAAGGCCAACGCCTCCCTCGTGCGGCGCACCCTCACCGACCCGCGCCAGGGCGCGCTGTTCAAGGCGGTCATCGCCGCGGCCACGACCGACGCGAGGACGGCAGAGGCCCTGCACCGCTTCTACGAGATCCGCGTCGCGGAGTGGGCGCCCTGCGTCCGAGCGGCCGTCGACCGGGGCGAGCTGCCCGAGGGCACCGACGCCCACGAGGTGATCCGCGCCGTCTCGGCCCCCCTCTACTACCGCCTGCTGGCCGGCGGCGGCCCCCTCGACGAGGCCGCGGCGGACCGCGCGGCGGAGGCGGCCGCGGCCGCGGCACGGGCGGGCGCCTACATCTGACGGGACACCGGCGACACCGCGCCCCGGCCGGTATACAGTGCGGAAACTCGTTGCGTCTTCACCTAATGGGGGATCTTCATGGGGCTGTTCGGAAACGCGCACACGGTCGACGTGGGGGCGGCGCAGCGGGACTTCGCGCGGCTGCTGGGCCACGGTGAGCAGGTGCACGCCGCCTTCCAACTGGTCCGCGACACCATCCTCTTCACCGACCGGCGGCTCATCCTCGTCGACAAGCAGGGGATCACCGGCAAGAAGGTGGAGTACCACTCCATCCCGTACCGGAGCATCACGCACTTCGCGGTGGAGACCGCCGGCACCTTCGACCTCGACGCGGAGCTGAAGATCTGGATCTCCGGCAGCCCCGTCCCGGTCGAGAAGACGTTCACCAAGGGCGTCGACATCTACGAGGTGCAGGCGATCCTGACGCAGTTCGTCGCCCGGTAGGACGCCGCCGCAGAAACGCCGGTCCGCGCGGCGCGGACCGGCGCTCCGGCTCAGTGCTGGAGCACCGCCTTGAGCACCACGATCGTCAGCCCCAGCACCAGGTTCACCGCCGCCGCCACCGCCATCATGCGGGCGGAGGCCCCCGCCCGGCGCAGCGCCACGACCCCCCACCCGATCTGCTGCGTCACGGCGACGGCGAGCGACAGATAGGCCGCGCCCACCAGCCCGAGACCCAGCAGCGGGCTGACCGCCACCGCGACGGCGGGCGGCACCGACGCCTCCACCGTCGGCCTCTCCGCGGCGCCCACCCGGCGGACCTCGCGCCAGCTCAGCGCCTGGTGCAGGATGCGCTCCCCGGCCAGCCGGGCGTAGACGTGCGCCGCCCAGAAGACCACCCCGGTGGCGAGCAGCAGCACGATGAGCTCCACCCGCGAGTAGTGGCCGCTGGCCGCGGTGCCGGCGACCACCGAGGCGGCCAGCAGCGAGCCGTAGACCGCGCCGCCGTAGTCGGTACGGATCGTGCCCGTGGCGGCGTCGGCGACGATGCCCTCCATGTCCTCACCGGCGTCCCCGACCGCCCCACGACCGTCGGGCGGGCGGTCGTCGTCCGGTCCCCGCGCGGGCCTCCGACCTGTCATCCCTCCAGGGTCGCCGCTCCCTCCAGGTCCCGCACGGCCGCGGCCGCCGCCCGGGTCCCGGTACGGACCCGGGTCCCGGTACGGCCCCGCCGTCGATCAGCGGTGCTCGGGGTTGGGGAAGTCGGCGCGGCAGCCGGCGTCCCAGGCGGAGCGCTGGTTGCCGTGGGCCGGGATGCCCCCGGACCGCTTGAGCAGCGCGGCGAGGTGCATCAGGTTCCACGTCATGAACGAGGTGTTGCGGTTGGTGAAGTCGTTCTGCGGTCCGCCGGAGCCGGCGTCCAGGTAGGAGGGGCCGGGGCCGGCCTCGCCGATCCAGCCGGCGTCCGCCTGGGGCGGGACGGTGTAGCCGAGGTGCTGGAGGCTGTAGAGGACGTTCATGGCGCAGTGCTTGACGCCGTCCTCGTTGCCGGTGATCAGACAGCCGCCGACGCGGCCGTAGTAGGCGTACTGACCGCGGTCGTTCAGGAGGCTGGAGCAGGAGTAGAGCCGCTCGATGACCTGCTTCATCACCGAGCTGTTGTCGCCCAGCCAGATCGGTCCGCAGAGCACCAGGATGTCGGCGGCCATGACCTGGGAGTACAGCACCGGCCAGTGGTCGCTCTCCCACCCGTGCTCGGTCATGTCGGGCCAGACGCCGGTGGCGATGTCCAGGTCGACCGCGCGGACCAGCTCCGTGACGACGCCGTGCGCCTCCATCAGCGCGCGGCTCCGGTCGATCAGGCCCTGGGTGTTGCTGACCTCGGGGGAGCGCTTGAGGGTGCAGTTGACGAAGAGCGCGTGCAGGTCGTCGAAGCGGTAGGGGCCGGGGGTGTCGGCCGGTGGGGTCATCTCGGGCTCCTTACCCGTTCCTGGTGCGCCCGCGCACGGGCGCCCGCCGCTCCCCCGCCGGTCACCGGTCTACCGGACCGCGGAGTCCGGGCCGCCGTGGCGCGCCGGTGCGCCGGTGCGCCGGGCGCTCACACCGCCCGCAGCGCCACGCTCCCCGCCCGGCCGGGCCGCGGCTGGAGCGGCGCCGCCTCCGGCGACGCCGACGGGTCGACGGACAGGTCCAGCGGGGCGGCCGGCGCCCCCGCACCAAGCCGGCGCCCCCGCATCGAGCCGTCGCCCCTGAGCCTCACCCGGCCTGGGTGATGTCCCATCACGAACGGCTCCGCAGCATCGAGGCCGAGGGGTCGGAGAGGAGGCGTCGTGGAGGGTGACCGCAGGGCCGCCGACCGCGGCCGCGTCACGCCGCCGATGCGCGCCACGCCCAGCGAGCGGGCCGCGTGGGGCAGGTCCGTGCGGGCGATGGTGCCCCGCTCGGCCATGGGGGAGTTCATCCCGAGCGCCCGGCGGGAGGACCCGGTGGCCGTGGTGGAGCGACAGTCGGCGCTCCGGGTGCCGGAGCTGGTGCCGATCCGGTACGCGCGGATGCTGGAATCGCCGTTCCGCTTCTATCGGGGCGCGGCCGCGATCATGGCGGGGGACCTGGGCGCGGCCCCGCACACCGAGATCACGGTGCAGCTGTGCGGCGACGCCCACATGCTGAACTTCCGGCTGTTGGGCTCGGCCGAGCGGCGCCTGGTCTTCGACATCAACGACTTCGACGAGACCCTGCCCGGCCCGTGGGAGTGGGACGTCAAGCGGCTGGCCACCAGCCTGGTGATCGCCGGTCGCGGCAACGGCTTCACGGACGCGGAGCGCGCCGAGATCGTGCGGGCCTGCGGGCACGCCTACCGCACCTGGATGCGCCGCTTCGCCACCATGGGGAACCTGGCCGTCTGGTACACCCAGGCCGAAGCCGAACGGCTCGACGGGCTGTTGACCCAGCCGGGGACGGGGCTGGACAAGCGGGGGCGGCGACAGCTCGCCCGTACGGTGGAGGCGGCCCGCCGCAACGACAACGTCCACGCGTACCACCGGCTCACCGGGGTCGTGGACGGCGCCCGGCGGATCCTGGCCGACCCGCCGCTGATCACCCCGCTGAGCGAGCTGCTGCCCGATCTGGAGCGGGAGGCGCTGGAGGAGCGGCTGCACCGGCTGCTGACGGACTACCGGCTCACCCTCCCCTCCCACCGGCGGCACCTGCTCGACCAGTTCCAGCTGGTCGACATGGCCCGCAAGGTGGTCGGGGTCGGCAGCGTCGGCACCCGCTGCTGGATCCTGCTGCTGCTCGGGCGGGACGACGAGGATCCGCTGCTGCTCCAGGCCAAGGAGGCGGACGCCTCGGTGCTGGCGCCGTACGCCGGCCCGAGCGCTCATGAGAACCAGGGACAGCGGGTCGTCGCGGGGCAGCGGCTGATGCAGGCCGCCGGCGACATCTTCCTCGGCTGGGACCGGGTCGAGGGCATCGACGGCAGGCGACGCGACTTCTACGTGCGCCAGCTGCGCGACTGGAAGGCCATCGCCCAGCCCGAGGCGATGCGCCCGGCCGGCATGGGGTTCTTCGGTCAGCTGTGCGGCGCCACGCTCGCCCGCGCGCACGCGCGCTCCGGGGACCGGATCGCCATCGCCGCCTACCTGGGCTCCGGCGACGTCTTCGACCGGGCGCTGCCGGACTTCGCCGAGGCGTACGCGGACCAGAACGAGCGGGACCACGCCGCCCTGGCCGCCGCCGCCCGCGCGGGGCGCGTCCCGCACGCCGCCCCCGAGTGACGCGGGGCCCACCCGGCCATCTCCCCCGCGGCGGGCGATGTGGGCGCCGTGACCAGCGGCCGACGCTGGGTCGAGAACAGCCGCACCCGGAGGCAGGGGATCTCCCCATGAACGCACAGCCCGCAGACGACCGGCCGCTCACCTCCCACGAGCGGGAGGAGTACGAACGGCTCCGCGCCCACGCCGCCGTGCGGCACCGGCGGCTGCGCACCCTCGGGGCGTCCGTCCTGCTGCTGCTGGTCTTCGTGCTCGCGCCGGTCGGGGTGCTCGCCCGCTGGGTGAACTCCCAGGTCACCGACACGGACCGGTATGTGGCGACGGTGGCCCCGCTCGCCTCCGAGCCGGCCGTCCAGAACGCGGTGACCGATCGGCTGACCAACCGGGTGATGGACCAGATCGACGTCAAGAAGATCACCGACGAGCTGGCCAACACGCTCGCCGCCAACAACGCTCCGCCGGCCGCCGTCCAGGGGGCGCGTCTGCTGACCGACCCGCTGAAGGGCGCGATCAACGGGTTCGTGCACGACGTGGTGCACCGGGTGGTGACCAGCGACCAGTTCAAGACCGTCTGGGTGGACGCCAACGAACAGGCGCACGCGGCCGTCGTCAAGGTCCTCACCGGGCAGGGCGGCAGCGCGGTGCAGGCCAAGGGCGACGACATCGTGCTCGACATCGGCACGGTCGTGGAGAACGTGCAGAAGCGACTGGTCGACGCCGGCTTCCAGCAGGCCGCGGCGATCCCGCAGGTCGACAAGTCGGTGGTGCTGGTGCACACCGACAAGCTGAACGACGCCCAGGAGGGCATGCGGCTGCTGGACATCGTCGGCACCTGGCTGCCCGTCGCGATCGTGGTGCTCGCCGGGGCCGCCATCTGGCTGGCGCCCGCGCACCGGGTGGCGCTGATGGCCGCCGGCATCGGGGTGGCGGTGATGATGGTCGTGCTCTTCGTCGGCTTGGCGGTGGCGCGCCAGATCTATCTGGATTCCGTGCCGCTCGGCACCCAGTCCCCGGCCGCCGCCGCCGAGATCTACGACACCCTTGTGCGGTATCTGCGGCAGTCCACCGGCACGGTGCTGGTCATCGCCGTGATCGCCGCCGTCGCCGGCTATCTCTACGGGCCGGGGCGCGGCGCCCGCGCCCTGCGCTCCGGGGCCCGGCGGACCGTCGGCGCCCTCGGCCGGGGTGCCGCCCGCGAGGGGCTGCGCACCGGCCAGGCGGGGCGCTGGCTCGACACCCACCGGCGCTGGACCACCGGCATCGTCATCGGCGCCGGGGCGCTGGCCCTGGTGATCTGGAACTACCCGACCGCCGGTGCCGTGGCCCTGGTCTTCGGGCTGGTCCTCCTGGTGCTGCTGATCCTCGGGGTGCTGGCGGCGGCCGGCGGAAACGGACCCCCGAGACGGGAGCACCCGGGCGCCGGCCACTGAGCACAGCGCCCAGGCGTCGAACACGGCACGCGTCCCGCGCCCTGAGGCGCGGGACGCGTGGTGCCGCCCGGCAGGGGTCAGCGCAGGAGTTTCTCCTTGGCGCGCTGGAACTCCTCCTCGGTGAGGTCGCCCCGCGCCTTGAGCTCCGAGAGCCTGCTCAGCTCGTCCGCACTGCCGACCGTTCCCGTCCCCGCGGCCTGGCGGATGTACTCGTCGAACGCCCGCTGCTGCTCGCGCGCGTGCTGGATCTCGCGCCGGCCCATGTCCCGGCCCCGCGCGATCACGTACACCAACACGCCGAGGAACGGCACGACGATCACGAAGAGCAGCCACCCGGCCTTCCCCCAGCCGCTCATCTCGTGGTCACGGAAGACGTCGACGAACACCCGGAACAGGAGCACCAGCCAGAAGACCCAGAGGAAGATCCACATCACGGTCCAGAAGGCGCCCAGTACGGGGTAGTCGTACGCCAAGGTCTGCGCGGCCAGGAACTGATAGCCGTCCATCGCTTCTCCTCCTGCTCGTCGGCGGTCATCGGCGGCGCCGTCGTCCGCCGATCACGTCGCCATCAGCGTCCGCCCGGACACGGAGGCCGCCCTCACCCGGCGAGGGTGAATCCAGGGCCCCGCCGCCACCCCCGCCCCCCGGGGAGGCCATCCCCGAGCCCCCGGGGGCCACCCCCGAAACCCCCTCGGGCGCCGGTCACACAGCGTGAGAAGCGCTCACTCGATCGGCCCAGTCACTCGGCGCACACCCCCGCCCTGACGGGCTTTCCGGCCCCAGGGCTTCGGACAGAGTTGCGACCGGTTGACCGCCATGAGTCCGTAGACATCGTGCTCTGCCCGACTTCACCCCTTTGGAGGAGACATGAGCACGATCCACACGACCCCCGAACGCGAACGCATCGGCCAGAAGCTGCGCGTGGTGTTCTTCGTCGACGTCGTCGAAGGCGGCGAACGCGGGTTCCGCGAGGCGTACCGGCAGATCCGCGAATCCGTCGTCGGCACCCCCGGACACCTGCTGGACCAGCTCGGCGAGCCCGTCGACGGCTCCCGTCGCTGGGTGATCACCAGCGAGTGGGAGACCCCGGAGCACTTCTTCACCTGGCAGCAGAGCGAGGAGCACCAGGCACTGGTGGCCCCGCTGCGCGCCTGGGTGGAACGGACGGAATCGCTACGGTTCCGGATCGTCGAGGAGACCGGTGGGGGGCTGTCATGAGGCCCACCCACGCCACCACGAGGAACGCCGCCACGGAGAACGCCACCGCGGAGAACCCCACCGCGGGAAGGCGGCCGGCCTCCGGCACCACGCCGGAGGCCGGCCCCGAGGCCCGCCGCGACACCCGCGACACCCCCGAATTCCGCCCCGACGGCCCCGTGGCCGTGCTCGGCGTCGGCACCATGGGCGGCGGGCTCGCCGCCCGACTGCTCGACCGAGGTGTGCCGGTCCGGGTGTGGAACCGCACCACGCGGCGCACCGCGCCGCTCACCGGTGCGGGCGCCGTCGCCGCGGCGCACCCGGCCGAGGCCGTCGCCGGCTCCACCGCCGCGATCTGCGCCGTCGCCGACGGCGACGCGTTGGACGCCGTTCTGCACGGCCCCGACGGGGTGCTGACCGAGGGCCCCTACCCGGGCACCCTCTACTGCGCCAGCACCGTCTCCCCCGAGGAGGTCGCCCGCATCGCCGCCCGCACTTCGTCCGTGCTGGACGTGGGGATGCTGGGCAACCGCAAGCACGCCCGGGACGGCGAGCTACGGCTCTTCGTCGGCGGCCCACGGGACGACTTCGCCGCCGGCCGGCCGCTGCTGGAACTGCTCGGCAAGGAGGTCGTGCACGTCGGCGAGCTCGGCGCCGGCATGCGCGTCAAACTGCTCCTCAACCTGCTCATGGGCATCGAGGTGCAGGCGCTGGCCGAGGCCGTGGAGCTGGGGGCGGCGGTCGGGCTGGACCGTGAGCTGGTGCTGCGCACCATCTCCGGCAGCGGCTTCGCCTCCCCGGTGATGTCCTTCAAGGCCCGCCGACTGGCGGCCCGGCACTGGGACGAGCCGGACTTCCGGCTCCGGCTGATGGCCAAGGACCTGGCGCTGGCGGTCGAGCAGTCCACGGCGGCCGGGCTGCGGCTGCCGCTGGTGGACGCCGCCGCCCACACCCACCGGGACGCCACCGACCGGGGCCACGGCGACGAGGACTGTGTGGCGGTCGTCCACGCGATCGCCCCCGACCTGGGGAAGGTCGCATGATCATCGACATCCACGGCCACCTGTCGCCGCCCGAGGCGGCCGAGCGGTTCCCCATGCCGCCCAGCCTCACCGACGTCGACGGCATGCTCGCCGCCCGGGCCCAGGCCGGGATCGACCTCACCATCATCGGCAGCCCCGTCGGGGCCGGCGCGATGGCCCGGGTCCCCGGCGTCGACAACTACACCCAACCACGCGACCGGCTGCGCGCCTTCCACTCCTGGATGTCCGGCCTGATCGCCGCCCACCCGGACCAGTTGCGCGGCTATGTGTACGCCAACCCGTTCGGCGACGACGACCATCTGGAGGGGGTCCGGGAGACCCTGGCCGATCCGGCCTTCGTCGGCCTGATCACCAACTCCAGCGTCCACGGCGAGCAGCTCGGCTCGCCCCGCGCGGACTCCTTCTTCGCGCTGGCGGCCGAGCTGGGGGTGCCCGTGATGGTGCACCCGCCGGCCGAACCGGCCGGCACCGAACAGGTCGAGGACCCGCGCTTCGTCGAGCTCATCGGCCGCTTCGGCGACATCACCACCGGCCTCGCGATGATCGCTTTCGCGGGCTGGTTGGAGAAGTACCCCGAGCTGCGGCTGATCGGCGCCACCGGCGGCGGCGCGCTGGCGCTGCTGCCGGAGCGGCTGGCCGCGGCGGCGCGGCCCCGGGAGTCGCACGGCCGGGGCGGCACCCCGGTGGCCGGGGGCCGCGCGGCGGGCGGGAGCGGCCCGCCGCGCGGGACCGGCCGGGCGGCACCCGACCGCCCGGCCCGCGAGGGCTCTCCGACACCTCGCACTCCGGCACCCGGGGGCGGCCGGCCCGCGGCTCCCCCACCGGCCGCCGCCGCCACCGACCCGGTCGCCGCGCTGCGCCGCATGTACGTGGACACCAGCACCTTCAGCGCCGCCCATCTGCGGCTCAACGCGGAGGTCCTGGGCCCCGAGCGGATGCTGTTCGGCACCGACTCCCCGCCGCTGACCGCGCCGCTGGAGGACCTGCTGCGCACGATCGAGAAGCTTCCGATCGACGCGGCGGCCCAGCAGCTCGTCCTCGGCGGCAACGCCGAGGCCCTCTTCGACCTGAGGAGCAGACCGTGACCACACTCGACCGCCCCGGCCCCGTCGACGAACCGGTCGACGGGGCCGGGGCCCCGGCCGACGGCCCCACGGCCGCCGCCGCGGCCCAGGCCGCCAGCGGGGCCCCGGAGTTCCGGCGCGACCCGCACCCCGTCTACGCCCGGCTGCGGGAGTCGGCCCCGGTGTGCCCGATGCGCCCGCCGCACGGCGTCGACACCTACCTGGTCACCGGGTACGAGGACGCCCGGACCGCGCTGGCCGACCCCCGGCTGAGCAAGGACATGTACGGGGCGATGGACGTCTACCAGCGCATCTTCGGGGAGACGTCGGTCGCGCTCGACGACCACATGCTCAACTGCGACCCGCCCAAGCACACCCGGCTGCGCAAGCTGGTCACCTCGGCCTTCACGCTCCGTCGGGTGGAGGCGCTGCGCCCCGGGATCCAGCAGATCACCGACCGGCTGCTGGACGCGTGCCCCGCGCACCAGCCGGTCGACCTGCTGACCGCGTTCGCCTTCCCGCTGCCGGTGGTGGTGATCTGCGAACTGCTCGGCGTGCCCGAGGGCGACCGTCGGGACGTGCGGACGTGGTCGACCACCATCGCCCACACCGGCTTCAGCCCGGAGTCCAAGCGGGCCGGGGCGGAGGCGGAGCGGCAGCTCCTCGGCTACCTCACCGAGCTCATCGAGGACAAGCGGGACCGGCCGGGCGAGGACCTGCTCAGCGCGCTGGCCGCGGTGCGGGACGAGGACGCGGAGGACGGCCGCGGCCGACTCACCGACCACGAGCTGGTGTCCACCGCGTTCCTGCTGCTCTTCGCGGGGCACAAGAGCACCGCGTACATGATCGGCAACTCGGTCTTCCACCTGCTGCGGGAGCCGGAGCAACTGCGCGCGCTGCGCGAGCGGCCGGAGCTGATGGAGCACGCGGTCGAGGAGCTGATGCGGTACGACGGCTCGGTGGAGAGCTCGACCTTCCGCTACGCCGCCGAGGATCTGGAGCTCGGCGGGGTGCCCATCCCCAAGGGCGCCCTGGTGCAGATCTCGCTGACCTCGGCCAACCGCGACCCGCGGCGGTTCGCCGACCCCGACCGGCTCGATGTGACGCGTCAGGAGAACATCCAGACCGGGCATCTGGCACTGGGTCACGGCGTGCACCACTGCCTGGGCGCCCCGCTGGCCCGGATGGAGCTGCGGACCGCCCTGACCACGCTGTTCACCCGCTTCCCCGAGCTGGCGCTGGCCGTCCCGGCGGACGAGGTGCCCTGGCTGGAGGTGCCGTTCCCGGCCTTCCGGGGGCTGGCCGAGCTGCCGGTGGTGCTCGCCCCGGCGTGACCACCGGGGCCGCGGTCCGGCATCTCCGGGCCGCGGTCCCGTACGCCGCTCCGCCAGAGCCCGTACGCCCCTCGGTCAGGGTCCGTGCGGCGCCGGCCGAGGAGGGGCGCGAGGGGATCCTCCGGGTGGGCCCGGCGGATCCCCTCAGCGCTGCTGCCGGTCGCGCAGCAGCCGCTCGATGTGGTCGAACCGGTCGTGCACGGCGCGCATCTCCCGGGCCAGCGCCTGCTCTCGCTCCTGGGTGAAGTCGTGCAGTGTCGCGCCCAGATGGTGGATGTCGTGCGCCGCCCTGCCCACGAACCAGGTGGCGACGGCGGCCGTCACCACGCTGAAGGTGGTGATCCCGGCCAGCATCACCACGGCGGCGATGACCCGCCCCAGCGCGGTCACCGGATACAGGTCCCCGTAGCCGACGGTGGTGGCGGTCTCGATCGCCCACCACACCGCCCGCGGGAACGAGGTGATGCTGGCGTCCGGCGCGTTCTCCTCGACCGGCACGATCAGCGCCGAGCCTCCCAGGAGCACCAGCACGGTGACCGCCGTGCCCCACAGCGCGGCCCGCACATGGAACCTGCGCCACCAGCCGCTGCCCAGCAGCCGGCTCATCAGCAGCCCGAAGAACGACGACACCACGGCCGGCACGCTACCCACCCGGCGGGCGTGAGGAGCGCGCCTTCACCGCGGGGCGCACGAGGGACACCCATCGAGCGCCATGAAATACCCCCAATAGGGTGTTTCTTCCGGGTAGGTGGAGCGAATCGGTCGGCCCTGTGAGACAGATGAGCTGTCCAGGAACCGGGAGGTCTGCGAGGTCCGTCGGTGCCATGAATGCCGTGCCCACCGCAGCGAACACCGTGCGCAGCGCCGTCGTGGGGGCCGCGCACGACGCGGCTCGCGCCCTGCGCGGGCGTGCGGCCATGACGCTGTTGGTGCTGGTCACGGTGGTCAGCACGGCACTCGTACCTGGTCTGGCAGCGGCCGGGCAGCCCGTGGAGCCGCGCACCGTCTCCGCCTCAAGCGAGCCGGGCGGCGAGGGCTACGCGGACGGGGCGGCGGATGGGGCCGCGGTCCGGCTGCACGGCGGGCGGCGGTGCCCGGGCGGCGCTCCCCCGCCACGGCCCGCGCCCGCCGCCTTGGCGGAGCCGCACGCGGACCGCCTCACCACGGCGGGCATCGAGTCGCCGGCGGTCGCCGCGCACGCGGCGCGCCGTGTGGTCCTGCGCTGCTGAGCCCGCGCGTTCGACGCGCCCTCACCAGCCCACGACCACCCCTGCGCACCGTGAGGACACCGCCATGCCCATCGATCCCTACGCAGTCCTGAACGCCCTGGTCCGGGCCGAAGTCATGCGCGCGCTCAACGAGCGGCCGCGACAGCGGAAGAACGACCGCCTCGACGACGACGGTGCCGCCGACGACACCGGGGAGGCCGACGCCCCGGATCCGGACCGGCCCTAGCGCCCCGGCCCGCCACCCGGTCGCCGGTCACGACCCGCCCTCGGTTCGCCGGCCCGGCCACGGGCACCGGCCCGATCACCCCCGGTCGGGGAGGTAGTACGGGCGGTGGTTCGCGGCGACCGGGGGCGACTGGCAGGTCCAGACGCCCGCGACGGGAGCGTCCCCGATCAGCTCGGTGAGCAGGCGACCGACGGCGGAGGACGGATCCTCCACGGTCAGCCGCACGCGGTCGGGCCCCCCGCCCGCCTCGGGCCGTGGGGCGCCCCCGAGCGCGTAGCGCTGGTACGGGTGGTGCACGAGGAGCGCGCCGGCCAGCAGCCGGCCGTCGGACTCGGTGCCGTAGCCGGTGACGGGGGTGGCGGCGACGGGCTCCCGGGCCAGTCCGGTCAGGTCGGCGTGGAGCCGGAACAGCTCCCCGCCCCGGCCGGCGATCGTCCGCCCGTCCCCGCTCAGCTCGGCCGCGCCGCAGGTCACCGACCAGACGTCCGCGGGCGGACCGTTGAGCGAGGGCATGGTGGCCGCGAACCAGGCCGCCTCCTTCGGCTCCGCGTAGAGCGTGCGGCCCGCGTCGATGGCCACCGGGTTGTCGCACAGCACCTTCAGCCGGGCGATGCCCCGCAGCCCGGTCTGGTCGAAGCCCCGGGCGTACTCCTCGTAGCCGACCCGGGGCAGCCGGCCGGCCGCGGCGGTCGGATAGGCGATGACGTTGAGCTCCACCTCCTGGGTGACCCCGAACCCGTCGGGGAACTGCGCGAAGTAGAGCTGGTAGTTGAGCGAGACGCAGGCCCGGCCGTCGAACTCGGCCACCCGCAGCGCGGAGTGGTGCTCGGCCAGCAGTTCGACGGCCGGGCCGGGATCGGTGGCGAAGTCCAGCCCGAGGTTGTGCCACGCCCCGTAGAAGAACGGGAGGAAGTACGGCTCGGAGACCGGCGGCAGCGGCAGCGGATCGGGGTGGTCGTCGGTCATCCGCACTCCGGTCAGCGGCGGTTGACCGGCCGGTACACGCACAGCGCCCAGATCACGAAGATCGCGATGGCGATCAGGATGATCGACCACACGGGCGTGTACGGCAGCCACATGAAGTTCGCGATGATGCTCAGCCCGGCGAAGATGATGCCGGCGATGAAGGACCAGCCCTGGCCGCTCAGCAGGGCGAAGCCGGTGAGCAGCACCAGGACGCCGAGGATCAGATGGAGCCAGCCCCATCCGGTGAGGTCGAACTCGAAGACGTAGTCGCCGATGCGGGCGTACACGTCGTCCTCGGCGATGGCGCCGATGCCCTGCAGGATCGCCAGGACACCTGCCACGATCATCAGAACCGCGGCGAAGATCACCCCGCCGTGGACGGTGTCGCTTCCCGCCCGCGCGTGCTGGGTCTGCTGGCTCATGGGGATCTCCCTTCCGAGAGCCTGTGCCGTGCGCCTGTGCGGCCCTCGCGCGGGCACACGCCGTGCATCAAGAGCGTCCGGCCGCGCCGGCACGGCGGCGCCATTTGTTAGCCCATTCGGGTGAGGGCGCGGGTCATTCGCCCAGGTGGGGCGGGAGACCGAAGAGCGGGAAGAGCCGGTCGGCGTCGAGGAAGGCGCTCAGCCCGCCGATCCGGCCGTCGGTGATCTCGATGACCTGGAGCGCCCAGGGCCGGTGACCGCCGCCCGAGGGGTCGCGGCGGTACTGCGCGAAGGCGGGCGTGCCGTTGGCCGTCACCGGCAGCAGCCGGGAGCCGCGACAGTCGATGCCCCGGCCCAGCAGCCAGCCGCGGATGTCGGCCTGGCCGCGCAGCCACAGCCCGTACGGCGGCATGGAGAGCGTGGCGTCCTCGTGCAGCAGGGCGGTCAGCGCGTCCATGTCGTACGCCTCGAAGGCGTCCACATAGCGCGCCAGCAGGGCGGCGAGCTCCGCGTCCAGGGACGTCACGGTGACGGTGTCGGCCACCTCGCGGGCGGCGAGGGTGGCGCGGGCCCGCTGGAGGGCGCTGTTGACCGAGGCGACGGTGGTGCCCAGCAGCTCGGCGACCTCGCTGGCGCGCCAGGCGAGCACCTCGCGCAGGATGAGCACCGCGCGCTGGCGCGGCGGGAGGTGCTGGAGCGCGGCGACGAACGCCAGCCGGACGCTCTCCCGGGCCACCGCCACCTCCGCGGGGTCGCCGCCCTCGGGCACCACCCGACCGTCGGGCACCGGCGAGATCCAGGTGGCCTCGGGCAGCGTCTCGGGCAGCGGGACGCCGTGGCTCACCGGCGAGGACAGATCCATCGGGCGGGCCCGCCGCCGGCTGCCGCCGAGCATGTCCAGGCAGACGTTGGTCGCGATGCGGTACAGCCAGGACCGCAGCGCCGCGCGCCCCTCGAAGGTGCCGAAGCTCCGCCAGGCGCGCACCATGGTCTCCTGGACGGCGTCCTCGGCCTCGAAGGGGGAGCCCAGCATCCGGTAGCAGTACCCGGTCAGCTCGACGCGATGGCGCTCCAGGCGCGCCTCCACGCCCTCGGCGCCCTCAACACCTCTGACGCTCTCAGCACTCTCGGTGCTTTCGGTGCTTTCGGTGCTTTCGGGGTGTGTCGCCACGGCATCCGTCATGAACCAGCCCTCCGCCTCGTCCCTGAGCCTAGGACGGGCCACTGACAGCGCCACCGGGGTGCCGACCTGACCGGCGACGGCGACAGCGGCGGCGACGCGCCCGGGAAGGCGGACACTGGAGCCATGTGCCGAAGCATCAAGACGCTGCGACCGCCGATGACGCCCGAGGTCTCGGACGAGGACATCGCGGCCGCCGCGTTGCAGTACGTACGCAAGGTGTCCGGCTTCCACGCCCCGGCCGCGCACAACCGGCTGGTCTTCGACCAGGCGGTCACCGCCGTGGCGGAGGCGACGCGGGAGCTGCTGGACGGGCTGGAGGTGCGCGGCGCGGCACGGCCCCCGAGCCGCTGACGAGCGCCCTGCCGCAGACCGACGGGGCCCCGGTCGGGTCCGGTGACGACCTGCGCGGCCGCCCGGCGCGGGCGACGATGGACGCATGCTGCTGGCCGACGTAGCCCGGACCTCCGGGGAGGTCGCGGCCACCGCCGCCCGCTCGGCGAAGGTCGCGGCGCTGGCCCGGCTCTTCGCGCGCACGCCGCCGGACGAGGCCCCCGTGGTGATCACCTACCTCGCCGGCCGGCTGCCGCAACGCCGTACCGGGGTGGGCTGGAGCACGCTGCGCGAGCGACCGCCGCCGGCCGCCGAGGCGCGGCTGGAGGTGGCGGAGGTGCACGCGGCGCTCGACCGCATCGCGGCCGTGGCCGGGAAGGGCGCGACCACCGAGCGCAAGCGGCTGCTGGCCGCGCTGATGTCCGCCGCCACCGAGGAGGAACAGGGCTTTCTGCTCCGGCTGATCGGCGGGGAACCGCGCCAGGGCGCCCTGGACGCGCTCGCCGTCGAGGGGCTCGCCGCGGCCGCCGGCGCCCAGCCCGAGGAGGTACGCCGGGCGGTGATGCTGGGCGGCTCGCTCGGCGCGGTGGCGCGGGCGCTGCTGGCCGGCGGCCCGCCGGCGCTGGCGGCGTTCCGGCTGGAGCTGGGGCGGCCGGTGCAGCCCATGCTGGCGCACAGCGCCAAGGACGTGGACGAGGCGCTGGACCGGCTGGGCCCCTGCGCGGTCGAGGAGAAGCTGGACGGCATCCGGGTGCAGGTGCACCGCGACGGCGAGACGGTGCGGATCTACACCCGCACCCTGGACGAGATCACCGACCGGCTGCCGGACGTCGTCGCGGCCGCCCGCGAGCTGGCCGCCGACCGGGCCGTGCTCGACGGCGAGGTGATCGCCCTCGACGAGGACGGCCGGCCCCGCCCCTTCCAGGAGGTCTCCAGCCGGGTCGGCTCCACGCTCGACGTGGCCGGCGCGCGGGCCGCGCTGCCGCTGCACCCGGTCTTCTTCGACCTGCTCGCCGTCGACGACCGGGAGCTGCTCGGCCGACCGACCCGCGAGCGCCACGCGGAGCTGGCGCGCATCGCCCCGGCACGGCGCCGGGTGCGGCGGCTGGTGGCCGAGGACCCGACGGACCCCGACACCCGCCGCGCGGTGCGGGAGTTCGCCCGGGAGGTGCTGGAGCTCGGCCACGAGGGGGTGATGGCCAAGGCGCTGGACGCCCCGTACAGCGCGGGCCGGCGTGGCGCGGCCTGGTTGAAGGTGAAGCCGGTGCTCACCCTCGATCTGGTGGTGCTCGCCGCCGAGTGGGGCCACGGCCGCCGCACCGGCAGGCTCTCCAACCTGCATCTGGGCGCCCGTCTCCCGGACGGCGGCTTCGCGATGCTCGGCAAGACCTTCAAGGGGCTGACCGACGCCACCCTCGCCTGGCAGACCGAGGCGCTCCAGCGGATCGCGGTCAGCGACGACGGCTGGGTGGTGCGGGTCCGCCCCGAGCTGGTGGTGGAGATCGCCTTCGACGGCCTCCAGCGCTCCTCCCGCTACCCCGCCGGCGTCACCCTGCGCTTCGCCCGCGTCGTGCGCTACCGCGAGGACAAGTCGGCGGCGGAGGCGGACACGGTGGAGACGGTGCTGGCGCTGCGCGCGGGGGCCATGCCCACGCCGGACGACACGACCACACCGCCGAGCGCGACCACACCGGACGCCGCGACCACGCCGGACGTCACGACCACACCGCCGAACACGACCACACCCGATGTCAGGGCCGCGCCGGGGGACCCGCCGGAGGAGAACCCCGCCCCTTGAAGTTGTCCAGGTCGGACGCCCGCACCTGGATGGCCAGCAGCGCGATCAGCGCCCCGATCGCGGTGAACACGGCGGCTGCCGTGAAGGCCGTGCTGATGCCCGCCGTCAGGATCTCGTCGTTCCAGGGCGGCGGCAGCCGCCCCGTGGTCGCGAACGCGGCCCGCTCGCTCGCGGTGGCCTCGGCCAGGAAGCGCGGGACGACCTCCTCGGCCCGGTCGCGGCCGGCGGTGGAGAAGACGGTCACCAGGATGGACAACCCGAGCGAACCGCCCACCTGCTGGGTGGCGTTGAGCAGCCCCGACGCGGCCCCGGCCTCGCGTGGGGCGACGCGCGAGACGGCCATCAGGGTGAGGCAGATGAACTGGAGCCCCATGCCGAGCGCGAAGACCAGCATCGGGCCGAGGATGGACCCGGCGTAGCCGCTGTCCGGCTCGACCTGGGTCAGCCAGACCAGTCCGGCGGTGGTGAGCAGCGCGCCGGCCACCAGGTGCGGCTTCGGGCCGAAGCGCGGCAGCAGCTGGGAGGCGAGCCCCGCGCCGACCACGATGAGCGCGCTCACCGGCAGAAACGCCACGCCGGCCCGGAGCGGGCTGTAGTCCAGCACGTCCTGCACGAAGAGGGTCAGGAAGAAGAAGACGCCGAAGATGGCGGCGGCCAGGTTGAGCGCGATCCCGTAGGTGGCCGCGCGGTTGCGGTCGCCGAACATCCACAGGGGGGTGATGGGCTGCGGCGACCGCCGCTCGACCACGACGAACGCCGTCAACAGCACCACCGCCGTGCCGAACGCGGTCAGCGTCAGCGGGTCCCGCCAGCCGTCCTGCGCGGCCCGGATGAAGCCGTAGACCAGCGAGGCCATGCCGAGGGTGGAGGTGAGCGCGCCGGACAGGTCGAAGTGGCCCGGATGGCGCTCCGATTCGGCCAGTCGGCGCGGCGCGATGAACGCGATCGCCAGGCCGATCGGCACGTTCACGAAGAAGATCCAGCGCCAGTCGAGCCACTCGACCAACATCCCGCCCGCCAGCACCCCGATCGCCCCGCCGGCCGCCGAGACGGCGGAGAAGACGCCGAAGGCCCGGTTGCGCTCCGGGCCTTCGGTGAAGGTGGTGGTGATCAGCGCCAGCGCGGTCGGGGAGGCGATGGCGCCCCCGGCGCCCTGGAGCGCCCGGGCCGCCAGCAGCCAGCCGGAGGTCTGCGCCAACCCGCCGAGCAGCGAGGCGAACGCGAAGAGCAGCACCCCGTAGCTGAACACCCGTCTGCGGCCCAGGATGTCGCCGACCCGGCCGCCGAGCAGCAGCAGCCCGCCGAAGGCGAGGGTGTAGGCGTTGACCACCCAGGACAGCCCGGTCGTGGAGAAGTCCAACGCGCTCTGGATGTCCGGCAGCGCGATGTTCACGATGGTGATGTCCAGCACCACCATCAGCTGGCAGGCGGCGATGACGGCGAGTGCCATGCCCTTGCCGCCACCGCCGTCTCCGCGGCGCCCGGCGGTACCCGTCTGCGCCGGGCCCGCCGGGCGGGAGGTCGCCATGATCGTGCTCGGTCGGTCCTGCCGGGCCCACGCCGTCGCCCGGGCCCACGCCGTCGCCGCTCGGGGGGCACACGGCCCGTTCCCCGCGGCCTCCGCGCCTCTCGCCTGACTGTCGAGCCGGCCCTGAGGGGCTACGCCCCGACCGGGGTCCCGACTCCGACGAGGACCCCGAACCCGACCGGGCGCCGGCCCTGATGCGGGCTACGGCCCCGATGCGGGCGTCGGCGCGCGGCGGCGCTCGATACCCCGACCGTAGACCCGCCCCGGGACGGCCACCAGTCGATCTTCGGGGGTCAGAGCCTGCTGGCCGCCCGCGCCAGTCGATAGGCCGCCAGGTCGCGCACGGAGATCAGCGGCATCAACCGACTCGCCGCCAGCCGGCTCAGGTCCTCGTAGCGCGCCATGCTCCAGTCCGGCTTGACCACTTCGCACATGGTGGTGACGCCGGACAGCCCGGCCAGCAGGGAGAGGTCGACGGCGGCCTCGGTGTGGCCGTCGCGCTGGAGCACCCCGCCCGGCTGGGCCCGCACCGGAAAGACATGGCCGGGCCGGCACAGGTCGTCCGGGGCGGTGGTCGGGTCGGCCAAGGCCCGGATGGTGCGGGCGCGCTCCTGCACGGAGATGCCGGTGGTGCCGCCCTCCTTCAGGTCGACGGAGACGGTGAACGCGGTCTCGTGCAGCCCGGTGTTGTCCGTCACCATCTGCGGCAGCCGCAGCTCGGCGGCGCGCTCGTCGGGGAGCGCCACGCAGACCACCCCGGAGGTGTGGTCCAACAGCTGCTGGAGCGCCTGCTCGTCGGTGTGTTCGGCGGCGACCATCAGATCGCCCTCGTTCTCTCGGGATTCGGCGTCGAAGACGACGACGAAACCGCCCTCGGCGAACGCCTCGATCGCCTGCTCCACCGCGAGCAGACGCTCGGTCGTGGCCTCGGCCTGCTGCGTCGTGTGTGCGGTCTGATCCACCACTGCCATGGGAGTGGCCCTCCTGCCCTTCCATACGGGTCTGCCAGGAGCGGGCGGGGGCGTGGTGTGGGAATGTCGGAAGCCGGTGCCGCTCCCCGTCCGCCTGCGCAGTTCCGGGGATCGCGAGCACGGCCGACGCGATGGGCGGAGCCCCGGGCCCGGTTCTCGGTCGGACCGGCGCAGGACGAGCCATCGCACGAACCTCGTGCCGCCGCGTACTTCCTACCATCCGGACTTTGACCGTCGGTCCCGGAGTTCCACCGGGTCAACCGGCCGATGGGTTCGGCCGGGTCGCGGACTTTCACCGCCGGTTCGGAGTTTCACCGACCCCGGAGCACGCGAGTACTCTGCGAGCATTTTGACACAGAGCCGAGAGGTGACGAAGTGTCAAGTATCACATCTCCCCCTGCTGAGTGAAGATCAGCCTTCTTGTGTATCAGGGCAGTTGCCGCCCCTGACGACCGACGACTGGCGGCCGACGGCCGCGGAGCACCGGACCACGGCGTCCGCGGGCGCGCGGTGGCGTGGACGGGACCCGACGCCGCTCCGGCGGCCACCCGACATCGTCCGTGCGGCGGGACGTCGCCTCGCCGAACGGCCCATGGGGAAGGCTTGGCATGGGCCGGGCGGTGTCGCGCGGCGGCTCGGCCCGAGGGCCGACGCGACGGACGGGCAGGAGGCCCGTCCGCCGCTGGAAGGTCGGCGTCGCGCGGGCCGGCCGTCGTAGGCGAGCCTCCGCGCGTGCGGAACGGAACCGAGAGGCTGAAGCGTGGGCGTGGAGACACCGGTCACCGAGGAGCGGAGCCCGGACCGATCGGCACCGGGGTGGCGGTCGGCGGGCGGGTCGCGCGCCCTACGGCTCCTGGCGCCGTCCGGCGGGATCAGTCGGGCGCGTCGGGCGGCGGCCTGGGCGGCCGTGGCGCCGCTGACACCGGTCAGCGTGGTCGTGGGATGCCGGGCGGCGGATATGGACGGAGTCACTCCGGTGCCGCAGCTGCTGGCGTTCCTGCCCTGGCTGCTGGTCCCCGCCGCGCTGGGGCTGCTGCTGGCGATCGTCGGCCGCTGGCCCGCCGGGTGTGTGTGGGCCCTGGTGGCCGGGGTCGTCACCGGGTGGTTCATCCAGCCGTACGACGGGACCGCCGCCTCCGAACCGCCAGGGCGGGTGGTCGCCCGGCTACGGGTGTTGACGGCGAACCTGGAGTTCGGCGGGGCCACCGAGGGGCTGGTGGCGGCGCTGCGCGCGGAGCGGCCGGACCTGGTCTCCGTCCAGGAGTGCGACGTCCGCTGCGCGGCGGCGCTGGACACCCCCGCCGTGCGCCGGACCTATCCGCACCGGAACGTCGTCACCGGCGGACCGGCCGAGGGCTCGGCGATCCTCAGCCGCTATCCGCTGACGGACGAGGAGGGGGTGCCGGGCACGCTCTCCATGCCGGGCTCGGTGGCCACCGTCGCCGGGCACCGGGTGCGGGTGCAGGTCGCGCACCCCATGCCCCCGGTGCCCGGGGGAGTGGACCTGTGGCGCACCGAGTTGGGCCGGCTGCGCGACTACGCCGCCGGACGCGGCAGCCTGCCGACCCTGATCGCCGGCGACTTCAACGCCACCCAGGACCACGCCGCCTTCCGCGCCCTCCTGGACACCGGGCTGCGCGACAGCGCCCGGCTCACCGGCGCCGCCCGCACCCCGACCTGGCCCAGCCTCACCGCCCCGCCGCTCGGCGCCCAGATCGACCACGTCCTGGTCAGCGAGGCGCTGTGGCCGCGCGCCAGCCGCTTCGTGGACCTGGCGGACACCGACCACCGCGCGCTGCTGGTCGACCTCGACCTGCACGACCTACCCGCCGCCTCCGCCACCCCGGCCCGTTAGCTGGTCCACCACCCAGCTCGCCTGACGGGTCACGTTGCGCAGGTGGTTGGCGAACGGGATCCGCATATGGGTGCCCACCCCGCACACCCAGATCCGCTCCGGGAGCAGCCGCAGACTGGGGCCCAGCCACTCCACCGGCTCGGCCGCGGCCATCGGGGGGCGGGCCGCCAGGTGCAGCGTTCCGCCGCCGCGCTCGCGGTGGAGCACGGGCGGGTGGAAGCCGGTGCCGGAGACCACGTGGTCGAAGCGGTCCACGGTGCCGTCGGGCCACCCCACCCGCCAGCCGCCCCCGAGCCCGCCCGGCCCGGGGCCGGCCTCGTACGCCACCTCGTCCGGATAGCCCGGCGCGACGGTCAGCGCGCCGGACTCGAAGTGGTCGAGCAGCCGGCGGGCGTTGACGACGGTGAGCGCGGTGGCGTACCGACCGGTGAACCAGGGGTTCTCGTCCAGCAGCCGCTGGAGCCGGCCCGGCGGCAGCGCCGGGGCGAAGTCGATCAGGGTCTCGATCAGGCTCACCATCGCCCCCTCCCACTGGCAGGCGTCCGAGTCCACCAGCGCGATCTCCTCGCGCAGCCGCCGCTCGGGGTCGGTCTCCGTCGAGATCTGCTCGCGCAGGGGGCGCGGCCCCAGCGAGCGCACCGCCTCCACCGCGCGCCGCATCACCTTCCACTCCAGCAGCGGGTCGTCGGGGTCGATCCGCGGGATCCGCTCCAGCGGTGGGAAGCGGGCCCGGGCGGGCGGCCCGAGCGAGGTCCGTACGGCCGGCAGCCGCCCGGACGGCGAGGTCATCACGGTGCGGTGGCCGTCCCGGCACAGCAGCAGAGCGGCGTCCACGGCGGACTGCCGGGTGCCGACCACCAGCACCCGGGCCCCGGCCGGGTGCTCGTCGCGCAGCGCCCGGACACGCGAGGCCGGATAGGGGCTCTCCAGGAACCGCGGCACGCGCGTGTACCGGTCGAAGCCGGCCGGCACGCGCGGCGTGCGCACCCCCGTGCACACCACCACATCGGTGGCGGGCACCGGCCCGCCGCCCGCCGACACCACCGCGTACCGGCCCTCGCCCACCACCTCGACCGCCAGGGCCAGGTCGCGGACGTGCCGCACCTCGATGCCGTGCGCGACGGCCCGATCGCGGGCCCGCAGATAGCGGTGGTGGCAGTACTCGGCCATCCGGGACCGCTCCACGCAGTCCTCGCGCCGCCCCTGCCAGCCGGTGGACCGGAGATAGTCGGCGAAGTCGTCGGGGCGGTTCGGCAGCAGGGAGTTGATCCCCACCGCGGTGTCGCACAGCAGCAGCGGGTCGTCGTCGCCGAACGCCAGGCCCCAGCCGATCTGCCGGGGGTCCACCACCGTGATCGTCCGGACCTCCTCGCGCGCCTCCGCGCTGGTGGCCGCGGCCACCAGTTGGACGAACACACTCGCCCCGGCGGCCCCGCCGCCGATGACCACGACATCCCGGCCCATGCTGCGCATCCGCACCTCCACCGGACACGGTGCCCCGGCCGGGCCCCCGCGACGCGCGGCCGTCGGGGTGGTCCGCCGGCCATCAGCCGAGCGCGCGCCCCCTCGCACGCCTCTCACCCCACGACGCCGAGACACGCGCCGCACCCCGGTCAGAGTGCGGGCGCCGGCGCGGCCTGCCTAGGGGGCCCTGGCGCCGGCGCGGCGTACGGCATCTCGGTGCCGGCGCGGCGTGTGTGCCTTGGCGCCTGCGAGGCGTACGGAGCCTCGGTGCCTGCGCGGCGCACGACCGCCCAGGCGGTGACGACGGTGGTGGCCGGGCGGGTCCCCCCACTGCCCGGCCACCACCTCCCCCCCTGTGGGATCGGCGTCGACGGTGTCAGACGCCGATGTCGCGGCCGTCCCGGCGCCAGACGCTCACCACGGCCGGGCGGGTGATCCTGCCCGGGCCGTCGGGCCAGTGCGAGGCGGGCTTCTCGACGCTGGCGCCGTCCACCTCGCCCGGGTGCTGTACGGAGACCAGCACCCGGCGGCCCTGCACGATCGGGCCGCAGGTCTCGGCCCCGGTCGGCACGGTCAGGAACTGGCGCACCTCACCGCGCCGGCTGCCGGCGGTGGCCACGCCGAACAGGCCGTCGTGGCTGCCGAGCTGGTTGCCGTCGGTGGAGATCCACAGGTTGCCGTGCGGGTCGAAGGTGACGTTGTCCGGGCAGGAGATCGGGGAGACCTGGTCCTTGGGGAAGCCCGCGAAGTAGCTCGACGGGTCCTTGGGGTCGCCGGCGACGAGGAAGAGCCGCCACGCGAAGCGGTCGGAGGCCGGGTCGTCCCAGTGCTCGGCCAGCTCCAGGATCTGCCCGTGCTTGTTGAGGTTGCGCGGGTTGGCCTCGTCGGCGCCGGCCTTGCCCGGCTTGCCGCGGTCGCTGTTGTTGGTCAGCGCGACGTAGACCCGGCCGGTGCGCGGGCTGGGCTCGACGTCCTCGGGGCGGTCCATCTTGGTGGCGCCGACCTTGTCGGCGGCCATCCGCGTGAAGACGTAGACCTCCTCGGCGGTCATGCCCTCCACGAAGGACTTCTTGCCGCTGGCCAGCGGGATCCATTCGCCGCTGCCGTCGAACTGGCCGTCCGCCGGGAGCCGGCCGCTGCCGTCGATCTGCTCGGCCGGGCTGTCGCCGGTCAGCTTGGCGACGTACAGCGTGCCCTCGTCGAGCAGGGTGAGGTTGTGCTCGCGGGCGGCGCGCGAGTCGCCCTTCATCATCCGCTTCGAGGAGACGAACTTGTAGAAGTAGTCGAAGCGCTCGTCGTCGCCCATGTAGATCACCGGGCGGCCGCTGGCGGTCAGCCGCGGCTGAGCGGCCTCGTGCTTGAAACGGCCCAGCGCGGTGCGCTTGCGGGGCGTGGAGTGCGGGTCGTACGGGTCGAGCTCGACCACCCAGCCGAAGCGGTGCGGCTCGTTCGGCTCCTTGGTGACGTCGAAGCGCTTGTCGAAACGCTCCCACTTGCGCTCGGAGGCGCCGCCGGTGATGCCGTACCGCTTGAGGCGGGCGGCCTCGGTCGGGTCGATCACACCGCCGCCGTTGGCGAAGTACTGGTTGAAGTTCTCCTCGCCGTGCAGCGTGGTGCCCCACGGGGTGGTGCCGCCGGCGCAGTTGTTGAGCGTGCCGAGGACCTTGGTGCCGGTCGGGTCGGCGGAGGTGCGCAGCAGGGCGCTGCCGGCCGCCGGGCCGGTGACCTTGAAGGGGGTGGTGGCGGTGACGCGACGGTTGAGGTGGTGCCGGGGGACCGCGGTGAGCTTGCCGGTCTTCTGCTCCTCCTGGACGACGACCACGGAGAGGCCGTGCGCGGCCCAGGCGATCTCGACCTGCTCGCGGGTCGGGTTCTCCGGGTCGTACTTCTCGAACATCAGCACCTCGTCGGTGTACTCGTGGTTGGCCACGAGCACCTGGCGGTGCTTCTCGCCGCGGAGCGGGAGCAGGGAGAGGAAGTCGTTGTTGTAACCGAACTGGCCGGCCTGGGCCTTCGCGGTCTGCTTCGCGGGGTCGAAGGCGGGGGCGCCACGCAGAATCGGTTCGCCCCAGCGGATCACCACGTTCTGGCCGTACCCCTCGGGGACGGTCACGGCGTCCTTGGTGTTCGGCTTCACCGGCGCGAAGCGCAGGCCGCGCGCTGCGTCCTTCACCCCGCCGGGCATGGCGGCCGGGGACTGGCCGGCGGCCCGCGCCTGCGGGGCCTGGCCCAGCGCGGTCACCCCGGTGGCGGCGGCCACGGTCACCACGGCGCTGGCGCGCAGCACGTTGCGGCGCGAGAGGGCGTCCGCGATGACATCGCCGAGGTAGGCGTTGTCGCTGGTGTTGGGGACGTCCTGGAAGCATGCGTCGCCACAGCGGTAGCGACAGGTCATGGCGGAACGGCCGCCCGAGTGCGAGCCGATCAGCGGCAGGAACTTGCGCACGTCTTCCCTCCGTATGGGCATCACCGGCGCGTCCTGCGCCGACATGACGTCGGAATCGATCCGCCGCGAAGCTACGGGGCGTGGCCCGCGAGTCGACGACCACATCATGAACCGACAGTGAACGGCAGGTGACTTGAACGGCTGTGCGATCGCCTTTCGGTCATTCCGGCGCGGGCGGGCGCCGCCCGCCCGTACCGCTAGCCTTTCGGCACCACAGATGGCCATACGCTGTGCACCGCACTTCGCACACCGCACCGCGCTCGATAGTGAGGGGTTTTCTCCCATGGGCATACGGGACCTGCTGCGCACTGTTTTCGGCCGCTCCCGGACGAAGCGGGAGGAACCCGCCGCCCCAGCAGCGGACCCCACCCCGCCCACGACCCCGACGGAGGCCGCGCCCGCCGGTGAGGGCGCCGCCGCCGAGGCCGCTCCGCGGGGGAGCGAGGAGCAGACGCGCGAGGACGCCGCCGCCGAGACGGAGCAGACCGCTCCGCGCGCGGCCGCTCCCGGGGCGAGCGAGCACGAGACGCGCGAGAACACCGAGGGCGCTGAGGGCGCTGAGGGCGCCGCCGCTCCGGGCGACACGGAGACCTCCGCCCCGATCGCGGAGGCCCTCGCTCCGGCCGCCGAGTCCCCGGCCCTCGCTCCGGCGGCGGACACCCCGGCCCCCGAACCGCGGCCCGCCGCGACCGAGGAGCCGGCCGCCGCCCCGGCCACCCCGGCCGAGGAGCTCCCCGCCGCCGAGTCCACCCTCACCGACCCGGCCTTCACCACCCCGCTCAAGACCCTCGACGAGATCCTGACGTCCCCGGCCCAGGAGCCCCAGCCCGCCGCCCCCGCCGGGGCGGGCGAGGTGGAGCCGGTGGCCGCGGCGGCGGACCGGCCCGAGCCGGACGCCACCCCCACGGCGGACGTGACCGTCACCGCCGAGGAGACCGCGGCGGCCGACACCCCCGAGACCGGCCCGGCCCCCGAGGCCGAGGCCGAGCCGGCCGTCCCGGCCCAGGCCGAGCGCCCGGCCGAGGACACCGTGGCGGGCGCCGCCGGGCCCACGGCGCGGGGCACCGCCCCGGAGGACGTCGCCGCCGCGACGGAGCCGGCGGTCACGCCGGTGGCCGTGGTGGAGGCCGAGACCGAGACCGTGGCGGAGACCGAGACCGGGACCGAGGCCCCGGCGGAGCCGGCCTCCGTGCCGGAGCAGCGGCCCGAGTCGGCCGCCGAGACCGACGTACGGGAGCCCGCGGGCGAGACCCCCGAGCCGGCACCCGCGCCGGAGGCGGACCACGCGCCGGAGGCGGCCTCCGACGCGGAGGCGGCACCCGCCGCGGAGGCGGAGGAGGTCCCGAAGCCGACGGCCACGCTGGAGGCGAAGGTGGCCGCGCGGGCGCCCGGGCTCGTGTCGCTCGTCAAGGCGGCGGCCGACGCGCTGGACGCGCGGGGGCTGAGCGGGGAGCGGGCGGCCGTGTACCTGGTGCTGGACCGGTCGGGGTCGATGCGGCGGTACTACAAGGACGGGTCGGCGCAGCACCTGGCGGAGCGGGTGCTGGCGCTGTCGGCCAACCTCGACGACGACGGGACCGTACCCGTCGTGTTCTTCTCCACCGATGTGGACGGCACCGCCGAGATCGACCTGGGCGACTACGCGGGCCGGATCGAGGAGGCGCACTCCGCGCTCGGCCACATGGGCCGCACCAACTACCACTGGGCGATCGACGCCGTCGTGAAGCACCACGAGGAGTCGGGCGCCACGGCCCCCGCTCTCGTGATCTTCCAGACCGATGGCGCCCCCACCAGCAAGCCCGCCGCCGAGAAGGCGCTGTGCGAGGCGGCGCGGCTGCCGATCTTCTGGCAGTTCGTCGGGTTCGGCGACCCGGAGGCGCGGGGCTTCGACTTCCTGCGGAAGCTGGACGAGCTCGCGGTGCCGGAGCGGCGGGTGGTGGACAACGCCGGGTTCTTCCACGCCGGCCTGGAGCCGCGCGAGCTCTCCGACGGGGAGCTGTACGGGCAGTTGGTGCGGGGCTTCCCGCAGTGGCTGGCGGACGCCCGGGCCGCCGGGGTGCTCCCGGAAGCCGGCCGCGAGCGGTAGGCGACAGCCGCGTCGGACCGCCCGCGCTCCGGAAAAACGGGGCGCGGGCGGCCGCGGGTGGTCCAGTACGATACTGAGATTCTGTAGCCGCACAATGCAGCTACAAGGATTCAGTCACCCACGGTATCGACTCGGGAGCAGCCTGAAATGGCTCGACACCTCATCACCAGCGCCCTTCCCTACATCAACGGGATCAAGCACCTGGGCAACATGGTGGGGTCCATGCTCCCGGCCGACGTCTACGCCCGCTATATGCGCCAGCGCGGCGAGGACGTGCTCTACATCTGTGCCACCGACGAGCACGGCACCCCGGCCGAGCTGGCCGCCAAGGAGGCGGGGCTGCCGGTCGACGTCTTCTGCGCGCAGCAGCACGACGCCCAGAAGGCGATCTACGACGGCTTCGGGCTGTCCTTCGACTACTTCGGGCGCAGCTCCTCGCGGCAGAACGTGGAGATCACCCAGACCATCGCGCGCGAGCTGAAGGCCAACGGCTTCATCGAGGAGCGCTCGATCCGCCAGGTGTACTCCAACGCCGACGACCGCTTCCTGCCCGACCGTTACATCGAGGGCACCTGCCCGCACTGCGGCTACGACAAGGCGCGCGGCGACCAGTGCGAGAACTGCACCCGCGTGCTCGACCCGACCGACCTCATCGAGCCGCGCTCCGCGATCAGCGGCAGCAGCGACCTGGAGGTCCGCGAGACCAAGCACCTCTTCCTGCTCCAGTCCAAGCTGGCCGAGGAGGTCGCGGCCTGGGTCGACGAGCACGGCAAGGACTGGCCGACGCTGGCCTCCTCCATCGCCCGCAAGTGGCTGACCGAGGGGCTCCAGGACCGCGCCATCACCCGCGACCTGGACTGGGGTGTGCCGGTCCCGGCCGACACCTGGCCGGACCTGGCCGCCGAGGGCAAGGTCTTCTACGTCTGGTTCGACGCCCCGATCGAGTACATCGGCGCGACGAAGGAGTGGGCCGACCAGAACCCGGCCGAGCGCGACTGGAAGTCGTGGTGGTACGAGGCGGACGACACCGTCCGGTACACCGAGTTCATGGCCAAGGACAACGTCCCCTTCCACACGGTGATGTTCCCGGCCACGCTGCTGGGCACCCGTGACGCCTGGAAGAAGGTCGACTACGTCAAGGCGTTCAACTGGCTGACGTACTACGGCGGCAAGTTCTCCACCTCGCAGAAGCGCGGCGTCTTCACCGACGCGGCGCTGGAGGTGCTGCCCGCCGACTACTGGCGCTACTTCCTGATCGCCAACGCCCCGGAGTCCGACGACACCTCGTTCACCTGGGAGCACTTCACCGCCACGGTCAACAAGGACCTCGCCGACACCCTGGGCAACTTCGTCAACCGGGTGCTGTCCTTCTCCCGCAAGCGCTTCGGCGACGAGGTGCCGGCCGGCGCCGAGGCCGGCGAGGCGGAGACCAGGCTGGGCGAGCAGATCGCCGAGCTGCTGGCGGAGTACGAGGGCCACATGGACGCCCTCCAGTTCCGCAAGGCGGCCGCCGCGCTGCGCGCGCTGTGGAGCGCGGGCAACTCCTACCTGGAGGAGAAGGCGCCCTGGCTGGAGATCAAGACCGACCCGGAGGGCGCGGCGCTCACCCTGCGCACCGCGATGAACCTCATCCACCTCTACGCCGTGGTCTCCGAGCCCTTCATCCCGGCGTCGGCGGCCGCCATGCGCTCCGCCTTCTCGCTGGCCGACGACACGGCCGTCTGGGTGAGCCCCGACGAGGCCAGGGCGCTCGCCTCCGTCCCGGCCGGCACGCCCTTCACCGTCCCGCCGGTGCTCTTCGCGAAGATCACCGAGGACGACCTGGCGGGGTACCGCGAGCGGTTCGGCGGCCAGGACGCCGTCGCGTAGCGGACTTCCCGCGGACGTTCGTGCCGAAGGCGCCGGGTGGGCTGGACCTCCAGCCCACCCGGCGCCTTCGCGCTACCCGGCCGCGCCCGGCCGCCCTGGTGTCAGCGCGCCAGCGCCGCCGCGTCGCCCATCACCACCACCGGGTCCCGCGCCGGGTCGAGCGCCCGCAGCAGCGCCCGCATATGGGGCTTGATGAGGCTGACACAGCCCTGCGTGGGGCCCCCGTGGTCCACGTGGATCCAGATGCCGCCGCCCTTGGCCGCGCCCAGCGGGCGGCTCCAGTCCATCGGCGAGGTGCCGCGTACCCGGTTGTAGTCGATGGCCACGACGTAGTCGAAGGACCCGGCCAGCGGTTCGCCCCGGAAGCCGGTGCCGTTGACGACGAAGGCGGCGGAGCGGTGGTACGGGAGCCGGGCACCCGGGTCGGGCAGCCGACCGCCCGCGTCGGTCAGCGTGAAGACGCCCCGGGGTGAGCGCAGATCGCCCGCCCGGTGGTCGTCGGTCCAGCCGCGCAGGGCGTTGTGGGCGGGCCAGGTCGGGCCGGCGGCCCGCCAGCCGTCGGCGGTGCGCTCGTACAACACCACCGTGGAGTCGGAGGAGTCGGCGCCCTTTCCGGTGACCACCACGGCCTGCCGGGCCTCCTCCGGCACCTTCGCCAGCGTGTGCGGACCGAGGCCGGGCAGCCGGTCCGAGGTCCGCGCGGGGGCGGCGGCCCGGGTGGCGGAAGGGGTCTGCGAGGGGGCGGCCAGCACGCCGCCGGACCCGCCGGAGCCGGCACCCGAGCCACAGCCGGCCAGCCCTCCCGTGGACAGCAGCAGAGCGGCGGCGGCCGTGGCCGTGCGCAGCCGGGCCTGGGACGACACCGTACGCGGACGGGCCTTGCGCGGGGGCGCGGTCGGGGACTCGGGGAGGGGCATGGGCGGCACCTTCGGGAAGTGATGAGGGAAGAAAGGGTGAATGACAGGCCGTTTCGGGCAAGGCCGGATCAGCGGTCGGCGCCGGGCGCGGCCGGGGCGTCGTCGCCGAACCGGGCGGAGGCGTACAGGTCCCGGATCCGGCGGATGTCCTCGGCGCCGGGCCGGGTCAGGCAGACGGAGACCCGCACCGCACCGCCGCCCCGGCGTTCGGGGACGGCGAGCCGACCTTCCGCCTCCCAGGTGGCGCCGGCCTCCTCGCACGCCGCGCTCAGCGCCCGCTCCGCCAGCGCCCCGGGCACGGCCTCGCCCGTCGGGCTCTTGTCGGTCAGCGGGCGGAAGGCGACCAGCGCGTCGCCGGGCGACAGCAGGTCCAGCGGCACGCAGTCGCCCGCGGGGGACTTGTGGCAGGGCGGCGGGCCGTACGCCTCCCGCGGCCGGTTTCCGGCGAAGCCCAGCGCCTTTGCGCCCGGGGAGGCGGAGGCGCTGGTCTCCAGCGCGGTCCAGCCGGCCGGGAGGCGGACCGTCAGCCCGCCGAGGCGGGGGTAGCGGACCTCGGCGCCGGCCTGTCGCCCGGCGGTCCCGGAGGCGGCCGGCGGCACCGGGTCGACGGGCGGCCCCGGGTCGCCGGGCGCCGGGCCGCCGGCGCCGAACCGGGGCGCCACCAGCGTGGCCAGCGCCGCCAGCGCCACCACCCCGCCGGCGGCCCCGGCCGCGCGGCGGCGCCGGGCGCGGCGCCTGACCCGCTCCCGGATCTGCGGCATCCGCTCGGCGGGCGCGGCCAGCCGTGGCACCGCCCGGTCCAGCAGGACCCGCAGTTCCCGCTCGTAGGCGTTCTCGGCCTCATCCACGGCGGTCACCGCCCTCGACCAGCGTCGCGACGGGCAGCACGGCCCGCAGGCTGCGCAGCGCCTTGGCGGCCTGGCTCTTGACGGTGCCGGGGCCGCAGCCGAGCACCCGTGCGGTCTCCTCCACGCTCAGGTCCTCGAAGTAGCGCAGCACCACCACCGCCCGCTGTCGGGCGGGCAGCCCGCGCACCGCCGAGGCCAGCGAGCGCTCCAGGTCGACCTCCGCGAAGGGATCCGTCCCCGCGCCGGTGTCCGGCAGTTCGCCGTGCGGCACCTCGCCGCGCCAGCGCCGCCGCCACCACGAGGTGTGCGTGTTGACCAGGGCCCGGCGGACATACGCCTCCGGGTCGTCCGCCGCGATCGCCCGCCAGCGGGGCCACACCTTGGCGAGCACGGTCTGCAGCAGGTCCTCCGCCAGGTGCCGGTCGCCGGTCAGCAGCCAGGCCACGCGCAGCAGCCGGGGCCCGCGAGCCGCCACGAACTCCTCGAAGCCGAGGCCCGGTGTGGTGCCCGCACCCGTCACCGACCTGTCCTCGCCATCGCCGCTCTCCTGCTCTCACGGTGTACTCCACACCCAGGGAACGCGGTGGCCGGCGCATCGGGTTGCCCCGCGTCGAAAAGCCCACGCCCCAGGGGCCGTTGATCCGGCGGCAACCGATTGTTTAACCCCTTCGCTGACCCTGTGTCATCCGAGGACCGCAGGAAAGCCAGGGAAGTCGAGGAACCGCAGTGTCAGTGCCGGACAGCCCCGTCACGGTGACGGTCCACGGCCCCGACCCGCGCTTCCGGGCCGGCGTCGCCCGCCTGTTGCGGGACGAGCCCAGCGTGGAACTCCTGGACCGGCCGCACGAGCGCGACGAGCGGCCGCACGGCGCGGTCGCGGTGATGCTCGTCGAGCGGCTGGACGCGGGGGCCGGCGCGGAGCTGCGCCGACTGCTGTGCGGCGGGCGTCAGCGGGTGGTGCTGGTCGCCGGGGAGCTGCGGGAGGTGGAGCTGATGGCGGTGGTGGAGTACGGCGTACGGGCCGTGCTGTGGCGGCACCGCGCCACGCCACGGCGGCTGCTGCGCGCGGTGCACCGGGCGGCGCGCGGCGAGGGCGCGGCGCCGTGCGGCGTGGACCGACGGCTGGGGGACGCCCCGGGGCCGTGGTCCCGGCCCTGAGGCCGGGCCCCTGCCGCCGGCGCCCGCCGGGGTGCGGTGACACCGGCGGGCGGGCTTCCACTCAGCCGTCCAGGCCCAGGTCCGGGCCGAAGACCTCGTAGTGGATGGCGCGGGCCGGGACCCCCGCCGCCAGCAGCTGGGCGCGGGCGGCGCGCATGAACGGCACCGGTCCGCACAGGTAGGCGGTGGCTCCCGCGGGGACGTCGATCCGTCCGAGGTCCATCAGCCCGGTGCGGTCGGCGGGCCACTCGCCGTCGGGCCGCTCGTACCACAGGTGCGCCACGGCGTCCGGCAGCTTGGCGACCAGCTGCTCCAGCTCGGCGCGGAAGGCGTGGGCGGCGGGGGTGCGGTCGGCGTGGGCCACGACGACCGGGCGCGGGGAGCCGGTGCCCGCCAGGTGGTTCAGCATGCCGATCATCGGGGTGCCGCCGATGCCCGCCGAGACCAGCAGCAGCGGCCCGTCCCCCTCGTCGAGGACGACATCACCGGCCGGGGCGCTGATCCGCAGGGCGGCGCCGCGGTCCACCCGGTCGTGCAGATGGGCCGAGACCTCGCCCTCCGGGGCTCCGGAGGCGTCGGCGGCCACGCGTTTGACCGAGAACCGCAGGGCGCCCTCGGGGGCCCCGGACAGGCTGTACTGCCGGATCTGCCGGGCACCGTCGGGGAGTTCGACCTGGACGGAGACGTACTGGCCGGGTCGCGCGGGCGGCAGCGGGGCGCCGTCCAGCGGGGTGACGACGAAGCTGGTGACCTCGTCCGTCTCCGGGACCCGGTCCACCACCCGGTACTCGCGCCACACGTCTCCGGCGGCCACCCCCGCCTCGGCGTACAGCCGGGCCTCGATGGCGATCAGGGCGTTCGCCATCAGCCAGTACACCTCCTCCCAGGCGGCCACCACCTCCTCGGTGGCCGCGTCGCCGAGCACCTCGGCGATGGCCGCGAACAGGTGCCGGTGCACCACGGGGTACTGCTCGGCGGTGACCCCGAGCGACGCGTGCTTGTGGGCGATGCGCGCCAGCAGCGCGTCCGGGCGGGCCTCCGGACGCTGGAGCAGGACGGTGGCGAAGGTGGCGATGGAGCCGGCCAGGGCCTGCGGCTGGGTCCCCTGGGCCTGGTCGCCCCGGTTGAAGAGATCGCGGGCCAGCTCGGGGTGGGCGGCGAAGAGCTTCGCGTAGAAGAGCGGGGTGATCTCGCCGATGGAGGCGCCCACCACGGGCAGGGTGGCGCGCACGGTCTCGGCGGACTTCGCTGACAGCATCCTGGGGCTCCAAATATGAATGTGAGATTCGCATTTAAGGGCGTGCGTCATCACGCGTGGGGCTCGTCGAGCGGGGCTCGATGGCCTCAGCCCGCCGGGGGTCCTTCGACACGCGGGCCCGGACTCAGGGACAGCAGCACCGGACCGGTCGGGGGGCCGACCAGGTCGTCGATGGTGAGCGGGTCGAGGGAGGCGAAGAACGCCTCCTGCGCCGTGCGCAGCGCCGACCGCAGCCGGCAGGCGCTCCGCAGCGGACAGGGCGGCTCGTCCTCGCAGCCGACCACGTCCCCGACCCCCTCCAGCTCCCGCAGCAGCCGCCCGAGCGAGCCGGTGCGGCCCGCGTGGGTGAGGGTGAGGCCGCCGCCGCGGCCGCGCCGCGCCTCGACCACCCCGAGCCGCTGGAGCCTGCTGACCACCTTGGCCGCGTGGGTGTACGGGACCGCCACGGCCTCCGCCACCTCGCGGGTGGCCGGGGCCTCGGCCTCGTCGTCCAGCACCGCCAGGCGCATCGCGATCCGCAGCGCGATGTCGGTGCTCTTCGTCAGTCGCACACCAGCACGCTAGCTAATTGGCATCTCAGATACCAATTAGCTGCGGTGTGATGACAGCCACGACGTGCCGCCTCGGAGGCGCGGAGACGACTCGGCCCCGGTCGGGGCGCGGACGCGCCGCCGGCCGGGGCCGAGTCGAACGAACGATGCCGGATCAGCCCTTGTCGGCCTGCTTGACCTGGACCGGCTTGCGGATCGACAGGTGCAGCTCCTTCAGCCGCGCCTCGTCCACCTCGCTCGGCGCGCCCATCAGCAGGTCCTGCGCGTTGCCGTTGAGCGGGAAGGCGATGGTCTCGCGGATGTTCGGCTCGTCGGCCAGCAGCATCACGATGCGGTCGACGCCCGGGGCGATGCCACCGTGCGGCGGGGCGCCGAACTTGAAGGCGCGCAGCATGCCGCCGAACTCGCGCTCCACGTCGTCCTTGCTGTAGCCGGCGATCTCGAACGCCTTGTACATGATGTCCGGCTCGTGGTTCCGGATGGCGCCCGAGGACAGCTCGACACCGTTGCAGACGATGTCGTACTGCCAGGCCAGGATGTCCAGCGGGTCCTTGGTCTGCAGCGCCTCCAGGCCGCCCTGCGGCATGGAGAACGGGTTGTGGGAGAACTCGATCTGGCCGGTGTCCTCGTTCTTCTCGAACATCGGGAAGTCGACGATCCAGCAGAAGCGGAAGACGTTCTCCTCGAAGTGGCCGGCGCGCCGCGCGGCCTCGACCCGCACCGCGCCCATGATCTTCGAGACCTCGTCGAACTCGCCGGCGCCGAAGAAGACCGCGTGGCCGGGGGCGAGGCCGAGCCGCTCGGTGAGCGCCTTGACGTCGTCCTCGGTGAGGAACTTGGCGATCGGGCCGGTCAGCGCGGCCTTGTCGGGGAGTCCCTCGCCGACGCGCACCCAGGCCAGGCCCTTGGCGCCGTGCTCCACCGCGAACTCACCGAGCCCGTCGAAGAACTTGCGCGGCTGGTCGGCGGTGTCCGGCACGGCCAGTGCGCGCACGTGCTTGCCCGCGAAGGCCTTGAAGTCGGAGTCGGCGAAGACGTCGGTGACGTCGGTCAGCTCCAGCTTGGCGCGCAGGTCCGGCTTGTCGGAGCCGTACTTCAGCAGCGCCTCGCGGAACGGGACGCGCGGGAAGGGCGAGGTCACGTGGCGGCCCTTGCCGAACTCCTCGAAGAGCTCGGTCATGACCTTCTCGATGACCTGGAAGACGTCCTCCTGCTCGACGAAGCTCATCTCGACGTCGAGCTGGTAGAACTCGCCCGGGGAGCGGTCCGCGCGGGCGTCCTCGTCGCGGAAGCACGGCGCGATCTGGAAGTAGCGGTCGAAGCCGGCGATCATCAGCAGCTGCTTGAACTGCTGCGGGGCCTGCGGCAGCGCGTAGAACCGGCCCGCGTGCAGCCGGGAGGGGACCAGGAAGTCGCGCGCGCCCTCCGGGGAGGTGGCGGACAGGATCGGGGTCGCCATCTCGTTGAAGCCCTGCGCGGTCATCTTCTGCCGGATCGCGGCGATCACCGCGGAGCGCAGCATGATGTTGCGGTGCATCCGCTCGCGACGCAGGTCGAGGAAGCGGTACTCCAGCCGGCGCTCCTCGTTCACCCCGTCCTCGGGGAAGACGGTGAAGGGCAGCGGCTCGGCGGCGCCGAGCACCTCGACCTCGGTGACCTCGACCTCGATCTCACCGGTCGGGAGCTCCGGGTTCACGTTGTCGGCGCCGCGGCTGACGACCTTGCCGTCGACCCGGACCACGGTCTCCTTGGTGAGGTGGCTGAGCGCCTCGTTGGCCGGGGTGCCCGGACGGGCGACCAGCTGGACCAGGCCGTGGTGGTCGCGCAGATCGATGAAGAGGATGCCGCCCAGATCGCGCCGATTGTGCAGCCAGCCGCTCAGCCGCACGTCGGAGTCGACATCAGCGGCGCGGAGCTCGCCGCAGGTGTGGGACCGGTACCGATGCATCGTTCATCCAAGTCGTCTGGTCGGGCACGTCGTCTGGTCGGGCACTGGGGCCGTGCCGCCACGGGCGGTGATCTACGGTGAATCTTGAACGTTGAATCACGGTGGATCACAGTGGGCGGTACATACCACGCAGGAGGCCACCCGCAAGGGTACCGGCGTCACGGCGTTCACTGGTAAGCCCGTAGCAAATCCCCCTAAGGTGGTGCAATGCACACCGAGGATCTCCTGGCGGCCATCGCGACGGGCCTCTGGCGCTGGGTCAATGCCTCGCGCACGGTCAACCTCGACGCCGAGGCGGCCCGGCTCATGGGGCTGCCCGCCGAGCCCACGACGCTCACCGAGGCCGCCGCCCGGGCCCGCTTCCACCCGGTGGACTGGGTCGAGGTCATGGGGATCGTGCGGCTCGCCGTCGCCGAGGGCACCCTGGCCGAGGCCCGGGTGCGGATCGTGGACGAGCAGGGGAAGGTGCTGCGCACGGTGCGCAGCCGCACCCGCCCGGTCCGCACCTCGGGGGACTTCGAGCTGATCGGCACCATTCAGGAGGTCGTCGAGCCGCAGCCGGGCACCACCGCCACCGCCGGCCCCGCGATCACCGGCGACTGGCGGCGCAGCCGAGAGGCGTTCCTGCTGGACGCCGGGCGGGCGCTGGCCGAGGCCCGGTCCACCGCGGAGGTGCTGCGGGTGGCCGCCGGCCTGTCGATGCCCGGCTTCGAGCCCTCGGGGCTGGCCGTCTTCAGCCTGGAGGGCGACCGCATCCACATCATCGGGCAGCACGGCCACGACCTCGGCAACGAGCGGGCCTTCACGGACCTGAGCCTGGACGCCGCCTACCCGGCGGCGGAGGTGATACGCACCGGCCGGGCGATCTATCTGCCGTCCCCCGACAGCTACCGCAAGCGCTACCCGACCGCCTGGCCGATCATCGCCCCGTACCGGCGCCAGTCCTGGGCCTATCTGCCGCTGATCGCCGCCGGACGCACCATCGGCGCCTGGGTGGCGACCTTCGACAGCCCGGTCAGCTTCTCCCCCGACGAGCGCTCGGTGCTCACCACCGTCGCCCGGATGCTCGCCCAGGCGCTCTCCCGCGCCTCCCTCCAGGAGACCGAGCGGGAGCTGGCGGACGGCCTCCAGCGGTCCATGCTGCCCGCCCGCAAGCCCGACATCCCCGGTCTGACGGTGGCCGCCCGGTACATCCCGACCGGCGGCGGACTCCAGGTCGGCGGCGACTGGTACGACGTGATCCCGCTGCCCTCCGGCCGTACCGCGCTGGTCATCGGGGACGTCCAGGGCCATGACGTACGGGCGGCGGGGCTCATGGGCCAGCTGCGGATCGCGCTGCGCGCCTACGCGGCCGAGGGCCACCACCCCGACGCCGTGCTCTCCCGCGCCTCCCGCTTCCTGTACGGACTGATCGACGGCGACGGCCACGAGGAGATCGCCGACCCGCGCTTCGCCACCTGCCTCTACGCCGAGGTGGACCCGGTCGCCGGAACGCTCGACATCGCCCGCGCGGGCCACTGCGACCCCGCCGTGCGGCTCGCCGACGGCACCCTGGTCACCCGACCCACCGCCGGCGGGCTGCCGCTGGGCGTCAACCCCGACAGCGACTACCCCACCACCCGCATCCTGCTGGACCCCGGCGAGACGCTGCTGATGTGCACCGACGGCCTGCTGGAGACCGGCGGCCACGACCTGGAGTCCGGCTGGGAGCGGATCCGCTCCGTCTGCGAGGAGCGGGGGCAGCTCCAGGACAGCCCCGGCGAGGACCTGGAGGCGCTCGCCGACGCCCTGGTGCAGGCCGTCCACGGCCCCTCCTCGCACCACACCACCGGCCCGCTCGCCGACCGCCGCGAGGACGACATCGCGCTGCTGCTGGTCAGCCGGGACTCCGAGGTCTGCGTGGTCGGCCCCGGCACCGCCCCGGTCCGCCGCACCGCGGTCACCGTCGCCCAGGCCGAGCCGGAGCGCATCGCCAGCTCCCGGCACCAGCTCCGCGAGATGCTGCACGACTGGTCGGACCCCGAGCAGATCGAGTCCGGCGTGCTGATGCTCTCCGAGATGATCACCAATGTGCTGGTGCACACCGACGGCGACGCGCTCATCGTCGCCGAGGTCAGCGGCAGGCAGGGCACCCGACGGCTGCGCGTCGACGTCGCCGACGGCAGCGACGAGCTGCCGCACCGCCGCCACCCGGGCGAGCTGGCCTCCTCCGGGCGCGGCCTGCTGCTGATGGAGATGCTGGCCGACTCCTGGGGCGTGGACCCGCGGGGCGCGGGCAAGTGCATCTGGTTCGAGCTCTACGAGGCCGAGTCCGGACCGTCGACCGGACCGGGGTCGTCGGGGGAGCGCTCGACGGCGTCGGAACCGGAGTCGGGGCCGGGAACGTCCCCGGAGCCTCCGGGGCGGGGCGAGCCGGCGGCCGCGGCGGCCGAGTAGCCGGCCCGCAGCTCGGAGAGGATGCCGAAGGCGGCGGCCGTGAGCGGCACCGCGAGCAGCATCCCCAGGATGCCGGCGACGCTGGCACCCGCCGTGATGGTGATCATGACGATGGCGGGATGCATCTGGACCGTGCGGCTCTGGATCACCGGCTGGAGCACATGACCCTCGATCACCTGGACCGCCACCACCACGCCCAGCGCCCACAGCGCGGTGACGATGCCGCCGTCGGCGAGCGCCACCAGCACGGCGACGGCGCCGGAGAGGAAGGCGCCGAGGTACGGGATGTAGGCGCCCACGAAGACCAGCGCGCCCAGCCCCACCGCGCCCGGCACGCTCAGGATCAGCAGCCCGATGGTGATGAGGGTGGCGTCGATCAGCGCGATGAGCGTGGTGCCGCGCATGAAGCCCTCGACCGCCTGGAAGGCCCGCCTGCCCATCGCCTCCAGGTGGGGCCCGCGCCCGCCGGGGGCCAGCTCGTGCAGGGCGCCGACCACCCGGTCGCCGTCGCGCAGGAAGAAGAAGGTCAGCAGCAGCGCCAGCACCGAGATGGCCAGCATCTCGCCGACGACGCTGATGCCGGCCAGCAGCCCGGTCGCCGCCTTGCCGCCGTACTTGCGCCCCAGCTCCCGGAGGTTGGAGGCCATGTCGCCGAGCGAGTTGCCGGCGATGCCGAAGTGCTCCCGGAACCGGGTGGCGACCTGCTTGATCGAGCTGACGATCTGGTCACCGCTCTCCAGCAGGGCGCTGACCACGATGTATCCGGCGCCGCCGACCACCGCGACCAGCACCAGACAGGTCAGCCCGGCGGCCAGCGAGCGCTGCACCCCCACCCGGATCAGCCGCCGGTGCAGCGGCGCGAGCAGCCCGGTGCCGAGCACCGCGAGCAGCACGGGCGTGACGGCCGCCTTCAGGTGCCAGCACAGCCACAGCCCCACCGCCCCCACCCCGGCGACCAGCAGCAGCACCCCACACCACGCGGCGACCCGCCGCGCGACGCGCGGCAGCAAGGCACGCTCCCCTGACTCTCCGATGGCCACCCACCCAGCCCACCACGGGCTCGCCGGGGGCGCCCGCTCACAGGACCCGGCGGGGTGACGCCCCATCACCTTCTCAGGGGGCGTCGTGTCTCCCGTCGTCGTCCAGCCGGAACCAGACGGACTTGGATTGCGGCTGCCGGCCGCCGTAGAGGTCGGTCCCCCAGTCGGCGGCGAAGGCGTCCAGGATGCGCAGCCCGCGCCCGCGTTCCGCTTTCGAGGACAGGGCTCTCGCCACGGGGAGGGCGGTGCTGTCGTCGTGCACGTGCACGGTCACCTGACGGTCCGTGACCGTGACGGAGACGGTGACCAGGGGCGCCCGGGTGTGCCGGTGGGCGTTGGTGACCACTTCGGACACGCACAGCTGCGCCACGGAGACGAGCTGGGAGTTCCGGTGGCCGGTGGCCAGCAGCAGATCCCTGAGGAACCAGCGCGCCAGGCCGGCGAGGGCGGGTGTGTTGGGCCCGGTGAAGCTGTAGTTCTCGGGCGGACGGCCGGGCGGCGGTACGGAAGCGGTCAAGGCCATCGTCATGTCGTGGTCTCCCAACGCGGACTGTCGCTGCCTGGGTTTGCGGACGGCTCGCCGCCGTGGCGTCGCCGACCCGGGGGTGTCCAACGGGTCGGCGGTGCCGTGGAGTTGCCGGCGTGCCGCGCCGCACTCTTGGGTGACCATAGGGACATACATGCCCCGGAGCAAGGGTGCCCCCAAAGTCCCATACGAACGGGTGGACCGCCGGATGGATACCCGGCAGACTCTGGGCAGACAGAGGAAGGTGACATGCCACCGAGAGACCATCCGACCGCGCGCCAGGCGCGACTCGGCGCCGAGCTGCGGAAGCTGCGAGAGAGCGCGGGCATGGCCGCTCGCGAGGCAGCCGGACTCCTGTCGATCGACCAGGCCAAGATCAGCCATATAGAAGCCGGGCGAGTGGGCGTCAGCGAGGAGCGGATCCGCCGCCTCGCGACCTTCTACTCCTGCGACGACGCCGGGCTGATCGACGCTCTGTGCACCATCGCCCGCGAGCGTCGCGGGCAGTTCTGGTGGGACGAGTACCGAGGAGTCCTCTCGCCCGGATTCCTCGACATCGCCGAGCTGGAACACCACGCCACCCACCTGCGCTACCTGCAATCCGTGACGTTCCCCGGCGTTTTCCAGACGGAGGACTACGCCCGAGCGCTCTTCGCCGGCGTCATCCCGGCACTTCCGGACGACGAGGTCGAGGCGCGTGTCGAGCACCGCATGAAGCGTCGCCGGATCTTCGAGCGCACCGCTCCACCGGCTTTCGAAGCCACCATCCACGAGGCCGCACTGCGGATGCGCATCGGTGGCCGCAAGGTGATGCGGACACAGCTCGAATTCCTCATGGAGGTGTCCGAGTGGCCATGTGTCACCCTGCGCGTCATCCCGTTCACCGCGGAAGAGTTCGTCGAGGCGACTCAGACCGTGCTCTATGCGGGCGGCGTCGTCCCGCAACTGGACACCGTGCAGATCGACACGCCGTTCGGCGGTCGCTTCCTCGACGCTGTCGCCGAACTCAACAAGTATCGGGCGCTGTTGGATTTCACGCACCGAGTGTCGCTCGATCCCCAAGAGTCTCGGCAATTCATCCATCATGTCGCACGAGAACTGTGAGAAGCCGAAGAATGAGCGCTGACATCCAGTGGCAGAGGTCCTCTTTCTCCGGGGGCGGAGGTGAACAGTGCATAGAGCTCGCGCAGACGTCAGACGCCATCCTGATCCGCGAGAGCGACGACCCGCGAGCCGTCATCACCACCACCCGAAGCAAGCTTGACGCGTTCATCAGCGGAGTGAAGGCGGGAGAGTTCGACCACCTCGTCGGCGGCTGACACTCCCACCTGCACCACAGCCCCTCGCCTCCGGCGGCGAGGGGCTGTTGCCTTTAATCAAGCGACAACCATGCCCCGTAGCACGCTTGCCACTTAGCATTACGTGACGCTACGGCTGCGGCACGTAACCGGCCGGGGCGCGCAGCCCGCCACCGCCGTGCCCGCGTTCGGGCTGCTCACCGCACTCGCCCCCCGCCGGGACGCCCCACGCGTCAAGGATCCGGAGCCGCCATGCCCACCCAACCCCTACCGCTCAGCACACTCGGGGCCGCATCCCTCTTCAACATCCCCGCCACTGCGGGCCCCGGCGTCCTCTGCACATGTGTCGTCGCCAAACCGGGGCCCTCGGGAATCACCCACCGCACCACCGCGCAGAAGCGAGCCAGGACCCCGGCCGAAGCCATCGACTGGATCCGCGTGGCCCTCCGCGCCGCCGCGCCCGCCCTGCCCCCGCAGAAACGCCGCCACGTCCTCTCCTGGGCCGACGGCGACGGGCACCGCACGGCGCTGTCACAACTGCAACGCGGCGAGCCGTACGGCATCTCCGTCTACGCGGACGGCGGGAAGATCACCTGGACGGTGGCGCCACACGCTCCCCGACCGCCCTCTTCAGGGGCGCGACATGAGAACCCCTAACGCACTGCGCCCCGCCAGACAGGGCGGGGCGCAGCGCGGGTGGCGGAGCACGTCTCCGCCGTGAGTCCGTCGGACCCCGGGCCGGGTCGCGCCGATGGCGGCGACGCCCGGTCCGGGCCTGGCTCGACTAGTCGTCGTGCTTGTACAGGTAGACCCAGTTCTCCTTGCCCTGGTCGGCGGGCACATGGACATCGTCAGCGGACCAGTAGTTGGTGCAGCCGTAACCGTGGTAGTACTCGACGCGGACGTCGCCCTTCCACCACCAGCCGGACGTCAGGATGGTCATACCGGAGCGGTTGAAGCACCCCGAAGACCACTGACCATTGTGGGCCGGTCCGCTGACCCGCATCGACATGATGGTGCTCGACGCGTCGGTGAGGCGGATCTGCTGGCCGTTGGTGCCGGCGGCAGCCGTGCCGGCACCGACGACCAGGCCGGCTCCGGCCAGACCGAGTGCGGCGACGGCCGTCACGACCTTCTTCGCTATGCGCATGATTTCCCCCGTGGAATTCGATGACGTACAAGATCATCTTATGGGGGGTGACGGGGCCATGTCCATCATGACCGCGTCAACACGTTCGCCGGTCGGACACGCCGCCGGCCCCCTCAATCGGCTTGCGCTGGAAGACGGTTGACGTACGCCTCCGGTCCGACAACGTCGACAGCCGGGGGCGGCGGGCGCCGCGCGGCAGGTGCAGGAACCGCGCGGCGCGTCCGGGGCCGGCCCGGGGCCGGGATGCCACTCGCCCCCCGAAGGGGGCGGGTGGGTGGGAAAGAGGTGGCGCCTCGAGCCGGGGCCGACTGCGGACCGACGCCCGGGGCACCCGCCCCGGGAGGGGGCGGGTGGGTGGGGAAGACGGGCGCCGGGGTCTCGGACCGGTGGGCCAGAAGGGGCCCGGCCCGGAGGGCTCAGGCGTCGGCCGGGATCGTGCCCAGGCGGCCGGCCTGGAAGTCCTCGACGGCCTGGGCCAGCTCGGCGTGGGTGTTCATCACGAACGGGCCGTAGTGCATCATCGGCTCGCGGATGGGGAGCCCGCCGAGCAGGACGACCTCGAAGTTGGCCGAGCGGGAGTCCTGGGTGCGGTCGGCGCGCAGGGTGAGCGTGTCGCCGGCGCCGAAGACGACGGCCTGGCCCATCCGGAAGGGGCGACCCTCCGCACCGGCGAGGCCGCTGCCGGCCAGGCCGTACGCCAGGGCGTTGAAGTCGGCGCGCCAGGGCAGCACGACCTCGGCACCCGGGCTCACCGACAGGTGGGTCATGGTGATGGGGGTGTGGGTGGCCCCCGGCCCCTGGTGACCCCCGATGTCGCCGGCGATCAGCCGGATCAGCGCGCCGCCGTCGGCCGAGGAGAGCAGCTTGACGCTGCCGCCCCGGATGTCCTGGTACTTCGGCGCGATCATCTTGTCCTTGCGCGGCAGGTTCACCCACAGCTGGAGGCCGTGGAAGAGGCCGCCGCTCAGGACGAGCGCCTCGGGTGGGGTCTCGATGTGCAGCAGGCCGGAGCCCGCGGTCATCCACTGGGTGTCACCGTCGGTGATCACACCGCCGCCCCCGTGCGAGTCCCGGTGCACGAAGGTGCCGTCCATGATGTAGGTGACGGTCTCGAAGCCGCGGTGGGGGTGCCAGGGCGTGCCCTTCGGCTCCCCGGCCGCGTAGTCCACCTCGCCCATCTGGTCCATCATGATGAACGGGTCGAGGTGCTTGTAGTCGATGCCCGCGAAGGCGCGGCGGACGGGGAAGCCCTCCCCCTCGAATCCGCCGGGCGCGGTGGCGACACCGAGCACCGGGCGCTGCCGACCCTCCGCCGGCGCCGCCACGCGCGGGAGGGTCAACGGGTTGTCAACGGTCACAGCTGGCATCACGGCCTCCTCGGTCGTTCAACATTCAACTTAGTTGAAGGGTGAACGACCCGCAAGAGCGCCTTTATTTCCCAGCCATGTCCGGAATGCACCTCGGCCCCCGCGCCCGCGCCCGCGTGGCGGGAGCCGGGCCCCGCGCCCGCGTGGCGGGCACCAGCGGCGGCGGGCACCCGGACCACCGGCTATCCGTACATCCGCCGCATCGCGAAGTCGACCATCTGCTCCACCGCCTTGGCATCGAAGACCATCCGGTGGTCCCCCTCCATGTCGAGCACGAAGCCGTAGCCGGTGGGCAGCAGGTCGATCACCTCGGCGCCCGTGATCACGAAGTACTTCGACTCCTTGCCCGCGTAGCGGCGCAGCTCCTTCAGCGAGGTGAACATCGGGATGACCGGCTGCTGGGTGTTGTGCAGGGCCAGGAAGCCGGGGTTCTCGCCGCGCGGACAGTAGACCTTGGAGGTGGCGAAGATCTGCTGGAAGTCCTCGGCCGACATCGACCCCGTGGTGAAGGCCCGGACCGCGTCGGCCAGCGACGGCGGCGACGGCTCGGGGTAGAGCGGCTGCTCGCCGTAGCCCGGCATCTGCATCTCGGGCGACATGTGCATCTGCGGCTGCTGCGGCGGTGGCGGCGGCGCCGCGTAGCCCTGCCCCACACCCGCGTTCTGGTCGTAGCCGTACATGCGCAGCAGCGTACTGACTGCGGCGCTCCCCGGCTAAAGGGCGCGGTTTCCCGACGCCCGTCCGACCACTCGCCGTCACCGGACGGCTCCACCCAGGGGCCTTGGTCACAGTTGTCCGATAGAGGGTTGCCTCTTATTACCGACGGGTAGCATCATGGCGACTACCGATCGAAGCCTGAAGAGGTCCTGCCTCCCGAGCCTTACGGAGCCCGTCGCCATGGGGCACTACAAGTCGAATCTCCGCGACATCGAGTTCAACCTCTTCGAGGTTCTCGGCCGCGACAAGCTGTACGGCACCGGCCCGTTCGCTGAGATGGACGTCGAGACCGCCAAGAGCGTGCTCTCCGAGATCGCCCGGCTCTCGGAGAACGAGCTCGCCGACTCCTACGCGGACAGCGACCGGAACCCGCCGGTCTTCGACCCCGAGACCAACACCGCCCCCGTCCCGGCCTCCTTCCGGAAGAGCTACGAGGCGTACATGGACGCCGAGTGGTGGCGCCTGGGCGTGCCGGAGGACCTCGGCGGCACCGCCTGCCCGCGCTCGCTGCTCTGGGCCTGCGCGGAGACGATCCTGGGCTCCAACACCCCGATATGGATGTACGCGTCCGGCCCGGCCTTCGCCGGCGTGCTGCACCAGGAGGGCACCGAGGAGCAGCTGAAGATCGCCCAGCAGATGGTGGAGAAGCAGTGGGGCTCCACCATGGTGCTGACCGAGCCGGACGCCGGCTCGGACGTGGGCGCCGGCCGCACCAAGGCGATCAAGCAGGAGGACGGCTCCTGGCACATCGAGGGCGTCAAGCGCTTCATCACCTCGGGTGAGCACGACCTCTCCGAGAACATCATCCACTTCGTGCTGGCGCGTCCGGAGGGCGCGGGCCCGGGCACCAAGGGCCTGTCGCTGTTCGTCGTCCCGAAGTACGACTTCGACTGGGAGACCGGCGAGCTCGGCGAGCGCAACGGCGTCTACGCCACCAACGTCGAGCACAAGATGGGCCTGAAGGCGTCCAACACCTGTGAGATGACCTTCGGCGCCAACCACCCGGCCAAGGGCTGGCTGCTCGGCGAGAAGCACGACGGCATCCGCCAGATGTTCAAGATCATCGAGTTCGCCCGGATGATGGTCGGCACGAAGGCCATGGCCACCCTCTCCACCGGCTACCTCAACGCCCTGGAGTACGCCAAGGAGCGGGTGCAGGGCCCGGACCTGGCCGCCTTCACCGACAAGGCCTCGCCGCGCGTCTCCATCACCCACCACCCCGACGTGCGTCGCTCGCTGATGACCCAGAAGGCGTACGCCGAGGGTCTGCGCGCGCTCGTCCTCTACACCGCCAGCGTCCAGGACGAGATCGAGGTCCTGACCGCCGCCGGCGAGGACGCCTCCGCCGCGAACCGCCTCAACGACCTGCTGCTGCCCATCGTCAAGGGCTACGGCTCGGAGAAGGCGTACGAGCAGCTGGCCCAGTCCCTGCAGACCATCGGCGGCTCCGGCTACCTCCAGGAGTACCCGCTGGAGCAGTACATCCGGGACGCCAAGATCGACACCCTCTACGAGGGCACCACCGCCATCCAGGGCCAGGACTTCTTCTTCCGGAAGATCGTCCGCGACCAGGGCCTGGCGCTCACCGCCCTCTCCGAGGAGATCAAGAAGTTCCTGGCCGAGGCCGCCGGCGGCGAGGACCTGGCCGCCGCCCGCGACCAGCTCGCCAAGGCCGCGGTGGACCTGGAGGGGATCGTCGGCGCCATGCTGACCGACCTCGCCGCCACCGAGCAGGACGTCAAGGCCATCTACAAGGTCGGCCTCAACGCCACCCGGCTGCTGATGGCCACCGGTGACGTGGCCCTCGGCTACCTGCTGCTCAAGGGTGCCGCCGTCGCCGCCGACAAGCTGCCGTCCGCCTCCGCCAAGGACGTGGCCTTCTACACCGGAAAGATCGCCGCCGCGAAGTTCTTCGCCAAGGAGATCCTGCCGGGCGTCTCCGTGCAGCGCACGATCGCCGAGAGCGTCGACCAGTCGCTGATGGAGCTGGACGAGGCCGCCTACTAGGCCCGCCGACGGCTCATCCCCGGGGGGATCTCCCCCTCGACCCCGCGCCGGGGCCCGTTCCTCCAAGGAGCGGGCCCCGGCCGCTCCTTATCCTGAGGACATGAGCTACGCGTACCGCTTCGACCGCGGCCACACCGACGACCTGCTCTCCTTCCTCGCGGCCGGCCCCTCCCCGTACCACGCGGTGGCAGCCGCCGCCGAGCGCCTGGAGAAGGCCGGCTTCCGTCAGGTCGAGGAGACCGACGCCTGGGACGGCCAGGCGGGCGGCAAGTACGTGCTCCGCGGCGGCGCGATCGTCGCCTGGTACGTGCCCGAGGGCGCGAGCCCCGCCACCCCGTACCGCATCGTGGGCGCCCACACCGACTCGCCCAACCTGCGGGTGAAGCCGATCCCGGACACCGGCGCGCACGGCTGGCGGCAGATCGCCGTCGAGATCTACGGCGGCCCGCTGCTCAACACCTGGCTCGACCGCGACCTGGGGCTCGCCGGCCGGCTCTCGCTGCGCGACGGCGGCGAACGCCTGGTCAACATCGACAGACCCCTGCTGCGCGTGCCCCAACTCGCCATCCACCTCGACCGGTCGGTCAACACCGAGGGCCTCAAGCTCGACCGCCAGCGCCACATGACCCCCGTCTGGGGCCTCGGCGACACCCGCGAGGGCGACCTGCTGCGCTTCCTCGCCGAGGAGTGCGGGGTGCACGCGGCCGACATCACCGGCTGGGACCTGATGACGCACAGCGTGGAGCCCCCGGCCTATCTGGGCCGCGACCGGGAGCTGGTCGCCGGTCCGCGGATGGACAACCTGCTGTCGGTGCACGCCGGTACGGCCGCGCTCGCCGCCGTCGCCTCCCGCACCGACCGCACCACCCCGCTGCCGTACATCCCGGTGCTCGCCGCCTTCGACCACGAGGAGAACGGCAGCCAGTCCGACACCGGCGCCGAGGGCCCGCTGCTCGGCAACGTGCTGGAGCGCTCGGTCTTCGCCCGCGGCGGCGGCTACGAGGACCGGGCGCGGTCCCTCGCCGGCACCGTCTGCCTGTCCTCCGACACCGGCCACGCCGTCCACCCCAACTACGCCGACCGACACGAGCCGGGCCACCACCCGGTGCCCAACGGCGGCCCCATCCTCAAGGTCAACGTCAACCAGCGGTACGCCACCGACGGCCGCGGCCGGTCCGTCTTCGCCGCCGCCTGCGAGCGCGCCGGCGTGCCGTGGCAGAGCTTCGTCTCCAACAACGCGGTGCCCTGCGGCACCACCATCGGCCCCATCACCGCCGCCCGACACGGCATCACCACCGTCGACATCGGTGTCGCGATCCTGTCCATGCACTCGGCGCGCGAGCTGTGCGGCGCGGAGGACCCCCATCTGCTGGCCACCGCGCTCGCCTCGTTCCTGGAAGGCTGAGGTGGAGTTCGGACTGCTCGGCCCGGTCGCCGTCACCACCCCCGGGCACGGACCGCTGCCCCTGGGCCCGACCAAGCGGCGCAGCGTGCTGGCCATGCTGCTGCTCCAGCCCAACACCACCGTCTCGGTGGAGCAGTTGATCGCCTGCCTGTGGGAGGAGGAGCCGCCGGTCCACGCGCGCACGGTCATCCAGGGCCATGTCTCCCAGCTCCGCGCCGCCCTCGCCACCGGGGGCGCGGAGGCGTACGGCGTCGAGCTGGACACCGTCGGCCGCGCCTACCGGCTGCGCACCCCGGAGACGCTGGTGGACGCGCACCGGTTCAGCGAACTGGCCGCGCTGGCCCGGCCGGAGGACGAGCCGGCCCACGCCATCGACCTGCTCCGCGAGGCGCTGTCGCTGTGGCGCGGCCCGGCCCTGACCGGCACCGTCTCCAGCCCCCCGTTCGCCGCGGCCGCGCACGCCCTGGAGGAGCGCCGGCTGGCCGCCGTGGAGTCCCTCGCCACCGCCCACGTCACGCTGGGCGAACACGACCGCGCCGCCGCCGCCCTGGCCCCCCAGGCCGCCGCCCACCCCCTCCGCGAGGGGCTCGTGGCCGCCCTCATGCTCGCCCTCTACCGCATCGGCCGGCAGTCCGACGCCATCGACTGCTACCACCGCACCCGCCGGATGCTCGCCGACGACCTCGGCGTCGATCCGGGCGAACGGCTGCGCGGGGCGTACGAGGAGATCATCACCGGGGCGCCGACCCGCCGTCCGGAGACGCACGGCCGCCCGGCCGGTCGGCCCGCTCCGTACGGGGCGCCGTCCCCCGCCGGCCCCGGCCTCGGCTCCGGCCTCGGCTCCGGCCTCGGCCCCGGCCCCGTCTCTGGCCCCGTCTCTGGCCTCGGCTCCGGCCTCGGCGGGCCGAGGGACACCACGGCCCCGCAGCAGCCGGGAGACACCCCCGCCGTGTCCTGGGGCGTGGGTCCGGCGGGCGGGACCGAGGCCGCCGCGCCCCGCCCGCGATGGGCGCGGCCGGAGAGCCCCGCCGCCTCGGGGAGCGACGCCCCCGCGACGCCCGCGCCGCAGCTGCTGCCCCGGCCGCCCGCCGGATTCCTGGGCCGGGACGCGGAGTTGGCGCAGCTCACCCGGCTGGCGCTGCCGGAGGCGGAGTGCGCGGAGGACAGCAGGGTGGCCCTGGTGACCGGGCCGGCGGGAGTCGGCAAGACGGCGCTGGCGGTGCGCTGGGGGCACGCGCACGCGAGGGCCTTCCCCGACGGGCGGCTCTTCGCCGACCTGCGCGGGTTCAGCGCGCAGGAGGCCGCCGAACCCGCCCACGTCCTGCGGGACTTCCTGCTGACCCTGGGTGTGGCCGCCGACCGCATACCCGAGTCGGTGGAGGCGGCCTCCGCGCTGTACCGGTCGCTGGCGGCCGGCCGCCGGCTGCTGGTGGTGCTGGACAACGCGGGCAGCTCCGCCCAGGTGCGTCCACTGCTGCCGGCCGGCCTGAACTGCGTGACCCTGGTGACCAGCCGCAGCCGGCTGGACGGGCTGGTGGCCACCGACTCGGCTCGCTCGCTGCGGCTGCACGCGCTCGGCCCCGAGGACGGCGTGGCGCTGCTCGGCGCCGTGCTCGGGCCCGATCGCGTCGCCGAGGATCCGGCGGCGGCCCAGGAGCTGGTCGCGCTCTGCAACGGGCTGCCGCTGGCGCTGCGCGCGGCCGCCGCCCAGCTCACCGCCCGCCCCCGCTGGCGGCTCGCCCGCCTCGCGGCCGCGCTGCGCGACGAACGCCAGCGACTCGCCCTGCTCTCCGCCGAGGACACCGGCGTGTCGGCGGCCCTGCGGGCCTCCGTCGCCCGGCTCTCGGCCGACGACGTACGGCTCCTCGCCACCCTCGGCACCAGCTTCGCCCGAGAGGTGGACGCGGCCGCGGTGGCCGAGGTGGCCGGCGCCGACCCCGAGCGCACCAGGGACGCGCTGGACCGGCTGGCCGAGATGCACCTGATCGACGAGGAGGCCACCAACCGGTACGTCATGACGGACCTGGTCAAGCTGTTCGCCCAGGACGAGGAGGGCCCGACGGAGCCGCGTTAGGGGATGCGGTCGCGGCCGTTGACGACGGGCAACCCGATCGCGTTAGCGAGACGTTAGCGGCGCGGCAACGCGCTGGCAGTGAAGCGGCAGCGTGGCACGGCAGGCTCATAGCCGTACCGACCGACAGGCCGTCACCAGCCGCTCGCTTCACTTTCGGGGGACCCGTCATGAGCATCAACTCCGCCGCCCGCCGCGCCCGCCTCCACTCCGTTCGCATCGCCGCCACCGCCGTGGCCGCGCTGGCCGCCACGGTCGTGCTGAGCGCCTGCGGCTCCGACGACGACGGGGTGAAGAAGTCCCGGGGCCAGGCGAGCACCACGGTGACGCCGGAGGCGGACGCGCCGCAGGGTGCCGGGGGCACCGAGGCGGACGCCGCGTCGACCGGGAAGACCGGCGGCACCGGCGGTACGGGGGGCGGCGCCCACAAGCCCGGCTCCGGCGCGACCGACGTGACGGGCGGCTCCGGCACCCAGGGCAAGAACGGCGGCACCGGCACCGGCACCGGCACCGGCACCGAGAAGAGCGGTGGCACCGGCGCCGAGAAGAACGGCGGTTCGGACACCGCGAAGAACGGCGGCACCGGCGGCGGCACCGAGAAGGGCGCCATCACGCCGTGCACCAACGCCGGCACCTCGCTCGGCGTCGCCCCCGCCAAGCGCCCGGTCAACTACCAGCTGATCACCCTGACCAACACCGGCAGCCGCAGCTGCACGGTGATCGGCTACCCGGTGGTGACCTTCGGCCCCGACCTGGACGGCTCCGCCGACAAGCGCCGGGACACCCACCCGCAGGCCGTGGTGACCCTGAAGCCGGGCGAGTCGGCCTACGCCGGGCTGAACACCAGCCCGGCGGACCAGCAGGACGACGGCAAGCGCCCGCACGCCACGTCGATCTCGGTGGACCTGATGAAGGAGGACGGCGCGACCTACGTCGGTCAGCCGCGCCGCTCGCCGGTCTCGGACCTGTTCGTCTCCGACCCGACCGTCACCGCCTGGCAGCAGGACGTCGCCGACGCCCTCCTCTGAGCGCCCGCACCGAAGCGCCCGAGGCCGGGCGCCCGCACCGAAGCGTCCGGGGCCGAGAGCCCGGACCCGAACGACGTCAGGCGTCCATGCCCGCCAGCACCAGCGGCAGCCGGGGCGTGCCCTCCGCGGTCACGCGGACCGGCACGCCCCAGTCCTGTTGGTGGACGTGGCAGGCGGGGTACTCGTTGGCCGGGTCGTCGTCGCAGGAGGCGGCCATCGCGGAGACGTGCAGCACGCCCTCCGTGACACCGTCGGCGAGCACCAGTTCCCGGCTCAGATCGGTTCCCTGGCCCGCGCCCTGCGCCAGCAGCTCCGGCGGGGTGGAGCTGACCAGCAGCCGGGTCGACGGCCCGTAGCGGGTGTCGAGCTTCTGACCGGCCGGGGCCTGGAAGATCACGTCCAGCCGGAGGCCGCCCGGGGCGACCTCGGTGGCCGCGCGCTGGGTGCGGTGCGCCACCGCCTCCACCCGCACGGCCTCCTCGGGCAGGCGCAGCCGCGTCAGCCGGTGCCGCGCTGACTCCACCACCACGATGTCCCCGTCGACCAGCACCGCGTCGGAGGGCTCGCGCAGATCGGTGGCGAGGGTGGTGACCTCGCCGGTGGCGGGCTCGTAGCGACGCAGCGCGTGGTTGTACGTGTCGCTGACCGCGACCGAGCCGTCGGGCAGCGCGGTGACGCCCAGCGGGTGCTGGAACAGCGCCTGGTCGGCGGCGCCGTCGCGGTGGCCGAAGTCGAAGAGTCCGGTGCCGACGACGGTGTGCACCACCAGCTCCCGGTCGATCCAGCGCAGGGCGCTGGTCTCGGAGTCGGCGATCCACAGCCGGTCCTCGGTGGCGGCGAGCCCCGAGGGCTGGGCGAACCACGCCTCGGCCGCGGGCCCGTCGACCAGCCCCTCGTTGGTCGTGCCGGCGGCGACCTCGACGGTGCCCTCCGCCGGGTCGTAGCTCCACAGCTGGTGGACGCCGGCCATCGCGATCCACAGCCGGTCGGCGAACCAGGCCAGGTCCCACGGCGAGGAGAGGTCCACCTCCCGGGCGGGCCCGCTCGTCGCCGAGCCCTGCCACCACTGCCGGCCGGTGCCGGCGATCGTGGTCACCTCGCCGGTGGCCGGGTCGAGCCGGCGCAGCGCGTGGTTGACGGTGTCGGCGACGACCACCGCGCCGTCCGGCAGGAGCGCGAGCCCCTGCGGCTCGCTGAACCGGGCCTGCTCGGCCGGCCCGTCGACGAGGCCGCGCTCGCCGGTGCCGATCCGCCGCACCACCGTCTCCCCGTCGGCGGCCAGCTCCACGAGCTGGTGCCGGGTGGTGTCGGAGACCAGGAAGCCGCCGCCCTCCAGCAGCAGCGCCTTGCCGGGGAAGCGCAGATCGGTGGCGACCGGCTCCGGCGCCACATACGGGCCGTCGCCGCGGCGCAGTGTGCCCTTGGCCCCGTGCTCCGCCTCCAGCTCCGCCACCAGGGTGGCGATGGCGTGCGCATGGCCCTCGCCGGCGTGCTGGGCGACCACATAGCCCTCGGGGTCGATCACCACCAGCGTCGGCCAGGCCCGCACCGCGTACTGCTTCCAGGTGGCGAGCTCGGGGTCGTCCAGCACCGGGTGGTGCACCTCGTACCGCTCGACGGCGTCGACGACCGCCTGGTGGTCGGCCTCGTGCGCGAACTTCGGGGAGTGCACCCCGATGATCACCAGGGTGTCGCGGTGCTTCTCCTCCAGCTCCCGCAGCTCGTCCAGGACGTGCAGGCAGTTCACACAGCAGAACGTCCAGAAGTCCAGGATCACGATGCGCCCGCGCAGCGCGGCGAGCGAGAGATCGGTACCACCGGTGTTCAGCCAGCCGCCCTCGCCGATGAGCTCGGGGGCGCGGACGCGTGCACGTGTAGCCATGTCGACATCCAACCTCACCCCCCGGGGGCCCATTCCCGGCGTCCGGCATCCGGGACGCCCGGTGTCGTACGGCGGACACCCGGTACGTGGTCAGGCCGGACACGCGGTACGGCGGACGCCCGGTACGCCGCGTCCCGCTACAGGCGCCGGTCCTTCAGCGCCGGGAACTCCTCGCGGGTCTTGGCCACCCGCGCCAGGTCCAGCTCGACGCTGAGCACCTCCTCCTCGGCGCCCGCCTCGGCGAGGACCTCGCCCCAGGGGTCGACGACGACGCTGTGCCCGGCCTGCGGAACGCCGCCGTGGGTGCCGGCGGTGCCGCAGGCGAGGACGTACGCCTGGTTCTCCACCGCGCGGGCGCGGGCCAGCAGGGTCCAGTGCTCGCGACGGCGGGCCGGCCAGCCGGCGGGGATCACCAGCAGTTGGGCGCCGCCGTCGACCAACAGCCGGAACAGCTCGGGGAAGCGCAGGTCGTAGCAGGTGGCCAGGCCCAGGGTGACCCCGGGCAGGGAGACGGTGACGGCCTCCTCGCCCGGCGCCATCATGACCGCCTCACCCTGGTCGAAGCCGAAGCGGTGGATCTTGCGGTAGGTGCGGACCAGCGCGCCGTCGGGCGCGAAGACCAGCGAGGTGTTGTAGAGGACGCCGCCCTCGGCCCGCTCCACGACGGAGCCCGCGTGCAGCCACAGCCGCGCGTCGCGGGCGGCCGCCGACATCGCCTCGGCGGTGGGCCCGTCGAGGGCCTCGGCCTCGGCGGCGAAGGACTCGTAGGCGAAGGCGCCGACGGGCCAGAGCTCCGGCAGCACCACCAGGTCCGCCCGGCCCTCCTGCTCGCGGACCAGCCCGGCGGCGCGCGCCCGGCGCCTTTCCACCGACTCGTCCGGGTCCACACCGATCTGGATCAGGGAGGCGCGCACAACTACCACCGCTCTCACTCGTGTCGAGTCACGTCGAGCCACGTCGGTCCGGTCACCGGGACCTACGAGGAGCCTTGCGCAGAGCCTACGATCAGAGGCGAAAGACCTGCCGGGGTGCCCTTGCGCAGCGTAACTTAATCGCCTAACAGCACCCAGCCCGCGTACAACCGCCCGAGGGGTCCCGTGACCGTCCATCCCAGCCTGCAGACCTCCGTCGACGCTTGGACCCATTCCGTCGAAGCGATATCCGAGTTGGTGGCGCCACTCGTGGAGGGCGAGTGGAACCGGGCCACCGAATGCCCCGGTTGGTCGGTGCGGGACGTCGTCTCGCACGTCATCGGCCTGGAGACCGAGATGCTCGGGGATCCCCGCCCGATCCACTCGCTGCCGCGCGACCTGTTCCACGTCACCGATGAACTCTCCCGGTACATGGAGGTTCAGGTGGATGTGCGGCGCTGCCACACCGCGCCCGAGATGACGTCCGAACTGGAGTACACCGTCATCCGCCGGTCCCGCCAGCTGCGCAACGAGAAGCGCTCCCCCGACACCCTGGTGCGCGGCCCGCTCGGCGGCGCGGAGGTCACCCTGGAACGCGCCCTGCTGCTGCGGGCCTTCGACGTCTGGGTACACGAACAGGACCTGCGTCGGGCGCTGGGCCGGCCCGGCAACCTGGACTCCCCCGGCGCCCACGTCGCCCGTGATGTGCTTCTGCACGGCCTGCCCAAGATCGTCGCCAAGCTCGCCGCCGCGCCCGCCCACTCGACCGTGGTGCTCGACGTCACCGGCCCCGTGGAGTTCATGCGCACCGTCCGCGTCGACGCCGAGGGGCGCGCGACGCTCGACGGCAGCGTCTCGCTCGGTCCCACCGTCACGCTCTCCATGGACTGGGAGACGTATGTGCGGCTGAGCTGCGGCCGGGTGCGCCCGGAGGCCGTCGCCGACCAGCTCAAGACCGACGGCGACCTGGACCTCGCCCAGGCGATCCTGCGGAACTTCTCCCTGACCCCGTAGCCGCGCCCCGGAGCCGGACGCCGCGGCCGGACCCCGTGGCCGGGCCCCCTGGCCTCCGCGGCCGGTCGCGGGACAATCGAGGTATGACCGAGCGCAAGCCCCCCGGCGTCAGCTTCGAGTCGTTCGCCGACAAGCAGATACGCGAGGCCGAGGCCCGCGGCGACTTCGCCGACCTGCCCGGCTTCGGTAAACCCCTCCCCGGCCTCGACGTGCCGTACGACGAGGAGTGGTGGATCAAGCGCAAGATGGCCCGCGAGCACCTGTCCGTGCTGCCTCCGACGCTCGCCCTGCGGAAGGAGGCGGAGGACGCGCTGGCCGCGGCGGAGCACGCCGCGAGCGAGTCCCAGGTGCGCCGGATCATCGCCGAGATCAACGAGAGGATCCGGGAGAACCTCCGGCGCCCGCCCAGCGGCCCCCCGCTGGGCCTGACGCCCTTCGACCCGGAGGCCGTCGTCCGCGACTGGCGTGAACGCCGCCACGGCGCCTGAGAGCCTGCCCCGTACGCAGGGGCTCCGCGGGACGTGCCTGCATGGGCCGTCGATCGTCTGCGGGTCCGTTGTCGCTGGTCGCGCCCACGCGGCGGCAGCCGCACATCTGGCACAGCCCCGCGCCCCTTCGGGCGCTGCTGAGCCGCAGCCGAACGCACTACAGCCGCTCAGACCGGTACGTGGACGGCCTCCACGCGGCTGGCCACCACCCGCTCCCGCTCCCGTCGGTGCGCGCGTCCGCGCAGCCGCAGGATCTGGACGGTGCCCAGCGCCTGGAGTACGAAGATCGAGGCGAAGGCGGCCCGGTAGTCGTCGCCGGTGACGTCCAGGAGCACGCCGATGGCCAGCAGGGTGGTCATGGACGCGATGAAACCGCCCATGTTGACGATGCCGGAGGCGGTGCCGATGCGCTCGGGCGGGTTGGCCGGCCGGGCGAAGTCGAAACCGATCATGGAGGCGGGGCCGCAGGCGCCCAGCACCACGCAGAGCGTGATCAGCAGCCACAGCGGGGCATGCCCGCGCGGCCAGGACAGCACCGCCGCCCAGCTGAGCGCGGTGGCGGCGACGGTGCCCAGCGCCAGCGGCGTACGGGCGGCGTGGTGGCGGGCGATGATCTGCCCGTAGACCAGGCCGATCACCATGCTGGAGAGCACCACCAGGGTCAGCAACTCGCTGGCGGTGGCGCGGGACAGCCCCTGCGCCTCCACCAGGAACGGCATCCCCCACAGCAGCAGGAAGACGAGGGCGGGGAACTGGCCGGTGAAGTGCACCCACATCCCCAGCCGGGTGCCCGGCTCCCGCCAGGCGTCGGCGATCTGCCGCCGGACGAAGCCCCGGCCGCCGCCGCGGGCGGCCGGGGGCGGCTCGTGCCCCTTGGGGTGGTCGCGCAGGAAGAGCACCGCCAGCGACACCACCAGCGCCCCGCCGACGGCACTGCCCGCGAAGGTGCGCGTCCAGCCGAAGTGGTGCAGCAGTTGGGCAAGGACCAGCGTCGAGATCAGGTTGCCCGCCATTCCGCACAACGCCGCCACCTGGGCTATCAGCGGCCCCCTGCGGGCGGGGAACCAGCGGGCGCCCAGCCGCAGCACGCTGATGAAGGTCATCGCGTCCCCGCAGCCGAGCAGCGCGCGGGAGGCCAGCGCCATGCCGTAGGAGTGCGAGAAGGCGAAGCCGGTCTGGCCCAGGGTGAAGAGCAGCGCGCCCAGCGTGAGGACCTTGCGGGTGCCCAGCCGGTCGACCATCAGGCCGACGGGTATCTGCATGCCGGCGTAGACCAGCAGTTGGAGGATGGAGAAGGTGGACAGCGCGGAGGCGTTGATGTCGAAGCGCTCCGCCGCGTCCAGCCCCGCCACTCCCAGGCTGGTGCGGTAGGTTATGGCGACGAAGTAGACCGCCACGCCCAGCCCCCAGACGAGGACCGCGCGGCGCCCGCCCGGTGGGTCGCCGGGCAGGGCGGCTATCTCTCCCCCCGCCGCGCTCATCGCACGTCACCGCGGGCGAGGTTGCGCACCCATCCCACGTGCCGGTGCACCACGGCGGCGGCCGCGTCCGCGTCGCCCGCGCGCAGCGCGTCGAGGATCTCGCCGTGCTCGGCGATGTTCTTGGCGATCCGGTCGGGGTGGGCGTGCATCACCGCGACGCCCATCCGCAGCTGTCGGTCGCGCAGCTGGTCGTAGAGCCGGTAGAGGATCTGGTTGCCCGCACTGCGGACGATCTCGGCGTGGAAGGCGCGGTCGCTGTCGGCGACGGCGGCCAGGTCGCCGGCGTCCGCGTGCCGCTGCTGCTCGGCGAGGAGCAGCGCCAGCCGGTCCAGCAGCTCGGCGCGCGGCGCCAGGGCGGCCTTGCGCACCGCGTGCTCCTCGACCAGCAGCCGGGTCTCCACCACGTCGGCGATCTCCTGCGCCGACACCGGCAGCACCAGGGCGCCCTTCTTGGGGTAGAGCTTGATCAGCCCCTCGACCTCCAGGCGCAGCAGGGCCTCGCGGACGGGGGTGCGGGAGACGCCGACCGCCTCGGCGAGATCGCCCTCGGTCAGCAGTGTGCCGCCCTCGTAGCTGCGGTCGAGGACGGCACGTTTGACGTGGGCGTAGACGCGCTCGGCGGCGGGTGGCTGCTTGGCCGACGCGGGGGCCGCCGCGGAGGGCGCGGCGGCTTCGGACCCCGCGGCGGAGGCGCGCGGACGATGGGCTGCGGGAGCGGGGGCGGGGACCATGCACACATCATAGATACAACACGTATACGTGGGCAGGGCCCGTCCGCGATCCGGGATGAGCCCTGCCCAAAGCCGCTGTCCTCGGCTGCCGTTCGGCCCTCACCAGGCGACCGGCAGCTCCAGCGGGTAGCGCCAGATGGAGTTGGTGTTCCAGGGCACCTCGTCCTCCGACACGGCCAGCTTCAGGCCGGGGAAGCGGTCCAGCAGCGTGCCGATCGCGACCTCGAACTCCAGGGAGGCCAGCGGGGCGCCGAGACAGTGGTGACCTCCCCAGCCGAAGGTCATGTGCGGCTGCGAGGGCCGCTCCAGGTCCAGCTCGTCGGGCCGCTCGAACCTGTCCCCGTCCCGGTTGGCGGCCAGGTAGGAGACGTGCACGAAGTCGCCGGCGCGGATCGTCACCCCGCCCAGCTCCACGTCCTCCACGGCGACCCGCGGGATGCCGACGCCCTTGCGGAACGGGATGTAGCGCAGCAGCTCCTCGATCGCCTGCCCGCGCTTCTCCGGCCGGTCGCGCAGCGTGGAGAGCACCTCGGGCCGGGTGAGCATGGTGTACGAGATGTTCCCGATCTCGTACGTGGTGGTGTCCTGGCCGGTGATGAGCAACACCATGGCCATGACCGTCAGTTCGTCGTCGTCGAGGATCTCGTCCCCGTCACGGGCCGTGGCCAGGGTGCTGATCAGGTCGTCGCCGGGGTTCGCCCGTCGCTCCGCGGTCACCTCGGCGAAGTAGGCGCGCAGCTCGGCCTTGGCCCGGATGGCGTCCTCCTTGCCCGCGGCCCCCATGCGCATCATCGTCCAGGCGTGGGAGCGCAGCGTGGGACGGTCCGACTCCGGAATGTCGAGGACCTCGCAGATCGTCGTCATGGGCAGCGGCTGCGCGAGGTGCTTGAACAGGTCGGCGGGCGGGCCGTGCTCCGCCATCCGGTCCAGCAGCTCGTCCACCACGTGCTGGGTGCGCTCCCGCATGCGCTCCACATGCCGCGGCGCGAAGCCCTTGGAGACCAGGCTGCGCAGCCGGCTGCTGGCGGGCGGGTCCATCACGTTGATCGCCTCGGGCTGCACGATGGGCTCCGGCGTCAGCCGCGGGTAGTCCCGGCCCACGACCGCGTTCCGGCTGAACCGACGGTCGGTGGTGACCGCCCGCACGTCCTCGTACCGGGTGACCAGCCATGCCTCGCCGTCGCCGTACGGCAGCCGGATGCGGGCGATGGGGCCCTCCTCCATCAGCTTCCGCAGCGTGGGGTCGAACTCCAGCCCCTGGGCGAAGTCGAAGGGGCAGGTCGTGACGTCGGGTTCCATGACGGGTGCTCCAAACTAGGCGGATACGCGGCGGGTACGCGGCGGGGGGGGACGCGGGCACGCGGCGGGTACGGGGTGCGGTACGGCACGGCTACGGGCGCGACGCGGGCGCCGCCGCCTCAGCGGTGGCCGTTCTCCTGCCAGGTGCCGATCGTCATCTCGGCGGTGATCCCCGGCCCGAAGCCCGCGATGATGCCGCGCGCGGAGTGCTTCATCGAGCCCTCCTCGAAGAGCCGGTCCAGCGCGTCCAGCACCAGCGCACTGGCGATGTTGCCGTACTCGGTCAGCGTCGCCTTGCTGTGCCGGAACACCTCCGGCGGTACGTCCAGGAACTTGACCAGGTCGTCCAGGAGCCGGGGACCGCCCGCGTGCACGATGTAGAAGTCCAGCCCGGAGGCGTCCCAGCCATGGCCCTCCATCAACTCCCGCAGCACCGGGGCGAGCTGCTCCATCGTCCCCGGCACCCGCTTGTCCAACTGGAAGTGGAAGCCGGTGGCCTTGATCGCGTAGCTGATCCAGTCCTCGGTCCCCGGCACCAGGTGCGAGCCGTTCCGCTCCAGCCGGATCCCGCTCCCGGTCTCCCCGCCCTTGATGACCGCCGCCGCGATGCCGTCGCCGAACAGCCCGTCCGACAGCAGCTGCCCGATGCCCACGTCCGTCGGCTGGTAGCACAGCGAGCAGAACTCACACGCCACGATCAGCGCGTTCTTGTCCGGGTAGGCCATGCAGAAGTCATGCGCCCGGTTGATCGCCGCCCCACCGGCGGCACAGCCCATCTGCGCGATGGGCAGTTGTCGCGTCACCGGCTTGAAGTCCATCGCGTTGATCAACCACGCCGTCATCGACGGCATCATGAAGCCGGTGCACGAGACGTAGACGATCAGGTCGATGTCCGTCGTCTCCAGCTCCGCGTTGGTCAGCGCCTGCCGGATCACGTCCGGCACCCGCTTCTTCGCGTGCTCCTCGTACAACCGGTTCCGGGTCTCGAAACCCGGGTGCTCCAGGGTCTCGGCCATCGGCCGGATGATGTGACGCTCACACACCCCCGTGTGCTCGATGAGCCGTAGTACCAGCGGTAGATGCGGATGGTCCGCATGTATTCGACTGGCCAGTTCGAGGGTTTCGTCCAGGGTGACGACGTGCTCCGGCACCGCCACCGCTGGCCTGCACAAGACCGCCACGGTTCGCATCCTTCGCGCCTGGCCCAGGGCATGTCCCCTTGGCTGTAACCCGATGGCACCACGCCCCCGGGCGAGCCGCCCGCGGTATACGTCCGTACGAGCGACCCCACCGACGCACCGCCCGGAAGGGCAGTGCCTTGCGCCGTACCTTGCGCCGTACCTTGTGGCCACGCACCACGGGGCGGCATTCGGCCCGGCCGGGTGCGGCTTTCGTCTCGCGCCTTCGGCGCAGAACGGGCAACAACGGCGAGGGAGGGGGCGAGCACAGCACCATCGCCGCCCGGCGGCCCGGTGGAAGGTGACGGCCCCCACCGGCAGCGGCAGGGCGCCGGTGACCGAGATCGCCCGTCTGATCCATCTAATGCGCTGATCCGCGACGCCTGCGGTACCCCTTCTCCGAGTCGTTTGACCGGTTACTTGCCCTGGATCAAGCGATTATGAGGAGGGGTGTCTGGTCCCAGCGGAAACCGGAAGCTCCCCCTCCGCTGCGAATCTTTGCGCCGGAGGCGCGAGACGATACCCGCGCCCGGCCGATCCGAATGCCGCCCAACGCCACTGAGCCGCCCCACGCGTTCCGGCCACAACGCGATGGCTAGTCCGGCGCCGCCCTCATCGTCTGCGTGGTACTGACGGTTCCCGTCACCGAGGTCTTCGTCAGGGAACGCTGGCTTCGCCGCTGGTGGTACGCGCTTCCAGTGGCCCTGGGTTTGGCCGCACTGCTCCGGCTGACAGCTTTCGCACCCTCGCTCTGACATGGGTTACGGGCGAACGAAGTCCTCGACTCCGCCCACACCCGATCGGCATTCCGGCAGGCGCACTGTGGCTGGTCAGCCCCGGGCGAGCCGCGCCGCCGATTAAACTCGAAGGGCCATCGGTCCGCGAGGAGTCGCCATGGACACCAAGACCTACGACCGTCTGCGCGCCATCGCCGTCGAACTCCCCACCGAGCCCCCCATCTGGGCCGTCGAGATCGACGAGGAGGGCATCACTCTGATGATGAGCCCGGTCAAGCGGCACGAGCTCATTACGCTGCGGCTGCGGCGTCAGCTCGACGCGCAGTTGGCCGAGACCCATCCGGAGCTGGTGGCGCACAGCGGGCCGGAGATCGAATCGCCCGCGATACAGCGCATGCGTCGACCCGACCTGCTCGTTCTCCCCGAGTCCGTGCTGGAGGAGGAGGGCGACTACGTGGACCCGGTCGATGTCGTCCTCATCGCGGAGGTCGTCTCACGCTCGAACCCGGACAACGACTACGAACGCAAGATGCGGGACTACCCGGCGATGGGCATCCCCACGTACCTGATCATCGACCCGCGCAAGGGGACGGTCGCCGTGCTCGGTGACCCCGGAGCAGGGCCGGACGGGCCCCGCTACCGGGCTCGTCACGACTACGTCTTCGGGGACACCGTTCCGGTCGGTCCGTGGAAGGTCACGACGGACGAGTTCCTCTTGTACGAGCAGTGAAGTCGGCCGGAGCGGGGCACACAGCGTCCCCGCCCCGGCCGACGACAGGTCAGCCCCAGGTGATGAGCCGCTTCGGGTTCTCCAGGATCGCCGCCGTGTCGGCGAGGACCTTGGAGCCCAGTTCGCCGTCGACCAGGCGGTGGTCGAAGGAGAGGGCGAGGGTGGTCACCTGGCGCGGCTTGACCTTGCCCTTGTGGACCCACGGCTGGAGCTTGATGGCTCCGACGGCGAGGATCGCCGACTCGCCGGGGTTGAGGATGGGGGTGCCGGTGTCGACGCCGAAGACGCCGACGTTGGTGATGGTGACCGTGCCGCCGGACATGTCCGCCGGGCTGGTCTTGCCCTCGCGGGCGGTCGCGACCAGGTCGGCCAGGGCCGTCGCCAGCTCGGGGAGGGTCTTGGCGCCCGCGTCCTTGATGTTCGGGACGATCAGACCGCGCGGCGTGGCGGCCGCGATGCCGAGGTTGACGTAGTCCTTGTAGACGATCTCCTGCGCGGCCTCGTCCCAGGCGGCGTTGATCTCCGGGTTGCGCCGGATGGCGAGCAGCAGCGCCTTGGCGACCAGCAGCAGCGGGTTGATGCGCAGCCCGGCCAGGTCCGGGTCCTGCTTGAGCTCCGCCACGAGCTTCATGGTGCGGGTGACGTCGACGGTGACGAACTCCGTGACGTGCGGGGCGGTGAAGGCGCTGGCGACCATCGCCTGGGCGGTGGCCTTCCGTACGCCCTTGACGGGGACGCGGCGCTCGCGGGCGCCGGCCGGTACCACCTCCGCGACGGGCTCCGCCACCGGCTGGGCGACCGGCGCCGCGGGCGCGGCCGCCTTGTGGACGTCCTCGCGGGTGATGGTGCCGTCCGGGCCGGTCGGGGTGACCGTGGCCAGGTCGATGCCCAGGTCCTTGGCGAGCTTGCGGACCGGGGGCTTGGCCAGCGGCCGGGCGGCGGTGGGGGCCGCGAAGGCGGAGGCGGTCGGCAACGGCGCGCCGACATGGCCGTTGAGCTCGCCCTGGAGGGCCGCCGCCGCGGGGTTCGGCTGCGCCGGGACCGGCTGGCCCGGGCGCGGCTTGCGCGGGCGGCGCTTGGTGGAGGACGGGGCGGCGCCGTAGCCGACGAGCACCGCCTGACGGCCCTGGGGCTCCTCGTCCTCGGTGGAGGTGGTGGCAGCGGCGGAGGTGGCGGCCGCGGGGGCCGGGGCCGGCTCGCCCTCGGACGCCCCCGTGTCCACGGTGATGATCACCGTGCCGACGTCCACCGTGACGCCCTCGCCGAAGCGCAGCTCGTGCACCACTCCGTCGTAGGGGATGGGCAGTTCGACGGCGGCCTTGGCGGTCTCGACCTCGCAGACCACCTGACCGTCCGACACCGTGTCGCCCGGGGCGACGTACCACTTGAGGATCTCGGCCTCGGTGAGCCCCTCGCCCACGTCGGGCATCTTGAACTCGCGGAAGCGCTGATCGGTTGCAGCCATGGTCACGACTCTCCTCAAGCCCTTCAGTACGCCAGCGCGCGGTCGACGGCGTCGAGCACTCGGTCCAGTCCCGGAAGGTACTCGTCCTCGAGCCGGGACGGCGGGTACGGGGCGTGGAAGCCGCCAACCCGCAACACCGGGGCCTCCAGGTGGTAGAAGCACCGCTCGGTGATCCGAGCGGCGATCTCCGAGCCCGTGCCCAGGAAGACCGGAGCCTCGTGCACCACCACCAGCCTGCCGGTCTTCTCGACCGATCGCTGGATGCTGTCGAAGTCGATCGGCGACATGGACCGCAGGTCCAGCACCTCGATCGACTTGCCCTCCTCCGCGGCGGCCGCGGCGGCGTCCAGGCAGACCTTCACCATCGGGCCGTAGGCCGCCAGCGTCAGGTCGGCGCCCTCGCGCGCCACCCGCGCCGCGTGCAGCGGGTCGGGGATGGCGGAGACGTCGACCTCGGACTTGTCGTGGTAGCGACGCTTGGGCTCGAAGTAGATCACCGGGTCGTCGCTCTGGATGGCCTGCTGGAGCATCCAGTAGGCGTCCGAGGCGTTCGACGGGGAGACCACCTTCAGGCCCGCGACATGCGCGAACAGGGCCTCGGGAGACTCGCTGTGGTGCTCGACGGCGCCGATGGCACCGCCGTAGGGGATGCGGATGACGACCGGCAGCTTGACCTTGCCGAGCGCACGGGCGTGCATCTTCGCCAGCTGCGTGACGATCTGGTCGTACGCGGGGAAGACGAAGCCGTCGAACTGGATCTCGGCGACGGGGCGGTAGCCGCGCAGCGCCAGACCGATGGCGGTGCCGATGATGCCGGACTCGGCCAGCGGGGTGTCGATGACGCGGTCCTCACCGAAGTCCTTCTGCAGACCGTCGGTGATCCGGAAGACGCCGCCGAGCTTGCCGACGTCCTCACCCATGATCAGGACCTTGGGGTCGTTCTCCAGCGCGGTGCGCAGCGACGCGTTGATCGCCTTGGAGAGCGACATCTTCTCGCCGGCCATGTCAGTTGCCCTCCTCGGTCACGAACGAAGCCTGGTACTCGGCGTAGGCGGCGCGCTCCTCGTCCACCAGGGCGTGACCGTCGGCGTAGATGTGGTCGAACATGGCCATGTCCTCCGGGTCGGGCATGGACCGCACGGCCTCCCGGACCCGCTTGGCGAGCGCGTCGGCCTCGGCCTCGACCTCGGCGAAGTACGCCTCGTCCGCGTGGCCCTCCTCGGTGAGCAGGGTGCGCAGCCGCAGGATCGGGTCCTTGGCCTCCCACAGCTCCCGCTCCTCGGAGGTGCGGTAGCGGGTGGGGTCGTCGGAGGTGGTGTGGGCGCCCATCCGGTAGGTGAACGCCTCGATCAGCATCGGCCCCTGGCCGGTGCGGGCCCGCTCCAGGGCGGCCCTGGTGACCGCGAGGCAGGCCAGGACGTCGTTGCCGTCGACCCGGACGCCGGGGAAGCCGAAGCCCTGGGCGCGCTGGTAGAGCGGAACGCGGGTCTGCCGCTCGGTGGGCTCGGAGATGGCCCACTGGTTGTTCTGGCAGAAGAACACGACCGGCGCGTTGTAGACCGCGGAGAAGGTGAACGCCTCGGCCACATCGCCCTGGCTGGAGGCGCCGTCGCCGAAATACGCGATGACCGCGGAGTCCGCGCCGTCCTTCGCCACACCCATCGCGTAGCCGGTCGCGTGCAGCGTCTGCGAACCGATCACGATGGTGTAGAGGTGGAAGTTGTTGCTGTTGGGGTCCCAGCCGCCGTGGTTCACGCCGCGGAACATGCCCAGCAGATTGGTCGGGTCGACCCCGCGACACCAGGCGACGCCGTGCTCGCGGTAGGTGGGGAAGACGTAGTCGTCGTCGCGCAGCGCCCGGCCGGAGCCGATCTGCGCGGCCTCCTGGCCCAGCAGCGAGGCCCACAGGCCCAGCTCGCCCTGGCGCTGGAGGGTGGTGGCCTCGCCGTCGAAACGGCGGGTGAGCACCATGTCCCGGTACAGCCCGCGCAGCTCTTCGGCGGTCAGGTCGATGGAGTAGTCCGGGTGCTCGACCCGCTTGCCTTCGGGGGTCAGCAGCTGGACGAGCTGGGGTTCGTCCGCCGGGCGTTGCTTCGCGCTGCTGGCGCGCTTGCTGCTGCTGCGGCGTGGCTTGCGCGCGGCAGGGCTGTCCACGGTCACGTGTGCTCCTCCGTCTGTCCGGCCTCCGGGTTCGCCGGTGGCCTTGGTGTCCCCCCGGTCGAAGACTGGGGGAGGCTCGCCTGTGGGCCCGCGGCGCACGGGGTGGGTGCGTCGTGGTCCGACGAGGCGCGACAGGTGTCCCGGCGGTTGGCCCGCAAAAGGCACGTTACCCAGTGCGTCGCATCTCTGCGAAACCCCCTCTGACCTGCAATTTTGCTTGGATTTCCAAGTAAATCGAGAGCCATCGGGAACATTCACTGGTCACGGCCCCACGGGACGCCGGAACAGCGGCACGTTATCCCGCAGGACAAGAGCAAGGGAAGACTTTGTGTGTGAGACTGGATCCCGTGCACGAAGAAGGAAAAATCACGGTATTTCTGCTCGATGACCATGAAGTAGTCCGGCGTGGCGTGCACGAGCTCCTGGCCGTGGAACCCGACATCGAGGTGGTCGGAGAGGCCGGCACCGCGGCGGACGCGCTCGCCCGCATCCCGGCCGCCCACCCCGATGTCGCCGTGCTGGACGTTCGTCTGCCGGACGGCAGCGGGGTCGAGGTCTGCCGTGAGGTCCGCTCGCGTGACGACTCCATCAAGTGCCTGATGCTCACCTCCTTCGCGGACGACGAGGCCCTGTTCGACGCGATCATGGCGGGTGCCTCGGGCTATGTCCTCAAGGCCATCCGCGGCAGCGAACTGCTCTCCGCCGTACGGGACGTGGCCGCCGGGAAGTCGCTGCTGGACCCGGTCGCCACCGCGCGCGTCCTGGAGCGGCTGCGGGACGGGACCGGCCCCAAGGGCGACGAGCGGCTGGCCGCCCTCACCGAGCAGGAGCGCCGGATCCTCGACCTGATCGGCGAGGGCCTCACCAACCGCGCCATCGGCGAGCGGCTCCACCTCGCGGAGAAGACCATCAAGAACTACGTCTCCAGCCTGCTGTCGAAGCTGGGCATGGAGCGGCGCTCCCAGGCCGCGGCCTACGTCGCCCGCCTCCAGGCCTCCGGCCCGCCCCGGGAGGGCCGGCAGGGCGGCGTGGGCGGCAAGGCCGACTGACCGAGGCGGTGGGCCGGGACACCGCGCGGCCGACCGAGATGGCCGAGCGGTGAGACGTACCGAAATATGCCCCATCGGGTGAAAGGCACGCCTCCGTTCGGGGGAGTTAAGAACCGGAGCGTCCCGGCCCGCCCCAGCCCGTGACCTTTCCGCCGCAATCGGGACCTACGGCCCCACCCGAGAGGGGCCGCCGCCCCTATCGAAGGGCGCCGTCGTGCCGCGAAGGTGGGGCCATGCCTCCCGATGCCACCGTCGACGACCGCGCCATGGCGCTGCTGGCCCGCAGCCCGTACGGACGGCTCTCGGTGAGCATGGGGGCGCTACCGTCCGTCACCGTGGCGCGGCACATCGTCACCGACGACGAGGTGGTGCTGCGGATGCACCGCGGGCACGGGTACCACCGCGCGTGCGACGGCCATGTGGTGGCGTACGGGGTGGACACCGTTGACGCGGGCGAGGACGAGTTCTGGAGCGTGCAGTGCGTCGGCACCGCACGCGTGGGCATCCCGGGGCCGGCGGAGTTGGAACGCTTCGGCGCGGCCCCGCGGACCGCCGACGGCGCCCCCTTCGAGCCGGTCTATCTCCGGGTGCGGCCACGCTTCATGACCGTCCATCACATCGCAGGCGTGCCCAACCGTCAACCCGGGCAACCCGGATGACCCGGGTGATTTAACATCTGGCGCGTGCCGCGCTCACATGTCACCCTCGCCGAGACCACCGCTTCTCCCGACGGGGCGACACTGAACGCCCTGCTGCGCCGCTACGAATCCACGCTCATCGGAGAGTTGCTGTCCTGCGAACCGCTCACGCAGGGCCTGCTCAACCGCGGGTACCACCTCACCACCACCCGCGGCCGGTTCTTCCTCAAACACCATCTCGACGGCGACCGGACCGCCCTCGCCCGGCAACACCGCGTCACCCGCCGGCTGGGCGCGCGCGGACTGCCGGTGGCGCCGCCGATCGCCGACGTCGACGGCGCCACGGTCTCGGTCCTCGACGGGCGCTGCTACGCCCTGCACCCGTGGGTGGAGGGGCGCCACCGGGACGGCGCCGAACTCAGCCGCGCCCAGTCATGGCGCCTGGGCGCCCTGCTCGGGCTGGTCCACACCTGCCTGGAGGAGGTCATCGACCCGCGGACGCCCGCCCCCCGCGACGCCTCGCACGCCCCGGACGTCACCGGCGCCGACCCGGACCACACCTTCGCCCTCATCGACCAGCTGTTGGCCCTCGCCCGCTCCCGCCGCTCCCGCGACGCCTTCGACGAACTGGCCGAACACCGACTGCTCGAACGCCGCGCCCTGCTGGAACGGCACGCCCACCGCCGCCCGGAGGCGAGCACCGTCCCCGCCACCGGCTGGGTACACGGCGACTTCCACCCGCTCAACCTGCTCTACCGGGACGCCGAGCCCGCCGCGATCGTCGACTGGGACCGGCTGGGCGTACAGCCGCGTGCGGAGGAGGCGGTACGGGCCGCCGCCATCTTCTTCGTGCGCCCCTGCGGCACCCTGGAGCTGTCGAAGGTGCGCCCGTACGCGCGGGCCTACCGCTGCGCCATCGGCGCCGGACAGGACGAACTCGCCGCCGCCGTACACCGCGTCTGGTGGGAGCGCCTCAACGACTTCTGGATGCTGCGCTGGCACTACCAGCTCGGCGACCACCGCGCGGACCCCCAGTTCCCCGCCGCGGCGGCCCTGGCCGTGTGGTGGACCCGCGAATACGACGCCGTACGCGAGGCGTTCGTCGCCTGACCCGGGGCCGTGGGGGTCACGGCCGGGCGGCCGTGCCACGCGACAGCCGGTACGGCCGCCGGAGCGGGCGTACCACCGCGGGACCGCCGGGGAACGGCGGTGGGAAACGCGTACGCCCCGCGCGGGGCGTGAAGAGCCCCCGCGCGGGGCGTACGGACGGCTGGGGGCCGCGGGGCCGGTCAGCCCTCCACGGGGTCCTCGCCGCCGCCCGTGGGCGGCTCCGGGTCCGTCGGGGTCTCCCCGCCGCCGCCGCTGTCGTCGCCCGTCGGGTCCGTCGTCGCCGGCGGCGTGGTGACCGGGTCCGACGGCGGGTCGGTCGGGGCGGTGGTCACGCCGCCGCTCGGCTCGCCGCTGGGCACGTCGGTCGGGCCGGGGCTGTACGTGTTGGTCGGCCTGTTGCCCGTGGGCCAGTTCCCGCCGTTGCCACCCGTCTGCGGGGCGCCGGTGTTGTCGTCCGGCACGTCGCCGCCGCCCGGGATCGAGGTGTCCGGCGGGGCCGACGTCGGCTTCTTGCTCGGCTCCTTGGACTTCGGGTCCTTGCTGGAGCTCTGGCTCTGCTTGGGCCTGGTCGGCGTTTCCTTGTCGTTGCCACTGAGCTTCATCGCGAAGGCGACGCCGGCCGCGATCGCGATGACGGCGAGCACCGCCAGCAGCCACACCCGGCGGCGTCCGCCGCCGCCGGAGGGCCGGGAGCCGCCGTCGAAGCCGCCGTCGTCGTCGCGGTAGCCGCCGGTCAGCAGCGGCTGCTGGGAGGTGTCGCCGTGGGCCGGGTGCGGCAGGGCGGTGGTGCTCGGCATGCCCATGGCCGGGGTGGAGGCGCCGAGGTGCTGGGTGACCGGCCCGGTGTTCCAGGTGCCGGTGTGACCGCCGGCCTCCTGGAGCATCTGCAGCGCGTACTGCACCAGCCCGCGCATCTCCTCGGCGCTCTGGAACCGGTCGTCCGGGTCCTTGGCCAGGGCGCGCATCACCATGCCGTCCAGCTCCGGAGGCACCGCGCCGCCGGAGACCTCCGAGGGCGGCACCGGGATGTCCTGGACGTGCTGGTAGACCACGGAGAGCGGGGTCTCGCCGACGAACGGCGGGCGCTGCGCCAGCAGCTCGTACAGCAGACAGCCGGTGGCGTAGAGGTCCGAGCGGTGGTCGACGGCCTTGCCCAGCGCCTGCTCCGGCGAGAGGTACTGGGGGGTGCCCATGACCATGCCGGTCTGGGTCATGGTGGTGGACGCCCCGTGCAGCGCCCGGGCGATGCCGAAGTCCATGACCTTGACCGCGCCGCTGTTGGTGATGATCACGTTCGCGGGCTTGATGTCGCGGTGCACGATGCCGTGCTGGTGGCTGTAGGCCAGCGCCTCCAGCACCCCGGAGACGATGATCAGCGCCTGGTCCGGCGGCGGCGCGTCCGCGTTGAGTAGCAGATCGCGGATGGTGTGGCCCTCGACCAGCTCCATCACGATATAGGGGACGGTCTGCTGGCCGACCACGTCCTCGCCGGAGTCGTACACGGCGACCACGGCGTGGTGGTTCAGACCGGCGACCGACTGCGCCTCGCGCGTGAAGCGGGCCTTGGAGACCGGGTCCTCGGCGAGGTCGGCGCGGAGCAGCTTGACGGCGACGGTGCGGCCCAACCGCACGTCCTCGGCGGCGAACACCTCCGCCATACCGCCACGGCCGAGGCGGCCGGTGAGGCGGTAGCGGCCGTCGCCGACCAGTCCGCCGTTACCCCACAGGTCCGGAGATTCCGACATTCCGGACGTCCCGTTGGCGTCAGGTTCGGAGGGCCCCTGGGCGCTCTGGGTCTGTGCCATCGGTCCTCGCCGTCGTGGTCTGTCCGCTCGCGCGGGCGGTTACGGTGCGTACGGTGCGCGCTGATTGCTCTGACAGTGAACGCTACAGGCTCCGCGGGGTGCACCGGTCCGTGATGGACCGGTCATCAAACCCGTTGAGGTCGAAGCGACGCAAATCACGTGACGGCTTCTTGCGCATCCGGTCACGGAACGGGCACTCGGCTTGACGTGTCCGTGGCCTGGGGCAGACTTGGCCAAGATATCGAGTCATCTAGATCAAGACACGCCGATCCAAGCGCGGGTTTCAGCGTCGGGGCAGGGCGCCGAGGGGGAAGTAACAACGATGAGCCAGCACGGCGCTTCGGGCCGCTACGCGGGCCAGTCGATCGGCGGGGGCCGTTACCAGCTGCAGGACCTGCTGGGTGAAGGCGGCATGGCCTCCGTGCACCTGGCGTACGACACGGCGCTGGATCGCCAGGTCGCCATCAAGACGCTCCACACCGAGCTGGGCCGGGAGGCGTCCTTCCGCGAGCGCTTCCGGCGCGAGGCCCAGGCGGTGGCCAAGCTCTCGCACACCAACATCGTCTCCGTCTTCGACACCGGCGAGGACGAGATCGACGGCGCGCTGATGCCGTACATCATCATGGAGTACGTCGAGGGCAAGCCGCTGCGCGCGGTGCTCGACGAGGACGTGCGGCAGTACGGCGCGATGCCCACCGACAAGGCGCTGAAGATCACCGGCGATGTGCTGGCGGCGCTCGAGGTCAGCCACGAGATGGGGCTGGTCCACCGCGACATCAAGCCCGGCAACGTGATGATGACCAAGCGCGGCGTCGTCAAGGTCATGGACTTCGGCATCGCCCGCGCCATGCAGTCCGGGGTCACCTCGATGACCCAGACCGGCATGGTGGTCGGCACCCCGCAGTACCTCTCCCCCGAGCAGGCCCTGGGCCGCGGCGTCGACGCCCGCAGCGACCTGTACTCGGTCGGCATCATGCTCTTCGAGCTGCTGACCGGACGGCTCCCCTTCGACGCGGACTCCCCGCTGGCCATCGCGTACGCGCATGTCCAGGAGGAGCCGGTCGCGCCGTCCACCATCAACCAGTCCATCCCCCCGGCGGTGGACGCGCTGATCGCGCGGGTGCTGAAGAAGAACCCGAACGAGCGCTTCCCCACCGCCGAGGCCATGCGCGACGAGTGCGCCCGGGTCAGCCGCACCGGCCAGACCGGCGCCTCCCCGATCATCATCTCGGGCGGCCCGCCGGCGCAGAGCGGCGCCGGCCTGGGCGCGGCGGTCTTCCCGCCCGTGGACGCCCCCGCCGCCGGCGCACACGGCGTCCAGACGCCGTACCAGACGCCGCAGGGCCCCGCGGGGGCCCAGGGCCCGGGGCAGCCCGGCTCCGGCCAGTACAGCGGCTTCGGCCCGTCGACCCCGGCGCCCCCCACGCACCAGCAGGGCTACGCGACGACCCCGACGCCCGCGTTCCAGGGCGGCGCCCACACCCCGCCCCCGTACAACGCCACGCCCACCCCGGTCCCCTCCGGCGGCGGCAACCGCGACAACGGCAACAAGCGGGTGATCATCGGTTCGGCGGTCGTCGCGGCGCTCGCCGTGATCGGCGTGATCGTCGCCATCGCGGTCAGCGGCGGGGGCAAGTCCGAGGACGACCCGAAGGCGGACGACACCCACAGCAGCTCCTCCGCCCCGACGCCCTCCGACACCCCCTCGGGCTTCAACCCCGGCGAGGACGTCAAGACGAAGACGATCGACCCGGAGGAGTGCCAGAACGCCAGCGAGGCGTACGACGAGGCGGGCGCCTACAACGTCCCGGACTTCCAGTACCTGTACGTGGACTCCGTGAAGGCGTGCATCAAGGCGGCGGGCTGGAAGTACAAGGTCATCGAGGTCGACGAGAACGTCTTCGGCAAGGGCTCGATCATCAGCTACACGCACAAGGACAACGACGCGTACAACCCGCAGACCGAGACGATCGAGCTGACCGTCTCGACCGGCAAGCCGGGGGCGTAACCCGCACGCGCGACAACGCGACGCCCCCGCGCGGCGAGAGCCGCGGGGGGCGGACGGCGGTCGGGTCGCACTCACGGCGACCGCGTGTCGCACGGGGACGTCGAAGATCCGAAGATCAGAGATACGGGGAAGACCCGAAGATCAGAGGTAGGGGCCGGAGCGCTCACCGCCGCGATGCTGACCCCCGTCGGAGTCGTCTCCGCCGAGCACGCCCGGCGGCAGCGCGCGGCGCATCTGCTCAAGCTGCGCGCGGGCGGCCATCTGCTGCGCGAAGAGCGCCGTCTGAATGCCGTGGAACAGCCCCTCCAACCAGCCGACCAGCTGCGCCTGGGCGATCCGCAGCTCGGCCTCGGTCGGGATCGCCTCGTCCGTGAAGGGCAGCGAGAGGCGCTCCAGCTCCTCGATCAGCTCCGGGGCCAGGCCGTCCTCCAGCTCCTTCACCGAGCTGGAGTGGATCTCCTTCAGCCGCACCCGGCTGGCCTCGTCGAGAGGCGCCGCCCTGACCTCCTCCAGAAGCTGCTTGATCATGCTGCCGATGCGCATGACCTTCGCCGGCTGTTCGACCATGTCCGTCACGGGAACCTCGCGCGACTCGTCGTCATTGCTGCCGTCGCCAGGGGCGGCGCCGCCGAGGGCCATGCCGTCCGGGCCGACGACCAGGACGTGCGGGCTCTCCTGCGACCGTTCGTTCATCGGCTGGTTCATGTGCCCATTCTCTCGCACCCGTCTATCACCGAGATGGTGCCCCCATCGGGGGCTGATCCACCTCCCCGGAGGCTACGGACACTCCAGAGCGGCGAAAGAGCCGGTCAACCGGGCCTCGCACCCGTCCAGCCAGCGGGCCTCCGCCTCGGCCTGGGCGATGAGCCGGTCGAGGACCAGCAGCCGGGCGATCCCGTCGCGCGTGGCGGGCCGCGCCGCGTCGGTCCGTAGCCGCGCGTAGTCCCGCAGGGCTCGCGCGGTGTGGCGACGCTGCTCCTCGAGGACCGCGCGGACGTCCACCTCCGGCGCCGCGACGGCCATGGCCAGTTTGATGGCGAGTTCGTCACGCGGCGGGTGGGCGCGGTCGACCGGGGACTCGTACCAGTCGCGCAGCTCCGCCCGGCCGGCGTCGGTGATGGCGTAGAGCACGCGCCCCGCGGCGTCCACCCCCTCCTGGACGACCAGGCCGTCGCGCTCCAGACGGCCCAGCGTCGTGTAGACCTGACCGACGTTCAGCGGCCAGGTCGTCGCGGTCCGCGCCTGGAACTCGGTCCGCAGTTGGGCGCCGTACCGGGTGCCGCTTGCGAGGAGGGCCAACAGTCCGTGGCGAATCGACATATCGCGTATGTATAGCCGCTCGGAGGATGAACGGAATATCGGGGGGACGGGCGGGGAGGAGAGGTGAGGCATTCAGGAACGCCGGAGGCGGAGGCCCAGAAAGGCCAGGCCGAGGCCGGTGAGGGCCAGTCCGGTCCCCAGCGGCAGCACCCGCGTCACCCGCCCCGAGTGCACCGCCTGCTGTGCCCTGCCGTCCCACCCGGTCGCCGCTCCGTCCGGCGGCTCCGCGGTCCCGCCGGTCCCGGAGACATACGGCGGCGGGGCCGGATACGAGGTCGGGGCCGGCGAGGTCCAGGCCGGCACGATCAGCTGTCCGGGCTGCCGGGGGCGGGGCCGCTGCGCGTCGCGGGTGACGAGCGGGGGCCGCTCGCTGGGGCCGGGCGTCGGCGGAACCGTGGTCGAGGGGGGCGCCGCGGCGGTGGCGGCGGGGGAGGCGCCGGCGGAAGCGGAAACCAGGCCGGAAGGGGAAGCCGGGCCGGGTGCGGGTGCGGGTGTGGGAGCGGGTGCGGGTGCCGGGTCCTGTGGGGCGGCGCCGGCCGCCGGAGGTACGCCGCCCGGCGCCTGGGTCTCGGCGGGGGCGTGGGGGCGCGTCGTCGCGGCCTTCCCGGCCGGGGGCGCCCACCCCGGCTCCGGGGCGGGCCAGACGTCGAGCGCGGCTTCCTCGTCCGCGGGCGCCGCCGCACCGTTCTCGGGGGTCGCCGGGTCCTCCCCGGGGGGCGTCCGGTCGCTCGCGCCACGGCCGTCGTCGACGGCTATGCCCGCGTGGTCCCGGGGGTCCTCGTGCGCCAGCGCCGCGGGCCCGCTCAGCGCGCATACCGCGGTCAGCAGAGGGACCGCCAGTCGTGAACCAAGCGCGGTAGCCACGGCCGTATCCCTCCCGTGCTGGCGCCGTCGAGTGACGGATTCAGCGTCACATGAGGGGAGGGATACGGCACCTCAGGCGGTCCGTTGGTGGGCGGCCCGGTCGAACCGTCGGCGAGCCCGAGCGAACCCGCCCGGCCAACCGTCGGCGAGCCCGGTCGAACCCGCCCGGCCAACCGTCGGCAAGCCGGTCGAACCGTCGACGCCGTCGGCGGGGCCGGTCGTCGCGTCGTCGGTCGTCAGTCGTCGGCTGTCAGCAGTCGGCCGTCAGTCGCCGGCCGTCAGCAGTCGGCCGTCAGTCGCCGGCCGTCAGCCGTCGGTCGTCGGTCGCCGGTCGCCGGTCAGCGGTCAGCGGTCAGCGGTCAGCGGTCAGCGGTCAGCAGCACCTTCCCCACGTGCCCGCTCTCCTCCAGCACCGCCTGCGCCGCGCCCGCGTCCCGCAGTGGGAACGTCCCATGCACGATCGGCCGCACCCGGCCGCCGCCGATCAGCGGCCAGACGTGCTCCCGCACGGCCGCCACGATCGCCGCCTTCTCCGACAGCGGGCGCCGCCGCAGCCCGGTGCCGGTCACGGCGCAGTTCTTGGCGAGCAGCGCGCCCAGGTTGAGCTCCGCGCGGGTGCCGCCCTGGAGGCCGATGATCACGAGCCGGCCGTTGACCGCGAGCGCGGAGACGTTCCGGTCGAGGTACTTCGCGCCCATGATGTCGAGGATGACATCGGCGCCGGCACCGTCGGTGGCCCCGCGCACCTCCTCCACGAAGTCCTGCGCGCGGTAGTCGATCAGGATGTCCGCGCCCAACTCGCGGCAGGCGGCCAGCTTCTCCGGGCCGCCGGCGGTGACCGCGACCCGCGCCCCGATCGCCTTCGCCAGCTGGATGGCCATGGTGCCGATGCCGCTGGCGCCGCCGTGCACCAACAGCGTCTCACCGGGCCGGAGATGGGCGATCATGAAGACGTTCGACCAGACGGTGCAGACGACTTCGGGCAGCGCCGCCGCCGTGACCAGGTCGACGCCGTCCGGCACGGGCAGCAACTGGCCCGCCGGCACGGCGACCTTCTCCGCGTAGCCGCCTCCCGCCAGCAGCGCGCACACCTCGTCGCCGACGGACCAGCCGGAGACCCCGGGGCCGAGCGCCGCGATCCGGCCGGAGCACTCCAGGCCCGGGTACGGGGAGGCGCCGGGCGGCGGTGGGTAGTGGCCCCGGCGTTGCAGCAGATCGGCGCGGTTGACGGCACTGGCCACGACCTCGACCAGGACTTCGCCCTCGCCGGGCACGGGGTCCGGGACCTCCGCCCACACGAGGGCCTCGGGGCCACCGGGTTCGGGAATGGTGATCGCATGCATGGCCGCGAGGCTACTCCGGGGGCCGCGCCCGGACGATGGTGATCAGGCGGTCGGTGGCCTGCAGCGGGCTCGCCTCCGGATCGTCGTAGCCGAGCAGCCGGTGGCCGCGCAGCACGGAGACCACCAGGTCGTCCGTCTCCCGGACCGACCTGCCCACCTCCGCCTTGACGACCGTGCGCTCCACCAGGTCCAGGCCGGTGCCCTGCTGGATCAGGTCCTCGATCACCGCGCCCGCGCTGGGGCTCTGCACGCTCATGCCCAGCAGCCGGCCGGCCGCGCTGGCGCTCGTGATCACGGCGTCTGCGCCGGACTGGCGGAGCAGCGGGGCGTTCTCCTCCTCCCGGACGGCGGCCACGATGTTGGCGCCCTTGTTGAGCTGCCGCGCGGTGAGCGTGACCAGCACGGCGGTGTCGTCCCGCTGGGTGGCGATGACGAACTGCCGGGCCCGCTGCGCCTCCGCGCGGAGCAGCACGTCGCTGCGGGTGGCGTCGCCCACGACGCCCACGAAGCCCTCGGAGTTGGCCGCCTCGATCACCTTGGGATTGGGGTCCACGACCACCACCCGGTCCTTCGGCAGGCCGGTCGCGCGCAGGGTCTGCACGGCGGAACGGCCCTTGGTGCCGAAGCCGACGACGACGGTGTGGTCGCGCAAGGCCGACCTCCAGCGGTTGAGGCGGTACTGCTCGCGGGTGCGCTCGGTGAGCACCTCGAGGGTGGTACCGACCAGGATGATCAGGAAGAGCACGCGGAGCGGGGTGACCAGCAGGATGTTGGTCAGCCGCGCGCTGTCGCTGTGCGGGACGATGTCGCCGTACCCGGTCGTCGACAGGGTGACGGTGGAGTAGTAGACCGAGTCGAGGAAGTCGACCCTGCCGTCGGCGTTGTCGTGGTACCCCTCGCGGTCCACGTAGACGATGGCCACCGTGGCGACCAGCACCAGCAGCGCCAGCAGCACCCGGCGGCCGACCTGCCGCAGCGGGCTGCCCACCACGAGGTGCGGCAGCTGGACCCGGAGTCCGCGGTCCTCGGGCTCGCGGGCGGCGGAGTCGTGCGCGGGCAGCTTCACGGGGTGCTCCGGGGCGGGGTGGTGGGTCGGCCGCCGCGGAGTCCGGGTGGCGCGGGCGACCAGCCGTCGGCGGCCCCGGGGGGCCGGGTGTCCGGGTTCGCGGCGGCCCACGGCAGGCGCAGGACCTCGACCGCCTCCCCGCGCTCCACCCCGCCGGGCGGGATGGCGGCGAGCCCGTCGGCCAGCGCCAGGCCGCGCAGCATGGCGGGGCCGCTGAAGCGCAGCGGAACCGCTTCTCCGCCGCGGTGGGCGACGGGGACGAGGCGGGTGTCGCGCGCATGACCGGGCACGGCGGCGGCCAGCGGGGCCGCCGAGCCGGGCGCCCCGGGCGCCGGGCGCGCGCTGAGCCCGTGGAGCAGCGGCTCGGCGAGGGTCAGCAGCCCGGCGACGGCCGCGAGCGGGTTGCCGGGCAGCCCGACCAGATACTGGTGGGGCAGGGGGTGTTCGGGGGCCGGGCGCTTGGCGGTACGGCGCTTGCGACCGGCGCGCTGGGGCTCGCCTCCGTCGACTCCGCCGCGCGGCAACCGCGCGAGCAGCATGGGGTGGCCGGGGCGTACCGCGACCCCGTCGACCAGCAGCTCCGCCCCGAGCCTGCGCAGGGTCGGATGGACGTGGTCGACCGGGCCTGCGGCGGTGCCGCCGGTGGTGAGGACGAGGTCGGCGGAGGACGCCTCCACCACCGCCGCGTACAACGCCTCGGCGTCATCGGGGACATGGCGGGTGGCCAACACCTCCGCCCCGAGCGCCGCCAGCCAGGGGCCGAGCATCGGACCCAGCGCGTCACGGATCCGGCCGCTCTCCGGCAGCCCGGCGGTCAGCAACTCGTCTCCCACGACCAGCACTTCCACGCACGGCTTGCGGGCGGTCTCCAGCTCGTCGTAGCCGGCCGCCGCGGCGAGACCGAGCACGGCGGGCGTGATCAGCGTCCCGGCGGACAGCAACCGGTCACCCTCGACGCACTCCTGGCCCCGGGGCCGGATGTCCTGCCCGGGGACGACGGGGTGGGCCGGGCGGGCCCGCAGCCAACTGCCGACGCCCCCGCTCTCGTCCACGACACCGTGCTCGGTGCGCAGCACGGCGGTCGTCCCGGGCGGCACCGGGGCCCCGGTGGCGATCCGCACCGCGTGCCCGTCGGCGAGCGGCGCCGCCCGCCCATCGCCGGCGAGGATGCCCCGCGCCGTCCGCTCACCCTTGCCGGGCGCCGGCAGCCGCCACGGCCCGGGCCCCGCCAGGGCCCAACCGTCCATGGCGGAGGTGTCGAAGGAGGGCAGGTCGGTCAGCGCGGTGAGCGGGGCGGCGAGCACCTGTCCGAGGGCCTCCGCCAGGGGGCGCTTCACGGTCGCCGGCATCCCGGCGCCACCGGGCTGGTCCCCGTGGCCGACGGCCTCGGCGGCCCAGGCGCCGCCCGCGTCGAAGGCGAGGCGGCGGGCGGCCGCCCAGGCCAGGGCCCCAGACCGGGGCTTGGGGTGCTGGCCGGGCTCGCCCGCCCAGCCGGAACCACCTGAGCCACCTGAGCCACCTGAGCCACCAGGACTGTTGGGGCTGTGCGCACCGCCGGAGCCGTGCGGGCCGGTCGAACCGCCGGTGGCATGGCGCTCGCGAGGGGTCCGCGGGTCCTGGCCACCCGGCCGCTCCCCCTGGCGCTCCCCCTGGCGCCCACTCCGACCGTCGCGGCTGTCACGGCTGTCCCGGCTGTCGCGGCTGTCCCGGGCGTCGCGGCTGCCCCGGGTGCTGCCGGCGGGGCCGTCCGTGCCACCTTCGCGACCGGAGTGGCTGGAGCTACCGGGGTTACTGGAGTAGCCGGAGTAGCCGGAGTAGCCGCCATAGCTGGAGCGCCCGGCGCCTTCGGGGTGACGAGACCGGGCGGAGTGGCCATACCCGTCGCGCGCGTCCCGGCTGTCGCGGGCATCCCGACCGTCACGGGCGTCGCGGGCATCCCGGCTGTCACGGGCATCCCGGCTGTCACGGGCGTCGCGCTCATCGCGACCATCGCGGTGAGCGCGGTCATCGTCACCGTGGCGGCGAGCGCGGCCGTCGCTCAGTCCCAGGACGTCGCCGTACGGATCGTCGTCGCGGCCGGAGCTCCGCCTCCCGCCCGCCCCGCCCCGCGGTGGCTGCGGCTCCCGGCTGCTCGGGCCGTTCCACATCCCGAGAACGTCGTCGTACGGGTCCTCGGCCGCCGGCGAGAAGCGACGTGAGCCGCCCGCCGCAGCCGCGGCACCCGTCCCCCCGAAGTCCCCGGGCTCGCTGTGGCCCTGGGCCGCGCGGGGCTCGCCTTTGCCCTGCGCGGGGCCGGTCTCCGCTCGGGGCCGACGCCCCTCGTTGGCGAGCGCCAGCGCCTGTTCGAGCTCGCGATCCACGTCCCGCTCCGTCATCCCGCGGACTGCCCCGGCGCCGCGCTGCCACCCGCCCGGCCGGACCCGCCTGCCTCCCCGGATCCACCGGACCGGCCCGTGCCACTCGACTGGCCCGCGCCACCAGGCTGGCCGATGCCACCGGACTGGCCCGTGCCGCCAGGCTGGCTCGCGCCATCCGTCTGGCCCGCGCCACCGGACTGGCCTACGCCACCGGACTGGCCCGTGCCGCCGGCGGCGGACGTCCCTGCGGCGACGCCGGACTCGGCGGCGGGCGTCCCGGCCGGGGCAGCGGACTCGGTGGCCTCCGCCGCCCACCGCGCGGCCAGGTCGGTGGCCTTCCGCATCGCGTCGGCGAGGGCTTCGGGGCCACCGCCCCGCTGCGCCGCCGCGTAGCCGACCAGGAAGGTGGTCAGCGGGGCGGCGGGCCGCGCCACGCCGTGCGCGGCGTCCCGGGCGAGGTCGAGGAGCGCGGCGGTGTCGACATCGAGGTCGACCCCGAGCTCGGCCTTGACTGCGGTGATCCATTCATCCAGCACATGCCCATGCTCCCTGATACGCGCGCGGGCGGCGCCGATGTCGTCCCAGGTGTCGCAGTCGAAGGACGCGGTGGGCTGGTGGAGGCGGCCGAGCGACAGCTCCGCGGTGAGCAGCCGCAGTGGCAGCCCGGAGAGCGTGCCGTGCTCGGCCGCCAGCAGTCCGAGCTCGCGGCGCAGGGCCTCGGCGCGGTAGACGGCGACCAGCGGCTGCTCTCGACCGGAGGCATCGGTCGACAGCACACCGTCGCCGCCCGCCTCGCCGCCCGCGTCGCGGCCGAGCCCGGCGCGAAGCGCCCGTACCGTCGCGGCGGTGAGGAACGGCAGGTCCGCGGAGACGACCAGGACGACCGGGGCGGTGACTTCCGCCAGCCCCGCCGCCAGCGCGGCCAGCGGTCCGCCGCCGGGCGGCGCCTCGCGTGTCCAGCGCACGGGCCGGCCGGTGGTGCGACGCGGCCCGACCACGACCGTGCGCCCGGCGTCCGCGCAGGCGCTCAGCACCCGGTCGAGCAACGGCCGTCCGCCCACGCTCAGGCCGGGCTTGTCGGCCCCGCCCAGCCTCCGCGCCGCGCCTCCGGCCAGCACTACCGCGTCATATCCACCCGCGCTCACCCCACGAGTATGGCCGCTTCGCGCGGCGGCGCTACAGCGTCCGCAGCAGCATCACCGGCCGCTCGACGCAGTCCGCCACGTACCGCAGGAACCCGCCGGCGGTCCCTCCGTCGCAGACCCGGTGGTCGAAGGTGAACGACAGCTGCACCACCTGCCGCACCGCCAGCTCGCCCTCGTGCACCCACGGCTTGGGCACGATCCGCCCCACGCCCAGCATGGCGGCCTCGGGGTGGTTGATGATCGGCGTGGACCCGTCGACTCCAAAGACCCCGTAGTTGTTGAGCGTGAAGGTGCCGCCCGTCAGCTCCGCGGGGGTGAGCCTGCCCTCCCGGGCCGCCTCCGTCAGCCGCCCCATCTCCGCCGAGAGGTCCTCCGCGCTCCGGGTGTGGGCGTCCCGTATGACGGGCACCACCAGCCCGCGGTCGGTCTGCGCGGCGAACCCGAGGTGCACCGAGGGCAGCCGGACGATCTCCCGGGCCGCCATGTCGACGGTGGCGTTCAGCTCGGGGTAGCGGGCCAGCGCCGCCGTGCAGATCCGGGCCAGGAGCGCGAGCAGGGACACCTTGGCACCGCCGGCCGCGTTCATCGCCGCCCGCGCGGCGAGGAGTTCGGTCGCGTCGGCGTCCACCCAGCAGGTGGCGTCGGGGATCTCGCTCCGGCTGCGGGAGAGCTTGTCGGCCACCGTGCCGCGCAGACCGCGCAGCGGCACCCGCTCCTCGCCCGGCACCGGCGCGACCGCCGCGGGGGCCGCCTGGAGCCGGGCCGCCGGGACCGGCTCGGCCGCAGGGCCCTCGCGGACCACCCGCTCGACGTCGGCCCGCAGGATCAGGCCCTCGGGTCCGCTGCCGCGCACCTCCCGGAGATCCAGCCCGTGCTCGCGCGCCAGGCGCCGGACCAACGGCGAGATCACCGGGATGGGCCCTTCCGGAACGCTCTGCGGCCGCGTCATCACGCCGACGGCCGCGGGAGCCGGCGAACCGCCGGAGACCACCGGCCGCGCGGAGCCGGTGTCGCTCCCGGAGCGGGCCGCGGAGGCGGCGTCCGCGCGGGGCGCGGAGCGGGCGTGCGCGGCGGCGCCATCCCGGGCCCCGGTGGCCGGGGCGCCCGACAGGAGCGACCCCGCTCCGGGCGCCCGACCAGGACCCGTCGGCCGGATCCGCCGACGACGGGCGGCGGGCGCCCCCGTGCCGTACCCGACGAGGACGTTGCCCGAGCCCTCGTCGCCGCCTTCCCGAGCGCCGCCCGCGCCGCCCTCGGCGCCGTGGCCCTCCGCGCCGCCGCCCTCGGCCGGCGCGCCGTCGCCGTGGACCGTCGGCACCGCGACCGTCAGCAGCGGAGCGCCCACCGGCAGTTCGGTGCCCTCTTCACCGAACCGGGCGGTCACCACCCCGCCGTACGGGCAGGGCACCTCCACCATCGCCTTGGCCGTCTCCACCTCGACCACCAGCTGGTCGATGGTGACGACGTCACCCACCTCGACCAGCCAGCGGACGATCAACGCCTCGGTGAGTCCCTCCCCGAGGTCGGGCAGGGTGAACTCGCGCACGACGGGCATCAGCCCACGCTCCCCTCGGTCCAGTCGGACTCCCACTGCAGCCGGGCCACGGCGTCCAGGACCCGGTCCACGCCGGGCAGATGGTGTCGCTCCAGCATCGGCGGCGGATACGGGATGTCGAATCCCGCGACCCGCAGCACGGGCGCCTCCAGGTGGTGGAAGCAGCGCTCCGTGATCCGCGCGGCGATCTCCCCTCCCGGACCGCCGAAGCCGGTGGACTCGTGCACGATCACCGCCCGCCCGGTGCGCCGGACCGAGGCGCAGACCGTCTCGTCGTCGAAGGGCACCAGCGAGCGCAGATCGACGACCTCGAGGTCCCAGCCCTCCGCGCGGGCCGCCTCCGCGGCCTCCAGGCACACGGGCACGGACGGTCCGTAGGTGACCAGCGTGGCCGCGCGGCCGCCGGGCACCGAGGCGCGGCGGCGCACCACCGCGCGGCCGATCGGCGCGACCTCCTCGGGGTGGTCGGGCGACCAGTCGGCCTTGGACCAGTACAGCCGCTTCGGCTCCAGGAAGACCACCGGGTCGTCGGAGGCGATGGCGGCGCGCAGCAGCCCGTAGGCGTCGGCGACGGTGGCCGGGGTGACCACATGGAGGCCGGGGGTGGCCATGTAGTACGCCTCGGAGGAGTCGCTGTGGTGCTCCACGCCGCCGATGCCGCCGCCGTAGGGCACCCGGACGGTGATGGGCAGCGGCATGGCTCCGCGCGTCCGGTTGCGCATACGGGCGACATGGCTGATGAGCTGCTCGAAGGCCGGGTAGGCGAAGGCGTCGAACTGCATCTCGACCACCGGCCGCAGCCCGTACATCGCCATGCCCACGGCGGTGCCCAGGATCCCCGCCTCGGCCAGCGGGGTGTCCGTACAGCGGTCGTCGCCGAACTCCTTGGCGAGCCCGTCGGTGATCCGGAAGACCCCGCCGAGCGTGCCGACGTCCTCGCCCATGACATGCACGGTCGGGTCCGCGGCCATCGCGTCGCGCATGGCGCGACCGAGCGCCTGCGCCATGGTGGCGGGCTTACGGGCGGTCTCCACGGCCGTGGCGGTCATCGCGTCCCCTCCTGGGCCTCGTTCTCGCGGTCTTCCTGGCCCTCGGCGTCGAGCTCGGCGCGCAGCTGCGCCGCCTGCTCGCGCAGTTGGCCGGTCTTCTCCGCGTACACGTGCTCGAACAGGTCCATCGGGTCGAGGACCGGGTCCCCGTTCATCCGCTCGCGCAGGTCCGCGGCCATCGCCTCCGCGTCCTGGCGTATCGCCTCGACGCGGTCGTCGTCGATGAGGTCCCGCCTCCTCAACTCCGCGGTGATCAGGTCGATGGGGTCGTGGCCGCGCCACGCCTCCAGCTCCTTCTCCGAGCGGTAGCGGGTCGCGTCGTCGGCGTTGGTGTGCGCGTCGACGCGGTAGGTGATGGCCTCGACCAGGGTGGGGCCGCCGCCCTCCCGGGCCCGCCGCACGGCCTCGCCCAGCACCTGGTGCACGGCGGCCGCGTCGTTGCCGTCGACCAGCCGGCCCGGCATGCCGTACCCCACCGCCTTGTGCGCCAGGGACGGGGCGGCGGTCTGCTTGGCGAGCGGCACGGAGATGGCGAAGCCGTTGTTCTGCACCAGGAAGACGACGGGGGCCTGCCAGACCGCCGCGAAGTTCAGCGCCTCGTGGAAGTCGCCCTCGCTGGTGCCGCCGTCGCCGACCAGGGCGAGCGCCACCACGTCGTCGCCCTTGAGGCGCGCGGCGTGCGCGAGGCCGACGGCGTGCGGCAGCTGGGTGGCCAGCGGGGTGCACAGCGGGGCCACCCGGTGCTCGCGCGGGTCGTAGCCGGTGTGCCAGTCGCCCCGCAGCAGCGTCAGCGCCCGCACCGGGTCGAGGCCGCGCACCACGGCGGCCAGGGTGTCCCGGTAGCTGGGGAAGAGCCAGTCCTGCTCCTCCAGCACCAGTGCGGCGGCCACCTGGCACGCCTCCTGACCGGTCGAGGAGGGGTAGACGGCCAGCCGGCCCTGGCGGGTGAGCGCGGTGGCCTGGGTGTTGTACCGGCGGCCGCGCACCAGCTCCGCGTAGAGCCTGCTCAGCAGGTCGGGCGAGACGTCGTCGGCGGCTGAGGTGCCCAGCAGGCGGTACGGCTCGGCATCGGGCAACAGCGGCGCGGCGTCGACGCGGGGGCGCCAGGCGGGCGGGGGCGTGGGCCGGTACGCACCGGGCTGCTCAAGGACCGTCATGGCGACCTCAACCTCCTCATCGTCGGGGAGTGGGCAGGACCTCACGGCCCTCCCCTACCGATTGTTCGGTCGATGGCACATTTTGGCTACAGGCGACGGCGGCCTGTGGACAAACGGTTCTCCACAGCCTGAGATGAAAGCAGGGCGTCCATGAAGGGGAGGCGGGACGGTATGCAGGGCGAACAGATGGCCAGTTCCGGTGAGAAACCCCCGGCACGTCCCCTCGACCCGATCGACCGCGACATCCTGCGAATGCTGCAGGCCGACGGCCGCGCCTCGATACGCTCCGTCGCCGAGCATGTGCACATCTCGCGCGCCAACGCCTACGCGCGGATCAACCGGCTGCTGGACGACGGGGTGATCCGGGGCTTCACCGCCCGCGTCAACCAGGAGCGGGCCGGGCAGGGCGCGTCGGCCTACATCACGCTCAAGATCGTGCAGAACTCCTGGCGCACGGTCCGCGAGAAGCTCGGCGAACTGCCGGGTGCCGCGCACATCGCACTGGTCAGCGGGGATTTCGACGTCCTGCTGCTGGTCCACACCCCCGACAACCGCTCCCTGCGCGAGCTCGTCCTCACCCGCATCCAGGCCATACCGGAAGTGCTGAGCACCCGCACCCTGCTGGTCTTCGAGGAGACGGACCTCGACGCGGAGCACTGACGGCGGCACGGCGGGCCTGGGACGGTTCGGGCCCGGCAGGGGAGTGGGGACGGCCGCCCGAGGTGGCGGTCGACCATACGCAGGCGCGCCGGCGCGGGGCGCAGCCGTGCGGCTCCGGGCCTGCACGCGAGCACGCAAACGCCGGACGTGCGGTACGGATCGGGTCCGTACGGTACGCCCGGCGCTGTTCGGGAGCGGGGTCCTTCGAGGGCATGTGCGGGCAGGTCAGGGCCGAGGCGCCCGGTCCGCCGGCCGCCGGTGCGGGCAGGCCGAGGCCGAAGCGCCCGGTCCGCCGGCCGCCGGTGCGGGCAGGCCGAGGCCGAAGCGCCCGGTCCGCCGGCCGCCGGTGCGGTCAGGTGCGCAGGCCGGCGAAGGCGGTGCGGACCACGGCCTCGGCGACGTCTTCGCTGCTGGCGACCCCGCCGCGGTCGGGCCGGTACCACTCCACGATCGAGTTGATCATCCCGAAGAGCAGTCGGGTCGCCAGCCGCGCGTCCACGTCACCGCGCAGGTCGCCGTCGGCCGCGGCCTGCTTGAGCAGCTCGGCGACCTCGTGGTCGAACTCGCGGCGGCGCGCCATCGCCCACCGCTCGGTGTCGGTGTTCCCGCGCACCCGCAGCAGCAGGGTGACGTACGGCAGCTCCGCCATGAGCACCTCCGCGGTGCGCCGAGCCACGTACTCCAGCCGCTGCACCGCCCGGCCCTCGACCGCGCCGGGCTCCTGGAGGATGCCGAAGAGCCCGTCCAGGGCGCGGGTTATCGCCCGCTGGAGCAGCTCCTCCTTGCCCTTGACGTGGTGGTAGATGGAGGACTTGGAGATCCCCGCGGCGCGTGAGAGGTGCTCCATCGAGGTGCCGTCATAGCCGCGCTCGTTGAACACCTCGACGGCGACCGCGAGCAGCGAATCCGGCGTGTAGGTGTCGCGCTTGGCCATGGTCATGAGGAAATCACATCCTTCGCGCCGGCGTCGTCGGTGTCCGTGTCGCGGTCACCGTCGTCCGCGTCGACGGCCGCGAACGCCGCCTCGCACAGCGCCAGGGACGGGGCGTAGCGACCGGTCGGGTAGCGCTGATGAAGCTCGTCGAGGAGGTCACGGGCCCAGTCGGCGCCCAGCCGCCGCCCCCACTCGACCGGCCCCAGCGGGTAGTTCACGCCGGCCCGCATCGCGGTGTCGATGTCCTCGGCGCTCGCCACGCCCCGGGCCACGGCGTCGGCGGCGAGGTCCACGAGCATCGCGACGGTACGGGCCACGATCATGCCGGGGGTGTCGCCGACCAGGCTGACCTGCTTGCCCAGCGCCTGGAAGAAGCCGATGGACTCCGCGCGGGTGCGCTCGGTGGTGTCGCGGGAGGCGGACAGGGCGATCCGGGTGGCCGCGCGGTAGTCCAGCGCCAGGTCGAAGTAGACGACGTCCCGGAACTCCATCGAGGTCTGGCCGTCGGCCAGCACCAGCTGTCCCCCGCCGGGCAGCACGAACCGGGTGCCCTGGTCCTCGTCGACCTGGCGCACCTCGATGCCCGCCTCGCGCGCCAGGGCGACCAGCTCGGCGGCGGGCCCCAGATCGCCTTCGGCCACGACGTACGCCGGGGGCTCCGCGGGCGGCGCGGTGTGCGGCCGCGGGCGTTCCGCGCCGTCCGCGTAGTCGTACCAGCCGCGACCCGTCTTCCGGCCGTGCAGCCCCGCCTCCACCAGCCGGCGCTGCGCCAGGGAGGGCGTGAACTTCGGGTCCTGGAAGAAGGAGGTCCACACCGACCGGGTCACCGCCTCGTTCACGTCCTGGCCGATCAGGTCGGTGAGCTCGAAGGGGCCCATGGCGAAGCCGCCGCACTCGCGGAGCACGGCGTCGATGGTGGCCGGGTCGGCGACCCGCTCCTCGTAGACCCGGAACGCCTCGGCGTAGAAGGGTCGGGCGATCCGATTGACGATGAAGCCGGGGGTGTCGGTGCAGCGCACCGGCGTCTTCCCCCAGTCGGCCATGGTGGCGTACGCGCGGTCGGCGGCGGCCGCGTCGGTGGCGAAGCCGCTCACCACCTCGACCAGCGGCAGCAGCGGAGCGGGGTTGAAGAAGTGCAGGCCGACGACGCGCCCGGGCACCCGCAGCGCACCCTGCACGGCCGTCACCGACAGCGAGGAGGTGTTGGTGGCCAGCAGACAGTCGTCGGAGACGACCGTCTCGAGCGCGGTGAACAGCTGCTGTTTGGCCCCCAGTTCCTCGAGGATGGCCTCGATGACCAGGGCGCAGTCCGCCAGCCCGGAGAGCTCGGCGACGGGGTGCAGCCGGGCCCGCGCCGCGTCGCGCTCGGCGGCCGAGAGCCCGCCCTTGGCGACCAGCCGGTCGAGCCGAGCCATGATCGCCCCGGCGGCCGTCTCGGCCCGCCCCGGGGCCACGTCGTGAAGTCGCACGGTGTGGCCGGCAACCAGCGCCACCTGGGCGATTCCCTGCCCCATGGTGCCGGTGCCGACGACGGCGACGGTGCTCGTGCGCGCAATCCCCAGGGTGTCTTCCCGGTCGTTCGCAGTCATGCCGCTCATCCTCTCGGACAAGTTGTCCACAGCTTCGACAGGCCCCCTTGTACCGACCGATCGTTCGGTTAATCTATCTCTGTCGGCACGCCGTCGCCCACCGTTCCGCACCACCGACCGCACCCGGGGCGCCCTCCGCGCCCCGATCCATGGAGCTCACCGAGGAGTTGGTCAGTCGTGACCGCCGGATTCACCACAGCGCAGTTGATCGAGAAGCACCGCCCCACCCTCGACCAGGCCCTGGACGCGATCCGCACGCGGGCGTACTGGTCGCCGCACCCCGAGCACCCCAAGGCGTACGGAGAGGGCGGCAGCCTGAGCGCCGCCGACGGCCAGGCGGCCTTCGAGGCGCTGCGCGGCAAGCGCCTGGAGCTGGACCAGCCGGGGACGGTCGGCTGGACCGGCGGGGAGGTCTCGCCGTACGGGATCGATGTGGGCGTGGAGTATCCGCACGCGGACCTGGACGTGTTGCTCCCGGCGATGCGGGCCGGGATGGCTGCCTGGCGGGATGCCGGTCCGGAGGCGCGCGCGGCGGTCTGTGTGGAGATCCTGTCGCGGATCAGCGCCCGCACCCACGAGTTCGCGCACGCCGTCATGCACACCAGCGGCCAGGCCTTCATGATGGCCTTCCAGGCGGGCGGGCCGCACGCGCAGGACCGCGGCCTGGAGGCGGTGGCGTACGCCTTCGCCGAGCAGACCCGCACCCCGCAGACCGCCGACTGGTCCAAGCCTCAGGGCAAGCGCGACCCGCTGGAGCTGCGCAAGGCGTTCATCGCCGCCCCGCGCGGCATCTCGCTCCTGATCGGCTGCAACACCTTCCCCACCTGGAACGGCTACCCCGGCCTCTTCGCCTCCCTCGCCACGGGGAACGCGGTGCTGGTCAAGCCGCATCCGCGGGCCGTGCTGCCGCTGGCGCTGACCGTCCAGGTGGCGCGCGAGGCGCTGCGCGACGCGGGCTTCGACCCCAACCTGGTCGCCCTGGTCGCCGAGCGGCCCGGCGAGGGCATCGCCAAGACCCTCGCGGTGCGCCCCGAGATCCGCATCATCGACTACACGGGCTCGACCGCCTTCGGCGACTGGCTGGAGGCCAACGCCCGCCAGGCGCAGGTCTTCACCGAGAAGGCCGGCGTCAACACCGTCGTCATCGACTCCACCGACGACTACAAGGGGATGCTGGGGAACCTGGCCTTCTCCCTCTCCCTCTACAGCGGCCAGATGTGCACCACCCCGCAGAACCTGCTGATCCCCCGCGACGGGATCACCACCGACGCCGGGCCCAAGAGCTATGACGAGGTCGTGGCCGACCTGGCGGCGGCCGTCGGCGGGCTGCTGGGCGACGACGCCCGGGCCAACGCCCTGCTGGGGGCCATCGTCAACCCCCAGGTCGGCGAGCGCCTCGACGCGGCGCCGGGCCTCGGCGAGGTGGCCCTCGCCTCGCGTACCGTGGCCAACCCCGACTTCCCCGGCGCCACCGTCCGCACGCCGGTGATCGTCAAGCAGGACGGTGCGCGCAAGCGGTGGGAGGGCACCGAGGAGCCGGCCTATCTGGCGGAGTGCTTCGGACCCGTCTCGTTCGCCGTCGCCGTCGACTCCACGGCGGACGCGGCCGATCTGCTGCGTCACACGATCCGGGAGAAGGGCGCCATGACGGTCGGCGCCTACACCACCTCGGCGGAGGTGGAGCGCCTGCTGGAGGAGGCGTGCCTGGAGGAGTCGGCGCAGCTCTCCCTCAACCTGACAGGGGGCGTGTACGTGAACCAGACCGCCGCGTTCTCCGACTTCCACGGCACCGGCGGCAACCCCTCGGCCAACTCCACGCTGTGCGACGGCGCGTTCGTCGCCACCCGCTTCCGCATGGTGGAGGTCCGCCGCCAGGGCTGAACCTCCGGGTGGCCGGGCCTCGGGACGTCGAGGCCCGGTCCGGCCGGTCCGCCAAGGCCGGACGGCGCGGTCCCTCACAGCGGCCGGCGCGGTCTCTCCGCCGGCTGGCGCGGTCGTCCCGCCGGCTAGCGCGGCCCTCCCCAGTGGAAGAGCGTCATGGCCACGCTGGTCGCGAGGTTGTAGCTGGAGACCTGGGGCCGCATGGGGAGCGAGAGCAGCCGGTCCGCCCGACCGCGGAGCTCCGGGGAGATGCCGTGCCGCTCGGAGCCGAAGGCGAGCAGCGCGTCGTCGGGGAGGACGACGGATCGGATGTCCTCCCCCTCCGGGTCCAGGGCGTACAGCGGACCGGCGGGCAGCGCGTCACGGTCGACGTGCTCCACGGCGGTGGCGTAGTGGAGGCCGGCGCCCGCGCGCACCGCGTTGGTGTGCCAGGGGTCCAGGTCGCCGGTGGTGACCACCCCGGTGACCCCGAAGCCGGCGGCCAGCCGGACCACCGCACCGACGTTGCCGAGATTGCGGGGGTTGTCCAACACCACGATCGGCGCGGACCTGGGGCGCCGGTCCAGCGCCTGCCGGTTGTCCACGCGGGCGCGGCGGGTCGCCAGCGCGGCGACCTGGGTGGCGTGCCCCTTGGGCACCAGCTCGCGCAGGGCCTCCTTCGGCACCTCGACCACGCGGTCGTCGAACGCGCCCGTCATGTCCTCGGCCAGCCCGGCGGCCAGAGCCAACACGGACTCCTTGTCGCTGGTGATCGCGCACCGGATGTCCGCCCCGAAGCGGAGGGCGTGCTTCAGAGCGTGGAAGCCGTCGAGCAACACGGCGTCGGGGGCGGCCTCGCGCCATTGCCGAAGGGCACGCGCGGCTTCGTGGTCGGTCACTTCGTCAGCCTACGGCCATGGCCGTCACCGGCCGACTCGCGGCCTTCGCTCCACCTGGGCGGCACGACCGCCGCGGTCACGCCCCTTCGGACACGCCCGTCCGCGGCACTTTCCACCTCCGGCGCACCCGTCCGCGGCGCACCCGTCCCCGGTGCACCCGTCCCCGACACGTCGGGCGTGGTCGCCGCGGGGCCGGGCAGGAGCCGGTCTCGTATCCGCCGGACGCGGCCCCCGAGCCAGCGCAGCGCGCTCGTCGGAAGGAAGACCGAGTCCGCCGCGATCATCGCCAGAGACAGGAAGGGCAGGCCCAGGGCGATCGCGATCCCGATGTGCTCCATCACCATCACGGCGAGCAGGACGTTCTTCACACGCCGGTTGAAGAGCGTGAAGGGGAAGGCGACCTGGACGGCGACGGTGCCGTACGTCAGCGCCATCACCAGCAGACCGTTGTCGGCCAGTTGGTCGGCGAGGCCGGGCCAGGGGGAGAAGTAGTCCAGGTGCAGCGCGTAGTAGAGCGCGGTGCCGTCCTGCCAGCGACTGCCCTGGATCTTGTACCAGCCGGCGGTCGCATAGATCAGACACACCTCGGCCATGATCACCAGCAAGGCGCCGTTGTGCACGACGTTCGCGAGCGCGTCCAGGACCAGGCGCGGCTCTCCGGGCGCGTACCGACGTACCAGCCACCAGACCGCGTGCACCAGCCACAGGCCCCACAGCACCGCGGCCCAGCCCAGACCCGGGAGCGGGCCGCGGGCGGCCCAGGCCAGGTCGGCGTCGGTTCCGAGGTGGACCATGGCGAGCGCGACTCCGGTCGCAGCCCAGAGCACGATGCCGACCCTGTCGCGTGGAAGCCGGCCCTCCCGCTCCCGCCCGGACCGCCGGGCCGCGCGGCGCGCGTCCAGCGACCAGACCTGGCCGCACCGCGTCAGCACCAGGTAGGTCGCCATCAGATGGACGACGTTGTCGCCGCCGTCCCCGATGAAGATGCTGCGGTTCTGCAGCGACAGCACACCGACCATGAAGAGCACGGACATCGTGCGGGTGCGCCAGCCGAGCAGCAGCAGCGCGCTGGAGGCGAGCGACAGGCCGTAGACGAGCTCGAACCACAGCGTGCCGCTCGACCACATCAGCGCGCTGAAGGCGTGGTTGGCATCCAGCACCTGACGGGCCATGTCCCAGTCCAGGGGGGCGTCCGGCCCGTACAGCTGGCGCCGGTGCGGCCACTCGCGCACCAGGAAGGCCAACCAGGTGAACGCGAATCCGATGCGTATGACGGCGGTCTGGTACGGGCCGAGCGCGGAGCCGGTGACCCGCGCGAGGCCCCGCCCGAAGGCCGCCTCGACCGGCGCACTCAGGCGGGCGGCGACGGACGACCGAGCGGAGCGGGCCGCGACCCCGGCGGGCGCCGCGGAGCCCGGAGGGACACCGGGATCCGCCGGGCCTCCCGCCCGGGACGGCACGCCGCCACCACCCTGCGGCGGCACCGTGGCACCGCTCCGCGGCGGCACCATGGCACCGCTCCTGGAGGGGACACCCGCACCGCCCTGCCGCGGCACGGCGGACGGCGGCACGGCAGGCGGAGGCGGCACGGCAGGCGACGGCGGCAGGGCGGGCGCCGGCGGCGGCACGGCAGGCGACGGCGGCAGGGCGGGCGCCGGCGACGGCACGGCTGGTGCCGCCCGCCCCGCGCCGCCCGCGGGACCCGCCTCGCGCTCGGGATCACGCTCGAGCGCAGGCTTGGGCAGCCCGGACCAGGGAGCAGAGGTGACCGCCGCGCCGGCGGGGTCGCGAGTCGACCCGACCCCGAGCTCTGTTGCGCCCGCGTCCGCGGGGCCGCCGGAGTCCGCAGGGGCGGCCGGGGCGATCGCCGGGCCTGTCCCGGCATCGGCCCCGGAGTCGGCGGCCCCGGAGTCCGCGGCGCCGGAGCCCGCGGGGAAGGCGGAGGCGTGCGGAGCGGCCGGGGCGATCGCCGGGTCCGTCTCGGGGTCGGGGGCGCCGGCGGGAGTGGCGGGGTCGGTCACCGGTTCGTCCCTTCCGGCAGGTCGGCTTCGGTCACCGGCCACCAGGGCAGGACCCGGTGGAACGGCTTCGTGTTGATCTTCTCGTCGCTCCACGGCGGCGGGGCGACCGGCGTGGTCACCGAACGCACCTGCACCCGCTCCACCGTGCCACCCTCCTCCTTCGCCCCGAGGCGGTACATCACGATCCGCCGCAGATACCTCTCGAAGAGCAGGGCGCGCTCGGTCACCGGCTGTTCCTTGGCGTCGTGCGAGCCCGCGTAGAAGTCCCAGGCGCGGCGCAGCACGTTCTGCTGCATGTGGCTGGGCAGCAGGTTGTGCCGGATGGCCGCGCCGTCCTGGGCGGACAGATCGACCCAGTCGGTGACGGCGGTCCCGCCGTCACGGGTGCGGATCTCGGCGCGCGCCTGGACGGCGATGTTCTGCTGGAGCGGATTGGGGGCGAAGAGCTTCCAGTTCTGTTCGAACTCGGGGTAGACGTACTCGTCGATCAGGTCGCCGTGCTGCTTGCTGGCCGTGTTGGGCGGAGCGACGTGCAGAAAGACCATGGCCACGTGCACCACCGCGGCCACCGCGACGACCGCGACCGCCACCGCGACGATCAGTTGCGCGGGCGTGGAGAGCCCGGCCACGCCACCCGGCTTCCCGGCTTCCGGCTCCATATCCCCGCCCCGATCCCCGTGCGGCCCGACCTGTACGCCCCCGGAACGGTACCCACAGGGACCCACCAGGCCCAGCGGGCCCGAGTTATCCACAGGGTTGACACCCTACGTGCCCTCGGCTCACCATTGAACCGAACGATCGGTCGGTTGGTCGGCCGGTCGCCCGGCAGCGAGGGGGCTTCGCATGACCACGATGGCGGCGGATGCCGCGGACACCGCGGCGTATGAGGCGGTGTTCGACGCCGCGCTGGCCGCGGAGGAGCGCATCGAGCCGCGTGACTGGATGCCCGAGGAGTACCGGGCGTCGCTGGTCCGGCAGATAGCGCAGCACGCCCACTCCGAGATCATCGGAATGCAGCCCGAGGCGAACTGGATCACCCGCGCGCCCTCACTGCGCCGCAAGGCGATCCTGATCGCCAAGGTCCAGGACGAGGCAGGCCACGGCCTGTATCTGTACAGCGCCGCCGAGACCCTGGGGACCAGCCGCGAGGAGCTGCTCGACAAGCTCCACGCGGGCCGCCAGAAGTACTCCTCGATCTTCAACTACCCCACCCTGACCTGGGCCGATGTCGGCGCCATCGGCTGGCTGGTGGACGGCGCGGCGATCACCAACCAGGTGCCGCTGTGCCGCTGCTCCTACGGGCCGTACGCGCGCGCGATGGTCCGGATCTGCAAGGAGGAGTCCTTCCACCAGCGCCAGGGGTTCGAGCTGCTGCTGGCTCTCAGCCAGGGCACCGAGGAGCAGCACGCCATGGCGCAGGACGCGGTGGACCGCTGGTGGTGGCCGTCGCTGATGATGTTCGGCCCCCCGGACGACGAGTCGGCACACTCCGCCCAGTCCATGGCCTGGAAGATCAAGCGCCACTCGAACGACGAGCTGCGCCAGCGCTTCGTCGACATCTGCGTGCCCCAGGCCGAGGCGTTGGGCCTCACGCTGCCCGACCCGGACCTGCGGTGGAACGAGACCCGCGAGCACTACGACTTCGGCCCGATCGACTGGGACGAGTTCCGCCAGGTGCTGCGGGGCAACGGCCCGTGCAACGAGCAGCGGCTCTCCCAGCGCCGCCGGGCCCATGAGGAAGGCGCCTGGGTGCGCGAAGCGGCCGCGGCCTACGCCGCGAAGCACGGAGAGGCACGGTCATGAGCACGGGCGCGAACACGCACCCCGCGGATGCGCGACAGCCGGACACCCGCCCGGAGGCGGCCGGCGATCCGGCCGACTGGCCGCTGTGGGAGGTCTTCGTCCGCAGCCGGCGCGGACTCAGCCACACCCATGCCGGCAGTCTGCACGCCCCGGACGCGGCGATGGCCCTGCGCAACGCGCGCGATCTGTACACCCGTCGCTCCGAAGGCGTCTCGATATGGGTGGTGCCGTCCACGGCGATCACCGCCTCCTCGCCGGACGAGAAGGATCCCTTCTTCGAGCCCTCCGCCGACAAGCCCTACCGCCACCCGACCTTCTACGCCATCCCGGAGGGGGTGCGTCACCTGTGATCGCCGCACTCGCCCTGGGCGACGACGCGCTGGTGCTCTCCCACCGGCTGGGGGAGTGGGCCGGCCACGCCCCCGTGTTGGAGGAGGAGGTGGCCCTCGCCAACATCGCCCTCGACCTGCTCGGACAGGCCCGGGTGCTGCTGTCCATGGCCGGCGACGAGGACGAACTGGCCTACCTCCGCGAGGAGCGGGCCTTCCGCAACCTCCAGCTGGTGGAGCAGCCCAACGGGGACTTCGCCCACACCATCGCCCGCCAGCTGTACTTCTCCACCTACCAGGAGCTGCTCTACGACCAGTTGGCCGCCGGCTCCGGTCCCTTCGCCCCGCTCGCCGCGAAGGCGGTCAAGGAGGTCACGTACCACCGGGACCACGCCGAGCACTGGACGCTGCGGCTCGGCGACGGCACGGCGGAGAGCCATGAGCGGATGCGCGCCGGGCTGGAGGCGCTCTGGCGGTTCACCGGCGAGCTGTTCGAACCCGTCGAGGGGTGCGAGGTCGACTGGACCGCGCTGCACGACGGCTGGTTGACCCGGATCGGCGACGTCCTGGCGCGCGCGACGCTCTCGCTCCCCGAGGGGCCGCGGCACACCGCCTGGACGGCGGGCGGCGGGCGCCAGGGCATCCACACCGAGTCGTTCGGCCGGATGCTCGCCGAGATGCAGCATCTGCACCGCAGCCACCCGGGGGCGACATGGTGACCACGACCCCCCTGGAGGCGAGGCTGCTCGAGCTGGCGGGCTCGGTGCCCGACCCCGAGCTGCCGATGGTGACGCTGGCCGAGCTGGGCGTGGTGCGGGGCGTGCGGATGCTGGCAGCCGGCCGGGTCGAGGTCGAGCTCACCCCGACCTACACCGGTTGCCCGGCGATCGAGACGATGGCCGCCGACATCGAGACGGTGCTGCACGACCACGGCATAGCCGAGATCGAGGTGCGCACCGTGCTCTCGCCGCCCTGGAGCACGGACGCCATCACCGATGAGGGCCGCCGCAAGCTGGCCGAGTCCGGGATATCCCCACCGCGCCCCACCGGCCCCGCACACGGCCCCGTGCCGCTGGCGCTGGCCATCCGCTGCCCCCACTGCGGCTCCACCGACACCGCGCTGCTCAGCCGCTTCTCCTCCACGGCCTGCAAGGCGCTGCGCCGCTGCGAGACGTGCCGCGAACCGTTCGACCACTTCAAGGAGTTGTGATGGCCCGCACCTCGACCGCCGCGGTCCACCACGGCGCCTTCCACCCGCTGCGGGTGACGGCGGTCGACCGCCTGACCGCCGACGCGGTGGCCGTGACCTTCGCCGTCCCCCCCGAGCTGCGCGAGACCTTCCGCTACACCCCTGGGCAGCACATCGCGGTCCGCCGGGTGGCCAACGGCTCGGAGGTCCGCCGTACGTACTCCATCTGCACCCCGGTCCTCGGCGCCGAGGGGCCGGAGGCCGTGCAGGTCGGGGTGCGGCTGGTGGACGGCGGCGAGTTCTCCACCTACGCCCTCAAGGAGCTGGCGGTCGGCGATGTGGTGGAGGTGCTGCCTCCGGCCGGCCGTTTCACCCTGGCCCCGCGGGCGGGCAGCTTCGCCGCGATCGTCGGCGGCAGCGGCATCACCCCCGTGCTGTCGATGGCGGCCACCCTGCTCGCCACCCGGCCGGACGCCCGCTTCTGCCTGATCCGCAGCGACCGCACGGCCGCCTCCACGATGTTCCTGGAGGAGGTCGCGGACCTGAAGGACCGCTGGCCGGACCGGTTCCAGCTGGTGAGCGTGTTGTCCCGGGAAGACCAGCAGGCCGGGCTGGTCTCCGGTCGGCTGGACCAGGAGCGGCTGGCCACGCTGCTCCCCACGCTGCTTTCGGTGGAATCGGTGGACGGCTGGTTCCTGTGCGGGCCCTACGGTCTGGTGCAGGGCGCCGAGCAGGCGTTGCGCGCTCTGGGCGTGCCGCGCGGCCGCGTCCACCAGGAGATCTTCCATGTGGACGACGGCGCCTCCCCCGCGCCGAGCCGCTCGGGTCCCCCGGTGCACGCCACGCTGACCGCCACCCTGGACGGCCGATCCGGCAGCTGGCCCGTCGAGGACGGCGAAACGCTGCTGGATTCGGTGCTGCGACACCGCGCGGACGCGCCCTACGCCTGCAAGGGCGGGGTCTGCGGGACCTGTCGGGCGTTCCTGGTCTCGGGCGAGGTGCGGATGGATCGGAACTTCGCGCTGGAGCCGGACGAGGTCGAGGCGGGCTATGTGCTGGCCTGCCAGTCCCATCCGGCGGGCGAGGAGGTGGAGCTCGACTTCGACCGCTGACGACGCGACGACCGGCGGCCGGCGGCGGCCGGCGGCGGCCGGCGGCGGCCGGCGGCGGCCCGACGAGTGGTGGACGCCACCAAAGAGACGGCCGGCTGATGCACCGGCGCCAGGCATCGCACTGGCGCTATGCATCGCACCGGTGTCGGCGCCGACACCGACACCGGCATCGCACAGGACCGTTCCCTTCTTCTAGAACCTGTTCTATCTTGACGGGCTGTCAGATGGGGCTGAAGAGCTCCCTGACTGACCGTCGGAGCGGCAGGGTGCGCGGAGGGGACGGCGAGACGTGGACTTCACCTTCACCGAAGAGCAGCAGGCGGCCGTCGAGGCGGCGCGAGCCGTCCTCTCCGGCGTCGACCCGGACGGCGTTCCCAGCCCCGCCCGGGGACGCGGTGCGGTGGCCGAGGACTTCGACCGCCTCCTGTGGCGGCGTCTCGCCGCGGCAGACCTGCTCTCACTCACCCTCGATCCCCGCTACGGCGGCGCCGGACTGGACCCCATCGCCCTCTGCCTGGTGCTACGGGAGGCCGGACGGGTCCTGGCCCGGGTGCCTCTGCTGGAACACTGCGCCGCCGCGCTCACCGTGCAGCACCACGGCGGCGCGGAGCTACGCCAGGCGGTGGCGGCCGGCGCGGGGCGGGGCGAACGCGTGCTGACCGTCGCAGCCCACGGCCGCACCGGCCACGATCCGGCGGAACTCGCCGTCCGGGCGGACCACGACGGCGCCACATGGACCCTGGACGGCGTCCAGACCGCCGTCCCCTGGGCCCAGAGCGCCGACGATGTGCTGCTCCCGGCGCACACCGACACGGGTCGGACGGTGTTGGCCCTGGTCCCCCGCGGCCAGGAGGGAATGACCCTGGAGGAGCAGACCTCCACCAGCGGGGAGCGGTACGCCCGGCTCCGGCTGGAGGCCGTACGGGTCACCCGCCGCGAGGTCATCACGGCGGACGGAGCCTGGGAGCGGCTGCGTCTCCTGCTGACCACCGGCACCTGTGCGCTGGCGCTCGGTGTGGGATCGGCGGTACTGGACCTGACCAGCGGGTACACCAGCAAGCGCGAACAGTTCGGCTTCCCGCTGGCCACGTTCCAGGCCGTCGCCGTCCAGACAGCCGACCGCTATATCGACCTGCGCGCCATGGAGGCCACCCTGTGGCAGGCCGCCTGGCGGCTCTCCGCCGACGGCCCGGACACACCGGCCGTCCGCAGTGGGCTGCCACTCGCCGCGGATGTCGCCGTGGCCAAGATCTGGGCCGCGGAGGGGGTGCGTCGCGTGGTGCAGACGGCACAACACCTCCACGGTGGCTTCGGCGCCGTCACCGACTACGCGCTCCACCGCTACCACGCCTGGGCCAAGCAGCTGGAACTGTCGCTGGGCCCCGCCGCGGCCCATGAGGAGGCGCTGGGGGAGCTGCTCGCCACCCATCCGCTGAGCTGAGCCGGCAGTCCGAACGCGGGCAACCGACGGACGCGATCGACCGGCACGGCCGAGGCGGCGCACCGCACGAGACGGGACGGAGGACGGTCAGATGACGCTGCCGGCGCCGCCCGCGGCGTCCACCACCGGTCGACCGACGGCCGCCCAGTGCTGCATCCCGCCGCCGACGTTCACCGCGTCCACGCCCTGCTGCAGCAGATACGCGGCCACCTGGGCCGAGCGACCGCCCGCGCGGCAGATCACATAGACCGTGCCATCGGCGGGCGCCTTCTCGGTCAGCTCGCCGTAGCGCGCCACGAACTCGCTCATCGGGAGGTGCAGCGCTCCCTCGGCGTGCCCGGCAGCCCACTCGTCGTCCTCCCGGACGTCCAGCAGAAATCCATCGGACGGCACCTCGGCGGCCGCCACCTCGGGCACCCCGGCAAACTGCATGATCCGTACCTTTCTCGCGTCGCCTCGGACCTGAGGAACTTAACCCACCAGCTCCGCCAGGCGGGCTTCCTTCTCGGCGACCTGGGCGAGCAGCTGTTCGGCGATCTCCTCCAGCAGCCCGTCCGGGTCCTCCGGCGCCATCTTCAACATGGCGCCGATGGCGCTGGACTCCAGCTCCGCGGCCATCGCCGCCAACAGCTCCTTGCGCTCGGCCAGCCACTCCAGCCGTGCGTACAGCTCCTCGCTGCGGCTCGGCCGTCGCTCCGCCGGGCGCGGCCCCGCCGCCCACTCCTCGGCCAGCGCCTGGAGCACGCCCTCGTCCCCGGCGGCATAGGCGGCGTTGACCCGCACGATGAACTCGCCGCGCCGCCGCCGCTCGCCCTCGTCCTCCGCGAGGTCGGGGTGCGCCTTGCGGGCCAGCTCACGGTAGAGGCGCCGGGCCTCCTCACTCGGCCGCACCCGCGCCGGCGGCCGCACCGGCTGCTCGGTGAGCATCGCGGTCGCCTCCGGGGACAGCCCCTCGGAGTCCATCCAGCCGTGGAACAGCTCCTCGACCGACGGCATCGGCAGCACCAGGCCCCGCGCCTCCCGCGCCCGGCGCTGATCCTCGGGGTCGCCGGTGCGTGCCGCGACCGCCTCCGCGATCAGCGCGTCGAGCTCGTCCAGCCGCGAGTACATCGGGCCGAGCCTCTGGTGGTGCAGGCGGGAGAAGTTCTCCACCTCGACCCTGAAGGTCTCCACCGCGATCTCGAACTCGATCAGCGCCTGCTCCGCGGCCCGCACCGCGTTGTCCAGCCGTCGTGTGCCCTCGTCCTGCTCCGCGTCCCCCGCCGGCTCCGCCGCCTCGTCGGCAGACTCGGCGGACCGCGCGGCCGCCTTCCCGGACTCGGTGGACTCGGCGGGCTCGGTGGGCTCGGGTTCGGCGGGCTGCCCAGCCGGCTCGGCGGGCTCGGCGGGCTCCGCCGCGGTGTTCCGCGCCGTCTCGGCCGCCGTCTCGTTCTCCGGCCGCGACTCCGCGGCCGAGGCCGACTGGCGGGCGTGCTGCGCTTCCGGGTTCGTCACCCGCACAGCCTACGTCCGGCGACCGTCGCCGGACGTCAACGGCTTCGCCCACCGGTCACCGACCCAGCCCTACCCGGCCACCCGACCGGCGCAGGGAAGCCGGGCCCACCCCGCGCGCCGGGCCCACCGCGCTCACCGGCCCACCCCGCGTGTGACGGGCCGCCCCCGCGCCGGGCCCGGACCGGCTGCTCCGCACCCGGCCGCCCGGACACGCGCCCACGCCCCGGTCAGACGCCCGGCTCGGCCGCTATTCGACCGTTGCGGATCGCGGTCACGAGCTCGGCGTGATCTGCCTCGGTGCGGTCGGCGTAGGCGACGGCGAAGGTCGCCACCGCCGTGTCCAGTTCGTCGTTCTTGCCGCAGTACCCGGCGAGCAGCCGAGGGTCGACGCTGTGGGTGTGGGCGCGGGCCAGCAGGGCGCCGGTCATCCGCGCGTAGTCGTCGACCTCCGCGGGGGCGAGGGCGGCGGGATCCACACTGCCCTTGCGGTTGCGGAACTGCCGCACCTGGTAGGGCCGCCCCTCGACCGTCGTCCAGCCGAGCAGGATGTCGCTGACGACCTGCATGCGCTGCTGCCCGCGGATCACTCGCCGCCCCTCGTGGGAGACCTCCGGCACCACGAACCCGGCCTTCACCACATGGGGCACCAACGCCGACGGCCGGGCCTCCTTCACCTGGAGCACCAGGGGCTCGCCCCGGTGATCGAGCAGCAGCACCACATAGGAGCGCGTGCCCACGCTGCCCGTGCCGACCACCCGGAAGGCCACGTCCTGCACCGCGTAGCGCGCCAGCAGCGGCAGCCGGTCCTCCGGCAGCGTGTCCAGATAGTGCCCGAGCGATGCCGTGACCGCCGCCGCCTCGGCGTCCGGCACCCGCCGCAGCACCGGCGGCGCGTCGACGAAGCGTCGCCCGGCGCCCGCGCCGGGGACGGCCTCGGTCGCCTTGGCGGCGAAGCGGGCGCTGGTGTTCCGCCGGGCCTTGTCGGCGACGCGCTCCAGCGTGCCGAGGAGGTCCTTGGCGTCCGCGTGCGAGACGAGTTCCTCGTCCGCGATCGCGTTCCAGGCGTCCGCCGCGGACAGCTTGGCCAGCAGCCGCAACGTGCGGCGGTACGCGCCGACCATGTCGTAGGCGGCCGTACGACAGGCGGCCGCGTCCGCCCCGACCTCCCGCCCCACCAGCACCAGCGAGGTCGCGAGCCGCTTCACGTCCCACTCCCAGGGGCCGTGGATGGTCTCGTCGAAGTCGTTGAGATCCATGACCAGATGGCCGCGCGCGTCGCCGTACAGCCCGAAGTTGGCGGCGTGCGCGTCACCGCAGAGCTGGGCACCCACGCCCGTGACCGGCGTCGTCGCCAGGTCGTACGCCATCAACCCGGCCGAGCCGCGGAGGAAGGCGAACGGGGAGGCCGCCATCCGGCCCACCCGGATCGGGGTCAGCTCCGGCAGCCGGCCGGCGCTGGACTGCTCGACCGCCGCGACCGCGTCCGGCCGCCCGGCACCGATCGACAGCTCCTGGTGCGCGGCCCGCGGCACCCGCTGCCGCAGCTCCTTGCCACGCCGGCGCAGCACCCCGCCGTAGGGCTCGCGCGCGAAGCCCGGCACATGGGGCAACCGCCGGGGCGCGATCGCTTCCCGCCCGTCGGCCGCCCGCACCCCCACCGCCGGCCCCGATGGCCCCGATGTCGATGTGGGCCGTGACCCCGATGCCCCGTCCGCCGAACCCGCGGTGCGCCGCCCCGGCCCCGACGATGCCGCGGTCGTCTCCGCGACCGACGCCCGCGCCGAGGCCCCCGCCAGGGACCGCGCCGGCGGCCCCGCCGCCTCCCCCGCGTGCATGGCTTCGGACATCGCGCACCCCCGTTCCTCCGGCCGGCCGCAGATCAGCGTCGACCCGAGCACGACCGTACCCCGCTCCACCGCAGCCGTCAGATCCTGTGGATAACCGCCTGTGGACAACGTCCGGCGGCGTGCGGCGACGGACGGCGACAGTCGACGACGGACGGCGACAGTCGAGGGCAGACGGCGGCGGTCAGCGACGCCCCGGCGACGGACGGCGACGGACGGGCGACCGCTGCCGGGCCGACGGCCGCCAGCAGACAGCGCCGTACGGCCTCAGCGCCGTACAGCCTCAGCGCGTACGTCCTCAGCGCCGGAACCGCTCCGGGCAGTCCCCGCCGTTCGACAGATAGGTCTCCGCCCACCGCCCCAGCTCGCGCAGCGCGGGCTCCATCGCCCGGCCCGCCTCGGTCAGCCGGTAGCTGACCCGCAGCGGCGGGCCCGCGTCCACCTCCCGCACGACCAGGCCGGCCGCCGACAGCTCGGCGAGCCGGTCCGACAGCATGCGCTCGCTGATCCCCGGGATGGCTCGCCGCAGGTCGGCGAAGTACGCCTGCTGCTCCAACAGCACGGCCACGACCAGGCCGGTCCACCGCTTCCCGAACAGCTCGAAGACGCGCGTCATGTCGTCCCCGACCTTCTTGCACGTCTGCTCGGGGTGTGCGCCGCGGTCTGTCATGCACACCAGCGTACTGCCGCCAGGTAGTGGACTATAAAAAAGTAAGTAGCTGTGTTATCAATAGCTACGTACGGAACGGCGGCACCTCCCCGCCGCCGGACCCGATCGACGGCGGCACTGCCCCGCCGCCGAACCCGACGGAACGGCGACCTTCCCCGCCGCCGAACCCGCCCAAGCCGACCCGAGCCGACCCGAGCCGGCCCGACCGAGCTGATACGGAGCCCTCCGCATGCCCACGCTTCTGCACATCGACTCGTCCGTCTTCCCCGCCGAGGGGTCCGCCTCCCGGTCGGTCACGGCCGCCTTCCGCAAGGAGTGGGAGGCCCAGCACCCGAACGGCAGGGTCGTCTACCGCGACCTCCACGCCGACCCGGTGCCTCACCTGGCCTTCGACGGCGCGTTCGCCGGCTTCATAGGCCCCGACGAGCGCACGCCGGAGCAGCGGGCCGCCTTCGCGCTCCGCGAGGAGCTGGCCGGCGAGCTGGAGCAGGCCGACGCGGTGCTGATCGGCGCCCCGATGTACAACTTCACGATCCCGTCCGGCCTCAAGGCGTGGCTGGACCACGTGATCATCAACGGGCGCACCTTCGGCACGGAGAACCCCACCGCCGCCGGCACCCCGGTGGTCGTCGTCGCCAGCCGTGGCGGCGGCTACGGCCCGGGCACCCCGCGCGAGAGCTTCGAGTTCGTGACCACGTACCTGGAGAAGGTGCTCAACGGCGGACTCGGCCTGGAGGTCGAGTTCATCGTTCCCGAGCTGACCCTGGCCCGCTCGGTCCCGGCCATGGCCGACCTCGTCCCGCTCGCCGACGCCTCCCGGGAGGAGGCCCACGCGGCGGCCGTCGCGAAGGCCAAGAGCCTCGCCGCCCGCTTCGCCGCCTGATCCCCCTCGAGACCGCCCGCCCTCAGAGAAGGCCCTCGCCTCTGGGCGCGTTCCACAGGTGGTGCATGGCGTACGAACGCCACGGCCGCCAACCGTCCGCGTCCGCGGGCGAGGCACCCACCCGGCGCATGGCGGCCCGCACCGCCGCGTCGCCCTCCAGCAGGACGTCGGGGTCGCCCAGCGCGCGCATCCGGATGTAGCCGGCGGTCCAGGGCCCGATGCCGCGCAGCGCCAACAGGTCCCGTCGGGTCCGCTCGCGGTCGGCGCCCGCGTCGAGCCGGATGGAGCCCTCGGCCAGGGCCACGCTCAGCGCGCGCAGCGTGGCCCGCCGGGTCTCGGGCATGCCGATCTCCGTCAGCTCCGCCGCGGCCACCTCCGCGACCTGTGGGAAGAGATGGGTGAGAGTGCCGCTGGGAGCGCACAGCGGCTGCCCGTACGCCGTCACCAGGGCGTCCCCCAGGCGGCGCCCGGCCGCCACGGACACCTGCTGTCCGAGGACGGCGCGCACGGCCAGTTCGTGCGGGTCCGCGGCGCCCGGCGAGCGCAGCCCCGGCCGGGCCGCCACCAGGCGGCCGAGCACCGGGTCCGCGCCGAGCCGTGCCACGACCGCGTACGGGTCGGCGTCCAGGTCGAAGAGCCGGCGCATGCGCTGCGCGGCGGTGGTCAGGTCACGCAGGTCGCTCAGGAACAGCCGGCACTCCAGCCAGCCGTCGCCCACCACCTCGTCCACCTCCGCGATGCCGACCCCGACCGGCAGTCGCAGGGTGCGCCGGTAGGTGCGGGTCCCGCGCTCGCCCACCATCTCCTCGACACCGGTGATCGCGCGCCGCGCGAGGTAGTCGAAGATCTCGGCCGCCGCGTAGGGGCCGCGGAACGCCAGCCGCAGCGGGACCCCGCCCGGGCCGGAGCCGTTCGCCGGGCCGGAGCCGTCCGCCGGGCCGGCGGCCTCGCCCGTGGCCGCCCCGGCGCCCCCCGCCGCAGCCGTTCCGCCCACCGTTCGCGGCCCTGCCGCCGTCCCGCCCGCCGGTCGCGCCACCGGCCCGAAGCGCGAGGTGCGGCCGGGAACGGCGACGCGCAGCTCGCTCGGCGTGGCCGCGTAGATCTCCCGGATGGTGTCGTTGAACTGACGGATGCTGGAGAAGCCGGAGGCGAAGGCGATCTCGGCCGCCTGGAGTCCGGTGGTCTGCAACAGCACCCGCGCGGTGTGCGCGCGCTGCGCCCGGGCCAACGCCACCGGCCCGGCGCCCAACTCCGCGTTGAGCTGGCGCTGCACCTGCCGGGCGCTGTAGCCGAGCCGGGCCGCCAGCCCCGCCACGCCCTCCCGGTCCACGACTCCGTCGCCGATCAGCCGCATGGCCCGACCCACCACGTCGGCCCGGGCGTTCCAGTCCGCGGAGCCCGGCACGGCGTCCGGCCGGCAGCGACGGCAGGCCCGGAAGCCCTCACGTTGCGCGGCCGCCGCGGTGCGGTAGAACCTGACGTTCCGGCGCTTGGGGGTGGTCGCCGGGCAGCTCGGCCGACAGTAGATCCCGGTCGTGGCGACGGCGAAGAAGAACTCCCCGTCGAAGCGTGCGTCCCGGCTGCGCACCGCCTCGTACCTGCCGTCTTCGCCCAGCACATCCGCGTCCGTCTTCACGCCTCCACTGTGCTGCCGGCCGGGCCGGGCCGCTGGCGGAAATCGGACATGACGTCCGCGACGAATCCGCCGCTCCGCGCGGCGGTCATCTTCACTCCACCGCACCATGTGAGCCGGATCACGCCGCCGGCGGTCCGCGTCGCGCCGGAGAGACCACCGAAGAGAGCACCGGCGAGATCGTCGGAGGCGGCACCCGGAGAAGAAACCGGAGAGACAACTGGAAAGGCAACCGGAACGTGCGTCACCGTGCGCCACAAGACAGACAAGGGGAACAGACGGGAACAGAGGCAACAGAGGAAGCGCGGACACACAACGAGAAACGGGCCCCCACCGATGACTTTCGTCACCGACGGAGACCCGTCTCACTTGTGCGCGAGGGGGGAGTTGAACCCCCACGCCCTTTCGGGCACTGGAACCTGAATCCAGCGCGTCTGCCTATTCCGCCACCCGCGCATGGGTGCTGTCGTTAGTTTGTCACACACTCACCGGAGTGTTTTGGTCCGGATCTCTCCGGGCCCCGTGTGCGGCGCCTTCCGACATGCAGAACATTAGCACGCTGTGGAGCGTGTCCTCACACGCGTTCTCGTCGGCCTCCTCCCGGCCGCCCCTCCCCCCGACCGGAGACCTCGCCGGTTGCGGGACACTGTCTTGAAGGCGCCTCTACGATCCCCTGTGAGAGGTGACACTGCTCCACAGGGCCAGGAAGGGGAACCACCCGATTTCCCGACGCGTGGATACGATCAGTAAGCAGTATCAGGACGACACTGAGGATGACTGAGGAAGGAGGTGCCCCGTGGGAGTACTGAAGCGCTTCGAGCAGCGTCTCGAAGGACTCGTGAACGGCACCTTCGCCAAGGTGTTCAAGTCCGAGGTGCAGCCGGTGGAGATCGCGGGCGCGCTCCAGCGCGAGTGCGACAACAACGCCACGATCTGGAACCGCGACCGGACCGTCGTCCCCAACGACTTCATCGTCGAGCTGAGCGCGCCCGACTACGAGCGGCTCAGCCCGTACGCCGGACAGCTCGGCGACGAGCTGTCGGGCATGGTGCGTGACTACGCCAAGCAGCAGCGCTACACCTTCATGGGCGCGATCAAGGTCCACCTGCAGAAGGCCGACGACCTCGACACCGGGCTGTACCGCGTGCGCAGCCGCACGCTGGCCGCCAGCGAGTCCCAGGCCGGGGCGTCCGGCGGACCGGAGCCCCAGCTCCAGCAGCACCCGCAGCCGCCCACCCAGCGGCCGACCGGGGGGCGCCCGGGCTCGTCCGGCTTCCCCGACCGGCCCGCGGGCGCGCCTCCCATGCCGAGTGCGCCGCCGCCCGCCGGCGGGGCCCGGTCCGGAGCGCGGCCTCCGGGGGCCGGCGGGGCCTCGTATCCGCAGGTCCGACGTTGGATCGAGATCAACGGCACGCGCCACCAGATCTCCCGGCCCACGCTCGTACTGGGCCGCAGCACCGATGCGGACGTCCGCATCGACGACCCCGGAGTCTCGCGCAGACACTGCGAGATCCGGGTCGGCACACCCTCGACCATCCAGGATCTGGGGTCGACCAACGGCATCGTGGTAGACGGGCAGCACACCACGCGCGCTACGCTCCGCGACGGCTCGCGCGTCGTCGTGGGCAGCACCACCATCGTTTACCGGCAAGCCGAAGGGTGAAGCGGGGGCAATGTCAGAGCTGACCCTCACGGTCATGCGGTTGGGTTTCCTCGCCGTACTGTGGCTGTTCGTCATCGTGGCCGTACAGGTCATCCGGAGCGACCTGTTCGGGACCCGGGTGACACAGCGGGGATCCGCCCGCCGCGGTGGGCGCGGACCCGCCGGCCCCGACCGCGGCCAGCAGCAGCGGCAGCAACAGCAGCAGTCCGCCCCGCCGCAGCAGCGCCAGCAGTCCGGCGGCCGGGCCGCCAACCGCGGCCGGCGCGGCGCGCCGACCAAGCTGGTCGTCTCCGAGGGGACGCTCACCGGCACCACCGTGGCCCTGCAGGGGCAGACCATCACGCTCGGCCGGGCCCACGACTCGACGATCGTGCTGGACGACGACTACGCCTCCAGCCGGCATGCCAGGATCTACCCGGACCGTGACGGCCAGTGGATCGTCGAGGATCTCGGGTCCACCAACGGCACGTATCTCGACCGGACCCGGCTCACCACGCCGACCCCTGTTCCGCTGGGCGCGCCGATCCGTATCGGCAAGACCGTCATCGAGCTGCGGAAGTAGTACGACCATGACGACCGGAGGGTGGGCAGCGTGGCAGCAAAGGGGCTGTTCCCGGAGCCGACGGGCGAGGTGCGCATGAGTCTGTCACTGCGTTTCGCCGCCGGGTCGCACAAGGGCATGATCCGGGAGGGCAACGAGGACTCCGGCTACGCCGGTCCGCGGCTGCTCGCCATCGCCGACGGCATGGGCGGTCAGGCCGCCGGTGAGGTCGCCAGCTCCGAGGTGATCTCGACCCTCGTCCAGCTCGACGACGACGTCCCCGGCTCCGACCTCCTGACCTCGCTCGGCTCCGCCGTGCAGCGCGCCAACGAGCAGCTGCGGGTGATGGTCGAGGAGGACCCGCAGCTGGAGGGCATGGGCACCACGCTCACCGCCCTGCTGTGGACCGGGCAGCGGCTGGGCCTGGTGCACGTCGGCGACTCCCGCGCGTACCTGCTGCGGGACGGGGTGCTGACCCAGATCACCCAGGACCACACCTGGGTGCAGCGGCTGGTCGACGAGGGCCGGATCACCGAGGAGGAGGCCACCACCCACCCGCAGCGCTCCCTGCTGATGCGCGCGCTGGGCAGTGGCGACCACGTCGAGCCCGATCTGTCGATCCGCGAGGTCCGGGCCGGCGACCGGTATCTGATCTGCTCGGACGGCCTCTCCGGGGTGGTGAGCCACCAGACCCTGGAGGACACCCTCGCCAGCTACCAGGGCCCGCACGAGACGGTGCAGGAGCTGATCCAGCTCGCCCTGCGCGGCGGCGGCCCCGACAACATCACCTGCATCGTCGCCGACGTCATGGACGTGGACGACAGCGACTCCCTGGCCGCGCAGCTCAGCGACACCCCGGTGATCGTGGGCGCGGTGGCCGAGAACCAGATCCAGCTGGGCGACGGCGGTGCCGCGCAGACGCCGGCCGGCCGCGCCGCCGAGCTGGGCCGCGCCAACCGCTCGGTGCCGCAGCAGGGCGAGGTCCCCGGCGGCTTCGGACCGCCCGGCAGCGGCGACCCGAGCCTGGGCGAGCTGCCGGACGGCAGCTACGGGGCCTACGCCGACGCGGACTTCACCAAGAAGGGCGGCCGCGGCAGGTGGATCAAGCGGTCGCTGTACATCGGCCTGGGCCTGGCCGTGATCGCGGGCGGGCTCTACGGCGGGTACCGCTGGACGCAGAAGCAGTACTACGTGGGTGCCAACGGCGACCACGTCGCGATCTACCAGGGCATCAGCCAGGACCTCGCGTGGATCAGCCTCAGCAAGGTCCACGAGGACCACGCCGAGATCGAACTCAAGTACCTCCCCGTCGACCAGCGTGACCGGGTCGAGGACACCATCGCGGTCAGCGACCTGAGCGACGCCCGGAAGAAGACGAAGGACCTGCAGACGCTCGCCAGCGCCTGCAGGAAGGCGGACGAGCTGGCCAAGGCCGAGGAGCAGCGGCGCAAGGCCGAGGCGGACCGGCGCAAGGCCGAGGAGCGACAGAAGGATCTGGCCAAGGACGGCCGGGGCGGCGGCGCCGCCGGCCAGCCGAGCACCACGCCGCCGGCCAGCCCGGCCGGCGACACCGAGGGCGGCATCGTCGTCCGCACCTCCTTCGTGGCCGCCCCGACGCCGACCCCGACCGCCGACCCGTCGACCTCCACGCCGTCCACCAAGCCCGCGACGCCGAGCGCCACTCCCACCCCGAGGCCGGGCCCCAGCCTCACCGAGGAGGAGCGTCAGGTGGTCCCGCAGTGCAGCAGCGCCCAGCAGTGAAGCCGTAGGGGGCCGACCAGCAATGAGCAGTACCACCACTACGACCACCATCAGCACGGTGGGGCCGCCCAGTCGGCGCAACACCGAGCTGGCGTTGCTCGCCTTCGCGGTGATCATCCCGGTCTTCGCGTACGCCAACGTCGGCCTGGCGCTCAGTGACGAGCTGCCCTCCGGGCTGCTCAACTACGGTCTGGGCCTCGGCTTCATGGCCGCGGTCGGCCACATCATCGTGCGCAAGTTCGCGCCGTACGCCGACCCGCTGCTGCTGCCGCTGGCCACCCTGCTCAACGGCCTGGGCCTGGTGCTGATCTGGCGGCTGGACCAGTCCCAGCGGCTGGCGCGGCTGGCGAAGGGCGAGTACGTCGCCTCCGCCCCCAAGCAGCTGATGTTCTCCGCGATCGGCATCGCGCTGTTCGTGGCCGTGCTGCTGATGCTCAAGGACCACCGCAGGCTGCAGCGCTACACCTACATCTCCATGGCCGGGGCTCTGGTGCTGCTGCTCCTCCCGCTCGTGCCCGGCCTGGGCATGAACGTCTTCGGCGCGAAGATCTGGATCCGGGTCGCCGGCTTCTCCATCCAGCCGGGAGAGTTCGCGAAGATCGTCATCGCGATCTTCTTCGCCGGCTATCTGATGGTGAAACGGGACGCGCTGGCACTCGCCAGCCGCCGCTTCATGGGCCTGTACCTGCCCCGCGGCCGTGACCTGGGCCCCATCCTCGTCGTCTGGGCGATGTCCATCCTGATCCTGGTCTTCGAGACCGACCTGGGCACCTCGCTGCTGTTCTTCGGCATGTTCGTCGTCATGCTGTACGTGGCGACCGAGCGCACCAGCTGGATCGTGTTCGGCCTGCTGATGGCCGCGGGCGGCGCGGCGGTCGTCGGCTCCGTCGAGCCGCACGTCAACATCCGCGTGATGGCCTGGCTGCACCCCTTCGCCGTCTACGACGAGTCGCCGCCGAGCTGGGCCACCACGGACCAGATCGCGCAGGCGATGATGGCGTTCGGCTCCGGCGGCACCATGGGCACCGGGCTGGGCCAGGGCAACTCCGACCTGATCGGCTTCGCCGCCAACTCCGACTTCATCCTCGCCACGGTCGGCGAGGAGCTGGGCCTGGGCGGCACCATGGCCATCCTGCTGCTCTACGCACTGATCGTGGAGCGCGGCGTGCGCACCGCGCTGGCGGCCCGCGACCCGTTCGGCAAGCTGCTGGCCGTCGGCATGTCCGCGGCCTTCGCGATCCAGGTGTTCGTGGTCGCCGGCGGCGTCATGGGCCTGATCCCGCTGACCGGTATGACCATGCCGTTCATGGCCAACGGTGGTTCATCGGTGATCGCCAACTGGGCGCTGATCGCCGTGCTGATCCGTATCAGCGACACCGCGCGCCGTCCGGCACCGGCGCCGGCACCGAATCCAGACGCCGAGATGACCCAGGTGGTCCGCCCGTGAACAAGCCCGTGCGCCGCATCGCCATCTTCTGCGGCCTTCTGGTCTTCGCCCTGCTGCTCCGAGACAACTGGCTGCAGTTCGTCCAGGCCGACGAGCTCAAGGACCACGAGCACAACCGCCGGGTGCTGATCGCCCGCTACAGCCAGCCCCGCGGCAACATCATCGTGGACGGCAACGCGATCACCGGTTCGGTGGAGACCGACAGCACGGACTTCAAGTACAAGCGCACGTACAAGAACGGCGAGATGTGGGCGCCGGTCACCGGCTACGCCTCGCAGGTCTACGGCTCCAACCAGATCGAGAACCTCGAGGACAAGATCCTCACCGGCGACGACGACCGGCTGTTCTTCAACCGCACGGTCGACATGTTCACCGGCAAGGAGCGCAAGGGCGGTGACGTGATCACCACCCTCAACTCCAAGGCCCAGCAGGCCGCCTTCAAGGGGCTGGGCGACAAGCGCGGCGCCGTCGCCGCGATCGACCCGCGCACCGGCAAGATCCTGGCGCTCGCCTCCACCCCGTCCTACGACCCGTCGACCATCGCCGGCGGTACGGACAAGGACGAGGACGCCTGGAAGGCGCTGGACAAGAAGAACAACCCCGACGACCCGATGCTCAACCGGGCGCTGCGTCAGACCTACCCGCCGGGCTCCACCTTCAAGGTCGTCACCGCGGCCGCCGCGCTGGAGAACGAGCTGTACGGCAGCGTCGACGAGCCCACGGACACCCCGCTGCCCTGGACCCTGCCCGACACCCGGGTCCAGCTGAAGAACGAGGGCAACATCCCCTGCAAGAACGCTTCGCTGCGGGTCGCCCTCCAGTACTCCTGCAACACCGTCTTCGGCAAGATCAGCGCCGACCTCGGCAACAAGAAGATGAAGGAGCAGGCGGAGAAGTTCGGGTTCAACGAAGAGGTCTTCACCCCGGTCCGCGCCGACGCCAGCATCTACCCGAAGGACAACCGGCCGCAGAACGCCATGGCCGGCATCGGCCAGGCCAGCAACCGCGCCACCCCGCTCCAGATGGCCATGGTCGCCGCCGCGATCGCCAACGACGGCGAGCTCATGGAGCCGTACATGGTCGACAAGCTGCGCGCCCCGAACCTCAGCATCATCGAGCAGCACGAGCCCAAGCCGATGGGCGAGCCGATCTCCTCCGACACCGCGCACAAGCTGCAGGACATCATGGAGACGGTGGTCGAGAAGGGCACCGGCAAGAACGCCCGGATCCCGGGCGTCACGGTCGGCGGCAAGACGGGTACCGCCCAGCACGGCGTGTCGAACAGCAAGAACCCCTACGCCTGGTTCATCTCGTACGCCAAGGGTGACAACGGCTCCCCGGTCGCGGTCGCCGTGGTGATCGAGGGCTCGGACACCACCCGTGACGACATCGCGGGCGGCAGGCTCGCCGCCCCCATCGCCCGCTCGGTGATGAAGGCGGTGCTCGACAGCGAGAAGTGACACCGGTCACGCCTGACGCCGATTCCGCAGATCCCTGTACCGGTCGGGTATCAGGTGAAGGTCACGGCCGGGACCCGCACACCGTGCCGGGTAGCGTAGGCGCAAGCAGCACATCGCCGGGCCCCACACCGGTGCGGTCGGGAAAGACGGAAGAGGGCTGGAGTAGCTATGGAAGAGCCGCGTCGCCTCGGCGGCCGGTACGAGCTGGGCTCGGTGCTGGGCCGCGGTGGCATGGCGGAGGTGTACCTCGCGCACGACAGCCGCCTCGGCCGCACCGTCGCCGTGAAGACGCTGCGGGTGGACCTCGCCCGCGATCCGTCCTTCCAGGCCCGGTTCCGCCGAGAGGCCCAGTCGGCCGCCTCGCTCAACCATCCGGCGATCGTCGCCGTCTACGACACCGGCGAAGACTACGTCGACGGCGTCTCGATCCCGTACATCGTGATGGAGTACGTCGACGGCTCCACCCTGCGTGAGCTGCTGCACTCCGGCAGGAAGCTGCTGCCCGAGCGCTCGATGGAGATGACCATCGGCATCCTCCAGGCGCTGGAGTACTCGCACCGCAGCGGCATCGTGCACCGCGACATCAAGCCCGCGAACGTCATGCTGACGCGCACCGGCCAGGTCAAGGTGATGGACTTCGGCATCGCCCGCGCGATGGGCGACGCCGGCATGACCATGACGCAGACCGCCGCGGTGATCGGCACCGCGCAGTACCTCTCGCCCGAGCAGGCCAAGGGCGAGAGCGTGGACGCGCGCTCCGACCTCTACTCCACCGGCTGCCTGCTGTACGAGCTGCTGACCGTGCGCCCGCCGTTCGTCGGGGACTCCCCGGTGGCGGTGGCCTACCAGCATGTGCGGGAGGAGCCGCAGCCGCCGAGCACCTACGACCCCGAGATCACCCCGGAGATGGACGCGATCGTCCTGCGGGCGCTGGTCAAGGACCCGGACTACCGCTACCAGTCGGCCGACGAGATGCGGGCCGACATCGAGGCTGCCCTGGAGGGTCAGCCGGTGGCGGCCACCGCCGCGCTGGGCGCGGCCGGCTACGGCGGTCCCGAGGACCAGCCGACCACCATGCTCCGCCCGCAGGACCCGACGGCCGCGCCGACCTCGATGCTGCCGCCCGTGCGGGACGACGACGGCGGCTTCGGCTACGACGAGCGCCCGGACCGGCGCCGCGGCGGCGGTGAGAAGAAGAGCCACACCTCCACCGTGCTGCTGGTCGTCGCCGGCATCCTGGTGCTGGTCGGCGCGATCTTCATCGGCAAGGCGGTGTTCGGCGGGAGCGGCAACAAGGACAAAAAGGTCGATGTGCCCGTGCTCACCGGGAAGACGCTGAAGGAGGCCCAGGAGGCGGGCGTCAACGGCGGCTTCACGGTCAAGGCGACCGGCTCGGAGTTCTGCGAGCAGAAACGCAACACCATCTGCAGCCAGGAGCCGAGCGGCGAGGGCGCCCAGGTCGAGCGGAACGGCACCGTCGAGGTGGTCCTGTCCAAGGGCAAGAAGCCCGCGGAGAAGGTCCTGGTGCCGGACGTCCTGAACATCCAGTTCGAGGACGCCAAGGCGGCGCTGGCGGCCAAGGGCTTCACCAACGTCAAGCAGGTCACCCAGATCTCCGAGCAGACCGCGGGCAAGGTCATCGACCAGAGCCCGCGCGACAAGCGGGTGACCCCGGACACCGAGGTGACCCTGACGGTGGCGATCGCGCAGACCAAGGCCGTCGTGCCGGACGTCACCAACAAGTCGCTCGCCGAGGCCACCGCGACCCTGACCGGCAAGGGCTTCAAGGTCCAGTCGAAGGAGGTCGAGAAGGCCGACGTGGCGCCCGGCACGGTGATCAGCCAGACCCCGCCCGGCGGCCAGGAGGTGGTCGCTGGCTCGCAGATCAACCTCGAGGTCGCCAAGGCCCCGGCGACGCCGCAGAACGTCCCGGTGCCGGACATGAGCCGGATGACCCTCAAGGACGCCAAGAAGGCCCTGGAGGGCGCCAAGCTCACCGTCGGCACCGTCACCGGCCCGCCGGACGACAACGCGACCGTGCTGATCAGCACCCCGGCCGCCGGCACCCAGGTGCCCGAGGGCACCGCGGTCAACCTGCTGACCATGGTCGGCCAGCCCGGCGGGGACAACGGCAACGGGGACGCCAACGGCAACGGCGACCCCGGCGGCGGGGAGGAAGACGACGGCTGGTGGGGCGGCACCAGCGGCTGACGCCAGCGCCTCCGGGCCGCCCAGCGGCCCATCGACAGCCACGAGAGAGCCCCCGGCACCGTTCAGGTGCCGGGGGCTTCTCCGTAGCCTCAGGGGCCTCCGGGATCGTCGGGGAGGCTGCGGCGTCGCCCGCGGAGCACGGGCTCGTGGGCTCTACGGCTCACATGGTCGGCTAGCGCAGCTCCGCGGGCGGCGTGCGGTCGGCGTCGACCTTCTCGGTGCGCACCAGCTCGCCCCAGACGATGTAGCGGTACTTCGAGGTGTAGACCGGGGTGCAGGTCGAGAGGGTGAGGTAGCGGCCGGGCTTCTTCCGGCCCGAGCCCTCGGGGACGGCGTTCAACACGCCGACGTCGAACTTCGAGGTCTCGTCGAGCTTGGCGAAGACCTTGTAGACGTACCAGGTGTCGCGGGTCTCGAAGACCATCGGATCCCCGTCGTCCAGCCGGTGGATGTTGTGGAACTTCGCGCCGTGCCCGTCGCGGTGGGCGGCCAGGGTGAAGTTGCCCGTCTTCTCCCACGGCATCGCCGACTTCACCGGCTCGGTGTAGAAGCCCGCCACGCCGTTGTTGAGGACGCCGCTCGAGGTGCCCTTCTTGACCAGGATCTCGCCCTCCTTCAACGCCGGTACGTGGAGGAAGCCGATGCCGTCCTTGGTGTCGAGGCCGCCGGGGCCCTGGGCCCACTGCTTGCGCACCCGGTCGCCCTGCTTCCTGGCCTCGCGGTCGGCGAGCACGTTGGTCCACCACAGGGAGTAGACGACGAAGAGCGCGAGCAGCACCCCGACGGTGATCAGCAGCTCGCCGAAGACGCCGACGGCGGTGGCGATCCGGCCCCGGGTGCCGCGGTTCGGGCGCGGGGACGCGGCCGTGGGGGTCGTCTCCGGTGCGGCCCCGGCGCTCTCGTCCCGGTCGTCTGTCGTGCTCGTGCCTGCCACCGCGTCGTGCTCCGTTCCTCGCTCACCCGACGAGCGCGTCCGGCTTGCCCTCGCTGCGCGGCCGCTCGTCGACCATCTTGCCCCAGACGATCATTCGGTACGTACTGGTGAACTCCGGCGTGCAGGTGGTCAGGGTGATGTACCGGCCGGGGCTCCTGAAGCCGGAACCCGCCGGCACGGGGGCGATGACACCGGTGTTGGAGGGCGGGGTCTGCGGGAGGATACTCCGCATCTCGTAGGTGAAGAAGGCCCGCTGGGTCTCCACGACGATCTTGTCGCCGGGCCGCAGCCGGTTGATGTAGCGGAACGGCTCGCCATGGGTGTTGCGGTGCCCGGCGATGGCGAAGTTCCCCTTCTCGTCCCACGGCATCGCGGTCTTCAGCCGACCGTCGGCGTAGTGCCCGACCATCCCGCGGTCCAGGACCTTGTGCTTGTCGATGCCCTCCGCGATGGGCGCCTTCACATCGAGCTTCGGGATGTAGAGGATGGCGAACCCCTCGCCGGGCGAGAAGACGCCCGGGTCCCGGTCGCCCCGGTCCCACTTCTCGTGGAGGTTGTTCGCCGCGCCGTTGGCGAGCTGGTGGGCTCGTATGTTGCTCCACCACAGCTGGTACGTGACGAACAGCAGCATCAGCACGCCGACGGTGATGAACAGCTCGCCGACCAGCCGACTGATGATCACACCGGGGCCGGCCCTGCGCGCCCGCGCCGCCCGCCGGGCCTCCATACGGGTGCGGGGCGGCCCCGCGTCGGCGGTCTCCGCGCGGCCCCGCGGCCGCGGCGCCGCTTCCGGCGTCCCGCGCGGGCCGCGCCCGCGTCTGCCGCGGCGGGCGGCCTCCTGGGCGGCCCTGCGGCGGGCGGCCCGCCCCTCGGCGATCGGCCCCGCGGCCGCCGGCGACGCCGCACGCCCTTCTCCCGCCCCGCGCGGGGGCTCCGCCTCGATCCTGCGGAGCACGGTGGTCACCTCGGCGGCGGTCTCCGGCTCGACCCGCCGCAGCACCGTCGTCCCGTCCTCGGTCGGCGGCTCCGGGAGCTCCGTGGGCTCCGTGGACTCCGTGGACTCGTCCGTGGAGGAGGACGTCGGGGCGGGAGACTTCGGGCCGGCGGGCTTCGAAGCGGCGGGCCGCGGGTCGGCGGGCTCTGGGTCGGCGGGGCGCGGGTCGGCGGGCTCCGCCTCGATCCTGCGGAGCACCGCGGTCGCGTCGGCGGGCGGCGGCGTCCGACCGGCGGCGGTCACGTCGGCCACGTCGGCCACGCGCAGCATCATCGTCTCGTCGTCCCGCAGCGGCTGTGCCACCTGGAGCGACACATACGCCCCGTAGCCCACTCCGCTCGTGGTCGCGGCGTCCGGCGGCGCGCCCGGCGGCTCCGCCGTCGGCAGCGGGTCGTTCAGCGGGTCCTCAAGGCCCTCGACAGCCGCCACGAACGCGGCGTCCTCGTCCTCGTAGCCACCGCGGACGTCCGGGACGTCGGGCGGGTACGGGACGGGCCGCGGGGCGCCGTGCGGGGCGCCCTCGCGCTCGGGGCGGAGTGCGGTCACTCGCCGGCCTTGCCGCCCGCCGTGCCGACCACCGGCGCCAGCCCCGCGGACCGCGCCACCGCCCCGGTGTCCCCGCACATGGCCAGCCAGTTGGCCAGCATCAGGTGACCCCACTCGGTGAGCACCGACTCGGGGTGGAACTGCACCCCCTCGACCGGAAGTTCACGGTGGCGCAGCCCCATGATGATGCCGTCGGCGGTCCGCGCGGTGACCTCCAGCTCGTCCGGCAGCGCGGACGGCTCAGCGGCCAGCGAGTGGTAGCGGGTGGCGGTGAACGGGGAGGGCAGGCCGCGGAAGACCCCGGCGCCCTCGTGGGTCACCGGCGAGGTCTTGCCGTGCAGCAGCTCGGGGGCGCGGTCCACGACCCCGCCGTAGGCCACCGCCATGGACTGCATGCCCAGGCAGACGCCGAAGACCGGGACTCCGGTGTCGGCGCAGTGCCGCACCATGTCCACGCAGACGCCCGCCTGTTCCGGGGCACCGGGGCCGGGCGACAGCAGCACGCCGTCGAAGCCGTCCTGCGCGTGCGCGGTGGAGACCTCGTCGTTGCGCAGCACCTCGCACTCGGCACCGAGTTGGTAGAGGTACTGGACGAGGTTGAAGACGAAGCTGTCGTAGTTGTCCACGACCAGGATGCGCGCGCTCATCGGTTCCCTGCCATTCCCTCGTCCACGGTCACGTCGTTGAACGGCAGCAGTGGCTCCGCCCAGGGGAAGACGTACTGGAAGAGCACGAAGACGATCGCCAGGATCAGCACAAGGGAGATCAGTGCCCGAACCCACGCGTTCCCCGGCAGATGTCGCCAGATCCAGCCGTACATGCCGTCCCTTCCGATCGCGGTGCAGCACCAGACTAAGGGGCCGGACCGGGCGCCGGAGGGTCAGCTGCGCAAAGCGTCCGGCTTCCCCGCGCCGACCGGCGCCGTGGCGTCCAGGTGCGCCCAGGCGATCAGCCGGTGGCTGTGGCCCCACTCCGGGTCGCAGGTGGTGAGCGTCAGATAGCGGCCGGGCCGCCGGTGGCCGGAGGCGGCCGGCACCGGGTCGAGGACGGCGGTGTCGGTGGGCCGGGTGCGGTACGGCCGGCGGTCGACGCGGTAGGTGTACCAGGTGGTGCCGTCGCTGAGCACCACGGCGTCACCGGGGCGCAGCCGGGGGAAGTCCTTGAACGGGTCGCCGTGGGTGCGCCGGTGACCGGCCACCGCGAAGTTTCCACGCTCGCCGAGCCGCGCGGTGCGCGGATAGTGGCCGAGCCCCTTGGCGAGGGTGCCGGGGGACGTGCCCTCCAGCACGGGCTTCACCCAGTCGGCGCCGAAGCGGGGGACGTACATGGCGGCGAAGGGCTCGCCGGGGGCGTAGGGCCGCCGCCTCGGCTCGGGGGAGGTGGCGACCGCGCCGGTCGACCAGCGGTCCCGTAACCGGTCCAGCTGCTCGTCCATGGCGGCGTCCGCGCGCACCCCGCTCCAGTAGAGGACGTAGCCGACGAAGAGCACGAGCACGGCGCCGACGGTGATGCACAGCTCGCTGAGCGCTCTGACGACCAGCCGCACCGACATCGCCGGACCGCCCCCTCTCCCCCAGAGGCTTCGGCCCTCTACTTGAGCGGCCGAGCCTCGTGGAGTTCCACTGTGCCCGAGTAGCCCGGCAGCGTCACGGCGTCCTCGTTGTCGACCTTCCAGCCGAGGCCGTACGCCTCGACGTACTGCCGGTAGTTCTGGATCGCCGGCGAGGCGCTCAGCGCCGCGCGCAGCTTCTCCGGATCGCCGACCGCGGTCACCTTGTACGGCGGCGAGTACAGCCGGCCCTGCAGGATCAGGGTGTTGCCGACGCAGCGCACCGCGCTGGTGGAGATCAGCCGCTGGTCCATCACCTGGATGCCCTCGGCGCCGCCCTGCCACAGGGCGTTGACCACGGCCTGGAGGTCCTGCTGGTGGATGACGAGGTCGTTGGGTTGCGGGTCGGGCACGCCGGGGATCCGGGGAGTGGCGTTCGGCGGGGCGTCGTCGAGGGTGACGGTCAGCCCCGACCCTTTCAGCGGGCGGGTACCCGCCGCCCCCTCCAACTGCTCGATCCGGGCCTGGGCCGCCTTGGAACCGCCCTCGTCGGCGCCGCGGGTCAGGGCGTCCACCTGGTCGCGCACCCGCGCCGTGGAGTCGTCGAGCTTGGTGTTCTTGCGGCTGCGCTCCTGGATGAGGTCCGACAGCCGCAGCATCGATTCGTCACTGCGCAGATCGGTGCCCTTGGCGGTGTTGAAGCTGATCCAGAAGATCAGACCGGCGAGGGCGAACACGGCGACGGTCAGCAGCCGTACGGGGCGGAAGGAGGGGCGGCGCGGGCTCGGGGTGGGGGAGTCAGCGGAATTGCTCAACGTACCCTTACTCCTTACGACGCCGCGGAAGGACTACGCTAACGGACGGCCGGGGGAAGGAAGAGCTCAGCGTCGCCGTCCGCCTCGGCGCCGCCCTACCCAGACCATCCCCGCGCGGTCACGCAGCGCATCGACAGGAGAGTTCCTCGTGCCGAAGTCACGGATCCGCAAGAAGGACGACTACACGCCGCCGTCCTCGTCGAAGCAGGCGACCACCATCAACCTCAACAGCGGTCGCAGCTGGGTCGCGCCGTTGATGCTGGCGATGTTCCTGATCGGCCTGGCCTGGATCGTCGTCTTCTACGTGACCACCGGGGACATGCCGATCAAGGCGTTCGGGAACTGGAACATCGTGGTCGGATTCGGCTTCATCGCGGCCGGTTTCGTCGTCTCCACCCAGTGGAAATAGCCGTCTCGGCCGTAGCTTCCCCCTAAGGTGTCCACAGAGTTATCCACAGCAGGGGAAAACTCAGAAGATCTGTGGATAACCTCTGTGAGGTTGACGCCGGTCTGACAGTCGAGACTCCACAGCTCCGCAGGTCAGCGCGGAGCGGACAGATGTTCTCCACAGGTTGCGCAAGATCGGGCACATGCTGTGGACAACTGTCATCCAAGCCGATCGCCGAGTGGCCCCCACGGTCACCGGCGGTCGGCTTCATGGCGTTGGGGACGAGGACACCGGGCGCCCCACGACCTCCCGTCGGCCCCCTCCACCACCGTCCACAGCCGGGGCCGGCGGAGCCGCCGCACGGCCGATGACCCGGCCGATGACCCGGCCGGAGACACGACCGATCCACGCGCCTTCACAGCCGGTCAACACGGCCGATGACGGGGACGCTCCACAGCCAGGGGCACGGTGTTCCACAGCCTGGGCACGGCGCCGGCCGGCGGGCCGCGCACAGCGCGCCCCGGCGGTGACGCTCAGCGCGTGAGCTCCAGGGTGCGGACACCGATCATCACCACGATGCCCAGCAGCACCACCGCGCAGGTCACGGCCTGCACCAGGTCGCGGCGGTCGCGCGGGGCGTGCACCATCCCGTAGGCCACCAGCGTGCCGGCGATCAGACCGCCGATGTGCGCCTGCCAGGCGATGTTGGACCAGGTGAAGGTGAAGAGCAGGTTCAGCGCCAGCAGCGCGATGACCGGCCGCATGTCGTAGTTGAGCCGGCGCATCAGCACCGCGGTGGCTCCGAGCAGGCCGAAGATCGCCCCGGAGGCGCCCAGGGATGCCTGCGTCTGATCGGCCAGCAGATAGGTGAGCGCGCTGCCGCCCAGGCCGGAGAGCAGGTAGAGGGCGAGGAAGCGGGCGCGGCCGAGCGCGGCCTCCAGCGGCGGACCCAGCCACCACAGCGAGAGCATGTTGAAGGCGATGTGCATCGGCTGTTCGTGCAGGAACATCGCCGTGACCAGCCGGTACCACTCGCCCTCGGCGACGCCCTCGCGCGCGAACGGCTCCGGGGGGAAGGCGCCGACCAGCACCAGGTCGTTCAGCAGCCGGTCGCCGACGGCCAGCACCGCGATCCACACCGCGACGTTGATCGCCAGCAGGATCTTGGTGATCAACCGCGGGTCGTCGCTGATCGCGCCGCCGGCTATGGTGCGCGGCCGCGCGGCCGTCCGGTACGAACGCCCGCTGGTCCCCGCCATGCCGGAGGCCGCCGTGGCCCCCGCGGCGTGACCGCCGCTGACGCACTCGGGGCACTGGAAGCCGACCGAAGCGGAGATCATGCACTCGGGGCAGATCGGCCGGTCACAGCGCGTGCAGCTGATGCCGGTCTCCCGGTCCGGGTGCCGGTAGCAGCAGACCGCCTGGTCTTCCATGTCTCCCCTTGTCCCCCGTTTCCTGCCTGCGCACGGGAACCGCCCCGCCTGCCCTCAAGACGGACGGGCGGGGCACAGGGTTCCCGTACGAACCGGGCGTATCAGCCCTCGCGGGTCTCCACGACGACGCTCTGGATGACGATGTCGTTCACCGGGCGGTCGGTGCGCGGGTTGGTCTGGGCGTCCGCGATGGCGTCCACGACCTTCTTGCTGGCCTCGTCGGCGACCTCGCCGAAGATGGTGTGCTTGCCGGTCAGCCAGGTGGTCGGCGCCACGGTGACGAAGAACTGCGAGCCGTTGGTGCCCGGGCCGGCGTTGGCCATGGCCAGCAGGTACGGCTTGGTGAAGGCCAGGTCCGGGTGGAACTCGTCCGCGAACTTGTAGCCGGGGCCACCGGTGCCGTTGCCCAGCGGGTCACCGCCCTGGATCATGAAGCCGCTGATGACACGGTGGAAGATCGTGCCGTCGTACAGCTTCTCCGTGGTCTTCGCACCGGTCTCCGGGTTGATCCACTCGCGCTCGCCCTTGGCGAGCTCGACGAAGTTCCGGACCGTCTTGGGCGCGTGATTCGGCAGCAGCCGGATCTGGATGTCGCCCTGGTTGGTCTTCAGGGTGGCGTAGAGCTCCTCAGCCACGATCTACCTTCCATCAGTCTTCACGGACATCTCGATCCTCGCACGGACCTGAGTACAACGAGTAGCCGCCGGCCCGGTCGCGGGCTCCGCCGGAGTCCCGCTTGACCCGGATGCCGATTCACATATGCCTCATACCTCCTCAGCAGGCATGATCTTCAAAAGGGTGGAAAGACGACACATCGCGTATTGGGGACAGACGTCCTGGGGTACAGACCCCAGACCCGGAGTACGCCACCGAGTACGCCACGCAAGGAACCGACGAGGAGGATCCGTGACCCGCAAAGACAGCGTGCGCGCCGTGACCGGCACCGCGAAGGACAGTGTCCGGCACGCTGCGGAGGTGGTGGCGCCGTACGCCGGCACAGCCAAGGACGCCGCCGCGCACTACGCCCACGAGGCCCGTACGCGCGTCGCGCCCAAGGTGTCCCACGCCGCCCACCAGGCCCGGTGCGCCGCCGGCGAGCAGTACCACGCGCACCTGGCCCCCCGCATCGAACACGCCCGCGGCGCCCTGCCGCCCAAGGTCGACGCCGCCGCCACCCGCGCCGCCAAGCGCACCCGCGAGGCCGCCCGACACGCGGCGGAGTACACCGCCCCGCGGATGGAACACGCCGTCGCGGTGACCCGGGCGGCGGCCGGACCCGCCCGAGAAGAGGCCATCTCGCGCTCCGCCGCGGCCTTCGCCGCGCTGCGCGGCGAGGTGACCCCGGAGGAGATCCACAAGATCGCCAAGAAGCGTGCCCGCCGCGCCCGGACGGGCCGGATGATCAAGCGGATGGCGCTGGTCGCGCTGGTCGCGGGCTGCGCCTACGGCGCCTGGAAGTGGTGGGACCGGCAGTCCAACCCGGACTGGCTGGTCGAGCCGTCCGCCGCCACCGAGCTGGACGACCGCTCCTCGTTCTCCTCCGTCGACGGCAGCGGCCCGAACTCCACCCTCGACCCCGAGGTCCAGGCCAAGCAGGCGGAGACCGACGACGACGGCGAGGAGAACCGCTGACCGCGCGGACCACCCGCCGCCGGACGGCGGCGCACACCGCTACGCGCGCCCCCGGCCGCGCGTAGCGGTCGCCCGCGCGGTCCGCGGTCCGCGGTCCGCGATCCGCGATCCGCGATCCGCGATCCACTGGGGCTCGACCGAGGAGAAATCGGCAGCTCTCCTGCCCTCTTGATGTCAGAACACGCATAATTGCCATGGTTCTGGCGTGACTTCGGGGGAGAGCACATGTCGACACACGACCTGTCCGCGTCCGACTCCGAACGGCGGCTGCCGGGGGACGTCGATATCACCGACGCCGAGCGGGACGAACTACTCAGCGCGGTGGCGGAGGTCTACAGCACCCTGGGCGAGGCGCGTCTGCTGCTCTCCGCCATGAAGGTGCCCAGAAGCGCTCGCGTGTCGTTCGACGGCGGCTCGGACGAGGCGTGGACCCTGCTCTTCGAGAGGCTCGACAACGGCGTCGTCGAGCACCCCTACCGCCGGATGCTGAGCGCCCTCCGCGCCCAGTACCCCTACCAGCCCGTCTTCCGCCGGCTGATCGAGCGCCACCTGGGGCCTCCGGCACCGCCGGACCCCGTCGTCGAACCGGTACCCGTCGTCGATCCCGTGCCCGTCATCGAACCGGTACCCGTCATCGATCCCGTGCCCGCCGTCGATCCCGCACCCGTCATCGGCCGCGTACCCGTCGTCGCCCCCGCGCCGCCCCGCGAACCGGCGCCCGCGCCGACCCCCGTGCCCGCCGTCGAACTCGCGTCCGCCGGCGCGTCCGTACCCGCCCCCGCGCCCGCCCCCGTGGTGCCGCCCGAGCCGGTGGACCTCGCCCCCGCGCGGGCGACGGTGGCCCTCACCGTGGAGGACGGCTCCGGGCAGCTCCACAGCGACCTGGAGGTGGCGCGCGACAGCCGGATAGGCGACCTCGCGGTGTGGGCGCTCAGCTGCTGGCCGATCGCCCCGGGCGAGGACCGCACCGGGCGCCGGGTGGAGCGCGTGCTGCCCGACGGCCGGCACGAGGAGCTCGACCCGTCGGCGACGGTGCGGGAGGCGGGGCTCGACGACGGGGACCTGGTGCGGGTGTTGGGCACCTGGCCCGCCCTCGGCGCCGGGGGGTGACCGGCGGCTGGACGGCGAGCGGGGGGCCGGGCGCCGGCCCGCCCTCGGCACGCCGGAGGTGACCGAACCGGCCCCGAGGATTGGCCGAGCAGCGACTCCACCGGGCCGGGGGCCCTCGCTACGGTGGACTGGGGGGATTGCGACCACGCGGCGGCGCCGTCAGGCTCAGGCGAATCGGGGGTACCCGTACGTGAAGACTTCCGCTCCGCGGCGGCAGGCACCCACCTTCCAGTCGGCCACCGCCCCGAGCCCACCCTGGCCGGCGCCCCCGGCGCCGGACGGCCTCCCGCGCGCCCGCGCGTTCGACCAGTTCGTCGTGAAGCTGCACAGCCGCTGCAACCTCTCCTGCGACTACTGCTACGTCTACGCCCTGCGGGACACCGGCTGGCGGGACCGGCCGCGCACCATGTCGGCGCGGACCGTGGACCGGCTCGCCGAGCGGATCGCGGAGCACGCCCGGCGCCACCGGCTGCCCGCGGTCCGGGTGATCGTGCACGGCGGCGAGCCGCTGCTCGGCGGGGCCGGCCCGGTCACCCGACTGGTGGAGACGGTGCGGGACCGGCTGCGCGGCACCGGGGCGGCGGCGCGGTTCACGGTGCAGAGCAACGGCGTGCTGCTCGACGCCCCGCTGCTGGCCGAGCTGGCCCGTCATGACATCCGGGTCGGCCTCAGCCTGGACGGCGACCGCGCGGGCCACGACCGGCACCGCCGACACCGCGACGGCCGGGGCAGCCACGCCGAGGTGGAGCGGGCCCTGGAACTGCTGCGCCGGCCCGAACACCGCCCGCTGTTCGAGGGGCTGCTGTGCACCGTCGACCTGGCCAACGACCCCGAGCGCTGCTACGACGCGCTGGCCGCCCACCGCCCGCCGATGATCGACTTCCTGTTGCCGCACGCCACCTGGGACCACCCGCCGGCCGGCGCGGCCGCGGGCGACGCCCCGTACGGGCGCTGGTTGGCGACGGCCTTCGACCGGTGGTGGGCGGCGGGCCGGCCGCTGCGGGTACGGCTCTTCGACTCCGTGGTCGACCTGTGCCGGGGCGGCACCGGACACAGCGAGACGGTCGGGACGGCGCCCGCCGCGGCCGTCGTCATCGAGACGGACGGCTCGATCGAGTGGACCGACTCGCTCAAGGCGGTGGCCGACGGCGCGGCCGCCACCGGCCTCGACATCCACCGACACTCACTGGACGCGGCGTTCGCCCTGGAGGAGACCGTCGCGGCCCTCGACGACGGGCTGTGCCGGACCTGTCGGGCCTGTCCGGTGTCCGGAATCTGCGGCGGCGGGCTGCGCGCCCACCGGTTCGGACGCGGTCAAGGTTTCGACAATCCCTCGGTCTACTGCCGCGACCTGGGACTTCTCATCACACACATCCGGAACACCCTGCGTCATTTGGCTGATTGACGCGTTCTTGAGGGACGGACCGCGTCACCTTCCCTATATTGGGGTTGTGCGATCCGACCACACGGCGTCGCACAACAACACGTCTTGCCGGCCGGTTGTCGAAACGGAAGACGGTGCTTGGGGGATGCTGTGAGGCCGCTCTTCTTCACGAGCTACGCCGCGTCAGCCGGCGACCGCGGACAAGTCCAGCGGTTTCACTACGATGTTCAGAGCGAACTCTACAGCCGCCTGGGGCGCGAGGCGAGTTCACGAGGGCATCTGAAGAGCCCGGCCCCGGTCCCGGAACCGGACCCGGCCGCGTTGGACTGCCGCGCGCTGCTGGCGCTCTACTCCGACGCCTACCTGCGCAGCCCGGACTGCGCCCGTGAGTGGTCCGTCTTCCGCGAGCGGATGGCCCGCAGCGCCCGGCAGACCGGCCATGAACCACGGGCACTGGTGGGCGTCGTCTGGCGCCCGGACGGGCTGGTGCTGCCCCTGTCCGTGGCCGAGGCCGGCCCGCTGCTGCCCAGCGGCGGACAGGGCTATCCGGCGGGCGAGTTCGGCACGCTGCGGGACCCGGAGCACTGGGCGCAGTACCGGGACCTGGTCCGGCTGGTGGCCGACCGGCTGATCACGGGTACGCAGGCGGACCTTCCGACCATGTCCACGGCGGACGCCCGGTCGATCCCGCTCCGCTTCGATCCCCACGCGGGCACCGCGCCCCCCGCCCCGGCGGCGCCTCCCCGCGCGGCCCGCCCGACCGGCGCCCCGCGCCCCGGCACTCCGGCCCCGCACCCGCCGCCCACCGCGCCGCCCGGGCCGCCGCGCGCCAAATGGCGGCCGGTGTACGACCTGCCGCGGGCCGCGGGCCGGCCGCGCGCGGACCGCGGCCCCGGCACGGCCGCCAGGCGCCACCGCGTCACCCTGCTGCTGCTGGCCGGCACCCGCTCCCGCATGGCGGCCCTACGCACCGCGTTAGCCCCGTACGGGGACAGTCCCGAGGACTGGCAGCCGTTCTGGCCGCACACCGAGGAGAGCGCCGTCGACGTCGTCCAACGGGCCCTGGAGGACTACGGGGTGGAGGAGGTGACGGTCTGCCCGTTCACCCCGGAGAGCGGCGCGGCCGAGCCGGTGGCGCTGCCCCCGGAGCCGCCGGGCGCCGACCCCGACCCGCCGGTCGTGCTGCTGCTCGTCGACCCCTGGCTGGCCCGCGAGGCCAGGCCCAGCCGGGATCCGGGGCTGTCCGCGCTGTGCGAGCGGCTCTCCGCCCGGGGCGCGGCGTTCGCCGGGGTGGTCGCCGTCCTGCCCCGTACCGACGCGGAGACCTGGGAGAACACCCCGCAGTTGCGCGACGCCCTGCTGGCCCAGGCGGCCGGCTGTCGACTGCGGGCGCCGCACCACGAGGTCGGCAGCGCCGAGGGGCTGGCCCACACCGTGATCGGGGCGATGGCGGACGTGCTCACCGTGTGGCCCGGCGGCCAGGGCCGGAGCGAGCCGGGCGAGCCGGACGGCAGACCCCCGCGCGGGGCTCGGGAGCCGGAGGAGCGCGCCGAGTGGCCGACCCGCCGCTCCCGGGAGCGGGACGCCTGGTCCCCGGTCCCGGCCGGGCCGCGCTCCGCGCTGTTGTCCCACCGGTCCGGTGGAATCTGGGGTGATGGATGACCGTCGACGGCTCCGCCGAGATCATCTCCTTCTACACCTTCAAGAGCGGCGCCGGGCGCACCATGGCGGTGGCCAACACCGCCTGGATCCTGGCCAGCGCGGGCAAGTCGGTGCTGACCGTCGACTGGGACCTGGACGCGCCGGGTCTGCACCGCTACTACCAGCCGTTCCTGACCGATCAGGGGCTCTCCGCCAGCCGTGGGGTGCTGGACATCCTGATCGAGTTCGCGATCCAGGCCGGCCACACCCGCCCCGACGAGCTGCACCGGCTGTACGAGGACCACGCCAACCTGCTGCCGTTCACCGTCCAGCTCGACGCGCACTTCGCCGGCGGCGGCCGCCTGGACTACCTGGGCCCCGGCATCCACGACGGCGAGTACCGCAACCGCATGGCCCGGATCAACTGGAGCTACTTCCTCCGGCAGGAGGGCCTGGGCTTCCTCACCGAGCTGCGCGAGCGGATCCGGCGCAGCGGCTACGACTACGTGCTGATCAACGGCCGCACCGGGCTGTCCGACGGGGCCGACGTCTGCACGCTGGTGCTGCCCGACACCGTGGTCCTCGGGCTGACCATGAACGAGCCGTCGACCGAGGGCTGCGCGGAGGTCGCCCGCCGCATCCGGGACCGGTCCCACCGGGACGGCCGGGAGATCCGCATCCATGTGGTGCCGCTCCGGGTCGAGACCTCGCAGGACGACCGGCTGGCGCACCGGCTGACGGAGCTCCGCCACACCTTCGGCCCCTTCGTGCGCCCCGCCGACGACCAGACCCAGGAGGGGTACTGGAGCGAGCTGCAGATCCCGTACCGCCCCTTCTACGCCCTCGGCGAGGAGCTGGCGGTCCTGCGCGAGGACCCGCGGAACCCGCTCGGCCTGCTGTCGCAGTACGTCAAGCTCACCGCGCGGGTCTCCGGTGGAGCGGTCGCCACCTTCCAGCCCACCTCCGAGCAGTTGCGCCGGCTGTACAACCGCGCCTACGACGCGGCGCGCCGCGGCGCCGAGCCGGAGACCGTGGTGCTGCTGCACGCCCCCGAGGACCAGGTCTGGGCGGACTGGATCCGCGAGCAGCTGCGGCTGATCGGCGTCCGGGTGGCCGACCGCGACGGCGCCGGGGCGCCCCCCGACGAGATCCCCGAGCAGACCGACGCCGTCGTGGTGCTGCTCTCCTCCCACCTGCACGGCTCGCCCGACGGGGAGACCGCCACCCGGCTGGCCGAGGGCGCCCCGGTCGGCCGGCCGCGCAGCCGGCGCACCGTCGGGGTGCGGGTCAGCGGCGCCCGGCTGCCCACCCGCTTCGCCTGGCACGACGCGGTCAACCTGTTCGGGCTGACCGCGCAGGCGGCCACCGTCGCCCTGCTGTCCCGCTTCGGCTTCCCGGGCTGGGGCGAGAACCCGCCGCCGGACGCCGCGGCCGGCCCGCGCTTCCCCGGACGGCTCCCCGAGGTGTGGAACCTCGGGCTGCGCAACTCCGCCTTCACCGGCCGCGCCGAGACGCTCTCCCTGCTGCGTGAGCGCTTCGGCCGCGGCGTCGGCTCCCCGGGCTCCGCCCAGGTGCTGTACGGGATGGGCGGCGTGGGCAAGAGCCAGATCGCCCTGGAGTACGCCCACCGGTTCGCCTCCGAGTACGACGTGGTGTGGTGGGTGCCCGCCTCCGACCCGGACAACATCCGCACCTCCCTCACCGAGCTGGCGCGCGAGCTGCACCGGGCGTCCGGCGTCCCCGGGGCGCCGGGGGCCGGCGAGGACCTGGACCAGCTCCGCCGGGACCTGCGACTGGGCCGTCCGTTCGAGCGGTGGCTGCTGATCCTGGACGACGCGGCCGACCCGCGCGCCGTACGGGACCTGCTGCCCGGCACCGGCCACGGGCACACCCTGGTCACCTCGCGGAACAGCGCGTGGAACCAGTACGCGGAGCCGGCGCGGGTGGAGGAGTTCAGCCCGGAGGAGAGCCTCACCCTGATGGGCACCCGACTGCCCACGGCCCCCGAGGGGGAGCTGGCCCGGCTGGCCGACGCGCTGGGACACCTGCCGCTGGCCGAGGAGCAGGCGGCGGCCTGGCTGCAGAGCGGCTCGCTGTCGGTCGCCCAGTTCATCGAGCGGGTCGAGACCAATGTGAACCTGCTGGACGAGGGCTCCGCCCCGGACTACCCACTGTCCTTCGCGGCCACCTACGACCTGGCCTACGACCGGCTCAAGAAGGAGGACCCGGCGGCGGCCAAGCTGCTGGACCTGTGCGCCTTCCTCTCCCCGGACGGGGTGTCGCTCTCCGTCGTCCAGTCGCCGGCCATGCTGAAGCTGCTGGCCGCGGTGGACGAGCGGCTGCGGGACAGCATGCGGCTGGGCACCGTGCTCACCAGCCTGGACCGGCGGGCGCTGGCCGTGGTGGACCAGTCCACCACCACGGTCCGGGTGCACCGCATCGTGCAGACCCTGCGCCGCGCCCGGATGGGCGAGGAGCTGAGGGAACGGACCCGCCGCGAGGTGCTGGAGGTGCTGGCCTCGCTCGCCCCCGGCGATGTGGAGGGCGACGACCTGCGGCACGACGCCACCTTCACCGAGCTGGACCGGCATCTGCTGGTCTCCGGCGCGCTGGAGTGCGACGAGCCCGTGGTGCGCCGCTGGGTGGTCAACCAGGTGCGCTACCGCTGGCGCCGCGGGCAGTGGGCCTCCGCCCGCGACCTGGGGCTGCGCATCCTGGCCGACTGGCGGGAGCGCTTCCCCGCCGAGGACGCCGCCGCGCTGCGGCTCGCCACCCAGGTCGCCAACGCGCACCGCTCGCTGGGCGAGTACCAGCGGGCGTACGAGCTGGATTCGGCCACCCTGCGCGCCCAGCGTGCCGCGCTGGGCCGGGACGACCCGTACACCCTGATGACCGCCCGGGGGTACGCCGCGGACCTGCGCGCGCTGGGCCACTTCGCCGAAGCGCTGGTCGAGGACCAGGGCACCCTGCTGCGGTTCCGCGACGTGTTCACCGACGAGCACCCCGACACCGCCATGGCCGCCAACAACCTCGCCCTGTCCTGGTACTTCATGGGCTCCTACCGGGACGCGGTGCAGTACGGGCAGATGGCGTTCGACGTCTCCCGGCGACTGCTGACCGACGATCACCCGCGGACCTGGGCCTCGTACGCCAACCTCGGCCGCTACCACCGCGAACTGGGCGATCTCGAGTCGTCGTTCACCCATCTGCGGGAGGCCCGGGACCGGCTGACGGAGATCGAGGGCGGCAGCGGACACCAGACCCTGAGCACCCTGCGCAGCCTGGGCGTCAGCTATCTGCGGGCCGGCGACCCGAACGCCGCGGTGCCGCTGTTGCGGCGCGCCCACGAGCAGAGCCGCGACCAGTGGGGCGACGACCACCCCGCGACCATGGAGGGCGCGCTGGCCATGGCCGCCGGGCTGCACGCGCTCGGCCGGGACGACGAGGCGGCCGACTACGCCCGCAAGGCGCTGGACCGCTATGTCCGGGTCTTCGGCGACCAGCATCCGTTCACCGATGTCTGCCGATCCAACCTCGCCCTGTACCTGCTGGACGGCGGACTGCCCGGGGAGGCGCACGGCTACGCCACCGACGCCGCCGACCAGCTCACCCGCACCCTGGGCCACGACCATCCGTTCACGCTGGTCGCCCGGATGAACTTCAACAACTGCCGTGCCGCGCTGGGCGATCTGGAGTACGTGCCCGCCGAGGACCGGAAGATCCACGCCGAGTGCGTACGGCGGTGGGACCGCGACCATCCGACCGCCCTGATGGCCACCGCCAACCTCGCGGCCAGCGGGCCGCCGGAGGCGGCGGCGGAGCTGCGCACCTCCGTCGAGGTGCGCGGCAGGGAGGCGCTCGGCGCCGGGCACCCGCTGACCCGGGCGCTCACGGCCCTGCCGTACCGGCGGCTCGGCACGGACGTGGAGATCAGCAGTGTCTGACGTCGGACGTGTCTGATGCAGGGGGGAAACTCATCGATGGCACAGAACGGAGCGGACACCGTGGAGGAACCCCGGGTGCGGTTCCCCGACGGTGAGAGTCCGCAACTGCGCGCCCTGTCGCGACGGCTGAGCCCGGCGCTGGACCCGGAGGAGCTGCCGCACCTCGTCCTCTACGACCACGACATCGCCAAGATCTCCGTCACCGCGGCCGGTTCCGAGGAGCCCGAGCCGTCCGACAGCCGCCATGAACGGACCGGCCGCCAGCTCTACTACCTGCTCAGTGGTCTGGAGCCGGAGCTGGCCGAGCTACGCAGCGGCGCGCTGATCCGCACCGTGGTCCGGGTGCCCGACGGCGCCCTCTTCTTCTACCTGGTCGAGGCCGGCTCACACCTGTACGGCGCCACCTCGCGCCCGGACCGGATCGAGGCCGCCGACCAGACGATAGCCCGCACGGTCAACGAGCTCCGGCGATCCGTGCGGTACAGCGAGCTGAACTACGGCGCGTACTCCAGCTGGCGCCGCGGCGACACCCCATGGAAGGCGGCGGAGGCGCTGTCGCACGACACGCTCGACACCGGCGCGCCCAGCACCACGGCCAGTGGTCCCGAGGCCACCGCGGACCGCGCACCCGGTGCGCCCCCGGACGAGAAGTCCGACGCGAGCCCGCAGGGCCCGGCGGAGGTATCCGGGGGTGCGCCGACGGACGCGCCGGAGCCCCTCCCGCCCCACGTCTCCACCTCCGCCCCGGGCTCGGCCGCCGCCCAGCTCGCCCGCGCCCTGGCCGTGTCCGGGCTGCACTACCTCGCCCACCACACCCCCGACCGCGCCCCGCGCGCCGTCGCCGACCTGCTCGACCACCCGGAGCTGAGCGACTTCTTCCGGCACATCAGCCGCGACCAGCGCCGGGAGCGCTACCACCGGGTCGGCGCGCTACTGCCCGGCCTGGTGGCGCGGCTCAACGACTCGCTGTGCGCGGTGATCGGCGGCGAACTGGTGCGGGTGGTCCTCGATGTGGAACAGGGCGCCATCTACTACCACGCGCTGCCCGACGGCGGCTATCTGGTGGGCGTCACCGTCGACCAGGAGCGGGTCGCCGAGGCGGACGAGCGCCTGGCGCGGCTGGGCCACGAGCTCACCGGGGAGGGAGGATGAGCACGCCCGCCGCGGAGCCCGCGGAGGCCGCGGAGGCCGCGGAGGCCATGGAACCCACGGAGCCCGCGGAGGCCGCGGACGCCCGCGACCCGCCGCCCGCCGGTGGCGCGCCGCGGGCCGCCGGGCGGGAGGCCCCGGAGGACGCGGCGGGTCGGGACACGCCGAAGGACGCGGCAGGTCGAGACGCGCCACGGAAGGCGGTGCGGCGGAGGGCGGTGCTGCGGGACGCGCTCCTCAGACCACTGCTGCTGCCGGCCGTCCTCGCCACCGTCGGCGTGCTGCTCGGGCAGTGGCTTCCGCTGGCGGACCACATCGAGGACCCCGGTTACAGCTATCTGACCGGCGGGCTGCTGGCCGTCGGCCTGTACGGCAGCGCGTACGGCATCGCGCGCCCCCAGGCCCGCCGGGACCTGGGCCGGATCCTGGTCGCCGTCACCTTCGGCGTCCTCCTGAAGGCCGCGCTGATCGCCGGGGTGCTGGCCCTGGCCCACCCGGACCGGCCCGAGTACCTGGTGCTCGCGGTCGCGATGGCGCAGATCGATCCGTTGTCGGTCGCCGCGCTGATGGAGCGTCGGGAGATGTCGCCCCGCGCGAAGTCGCTGCTCGCGGCCTGGGCCTCCTTCGACGATCCGGTCACCACGATCCTGGTGGTGTACGCCGGCGCGCTGGTGCTGGACGGGGCCGAGAGCGTGGGCGCCGGCGGCGCCGCCTACGGGGCCACGCTGCCGCTCAACCTGGCATTGGTGCTCCTCGCTGCGGCACTCTGGGCGGCGCTGCGCGGCCGGGCTCCCATGGTGGGGTCCGGGACGCGCGGGGCCCCGACGACGACTGCGGCGGCACCCGCCGCCGGCGTGGCCCCGACGGCCGCGACGGCCTCCATCGCCGGCGGGGTCCCCACGACCGCGGCGGACTCCTCGGACGACAAGCTCCCCACCACCGCGAACTTCTCTGCCGACGAGGCCCCCACCACCGCGGCGGGCTCGGAGGCCGGCCGGCTTCGCACCGCCGCGCAGACCACCGCGCTGCTGGCCCTGCTGGCCCTCGCCACCTGGCAGTTCCTCATGCTGGGGCTCGCGGTCACCGCGCTCTTCTTCCGCCCCGCCCTCGGCCGGCTGCTCGGCCGGGCCACCTCGCTGTCCCTGCTGGTGGCGACCCTGCTGTTGGGCATGCTGCTCACCCAGGGGGTGCACCCGGGCACCGGGGTGCTGCTCGGCGCGACCACCTTCCTGGCGCAGACGGCGGTGGCGAGCGTGATCACGCGCGGGTTCGACCGCCGCGACCGGCTCGCCCTGGCGGTGAGCCAGCAGAACGGCATCACGGCGATCATCCTCGCCCTGCTGCTCCAGCCGCTGCTGCCGGAGGCCGTCGCGATCATCGCCCCGGCGATCATCACCGTCAACGCCCTGCACGCGGCGGCGACGGGTCTGCTGGCGCTTTCCGCTCGCGGGCGTGCCGGCACGCCCGCACCCGGACCGGGTGCGCCGCCACAGGATGAGTGCTTGGCTGAGCCGTCACCCGCACCACGGCACGGCCGGGAAAGCAGGTCCCTGTGAAGCCTTCCGGGCTCGGCGTCGAGGAATACGGCCGGCTGTCCGCCTGTCGGATAGCCACCGAGGTCAACGCCGGCCGTCTGTCGGCACGGGAGACCGTCGCGGCCGCGCTGTCCCGGATCAGCGACACGGATGAGGAGTTGCGGGCGTTCACCGCGCTGTGGCCGTCCTTCGCCGCCGAGCGGGCGGAGGCGGTGGAGCGACAGGTGCGCTCCGGAGTGAACCTGCCTCTCGCCGGGGTGCCGCTGGCTCTCAAGGGCACCGAGGGGGTCACGTCCGTGCAGGCGGTACGCCTCATCGAAGCAGGCTGCGTGCCCGTGGGCACCACCGCCACCCCGGGCGGGGGGACACGTTGGCAGACCTGGGGGCACACCGATCGCGGCCCGACGCTCAACCCCTTCGACTCCTCCTGGACCCCAGGGGGGTCGTCGGCCGGATCAGCGGTCGCCGTCGCCGCACGGATGGTCCCCCTCGCGACGGGGAGCGACGGCGCTGGATCCGTCCGCATCCCCGCGGCCTGGTGCGGAGTCCTCGGGCTGAAACCCACCAACGGCCGGGTGCCCGCTCGCGACCGGGCGGGCCTGAATGTCGGCGGCCCGCTGGCCCGCTCCACGGAGGACGCCGCCGCCTATGTCGACACGGTCGCCGGCATGACGACGCGGAGCACTCTCACAGCACCGCCACGAGCCCTGCGCACCGCATGGTCGGCCACGCTGGGCTTCGCCACGACGGAGGCGAGGATCGCCGAGACGGCGTACGCGTTCCTGAGCAGGCTGGCGGATGCCGGGGCGGTCGAGATCCACGACACCTCCGTGCGGCTCGCCGATCCGGCGCCGTGCTGGCGAGCGCTGCGGCGATCTCCCGTGATGGACGCTCAGGCCCGCGGCGTAAGAGACCTCAACAACGGAGAGCTCGAACGCGTACTCACCCGGTGTGACCTCATAGCCACCCCCACCACACCCAGCGCACCCCATGGTCACCAGGGGCCGGGAGAGGCCATGAGCGTGGCGCTGACCTGGGCCTTCAACATCAGCGGTCACCCCGCCATCAGCATTCCCGCGGGTTTTACGGCATCGGGCGAACCGGTCGGCCTGCATGTGGTGGCCCGACACCACAGGGAAGCGGATCTCATGGCCCTCGCCACCGTCGCGGAGACCATGAACAGCGCGACGGCGGCGCCGAGCGCTCCAGCGCACACGGTGCCCGGGTGAAACCTCGGCCACGTCGGGATCCCCACCTGCGCGGTAGGCGGAAAAAAAGACCCCCCGACCGCGTTCTCGCAGGTCAGGGGGGTCAACGGGGTGGAGCCTAGGAGAGTCGAACTCCTGACATCCGCCATGCAAAGACGGCGCTCTACCAACTGAGCTAAGGCCCCGTCGCGGATCAGGATACCCGGTGCCGGCCACCTTTCCCGACCGGGTATCGCCCGTACGTACCGCTCTCCGTAGGATGCCACGCGAGATTCGCGGCAGCGAAGCGAAGGGGAGAGAGCGTATGGACGCAGCACAGCAGGATGCCACCGCCCGCGCACGAGAGCTGCAGCGCAGCTGGTACGGGGAGCCGCTGGGGGCGCTCTTCCGCCGTCTCATCGACGACCTCGGTCTCAACCAGGCCCGTCTGGCGTCCATTCTCGGCCTCTCGGCGCCCATGCTCTCCCAACTCATGAGCGGCCAGCGCGCGAAGATCGGCAATCCCGCGGTGGTGCAGCGGGTGCAGGCGCTCCAGGAGCTCTCCAGCCAGGTGGCGGACGGCAGGGTCAGCGCGGCCGAGGCCGCCGAGCGCATGGAGGAGATCAAGAAGACCGCCGGCGGCTCGGTCCTCAACACCAGCCAGACCGCCGCCAGCACCGGCGCCCCGACCGTGCGCCGCGTGGTGCGCGAGATCCAGTCGCTGCTGCGCTCGGTCTCCGCCGCGGGCGACATCATCGACGCCGCCGACGCGCTCGCCGCGACCCACCCCGAACTGGCGGAGTTCCTCCGCGTCTACGGCGCCGGGCGGACCGCCGACGCGGTGGCCCACTACGAGGCGCACCAGAACTGACCACGGACAGCGCGGGGGCGGGGCGATGGGCGAGGTCTTCGCGGGCCGTTACGAACTGGTGGATCCGATCGGCCGCGGCGGCGTGGGCGAGGTGTGGCGGGCCTGGGACCAGCGTCGACAGCGCTATGTGGCGGCCAAGGTGCTCCAGCAGAGCGACGCGCACACCCTCCTGCGCTTCGTGCGCGAGCAGGCGCTGCGGATCGACCACCCCCATGTGCTGGCGCCGGCCAGCTGGATGGCCGACGACGACAAGGTCCTGTTCACCATGGACCTCGTCGGCGGCGGGTCGCTGGCCCACCTCATAGGCGACTACGGCCCCCTGCCGGCGCGCTATGTGTGCGTGCTGCTGGACCAGTTACTGGCCGGGCTCGCGGCGGTACACGCCGAGGGCGTGGTGCACCGCGACATCAAACCGGCCAACATCCTGCTGGAGGCGACCGGCACCGGCCGCCCCCATGTCCGCCTCTCCGACTTCGGCATCGCGCTGACGAAGGGTGAACCCCGGCTCACCGAAGCCGACTTCGTGATGGGCACCCCCGGCTACTTCGCGCCGGAACAGATGAGGGGAGCCGAACCCGACTTCCCCGCCGACCTCTTCGCGGTCGGGCTGGTGGCGCTCTATCTGATCAACGGTCGAAAACCCGACGCCGAGGCGCTGGTACGACGGTTCACCGAGCACGGGGTGCCCCATCCGCCGGACGGGGTGCCCGAGCCGCTGTGGCAGGTGATGGCCGGGCTGCTGCAGCCGGATCCGGACGTCCGCTTCCGCACCGCGACCGGAGCCCGCAAGGCGCTGCGCGACGCCACGGAGCTGCTCCCCGAGCCCGACCTCGACGACGAGGTCATCGAGGTCTTCGACCAGCTCGGCCCGTTGCCGGCGGGCTTCGGCCCGGACGGCCCGGAGCGCAGGCCCCGCCGCTCCCACCGCAAGCCGCCCCCGGAACCGCCGCTCGCGGCCCCGGGCACCGCGCCCACCCCGGAGACCGCCCCACTGCCGGACAACCCGCCGTCGCCGGGGACCCCGGCCCACCCGGGCATCCACCCCCTGTCCGGAACCCCCGCTACGCCAGGCGCCCACCCGGGCGTCCAGCCCCCGTCCGGGATCCCCGCCCCGCCAGGCGCCCACCCGGGCGCCCACCCGGGCGTCCAGCCGGCCGCCCCCGGTACGCCGCCGGCCGCCCCGGGTCCGCCATCCCCCGCCTACGGCACGCCGCCACCCGTCCCGGGTCCGCCATCCCCCGCCTACGGCACGCCGCCACCCGTCCCGGGTCCGCCCGGGCCGGGGGCGACGGCCCCGCCATGGCCCCCACCACCACATCCCGGCGCACCGCTGTGGACGGCCGCCCCCGCCCCACCCGGCGCCGACCACGGGCTCCCACCGGGCACACCCCCCTGGCCCGGCACACCCTCAACGGCCGCCGGGCACGGGCCCGGACACCACGACCCGCGCCACGCACCGCCCAGCCCCGGCGCCGAGCCTCCACCGACTCCGGGCACACCCCCCTGGCCCGGCACAACCTGCCCTCCCGCCGCCGGGCACCAGGCGGCGGGACAGGCGACCCCGCGCCAGCCGTCCCCCTGGCCGCCCACACCGTCCCCACCCGACGCCGGCTCGCACCCCCACGCCCTCGGCGCGCCGGGCGCCCCGCCCTGGGCCGGCGGGTCCGCCCCGTCCGGTTCGCCGTCGCGGTCGGACTCCGGCGGGCTTCCGCTGCCGCCGCCGGTGACGCCGCCCCCGCCGGGCGCCGCCGCGCCGGCGCCGTCGTACGTACCGCTCGCCCCGGCGCACCCGCCCACGCCCGCGCCGGGCACGCCGGTCTCCGGGGCCGGGGCGGGGGCGTCGACTCCAGGCGGTGGACGGCGGCGGCGGGACGGGCCGCCCGCGAAGGCGGTCATGGCGATCCTGGTCATCGCCGCGCTCTGCTACGCGGTCGGGCTGTGGGCCTGGCTGGCCTCGGGCTGAGCGGGCCGGCCGGGCGTCCTCGCCCGTGGCCCCGCGCGACCGCGCACCACCGCCGCGGGAGCGGCGGGGGTCGCCGCCTGTGACGAGAACGGCGCCGCGGCCCGCACGCCCGGCTCAGTGGGCCGTGGGCCCGTGCCCCGTTCCCGTGCGGCGCCGGGCGACCAGCGTCCACAGCCCCAGTCCCAGCAGCAGGGCCGTCCCCGTGCCGAAGCCGGCGTACGCGACGGCCCGCAGGCCGTCGTCGTCGGTTGCGGCCGCGCCGCCGTCCGCCCGGTCCGGCCCCTCCGTGCCGCCGGTGGCGGCCGGCGCGTAGCGCGGGCCGACCTGAGCCCGTCCCGTGACGACCACCCGCAGGGTGACCGGGACGGCGCCGCCGGCGCGGGCCTCCGCCTTGGGGTCGAGGGTGACGGCGAGGTAGTAGGACCCGGCGAGGCTCATCGCCCGGACCTCGCCTCTCGTTCGGTCATAGCGGTTGGCGTACGCCACCGGGGCGGTCGGGCCGACCGCGTCCTCGGTGGGCCGGCTGGCGGCCCCGACGGTCCGACCGTGTCCGACGAGGCCACGCTCGGGGTTGTACACGGTCAGCCCGACGGCGTCGTCCAGGGCTCCCGGGCCTTTCCGGTCGGCGTCGGCGGGCGGCTCGACGATCGCGTAGAGCCGCTGGCCCCACAGCAGCGGCACCCGGTAGAAGCGGGTCTCGCCGGGCTTGATCTCGCCTTCCCACACACCTGTGGACAGGAACTCCGCGTCGCGGAACGCACTGCCGCCCTTGCGCGCCCGGGCCGGCTGGTCGGGCACCGTGGGCGGCTCGGTGCTCCAGCCGTCCCGCGGCGGCCCGGCCTCGCGCCCGTCGTCCGTGGCCACCGGACGCTCCAGGGTGAACCTCAGCTCCATCGGCCAGCGCTCGGGGCCGGCTCCTTCGCCGCCGAGCCGCTCCACGGCGACGTCGTAGGCCCCGGCCCGCTGGCACTCCGGCGGCGTGCCGGGGCCCGGCTGCCGGGAGGCGGAGTCGGCCAGCGGCTGCGCGGTCCCCGCCATCACGATCGTCGGGCGGGCCTGCCCGCAGAGCTCTCCGGACCCGCTCCGTAGCGAGATCCGGATGCCGTCGACGTCCGCGGTCACCGTCGAGCCCGGCGCGGGCACCGCCACAGCCGAGACATGGGCCGTGGACTCCGCGTCCAGCCGCACCGTGTAGTGCCGCGTCTCGCCCGGACCGATGTCGTCCCGGTAGCCGCGCCGCACGGTCATCGACGGGCCCTTGCCGGCCCGCGCCGCCCCGCGTACGCGCTCTCCCTGCGGCTCGTATGACTCCGCGTTCGCGGCCTCGTCAGCGGGCCGGTGGGGGAGGGACGCGCCCCGCTCCGGTGCCTCCCCGGCCTTCCGCGGCACCGCCCCGGCTCCCGGGGCCGCGGCCACGGCCAGCGCGCACACCGCCGCCGTCACGGCCAGCCGTCCCCGGCCGCCGCCCCCGCCGCCGACCTTCACCACGCGTCACCCCTCGCCGTACCAGCCGCCGAACCGCGCACTCTTTGCCTATGCAAGCATTTCGTTCGCAAAAGCCAACGAGGCCCCGGCCGCCACAGCGGCCAGGGCCTCGCGCAGAACGCTTTGTCTCACACACCCGAACCTGCGGGCACGGAGTCGGTCGCCTCCGTCCACAGATCCTGCTCGGCGCGATCCGCCTGGATCTGGCGGTACACGAGGAGCCCGCCGATGGCGGCCAGTGCGACCAGGAGAAGCTTCTTCACCGCGCGACCTCGTCTCTTCCTTGACGTAGGGGACCTCTGGCGCCCGATGATACACACCAGCCGATACCGATCGGTTACCTATCTCCGCCTTGCGGGCGGCAACAACCGGACAGACATCCGTTCGCCCCTGGCACCAACTCCGCCGCCGGCCGGCCGGGTCGACGACGCCGGGAACCAAAAGACCCCCAATCCCGAGGGATTGGGGGTCTTTCGCACGGTGGGGCTAACAGGACTTGAACCTGTGGCCTCTTCCTTATCAGGGAAGCGCTCTAACCGTCTGAGCTATAGCCCCGCGCTGCACCGAAAGATTAGCGCACCAGAGCCCGTGTCCCAAAATCGGTCTCCGCCGACCGCCCCGGGAGGGGCTACTCGTCCTCCGCCAGGGTCACCTCGACACCGCCCACGAAGCCCGCGGAGAGGTTGTAGATGAAGGCCCCGAGGGTGGCCAGAGCGGTGGCCAGCACCACGTTGATCGCGGCGACGATCGAGGTGAAGCCCAGGACCCGCGGCAGGGACAGGAAGGACTCCAGGTCGAAGCCGCTGTCCTGCTTGGACTCGGTGGCCTCGCTGATGGTGCCGCCCACGGCGGAGAAGACGCCCATCGCGTCCATCACCATCCACAGCACTCCACAGGCCACGACGGTGCAGATGCCCAGCGCTATGGCCAGCAGGAAGCTGACCTTCATCACGGACCAGGGGTCGACCTTGGCCACCCGCAGCCGCGCCTTGCGGGTACGGGGGACCGTGCGGGCCGCCGCGGGGGCCACGGCGGCCCCGCCGCGGCCCCGCCGGGCGGCGGACTTGCCGGAGCCGCCCGCGGGGGCTCCGGAGCCCGCCGGCGGCGCGTACGCCTGCGGCGGCTGATAGGGCTGGGCGCGCTGCTTGCCGCCGGAGCGCTCACCGGGCAGCGGGCCCGGGGTGGACACCTCCTGCTGCCGCTTCGAGCCGCGGGCGGCGTCGCGAGCGTCCGTCACGGTACGCGTTCCCCCTTGGGACTCGTGGGAGTCGGCGGAGCCACGGGCACCGTCGCCTTCCGGCGCCTTCGGCGGCGTCCGCTTGGCGTCCTTGCCGCCGCTCGACGCGGTGCCCGTGGCTCGGCTCACGACCTACTCCTCGGTCTGCTCGGCCGAGGACACGGCGCCCTCGGCTGCCTCGGTCTCGGGACCGCCCTCGGCGCCCTCTTCGACCTCTTCAGCCTCGCGGCCCGCCTCGGCGTTCCTGGCGATGCCCACGACGGCATCCCGCTTGCCCAGGTTGATCAGCTGGACGCCCATGGTGTCACGGCCCGTCTCCCTGACCTCGTTGACCCGCGTACGGATCACACCGCCGCCGAGCGTGATGGCGAGGATCTCGTCGCTCTCCTCGACCACCAGCGCGCCGACCAGCGAGCCCCGGTCCTCGACGATCTTGGCAGCCTTGATGCCGAGGCCGCCACGTCCCTGGACGCGGTACTCGTCCACGTTGGTGCGCTTGGCGTATCCACCGTCGGTGGCGGTGAAGACGAACGTACCGGGCCGGACGACATTCATCGAGAGGAGCTCGTCGCCCCCGCGGAAACTCATGCCCTTCACGCCGGAGGTGGCGCGACCCATGGGGCGCAGCGCCTCGTCGGTGGCGGTGAACCGGATCGACTGCGCCTTCTTGCTGATCAGCAGCAGGTCGTCCTCGGCGCCGATCAGCTCGGCGCCGATCAGCTCGTCCTCGCGGCCGTCCTCGGCCTCCCGGAGGTTGATCGCGATGACGCCGCCGGAGCGGGGCGAGTCGTAGTCCTTCAGCGGGGTCTTCTTCACCAGGCCGGACTTGGTGGCGAGCACCAGGTAGTCCGCCGCCTCGTAGTCCCGGACCGCGAGGATCTGGGCGATCTGCTCGTCCGGCTGGAAGGCCAGCAGGTTGGCCACGTGCTGGCCGCGGGCGTCCCGACCGGCGTCCGGCAGCTCGTACGCCTTGGCCCGGTAGACCCGGCCCTTGTTGGTGAAGAACAGCAGCCAGTGGTGGGTCGTGGAGACGAAGAAGTGGTCGACGATGTCGTCTTCCCGCAGCTTGGTGCCGCGCACGCCCTTGCCACCGCGCTTCTGCGAGCGGTAGTCCTCGGTCTTGGTGCGCTTGACGTAGCCGCTGCGGGTGATGGTGACGACGATGTCCTCCTCGGCGATCAGGTCCTCGATGGACATGTCGCCGTCGAAGGGCACCAGCTGGGAGCGCCGGTCGTCGCCGAACTTCTCGACGATCGCGGTCAGCTCCTCGCTGATGATCTGCCGCTGCCGCTCCGGCGAGGCCAGGATGGCGTTGTACTCGTTGATCTTCTGCTGGAGCTCGTCGTGCTCGGCCACGATCTTCTGGCGCTCCAGGGCCGCCAGCCGGCGGAGCTGCATCTCCAGGATCGCGTTGGCCTGGATCTCGTCGATCTGCAGCAGGCCCATCAGGCCCTCGCGCGCCACCTCGACCGTGTCGCTGCGCCGGATCAGCGCGATGACCTCGTCGATCGCGTCCAGCGCCTTGAGCAGACCACGCAGGATGTGGGCCCGCTCCTCGGCCTTGCGCAGCCGGAAGCGGGTGCGCCGGACGATGACCTCGATCTGGTGCGTCACCCAGTTGCGGATGAACGCGTCCAGCGAGAGCGTGCGCGGCACCCCGTCGACCAGCGCGAGCATGTTGGCGCCGAAGTTGGTCTGGAGGTCGGTGTGCTTGTAGAGGTTGTTCAGCACGACCTTGGCGACGGCGTCCCGCTTGAGGACGATGACCAGCCGCTGGCCGGTGCGGGAGGAGGTCTCGTCCCGCACGTCGGCGATGCCGCCGATCTTGGCGTCCTTCACCAGGTCGGCGATCTTCTGCGCCAGGTTGTCCGGGTTCACCTGGTACGGCAGCTCGGTGACGACCAGGCACTGCCGGCCCTGGATCTCCTCGACCTCGACCACCGCGCGCATCGTGATGGAGCCGCGGCCGGTGCGGTACGCCTCCTCGATGCCCTTGCGGCCCACCACCAGCGCGCCGGTGGGGAAGTCCGGGCCCTTGATGCGCTCGATGAGCGCGTCCAGCAGCTCCTCGGGGGTGGCCTCCGGGTTGGCCAGGTACCACTGGGCGCCCTCGGCGACCTCGCGCAGGTTGTGCGGCGGGATGTTGGTCGCCATGCCGACCGCGATGCCCGCCGAGCCGTTCACCAGGAGGTTGGGGATACGGGACGGGAGGACCGTCGGCTCCTGGTTACGGCCGTCGTAGTTGTCCTGGAAGTCGACGGTCTCCTCGTCGATGTCCCGGAGCATCTCCATGGCCAGCGGGGCCATCTTGCACTCGGTGTAGCGCATGGCCGCCGCCGGGTCGTTGCCCGGCGAGCCGAAGTTGCCGTTGGAGTCGACCAGCGGCATCCGCATGGACCAGGACTGGGCCAGGCGCACCAGCGCGTCGTAGATCGAGGCGTCGCCGTGCGGGTGGTACGTACCCATGACGTCGCCGACCACGCGGGCGCACTTGTAGAAGCCCTTCTCGGGGCGGTAGCCGCCGTCGTACATCGCGTACAGCACGCGGCGGTGCACCGGCTTGAGGCCGTCCCGGACGTCCGGCAGCGCGCGGCTCACGATCACGCTCATCGCGTAGTCGAGGTACGAGCGCTGCATCTCCGTCTCGAGGCCGACGGTCTCGATGCGAACGGTGCCTTCCTCTTCCTGGGGGGTGACGGCGTCGGTGGGCCGCTCGCCGTCCGGCGTGCCGGTGCCCGGGGTGGTGGTGGGAGTGTCGTCGGCCATTGCTGGTCAGAGTTCCTTTCGAAGCGGTCCGAGGCTTGCTGCCGGCCGACTCAGATGTCGAGGAAGCGGACGTCCTTGGCGTTGCGCTGGATGAAGGAGCGCCGTGCCTCGACGTCCTCGCCCATGAGCACGGAGAACAGGTCGTCCGCCTGGGCCGCGTCGTCGAGGGTGACCTGGCCGAGCACCCGGTGCTCGATGTCCATGGTGGTCACCCGCAGCTCCTCGGCGTTCATCTCGCCCAGACCCTTGAAGCGCTGCACCGAGTCGTCCTTGATGCGCTTGCCGTTCTCCCGGCCCGCCTGGATCAGCGCGTCGCGCTCACGGTCGGAGTAGGCGTACTCCACCTCGTCCCGGCCCCACTTGATCTTGTACAGCGGGGGGCGGGAGAGGTAGACGTGCCCGGCCTCCACCAGCGGCCGCATGAAGCGGAAGAGGAAGGTGAGCAGCAGGGTGTTGATGTGCTGCCCGTCGACGTCGGCGTCCGCCATCAGGATGATCTTGTGATAGCGGAGCTTGCCGATGTCGAAGTCGTCGTGCACACCGGTGCCGAAGGCCGAGATCAGCGCCTGCACCTCGTTGTTGTGCAGGATCTTGTCGACGCGCGCCTTCTCGACGTTGAGGATCTTTCCGCGGATCGGCAGGATCGCCTGGTACTGCGGGTCGCGGCCGGACTTGGCCGAGCCACCGGCGGAGTCACCCTCGACGATGAAGATCTCGCACTTGGTCGGGTCGTTGGACTGGCAGTCGCTCAGCTTGCCCGGCAGCGAGGCCGTCTCCAGCAGACCCTTGCGGCGCGTCAGGTCGCGGGCCTTGCGGGCCGCGACGCGCGCGGTGGCCGCCTGGATGCCCTTGCGGATGATGTCCGCGGCCTCGTTGGGGTTCCGGTCCAGCCAGTCCGCGAGGTGCTCGAAGACGATCTTGTGGACGTAGGTCTTCGCCTCGGTGTTGCCCAGCTTGGTCTTGGTCTGGCCCTCGAACTGCGGCTCGCCCAGCTTGACCGAGATGATCGCGGTCAGACCCTCGCGGATGTCCTCACCGGTGAGGTTGTCGTCCTTCTCGCGGAGCAGCTTCTTCTCACGGGCGTACTTGTTGATCAGCGTGGTGAGCGCCGCGCGGAAGCCCTCTTCGTGGGTGCCGCCCTCGTGCGTGTGGATGGTGTTGGCGAAGCTGTAGACACCCTCGCTGTACTGGGTGTTCCACTGCATCGCCACCTCGACCGAGAGCATCCGCTCCTTGTCCTCGGACTCGAAGCCGATGACGGTCGGGTGGATCAGCTCGCCCTTGCGGGAGTTGAGGTACTTGACGAAGTCGACGATGCCGCCGTCGTAGCGGTAACGGACGCTGAGCGGCTTGCCCTCCTCGTCGACGTGCGCCTCGCGCTGGTCGGTCAGCGAGATGGTCAGGCCCTTGTTGAGGAACGCCATCTCCTGGAAGCGCCGCGACAGCGTCTCGAAGGAGTACTCGGTGGTCTCGAAGATGTCCGGGTCGGCCCAGAAGGTGACCGTGGTGCCGGTCTCCTCGACGGCCTCGTTCTTCTGCAGCGGCGCGGTGGGCGTGCCCAGCTTGTAGTCCTGGGTCCAGCGGAAGCCGTCCCGCTTGACCTCGACCGCCACCTTGGAGGACAGCGCGTTGACGACGGAGACGCCGACGCCGTGCAGACCGCCGGAGACGGCGTAGCCACCGCCGCCGAACTTGCCGCCCGCGTGCAGCACGGTCAGCACGACCTCCACGGCCGGCTTCTTCTCCACCGGGTGCAGGTCGACCGGGATGCCACGGCCGTTGTCGACGACGCGCACGCCGCCGTCGGCCAGCAGCGTGACGTCGATGGTGTCGGCGTGTCCGGCCAGCGCCTCGTCGACGGAGTTGTCGACCACCTCGTAGACCAGGTGGTGGAGGCCGCGCTCACCGGTCGAGCCGATGTACATGCCGGGTCGCTTACGGACCGCGTCCAGACCCTCCAGGACGGTGATCGCGCTGGCGTCGTACGACGGCGTTGACACGGTCTGGCCGTCGTCGGTGGACGGGATGTTCTCGTTGAGGTTGCCGGAATCGGCCACGAAGCGCCCTTTCTGGCACAGCACAAGCCGGCTCCGGACAGGCGGGAGCGGCTGCGTCGTTCTGCGTTAGTCGACGTGTCCCGCCATCTAGGCGGGATTAGCTTCCAGTCTACCGGTAGCACTGACATGAATGGGGGTTTGCTGGCGCCTGAGTCCGCGTGTGCCGCCCTGAACCGACCTCCACCGACTCCCCATATCTGGGTGAGGGCTTCAGGAGGCTCACACCGGCACTCAGCGCTTCGGGATGTCAACCAACGGCTACCGTGAGCGGAGTCTCAACCACAGCCGCGACGATCTGCGCGCGCGGGGGGCTCACCCCGCCCGCGCCGGCCCCCGCGCACGGGGGCTCACCCGGGCCCGAAAGACGCGCCCCCGGCGCGCCGGTGCGCACTGGTGTGCGACCCGGCGGGTGCGGTGACCCCCGCGCGCACGGCGCCCCGCCCTCGTCCGTCGTCCTACGCCTCCGAACCGCCCCCGGCCCACCGGGGACGGGCCACCACGGGCGGACCGATCAGCCGTAGGTGTCGCCGGGTCCGGAGCTGCCCGGCGCCCGGAGCGGACCGTAGCGCCGCGGCGGGCCCCCCGGACCCCAGACCTTGATCAGCTTGACCGTGCCCTGCCCCAGATCCTGGTTGAGCCGCGCCACCAGTTGGGGGGCCAGCAGCCGCAGCTGCGTCGCCCAGGCCGTGGAGTCGCAGCGCACGGTCAGCACCCGCGCCTCCTCGTCGTACCGCTGGGGCTCGCAGTGCTGCGCCACCTCGGGGCCGACCAACTGCGACCAGCGGCCCATCACCCCGCCGACCGCGGCGGGGGTCTCCCAACCGCGCTCAGTGATCAGCCGGTTGATCGCCGCGCCGAGCGACAGCGGATCGCGGCCGTCGGCGCGCGCGCCGGAGCGCAGGCCCCCGCGGCGCGCCTGCTTGCGCTGCTGGGCGGCGGCACCCCGGGCCCGCGCCTGCTCCTTGGCGGCGCGCAGCGCCACCCGTGCCAGATCGATGCCGGACGGCTCCGGAGTCCCGGACCCCCCGGCCCCCGACCCCGGGGTCTGCCCCGGCTGGTGCTGCGGCTGCCCGTTCATGCCCGCTCCACCACGCCGCCGGACACCGAGAACCGGGTCCCCCGCAGGACGCCCGGCACATCGTCGTCGACCGCCGCCGTCACCAGCACCTGCTCCCCCGGCGCGACCAGCTCCGCCAGCCGCGTCCGACGCCGCTCGTCCAGCTCGGCGAAGACGTCGTCCAGCACCAGCACCGGCTCGTTCGCCCGCCGACCCCCGGCGCCCTCGTCCGCGGGTCCCGCCGGGCCCGCCGGACTCTCGGCGCGCAGCAGCTCATACGAACCCAGCCGCAGCGCCAGCGCGTACGACCAGGACTCGCCATGGCTCGCGTACCCCTTCGCGGGCAGCTGACCGAGCCGCAGCAGCAGGTCGTCGCGGTGCGGTCCGACCAGCGTGACGCCGCGCTCGATCTCCTGCTTGCGGGCCGCCCCGAGGGCCGCGAGCAGCACCTCGTACAGCTCCTCGCGGGTGTGCGCGCCCGCCATCGCCTCGCCCGCGGAGCCCCGGTACTCGAGGGCGAGCGGCCCGCCACCCGGCGCCAGCTGCTCGTACGCCTTGTCGGCCAGCGGCTGAAGGGTGCCGACCAGGTCGAGTCGGTGCGCCAGCAGCTCGGCGCCGGCCCGCGCCAGGTGCTGGTCCCAGACGTCCAGCGTGGACAGGTCCAGGGAACGACCACCGTGCCGCCGGGCCATGGCGGCCGACTTCAGCAGCGTGTTGCGCTGCTTGAGCACCCGGTCGTAGTCGGAGCGCACCCCCGCCATGCGCGGCGCGCGCGCCGTGACCAGCTCGTCGAGGAAGCGGCGCCGCTCCCCCGGATCCCCCTTGACCAGCGCCAGGTCCTCCGGCGCGAACAGCACCGTGCGCACGATGCCGAGCACGTCGCGCGGTCTGACCTGCGAGGAACGGTTGATGCGGGCCCGGTTGGCACGGCCCGGGTTGAGCTCCAGCTCGATCAGCTGACGCCGCTCGCCCTGGGTCACCGCGGCCCGTATCACGGCCCGGTCGGCGCCCATCCGCACCAACGGGGCGTCGGAGGAGACCCGGTGGCTGCCGAGCGTGGCCAGATAGCCGATCGCCTCGACGAGATTGGTCTTGCCCTGGCCGTTGGGGCCCACGAACGCGGTGACGCCCGGGTCGAGCTCGACCTCGACCCGGGCGTACGAGCGGAAGTCGGCCAGCGACAGATGTGAAACGTGCACGGTGACCGCCGACCTCCCCCGGCTGCTGAGCTGGGTACTACGACGTCGGCGCCTGGGCGCCGACGTGCTTTCCTACTTGTTCTCCACGGCGTGCCCGCCGAACTGGTTACGCAGCGCCGCGATCATCTTCATCTGCGGCGAGTCGTCCTGGCGCGAGGCGAAGCGGGCGAACAGCGAGGCGGTGATCGCCGGCAGCGGCACCGCGTTGTCGATCGCGGCCTCCACCGTCCAGCGGCCCTCGCCGGAGTCGGCCGCGTAGCCCCGCAGCTTCTCCAGGTGCTCGTCGTCGTCCAGCGCGCGAACGGCCAGGTCCAGCAGCCAGGAGCGGATGACCGTGCCCTCCTGCCAGGAGCGGAAGACCTCGCGGACGTCGGTGACCGAGTCCACCGCCTCCAGCAGCTCCCAGCCCTCGGCGAAGGCCTGCATCATCGCGTACTCGATGCCGTTGTGGACCATCTTGGCGAAGTGGCCCGCGCCGACCTTGCCCGCGTGCACCGCGCCGAACTCGCCCTCGGGCTTGAGCGCGTCGAAGATCGGCTGCACCCGCGCCACATGCTCGGCGTCGCCGCCGTACATGAGCGCGTAGCCGTTCTCCAGGCCCCAGACGCCACCGGAGACGCCGCAGTCCACGAAGCCGATGCCCTTGGCCGCGAGCTCCTCGGCGTGCTTCTCGTCATCCGTCCAGCGCGAGTTGCCGCCGTCCACGACGACATCGCCGGGGGAGAGCAGCTCGGCCAGATCGTCGATCGTGGACTGGGTCGCCTGGCCCGCCGGGACCATGACCCACACCACCCGCGGACCCGTCAGGGAATCCACAAGCTCCTTGAGGCTGTGGACATCCGCGAGGTCCGGGTTGCGGTCGTATCCGATGACGGTGTGGCCTGCGCGGCGAATGCGCTCGCGCATGTTGCCGCCCATCTTGCCGAGACCGACGAGACCGAGCTCCATCAGTGATCCTTCGTGCCGTAGTCGTAGCGCTGTGCCTGCGTCGAGCCTACGCCCGCGGGTTCGTGCACACCTGTGGGCTCAGCCGCTCAGTCTGAGCGCCGCGGACCGATCGGCTGTGCGGCCTCAGCCGGACAGCCGCACCGGCATGATCAGGTACTTGTACGCGTCGTCCGCCTCGGCGTCCAGGGCCGGCTTGCCGCTCAGCAGCGCCGGCTTGGTGGAGGTGGTGAACGACAGCTGCGCCACCGGGGCGTCGATCGCGCTGAGACCGTCCAGCAGGAAGGTCGGGTTGAAGGCGATCGAGATGTCGTCGCCCTCCAGCTGCGCGTCCACGCGCTCCACAGCCTGTGCGTCGTCGCTGGAGCCGGCCTCCAGGATCAGCACGCCCTGCTCGAAGCTGAGCCGCACCGGGGTGTTCCGCTCGGCGACCAGCGCCACACGCTTGACGGCCTCGACGAACGGAGCCGTCTCGATCACCGCGACGGAGTTGAACTCGGTCGGGAAGAGCGTCCGGTACTTCGGGAGATCGCCCTCGAGCAGCCGGGTGGTGGTGCGCCGGCCGGCGCCCTCGAAACCGATCAGGCCCTCACCCGCGCCGGAGCCGGAGAGCGCCAGCGCCACGGTGTCACCGCTGGTCAGCGACTTGGCGGTGTCGAGCAGCGTCTTGGCGGGCACCAGCGCGACGGCGGAGACGTCCGGGGTCTCCGGCTTCCACAGGAACTCTCGGACCGCGAAGCGGTAGCGGTCGGTGGAGGCCAGGGTGACGGTGTCGCCCTCGATCTCGATCCGGACGCCGGTGAGCACCGGGAGGGTGTCGTCGCGGCCGGCGGCGATGGCGACCTGGGCGACCGCGGAGGCGAAGACCTCACCGGGGACGGTGCCGGTGGCGGTCGGCATCTGCGGCAGCGCCGGGTACTCCTCCACAGGCAGGGTGTGGAGGGTGAAGCGGGAGGAGCCGCAGAGCACGGTCACCCGTACACCGTCGGTGGAGATCTCCACCGGGCGGTTGGGGAGGGCCCGGCAGATGTCGGCGAGCAGCCGGCCGGAGACGAGGACGGTGCCCTCCTCGTCGACGTCCGCCTCGACGGAGACACGGGCCGAGACCTCGTAGTCGAAGCTGGAGAGGCTCAGCGAGCCCTCCTCGGCCTTCAGCAGCAGGCCCGCGAGGACGGGCACCGGCGGACGGGCCGGGAGGCTGCGGGCCGCCCAGGCCACTGCCTCCGCGAGTACATCGCGCTCCACCCGGATCTTCACCGGAACCGCCTCCTGCTGTTGCTGGCTCGCCCTGCTGGCCTTCGTCGTCGGCTGAGTGCCGGAGACCAGTCTGACGTACGCCACCGACAGACGGTGCGGCTCGGGGTCAAGTCGAGGTCCGGGGTGTCGAGCGCCGCGAAGCCGAGTTGTGCACAGGCCCCGCTTCGAACCGAATTCCTCGCTCTAACTACGTGGTCGTAGTAGTAGGGCCTGTGGAAACGGTGGACAACTGCGTTTGCGCAGGTCAACACCGATTTTTTGTCCACTGCCCCTGTGGGCGGACACGGTGGATAACCGGGGGTGTCTGTGGACCGCGCGAAGTTACACACACCCCATGCACAGGGGAGCCCCGGTTCTCCCCAGCGCTGTCCCCAGTTTTACCCAGGTTCCCCACAGCCCAACCAGGCTTCTCGGTGTGACGCCTTTCACTCGTGTCAGCTACGGGGGGCTTTTCCTTGCCGAACAGTGGACAGGGGTGTGGAGAAGCTGTGGGCAACGGCGGTCCGGCTGTGGGCGGGCGGTGGACAACGGAGTCGGCCCCCTGTGGACAGTTCCGTCGTCCACAGTCTGTGGACTCTCGATTGCCACAATTCCACAGACCCCTGACCTGGGTGGATCTTGCCCGGACGACCGGCCCTGTGGACAGCTTCGGGATAACTTCCGCTTCCCCAGGGTGTGGATCGTGGATAACCCCCGAATCTGTGGAGAACCGGCCGCTCGGCGCGGAAATCGAACACCGCCGTGGATGTGTTCGGGGGACAGGCGCCGACAGAGGCGGTCGCGAAGCGGCCAGAAGACGCCGAGAACCGGTCGTGGAGCGGGCCGTGGAGCCCGTCCCCGGGGCTGGTCGGACGCCGGTCGGAGGGCGTGCGGGAGCGGATTCCCTGGCCTCTCGGAAGCGGTTGTCCACTGTCTGTGGAATGGCTTCGGGCGCGCGGAGGGAGGTCCGAAGCGGGCCGCCTGGAGGCCGCCGGGAAACGGCGAGGGCGCCCCGGGGAGAGTTCCCCGGGGCGCCCTTCGGCGCGAAGCACGGCGCCCTCGGCCCGCCTAGCCGTTCTTGATGCGGTTGGTCAGCTCGGTCACCTGGTTGTAGATGGAGCGCCGCTCCGCCATCAGCGCCCGGATCTTGCGGTCCGCGTGCATCACCGTCGTGTGGTCGCGGCCGCCGAACTGGGCCCCGATCTTCGGCAGCGACAGGTCGGTGAGCTCCCGGCACAGGTACATCGCGATCTGCCGCGCGGTCACCAGCACCCGGCTGCGCGAGGCGCCGCACAGGTCGTCGACCGTGTGCCCGAAGTAGTCCGCGGTCGCGGCCATGATGGCGGTGGCGGTGATCTCGGGGGCGGTGTCCTCGCCGCCGGGGATCAGGTCCTTCAGCACGATCTCCGTCAGCCCGAGGTCCACCGGCTGGCGGTTGAGGCTGGCGAACGCGGTCACCCGGATCAGCGCGCCCTCCAGCTCGCGGATGTTGCGTGAGATCCGCGAGGCGATGAACTCCAGCACCTCCGGCGGGGCGTTCAGCTGCTCCTGCACCGCCTTCTTGCGCAGGATCGCGATCCGCGTCTCCAGCTCGGGCGGCTGGACGTCGGTGATCAGACCCCACTCGAAGCGGTTGCGCAGCCGGTCCTCCAGGGTCACCAGCTGCTTGGGCGGCCGGTCCGAGGAGAGCACGATCTGCTTGTTGGCGTTGTGGAGCGTGTTGAAGGTGTGGAAGAACTCCTCCTGCGTCGACTCCTTGCTCGCCAGGAACTGGATGTCGTCGACCAGCAGGATGTCCATGTCGCGGTAGCGCTTGCGGAACGCGTCCGCCTTGCCGTCGCGGATGGAGTTGATGAACTCGTTGGTGAACTCCTCGGAGCTCACATAGCGCACCCGGGTGCCCGGGTACAGGCTGCGCGCGTAGTGCCCGATGGCGTGCAGCAGGTGGGTCTTGCCCAGCCCCGACTCCCCGTAGATGAACAGGGGGTTGTACGCCTTGGCGGGCGCCTCGGCCACCGCGACCGCGGCGGCGTGCGCGAAGCGGTTGGACGCGCCGATGACGAAGGTGTCGAAGAGGTACTTCGGGTTCAGCCGCGCGGTCGGCTCGCCGGGGCCGGAGGCCGGGGCGGGCTGGCCGGTGAGCGCACCGCTCCCGCCGGAGCTCCCGCCCGGTCCACCGGAACCCCCCGTTCCGCCGGGGCCACCGGGGCCGCCCGGACCACCGGGGCGGGCGGGGAGCACCGGACCGCCGCCGGGCGTGCCGGGGCCACCCGGTCCGCCGCGGGGCCGGTCGCCCGGCTCGGGGAGCTCGCGGCCGGACGGCTCGTAGCCGTGCTGGCCGTGCTGTGAGGCGTAGGGGTCGCCGCCCTCGGGGAAGCCGCCGAGGCGCTGCTGCTGCCAGCCGTAGTCGTCCTGCGGCCGGGGCCACGCGCCGGGCTCGGGGCGGCTCGAGGGGTAGTCGGGGTAGGCGGGGCGGGCCGTCGGCAGCTCGTCGCCGCCGCGCCCGTAGCCCTCGTACGGCTGGCGGCTCTCGTACGCGTCCCGACCCTCGTACGCGTCGCGGCTCTCGTACGCGTCGCGGGCCTCGTATGTGTCGCGATTCTCATACGCCTCGCGCTGCGGAGGCTGCGGCTGGTGGCGCTGCGGCGGGGCCGGGGGCTCGCCGGCGGAGTCGTCGACGGTGATCGCGATACGGATCGGGCGGCCGCACTCACGGCTCAGCGTGTCGCTAATCAGCGGCGACAGCCGGCCCTCGAGCACGCCCTTGGCGAACTCGTTGGGGACCGCGAGCAGCGCCGTGTCGGCGACGAGGGCCAGCGGCTGGCACCGCTTGATCCAGTGCTCGTCCTTCGCCTCGACGCCGTGGCCACGGCCTTCGCCGAGGAGTTGTTCGAGCACGCGCGGCCACACTGCGGCAAGATCGGCGGGTACGTCAGCCACAGGGCACGCTCTCTCACTCGGGGCGGGGGACGCCGACAGGTCCCACGGATGTGTGGTTCTCGCGACGGGCGGGAAGGAATCGAAGCCCAGCCACGGTAGTCAGGCTCGGGGCGTGGTTCAAGTCGTTGTCCACAGGGTGTGTACAAATGTGCCATGCGATGTTCCCGGGCGTTCTCCTGACCCTGGGGACAGTGGGACACCCCACGACCCGCCGGTTTGACCGGATGGCGTAGTCGCGCGTACCGTAACCAGGTCGAGTTGTCGATGGCTGCTGCCGCCTGCCTCCGATGGGCAAAGACCACAGACATAGTGGTTGTGAAGCGGTGCACTCGGGCGTATTGCGAGCTTCTCGTGGGCGCACGGTGACAGCCAGGCGATGTCCCGCCACCACCCGATTCATTTCTGGAGCCCCCGAGTGAGCAAGCGCACCTTCCAGCCGAACAACCGCCGCCGCGCGAAGACCCACGGCTTCCGGCTGCGGATGCGCACCCGTGCCGGTCGCGCCATCCTCGCGGCCCGCCGTGGCAAGGGTCGCGCGCGCCTGTCCGCCTGATCGCAAGGTCGTGACGTGCTGCCTGACCAGCATCGGCTGAGGCGGCGCGAGGACTTCGCGACCGCGGTACGCCGAGGACGCAGGGCCGGACGCCCGCTCCTCGTCGTCCACCTTCGAAGCGGTGCAACGGACCCGCACGCATCTGGGGAGAGTGCTCCCCCGGTGCGTGCGGGTTTCGTCGTCAGCAAGGCCGTCGGCGGCGCCGTCGTCCGCAATCTGGTGAAGCGGCGGCTGCGCCACCTGATGCGCGACCGCCTCGATCGGTTCCCCGAAGGTAGCCTGGTGGTCGTACGGGCGCTGCCCGGTGCGGGTGAAGCGGGTCACGACCAGCTGGCCCGCGATCTCGACACTGCTCTGCAGCGGCTGCTGGGAGGGGTGCCGAAGTGAAGTACCCGCTGCTCTGGCTGATCAAGCTGTACCAGTGGACCATCAGTCCCCTGTTGGGACCGGTCTGCAAGTACTACCCGTCGTGCTCACACTATGGCTATGAGGCCATCAAGGTGCACGGTGCGGTGAAAGGGACGGCTCTGACGGCCTGGCGCATCCTGCGCTGCAATCCGTGGTCGCTCGGGGGCGTCGACCACGTCCCTCCCCGGAAGCGTCCGGTCTGGCATCAGCGGCTGAGGAGCCGCCTCGGTGGGCGCACAGCCGTCCCGCCTGCCGCACAGCCCGAGACTCAGCCCAACGCCCAAGGAGTCTGATTCGTGGACACGATCCTCGGTCCTCTCTATACCGCAGTTTCCTGGATCATCGTCCAGTTCCACTCGCTGTACAGCCTTGTCTTCGACAAGGACAGTGGCTGGGCCTGGGGTCTGTCCATCGTCTCCCTGGTGGTCGTGGTCCGTATCTGCCTGATCCCGCTCTTCGTGAAGCAGATCAAGGCGACCCGGAACATGCAGGCGCTCCAGCCGAAGATGAAGGCCATCCAGGAGCGCTACAAGAGCGACCGGCAGCGCCAGTCCGAAGAGATGATGAAGCTCTACAAGGAGACGGGCACCAACCCGCTCTCGAGCTGTCTCCCGATTCTGGCCCAGTCGCCGTTCTTCCTCGCGCTCTACCAGGTCCTCAACAAGATCGCGAACAACCACACGGTCGGCGTCATCGACGACCAGGCGCTGCTGGACAGTGCGCGTAACGCCCACATCTTCGGCGCCCCGCTGGCCGCGAAGTTCATGGACTCGGCGGAGAAGGTCGAGTCGCTGGGCGCCTCGCTGCTCGACGTCCGGGTCGTCACGGTCACCATGATCGTGCTGATGTCGCTGTCGCAGTTCTACACGCAGCGCCAGCTGATGACGAAGAACGTCGACCTGACGGTGAAGACGCCGTTCATGCAGCAGCAGAAGATGCTGATGTACGTCTTCCCGATCATGTTCGCCGTCTTCGGCATCAACTTCCCGGTCGGTGTGCTCGTCTACTGGCTGACCACCAACGTCTGGACCATGGGCCAGCAGATGTTCATCATCCGCCGGAACCCCACCCCGGGCAGCATCGCCTACACGCAGCGCCAGGAGCGGCTGCGTGCCAAGGGCAAGCTCAAGGAGGAGCCGGCCGAGGTCGAGGCGAAGAAGGCCGCAGAGGCGGCCCGTGCGGCTCGCCAGCAGCCGAAGCGGCAGACGAAGTCGAAGCGCCAGTCCGGGACCGCCCAGCGTTCCGCGGGGGCCGACCAGGCCGAGTCCGGAGAGCGGCGCTCCCTGGCTTCGACGCCCTCGGGGCAGAAGATCTCCAAGGAGAAGAAGGGCGGGGCGCAGGGCGGCAAGCCGGCCGGCGGCACGGCTTCTGGCTCCTCCCGTAACGCCAAGTCCGGACAGCGCAAGGGCGGCCAGCAGCGGCCCAAGCACCCGTCCAAGAAGTAAGAAGGAGCCCATCCGTGACGGAAGGCACCACGCCCGCTGCCGAGGGTGTCGACACCCTGACCCGCCTGGAGCAGGAGGGGGAGATCGCGGCCGACTACCTTGAGGGGCTGCTGGACATCGCGGACCTCGACGGCGACATCGACATGGATGTCGAGGCCGATCGCGCCGCGGTGTCGATCATCAGCGACTCGACCAGCCGTGACCTGCAGAAGCTGGTGGGTCGCGATGGCGAGGTCCTGGAGGCCCTCCAGGAGCTCACCCGGCTCGCCGTGCACCGGGAGACCGGTGACCGCAGCCGGCTGATGCTGGACATCGCCGGCTTCCGCGCCCGCAAGCGCGAGGAGCTCACCGCCCTGGGCGCCAAGGCCGCCGAGGAGGCCAAGGGCAGCGGTGAGCCGGTGAAGCTCAAGCCGATGACGCCCTTCGAGCGGAAGGTCGTCCACGACGCCGTCGCGGCCGCGGGGCTGCGCAGCGAGTCCGAGGGCGAAGAGCCCGAGCGCCGAGTGGTCGTCCTCCCGGCCTGACCGGCTCGGTTTCCGGCTTCATGCCGTACTCGGCCCCGTCTGCTCGCAGACGGGGCCGAATCTTGTCAGCCTGACATCAGCGTTCCCAGAGTGCTTGTACGGAAGGACGGTCCCCGTGACGGAAGCAGCGGAGCTCCCCCCGGCGCCGGAGGTGGCTCGGGACGTATTCGGCGACTGCTTTCCGGAGGCTGTGCGCTATGCGGAGCTCCTGGCCGACGTCGGCGTCACCCGCGGCCTGATCGGCCCGCGTGAGGTGCCTCGGCTCTGGGAGCGCCATCTGCTGAACTGCGCGGTGCTCTCCGAGGTGGTCCCGGAGGGCGTCTCGGTGTGCGATGTGGGCTCCGGCGCCGGTCTGCCCGGCATCCCGCTGGCCCTGACCCGCCCGGACCTGCGGATCACCCTGCTCGAGCCGCTGCTGCGCCGCACCAACTTCCTCCAGGAGATCGTGGAGCTGCTGGGGCTCGACCATGTGACGGTGGTGCGCGGGCGGGCCGAGGAGGTCCTGGGGAAGCTGCCTCCGGTGCATGTGGTCACGGCGCGGGCGGTGGCCCCGCTGGACCGGCTCGCCGGCTGGGGCGTCCCGCTGCTGCGCCCCTACGGGGAGATGCTCGCGCTCAAGGGCGACACGGCCGAGGAGGAGCTGAAGCACGCCCGGGCGGCGCTGAGCAAGCTCGGCGTGGTGGACACCGAGGTGCTGCACGTCGGTGAGGGGATCGTGGACCCGCCCTCCACCGTGGTGCGCGTCGAGGTCGGTGAGAGCCCGGGAGGTGTGCGGTTCGCCGCGAAGCGGGCGAAGGCGGCCCGGAAGGGCACCCGCCGGCGTCGCTGAGTCGGCTTCCGTGGAACGAAGGCCCGTTGTCGGGTCCAGCGTCTCGGCTGGGCCCATGACGGGCCTTCGATTTTAGGCACAATGCTCCATACAAGCTGTCAAAACTACCCATTCCGGAGTGTCGTGGCGGCCGGGCGGTAGTGCGCGTGCATCGTGTTTCACGTGAAACGTCGCTCTCTGCTGCATGGAATCATCAGCCGTGGTCGCGCGGCTGCCGCGCCGCGTGGCCGCAAGCCCGTCATGAGGGGCACGGAGTTGTCCACAACGGTGGATTCCTCCACAGAAGAACGGGCCTCGCTGGTTCACGAACCCCAAAACATGGCAGGCTCTGTTCATCGCGAGCCTGATGTCGAGGAGAGTGAATCCTTGCGGTCCGACGCCAACATCGCGGGGCCGATGACCGACCCGGTCCCCGGCCCCCGTACCGAATCGGCGGGAGAGGGTGTTTCACGTGAAACACCGCCCCCGATGGACAGCGCCCCCATCGGTCGCGCCGCACAGCTGGCAGTCGAGTCGATCGGCCGCACGGGCAACGGTCTACCCCGGCCCGAGCAGACCCGCGTGATCGTGGTCGCCAACCAGAAGGGCGGGGTCGGCAAGACGACCACCACGGTCAACCTCGCCGCCTCCCTGGCGCTCCACGGCGGGCGCGTGCTGGTGATCGACCTCGACCCCCAGGGCAACGCGTCCACGGCCCTGGGCATCGACCACCACGCCGAGGTGCCCTCGATCTACGACGTCCTGGTCGACAGCAAGCCCCTCTCCGACGTGGTGCAGCCGGTCCCCGATGTGGAAGGGCTGTTCTGTGCCCCCGCCACCATCGACCTGGCCGGAGCCGAGATCGAGCTGGTCTCGCTGGTGGCCCGGGAGAGCAGGCTCCAGCGAGCCATCCAGGCGTATGAGCAGCCGCTGGACTACATCCTGATCGACTGCCCGCCCTCGCTGGGCCTGCTGACCGTGAACGCCCTCGTCGCGGGCGCCGAGGTGCTGATCCCCATCCAGTGCGAGTACTACGCGCTGGAGGGCCTGGGGCAGCTGCTGCGGAACGTCGATCTGGTGCGGGGGCATCTCAACCCCAAGCTCCATGTCTCCACGATCCTGCTCACGATGTACGACGGCCGCACCCGACTGGCCTCGCAGGTGGCGGAGGAGGTGCGCAGCCACTTCGGCAGCGAGGTGCTGCGGACGAGCATTCCGCGGTCGGTCCGTATCTCGGAGGCGCCCAGCTACGGGCAGACGGTCCTCACCTATGACCCGGGATCCAGCGGCGCGCTGTCCTATATGGAGGCCGCCCGTGAACTCGCGCTCCGGGGGGTCGGAGTGCACTACGACGGCCGGCACGCCCATGTGCTGGCCCAGAACAACCAGCACAGTGTGCAGGAGGGGATTCAGTGAGCGAGCGACGCAGAGGGCTGGGCCGTGGGCTCGGTGCGTTGATTCCTCCCGCGCCGAAGGCGGCGGACAGCGCCGGCCCTGCGGTCTCGGCCGGAGCCACCTCGCCCGCCGCGGTGCCGGTGCTGACCCCGGAGCGGGGTGTGGCCGCTGCCAAGGTCACCGCGCTGCCCTCGACGCCCGTTTCACGTGAAACGGAGCCCGCGTCCACGACCGAGGCGGCTCCCGCGCCGACGGTCACCGAAGAGGTGGCCGGAGCGCACTTCGCGGAGCTGCCCCTGGACTCCATCAAGCCGAACCCGCGGCAGCCGCGTGCGGTCTTCGACGAGGACGCCCTCGCCGAGCTGGTCACCTCCATCCAGGAGGTCGGTCTCCTCCAGCCGGTCGTCGTACGGCAGCTGGGGCCCGAGTGGTACGAGCTCATCATGGGCGAGCGCCGCTGGCGTGCCTGCCGCGAGGCGGGGCTGGAGAAGATTCCGGCGATCGTCCGGGACACCGACGACGAGAAGCTGCTCCTCGACGCGCTGCTGGAGAATCTGCACCGCGCGCAGCTCAACCCGCTGGAAGAGGCGGCCGCGTACGACCAGCTGCTCAAGGACTTCAACTGCACCCACGACGAGCTGGCCGACCGCATCGGACGCTCGCGGCCCCAGGTCTCCAACACGCTGCGTCTGCTGAAGCTCTCCCCGGCGGTGCAGCGCCGAGTGGCGGCCGGGGTGCTCTCCGCGGGCCACGCCCGCGCGCTGCTGTCGGTCGATGACGCCGAAGAGCAGGATCGGCTCGCACACCGCATCGTCGCGGAGGGACTCTCGGTGCGTGCGGTGGAAGAGATCGTGACCCTGATGGGGACGCGGCCGGAGAGCAACCGGAAGGCCAAGGGGCCCCGCGCCGGGGCGCGTGTCTCGCCCGCCCTCAGCGACCTCGCCACTCGGCTCTCCGACCGCTTCGAGACCCGGGTGAAGGTAGACCTCGGTCAGAAGAAGGGGAAGATCGTCGTCGAGTTCGCCTCGATGGAGGATCTTGAGCGCATCCTGGGCGCGATGGCGCCGGGTGAGGGCAGGGTTCTGGAACAGAGGCTCTCCGAGGAAGTGGCGGGCGCGTCCGAGTAGGGCAGAGCTCGCACAGGACGGGTCGGGTTCCACATGATCGGAACACGACCCGTTCTCTTTCCCCTTTGGCGGTATCAGCGCGATGTGCGCGCGGATACGATGCGATCAGGTAGGGCGCATCCATTGACCAGTCGGCCGCTCTCGGCGCGGCCGGCGATGGAGTGAGGAACTGGTGCTGCATGGGGCGTCGGCTCGTACCGCTCACGCTGGACAACCTTCCGGATATCCCCAAGCGCTGTCGGGCGTGTGTCTTCTGGGAGCTCGACCCCGTCAGCGGTGAGGCCGCTGTCAGAGCCGGTCGACCGGAGTTGGAGAAGGAAGCCTGGATCTCGGCGGTGCTGCTGGAGTGGGGCTCCTGCGGCCGTGTGGTCTATGTCGACGAGGTTCCCGTGGGCTTTGTGCTCTATGCGCCCCCGGCGTATGTGCCGCGCTCCACGGCGTTTCCCACCAGCCCGGTGTCCGCGGACGCGGTGCAGCTGATGACCGCCTGGCTGATGCCGGGGTACCAGGGCCAGGGACTCGGCCGGGTCATGGTGCAGACGGTCGCCAAGGATCTGATCCGGCGGGGCTTCAAGGCCATCGAGGCGTTCGGCGACGCCCGCTGGAAGGAGCCGGCCTGTGTGCTGCCGGCCGACCACCTGTTGGCCGTCGGCTTCAAGACCGTGCGCCCCCACCCGCGCTATCCGCGGCTGCGGCTGGAGCTGCGCACGACGATCTCGTGGAAGGAAGACGTCGAGCTGGCCTTGGACCGGCTGCTGGGCGCGGTGCAGAAGGAACCGGCGCTTCGACCGCTGTGAGAGGTCTTCCCCGCTGCTCGGTTTCACGTGAAACCGTTGCACGGAGACATGACGAAGGGGCCGCCCATCGGGCGGCCCCTTCGTCATGTCTGCTCGGCTCAGGCCAGGAAGTCGCTCAGGTCGCGCTCGATGGCGGCCTTCGGCTTGGCACCGACGATGGTCTTGACGACCTCGCCGCCCTGGTAGACGTTGAGCGTCGGGATGGACATCACGCCGTACTTCGCGGCCGTGGCCGGGTTCTCGTCGATGTTGAGCTTGGCGATGACGATCTCGTCGTGCTCGGACGCGATGGCCTCCAGCGACGGGGCGATCTGCTTGCACGGACCGCACCAGGCCGCCCAGAAGTCGACGAGCACCGGCTTGTCGCTCTTGAGGACGAGCTCCTCGAAGTCGGCGTCGGTCACGGTCACCGTGGCACCGGCCATGGCAATCTCCTTAATCAGTGGGTGCTGGGGGAAGCGGGGTGGTCAGACGGCGCTCTGGGCGTCGGCCAGCACGGCGAGGTAGCGCTCGGCGTCGAGAGCGGCGGAGCAGCCGGTGCCGGCGGCGGTGATCGCCTGGCGGTAGGTGTGGTCCACGACGTCGCCCGCGCCGAAGACACCGGGCACGCTGGTCCGGGTGGACGGGGAGTCGACCTTCAGGTAGCCGTCGTCGTCGAGCTCCAGAACGCCCTTGAACAGCTCGGTGCGCGGGTCGTGGCCGATCGCGATGAAGAGACCGGTCACCGCCAGCTCCGAGGTCTCCCCCGTCGTGGTGTTGCGCAGGGTCACGCCGGAGAGCTTGCCGTCGCCGTGGACCTCGGCCACCTCGCTGTCCCAGGCGAACGAGATCTTCGGGTCCGCGAAGGCCCGCTCCTGCATGGCCTTGCTGGCGCGCAGGGTGCCCCGGCGGTGGATCACGGTGACCGACTTGGCGAAGCGGGAGAGGAAGGTCGCCTCCTCCATGGCGGTGTCGCCGCCACCGACCACGGCGATGTCCTGGTCCTTGAAGAAGAACCCGTCACAGGTGGCGCACCAGGAGACGCCGCGACCGGAGAGCTCGTCCTCACGCGGCAGCCCCAGCTTGCGGTGCTGGGAGCCGGTGGCCACGATGACGGCCTTGGCGCGGTGGACGGTGCCCTCGGAGTCCGTGACGGTCTTGATCTCCTCGCTGAGGTCGACCGCGGTCACGTCGTCCGGCACCAGCTCGGCGCCGAAGCGCTCGGCCTGGGCGCGCATGTTGTCCATCAGGTCCGGGCCCATGATGCCGTCCCGGAAGCCGGGGTAGTTCTCGACTTCGGTGGTGTTCATCAGAGCACCGCCCGCCGTGACGGAACCCTCGAAGACCAGGGGCTTCAGCGCGGCACGGGCGGTGTAGAGCGCGGCCGCGTACCCCGCGGGCCCGGAACCGATGATGATCACGTTGCGGACGTCGCTCACTGATGTCTTCCTTGTCTGTGCGGACGGTGACGGTCGGGGAGACTCATCCCACCCAACGGATCCTACGGGCCCAACATTCCCGAAGACGCCAACGCTCGCCCGAGCTCATCCCCGCTTGAAGGTCTCGGTGACCAGAACCCTCCCGGCGGACGCCGGCGAGTCGCCGACACAGGAGGCGTCGATCACGAAGACGTCGACGCGCGCGCTGTCGGCCGGGTGCGGCAGGACGACCAGATAGGCGGCGGAGCCGTCATAGGTCCTCTGCTGGGCCGCAAGGGGCGTCTCGGCGCGGCCGGTGCCCGCCTGGATACAGGACGGCACCGGGAGGTCCCCACCCTGGAGCGGCGCGTTGGACGACTCCTTGGTGGTGAGGCCCCGTGTGCCGTCGGCCTGGCTCCCGCCCTGCTGGCCGGCCAGCAGCTGCCGGACCTGGGACTCCAGCTCGCTCGACGAGAGCGCGGGGGAGCCGCTCGCCTCGGCCCGGGTGTCGCCTTCGGACGTCGCCTTGTGATGACCGTCGTCGGAGCCCGAGGGGAGGAAGAGGCTGCCCACGCCCAGCACGGCGGCCGCGCACGCGGCGCCGAGCAGCACCCTCGGCCAGCGCCGGCCACGCCGGGGGACGCCGGGGCGGGAGGTCTGTCGGCCGGGCCCGCTGGCGGCCCGCGGCCGCCCTGCCGGCCGGTCGGACGCGGTGGCCGCAGTGGTCGTGGTGGCCGTGGGCGCAACGCTCTCGACGACCTTCGGTGCCGGTTCGGTGGTGTGCTCGGGCTCACGTGAGGTTTCGCGTGAGGTTTCCCGAGAGGTTTCGCATGAGGTTTCACGTGAAACGAGGACGGAGCCATGGTCGGCCGTGGAGGTGGGCGTTTCACGTGAAACGTCGACGTGGGTCTCCGGGGCGGTCGCGTCGAGGAGCGCCTCGGCGGCGAGGGCCGCGTCGATACGGCCCGCGATGTCGGCGGGCATCCGCACGGGGCCGGGGAGGGTGCCCAGCAGGGAACGGATCTCGTCGAGCGAGGTACGGACGTCCGCACACAGCTCGCAGCCCTCGAGGTGCCTTCGAAGATCGGCGGTGCGGGTCGGCGACAGCAGACCGTCGTTCATGGCGGAGATCTCCGCGACCTCCGGGTGCTCATCCGTGTCGGTCGTGGATGTCACGCTCGCCCACCTCCGCCCTTCACGGCATCTGCGTCGTTCGGTCCTGCCGCCGGTGGGACGGATGTCCCCTGCGTCCGGTTCCTTGCCCGGTCCGATGGTTCGCTATCCCTCGCACTCGGGTGGAGATGCGAGATCAGCGGCAGCAGCCGAGCACGCCCCCGGGCACAGCGACTTTTGACCGTGCCCATGGGGATATCCAGGATCTGCGCCGCCTCGGCTACCGGGTATCCCTGCATATCGACCAGCACCAGGGCGGCGCGCTGCTCGGCGGGCAGCCGTTCCAGGGCGCGCAGTACCTGCCGGTGCAGATCGCTGCGCTCGGCGGGCGCGGCGGCGGACTCATGGGGTTCGAGAAGCTGCTCCAGCCGCTCGGTGTCGGCGACCGGTGAGGTGCGCCGCGTGGCCGACTTGCGGGCACGGTCGAGGCAGGCGTTGACCGTGATGCGATGCAGCCAGGTGGTGACGGCCGACTGGCCCCGGAAGGTGTGAGCGGCCCGGTAGGCGGACACCAGGGCGTCCTGGACCGCGTCAGCGGCCTCCTCGCGGTCCCCCAGCGTGCGCAGGGCCACCGCCCACAGCCTGTCCCGGTGCCGCCGGACGATCTCCCCGAATGCCTCGCGATCGCCCCGCACGTGGGCAGAGAGGAGGTCGGCGTCGCTCACCCCGCCGTACACGGCGTCATCCAACGTCCAACCCCCCTCCCCATGTGGCCTCTGGCTAGCCGGTGAACGTGATCTCTCTGATGGCCTGCTTGTAGCGGTTCACGTAGTTCGGCTCGGGGGGTGACTCCGGAAGTGCCGTGATCCAGACGAGGACGTAGCGGGTCTTGACGACCTTGTTCTCGGGGACGGAGAGCTTTGCGGTCGTGCCAGGCTCCGTGGTCGTCGCGAGCTTCTTGAAGCTGCTGACCGGGTTGCGGGCGTCTGCCCAGGGCTCCAGGGAGTCCGTGGCATACAGGGCGACCGTGGTGTGACCCCCCGGATTCGCGCTGTACTGCAGATCGAGGGAGGCCCCGGTGACCTTCTGCGGCGACCCGAGGTCGTAGACGATCCCCACGCCCTTCTTGACGTGCGGGTTGAATTCAGGGCCTTCGATGAAGCTCTTGGTGCGCCAGACCGTGGAGGCGTTGCCGTCGTAGGTGCTGTCCGCGGCTTCGGGGCTCTGGAGGTTGGAGCCCGGAGAGAACTCCGCCGCGTCCTTGATGTCCAGCTTCTTGGCGACAGGCTTCGGCTTGTCGTCGTCCTTCTTCTCCTCGCCGTGGTCCTGGCCCCCCGACTGCTCCTCCTTCTTCAGGAGGGCGTCCGCCAGCTGCCAGCTGCCCAGCCCGAGGGCCGCGATCAGCAGGGCGGAGACGGTCCACTTCAGGGCCTTGCCGGTGCGGGTCTGCAGCGGCGGCGGGGGCGGCGGAGGCATCGGCATGGGGCGGCCGGCACGGGGATGGGCGCCGTGGGACGGCGGCTGACCGTATCCGCCGCGCTGGTAGCCCTGGTGCTGGTAAGCCTGGTGCTGGTACGCCTCAGGAGGCGTGAAAACGGGCTCCGGGGGCCGGATGCGGGGCATCGCGGCCACCGCCTTGGCCAGCTCCTCAGGCGTGGTGCAGGGCGGCTCCTGGCGGGACGCCGTGGCGCCGTCGTTGACCAGGGCGCGCATGGCGAGGTCGGAGAGCCCGCGGTGGACCCCCGCGCGGACCTGGTCCGGCGCGATCAGCCCGATGCCCTTGGGGAGGCCCGCGAGGCCGTACGCGTCGTCCTCGTAGGGCCAACGCTGAGTCAGTGCGGCGTACAGCAGCGCGCCGATCGACTCGGTGTCGGTGCGCTGCGGGTGGTCGGAGGAGATCCCGCGGAGCGCGGCCATGACGGCTAGGCCGCGAATGCGGTACTGCCCCGAGGAGGTGCGCAGCACGGAGCCGGGGGTGAGTCGGAGGTGGGCCAGGCCCTCGCGGTGGGCGGCGGCCATGGCCTGGGAGACCTGGCTGACGAGTTGGTAGGCGTCGTGCGGCTCCAGCGGACCGCCGGCGAGGACCGCGGTCAGCTCCGTCGCGTCAGGAAGCCACTCGTGGACGACGTAGACGAGGTCGTTCTCCTCGACGGCGTCGAGGACCTGGACGAAGCGCGGGTCGCCCAGCAGCGCCGCGGAGCGCGCGGCGGCGAGCACGGGGCGGGCTCGGGAGTGGTCGGCGGGCAGCACGTGAATGCCCACGGCCCGGCGCAACTTCTCGTCGACGGCCCGCCAACTGCTGAATCCGTCCAGACGTGTGACGCACTCTTCGAGGCGATACCGTCTGGCGAGTTTGTGGCCGCTGTGCAGTTCAGGTGGGCTCGCCTTGGCCGCGGAGCCTTTGCCCGCGACCGAGTTGGCCGCCGCGTCGCCGGATTGCCCGGCGCCCGCGCCGGCCTTCTTGTCGGTCCCCGCCCCGTCGGTCATGGCCTCGTCCGCCTCAGCGGTCAGCGGCTCCTCGCCGCCGCTGTCAGCCACGTCGACGGCAGCCGTGCTCCGTTCCGCCACCGTCGTTCCTGCCTCCCCATCCGTTGCGCTTTGGTCCACAGCCGAAAGCCAAGACCAATTGTGCCCACAGTCCGCCGCTATGCACGACACACGGTGGCGCACGAAGGTTGTGCTCAGGTCAACGGCCGAGACGTCCGCGGACCATACCAACCATGGCGTTCAGCTCGGCGATGCGCATCCGCTTCGCAGCCAGATAGAAGATGACGATCAGGGTGATGCCGCCCGCGGTCAAGGCCGCGACGGAGCCCGCGATGCCCTTGCCCAGCACGTTCATGACGGCGTATGCGGCGGCGCCGCCCAGCAGCGCGGCGGGGATGCTGGCACCCGCCAGACGGGTGTACGTACGGACCACGTGGCGGCCGTCCAGATCGCCGCCCAGCCGCGTGCGCAGGCGCTTCCAGGCGACGCCTACGCCGATCGCGTAGGCGAGGCCGTAAGAGGCGGCCATGCCGGCCACGGCCCACTGTGCGGGGAGCAGCACGTAGCAGAGGGCGGAGGCGGCGGCGTTCACGGCGGCGACGATCACCGTGTTGTAGAAGGGCGTGCGGGTGTCCTCGTAGGCGTAGAAGCCGCGCAGGACGACGTACTGCACGGAGAACGGGATCAGGCCGAGGCTGAACGCCATGAGGATGTAGCCCATGGTCACGGCCTGGTTGGTGCCCGAGGCGCCGAAGAGCAGGGTGCTGATGGGGACGCCCAGCGCGAGGAAGGCGAAGGCGACCGGGACGATGGCCACCGCGGAGGTGCGCAGGCCCTGCGAGATGTCGTCGCGTACGGCGCCCGCGTCCCCGTCGTGGGCGGCCCGGGAGAGCCTGGGCAGCAGCGCGGCCATCACGGAGACGGTGATGATCGCCTGCGGCATGCCCCAGATCAGCTGGGCGCTGGTGTAGCCGACGAAGCCGGCGCCCTTGACGCCCTCCTGACTGGCTTCGGCGCCGGCCGCGGTGGACAGCCGGGTGACCACGACCAGGCCGACCTGGTTGGCCAGGACGAACAGCACGGTCCACTTGGCGAGCCTGGCGGACTTGCCCAGGCCCTTGCCGCGCCAGTCGAATCGCGGCCGGTAGCGGAAGCCGGTCGCCCGGAGGTAGGGGAACATCGCCAGCGCCTGGACGGTGAGGCCGAGCAGGGTGCCCATGCCGAGCAGCCGGATGCCCTCGGCGGTGATCGTCGTTTCCGTCATATTGGACTCGGCGTGAGTGCCGAACACCCAGATGAACAGGGAGAAGGAGGCGATCACGACGACGTTGTTGAGGACCGGGGTCCACATCATGGCGCCGAAGCGGCCGCGCGCGTTGAGGATCTGCCCCACCACCACGTGCACACCCATGAAGAAGAGGGTGGGCAGGCAGTAGCGGGCGAAGGTGACGGCGACCTCGTTGCCTGCGGGTTTGCTCGCGATCTCGGGGGAGAGCAGCTGGATCAGCCAGGGTGCCGCGAACATCGACACCACCACCAGGGCGCCGAGGACCACCATGGCCAGGGTGAGCAGCCGGTTGGCGAAGGCGACGCCCCCGTCGTCGTCCTCCTTCATGGCGCGGACGAGCTGGGGCACGAAGACGGAGTTCAGGCCGCCACCGACGGTGAGGAAGTAGACCATCGCCGGAAGCTGGTACGCGACGCCGTAGGCGTCGCCGAGCATCAGGCCGCCGAGCGCCGCGACGATCACGATCTGGCGGATGAAGCCGGTCAGTCGGGAGACCAGGGTGCCGGCGGCCATCAGCGCGCTGGACTGGAGGACGCTCGCGGCCTTGCCGCGCTTGCGGGCGGTGGCCGGTGCGGGCGCCTCCATCTCCTCCAGGGGCTCGGGCTCCGCCGCGGGCGGCGGCATGGGCCCGCCCATCGGCGGCGGCACCGGCGGGTACGCCTGCTGGTGCTGCTGGTGCTGCTGCACCTGGGGGTAGGGCTGGGTCTGCTGCTGCGCGGACTCCATGGTGTGGGCGGGCTCCATGGTGGCCTGCTGCCCGTACGGCTGCTGGTCGCGGTAGAGGTGCGCGAAGGCGTCCGGCTGCGGCCGGTCGTCGGCGGCATGGGTGACCAGGTCGTCCACGCCCACGTACTGGGTGTGTGCCGGGTCGTCGCCGTAGGGGAGGTGCTGGGAGGGCCCCTCGGGCTGGGGCGCGGGCGTGGGCGCCCACACGTGCGGGTCCGGGGCGTGCTGGCCGGGGGTCGGCTGGCCGTACAGCTGCCCCTGCGCCGGGGGACCGGCGGGCGGCGGCGGGTGCGCGGCGCGGTCGTAGCGGGCGTCCGTCAGCGGATCGTGCGCATAGGGATCCTGCGTCGGGTACGGGTAGGCCTCGAAGGTGCCGGTGTCGTAGCTGCCTCCGCCGTACGGGTCGTGCGCGTACGGGTCCTGGAGGTACGGCAGCCGGCTGTACGAGATCTGGCGGGGGTCGCCCAGATACGGGTCCTGCTGGTGCGGCTCCGGGGCATACGGAGCGTGGGGCGCGTGCGGCACCCGGCCTGCCGGGTCCTCACCCCGGCCATGGCCGCGATCACCGTCGTACGGCGCGTTCATCGCTACCCCACCTCATCGTCTGCGGCCGACCGGCCCCGCCATTGCTCAATGGTCCACTTTCTCACCTGAGCCGGATGGCTCAGCGTTTTGCGAACCGGTGTCCGGGGTCGGGTCACTCGGCTGCTCGGGGACGACGGCGTTCGGACCACCGCTCTCGTCAGCCCTTTCGTCCTCGTCCGCGGCTTTGGCCCCGTCGGTCATGTCGGTTTTGTTGTTCTCGTCACTGTCGCCGTCATGGCCGGCGCGCTTGCGCTGGACGTAGATCCGGATCCCCGCCAGGACCAGCAGCAGGACGCCGCCCGCGATGACCAGGATGACGGTCGAGGTGGCCTCCGTGACGTTCACCTCGAAGGGCATCTCCTCGCCGTAGGGCTGACCGTCCGCGGTGATCAGCTGGGCCGTGACGAAGACCCGGCCGTTGGCCTTGGCCGTGGTGCCGAACTTCAGCGACTGGCTGTGGCCGCGCTCGATGTCGATCGTCTGGGCGTCGCTCACCTGGAGGCGGATGGGTTGGCTGGACTTGAGGCTCAGCGTCAGCCCCTTCACGTCCTGGGCCAGCCCGTTCTGCACGGTCACCGGGATCGTCGCGCTCCGCCCCGACAGCGTGACCTTGGTCTTGGGAATCAGCCTGACCTTGCCGCTGAGCTCCTTGAGGTACGCGTTGATGGAGCGGCGGTAGTCGGTGGCGCCCGTGGCGTCGGCACGCCAGGACGTGGACATCTCCCGCATGATCGCGGTGCCGAAGGGGGTGACCACCCGCTCCTTGGCCGTGAGGATGACCTTGAAGCGGTTCAGCGCCACCTGGGTCTTCTGGATCTCCTCGAAGGCGCCGGTCGGCAGCTCGTGGCGGCGCAGCGCGGTGCGGTACGCGCGGTCGCCCGGCACCTTGCGGGTGGCCCCGGGGTCGGGCTTGGCCCTGGCGGCGTCCCCGAGGGTGGAGGGCTGGGTCCAGCGCCCGCCCTGGAGCCCGCGGAGGGCGGCGGCCATGGCCTGGGCCTGGCTGGTGGTCGGCATGCGCTGTGGCGCGACGACGATGCTGCGCTGCTTGTCGGGCGCCTGCATGGTGAGCATCTGGCTCTGGGCGAGGAAGCGCTGCACGGCCGGGGTGGCGTTCTCGGCGCGGGTCATGTCCCCGGAGAACACGGTGGACAGTCGGGCGTCCGCGACGATCGCCGTGTTGCCGCCGCCGATCTGCCGGGCGGCGGTGGGCGTGTACAGCAGGTCACCGGTCTCGCGCAGGCTGTCGCCGCGGGCGATGATGTTGTGGGCGCCGGCCGAGGTGGCCACGCCGACGATCGAGCGGTCGATCGCGCCGTCCACCGGCCAGGCGAAGTCCGTGCGCGGCTTCACCCCGAGGATGGACTCCACGGTGGTCGCGGAGAGCTTGGTGGCCGACTGGAGGTGACTGAGCGTCCCGGAGACCTTGGTGCCCCGGTGAGCGAGCGAGGCGAGGTCGGGGTCGGCGAAGGGCAGGGCGACCACCTGATGCCCCTGTACCGCCTTCTGGAGCTCGCCGAGCCACTGCCTGGCGTCGGCCTGGCCCTCCCCGTCCTCGGTGGAGCCGTCCTCCTTCTCGATCAGGTAGTCCTCGGTCATCGCATGGGCCGAGGCCAGGAGGTCGGGGTCGATGACCCAGGTGACCGGGAGGTCCTTGCCGAGCGCGACCATCTGCTGCAGCCGCCCGCCGGGGGCGAGGTCGGCCCGCAGGGTGTCGTCACGGAAGATCGGAGTCTGCTGCTCGTCGGCCTCGGTGCGGGCCATCAGGTGGCTGGTGGAGATCAGCGGCCACAGATAGGTGAGGCGGGTCTTCTTGGGGGCGCCGGACGGCTGCCAGGGCAGGAAGGTCCGCTCGATGCCGAGCACGTGCGGCCAGGGCTCGCTGCCGGACTCGCCGCTGAGCGCGACCCCGATGAGGTAGGCGCCGGGCTGGTTCAGCCTGAGCTCCTTGACCGGCACGGAGAGCGTGAAGTCGCGGCTGACTCCGGCCGGCAGCTTGGCGACCTTCCTGGCGTACTTGCCGCCGATCTCCAGACCGTCGCGGCTGGAGTCGTACCCCTTGCGCTCGGCCGCGTCCTCGATCGCGGTGCGGCTGTTCATGGGCGGGCCGACCCGCAGGGCGACGGAGGCGCCGCGGACCGTGGAGCGGCCGTTGTTGGTCACCGTTCCGGTGATCTTGAGGGTGTCGTTCTCCGACGGCGTGGTGGGGGTGAGGCCGGTGATGTCGACGTCGACCGTGCGGGAGCCGCTGGGGGCGGCGGCCGGCTGGGGGCCCGTCGCCCGGGCCGCCGGTGCCGCGGGGAGCTGAAGCACCCCCGCGAGGAGCGGCACACCGGCGAGCAGTGCCGCGGTGCGCCGGAACCACCGGCGGGCGGGAGCAGAAGGGGTCCCCTGGAACTCTGCCGCCTCGGCCACGCGCTCGCCCGTCCCTCGTCGTCGTCAGTGGTCGTCGGATTGTGCGTCCACGCATGGTAACGATGCCTGCTGGAGCGAAGTGCCGCGGAGGGTTCTACAAGATCACGCCACGATTGACGCGTTCACAAACCCGGGCATAAACGAGGACGCTTCCCTCCGTGCGGCCACGTACCCTGTTCTGTTGTGCCGAATGCCAACAATGACAGCCCCACCCAGCAGCCGACGACCGAACTGAGCCAGGCGCAGCGCCGGGCCGTGAGTGAACTTCTGCGGGTGTCCCCCGTCGCCGACGATCTTGCCAGCCGATTCCAGGAGGCCGGGTTCCACCTCGCCCTGGTCGGTGGCTCGGTCCGCGACGCGCTGCTCGGGCGGCTCGGCAACGATCTCGACTTCACCACGGACGCCCGTCCGGAGGATGTGCTGAAGATCGTCCGGCCGTGGGCCGACGCGGTGTGGGAGGTCGGCATCGCCTTCGGCACGGTCGGCTGCCGTAAGAAGTCCCCGATCGCCAACGCGGCCGTTCAGGACTATCAGATCGAGATCACGACTTATCGCTCCGAAGCATATGACCGCACCTCGCGCAAGCCGGAGGTGTCCTACGGCGATTCCATCGAGGAGGATCTGGTCCGCCGGGACTTCACGGTCAACGCCATGGCGGTCGCCCTGCCGCAGAAGGAGTTCATCGACCCGCACAACGGCCTGGAGGACCTGGCCGCGCGGGTGCTGCGTACCCCGGGGACCCCGGAGGAGTCCTTCTCCGACGACCCGCTGCGCATGATGCGCGCCGCGCGCTTCGCCGCGCAGCTCGACTTCGAGGTGGCTCCCGAGGTCGTCGACGCGATGAAGGCGATGGCCGACCGGATCGAGATCGTCTCCGCGGAGCGCGTGCGGGATGAGCTCAACAAGCTGATCGTGGCGGCGTACCCCCGGAAGGGGCTCACGCTGCTGGTGGAGACCGGTCTGGCCGACCGGGTGCTGCCCGAGCTGCCGGCGCTGCGGCTGGAGCGCGATGAGCACCACCGGCACAAGGACGTCTACGAGCACACGCTGACCGTGCTGGACCAGGCGATCGCCCTGGAGGAGAACGGCCCGGACCTGGTGCTGCGGCTGGCCGCGCTGCTGCACGACATCGGCAAGCCGAAGACCCGCCGGTTCGAGAAGGACGGCCGGGTCTCCTTCCACCACCACGAGGTGGTCGGGGCGAAGCAGACCAAGTTCCGCATGACGAAGCTGAAGTACTCCAACGACCTGGTGAAGGACGTCTCCCGGCTCGTCGAGCTGCACCTGCGCTTCCACGGCTATGGCACCGGGGAGTGGACCGACTCGGCCGTGCGCCGCTACGTCCGCGACGCCGGGCCGCTGCTGGACCGGCTGCACAAGCTGACCCGCTCGGACTGCACCACGCGGAACAAGCGCAAGGCCGCCGCCCTCTCCCGTGCCTACGACAGCCTGGAGGAGCGCATCGCCCGACTCCAGGAGCAGGAGGAGCTGGACGCGATCCGTCCCGACCTGGACGGCAACGAGATCATGGAGATCCTCGGCATCGGCCCGGGTCCGCAGATCGGCAAGGCGTACAAGCACCTGCTGGAGCTGCGGCTGGAGCACGGGCCGATGGAGCGCGACGCGGCGATCGCGGCGCTCAAGGAGTGGTGGGCCGCACAGGGCTGATGCCACGGGGCGGTTTCACGTGAAACATCGTGAAACCCCCCTCCCACCCATACGACGAGGGGCCGTTGTTTCACGTGAAACAACGGCCCCTCGTCGTATGGAACGGCTCCCTCGGTGGAGAGCGGTAGCGGGGTTACTTCTTGGCGTTGCCCAGGCAGAGCACGAAGGAGTCGCTGCCTTCCTTCCAGGTGATGGCGGCGACGGTGCCCGCGGTGCTCTGGCAGGCAAGATCCGAGAGGCTGGTGCCGTCGACCTTCTTCAGCACCTTGTGGGTGGCCTTGGCGTCGGTGCACTCCAGCTTCTCGATGTCAGGGTTGCTGGTGGAGCCGGTGTTCTGCAGGCAGTCGCCGGCGGCCAGCTCCAGCGTGTCGTCTCCGACGCCGCCGAGGTACGCGCCCACCGCGATGCCGATGCCCGCGATCGGAAGAACGATGTTCCGGGCGATCTTCTTGAAGTTGCGGCGGGGCGGGGCGGGGGCCGGCGGAGCCGGGTAGGCGTTGAACTGCCCGCCCGGAGCAGGGGGCTGCTGAGCGAACGGGTTGCCCTGAGGCGGAGTGGTCACGGAGTTCCTCGAACTGATGCGTGCAGACAAGTGATTGCCGGGCGTAAGTTACCTGCGCGCCGCCGCCGAACTGCAATTCGCAGAGGCTCTGTGGCACTGATGTGACACTTACCGGCGGCGAAATCCCAGGAAAGCGACCGCAATCACCGCATAGATCACCGCCACCCCCACCACCAGCACCACCGACCGTCCGTCAGGCGGCAGCATCAGCGCGGCGACCGCCGCGGCGCCGACGAAGGCGACGTTGAAGAAGACGTCGTAGAAGGAGAAGATCCGGCCGCGGAACTCGTCGTCGACGGTGGCCTGGACGACCGTGTCGGTGGCGATCTTCGCGCCCTGTGTGGTGAACCCCAGGACGAAGGCGGCGGCGAGCATCGGGGCGGGCTCGAAGGGGAGGCCCAGACCGGGTTCGAGAACGGCCGCCGCCGCGGCGCAGAGCCCGATCCAGCCGGTGGTGCCGAAGCGGGCCACCGCCCAGGGGGTGACCACCGCCGCGGCGAAGAAGCCCGCCCCCGAGAGCGCGACGGCGAGCCCCAGCAGCGCCAGGCCGTCGGACTCGCTGTCGCCCCAGGCGTACCGGCAGAGCATGAGCAGCATGACGGTGAGCGCGCCGTAGCAGAAGCGCATCAGCGACATCGCGGCCAGCACGCGCGCCGCCAGGGGCCGCTCGCGCAGGTGGTGCAGGCCGGCCGCGAGACCGCGGGCGGTGCTTCGCAGGGCCGTGCGCAGCCGTGGCTGGAGTTGGCCCGGCTCGGGTCCCAGCAGGCCGGGCGCCATGCGGAGGGCGGCGAGCCCGGCGCCGAGGTAGATCACCGCACCGACCAGCACCACCAGCGCGTCCGAGGTCGAGCCCTCCGGGGCCGCGAGGCGCACGGCGAACGCCAGGGTGCCGCCCAGGGTCGCCGCGAGGGTGCCGGCGGTGGGCGAGAGCGCATTGGCCATCACGAGCCGCTCATGGGTGTCGACGACGCGCGGCAGGGCGGCCGAGAGACCGGCGAGGACGAAGCGGTTGATCGCCGTGACGGTGAGCGCCGAGGCGTAGAAGAGCCCGTCGGGGACGTCCGCGAGGATCAGCACCGCGGTGCCGGCGGCGAGGGCGCCGCGCAGCAGATTGCCGTTGAGCAGCACCTGGCGCCGCCGCCAGCGGTCCAGGAGCACCCCGGCGAAGGGGCCGAGCACGGAGTAGGGAAGCAGCAGCACGGCCATGGCGGAGGCGATGGCGGCCGCCGAGGTCTCCTTCTCCGGGGAGAAGACGACATAGGCGGCGAGCGCGACCTGGTAGACGCCGTCGGCCAGCTGGGACAGCAGACGGACGGTCAGGAGGTGGCGGAAGTCGCGTAGCTGGAGCAGCACCCGCAGATCGCGCACAACAGGCATGGCGCTCAGCCTCACACACCGCACCGGCCCCCGGGTGCATTACCCGGGGGCCGGTGATCATCGGTTCGGCCTTCCGCGCGGGGGGACCCGGCGCATGGCGCGATGCGCGGGGCGATCCCGGCGGTGTGCCGGCCTAACGCGCCGAGCGGCTCGGATGCCGACGCGTCATGAGCGCTTGTCAGCTCTCGACCTCGCCCTTGATGAACTTCTCGACGTTCTCCCGCGCCTCGTCGTCGAAGTACTGCACCGGCGGGGACTTCATGAAGTAGGAGGAGGCGGAGAGGATCGGGCCGCCGACGCCACGGTCCTTGGCGATCTTCGCGGCGCGCACCGCGTCGATGATCACACCCGCGGAGTTCGGGGAGTCCCAGACCTCCAGCTTGTACTCCAGGTTCAGCGGGACGTCGCCGAACGCACGGCCCTCAAGGCGGACGTACGCCCACTTGCGGTCGTCGAGCCACGCCACGTAGTCGGACGGGCCGATGTGCACGTTCTTCTCGCCGAGCTCCCGGTCGGGGATCTGCGAGGTGACGGCCTGCGTCTTGGAGATCTTCTTGGACTCCAGGCGCTCACGCTCGAGCATGTTCTTGAAGTCCATGTTGCCGCCGACGTTCAGCTGCATCGTGCGGTCCAGGATGACGCCCCGGTCCTCGAACAGCTTGGCCATCACGCGGTGCGTGATGGTGGCGCCGACCTGCGACTTGATGTCGTCACCGACGATCGGCACACCGGCCTCGGTGAACTTGTCCGCCCACTCCTTGGTGCCGGCGATGAAGACCGGGAGGGCGTTGACGAAGGCGACCTTCGCGTCGATGGCGCACTGCGCGTAGAACTTCGCCGCGTCCTCGGAGCCGACCGGGAGGTAGCAGACCAGAACGTCGACCTGCTTGTCCTTGAGGACCTTGACGATGTCGACCGGCTCCTCGGCGGACTCCTCGATGGTGGCCCGGTAGTACTTGCCGAGGCCGTCGAGGGTGTGGCCGCGCTGGACGGTCACGCCGGTGCTCGGCACGTCGCAGATCTTGATGGTGTTGTTCTCGCTGGCACCGATGGCGTCCGCGAGGTCGAGGCCGACCTTCTTCGCGTCCACGTCGAAGGCGGCCACGAACTCCACGTCACGGACGTGGTAGTCGCCGAACTGCACGTGCATAAGACCCGGCACGCGGCTGTTCGGGTCGGCGTCCTTGTAGTACTCGACGCCCTGGACCAGCGACGCGGCGCAGTTGCCCACGCCGACGATGGCTACGCGAACCGAACCCATTCCGGTTGCTCCCTGTGTGTACTCGACAGAGCTCTGCGGGGGTGCAGAGCCTCACTTAGCGGTGTCATCGGACGGATCCGGCCGGGAACCACCCCGGTGCCGGGGCAGGCCGCCCGTGTCTCCTGACCGGTCCTGTCTCCGGGCCTGCGGCCCGGGGGACTCCGGCTCGGCGGCACCGTTGCGCTGGTCGCGCCCGGCCCGCTCGCTCTCGATCAGCTCGTTCAGCCACCGAACCTCGCGCTCCACCGACTCCATGCCGTGCCGTTGCAGCTCGAGCGTGTAGTCGTCCAGGCGCTCGCGGGTGCGGGCCAAGGAGGCCCGCATCTTCTCCAGGCGCTCTTCGAGCCGGCTGCGCCGACCCTCCAGCACCCGCATCCGCACATCGCGCGAGGTCTGGCCGAAGAAGGCGAAGCGCACGCCGAAGTGCTCGTCCTCCCAGGTGTCCGGCCCGGTGTGGGAGAGCAGCTCTTCGAACCGCTCCTTCCCCTCGGCCGTCAACCGATAGACGATCTTCGCCCGCCGGCCGGCCAGGGTGGCCGCGAGGGCCTCTTCCGGCGCGCTGCCGGGCTCCTCGATCAGCCAGCCGTTGGCGACCAGCGTCTTGAGGCAGGGGTAGAGGCTGCCGTAGCTGAAGGCACGGAACACCCCGAGTGAGGTGTTGAGGCGTTTCCGCAGCTCATAGCCGTGCATGGGAGACTCGCGCAACAGGCCGAGGACGGCGAACTCAAGGATGCCGGAACGCCTGCTCATCCCCCGCCTCCCTTGTCGCTTACGTGCCCCTATGCCGGACTATGCCGTGCTGATGTATCGACTCGATACATCCTGACGATAGAACGAGCCCCCTGTCGCGACAAGTGGGGGCACGGTGAACGGCATCACATCACCGATTCGTGGGAGTCAACCTGCCTGATTTGGAGTGAAGATGTCGGGTCAGCGCCTTTTGGCCATGCGTACTCTGGTCGCCATGCAGACCACCGGGAACCGTGTGACACCAGAAAACGTCCTCGTCCCGGATGCAGTGCGCCCGGACGCTGCCAGCGGCCGGATCGCGCATCGGGGGGACCGGAAGCCACCTGCCGCTTTCAGGCGATAGCGCCTGCCCGAGGAGTAGTCGTTCCATGAGCGAGCACCGTCGCAAGCCGCCGCAGCCGCAAGGTGGCGGACGCGCAGCGGCCCGACGTGCCGCGCAGCAGCCACCAGGGCGCCGCGCGACACCACCGCACAGCACCACGGGGTCGGCCGCCGGCCCGCACAGCGAGGAACACCCCTACGGCGGCCGGGCGGAGGCCCGGCGCGCCGCGCAGCGCGGTGGCAGACGACGCGGGGCCGATCCGGCGGCCGCCCACGGCTCGGGCCCCGGCGGCGCCGGCGGCGGGCGCCGCGGCGGCGGAGGAGGCGGCGCGGGCGGCCGGGGCCACGGCCCCGGTGGCGGCGGTCGCCCCGGCAAGAAGCGCCTCATCGACTATCCGCGGTTCGGCAAGAGCGGCTTCCGCCGCTGGCTGCCCTCGTGGAAGCTGGTCACGGGCACCTGTCTGACCTTCATGGCGCTGCTGGTCGCGGCCGTCGGCATCGGACTGATGCTGGTGGAGGTGCCGACCGCGCAGGCCGCCTCCAAGACCCAGAAGAACGTGTACTACTGGGCGGACGGCGAGCGCATGGTCGTCTCCGGCGGCGGTGACCTCAACCGCCAGATCGTGCCGCTGAGCGACATCCCCGAGTCCATGCAGAACGCGGTCATCGCGGCCGAGAACGCCAGCTTCTACGAGGACTCCGGCGTCGACCCGATGGGCATCGCGCGCGCGGTGGTCAACATGGCCAAGGGCGGTCAGACCCAGAGTGGTTCGACCATCACCCAGCAATTCGTGAAGAACACCTACCTGGGCCAGGAGCAGACGCTCAAGCGCAAGGTCACCGAGCTGTTCATCTCGATAAAGGTCGGCGCCACCGAGAAGAAGACCGACATTCTCGAGGGCTATCTGAACACCGCCTACTACGGCCGGGGCGCCTACGGCATCCAGGCGGCCGCCCAGGCGTACTACGGCAAGGACTGCAAGAAGCTGACCGTGAGTGAGAGCGCCTTCCTGGCAGCGACGCTCAACGGTCCCAACCTGTACGACCCGGCCGGCGGCGTGGGCGCCAACGCCACCGCGAAGAAGAACACCAACCGCGCCAAGGCCCGTTGGGAGTGGACGCTCCAGCGCGAGGTCGAGACGGGCAGGCTCGAGGCGTCCGAGCGCGACAAGGCGGTCGCCAAGGGCTTCCCGCAGCCGCAGAAGCCCAGGCCCGCGACCAACAAGGCGGGCCAGATCGGCTATCTGACCGACCTGGCCGACAACTACATCATCGCCAACAGCGGCATCTCCAAGGCCGAGCTGGACCGGGGCGGCTACCAGATCCACACCACCTTCGACCGTAAGAAGGTGCAGGCGCTGGAGAAGGCCGTCACCAAGGTGAGCAAGGAGAACATCAAGCCGCAGCAGCGGCCCGACAAGGACACCTTCGTGCAGTTCGGCGGCGCCTCCGTGGAGCCGAAGACCGGAAAGATCGTGGCGATCTACGGCGGCAAGGACGCGCTGGAGCACTACACCAACAACGCCGACTACACGGGCGTCCAGGTGGGCTCGACCTTCAAGCCGTTCGTGCTCGCCGCCGCGATGACCGACGGCGTCCGCGACAAGAGCGGGCCGCGGGACCAGCCCGCCTCGATGCGCACCCCCGTCTCGCCGAAGAGCATCTACAACGGCGACAACAAGCTGGCCCTCCTCGACTACAACGGCACCGTCTGGCACGACAAGAACGGCAAGGAGTGGCACCAGCGCAACGACGGTGACGAGAGCAAGGGCAAGGTCGATCTGCGCACCGCGATGCAGTACTCGGTGAACACGCCCTACATCCAGCTCGGCATGGACGTCGGCACCGACAAGGTGCGGGACGCGGCCATCGCCGCCGGTCTGCACAAGGACCAGCTGACCTCCATCACCCCGACCTTCTCGCTCGGCACCTCGGCGCCCAGCGCCATCCGGCTCGCCGGGGCGTACGCGACCTTCGCCGCCAGCGGCAAGCAGGCCGACCCGTACTCGGTGGAGTCCGTGGAGCGCAAGGGCGTCGAGGTCTACAACCACAAGGACCACGCCGAGATCAAGCAGGCGTTCTCGCCCGAGGTGGCCGACAACGTCACCGACGTGCTCAAGACCGTGGTGGAGAAGGGCACCGGCACCAACGCGCAGATCGGCCGCCCGGCGGCGGGCAAGACCGGCACCACCGACGACAACAAGTCGGCCTGGTTCTCCGGGTACACCCCCCAGCTGGCGACCGCGATCGGCATGTGGCGCGTGGACGACCGGGCCACCAACCAGAAGTTCCTGCCCATGTACGGCGTGGGCGGCCAGCCCTCCATCCACGGTGCCTCCTTCCCGTCCGAGATCTGGGCGGACTACATGCGCGAGGCGCTGAAGGGCACCAAGGCCAAGGACTTCCCGAAGCCCGGTCCGATCGGCGACACGGTCTACGGCGAGGGCGCCAGCCCCTCCGCGACGACCGCCGAGCCGACCCGGACCGAGGAGGAGAAGGAGAAGGAGAAGACGGAGGAGCCGGAGAAGAAGCCGTCCAAGAAGCCCTCCAAGATCCCGTCCCAGTCCCCGTCCAGCACCAGCCCGTCCCCGAGCCCGTCGTGCGACCTGTTCGACCCGACCTGTGAGGGCGACTCAGGCGGCTCCGACGGCCCGGGCGGCGGCAACGGCAACGGCGGCGGGAACGGCAACGGCGGCTCCGACGACACCAGCCCCAGCCCGTCGTCGAGTCCGCCGGCGACCGAGGACGAGGACTTCTTCGGCGGTGGATCGGGCTACTAGCCCACCGGAGGAACCCACCGGCACATCCCAGACGGCCGTGGCCGCGCGGAGCACCCGCTCCGCGCGGCCACGGCCTTTTCCACGCCCGCTACCACGGACCGCGCGGTCGCGCATGTGGGCGGCGTGCGCCCGTACGGCGCACACCGCGCGGGTCGCTCGACTGGGGCGGCTCCCGCTGCCGCCCACAGACCCGTACGGCAGGATGGCCGCATGAAGAGCGCGCGTGACGATTCTCAGCCGACGCGGCCGACCGCCGAGGACGAGGTGGCGGCGGCCGGCAGCGAGCTGATCGGCGGGCCGGCAGGACGCCGCGCGCTGTTCGGCACCAGTTGGTGGACACCGGTGCGGGTGATCGCGCTCGTCGCCATCGGGATGTTCGCCCTCGGCATGGTGCAGAAGGCGCCGTGCTACGACGGCGCCTGGTTCCACGGCGCCAGCAGCCAGTACACCCACGCCTGCTACTCCGACATCCCACACCTCTACAGCGGGCGCGGCTTCGCCACCGACCTGGTCCCCTACTTCGACCGGATCCCGGTCAACGTCTCCGGCGGCATGGACTACCTGGAGTACCCGGTGCTCACCGGGCTCTTCATGGAGGTCGCCTCCTGGCTGACCCCGCAGGACGGCTCCATCCAGGACCGCGAACAGATGTACTGGATGGTCAACTCCGGGATGCTGATGGCCTGTGCGGCCGTGGTCGCCATCTGCGTGGCCCGTACCCACCGGCGCCGCCCCTGGGACGGCCTGCTGGTCGCCCTCGCCCCCGCCTTCGCGCTCACCGCCACCATCAACTGGGACCTGTTCGCGGTGGCGTTCGCCGCCGGCGCCATGCTCATGTGGTCACGCGGCCGGTCCTTCAACGCGGGCATCCTCATCGGCCTCGCGACCGCCGCCAAGCTCTACCCGGTGTTCCTGCTCGGGCCGCTGCTGCTGCTCTGCCTGCGCGCGGGCCGCTGGCGCGCGTTCGCACGGGTGGCGATCGGGGCGGTGGGGGCCTGGCTGGCGATCAACCTGCCGATCATGCTCACCACCGCGGGCGGCCATCTGCACCTGCGCGAGGGCTGGCTGAAGTTCTACACCTTCAGCCAGGAACGGCCGGTCGACTTCGGCTCGTTCTGGCTGATCATCTCGCAGCGCACCGGGAACCCGCTGGAGGACGTCAACACCTACGCCACGGTGCTGATGCTCTTCGCCTGCGCCGGAGTGGCGGCCCTGGCGCTGTGCGCGCCGCGCCGGCCGCGGCTGGCGCAGCTGGCCTTCCTGATCGTCGCGGCCTTCGTGCTCACCAACAAGGTCTACTCGCCGCAGTACGTGCTGTGGCTGGTTCCGCTCGCCGCGCTGGCCCGCCCCAAGTGGCGGGACTTCCTGATCTGGCAGGCCTGCGAGGTGGTGTACTTCGTCGGCATCTGGATGTACCTCGCGTACACCACCAGCGGCGACCAGCGCCACGGCCTGCCGCCGGAGGGCTACCAGCTGGCGATCGCCATCCACCTGCTGGGCACCCTGTACCTGTGCGCGCTGGTGGTGCGGGACGTGCTGCTGCCGGAGCGGGACGTGGTGCGCAAGGACGGCTCGGACGACCCCTCGGGCGGCGTCCTGGACGGGGCGCCCGACGTGTTCGTCCTGCGGGACCTCGGCGGGCACCACGGCCACCACGGACGGCCCGAGGACGCCCCGGTGGTGCACTGGGGCCGGCCGGAGGGCGACGGCACCCCGCCGCCCCCGCCGATATCCCCGAAGGGCTGATCCGCGACCGGCGCGACCGGTCCTAGCAGTCGAGCATCCGGTCGAACTGCGTGGTGGTGTGCCGCAGATGGGCCACCAGCTCGTCACCCACCTGCGGGGCCGCCACATCGCCCGGCACGAAGAGGATCGACACCTGCATGTGCGGGGGCTCGGCGAACCAGCGCTGCTTGCCGGCCCAGACGAACGGCGAGAGGTTGCGGTTGACCGTCGCCAGACCCGCCCGCGCCACGCCCTTGGCCCGCGGCATCACGCCGTGCAGGGCCTTCGGGGCCTCCAGGCCGACGCCGTGCGAGGTGCCGCCCGCGACGACCACCAGATAGCCGTCGGAGGCCACCTTCTGCTGGCGGTAGCCGAAGCGGTCGCCCTTGACGACCCGGGTGACGTCGAGCACCGAGCCCCGGTACTGCGTCGACTCGTGGTCGCCCAGCCAGAGCCGGGTGCCGATACGGGCGCGGAACCGGGTCTGCGGGAACTGCTGCTGGAGGCGGGCCAGCTCGTCCGACTTCAGATGGCTGACCAGCATGGTGTGCAGCGGCAGCCCGGCCGAGCGGAGCCGGTCCATCCAGGCGATGACCTCCTCCACCGCGTCGATGCCGTCGGCGCGGTCCAGCGGCAGGTGGATGGCGAAGCCCTCCAGCCGGACGTTCTCGATGGCCGCGTGCAGCGCCGGCAGGTCGTGCTCGGAGACGCCATGCCGCTTCATGCTGCTCATGACCTCTATGACGACCCGCGCCCCGGCCAGGCCGTGCAGACCGTCGATCGAGGAGACCGAGCGGATCACCCGGTCCGGCAGTGGCACCGGCTCCTCACCGCGGCGGAACGGGGTCAGCACCAGCAGGTCGCCGCTGAAGAGGTCCTTCATCCGGGCGGCCTCGTAGGTGGTGCCCACGGCGAGGACGTCGGCGCCGATGCGGGTGGCCTCCTCGGCCAGCCGCTCGTGGCCGAAGCCGTATCCGTTGCCCTTGCAGACGGGCACTATGCCCGGGAACTGCTGGAGCACGGACTGCTGATGCGCCCGCCAGCGTGCGGTGTCGACGTAGAGGGTGAGCGCCATGGCGGGAGCGGACCTTTCTCGTTTCCGGCGGTGAATCCGAGGGCTGGGGGTGGCGCGGGGCCGTTCGGGCCCCGCGCACGGGTCTAGCGACGCGACATGTAGATGTCGAGCGCCTTGTGGAGCAGCTTGTTGAGCGGGAAGTCCCACTCGCCGAGGTACTCGGCGGCCTCGCCACCGGTGCCCACCTTGAACTGGATCAGGCCGAAGAGGTGGTCGGTCTCATCCAGCGAGTCGCTGATGCCGCGCAGGTCGTAGACGGAGGCGCCCATGCCGTAGGCGTCGCGCAGCATCTGCCACTGCATGGCGTTGGACGGACGGACCTCGCGCTTGTGGTTGGCGGAGGCGCCGTAGGAGTACCAGACGTGCCCGCCGACGATGAGCATGGTGGCGGCGGCGACGGCCTCGCCCTCGTGCAGGGCGAAGTACAGCCGCATCCGGTTGGGGTCCTCGGAGTTGAGGACGCTCCACATGCGCTGGAAGTAGCTGAGCGGGCGCGGCCGGAACTTGTCGCGCTCGGCGGTGATCTCGTACAGCCGCTGCCACTCGCTCAGGTGCTCGTAGCCGCCCTGGACGACCTGGACGCCGGCCTTCTCGGCCTTCTTGATGTTGCGGCGCCACAGCTGGTTGAAGCCCTTGTGGACGTCCTCCAGCGAACGCTGCTGCAGGGGCACCTGGAAGACATAGCGGGGCTGCACGTCGCCGAAGCCCGCGCCGTCCTCCTCGCCCTGCTGCCAGCCCATGCGGCGCAGCTTGTCGGCGACCTCGAAGGCCCGCGGCTCGATGAAGGTCGGCTGCACGTCGCGCAGCCGCTTGACCTCCGGGCTCTGGATGCCGGCCTTGATGGCGGCGGCGTCCCAACGGCGGATGATGACCGGCGGGCCCATCTTCACCGAGAAGGCGCCCTGCTGCTTGAGGTGGGCCAGCATCGGCCGCAGCCAGTCCTCCAGGTTGGGCGCGTACCAGTTGATGACCGGGCCCTCGGGCATATAGGCCAGGTAGCGCTTGATCTTCGGGAGCTGGCGGTAGAGGACCAGACCGACGCCGACCAGCTGTCCGGTGGGGTCGAACCAGCCGAGGTTCTCGGAGCGCCACTCCGACTTCACGTCCGCCCAGGCCGGCACCTGCATGTGGCTGGCCGCGGGCAGGCTCTGGATGTACGCCAGATGCTGCTCTCGGCTGATAGTCCTCAGGGTCAGGCTCATTGCGGGGCGCTCCTCGGCAGGTTTGTCCCCAGGGTCGGGGCTCCGGCTCTCGCGCCGAAGCCTACTGTGACCGTGGAGCGCACCGTCTGGGCGTTCGGGTTCAGGCCCGCGTGCCGCGCCCGTTCAGCCTCGCGCGCCGCGCCCCGAAGCGGGCCGCGGCGCGCCGGCGGCGGGTCCGACCGCTAGCCGATCACACCGCCCCACAGGCCGCCGTGGGCCAGGCCGAGGTAGAAGCCGACACCGGATGCGCCCAGGCCGATCATCAGCAGAAATCGTTCGCCGGTGGTCGCCGAGATCATCTGCCCCCACAGTCCGACCCCGATGCCCACCAGCCCCGTCCAGGAGCTGAGCAGGTGCAGGTGGTCGAACTGCGCGGTGATGAACGCGACAGCGCCGAGGGCCAGCGTCACGACCGCGAGCGTGTTCTCCAGCGGATGTGGCTTGCCGTCCGTGTCGAGCAGGGAGAAGAGGCCGTGGCGGTGGTTGGTCCGTGCTGCCTGTGCCATGTGGCACCTCCATAGGCCAAGGCGGCGCACTGTAACGCCGCTCACACCCGATGCGTACAGATTGCGGCGACCCACGGGCGGATTTCAACCGGAAGCGCCGGGCCGGGTACTCTGTACGGTCTGCACTGGTGTCTGTCTGGATGCCGGGACCATGCGATCGGCTGAAACGACGGTCGACGCCGGTGCGGAACGCATCACGACCCTCCTGCCACGGAACGACCGTGGCCGCTGAGTCCAAAGGAGGTGGGTTCCACATGCGTCACTACGAGGTGATGGTCATCCTCGACCCCGATCTGGAGGAGCGCGCTGTCTCCCCCCTGATCGAGAACTTCCTTTCCGTCGTCCGTGAGGGCAACGGCAAGGTCGAGAAGGTCGACACCTGGGGCCGTCGTCGTCTCGCTTACGAGATCAAGAAGAAGCCCGAGGGCATCTACTCGGTCATCGACCTGCAGGCCGAGCCTGCGGTCGTCAAGGAGCTCGACCGCCAGATGAACCTGAACGAGTCGGTCCTCCGGACCAAGGTCCTCCGTCCCGAGACCCACTGAGCTCCTAGCTCACTGCTCGGGTCCGAGTAGCAACAAGCAGCCAGAAGCAATCCCGCCGAGAGGTTCACCCATGGCAGGCGAGACCGTCATCACGGTCGTCGGCAATCTTGTCGACGACCCCGAGCTGCGCTTCACCCCGTCCGGTGCGGCGGTCGCGAAGTTCCGTGTCGCGTCCACTCCCCGCATGTTCGACCGCCAGACCAATGAGTGGAAGGACGGCGAGAGCCTGTTCCTCACCTGCTCGGTGTGGCGTCAGGCAGCGGAGAACGTCGCCGAGTCGCTCCAGCGAGGCATGCGCGTCATCGTGCAGGGCCGGCTGAAGCAGCGTTCCTATGAGGACCGCGAGGGCGTCAAGCGCACGGTCTTCGAGCTGGACGTCGAGGAAGTCGGCCCCAGCCTCAAGAACGCCACGGCCAAGGTCACCAAGACCACCGGTCGCGGCGGCCAGGGCGGCTATGGCGGCGGTGGCCAGGGTGGCGGCGGCTGGGGCGGCGGCCCCGGCGGCGGCCAGCAGGGCGGCGGCGCTCCGGCCGACGACCCGTGGGCGTCCAGCGCGCCCTCCGGCGGCCAGCAGGGCGGCGGTGGTGGCTGGGGCGGTGGCTCCGGCAACTCCGGCGGCGGCTACTCGGACGAGCCGCCCTTCTAGGTCCGTACGCGCTGTTTCACGTGAAACGCGATTCACGTGGAACACGGGTCGCGTGAAGCCTCGGTTTCACGTGAAACAGCGCGCGACGCGGATCAAGGGCGACAGCACAAACTTCTTGATCACACTGGAGAGAGACAATGGCGAAGCCGCCTGCTCGCAAGCCTAAGAAGAAGGTTTGCGTGTTCTGCAAGGAGAAGATCTCCTACGTCGACTACAAGGACACGAACCTGCTGCGGAAGTTCATTTCCGACCGCGGCAAGATCCGTGCCCGCCGGGTGACCGGTAACTGCACCCAGCACCAGCGTGACGTCGCCACGGCCGTGAAGAACAGCCGTGAGATGGCGCTGCTGCCCTACACCTCCACCGCGCGCTAAGGGAAGGGTGACCGAAACATGAAGATCATCCTCACCCACGAGGTCTCCGGCCTCGGCACCGCCGGCGACGTCGTGGACGTCAAGGACGGTTACGCTCGCAACTACCTGGTCCCGCGCGGTTTCGCGATCCGCTGGACCAAGGGTGGCGAGAAGGACGTCGAGCAGATCCGCCGTGCCCGCAAGATCCGCGAGATCGCCACGATCGAGCAGGCCAACGAGATCAAGGCTCAGCTCGAGGGCCTCAAGGTCCGCCTGAACACGCGTGCCGGCGAGGCCGGCCGCCTGTTCGGCTCCATCACCCAGGCCGACATCGCCTCCGCGATCAAGGCCGCCGGTGGTCCGGACGTGGACAAGCGCCGCGTCGAGGTCTCCGCGCCGATCAAGACCCTGGGCGCCCACCAGGTGTCCGTGCGTCTGCACAGCGACGTTGTCGCCAAGCTCGGCGTCGAGGTCGTCGCCGCCTGAGTGCCGCGTGATCGCTGCCGCTCGGCATAGCGTGACGAGGGGCCGCATCCCATGGGGGTGCGGCCCCTCGCTCATGCCTCGTGGGCGGTCGCCTGTGGTTTCCGGGTGGGTCGCCCGTGGTTTCAGGGTGGGCGATCTCGGCGGCGGGACCCGTCGGAGTGCTATCCGCGCACCGCGCCCGTGATGAGCCAGCGGCCCGACCGGGCGCGGAACCAGAGGGTCGCCATGCGGGTCGTGGTCATCAACGCCAGGGCCCACCAGAGGGCCGTCAGGCCGCCGTCCAGCGAGGGGACGAGCAGGGCGACGGGAGCGAAGACGGCAAGCGTGGCGAGCATCGCCCAGGCCAGGTACGGCCCGTCTCCGGCCCCCATCAGGACCCCGTCGAGGACGTAGACGACGCCCGCGACCGGTTGGGTGAGGGCCACCACGAGCAGCGCGGGAAGCAGGGCCTCCCGGACCGCGTGGTCGCCGGTGAAGAGCGGGATGAACAGGGGCCGGGAGGCCACGACGAGCAGCCCCAGCAGCGCCCCTGAGGCGATCCCCCACCGGACCATGCGGCGGCAGACGGCACGGGCGCCCTCCGTGTCGCCCGCGCCCAGATAGCGGGCGATGATGGCCTGCCCGGCGATGGCGATGGCGTCCAGGGCGAAGCTGAGCAGGCTCCACAGGGTCATGATGATCTGGTGGGCGGCGATGTCCGCGTCGCCGAGGCGGGCGGCCACGGCGGTGGCCAGCAGCAGCACGGCGCGCAGCGACAGGGTGCGGACCAGCAGCGGGACGCCGGCGCGGGCGCAGGCCCGTATCCCGACGGCGTCGGGGCGCAAGGAGGCACCGTGCCGTCTGGCGCCCCGGACGACGACGGCGAGGTAGACGGCGGCCATGCCGCACTGGGCGATGACCGTGCCCCAGGCGGAGCCGGCGATGCCCAGATCGGCCCCGTAGACCAGGATGGCGTTGAGCGCGGCGTTGGCGGCGAAGCCGCCGACGGCGACGTACAGCGGTGTACGGGTGTCCTGGAGGCCCCGCAGCACGCCGGTGGCGGCGAGCACCATGAGCATGGCGGGGATGCCGAGGGCACTGATCCGCAGATAGCCGATGGCGTGCGGTGCGGCGGAGCCGGAGGCGCCGAAGAGGTCGACGAGGGCGGGCGCGGCGGGCTGGGCGACGGCGACGAGCACGACGCCGATGAGGAGGGCGAGCCAGACCCCGTCCATGCCCTGGCGGACCGCGGCGGCCGGTTCGCCCGCGCCGACGCGGCGGGCGACGGCGGCGGTGGTGGCGTAGGCGAGGAAGACGAAGATGCTGACCACACTGGTCAGCAGTGCGGCGGCTACGCCGAGGCCGGCCAACTGGGGGGTGCCGAGGTGGCCGACGACGGCACTGTCGACCATGACGAAGAGGGGCTCGGCGACGAGTGCGCCGAAGGCGGGGACGGCGAGCGCGATGATCTCGCGGTCGTGGCGGCGGGCGCCGCCGCGGGGGGCACGCCGGGCCGGGCGCCGGATGCGGGAACGCTCGCTCGGCGCGGTCACGGGTGCCTGGTTCATGGCGTCAATCTAATCTTCCACAGGTAAGATACTCAAGTGCATTGCACTCCTTACTTCCCGTCACGCAAGGCGATCTTCTCTGTGCCCTTTGTCGCGATCTTGCGCTGGCCGAGGAAGTTTTTCTTCCTCACAGCCCTTGGAAGGAGAATCCGCAGGTCAGAGCCGTGGCGTAGGGGTGTGTGTGGTGTTGTCCACAGCGCTGTCCCCCGTGTCGTGCACAGGTTCAGCGGCGTTCTCCACAGGAAGCGCTCCCTCGTCCACATGGCCTGTGGATAACCAGATTGGCGGACGGCCCTCATGGGCCTACCGTGGTCCGGCGCCCGCCGCTGTGACCGGAGCCCGAGCGCCCTAGTTTTCAGAGCGTTGTCAGAGCCGTGCCGTCAGCAGAAGGGGCACCGCGAAGTCCGCACCGCGGACGGGAGGAGGTGGCGGGGTGAGCATGCCCGAGCCCCTGGACGACCCCTGGGCCGACGCCGGCCCCGGTGACCGGTTCCCCGCTCCCCGGCCGCGCCGCGACGGCGGCGGCGGAGCCGGCGGCGCCCGAGGCGGAGGCGGCGCCCGAGGCGGCCGCGACGACCAGCACGATCGCGACCGGGACGGCGGCGGCGCCTGGGGGGACGGCGCGGGGTTCGAGCGGGTCCCTCCCCAGGACCTGGACGCCGAGCAGTCGGTGCTCGGCGGCATGCTGCTCTCCAAGGACGCCATCGCGGACGTGGTCGAGGTCCTCAAGGGCCACGACTTCTACCGCCCCGCGCACGAGACGATCTACCAGGCCATCCTGGATCTCTACGCCAAGGGTGAGCCCGCCGACCCGATCACCATCGCCGCCGAGCTCACCAAGCGCGGCGAGATCACCCGGGTCGGCGGCGCCTCCTATCTGCACACCCTGGTGCAGTCCGTGCCGACCGCCGCGAACGCGGAGTACTACGCCGAGATCGTCCACGAGCGCGCCGTGCTGCGCCGCCTGGTCGAGGCGGGTACCCGCATCACGCAGATGGGCTACGCGGCCGACGGGGACGTCGACGAGATCGTCAACAGGGCCCAGGCGGAGGTCTACGCCGTCACCGAGCAGCGCACCAGCGAGGACTATCTGCCCCTCGGCGACATCATGGAGGGCGCGCTCGACGAGATCGAGGCGATCGGCTCGCGCAGCGGCGAGATGACGGGCGTGCCGACCGGCTTCACCGACCTGGACGCGCTGACGAACGGTCTCCACCCCGGCCAGATGATCGTCATCGCGGCCCGCCCCGCGATGGGTAAGTCCACGCTGGCCTTGGACTTCGCACGGGCCTGCTCCATCAAGAACAACATGCCGAGCGTGATCTTCTCGCTCGAGATGGGCCGCAACGAGATCGCGATGCGTCTGCTCTCGGCCGAGGCCCGCGTCGCCCTGCACCACATGCGCTCCGGTTCCATGACGGACGACGACTGGACCCGGCTCGCCCGCCGGATGCCCGACGTCTCCGCCGCCCCGCTGTTCATCGACGACTCGCCGAACCTGTCGATGATGGAGATCCGCGCCAAGTGCCGTCGGTTGAAGCAGCGCAGCGACCTCAAGCTGGTGATCATCGACTACCTCCAGCTGATGCAGTCCGGTGGCTCCCGACGTGCCGAGAGCCGTCAGCAGGAGGTCTCGGACATGTCCCGTAACCTCAAGCTGCTGGCCAAGGAGCTGGAGCTGCCGGTCATCGCGCTCTCCCAGCTGAACCGTGGTCCCGAGCAGCGCACGGACAAGAAGCCGATGGTCTCCGACCTGCGTGAGTCCGGTTCGATCGAGCAGGACGCCGACATGGTCATCCTGCTGCACCGTGAGGACGCCTACGAGAAGGAGTCGCCCCGCGCGGGCGAGGCGGACATCATCGTCGGCAAGCACCGTAACGGCCCGACCGCCACCATCACGGTCGCCTTCCAGGGCCACTACTCGCGCTTCGTGGACATGGCCCAGACCTGAGCCGTCCCCTACCCGCGGGCCGGCGGTCGACACCGGCGGGGAGCGCGAGGTGCCCGACCATCGTCAGGCCCTCGGCGGGGTATTCGACCGTGCGCGTGGTGACCGTCGTCATGAGACGAGACCGCAGTGATCGTCGAGCCCGGTCGGGCCGGTCTTCACTGTCGGCGGAACCGCGCGGGCGGGGGCCCGTGGATCGGCGCTGGGGAAGGCTCCGGTTCCGGCGGAGCACGTCGACCCCGATGCGAACCAGGCCGCCGGCCACCGCCACGTCGGTGAGGGAGCCCCGTCTGACCACGGCCACTCCGCCTGAGGCGGCCGTGCCGGTCGTCTACGGTCTCGAGATCATCGGCGTCTAGGGTGCGGGGCATGACCGCCGAATCCGTCGCCCAGTACGACGCCCTCGAGTTCGCCGCACCGCTCCCCGCCACCCGCCGCGCGCTGCTGCACCGGCTCGCGGTCGGCCAGACGGAGGGGCGCACCCCGTCGCTGGTGGGGTGCGTGGTCCGGGATGGCCGCGTGGTGTGGACGGGGGCGCGCAGCTGCGTGGACGGGCACGCCCCGGACGGCGACACCCAGTACCGCATCGGCTCGCTGACCAAGACCTTCGTCGCGGTGCTGGTGCTCAGGCTGCGGAACGAGGGGCTGCTGCGCCTCGACGACCCGCTGGTCGACCATCTGCCGGAGGCCACCGAGGCCGGCACCGCCACCGTCGCCCAACTGCTCTCCCACACCGCCGGACTCGCCGCCGAGCCGCGCGGGCCCTGGTGGGAGCGGACGCCGGGAGCGCTGCGCCCCGAGCCGGGAGACGTGTTCGGCGAGCGGCCGCTGGTGCACCCGGCCGGCCGCCGGTTCCACTACTCCAACTCGGGCTTCGCGCTGCTCGGCGCGGTGGTGGAGCGGCTGCGCGGCGCACCCTGGAACGAGGTGCTGCGCCGCGAGGTGCTGGAGCCGCTGGGCCTGCGCCGGACGACGACCCGGCCGTGCGCGCCGCACGCCGGCGGCTGGGCCGTGCATCCCTGGGCGGATGTGCTGCTGCCCGAACCGGCCGCCGAGACCGGGCTGATGAGCCCCGCCGGGGAGCTGTGGTCGACCGCCGAGGACCTGGGTCGGTGGGCGGCGTTCCTGCTCGACGGCGACGATCGGGTGCTCGACGCCGCCACCCTGGCCGAGATGCGTACGCCGGCCGCGGTCCAGCAGCCCGGCGACCGGGACGGCGGCTGGGGCCTGGGCCTGCAACTGACCCACCACCAGGACCGGTTCCTCTTCGGCCACGGCGGCTCCATGCCCGGCTTTCTCGCCGCCCTGTGGATCAGCCCCGAGGACCGGCTCGCCGCCGTCGTGCTGGCCAACGCCACCTCGGGCCCGCAGGTCGGCCCGGTCGCCGCCGACCTGGTGCGGATCGTGGCCGAGCACGAGCCGCCCATCCCCGAGCCCTGGCGGCCGCTCCCCGCCGACGAGGTCGACCCGGCGCTGTTGGAGCTGACCGGCCCCTGGTTCTGGGGCGCCGCCCCCTTCGTGCTGCGGCTGTGGGCCGGACGGATGCTGGAGCTGTCCCCGGTCGGCGCCGTGGGGCGCGCCTCACGGTTCCTGCCGGAGTCGGACGGCACCTGGACCGGGCTGGACGGCTACTACCTGGGCGAGACGCTGCGCGTGGTTTTCGACGCGGACGGCGCGCTCAGCCACCTCGACGTGGGCACCTTCGTCTTCACCCGCGAGCCCTACGGATCGGAGGACGTGGTGCCCGGCGGGGTCGACCCGCGGGGCTGGCGGGGGCTGTGACGCCGGGAGCGGGCTCGGATCAGGCCCGGATGGCGCCCGGATGAACCGGAACGGGGCGGGCCCGCCGCCGGGCCCGCCCCGTCCCACGGGCGCTCAGCCGCGTCGGGCCCCGTTCCGCAGACGCTCAGCCGCGTCGGGCCCCGCTTCGCGGGCGCTCAGCCGAGCCGGAGCTTGAAGCCCACACGGGAGGCGGCGCATCCCAGCCGCTCGTAGAACCGGTGCGCGTCGGTGCCGGTCGCGTCCGAGGTGAGCTGCACCAGTCGGCAGCCCGGGCGGCGCGACTCCTCGATCGCCCACTCGCTCGATCGCCCACTCGATCAGCAGGGTGCCGAGCCCGCCGCCGCGCTCGTCGGCGTGGACGCGCACCGCCTCGATGAGGGAGCGGGCGGCCCCGCGCCGGGACAGCCCGGGGATGACGGTCGTCCCGTCCGGCTGCGCGTTCCCTCCGGCGGCGTGGTCACCTCGCCCCCGTGTCCCGTCTCGCCCGCGTACCCGCGCGCCGGCGCTCAGCGGCGCGCCGCGGTCTTCCGCGGCGACAGGAGGGCCCAGGGCCCCGTCGCTCGCAGGGATTTCACGGCCTCGACCAGGGGGGCCAGCTCGGGGCGCCGGGCGGCCTCCTGGAGGGCCTCACGCAGCGCGGACTCGTTGGTGGGGCGCGCCTCCTCCAGGAGCGCGAGACCGGCCGGGCTCACGTCCGTGTAGATCCCGCGCCGGTCGGTCGGGCAGATGTAGCGAGACAGCAGACCGCGCTCCTCCAGGCGGCTGACCAGCCGGGTCGTGGCGCTCTGGCTCAGCACGACGACATCGGCGAGCTGGTGCATCTGGAGGTGCCCGCCGTCCCCCTCGTGCTGGTAGCTGAGCACGTCCAGGACGGAGAACTCGCGGGCGCTCAGCCCGTGCCCCGCCTGGAGGGCGCGCTCGACATGGGACTCGATGCGGCCGTGCAGGGAGGACAGGGCGCACCAGCCCTGCGCCAGCACCCGTCCGCCCCCGGGGTCGCCGGTCGCGCCGTCCTCGACGGTCTTCGGCTCCTGCTGTCGCGGCATGGGCCCTCCTCTTCCGATGTCGCCGGGGCCTCCCCTGACGCGGCCCCCTCCCAGGATAGGGCAACAGCGAAATAGTCAGCCCTTGCAAGTAAAGCGCGTCTGCAACTATTGTGTTCGCGTCTTACGTTCTGGCGCAATGGATCCCGCTCCGGGACGCCCGCGCACCCCGACCGAGGAACCCCCTATGCCTCTCGCCCTGCTGGCGCTCGCGATCGGCGCCTTCGGTATCGGCACCACCGAGTTCGTGATCATGGGTCTGCTGCCCGAGGTGGCCGACACCTACGACGTCTCCATCCCCGTCGCCGGATACGCGACCACCGGGTACGCCCTCGGTGTCGCGGTCGGCGCCCCGCTGCTGACGCTCCTCGGCACCCGCTTCACCCGCAAGCAGATGCTGATGCTGCTCATGGGCGTCTTCATCGCGGGCAACCTGCTCTCCGCCCTCGCCCCCACCTTCGGGTTGCTGCTCGCCGGCCGAGTGGTGGCCTCGTTCTCGCACGGCGCGTTCTTCGGCATCGGAGCGGTGGTCGCCGCCGACCTCGTCGCTCCGGACAAGCGGGCCAAGGCCATCGCGACCATGTTCACCGGCCTGACGATCGCCAACGTCGTCGGCGTGCCGATGGGCACCTGGATCGGGCAGCACTTCGGCTGGCGCGCCACCTTCTACGCCGTGGCCGCGCTCGGCCTGCTGGGCCTGGCCGGCATCGCCGCGCTCGTTCCGGCCCGCCCGGGCCCGGCCGCGGCACGGCTCGGCAGCGAGCTGGCCGCCTTCCGCAACCCGCAGGTCTGGCTGGCCATGATCATGACGGTGCTCGGCTTCGGTGGCGTCTTCTCGGCCATCACCTACATCACGCCCATGATGGCCGAGGCCGCCGGATACGCGGAGTCCTCCGTGGCCTGGCTGCTCGTCCTGTTCGGGCTCGGACTGGTCGTCGGCAACCTGATCGGCGGGCGCTTCGCCGACCGCGCGCTGATGCCGATGCTCTACGTCTCCCTGGGCGGTCTCGCCGTGGTCCTCGCCCTCTTCGCCTTCACCGCCCACGACAAGGTCGCCGCGGCCGTCACCCTCGCCCTCATCGGCACGCTCGGCTTCGCCACCGTGCCGCCGCTCCAGAAGCGGGTGATGGACCAGGCGCCGACCGCCCCCACGCTCGCCTCCGCGGCCAACATCGGCGCCTTCAACCTCGGCAACGCCCTCGCCGCCTGGCTCGGCGGCCTGGTCATCTCGGGCGGCCTGGGCTACACGGCCACCAGCTGGGTCGGCGCCGCGATGGCCGCGGCCGCCCTCGGCACCGCCATCCTCTCCGCCACCCTGGAGCGGCGCGCCGCGAGCGGTGGTCGGATCGTGACGCGCGGCGGCGCGGCGGCGACCTCGACCGTGGAGGAGGCCGCGGCCTCCACGCACTGACGCACCGACCGCGGCGGGCCGGGGAGGCGAGGACGGAGCCACCGGCCCCCGGCGTCACGGCTGCTCCCGTGTCACGGCCGCCTCCGTGGCACGGCTGCCCCGTGCACGGCCGCTCCCGTGCACGGGCCGTGTCCGGGGGCGGCTCGGCCGGGAGACGCCGGTACCGGGCCGTCCCCAGACCCACCCCTACCCTCGGGCCATGACCAGACTGCATCTGTTCGACCTCGACGGCACGCTGATCCACGGGTCGGCCGCCGCGATCGAGATATCCCGGCAGCTCGGCGTCGAGCGGGAGATCGGCGAGCTGGAGCGGGAGTTCGCGGCCGGCGGGCTCAGCACGGCGCGGTTCGCGGAGCGCGCCTGCGCGTTGTGGGGCGACCTGTCCGAGGCGCAGGTGACCGCCGCCTTCGACGGAGCGCCCTGGCTGGCCGGGATCCGGGAGGTGTGGGCGGACATCCGGGCCCGCGGCGAGCGCTGCGCGGTGATCTCCCTCTCGCCGAACTTCTTCGTGGAACGACTGCTGGACTGGGGCGCCCACGCGGCGCGCGGCTCGCACTGGCCCGCCGTGCCGTTCCGCGATCCGGTGGACCCGACGGGCATCCTCACCCCGGCCGCCAAGGTGCGGATCGCCGACGAGCTCTGCGCGGAGTACGGACTGACCCGGGCCGACTGCGTGGCGTACGGGGACTCGATGTCGGACGCCGAACTGTTCGCCGTGCTCCCGCGGTCGGTGGCGGTGAACGCCGACCATCATCTCAGTGGAATCGCGTCATACACGTATGCCGGGAGGGATCTCCGCGAGGCATACGAATTGGTGGGTAACCGCGGGTAATTACCGTTAATGCCGCGATGGGTGAGGTGTTCACGGCGGGGGGTTGTGCATTTATTCCAGGCCGGTAGGGTCGACTGCGGTTACCCGCCGGCAGGGCACGGAGCGCGGTGCCGCGACAGCCGACCACCCTAGGGTAAATCGGCTCCCGCCACGTGGACTTCCGGCTTTTGTCCTATGCCACCCAGGACTGCTGGCATGCTGCACGACGGGATACGCGGCCGGCTTCGAACGTTCGAAGACCGGCTGGACCGAGTGCACCGGAACGGGAATGCGCAGGGCACCGCACGGCGTCTCCGCTCTCTCGATCGCGGACCGCCGTGGACGTGCGAAGACCGGCAGAGAGATGTTCGAGGCGAGGCAACCATGGACGCTCCGACCACCACGTCGTCCGACGGCGACGACTCCGGCGGCAACAGCGGCGACTGGGGCTGGTTCACCCCGAGCAGGGGGAGCGGCAAGGGCGTGGAGTACGCCGAGCTCGTCGAGCCCACCCTGTATCCGGCGAACACGGCGTACGGAGAGCCGGCCGAGCACACCGGTCGCCTTGAGCACACACGGCCCGCGGAGCACCCCGACCCCGCGGGCCCCGCGGCCCGTACCCCGGACACGCCTTCCGCGGCCGACCCGCGCCGGCCGGGCCCCGGCGGCCGGGCCTGGGCCTCGGAGGGCGGAGCACCGCACCCGTCCGGCCGGTCGGTGAGCCCGGCCGGGCCGGAGGGCGGCGCGCCGGAGCGTCGTACCGAGCCGGCGGCGGGGCCCGCACCGGCACAGTGGGAACGGGTCTCCGGCCCGGCCCCGGCCGCCCCGGCGACCGCCCTGCACCGGACGGCCGCCGCCCCCGCCTCCGCCCCGTATCGAGCCCCCGCAGCCCCGTCCCCGTCCCCGGCGTCGGCACCGGCACCGGCGTCGACGTCGTCGGTGCCGGCCCGGATCGGGCACCAGCGCCCCGCGGAGGCGGCACCCGGTCCCGCCGCCACCAGACCGGGCGCCGGACCGGTTCCGGCTCCGGCCCGTACCCAACCGCCCCGACGGGACGCGCCCGCGGCCCCGGCCAGCGGGGTCTCAGCCCCCTTCCCCGCCGGAGCGCCGACCGCGCGGGCCGGTGCGGTGTCCCCGACAGCGCCGGCCCCGTCCGCCCCGGCCCCCATCACCCCGGCCTCGCCCGCGCCGGCCCCGACCACTCCGGCTCCGCCCACCCCGGCCCCGGCACCGTCGACGCCCTCCACCCCACCAGGGCCGATGCCCGCCGCCGCGCCGCCGCTCCCCGGGCCGATGCCGCCCGCCGCGCCGCCGCTCCCGGCCGTGGAGTCCCCGCGCGAGACGACCGCCCCGTCGCCGGACGCGATCCTCATCCGTCGCACCATGGCCGAGTTGGAGCCGATCGCCGACAAGGCGACCTCGTACTTCTACGCGCTGCTCTTCCTCCGCAACCCCGGGGTCCGGGACCTGTTCCCCGCCGCCATGGACGCCCAGCGGGACCGGCTCTTCAAGGCGCTGCTGACCGCCGCCAAGCACGTCGACGACACCGACATCCTCACCGAGTACCTCACCCACCTCGGCCGCGGCCACCGCAAGTACGGCACGCTGGCCGAGCACTACCCGGCCGTCGGCGAGTGTCTGATCGACGCGCTCATCCGCTACGCCCCGGAGTCCTGGGACGCGGCGACCGAGGCGGCCTGGGTGCGCGCCTACACCGCCATCTCCCAGATCATGATCGACGCCGCGGCCGAGGACGAGCTGCGGGCTCCCGCCTGGTGGAACGCCGAGGTGGTCGCCCACGAACGGCGCACCTCCGACATCGCCGTGCTCACCCTCCGGCCCGACCAGCCCTACCCGTTCCTCGCCGGGCAGTACGCCTCCCTGGAGACGCCGTGGTGGCCTCGGGTGTGGCGGCACTACTCCTTCGCCGCCGCCCCCCGCCCGGACGGCCTGCTCGCCTTCCATGTGAAGGCGGTCCCGGCGGGCTGGGTCTCCACCGCCCTGGTGCACCGCGCCCGACCCGGCGACGTGATCCGACTCGGTCCCCCGGCCGGCTCCATGACCGTGGACCACAGCACCGACAACGGGCTGCTGTGCCTGGGCGGTGGCACCGGCATCGCCCCCATCAAGGCGCTGGTGGAGGACGTCGCGGAGCACGGGCGACAGCGCCCGGTCGAGGTCTTCTACGGCGCCCGCAGCGACCAGGACCTCTACGACATCGACACCATGCTGCGGCTGGCGAAGTCGCATCCGTGGCTCGCGGTCCGGCCGGTCGTCGCGGACGGCCCGACCAACGGGATCAGCGGCCGGCTTCCCGACGCCGTGCGCAAGTACGGACCCTGGAACAGCTATGACGCCTATCTGTCCGGCCCACCCGGAATGATCCGCAGCGGAGTGCACGCCCTTCAGGGCATCGGCATCCCGTCCCACCGGATACGCCATGACTCCGTCGAAGAACTCGTCGCGGCCGGGAGCTGAGTTGGGGCCGCGAGCAGACCACGAGGCCCAGATGGGATGGGAGGCCGAGATGAGGTGGGAGACCGACGCGCCGCCGCCCGGCGCCGTGCCGGCCCGGGGTTCCGTCCCGGCTCTGGACGGCGTGCCCGCGCGGGGTCCCGTCCCGACCCTGGGCGGCGTGCCGGCCCAGGGTCCCGCTCCGGTCCGGGGGGCCGCCGCCAGGCCGGGCAGCGAGGGTGAGCGCGCGCTCCAGCAGCGCCTCGACACCACCGCGCGCGCCGACCGCTTCTACGACGAGCAGGTGCTGGACCGGCTCAACTCCCGGATGCGGGAGTTCATCGCCCGCCAGGAGATGTTCTTCCTGGCCACCGCCGACCGGCGGGGCGAGTGCGACAACACCTTCCGCGCCGGACCGCCCGGCTTCCTCCGCGTCTTCGACGACCGGACGCTCGCCTACCCCGAGTACCGGGGCAACGGGGTGCTGGCCAGCCTCGGCAACATCGAGGAGAACCCCCATGTCGGCCTGCTTCTGGTCGACTTCGTCCGCGACCGGATCGGCCTGCACGTCAACGGGCGGGCCCGGCTGCTGGACGACGCCGAGCTGCGCGCCGAGCGGCCCGGGGTTCCGGTCGACCCGGTGCCCGGCCGCCGGGCGGTGATCTGGGTCGAGATCACGGTCGAGGAGGCGTACGTCCACTGCTCCAAGCACATCCCCCGGCTGCGCAGGGCGGATCCGCCCCGGCCGCGCGGCGCCGTCGACCGCGAGGGCGACCCGGTCGGCCGGAGCGGCCGTGCGGCCCCCGGGGAGACCGACGGCGACCGCGAGCGGGACTGGGGGACGGACGACCACCGGCGCAAGGGCGGTGACTTCTTCGGCGCCGCGGCCCAGGCGCCCCAGCGCCGTGCGGAGCGAGCCACGGCCCACCACGAGCGGTGGCACCGGGAGGTGCGGCGCACGCTGGACCGCGCGGAGCGCCCGGATCTGGCCGTGGGGCAGCCGTTCACCCACTGGTTCGGCTGACCGTCTCGCCCGTCGTACGACCGTGCGCCGGGCGGGTGCCCGGGACGGCGCTATCCGGCGACGCCGAAGTCGTCGGCGAGCAAAGCCAGCACGCCCTCGATGTTGGCGTCGAGGTAGGCGGCGAGCGAGGGCGGCACCACGTCCACGGAGGCGATCCCCTTGCGGGTGAAGGGGATGCGCACCACCTCGTACTCCCCGCACGGCTCTTCGACCTCGGGGCCGTGCCGCCGGGACAAGTCCATCGATTCCAGTCGGCAGACGAAGAAGTGCTGGACCTTCACCCCATGCGCGGCGTGGTGCAGGCTGTGCGAGACCGTGTCGACGAAGGCCGGGACGACCCGGGTCACCGTGCCCCCCAGCTCCTCGTCGACCTCCCGGTGCAGCGCGGCCACGACGCTCGCGTCACCGGGCTCCACCCCGCCGCCCGGGGTGATCCAGTAGGGAGCCTCACCGGGCTTGGTCCGCTTGATCACGATCATTTCGAGGCTGGAGCCGACGCCGTCCAGCAGGATGGCGCGGGCGGTGCGCTTGACCACGAGTCGTTCGGCCATAGAGGACAGATGCCGCGCACGGCGCCCGGTGAAACACCGGTTCACCAGTCCACGGCGGCACGCAGCAGCCACTCGTGCGCGCGCGCGAGGTGCGGATGGGCGAGCGCTCCGACCCGGACGACCAGGAAGTACGTGCGCAGCGGCGGCACCGGGGGGTTGAGCAGTGCCACCACCTCACCGCTGTCCAGCGCGTCCATGCACAGATAGCGGGGGAGCACGCCGAGCCCGGCCCCGGCCGCCACCGTGGCCAACACGGCGCGCAGATCCGGCGCTATCACCGTGCCGGGCGCGGCCGGCTTGGCGTCGAAGACCGTGGTCCAGTAGCGGCTGACGAAGGGGAGGCACTCGTGCACCTCGACGATCGGGAGGCGTTCCAGCGCGTCGACGCCCTTCATCCGGAGCATCGCCTGGCCGCCCAGCCGGGCCGCCCACCGCGGCGCCGCCACCAGCACATGCTCCTCGTCACAGAGCGGGGTGGCCCTGAGCAGTCGGCCGCGCGGACGGCCGGTGGTGATGGCCAGATCATGGTGGCCCGCGGCCATCCCGGCGAACAGCTCCTCGGTGCCGCCGAAGGCGGTGCGCACCGTCAGCCCCTGGGCGATCAGCGGGGTCAGCGCGGGCAGCACGCGCAGCGCGGTGAACTCCGGGGGCCCGGCCAGGTGCAGGGTGCGCGGCGTGGTCGGGTCGTCCAGCCCGGCCTCGGCGATCTCCACCAGTGCGTCCAGGTGTGGGGCGACCTTGTGGGCGAGTTCGTCGCCGACGGTCGTGGGGGTCACCCCGCGCGCCCTGCGCAGGAACAACGGGCGTCCCAACTGCCGCTCCAGGGCGCGTATCTGGCCCGTGACGGCAGGCTGGGAGAGTCCGAGGAGAGCGGCGGCGCGGGTGAAGGACCCGGCGCGGTGCACGGTGACGAAGGTGCGTAAGAGGGCCAGATCCATATGGTTCCCCTCGGCTCGACGGGCCCTGGCCGCCGGTCAACTATAAATATGCCGATAGGGCCATGTCGCTACGGTGATTGGACACTGACGCAGAGTCAACTAGCCTTGTTCGAGCGGCTCTAGAAGCTGAGAGCCGGGGCGTCTCAAGCCACGAGGGGGGAGGCTTGAGACGCCCGCCTGACGTAGCGGCGGCGTAGCGCGGGCGTGCGGCGCGTTCAGTCGGCCGATCGGGCGGCGGCCCGGTCCAGCGCGTCCAGCAGATCCGCGATCAGGTCCTCGGGGTCCTCGACGCCCACCGACAGCCGGATGAAGCCCTCCGGCACGGCGTCGCCGCCCCACCGCGCGCGGCGCTCGGCCGTGGAGCGCACGCTGCCGAAGCTCGTGGCGTCGTCCACCAGCCGCGACGCGTCGAGGAAGCGTCGGGCGTGCGCCCGGTCCGGCAGCACGAAGGAGACCACGCAGCCGTACCGTCCGGCGCGCATCTGCCGGGCCGCGACCGGGTGCGCGGGGTCGCCCGGCAGGCCCGGGTGGCGCACCCCGGTGACCTCGGGGCGCGTGGCCAGCGCGGTGGCCACGGCGAGCGCGTTGGCGGCCTGTCGGTCCACCCGCAGCGCGAGGGTGGCCAGGGAGCGGTGGGCGAGCCAGGTCTCCATGGGGCCGGGGATCGCGCCGACCGTCTTGCGCCACGCGCGCACGGTGCCCGCCAGCTCCGGGTCGCGGGTGGCCACGTACCCCAGTAGCACGTCCCCGTGGCCGGACAGCGCCTTGGTGCCGCTGGCGACCGAGAAGTCCGCCCCGAGCTCCAGGGGCCGCTGGCCGAGCGGGGTGGCCAGGGTGTTGTCCACCGCGACCAGCGCGCCGCGCGCGTGCGCCGCGGCGGCGAGTCGGCGGATGTCGCAGACGTCCAGACCGGGGTTGGAGGGCGTCTCGAGCCACAGCAGCCGCGCGCCGTCCAGCACGGCCAGCTGCGCGTCGTCGGCGGTGGGCGCGGTGCGCACCTCGACGCCGTAGCCCTCCAGTCGCCGGCGCACGGCGGTCAGCAGCTGGTAGCCGTCGTCGGGGAGGACCACCGCGTCGCCCTGGCGCAGCTGGGAGAAGAGCACGGCCGAGATCGCGCCCATGCCGGAGGCGAAGGCGACGGTCTCGGCGGCGGCGTCCGGCGATTCCAGCTCGCCGATCGCCCGTTCCAGCAGCGTCCAGGTGGGGTTGGCGTCCCGGCCGTAGGCGTACGGGGCCTGCCCGAGGTCGACGGCGTCGGGCAGGTGGTAGTGCGCGGCGAAGACGGGGCCCGGCAGGCTCGGCCGGTAGCTCTCGGCGTCGGGGAGCCCGGCCCGTACCGCCCGGGTGGCGTCGGCGTCGCCCCGGCGCCTCGCCTCGCCGGCAGGCGCGCGACCGGTCGGCGGGGAGTCGCCGGCGGTCGCGCCGTCGCCCGCGGGTGTCCCTCGCGCCGGGTCCGGGCTCGCGGGCCCGCGCCCGCCGGCGCGCACGTCCTCGCCGCCCATGGTCACACCGCCGCTCGGACCCCGAGGTCGGCGACCGCCGCACGGACCGCGTCCAGCAGCCCCTCGCTGGCCGACTCGACCATCTCCAGGCACTCGTGGAAATGGTCCATGCCGCCGTAGTACGGGTCGGGGACGTCCAGGTCGTCGGGCTCGGACGGGTCGTAGGAGCGCAGCAGCCGTACCTTCGCGGCGTCCTCGGGGGTCGGGGCGAGGTCGCGCAGCGTGCTCAGGTGCTCGCCGTCCAGGGCGATCACCAGGTCGAGCTCGTCGAACCAGTCGGGCTGGAACTCGCGGGCGGTGTGGTCGAGCTCGTAGTCGTTCTCGGTGAGGACGGCCAGGGCGCGGCGGTCGGCCCCGTCCCCCTCGTGCCAGCCACCGGTGCCGGCGCTGTCGACCGTGACGAGGTCGCCGAGGCCGGCCTCCTCGACGCGGGCGCGGAAGACCGCTTCGGCGATAGGGGAACGGCATATGTTGCCGGTGCAGACGAAACAGACACGGAATGACGGGACTCTCATGAGCCCCATCATCCTCGACGGTGTTCAGTCCTTGTCATCGGGCAGGATCGCGTTCATCGCCCAGGAGACCACGGCGATGATCAGGCCGCCGAGCACGGCCGTGCCGAAGCCGTCCACATGGAAGCCGAGGTCGAACTCTCCGGCGAGCCAACTGGTCAACAGCAGCATCAGCGCGTTGATCACCAGGATGATCAGGCCCAGGGTGAGGAGGTACAGCGGCAGCGCCAGCAGTTTGACCACGGGCTTGACGACGGCGTTCACCACACCGAAGAGAAGCGCGACCAGGAGCAGGGTGAGGATCTTGCGGCCGGTGTTCTCTCCGGTGAGAGTGATGTCCTTGAGCAGCCAGATGGCGACCGCCAGGGCCGCCGCGTTGGCGATCGTCTTGACTAGGAAATTCCTCATGGTTGAGATCGTTGCAGACGACCACGGCCGGACAAGGGGAAAGATCACATGAAGGCGTTCCGACTCGACGAGCTGGAGGCCGAGCGCGCCGCCAACGACGGCGCGTATCTGCAGTTCCTGCGCGAGCGCAATATGTCGGTGGGGCTGTACGCATTGGACGCGGGCGCCGTGGACCCGCAGCGGCCGCACGGCCAGGACGAGGTCTATCTGGTGGTCAGCGGACGCGCGTCCATCACGGTCGGCATGGAGACGACACAGGTGGCGCGCGGCAGCGTGGTGTACGTGCCGGCCGGTGTGGCGCACAAGTTCCACCACATCAGCGAGGATCTGCGGGTCGTCGTGGTCTTCTCCCCGCCGGAGGGCTAAGCCCACAAGGGCGGCTCCTCCGCCTCGGAGCCGACGCGGCCCCGGCCACCCCGTAGGGGGACGGTCAGGGGCGGACGGGGGCCGCGCGGCCGGATTTCCCCGTCTTGGCGTCCTAGCATCGAAAGTGCGAGACGACGGATTCCAGGAGAAGGCAGGGACCGAGTGTGACCACCAAGATCTTCAAGGGTTTGCCGTGGTGGGTGACGTGGATCGCCATTCCGGTGCTGGTGCTCGCGGTCTTCGGCGGATTGATCATGAGCGTGGTCAGCGTCGTCCTCTGGCTGGTCTTCCGGATCCTGCTTCTGGTGGCGCTCGTCGGCGGACTGATCTACGCGGTCCGGAAATTCACCGCCTCCTCGTCGCGCCGCGATTGGTGATCTTGCGACACCACCCCTGACGAACTCCCGCGCCGCCCGGGCGGGCGTCACTCCCCGCCCATGGGAAAGTCATCACCCGCCCATGGCGGAAGTCCTACTGCCGTCGTGTCAACGCCCCACAAGTACGCCTCGGGAGGGACATCGCGCACCCATCCGCCGCCGTGAGGCATTACTCCTGTGAAGACACACCCAGGGGGTGCCTGTTGGCGACGGAGCAGCGGGGCGCGGTGTATGCGCCGGCCCTGATCACATCGAGCACATCGGCCGCATCGAGCCCATCGATCGCACCGATTTCGGCTGAGCGGGGCGGAGGCGCTGGCCATTTCCAGGCCCTTGATCCGCGCACGATGACTCCGTTCCGCAAGCGGTTCGCTACGCTCCAGAGTCGACCGGGTCATCAGCACGCTCGCGTTCTCTTTCGGTATCTGAAGACCCACTCCTTGTGATCAGTCAGCCCTCGGCGGAGCATGGCGTCAAGAGGGCTTGGCATCCAAACCTGGCCATTCCCAATCGAATTCGGGGCGGCGAACGATGCGAGACATGCGCGACACAGTCCAGGCGGAAGTGACGATGTCCTTCGTGGTCTCCCACGACCTCTCCTTCCGCATCCCGGTCGAGCTGGGATACGACAGCGCCGACCCGTACGCGGTGGAGATCACCTTCCATCTACCCGGAGACGCCCCGGTGACCTGGGCGTTCGCCCGGGAGCTGCTGCTCGACGGGCTCAGCGGACCCATCGGCGAGGGCGATGTCCATATCGCCCCCACCTCCCCCAAGGGCCTCTCCGACGTCTTCATCCGGCTCCAGGTGGGCGGCGAGCGGGCCCTTTTCCGCTCCGCCGCCGCCCCGCTGGTGGCGTTCCTGGACCGCACGGACCGGCTGGTGCCGTTCGGCGAGGAGCGCACCGCCATCGACCCGGTGGGCGATCTGGAGGCGGAGTTGGACCGGATCCTGGCGGAGGACCGCTACGCGGGCTGAGGACGGCTGGCGCGGGCTGAGGACGGCTACGCGGGCGGAGGTCCGCTGAGGCGGGAGGACGGCTACGCGGGCGGAGGTCCGCTGAGGCGGGAGGACGGCTGGCGCGGGCTGAGGACGGCTACGCCGGCTGAGGTCCGCTGACGCGGACGGAGGCGGACCGGGCCCGTGCGGCCCGGTCCCTCGGCGGCGTGCCGCGCGGGCTCCTATCGCCCGCGCGGCTTCGCCCGCCGGCGTCGGCCGCGGCCGCCCGCCCCGATCTGGGACGCGCCGTCCTTGCCGCCCGCCCCGGCCCGTGCGGCGCCGCGCCCGGCGCCCGCCGGTCCGCGGTCGGCGGAGACCACCAGCGCGGCGAGCGCGGTGGTCACCGGCACCGACGCGACCAGCCCGATGCTGCCGACCAGCGTCCGCACGATCTCCTGGGCGACGAGCTCGCTGGTGGCCACCGTGCCGACGCTGCTGTCCGCGATCGAGAACAGCAACAACAGGGGCAGCGAGGCGCCCGCATAGGCCAGCACCAGCGTGTTGACCACCGAAGCGATGTGATCCCGTCCGATCCGCATCGCGGATGCGTACAGTTTGCGCCAACCCGCCTCGGGGTCGGCGTCCTTGAGCTCCCACACCGCCGAGGTCTGGGTGACCGTCACATCGTCCAGCACACCCAGCGAGCCGATGATGACGCCCGCCAGCAGCAGGCCCTGGAGTTCGATGTCCGGGTAGAGGCCGTGCACCAGGCCGGTCAGGTCGTCGGTGTCGCCGGTCAGAGCCGCCCACTCGATGAACACCGAGCCCAACACCCCGATCAGCAGCAGGGAGATGAGCGTCCCGAGAACGGCCACCGAGGTGCGGGCGGTCAGTCCGTGACACAGATAGAGCGCGATGAGCATGATCGCGCTGCCTCCGATGACCGCCACCACCAGCGGGTTCGACCCCTGGAGGATGGCCGGCAGGATGAACATCGTCAGCACCGCGAAACTGATGGCCAGCGCCAGCAGCGCGAAGACGCCGCGCAGCCGTCCCACGGCCACCACGGCGAGCGCGAACAGCGCGGCGAGCACGGCCATCGGCACCGACCGGTCGATGTCGCTGACCGAGTACTGGAGGTTCTCGGGCGCCTTGGGCGCGTACGCCAGCTTCAACTCCTGGCCGGTGGAGTACTGCCGCGAGGCGTTCGGCTGCACGATCTCGGAGAACGTGCGGCCCTTGTCCTTGCCCGAGGTGACCTCGATCGTCGCTCGCTTGCAGAGGTCGTCCCCCTCGGCCGGGGGCTCTCCCTGCGGCGGCTGCCCCGGTTCGCCCGGCGGCGGCGCCTGCGGCTGCGCGTTGACGTCGGCGCACTTCACCTCCTCGACCTTCACCACCCGGCCGGAGACGGTCTGCTGGTCGAAGCCGAGGCCGGAGCGCTCGCCGCCCTTGCCCTCGGGCGCCCCGCCCGGCCACAGCACGACCAGGCCGACGACGACGGCGGCGGTGAAGGGGATGAGGACGGCGGCGATGATCTTGCGGAGGTGGGCCGAGACCGGGGTGGCGGGGCCATGGCCGTGACCATGGCCGTGACCATGGCCGTGCGCATGGCCATGGCCGCCGCCGGATCCGGCGCCGGGGCCGCCGCCGTGGTCGCCGCCCGCTCCGGGTGCGGCGGGCGGTTCGCTGGACGGGGGGTGCGGTGGGGGCTGTGCTGAGGGGCTCACCGTTCGATCATCGCAAGGAAAGTCCATCCCCCTGTTCAGCACGCCGGAGCAACCGTTAGCGTTGGGGCACCTTTGCAATCGCGGGAGCTCGGAGCACCGGGCTGAGAGGGCGCTGACCTCCGTACGGAACGGACACGTACGGAAGCCGCTGCGTCGACCGCTGAACCTGTTACCGGGTAATGCCGGCGTAGGGAGTGGGTCTCATGACCATGCAGGATGCACGCACGCGCGCGATCGGCTGGCACAAGTCGTACATCGCGGGCTCGCGACCGGACCTGAAGGTCCCGGTCCGTCAGGTGCACCTCACCAATGGCCAGGACGTGACGCTGTACGACACCTCCGGCCCGTACACCGATCCCGACATCGAGACGGACGTCCGGCGCGGGCTGTCGCCGCTGCGGGAGAACTGGATCGTGGCGCGCGGCGACACCGAGGAGTACTCCGGCCGTCCACCGCGCCCCGAGGACGACGGGATCAAGCACACCTCGCCGCGCGGCGGGCTGCGCAACCTCGACGCGGTCTTCCCCGGCCGGCCCCGGCTGCCGCGCCGCGGCCGCGACGGGCAGCCGGTGACGCAGCTGGCCTACGCCCGCCGAGGGGAGATCACCCCGGAGATGGAGTACGTCGCGATCCGCGAGAACGTCTCCCCGGAGGTGGTGCGGGAGGAGATCGCCGCGGGCCGCGCGGTGCTCCCCGCCAACGTCAACCACCCGGAGATCGAGCCGATGATCATCGGCAAGCGGTTCCTGGTGAAGGTGAACGCCAACATCGGCAACTCCGCCGTCACCTCCTCCATCGAGGAGGAGGTGGAGAAGATGACCTGGGCCACCCGCTGGGGTGCCGACACGGTCATGGACCTCTCCACCGGCCGCAACATCCACACCACCCGCGAGTGGGTGCTGCGCAACTCCCCGGTCCCCATCGGCACCGTCCCGCTCTACCAGGCGCTGGAGAAGGTCGACGGCAAGGCCGAGGAGCTGACCTGGGAGGTCTACAAGGACACCGTCATCGAGCAGGCCGAGCAGGGCGTCGACTACATGACGGTCCACGCCGGCGTGCTGCTGCGGTACGTCCCGCTGACCGCCCGCCGCAAGACCGGCATCGTCTCCCGCGGCGGCTCGATCATGGCCGCCTGGTGCCTGGCGCACCACAGGGAGAACTTCCTCTACGAGAACTTCGAGGAACTCTGCGAGATCCTCGCGGCCTACGACATCACCTACTCCCTCGGCGACGGGCTGCGTCCGGGCTCCATCGCCGACGCCAACGACGAGGCGCAGTTCGCCGAGCTCCGCACGCTGGGCGAGCTCAACCGGATCGCCAAGCGCCACCACGTGCAGACCATGATCGAGGGCCCGGGCCATGTCCCGATGCACAAGATCAAGGAGAACATCGACCTCCAGCAGGAGATCTGCGAGGAGGCGCCGTTCTACACCCTCGGTCCCCTCACCACCGACATCGCGCCCGCCTACGACCACATCACCTCCGGCATCGGCGCCGCGATGATCGCCTGGTGGGGCACCGCGATGCTCTGCTACGTGACCCCGAAGGAGCACCTGGGCCTGCCGGACCGGGACGACGTCAAGACCGGCGTCATCACCTACAAGATCGCCGCCCATGCGGCGGATCTGGCCAAGGGCCACCCGGGCGCCCAGGAGTGGGACGACGCCCTCTCCGACGCCCGCTTCGAGTTCCGCTGGGAGGACCAGTTCAATCTGGCCCTCGACCCGGACACCGCCCGCGAATTCCACGACGAGACGCTTCCGGCGGAGCCCGCGAAGACCGCGCACTTCTGTTCCATGTGCGGTCCCAAGTTCTGCTCCATGAAGATCTCGCAGGACATCCGGCGCCAGCACGGCGGGGAAATGGACGAGGCCGAGGCCGGAATGGCCGAGAAGTCCAAGGAGTTCGCCGCGTCCGGCAACCGGGTCTATCTCCCGATCGCCGACTGACGCGCGGAGTGGACGGCCCGAAGTCGCGTTCCATGAAGGCGGCTTCGGGTCCTCCCGTTATTCCGGTCCGTGCTCAGGGCCCCCGAAGTCGGGGCTGGTGAAGTCCGGGCTGCTGAAGCGGGGACGGGTGGTGGGGCCACCGTCGCCGTCGGTGCTGAAGCCGGGACGGGAGTAGCCCAGGTGGGGGGTGCGGCCGGCGCCCTCGACCGAGCGGGGAGGGTGCGGGGAGGCCGCCGCGGAAGGTGGGGACGCGGCGGCCTCCGTCAGGGCCTCGTGCAGGAACGGCAGCACGCCGCGCTCCAGCAGCGCCCGGCGCCAGGTCTCTCTGGCCCGCGCCACCTCCTCCGCCCGCTCCAGGGCCGCCGCGCCGCGGATCGCGCTGGCGCCGTTGCGCACCGCCGTGAGCAGCAGACCGACCGCGGCGAGCAGGATGCCCGCCGCGGTGAGGGCGGCGAACAGCCAGCCGGCGGTGACCATCGGCTGGGCGATGGAGGGAGCGGGGTGGATCATCCGCAGCGCATAGCCGAAGATGAGGAAGATCACCGAGGCGGCGCCGGCCAGCACCGGCGCCAGCACGGCCACAACGGCCACTATCCCGGGACCGGGACCGGGGCCGCTCCCGAGCCCCGGCGCCGCGTCGCCCTCCGGGTCGGACGAGCCGCCATCGCCCTCTGCGGTGTGCGGATCGCGCGGCGCGGGCGCGCGCAAACGCTCGCGCGTTTCCACATACGCCTGGTACTCGGCGGCCGCGCACGCGGAAATGGCGGCGGAGGCGCTGAGCGCCATGGTGCGCAGCTGCGCGGTGGTGAGCTGTCGTCCCATGGCGGCCAGCTCAGGGTGACGGTCCGCGGAACGCAGTGCCTCGTTGAGGACGCGCTCGAATTCCGGGCGGTCCTCCTTCAGCAGGTGCGGAGCGCTGTTCATGTGGGTCCCCCGATGCTCCGTAGGGCCTTGGTGCCGGCCGGGTGGTGCCGGGCAGTGGGGCGGAAACGGAGGAGAGCCTTGCTACGGATAAGCCGATGGTAGAGCGGATCCTGGACGGGGTGACAGGGTGTTTCCCGAATTGGCCCCGCCCGGGTGGAACTCCCCACCCGCCCACACGGCCTTCCGTCGAATCCTCAGCCGGCCAGGGGAAGTTGCGCGACCAGCAGCTTTCCGGCCATCGTGACGCCGCCGTCCATCGCCACCACGAGGTCGTCGGCGTAGACATGCGGACCGTCCACGGAGGGTGTGCCGTCGTCCTCGCCGTCCTCCGAACCGACCTCGCCGAGCAGGTACGGGATCGGGCTGTGGCCGTGGACCAGCCGCCGGCCGCCGTAGGTCTCCAGCAGCTCCCGCACCGCCTGCGGCCCCGCCTCCTCGTCGCGGAAGGCGAACCGCTTGGTGAACTTGCGGAACAGCTCCCAGCACTCGTCGGCGTCGCTGCGCTGCAGCGCCTCGGTCACCGCGTCGTTGACGGCCTCGATCGAGTCGCCGTACTCGAGGTAGGCGGTGGTGTCGGAGTGCACCAGCAGGTGGTCGTCCTCCTCGGCCATCGCGTCCAGCCGCGCCATCCACTGCAGGTGGTGGTCCTGGAGTCGCTCCATGTCGGTGCGCTGGCCGCCGTTGAGCAGCCAGGCGGCCTGGAACGAGGCGGTCCCGGCACCGGAGTTGACCGGGGTGTCGCCGAACCGCTTGGCCCCCAGCAGCAGCAGCTCGTGGTTGCCCATGAGTGCCTTGCAGTAGCCGCCGGCCGCGGCGGCCTGGGCGGACAGCTGCATCACCAGGTCGATGACGCCGATGCCGTCCGGGCCGCGGTCGGTGAAGTCGCCGAGGAACCACAGCCGGGTGTTGCCCGCGGCCCAGTCGCCCTTGGCGTCGATGAGCCCCTCGGCGGCCAGCGCCTCGCGCAGCTCGTCGTGGTAGCCGTGCACATCGCCGACGACGTACAGCGGGCCGGGGCCCTCGGGTGCTCCGCCGCGGGCCGGGTCGGGCACCGGGGTGAGGGTCACCGTCGGGCGGTCCGGGAGCCCCCCCGGCGGCACCAGCGGGGTGTCCGGCAGCGTGTGGCCCGGGCCCATCAGCGGCAGGCTGCGCTCGGTGGGGGTGTACTCGGCGGGCTCGACGTACTCCGGCTCCCGGTGCTCGGGGCGCGGGGGCTGCGCGGGAGGGGCCACGGGCGGGTGCTCGGAGTGGTGCGGGTGCTCCGCGACGACGGGCCGCGGCTGCTCGGCGCCCGGGTGCCGAGGCGGTGCGGCGGGCTCCGGAGCCGGGTGGTGCGGGTGCGGCTGGCCGGCGGCCTGGTGCGGCGCGTGGGCGTGCTCCGCGACGGGCGGCTGAGCGGTGGGGCGCTGGGCCTGCGGGTGCTCCGCCGCGGGCTGCCGCGCGGGGGCGTGCTCCGCGGTCGGCGGGGCGGGCGCGGGCTGGTCACCGGCCGGCGGGGCGTACTCCGCCGGCGGCACCGGGTGGGGTGGCTGCGGCGAGGTGGCGCGGGGCTCGGTGGTGGCATAAGGGCGCGTGCGCACGGGCGGGGGTACGGGCGCGGGCGACGCGGCGTACGCGGGTACGGGCGGAACGTCCGCCGTGGTCCGTGCCGTGGGTCCCAGACCGGCCCCCTGAGTCATCGACCCCTCCACCATCGCGCCGCCGTGCACCTTGTGGACCGTGCCTGGTCGAGGGCGGTCCACGGTGTCGTCCGCCCATCATAGGAATGACCGTCAGGGCTTGTGACGCACCAGGGTGCCGTCAATCGAGGTGAGGCTCCACTCGGCCGGTATTTTCTCCCGAATTGGCCCGGTAGGCGGTCCGCTCCGACTCTAGTCCGGCTTCGCCCGGCCGGCCGTCAGCCGCCCGAAGGCCGCGCGTCCGCCCCACGGGGCGGGCCCGGCAGGCGCCACGGCGTCCGCGGCGGACCTACCGGGCCCCACCGCCCGGGCGTGCGGACGAGCCGGCGGCCCGATCCGGGGACCTGCTCCGGAGCTGCTCCGGTCCGAAGCCCCGGCCCGGACCGCTCCGAAGCAGGTCCGCGAGCCGGTCCGAGGCTCGCTCGCCGTGCCGTCAGTCGCCCGCGGGGCCCCGCTGCGGGCTGATCGTGGTGCGCGGCGGCCGACGCTGGGAGGAGGTGCGCACCATCAGCTCGGTCGGTATCACCTGCTCCACCGGGCGCTCGCTGTCCAGCCCCTCGATGGCGTCGATCAGCAGCTGGACGACGGCGGTGCCGATCCGGCGCGGCTTGAGGGACAGGGTGGTGATGGGCGGCTCGGTGTTGGCGTACACCGCCGACTCGCTGCAGCACACCAGCAGCAGGTCGTCCGGGACCCGCAGCCCGTAGCGCCGGGCGGCGGCGAGCAGGTCGGTGCCGTTGGGGTCGAACAGGCCGTAGACGGCGTCGGGGCGGTCGGGGCGGGCGAGCAGTCGGTCGGCGGCGACGGCCCCGGCGCACGGGTCGTGGGCCGGGTACTCCTCGTACACCGGGTCCTGGCCGACCCGGCGGCACCAGTTGAGATACGCCGTGGTGGAGAGCCGGGTGTAGGTGTCGGTCGTGGTCCCGGTGAGCAGCCCGATGCGGCGGGCCCCGGCGTCCGCGAGGTGGTCGAGCAGCCCCTCCACCGCGGCCTCGTGGTCGTTGTCGACCCAGGCCGTGACCGGCAGGGTGCCGGCCGGGCGGCCGTCGCTCACCACCGGGATGCCCTGGCGCAGCAGCTCGGCCACGACCGGGTCGTGGTCGGAGGGGTCGATGACCACGGTGCCGTCGAGGGCGACGTTGGACCACACGTCGTGGCGGGAGGTGGCGGGCAGGATGACGAGGGCGTAGCCGCGGGCCAGGGCCGCCGATGTGGCGGCCCGGGCCATCTCCGCGAAATAGGCGAATTCGGTGAAGGTGAAAGGTTCATCCCCGTAGGTCGTCACGGTCAGGCCGATGAGCCCTGACTTGCCGGTACGGAGCGTGCGGGCCGCCGCCGACGGGCGGTAGCCCAGTCGGTCGGCGACCTCGCGGACATGGCGGCGGGTGGCGTCCGGGAGCCGGCCCTTGCCGTTGAGCGCGTCGGAGACAGTCGTGATCGAGACACCGGCTGCGGCGGCCACGTCCCGGATGCCCGCCCGCCCCAACCGGCGGCCGGCCGACCGGCTCACCTGGTGCTTCCCTGCTGCTGTCATGGCGAGCCGATAGTAGGGCTCGGGTGGCAGGTCTGCGGGGTCCCCCAAACGGCCCTGGGAAGGCACGATTCTGCAAGACCGCTTGCGCTAACTACCTTGGAAATGCAGGTAGTTGGAAGATTAGGTAAGCCTCCGGAGGCCCCTGGCATATCTACACCTGGCGATTGGTCCATGTTTCGAAGAGGTCTCAACTCACCTGCACGGGTGAAGCGCGCCACCGCTTCCGCCACCCGCGCACGGAAGCGCGCGGGGAGCGCCGGGTCCGCGCCCTCGCGTCTCCTCCCACCCGATCCGGTGTGTGTCGCCGATCCCCGGATCCCTGGACCTTTGGTCCTTACGGAGCAGCCGCGAATCCTCTTAAGGTGTGCAGTATTGATGTGCTGATGTGCTCGGAGCGGTCGAGGAGGACCTGCGGTGTCTGAGAAGAGCCCCAAGCTGCGCGCTGCGCTGGATGGCATTCCGACGTACAAGCCCGGCAAGCCGGCGGCCGCCGACGGTCCGGTGAGCTTCAAGCTGTCCTCCAACGAGAACCCGTATCCGCCGCTGCCGGGGGTGCTGGAGCAGGCGACGCGCGCCGCCGGCACCATCAACCGCTACCCCGACCTGGCCTGCACGGCCCTGGTCGCCGAGCTCGCCGAGCGCTTCGGCGTACCGGCGGAGCACATCGCCACCGGCACCGGCTCGGTCGGCGTCGCGCAGCAGCTGGTGCAGGCGACGGCCGGTCCGGGCGACGAGGTGCTCTACGCCTGGCGGTCCTTCGAGGCGTACCCGATCATCACCCAGATCGCGGGGGCCACCTCGGTCCAGGTGCCGCTCACCGAGGGCGAGGCGCACGATCTGGACGCGATGGCGGCCGCGATCACCGACCGCACCCGGCTCATTTTCGTCTGCAACCCGAACAACCCCACCGGCACCGTGCTCCACCGCGAGGAGCTGGAACGATTCCTCGACCGGGTCCCCTCGGACATCCTGGTGGTGCTGGACGAGGCGTACCTGGAGTTCATCCGCGACCCGCAGGTCCCCAACGGCGTCGACCTCTACCGGGACCGGCCGAACGTCTGCGTGCTGCGCACCTTCTCCAAGGCGTACGGGCTGGCCGGACTGCGCATCGGCTTCGCGATCGCGCACGAGCCGGTCGCGGCGGCGCTGCGCAAGACGGCGGTCCCCTTCGGGGTGAGCCACATCGCCCAGGAGGCGGCGATCGCCTCGCTGCGCAGCGAGGAGGCGCTGTGGGAGCGGGTCGAGGCGCTGGTGGCGGAGCGGGCCCGGGTCTACGAGGCGCTCGTCGGACAGGGCTGGACGGTGCCCGAGTCGCAGGCCAACTTCGTCTTCCTGCGGCTGGGCGAGCGCACCGCGGACTTCGCGGCGGCCTGTGAGAAGGCGGGCGTGATCGTCCGTCCGTACCCGGGCGACGGCGTGCGCATCACGATCGGCGAGGTCGAGGCGAACGACATCTTCCTGCGGGCGGCGGAGGAGTTCCGCATGTCCCTGTAGCGCCCCGGTGGGCGAGAGTCGCTCTCGTGCCCCGGTGATCGAGGGTCGTCGCGTCGCGCGGCGGCCCTCGTCGGCGTTGACGGGGGTGGCGGGCCGGCCGAGTCACCCGAGGGGCCCGAGACGCCAGGGGAGACGGCGGCGCGCGGCGCACGGAGCGGGGCGCGCGGTGGCGCGCGGCGGATCGAGTCGTCGGCGCGCGCCGGAGCGAGCCGCTAGGCGCGGCGGAACGAGCCGGTGGCGGACCGGCCGGTTTCGGTCGGCGTTTTTCGGCTCAACCTTTCCACACTCTCACATTGGCCCGTTCGGCCCTTGCGGCCCCCCGGTGGAAAGGGGCGAATCCGGGTGCGCCATAATTGCTTGTGAATGTGAACGCGTTCACAAGCTCCGCGTTTCGTCCCTCTTTGTACGGACATAGCCGTGTGTCAACGAGGGGCGCAGTCGGGCGGAGGGCACGACGGTAAGGAGAGTCCTGCGTGGATACGGTGACCCTGGCCCTGGCGCCGGAGACGCTGGCGCGATGGCAGTTCGGCATCACGACCGTCTACCACTTCCTCTTCGTCCCGCTCACGATCAGCCTGGCCGCGATCACGGCCGGGCTGGAGACCGCCTGGGTGCGCACGGGCAAGGAGAAGTACTTCCATGCGACGAAGTTCTGGGGAAAGCTCTTCCTGATCAACATCGCGATGGGGGTGGTCACCGGCATCGTGCAGGAGTTCCAGTTCGGCATGAACTGGTCGGACTACTCCCGCTTCGTCGGTGACGTCTTCGGTGCCCCGCTGGCGATGGAGGCGCTGATCGCCTTCTTCTTCGAGTCCACCTTCATCGGTCTGTGGATCTTCGGCTGGGACAAGCTGCCGAAGAAGCTGCACTGCGCCTGCATCTGGATCGTGGCCATGGGCACGGTGCTGTCCTCGTACTTCATCCTCGCCGCGAACTCCTGGATGCAGCACCCGGTCGGCTACACCATCGACAAGGCCACCGGAAAGGCGCAGCTCACCGACTTCTGGGCGGTGCTGACCCAGAACACCACCCTGGTCGTCGTCTTCCACACCCTCACCGCCGCCTTCCTCACCGGCGCCGCCTTCATGGTCGGCATCTCGTCCCTCCACCTGTGGCGCGCCAAGCGGGCGCAGGACCGGGGCCGGGAGCTGGGTGAGAAGCAGAAGAAGCAGATCGGCGCCATGCGCTCCTCGCTGAGGGTCGGCCTGGTCATCGCCGTGCTGTCCGGCATGGGCACCGCGATCAGCGGCGACCAGCTGGGCAAGGTGATGTTCGAGCAGCAGCCGATGAAGATGGCGGCCGCCGAGGCGCTGTGGGAGACCCAGGCCCCCGCGCCGTTCGCGATCTTCGCCGTCGGGGAGGTCGGCGAGGGGCACAACAGCACCGAGCTGGAGATACCCGGCGTCCTCTCCTTCCTCGCGCACAACAACTTCACCGACCCGGTGCCCGGCATCAACGACATCGCGGAGCGCGAGGCCGAGCTCTACGGCGGTGAGCCGGAGGACTACATCCCCGACATCTTCATGGCCTTCTGGGGCTTCCGGCTGATGATCGGCTTCGGTATGACCTCCTTCGCCGCCGGCCTCATCGGGCTGTGGACCACCCGCAGGAAGCTGTGGCTGGCGCCGCGGTTCCGCACCGGCGAGGACGAGGTGCCGCGCCTGATGCTCACGAAGAACCGCGAGCTCACCCCCTTCCTCACCGCCTGGGCCTGGCGACTGGGGATCCTCACCATGGGCTTCCCGCTGCTCGCCAACTCCTTCGGCTGGATCTTCACCGAGATGGGCCGTCAGCCCTGGGCGGTCTACGGGCTGATGAAGACCGGGGACGCGGTCTCGCCCGGTGTCGGCCAGGGCCAGGTGCTGATCTCCATGGGCGTCTTCACCCTGCTCTACGGCGTGCTCGCGGTGATCGAGGTGCGGCTGCTGGCCAAGACCGCCAAGGCCGGGCCGGACGTCGACGAGCGGCCGCCGGCGAAGGACCCCCGGCTGCGGCTGCCGGGCGGCCCCGGCGGCACGGGGGCCGGGGCCGCCGAGGCGGCGGCCGAGGCCGACCGACCGATGACCTTCGCGTACTGAGCGGCCGGACGACCGGGCAAGGAGACACCAGGCCATGCACCTTCACGACATCTGGTTCGGGCTGATCGCCGTCCTGTGGATCGGCTACTTCTTCCTCGAGGGCTTCGACTTCGGCATCGGCGTGCTGACCAAGACGCTGGCCCGAGGCCGCACCGAGCGCCGCGTCCTGATCAACACGATCGGGCCGGTCTGGGACGGCAACGAGGTGTGGCTGCTGACCGCCGGCGGGGCCACCTTCGCCGCCTTCCCCGACTGGTACGCCACCCTCTTCAGCGGCTTCTACCTGCCGCTGCTGGCCATCCTGGTCTGTCTGATCGTGCGCGGCGTCGCCTTCGAGTACCGGCACAAGCGCACCGACGAGCGCTGGCAGACCAACTGGGAACACGCCATCTTCTGGTGCTCGCTGGTGCCCGCCTTCCTGTGGGGCGTGGCCTTCGCCAACATGGTGCGCGGGGTGCCCATCGGGCCGGACAAGAACTACGCCGGCGACCTGCTGGACCTGGTGAACCCGTACGCGCTGCTGGGCGGCGCCACCACGCTGGCGCTCTTCACCTTCCACGGCGCGGTCTTCGCCGCGCTCAAGACGGTCGGCGACATCCGGGTCCGGGCCCGGCGCCAGGCCGGGGTGCTGGGGCCGGTGGCGGCGGTGCTCGCGGTGGCCTTCCTCGCCTGGACCCAGGCCGACAGCGGCGACGGCCGCAGCGCGGTCGCCCTCGGTGTCGCCGTGGCGGCACTGGCCGGGGCGCTGCTCATGAACCGCGCGGGGCGCGAGGGCTGGGCCTTCGCCCTGTCCGGGGTGACCATCGCGGCCGCCGTCGGGATGCTCTTCCTCGCCCTCTTCCCCGACGTCATGCCCTCCTCGCTCGACCCCGCCTGGAGCCTGACCGCCTCGAACGCGGCCTCCAGCCCGTACACCCTCAAGATCCTGACCTGGGTCGCGGTCATCATGACGCCGCTGGTCATGGCCTACCAGGCGTGGACGTACTGGGTCTTCCGCAAGCGGATAGGCACCCAGCACATCCCCGTCGGGCACTGAGGCGGTGCCGCGGTGAAGCCCGTCGACCCCCGGTTGCTGCGCCACGCCCGCGCCACCCGCCTCTTCCTGGGCGCCTCGGTGGCGCTCGGGCTGGTGGGCGCCGGGCTCGTCATCGCCCAGGCGATGCTCATCGCCGAGGTGGTGGTCGGCGCGTTCGAACGCGGCCGGGATGCCGGCGACCTGGCCCGGCCGCTCGCCCTGCTGGCCGCGGTGGCCGTCGGCCGGGCGGCGGTGTCCTGGCTCACCGAGCTGGCCGCGCACCGCGCGAGCGCGGCGGTCAAGTCCACCTTGCGGACCCGGCTGCTCTCCCACGCCACCCGGCTGGGGCCGGGCTGGCTGGACACCCGACGCACCGGCGAGCTCACGACGCTGGCGACGCGGGGCGTCGACGCGCTCGACGACTACTTCGCGCGCTATCTGCCGCAGCTCGGGCTGGCGGTGGTGGTGCCGGCGGCGGTGCTGGCCCGGATCGTCACCGCCGACTGGGTCTCGGCGCTGATCATCGCGGTCACGCTGCCGCTGATCCCGCTGTTCATGGTGCTCATCGGCTGGGTCACCCAGTCCCGGATGGACCGTCAGTGGCGGCTGCTGACCAGGCTCTCCGGTCACTTCCTGGACGTCGTGGCCGGACTCCCCACCCTCAAGGTCTTCGGGCGCGCCAAGGCCCAGGCCGCGTCCATCCGCGCCATCACCGCCGACTACCGCCGCGCCACCCTGCGCACGCTGCGGATCGCCTTCCTCTCCTCCTTCGCCTTGGAGCTGCTGGCGACCGTCTCGGTGGCCCTGGTCGCCGTCGGCGTCGGCATGCGGCTGGTCCACGGCGAACTCGACCTCACCACCGGCCTGGTGGTGCTGATCCTGGCCCCGGAGGCGTATCTGCCGCTGCGTCAGGTGGGCGCCCACTACCACGCGGCCGCGGAGGGCCTGGCGGCCGCGGACGAGGTCTTCGCGGTGCTGGAGACCGAGCCGTCCGCGACGGGGCGCCGGCCGGTGCCGGACGGGATCGGCACCCGCGAGGCGCCGGGTGCGTCCGGTACGGCTGACGGACTCCGCGCGTCCGGTGCGGCTGACGGACCCCGTGTATCCGGTACGGCTGATGGATCTGGCGCGTCCGGTACGGCCGGCGTGCCCGGCACGCCGGGCACGCTGGCGGTCGAGGGACTGGTCGTACGACACCCCGGCCGTGCGGAACCCGCCCTCGACGAGACGACGTTCGAGGTCCGCGCGGGCGAGACGGTGGCCCTCGTCGGGCCGAGCGGCGCCGGGAAGTCCACCCTGCTCAACGCCGTTCTGGGCTTTGTGCGCCCCGCGCGGGGCCGCGTTCTGGTCGACGGCGTCGACCTGGCCGAGCTCTCGCTCGAGGAGTGGCACCGTCGGATCGCCTGGGTCCCGCAGCGCCCCCGTCTCTTCGCCGGCACCGTCGCCGACAACGTGCGGATCGCCCGGCCGGACGCCGACGCCTCCGCCGTACGGGACGCTCTGCGGGCGGCGGGCGCGCTGGAGTTCGTGGAGACCCTGCCCGGCGGCCTGGACGCCGCTCTCGGCGACGACGGCGCGGGGCTGTCCGCCGGGCAGCGCCAGCGCATCGCGCTGGCGCGCGCCTTCCTCGCCGACCGGCCGGTGCTGCTGCTCGACGAGCCCACCGCGGCCCTCGACGGCGAGACCGAGGCGGCCGTCGTGGCGGCCGTCCGCCGCCTCGCCGCCGGCCGCACCGTCCTCCTGGTCGTCCACCGCCCGGCGCTGCTCGCGGTGGCGGACCGGGTCATCACGTTGCCGGGTGCCCTGCCGGGTGCCCTGCCGGGCGGGGCGGCGCTGGCGAGCGGGGGTTCGGGGGACCCTGTGTCCGCCGCGCCGCGGGGGGATTCCTGGCCCTTCGGGCCGGAGGACGCGCCCACCCACCCGCCCGTTCACCCCGGTCCGCGGGGTGCGGCCGGTGTCACGGGGGAGGGCTCGGCCGACGGTGCGGGTCTGAGTGGTGGTTCTGGGCCGTCTGGGTCGGGGGATGTGTCCGTCCACCCCGGTCCGAGGGGGGCGGTCGCCGGGGCGGGGCGGTCTGCCGGACAGGGCGGCGGGCCCGGCTCGCCGTTGGAGCCCGGTCCGCAGGGCGGGGAGGGGATGACGGGCCCCTCAGCCGGGGCGGAGGCCGTGGCTCGCGACGTCGCGCGGGCAGACCGGTCGGGCGCGCCCGAGTGCGCGGCGGCGCTGCCGGGTGGGGCTCGGGCGACCGCGATCGCGTGTGACGTGCCGCTCTCGGCCGGGGCGCGGGCGGCCGCGCCCGACGGCTCCGCCGTGGGCACCACCGTGGCCGTTGCCGCGGGCGCCACCCCGTGGGCGGCGGCCGGTGCGGGCGTTGGCCGGGCCGGCGAGGAGGCCCATGGGGAGTCCGAGGGGGCGGAGGCCCGGCCGGTCGCCGGACCCGGTGCCGACCCCACCGTGGGCGTGGGGCGGGATGGCGGGGGGACCCGTGGCGCTCGTCGGGAGGGTGGCGCATGTCCCCCTGCGGGGGTCGGTGCCGGGTCTGCCGGGGGCGTGGGGCGGGATGGCGGGGGGACCCTTGGCGCTCGTCGGGAGGGTGGCGCATGTACCCCCGCGGGAGGCGGTGCCGGGTCTGCCGGGGGCGGGGGCGGCGGACGGGGGGCCGGAGACGATCTCGTCGGGGAGGCGGGGCCGTTGGCGGCGGTGCGTCGGGCGGGGCGGGCGCGGGCCGGGCGGTTCGGGTTGGCGTTGCTGCTGGGGGCGCTGGCGCTGGGCAGCGCCGTAGGGCTCATGGCGGTGTCGGGCTGGCTGATCTCGCGGGCGTCGCAGCAGCCGCCGGTGCTGTATCTGATGGTGGCCGTCACCGCGACCCGCGCGTTCGGCATCGGCCGCGCCGTCTTCCGCTACGCCGAGCGCCTGGTCTCGCACGACGCCGCGCTGCGGGTCCTGGCGGACCTGCGCGTCACCGTGTACCGCAGGCTGGAGCGGCTGGCGCCGGCCGGGTTGCGGGACGCGCGCCGCGGCGACCTGCTCTCGCGGCTCGTCGCCGACGTGGACGCGCTCCAGGACTACTTCCTGCGCTGGCTGCTTCCGTTGGGCTCGGCCGTCACCGTCAGCGTGGTGGCCGTGGCGTTCACCGGATGGCTGCTGCCCGAGGCGGGCGTCGCGCTGGCGGTGGGGCTGCTGGTGGCAGGGGTGCTGGTGCCCCTGGTGTCCGGCGCGGTGGCCCGCCGCGCGGAGCGGCGACTCGCCCCCGCGCGGGGCGCGCTGACGGCCGAGGTGGTCGACCTCCTCTCGGGCACGGCGGAGCTGACGGTCGCCGGCGCGCTGCCGCGCCGGCTGGAGGACGTGCGCGGCGCCGACCGCGCGCTCACCGGCATCGCCCGCCGCACCGCCGCCGCCACCGCCGCCGGGGCGGGGCTGTCCGCGCTGGCCGCCGGGCTGACCGTGGCCGCGAGCGCCTGGGCGGGCGTGGCCGCGGTGGCGGACGGTCGGCTGGGCGGGGTGTGGCTGGCCGTGGTGGTGCTGACGCCGCTGGCCGCCTTCGAGGCCGTCGCCGGGCTGCCGCTCGCCGTGCAGTACCGGCAGCGGGTGCGGCGGGCCGCGGAGCGGGTGTACGAGGTGGTGGACGCCCCCGCCCCGGTCGTCGAGGGCGACGGGCCCGCTCCCGCGTCGCCGTTCCCGCTCCGGGTCAGCGGGCTGACGGCTCGCTACCCCGGCCGTACCGCCCCCGCCCTCGAGGACTTCGCGCTGGAACTGACCGCCGGCCGGCGGGTGGCCGTGGTCGGGGCGTCCGGCGCCGGCAAGACCACCCTCGCCCAGGTGCTGCTGCGCTTCGTGGACGTGGAGTCCGGCACCTACACCCTGGCGGGCCGCGACGCCACGGCGACCGACGGGGACGGTGTCCGGCGGCTGGTGGGGCTGTGTGCCCAGGACGCGCACATCTTCGACAGCTCGCTGCGCGAGAACCTCCGCGTCGCGCGGACTGCCGCCACCGACGACGAGCTCTGGGGCGCGCTGCGCGCCGCGCGGCTGGCGGACTTCGTGACCGGGCTGCCGGACGGGCTGGACACCCTGGTCGGGGAGTCGGGCGCCCGCCTCTCCGGCGGTCAGCGGCAGCGGCTGGCGCTGGCCCGCGTGGTCCTCGCCGACTTCCCCGTCCTGCTGCTGGACGAGCCCGCCGAACACCTCGACCTGGCCACCGCCGACGCGCTGACCGCCGATCTGCTGGCCGCCACGCGCGGGCGGACGACGGTCCTGATCACCCATCGGCTGACCGGGCTGGCCGGGGCGGTGGACGAGGTGATCGTCCTCGATCGCGGGCGGACGGTGCAGCGCGGCGCGTACGAGGCGCTGGCGGCCGTGGACGGGCCGTTCCGGCGGATGCTGGAGCGCGAGCGGGAGCAGGAGCGCCTGCGGGACCCGGGGCGTGAGCAGGCCACCCGCGGGCGGGAGCCGGGCCCGGAGGCGGCGGGGTGGTACGACGGGGAGCGTCGGGAGGCGGCCTCCGAGGACGGAGAACGGGAGGCGGCGCGGCGGGAGGGCGACCCCGGGGAGCGGGAGGCGGCGTCCCAGGGCGCTGCGGCGGCCGCGGTGGATCGGGACGGGCAGCGCGCGGAGGACAAGCGGTTGCTTTCCCTGGCAAAAGGGTCTTATTAGTCTCAGGGCATGGCAGCCTCCGCAGGACCTCAGGAGCCCCAGGGCCCTCCCGGCGCACCAGCGCAGCCGCCCCCGGACCCCAGCGAGTCCCTCGACGCCGCCACCGAGGCGACCCGCTCCCTCCAGGGTCTGTCCTTCGAGCTGACCGCCCGCGTCCCGCGCCTGCTGGAGGCCATGCGCACCATCGGCAGCGGCCTGGACGTGCACACCGTCCTGGACCGGATCGCCGAGACCGCCGCGGAGTTCGCCGACGCGCGCTGCGCCGCCATCGGGGTACTCGACCCCGCCGGGGGCGGCGCGCTGGCCGACGTGATCATGTACGGCGTTCCGCCCGCGGACCGGGACCGGATCCGCGACCTGCTCGCCGATCCCACGGCCGCCCCCACCGCGCCCGGCTGCCTCATGTTCCCGATCCGGGTCCAGGGCGAGCTCTTCGGCGATCTCTACCTCACCGACAAGCGTGGGGGCGGCGAGTTCAGCCTCTCGGAGGTGGGCATGGTGAAGGTGCTCGCCACCGAGGCCGGGATCGCCATCGGCAACGCGCGGATCTACGAGGCCACACGGCAGCGCGAGCGCTGGATCGACGGCTCGGTGGCGGTGACGACCGCCCTGCTCTCCGGCGGCGACGCCGAGGAGGCCCTGTCGGTCGTGGCCGAACAGGCCCGCCGGTTGGCGGTCGCGGCCGCCGGACTGGTGCTGTTGCCGGAGGAGGACGGCGGCCTGGAGATCGTCGCCGCGGCCGCCGACGACCCCGCGGGGCTGCTCGGCACGGTGGTCCCCGCGCGGTCGCCGATCGTGCCGCACCTGCTGGGCGGCGAGCCCGTCTTCGTCGACGACGCGGCGACCGACCCGCGCATGCCCACCGAGTTCGGCCGGCCCCACGGCCCGAGCATGATGCTTCCGCTGCGCAGCGGCGACCGGGTGCTCGGCATCCTGGCCACCCCGCGGCTGCGCGGCGACCGGGCCTTCAGCGAGACCGAGCGCACCCTGGCCACCCAGTTCGCCGACCAGGCCGCGCTGGCCCTGGTCCTCGCCGAGGCGCAGCGCGACCGGGAGCAGCTCGCCGTCTACGAGGACCGTGACCGCATCGCGCGCGACCTGCACGACCTCGTCATCCAGCGGCTCTTCGCGACCGGGCTGATGCTGGAGAGCGCCCAGCGGCGCACGGACACCCCACAGGAGGTGCGCGAGCAGGTCGGCCGGGCGGTCGACGAGCTGGACGCCACCATCCACGAGGTGCGCACCGCCATCTTCGCGCTGCAACAGGGGCCGGCCGAGGTGCCCTCGGGGCTGCGCACCCGCGTGCTGCGCGAGATCGGCACCGCCGCGGTGCCGCTCGGCTTCCAGCCCTCCGTCGTCTTCAACGGGCCGGTCGACGCGCGGGTCGGCGAGCTGACCGCGAAGAACCTCATCGCCGCGCTTCGCGAGGCCCTCTCCAACGCCTTTCGGCACGCCCGCGCGGAGCGCATCGAGGTGTCCGTCGACGCCACCGTGCGGCTGCCGGACGGACGGGAGGGGGTGCGGCTGACCGTCGCCGACGACGGCGTCGGCATCCCGGAGGGCGGCCGCCGCAGCGGGCTGCGCAACCTCGCCCATCGGGCCGAGGCGCTGGGCGGCTCCTGCGTCTACGGGCCGGGCCTGGGGCCGGGCGGCGGCGGCACCCGGGTGGTCTGGGAGGCGCCGCTGTGAGCCGAGGACACGGCCGGGCCGCCGGTTAGCCGGTGTGGTCGGACTGCCCGCGTGGTCGGGCTGCCAGTGGGGTCGGGGCTGACGGCGCGGTCGGGCTGACAGCGGGGGGCGAGGCCGCCGGCGCGGTCGGGAACCGTCAGGGCCCCTGCCGCGATGGACCGACCCGGTCATGCTCCGCGTACGGCCGTACGGGGGGTCGCCTCGGCCCCCGTACCCCGTTCGGCACGCGATTGCGGGTGCGTTCGGGTGGGTGGGCGGGCGGCCGCCGACGGCGCGGGCCACGATCCGTTTCATGCGATATGTGCACCGGCGAAGTGGTGTCACCCACCGCGTCAGGCGCCGCCTCTCGGTGGCGGTGTGCGCGCTGCTCGTGGCCGGATCCGGGGCCGTGGTGGCCGGGGTCCAGTCCGGGCGGGCGGACACACGGGTCGTGGACGGCGAGGAGCGGAGCGCCGCCGCGCAGGCCGCGCGGTTGAGCGTCGACGTGGTCCGGCTCAGCGAACGCGCGGACGGCGTCGCCCGCCGCTACACGCGGGAGCGACGCTCCGTACGCGACCAACTGGCCGTCACCGAACGGGTCTGGCGCGAGTTGCGCCGTGTCCGTGGCACGGTGGTGCAGTTGGAGGACGCGACCGACTACGGCGCGGACGGTGCGGACGGTGCGGCCGGGTCACCCGACGGCTGGGACGACTCCAAGGCGCCACGCGGCACGAGCCGCCGGGCCGCGGTCGCCCCCTCCTCCGGCGCGGTCACCAGGTCCTCCGGCGCGGTCGCCAGGTCCTCCGCCACGGTGCCCCCGGGCTCCGGGGCCCTCACCCCGTCCTCCGCCGCGGCCGTTCGGGGCCCCGCCGCGGGCAGCGTCGCGGCCACCCCGTGGACCCTCGCCGTGTCGCCGTACGCGCCGGCCCACGCCGCCGTGGGCTCGCGCCCGTCCCACGGACCCTCCGCGGGCCGGTGGCGCGCCGGCGGCACGCCGCCGTACGTGGAACCGCCCTTCACGGCACGGCGGGGCGGCCCGCGTTCTTCCGTGCTTCCGGGAGTGGGCGGCTTCCGCGTGGAGCCACCGCCGGCGGTGGGCGAGCCGAGCGGAGAGCGGGCCCTGGCGCGGCGGTTGGGGGCGGCACGGGCGAACAGCCGGCGGCTGGAGCGGAAGTTGGACCGGGCGGCCGAGGCCGGGCGGGTGCACGCCGCGCGGGCGCGGCGACTCGGCGCGGAACAGCGAAGCGTCCAGGGGAGGTTGCAGGTCACGCGGGAGCGGCTGCGTTGGATGACCAGGGACGCGGCGGACGACGAGGAGTGCTTCGTCCTCGACCCGAGGACGCTGGAGCGGTACACCCCCGCCTCCGGCCGTCGCCTCCCGCGCGGGCGGCTGCTGCGCGGCGTACCGCCCTATGCCGTACGCCCCGACCTGCCGCTGCGCTACGACGCCCGGAGCCCGCGCCGGGTGCTGGCCGGTGAGCGCTCCCCCGCGCCGCGGCCGACGCCGTCCTGGACCCGTCCGGTGGAGCGCTATGAGCTCTCCGCGGGCTTCGGCAGCGCCGGGGCGCACTGGGCCAACCGCCACACCGGGCAGGACTTCGCGGTGCCGGTCGGCACCCCGGTGCGGACGGTCGGCGCCGGCGAGGTGGTCTCCATGCGGTGCGGCGGAGCCTTCGGCATGAGCCTGCTGGTGCGACACCCGGACGGCTACTACACGCTCTACGCGCACCTCGCCGCCGTCCTCGCCGTCCCGGGGGAGCCGGTGCGCACCGGACAGTGGATCGCGCTCTCCGGAGACACGGGCAACTCCACCGGGCCGCACCTGCACTTCGAGGTGCGGCGGACCCCCGAACTCAGCTCGGCGATCGATCCGGTGGCGTGGCTGCGCAAGCGCGGCGTGCGCCTCTAGCGCGGCGCCTCGCGCTCACCCGGGCGTCAGCGGCGGCCCAGGAGCTCCTCGATGACCGCCGCCACGCCGTCCTCGTTGTTCCCGTGGGTGCGGTGGGTGGTGGCGGCCAGCACCGCCGGGTGGGCGTTGGCCATGGCGTACGAGGTGCCCGCCCAGGTCAGCATCTCCAGGTCGTTGGGCATGTCGCCGAAGGCCACCACCTGGGAGGGCAGGATGCCGCGCTCCGCGCACCAGCGGGCCAGGGTGCTGGCCTTGCTGACGCCGAGGCCGCTGATCTCCAGCAGCGCGGTCGGGCTGGAGCGGGTGAAGGAGCCGTGCTCCCCGGCGGCCGCGCGGGCCAGGTCCAGGAAGGCGTCGGGGGCGAGCTCCGGGTGGTGCGCCAACAGCTTGAGGATGGGCTGGTCGGCGGCGTCGTGCCCGTCCGCGAGCAGCTTCTCGGCGGGAGCGATGTCGGCCCTCGGGTCGACGATGTACGGCGGGTAGTGCGGCTCGTAGTGGACGCCGGAGGCGCGGTCCACGGCGAAGGAGACACCCGGGGCGACGGCGCGCACCGCCTCCACCACGGCGATCGCGTCGGCGGCCGCGAGCGGGTGGACGTCGATCAGCCGCCCGCCGTCATGCAGGTCCACCAGGGCCGCGCCGTTGGCGCAGATGGCCAGCCCGTGGCCGTGCACATGGTCGCTGACGACGTCCATCCAGCGGGCCGGGCGCCCGGTGACGAAGCACACCTGGAGGCCCGCCCGCTCCGCGGCGGCCAGCGCCGCGACGGTGCGGGCGGAGACCGTCTTGTCGTCGCGCAGCAGGGTGCCGTCGAGGTCGGTGGCGATCAGGCGGGGAGTGGCGGTGGGAGTCCTGTCCGCGGCCGGAGTCTCGGGCTGCTCGGTAGCTGGAGTCACGGCATCCATCCTCCCGCATATGCCGAACAGCTCTGTCCGAAAGGCCGGACCACGGGCCTGCGCACGGTTTCGCTCACTCGGCGTAGGCGAAATGGCTCGCGCGCCTACTGTCCGCTTACGCCCGGCCCGTGCCCCATGCGCGCCCGCGCCCATCGTCGGCCCGAGCGCGCGCCCGGGGAAGCCCCCGCGCCGTGGCCCCCGCCCGTCCCGTGGGTGAGGGCGGTCCGCCGTGGCCCGCCGCGCTGTGGCCGCCACCGCTTACCCTCGACGGCATGCGCTTGAGCACTGTGATTCTTCCCGTCCGCCGCTGGTCCGAGGGCGGCCGCGAGGTGTGGCAGCGCGCCGAGGAGCTCGGCTTCCACGCGGCCTACACCTATGACCACCTGTCCTGGCGTTCCTTCCGTGACGGCCCCTGGTTCGGGGCGATACCGACGCTCACGGCCGCCGCGGCGAGCACCTCCAGGCTGCGCCTGGGGACGCTCGTCACCTCCCCGAACTTCCGCCACCCGGTCACCCTGGCCAAGGAGCTCATCTCGCTCGACGACATCTCGGGCGGGCGGGTCACCCTCGGCATCGGCGCGGGCGGCGTGGGCTTCGACGCCACCGCCCTGCTGCGCGCGGACGAGGAGCCCTGGCCCGTGCGCGAACGCACCGCGCGGTTCGGCGAGTTCGTCCCGCTGCTGGACCGGCTCCTCAGCGAGGACGTGGTGACCGCCGAGGGCACGTACTACAGGGCCCGCGAGGTCCGGAACATCCCCGGCTGTGTGCAGCGGCCCCGACTGCCCTTCGCGATCGCGGCCACCGGCCCGCGCGGTCTGCGGCTGGCGGCGCGGTACGGGCAGGCGTGGGTGACCACCGGTGACCCCAGGCTCGCCGAGACCGGCACCCCGCGGGAGTCGCGGGCCGCGGTCGCCCGGCAGATCGAGGCCCTGGGCGGGGCGTGCGCCGAGGCCGGCCGGGACGCGGCCGAGCTGGACAGGATCCTGCTCACCGGCTTCACCCCGGAGCAGAACACGGTGCTGGACTCGGTCGACGCCTTCGTGGACTTCGCGGGCGCCCACGCGGAGCTGGGCATCGACGAGATCGTGGTGCACTGGCCGATCGCCGACTCGGTCTTCGCGGCCGACCCGGCGATCTTCGAGAAGATCGCCATGGAGGTGCCGGCGCAGCTGGGCGCGGACACCTAGCCGACGGCCGCGACCCGGCACGACGGCCATGGGCCGTCCCGTTGGACCGTTGTCGGCGACCGGGAGTCGTTCTCGACGGCCGAGGCGCTACGAGGCGCTTCCAGGCGCTTCCAGGCGCTTCGAGGGGCTGAGAACCACCTTCGGTGGCTGAGGGCCGCCCTCGGCGAGTCGGTCGAAATTCGGTTGATACCGCCGATAAAGGGGAAAATCGGGTGTGTGGGGGGCATGCGCGCCCAGGGAGGTGCGTGCGCCCGCGGAGGTGTCATCCCATGTCACGCACCCGATTCACCCCGGACCGGGGGTTGGCCACCCGGATGGTCGGCACGATGTTCCTCATCGGGCTGCTCTACGTGGCCGTCGTCGGCGTTCTGCTGGTGCTGCTGAGCGGCTACTGGCCGGTGATCCTGCTCATCGCGGGTGGGCTGTTCGTCGCGCAGTTCTGGTTCAGCGACCGGATCGCCGCCCTGAGCATGGGCGCGCGCGAGGTCACCCCCGAGCAGGCGCCCGAGCTGCACGGCGCGGTGGACCGGCTGTGCGCGCTCGCCGACATGCCCAAGCCGCGGGTGGCCGTCGCCGAGAGCGACGTGCCCAACGCCTTCGCCACCGGGCGTAACGAGCGGACCGCGCTGGTGTGCGCCACCACCGGGCTGCTGCGGCGGCTGGAGCCGGAGGAGCTGGAGGGCGTGCTGGCCCACGAGCTGTCCCACGTCGCCCACCGCGACGTGGCGGTCATGACCATCGCCTCCTTCCTGGGGGTGCTGGCCGGGATCATGACGCGGGTCGCGCTCTGGGGCGGGCTCGCCAGCGGGGACGGCGACGGAGACGGGGACGACGGCGGCGCGCACCTCGCCCTGCTGCTCGTCCCGCTGGTCAGCACCGTCGTCTACGCGATCAGCTTCGTGCTCACCCGCATGCTGTCCCGCTACCGCGAGCTGACCGCCGACCGCTCCGCGGCGCTGCTGACCGGTCGCCCCTCGGCGCTGGCCGCCGCGCTCACCAAGGTGACCGGCGACATGGCCCGCATCCCGACCCGCGACCTGCGGCAGGCCGAGCCGTTCAACGCCTTCTACTTCGCCCCGGCCTTCTCCGGCGCCACGCTGAACCGGCTGCTGTCCTCGCACCCCACCCTGGAGCAGCGACTCGACCAGCTCGGGCGCATCTCCGCGGAGCTGGGCAGGGGCTGAGACCGTGGGCCTCCTGGACACCATCCTCGGGCGCAGCAAGCCGGTCCGCCCCGACCTCGACCAGCTCTTCGCCCTGCCCTCGGCGGCCATCACCCTCCAGGCCGGGGCCGGGTTCACCCCCACCGGCGTCGGCTCCGTCTGCTTCGCCAGCGTGGAGGGCGGCGCCTTCGAGCAACTGCGGCAGGACGTACAAGCCCTGCTCGACGCCGACACGGAGCGCGGCGGCGTCCCGGTCGAGTTCAGCCGGGACGGCTACGGCTACACCTGGCTGCTGGTCCGCCAGCCGCCCGAGGACACCCCGGCCCTCGTCAACGACCTGCACGCGGTGAACACCGCCCTCCAGGACGGCGGCTTCGGCCCACAGCTGCTCTGCTCCCTGATGGCCTTCCGCGCCGCCGACCCCGGGCGCGTGCTCGCCCTCGTCTACCTCTACAAGCGCGGCACCTTCTACCCCTTCGCCCCGCTCCCGGGCGCACGCGGCGAGCGGCGCGACAACGCCCTGGAGCTCCAGGTGCGGTCGCTGCTGGCGGACGACCTGCGGGTGGAGCGGGAACTCGACCGGTGGTTCCCGGTCTGGGGGGCGCCGGGGCTGTAGTGCCGGCTCCCGGCCCGGCCGGGGCTCAGCGCACGCGCGAGCCGCGCCCGGGCCCGGCTGGGCTCAGCGCACGCGCGAGCTCAGCCAGGGTGTCAGGCCGGGCGTGTGGACGAGCTCCCGGTACGTACGGTCCCCCGGCAGCGGGACCACCAGCCGCCACCCCGGCGGGAACAGCCGGCCGCTGACGTGCGCCAGTCCGCCGTAGACCGAGCGTAGGAAGTCGGGCACGTCGGCCCGCGGCAGATCGTGGAAGACGACCCCGTCGACGTCGATCGTCGCGTCCCCCTCGGAGTACAGCTCGATCTCCACCCGCGGCGAGCCGTCCAGCTCCACGAACGCCTCGTGCGGCAGCGAGCCGTCCGCGTCGGTCACCGTCCCCACCCCCGCGGCGAGCCGCCGCGACGTCCGGTCGGCCCCGATGTCATGGGTCGCCGCCATCGTGCGTCCCCGCTCCTCCGCGACCTCCCGGATCGCGGCGAGGACGGATTCGGTACTGGCGAAGGGTTGTTGGTCCATACCACCCGATCCTGCCCTACGGCGGTGGCCCGGGTGTCGGTGCCCGGGGTTAACCTGCGCCCGTGACCACCACCGACGATCGCGACTTCCCCGCCGCACTCTCCGCCCTCGCCCGTGTCGAGTTCGACTACGCCGACGGCGACGGGGTCGACTACGAGCCCTACGACGCCTTCCACTCCGCCGAGCGGACCACCTTCTGGCTGCGGCACTGGACCGGCAACCACGACCTGGACGGCGACGACCTCCGGCCCTTCGGCCAGGACGGCAGCGGCGGGTACGCGGCGTTCTGGCTGGCTCGGCCGGACCGGCCGCTGGCCGACCAGCCGGTGGTCTTCTTCGGCTCGGAGGGCAGCCTGGGCGTGGTCGCCCCCGACCTCGACGGCTTCCTGTGGCTCCTCGCCGACGGCTTCGGCCCGATGGAGGCCGTCGAGGACCCGGAGTGGGAGGGGGCCGGTCCGAACGCGGAGGTGGCGCGCATCGCCGAGCGTCACGCCCGGGGTCCGCGGCAGCCGGCCGCGACGGTGCTGCGCCGGGCGCGGGAGGAGTTCCCGGACTTCGTAGACGCCATCAAGTCGCTCTGTCGCTGAGGCGAGCGGCACGCCGCGCCCGCGCGGCTCGCCTGTCGTCGAAGCTGTCGAAGCCGTCCAAGCCGTCCAAGCCGTCCAAGCCGTCCAAGCCGTCCAAGCCGTCCAAGCCGGCGACGCCGGCACGCCGGTCCCGCGCGGTCGGCCGTATCGCTGTAGCCGGCGCGCCGGTCCCGCCGATGACGGCGGGTCGGCACCCGTCCACCGCGGCCGTCCGGTCCGGATCCGGCCGACCGCGGTGGACGGGTTGCCGCCCTGGGCCCAGACAGATCGTCGCGGTGAGCCGAGCCCCAAGTCAATCCTCGGGTTTTCTTTCAAAGGCCCAAGTCATAGCTTGGGTTGGTGACTCTGGATGATCTACGGGCCTTCGTCGCCGTCTGCGACACCGGCAGCCTCAGCGCGGTCGCCCGCGACCTCGGCTGCACCCAGTCCGCCGTGAGCCAACGGGTGAAGCGGCTCGAACAGGAGCTGGGCATCGCCCTGCTGGAGCGCCAGCCGCGCGGGGTGGCGGCGACTCAGGCGGGATGGATCCTGCACCGCGCGGCGGCCGAGGGGCTGAGCGGCCTCGACCACGCGCTGCGCCGACTGCGGGACCTGCGGCGGGGCGAGGTCGGCACGGTACGCGTGACCACCGGGGCGACCAGCGTCCGCCACTTCATGGCGGCCGGCGTGGTGGACTTCCGGCGCCGCCACCCGCTGGTGAGCCTGGAGTTCCAGACCGAGAACTCCAGCCGCGGCTGTCTGAAGGCGCTCGCCGACAACAGCGCCGACCTGGCCTGGATCACCATCCGGGAGCCGGTGCGGGGCGTGGAGCAGCGGACCGTCGTCGAGCTGCCCTGGGTGCTGGCCGTACGGGCCGACGACCCGCTCGCGGAGCGCGCGGCCATCGGGCCCGAGGAGTTCGCCGCCATCCGCCACATACGGCTGCCCGAGAACTCGCTGTCCCGGCTGCGGCTGGACGAACACCTCACCCGGCGGGGCACCGAGGCGGTGTCCACCACCAGCGTCGCCGACTGGGACACCGCCATCCTCCTGGCCGAACTGGGTCTGGGCCACGCGGTGGTGCCCGCGCTGCCCGGCTGGCGCGAGCCCGACCGGCTCGACCTGCGGCTGATCCCGATCCCCTGGCTCCCGCCGCTGGCGGCGGGATGGGCGGTGCGGCGGTGGGAGGCGCTCAGCCCGGTCGCGATCGAGTTCGCGGAGACCGTCACCGCCGACCTCGTCCGCCGTGCCACCGGGCCTTCCTGACGCGCGCCGGGCGGATTCTGACACGCCGCCGGGCGGACTCTGACACGCCATCGGGCCGTCCCCGGCGGGCCGTCCGAGGCGGTCTGCGGCGGGCCGTCGGGGGCGGTCTCCGGCGGCGCTGTACGCGTCCCGCGCAGTCCCGGCACTCCCGGGACTCGCCGCTGGTCGCGAACGTAGGATGCGAAGCGCCGGGCCACCCCATGGGCTGACGGCCCGCAGGGGGATAAGGCGCCGTCGGGTCAGGGGCGTTGAGGGGTGCGGAGGCTTCGTTCCCGTACCAGCCGCACCGAGGAGCCACCCTTCATGAGCCGAATCGCCGTTCCCGCCGGACTCGCCGCCGCCTACGCGGAGCACGGGGACGAGAGCGCCGCCGCGTGGATCGCCGCCCTACCGGAGCTGGCGGACGGCTTCCTCCAGCGGTGGGAGCTGCGGCCGGACGGCCCCTCGGCCCATGGCGCGGCCGCGCTCGTCGTGCCCGTGCGGCGGGCCGACGGCACCCCGGCCGCGCTCAAGCTCCAGCACGTCACCGACGAGACCGTCGGCGAGCCGCTGGGCCTGCGAGCCTGGGCGGGCGACGGCGTCGTGCGCCTGCTGGAGCACGATGAGCCGTCCGGGACCATGCTCCTGGAGCGGCTGGACGGCCGGCGCTCGCTGGCCTCCGTCCGGGACCCGGAGGTGGCGCTGCTGACCCTGGCCGGGCTGCTGGCGCGGCTGGTCGCCGTCCCGGGCCCGGCCGGGCTGCGCACCCTGGCCGGCGTCGTCGACGGGATGCTCGCGGACGCGCCGGTGGCGTTGAAGGCGGTGCCCGACGCCGACGAGCGGGAGCTGCTGGAGCGCTGTCTCGCGGCGGCGGAAGAGGTCCGCGACGAGCCCGGTGACCGGCTGCTCCACTGGGATCTGCACTACGAGAACGTGCTGGCCTCGCTGCCCGGCTCCGGGCGCGGACCGTGGCTGGCCATCGACCCCAAGCCGCTCGTCGGCGACCCCGGCTTCGAGCTGTTGCCCGCCCTGCGCAACCGCTGGGAGGACCTGGTCGCCACCGACGACCTCCCGCGGGCGATCCGTCGCCGCTTCGACCTGATGACCGAGGTGCTCGGCCTTGACCGGCAGCGCGCCGCCCGCTGGACGCTCACCCGCGTGCTGCAGAACGCGCTGTGGGATCTCGAAGACGCCGAGGACGCCGCCGAGCTTGAGGACGCCGCCGAGCTTGAGGACGACGACGAGCTGCTCCAGGAGGAGCAGCTCGTCATAGCGAGGGCCTTGGCGCCGCGGCTGCAGTGACCCCGCGGCCCGGGCTCACTCCTCCCCGGAGAGCGTGAGCGCGCGCAGCTTGCGGCCGGCGTACCAGGTGGCGGTGACCGTCACGCCGACCAGCAGGACGACGGCGAGCGGCAGCCCCACGTCCGAGGTGATCGTGTCGTGCTCGGCGATCTTCTGCGCGACCGCCAGCGACCACTGCTGGACGCTGAGGGTCCGGGCGCCGGCGACCAGGTTGCCGAAGACGGACTCCCAGACGAGGGCGTAGACCAGGCCGGCGACGACCGCGTGTCGGGTGACCGTGCCCAGCAGCAGGAAGATCGCGCTGTAGGCGACGGAGGCCACCGCGGCGGCCGCGGCGTAGGCGACCGCCAGGCCCTGGCTGTTGCCGTTGAGGACGAAGCCGGCCACCAGGGTCGGCAGCGCGGAGAAGGTGACCGAGACGCCGATGGCGACGACCAGCTTGGTGAAGATGATCGTCGGACGCTTGACGGGCTTGGCGAGCAGATAGACCACCGAGCCGTCGTCGATCTCCGGGCCGATCGCTCCGGTGCCGGCGATCACGCCGATGAGCGGCACCATGGTGGCGAGGGCGAAGCCGCCCAGGACGCCGTCGGCGGTGGCGTCGTCGGCACCGCTGAGCACCCGTACGGCGACGGAGATGAGCAGCAGCAGGGCGGGCAGCGCCGCCAGGATCAGCGCACGGCGGCGGCCCAACAGGGCGCGGTAGGTGAGCCGGGCGACGGTGGGGTGGTAGAGCGCGGGGCCGGACCTGGCGGAGACGGCGGTGGTGGACATATCGCTTTGGCTCCTTTCAGGCCGCGACGAGGTAGGAGAAGACGCTCTCCAGGGACTCGTCGGAGGGCGAGACCGTGAGGAGCCGGATGCCGTGCTCACGGGCCACGCGCGGCAGTAGTTCGGTGAAGCGGCCGAAGTCGACCGCCTGGACGCGCAGCTCGCCCTCCCGGGTGTCGACCTCGATCCCGGAGGTGGAGGGGTCGGCGATGAGCGCGGCGGCGAGCGCGCGGTCGTCGCTGGAGCGCACCAGGTAGCGGTGCGGGCGGTCGGTCATCAGCCGGCGGATCTTGCGGAAGTCGCCGGAGGCGGCGTGCCGGCCGGCCACGATCACCTCGATGTGCGCGGCGAGCTGCTCCACCTCCTCCAGGATGTGCGAGGAGAACAGCACGGTGCGGCCCTCGGCGCCCATCCGCCGCAGCAGGTCCATCAGCTGCATGCGCTGGCGCGGGTCCATTCCGTTGAACGGCTCGTCCAGCAGCAGCACCGACGGCTCGTGCACCAGCGCCGACGCCATCTTCACGCGCTGCCGCATGCCCTTGCTGTACGTGGAGATCCTGCGGGTGTCCGCGTGCTCCATCTCGACCGTGGCGAGCGCCTTCTTGGCGGCGGCGACCGGCCGCTCCAGGCCGTGCAGCTCGGCGTTGGCGAGCACGAACTCGCGCCCGGTGAGGAAGTCGTACATCGACTCCCGCTCGGGGACGATGCCGATGTGCCGGTACGCCTGCTCGTTGCGCCAGATCGGGGCGCCGTCGAGGGTGACGCTTCCGGTGGAGGGGGCCAGGAAGCCGCCCATCATGTTGATGAGCGTGGACTTCCCGGCGCCGTTGGGGCCGAGCAGACCGGTGACCCCCGGGCCGATGGTCATGGTCACGTCGTTCACGGCGACGACGTTTCCGAACCAGCGCGAGACGTTGTCGATGGCGATGGTGGTCACGGTGTTACAGCCCGGCCTTTCGGTAGCGGCGCATCAGCAGGCCGTACGAGCCGGCGATGAGGCCGAGGAGGACGAGGAGGTAGACGGCTCCGGTCGCGGCGTCGGGGCCGTACTGGCCGGGGAACTGCGAGGTGGCGCCCAGGAAGGCCGACTGCACGCCGTCGACGAGGGTGATCGGCGAGAACAGGCCGAGCCAGCTGATGGCGTCGGTGCTGCCCTGGCCGAAGGCGATGGCCTGGACGGCGCTGACCGCCCCGTAGGAGATGGTGAGGACGGCGATGATGGCGGCGACGCCGAAGCCGCGGCGCGGGGTGAGCGCGGCGACGACCAGGCCGATGCCGGCGAACAGGAGGGACAACAGGGCCACGGAGACCAGTCCTTGCGCCACGCCCTTCGTCTGTTCCACGAAGTCGAGCTTGGCGAGCAGGGCGCCCACGTACAGGATCAGCACGGGGGCGGCGGTGAGCAGGAAGAGGGCGGAGGCCATGGCCGCGAACTTGGCCAGGACGTAGTCGACCGTCTCGATGGGGCGGGAGAAGTACAGCGGGACGGTCTTGAAGCGCAGGTCGCGGGAGACGGACTGCGGGGCTTGTGCCGCGATGTACAGCCCGATGACGGCCTGGAGCAGGAGCGCGTACTCCGTGTACTCCACGGGCAGCTTCTCCGACTTCAGGGTGACCGCCGTCGCCACGATGATCCCGGCGGGCAGGCACATCACGGCGAGCAGGATGAACGGCAGCACCTTGGACTTCGCCGACCGGCCCAGGCCGTAGGCGCCGCGCAGGCTCTGGGAGAACAGCGAGCGGCGGGCGTAGGCGCGGCCCAGCCGCGGTCCGTCGTAGTGGCGGTAGCCGATGTTGTGGATGACGTTGACGTCAGGCTGCGTCATGGCCGACCGCCTCCTTCTGCTGTGCGGGGTGCTGCGTGTGGTCGCCGGTGCCCGGGGCGTGCGGGGCCGGGGGGCCGCCCGCGCGGTCCGCGGTGTCGCCCGCGCGGTCCGTGTCGCGGAAGATCTCGGCGATGCGGTGCCGGCGTTGTTCCATGCGCACCAGGCCCACGCCGAGGTCGACCACCGCGTCCCGCACGGTGTCGTAGGTCTCCTCGCCGGCGATGTCGACCAGCAGCAGCCGGCCGTCGGTGCCGACCTCCAGGCCGGCGGCGGTGAGCCGGGCCAGCAGCGTGTCCTCGTGGTCGGTGACCTCGACCGCGAGGGAGGCGGTGGCCTGGGTGAAGTCGCTGGTGGAGCTGGAGCGCAGCAGCCTGCCGCCGTCGATGACCACGACGTGGTCGCAGGTCCGCTCCAGCTCGCCGAGGAGGTGCGAGGTGACCAGGACCGAGATGCCGAAGTCGGTGTGGACGCGGCGGATCAGGCCCAGCATCTCGTCGCGGCCGACCGGGTCCAGGCCGTTGGTCGGCTCGTCCAGCAGCACCAGCCGCGGGTCGTGGACCAGCGCCTGGGCCAGCTTGACGCGCTGTTTCATACCGGTGGAGTAGCCGCCGATGGGGCGGTAGCGCTCCTCGTAGAGGCCGACGTGGCGCAGCGTGTCGGCGGTGCGCTCGCGGGCGGCGGCCGGCGGCAGCCCCGACATGCGCGCCATGTGGACGACGAACTCGGTGGCCGAGACGTCGGGCGGCAGACAGTCGTGCTCGGGCATGTAGCCGACCCGCTCGCGGATGGCGCTGCCCTCGGTGGCCACGTCGAGCCCGAGCACGCGGGCGGTGCCCTCGCTGGCGGGGGAGAGCCCCAGGAGGATCTTGATGAGCGTGGATTTGCCGGCGCCGTTGGCACCCACCAGGCCGGTGACGCCCGGTGTGATGTCGACGGAGAGCCGGTCGAGCGCGGTCACCCGGGGGTACCGCTTGCTCAGGCCTTCGGTAGCGATCACAGTCACGCCTTCGACGGTAGTGGCGCGCGCCACAGCCGACGTCAGTCCTGACGGCTGGATTCGCGTACTCCTCGGGTCTGACCCACCCGTAGGGGGGCGGGGTCGGCGCCCCGGGTGACCTGCGGGCGTGGCGGGGAGCCTGGGCGTGTCCGGCGGGTGCCTGACGAGCGGGTGCCCGACGAGGGTGCCTGGCGGGTGCCTGGGGCGGCGGGGTCGGTGGCCGGGGCGCGGGCTTGTGCCGTGCGCCCGTTACCGCGAGTATCCCCAGGGCGCGCAGACCCCTTGACGTCGCCACGGGAGATTGTCACATTCATTGGTGTCACGTTACGGACGCGTAGCGCGCACGACGCGCGCCTCGCCCTGGACGAGCGGACAGACGGAGAGCGGGGACGGTGGCGCCATGGCCATGACCTCAGCGGTGGGCGGGTGGCAGGACACGGAGCTGCGGGGCTTCAGGGAGGTGCAGCGCCTGGGGTACGAGTGCGCGGAGGCGGTCGCCGCGCGGCTGCGCCCCGGGGTGACCGAGCGGGAGGCGGCCCGGATGCAGCGGGAGTGGCTGCGCGAGCGCGGGGTGCGGGACTGGTTCCACCTGCCCTTCGCCTGGTTCGGGGACCGCACCGCCTTCGTGGGCTTCCGCGTGCCGCTCCAGTTCTTCCCCACCAACCGGCGCCTGGAGCCGGGTATGCCGTTCATCCTCGATCTCGCCCCGGTGTTCAAGGGGTATCCGGCCGACGTGGGGTACGCGGGCTGCCTCGGCCCCAACGCCCTGCACGAGCGGCTCCTGACCGACCTGCGGGAGCACCGGGAGCTGATCCTGCGCGAGGTGCGCGAGCGGCGCACGCTCCGCGAGATCTACACGGACGTGGACCGGCTGATGGCCCGCCAGGGCTACGCCAACCGACACCGGGCCTATCCCTTCGGGGTCATCGCGCACCGGGTGCACCGGGTCCGGGAGCGCCGCTGGTCGCCCCGGCTGTTCGGGTTCGGCACCCAGAGCCTCAAGGGCCTGGCCTCGGACGCGGTGCGCGGCCACCGCGAGGGCTGGTCCCCGCTGTGGAGCCCGCACCGCTTCTCCGACCACCCGCCGCGGCCGGGCCTGTGGGCGGTCGAGCCGCACCTCGGCTTCCGCGGCACCGGAGCGAAGTTCGAGGAGCTCCTCGTGGTCACCGACTCCCGGGACCCCGAGGAGAGCGCCTTCTGGCTGGACGACGATCTGCCGCATGTGCGGCGCTGGAACGAGGAGGGCTCGTGACCGACGCACCCCAGGCACCCGGCACCGGCGGCGCGGGGGAGGCCCCCGGAGCGAGTGCCGCCCCCGGCGCGGACGAGGCGCGCGAGCGCCGGGTCCGCAGCGGCGAGGTGGAGCTGTGCGTGGCCGAGTGGGGCCTCGCCGGGGCGGCGGACCCCGACCGCCCCACCGTGCTGCTGCTGCACGGCTACCCGGACAGCAAGGAGGTCTGGGCGCCGGTCGCGCGGCGGCTGGCGGACCGCTTCCACGTGGTCGCGTACGACGTGCGCGGCTGCGGGAGCTCCACCGCCCCCTCCCCGCTGCGCGGCGGCTACCGCCTGGAGCTGCTCACCGACGACTTCCTGGCCGTGGCCGCCGCGGTGAGCCCGGACCGCCCTGTGCACGTGGTGGGCCACGACTGGGGCTCGGTCCAGGGGTGGGAGTGCGCCACCGTGCCCCGCGCCGAGGAGCGCATCGCCTCCTTCACCTCCATCTCCGGCCCCTCGCTCGACCACTTCGGGCACTGGATCAAGCGGCGGATGACCCGCCCCACCCCACGCCGGACGGCCCACCTGCTCGGCCAGACCGCCAAGTCCTGGTACGTGTACGCGCTGCACACCCCCGCCCTCCCGGAGGCGCTGTGGCGCGGCCCGCTCGGCAGGCGCTGGCCACGGCTGTTGGAGCGCACCGAGGGGGTGCCGGCCGGGGACTACCCGACACGGTCGCTGCCCGACGACGCCGCGCACGGCGCCTGGCTCTACCGGGACAACGTGCGGGAGCGGATGATTCGGCCGCGCGAGGACGCCTACGCCCATGTGCCGGTGCAGCTGATCGTCCCGACCGGGGACGCCTTCCTCTCCCCGCGGCTCTACGACGACCTGGAGCAGTGGGTGCCGCGGCTGACCCGGCGCACCATCGCCGCCAAGCACTGGGTCCCGCGCACCCGGCCCGACCAGCTCGCGGCCTGGATCACCGAGTTCGTCACCTCGGTCGAGGGGCGCGACGGCCGGGAGACCGGCGGCTGCGTCCCGAGCCCGGCCGCCTCCGCCCGCAAGGTGAACAGCGCCTACGCCGAGCGCTTCGGCGGCCAGCTGGTGCTGGTGACCGGCGCGGCCAGCGGCATCGGCCGGGCCACGGCCTTCGCCTTCGCGGAGGCGGGGGCGCGGGTGGTGGCGGTGGACCGGGACGCGGAGGGCGCCGCGCGCACCGCCGAGCTGGCGCGACTGATCGGGGCACCCCGGGCCTGGGCGGAGACCGTCGACGTCGCCGACGAGCAGGCCATGGAGAAGCTCGCCCACAAGGTCGCCGCCGAATACGGGGTGGTGGACGTGCTGGTCAACAACGCCGGCATCGGGCTGTCCGGCTCCTTCCTGGACACCACCACGGACGACTGGCGCAGGGTCCTCGACGTCAATCTGTGGGGCGTGATCCACGGCTGCCGGGTCTTCGGCCGACAGATGGCCGAGCGCGGCCAGGGCGGACACATCGTCAACACCGCCTCGGCCGCCGCCTACCAGCCCACCCGCTCGCTGCCCGCCTACGGCGCGTCCAAGGCGGCCGTGCTGATGCTCAGCGAGTGCCTGCGGGCGGACCTCGCCGACCAGGGCATCGGTGTCTCCGCCGTCTGCCCCGGCTTCGTCAACACGAACATCGCCGCCACCGCGCGCTTCGCGGGCGTCCCGGACCACGAGCAGCGGGACCGGCAGGAGAAGGCCGCACGGCTGTACGGGCGGCGCAACTACCCGCCGGAGAAGGTCGCGGACGCCATCCTGCGCGCGGTGCTGCGCGACCAGGCGGTGGTGCCGGTCACCCCGGAGGCGCGCGTCTCCCGGCTGCTGGCGCGCGTCTCGCCGCGGGCGTTGCGCGCCATAGCCCGCATCAAGCCGCCGCTGTAGCCCGGCGGCCGCCCGTGTACGCGGGGCGGCCCCCGACGCCCCGCGCACACACCCCGCACCCGTGCTCCGGCACCCACCCGGCGCCGATGCCCCGTGACCACCCCTCGTGAAGGGCAGGGAGTTGACCGATCACTATCCGATCCGCCCGCGCCGGGTCGCCTTCGACTGGCGGCGCACCCCGCTGCACTGGATACCGGACGAGCCCACCGCTACTCACGTCATCAATGTGCTCCACCTGCTGCTGCCCGCCGGGGAGCGCTGGTTCGTCAAGGTCTTCAAGGAGGCCCTGCCACTGGTGGACGACCCGGTGCTGCTGAAGGAGGTCAAGGGCTTCATGGGGCAGGAGGCCACGCACAGCGTCCAGCACTCCCACGTCCTGGACCACCTGGCGGACCAGGGCCTGGACACCACCCCCTACACCCGCCGCGTGGAGTGGATGTTCGACCGGCTGCTCGGCGAGCGGCCGCCGCTGGGTCTCCCCCTCACCGACCGGGAGTGGCTGCGCTACCGGCTCTCGCTGATAGCGGCGATCGAGCAGTTCACCGCGGTGCTCGGGGACTGGGTGCTGCGCGCGGAGGCGCTGGACCGCGCCGACTGCGACCCGGTCATGCTGGACCTGCTGCGCTGGCACGGCGCGGAGGAGGTGGAGCACCGCGCGGTGGCGTTCGACATGTACCAGCACTGCGGCGGCTCCGGCCTGCCGCGCTACGCCCGCCGCGTCGAGGGCATGGCCGTGGCGGCCCCGGCGCTGCTGTGGCTGTGGGCCGTCGGCGCCTCCTACCTGATCCGCCACGATCCGCGGCTCGCCCGACGGCTGCGGTACTCCCTGCGGGAGCACAACCGGGCCGTGCGCAAGGGGCTGCTGCCGAGCTGGCGCGAGCTCGGCGGCGCGATACCCCGCTACCTCAGGAGGTCGTACCATCCCTCGCACGAGGGGTCGCTGCGCCGGGCCGTGGACTATCTGGCCACCTCACCCGCGGCCCGTGCCGCGGCGGGCGCGATAGGCCGCGCGGCCGCCTCGTAGGGAGGCGGCGAGGTTGTCCGAGCACGACGGTGACGGGCGGTTGCGGTACGGCGGGCGGGCCGGGCACGGCGGGCAGAGGGCGCGACAGGACGCACCGGGCGACGGGCACGGCGGTCCGAAGGCGAAGCACCCCGGACCGGGCGACGGGCACGATGGACCGGACGGCGGGCACGGCGGACCGGGCGGCGGGCAGGTTGCGCCGGATGGGGGGCCCGACGCGCCGGGAAGTGGGCACGCCGCACCGGGTGAGGAGCGGCGGCCCCGGGAGTACCGGATCGAGGACCTGGCCCACCACAGTGGTGCCACCGTCCGCACGATCCGCGCCTATCAGGACCGCGGCCTGCTGCCCCGACCGGAGCGGCGGGGCCGGGCCAACGTCTACGGCGACCCCCATCTGGCCCGACTGCGGCAGATCGCCGACCTGCTCGACCGCGGCTACACCCTGGCCAGCATCAAGGAGCTGTTGGAGGCGTGGGACGCCGGCCGCGGCCTGGGCGGGGTGCTCGGCCTGGTCGCCGAGGTCGACGGCCCCTGGACCGACGAGGAGGCCGGCCGCATCAGCCGTGCCGAGCTGAACGCCCGCTTCGGCGGGCGGCCGGACGACGCGGCCGTGGCGGAGGCGCTCGAACTGGGTGTGCTGGAGCCGCTGCCCGGCCACGACGACGAGTTCCTCGTCCCCAGCCCGCAGGAGCTCGCCGTCGCCGCCGAGCTGTACGCCGCCGGGGTGCCCCTGCTCGCCATCTCGGGCCACCTCCGGGAGTTGCGCACTCAGGTCGAGCACATCGCCGGTCGCTTTCTCGACTTCACCACCGAGCATGTCTTCCAGCCGTATCTGGACCACCCGCCGACCGACGCCGAGGCCACCGAGGCGGCCGCCCTCGTCCGTCGGCTGCGGCCCCTCGCCCAGCAGACGGTCGACGCCGAGCTGGCCCGCGCCATGCGCACCCTCGCCACCCGCCATCTGCGTCGACATCTCGACGAGGCGACGGCGCCACCCGACGCGGCCGGGCGCCCGACGCCGCCCGCCGCTCCGGGGGCCCTCCCCGTCGAGGCGGTGCCCCTCCCCGCCGAGGCGGTGTCTCTCCCCGCCGAGCCGGGACCTCTCCCCACCGAGCTGGTGTCCCTCCCCGTCGAGGCGGTGCGGGCCGTTCGGTCCCTCGTCGGACCCGCCGACACCGCCGCCTTCATCGCGGCCGCCGCCATCCGCGAGGTGAACGCTCGCACGATGGACGCCCTGGTGGCCGGCCGCGGCGAAGCCGCTGGCGGGACGGGACCGGGCGGTGCGGACAGCCGGAGCTGACAGGGCGGAGCGGAGCGGGTGCCCCGGCGCCCGGTTCCCTCCGGGCGAGCCGGTCTGACTGGTAGGCCAGCGGGTCGGCAGGTCGGCAGGTCGGCAGGTCGGCAGGTCGGCGGGTCCGCTTCCGCTTCGCGACGCTTCACGTCCTGTTCATGCCAGTGCTGGCAGAGATCTTGACCGTTGTCAGGTACCTGGCGAATCCTTGGCCTGCGTCACCTCGTTCTTGCTCCGCCCCACATCAACGGCGCCCGAAAGGCCCCCACATCCACGCCTGGAGGGACCGTCAGACATCGGAGGAACACATGCGTCGGCTGACCACCAGCCTCGCCGCGACGGCCGTCACCACGGCCGCGGCGATCGCTCTCGCCTCGCCCGCCGAGGCCGCCCCCGCGGACAAGCAGCAGGTCCTCTCCGGTTGGACCCAGACCAGCGCCACCAGCTACAGCTCCTGGAGCTCCGCCCGCGCCAACCAGGGCGGCTGGTCCGCCTACGGCTTCGACTGGTCCACCGACTACTGCAGCAGCTCGCCCGACAACCCCTTCGGCTTCCCCTTCGAACTCTCCTGCGCCCGCCACGACTTCGGCTACCGCAACTACAAGGCGGCCGGCACCTTCGAAGCCAACAAGTCCCGCCTGGACAGCGCCTTCTACGAGGACCTCAAGCGGGTCTGCAACCGCTACAGCGGCGCCACCAAGAGCTCGTGCACCACCACGGCGTGGACCTACTACCAGGCCGTGCGCATCTTCGGCTGACTCCGCTCACGCACCCGACCGCCCACGCACCCGACCGCCCACGCACCCGACCGCCCACGCTCCCGACCGCGAGCGACCCCGGCCACCGCGCGGGCGCGTACACCGCTCGGTACGCGTGACCGGTCCGTGTCGCCGTCGCCTCCGTCCACGGAAGCGGCGGCGACACGGAACGTCAGCCGATCGGGAACAGCCGCTCCAGGACCACCGCGATGCCGTCCGCGTCGTTCGAGGCCGTGACCTCGTCCGCGACGGCCTTGAGCTCGGGGTGGGCGTCGGCCATGGCGACCCCGCGCCCGGCCCAGCGGAACATCGGGACGTCGTTCGGCATGTCGCCGAAGGCGATGGTGTCGGCGGCCTTCAGCCCCAGCCGACGGGCGGCCAGCGACAGCCCCGTCGCCTTGGACAGCCCCAGCGGCAGCAGCTCCACGATGCCCGGACCCGCCAACACCACCCCGACCAGGCCCCCGGCCGCCGCATGGGCCGCCGCCACCAGCGCGTCGTCGTCCAGCCGCGGATGCTGGATGTAGACCTTGTTGATCGGCGCGGCCCACAGCTCGGTGGGATCCTCGAACCGCCGCACCGGAAGCGGCCCCTCCTGCGTGCGGTAACCGGGGCCGACCAGCACCTCACCCTCGATGCCGTCCCGGGTCGCGGCCAGGAACAGCGGGCCGACCTCAGCCTCGATCTTGGCCAGCGCCAGCGCGGCGAGCTGCCGGTCCATCGTCACCGACGTCAACAGCCGCCGCTCGCCCGCGTGGTAGACCTGGCCGCCCTGGCCGCACACCGCCAGGCCCTCGTAGCCCAGGTCGTCCAGTATGTGCCGGGTCCACGGCACGCCGCGGCCGGTGACCACGATGTGCGCCGCCCCCAGCGCGCAGACGGCTTCCAGCGCCGCACGGGTGCGCGTCGAGATCGTCTCGTCGGAGCGCAGCAGCGTCCCGTCGAGATCCGTCGCGATCAACCGGTACGGAAGCCCCGCGGGCGCGGAGCCCGAGGACTCCACGTGCGGCGCGGCCATCGTCGCCTTCTGCGGCTCGGCGGCCGCGCCCGCGTCGCTCGCTGTGTTGTTTTCGTTCGCTTCTCCGCCTGCGCGGCGCAGAGGTGCGGCCATCGTCGCCTTCTGCGGCTCGGCGGCCGCGCCCGCGTCGCTCGCTGTGCTGTTTTCGTTCGCTTCTCCGCCTGCGCGGCGCAGAGGTGCGGCCATCGTCGCCTTCTGCGGCTCGGCGGCCGCGCCCGCGTCGCTCACTTGGCCCGCTTCACCGGCTCCAGGAACTCCCGCCCGCCCAGGTACGGGCGCAGCACCTCGGGCACCCGCACCGAGCCGTCGGGCTGCTGGTGGTTCTCCAGAATGGCCACGATGGTGCGCGGCACCGCGCACAGCGTGCCGTTGAGCGTCGCCAGCGGGCGCACCTGCTTGCCGTCGCGCATCCGGATCGACAGCCGGCGCGACTGGAACTCGGTGGTGTTCGAGGTGGAGGTCAGCTCGCGGTACTTGCCCTGGGTGGGGATCCACGCCTCACAGTCGAACTTCCGCGTCGCCGAGGAGCCCAGGTCGCCCGAGGCCAGGTCGATCACCCGGAACGGCAGCTCCAGCGAGGTCAGCCACTGCTTCTCCCACTCCAGCAGCCGCTGGTGCTCGGCCTCGGCGTCCTCCGGGGTGGTGTAGACGAACATCTCCACCTTGTCGAACTGGTGCACCCGGAAGATGCCACGGGTGTCCTTGCCGTACGAACCCGCCTCGCGGCGGTAGCACGGCGAGAAGCCCGCGTAGCGCCGCGGCAGCTCGCCGACGTCCAGGATCTCGTCCATGTGGTACGCGGCCAGCGGCACCTCGGACGTACCGACCAGGTAGAGGTCTTCCTTGTCGAGGTAGTAGACGTCCTCGGCGGCCTGGCCGAGGAAGCCGGTGCCCTCCATGGCCTTCGGCTTGACCAGGGCGGGGGTGAGCACGGGCGTGAAGCCGGCCGCGGTGGCCTGCGCCATGGCCGCGTTGACCAGGGCCAGCTCCAGCAGGGCGCCGACGCCCGTCAGGTAGTAGAAGCGGGAGCCGGAGACCTTGGCGCCGCGCTCGGTGTCGATGGCGCCGAGCAGCTCGCCCAGCTCCAGGTGGTCCCTGGGCTCGAAGCCCTCGGCGGCGAAGTCGCGTGCGCTGCCGAACTCCTCCAGGACGGTGAAGTCGTCCTCGCCGCCCACGGGCACGTCCGGGTGGACCAGGTTGCCCAGCTGGAGCAGGAGCCGCTGGGTCTCCTGCGCCGCCTCGTCCTGCTCGGCGTCGGCGGCCTTGACCGCCGCGGACAGCTCGCCGGCCTTCTTCAGCAGGGCGGCCTTCTCGTCGCCGGCGGCCTTGGGGATGAGCTTGCCGAGCGACTTCTGCTCGGCGCGCAGCTCATCGAAGCGGACACTGGAGGACCTGCGCCGCTCGTCGGCGGAGAGCAGCGCGTCGACGAGGGCGACGTCCTCTCCACGGGCGCGCTGGGAGGCGCGCACACGGTCGGGGTCCTCACGGAGCAGGCGAAGGTCAATCACCCCACCAGGTTACCGGTGTGTCCTCCAGAAGCTCGACCCGATATTCCCTTGTGTTGTGTTTTATCCCTTTTGGGCGATGTGAAGAAGGCGGTGAAATACGTCGCGGGGCGCCGTCGGAGCTCCCGTCGCCCCCTGCCGGCGCCTCTCCGGGGCGGGTCAATGAATTCCCCTCATTCGCCGAAATGGGGCATACGCGTCGGGTTTGGCTGACCGACTGCCCTGTGGGTGCGCGGAGTTGAGCTCGGGCTTGTCCACAGCGGCACGGGGATGAGTCGACGTTATCCACAGCCTGTGTGTGAGTTCTGTGGACTTCGGAATTGATCATTCCGCATAGAGGTGATACGCCGTTCATTCAAGTGGCAAACCCTCTTTGTGCACTCTTTCGGGTGGGATTGATTCCCTTCTCCTCGCCCTAAAGGGTGGATTTGCGGAATTCCTGTGACGCGATGGCGGCGTCGGAGCGGGGTCGGGGCCATGGACGCCGTAGGGACGACAACGCAGACTTGTCGACTCCGCGGTATCGGTCTGTCGACTTATCCCCAGGTCGAGTGAGTGCCCTGTGGATAACCCTGGGGATGTCGGTGTATGGGGATGCCGGGATGCGGGAGTGCCCGGAGGCCGGGATACGGGGATGCCGGCATCGCGGGGCGCCGGCAGACGGGTCCCGCGGTCCCGCGGTCCCGCCGGTGTGCCGAAGCCCCGCTCAGGTCCGCCCGTCCTGGATGCGGGCCAGCCAGTCCGCCGCCGCCACGAACTCCTCGTCGGACGTCCCGCGCCGCAGCCGCCCGAGGTCCGCCGGGTCCACCCCGGCCCGGGGGTACGACCCCAGGAACCGCACCTTGGGGCAGATCCGCTTCAGCCCCATCAGCGCCGAACCCACCCGCCGGTCGGTGATGTGCCCCTCGCAGTCCACCGAGAAGCAGTAGCGCCCCATCCCCTCGCCGGTGGGGCGGGACTCGATCCGCATCAGGTTGACCCCGCGCGCCGAGTACTCCTGCAGCAGCTCCAGCAGGGCGCCCGGGTGGTCGTCGCCGAGCCAGATGACCACCGAGGTCTTGTCCGCTCCGGTGCGGGCCGCGGGCCGGGCCGGGCGACCGACCAGGACGAAGCGGGTCACCGCGTTCGCCGCGTCGTGGATCTCGGTGACCAGCGGGTCGAGCCCGTACCGGGGCGCGGCGAACTCGCCCGCGAAGGCCGCGTCGTAGCGCCCCTCCTGGACCAGCCGGGCGCCGTCCGCGTTGGACGCCGCCGACTCCCACACCGCGTCCGGCAGGTGCGCGGCGAGCCAGTTGCGCACCTGCGGCTGGGCCACCGGGTGCCCGGTCACGGTCTTCACGTCCGTCAGCGAGGTGCCCGGCCGCACCAGCAGCGCGAACGCGATCGGCAGCAGCACCTCGCGGTAGATCATCAGCGGCTCGCCCGTCGCCAGCTCGTCGACGGTGGCGGTCACCCCGCCCTCGACCGAGTTCTCGATCGGCACCAGGGCGGCGGCGGCCGAGCCGGACCGCACCGCGTCCAGCGCCGCCGGGACCGACACCATCGGGACCAGCTCGCGGGTGGCGGCCTCGGGCAGGGTGCGCAGGGCGGCCTCGGTGAAGGTGCCCTCGGGCCCGAGATAGGTATAGCGACTGGCCGACATCACGCTGAACTCCCTGTGATCAGACGAGAACCGTCACGATACCCACGTCGACACCCGGTGGCCCCGATCCGTCCGAGCAGTGGGACCGGGGCCGACGCGGCCGACGGCGGGGCCGTGGGGCACGGCGCCGGCCGCGGAGCCGTGTGGCACGGCGCCGCGCCCGACGTCGTCGGCGACGAGACGGTGCTCACCCCTCCAGCAGCGGCTGGCCCACGTAGGAGCCCCGCTCCGCCGCCGGCGGCACGGCGAACAGCGCGCTCGCCTCGTGGCGCAGGAACCGGGACAGTCCGTCCCCACGATCCAGCTTGCGCTGCACCGGCACGAATCCCTTCATCGGATCGGCCTGCCAGGCGATGAACAGCAGACCCGCGTCCGGCGCGCCGTCGTCGAGGAAGCCGTCGTGGTACGAGAACGGCCGCCGCAGCATCGCCGCGCCCTGGTTGGTCTCCGGTGCCGCGACCCGCACATGCGCGTCGCCGCCGATGGCCAGCGCGCCCTCCTTGGTGAGTTTGGCGAGGTCGACGGGGGTGGTCTCGGTGCCGCCGGAGAGCGGGGAGCCGTCGGACTTGCGGCGGCCTATCACCCGTTCCTGCTGGTCGAGGGAGAGGTTGTCCCAGGTGTCCAGCAGCATCCGGATGCGTCGGACCACCGCGTACGAGCCGCCCGCCATCCACTGGGGCGATCGCGTGGAGCCGCCCTTGGGCACGAAGATCCGCTTCTGGAAGTCGGCGTCCCGCTGCTTGGGGTTGTTGGTGCCGTCGACCTGCCCCATCAGATTGCGGCTGGTCATCGGGTGTGCGGTGGCGCCGGGGGTGCGGTTGAAGCCGTTCATCTGCCAGCGCAGCCGCACGGTGTCCCCGGCCTCCCGCTGGAGCGCGCGCAGCGCGTGGAAGGCGACGAGCGCGTCGTCGGCGCCGATCTGGAGCCACAGGTCGCCGTTGCTGCGCTTGGCGTCGAGCGCGTCGGCGGAGAAGTCCGGCAGCGGGGCGAGCGCGTTCGGCAGCCGTTCGGTGAGGCCGGTGCGGCCGAAGAAGCCGCGGCCGAAGCCGAAGGTGACGGTGAGCGAGGAGGGGCCGGCGTCCAGCGCGATGCCGGTGTCGTTCGCCAACCGCTCCTCGTCCGCCATCAGCTGCCCGGCCAGCGCCGACCAGCGGCGCATCAGTGCGGCGGCCGCCTTGCGGTCCGCCCCCGGGGCCAGGTCGAAGGCGAGCAGATGGCCGCGGGCCTGGAGCGGGGTGGTGATGCCCGCCTGGTGCAGGCCCTCGGTGCCGTCCGTCCCGTCCGCGCCGTCGGTCCGGTCCTCCCGGTAGAAGGGGACGGTGGTGGAGCCGACGGTGCTCAGGGCGGTGGGCGCCTCGCCCCGCAGGGCCTCGGCCCCGGCCGCGCCCCCGGCGCCGCCGACCACCAGCCCGGCGGCGCCGGCCGCGCCCGCGGTGCCCAGCAGCCGGCGCCGGGTGACGCCGCCCTGCGGCGGGACCGAAGCCGCCGGGGCGGGAGCGGTCCCGCCCGCGGCCTTCGCCTTACCGGCGCCCCCGGTCCCGTCGGCCGCCTTGGCGGTGGCGCCGGCCGCCGCGGCGGTCCTGGCGTTCTTCTGCTGCGGGGGCCGGTTGGCCGCCTTCGACTTGGAGGGTTTGGGTCGTGCGGAGTTCTGCTCGGTCATGGGCTGACTTTCACGGTCTTGACCTCGGTCACCTGGTCGATGTCGGAGGTCCGTACGGTCAGGGACAGCTGCCAGGAGCCGGCCATCGGGAGCTGGAAGCGGTCGACGCTCCAGTGGCCGGTCGACAGGTGACGAAGAGGGACGACGAGCGGGCCGATGTCCTGCTTCCGCAGGGTGAACGAGAGCTTCAGCTCCGCCAGGTCCACGGCGCGCCCCGCGCGGTCCTTCAGATAGAGGTGGATGGTGTTGGCGCCCTTCCGCGCGGGGTCGACGGTGAGCTCGGCGGTGCCACGGCCGCTCTCGGTGCCGGTGTCGTACGGGACGGTGACGGTGACCGGGCCCGCGGCCGGCCCGGCGGCGCCCGCGCGGGCCGCCGCCTGTGCGGCCTCCGCGCGGCCCGGCTGGGTGCCGGTCAGCACGGTGGTCACCGCCAGCAGCACCACGGCGACGGCCGTCTCCACGGCCACCGCGCGGCGCAGCCCGCTGCGCTCGGCATCGGCGTCCCGCCGCCGGAGCCCCGCCGTCCGGTCCACCGCGGCCCGCTGGCGGGCGAGCTGTGCGGCGCGCACCGGATCGCTCGCCGTGGACCCCGCGCGGTCGTGGCGCCGCCCCGCGCGAGCGCCGTCGGACCGGCCGGCGCCGTCGTGGCGGCCGGTGCCGTCGCCGCGACCGGCGCCGTCGTGGCGGCCAGTGCTCTCGCTGCGACCGGTGCCGGCGCCGCTGCCGCCGTCGTCCGCGCGGCCGCGCGGGTCGACGGTCGTGTCGGAGGTACGGAGACCGGCCCCCGCGCCGACCCGGCGGGGCGCGTCCGCCGCCCCCGAGGCGGCCGAGACCGCCCCCGGAACAGGCGCGTCCGCCTCCTGAGCACCGGCCTCCCGCGCGTCGGCTCCCCGCGCGTCGCCGCCGGGCGTGGTCGCCGTCGGTTCGGCGGCCTCCCGCGCCGCGGCGTCCCGCGCCGCGCCCTTCGGCGCCTTCGCCCGGGTCTTGGTCGCCTTGTTCCGGGCGGCCTTGCCGGGGGGCGCGGGTTCGGGCTCCGGGGCGTCGGTCAGCCGCGCCGTCCAGCGACGGGAGCCGGCGGCCAGCCCGACGAGCACGGCCACCAGCGCCACCTTCACCAGCAGCCACCTGCCGTACTCGGTGCCGGTCAGCGCGGACCAGTCGCCGACCTGCCGCCACGACTGGTAGAGCCCGGTGACCACCAGCGCCAGGACCGAGCCGAAGGCCAGCCGCGAGAAGCGGCGCACCGCCGTGCCGGGGACGGGCTCGCCCGCGCGGAGCGTCACCAGCAGGGCCACCAGCCCGCCCAGCCACACGCCGACCGCCAACAGGTGGGCCACGTCCACCGGCATCGCCAGCCACGGCTGGATGCCGACCGACGCGTGCTCGGCCATCGCCCAGGTGGCGCCGAGACCGGCCGCGAGCACCGCGCCGCCCACGCCCAGCCCCACGGTGAGCTCGCGCCGCGCCGTCGCCTTCGCCCGCTGCCGCGCGTACGGCCCGAACAGCACGGCCAGGAAGCCGGCCGCCGCCCCGAGCAGAAGCAGTCGGGCCAGCAGCGCCGCGCCCGGCTTGGTGGACAGCACCTCGTCCAGCCGGCCCAGGTCGAGGGCCGCCCCGAGCGTGTCGCCGCCGGTGTACGGGGAGCGCAGCAGCAACAGCAGCACGGTGGCGGCGAACAGCGTCGCCCAACCGGCCGCGGCGACCCGCTCCACCGGCTTCGACGAGCGGCAGGCCGCGGCGAAGACGCAGCCGCCGACGAGCAGCACGAGGCCGGCGTAGGCCGCGTACCGGCCGACGCCGTAGAGCGTGTCCACGGTCGGGTCGGGCTCGGCGGTGGTCGGCACCGAGACCGTGGTCGCCGACGGCGCGCCGATGGAGAAGGTGAACGCGCCGCCCACCGGGTGGCTGTCCTCCGACACCGCCTGCCAGGCGACCGTGTAGGTGCCGTCCGGCAGCCCCGCGCGGAGCGCCACCGACATGGTCGACGACTCGCCGTCCCGGTGGTCGGGCTCGCCGTCGTCCACCCGCCGGCCCCGCGGGTCCAGGACCCGCACGGAGTCGTCGGAGACCAGCACCCCCTCCGAGAAGGTGAGGGTGACCCGCTGGGGCTGGGTCGGCAGCACCGCGCCGTCGGCCGGGTCGGTCGCGGTGAGCGCGGCGTGCGCCGACGCCGGGGTGGCGCCGAAGCCCAGCGCGCACGCCAGCACGGCCAGCAGCAGGACGCCCAGCCGGGCCGGCCCTGGCAACCGTCGCGGCCGGGCGGGCCGCTCGGCGGTCGTGGTCGGGGAGGAGCTCATGGGGGGAGGGTCCTACGGTTTCAGTGGTGCTGGGGGCGGTACGTCGTCGGCTTCACCGGGACGTCGACCTCGATCGGTTCCGAGGAGGCGAAGTGGAGGGTGAATCGCACCTTCTCGCCGACCTCGGGTCTGTGGTCGAGCTTGCCCAGCATGAGGTGGGTCCTGCCGCTGGCGAGGGTGAGTTCGCCGCCCGCCGGCACGTCGAGCGAGTTCACCTGCTTCATCCGGGTCCCCTCCGTGGTGTGCAGGGTGACGTCGGAGGAGAGCGGCGTGGTGACCTTGGTCAGCCGGTCGGCGGTGTCGCCGGTGTTCCGCACGGTCAGAAAGCCGGCCGCCATGTCGTCCATGGCGGGCCGCGGCAGGTAGGCGCCGTCGACCGACAGCGACGCGGGGCTCTTCTTCGCGCCGTCGGACCCGTCCGAGCCGCCGCAGGCGGTGAGGGCGAGCGCCAGCGCCACGCCGGTGGCGGTGGCCCCGGCGACGGCGTAGGTCCTCGTGCGCAGTACGGGTGTGGCGGGCATTACGGGTTGACTCCCTTGATGATCTTCGGGAGGTCCTTGGTGTAGGTCTCCGACGTGGTCTCGGTGGTGTAGATCCAGTGGGCCTTGTCGTCCTTGGGCGAGAAGCCGAGCACCTGCGCGCCGTGGTTGACGGTGATGGTGCCGTCCTTCTCCTTCTTGGGCGGATCGACCAGGATGCCCAGCGGCCGGGCGGCGGCCTGGATGGTGTCGAAGTCGCCGGTCAGGCCGATGAAGTCCTGGCCGCCCTGGCCGTCCAGCCAGGAGCGCATCCGCTTGGGGGTGTCGCGCTCGGGGTCCGTGGTCACAAAGATGACCTGAAGCTTCTCGCGCTCCTCTGGCGAGAGCTCCTGCTCCGCGATCGCGACGTTGCTCATCACCAGCGAGCAGACGTCGGGGCAGAAGGTGTAGCCGAAGTAGACCAGCGTGGGCCGGCCCTTGGTCTGCTCCAGCAGGTCGAACTTCTTGCCGTCGGTGTCCTTGAGGATCAGGTCCGGCTTGGGCTTCGGCTTGTCCAGGACGATCGCCGACTCCTTCCTGTCGCCGCCCTTGACGTCGGCGACGGAGTCGGAGTCCTTCGCCTTGTCGCCGGAGCCACAGGCGGTCAGGGCGAGCGCGGCCGTGGCGGCCAGGGCGGCAGCAAGGATCTTGGTGCGCATGGGGTGCTCTCCAGATGGGGTCGATGGGTCGGTGGGCCGGTGCGTCGAGGTTCGGTCAGGAGCGGGCGGGTCGGTACGTCGCCGTGTGGCCATGGCGTCGCGTCGACGGATCGATGGACCGACGGATCGACAGATCGGTGCATCGGTGGATCGGCGTGTCGGCAGGTCGCCGAGTCGTCGAGTCACCGAGTCGCCGAGCCGGTCAGTCGACCAGTCGGTCGATCGACGGGTCGACGTACCGGGACACGCGGGTGTCGGTACGTCGATTCGTCGACACGGTCCGTGCGGGGATCGACACCGTCCGTACGGGCTGTCGTGCGAGGCGCCACAGGGGCGCTCCGCCCGACCCGCCCGCTCCGGGTCGATCAGGCGGCGGACCGGCGGCGACCGGCCAGCACGCCGAACGCGACCCCGGCGACGCCGACGACGATGCCGACGATGCCGAGGACCCGGGCGGTGGTGTCGCTGTCGTCGTTCGAGGCGGCGGTCTTCTTCGTCGCCGCGGCCCGCGCGTCATGCTCCGCGGCGTCCTCGCCGTGCCCGCCCTTGCCGTTCCCGCCCTGGTGGCCGGCTCCGTGGCCATGGCCGCCCGAGCCCTCGGCGGGCTCGACGAGCTTGAGGACCGGCGCCGGGTGGTCCGGCTCCGCCTTGCCCTCCTCGGGCACCTCGATCCAGCGCACGACCTCCTTGTTGTCGTACGTCTGGAGCGCCTTGAAGACGATCCGGTCGGCGTCCTCGGGGAGCTGGCCCACGGACAGCGGGAACTGCTGGAACATCCCCGGCTCGATGGTGCCGCCGGTCCAGGTGACCTTGCTGACCGCCTCGCTGATCTTCTTGCCGTGCATCTCGATCGGCTTGTCGAGCTTGGTCCTGGTGACCTCGACGTCCCAGCCCGGGACGGGCTGCGGCATCACCGAGGCGATCGGGTGGTCGGTCGGAACGGTGACTTCGAGCTTGACCGTCGAGGCGTTGTCCCGCTCGTTCGGCACCTTGAGGTTGACGGTGCTGAAGCCGCCCTTCTCGGCCTGCCCGGGCTGCACGCTGACGTGCGCGAAGGCGGGGGCGGCGAGGAGGGCGACGGTACCGGCGGCGGCACCGCCGACGACGGAGAGACGACGAAGCATGGCGTTCATGGCAGATATTCCAGGTGGATCAAACGTCGGAGACGTCATGGCGGAGAGACGAGCGTGGGCGCGTGCGGCACCGCGCGACGCCCTCCCGGATCCCTGCCCGGAGTGGTGGTCGCGTGGCTCAGGCCGCGAGCTCGACCTCTGGCGGACCGCGCCTGATCACGCTGTGCTGGAGCACCACCGAGCGCGGCTCCACCGCGTCGCGTTCGTCCGCGCGGGCCGCGCGCAGGCCACGGCCGGCCTCCTCGGCGCCGCCGAGCAGCCCGGCGCGCAGCGCCCGCACCAGCCGCAGGGCGACGCGCAGCGCCCGCGCCGAGACCCCGTCCGTCGACAGCCACGCCAGCCGCGCCAGCCGCCACAGCGCGGCCTCGCCGCGGCGCAGCAGCCAGCCGGCCGCCAGCGCGGCGAGCAGATGACCGAGCACCATGGGCAGGGACGGCAGCAGCGCGTCCCAGAGGGACGGGGCGTGGTGCGGCGGCGCGACGCCGGCCGCGCCGGGGTCGATGCCGGCGTCCGCTATCAGGCGGTTCGCCTGCTCCGTGTCCATGGCGCCCGGGCCGGAGTCGCACAGCATCCGCGCGGCGAACGCGACCAGCCGACCCTTGTGGGCGTCCTGTCGCGCCTCCCAGGCGACCGCCGTGGCGTCGCCGTGCTGGGCCACCGTGAACAGGCCGTGCAGCAGGAGCTGCCCGATGCCCAGCGCCACCGCGATGCCGGGCAGCGACCGCTCGCGGCCGGCCAGCGGCGCCGCGACCGCGAACACCGCCAGACCTCCCACGCCCAGCGCCCACAGCGGCACCGGCGCGCACGACGCGAGAGCGTGGCCACCCGCGGACAGCACGACGCAGACCGCGGTGAAGACCGCGGCCCGCAGCATTCGCAGATCGGCGCCGGCACGCACGACGGGGGCAGACATGGCTGCGCCATCATCCCATCGGCCCGTTTTCTTCCCCACGGCAGGGCGTGGCGTGGCCGCCCCGGCCAGGCGGGACGGGCCCGGCGCGGGCCGGCCCGGGGCCACGGGCGGGGTCCGGTCGGGACCGGGTGGCGGGCCGGGGCGGGCGCGGCGACGGGACGGCGGCCGGGATTCGAGACCGTGACGGGGTGGGGCGGCCGGGATTCGAGACCGTGACGGGTGGGACGGCCGGGGTTCGACACCGTGACGGATGGGTATCACGGGGCGGGAGCGCTACGGCCCGGCGCCCGGTGGCCTCCGCCATGTGGCCCGGTGCCGCCCCGCCTCATACACCGGTCGACGCGTGTCGCGCTTCCGCCAGATGAGTGGAGTCACATACCTCGCGCGCTTACCGACCATGGACACCGGCAATACGTATCGGTATGTCGAGCCGCTGCCGGGAGGCTGGAACATGAGCATCTGGTGGTCTCTGCAATTGCGGCGCGAGCTGGCCAGCGTGCCCCTCGCCCGGAAGCTCTTGCGGCGCACCATGGAGACGGCCGGCGTCGACCCCGAGATCTGCCACGATCTGTCCCTCGCCGTCTCCGAGGCCTGCGCCAACGCGGTCGAGCACGGCGGTAGAGGCGGCGCCGGTGAGGCGTACCGCGTCACCGCGTTCATCGACGGCGACACCTGTCGCATCGAGGTCACGGACTGCGGCCCGGGCTTCGCCCCCGCCCCGGACCCGACCCTCGCCCCGCCGACCCTCGAGTCGGGCCTCGCTCCCCTCCCGCACCGCCCCGAGTCGCCCGCCCCCGCCGGCGTCCACGCCGAGCACGGCCGCGGCCTGTTCCTGATCGAGGCCCTGACCGACCACGTCCGCTACCGCAACCGGCAGGACGCGACCGGTGCCGTGGTGAGCTTCGACAAGATCCTCAAGTGGCGGGAAGGCGCTCTGCTGAAGGCCTCCTGACCGGGGACGGGCACCGGGGCCGGGGCTCCGCGTCCCCCGTCGTGGGCCCGCACGCCGGAGGACGAGCCCGGCGGGCCGGACCCGAGGGGCCGGACCCGACGGTCGGTGCCCGCGTCCCCGGCCCGCCCCCGCCTCTTCTCGAGTGCGCACGGATGAACCGTCCGTGATGACGTGCGTCGCCCCCTCGCCTCTCGCCCCGTCCCGTTCCGCCGCGCCGGCGGTGTCCCGGAGCGGCCGCGCCGCGTGGCCCTCGGCTGGCCGAGCAATCGTCGCGAATGGGAACGCGCATCGCGTCGGCGGCGGGCGGTGTGGTCACCACGTACCGATGGCCGCGCCGTTGTTCCCGCTGTGTCGCTTTTCACTCTTCGGCTGCCCCACGTGATTCCGAGACGGTCGCGGAAGTGGCCGAAATCTTTCCCTGGCGCGCGGCGTCGAGGAGGGCGCCCCCGGGGCGTCGTGTCGGCGGTTTGACCAGGTGACGCCCTACGACGGTCGGCGATACGAACCTGGTACGAGGACGTCCATGGACTGGCGGTTTTCCGACAGCCCCGACTGGTGCGGCCGTTCCACCCGGAGTCATGTCAAGTGCCCGATTGCATACCGGTTTTGACGAGATTTTAATCTGTCATCGGCAGGTAATGCGCTGGTAAATTGCCGGATGCGGCCGTGAACCAGAATGTGCCGCAGCGGCGCGGCATAAGCCCCGAGGACGTGGTGTCTGACCCATCGCCGCCGCGCCCGCAGCTCTTGACCGACCCGACCACACCGCGCCTCGACGAACGCCGTCGAGGCGCAGGAGGCAGGCCATCATGAAGTCACTGATCGACCACGCGCGCTCCTTCTCGGCCACCCATGTGGCCGACCCCCGGCACGCCGAAACCTTCCGGGCCCTCGAAGCGGGCCAGGCCCCCGAAGTCCTGTTCATCACGTGCTCGGACTCGCGCGTGGTGCCGGCTCTGATCACCGGGGCGCGCCCGGGTGAGCTCTTCGAACTGCGTACCGCCGGCAACATCGTTCCGTCGTACCCGGGCGACAGTCGCCCCACGGGCGAGGCGGCCACCATCGAATACGCGGTGCGTGTGCTCGGCGTCCGCGACATCGTCGTCTGTGGGCACTCCCACTGCGGCGCGGTGGGCGCCGTGGTCCGGGACGAGGACCTCTCCGCCGTCCCCGCCGTCCGCGGCTGGCTGGAGGAGGCCGTGCCGCCGCACGCGTCCGTCCGCTCGCTCGAGGTGGCGACCGAGGACGTGGCGGAGGCCGTACAGGCCCACGCCGTCGCGCAGTTGGCGACGCTGCGCGGCTACCCCTGCGTCAGGGAGGGCGTCGCCGACGGGAGGCTCTCCCTGCACGCCTGGTACTACGAGGTGCACACCGGCGAGGTCAGAGTGCATCGGCCGGACAACGGCGGTCTGTCGTTCGGAGCCCTGTGAACCGGCCCGACACGAAGACAGGGGGACCCTCACCCGTGCTTTCCGCCTTCTCCACCCTCAAGAACCCGGCCGTCCTCCGTCAGGACGCGCTCGCCTCGCTCGTCGTGTTCCTCGTGGCCCTGCCGTTGTGCGTCGGCGTGGCCGTGGCGTCGGGCGTACCCGCCGAACTCGGCCTGATCACCGGCATCGTCGGCGGCCTGGTCGTGGGCTTCATGCCCGGCAGTGCCCTCCAGGTCAGCGGCCCCGCCGCCGGCCTGACCGTGCTCGTCTTCGAAGCCGTACGAGAGTTCGGGCTCGGCATGCTCGGGGCGATCGTGCTGGCCACCGGGGTGCTGCAGATCGTCCTCGGCCTGCTGCGGTTCGGCCGCTGGTTCCGGGCGATCTCCGTCTCGGTCGTCCAGGGCATGCTGGCCGGCATCGGACTCGTCCTGATCTTCGGGCAGTTGTACACGATGGCCGGCGTCAAGCAGCCGCGCTCCGGCCTGGACAAGATCGCCGGAATCCCGGGGCTGATCGGCGACATCGCCACCAGCCGCACCGCGCTGACCGCCTTCGCGGTCGGCCTCGGCACCATCGTCGTGCTGGTCGGCTGGAAGAAGCTGCCCGCCAAGGCGCAGCTGGTCCCGGCTCCGCTGGTCGCGGTGGCCCTGGCCACGGCCGTCACGGCGATCGGCGGCCTGGACGTCGCGAACGTGAAGGTCCAGGGGCTCGTCGACGCCATCCAGCCGCCGGCCCTGAACGACCTCACCTCGTTGGGCACCGTGGCCGCGCTCGGTACGGTCCTCGCCTTCACCCTGATCGCCTCGGCGGAGTCGCTCTTCAGCGCGGCGGCGGTGGACCGGATGCACGACGGGCCGCGTACGCACTACGACAAGGAGCTGGTCGCGCAGGGCGTGGGCAACACCGTGTGCGGCGTCCTCGGGGCGCTGCCGATGACCGCGGTGATCGTCCGCAGCTCCGCCAACGTCCAGGCGGGCGCCAAGACCGTGCTCTCCCGCATCCTGCACGGGCTGTGGCTGCTGCTCTTCACCGTGCTGCTGCCGGTGGCGATCGGGATCATCCCGCTCGCGGCGCTGGCGGGCGTGCTGGTGCACGCGGGCTGCAAGCTGATCCCCGTCAAGGAGATCGGCCCGCTGTGGCGGGAGCACCGCGGCGAGGTCGTCATCCTCGCCGTCACGGCCATCGCCATCGTGACGACCAGCATGTTCGAAGGTGTGGTGCTGGGCCTGGTGCTGGCCGTGGCGAAGTCGGCGTGGGAGACCTCGCACGTCCACCTCGACACCCGCGAACTCACCGGCGGGCGAACGGTGGTGACCCTCTCCGGCAACGCCACCTTCCTCCGGCTCCCGCGCATCCTGGAGACCCTGGAGGCGTTGCCGAAGGACCGGCCGATCGAGCTCGACCTGACGGCGGTCCGGCACCTGGACCACGCCTGCCGGGCGGCCCTGGAGAACTGGGCCGCCCGCCACAACACCACCGGCACCGAGCCGGTGCGGATGACGGGCCCGGCCGAGGCGGCCGACGAGGCCGCCGCGTCGGTGCGCGTGGCGGGGTGATCGAGGCCGAGCCGGGCTGATCGGAGGGCGGCCGGCCGACCCGGCTGATCCGCCCGGCGGTGCCACCGTCGGAACCATCCGAAGTGCCGTGCCGGGGTGGCTCGTAGGCGACCAGCCGCGGGCCGCCTCGGCACGCGCTCCGGGCCTGGTGGCGCACCACCGGGACTCCTTCGGCATGCCCTGCCCTGGGGTTGCCACGGGGTCGTCCGGGGCCGCCCGAGGTCGTCCGGCGTGCCCTCGGGCCCCCTGAGTCGCGGCGGGTCGAGGCGCGGCCGCCCACGCCCCGCATCGCGGCGATCACATCAACTGACCATGCGTTGACACTCAGTTGGTCAAACCTTTACGGTCGGTGCAGAGCGGTACATATGCCAATCTTCGCCGCAATTAACGTATTTCGGAGGTTTCATCATGGAACAGCTGATCAAGAAGATGGCTCAGGACGCGGTCTGGCAGCGCTGGGTCGCCGCCAACTCGGCCCAGGGCGCCAAGGACGGCTGCATCAGCGCGGCGCCGAAGACGGGCTGCATCAGCGCGGCGGGCAAGACCGGATGCATCTCCTGACCCGTCGGCGACACCGCGGCACCGCATGACCGGAGTGGGCGTCGCGACCACCGCGGCCGTGACGCCCACTCCGCCCTTCTGTCCCGCGCCGCCCGTGCGGGGCTTCCGTTTCTTCGAGGACACCCGAGGGTGGCAATGGACGGTCAGCCGACGCCCGACATCATCGACCGGGTACGGGACATCCCGATCTACCGCGCGTCGGTCGCGCGGGGGTACTTCCCCATACTGGAGAAACCCGAGATAGCACGGGGTTTCCCGGACAACTGGATGACCCCGGGGCTCGCCCGGGCGCTGGCGGACGGCGACGCGGAGTACGTGCTCTCCACCGGCACCAACCACGCCCGGATGCGGCTCATCCGGCCCCCGTACTTCCTGCTCCACTCCTACTACCGGCTCTGGAGCGAGCACCCCGACATCGCCGAGACCTGGCGGCAGGGCTGCCAACGCGTCTCCCTCACCACGGTGCTGGCCACCGAGCACGTGGCCCGGGTCAACGCCGCGAAGCGCGGCGCCGAACCGGAGGCGGCCCCGTCCCTGGAGGAGCGGAGGTTGGACGAGCGGACGCTCTACCTCAACCTCCGGCTCGACCCGGCCCTGTGGGATCGCGCGGAGGTCGAGCGCATGCTGGCCGAGATCCGCGCCGTCCGCGCGGCCCATCCGCGGGGCCGCTACCACCTGGACTGCTCCGGCTACCACCTCGCCCACCTGGTGCGGAAGGTGGACGAGTGGGGCCTGTGGGCCGACTTCCCCCCGCCCGCCAGCATCATCCACGCCTACGAGTACACCCCGCACGGGGTGCGGCGGTACCTGCGCGACCACTTCGACTGCCCGATCGTCGACCTCTTCGGCAGCACCGAGCTGGGCTACCTGTACTACAGCGACCGCGACGGCCGGTACCGGCCCTACCTGGACCGGATGAGCGTCGAGCTGATTCCCGTCGCGCCCGACAGCGAGATCCACAGCCTCATCGTCACCAGCGTCCGCAACCCGTACATGCCACTGGTCCGCTACCGTTCGGGCGACTGCGTGCGCACCCTCGACGGAACCCCCGACCCGGAGAAGATCGCCGCCTTCTGCGGCCGCGAGAAGGAACTGCTCGCCACCGAGCGGGGGCCCGTGGCGCAGGCGGACCTGGACGACCGCATCAGCTCCGTCTCCAGCCGGGTGTTCCTGCACCAGCTACGACTCACCGGCGCGTCGGAGTGCCGACTGAGCTACACCACCTTCGACGGCCGGCCGCTGGACCCCGAGGAGACCGCCGCCCTGGAGCGGGCGGTGGCCGAACTGACCGGCCGCGACTGCGCCCTGAACCATCGGGGGCGTCTCCCCGTCGGGAAGTCCGGCAAGTACACCTGGCTCGCCACCGACCGCTGAGCCTCGATCCGACCAGGGGACCCTCCATGACCGCACAGACCAGCCGGCCGCGCCTCACCGCCCAGGACCTGAAGGACCTCCTCGGCGCCCGTCTCCACGAGGAGGCGGTGCGGTACGTCACCGACAGGACGGGCGCCGAGCGGGAGTACGCCGAGCGCCAGGTCCTGGAATGCCTCCGCTACCTCTACCTCGTCTCACTCCACCGTGAACGGCTCAGCGGGCTCTTCCTGCCGGTCGAGCAGGAGATCGACGAGATCTGGCACTACCTGATCCTCCAGACCCGTGAGTACCGAGCGCTGTGCGAGGAGCGGCTGCCGGGACGCTACTTCATCCACCACCGCAGCGTCGGCTACGAGGACTACCAGCGGGAGCCGGGCCGCGAGCAGGTCATCGAGGAGGCGCTGCGCTGGCTTCCCCTGTACCGCGCCGCGTTCGGGCCCTTCGACGAAGGGGCGCTGCCGCACTGGACCGTCGTGCGCTTCCTCCGCGAGCAGCTGGACATGTCCCTGGACGAGATCGCGGAGCTGGAACCGCTGACGAGCGCGTAGCCGCCCCGGTGCCGCCGGCGACGCGTGGGGGCGAGGTTCGCCGTTCCCAGGCGACGACCTGGTGGAGGAACTGGGGGAGGACCCGGGCGACGACCTGGGGGAGGACCTGGGGGACGACCTGGGGGAGGACGGCACCGACCGGCGTCCCCGGACTCGCTCAGGGCTTGCGGTCGAAGCGGTCCTGGGCCGCCAGGACGGCGTCCGCGTGGGTCACGGCCCAGGCGCCGAGCGCCTGGATCGGGGGGATCAGGGCGGCGCCGGCCGCGGTGAGGGAGTAGTCGACGCGGGGCGGGACCTCGGCGTAACGGCGCCGCTCCACCAGGCCGTTGTACTCCAGACGGCGCAGCGCCTCGTTGAGCACCTTGGAGCTGATCCCGCCGATCCGGTCCCGCAGCGCCCGCGGCCGCATCGGGCCGCCCTCGTGGAGGACGTAGACCACCACGCTGTCCCACCGGTTGGCCAGCACCTCGAAGGCGACCCGGGCTCGGCAGTCGGCCGCGAACACGTCCCCCTGCATGTCCACCTCGTCCATGCGCCCATCCTGCCCTGCCGATGCCTACCAGGTGGTGCGCATCGGCCCGCCTAGCGTCCCGGGCATGACATCCCTCGACGTGAAAAGGGGCAGGACGATGCGGATCGGCGTTCTCGGCACGGGAGCCATGGCGGCGGCGCTGGGCGGCGCCTGGGTGCGGGCCGGACACCAGGTGATGGTGGGCGGCCGGGACCCGGGCGCCGCCGCCGGGACGGCGGCCCGTATCGGCGCGGCCGGGCACGGCGGCCTCGCCGAGGCGGCGCGGTACGGCGAGGCGGTGCTGCTGGCCGTGCCCGCTGCCGCCGCCGAGCGGCTGGCCGCGGAGCTGGCCCCGGACCTCGCCGGGCGGACCGTGCTCGACTGCACGGTGCCGATGGAGCCCGCCGCCGGCGGCCCGGCCCTGACCACGGCCGGCGGCCCGGACTCGGTCGCCGCGCGGATCGCGGCCGCCGCCCCCGAGGCCCGGGTCGCCAAGGTCTTCGGCATCTGCCACGAGAGCATCTGGACCCTGCCGCGACCGTCCTTCGACGGCGCGCCGCTGGCCGTGCCGTTCTGCGTGGACGACGCGGCCGCCGCCACCCTCACCACCGAACTGATCGGGTCCATGGGCTGCGTTCCGCAGCCCTGCGGCGGCCTGGACCGGGCCGCGCTGCTGGAGGCGACCGCGGTCTTCGCCATCGGCGTCTGGTGGTCCGGCGGTGAGGCCCGCCACGCCTTCCCCGCGCCCGCCCTGGCGCCCGGCGCGGTGGACGACGAGTAGCCCGCGGCGGAGTGACCGGCGGCGCCGGGCCCGCCGCCGTCGGGCGAGCCGGCGTCGTCGAAGCCCACCGCCGTCGGGTGACCCGGCGCCGTCGCAGCCCGCCGCCCTCGGGGTGAGCCGACCGCGGCGGGGCCACCCCCTCCATTGTCTTGCGGAGCAAGGTAATCGCCGACTATCATGCACCGCATGACAAAGGGGCTGCCCGCGACCGGCGACCAGCGGCGCAGTCAGCTCCTGCGCGGCGTGCTCGATCTCTGTCTGCTGTCGCTCATCGCCGAACGGCCGCGATACGGATACGAGTTCACCGAGGCGCTCGCCGCGGGCGGGCTGGAGCTGGTGAGCGAGGGCAGCGTCTATCCGCTGCTCGCACGGCTGGAGCGGACGGGGTTGATCTCCTCCTATCGCGCCCCGTCCGCCAGTGGCGGCGCCCCGCGCAAGTACTACCGCCTCACCGAGGCGGGGCGTGCCGAACTGACCGACGGACGGGAGGTGTGGCGCGCCTTCAGCGGTCAGGTGGGACGGATCCTCGCCGCCCACACCGAATCACCGGGGGACACCACACCATGACGAACGACCAGGTCCTCGCGATCTGCCGCAGCAACTGGGAGTACCGGGGGCTCAGCGACGCCTCCGTGCGGGAGATGCTCGACGAGCTCTCCACCCACTTGGAAGACGCGGAGGCCGCAGGCCGCACGGCGCGGGACGTGGTCGGCGAGGACGTCAGGGCCTTCGCCGCCACCTGGGCCCGGGCCCGCGCCCCGCTGCACCGCCGCGTGCTGCGCACCGCGGCGATGGCCGGCTTCCTGCTCGGCGTCCTGGTGCTGCTCACCTGCCTCGTCAGGTGGACCCCCGAACGGGATGTGGAGGCTAATGACATCGTCTTCTACGCCGCCCTCGCCCTCGTCACGGTCGGGTACGAGCTGCGGCGCGGCGGCATGGGCCTGCGCCGGAGCTGGGGCCTGGCCTTCCTCGTCGGCGTGCCCGCGATCCTGCTCGGCAACTGGCTGATCGGCGACGACCCGCTGTTCACCGTCCCCTTCTGGGTCGGCTTCCCGCTGCTCCTCCCCGCCCTGCCGCACGTCGTCGACGACATCCGCCAGGGGAAGGACGCCGTGCCCGTCGCCGAGTAGGCGGCGGCCGGGCGAGGGGCGGAACGGTGGGGCCGGCGGGCGTTGAACCGGTCGGACCGAGGGCCGGAACGGCCGGATCGAGCGGCGAACCGATCGGGAGTGCGGTCGCGCTTGACTTCAACAAAGGTTGAAGTGTGAGAGTTTCGGCATGGACATCGAACAGATGCGGCGTCAGCTGCAGACCCTGACCGACCGTGCCGAGATCACCGACCTCATGGACCGCTACCTCCGCTCCTTCGACGAGGGAGTCTTCGACGAGGAGTGGGCCCGCGCCTTCCACACCGAGGACGTCACCGCCGAGATGCCCGTCGGCACCGTCCACGGGCGGGACGCCCTGACGGCCCACATCCGGCGTGCGATGGCGCTGTTCGACCGCACCGTGCACTTCGGGACCAACGCGGCCATCGAGATCGACGGCGACCGGGCCACCGCGCGGGGGGCCCAGCTGAGCACGCATGTGCTGGCCGACGGGTCGGAGGAGTTCTTCGCCTCCGGCGGACACACCGAGACCACGCTGGTCAGGACGGCCGACGGATGGCGGATCGCCGCCACGGCGCTGCGGGTGGTGTGGACCCGGGGCACCAGGCCCCAGATCCCGGCGGAGTGGACCGCTCCGCCCGCCGCCTGAGCGGCGGGGCGCCGCCGCGCGGCCCGTCACCCCGCCCAGTCCAACGTCGGCGGCAGGCTCCCCTCCAGGGTCAGCAGCCAGCGCTTGGTCTCCATGCCGACCGCACCGCCGCCGTAGCCGCCGATGCCGTCGGCGGCGATCACCCGGTGGCAGGGGATGAGCAGGCTGACCGGGTTGGTGGACATGATGGAGCCCACCGTACGGGCGGCGAGCGCCCGCTGTTCTGGCTCGTCGGTGTCGAAGGCGCCGCTCAGGTCGGCGAGTTCGCCGTAGGCGATGGTCTGGCCGAAGCGCACCCCGCGCTGGAGGGCGCCCAGGACGGCGCGTTGGGGGCCCGCGGTGAGCCGCCAGTCGATGGGAAGCGTCAACTCCCGTCGGCGAGCGGCGAAGTAGTCGCCGAACTGCTCCGCCACGGCGGCGGCGCGCCGGTCCCGCGAGGGATCGGCCAGGGGCGGCCCGGGCGGGAAGGCCACCGCCTCGCGCGAGGTGAAGGTGGCCGCCGCGACCCCCTGGTCCGTCACCGCCACCCGCATCCGCCCGCTGGGGAGCGGCGTAGCGAGGGTGAACCACCGCGCGGTCATCGGGCGCCCGTCCCGTGGCCGGGAGCCGGCCCGGCCGGCCTCGCGGCCTCTCTGATCACATCCACCTGATCACATCCACGACGCCGACCTTACGCAAGCGGACGGACGTTCGCCGCGCGTGGACCGCATCCGGGCCCCGCACCGACGTAGACGTCGGATTCCCGCCAGTGGGGCTCCCACCGCCGGTGATCTACTGCTGTCCATGACGGAACAGCACGCTCTCGCCCGGCACTTCCACTCCCTCCACCTCCCCGGCACCCCGCTCACCCTCGCCAACGCCTGGGACGCGGCCAGCGCCCGCCTGGTAGCGGCGACGGGTGCCCCGGCCGTCGCCACCACCAGCGCCGGAGTGGCCTGGGGGCTGGGCGCCGCGGACGGCAACCGGCTGCACCGCGACGAGGCCGTCGCCCTCATCGCCCGCGTCGCCGGGGCCGTCGAGGTGCCGGTGACCGCCGACATCGAGAGCGGCTTCGGAACCACCCCGGACGAGGTGGCGGAGACGGTGGCCCGGGTCGTCGCCGCGGGAGCGGTGGGCATCAACATCGAGGACTCCCCCGGCCCGGACGGCGCCGCGCTGCGTCCGGCGGCGGAACAGGCCGAGCGGATCGCCGCCGCCCGGTCGGCCGCGGACGCCGCCGGGGTGCCGCTCTTCATCAACGCCCGCACGGACGTCTACCTGCTGGCCGTCGGGGATGAGCGGGACCGCCTGGACGAGACGCTCCGCCGGGCCGGCGACTACCTGGAGGCCGGCGCCGACGGCGTCTTCGTGCCCGGCACCACCGACCCGGACGTCGTCGGCGCCCTCACCAAGGGCATCGCGGCCCCGGTCAACATCATGGCCGGCCCCGGTGCGCCCACCGTCGAGCGGCTGGCGGGCCTGGGCGTGGCCCGGATCAGCCTGGGCTCCGCGGTCGCCGAGGCCGCCTACGCCGTCGCCCTGCGGGCCGCCCGCGAACTGGCCACCACCGGCACCTACGCCCACCTCGCCGACCCCGTCCCGTACGGCGAGCTCAACGCGCTGATGGCCGGCGGCCGCGGCTGACCTCCGCGACCGGCGGGGCGGTGGGCCGGCGGTCACGGTCCCCAGGACGCGGGGACCGGTGTGCACTGGAGGGCGGCACCCGCGCCGAGAAGGGTCACCTCGGTGGCGTGGACGGCCTCGTTGACCACGGCCGGACGACACAGCATCGGCGCCACCGCGTCCTCCTCCTCGCGCAGGTCCCGCCAGGTCGTCTCCGGGCCCAGGTGGTGCGGCGGACGGCAGCCCAGGTTGACCATGCCGTCGAAGAGCGTGCCCCGGGTGCAGACCTTGATCTGGCCGCCGTCCGAGACGTAGGCGTACGGCGTGGGGCCGTCGGGCGCGGCGTCGGCCACGGCCGCCGGGGCCCAGGCCGCCAGGGCGGCGAGGACGATCGTGGCCGATCCGCCGAGGGCGGAGGCGGTGCGCAGGCGCATGGCGTTCTCTCTTCCGGTTCGTCCGACTGGGTATCCGGGGGGATACGACAGGCGAACGATCGGATGATCGGAAGGCAACGCGCCCGGCCCCCGCCGGCGCCGGGTTCCGGCCATCGGCCGCACCCCGCCGTCGCTTTCGTCGCCGCCGTTCGAGAAGAGCCCGCTCAGCCCCGGTCCGCCTGCGGGCTCACGCCCCGCACCCGCTTGTAGGCGGTGCTCAGCGCGAAGGCGCTGCCGTAGCCGACCTTGCGGGCGACGGCCGCCAGGGTGGCGTCGGGCTCGCGCAGCAGGTCGGCGGCGAGCGCCAGCCGCCAGCCGGTGAGGTAGGCCATCGGCGGCTCGCCGACCAGCTCGGTGAAGCGACGGGCGAGGGCGGCGCGGGAGACACCCGTCTTGGCGGCGAGGCTCACCACCGTCCACGGGTGGGCCGGGTCGTCGTGGAGCAGTCGCAGCGCCCGGCCGACCACCGGGTCGCCCTGGGCCCGGTACCAGGACGGGGCGGCCGCCTCGGGACGGGAGAACCACGCCCGCAGCGCGGTGATCAACAGCAGGTCGAGCAGCCGATCGAGGACCACCTCCTGCCCGGGCCGGTCCTTGACGATCTCCTCCTCCAGCAGCGGGACCAGCGGCGACTCCCACTCCGTGGCGGGCAGCACCGACAGCGCGGGCAGCGCGCCCAGCAGCCGCCGGCTGATCTCGCCCCGCATCTGGTACGTGCCGACCAGCATCATCGTCGCGCCGTCGGGGCTGTCCCCCCAGGTGCGCACCCCCAGGTCCATCTCCTCGCACAGCTCGTCGCCCTCCGGCGTCGCCGAGCGCTCGCCGGGCAGGATGACGGTCTGCGGCTCGGTGGCCGGATCGTCGGCGAAGGTGTACGGATCGGGGCCGCGCATGATCCCGATGTCTCCGGGGGCCAGCCGTCGCGGCGCGTCCCCGTCCGGCACCGCCCAGGCCGCGCCGCGCACCAGGGCCACCAGCGTCAGCGGCGCCCGGTCCTCGATCCGGATCGACCACGGCGGATCCATGATCGCCCGCATCAGGAACGCGCCCCGCGCCCTCGGCCCGTCCAACAGCCCCGCGAGTACGTCCATGCGGATCAGCGTAGACGCACGCACATGGAGGCGAGCCGCTCGATCATGTTCATCTCGCCGTCGGGCCGCTTGACTTGAGGCATCGGCACGACGGCGCGAACACGGAGGATGGGCACGATGTCAGCGGTGATGCGGGGCGCGACACTGATCGCGGCGACGGTGACCACGGGACTCACCGCGGGACTCTTCTGTTCCTTCGCCTACGCGGTGATGCCGGGCCTGCGGCAGGCCGAGGACCGGACCTTCGTCGACGCGATGCAGCGGATCAACGTCTCGATCCTCAACGGGTGGTTCTTCGCCTGCTTCCTCGGCGCGCTGGCGCTGACCGCGGTCAGCGCCGGGCTGCACCTGTGGGGCGGCGGCGACCGGTCCGCGGCGCCGTGGATCGTCGCCGCGCTCGTGCTCTACCTGGCGATGTTCGTCATCACGGCGGCGGTCAACGTGCCGCTCAACAACGAGCTGGACGCCGCCGGGTCGATCGGCCGGATCGCCGACCCGGGCGCCGTACGCGAGAAGTTCGAGGCGGTGTGGGTGCGCTGGAACGTGGTCCGCGCGGTGACCTCGACCGCCGCCTTCGGCTGCCTGACCTGGGCCCTGGTGCTGCACGGCCGGGCCACCGCCACCTCCTGACCGGCGGCCGTCGGACCCGGAGCCGGCCCGCGCCGGACGCCGACACGGCCCCGACCGCCTGGGAAGGCGCTCGGGGCCGTGTCGTTGCGCACGCGGCGCGTCGGGCGCGATCGGCCCGTGCGGCGGCTCAGCCCTTGAGGCGGGCCATCCACTCCTCGACCTCGTCGGCCCGGCGCGGCAGCCCCGCCGACAGGTTCCGGTTGCCGTCCTCGGTGACCAGGATGTCGTCCTCGATGCGGACGCCGATGCCCCGGTACTCCTCCGGCACGGTCAGGTCGTCCGCCTGGAAGTACAGCCCCGGCTCGACGGTCAGACACATGCCCGGCTCCAGCACGCCGTCGACGTACGTCTCCGTCCGCGCCACCGCGCAGTCGTGCACGTCCAGGCCGAGCATGTGGCCGGTGCCGTGCAGCGTCCAGCGGCGCTGGAGGCCCAGCTCCAGGACGCGCTCCACCGGACCCTCGACCAGGCCCCACTCGACGAGCCTCGTGGCCAGCACCCGCTGGGCGGCGTCGTGGAAGTCGCGGTACTTCGCGCCCGGCCTGACCGCGGCGATGCCCGCCTCCTGCGCCTCGTAGACCGCGTCGTAGATCTTGCGCTGGAGCGGGGTGTAGCGGCCGTTGACGGGCAGCGTGCGGGTCACGTCGGCGGTGTAGAGGGTGTGCGTCTCCACCCCGGCGTCCAGGAGCAGGAGTTCGCCGGAGCGGACCGGGCCGTCGTTGCGCACCCAGTGGAGGGTGGTGGCGTGCGGGCCGGCGGCGCAGATGGAGCCGTAGCCGACGTCGTTGCCCTCGACACGGGCACGAAGGAAGAACGTTCCTTCGATGTAGCGCTCGCTGGTCGCCTCCGCCTTGTCGAGGACCTTGACGACGTCCTCGAAGCCGCGGACGGTCGAGTCGACCGCCTTCTGCAGCTCGCCGATCTCGAACTCGTCCTTGACCAGGCGCGCCTCGGAGAGGTAGACCCGCAGCTCCTCGTCGCGCTCGGCGGTGACCTTGTCGGTCAGGGCCGCCTGGAGCCCGGCGTCGTGACCGCGCACGATACGGACCGGGCCGGTGGCCTCCCTGAGCGCGTCCGCCAGCTGGCGCACGTCCTTGGCCGGGAGGCCCAGCAGCCGCTCGGCCTCGGTGAGGCTGTGCCGGCGGCCGACCCACAGCTCGCCCTGGCCGTCCAGCCAGAACTCGCCGTTCTCCCGGTTGGAGCGGGGCAGCAGGTAGACGGTGGCCTGGTGGCCCCGCGCGCCGGTGGGCTCCAGCACCAGGACGCCGTCCTCGGTCTGGTCGCCGGTGAGGTACGTGTACTCGGTGGAGGCACGGAACCCGTACTCCGTGTCGTTCGACCGGGTCTTGAGGTTGCCCGCCGGGATCACCAGGCGCTCGCCGGGGAAACGCGCCGAGAGCGCGGCGCGCCGGCGTGCCGCGTGCGGCGCCTGCTCGATCGGCGCGAGGTCCCGCATCTCGGTGTCGGCCCAGCCGGACTTCATGCTCTCGGCGAGCTCGTCGGAGACGCCCGGGTACAGGCCGTTCTTCCGCTGCTTGACGGGGGCCTCGGCATCGGTGCCCTCGGGGTTCTCCAGGGCCCCCGGCTGCTCCGTGGTCTGCTCCTCGGTCACGTATTCCTCCTCGAATGGACCTCACCCATGGTAGGTGCGGAGTGCATGCTTCCGAGAGGGGTGTGACGCCGCGCACACGCCGGTCCGGAGTGCCGTCCGGGTCATTCGAAGTGGGCGACGAGCAGCACGATGTCCTCGGCGTCGACCGCCTCCGGGCCGCCCGGGGCCGCGCCCACTGTCCCCGTCACCGTCTCCGCGTCCGCGCCCGCCGCGTCCCTCGACGTCCCGTCGGGCAGCATGGCCCGCAGCACGTGGTCGGCGACGGCCTCCGGGTCGGTGCGCGCCGTCCTGGGGACGCTCGCCGCGGCCGCGTGCAGCCGGGCGAAGGCGCGGTCCATCTCCTCGCCGCTGCGGTGCAGCAGCCCGTCGCTGTACAAGAGGAGCGTTTCTCCTGATGCCGGCTCCAGCTCCACGCTGGGCGCCTCCCAGCACGAGAGCATGCCCAGCGGGGCCGACAGGGAGGTCTCCACGAACTCGGTGCGCAGCTCGCCGATGAGCAGCGGCGGGCAGTGCCCGGCGCCGGCCAGCACCACCTTGCGCAGCGCCGGCTCGCAGTAGGCGAACAGCGCGGTGGCGGAGCGGGCGGGCTCGGTGAGCCGCAGCAGCAGCTCCAGATCGGACAGGACGGCGACCGGGTCCTCGCCCTCCATCACGGCGTACGCGCGCAGTGAGGCGCGCAGCCGTCCCATGGCCGCCACGGCGCTGGGGCCGGCGCCCGAGACGGCGCCCACCGCCAGCCCGAGCGCCCCTTCCGGCAGCGGCAGGGCGTCGTACCAGTCGCCGCCGCCGTGGGGGCCGGTGCGGTGGCGTACGGCGAGCCGGACCCCGGCGATCCGCGGCAGCCGCGCGGGCAGCAACTCCTCCTGGAGGGTCGCGGCGGTGGCGCGGGCGCGGGTGAGGTCCAGCAGCCGGGCGAGGTGCTCGGCGGCGTACGCGCAGTACAGCCCCATCAGATGGCGCTGCCGCTCGACCGGCTCGGTCGGCTCGTCGTAGAGCCATACGGCGGCGCCCAGCCGGCCGGGGGTGGCGCTGCCCTCGTCGGGGTGGAGATCGGCGGCCCCTCCCGCGCGGGGAGTCACGGGAGGGGCGGACAGGGGGGACGGGGCGGACGCGGCGGACACGAGGGCGGACGGGGCGGAGGGGGCCGGCGGGGTGACGGGCAGGAGGGGAGAGCGGGCGCCGGGGCCGGGCTCGCCGTGCGGGTCCAGCGGGACCGCGTAGCTCGCGGCGTAGCCGAGCCGGGCGGCGACCTCGCGGTGGCGCGGGTCGAGGTCGGCCTCGCGGGCCAGGTCGGGGTGGATCACCTCGGGCCGCTGGGCGTGCGGCTCGGGGAGGCCGTCCAGCAGGTGGGCGGCCGAGGCGGTGCCGCGTGGAATCGTTTCGATGTGGCCGAGGTCGGCGCGGCCGAGGCCCAGGCCGACGGTGGTCACGGGGCCGAGCCCGTCCGCGGGTTCGAGGGCGACCAGCCCCCGGCGGGCGCCGACCAGGGTGGCCCCGGCCTGCAGCAGTTCGTCCAGCGCGGTGTCCAGGGTGGCGGTCCTGGCGAGCCGCTCGGTCAGCTCGTGGAGGGTGGTGAGGTCCGAGACCCAGCCCGCGAGGCGGTCGAGGACCAAGCCGTTCGGCGGGGGAGCCGGGGCGGGGGCGGGGGGTGGGGCGACGGGGTCGGCAGTGTGCGCGGGGGAGGGAAGTGGCGGATCGATTCCAGCCACTTTCGGCAGGTGCCGGGCGCTCATGGCGTGCTGCCCGGGGGGATGGTTCTCGGCAACGGGGGCGATGGCCGGGAATCGCCGCCGGGCCCACCGTCAGAGTAGGGAGATCGCGTGCTTTGGGGAGGATTTTTGCAGGTTGTCGCGCGCTCGGCCGGACGGTCCGTACTGCTCCATAGCATCGCAAACCCCCTGTCGTGCTGCGCCGCTACTGCCCTCAGATGTACACGCACCGGCGACGCGATGTCCAGCATCGGACCGGTGGGGATATTGGTGTCTGTGGGGAATCGAAGATGGCCGAAAAAAGGCCACGACCCTTCAGATCTGCTGTCGACTGGCGAGCACTGGCAGCGCGTCATATCGAGCGCGGTGGGTACGTATTCGGAGACGGGTGGGGGCGGTTGACGTCGCCCCGGAACCCCGTGGCCGGGCCGAGCGTCTTAGTCGGCGACGGCCGCGCCCATCCCCGAGTGGCGGGGGCGGTACACCGGGGTGGCAAGCGCCATGCGCGCGCCACCCCCCGCCACGTTCCACGCTCGGCCCGCGGCGTGATGCGCTGCCCTGTACGCGCAGTGACTTGTGATCCACATTGGCGTGACGGTTCGAGTAATCCCGGCAAGCGCCACGTAATGCCTTGTACAGCGGTGCTTGCGGCCGACGGTTGCAGGCGCTCGTAGCAGTGCCCTGTAGTGCGGCGCCTCGTGGTGAGTGGCGCCTCGTAGTGCGACGGATTGCTATGGATACGGTCCCTCGGCGTTTACGGAAAGGACGAGCGCTCATGCGCGAGATCCCCGGAAGGCGACGCAAGTTCTCGCTTCTGCGGCCCAGTGGGAGCCCCACCGCGGCGCTCCGCGCGGCCCTGGTCTGTGCCACCGAGTGGCAGTGGCCGGTCCTGCCCGGCGTGGGCCTCCAGCCCGCCGGCGAGGACCCCGGCGGCGGACGCGGCGGCCCCGACGCGGGCGACGCCGAGGCGCGCCCGCGCGAGTGCGGCTGCCCGCACCCGGACTGCGTGGTGCCCGGCGCGCACCCCTTCGACCCGGGGCTGCTCGCCGCGACCACGGACGCCCGCATGGTGCGCTGGTGGTGGACCAACCGCCCCACCGCCCCGATCATCCTGGCGACCGGGGGCCGCGCCCCGTGCGCGGTGAGCCTGCCGGCCGTGGCGGCGGGCCGGGCGCTGGCCGTCCTCGACCACGCGGGGGTGCGGCTCGGCCCGGTGGTCGCCACCCCCACCCGCTGGTCGTTCCTGGTCGCGCCGTACGGACTCGAAGAGCTCGGCGAGCTGCTGCACCGCCAGGACTGGGTGCCCAGCTCGCTGCGGTTCCACGGGGAGGGCGGCTATGTGGTGCTGCCGCCCTCGCGGACCGGGGCGGGCCGGGTGCGCTGGGAACGCCCACCGCTGCGGCGCGCCCGCGCGCAGTGGCTGCCGCGGGTCGAGACCGTGGTGGACGCGCTGGTCGAGGCCAGCGCCGGCGCCCCGGGCGGCGGCAGCAAGCTCGCGTACTGACCCGCCGGTCGAGACGGACCGCGGAACGCGGCCGAACGGTCGGGGCGCGCCGGGGCGACGGTGGCGACGGGACCGGTCGGGCGCGGTACGGCGTGGGGGCGCCGGGTCGGTCCGCGGTGACGGCCGTCGGCTGTGGGTGACGGCGGAAGAGTGCGCTGGGCGGAGGCAGCGGACTCGCTCATGAGGGCCGTACGGCGGTGAAGCCGTGCGGCCCTCGCCTCACTCGTTCGGGTGCCGTGTGCGGGGAGTCCCCCGGATGGGGGGCGCGGTAGATCGGAATGGTGCGATCTGAGCGCTATGTTCGGCATGCCGACAAACGTTCCCCGAGGTGCCGATGGGGGTCTCCATGGCGCGCAGGTTCCGGCCCACCCGGCCCACCGAGCCCTCCCGGCCCGCCGGGGCCCGCCCCGGTGCCGGGGGCCCGGCCGGCCATGCCCGGGGCGTGGCCCGCCCGGACGGCTCGGGGCGCCCGGCGCGCCTGCGACTGGTCGCGCTCGCCGGCGTGGTCACGCTCGGCGCGGGCGTGCCACTGGCCGTGGCGACCGCGGGCTCGGTCGGCTTTCCGGAATCATCTGGTCCAGAGGCGGCTCCAGTTGGCCTGAATCACCCGGTCGATGGGCGGTTCCACCCGGAGGGAGGAGGCCGAAACCCGAGCATCCGGGTGGGTCCCGGCACCACCGCCGCCTGCGGCCCCGAACTCGCTTCACCCGAAGGGGTGGAGGCGCAGACCTGTGTGCTGACGGAAGGCCGGGAGAGCTGGGCGCGCACCTACTACCGCAACGCCACCGGCGGCCCGCTGACCGTCGCGCTGACCCTCATGCGCGCGGACGGCCAGACCCGGCAGGTCTACTGCCCGGTGGCCGCCGACGACGACCCCGCGACCTGCGAGACCCCGCGCGGGGCGGCCTCACGCGGGGCGGAGACGCGACGTGGGGCGACCGCCCAGGAGGCCCCTGAGCAGGGCTCCGAGCCGTCGGGAGCGGCCCCGGAGGCCGCTGACGGCGCCGCTGAGCGGGTCGGCGGCCCCGGGGTCGCGGAAACCACCGCGATGGCGGAGGTGGCGTCGGCGGAGGGGCTGCTGCTGCTTCGTTCCGGCAGCTCGGACGACACCGTCACGGGCACGGAGAACGGCCGGGAGAAGGGCCGGGAGAACGGCTCCGGAGGCGGGCGGCGGGACGCCGTGGATCTTGCCGGCACGGGGCGCTCGGCGGGCAACTCCGCGCGGGAGGCGGGGCGTTAGCCCGTACGCCTCCCCGGACCGGGCCCGGGCATGGAAGCGCCCGGTCGCTGGCGACGGGGGATGCACCAGCGACCGGGCTTCTAGAACCGTAACAAGAGATCGGCGGTTCGCAAATTCGATCGCGGATTTCCGGACGCCCAATTCCCGGCCACCGACGCGAGTTGTGAGCAGGGTCACGCCACCTTGACGACGCTCCGGAGGCCGCCGCGAGCCGGGCGCGTGCCGGGCGCGGGGCGACCCGCGCGGCGCGCGCCGGAGATCGCCGGCGAGGCGTGCGTGCGGGGGGCTGGAGATCGTGGGCGGGTCGCCTGCGTGGGGGCCGGAGATCGTCGGCGGGATCGCTCGCGTGGAGTGTGCGGGGGCGGATCCTCGGCGGGCCCACTGCGCGGCGTGGCGTTGAAGATCGTCGAGGTTGCCCGTGCGGCGTCCCGTCGATCCTCTGCGGGTCACCCGCGCGGAGTGTGGGAGATCCTCGGCGGGGTCGCCCGCGCGGCGCGCGCGGGGACGGATCCTCGCCGGGGCACTGCGCGCGGGGCGGGGCGGATCTTCGGCGGGCCGACCGCGCGGCGTGTTGCGGGGCGGATCCTCGGCGGGCCGACCGCGGGGCTGTTGCGCGGCCGATCCTCGGCAGGCCGACCGCGGGGTGTGTTGCGGGGCGGATCTTCGGCGGGCCGACCGCTGGGCTGTTGCGCGGCGGTTCCTCGGCGGGCCGACCGCGGGGCGTGTGCGGGGACGCCCGCGCGGTCGGCTCGTCCGTCGGGCGTCAGCTCAGGGTGACCTGACGGTTGGTGAGACCGCCGCGCGCCCGCCGCTCTTCGGGGGTCAGCGGGGCCTGGGAGGCCAGCGCCTCGCCGAGCCGCTCCGCGAAGGCAGCGGCCGGCTTCTCCACGTCGTCCGCGCGGACCGACTGCGGCAGATCCCACACCGGCACGACCAACCCGTGCGCCCGGAAGGAGCCGATGAGCCGGGTGCCCTCGCCGAGCGAGGACGCACCCGAGGCGTGCAGCCGCGCGAGCGCGTCCAGCAGCTCCTCCTCCGGGTGGGCCATGACCCAGCGCAGATGGTTCTTCTCCGTGGCCTGGCACCAGTACGCGGCCTCGACGCCGGTGAGCCGGGCGGTCGGGATCGCGGCGGCGTTGGCCCGCTCCAGGGAGGCGGCGACCTCGCCGCTGGCCCCCTCCGCGTTCTCCAGCCAGAACTCGAAGCCCTCGTGCACGACGGGCGTGAACGGCGCCGCCGGGTCCAGCAGGTCCTGGAGCCGGACCCCTTCGACGCCGGCCCGCGCGGCGGCCACCGGCGTGCCCGGCTCGGCGGTCAGCGCGCGCTGGAGGGTGTCCGCCAGGTCGCGGCTGATGTCGCCGGAGGCGGTGTCGTTCTGCAGCCCGAGGAGGACGGCGCCGGTGTCCCGGCGCAGGGCCGGCCAGGCCATGGGCAGCACGGTCGCCAGCGTCACCGACGGAACGCCCTCCGGCAGGCCGTCCTTCAGGCGCAGTTCGGCGGTGGCGGCGGGCACCAGCTCGCGCAGCGCCACCCAGTCGCACTCTCCGGGCAGCCCCTCGAACGGCCGCTGCACCAACTCGGTCGCGGCGTGCGCGGCGGCCCGCCCGTGGCACGCCTTGTAGCGGCGACCCGAACCGCACGGGCAGGGCTCGCGGGCGCCCACCACCGGGTAGGTGGCGTCAGCGGATCCGGGGCTGACCCGTGCTCCTGCGGCCTTCGTCTGGGGGCGGCGCTTCTTGGCCATGGTGTGGCTGTCTCCCGGTCGGTACGGCTCAAGGCGGGCACCGCACGGGTCGATGCGGCCCGTACGGCGGTTACGGGCGCGAGCCTAGTCCTTGGGTCGAAGCTCGTCGGTTACGCCGGCTCGTCCAGGTCGGCGAAGTCGAGGCCGTCCAGGCCGTCGAGGGCCTCGTGACCGGAGGCCGGGCGGCCGTGGGCGGCGCGGCCGTGTCCGTAGCGCCCGGGAACGCGGGGGCGGGGCGCCCGCGGACCGGAGCCGCCTCCCTCGCGGAGACCGGGCTCGGGGCGGTCCCGCTCGGAGCGCTCCCGCTCGGAGCGGTGCGGGCCGGAGGGGTGCCGGACCGAGTGGCCGAGCTCGGAGACGCCGAGCTCGCGGGGGCCGCGCTCGGAGCGCTCGGGCTGGGAGGGGACGCTGCGGGAAGGGCCCGGCTCGGAGGGGCTTGTACTCATCCGGCGGGCGCCCATCTCGGGGACGCTGTCGGGAATTCCTTCGGGGATCCCCTCGGTGATTCCTTGGAGGATGCCTCCGGGGATCCCCTCGGGGATGCCTCCGGGGTTGGCTTTCGGGGTGTGGCCGGGGACGTTCCCCAGGACGCCGCTACCGGTGGCCTCCTCCTCGCCGTGGTCGATGTCGGGCGAGAGCATGACGCGCGTAGCAAAAGCGTCGCGGGTGGACAGGACGGCCCATACGGTGACCTCGCCGGTGGCGTCCCGTACGCCCCAGTCCTTGGACAGGGCGGTGATGATGTTGAGCCCGCGGCCGCCGCGGGCGGTCACCGAAGGTGTGGCCGGAAGCGGTCTTGTGGGTCCACCGCCGTCCGTGACCTCGACGGTCAGACACGCGCGGTCGTCGACGCGCCAGGCGGCTCGTATGTCCCCCCGGCCCTGAGCGTCGGTGCGGAGCGGGCGGCCGTAGCGACACGCGTTGCTCAGGAGCTCGGAGAGGATGAGAACCGCGTCGTCGATGACCGAATCCGGCACCCCGCTCCGGAGCAGATCCCCACGCATCCGGCGCCTGGCCTGACCGACACCCATCGGACCATGGGGTACGGCCATGCTCGACGACGTCGGCACCTCCTGTGCCACCACCAACGCCACCCCCGAGACCTCCTTTGCCCCACGCCAGGGGATGGATGCCCCGCGCAGCTGGAACGGAAACCGGCCACCTGGCATCGAGTGACGCACTCGTCACGATCGAACACCTTCCGAACGCGCCGGTGCACTCCATGTAATGGCCGCAGAGCGGGAGGACGGGGAGGATTACGGGCACGCCGTCGCGCGGCCGAGCGTCCAATTCCGGCCGCCGCCCGAGTGTGGCCCGAGTGTGGCCCGAGTGTGGCCCGAGTGCGGGTCGAGCACGGGCCGAGCGTGGGCCGGTCGAAGGCCGTTCTCGCAGGTGGCGTCAGCCGCGGCCGAGCTGGGCGAGAACCTCCTTGGGCCGGTTGGTGATGATCGCGTCCACTCCGAGCGCGACACACAGCTCCACGTCCTCGGGCTCGTCCACGGTCCAGACGTGCACTCGGTGCCCCGCGCGGTGCAGCCGGGCGACGTAGTCGGGGTCCTTCCGGACGATCCGGATGCTCGGGCCCGCGATGTTTACGCCGGGCGGCAGCTGGCCGTCGCGGTGGCGCGGCAGCACGAACTGCATCAGATAGACGGTCGGGAGGGCCGGGGCCGCGGCCCGCACCCGGTGCAGCGAGCGCGCGGAGAAGCTCATCACGCGGACCGACGAGGGCTGGCCGGCCGGGGGCGCGTCCAGGCCGAAGCGGCGCAGCAGCTCGAGCAACCGCGCCTCGACCTGGCCCGCCCAGCGGGTGGGGTGCTTGGTCTCGATGGCGAGCTCGACGCGGCGCCCGGCGTCGGCGACGTACTCCAGCAGCCGCTCCAGGGTGAGCACCGCGGTGCTGTCGCGGTCCGGGGATTCGGGGTCGCCGCCCCGCCCTTTCCAGGAGCCGAAGTCGAGGGCGGCGAGGTCGGAGAGTTCGAGCGCGGAGACCGCGCCGCGGCCGTTGGAGGTGCGGTTGACCCGGCGGTCGTGCACGCAGACCAGATGCCCGTCCGCGGTCATCCGGACATCGCACTCCAGGGCGTCGGCGCCGTCGTCGATCGCGCGCCGGTACGCCGCCAGGGTGTGTTCGGGCGCGACCTCCGAGGCCCCGCGGTGGGCGACGACGGCGAGGGTGTGCGGACTGGGCTGGATCTCCTCGGCCGGGCGCGCATAGGTCATCGCGTTATCGTGCCACCGCTGGGCAGGAGTCCGTGGATATGGTCTACCTACGGTCCGCTATGTCTGACTTATCGCGCCTGTCGCTCCTTACGGTGGCCTGACGTGCGGTGGGAAAAGCTGGTGGAAGGCTCGTCACCACGTGTCGTGGGCCGGCCGTGCTGTGAAAACCGTCGTGCACCTGAGGAGAGAGCTGTGAGCACCGAGAACGAGGGCGCCGCCGTTCCGTCTGCGGCGCTTCCGGCGCCCGACGTCGAGCCCGCGGTGGCCGGTGCCGAGTCCGGCCCGGCGACGGAGCGGGCGACAGGACCGACACCGGAGGCGCGGGAGACGCGCGAGGCGCGGGCGGACGGCGACTACGACCTGCCGGCTCCGGCTTCGCCCCCGGCTCCGGCTTCGCCCCCGGCTGTGGCCGCGCCCGCGGAACCCCTGGCACCGGCGCCCGCGTTGGAGACTCCACCCACGTCGGAGTTCGCGTCCACGACGGCCACGGCGGCCATGCCGGCGACCGCCGCGGCGGCGGGGTCGGCCACCCCGCCGTCTCCGCCCCCGCCGCCCCCGGCCCAGGACGGTTCGGGGACCTGGTGGGACGGGACCGGTGCGGGTGCTCCATACGGTTCCGGCGGCCCGGTCGACGGCGCGGCGGGCGGCGGCTTCGCCGGTGGTCCGGGTGGCGGCGCGTGGGGCGCGCCGCCGATGCCGCCTCCGCCGCCCGGCCGCAGGCGCTCCGGCGGGATCGTCGCCGCGGTGCTTGCGGCGGTGCTGGTGGCCGGCGGGATCGGCGGCGGGGTCGGCTACTGGGCCGCGGACCGCGACGAGACGTCCACCTCGACCACCGTCTCCTCCTCCGGCGATCCCAAGGCGGAGAGCCGGGCGCCGGGCTCGGTGGCGGACATCGCCGGCAAGGCGCTGCCCAGCGTGGTGACCATCGAGGCGCGGGGCAGCAACGGCGAGGGCGGCACCGGCACCGGCTTCGTCTACGACAAGCAGGGCCACATCCTCACCAACAACCACGTGGTGGCCTCGGCCGCCGACAGCGGCAGGCTCACCGCGACCTTCTCCGACGGCAAGCGGTACGACGCGGAGGTGATCGGTCGCGCCGAGGGCTACGACGTCGCCGTGATCAAACTGAAGAACGCCCCCGACGGTCTGAACCCGCTCCCCCTCGGCGACTCCGACAAGGTCGCCGTGGGCGACGCGACGGTGGCGATCGGCGCCCCCTTCGGTCTCTCGGGCACGGTCACCACGGGCATCGTCAGCGCCAAGAACCGTCCGGTGGCCTCCAGCGACGGCGGCGGCACCAACGCCTCGTACATGAGCGCGCTGCAGACCGACGCCTCCATCAACCCGGGCAACTCCGGCGGCCCGCTGCTCAACGCCGACGGCGCCGTGATCGGCGTCAACTCCGCCATCCAGTCCGCCGGTGGCGGGGGTGGCTTCGGCGGCGGGTCCCAGCAGTCCGGTTCCATCGGCCTCGGCTTCGCCATCCCCATCAACCAGGGCAAGAACGTCGCCGACCAGCTCATCAAGACCGGCCAGCCCGTCTACCCGGTCATCGAGGCCACCGTCAACATGAAGGACACCGGCAACGGCGCCACCATCGCCTCCACCGGCGCCGGCGGCAGCGACGCCGTCGCCGCGGGCGGCCCCGCCGACCGCGCCGGCCTCAAGCCCGGTGACGTCATCACCAAGCTCGACGACACCGTCATCGACAGCGGCCCCACCCTGATCAGCGAAATCTGGACCCACCAGCCGGGTGACAAGGTCACCATCACCTACGAACGCGACGGCAAGCAGTCCACGACCCAGCTCACCCTGGGCGAGCGCCAGGGCGACAGCTGACGCGCTAGGCTGATCCCCGCGTCTCCCCTTCGGGGTGACGCGGGGAGAGTTGCCCGAGCGGCCTAAGGGAACGGTCTTGAAAACCGTCGTGGCGGCGACGTCACCGTGGGTTCAAATCCCACACTCTCCGCCGAGGTCGGCTACGTAGCTGGTCAGAAGGGGTGCCCCAAGGAACGGGGCACCCCTTTGTGTTGGGCTCTGTCCTGTGGCCAACGTCTGGCCCACCGTTGACCGGCGCGTGGGGGCCAGGCGTGGACCAAGACGGCCCGGCCTCTACGCGTTCGCGGCGTCCGTGTCAGTGGCTCACCGGCGCACGCCGGCGCGCGGCTGCGGGACGTGGGCTCAGGAGGTGAGGCCCAGGGTCAGGGAGGCGGCCGCCGGGGCCAGGTAGATGAGGGGGAAGGCGATGTGGCCGTACCAGCGGGCGCGGGCGACGGTGATGACGGCGCCGGTGAAGTAGAGGATCAGGCCGATGGCGGCCAGCGCGCCGATGACCGGTATGGCCAGGCCCACGAGGAGGCCGATGGCGCCGGCGGCCTTGGCGATGCCCAGCCAGGTCCACCAGCCGCGCGGGACCCTGTAGTCGATCATGGGCTGAACGACCCAGGGGGCGTTGAAGAAGATCGAGCCCGCGGAGAAGCCCGACATGACGGCGGCCAGGACGGTGACGACGACGTAGGTGGTGGACATCCGAGGGTGCTCCTCATCAGGCGGTGTACCGGTGCGGGCCGCGCCGGCCGGGCGCGGTGAGCCCGTCACCTGATTGACACGGCGCACCGCGCGCGTGTGACAGGAGCGGTGAAGATTTTTTCCGGACCGGGTGGGAGTGGGGGCGGCTGCCGGCTGACTGGTCGTTACTTGGCTGGTCGGATCGGGAGTTCGGCGTCGGCTGCGGCCTGGAGGAGGTGGCGGACCGGTGCGAGGGGCGGGCCCGGGAGCACGGCCAGGGAGGTGGTCAGGGTGAGCCCGGCCAGCGGTCGGAGGGCGACGCCGGGGAGCGGCGGCAGCCCGACCACGTCGTAGAAGACCGTCGGAGCCCGTCCCGGCGCGCCGCCGAGGCGAGTGTGGCGGCGGCTTCGTGCGGCGGGAGGCCGGTGCTGAGGGCCGCGTCCAGCAGGGCATGGGTGAGGGCCGGGTCGGCGCCCGCGTCGCAGGCACGGCAAGCCGCCCAGTAGAGGCGGGAGTTGCGCTCCCCCGGACGGGAGGCGCGGACGAACGCGACCAGGGCGGCGGCACGATGGCGCGTGAGGGGTCGGGTCGGCCGCGGGTGGGAGACGGGACGGGGCGGGGCGAGCAGGCGCAGCAGCGCCTCCGGCGCGGGAGCCGGGGTCCAGAGAGGGGAGCCGGGGGCCCGGCGGTAGTCGCCGCGCGAGCTGCGGGAACCCGGCCCGACCAGATAGCCGCCCAGGCCGCGGATGTCGACGCCGCGTGCCAGCCGGCCCACCGAGTTGTGGACGGGGGCGTTCCCCGGGGCGGTGAGCCACAGATGGCGACCGCCGCTGGGGGTGAGGACGGTCACCGTGTGGGGGACGGCGAAGGCGTGCTCGCGCGCCAGCCGGGCGAAGGCCGCCAGGCCGTCGGTGGCCGTCGCGGGCTTGTGGTCCAGGTCCACCCCGACCAGGTGGTGCGGGGGGACTCCGCACGCGATGCCATAGCCCGTGGCCCAGGGGGCGGCGGCGAAGAGGGCGCGGATGGTGTCGGGGTCCGTCGAGGCGTCGTAGACGCCGTGACCGAGCCGTCCGCACTCACCGTGGCAGGGGGCCGCCCGTGCGGGGCCGGGCGTCGCCGGTCCGGGTCCCGGGATGGGCGTCACCGGTCCGGGTCCCGGGATGGGCGTCACCGGTCCGTGCCCCCGGCCGGGCGTTGCCGGAGCACCCCCTGGCCCGCGGCCCGACCTCGGGCCCGTGCCGACGTCCGGGCTCGGGCCTGCGCCAGCGTCCAGGCTCGGGCCTCTGCCAGCGTCCGGGCTCGGATCGATGCCCATGACCGACCAGGGGTCCGTACCCGTGACCGACCAGGGGTCCGTACCCGTGACCGACCACGGGTCCGTGTCCGTGAACGACCACGGATCCGCGGCCCTGGCCGCCCTCGCGCCCGCGCCGGTGGTCGGGGCCCGTCCCCGTTCCGGCTCCGGAGGCTCGGTGGGGTCCGGGGCGACCGCCGGTGGTGGCGCGCAGGCCGGGTCGCGGTGGTGCGGGGAGCGCACGGCGGGCAGTTTCGCGCGGGTCAGTGGGATCACCGCGAAGCCGTGCGCCGCGGCGGCCAGGGCGTGGACCAGGGGGTTGTCCGCCATACGGCCATTTTCGCGCTGATGTTCGATTCTGGGAAGAGGGGGGAGGTTCGGAGGGCGGGGTCCGGGGAGGCGGGGGCCGTACACGGCCGAAGGCATGCGGGAACGGTTCTCCCCTTCTCCCTTGCGGCCCGTGACCGCCTGGGGTGCGGCAGAGGGTGCATTGGGGGCGCAAGCGGTGTTTAAGCAAGGTTCCTCATACCTGCGAGGTAATTGGGACAACACGGGTGGTTCGCCAGGGAGTTCATGGGCAACTCTGCTTCCGCGGCGTCGTCACGCCTCAGCACCACCGTGGCGGAGCGACGCCGAGGGGTGGCCGGCCGACCGCCATCCCGGGCTCCCCACACCTCGGCTCTCGATTTCCTGGAGGAATGGACATGGCGCGTATCCGTCCCGCCCGCACCCTGGCCGCCGTTGCCGCTCTCCCCCTCGCCGTCGCGCTCTTCGGGGGCGTTGCCCACGCGGACGGGGACGACGGCGCGGGTGACGGGCCGAACAAGTCCGTGGGGTCCATCGTCGGCAGCGGCGTCGGCGACGACAACAACGGCAACTCCACCACCACTCAGCAGATCGCCACCGGCACCGGTGCGTCGAACCAGAACAACACCGCCAGTGTCATCGGGGCCGAGGACGTCTTCATCGACCAGCACAACGCCACCGTCGTCTTCGTTCCGTGGTGGTGATGCGGTGAACTGAAAGGGACTGGGTGAGGTCAGATGGTCGCGCGGCGGCACTTCGGTGCCGTCGCGCTTCCGTCTTGACGGATCCCCGGGCCCGGCCGTCTCCGCCCGCTCCGCGACGCGATGTGTTGACGGGACAGCAGAGCTGACGGATAGTCAGAAAACCATGAGCGCCGACTCCTTCTACCAGCAGCTGAAGGCGTACGAGGGCCACGCCGCCGTCACCGGCGGGCGCGGCAAGGACCCCGTCAACGAGCCGATGATCCGGCACTGGTGCGAGGCCGTCGGCGACACCCACCCCGGTTACCCCGCCGTCGCCCCGCCCGCCATGCTCCAGGTGTGGACGATGGGCGGGCTCTCCGGCCACGGTGCCGGCGGCGGGCGTTCGAGCGCCTACGACGAGCTGCTGTCCCGGCTGGACGGGGCCGGCTTCACCTCCGTCGTCGCCACCGACTGCGAGCAGGAGTACCCGCGCCCGCTGCGTCCCGGCGACCGCGTCACCTTCGACGCCGTGATCGAGTCCGTCTCACCGCTCAAGACCACCAGGCTGGGCCGCGGCCACTTCGTCACCACGCGCATGGACCTACGGGCCGACGGCGAGCTCGCCGGGACTCATCGCTTCCGCATCCTCAAGTACGCGCCGCCCCGCGCCCGGCTGGAGCGGCCCGACCCGGCCCCGTCCCCGGATCCCGCCCTGTCCCCGAATCCCGCCCCGCCCCCGGATCCCGCCCCGCCCCCGGATCCCGCTCCCGTCCGCACCGGTCATCGGTCGGCGCGTCCGCGGCCCGTCGTGAACCGCGACAACGCCGGGTTCTGGGAGGGCGTCGCCGCCGGTCGGCTGCTGATCCAGCGCTGTGTCGACTGTCGTGCCCTGCGCTTCCCCTGGCTGCCGGGGTGCAACGGCTGCGGCGGGCAGGGCTGGGACACCGTGCGGGCTTCCGGCCGCGGCACCGTCTTCAGCCGCGTCGTGATGCACCACCCGCGGTTCCCCGCGTTCGACCCCCCGTATGTCGTCGGGCTCGTCGAGCTCGCCGAGGGCGTCCGGATGATCAGCAACATCGTCGGGGTGCCGCCGGAGGCGGTGCGGATCGGCATGGAGGTCGAGCTGGAGTTCCTCCATGACGCGGAGGGGGAGCCGCTGCCCGTTTTCCGCGCCGCCGGGGCGCCGCCCCCGCTCCGCATCCCCGTCACCCGCACCCTCATCGTCGCCGGGGCCCTCGCCTCCCGTGACTTCCAGGACGTGCACCACGACCCGGAGGCGGCACGGGCGCGCGGGACGCCGGACATCTTCATGAACATCCTGACCACCAACGGCCTGGTCGGTCGCTACGTCACCGACTGGGCGGGCCCGGGCTCCGTGCTGCGTCGGCTCGCCATCCGGCTCGGAGCGCCCAACTATCCGGGGGACGAGTTGACGTTGACGGGGACCGTCGCCGCCGTGGAGGGGAGCACGGCGCGGGTACGGATCGTCGGCCGCAACTCCCTGGGACGGCATGTCACCGGCGAGGCCACCGTCGAGCTGGGCTCCTCCGCACGACGCACACCACCTGGGCCCTCCGAGTCGCCCCGGTCCGCCCCCCGGAGCCGGAGGACGCCATGAGTCTGCACCGTGCCGACAGCCTCGGCGGTCGGGCCGCCATCGTGGGGATCGGCGCCACCGAGTTCTCCAAGGACTCCGGCCGCAGCGAGCTGCGGCTGGCCGTGGAGGCGGTGCGGGCGGCGCTCGACGACGCCGGGCTGACCCCCGCCGACGTGGACGGGCTGACCACGTTCACCATGGACACCAGCCCGGAGATCACCGTGGCACAGGCGGCCGGCATCGGCGAGCTGTCCTTCTTCTCCCGGGTGCACTACGGCGGTGGCGCCGCCTGCGCCACCGTCCAACAGGCCGCGCTGGCCGTCGCCGCCGGGATCGCGGACGTCGTCGTCTGCTACCGCGCGTTCAACGAGCGCTCCGGCCGTCGCTTCGGCTCCGGCGTCACTCACCGCGAGCCCTCCGCCGAAGGCACGGCGCTCGGCTGGGCGCTGCCTTTCGGCCTGCTCACCCCGGCCTCCTGGGTCGCCATGGCCGCGCAGCGCTACCTGCACACGTACGGGCTGACCCCCGAGGCGTTCGGCCATGTCGCGGTCACCGATCGCCGGCACGCCGCGACCAACCCGGCGGCGTACTTCTACGGCCGTCCGATCACCCTCGCCGACCACGCCGCCTCGCGCTGGATCGTCGAGCCGCTGCGGCTGCTGGACTGCTGCCAGGAGACCGACGGTGGGCAGGCCCTGGTGGTCACCGGCGTGGAACGGGCCCGGACGCTCCGCCACCCGCCGGCCGTCATCCGCGCCGCCGCGCAGGGGGCGGGCCGCGCGCAGGAGCAGATGACCAGCTACTACCGCGACCGCGGCTACGACGGCGGGCTCACCGGGCTGCCGGAGATGGGCGTGGTCGCGCGGCAGCTGTGGCGCACCAGCCGGCTCACCCCCGAGGACATCGACGTGGGCATCCTGTACGACCACTTCACCCCCTTCGTGCTGATGCAGCTGGAGGAGTTCGGCTTCTGCGGGCGGGGCGAGGCGGCGGACTTCGTCGCGGCGGACGCGCTGCCGCTCAACACCCACGGCGGCCAGCTCGGCGAGGCGTATCTGCACGGCATGAACGGCATCGCCGAGGCGGTGCGGCAGCTTCGCGGCACCGCCGTCAACCAGCTGCCGGAGGTCGACCACGTCCTGGTCACGGCGGGAACCGGGGTGCCTACGTCCGCCCTGATCCTCGGCACGGACGACGGGACGGCCGGTCACCCGACCCTGACGTGACACCCTCGCGGCCTCGGAATCGGCGCAGGCGGTCGAATCGGTGCAGACGGCTGAATCGCGGCTCCCCGCGCGCGTGTCTACGGGACCGGTCCGGCGGTCGCCGCCTTGACTCGCCGTATGGACCGACTCAAGACGATCAGACGAAGAAAGATCACCGGATTTACGGTCGGCCTGCTCGCGGTGGTCGCCGCGGGCGCCGGGCTGGCCGGGCAGACCGTGTTCGCCGGTGCCCCGCAACCCGGCTCCACCCACGCCTCCGCCGCCACTCCGGCGGTCGCGGCTTCCTCCGCCGATCCGTCCACTGTCGCCCGGCTCGCCCTGACCAGTGCGGCCGCCGCCGCGGTGGCCGCCGAGTCCATGGCCACGCAGGCGGCGACGGCGGCCCAAGCAGCGAAGGCCGCCAGCGCCGCCAAGGCGGCCAAGGGCGCCCGCGCACCGAAGACGACCGCGGACGGCAAGAGCACGAAGGCCCAGGACACGACGGACGCGAAGGGCGCCGAGGACCCCAGGAACGCGAAGGCAGGGAAGGAAGAGAAGGAAGAGAGGGAAACGGCGGGGGTGAAGGGCGAACGGGACGCCATGACCGGGCCCCGCGCCGTCGGCCCCGCCATTCCCGCCGCTCTCCCCGACCCCCGCGTCCACGGCGCCCGCATCTTCCGCGGCTGGGGCATCGACACCTGCCACGCCCCCTCCCTCGCCACCCTCCGTGCGTGGCGCTCCTCCCCGTACCGCGTGATCGGCGTCTACTTCGGCGGCCGCGGGCGCGCCTGCCCGAGCCAACCCCGGCTCACCCGCTCCTGGGCGCTGGGCGCCGAGGATCTGGGCTGGCGGCTGCTGCCGGTGTACGTCGGCTCGCAGTCCCCGTGTGTGCGCAACTCGGCGAAGATGGGCGTCCGGATCGGTGCCCACCCCTGGGAGCAGGGCCGCAACGAGGGCCGCGACGCGGTGCGGCGCGCGGAGGCGTTCGGCCTGCGCCAGCGCAGCGCCCTCTACCTCGACATGGAGGCGTACGACCACACCCGCCGCGCCTGCGCCCGTGCCACCCTCTCCTTCATCCGCGGCTGGAACCGCGAGGTGCGCGACTCCGGCTACTTCCCCGGCTTCTACAGCAGCGCCGAGTCCGGGGTGCGTCACCTGGAGCAGGCCCGACGGGCCGGGGTGCGTGATCTGCCGTCGGCGATGTGGTTCGCGCGCTGGCGCGTGAAGGCCACGGTCTTCGGGGAGCCGGTACTGCGCCCGAACGCGTGGCAGCCCCACCGCCGCATCCACCAGTACGCGGGCAACGTGAGCGAGAAGCACGGCGGCAAGCGGTTGAGCATCGACCGCAACAGGGTGGACGCCCCGGTGGCGATCGTCCGCTGACCATCGGAAGTTGAGTGATGAATAAGCACGGATGGCCGCCGGCCCCTGCCTCGCGGGTCGGCGATCATCGGCCTGACCACCGCTGATACCGGGGTCCAGGGGCCGCGACCCTCAGAGTCGACCCTGAAGGACCTCCTCCTCCCGTCCGCCCCCAGGAGGTGGTGCCAGCCCCACCCCTACAACCTGAGGGGGATCCGGCTTCGGCACCTGCGGCCGATCCGTGAGGCGCTAGGCGCTCATAGCGTGTAAGCCATGACCACGCCAGTGTGCCCCAGCGCATCGACCGTCGTGTTCCCGTCGTTCTCCTCGTACGTCCGGGCGCGGGGGCCGGTTCTGCTGCGTACCGCCCGCTCCCTCACCTCCAACCCCTGCGACGCCGAGGACCTGCTGCAGACCGCGCTGACGAAGACCTATCTGGCGTGGGAGCGCATAGAGGACCACCACGCGCTGGACGGCTACGTCCGCCGCGCGCTGGTGAACACCCGCACCTCCCAGTGGCGCAAGCGCAAGGTCGAGGAGTTCGTCTGCGACGAGCTGCCGGAGCCCGATCCGATCCCGGCCCCCGACCCCGCCGAGCAGCAGGTGCTGCGCGACGCGATGTGGCGAGCGGTGCTGCGGCTGCCCGCCCGCCAGCGGGCCATGGTCGTCCTCAGGTACTACGAGGATCTGAGCGAGGCTCAGACGGCGGAGGTGCTCGGGGTGTCCGTCGGCACCGTCAAGAGTGCCGTCTCCCGCGCTCTCGGCAAGCTGCGCGAGGACCCCGAGCTGAACCCCGAGCCGACCCCCGAGCCGCAGCTCGGCCGCGGCGCCGAGCGGCTGCGCGCCGCCTGAGCCCCGCCCCCGACGGCGTCCGACGGCGTCCGACGGCGTCCGATGACGTCCGACGGCGTCTGACATGCCCGACGGCGTCCGACGCGCCCGATGGCGCCGGTGGGCGCTGATGGCGCCGGCCCCGCATCAGGCCCCCTCGCGACGCGCCGAGAGGGCTCGGTCACGCCGAAGTAGTGACATCCCGCCCGGTCGAATGGAGAATCAGCGGCACCTACTGGCGCGTAACCGGTCCTTCAGGAGGCCCCGGTGCTCAGCACGATGCAGGATGTCCCGCTGACCGTGAGCCGCATACTGCGGCATGGCGCGGTCGTGCACAGCGGCTCGTACGTCGTCACATGGACCGGGGATTCCACACCGACCAGGCGCACGTTCGGAGAGGTCGGCGCGCGCTGCGCGCAGCTCGCCCACGCGCTGCGGGACGAGCTGGGCGTCACCGGCGACCAGCGGGTCGCCACCCTGATGTGGAACAACGCGGAACACCTTGAGGCGTATCTGGCGGTCCCCTCCATGGGCGCCGTGCTGCACACCCTCAACCTGCGGCTGCCGGCCGAACAGCTCGCCTGGATCATCAACCACGCCGCCGACCGGGTCGTCATCGTCAACGGCTCGCTGGTGCCCCTGCTCGCCCCGCTGCTGCCGCACCTGCCCTGCGTCGAGCACATCGTCGTCGCCGGCCCCGGCGACCGCGGCCCACTGGAGGGCGCGCGGGCCCGGGTCCACGAGTACGAGGAACTCATCGCCGGCCGCCCGGTGGAGTTCGACTGGCCGGAGGTCGACGAGCGCGACGCCGCCGCGCTCTGCTACACCTCCGGGACCACCGGCGACCCCAAGGGGGTCGCCTACAGCCACCGCTCCATCTATCTGCACTCGTTGCAGCTCAACGCCGCGGAGTCGTTCGCCCTCGCCGCGCACGACGTGCTGCTGCCGGTCGTGCCGATGTTCCACGTCAACGCCTGGGGCACACCGCACGCCGCCTTCATGGCGGGCAGCTCCCTGCTGATGCCCGATCGCTTCCTCCAGCCCGCACCGCTCGCCGAGATGATCGAGCGGGAGCGGCCCACGATCGCGGCCGCCGTCCCGACCATCTGGTCCGGGCTGCTGACCGAGCTGGACGCCAGGCCGCGGGACGTGAGCTTCCTGGGGCGCGTGATCATCGGCGGCGCGGCCTGCCCGCCCGCCCTCATGCGGGCGTTCCAGGAGCGGCACGGGCTGCGCGTGATCCACGCCTGGGGCATGACCGAGACCTCGCCGCTGGGCTCCGTCGCCCACCCGCCGGCCGGTCTGACCGGGGAGGACGAGTGGCGCTACCGCGTCACCCAGGGCCGCTTCCCCGCCTCGGTCGAGGCCCGGCTGCGCGACGGCGAGGGGCGCGTCCTGCCCTGGGACGGCGCCTCGGCCGGCGAGCTGGAGGTGCGCGGCCCGTGGATCGCGGGCGCCTACTACGGGGGCGAGGGCGCCGCCCCGCTCCGCCCGGACGACAAGTTCAGCGAGGACGGCTGGCTGCGTACCGGCGACGTGGGCACCATCAGCCCCGACGGCTATCTGACGCTGACCGACCGGGCCAAGGACGTCATCAAGTCGGGCGGCGAGTGGATCTCCTCCGTCGAGCTGGAGAACCACCTCATGGCCCACCCGGCGGTCGCGGAGGCGGCGGTCGTCGCCGTCCCCGACGACAAGTGGGGCGAACGCCCGCTGGCCACGGTCGTGCTCCGGGACGGGAGCACCGTCGACTACCGGGAGCTGCGCGCCTTCCTCAGCGAGCGGATCGCGCGCTGGCAGCTCCCGGAGCGGTGGGCGCTGGTCCCCGCCGTGCCCAAGACCAGCGTGGGCAAGTTCGACAAGAAGGTGATCCGGCGTCAGTACGCGGAGGGCGAGCTGGATGTGACGACGCTGGACTGAGGCCGGTACGGCGGGAGAGCGGCGGCGCCCTTGGGCGCCGCCCCTCCGTACGCCGCCCGTATGGCGTCGGTACGGCTTTCGTGCGGCGCCCGTGCGGGGGTGGGACTCCGCCCGTACGGCGCTCGGCTCGGCCGTTCGGCGTGACCGCCCCGTGTCGCCCGGTGGCAGGCCGCGTCCGGCGCCCGGCTGACTGGTCGCTCGTCGCGCGTCACGCGTCCGTGTCCGCTGGCGGCGTCCGCGTCGGTGTCCGCGTCCGTGTCCGCTGGCGGCGTCCGCGTCGGTGTCCGCGGCCGTGTCCACTGACGGCGGCCGCGTCGGTGTCCGCGGCCGTGTCCACCGGCGGCGTCCGCCGGACGCCGTCAGCCGGTCGACGGCCGGACGCCGTCAGTTGGTGCCGATCTTCGCCAGCAGGTCCACGATCCGCGTCTGCACCTCCGCGCTCGTCGAGCGCTCCGCGAGGAACAGCACGGTCTCGCCCGAACTCAGCCGGGACAGCTGGCCCGGGTCGATGTCCGCCGAGGTGTAGACGACCAGGGGGGTGCGGTTGAGCAGCCCGTTGCCGCGCAGCCAGTCCACGATCCCGGCCCGGCGACGCCGCACCTGCATCAGGTCCATGACCACCAGATTGGGCCGCATCTGCCCGGCCAGCGCCACCGCGTCCGCGTCCGTCACCGCCCGTGCGACCTGCATCCCGCGCCGCTCCAGCGTCGCCGTCAGCGCGCCGGCGATCGGCTCGTGCTCCTCGATCAGCAACACCCGCGGCGGGTGCTGCTCGCTGTCGCGCGGCGCGAGCGCCTTGAGCAGCACGGCCGGGTCGGCGCCGTAGGCGGCCTCGCGCGTCGCCTGACCGAGCCCCGCCGTCACCAGCACCGGGACCTCGGCCGCGACGGCGGCCGTGCGCAGCGACTGCAGCGCGGTCCTGGTGATCGGACCGGTCAGCGGGTCGACGAACAGCGCGGCCGGATACGCCGCGATCTGAGCGTCCACCTCCTCCCGGGAGTTGACGATCACCGGGCGGTAGCCGCGGTCGCTCAGCGCCTGCTGGGTGGAGACGTCGGGCGCCGGCCAGACCAGCAGCCGGCGCGGGTTGTCCAGCGGCTCCGGCGGCAGTTCGTCGTCCGGCGGCGGCTGCGGGGTGCGGTCGTCGACGACCTCTATGGCGCCGTTCGGCCCGTCCAGCGGCTGCGGCCCCTCCTCGCCCTCGTCCGGCGCGCCGATCGCGAACGTCCGTCCGCGCCCGGTGGTGCCGTCCGCGGGCGCCCCCGGCCGGTGCGGCTGCGGCGGTGTCCCGGGCAGCGCGGGACCCGCGGAGCCCTGCGGCTGCGCGCCCTGCTGCGGTCCGCCGGGCGACTGCGAACGCGACTGCGAACGCGGCTGAGGGTGCGGTGGGGTGTGCGGCGGCGTGGCGCCCGGGCGCCCGGCGGGCATCGGCCCGACCTGCTCGTCCAGTTCCGGTCGCGAGGCCAGCTTGCGGCGCCGGCCCGAACCCGCGACGGGCATGCCGCCGGCCGGGGTCGGCGGCCCCTGCCGCTGCGGGTCGGTGCCGGGCGGCGCGAACGGCACGCCCTGGCCCAGCGTTCGCACGCTGATCGGCCGCCCGTGGGAGGTGTCCTGACCCGACTGCACGGCCCCGCCGGGCACGCCCTGGCCCAGGCCGCCCGGCCCAGGTCCCATGGCCAGGCCCGTACCGGGTCCGGGCTCCGCCGACTGGCGGGGCTCCTCGGCCAGGGGGCGTCGGGCCCGCCGTCGGCCGGTCGGCTCCTGCCCCGGCGTTTGCGGCTGTCCAGGCGCGATGGGCCGCGCGGGGTCGTACGGTGCCCCGTCGCTCGCTTCGCGCGCGGCCGGCAACGCGTGCCCGAGCGCGGCTCCGTCGGCGTCGAGACCCTCGCCGGGGCCGGCCGCCGTCGGGCCGTCCGCCGGGTAACCGGTGCCCCGGCCGCCGTCCGGCCGTCGCGCGGCGGGCAGACCGGCGGCCCCGGGCCCGTGCGGTCCCTCGTCCGCCCCCGTCCGCTGGCCGGGGGCCGGGGCGTCGCCGGCCCAGCCGCCCTGCGTCCCGGGGTCCTCGTCGAAGGCCGGCGCGTCCACGTCGGGGCCGTACGGTCCCGCCGCCCGCCGGCCGTCGGCCCAGCCGTCCCGCGCCGCCATGGCGCCGTCGCCGTACGGGGGTTGGGCGCCGCGGGCGCCGGTCGAGGCGGGAGCCCCCGGGGCCTGCGGGCCGTCGGCCCAACCGTCGTCCAGGGCCGCGTCGTCATCGGTGACGGGCATACCGCCCGGACCGTACGGGGGTTGGGCCCCGCGGGCGCGGCGCGCGCCGGGCACGGCGGCCGCGCCGGGGGCGTCGTCCTGGCTGTCCTCGGGGGGACCGAGGGCGTCCGGCCCCTGCGGATGGCCCGGGCCCTCCGCCCAGTCGGCCGAGGCATCGCCGGCACCAGGAGCACCAGGAGCACCGGGAACGCCCGGGGCGCCCGGCAGCGCGGTCGCGGGACCGCCGCGGTGGGCGCGTCGGCCCGCGGCGGGCGCACTCGCACCGGCGACGGCCTGTGGCGCACCGTGCTGGGCCGGGGCGAACGCGTCGCCCGGAGCGTGGCCCCACTCCTCCGTCCGCGACGCGGCGCCGTGCGGGCCGTCGGGCCAACCGGCCCCGGCTGCCCCGGCATCGGCCTCGGTTGGCCGGCGGTCGTCGTCCCGCGCCGGCAGGGCGCCGCGCGCACCGGCCTGTTGCGGTACGGGCATGCCCGCGGCGTCGTGCGGGGCGGCGCCGCGCGCCGTGCGGACTCCAGGGCTGCGCGGATGGGGTGCGCCGCCCGGAGCCGTGCCGTCGTCGAGCCGTCCGCGCGTGGCGGCGCCGGGCCCCGCCAGCGCCATGCCTCGGGCGGCGGCGAGGTCCTGCGAGCCGGGCAGGCCGTGCGGGACCCGCTGGGTGGCGGGCACGCCGTTCACCCCGTCGGCGTCGGACCCGTCCACACCCTGTGCGCCGGGAACGGCCCGCGCGTCGGCGGCCGCCGGGGCGCCGGGAACGGGCAGGGGGGCGGCGCCGCCCGGCAGACCGCGTTCGTCCGGGGCGAGCTGGGGACCGGGCACAGCCGGCAGCCCGGCGGGGCCGTTTCCGCCCGGCGCGTCGCCGGGCACACCCTGGGCGGGCACCAGGCCCGCCGGACCCGGGTCAGCCGGAGTCAGGCCCGCCGGACCCCGGTCTGCCGGACCCAGGTCGCCCGGCAGCGGGGACGCGGGCGCGCGGTCGGCGGCGGCCGGGGGGAGGGCGAAGGGAGCGCGGGCAGCCGGCGGCGCGCCGCCGTCGGCCGGGGCGCCCTGGGGCTGCGGGCCGGTGGCCTCGGGAGCGTGGGGCGCGCCGGGTCCGGCCTGGTCCGCGCTCTCCGAAAGGGCGCGCCGGGCGCGGCGGCGACCGGTGCCCGGAGGCGCCGGCTGGGCCTCGCCGGGAACAGACACGGCGGGCAGTGCGGGGACCGGGCCGTAGGCGCCCGTGGGCCCCTGGGGCGGGGTGGCGGCGGCGTCGGCGGCGGCCGGGGGGAGCGCGAAGGCCGCACGGGCACCCGCCGGGGCCTCCGACTCCTGGGCGGGGGCGCCGCGTCGGGCTCGGCGGCCGGTCGGCGCGGGTGCGGAAGGGACGGCCTCGCCCGCCGGACCCTGCGAGGGCACCAGCCGCTGGCCGGCCGGCCCGACCCCCGCGGGGCCGACCGGGCTCAGCCCGGCGGGGCCGTCGAGGGCCGGGATTCCCTGCTCGGGAGTGTGGCCGTCGCCGGGCGCGCTGGAGCGCCCGGCGGGCGCGGCGGATCCGTCAGGAGTGGCGGCACCGGCCGCGAGGACGCCGGGAGCGTCGCCGCGCGCCTGCCCCTGGGCCGTCGCGGGCAGCGGTTCGGCGCCGGGAGCCTGCTCCGGGGCGCGGCGCGCCCGACGCCGCCCGGTCGGCCGGGGCAACTCCTCCGGCGCGACGGCAGCCGCGTCCGCGACCGCCACCAGGCCGTTCGGCGCGCCCGCGCCGGCCCCCGGAGCCGCCATGGGGAGCGCGCCACCGTCGGTCGCGGGCGGGAACTGATCCTGGCCTCGGCCCTGGTCCTGGTCCTGGTCCTGGCCCTGGGCTCGGGCCGCGGTGCCGTCGCCGGGCGCGGCGCGGCGGGCACGGCGACCCTTCGGGGCGTCGGCGGCCGTGGGCTCCGCGCCGGCATGCGGCTTGGCGTCCTGGTCCGGCTCGCCGTCCTCGACCGGCACCGGGGTCGAACCGGTGGCGGCGACGGCGCCGTCCGTGCGGCCGCTCCCGTCGGTATGGCCCGCGCCGTCGGTCGCGTCCGCGCGGCCCGTGGCGTCCGCACCGTGCGTGGCGTCTGCGCCGTGCGTGCCATGCGTGGCGTCCGCGCCGTGCGTGGCGTGCGTGCCGGCGGTGCCGTTCGCGCCGTTCGTGCGTTCGCCCGAGGCGGCGGCTCCAGGGAGAGCGGTGGCTGCGGCGGCCGCGGGGCCGGCGGCCGCCGCCGAGGCCGGCACGTCCAGGACATACGCGCTGCCGCCGCCCATTCCGGGCACCTCGTGCGTCTGCAGCACCCCGCCGTGCAACCGCACGATGCCGCGGACGAGGGGACCGTGCACCGGGTCGCCGCCCGGGAAGGGCCCGCGGACCTCGATCCGCACGGCCTGGCCGCGCTGGGCGGCCGCGACGACGATCGTGGAGTCTCCGGCGGGGATTCCACCGCCGGCCGCGTTCCCGGTGGAGTCGACCCCGGCGACGTCCGCGATCAGGTGGGCGAGCGCCTGGGCCAGCCGCACCGGGTCCACCTCGGCCTCGATGGGCGGCGCGTGCACCGCGAACTGCGCCCGGCCGGGGCCGATCAGCTCGACCGCGCCCTCGACACCCGCGGCCACCACGGCGTCCAGGGAGACGCGCCGCCGCTCCAGCCGCTCGGCGCCGGTGTCCAGGCGCTGGAAGCTGAGGACGTTGTCGACGAGAGTGGTCATCCGGGTGTAGCCGGCGGCCAGGTAGTGCAGGATCTGGTTGGCCTCGGGCCACAGCTGGCCGGCCGGGTCGGCGGCGAGCGTGCCCAGCTCGGCGCGGAGCTGCAAGAGCGGCCCGCGCAGCGACTCGTCCAGCACGGCGAGGAGTTGCGAGTGCCGGGCGGCCAGCGCGTCGTGGCGCGCGGTCTGCTCGGCGAGCATGGCGTCGTACGCCTCGGTCTTCTCCGCGAGCATGGCGTCGTAGGCCGCGGTCTTCTCGGCGACCATGGCGTCGTAGCGTTCGGTCTGTTCGGCCACCATCGCGTCGTAGCGCGCGGTCTGCTCGGCGAGCATGGCGTCGTACGCCTCGGTCTTCTCGGCGACCATGGCGTCGTACGCCTCGGTCTTCTCCGCGACCATGGCGTCGTAGCGCTGGGTCTGCTCGGCCACCATCGCGTCATAGCGCTCGGTGTGCCGGGCGACCGTCGCCTCGTACTGCCGCCGGTCGGTGAAGGTCATCACCGCGCCGACCAGCTGGTCCCCGTCGCGGACCGGGGCGGTGGTCAGGTCGACGGGCACCTTGGTGCCGTCCTTCGCCCACAGCGTCTGGTTGCGCACCCGGTGCTTGCGCCCCGAGCGCAGCGTGTCGGCGAGCGGGGACTCCTCGTACGGCAGCGGGGAGCCGTCCGCGCGCGAGTGGTGCACCAGCGGGTGCAGCTCCTGGCCGCCCAGGTCGCTGGCGCGGTAGCCCAGGATCTGCGCGGCGGACGGGTTGACCAGGACGACCTTGCCGTCGGTGTCCACGCCGACCACGCCCTCGGCGGCGGCGCGCAGGATCATCTCGGTCTGCCGCTGCTGGCGCGCGAGTTCGGCCTCGGTGTCCACCGTGCCGGTCAGGTCGCGCACGACGAGCATGAGCAGCTCGTCGCCGGTGTAGCTGTGGTTGTCGGCGTACGGGGTGCGGCCGTCCTCCAGATTGGCACTGGTCACCTCGACCGGGAACTGGAACCCGTCGGTGCGCCGCGCCATCATCCGGGTGGGTCGGGTGCGGCCGCCCTCGCGGTCGTCGATGGGGCGGCGCATCGATCCCGGGATGCGCTTGGAGTCGAAGTCCGGCAGCAGATCGAGGAGCCCACGGCCGACCAGCGCGGTGCCGGGCGTCTCGAAGCTCTCCAGTGCGATGTGGTTGGCGTTGACCACCGTGCCGTTGCAGTTGACCAGCAGCAGCGCGTCGGGAAGGGCGTCGAGTATGGCTGCGAGGCGAGCAGCGCCTCGGGATGGCCTGCTGCTCACGACGACGCTTCCTCCCTGGTTACCGCACCTTGCCGACACTCGCGGCCAGTCTGCCGCCCGGCCCTTGGAGTGTCACTAGAAGGGAGTCTAAGGGCAGGGGATACGGGAGCGGCGGCGGATGAGAGGGAGGTTCTGCCACGCCTTTGTGCGACTCGCCGCACGCCGGACATGTGGCGTCCGTCACGAGCCGATCTTCGGCAACAGGGGCACGAACTTGTTCCAGCGGGCAATCTCGCAGCCGTCCTCGCGGTTGAAGTGCGCGTCTACGGGGCGGCCGGCCCAGACTCCGGTGACGTGTGCGGTGGCCGGTCCGCCGTACTGCAGGGTGCAGTTCGAGCCGGGCGAAACGGGGGCGAACAGGTCGCGACCCCAGCGGGTCTGGCCGTCCAGCGTCGTGCACGCCTCCTTCGCCTTGGGGTGGTCGCCGCCGGTGGGGTGGCAGGTCAACTCGTACGTCCCGTCCGTGCCGAGCCCCGCGCCGTGGACGGCGACGGTGAGGTGCTGCTCCGGATCGCGCGGCTCCTCGGCCTCGCCGGCCCCCGCCCCGTCGCCCGGCCGGCCGACGGGGTCGTGCACCGGCCCGCCCGGCGCCGAGCCCTCGGGCGCGGCGCGGTGCTCCCGCTCGGGGAGCGGCAGCGGCAGCGGTGCCGCGAGGGCCGTCGCCGGGACGCTGGTCAGGGCCGCGGCGGCCGCGGCGGTGGCGACGGCGGCCCGCCGCAGCAGCAGCGGCAGCGGCGTGGACGTGCTCATGGTCGTACTCCTGGGCTCGGAGGGCCGGGGGCACACACTGCCCCCTTTCCTCTAACGCGCACACGCCTCGCACGTTGCGGCCCCGGCGAGCGCTTTGCTCCGGTGCCGGGCGGCCTAGTACCGTAGAACGCGATTGGTGACCTGCCGCACGGCTGTGTCATCATCTGCACACGCCACCTCGCGCTTGCGCGGTGTGGAGTGGCAATGGAGGCGTCGCCTAGTCCGGTCTATGGCGCCGCACTGCTAATGCGGTTTGGGGCTTACCCCCCATCGAGGGTTCAAATCCCTCCGCCTCCGCTTACGAGAAGGGCCCCGGTCGCTACCGACCGGGGCCCTTCGCCGTTCCCGGCCAGAGGGCTCTTCCCGCTTCCGACCCGACGGGTTCTTGCCCCTCTTACCGGTCCTTCCGGCCGGAGGGCTCTTCGCTCTTCCGGCCGCGCGGCGCTCCCTTCCGGCCGACAGGCTCTTCCCGCTTTCGACCGCGTCGCGCCCTTCTCCTCTTCCGGCGGACTCGCATGGCCCTCTGGTGGTCTCCGGACACCTTCCGGCGCGCTCCCCGTCCACCCCTTGGACAACCTCGACCCGCCGTCCGCCCATCGGCGCCCCCTCGAACGCCCCTCGAACGTCACTGCCGCGCCCCTCGGACATCCCCGACGGCCCTCAGGGATGTGCAAGCGCTCACATTCGGCCCTCCGAAGCGGTCCGCGCTCCGCGTGGGCCCACACCGGTCGATCTTGCGTAGTCGGCGTTTTCGCAGGTCAGAGGGGGTGTGGCAAACGGATTTCGCGTGACGGCGCAGGTCATGTAATGTTGTTCCCGCAACGCCGACCGGCAAGAAAAACCGCCGGGAAGCCAAGCGCTCGTAGCTTAACGGATAGAGCACTTGACTACGGATCAAGAGGTTGCAGGTTCGAATCCTGCCGAGCGCGCAGCAGGCCAGAGGCCCCTTCCGGGAACGGGAGGGGCCTCTGGCGTTTGCGATGACGGCAGTTTTGACGGCAACCGCTCCGCAGGGTGGATCAGACCGCTGCCAGCACACCGCCCGCGCCGGCATCGTCGTCTGGCTCGTTGCCGTCACGCAGGGCGTCGCCGACGCGGTCGAAGGCGGCACGCTGAGAGTCCAGCCGGACGAAGGTGTAGATGTCCATCGTCACGCGTATGGAGCTGTGCCCGAGAACTTCCATGATCGTTCGGGCGTCGGCCCCGCGCTCGCGGAGGCTTCCCTGCGCAGACGGTCGACCATCTCTGCGATCTCCGCGAGCAGCGCGCGGCCCTCCGGGCTCAAAGTGAATCCTCCCCGTGCTCGTACATGCCAGAACTGCCAGGACTTGCAGGGCCTCGGGCGGACAGCTCCGCCTACCCACCGGCCAGGAGCTGTTCAGAGTTTCTTTACTGGATCAAGGCGGCCCGCTTGCGCGGGCCGCGCGCGCTGGCGGCCCGTGGCCGCCGCCCGCTCCTGTCTACCGCCCCGCTCGCGCCGCCCCCGGCCCACTCAGCGCGCACCCCCAGCAAGCGCCCCGGCCGCGCCAGCGAGACACCCGGCAGCCGGCAACCGCTCCACCAGGCCGACGCCGACGACGAGCCCCTTTCGGCGACCACCACCAGGACCACGCGCTTGCGACCCCGCTCCACTGCCCACCAGCGGGAACGACGAGCGGCTGGCCGGAGCGGCGCCTACGACCGTAAGCCTCCGTGGCCAGCACCATCGGCGACCGCGGCCCGTCCGGGCGACTCACAAGCGGCCAGCAGCGGAGGAGGGGGCCCGGCTGAACTCCGGCCGCTGTCCGCACCCCCGGCACGTGACCGGCCGCCGTACCCCCGCCGTCACGCAGCTGCTGCCGCGTGGTGGCTGAGCCCGCCGCGGTCGCTCCGCGTCGGCTCGCGCATCGTCGTGGCCGAGCAGCGTGACGACACCCCAACACAACCGCCGTGCATCCGGACATCCGAGCCGGCCCCCTTCACTCCCTGGTCTGCGAACTGGAGGGGCTGATCGAGCGCGAGCACGACAACCACCCCGGTACCATCGGCACCGGGGTCTTCACAGAGGGCTCCCGACCGGATCACCCGCAGCCTGCCAGGGTTTGAGGGGTGGTCCGGTCTTTTGCGTCTGAAGTTGTCGAAAGCGGCCCGGCCCCTCCAAGGCCGGGAGGGCTGGCCGGGACCGGGCCGCAGGGCGGCAGATAGAGAGAGCCGCCCCCTTCCCCCGCGCGTCTTCACCAGGCAACGGGGGGTACCTGGGCTTCGACAGACACACCGGGGGGATCAAGGACAGGGTCGACGCTTACTCCCCAGGGCGACGACCCCGCCCAGCTCTACGGAGGCCTGCTCCCGCCGGCGCAGCCTCCGTCCAGTGCGGGGCCGGACCCATCGGCTGCCAACGACCACGCCCGCGGGTCCATCTCACGAAGTCGCCGGGCAGAGTCCGCCTGAAGATCGGGCTCGTCCACCAGGTGCAGCCCGGCGGCGTCCTGTCGGCCTTTGTCCAGCCACTCGTAGAACTCGCGCTGGCTCAGGTGCCGGCCCCACCAGGTGCTCACCGCGTCAACGACCCGCGAGCATCCTCGCTCCACGGTGCGCGCCCATCGGACACCCCACCGCCCACCACCGGCCCGGTTCCTCGACCCGGACCGGACCGGCACTAGTTGAGCACCGGGCCCACCAGGGTCAGTCACCGCCCAATAGCGCGTCACCGTCTCGGTGAACCGCTCATGCTCCCGGAACCGAGCACGATGCAGCCGCATCCACAGCTCGAACAGCGGCGCGCCCTCGGTAGCCCAGACAGAGCCGGCCCCACACGCGTCGCAGGTCACCCGGACCCGCAGAACCGGCGCATCCGGCGCCACCTCGAACCGCAACCGTGACACCAGATCGATCACGAACACCCACCCCCCGTCACCGAGACGAGCCGGCCCTCACGCTCCACCAGGAGCCGCGACTGATCCGGCAGCCACCACGTGGACCCCGCGTCGAAGACCAGCACCACAGCCGGCGCACCGGAGGCGTACCGACCCGACTGCACCGCGCGCACCGGCAACCAGCAGCCCGCCAGCCGCACCCGATCCCCCGGCACCACCGCAGCCGCAGCCACCTGAGGACCGGCAGGCCAGGTGGAGGCGAGCCCCGACGGCGCCACCAGCCGCAGGTCACTCCTCATCGTCACCCACCGGCCCCTTCAACCCGGAGTTGTCCAACAGGAACTGGCAGGTACGTCCCAGGTGTCGAACGTGATCGCTGGCCGACTGCAAGCCCGGCCCGAGCCCCGCGATCAGCAGGTGAGGAACCGTGTTCAGCTTGCAGCGCCGTCGGTACCACGCAACCGAGCCCCGCCACAGGCCGTCAACCTGCCGCTCAGCCAGCGGCAACAACACCACCGCATGCCCCAACAGCGCCCCATACAGCTCGCGCAGTTCCTCATACGCGGGCAGCGCCGACCGCTCCACCACGGCTCGGGCGATCGTCGTCTCGATCTCGTCCACATCAATGTCCGTTCGAGGACTCGTAGTCCTGTCGGTGCCCATGGACCGGAGCATCTGGCAGTTGGCCGGGACGTCGGAACTACCGACAAACCCCACTTCGGGACGTCCCGCATCGGGTAGAACGTCCCTAGTGCCGTCCTCGGATACAGGGAGAGACTGAGATGCCGAACGAGAGGCTACGTGCCGCAATGGCTGCTGGCGGCTGGACGTGCGCCACCCTCGCAGACAAGGTCGAAGTCGATCCCAAGTCCGTCGAACGCTGGGTCAACCTGGGGCGTACTCCGCGTCGTGCCACGGCCATGTTGGCGGCCGAAACACTAGGAGAAGACGTGCATGCTCTATGGCCAGCGCTCCGCCAGGCGCGCGCTGCCCGCGCAGTCAGCCCGGAACTCGTGGCGCTCTACGATCAGCGGGCGGACATCCCCGTGTCCGCTTTCGTGGACATGCTGACCCAGGCTCGCGAGCAAATCGACGTGCTGGTGTATGCCGCTGTGTTTCTGCATGAGGCGTACCCGCGCCTCAACGATCTCTTGCGAGAGCGAGCGACCGAGGGCTGCGCGGTCCGCATCGCGGTCGGCGACCCGGACAGTGCGAATGTCCGGCAGCGTGGCGAAGAAGAGAGGTTCGGGCACGGGATTGAGTCCCGTTGCCGATTGGCTCTCATGCACTACCGCCCTCTTGTCGGGGTACCCGGCATCGAGGTGCGGGCCCACTCGACGACGCTCTACAACTCGATCTATCGCGCAGATGATCAGATGATGGTCAACGCCCACGTCTGGGGTGTGAACGCCTTTGGTGCTCCTGTGTGGCATCTTCGACGGAGCGGAGAAGGCGGCATGTTCGACACATACGTCGACAGCTTCGACGCGGTGTGGGGGACCGCGACGCCGGTACGAGAAGGGTGACCATGGCGCGGACCGAGTACTACGACGACCCAGCGGCACCCGAGCCGAACAGTTTGGTGGTTGCTGCATCTGCCGTGGTCACCGACCAAGAGGGTCGCATTCTCCTTCAGCGCAGACGAGACAACGATCTCTGGGCGCTGCCCGGTGGCGGCATGGAGATGAACGATTCACTGCCAGGAACGGCCGTCCGGGAGGTGAAAGAGGAGACGGGCCTGGACGTGGAGATCACGGGCCTCGTAGGCACCTACACCGACCCTCGGCACGTCATCGCCTACTCGGACGGCGAAGTCCGCAGACAGTTCAATATCTGCTTCACAGCCCGCGTGGTCGGCGGCCGGCTGGCGATTTCGGATGAGTCCACTGAACTGCGGTTCATCCAACCCGAGGAAATTGATCAACTGCCGATGCACCACACGCAGCGGCTCCGACTCCGCCACTTCCTGGAGCACCGCGGGCGACCCTATCTCGGCTGATTTCGTACGCCCCAGTAACGACAATGACAGCACCTAGATGATCTATTCCAAGTGAGTTTAGGGGTGATCCCGACAGTCGGTCGCCACGGTGCGAGATGCGGCGATGCCTTCAGCAGGTCGTCGGATTTCACGTACAGTGCGGTGGCGAGGGAGGCCAAGTCTGGCGTCACAACCGCACTTTGGGCTCCCTCGCCTCATGCGCGCAGCCGATCCCTTGGAATCGATCATCTAGGGGCGGCGGCATCCACAACCCCCTTGAAAGCCGTTGTGGCGGTGCGTCACGTGGAGCGCAGCTGACATCAGTGCTGACATCAACGACGGCACACGATGCCCGCCACCGGGCCGCCATGAGCACCAGACCAGAGTGCGGTCGAGGGCTGTACCAGGACCCCGCCCGAACCTACGGATCAAGAGGTTGCAGGTTCGAATCCTGCCGAGCGCGCAGCAGGCCAGAGGCCCCTTCCGGGAACGGAAGGGGCCTCTGGCGTATGTGGTGACAGCAACGGTGACAGCAACCGCCGGGCGAGTTGCATCAGACTTCGGCCGGGACTCCGCTCAGACCATCGTCGTCGCGGTCGTTGCTGTCACGCAGGGCGTCGCCGACGCGGTCGAAGGCGGCGCGCCGACAGCAGCGGGACGTACGCCAGGCACGCACAGGTCACCGCGGATTGCCCTTCACCCAGATGTGGCCGGGGCGGTCGGCCTCCACGGCTTTACCCACCTGTTCGGCTCGGGGCCCGTGTCGGGCAAGTCCAGGGGGCCACTCGTGCTCATTTGCGGTCAGGCCCCAAGCTTGCCCGAGTTGCCGGCCAGCGTACGGCCCGTGAACATGCCCGACCCCAACCCGAACAGGTCACCGGCCAAACCGCTCCGGCCGACCGCGATGCACAGGCGCGGCAGCCGTCACCAAATGCCACGGAGAGGGCGGGAAGGCGGGAGTTAACGTACGCGAGCCCCAGCGGGGAGGGGTGCGCTGGGGCTCGTACGGGAGGCGCCAATCAGGCGGTCGGATGGGCGAGGGCCGGGGCCGGGGGACGGACCCCCGTCAGTTCCTCCGCTCGCTCTCGCAGGAGTGGGGCCAGCTCGACGTACCAGCCACGGCCCACGGCTTGGAGCATCTCGGCGAGGGCGATCTGTTGGCCGATCCGGCCGGCGGGGGTGTCGAGGACATGGGCGAACTCGGCACGGATGCGGTCGGCGACGGTGGGGACGCGGAGGCTGTTCACGTAGAGCATCGCGGGGTCGTAGCCGACGGGGACGGCGCCCCAGCGCTCCCAGTCCAGGATGACGAGCGGGTCATGGGTGAGGTTGGCCCACTGGAGGTCGGCGTGTCCGGTGACGCGTTCGGTGATGGCCGGGGCGGGGATCCCCAGGAACTCGGGGAAGACCCGGTCGGCCCAGGACTGGCGGATGGTCTCGCGGGGCGGTTCGGCGGTGCTGAGGGCGTCCAGGCTTTCCCGCAGGGTCGTCCACCAGGAGTCCGGCAGGCCCGGATCCTCGGTGAGGTCGGGTGTCTCCGGCGAGATGACGGGCTGAGCGATGTAGTCGATCAGCTCCGCTTCGAAGACGTACTCGCCCCCGTCCCAGCGGTACAGGTCGTGGAGGTGCGGGCGGGACACCTTGCCGGACACCCGTTCCTCGGCGAGGGCGATCCCCTCGTTCCGGGTGGCGGGGGTCTTCGCTGCCTCGCCGCAGTGGACGCGGAGCCAGTGGCCGCCCTCGGTGCGGCTGCCGATGGTGCGGCCGAGCCACCCCCAGGCCGGCGCACCCGTCGTCGTGGCGGCGAGGTGGGCAGCGGCGTGGGCCAGGGCGTCCTCCATGCGTGCCCTGGTGGTCTCATCCTTGGGCGAGTACATCGGTGACCTTCCTGAGGTGGCCCGGATCGAGCGGGGCGGCAGTGGTGGCCTTTGCGGCGGCCCAATGGTGGGCGGTGCCAGCAGACAGCAGTACCACGTCCAGGCTCGGGCAGGAGGCCGCAGCGAGGAGACAGGCGGTGGCCGGCGAGGCCCCCGGGCGGATGAACTCGGCGAGTTCGGGCGTGACGAGGCCCGGCAGTTCGCCGCCGTGCAGAGGCGAGGAACCGAAGGTGATCAGGCCCGCCGCACGGGCCAGGATGAGAGGGCCCCGGCCATCGAGGGCGAGGGCGATCGGCCTTGCCATGACGAGGCTGACCGGCTGTTGGACGGCCCGCAGGTGATGTTCACCCGAACCAGCGGCCTCGATGGCCAGGCCCAGGAGTTCGGACACCGAGAAGGCGTCGTGCAGGAACCCGGACCAGGTGGCCACTCCGTACCCGCCGATCCTGCCGGCGGCAGCGAACTCCTCCAGCACCGCGAACACATCACGAAGCGCCGAATGAAGCTCCGTGGGACACAAGCCGGCGTGCTCCGGGTTGTGGACGAACACGAGGTCGATCCGGCCGAGAGCGGCCAGGGACCTATTCGTCTGCCATCGGACGAAGCCGGGGTCGAGGCTGTGTCCGGCCCGGACCTGGGCAGCGGTGAGGAGCCCGGCTCGAAGAGCAGCCGCGCCTTCATCCGGGCCGAAGAAGCCTGTCTTCGTTGCCACCATGGCGCGCGGGTGGTCGGCGATGACGGGGCCGAGCGCCTGGTGGGCGCTGCCGTAGTTGGGGGCGGTGTCGATCCACACGAGCCCGTCGGTGCAGGCGGTGCGGGCCGCCTGTTCGACGGCGCGCACCCGGTACGTTCCCAGTCCCAGGGAAGCGGTCACGAGGAGCCTCCGACCACGGCGACGGCCTGACCGGCAACCAGCGCGGAGACGACCTCCGCCACCTGGACGAGGGTGAGAGCGGACTCGGCGGCCAGGTCCGCGAGGGTGGCCGGCGGTCCACCAGCGAGGAGGCGAAGGACCGGGGCGGCGGGGAGGGCGAAGGTCCACTCGTTCCCCGCCCCGGCGAAGGTCACGGCCTGGTCGTCCTGGTCGATCCGGGCACGGGGCACCGTGGCCTGCACCGTGATGCCTGGTTCGGCAGGCACGGCGGTGAGGTGTGGCAGTGACAGGCGCGGGCGCCCGGGGTGCGTCGCGTCCAGAGACCTTTCCCAGCGGTCCAGAACCGCAGGGTCGTCCAGGGCGGCCAGTACATCCTTCCGTACAGCAGCCAGGTAGTCCGCCCGCTCCTCCGGAGTGCCGAAACGCGGTACGTCCGCCCGGACGGTCACACTCGCCCGCAGGTCGTCGCAGAGCCAGCCCAGGAACTCGGCGCCGGTCCGTGTGGCGAGCCCGAAGGTCAGGTGCAGTGAGGCGGTGCCCTGGTCGGCGCTCACGGCGTGCCACCAACCGCGCGGCAGATAGAGCACGTCGCCGGGCGTCAGGACGATGTCCGCGATCGGGTCGCCTGTCGGGACCTCCGGAGCTTCCACGTCGCGCCAGGCGGGGGCCTGCCGGGTGGGGCCGTAGATCTTCCACCGCTTGGAGCCTTCGAGCTGGAGCACCACCACGTCGTGGTCGTCCCAGTGGGTGCCGAAGCCTTCCTCGGCGGTCCACGAGGCGTACGCGTTGACCTGCACGGAGGTGCGGAAGAACTGTTCGAGGCCGGCTGCGGCTTCCCGGACGGGCGGGTGGATCTGGTCGATCGCGTCGATGACGAGGGACGCGCCCTCGGCGAGCCGGGCGTGGAACTCGGCAGGCTGGGGCTGGTACCAGGAAACCCCGCGACGGTTCGTGCGGAGGATCGAGTACGTCGTGGCGGGGACGGCTTCCCCGGTGCGAGAGAGCCGCATTCGGGGAGGTTCGAGCCGGTGAGCGGCCACGATCTCGTTGAGGTCGTCCCAGGCCAGCAGCGAGGGGTGGGCGTTGCCATTGGAGCGGATCACTTTGTGGGCCCGGAAGCACGTCTGGGCGAGGAACGTGTCCCCGCCCAGACGCTCGGCCCACGATGCGGAATCGATCACCGTGGGTCTCCTCGGTCGATCAGGTGTCGTTCATGTCCGACTTGCCGCCGGTGTTGTCCGAGGCTTCCTCGGCACGCGAGCGGGCCGCGGCGATGCGGCGGACACCGATCAGCAGGCCACTGGTCTGCTCGGCGGGAGCGTTCTCGTTCATTCCGTACTCCTTCCTGATCTCGATGGGTCCCGCCGGGGTCCCGGCGGGAACTCTGCGGGTCAACTCCCGTGGTCTCCAGCTACGGTCAGGGTGACCACCAGGACGCTGGGCGACGACGTACAGGAGGACGGCGAGCTGTTGACGCCAACCCCAGGGGGCGCGTGCGGTCAGCCGCGTTCCAGGCTGGAGGGGTCCTCGACCACCCACTCCACCCCGCCGCTCTCCGGCCGGGCGAAGACGGCGTTCTGCATGACGACGCCGGTCTTCGGGTCCTCGAACTCGCCGATGAACTGCACGATGCCGGTGCGGCCGTTCAGCGGGTCGCGGATGAGGGTGCCTTCGCTGACCCAGCCGGGCACGGTCTGCCGTTGACGAGTACGGCTCTTGGTGGACACTGCGCCTCTCCTCGGTCTCGGTCGGGCACTGCACTCCAGGGACACAGCGGCCACAGGTCTGACGTCGCGGACGGTCCTACGGCCCGCTGCGAGGGGGGAGACCGCCTCTCCGGGCGGCTGTGACCAGTCAACTGCCGTCAGCGTTTGGACGGATGGGCCGGAAGGCATGGCCATTCCGGGGATATAGCCAGGCTTTATGGCCAGGCTGGGATCTGGGCTCAGTGGACAGCCGAGGATGGCGATGATGACCACGAACGAGGACGACGGCGTGGAAACGATCGGGCCGCTGTTGCGGCGCCTGCGTATGGCTAGCGGTCGCACTCAGGAGGAACTGGCGGCTGATCTCTCCGCGCGGCGGGGGTACCCGCTGGAGCAGGGTGCGGTGTCGCGGTGGGAGACCCACGAGCGTCTCCCGGACCCGGCTTCGCGGGCGCTGCTGTCCGCGGAGTTCGGCGTGCCGGAGGAGGAATTGCGGCGGGCCGTCACTCTCGCTCGGCGTCTGCGACGTCAGGAGAAGAAGGGCGAGACCGACCAGGAGAACGACGTGTTCGACCGCCGTGGATTCATGACGGCTACGACCGGCGCCGGGATCGCCGTCATACAGCCCTCTTCTCTGCTTTCGCCGGGGAGGAGGATCGGGGCCGACGTCCCGAAGCAGTTGAGCCACCGCACCGCCAGGCTCCGCCGCCTGGACGACTTCGTGGGTGGCGGAGACACGTACCAGATGTATGTCCAGGAGCTGGAGAACACGACCCGGCTGGCGGACGAAGGGGTCTACAGCGAGGCGACAGGCCGGGGCCTGCGCGGAATCATCGCTGAACAGGCCCAGCTTGCGGGCTGGGCGGCGTATGACGCCGGGAACTACGAGGGGGCTCGCGGGCACTACATGACGGCTTTAGCCGCGTCGCGGGCCGCAGAGGACACCGCCCTGGAAGGCAACTCGCTGGCGTTCCTGGCTTACCTGGAGTGGACGGTGGGCGGTGGCTCCGGGATCAGGTTCGCCACGGCCGCGTACGAGGCACTCGGCTCCGGGACGGCGCCTGTGGTGCGGGCGCTGCTGGCGGACCGGCTGGCGTGGCAGCACGCGACCGCGGGAAACGGCCGGGAGGCGGACTACGCCCTGGGCGTTGCCGAAGAGGCCATCCACGAGCACAGCGACGAGCCAGGCCCGGATTGGGCGTACTGGGTTGACCGCGACGAGATCGCGATCATGACGGGGCGCTGCTGGGCGGAGCTGCACCGACCGCTACGAGCCATCCCAGCCTTGGAGGACGCTTTGGCCCGGTACGACGACACCCGGGCTCGGGACAAGGCGCTGTACCTGTCATGGCTGGCAGCGGCGTACCTGGACGCGGGAGAGGTCGAGCACTCGACCGCGATCACGGCGCGGGTGTTCGACCTCTCCGAGGGACTCGCGTCGATCAGACCGATGGCGCGAGCCCGTCTGATGGCCAAGCGGCTGGAGCCCCACCGGTCCCTCGCCCCGGTCGGCGCGCTACTGGAGCGTGCGAAGGGCTAGTGGGTGGCCCGGGTGATCCAGTCCAGGTACTCCGCACGGCCGGCATCGATCGTGAACGCGATGACCTCCGGCGAGTCGTAGGGGTGGTTATCCACCAGGTGCTTCTCCAGTGCCTCACGCCGGTCACCGGTCGTACGGAAGGTCACCTGATACTCGGTGCCCTCTGAAACTTCGCCGAGGTGTCGGTACGTCGTCTCGATGGGTCCGGTCACCTGCCCGGAAGCGGCTAGGCTCGCCTCCACCGCCGAGCGCGACAGCGTCCGCGCAGCGTCCTGATTGTCCACGGTCGTGATTACGATCAAGAAGTCAGCCATGGGGGCAACGTATCCGCCCCATGCATCGCGCCCATACGGTGCCAGCGGACCAGGTGTGGACCACCGGAGGCCCCGAGGGACCCGAGAGGCCGGGGGAACGAGCAGGTCGGGCACGGCGAACACGCTCCCCGCAGCACCCTCTTGAAAACCGTCGTGGCAGTGCATCACGTGGGGCCCGAGGACTTCCATGATTGTTCGTGCGTCGGCTCCGCGCTCGGAATCGCGCCCTGGGACCTCCGGATGACGCCGCCTCAACGGCAGGCAGCCAGCCATCCCGGGGCGTCGCCCCCTCGGTGAGAACTGGTTGGCGTCGTGAGTGAATCGTGGGATTGACTGTGTACATCCAAGTTAGGCCCGATGGTGAGGGAGCTGGGCGTGTCCAAGTGGGGGCGGGGGGTCGTGGCGGGTGTGGCGCTGATGGCGGTGCTGACCGGTTGCGGAGACGAGGACAAGGGCGGCGACGGCGGTGGCTCACATAAGGGTGCCGTCGGGGGAGCGTTCGGCGACGGGCAGAAGTCCGCGTCCGGTATCAGCAGCACGCAGCAAGTGGGTCAGGCACTGCCCAGCACGCGCAGCCTCGGCGATGAGTGGCAGCTGATGAACCAGCCCACATTGCGCGACAGCGCGGAGACCGCCAGCGCATGCCAGAAGTACTCCGGGACGGCCTGCACCGGGGTGTTGGCCGGCGGCGGTAACAAGTTCATTCTGGAGAGCCAGGGCTCGTCCGCCGTCTTCGCGGAGTTCTCGATGTACGCGGTCGACTCCCCGGAGAACGCCAAGGTGGTCTACCAGGCGATGCAGACCTCGATGGGGCAGAACGCCTACGGCGATCTCCAGCAGGAGACGGTTGACGTGGGGGCCGACGAGTCCTACGCCTACGCCGACTCCGACGGCCCTCACGTGATGGTGCGAGTCGGTGGCACGATCGCCCTCATCGAGGTGCGGGGCGAGGACCTCGACGACACCTCCAAGCTCGAAACGGCCGAGAAGTACGCCAACCTGCAGGCCGAGCGGATCAAGAAGGTCGCGGCGGGCGAGAACCCCGACGCCTGACCTGCGTCGGTCGTACCGCCCGTAGCCGGCCTTATCCCCCCGCGTCAGGCCGGCTTGCGGGCCTCGATCAGGAAGCGGGTGGTGTGCGCCAGGAACGGGCCCTCGGACCGGATCCGGTCGTGCAGCTCGCGCAGTCGGTCCCGGTACGCGTCGACCGTGAAGCCCGGCACCATCCAGATGACCTTCCGCAGGAAGTAGATCACCGCGCCGATGTCCTGGAACTCGGTGCGCAGCGACTCCGCGCGCAGATCGACGACCTCCAGCCCGGCCGCCTCGGCGGCCCGGCGGGCGTCGTCGGGGTGCCGGCGGCGGCGGACCTCCTCCGGCTGGGGGCCGAGGAAGTACTCGACCAGTTCGAAGACGCTGGCCGGGCCGACCTGCTGGGACAGGTAGGTGCCTCCCGGGCGCAGGACGCGGGCGATCTCCTCCCACCACACGGTCACCGGGTGCCGGCTGACCACCAGGTCGAACGCCTCGTCGGCGAAGGGCAGCGGCGGCTCGTCCTCGTCGCTGACGACGACCGCCCCGAGCGGATGCAGCAGCCGCGTCGCCTTGGCGACGTTCGGAGGTCAGGACTCCGTGGCCACCGTCAGCGGCGGCAGCTTCGGTACGCCCGCCAGCACCTCTCCACCGCCGGTCTGGATGTCCAGCGCGGCCGAGGCCCGCGCCATCCGCTCGCCCATCAGGCGCTGGTAGCCCCACGACGGGCGCTCCTCGGTGGCCCGGCCGGCCAGCCAGGAGAAGTCCCAGCCCTCCACCGGGGCCGTCTCCGCCTCCGCCACCAGATCTTCAAACGTACTGCCTGCCATATACGCATCGTTCCAGCTCAGCCCCCGTATCCGCGAGCGGGAATCCCCCGGCGCCCGTCGGCGGTCCGGCTCCGTACGCCGTCCGGCGCTTGACCTTGACGCTGGCGGCAGGGTTTCAGGCTTGCGCCCATGAACCACACGAGCGAGAGCGACAACACGCTGCGCGGCAAGGTCGCCGTCGTCACCGGGGCCGGTACCGGGATCGGCCGGGCCACGGCGCGGGACCTGGCGGCCGCGGGCGCGCGGGTGGTCGCGGTGGGGCGCCGGCCCGGGCCGCTGGCCGAGACCGCCGACGGCTTCCCCGGCATCCATCCGCTGGCCGCCGACATCACCGCCGACACCGCCCCGGACGACATCGTGCGGAGCGTGCTGGACTCCCACGGCAGGCTCGACATCCTCGTCAACAACGCGGGGATCGTACGGGGCGGCACCTTCGGCGGCGTCACCCGCGAGCTCTTCGAGACCCAACTGGCGACCAACCTCATCGCCCCGGCCCTGCTGACCCAGGCCGCGCTGCCCGCGCTCGAGGCGGCCGGCGGAGTGGTCGTCAACGTCAGTACGGCGGTGGGGCAGCGCGGCTGGCCGGGCGGGTGGGTCTACGCCTCGACCAAGACGGCCCTCGAACTGCTCACCCGCAGCTGGGCGGTGGAGCTCGCCCCGCGCGGCGTACGGGTGGTGGCCGTCGCGCCCGGAGCCATCGAGACCCCGATCGCCGACCACTCCGGCTTCACCCCCGAGGAGCGCACGGCCACCCGCGCCTGGCAGATCGCCCACACCCCGCTGGGCCGCATCGGCGGCGCCGAGGAGGTCTCCTGGGCCATCACCCAACTGGTCTCGCCGGGCGCGTCGTTCGTGACCGGCGTGGTCCTCCCGGTGGACGGCGGCGCCGTGGTCGGCTGATCGCCCCGATCACTCCCGTACCCCGGTCGCCCCGATCTCCCCCGTCGCGGAACCCGTGGAGAGCCCGACCGCCGGCCCCGTGCCTGGTAGAAACGGGGCCCGGAGGTGGAACGGTTGCGGATCGGGGAACTCGCACGGGAGACGGGGGTGACCCCGCGTGCCCTGCGCCACTACGAGCAGGCCGGGCTGCTCAGCTCCGAGCGGGGGCACAACGGCTACCGGGACTACACCGAGCAGGCCGTCCGGCGGGTGCGCAACATCCGCTATCTGCTGGATGCCGGGCTCACCCTGGAGGACGTGAGCTGCTTCCTCCCCTGCCTGGACGGCGACCTCGCCAACGGGCCCGTCGGAGCCGCCGGTCTGAACGTCGCGCGCAACCGGCTCGCCGTCCTGGACGCCCGCATCGCCGCCCAGACGCGGGTACGGGACCGGCTGGCGAGCGCGCTGCGCGCGGTGGACGTCGGAGAGTCGGACACTCCCGTGCCGGACCCCCCGTCGGACCCGTCGAACCCGTCGGACCCGTCGGGGCCGTCCAGGCCGCCGGGTGGGCCACGGCCCTGATCTTGACCGTGTCCGCAGAGGGTGCGCAGGGAGCCGGAAGGGCCCGTCTCGCCTCGACGGGCCTTCCGGCGTCAGAGAGCGCGTCAGCGCGTCACCGCGTCAGCGCGTCACCGCCTCTTCGTGCCCTTCGACGTCTTCGGGTTGTCGGTGCCAGACCCGCCCGTCGAACCGGACCCTCCGGTCGAGCCCGCCCCGCCCGTGGTGCCCTTCTTGCTCTTGGAATCCTTCGCCTCCGTCACCTTCCAGAAGACGGGCTCGGTGTCGTAGTCGCCGCGGTAGAGGACGACGGACGGGGTCTCGCCCTGGGGGAGGAGGAAGACGGTGCAGAGGGTGACCGTGGCGCCCGCGGTGAACTCGTCCGGGTCCTTCCCCGGGCACGGGGTGACCTCGTCGCCGATGGTGACGGGGGACTTGGCGTCCTCGCCGCGGCCGTCGCGCAGGTCGACCGGGGAGGTCAGGAAGGGGTACGTGATGGTGTTCTTGCCGATGTTCTTGAAGTCGAGGGTGACGTAGTACGGCTGGAGCTTCCGCTCGGCGGCGTCCAACTTCACCGCGCCCAGGTCGGCTTGCGACCCCTTCTTCACGCTCGTCGCCGCCACCTGGAGCGTGGCCTTCTTGTCCGAGCCCCGCTTGTACGTGAGCGGGGTGGCCTCGCCCAGGTCCAGGGTCTTGCCGGCGTCGCTGTCAACGGCCTTGCTGGGCGCTGGCTTGGGCTGCTGGCTGGGCGACTGGTCGGCGCCCTGACCGCCTTCGGCGAGGTTGTCGTTGCACGCGGTGCCGAGCAGGGCGAAGCTGGTCGCGCAGGCGAGGGCGGCGGCGGAGCGGCGTATGTGCATGGAAGGGATCCCCGTGGTGATGTATGCGTGAGCGGGCCGATGCGCGCAGGGCAGACGGTTCTGGTGGGGGCTACGCGATCTTGTGCGGTACATCTTGGCGGGGCCGGATGGCATGGTCATGCATAAAGATCCGTCCGCAGCGAGGCTGGGACTGTGCCGTTGCAAAGTAACGTCGCCGGAAACCCGATTTCCCCTCACCGGCCCGGTGCCGTATGGTTGTGCCTACCGACGCGGGGTGGAGCAGCTCGGTAGCTCGCTGGGCTCATAACCCAGAGGTCGCAGGTTCAAATCCTGTCCCCGCTACTGAAGCGAAGGGCCCGGCACGTGAGTGCCGGGCCCTTCGTCATGCCCCGGTGTCTTTCGTTCAGCCGGTGTCTTTCGCCGGGTCTGGGTCTCTCGCCCGTGCCTCGTGCCTCCGGGTCTCGTGTCCCGCGCCCCCTTGTCCCGTGCCCCCCGTGTCTCATGCCCCCCGCACCTCGTGCCGCTGCTGGTCGTGGTCTGCGGGTCGGCGCTCACCTGACCTGTCTGGACGGGATCTGATCAAGCCGAGCGGTTAGGCCGGCCGTCCGAGCCCCTGTACGGTGTAGGGCGATCCAGCCTCGTACACCGTATAGGGAGCCCGCATGACGGCGGTGCCAGCAGAGACCACCACCGCCGCGCCGGGTGCGGCACCCCCGGACGAGGGCCATCCGCAGCGCTGGCTGATCCTCGGCGTCATCTGCCTCGCCCAGCTCACCGTGCTGATCGACAACACCGTGCTGAACGTCGCCATCCCCTCCCTCACCGAGGAGATGGACGCGTCCACCGCGGACATCCAGTGGATGGTCAACGCCTACTCCCTGGTCCAGTCCGGTCTGCTGCTGACCGCCGGCAGCTCGGCCGACCGCTACGGCCGCAAGAAGATGCTCGCCGTCGGGCTGGCCCTGTTCGGTCTCGGCTCGCTGGCGGCCGGGCTCTCGCAGACGACGGGACAGCTGATAGCCGCCCGCGCCAGCATGGGCGTCGGCGGGGCGCTGCTGCTCACCACCACGCTCGCCGTCGCGATGCAGATCTTCTCCGCGGAGGAGCGGATCCGGGCGATCAGTGTCTGGGCCGCGGTCAACGCCCTGGGCTTCGCCACCGGGCCGCTGCTCGGCGGGGTGATGCTGGACCACTTCTGGTGGGGTGCGATCTTCCTGGTCAACCTGCCGGTGGTGGCGATCGGACTGGTCGCCGTCCTGGCGCTGGTGCCGGAGTCCAAGAACCGGGAGGGCGACCGGCCGGACCTGGTGGGCGCGGTGCTCTCCACCGTCGGCATGGTCGGGGTCGTCTACGCGATCATCTCCGGCCCGGAGCACGGCTGGACCGCCGCCCCGGTGGTCGCCGGCGGCCTCCTGGGGCTGCTGGTCCTCGGCGGCTTCGTCCTGTGGGAGCGCCGGGTTCCGTACCCCATGCTGGACCTGCGCTTCTTCCACGACCGTCGGTTCTCCGCTGCCGTGGTCGGCGCGGTCGTCATCACCTTCGGCATGGGTGGGGCGCTCTTTCTGCTGACCCAGCAGCTCCAGTTCGTCCGCGGCTACGGGCCGCTGGAGGCCGGGCTGCGGACGGCGCCGCTCGCGCTCACCATCGTGGCGCTCAACTTCACCGGGATCTCCGCGCGGGTCACCCGCCTGCTCGGCCTGCCGGGCGCGCTGTGCACCGGGATGACGCTGCTCGCGGTGGGGCTCACCAGCGTCGCCTTCCTCGGCGGAGCGGGCCATGGCTACGGCGGGCTGCTGCTCGGCCTGGTGCTCATCGGCGCGGGCTGTGCCTTCGCCAACCCCGCGATGGCGGAGGCGATCATGAGCGCCATCCCGCAGGAGAAGGCGGGCGTGGGCGCGGGTGTCGACGGCACGGTGGTCGAGTTCGGCAACGGACTCGGCGTCGCCGTCCTCGGCGCCGTCCTCAACGCCCGCTTCGCCGCGCTGCTGCCCGCCGTCGCCGCCGGTGCCAGCTCGCTGCCCGCCGCGATCGAGGCGACGGACGTGGGGAGCGCGGACCGGGCGGCCGTCGTGGACGCCTTCGCCTCCGGGCTCCAGACCAGCCAGCTGGTCGGTGCGGTCGGGGTGCTGGTCGGCGGGGTGCTGTCGGCGCTGCTGTTGCGGCGCGCCCAGCGGCTCTCGGCCGCGACGCCCGCGGAATAGCATCGTTTACGTAGCGCGGGAACAGGACGAGCACGCCCAGTACGACCAGTACGACGAGCACCACCAGCACGACGAGCACGACGCACCGCAGCGGCGTCGGAGAAGGGGAGCGCGCCTTGGCAACCGGCCGCCGCGTCAGCCGCCCGCGTATCAGTGTCTGGCTCGCGGAGCGCCCGGCCTCCCGGCGCAAGCCGCACCAGGCCCCGGCGCCGGAGCGGGGGGCGGTCCGCGCTCCGGACCAGGGTCCGGGCCGCGAGGCCGCACAGGGCGCCACCGCACAGGACGCCAGCGAGCAAGGGGCCACCGACCAGGGCGGCACCGGCCAGGGTGGCGCCGAGCAGATCGGCACCGAGCAGGCGGCCGGGCTCGATCTCGACCGGATCGTCGCGGCCACGGTACGGCTGCTCGACGCCGAGGGGCTGGCGAAGTTCTCCATGCGCCGCCTCGCGGCGGAGCTCGGCGTCACCGCGATGTCGGTTTACTGGTACGTCGACACCAAGGACGACCTGCTCGAACTCGCCCTGGACGCGGTCAACGGCGAGATGGCGCTCCCGGACCCGACGGACGAGTCGGCCGACTGGCGCGAGCAGCTGCGCCAACTCGCCGTCGAATACCGTCGGCTGCTCCTGGCGCACCCCTGGGTCTCCCAGCTGACCGGCCAGTTCATCAACGTGGGCCCGCACTGGCTCGCCTTCTCGAACGCGACGCTGCGCGTCATGGGGCGCAGTGGACTGCCCATGGAGGGGCGCACCGGCGCGATCGCCGCCGTCTTCCAGTTCGTCTACGGCTTCGCCACCAACGAGGGCCTGTTCGACGCCCGCTGCAAGGAGGCGGGGATGGAGATGGACGACTACTTCAAGCACATCATGACCACCATCCGGGCCCGCCCGGAGTTCGCCGAGCCGCTGGCCGAGCCGGCGAGGGTGATGGAGGCACGCGGCGGCAGCACCCTCCAGGAGATGCGCGAGCGGGACTTCGGCTTCGCCCTCGACACGGTGATCGCCGGCATCGAGGCGATGCGGGACCGCGGCGGCCGCTGACCCGAAGCGATCGGTGCGGGGAGGGCGACGTCCCTGTGGCGCGGCGGCGCGGTGGCGCGGTGGCGCGGTGAGGCAGTGACGCGGTGCGTATGGCACCGCCCGTACGACGGCGGGGGGCATCGTACGGGCGGCGGCTCGGTGCGGCCACGGTGCGGCGTGCGCGAGTCCGGGCGGCGGCGGGCAGGCCGTCCCCTGCCCGGCCCGCCACCGCCGGGACCCACTCTCCGGAACCGTCCGTGGCCGAACCGGTCCCGGGCCGGATCCGGGGCGCGTCTCCGCTCATCGCGCGCTCCGGACCCGGGGTCTTGTCGCTCTCTTCGAGGCTTGTCGCTCGCCTCTCGAGTCTTGCCGGTCTCTCCTCGAGGTCTCCTCGATGCCTGTCGGGCTCTCCTCGCGGGTCAGTCCTCGGTGCGGGTGAGCGCGGGCCGCCGGCCCCGCCCGTCCGCGGTCGCAGTCTGAACCGCGCCGGCGGAGTCCCGCTGGACCTCGGAGCCCTGCCGGGTCCCGGCGCCCTCCGGGACCCCGGGGCCGCCCTTGAGCGCGACCTCCTTGATGAACATCGAGACGACGAAGGCGATCAGCGCGGCCGGCGCGGCGTACAGGAAGACGTCGCCGATGCCGTGCCCGTAGGCGCTCTCGAAGACCTCGCGCAGCGGTGCCGGGAGCTTGTCCAGGTCCGGGATGCCACTGCTGGAGCCATGGCCCGCCGCTGCCGCGCCCGCCGGGCCGAGGGCGGTCAGGCCGTCCTCGACATAGTCGGTGACGCGATGGGCGAGCACGGCGCCGAGCGCCGAGACGCCGACCGCGCCACCCAGCGAGCGGAAGAAGGTCACCACGGAGCTGGCGGCGCCGAGGTCCTCGGGGGCTACCTGGTTCTGCGTGGCGAGCACCAGGTTCTGCATCATCATGCCGATGCCGAGGCCCAGCAGCGCCATGTAGACCGCGGTCTGCCAGTACGGGGTGTCGTAGCGCAGGGTGCCCAGCAGCCCCAGGCCGGCGGTCACCAGCGCGCCGCCCGCGACCAGCCACGCCTTCCAGCGGCCGGTCTTGGTGATGGACCGGCCGGAGACGGTCGAGGAGACGAAGAGTCCGCCGATCATCGGGATGGTCAGCACGCCGGACATGGTCGGCGACTCGCCGCGCGCCAGCTGGAAGTACTGGCTGAAGAAGACCGTGCCGGCGAACATCGCCACACCCACGAAGAGGGAGGCCAGCGAGGCCAGGGCGATGGTCTTGTTGCGGAACAGACGCAGCGGGATGATCGGCTCGCTGGCCCTGGACTCCACCAGGACGAAGAGCGCACCGAGGGCGATCGCGCCGCCGACCATGGCGTAGGTCTGCCAGGAGATCCAGTCGTAGTCGTCGCCGGCCAGCGTCACCCAGATCAGCAGCAGGGAGACGGCGGCGCTGATGAAGAAGGCGCCCGCCCAGTCGACCTTCACATCCCGCTTCACGACGGGCAGCTTGAGGGTCTTCTGCAGCACGATCAGCGCGATGATCGCGAAGGGCACGCCGACGTAGAAGCACCAGCGCCAGCCGAGCCAGTCGGTGTCGGTGATCACGCCGCCCAGCAGCGGGCCGCCGACGGTCGCCACCGCGAAGGTGGCGCCGAGGTATCCGCTGTAACGGCCGCGCTCGCGCGGGGAGATCATCGCGGCCATGACGATCTGGGCGAGCGCGGAGAGACCGCCGACGCCGATGCCCTGGACCACGCGGCAGGCGATCAGCATGCCGGTGTTCTGCGACAGACCGGCCACCACCGAGCCCGCGACATAGATCACCAGGGCTATCTGGACCAGCAGCTTCTTGCTGAAGAGGTCGGAGAGCTTGCCCCACAGCGGGGTGGCGGCGGTCATCGACAGCAGGGCGGCGGTGACCACCCAGGTGTAGGCGGACTGGCTGCCGTGCAGATCGGTGATGATCTCCGGCAGGGCGTTGGAGACGATCGTGGAGGACAGGATCGCCACGAACATGCCGAGCAGCAGCCCGGAGAGTGCCTCCATGATCTGCCGGTGGGTCATCGGGGCCTCGGTGTCGCCCCCGTGGCCTCCGGCATGGGCGGGGCGCCCCGCGGGTCCCCGCACACCGCCGTCCGGTGTGGTCGTAGCCATGAACTTCCTTTGCGTGTGCGAGTGCTAGGTGTGTGCGGGTGTACGGGTCGCGGGTGCGGCCGGCCGCCGTGCGCCGGCCGTCGGGCCAACGGAGCCAGTCGCCGTGCCGGCCGTCGTGCCAGCGGGTTCAGCCGTCGTGCCGGCCACAGTGCGGACGGGGCCAGTCCCCGTGCCGGCCACCACCGTGTCGACGGGGCCAGTCGCCGTGCCGGCGGGTTCAGCCGTCGTGCCGGCCACCGCCGTGTCGGCCGCCGGTGGGCCGGCCAGGTCAGCCGCCGGTGGGCGGGTCGCGGGCTCGCCCGACGTGGGCGTACGGGCCGTGGAGCAGGACGCGACGTCGGCCGCGGTGCGGGCCGCGGGCTCCGTCGCCGTACGGCCCGTCGTCCCCTCCGTGAAGCCGGCGCGCAGTCGGACCAGCAGTTCGTTGAGACGGCCGACGTCGTCGTCCGACCAGTCGCCGAGGCGCTCGGCGAGCACGTCGACGTAGCGCGCGGTGACCTGGGCGAGCAGCGCCTCGCCGTCGGTGGTCGCGCGGAGCAGCCGGGACCGCCCGTCCTGGGGGTCGGGGAGCCGCTCGATCCAGCCGCGCGCCTCGATATGCGCGACATGGCGGCTGGTGACGGAGATGTCGATGTCGAGCAGCTCGGCGAGTTTGCTCATGCGCATGTCGCCGTAGCGGTCGAGCAGCATGAGGGTCACCACCGATGCCGGCGGGCAGTCGGACGGCAGGAACCGCCCGAGTCCGCGCTTGATGCTGCCGATCGCGCTCAACTGTCGTGCGAGTTCCTCGTACTGGCCTCGTGCCGCCATGGCCGTCCACCTCCCGTCGCGGGCCGTCGTCGCGACCAATAGGTTGCTTAGGGCAACCGTAGCCTTAGTTAGTTGCTACAGGCAAACGAAAAGTGGCTTTGCTGAGTAAATTGCGGACAAAGGCTGGGTCGGGGTGGGGTCAAGGCGGCGGGTGTCCGACGCCGACCTGGGCGGAAGCCCCGGGACTGGGTGATCTTGAGAGTCTTCGCTAGGGTCGGGCCCCATGGCGAACAACCCCCATGGCCCCGAGGGCAACTACGACCCGGCGGGCAGCACGCAGATGTTCCGCGCCTTCGTCGACGAGGGCGGCCAGCAGCAGGGTGGCCAGCGCCGACAGGCGGCGGCGACCTCCAGTGGCCCGCGCCTCGGTGTGATCGTCGGCGTGGTCGCCGTGATCGCCGTGGTCGCGGCGGTGGCCTGGCTCGCGCTCGGCTGATTCCACGAGCTGAATCGGCGAGCTGATTCCACGAGCTGAACTCGCGAGTCGATTCCGCGAGCTGATTCCGCGAGCGTCCGCGGCCGGTCGGTCAGCCGGCCGCGGCCACCTGCTCCACCAGCAGGAACGCGCCGATGGCCAGCATCATCACGCCGGCGGTGCGGGTGACCACGCGGGCCGCCGACGGCCGGGTCCGCAGCACGGTGCGGGACAGCATGCCGAGCGAGAGATAGACGACGGCGCAGTTGGCGGTGTGCAGCGCCCCGAGCAGCCCGGTCTGGGCGGCGACCGGCCAGCCCGCGTCGGGGCTGATGAACTGCGGCAGCAGCGAGAAGTAGAGCAGCAGTCCCTTGGGGTTCAGCCCGCTGATTCCGGCGCCCTTCAACACGGCCTGCCAGGGCGTGGCCGCCAGCGCGACCACGCCGCCGGCCCCGCCCCCGGTCGCCACGGCGACACCCGCCGACCCCGCGGCCCCCTCGCCCACGGGGTCGGCCGGCGGCGAGGACAGCACCTGCCACCCCAGCCAGCACAGATAGCCGGCCCCGACCACCGTCAGCACGGTGAGCAGGCTCGCCGACTGCGACACGAGCAGGGCCAGCCCGCACAGCGCCAGTAGGGTGTGGGCGGCGTACCCGGCGACCAGCCCGGAGACCGCGGGCACCACCGAGCGGTCCCGCAGCCCCGCGGTGATCGTGTACGCCCAGTCCGCCCCCGGGGTGCAGACCAGCAGCAGATCCACCGCGAAGAAGGCCGCTACCGCGCCCACGTCCATGCCGTGCTCTTCCTCTTCGTACCGTTGCGTTCCGTAGCGTTGCGTCGCGTTCCGGACTTCTCCGGACCGTTGGGAACGGCTCCGGGCCGTCGTCGGAGGACGGCACCGAGGAAGATTAGGCTTATTTACGCCAAATATGTTTCCAACATCTACCCGTCGCTGAGAAAACTGGGGAAGGATCTGCCTCATGGACGCCCTTGACCGCAAAATCCTTGCCGAGCTTCAGCAGGACGGCCGGCTGACGGTGACCGAGCTGGCCGCGCGAGTGCAGCTGAGCGTCTCGCCCTGTCACCGCCGCCTGCGCGACCTGGAGCGCACGGGAGCCATCCGCGGCTACCGGGCGGTCGTGGACCCGGTCGCCGTGGGCCTGACCTTCGAGGCGCTGGTCTTCGTGCTGTTGCGCCAGGTGGACCGGGCCGCCGTCGCCGAATTCGAGCAGGCCGTGGCCGAGGTCCCGCAGGTGGTGCAGGCCCAGCGGCTCTTCGGCGACCCGGACTATCTGCTGCGCGTCGTCACCGCCGACCTCACGGCCTTCCAGCGCCTCTACGACGAGCAGTTGGCCGCTCTGCCCGGCGTGCACCGGATGAACTCCACCCTCGTGATGAAGCAGGTGGTCAGCGACCGTCCGCTGCCCGGGTGACCCGAGGTGTCCCGCGGCGCGGGCGCTATTCGGGGTCGTGGATCTCGAATCCCACCTTCTTCAGCAGCGGGTCGATGACGGTGCGCAGGGCCCTGAGCCGGGCGCCGCACTCGTCCTCCCGGTACCGCGACTGGTACCAGGTGTCCTCGGCGTTCATCTTCTCCTCGACCGTCCTGCGGTCGACCTCCTCGAGCTCCCTGAAGTGCGCCGTCTTCAGGAACACCACCATGCTGTCGTAGTAGTGCACATAGGCCCCGACGTCGTGGTGGGGGTCGTGGTCCTGGTCCTCGGTGGCCATGCGCGGTCCCTTCGTGTGGTGTGCCGCTTCTCGTGTGGTGTGCGGCGTCGCGTCCGCCCGCGACGGTGGCCAGTGAAACCGGTGGGCGTGCGACAGCTCACGATGACTCGCCGTCGAGTCCTCGCGCTGAGCCGTTCGTGGCCGCGAAAAGATGTGGACCATGACCTACGAGCTCCCCGCCGTGATCGCCGACATCGCCGACGCCGAGAAGCAGGCCACCCGCTCCGAACTGACCAGGTTGGACCTGGGCAAGGCCACCGGACCGACCCGCTACGAGATCGCCTTCACCTATGACCCGGAGGGCAAGGGCCTCGGGGTGATCGCCCGCTTCGGGGCCGACACCCCGGTGCCCATCCCGGCCGTGGGCCAGACGGTGCACGTCTACGGCCATGGTCCGCTCACCGTCCGCAAGGTCGACACCGACTACGAGGTCAACGAGGAGCACGGCGGGCTCTACGTGGCCGCGACCGTGGACGTGACCCTGCCGGACGAGGACTGACCGCCGCGGGGCGGGCGGCGCGGAATGTCTCTTCTACGCGACTATCGGCGCGACTATCGGACATGAGCGCTTCGCAGGGATCGCGCCGTCCCGCCCCGTGCGTGGTGTGCTGCCCTGGCTTGAACCCGGTGCCCGGTATGCGGCCGCGCCCGGGGTGCCACCTTCGTATACGCGCCGCCGCCCGCGGCGTTGCGGTGAAATGCGGCCAACGACGGGCTGGCCGCTTTTGCCTACTTGCCCGGCCCGCGGTTTCTGCGGGAATGCGGATGCTTGAAAACTCCACTTTCATTTCGGTGCGCTGACCTGATCCGGCCCTACCTCCCCGGTGCGCCGGCCCCTAGGGTTTCCGGCGAGGCGAAAGCCTCGGAAATTGGCACCGCATTCCGCACCTCAAATTCCGCGTTGTGTGGGCCCCGCGGTTCACACGAAAGGGAGGGAACGTGGCGAGAATCAGGAAGACCGCAGTCGCCGTGTCCGCCGCCGCCCTGCTCGGCGCCGGCATGCTGGCCGCCGGAACCCCCGCGTCGGCCGCCCCGACGGGTCAGACCGACGTCTGGTACACCTTCCAGAACGTCGCGAGCGACCTGAACCTCGACGCCTTCGGCAACGGCAACGTCCTGTCCTGGACGGCCGACAGCTCCGGCACGCAGGACTTCTACCTGCGCGACGGCAGCCTCCCCGGCTACCAGCTGGAGAGCAAGTACTACCCCGGCCGCTGCGCCACCGCCAAGGGCGCCGACAAGCAGATCACGCTGGAAATGTGCAACTCCAACGTTCAGGCGCAGTACTTCGACTACGACCTGAAGGACTCCGGCTCCACCTTCGCGAGCCGCAAGTTCCGCAACAACTGCATCACCGACGAGGGCGACCGCAATTCCGCCATCCTCCGGCACTGTACCTGGGCCGACAACCAGGTCTACCTGGCCCTGGCGTACTAACGCCGAGCGCGGCCATTCCGCGCCCCCGGACCGCTGATTCCGGGGCCGTGACACTTGGCTCCCCCGGGGCCCGCGCGAAGAAATTCGCCGGCCCCGGGGGAGTCCCATGTCCACCCCCGCTACCCGATTCCGAACCGCCTCCGCGCGGCCCGCCGCCACTCCGCGGGCCCGTCACCCTCCCCGTCGTCGTATACGGGGATCGGCAGCCGGTCGCCACGACTCTCGGCGACCCGCAACGCGTTGCGCAGCGCCACGGTGAGGCAGTCGCCGAGGAAGTGCAGCGCGCGGGCGTCCGTCTTCGCGTCCCTGAGCATCTCGTCGGCGGTGCCCAGCAACTGCGCCCCCGCCGCCAGCTGCACCGTCTCCAGCTCGTCCGCGAGCCGCCACAGGTGCCCCGTCCCGTCCCCCACCAGATAGCAGGGCTTTCCGTCAGGCCCGTTCCAGGGCAGCAGCCGGGGTCGCTGGCTCACGTCGCCTCTCCCATCCAGTTGCGCACGCCCCGGGTCGGTCGGACCAGGAGCGCTCACGGTCGCGTGGGAGCCGACCGTACGGCCCGTGCGGACCGGCGAGGGGTAGCGGACCTACCCCCATGCGGAGAGGTACCACCGGTACCCGTCACGCGGCGGTGGGCATGCCGAGCTTGGTCGTCAGATAGCGGACGTCGTCGCGGATGACCGCGTTGGGCGAGTCCGCGAGCTCCACCACCGTGGAGCGCGCGAACAGGTTGAAGCGCGCCGTCTCCGGCGAGGTCTCCAGCGCCTTCCTCAGCAGGTGCACGACCGCGACGTGTTCGCCCTGCAGGCGGTAGGCCCGCGCCGACTCGATCAGGTGGAAGGACCTCCGAGTGGCCGACGGCACGGAGGCCAGGTCCACCCGCTCCGCGGCGCTCACGGCCCGGTGGCCGCGGACGAGGTCGGCGTTGACGGTGATGGCGTAGGCGTCGACCATCCTCCGACCGAAGACCAGGTAGGGGTGGACGTAGTCGTCACCGAGACTCCGGGCGACGGCGTCGGCGCGGTCCCAGTACCGCTCCGCGTTCCCCCGCTGGCCGATCTTGGCGTACGACAGCGCCGCCGCGAGGTGGAGCAGGCCCCAGAGCGCGCGGTCCTCCACGTCGGCGTCCGGCCGGAGCAGGGCGGCCGCCTTCATCGCGAGGTCCACCCGGGCCTCGTGGCGCTCCCCGGCTTCACGGAACACATGGTTCATGTACCAGGCGGCCGTCGCGATCGCGCGGGGGCAGTCCGCGTCCTGGGCGGCCGACATCGACCGGTCCCCGGTGAGCGTCACCAGCTCCGGAACGGGCTGGAACGCCAGGTAGAGCTGGGCGAGATGGTAGGTCTGTGCGAGGCCCGCCAGCGCCCGGCGCCGGCCCGCGCCCTCCAGGGCTCGGGCCGCGTGCTGAAGGTCGCCGAGGAGATCCGGCAGCACCCTCGCGACCCGTGTGCGGTGCTCGCCGCTGCCGTGCCACAGCTGCCACGCCTCGCTCACCCGGCTCAGGAGCTCCTCGACCCCTTCGGGTTCCTCGTCCGCACCGCCGAGTCGATAGGTGGTCAACGCCTGCCGCACAGCGGGCAGGGCGCTGTGCGCCGCCTTCGTATAACTGGCCGCGGACACCCGCTCGTCCCCGGTCAGCTCCGCCAGGTCGGCCACGCCGAGCACATCGGCCAGCCGCAGCAGCAGCGGCAGCCGCGGGGTGTTCAGCCTGCCGTTCTCGATGGCCTTCACCCACTCCGCGGACCGCCCCACCAGGCCGCCGACAACCGGTCGCGTCAACCCGTTCCGCTCCCGCGCCCGGCGCACGCGCTGCCCGAACGTGAGCGTGGAGTCGTCCGAAGCGATGTCGGTGTCAGCAGGCATGCGGGGCCTCCGTTCCGCGGCGACAACTGCACCGTACCCCTGGGACGTTCCGTGAGAACGGGGAACGCGAAGAGCCCTACATTGGGCCCATGGAGGGTCACGCTGTGGATGTGTGGGATCACCCTCGGCTCGTCGTGGCGGTCGCCCGTGAGGAGTGGGGCGCCGTCCTCCGGACGTACCGAGAGCTCATGAAGCTGAGTCAGACGAAGGTCGGCCAGCGGGTCGGGCTCGCGCAGCCGGATGTGTCCGATATCGAGCGCGGTCGGCGGCGGGTCACCTCCCTGGAGGTCCGGGACCGGATCATCGAAGGGCTTGGGGTGCCCACGCGGTTGCTGGACGGCCGGGCCCCCGCGGCGGGGCCGGTGGCGGGCATGCGACTGGAGGGAGCGGCGCCGGACGCGGATCTGCTGGACCGCGTCGTCGGGGTGGTCGCCGGTGGCCGGCGCGTGGACGCCGCCACCCTGGACTGGCTCGACCGGCTCCTCGACGAGCATCGCCGCGCGGAGGACGTCATCGGCTCGCGGCCGCTCGGCGACGTGATGCGGCAGCAGCTGCGCACCGTGGTGGAGCTGCACGCCGGGGCGCGCGGCGCGCTCGCGGACCGGGTGGTCCGGCTGGCGGCCGAGCACGCGCAGTTCATCGCCTGGATGGCCCAGGACCAGGACGACGCCGCCACCGCCCTCGCCTGGTACGACCGCTCCCACGAGTGGGCGCTGGAGGCGGGCGACGCCGACATGGCGGCCACCACGCTCAACATGAAGGCGCATATGGCCTGGTCCAAGGGGCGGGCCACCCGGTGCGTGCGACTGGCGGAGGCGTCGCGTTGGTCCGCGCCCGGCACCTCGCTCGGCGTGCGGGGCATGTCCGCCCAGATGGCGGCCCGCGGCCACGCCCTCGGCGGTTCAGCCGCCGACGCCGTGCGCCTGATGGACGAGGCGCAGGAACTGATCAACCGCGCCGGGGAGCGACCCGGCGACGAGCCGCCGTGGCTGTACTTCTACGACGAGAACTGGTTCACCCTGCAACGCGGCATGGCCGACATGCACCTGCGCGCCTGGCAGTCGGCCATCACCCGCCTCGGCGCCGGGCTCGACGCCCTGCCCGACGGCTATCGCCGGGACAAGACCTGGTACCGGTCCTGTCTGGCCCACGCGTTGGCCGCCGCGGGCGAAGGCCCCCAGGCACTGAAGGTCGCCCTCCACTGCCTCCCGGACGCGGCTGCCGTGGGCCGCCCCCACTCCTGGAACGAACTGCACACCACCGCGGCCGTACTGCTGCGCCGGGGCGTCCGGGAGGGACGGGAGCTGACCGCCGCCCTGGCGGAGCTGGACTGAGCCGGCGGCCCGGTTCGCCGCCGTCACCGCCAGTCGGCGGTCACCTCGCGGGTCTCCACGTGCATGCCGAGGGGCACCCGCCAGGCGTCGACGCACACCTCCCAGGTCGGCTTCCTGCGCTCGCCGGGGGCGATGGGGGTGGGGAGATCCGCCGTGGACTCGACCGTCGACCAGTCGGTGCCGAGCAGGTCGACGATGTGCGTCGCGAAGGTGAGGGTGCCGGCGCGGACGGGGGAGCCGCCGGTGTTGTGGAGGGTGAGGGTGACCTTCTCGCACCAGCGGTCGGCGGCCGGCGCGCGTTCGGGGTCGCCGAGGGAGAGGGCGGCCGGGCGCGGGCTCGGGGGTGGGGTCGTGGGGCGCGGGTGCGGGCGCGACGGGGTGGGGCTCGGGACGGGGGACGAGGGCGACGACGGCGGGGAGGGGGGCCCGGGCGGGCGAGGGGCGTCGGTGCGGGGCCGCCCAGGGGCGGACGGTCCGGGCCCGCCGGGCGCGGAGGTGGCCGGGGCCGGGGCGGCGGTGGCGTCGGCACTCGGCTCGGCGCTCGACGCCGCGTCGCGGCCCGACGGGGGCGCGGCGGATCGGCGATCGGAGTCGACGCCGCGCGCCGAGGGGCCGACCGGTTCGGCGCTGCCGCGGGCCGGGGCACCGTCGAGCGGGCTCAACTCCACCCGGCCGGTGGGCGGGACCCGACTGGCCGGGGCGGCGGCGTCCAGAGGGAGGCGACCCTCACTCCCACCACCGGCGCAGCCGCTCAGCAGCGTGGCGCCCACACACAGCGCGGCCGCCGAGGCGGTGATCGTCGATCCTCGGCGGCCTGGCGCGCGGCCTGTCCGGCATCGTCGCATGGCGGACAGTGTGTATGACGGAGCGTCAGATGTATAGGAGAAGGGAACGGGGTGGGACTCGATCGAAGAGTCAGTCGGAGATGAGGCCCTCGCGCAGCTGCGCCAGGGTCCGCGTCAGCAGCCGCGAGACATGCATCTGGGAGATCCCGACCTCTTCACCGATTTGCGACTGCGTCATGTTGGCGAAGAAGCGCAGCATGATGATCTGGCGCTCGCGCGGCGGGAGTTTGGCAAGGAGCGGCTTGAGCGACTCGCGGTACTCCACCCCCTCCAGCGCGCTGTCCTCGTAGCCGAGTCGGTCGGCCAGCGAGCCCTCGCCGCCGTCGTCCTCGGGGGAGGGTGAGTCGAGCGACGACGCGGTGTACGCGTTGCCCACCGCGAGCCCGTCGACGACGTCCTCCTCCGACACCCCGAGCGCCGTGGCGAGTTCGGTGACGGTGGGGGAGCGGTCGAGTCGTTGGGAGAGCTCGTCGCTCGCCTTCGTCAGCGCCAGGCGCAGTTCCTGAAGCCGCCGGGGCACCCGTACCGACCAGCTCGTGTCGCGGAAGAAGCGCTTGATCTCGCCCACGACGGTCGGCATCGCGAAGGTCGGGAACTCGACGCCCCGCTCACAGTCGAAGCGGTCGATCGCCTTGATCAGACCGATCGTGCCGACCTGGACGATGTCCTCCATCGGCTCGTTCCGGCTGCGGAAACGCGCCGCCGCGTACCGCACCAGGGGGAGGTTCAACTCGATGAGGGTGTCACGCACATAGGTGCGTTCCGCGCTGTCCCGGTCGAGGGCGGCGAGCCGCAGGAACAGTGAGCGGGAGAGGGTGCGGGTGTCGATGGCGTCGCAGTCGTCAAGCACGTGCGGTGCGTCGTTGGTGAGCACCTTCGAGCTGCCCAGTTCTGCGGACATGCCACCCCCTTGAGGTCGCGGACGGATCTCAGCAGCGCTCTGTGCGTTGAGCGCAGCCTCCCCCTGAATACCGGAGGTCGGGCCACGGCAAACGCGGTTCCAGCAGAATGTCACATGTCGGCAACGCGCTGTAGCGCCATATCGACATTCCGTCCCGGAAACCGGGGGTCGTGGTCACCCGCAGCGGTTAGGACTCGATCCGATTTGCGGACCGAAGCCGGGCGAAGCTCCGCGACAGCAGTCGGGAGACATGCATCTGAGAGACCCCCAGCTCCGCGCTGATCTGCGACTGCGTCAGATTGCTGTAGTAACGGAGCAACAGGATGCGCTGCTCGCGCTCCGGCAGTTGCACGAGGAGGTGACGTACGAGGTCGCGGTGCTCGACCCCGGCCAGCTCCGGGTCCTCGTAGCCGAGCCGGTCCAGCAGCCCCGGCAGCCCGTCACCCTCCTGGGCCGCCTCCAGGGAGGTCGCGTGGTACGAGCGGCCCGCCTCGATGCAGGCGAGGACGTCCTCCTCGCTCAGCCCGAGGCGCTCGGCGATCTCCGCGGTGGACGGAGAGCGGCCGTGTTGCACCGTCAGATCCTCGGTGGCGCTGTTCACCTGGACCCACAGCTCGTGCAGTCGGCGCGGCACATGCACCGTCCGGACGTTGTCGCGGAAGTAGCGCTTGATCTCGCCGACGACGGTGGGCATGGCGAAGGTCGGGAACTGTACGCCCCGCTCCGGGTCGAACCGGTCGATCGCGTTGATCAGCCCGATGGTCCCGACCTGGACGACGTCCTCCATCGGCTCGTTGCGGCTGCGGAAGCGGGCGGCGGCGTATCGGACCAGCGGCAGGTTCGCCTCGATCAGCGCGTCCCGTACGCGGGTGTGCTCCGGGGTGCCGGGTTCGAGGGTGGACAGTTCGGCGAAGAGCACCTGGGTGAGCGCCCGCGCGTCGGCCCCGCGGCTCTTGGGCGTGCTGGGGGGCGGTGTGTCGGCGGCCTCGCCGGGGGCGGGGTTGGGGGCGGGGGCGGGATCGGGGACGGGCGTGGGCGTGGGCCGCCCGGCGTCGGTGTCCGGGGTCCCGGGTTCCCGGGTTTGGCGGTCCGGGGTCCCGGGTTCCCGGGTTTGGCGGTCCGCGGATTCAGCGTCCGGGGTTTCGAGATCCGGGGTTTCGAGATCCGGGGTTTCGAGGTCCGGAATTTCGAGGTCCGGAATTTCGAGGTCCGGGGTCTCGGGGTCCGCGGTCTCGTGGTTCCGGGCCTCGGGGTCCGGGGTCTCGCCGTCACGGGCACCGCGGCCGCCGTCGCCGGGCGGCTGGTCCGGGGTGTCGCTGGGAGGTGGCGTTCTGGGCGCAGTACGGGCCGACACGGTCACGCCACCCTTCACTGTCCTCCACTCACCCGTCAAAAGCGGTCATAGCATCACAAGACATGTGCACTGTGTGCAAGCACCGCATAACGCCGTGTTGGTGGTATGAAAGAACCCCTCGCCGCGCGGCGAGGGGTCGGCGCCCGAACGGGCGGCGGGGTGCGCTCGGGGTCGCGGGGTCCTCAGACCTCGTAGTCGGCGATCACCCAGGTGGCGAACTCGCGCCACTGCGCGGCGGCCGCCTGGTGCGCCGGGTGTTCGAGGTAGCGCTTGAGCGCGTCGCGGTCGGCCACGGCCGAGTTGATCGCGAAGTCGTAGGCGATCGGCCGGTCCGTGATGTTCCAGGCGCACTCCCAGAACTCCAGCTCGGGAACGGTCCCGTCGAGCGCCCGGAACGCCTCGACGCCGGCGGCCACGCGCGGCTCGTCGCGCGCCACCCCGTCGTTGAGCTTGAACAGGACCAGATGGCGTATCACTGGCTGAACCTCCGTGATGGAACGCGACCGGTCGCCGGTCAGCTGATCAGCGCGGTCATGAAATCGCCGATGCTCTTCGCGGCGTCGGATATGCCCTCGAACCCTACCTGGACCAGCTCGGCCGCCCGCTCAGGGGTTTTGATGATCGTGTAGAGCACGAAGATGACGAGCCCGTAGAGCACGATCTTCTTGGCCTGTGCCAACCCCATCCGGTGCCGCCTCCCCAGCGAGTCCCGTCGATCACGATCACGATCGCGTGAGTCTATCCACACGTATGGCCGATCCGGGGGAACGCTTGAGCGGCGTGGCCGCGTCCGCCCAACCGCTGCGGGGCGCAGTCGCCTTGACGGGCGGGGGCGAGACGCCGGGCTCCGGGCGGTCGAGTCGGGGAGGTGGCGCGCGAAGGCCCGGCTCGCGAGAGCCGGGCCTTTCGCGTCGCGGCGTGTCGGCGGCGGGGGCGCCCCCCGGTGCCTCCGGTGCCTCCGGTGCCCCCGTGCCGTCGGTGCCGTCAGCCCCAGACGGTGCCTGCGGGCTCCTTGATGGTGGCGTTGATGCGGTTGAACATGTTGGTCACGCCGATGACCAGGATGAGCGCGGACAGCTCCTGCTCGTCGAAGTGGTCGGCGACCTCGTCCCACAGGGCGTCGGAGACCGCTTCGTCGGAGCGGTCGGCGATCCGGGTGACGGCCTCGGTCAGGTTGAGGGCGGCGCGCTCGGCGTCGGTGAAGAACGGGGCCTCGCGCCAGGCGGCGACGGTCGCGATCCGCTCCGAGTCGGCGCCGGCCTTGACCAGGTTCTGGGTGTGGGAGTGGACGCACGCGCTGCAGCCGTTGATCTGGCTGGCCCGCAGGCCGACGATCTCCTGCAGTTCCTGGGGGAGACCGCCCTGGTTGATCGCCTTGATGAGGCTGCCCACGCCCTTCATGGCGTCGGCCAGAACGAACGCCGGGTTCTTCATCCGTGCCTGCATGATCGTCTCCTTCGTCGTCGGTGGTGGCGGTCGTTTCCGGCCGTTCTCGCCGGCGCCTACACATCACTGACGGAGCTCGGGGCGGGAGTGTGACGGCTGACGGTGTGACGTGGGTCACCGTCGCCGTCAGGCGGCGAGAAGGGTCACGAAGGCGACGGCGGAGGCGCCGAAGACCACCACGTGGCGGGCGTTCTGCAGGATCCAGACCCAGGAGGGGAAGCCGGCCTCGGCCGCCTTGAGCAGGGCGGGCACGTCGATGCGCGCCAGCATCGGGTCGCCCTTACGGGCGAAGGCGGCCTGCACGGACCGGGCGGCGGTCAGGTTGCTGTAGAGGATGACGACGTTGATGGCCAGCACGATCGACTGGAAGACCCAGGTCAGCGGGTGGGACCAGGAGTGGTCGGCGAGGTTGAGGGCGGCCACGCCCGCCATCACCGCGGCGATCGAGACCGGGGCCCAGGTCTCGTGGCCGCCGGCGTCGAACCGCATGCCGTTCTCGGCCAGCACCGTGGGCCGCACGCCTTGGCGCCGCAGCTCCGCCTCGGCGCCCGCGGTCGCGACGGCTCCGTAGCGGGAGCGCACCAGCGGAATGCTCAGGAAGGCGGCGGCGACGAGCAGCTGCAGGACGGCGATGAGCGTGTTCATGGACGGTCTCCCTCGTCGGGCGCTCTCCGGCGCCGCTCGACTTGAACTAAGTACAAGACGAAGGTAGAGCATCGATTGAACTAAGTGCAAGCGCTCTCCTGAACTTTGTACAAGACGGGTTCGGCTCGCCTATCGTGAGCGCATGCCGCGCGACACGCTGACCAAGGAACAGATCGTCCACACCGCCATCGAGCTGCTCGACGAAGAGGGCCTGGAAGGTCTGAACATGCGCAGCCTCGGCAAACGGCTGGGGAGCGCCGCCACCGCCGTCTACTGGCACGTCAAGAACAAGGACAACCTCATCCTGCTCGCCGGCGACCACGTGTGGGACGAGATCGAGCTACCCGATCTCGCCGTGGTCGACTGGCGCACGGCCGCCACCCGGATGGCCACCAGCCTGCACGCGATGTTCGGCCGGCATCCCTGGCTGGTGCAGGCCGTCGGGACCCATCTGCTGTACGGCCCGGGCAAGGCCCGGCACGACGACCACAGCCTCGCCATCTACGAGGCCGCCGGCTTCGCCGGCCCCGCCGCCGACCGCGCCGCCGCGACCGTCTTCACCTTCGTCCTCGGCAGCGTCCTCGGCACCTCCGCCAACGCCTCGCTCACCAGAAAGCTGGGCCGCGACGGCGGCGACGCGGAGGAGGAGCTGCGGGAGACCATGGCCAAGGCCGGCGAGATCGCCATGCGCTTCCCCCGCCTGCGCGCCCGCCTCGAAACCCCCGCCGCCGACTACAACGCCTCGCCCGAGCAGACCTTCGAGTACGGCCTCCACGCCCTCCTCGACGGCCTCGAAGCCCAACTGGCCTCCCACGATCGGGTCTGACGGAGAAAGACACGACGGACGACACGACGACGGAGGGCCCCACCCGCACGGGTGGGGCCCTCCGTGTCTCCTCGCGAACGAACAGGGCGGCGTACGCCGACGGGGTGTCGGTGTGCGCCGCCCTCGGATGGGACGAGTCGCGGGAGGCGGCCCGCGGGGTCATGGCGGTTACTTCGGGTCCTCGTTGAACTTCGCGGTCGACCAGAGGTAGCCGAGCACCGCGAGGCCCAGACACCAGGCGACGGCGAGCCATCCGTTGTGGCCGATCTCGGTGCCGAGCAGCAGGCCGCGCAGGGTCTCGATGGCCGGGGTGAACGGCTGGTACTCGGCGATCGGCTGGAACCAGCCCGGCATCGCGTCGAGCGGGACGAAGGCGCTGGAGAGGAGCGGCAGCAGGATCAGGGGCATGGCGTTGTTGCTGGCGGCCTCGGCGTTCGGGCTGATCAGGCCCATGCCGACCGCGATCCAGGTGAGCGCCATGGCGAAGAGCACGAGCAGTCCGAACGCCGCGAGCCACTCCAGGACGGTGGCATCGGTGGAGCGGAAGCCGATGGCCACCGCGACGGCGCCGACGAGGACCACGCTGGCGATCGACTGCAGCACGCTGCCGATGACATGCCCGATGATCACCGAGCCGCGGTGGATCGCCATCGCGCGGAAGCGGGCGATGATGCCCTCGGTCATGTCGTTGGAGACGGAGACCGCGGTGCCCACCACCGTGCTGCCGATGGTCATCAGCAGGAGGCCCGGGACGACATAGGCGATGTACCTGGCGCGGTCCGGGCCGCCGCCGTCGAGGCCCGCGCTCATGGTGTCGCCGAAGATGTAGACGAAGAGCAGCAACAGCATGATCGGCGTGAGCAGCAGGTTCAGGGTGAGCGACGGGTAGCGCCGGGCGTGCAGGAGGTTGCGGCGCAGCATCGTGGAGCAGTCGCGTACGGCCAGGGAGATCCGGGTCGGGCGGGCGGGAGCCAGCGGGGCGCTCATCGGGCGGTCTCCTTGGGCTGGTTGGGCACCTTGGTGCCGCCGGTCAGGGCGAAGAACACGTCGTCGAGGTCGGGGGTGTGGACGGTCAGCTCGTCCGCCTCGATGCCGGCCGAGTCCAGCCAGTCGAGGATGGAGCGCAGTTCGCGCTGGCTGCCGTCGCTGGGGAGGTGCAGCGCGAGGGCTTCGTCGTCCCGGGACGCCTCGCGCAGGGTGGCGGCGGCGGACCGGTACGCGGTCGGGTCGGCGAAGCGGAGGCGTACGTGCCCGCCGGGGACGAGTCGCTTCAGCTGCTCGGCGGTGCCCTCGGCGGCGATCTTGCCGTCGTTCAGCACCGCGATGCGGTCGGCGAGTTCGTCGGCCTCCTCCAGGTACTGGGTGGTGAGGAAGACGGTGACGCCGTCGGAGACCAGCTCGCGGATGATCTGCCACATGTTGTGGCGGCTGCGTGGGTCGAGGCCGGTGGTCGGCTCGTCGAGGAAGATGATCCGCGGGTTGCCCACCAGGGTCATGGCGATGTCGAGGCGGCGCTTCATGCCGCCGGAGTAGGTGGACGCGGGCCTCGACGCGGCCTCGGTGAGGTCGAAGCGCTCCAGCAGCTCGGCGGTGACCTGCCGTCGCTCGCGCCTGGAGAGATGGTGCAGGTCCGCCATGAGGAGCATGTTCTCCTCGCCGGTGATCAGCCCGTCGACGGCGGAGAACTGCCCGGTGACGCCGATCGCGGCCCGTACGGCCTGCGGGTCGGCGGCGAGGTCGTGGCCGCCGACGCGGATCTGACCGCTGGCGGGGTCCGGGGAGACAAGGGTGGAGAGGATCTTCACGGTGGTGGTCTTGCCGGCGCCGTTCGGCCCGAGCAGGGAGAAGATCGTTCCTTCCGGGACGGCCAGGTCGACGCCGTCGAGGACGGTCTTGTCGCCGTAGGACTTGCGCAGTCCGTTCGCCGCGATGGCCAGGTCGGTCACGAGGGGTGCTCCTTCTTGCGGGCTGCGGGCGGTTACAGGCTGCGGGCGGTGATGTCGCCGTACGAGGTGGTCGCGTGGACGCTCAGGCCGGGGGTGCCGTCGGTGTTCTTGAGCGCGTTGTGGATCCGGCCGTAGCCGGTGCCCGCGTCCAGGGAGGCGGAGACTCCGCGGGCGGCGCCGACCGAGATGTCGCCCTGCTCGGTGCGCAGCGTCACCGTGCCGCGCACGGCCTCGGTGATCTGGATGTCACCCCGCTGGGTGCTGATCTCCGCGGGGCCGCCCAGGCGGCCGACCGAGACGCCGCCGTCGAGGGCGGTGAGGCGGGCGCTCGCGGCCTCGTCGAGCTTGACCGAGCGGTGGCCGCCCTCGAAGACGACGTCGCCGAGCCGTCCGACACCGCGGAACTCGGCGGCGGCCGCCTTCGCCTCGACGCGGGAGCCGGCGGGCAGCTGCACGGTCACCTCGACGGATCCGCAGCTGCCGAGGATCCGGCTCTTCGCCTCCGGGGCCTCGATCCGCAGGACGCCGTCGCCGTACGCGACCTGGATCTGCTCCGCCGCCTTCACGTCGCGGCTCTTCGAGGCGTCCGCGGGCAGGATCTCGACCGTGGTGTCGGCCCGGTCGGCGGCGATGAACCGGATGCGTCCCGCGGGGATGTCGAGGACGGTGGCGATCGGGGCGGTGGTGTCGAACTTCTGCATGATGTCCTCCTGCGACTCGTTGTTTCCGATGACGGAAACGCTACGTTGCCTTTCCGGATCTCACAACAACCTTGTTGCATAGGATCCGTATAACCGCAGGTGAAGTCCCTAATTTCGTTGCAATGGGCAAAGATTCAACGCAACGTCAGAGCCTCTAGTCGTTGCAATGGACTGATGGTGAACGCTATGCTGGAGGCATCCGGGAGACACGAAGGAGATCGCAGATGCCGGGAGGCAGGCTCACCCAGCAGGAACGCCAGCAGATCGCGCTGGGGCTGGCCGACGGCCTCGCCTACGCGGAGATCGCCAGGCGCCTCGACCGTCCGACCTCGACGGTCACGCGTGAGGTGATGCGCAACGGCGGCCCCCTCGGCTACCGCGCCGACCTCGCCCACCGCGCCACCGAACGCCGCGCCCACCGGCGCAGGCAGGCCGCGCCCCGGGGGTCGGAGGCGCCCCCGCGGGCCCAGGGGCGCGACACCGAGGCGATGCGCGCCTACGAGGAGACGCTCACCACCGTCTTCATGCAGTCGGGCATGCCCAAGATGACGTCTCGGGTGATGGTCTGCCTCACCCTCTCCGACGACGGCAGCCTCACCGCGTCCGAACTCGTCCAGCGCCTCCGGGTCAGCCCGGCGTCCGTCTCCAAGGCCATCGCGTTCCTGGAGAGCCAGGACCTCGTCCGCCGGGAACGCGACGAAGGCCGCCGCGAGCGCTACGTCGTCGACGACGACGTCTGGTACCAGTCGATGATCGCCAGCGCCCGCGCCATCGCCCAGATCGTCGAGATCACACGACAGGGCGTCGGCGTCGTCGGCCCCGACACCCCGGCCGCCACCCGCCTGGAGAACATCGCCCGCTTCCTCGACTTCGTCTCCGAGAGCACCGTCCGCGCCGCGGAGCAGGCCCGCGACATCCTCTACGTGAAACCCGACACGACCGCGGAGTGAACGGGGGCCTGAGCCGGGCCTCCTGATACCAGAACTGAGACCAGAGCTGAGACGACAACGACGGAGGGCCCTACCCGCACGGGTGGGGCCCTCCGTCTGAGAGCGGTAGCGGTGGGATTTGAACCCACGGAGGAGTTGCCCCCTCACACGCTTTCGAGGCGTGCTCCTTAGGCCGCTCGGACACGCTACCGAGAGAGAGCTTAGCGGACGGTGGGCCGTGCTCCGAAATCGGTTGTCGGAAGAGGGTGGTCTCAGGGCTGGGGGCGGTCGCGGAAGAAGCGGGTGAGGAGGGCGGCGCAGTCCTCGGCGAGGACGTCGTGGATGACCTCGGGGCGGTGGTTGAGCCGGCGGTCGCGGACGACGTCCCAGAGCGAGCCGACCGCGCCCGCCTTGGGGTCGACGGCGCCGTAGACGACCCGGTCGACGCGGGACAGCACGATGGCGCCCGCGCACATGGTGCACGGCTCCAGGGTCACCACCAGCGTGCAGCCGGTCAGCCGCCACTCGCCGATGCGCCGCGACGCCTCCCGCAGGGCGAGGACTTCGGCGTGGGCGGTGGGGTCGCCCGTCGCCTCGCGTTCGTTGTGGCCGCGGCCGAGCACCGCGCCGTCGGGGCCCAGCACGACGGCGCCGACCGGCACATCGCCCGTCTCCGGGGCTCGTACGGCCTCGTCGAGGGCGAGCCGCATGGCGGCGCGCCAGGGGTCGCGTACGGGGTCGGGAGCGACGGCGGGCGGGGGATCGGCGGTCATGGCACCAGTGTGGGTGACGGGCGGTGGCCGGCTACGCGGGCGGGTGGGATCGGGCGGGGGAATCGGGGCTCAGCGCACCGCCTCCAGGACGTCGGTGCAGCCCAGCGCGTCCGCGAGGGTGCTGAGGGCGTCCCCGTCGAGCGCGAGCAGCTCTCTGTGCGTCACGCCGAGGTCGCTGAGGATGCCGGGGTCGCCGACCGGCCCGCGCGGGACCAGCGGCTCCGATCCGGGCGCCGCGTCCTCGTCCTCCGCGGGCTCGGGCTCGCCGTCCTCGGTGCCGTCGAGGTTCAGGCTGTCCAGGTCTTCGGTGTCGCTGTCGTCCCTCCCGATGAGCTCGTCGACGAGCATGGCGCCGTACGAGCTGCGGCCGGCCGCGATCCCGTCCGAGACGAAGACGCGCGGGTCGTCCTCGCCGTCCACGCGGACGACGCCGAACCACGCGTCTTCCTGCTCGATGAGGGCCAGCACCGTGTCGTCGTCGACCGCGGCCTCGCGGGCCAGGTCGGCCAGGTCGGCCAGGGTCTCCACATTGTCGAGCTCTGTGTCGCTCGCTTGCCACCCGTCTTCGGTGCGCGCGAGCAGTGCGGCGAAGTACACCGTGACTCTCCCACTGGTCATAGGCGTGCCGGAGCGGGCGAGGGACCACGCCCCGCCCATTCGGAATCGTGGCAGAAACAACGGCGTCGCGAGAGGTCTTCCGCGCTGCGTCGTGCCGCGGTCCTGGGAGATGTGGCTCACTACCACCGAAACGTCCGCATGCGCATGGCCTGCCGGGCCCGCGCGGCCCGGGCCCGGCGCGGCTGAACCCGGTCCCGCAGCTCCCTGGCCTCGTTCAAGTCGCGGAGGAACTGGGCGCGTCGTCGTCGCCGGTCCGCGTCGTTCTCCGCCGTCATGCCGCCGAAGTCGTCTCGATCAGCCATGGGCACCACCACCTCGGGCCGAGGTCTCCGCCCGGTGGGACAGTCCGGGCGTACGTGCCCACTTTCCCCCGAAGTGGTGGTTTGATGCCACCGCGCGGCAAAGTTTCGGCAGGTGCCGGGCGGACGCCGGTGCCCGAAAGCTCGGTTAATGTCGATGTCATGCGGATCCACGTCGTCGACCACCCGCTGGTGGCGCACAAACTCACCACGCTGCGCGACAAGCGCACCGACTCCCCCACCTTCCGGCGGCTCGCCGACGAGCTGGTCACCCTGCTCGCCTACGAGGCGACGCGGGATGTGCGCACCGAGCAGGTCGACATCGACACTCCGGTGACGGCGACCACCGGCGTCCGGCTGGCCCGGCCCCGTCCGCTGGTGGTGCCGATCCTGCGGGCCGGCCTCGGCATGCTCGACGGCATGGTCCGGCTGCTGCCCACCGCCGAGGTCGGCTTCCTCGGCATGATCCGTGACGAGGAGACGCTGCAGGCGTCCACCTACGCCACCCGGATGCCGGACGACCTCTCGGGTCGCCAGGTCTATGTGCTCGACCCGATGCTCGCCACCGGCGGCACCCTGGTCGCGGCCATCAACGAGCTGATCTCCCGGGGCGCCGACGACGTCACCGCCCTGTGCCTGCTGGCCGCCCCGGAGGGCGTCGAGGTCATGGAGCGCGAGCTGGAGGGCGCCCCGGTCACCGTGGTGACCGCCGCCGTCGACGAGCGGCTCAACGAGAGCGGCTACATCGTGCCCGGCCTCGGCGACGCCGGCGACCGGATGTACGGCGCGGCCGGCTGACCCGCCGCCCCGGGCTCGGCCCGAGCCCGCGGTCTTCGCTTGAAACCGTCATATCGCCGCCGTGGTGGGTCCCCGCCGCGGCGGCGACGCCGTTCCCGGACGGACGCCGGGGCCGGCACGACGACCCTGACGGACGACGTCCGTACGGCGTACGACCAGCGTGCGGGCGTCGTGCGGGCGCGTACGGCCAGCCTGCGGGCATCGTGCGGGCGGCGTGCGACGCCGCGCCGGGGCCCGTCGGTCCCCGACCCGCGGCGGCGCGCCCCGTGAGGCGTGGGGCGGGCGCCCAGGGCCCTGTTTCGAGGCTTCCGGTCAGCCCCGGGCGGTGGGCTCGCACTTCGCGGCGGCCCCGTCCGCCGCGGACGGGGCGGGCTTGGTCAGCGCGGCCAGCGCCCGGTCCGCCTCCCGCTTCGCGGTCAGGTCGGTGAAGGCGTCCCCGATGATCAGGTCGACGTCCTTGCCGCCGCGGGCGTCGTTCTTGGTGCGGACGTCGGGCACCTGGGTGCCCAGCACGTCGAAGGCGCCGTTGGTGGCCGCCGGGGCGCCCAGCAGCAGGCCGGGGGCCTTGATCTTCTTGTCGTACTCGGCCGGGGCGTTGCCCACCTTGCCGATCTTGAAGCCGCGCTTCTCGAGTGCCTCGGCGGTCTCCTTGGCGAGCCCGGTGCGCTTGGTCGCGTTGTAGACGTTGACCGTGATCTGGGACGGCTTGGGCACGGCCGTGGCGGACGGGTTCGGCCCCGTGGCGGGCTGGCTCCGTGTCTCGGTGTCCCGACCGCCGTCCGCGCAGTCTCCCCGCGCCCCGGTGCCGTGGGCGGCCGTGCGCGGGCCCTCGTCGTCGCCCGAGAAGACGTCGATGAGCTGCACCGTTCCCCAGCCCAGGAGGCCGAGCGCCGCGGCCGAGCCGACGGCGGCGAGCACCAGCCGGCGCCGACCCGTGGGGCGGCGCATCCGCGGATAACGGTTGCCCGTGATCCGGTAGTTTCCGCCCATGCCGGGAGGGGTGAGCATGCTCATGGTCGCAGCGTAATGCGGCCCGCGACTCATGCCTACTAGATGATCAATGGTTGCCGGTCCGCCCGGCGCAAAGCCAACCCAAAAGGGTCAATACCGGCCCGCGCGTGGAAGGGTGAGCGCACATCAACCGCACGACGGCGTGCGGACGGCACGCGGCGGCGCGAGGCGCGGCGCGCGCCCCGCGGCGGCCGGGGCGCAGACGAGGGGAACGCCGGAGCGGTGCCCCGCGCCATGGCGCGGGGCGAGTGGTGTCAGCCCAGTTCGAGCACGCGCGCGTGCAGCACCTGGCGCTGCTGGAGCGCGGCGCGCACCGCGCGGTGCAACCCGTCCTCCAGGTAGAGGTCGCCCTGCCACTTCACGACGTGGGCGAACAGGTCGCCGTAGAACGTCGAGTCCTCCGCGAGCAGCGTCTCCAGGTCGAGTTGCTGCTTCGTGGTGACCAACTGGTCAAGGCGTACCGGGCGTGGGGCGACATCCGCCCACTGGCGGGTGCTTTCCCGGCCGTGGTCGGGGTACGGCCGCCCGTTTCCGATGCGCTTGAAGATCACACGGAAAGCCTACCGGTCAAGTGGGTTCCGGCGCAGCCAAGGCGGCGGAGTGCGAAGGTGACAAACAACCGCATATATGGAGCGAGCCATGAATGAGAGCCCTCCGTCCGCCACCGAGCGCTCCCCCCGGGCGCCACGGGGGGACGTCCCGAGGCGGATCGCCGAGGGGTATCCGTCCTCCGGACCGGCGCTCGATCTCGGCGCGCCGCTGTGGGACAAGCGGGGCGCGCCGACGCCGGTCGCGGCGGTGCGGCTGCGGGCGCCCCGGTCCCGTATGGGGCCGATCGAGCCGGCGGAGCTGGAGCGCGCGGTCACCGGCTCCGCGCTCCTCGAACGTTATGCACAGGCTGTGGATCGTGACTCCGCCTACGAGAAGCTGGCCGCGGCCGGGGCCGCGAAGGAGGCGGCGACGACGGGAGCCGCGTCGGCGGGGCGCGGGGCTTCCGCGGGGCCCGGGGCGGGCGCGGGCGGTGGGGAGCGGAGGGCCCGGCGGGAGCGGGAGCCTCGGCTGGAGCCCGAGACCCTCGTCGACCAGGTCGTCGGCGGCGGGATCCTCACCACTCTCGCCCGTTCGGTCGACACCCGGCGGGGCGGGGAGATCTCGCGTTCCCTCTTCGGCACGGCCCGCCGCCGCGGGCGCTGAGCGCTCGGCCCGGCGCCCGCGGCGGTGAGGGGTGGTGCGCGGTGTGTGGTGTGCCGTGTGTGTTGTGCGTGTTGTGCGTGTTGTGCCGGGGGCGGTGCTACGCCCTCGCTACTCCGTCACCCGGTCGTGGTCGTCGTGCAGCCCGCCGCCGCTGCCCGCGTCACCGGTGGTGGGCACGGTGGCCACCGGTTCGGACAGCGAGCTCAGGTCGTGGGCGTAGGTGCCGACGGCGTTCGCGATCACGTCGACGTTGGTGTCCAGGGCGTCGAGGTCCAGGTTGTCGAGGTCGTCGCACGCCGCGTGGTAGCAGGCGTCGTACGCCACACCCGCCTCGCCGCCGTACTTCGCGGCCTGCCCCGCCGTCTTGACGCCCTCGGCGCCGGTGAAGGTGCCGCCGGAGGGGATGCCCACCTTGATGAACGGGCCGTAGTCGGAGCGGCCGGTGAAGTCGGTGCCCTCGTGCGGGAGGCCCCGGCGGTCCAGGAAGTCGTTGATCTGCTTCTCCAACTGGGCCGAGCCCGCGGGGCCGGCCGGGGCGCCGACGCCGTCGGAGTTGTCGCCGTCATAGACGAACTGGGCGGCGTTCGGCGAGGCGATCATGTCGAAGTTGAGGTAGAGCGCGATCTGCTCGCGCTGCGCCTCGGTGAGCTTCGCGACGTACGCGTGGGAGCCGAGCAGCCCCAGCTCCTCCGCGGACCACCACGCGAAGCGGATCTTGTTGGTGGGCTTCTTGTGGGTCTCGGCGAGCTCCAGCGCCACCTCCAGCAGACCGGCCGAGCCGGAGCCGTTGTCGTTGATGCCGGGGCCGGCGGCGACGGAGTCCAGGTGCGAGCCGAGCATCACCGTCCGGTCGGGGTCGCCGCCGCGCGTCTCGGCGATCACGTTGTCGGTCCGGCGCTTCTCCTGGAGCTCGCGCACCTCGAGGGTGACGGTCACCTCGCCGCGCCCGGCCTCCGCGACCAGCGCCTCGCCGTCGGCCTGGGAGATGCCGCCGGTGGGTATCCGGGCGTCGGCCGGGTCGCCGATGGTGCCGTTCAGCGCGCCCGGCACGTGGTTGTAGACGATCGCCCCCACCGCGCCGGCCTCGGCCGCCGCCTTCTGCTTGTCCGCGAAGGCGCAGCCGCCGCGCTTGATCAGCGCGATCTTCCCGGTGAAGCCTCCCGAGGCGTAGTCCGCGGCCTCACAACCGGGGGTGTCGTCGACCCGGGCCGCGGCCACGGCCGCCGTGATCCCGCCGACCGGGGTGCTCTTGGTGTACGTCAGCTCCTTGATCGGCACGTCCCGCGGCGTGGGGGAGACCACCGAGAGCTTCTCGGCGAGGGCCTCGGTGTACGTGAACTCGAACGGCTGGTACGAGACGCGGTAGCCGGCCTTCCGAAGCACCTTGGAGACGTACGCGGCGGAGGCGTTGTGGCCGGGTGAGCCGGCGGCGCGGTGGCCGCCCGACTCGTCGGCTATCTCCTGGAGTCTTTCCAGGTGGTCCAGGGCGCCCTCGGCCGAGGACGCGCGGACCAACTGGCGCGCCAGCTTCCGGGCCTTCTTGGCGGGGTCCTCCCCGTGGCCGGCGCCCTGGGCCGGGGCGGCCGAGGCCGAGGAGATCAGCAGCGGTGCGGCCAGCGCGACGGCGGCCAGCGCGGCGACCGCGCGGCGCGCGGATGACAGAGAACGTACGTCCATGGGAAGCGGTCCTTCCAGGCATACGAGGCCGTGCCGGGGCGCCCTGCGCGCCCCGGGGTCGCCTGAGCCTGCCCCGCGCGGAGCTCTCCGATACATGACGACACCGCACCGATAGCCGAAGACCTCCGTGGCCTCGGCCGAAGACGCCCCGCGGCCGCGCGGCCGCGTGCGCCTCATGCCTGTTTCGCCTTCGCCGCCCGCTTCATCTCCTGCTTGTACGCCCGCACTTTGTCCAGGGAGGTGGGTCCGGTGATGTCGGCGACGGAGCGGTAGGAGCCCACGTCCCCGTAGGGCCCGGCGGCCTCGCGCCAGCCGCGGGGGCGCACGCCGAACTGCTTGCCCAGCAGGGCGACGAAGATCTGCGACTTCTGCTTGCCGTAGCCGGGGAGTCGGGTGAGGCGGGAGAGGAGTTCGGCGCCGCTGTTGACGTCGCGCCAGACGGCGCCGGCATCGCCCGCGTAGTGCTCGACCAGGTACTGGCACAGCTGCTGCACCCGCTTGGCCATGGCGGCCGGGTAGCGGTGCACGGCGGGCTTCTCGGCCAGCAGTTCGGCGAACCGGTCGGGGTCGTAGACGGCGATCTCGTGGGCGTCCAGGTCGTCGCGCCCCATGCGCCGCGCGATGGTGTACGGGCCGGCGAACGCCCACTCCATGGGCACCTGCTGGTCGAGCAGCATGCCGGTCATGATGGCCAGCGGGCTGCGTCCCAACAGGGCGTCGGCCTCGGGCTGCTGCGCGAGCCGCACGGTGGCGTCCATGGGCACCTCGGTCGTTGCCGTCCTCGCCTGGTCGTCTTCGCCCATTGTCGGACGAGCCCCCGGGCCTCGCCACGCGGAGCGGCCGCCGTGCCGCCCCTGCCCGCCGACGTCCGACGGCCGCCCCTCCGACATCCCGCGGCCGACCCTCCGACGGCCGTCGGTCCTGTCGTCGGCGGCACCTCAGCCGATCGGAGGCGCGACGACGAGCCGGGCCCTGGGCACGGGGCGTACCGCCGAATGCGCCGTGCGTCGGGTATGCGAAGCATGTCCGACTTACGCTCGCGCTGTGTTCAACCTGACGGGTCTGCTCAAGCGGCTGGTGATCGGCCGGGCGCGGCGCAGCGAGGAACTGCACGAGACGCTGCTGCCCAAGCGGCTCGCGCTGCCGATCTTCGCCTCCGACCCGCTGTCCTCGGTCGCGTACGCCACGCAGGAGATCCTGCTGGTGCTCACCCTGGGCGGGCTGGCGTATCTGCACTTCACGCCCTGGATCGCGCTGGCCGTGGTGTGTCTGATGACCGTGGTGGTGCTGTCGTACCGGCAGGTGGTGCGCGCGTATCCGAGTGGCGGGGGCTCGTACGAGGTCGCCTCGACCAACCTCGGCGCCTCGGCCGGGCTGGTGGTCGCCTCGGCGCTGCTGGTCGACTATGTGATGACGGTGGCGGTCTCGGTCGCCTCCGGGGTGGCCAACATCATCTCGGCGGTGCCGGCGCTGGTCGATCACCGGGTGCCGATGGCGCTGACCTTCGTGGCCCTGCTGACGGCGGTGAACCTGCGCGGGGTGCGCGAGGCGGGCTCGGCGTTCGCCGCCCCGACCTACCTCTTCATCACCGGTGTACTGATCATGGTCGGCACGGGGCTGTTCCGCTATCTGATGGGCGACGCGCCGGTGGCGGAGAGCGCCCGGTACGGGATCGAGCCGGAGCCGGCCGACGCCGGTCTGACCGGGCTGGCGCTGCTGATGCTGGTGCTGCGCGCCTTCTCCAGCGGCTGTACGGCGCTGACCGGCGTGGAGGCGATCTCCAACGGGGTGCCGGCCTTCCGCAAGCCCAAGTCGAAGAACGCGGCGACGACGATGGCGGCGATGGGCCTGATCGCCATCACCATGTTCAGCGGCGTCACCACGCTGGCGGTGGTGGCCAAGGTGCACATCGTGGAGCACCCCTGCCAGCTGATCGGGCTGCCCGACTGCGAGGACCACACCCAGCGCACCGTCATCGCCCAGCTGGCCTCCGCGGTCTTCGGCGGGCCGGAGACCCTCGGCTTCTACTACATCCAGGCGGCCACCGCCCTGGTGCTGATCCTGGCGGCGAACACCGCCTACAACGGCTTCCCGCTGCTGGCCTCGATCCTCGCCCAGCACCGCTATCTGCCACGGCAGCTGCACAACCGGGGCGACCGGCTGGCCTTCTCCAACGGCATCCTGGCGCTGGCGGTGGTCGCGGCGCTGCTGCTGTGGGCCTACCGGGCGGACGTCACCAGCCTGATCCACCTCTACATCCTGGGCGTCTTCACCTCCTTCACGCTCTCCCAGTCCGGCATGGTCCGGCACTGGAACCGCGAGCTGCGCGCCGAGTTCGACCACACCGTCCGGCGCCGGTACCACCTGGCCCGCACCGTCAACGCCACCGGCGCCGTGGTCACCGGGCTGGTGCTGGTGATCGTGCTGGCCACCAAGTTCACCCAGGGCGCCTGGCTGGCGGTGCTGGCCGCCGCCCTGCTGTGGCTGATGATGCGCGCCATCCGGCGCCACTACGACGCGGTCGCCGCGGAGCTGGCCGTCGCCGACCCGCGCAGCGAGCTGTCGCGGCCCTCCCGGGTGACCGCCATCGTGCTGGTCTCCACGCTCCACAAGCCGACCCTGCGGGCGCTGTCGTACGCCCGCGCGTTCAAGCCGGACCGGCTGGAGGCGTTGACGGTCGCGGTGGACCACGAGGAGGCGGCCGGGCTGCGACGGCAGTGGCAGCAGCTGGACATCGAGGTGCCGCTGAGGATCCTGGACTCGCCGTACCGGGAGATCACCCGCCCGGTGGTGGAGTATGTGCGCTCCGTCCGCCGCACCAGCCCGCGGGACGTGGTCGGCGTCTTCATCCCGGAGTACGTGGTGGGCCGCTGGTGGGAGCATCTGCTGCACAACCAGTCCGCGCTGTGGCTGAAGAGCCGGCTGCTGTTCACGCCGGGGGTGATGGTCACCAGCGTGCCCTGGCAGTTGACCTCCTCCGCGCGGGCCGACCGGCCCGCCGCCCGCGCCCCCGGCTCCGTGCGGCGCGGCGAGCCGACCGGCGAACGCCCGGCGCACCACCGGGCCAGGTCGTGACCCCGCGGTGCCGTTTGTATGACTGTTCTGGATTCCGGATAACCGGCGAGGGGCCGGGGTAGTGCTGAGCGCGCCGTCCGGGCGGCGACGGAACGGCTCTCTCAGTAGACGGCTTTCAGCAAAGGTGGGCGCTCGTGGCACAGCCGTTTGAACTCCCGGACTTCTACATGCCGTATCCGGCACGGCTGAACCCGCATCTGGAGGAGGTCAGGGCCCACTCCACGGCCTGGGCCCGGGAGATGGGGATGCTGGAGGGCTCCGGGGTCTGGGAGCAGAGCGATCTGGACGCCCACGACTACCCGCTGTTGTGCGCCTACACTCACCCCGACTGCTCCGGCCCGGACCTCGCGCTGGTCACCGACTGGTACGTGTGGGTCTTCTTCTTCGACGACCACTTCCTGGAGACCTTCAAGCGCACCCAGGACCGCGAGGCGGGCAAGGCGTATCTGGACCGGTTGCCCGCCTTCATGCCGATGGACCTGTCCGCCGGCATGCCGGAGCCGGTCAATCCGGTCGAGGCGGGCCTGGCCGACCTGTGGACCCGTACGGTTCCGGCCATGTCGCTGGAGTGGCGGGCCCGGTTCGCCGAGAGCACCGAGCACCTGCTCAACGAGTCGCTCTGGGAGCTGTCCAACATCGACGCCGGGCGGATCCCCAACCCCGTCGAGTACATCGAGATGCGGCGCAAGGTCGGCGGGGCGCCGTGGTCGGCCGGGCTGGTGGAGTACGCGGCCCGTGCCGAGGTGCCCGCGCGGGTGGCCGACTCCCGACCGCTGCGGGTGCTCCGGGACACCTTCTCCGACGGGGTCCACCTGCGCAACGACCTCTTCTCGTACCAGCGGGAGACCGAGGAGGAGGGCGAACTCGCCAACGGCGTCCTGGTGTTGGAGACCTTCCTCGGCTGCACCACCCAGCAGGCCGCGGACGCCGTCAACGACCTGCTGAGCTCGCGGCTGCGGCAGTTCGAGGACACCGCCCTCGGCGAACTCCCGCCGCTGTTCGCCCGGGAGGGCCTGGATCCGCGGTCCTGCGCGGATGTGCTGCGGTACGTCAAGGGGCTCCAGGACTGGCAGGCGGGCGGCCACGAGTGGCACCTGCGGTCCAGTCGCTATATGAACGAGAAGGCCGGGGCCGGGGCTCCCGGGGCCGCCTGGTCGCCCTTCCGGGTCGAGGGGCCGGGGACCTCGGCGCTGGACATCCGGGGGGCGGTCGGGAAGTCGCTCGCCGCCAGGGCGCGCGGCCACGGCCATGTGCCCTTCCAGAAGGTGGGGCCGTCCCGGCTGCCCGACTTCGAGATGCCGTTCCCGACCACCCTCAGCCCGCATCTGCCCGCGGCCCGTCGGAACACCGTCGCCTGGGCGCGGCAGACCGGGATCCTGGGGCCGCAGACCGGGCCCGGGGCGCCGGGGGCCGCGGTCTGGGACGCGGAGAAGCTCGCGGACTACGACTTCCCGCTGTGCGCGGCCGGGCTGCACCCGGAGGCGACGCCCGAGGGGCTCGACCTGGAGTCGCAGTGGCTGACCTGGGGGACCTTCGGGGACGACTACTACCCCGCCGTCTTCGGCCGCGTCGGGGATCTGGCCGGTGCCGCCGCCTGCAACGAGCGGCTGCTGGCCCTGATGTCCGTGGAGTCCCCCGAGGCGCCGCCGCTCGCGCCGGTCAACGGGATGGAGCGCTCCCTCGCCGACCTGTGGGCCCGTACCGCCACCCCGATGGGGGTCGACCAGCGCCGGGAGTTCCGCGGCGCCGTCGAGCGGATGCTCGGCAGCTGGCTGTGGGAGCTCGACAACCAGGTGCTGCACCGCGTCCCGGACCCGGTGGACTACATCGAGATGCGCCGGCTCACCTTCGGCTCCGACCTCACCATGGCCCTGGCCCGCTTCGCGCACGGTAGGCGGCTCCCGTCGGAGGTCTACCGCAGCGGGCCGATGCGCTCCCTGGAGAACGCCGCGGCCGACTACGCCTGCATGATCAACGACGTCTTCTCGTACCAGAAGGAGATCGAGTACGAGGGCGAGGTGCACAACGTCGTCCTGGTGGTGCAGAACTTCTTCAGCTGCGACTACCCGACCGCGCTGGCCATCGTGGACGACCTGATGAAGTCCCGGATGCGCCAGTTCCAGCACGTCGCCGCGCATGAACTGCCGGTCGTCTGCGATGACTTCGGGCTCGACCAGGCCGCCCGCGAGCAACTGGCCGGGTATGTGCGGGAGCTGGAGAACTGGCTGGCCGGGATCCTCACCTGGCACCGGGGCTGCCGCCGCTACCGCGAGGAGGACCTGCGCCGTCACCACGCGCGGGTTCGGGCGGGGGCGCCGCCGGCCGGGCCCACCGGGCTCGGCACCTCGGCCGCCCGGCTGCTCGCCGGTCGGGCCGGTCGGGCGGCGGTGGGCGCGGGGTAGCGGCCCGGCGGGGCGGCCGCCCGGAGGGGGAGGCGGCGGGACGCGATCGGTCTGGCCCGTTGTGGTCTGTTCTCGCGGCCCGCCGGTTCCTACGGTTTCACTACTTCATTCACCGTTCCTGCGCATGGCCGGAGGGTGTCTCCGCTATTGGCATGAGCATGATCGGTATCCCCATGAAGTGAGCACCCGTCGCACCGTCCCCACGCACGTCCACCGACAATCGATCGGAGCACCCCATGACAGCACGTGCCCTGTTCACGGGCGCCGCGACCGCGGCCTTGTGCGCGTCGATGCTCTCCGCCCAGCCGGCTTCGGCCGGCTCCTCCGGCCCGACCCTCCCGCCCGACAAGATCCAGATCGAGATCGCGACGGTCAACGGATCCGGCTGTCCCGCGGGCACCGCGGCGATCGCCGTCTCCCCGGACAACACCGCGTTCACCGTGACGTACAGCGCCTACACGGCCAAGGTGGGGGCCGGCGCCCAGCCCACCGACTTCCGCAAGAACTGCCAGCTCAACCTGATCGTGTACGTGCCGCACGGCTTCACCTACGCCATCGCCAGCGCCGACTACCGCGGCTTCGCCCACCTGGAGCGCGGCGCCTCCGCCGTCCAGAAGGCCTCGTACTACTTCCAGGGCTCCCAGCAGACGATGCCGATCAGCCACCCCTACGCCGGTCCGTACAGCGACAACTGGCAGGAGAGGGACGAGACCGAGGTCGGCCAGGTGGTCTGGGCCCCCTGCGGCGAGCGGCGGAACTTCAACATCAACACCGAACTGCGGGTGAACGCCGGCTCCTCCGACCCGCGGAAGACCAGCTTCATGGCCATGGACTCCGTGGACGGCGACATCAACACCGTCTATCGGCTGATCTGGAAGCAGTGCCCGCCGCGGTAGGCGCTCCGCCGGCCGTGCGGCCGGCTCAGGGCAGCCACGCCTCGTACGAGAGGACGTCGCCCGCCCTGAGCCCGAACTCCGGCTGGTCCCGGGCGGCGGTCAGCTCGACACCCAGCACCCGGCCGTCCTCCGGGCTGAGGACGACCATGTAGCGGGCCTCACCGAACCGGTGGGTGTACGCCTGCCCCCGCCGGCCGAGGCGGTCGGTGACCGCACCGGCGGGGCGCAGGCCCTCGGCCCGGGAGAGCAGGGTGGCGATCGCGGCGCGCCCGCGCGGGCCGGGGGTCCACGTCCGCAGCAGCGCGGAGAGGTCGTCCAGCAGCTCCGTGGTGGTGCCGGTGGTGCCGGCGGGGCCGTGCAGCCGGGTGAGGTAGGCCCGCAGCGCCGCCGGCTCGTCGGGCGGCTCGTCCCCGGGCAGCCGGGTGCCGGCGGGGTACTCCGTGCGCTCGATCACCTTCCCGTCCGCCACCGGGCGGGCCCTGCCGCCGGAGTCGTCGATCACCGGTTCGCCGGGCCTGCGCGGATCGGTGGCCACCGTCAGGTCCGTGCCGCTGCCGTCGGCGTTCCAGCGGATGACGCGCTCCTGGGGCAGGGTGACGGGCGCGGCGGCGTCGGGACCCTCCTCCAGGCTCACGTACCAGGACTGGAAGTGGCTGCCCCGGCGTGGCGGGGCGGTGCTGCCGTCCGCCGCGGCCCAGGCCCGTTGGGCGACCTCGGCGAGCGGCACCGGGCGGGAGCCGGCCCGCGGCACCAGCGCGGTGGGCGCGGCGGCCGCGGGAGCCGTGGTGGCCTCGGAGAAGACCACGGTGAGGGTGACGACCACGAGCACCGCCGCGGTGGCCGTCGCCGCGGCGCTCAGCATGAACCGCCGGGCGAGGCTCGGCCGGCGGCCGGGCCACCCGCCCGCCCGGGCCCGCTCCCGCGGTCGGTTTCCGGACAGCTCCGCGGTCCGCGGCGCGCCCCGCATCAGCAGGTTCAGCCGCCGCTCGGCGGCTTCGTCCAACGGCCGGTCCCGCCAGGGCCCCTCGTCGGCGCGCACGGGGTTGGCCAGCCGCAGCCGCTCCAGTTCATCAGCCATTGCCCAGGCCCATCTGCGTCGTACGGGGGGTGGTTCGCGAAGCGCGCGGAGCGCGAGGGACGCGCGGCGCCACGGCCGCCGGCTCCGTCGGCGGCTTCGGGGCGGGGGGCGGGGCGGCGCTCCGCGCACCCTCGGCCCGCATGGCGTCGATCTGGTCCCGCAGCCGGCGGCGGGCACGGTGCAGCCGCATGGCCGCCGCGCTCTGGCCGCATCGGAGCGCCACCGCCAGCTCGGCGAGGCTCAGCTCCTCCCAACTGGTCAGCCGCAGCACCTCCTGGTCGGCGGGGGAGAGCCGGGACAGCGCCTCGTGCACCCAGGCGGCCGGGTTGTCGCTGTCCGGGCTCCGCACGATGTGGGTGCCGTGCGCGGCCTGGTGGTGACCGATCCGGTTGAGCAGGCGGCGATAGCGGCTCTGCCCCCGCACGGTGTTGGCCAGGCAGTTCCGCGCCACGCCGTACAGCCAGGGGAGTGTGGCCTCGGGGAGCTCGGCGCGGCGGCGCCAGGCGACGGAGAAGACCTCCGCCACCACCTCCTCGACCTCGTGCGCCTGCCCGTCCAGCCGCCGCGCGACATAGCGGCTGACCGCCCAGTAGTGCTCCCGATAGGCATCGGCGAACGCTTCGTCCGTGCTCATGTCCGCTTGGTGTCCGGCATGCCGCCGATCATCACACCCCGGGGCTGTGACCTTTCCCGGGGACCGGACCGGTGAGGGAGAGGGGGTGTCCGGACACCTACGGGGCATGAGGCACACGCAGGACCGCCGGCCCGCGGCGGTGAAGTGGCTGACCACCACGGATCACAAGACCATCGGCACGCTCTACCTGGTCACCTCGTTCGCGTTCTTCTGCGTCGGCGGCGTGATGGCGCTCTTCATGCGCGCCGAACTGGCCCGCCCGGGGTTGCAGATCATGTCGAACGAGCAGTTCAACCAGGCGTTCACCATGCATGGCACGATCATGCTGCTGATGTTCGCCACCCCGCTCTTCGCGGGCTTCGCGAACTGGATCATGCCGCTGCAGATCGGCGCGCCCGATGTGGCGTTCCCGCGGCTGAACATGTTCGCCTACTGGCTCTACCTGTTCGGCTCGCTGATCGCGGTCGGCGGCTTCCTCACCCCGCAGGGTGCGGCCGACTTCGGCTGGTTCGCCTACTCCCCGCTGTCGGACGCGGTCCGCTCGCCGGGCGTCGGCGCCGACATGTGGATCATGGGGTTGGCGCTCTCCGGGTTCGGCACCATCCTGGGCGCGGTCAACTTCATCACCACGATCATCTGCATGCGCGCCCCCGGCATGACGATGTTCCGCATGCCGATCTTCACCTGGAACGTGCTGCTCACCGGTGTGCTGGTGCTGCTGGCCTTCCCGGTGCTGGCCGCCGCGCTCTTCGCGCTGGAGGCGGACCGCAAGTTCGGCGCCCACGTCTTCGACGCCGCCAACGGCGGGGCGCTGTTGTGGCAGCACCTCTTCTGGTTCTTCGGCCACCCCGAGGTGTACATCATCGCGCTGCCGTTCTTCGGCATCGTCTCCGAGGTCATCCCGGTGTTCTCGCGTAAGCCGATGTTCGGTTACATCAGCCTCATCGCGGCGACCATCTCGATCGCGGGTCTGTCGGTGACCGTGTGGGCCCACCACATGTACGTCACGGGCGGTGTGCTGCTGCCCTTCTTCTCCTTCATGACGTTCCTGATCGCGGTTCCGACCGGTATCAAGTTCTTCAACTGGATCGGCACGATGTGGAAGGGGAGTCTGAGCTTCGAGACGCCCATGCTGTGGGCGACAGGATTTCTCATCACCTTCGTCTTCGGTGGTCTCACCGGTGTCATCCTGGCCTCGCCGCCGATGGACTTCCATGTCTCCGAGTCGTATTTCGTGGTGGCGCACTTCCACTACGTGATCTTCGGGACGGTGGTCTTCGCGATGTTCGCCGGCTTCCACTTCTGGTGGCCGAAGTTCACTGGGAAGATGCTGGACGAGCGGCTGGGGAAGATCACGTTCTGGACGCTGTTCATCGGTTTCCACGGCACCTTCCTGGTGCAGCACTGGCTGGGCGCCCAGGGAATGCTGCGCCGCATTCCCGACTATCTGGTGGGCGACGGATTCACCACGCTCAACACCGTTTCCACGATCTTCTCGTTCCTGCTCGGCATGTCGATCCTGCCGTTCCTCTACAACGTCTGGAAGACCGCCAGGTACGGCGAGAAGGTCGAGGTCGACGACCCTTGGGGGTGGGGCCGTTCGCTGGAGTGGGCCACCTCCTGCCCGCCGCCGCGGCACAACTTCCACGCCCTGCCGCGGATCCGCTCCGAATCCCCGGCGTTCGACCTGCACCACCCCGAGATCGCGGCGGACGCGGACGGGCCCGACCCGCTCGACGCGCCCGACGAGCAGCAGGAGGCCCTCGTATGACCACGGTGAACGGCAACGCGGTGAACGGCAGGGGGACGGCCGGGGCGGCGGACCCGGCCGGCGCGGCCCGGTCCGTGGACCCCGCAGAGGTGATCAACGCCATCGAGGGCTATCTGCTGTGGGAGGGGGAGAAGCGCCAGGCCCAGGCGCGCGCCCGGGCGCTGTGCGGGCGGATGCCCTGGCTCACCGACTCCCAGCGGATCGAGGTCGAGCGGCTCTACGTCGAGGACCACCTGAACACCTCGAAGGCGTATCTGAAGCGGGTGGCGCGGCGCAGCGCCGAACTGCGCGCCGAGTACGAGGGCGTCTACCGGGTGCTGCGGCGCCGGCTCCTCGCCGCCTTCCTGTCGGGCGCGGCCGCGGTGGGGACGGTGGCGGCGGTGATCGCCCTTCGCTAGCCGCCGAGAAGACCACGCGGGCCCCGACCGGATCTCCTCCGGCCGGGGCCCGTGCGGGCTGTCCGCCGTTTCAGGGGGCTTGGCGGCGGTCTGAGCGGAGACGGCTCTAGCGGGCCGTTCCGAAGTTCTGCGTCCAGTAGTTGCCCGGCTGCGCCAGGCCGACGCCGATCTCCTTGAAGGAGCAGTTCAGGATGTTGCGCTTGTGGCCGGCGCTGGACATCCAGCCCTGCATGACCTTCTCGGGAGTGGAGTAGCCGTAGGCCACGTTCTCGCCGTAGGTGCTCCAGTTGTAGCCGGCGCGGGTGATCCGCTGGCCGGGGTTGGAGCCGTCGGAGCCGGTGTGCGACATGTTCTGGTGCGCGGCCATGTCCTTGCTGTGGGCCTGCGCGGCCTGGGTCAGCTTCGCGTTCACCGTCAGCGCGGAGCAGCCGGCCTTGGCGCGCTCGGCGTTGACCAGTTCCACGACGCGCTTCTGCGCGGCGGTCAGCGTGGTGGTGCCCGAGGTGGGGGTGCTCGGGGTGGCGCTCGGCGAGCCGGAGGCGCTCGGGGCGACCGGGTCGGCGGGGGCCTTCGCGCCGCGTCCGTTCTGCGCGCGCCAGTCCTTCTGGGAGGCGTCGCGCCAGTCCTTCTTGGAGGCGTGATGTCCGTAGGAGTCGCCCTTGCCGCCCTGATCGTCCAGGCACGCCATGGCGACGGACGGGATGCCGACCGCGGCCACGGCCACGGCGGCGATGGTTATCTTCCGGTAGTGGGTGTTCCTGCGGTGCTTCGTCATATTGCGACCTCACCTCGTTTTCGTGGGGGGACCGTCATTCTGGAGACCGCCGAAGGGGCCCGGCAATGACCTGCGTTACTAAGCAGGCTCGTAGCGCGGCAGGGTTCTTGCGATGCGTGAGTGGGCATGCTCTTCCCGCACACGGGGATGCGCCACGAAATCTGTTGGACCGTCAAATCCCCTTATGCACCGACCAGGCGACGGAAATCACTGAGTGGATCACAGCGCATTCCTTGCCCTGTGTGACAAATGTCCATTCCGGGCGGGACGCGTCTCAAATGTCGGCCGGTGGTTCTCTACTATCCGGCGGGGTGAGAAGCGGAATGCGCTGTGAGGGATGTCACGAACCGGTGACGGTCTTCGGGGGTCACCCCTTTGGTCCGGTTGTGCGCGCGTGACCACGAGAGCCCACCCATGCTGGGACATATGAGACTTGTGGTCGATCTCGTCCGCTGTCAGGGCTATGCGCAGTGCGCCTTCCTGGCGCCCGACGTCTTCACCATGCACGGCGAAGAGGCGCTGCTGTACAACCCGCACGCCGACGCGGCGCAGCGGGAGAACGTGCTGCGCGCGGCGACCGCGTGTCCGGTCCGGGCCATCACGGTCGAGGACACCGAGGCCCCGACCGGCACCGGCGGGCGCGTCGACTCCACGGGGGTGGGCACCGATGCCCGCTGACGGATCCCTGGAGCGGCTGCGGCGAGAGGGCCGGATCGTCATCGTGGGCGCCTCGCTGGCCGGGCTGCGCGCGGCCGAGACCCTGCGCGCCGAGGGCTTCACCGGCTCGCTCACCCTGATCGGGGACGAGTCGGCCGAGCCGTACGACCGGCCGCCGCTCTCCAAACAGGTGCTGCTGGGCAGGGCCGCCGCGGACCGCACCACCCTCCCCCGGCGCCGGGAGATCGACGCGACCTGGCGGCTCGGTGTCGCCGCCACCGGGCTGGACATGGCCGCCCGCACGGTGCGGCTGGCCGACGGCGACCAGGTGGAGTACGACCGGCTGCTGATCACCACCGGGGTCCGGGCCCGTCCGTGGCCCCACGAGTTGGAGGCCGACCTGGACGGGGTCTTCGTGCTGCGCGACCGGGACGACGCGGCCCGGCTGCACGCACGGCTGCGCGCCGGGCCGCGCCGGGTGCTGGTCATCGGCGCCGGATTCACCGGCTCGGAGATCGCCTCCGCCTGCCGTGAACGGGGGCTGCCGGTCACCGTCGTGGAGCGCGGCGCGGCACCGCTGGTGGGCGCGCTCGGGGCCGTGGTCGGCGAGGTGGCCGCCGCCCTCCAGCGCGCGCACGGAGTGGACCTGCGCTGCGGGGCGATGGTGACCCGGCTGGAGGGGGACTCGGCCGGGCGGCTGTGCCGCGCCCATCTGGCCGACGGCGAGACCGTCGACGCCGATGTGGCGGTGGTCGCGCTCGGCGCGACCCGCAACACCGAGTGGCTGGCCGGCTCCGGGCTCGGCGCCGGGCCCCGCGGCATCGCGTGCGACGCCGGCTGCCGCGCCTTCGACGCCAGCGGCATCGTCACCGACGACATCTTCGCGGCCGGGGACGTCGCCCGGTCCCCGCATCCGCTCTTCGGGTACCAGTTCCTCTCCCTGGAGCACTGGGGGAACGCCGTCGCCCAGGCCGAGATCGCGGCGCACAACATGATCCATGCCAGTGCCGACCGCCGTCCGCACCTCAACGTGCCGGCCTTCTGGTCCTCGCAGTTCGGGGTCAACATCAAGTCGGTCGGCGTCCCGCCCATGGGCGAGCAACTGCTCATCGCCCAAGGCGCGCTCGCCGAACGCCGGTTCACCGGCGTCTACGGCTACCAGGGCCGGATCATCGCCGCCGTCACCTTCGACCAGACGAAGTGGCTGGACTTCTACCAGCGGCAGATCGAGTCGGCCGCGCCCTTCCCACCCGCCTTCACCACCGTGGATCGCCGGGCCGAGGGCCTGCACCCGGTCCCGGCCGGCTTCCCCGACCCCTCGCAGCCCACCCACGGGCCGACCGTCACGGTCAGCGGCTACTCGCCGACCGACCGGCGGATCACCTTCACCCCGGCGCGGGCCTGAACGAGGCGTCGCGGCGGCCCGCCCGCGTCCGCCCGTCCCCCACTCGCCTTCGCCGCTGCCCGGTCCCGGCCGTACGCCCGACGGACGCGCCGCGGCCCCGACCGTCCGTCCGTCCGCCAGACCAGCCGTCGTCCGTCCGCCAGACCAGCCGTCCGTATCGACCGAGGACCCGCCTGTATCGCCCGACGACCCCGTCCGTACGCCAGATCAGCCGTCGGTATCGCCCGACGACCCACCAGCAACGCCCGACGACCCGCCCGTCTCTCCCGACGAACCCGCCCCGCACGTCCCGCGGCTCCGCCGCCTCCGCCCAAGGACTCCCCCATGACGCACGGCACCCTCCTGCGGCAGATCACCGACTACGCCAACCGCGCCGACCCGTACCCCCTGTATGCCGAGCTGAGGAAGACGCCGGTGCTGCACGAGGAGGACGGCCCGTACGTGGTCAGCACCTACTGGGAGATCCAGGGCCTGCTGCACGATCCGCGGATCAGCTCCGACGCCCGCAATCTGTCCCCCGCGGCCGCGCGGCTCTCCCCCGAGGTCGCGGGGGCGACCGAGGAGGAGGAGGGCTCGGGGCTGCCGCCCAGCTTCCTGCGGCTCGACCCACCCGAGCACGACCGGCTGCGCCGGATGGCGATGACCCCGTTCGGCCCCCCGCACACCCCCCGCCGGATCCACGAGATGCGCGGCGAACTCACCCGGATCGTCGCCGACCTGATCGACGGCTTCGGCGACCGGACCCGGATCGACCTGGTGGACTCCTTCTCCTATCCGTTCCCGGTGACCGTGATCTGCCGGCTGCTCGGTGTCCCGCGCGAGGACGAGACGCGCTTCCACTCCTGGGCCGACACCATCGCCGCCAGCCTGGACCCGGACCCGTCCGCGGACCCGGTCGAGCGGCGGCGCGTCGCCCAGCAGGCCCGTACCGAGCTGGGGATGTACCTCTCCGGCCTGATCGAGGAGCGCCGTCGCACCCCCGGCGACGACCTGCTCTCCGCGCTGGCCACCGGGCACGGGCCGGACGGGCAGATGAGCCATCTGGAAGTGCTCACCACCGCCGCGCTGCTGCTGATCGCCGGCCATGAGACCACGGTCAACCTCATCACCAACGGGATGCTCACCCTGCTGCGCAACCCGCCGGTGCTCCAGCGGCTGCGGGACGAACCCCGCCTGGCCGTCCCGCTGGTGGAGGAACTGCTGCGTTTCGAACCACCCGTGCAACTGCTGCCCCAGCGCACCACCCTCGCCGACATCGAGATCGCCGGCACCACCGTCCCCAAGGGGGCCTCGCTCTGGCTGATCCTGGCCTCGGGCAACCGCGATCCGCGGCGCTTCGCCGACCCCGACCGCTTCGACCCCGACCGCCCGGACATCCAGCACCTGGGCTTCGGCAGCGGAATCCACAGCTGCTTCGGCGCCCCGCTGGCCCGACTCGAAGCACAGATCGCCCTCGCCGAGCTGGCCCGCCGGCTGGAGGACCCGCACCTGGTCGAGGACCCACCGCCCTACCGCCGGAACGCGGTGCTGCGCGGCCCGCGGCATCTGAACATCACCTTCGACCGCCTCGTGGACTGAGCCCGGTCGGCGACGGTCCGCTTCAGGCCGGGGCCCCGGCCGGCTCCGCGACCCGGCGCCGGGCCGTGCCCCGGGCCGGCTCGGACGCCCCCCGGGCCGGCTCGGACGGCTGGGCCGTCTTCAGCGCCGTGCGGGCGAAGGCCCGCACTGCGCCGGTGCTGTCGGCCGCCCGCCACACCAGTCCGTAGCCGACCGGGGCCGCGTCGTCCAGCGGCAGGTAGGCGACCCCGGGACGGGGGTGATAGGCGGCGGTGTGCGCGGTGGTGAGGAACGCGCCCTTGCCCGCCGCGACCAGCATCAGCGCCTCCTGGAGGCTGGTGATGCCCGGGCCGCGGGGGATGGGTCGGCCGTTCGGGGTCCGCGCGGGGCCGTGGTGCTCCCGTCGGTACTCGGGGAGTTCGCCCTCGACGGTCAGCAGGGGCACCTCGGCCAGCTCTTCGAGCGAGACCCGCCGCCGGGCGGCGAGCGGATGCCCGGCCGCGACGGCCAGCACCCGCTCCTCGGTGAGCAGCGCGGGACCCTCGCCCAGGTCCGGCTCCCGCACGGGCAGCTCGATGAGCTGGATGTCGAAGTCGCCCTTGCGCAACGGCCCGTAGGGGTCCGCCAGCGGCACCTCGCAGATCTCGACGTCGAGCCCGGGGTGGCCGGCGCGCAGCGCCTCGGCCGCCTTCATCACGACCTCCCCGGCCAGCGGACTGGAGAAGCCGACGTGCAGCACCCCGCTGACGCCGCGCGCGGTGGCGGCGGCCCTGGCGACGGCCGCGTCGATCGCGCGATGGTGCGGGGCGAGGTCCTCGCGGAGCTGCCGCCCGAGGGCGGTGAGGGCGACCCGGCGGCTGGTGCGGGCGAACAGCGGGGCGCCGACGCGACGTTCGAGCCGCCGCACCAGCTGGCTCACCCGGGCCCGGGACAGCCGCATGCGGTCCGCGGTGCGCCCGAAGTGCAGCTCCTCGGCGAGGATCAGGAAGCACTCCAGTTCGTCGCGCTCCATGGCCGCCCCTTCGGTCCCGCGGATCGGTAAGCCTGACTGAACCAACATTGCGATCTTCGCCGTTGTTCCCCCTCCTCGGCCGATCGATGGTGGTCGGGCGGAGAACTTCCCCCGCCATCACCGTCTCGACCGACCAGAGGAATCACGGAAATGCAGATGAGCGCGAGAAATTGGGGCGTGCTGTTCGTCCTGTGCGGGGCGATCTTCCTGGAGGGCATCGACGTGGCCATGCTCAACGTGGCCCTGCCGTCGATCCGCGCCGAGCTCGGCATGTCCACCGGCGAACTCCAGTGGGTGATGAGCGCCTACGTCCTCGGCTACGGCGGCTTCATGCTGCTGGGCGGCCGCGCGGCCGACCTCTTCGGGCGCCGTCGGATGTTCGTCTTCTGGCTGACGGTCTTCCTGCTCTTCTCCGGCCTGGGCGGATTCGCCACCGAGGGCTGGATGCTGATCACCGCGCGGTTCGTCACCGGGGTGGCGGCCGCCTTCATGACGCCGGCCGGCCTGTCCATCATCACCACGAGCTTCGCGGAGGGGCCGCAGCGCAACAAGGCGTTGCTGATCTACTCCGGGACCGCGGCCGGCGGCTTCTCCGTCGGCCTGGTCGTCGGCGGGCTGCTCACCGCGGTCGACTGGCGCTGGGTGTTCTTCGCCCCCGTCGCCCTCTCCGCGGTCATCCTGGTCGGCGCGCTGACGCTGGTGCCCGCCTCGCCCCGGCCGGACCGGACCGGGCAGCGCGTCGATCTGGCGGGCGCGGTGAGCGTCACCGCGGCCATCGTGCTGCTGGTCCTGGGCGTCGAGCGCGCCGCCCACGCGAGCCTCGGCCAGACCATCGGCACCCTCGCCGCCGGGCTGGCCCTCTTCGCCGCCTTCGTCGCCGTCGAGCGCCGCGCCGCCGCCCCGCTGGTCCGCCTCGGCCTCCTCCGCGGCGGCCCGCTGGTCCGCGCCAACGTCGTGGGACTGCTCTTCGCCGCCGGCTTCTTCGGCTTCCAGTTCCTCGTGGTGCTCTACCTCCAGGAGCTGCGCGGCTGGTCCACGCTCCAGACGAGCCTCGCGATGGTCGTCATCGGCCTCGACTCGGTCCTGTCGCCCACCCTCACCCCCAAGCTGGTCGACCGGTTCGGCAACGCCCGGGTGATCTTCGGCGGGCTGCTGCTGGCGGCGCTCGCGTACGGGTTGTTCCTGCCGGTCGGCGCCGACTGGACGTATCCGATGATGCTGCCGAGCCTGGTCCTCCTCAGCCTCGGCTTCGCGCTGGCGTACGGCCCGCTGACCATCGTCGCCACGGAGGGCGTCCGGGCGGAGGAACAGGGCCTGGCCGGCGGTCTGCTCTACACCTCCTTCCAGTTCGGTGCCGCGCTCGGCCTCTCCACCGTCACCGCGGTCGACGTCGCGGCCACCGACGGGAACAGCCCCGCGACGCTGCTCGACGGCTACCACGCCGGCCTCGTCGTCCCGGTGGTCACCGCGCTGCTCGCCGCCGTCGTCGGCGCCTTCGGACTGCGGTCCGGCCGCCGACCGGGCGTGGTCACGGCAGCGGGAGACGCGGTCGCCGCCGACCGCGCGGAGACCCCCGCCGCCCGCTGACCGGCCCCACCCCGGCCGAGGACGAGCGGTCCCGGCGCCACGCCTGGGACGCCCCGGTCGTCGCCGCGCCCAGCACCACGGTGGCGACGCGACCCGCGGGGGCGGCCCGGTCCGCCCGTGGCTCGGTTCCTCCGGGCTCAGTCCGCCCGTGGCTCGGTTCCCCCGGGCACAGTCCGCCCGTGGCTCGGTTCCCCCGGGCACAGTCTGCCCGTGGCCCGGTCCGCCCCCTGGCTCAGTTCGCCCGGTGGCGGTACCGGGCCCACAGCGGCAGCACGTACCAGCACAGCACGTACCAGAGAAAGACCAGGCCGACGATCCACGGCACGAAGGCGTTGTGGGCGGCCACCCGCAGCACCAGGAGCAGCGCCGAGACCATCGTGCCCAGCAGCAGCACCAGCCCGATGTTGGTCAGCCGGTGCGCCCACCGCACCGTCTCCGGCTTGATGCGGCGGCCGGAGACGAGGCGGTGGAAGGAGACCGGGCCGATCAGCGCCCCGGTCGTCGCCGCGCCCAGCACCACGGTGACGATGTAGATCGTCTGGTCGGTCTGGCTCAGCTGCTCGTAGCGCGGGGTGAAGACGACGGCGAGGAGGAAGGCGAACAGCACCTGGACGCCGGTCTGGGCCACCCGGACCTCCTGGAGGAGGTCGCCCCACATGCGGTCGGCGCGCTCGTCGTCCGTCTCGTCCCTCCCCCTGCGCTGGGTCATTTGCCGAGGGCCCGCTTGAGCTGTTCCTTGTTCATGTGCGAGCGGCCCTCGACGTTGCGCCGCTGGGCCTCGGCGTACAGCTGGTCGTACGTCGGACCCTGCGCGCCCCTGCCGGAGCGCTGGCCGCCGCGCTTCCCGGAGGACATGTCCTCAAGGGAAAGCGGGCTGGCGGTCTTGGATTCGCCCGCCCGGGCCCGCTCCTTGTTCACCGTGCGGGCGGCGATCTCCTTGGCCCGCTTCTCACTCTCGCCCCGGTCCTCCGCGCTCTCCTTGATGTGCTCGTACTGTCGCTCGCGCTTGGGGCTGGAACCTCTGGGCATGACACTCACCTCATTGCTCGTATCACCGGGCAGCCGTCGGTCATGCGCCCGGCGCCCGACGGAACCCTCCCTCTCATTAAGATCCGGCCATGGCGAAGTCGCACGTGGTGGCGGTGCTGGCCTTCGACGGAATGGCGCCGTTCGAACTCGGTGTGGTGGTGGAGGTATTCGGGCTCGCCCGGCCCGAGCTCGGGGAACTGCCCTGGTACGAGCTGCGGGTCTGCGCGGAGGAGCCCGGCCGCGACCTGCGCGCGATCGGCGGGTTCTCGCTCCGCGCCGAGCACGGTCTGGACGCGCTGGCGGCCGCCGACACGGTGATCGTGCCGGGCGTGCCCCGCGCGGGCGGCGCGGTCTCCCCTGCCCTGGTGGACGCGCTGCTGCGGGCGCACGCCCGCGGGGCCCGGCTGGTGTCGATCTGCTCGGGCACCTTCGCGCTCGCCGCGACCGGGCTGCTGGACGGTCGCCGGGCCACCACCCACTGGCTGTACGCCCGCACCCTCGCCGAGCGCCATCCGGACATCGAGGTCGACCCGGACGTGCTCTACGTCGACAACGGCGACGTGCTCACCAGCGCCGGCAGCGCCGCCGGCATCGACCTGTGCCTCTATCTGGTCCGCGCCGACCACGGCGCCGCCGTCGCCAACACCGTGGCCCGTCGCTTCGTGGTGCCGCCCCACCGCGAGGGCGGACAGGCGCAGTTCATCGAGGCGGCGGTGCGCCCGATCGGCGAGGAGGACGACGGCGTGGCGCGGAGCATGGCCTGGGCGCTGCGCCGGCTGCACACCCCGCTCTCGGTGCCCGCCCTGGCCCGCGCCGCCAGCATGTCGGAGCGCTCCTACCTGCGGCACTTCGCCCGCCGGAACGGGGTCAGCCCGATGCGCTGGGTCATCTCGCAGCGGGTGGCGGCGAGCCTGCCGCTGCTGGAGTCGGGCGAGGGGTCGATCGACGAGATCGCCACCGCCGTCGGCTTCGACAGCACGGCCACATACCGCCACCACTTCACCCGGCAGATGCGGACGACGCCGACCGCCTACCGGAGGGCGTTCACCCGGGTGCCCGGCCCGGCGGGGCCGCCCGGACCGGGGATCCGACTGGCGGGATCTTGACGAAGGGCGGCGTTCACGCCACTCGTGAGGCGGGAGCGGGGCCCGGAGGATGGAGTCATCGCCGAGCGGGGGAGCACCCGGCCGGCGCGGACCACCACCATCGCCGCCGTTCCCACCCCGCACGACACGCAAGGAGCACGCAGATGCCCGCCGCCGCCCCGTCCCCCGAGGCCACCCCGTCCGCCCCAGCCGCCCCTTCCGCCCCGTCCGCCGAGGCCGCGCGGTCCGCCGTCCCCGCCCCGTCCGCCGAGGCCGCGCGGTCCGTCGCAGCCGCCCCTTCCGCCCCAGCCGCCCCTTCTGCCCTGTCCGCCACCGGGATCGTCAGCGCCGTTCTGAAGGTCCCCGCCGCCGCGCCCGCCGAGGCCGCCGCCCACTACGCCGCCCGGCTGGCCTTCGAGACCGACGTCTCCGATGTGCGCGCCGACCTCCTCGCCGGCGTCCCCGGGGTGGTCGTGGTCGACTCCCGCAGCGACGCCGCCTGGGCGCAGGGACACATCCCCGGCGCCGTGCACCTCCCCACCGCGGAGATCGCCGAACGCGCCGCCGAGCTGATCGACCCCTCGGCGACCGTGGTGACCTACTGCTGGGGACCCGGCTGCAACGGCGCCACCCGCGCCGCCCTCACCTTCGCCCGGCTCGGCTACCGGGTCAAGGAGATGATCGGCGGCTTCGAGTACTGGGTGCGCGAGGGCTTCCCGCACGAGACGGCCCAGGGCACCGACCAGCGCCCGGTCGACGACCTGACCGCCCCGCGCTCGGGCATCTCCTGCGCCTGCTGAACGTGGGAGCCCGGCGGACGCGGGCGTACGAGACAGACGGGCGACCGTGTGACACGCGTCACACCGTAGGGGCGGTGCCTCCCGCTGGTCTCCGGTGTCGCGGCGGGCGCGATCATGGTATGGGAGCCCGGGGGTCCGCGCCGGAGGCGCGCCCGGAGCCGAGGCGGAGGCCGAGGCGGAAACTACGGCGGAGAAACGCCAGAGGGCTGGACCGCCGGAGCGGTCCAGCCCTCTGAGCTGGCGGAGGATACGAGATTCGAACTCGTGAGGGGTTGCCCCCAACACGCTTTCCAAGCGTGCGCCCTAGGCCTCTAGGCGAATCCTCCGCCGCAAACAATACAAGACCAGAAGCAGTGCTCGCGAACTCGTTCCTCACGGCTCCGATCCGCTAGGGTGGGGGGCAGCCCCTCACGTGGCGCTATCTCACTGAACTCCCCCAGGGCCGGAAGGCAGCAAGGGTAGGTGGGCTCTGGCGGGTGCGTGAGGGGCGCTTGCGTTGGGGGAGCGGGTTTCCCGCGGGGCGGGCGGCGGGTCGTGGCTGGCGGGTTCGCTGTGACGGGAGCCACTTGTCGGTGGGCCCCGATATCGTCGTATGCGTGTCGTCTCTCGCGCTTTACCGCCGCTACCGCCCGGAGACCTTCGCCGAGGTCATCGGGCAGGAGCATGTCACCACCCCGCTGCAGCAGGCGCTGCGGAACAACCGGGTCAATCACGCGTACCTGTTCAGCGGGCCGCGCGGCTGTGGCAAGACGACCAGCGCCCGCATCCTGGCCCGCTGTCTCAACTGCGAGCAGGGGCCGACGCCGACGCCGTGCGGGGAGTGCCAGTCCTGTCGTGACCTGGCGCGGAACGGGCCGGGCTCGATCGATGTGATCGAGATCGACGCGGCGTCCCACGGTGGCGTGGACGACGCCCGTGAGCTGCGCGAGAAGGCGTTCTTCGGACCGGCCTCCAGTCGGTACAAGATCTACATCATCGACGAGGCGCACATGGTCACCTCGGCGGGCTTCAACGCCCTGCTGAAGGTGGTCGAGGAGCCGCCGGAGCACCTCAAGTTCATCTTCGCGACCACCGAGCCGGAGAAGGTCATCGGCACCATCCGGTCGCGCACGCACCACTACCCGTTCCGGCTGGTGCCGCCCGGCACGCTGCGCGAGTACCTCGGCGCGGTCTGCGAGCGCGAGGCCATCCCGGTCGAGGACGGCGTGCTGCCGTTGGTCGTGCGGGCCGGCGCCGGGTCGGTGCGTGACTCCATGTCCGTGATGGACCAGCTGCTGGCCGGCGCCGCCGAGGACGGTGTGACGTACGCCATGGCGACGTCCCTGCTCGGCTACACGGACGGCTCGCTGCTCGACGCCGTCGTGGACGCCTTCGCGGCGGGCGACGGCGCGGCGGCGTTCGAGGTCGTGGACCGCGTCATCGAGGGCGGCAACGACCCCCGGCGCTTCGTCGCGGACCTGCTGGAGCGGCTGCGCGACCTGGTGATCCTGGCCGCCGTCCCGGACGCCGCCGAGAAGGGGCTGATCGACGCCCCGGCCGACGTCGTCGAGCGGATGCAGGCCCAGGCGTCCGTCTTCGGCGGCTCGGAGCTCAGCCGCGCGGCCGACCTGGTCAACGAGGGCCTCACCGAGATGCGCGGCGCCACCTCGCCGCGGCTCCAGCTGGAACTGATCTGTGCCCGGGTGCTGCTGCCCGCGGCCTTCGACGACGAGCGGTCGGTGCAGGCCCGCCTGGAGCGGCTGGAGCGCGGCGCCGCCGTCGCCGGTCTGGGCGGCGGAGGCGCCGCCGCCGGCCCGCCCATGGGGTACGTGCCGGGGCCGGACGCCCACGCGCCGCTCACCGGACCCTCGGGTCCCGCCGCCGCCCGCGCCGCCATGGCCGCCGGCCCCGGCGCCCCGGCGCCCACCCCTGTGACGGCCCCCGCGGCGGCCCCCCCGGCCGCCGCGGTCCAGCCCGCCGCCCCCGAGGCTCCGCACGCGGCTCCGCAGCCGCCCGTCGAGCAGCCCGCCACGCCCGCCCCGGTGCCCAGTGCGCCGGCCGCCTCCGCCCCGGCGCCCGGCGCTCCGGCCCCGTCCGCCCCGCCGGCCCAGCCTGCCGGGGCGCGCCCCGGCGCGTGGCCCGCGGCCGCCGCGCCCGGCCAGGGGGCCGGGTCGGCCGCCGCCGAGCCCCGGCGGCCCGGTGGCTGGCCCACGGCGGCCGCGCCGGGACAGCCGGCCCCCGCCGCGCCCGCCCCCGGCGGCCCCGCCGCTCCCGTGTCGCCGCAGGCCCCCGCCCAGGCCCCGGCCCAGGCCACCGCCCCCTCTGCCGCGGCCGCCCAGGGCGCCATGCAGGTGCGGCAGATGTGGCCCGACATCCTGGAGGCGGTGAAGAACCGCCGCCGCTTCACCTGGATCCTGCTCAGCCAGAACGCGCACGTCTCCGGCTTCGACGGCACCACGCTCCAGGTCGGCTTCTCCAACTCCGGCGCCCGCGACAGCTTCGTCAACGGCGGCAGCGAGGACGTGCTGCGACAGGCGCTCAGCGAGCAGTACGGCGTGCAGTGGCGGGTCGAGGCGATCGTCGACCCCTCGGGCGGCGCCGGCCAGCCGGCCGGTGGCTCCGGCGGCGCGGGCGGCTTCGGCGGGGCGGGCGGCTTCGCCGGCCCCGGCGCGGCCCCCGGCGGCGGCTTCGGCGGTGCGGGCGGCGGCTTCGGCGCTCCGGCCGCGCCCCGGCCGCAGGCCGCCCCTCCGGCGCCCGCCCCGGCTCCCCAGGCGCCGAGCGGCCCGTCCGCTCCCGCCGCCTCCGGCCCCGCCTCCGGACGACCCGCGCCGTCCGCGGCGGCCGGTCTCGGCGGTCCCGGCGGTTCTGCCGGTCCCGCCGCCTCGCCGGCCTACCGCGAGCCGGAGCCCCCGCCGGTCGCGCCCGAGGACGACATCCCGGAGGAGGACGACCCGGACCTCGACGAGTCCGCGCTCAGCGGCCACGAGCTGATCGTCCGCGAGCTCGGCGCGACGGTGGTCGAGGAGATCGCCAACGAGTAGCACGGTCGGGGCGGCCCCCCCCCGGCGCCCGGCTCGGCCACGGGCGCCGCGCCGCCGACGTCCGCTCGCCGCCGCCGAATCCGCTGCTGCGGAACCCGTCGCTGATCGACGCTGGCGCGGAGGGGTGGCGTGGAGCCGGCACGCCGTGGACCGCGTCGGAGACGAGCCAGCGCCCGAGGCAAGCCCGCGGAGAAGACGAGACCACCTCGGAGACGGGGACGAGAAAGAGCGGAACTCCTCCCACCACCGGGGTAGCGCGCGGTGTCCCCTCAGCACGTAGGCTCGGGCTATCGGAATGAAGAACACGGACGGACGGCAGCAGAGCCTCCCTCGACAGCCAGGAGCGCACTCGTGATCCCCGGTGGCCAGCCCAACATGCAGCAGCTGCTTCAGCAGGCTCAGAAGATGCAGCAGGACCTCGCCGCCGCTCAGCAGGAGCTGGCGGAGACCCCGGTCGAGGGTTCGGCCGGCGGCGGCCTGGTGAAGGCGACCGTGACCGGCGCCGGTGAGCTCCGCGACCTGGTCATCGACCCGAAGGCGGTGGACCCGGAGGACACCGAGACCCTCGCGGATCTGATCGTCGCCGCCGTTCGGGACGCCAACCAGGCGGCCCACGAACTCCAGCAGACGAAGCTCGGCCCGCTCGCCCAGGGCCTCGGCGGCATGCCCGGCCTGCCGTTCTGAGCCCCAGGGCAGCCGCGGCGGCCGGGGAGCGGCCGGGAGCCGGTCGTGAGCCGCGTACGGCAGCCGTGAGCAAGCCGTACGAGAGCCCGTAAGGTCGGCGTCCCCCGGACGTTCCGCGGGCTTCCCACGGGCGTCACCCCGGCGCCCGACAGTCGCCCAGACGTCCCACTAAGGAGAGCGTTCCGTGTACGAAGGCGTGGTCCAGGACCTCATCGACGAGCTGGGCAGGCTGCCCGGCGTCGGTCCCAAGAGCGCGCAGCGGATCGCCTTCCACATCCTGCAGGCCGACCCCGCCGACGTCCGCCGGCTGGCGCACGCGCTCACCGAGGTGAAGGCGAAGGTCCGGTTCTGCGTCGTGTGCGGCAACGTCGCCGAGGCCGAGCAGTGCCGGGTCTGTCTCGACCCGCGCCGCGACCCGGCCGTCATCTGTGTGGTGGAGGAGCCGAAGGACGTCGTCGCCATCGAGCGCACCCGGGAGTTCCGCGGCCGGTACCACGTGCTCGGCGGGGCGATCAGCCCCATCGAGGGCGTGGGCCCGGACGACCTGCGGATCAGGGAGCTGCTCGGCCGGCTGGCGGACGGCACCGTCACCGAGCTGATCCTGGCCACGGACCCCAATCTGGAGGGGGAGGCCACCGCCACGTACCTCGCGCGCATGATCAAGCCCATGGGCTTGAAGGTCACCCGCCTGGCCAGCGGCCTGCCGGTCGGCGGCGACCTGGAGTACGCGGACGAGGTGACCCTTGGTCGGGCCTTCGAAGGGAGAAGACTTCTCGATGTCTGACGCAACCCTGCACGACACTCACCAGAACCCCGACGACTTCGCGGTTCAGATCGCCGACCAGATCGAGAGCTTCATCGTCGCGGTCACCGAGGTCGCGAAGGGCGACGAGCCGGACAGCGCTGTCCCCTTCCTGCTGTTGGAGATCTCCCAACTGCTCCTGGCCGGCGGGCGGCTGGGCGCGCACGAGGACATCGTCCCCGACGAGCGGTACGAGCCCGACGTGGGCCCGGAGCCCGACGTCGACGAGCTGCGGGAGAACTTCGCCGCCCTGCTCGACCCCGTCGACGTCTACTCCGAGGTCTTCGACCCCTACGTGCCGCGTAAGGCGCCCGTCGCCTGCCGCATCTCCGACGACCTGGCCGACATCATCACCGACCTGCGGCACGGTATGGCCCACTACCGCGGCGGCCGGGTCACCGAGGCGCTGTGGTGGTGGCAGTTCTCCTACCTGTCCAACTGGGGCCCCACCGCCTCGGCCGCGCTGCGCGCGCTCCAGTCCCTGGTCGCCCATGTGCGGCTGGACAGCCCGTTGGACGAGCTCGACGGACTGGACACCGACAGCGAGCCGGACGGTGACGAGGCGCTGGAGGAGGAGGCCGGGCGGGTCATGGCCGCGGAGATCGCGGGGCCGCTGGGCATGCGGTCCGCGCGGGGGTGACAGCGGTCGGGGCGCTCGCTCTCCGTCGCGGGGCGTGCGAGCGCCGATCGGCGCGTGCGAGCACCGATCGGCGCGTTCACGCGCCAGGTCGCTGTCACCTGAACCACGTCGCGCCAGGCCGCTGTGACCTGAATTACGTTTCCGTGTGCCCGGTCGAGCAGCGGGCAGGGTCGTTGCTGAGCGGGTGCGGGGCGTGCCGGGTGCGCCCCGTCGATCATGTGGTGAGCAAATCGTCTCGCTATGTGATATCAGGAAGGCGGATCCTGGTCGCTCGTTAAACTGAGTCGACCGCTTTACTAACAGTTTGCGAGGAGCGCACGTGGGCCTTGTCGTGCAGAAGTACGGAGGCTCATCCGTTGCCGATGCCGAAGGCATCAAGCGCGTCGCCAAGCGAATCGTCGAAGCCAAGAAGAACGGCCACCAGGTGGTCGTCGTGGTTTCCGCGATGGGCGACACGACGGACGAGCTGATCGAACTCGCCGAGCAGGTATCTCCGATCCCTGCCGGACGTGAGTTCGACATGCTGCTGACCGCCGGAGAGCGAATCTCCATGGCTCTGCTGGCGATGGCGATCAAAAACCTCGGGCACGAGGCGCTGTCGTTCACCGGTAGCCAGGCCGGAGTCATCACGGACGCCGTTCACAACAAGGCGCGGATCATCGACGTCACGCCGGGCCGCATTCGGGACGCGCTCGAGCAGGGCGCGGTCGCGATCGTGGCCGGTTTCCAGGGCGTCTCGCAGGTCAGCAAGGACATCACCACGCTGGGCCGGGGCGGCTCGGACACCACGGCGGTGGCCCTGGCGGCCGCTCTCGACGCCGCGGTGTGCGAGATCTACACCGATGTGGACGGCGTGTTCACGGCCGATCCGCGCGTGGTGAAGAAGGCCCGCAAGATCGACGAGATCGCGTTCGAGGACATGCTCGAACTCGCCGCGAGCGGCTCGAAGGTGCTGCACCTGCGCTGTGTCGAGTACGCCCGCCGTTACAACATCCCGATCCACGTCCGGTCCTCATTCTCCGGTCACTGGGGGACGTGGGTGCGCAACAGGCCAGAGCCTGGAGAAGGAGCAGAGGGTATGGAGCAGGCGATCATCTCCGGGGTCGCGCACGACACGTCCGAGGCCAAGATCACGGTCGTCGGTGTGCCGGACAAGCCGGGCGAGGCCGCGGCGATCTTCCGGGCGATCTCCAACGCCGAGATCAACATCGACATGGTGGTGCAGAACGTCTCCGCCGCGTCGACCGGTCTCACCGACATCTCCTTCACCCTGCCGAAGACCGACGGTCACAAGGCGATGGAGGCCCTGACCCGGGCGCAGCCGGCCATCGGCTTCGACTCGCTCCGCTACGACGACCAGATCGCGAAGATCTCGCTGGTCGGCGCCGGCATGCGGACCAACCCCGGCGTCACCGCCACCTTCTTCGAGGCGCTTTCGAACGTCGGCGTGAACATCGAGCTGATCTCGACCTCCGAGATCCGCATCTCGGTCGTGACCCGGGCCGACGAGGTCAAGGAGGCGGTGCGCGCCGTGCACACCGCCTTCGGCCTGGACAGTGAGAACGACGAGGCGGTCGTCTACGGAGGGACCGGGCGATGACCACGGCCGCCGACCGCGCCGGTCGGCCGACCCTCGCGGTGGTCGGCGCGACCGGCGCGGTCGGCACCGTCATGCTCGGCCTGCTCTCCGAGCGGGCCGACGTCTGGGGTGAGATCCGGCTGATCGCCTCCCCGCGCTCGGCCGGCCGCAGGCTGACCGTGCGGGGCGAGGAGGTCGAGGTCCTCGCGCTGACCGAAGAGGCGTTCGACGGCGTCCATGTCGCGATGTTCGACGTGCCGGACGAGGTCTCGGCGCAGTGGGCGCCGATCGCGGCCAGCAAGGGCGCGGTCGTGGTCGACAACTCCGGGGCCTTCCGGATGGACCCGGACGTTCCGCTGGTGGTGCCGGAGGTCAACGCGCACGCGGCGCGGGTCCGGCCGCGCGGCATCATCGCCAACCCCAACTGCACCACGCTGTCGATGATCGTCGCGATCGGCGCGCTGCATGCCGAGTTCGGGCTGAGCGAGCTGATCGTCTCCTCGTACCAGGCGGTCTCCGGCGCCGGGAAGGCGGGCGTCGACACGCTGCGCGAGCAGCTGACGAAGGTCGCCGGCGCGGAGCTGGGCACCCAGCCCGGAGACGTCCGACGGGCCATCGGCGACCTGGGCCCCTTCCCCGCCCCGATGGCGCTGAACGTGGTGCCGTTCGCGGGCTCGCTCAAGGAGGACGGCTGGTCCTCCGAGGAGCTCAAGGTGCGCAACGAGTCGCGGAAGATCCTGGGCCTGCCCCAGCTCCGGGTCAGCGCGACCTGTGTCCGGGTGCCCGTGATCACGACGCATTCACTGGCCGTGCACGCGCGGTTCGAGAACGAGGTCACGGTCGCCGCCGCGCACGAGATCCTGGCCGGCGCGCCGGGCGTGGTGCTCTGCGACAACCCGGCCGAGGGCGAGTTCCCGACCCCGGCGGACGTCGTGGGCACCGACCCCACCTGGGTGGGGCGGGTGCGGCGCTCGCTGGACGACCCCTGTGCGTTGGAGCTCTTCGTGTGCGGCGACAATCTGCGCAAGGGCGCGGCGCTCAACACCGCGCAGATCGCGGAGGTCGTGGCGGCGGAGCTCACCGTCTGACCCGCCGCGGTTCGGTGGTCGGCCGAGTCGAGGAATCGGAACCGTGGAACGGAACCGAGGAATCGAACGGACGAGTCAGAGTCGAGGATCCGGAGTCGAGGATCCGGAGTCGAGGAACGCGGTCGCGTGACGACCGGGAGCCTGTGAAGATTCTGTGACCAATACAATGGCCTGGACCACTTGAACTGCGCAGACGATCTGTTTGACGATGCGCTCCCCGCCTCGCTGCAACCGGCAGCGGCGCGGGGAGCGTCTTTCTGGCCGCCCCGCTCGGGCGCGGTAAAAATTGGGGCATTTGGGGAAGAGATGGTGCGCGTGGGGGCATTTGATGCATCGTCAAACGCGGCTCCGTGCGCATACAACCCTGGCGGGGAGAAGCGTGTCCAACGTGCGTGGCAGAGGTACTCGGCATCGCAACGGCCCCGGGGCGCGGCTCGACGCTGCGTCCTTCGCGTCCCCGCACGCCAGGTGGCATGCCGGTGATCGCTCCATGGCCGACCGCCCGCCCTGCGCAGGCTCCGACGGGTCGCGGGGAGACTGACGGCGCGATGGCAGTGGGCACCACAGTCGACCACCTCACCGAGACCTACCGCGCCCACTACCGGTCGCTGCTCGGTCTCGCCGCGCTGCTCCTCGATGACACCGCCTCCTGTGAGGACGTCGTACAGGAGGCGTTCATCCGCGTGCACTCCGCGCGCAACCGGGTCCGTGACCCGGAGAAGACCCTTGCCTATCTGCGGCAGACGGTCGTCAATCTCTCCCGCTCCGCCCTGCGCCGGCGCATCCTCGGGCTCAAGCTGCTCAGCAAGCCGATGCCCGACATGGCCAGTGCCGAAGAAGGCGCGTACGAGCAGTTGGAGCGCGACCAACTGATCAAGGCGATGAGAGGACTGCAGCGCCGCCAGCGCGAGGTCCTGGTGCTGCGTTACTTCGCCGATATGACCGAGGCCCAGGTCGCCGAGACGCTCGGCATATCTCTCGGCTCGGTCAAGGCGTACGGCTCGCGCGGCATCGCGGCGCTCCGCGTCGCCATGGAGGCTCCAGCATGAACGACAGGACCAAGCGGCCGGACGCGGGCGACCGCGACCGGCGACACCAGCACGACCCGGACCTGGAACAGGACCGGGAGCAGGGCCGGGACCGGAGCGAGGGCACGGGCCAGGGCCAGGGCCAGGGCGACGGCCGGGGCACGGACCTGGGCCGGTCGCTCGGGGCCGACGCGGCCGAGGAGCGGAGCTCCGGGCGCCCCGCCGCCGAGCCGACCGCGAAGCCGGCCGAGCCGTTCGCAGGACCGGAGCGCGCCCCGGCGGGCGACGCCGACCGCGGCAGTGACGCCGACCGCGCACGTGACGCCGATGGTGGCAGTGACGCCGACCGTGCCAGCGCCGCCGACCCCGCCAGTGGCGCCGATCTCGGCAGTCACGCCGACCTCGGCAGTGACGCCGGCCGTGACGGCGACGCAGACGGCGGTGACGACGCCGGCGGCCATCAGTCGCTGCTGGACGAGAACGCGCTGAGGCAGCTGCTGCATGGGGCCGTGGGCGACCTCGAACCCCGCCCTGACGCCCTGGAGCACCTGTATCGCGCCGTCCCCGCCCGCCGCACCCGCCGTCGACAGGCTTTGGTCGGAGCGGCGGCCGCGGTAGTGCTCGGCGGGGCCGCGATGCCCGCCGTGGTGCATGTGGCCGCCACCGTCACCACCTCTGACGACCGTTCCGCCGACACCGCCTCCAGCCACCGCACCCCCGGGGTGCAGGGCGGAGCGCACGGCGAGGGCAGCGACGGCGGAGAGACCGGCATGCCCGCCAGCCACCGTCCGGACGAAGGCGACAAAGAGAAGAAGAAGGACAAGGAGAAGCACGACCCGACGAAGAAGCCCGAGGACAAGGAGGAGTCCGGCGCCCCGGTGCCCATCCCGACGGGAACGCTGAACGCCACCTCGCCCACCTGTACTCGGGCCCAGCTCGGCAACGGCACCGCCTCGGCCGGCGCGGCCGACGCGGAGGGCCGCGTCTACGGCTCCTTCCGTGTCGTGAACATCTCCGCCGTCCCCTGTGCCGTCGACGCCGGCGGCACGGTCAGCGCCACCGCGCAGGGCGCGGCGGACGCCACCAGGATCGCGGTCCTGGACCACACCGCGGGCGACGCGGCGAGCCAGCTCCCCGACCCGTCCACCGAGCCCGGGAAGCTGATCCTTCAGCCGGGCGCGGCCTACCAGGTGAAGTTCGCCTGGGTCCCGGCCGCCGGCGGTGGTACCTCCGGTTGCCAGACCACCGGCGCCTCGCCGACCCCTGAGCCCACCGACTCCCCGACGGGCGCCGCCCCCGAGGACCAGCCCACGCCGCAGGAGCCCACCGGCGGCGAGGAGACCGGCGGCGGCACCGACGGCGGCGGCGAGACGGGAGGGGCCGGTAGCGAACAGCCCGAGGCGAGCGTGCAGCTCAGCTACACCCCGGACGCGGGCGACCCGGCCGCCGCGAGCACCACGCTGACCAGCGCCTGCGCCGGCACCGTGTACCGCACCGGGATGCTGGAGGGCTAACCGGCCGAGCCCGGCGCCCTTGCCTTCGGCGCCTTTACCGCCCGACTCCCGCGCCCCCGGCGCAGGGAACCCCGCGCGGGGCCCGTACCGTGGTGGTGTGTATCGGTTTCTGCTGACGCCTCGGTGGTGGGCACTCAACGTCTTCACCGTGCTGTCGATCGTGGTCTGCGTGGTGCTGGGCAGCTGGCAGCTGAGCCGCTTCGAGGCGCGCGTCGACTCCCACAAGAACCAGCAGAAGCGCGCGTCCGACGCCCAGGAGGCCGAGGCCGCACCGCTGCGGAAGCTGCTGCCGGTCACCAAGGAGACCTCCGGCCGGCTGGCGACCGTCACCGGGCGCTACGACGCCGAACACCAGCTGCTCGTCCCCGACCGCCGGCTCGACGACCGCACCGGCTTCTACGTGCTGACGCTGTTGCGCACGGACGCCGCCGAGGGCGGAGGCCGGGAGAAGGCGCTCCCCGTCGTGCGCGGCTGGCTTCCCGGCGACGCCGACGACAAGGCGGCCACCGCCAAGGTGCCCGCGCCGCCCTCCGGCGAGGTGACGGTCACCGGTGCGCTCCAGGCATCGGAGAACCGCGGCACCGACGGTGTACGCGCCGAAGGCGGACTGCCCGAAGGTCAGCTCGGCATGATCAGCGCGGCCTCGCTGATCAACGTGGTGCCGTATGACGTGTACGACGCATGGGTCACCTCCTCCAAGACCACCGGCGCCCTGCGCCCGGTGCCCCCGGCCGCTGCCGAAGGCACCGGCCTGGACCTCAAGGCGTTCCAGAACCTCGGCTACACCGGTGAGTGGTTCGTCTTCGTGGGCTTTGTGCTCTTCATGTGGTTCCGCCTCTTCCGCCGCGACGTCGAGGCCGCGCGAGACCTCGCCCTGGGCATCGTCCCCGCCGACGCCGCCACCCCCGCCCCGACCACGGCGGGCTCACCCGACGACGGCAGTGACGACGCCACCCCCGCCGCCCCGGGCCCCAGGAAACCGGCCGCCTCCGGCTCGGGATCGGTCTCCGGAGCGGAACCGGAACCGGTGGCCTCTGGGGCCGATGCGGCGGCCTCCAGCGCGAAGCCGGAACCGGCCGCCTCTGGGAAGGCGTCGGCGGCCTCGGGTGCGAAGGCGACCACTTCCGAGTGAAACCGGCGCCGCCCGGTGCCGATCCGGTGCCCACGAGCCGCACGATCCCGAGCGGGGCCGCTCCCGATTCCGCGGGTCATGCCCGGCAGTCTCCGAGCCGTGTCCGCGCCAGCCGTGTCCGCGCGAGTCGTGTCCGCGCGAGGCGGGGTGCCCCGTCGTAGGCGGCCGCCAAGGCGCCGGCCAAGGCGCCGGCCAAGGCGTCGGCCAAAGCGCCCGCTTCGGGGCCGGACGGCTCAGCCCTGCCGCTCCACCGCCTTCCTATCCCGCGCCCCAGGGAAGGCGCGGGCGCCGCCCCTGACCTCCCGGGAGTGCCCCCGGTGTCCCCGGGGCCCGCCTGGCGTCTCTCAAGCGCCCTGCCGACCCCGGAGGCGGCGTCCCGGGAGCGTGCGGGGCGGGCCCGCGCTTGGTCCCGGCGGTCGGGGGCGGGCGGCGCCGCCTCGAATCGGGCACGCCCGCCCCCAACCGTCGGTCCGGACGGTGTCGTCCGGGGGCGTCAGCTCAGGCGGCTCAGGTGACGCTGGGCGAACTCGATCTCCAGCCGGAGCTGCTTGATCCGCTCCTCGACGACGAGCGAGCCGTGGCCGGCGTCGTAGCGGTACACCTCGTGGGGGGCGCCCCGCCGCTCCAGCCGGGTCACGTAGTTCTCGATCTGGCGTATCGGGCAGCGCGGGTCGTTGACGCCGGCCGAGATGTAGACGGGCGCCCGCACCTGGTCCACGTAGGTCAGGGGGGAAGACGCCTCGAACCGCTCCGGGACCTCCTCCGGCGTGCCGCCGAAGAGGGTGCGGTCCAGCGCTTTCAGGGCCTCCATCTCGTCGTGGTAGGCGGTGACGTAGTCGGCGACCGGCACCGCCGCCAGGCCCACCGCCCACGCCTCCGGCTGCGTACCGAGGCCCAGCAGTGTGAGGTAGCCGCCCCAGGAGCCGCCGGCCAGGACCAGCCGGCGGGGGTCGGCCAGCCCCGAGGCCACGGCCCACTCCCGGACCGCCGCGATGTCCTCCAGCTCTATGAGCCCGATGCGGTGCTTGAGAGCGTCCGTCCACTCCCGTCCGTACCCGGTGGAGCCGCGGTAGTTGACCCGCACCACCGCGAAGCCGTGGTCCACCCAGGCGGCCGGACCGGCGGCGAAGGCGTCGCTGTCGTGCCACGTCGGCCCGCCGTGGATGTCGAACACGGTCGGGAAGGGGCCCTCGCCCTCGGGCCGCTGCACCAGTGCGTGCACCCGGCCGCCGGGCCCCTCCACCCAGGCGTCCGTGACCGGCACCGACTCCGGGGCTCTGAGCCAGAAGGCCGCGTCCGCACGCCCTGTGCCGCTCTCGGCGACCACGGCACCCGCGGCGCCCTCGGCGGGCGGCTCCAGCACGATTCGCCCGCTCGTGGAGCGCACCTGGGGCGGATGGGCGGCCGAGGACCACAGGTACTCGACCGTGCCGTCCGGCCGGGCCGAGGCGCCGGATATGGTCCCGGCCGGGGTCTCCACCGCGGTCAGCTCGCCGGAGCCCAGGTCGTACCGCCACAGCTCGCTGCGCGCCTGGTAGCCGTGCTCCACCAGCAGCGCCGAACCGTCCGGGTACCAGTCGACGCCGACGTCACCCGGCAGCTCGATGGCGAGCGCCGTCTCCTCGCCCGTCAGCGGGTCCCAGATCACCGGCTCCCAGCGGCCGCGGCGCTGGTGCCCGACCAACAGCCGCGTGTCCCCGGCGACCGGCGCGAAGCCCATCACCGAGAGCCCGAGCTCCACCGCGCCGCCCTTGGTGTCGTCCAACTCGGCGACGGTGGTGCCGTCGCGCCGCACCACCCGGATCGCCGAGTGCATCGCGTCGCCGTGCTCGGTGTGCTCTATCGCGATCAGCTCGCCGTCGTAGGAGAGATCGCCGACCCCGGCCGACTCCCGGTGGCGGTAGATCTCCCGCGAGGCGCCGTCCGGCTCCACGACGTGGAGGGTGGAGCCGTCCTCGTCGGTCGAGCGGCCGACGACCGCCGTGCCGTCCCGGCCGAGCGCGAGCCCGGCCGGATACGACGGCGCCAACGGCGTCGCGGGCTCGTCCTCTTCACCCTCGGGACGCCGGGAGTCCCACCCGGAGAACGGCTGGCGCCGCCATATCCCGAACTCGTCGCCGTCGGTGTCGGAGAACCACCAGATCCACTCGCCGTCCGGCGACAGCACCCCGCCCGTCGTCCCGTTGGGCCGGTCCGTCGCCTGGCGTTGGACACCGGTGGTCCGATCCCAGGCGTACAGCTCGTACGTGCCCGTCGCGTTCGATACGAAAAGCGAGCGGTCGGGGGCGTCCTCCGCCCAGTCCGGCAGCCCCACTCGCGGCGCTCGGAAGCGCTTCTCCCAGTCCGGCATGGACTCCGGCATGGATCCTGTGCTCTCAGCCATGCCCCCCATTCTGCGCCGCCGCGCAGACAACTCGCTGACGTCGCCGCGCACCTGTGGATAACCTCCGGCGCATGCGCCGATCCACGCCGCGGGACGACACGGCGGACGACCCGGCGGAGGACTGGCACGAGACCGACCGAGCCCTGGGGGACCAGCGCGTTCCCGGGCATCTGGCCAGCGACTTCCCCGACCTCACCCGCCGACGTCTACGACGCGGTCGAGGCGGTGCCCGACTCCTCGTACGACATCGTCTACACCGGCGTCGGGGCGCCCTGCCGGCTGCCCGACATCGACCGCTGGGCCGAGACGACCGCCCGTCTCGTGGCGCTCGGCGGTTTCCTCCACCTCGCCGAGTTCCACCCGCTCACCGACGCGCTCGGGTCCGGCCGTGAGGGGCGCGAGTGCCGCCGTGACGGGCATGGGTCCGGTTGTGACCGGCAGGGCCCGCCCGGGGCGTGGAGTCCTGCCCTGGCACGCACGGGCTCCGCCCGCTACCCGTGCAGCCGCAGCGGCAGCGCGTCCACGCCGTAGACGATCGAGAGCTTGCGGAACGACAGCTCCTCCGGCGCGACCGCCAGCCGCATGTCGGGGAAGCGTCGCACCAGTGCGGGGAGCGCGGCCCGCAGCTCCATCCGGGCCAGCTCGGCGCCGATGCAGCGGTGGATGCCGTATCCGAAGGCCAGGTGGGACGCGCCGGCCTCGCGGTGCGGGTCGAAGCGCTCCATGTCCTCGCCCAGTGCCGCGTCGCGGTTGGATCCGCTCAGCGAGCACAGCATGAAGTCGCCGCGAGCGATCTTCGTGCCGGCGATCTCCATGTCCTCCTTGGCGAAGCGCGGGAAGGCCACCTGGACCACCGTCAGATAGCGCAGCAGCTCCTCGATGAAGGGGTCGACCACGTCGTCGCGGTCGCGCAGCGCCGCGAAGTGCTCCGGGTGCTGGAGCAGCACGAGGGTGCCCAGCGCCAGCATGCTCGCCGTCGTCTCCAGGCCGCCGGTCAGCACTCCGTCGGCGAGACCGGTGAGCTCCTCGTCCTCGATGTCGTCGCCGTGCTCGCGAACGATCATGCCCAGCAGTCCGTCGCCCGGGTTCTCGCGCTGCTTCTTCACGATGTCGCGCAGATACGACAAAGAGTCGGATATGACGCCGAATGGGGCATTTGCTCCGCCGAATAGGTCGAACCGCGCGGTGCTCAGCTTCTGGAACTCGTCGCGGTCCTCGTACGGCACGCCCAGCAGTTCGCATATGACGAGCGAGGGGATCGGGAACGCGAACGCCTCCACCAGGTCGACCGGCCCGTCGGCCGCGGCCATCTCGTCGAGTCGTTCCTCCACGAGGGAGTGAATGCGCGGAGTCAATCGGTTCAGTCGGCGCATCGTGAACTCCGGTGTCAGGAGGCGCCGCAATCTCGTATGTGTCGGTGGATCACTGAAACCCAGCCCGCCGGGATTCTGCTGAGCAGAAATTCCGGCATTCCCCGCAATGTTGGTGAAATCGGTGCTGAAGGCGTTCGCCTTTCCGAGGACCGCCTTGCATTCGGTGTGTCCCGTGACGAGCCAGCCATTCATCCCGAACGGCAGCGAAAGCTTGCTGATCGGCTCCTGGGTGCGCCGTGTGGCCAGCGCCGGCACCGGATCCACGCCGTCGCGCCGCAGCGGCATGAGCGTGGATTCCGGCAGAAAAGACATCTTGGACAGGTCGAGGCCGTTCCTCTGCAATCTCGAAAAGTACTTGCGGCTGACCCAGGAGACGATGTTTGAGCGGAGAGTCGACATGCGCGCAATACTGCCTGCCGCCGCTCAGGGACTGGTAAGCGGCCCGAGAATCCGCCGGCGTCTGTAGGTGGCAGAAGTTGATTCCGGCAACGGCTTTATCGAATCGCCTTCCCGGCGTGACGGTGACGCGATCACGGGCGCCGTCGAACGGGTGCCGAGACCATCCGAGCACGTTCCCCGGAGAGCATGGCGGGGACGCCGGACATAAGCGAGAGGCCCGGTCCAATGGACCGGGCCTCTCGTGCCAGTCGGGGTGGCGGGATTTGAACCCACGACCTCTTCGTCCCGAACGAAGCGCGCTGCCAAGCTGCGCTACACCCCGAAGCAACGAGCTCTACTTTAGCCCACGTCGCGCCAGAGACGAAATCCGGTTTCGAGGCCGGGCCCGCAGGTCGCTCCCCCGTCGCTCTCGGATCGCTTCCGAGGTCGGCCCCGAGCTCAGTCCCGGGGGGTCAGCGTGAGCAGGGTGGCCTCGGGCGGGCAGGCGAAGCGGACCGGGGTGTAGCGGTTGGTGCCGCAGCCGGCGGAGACGTGGAGGAAGGAGGTGTGGCCGCCCGCGGTGTGCGTGGACAGGCCCTTGACCCGGCCCGTGTCGATGTCGCAGTTGGTGACCAGTGCTCCGTAGAAGGGGATGCACACCTGCCCGCCGTGGGTGTGCCCGGCGAGGATCAGCGGGTAGCGGTCGGCGGTGAAGGCGTCCAGCACGCGCAGGTACGGGGCGTGGACCACGGCCAGCGACAGGTCCGCGTCGGTCTCCGGGCCGCCCGCCACCGCGTTGTAGCGGTCTCGCTTGATGTGCGGGTCGTCCAGGCCGGTCAGAGCGATCTCCAGGCCGCCGTCCAGCTTCAGCCGGCCGCGGGTGTTGGTGAGGCCCACCCAGCCCGCGGCGTCGAAGGCGTCGCGCAGGTCCTCCCACGGGTTGTGGATGGCGCCGACCACCGGCGGGTTGCCGTTGAGTCCGTGCCGGCCGCTGGCCTTCTCCATCAGATAGCGGGCGGGGTTGCGCAGCTTCGGGCCGTAGTAGTCGTTCGAGCCGAAGACGTACGCCCCGGGGAACTCCATCAGCGGGCCCAGGGCGTCCAGCGTCTCCGGGACGCCCTCGGTGTCGGAGAGGTTGTCTCCGGTGTTGATGACGAAGTCGGGGCGGAGGCCGGCGAGCGACTGGAGCCAGCGCTGCTTCTTCCGCTGTCCGCTGACCATGTGGATGTCGGAGACCTGGAGGACGCGCAGCGGTCGCATCCCGCGCGGCAGCACGGGCACGGACACCCGTCGGAGCCGGAAGGAGCGGACTTCGAAGCCGACGGCGTAGGCGAGGCCGGCCGCGCCGACTGCGGTGATTCCCAGGGGTACTCCGTAACGAGCGCGCATGGTCCCCATGGTCCCAGACCTGCGACGGCGACGAAATCTTCGGGTGATTCCCGACCGGTGCTGGCAGACTCAGTCCATGACCACCACGCTCAAGGACAGGCTGCAGGCCGACCTCACCGCGGCGATCAAGGCGCGCGACGAACTGCGCTCCTCCACGCTTCGGCTCACCATCACCGCGATCACCAAGGAGGAGGTGGCGGGCACGACCGCCCGCGAACTCTCCGACGCGGAGGTGGAGAAGATCGTCGCGCGGGAGGCCAAGAAGCGCCGTGAGGCCGCCGAGGCCTTCGAGCAGGGCGGCCGCGCGGAGCAGGCCGAGCGGGAGCGGGCCGAGGGCGAGGTGCTGGCGGAGTACCTGCCGAAGCCGCTGACCGACGAGGAGCTGGACGCGCTGGTCGCCGCCGCGGTCAAGGAGGCGGCCGAGGGCGGTGCCGAGGGCCCGCGCGCGATGGGCGCCGTGATGAAGATCGTGAATCCCAAGATCGCCGGCCGCGCCGACGGCGGCCGGGTGGCGGCCGCGGTGAAGCGGCACCTCGCCGGCTGACCCTTTCGAACGTCGTCCCACCCCTTCCGACCGCGTTCCGGCCGCACCGTGCCGCAAACCCGCCGGACGGGTGGTTCTCCCATCGACCGGCGACCGGCGACCGGCGACCGGCGACTGGCGACTGGCGACTGGCGACTGGCGGTCGATGGGAGCGGGGCGCCGGCTGTCGACCGCGGGGCGCCGGCGCCGGCGAGGGGGCGCCGCCGGAGGCAGGCCGTACGCAACGGGCGACGGGGCCCGGACATCCACTGTCCGGGCCCCGTCGCCCTCTTATGCCGTCGTGCCGGCCCTGATGGTCGGCCGGCCGGTGGTCAGCGCCGGCCCCTGCCGACGCCCGGGTTCCAGCCGCCGTTCCAGCCCCCGATGTCACCGATACCCCCGATGTCATCGATGCCGCCGTCCTCGCCGCCGATCAGGTCCGGCGGGATGGTGAGGTCCGGCCATGGCTTGTCGCCCCGGCCGCCGTTGCCCCCGCGGCCCGGCTTGTTGTCCTCGTCACCCCGGTCCGGCCGGTCCTTGTGCGGGTCGTCGACGGGCACGGTGACGAAACCCGGCGCGGGCTTGCCCGCCAGGGCGCCGGACATCGCCTCGCGCCAGATCGGCCCGGGCACCTGGCCGCCGAAGACCTTGCCCCAGGTGCGGCCGCCGATGGTGATGTTGACCATCTTGCGCTGGTGCTTGGGGTCGCCGACCCACACCGCGCCGGCCAGGTTCGGGGTGTAGCCCACGAACCAGGCGGCGTAGCGGAAGTCCGTGGTGCCGGTCTTGCCGGCGCTGGCGCGCCCGCTGAGGCCGGCCTCCTTGCCCGTGCCGTCCTCGACGACGCCCCGCAGCAGCGTGTTGACGGTGTCGGCGGTCTTCTCCGACATGGCCCGCTTGCAGGAGGTCTGCGGGACCTTGAACGACTTGCCGTCCGCGGTGGTGATCGACTCGATGGCCACCGGGGTGCAGTACACGCCCCGGTTGGCGAAGGTCGCGTAGGCGTTGGCCATGGTCAGCGGGGACATCTCCTGGGTGCCGAGCGTGATGGACGGCACCTGGTCGATCTTCTTGCCGTCGGCCCGCTTGACGCCCATCTTGTCGGCGAGGGTGGTCACCGGACAGACGCCGATGTCGCTGATCAGCTGGACGAAGTAGGTGTTGACCGACTTCGCGGTCGCCTCCCTCATCCCGTACGGGCCGACCTCCGAGGGGTTCTCGTTCTCCACGGAGGCGGTGTCGCTCCAGCTGCCGTCGCAGGTCTGCACCGGGCTCGGATACGGCATCTTGTACGGCGACGGGTAGGACTGGCTCGGCTTGGTGCCCCGCTCCAGCGCGGCCGCCGCCACGATGGGCTTGAACGTCGAGCCCGGCTGGTAGCCCGCGCCGCCGCCCATCCGCTGGTCGACCGAGAGGTTGATCTGCGTCTGGTTCTCGCCGAAGCCGTACGGCCTGGACTGGCCCATGCCCACGATCTTGCCGGTGCCCGGCTCCACCAGGGTGACGGCGGTGGCCACCTCGTCGCTCGCGTTGACGCCGTTCTTCACGGCCTTCTGCACCGACTTCTGGGCCCGCGGGTCGAGGGTGGTGCGGATCGTCAGACCGCCGCGGTGCCAGCGCTGGGCCCGCTCCTCCGGCGTCTTGCCGAAGGCCGGGTCGGTGAGGAAGACCTTGCGGACGTAGTCGCAGAAGAAGCCCGCGCCGTCGACGGCGGTGATGCAGCCGTTCTTGGGCCGGCTCACGTTGAGGCCGAGCGGCTTCTTCTTGGACGCGTCCGCCTGCGCCTGGGTGATGTGCCTCACCTCGGCCATGCGCTGCAGCACGGTGTTGCGGCGGAGGGTGGCCTCGCGCGGGTCGTTCACCGGGTCGAAGCGGCTCGGCGACTGCACGAGGCCGGCCAGCAGCGCCGACTCCTCCAGGGTGAGGTCCTTGGCGTGCTTGCTGAAGTAGCGCTGTGAGGCGGCTTCGACGCCGTAGGCCTGCTGTCCGAAGAAGGTGATGTTCAGGTAGTTCTGGAGGATCCGCTCCTTGCCGAGCTCCTTCTCGACCTGGATGGCGTACTTCAGCTCCCTGATCTTGCGCCCGACCGTCTGCTGGGTGGCCTCCGCGACCTTCTCGGGGTCGTCGCCGGCCTCCTCCACGAAGACGTTCTTCACATACTGCTGGGTGAGGGTGGAGGCGCCCTCGGAGACGCCTCCGTCCTGGGCGTTCTTGTTGAGCGCGCGCAGCACGCCCTTGAGGTCGATCGCCCCGTGCTCGTAGAACCGGGCGTCCTCGATCGCCACGATCGCCTTGCGCATGTGGGGGGAGATGTCCTTGAGCTCCACGACGGTGCGGTCGCGGGAGTAGACCTTCGCGATCTCGCCGCCGTCGGCGTCGAGGATGGTGGTCCGCTGACTGAGCGGCGGTGTCTTGAGGTTGGCCGGAATCTCGTCGAACTCCTCGACCGTCCCCTTGGCGGCCAGGCCTAGCGCCCCGACCGCGGGCAGTGCGAGGCCGGCCATCACCGTGCCGGCGAGCATGCTGACCCCGAGGAACTTGGCCGCCTGCTGAGTGGTGGAGAGGCCCCCGCCCGAGCGCTTCTTACCCATAGGGGGCAGCCTACGTGGCGAATCGCCGGACAGGGGCCTACCGGTTCGCCTACTCTGTTTCACGCCAGCCACAGATGTGCGGTTCAGCGCTCCTCCATTAATCACTCGTGTGAGTGATGAGACATGCCCGAGTTGTCGAGGTGTGTCGCTCCCCGCGCCATATGTCCTGGGTGATCTGCCCCGTTATGCGGGATTGCTCTGTTATGTCGTCAGCTCACTCCGTTGGGTGATCTGCCGCGTACGCATAGTCCGTTCGGGCCATTCAAGATTGGGCCCGCAGGGGGTGTTGCACCCTGCTTGCCTTCCGTAACGTCCTCAACTGGCGACGGTGCATATGCCGTTTGTCGCCGTGGGGGAGCCTCGATTCGGGAGAGGACGGCGCCAGCATGGGCTGGGTAACCGACTGGAGTGCGCAGGCAGCCTGCCGCACTACCGATCCGGATGAACTATTCGTCCAGGGCGCGGCACAGAACAGGGCGAAGGCGGTCTGCACGGGATGCCCGGTGCGCACCGAGTGCCTGGCCGACGCCTTGGACAACCGCGTGGAGTTCGGCGTCTGGGGCGGGATGACCGAGCGCGAGCGGCGGGCGCTGCTGCGCCGCCGGCCGACCGTCACCTCGTGGCGGCGGCTCCTGGAGACCGCCCGCACGGAGTACGAGCGCGGAGCGGGCCTGCTGCCCGTCGGCGACGACGAGGAGTACGGCAGCTACGCCGCGGCGGGATGAGCCGTCGGCTTGCTCCGTTCGGCGTGAAACACCCGGTCTGATTCGCTGGGCCGGATGCACCGCGGCGCGATCCGCCCTTGCGGAGACCGCTGCGGCCTCGCTGAGAACGCTGTGGGCCGGTCAGCCTCGGAGGGGTCCCCGCGCGGCGATCGCTTGAGGCATGTGGCCGAGGCCCGCCGGGCCCGGCGCGTGGGACAGGTGGCCCAGCGCGTGCGCCACGGCGCGACATGCGGCCGTGCGGGATGCGCGGCACGGCGCGACATGCGGCGACGCGGGGTGTGCGGCGACGCGGGATATACGCGGCCTCGACCGCCGCTTGTACGCCCCGTCGTGGGCGCCCCACCAGGTGCTGCCGCGCTCGCCGGCGGCCGCTCAGGCCCGCACCCCAGCCCCGGACCGCCCGCACCCCAGGCCCGGACCTCGGTCTACGGAGGCCCATGGCCGGAGCCGCCGGCCGCGTGCCCTAACCGGCGGCTCGGCTCTCTCCCGTCTGGACCGCCAGCCGCTCGCCCACCGCACGCAGCCCCGCCAGGTCGTGCACATCGCCGGGGAGCGCGGCGACCTCGGCCACCGGAACCTCGGAGTGCAACGCGGCGAAACGATCGCGCGTGCGCTGCTCACGCGCGAGCACCTGCATGCGCTCCGCGTGCAGCCTCAGCAACCCCGCGGCAAGCTGCTCCGCCGACGTGGGGGAGTGGTCGTCGGCGACGGCAGTGGCGACCGGGTCCGCGCCGGAGTCCGTATCCGGTGCGCTTCGCTCGTCAACCTTCCCGGAAGCGCGATCGACAATGCGGGCGTCGCCAAGATTTTCTACAGAATCATCACTGACCGTCAGAACGTTGGCCATGGATGTCCGGTCCGCCAGCATCTCCGCGGCGGCCAACGCGCGTTCGGCCGACAGCTCCGCCGCGCCGCTGCCGTGCACCCGGTTGAGCACCAGGCCCGCCAGCGGCATCCGGTCCGCCGCCAGTCGCTCGACGAAGTACGCGGCCTCGCGCAGCGCGTCCCGCTCCGGGGCGGCCACCACCAGAAACGCCGTGCCGGGTGCCTGGAGCAGCCGGTAGGTGGCGTCCGCGCGGGTGCGGAAGCCGCCGAACATGGTGTCCATGGCGGAGGCGAAGGTCTGTACGTCCTTGAGCAGTTGCCCGCCCAGCAGCTTGCTCAGTGCCCCCGTCATCATCGACATGCCGACGTTGAGCACCTTCAGCCCGGCCCGGCCGCCCACCTTGGCCGGGGCCAGCAGCACCTTGATCAGCTTGCCGTCCAGGAACGAGCCGAGACGCTTCGGCGCGTCCAGGAAGTCCAGCGCCGAGCGGCTGGGCGGTGTGTCGACGATGATCAGGTCCCACTCGTCGCGCGCCCGCAGCTGGCCCAGCTTCTCCATGGCCATGTACTCCTGCGTGCCCGCGAAGCCGGCCGACAGCGACTGGTAGAAGGGGTTCGCGAGGATCGCGGCGGCACGCTCGACGTCGGCGTGGGCCTCGACGAACTCGTCGAAGGTCCGCTTCATGTCGAGCATCATCGCGTGCAGTTCGCCGCCGGCCGAGGTGTCGATGCCCTCCACCCGACGCGGGATGTTGTCGAGCGAGCCGATGCCCATCGACTGGGCCAGTCGGCGGGCCGGGTCGATGGTGAGGACGACCACCCTGCGGCCGCGCTCGGCGGCCCGTACGCCCAGCGCCGCCGCGGTCGTGGTCTTGCCGACGCCGCCCGAGCCGCAGCACACCACGATGCGGGTCCGCGGGTCGTCCAGCAGCGCGTCGGTGTCGAGCCGCGGTGCCGCGTCCATGGTCATGCCCACCTTCCCTCGCGCGGCCCGGTCCGGTGCCCGCCGCTCATGCCGTCCATTGCTTGCGGAGGTCCGCCGCCAGCCGGTAGAGCCCGGCCAGGTCGATCCCGTCGCTCAGCAGCTCCAACTCGTGGGTCGGCAGCCCCAGTCGCCCCAACTCGGCGCGTTGCGCGTGCTCCAGCGCCACCCGCTCCGCATGCTCGCGCGCCTGCTCCAGCAGCGGGTCGACCAGCCGCTCCGCCAGTCCGCCGCGGCGCGCGCCGCCCAACCCGGCCTCCGACAGGGCCTTGGCCACGGCCGTGCGCTGGCCGTTGGCGGCGGCCTGCACGGCCGCCTGGTCCAGGATCGCCGGACGGACCATGTTGATGATGACCCCGCCCGTCGGCAGGCCCTCCGCGCGGAGCTCGGCGACGCCGTCCGCGGTCTCCTGGACCGGCATCTCCTCCAGCAGCGTCACGAAGTGCACCGCGGTCTCGGGGGACTTGAGCACCCGCATGACCGCCTGCGCCTGGTTGTATATCGGGCCGGTGCGCGCCAGCCCCGCCATCTCGTCGTTGACGTTCAGGAAGCGGGTGATCCGGCCGGTCGGCGGCGCGTCCATGACGATGTGGTCGTAGACGAACCGGCCGTCCTTGCCCTTGCGGCGCACCGCCTCGCAGGCCTTGCCGGTCAGCAGCACATCGCGCAGCCCGGGCGCGACGGTCGTCGCGAAGTCGATGGCGCCGAGCTTCTTCAGCGCCCGCCCGGCACTGCCGAGCTTGTAGAACATGTGGAGGTAGTCGAGCAGCGCGTACTCGGGGTCGATGGCCAGGGCGTGCACCTCGCCGCCGCCCTGCGCAACCGCGATCTTGCGCTCCTCATAAGGCAACGCCTCCGTCTCGAAGAGCTGCGCGATACCCTGCCGGCCTTCTACCTCGACCAACAGTGTCCGCTTGCCCTCGGCCGCGAGGGCCAACGCGAGTGCGGCGGCGACCGTGGTCTTGCCGGTTCCGCCCTTGCCACTGACGACATGGAGCCTGCTCACATTCGGGAGCCTAACCAGTCGCCGTACGGAGTACGCACGAGCCCCCGCGAGAGAGGCATTACAGTCAGCACCATGACCAAGTGGGAATACGCGACCGTGCCGCTGCTCGTGCATGCGACCAAGCAGATTCTGGACACCTGGGGCGAGGACGGCTGGGAGCTCGTCCAGGTCGTGCCGGGCCCGAACAACCCCGAGCAGCTGGTGGCCTACCTGAAGCGGGAGAAGCAGGCGTGAGCGCGGTCGAGGAGAAGCTCGCGGAGCTCGGCCTGCGGCTGCCGGGCGTCGCGGCGCCCATCGCGTCGTACGTCCCGGCGGTCCGTACGGGCTCGTACGTCTACACCTCGGGCCAGCTCCCGATGGTCGAGGGCAAGCTGGGCGTGACCGGCAAGGTCGGCGCGGAGGTGACGCCGGAAGAGGCCAAGGACCTGGCGCGGATCTGCGCGCTGAACGCCCTGGCCGCCGTGAAGTCGGTGATCGGCGACCTCGACAAGGTCGTCCGCGTGGTCAAGGTCGTCGGCTTCGTCGCCTCGGCTCCGGACTTCACCGGCCAGCCGGGCGTCATCAACGGCGCCAGCGAGCTGCTGGGCGAGGTCCTGGGCGCCAAGGGCGTGCACGCGCGTAGCGCCGTGGGCGCGGCGGCGCTGCCGCTGGACGCGCCGGTCGAGGTCGAGATCCAGGTCGAGATCGCGGACTGAGCTGTCTGAACGGACGAGCTTTCCGAACGGACGAGCTTTCCGAACGGACGAGCTCTCCGAACGAACGAGCTCTCCGAACGGGCGATCGTCTGTACGGGCGATCTGTCTGTACGGGCCGGGCGGCCGGAAACGGTCGTAGGCGACGGGTGGACCGAGCCGGCTGAGAGGCTCGGTCCGACCGCACGACGTGGGTTCACGGCGCGGGTCGGAGTCGCCGCGCGGGCCGGGTCTGGTCACCGCGCGCCGAAACCGCGCACCGCGCGGGGCGCGTTCACCATGCGGACCGTGGACCGTGGACCGTGGACCACGGCCTGCGCGTGTTCGCCGCGCAGGCCGCGATTGCTTGCCGCGCGGGGCGATGCGGCCCCCGGCCATACGTGCTCACGCGAGGGCGCTCACCGTTTCGACCGTCAGAGCGGGTGCCGCCAGGAGTCGGCCCGGGATCGGCCCCGGGCGCTCTCCTGGCGGCACCTTCGCTTGTCCGGCCCGTTCGGCGACCGCGACCGCAACGGCACGTCCGTGGACACCCGGCGGGCCACAGGGGGAGAAGAACCGGCTGGTCAGGGCGGCGCCTCTCGAACATCCGCCCGCGAGCGCATACCATCCGGCCATGCCGTCCATGTCGCCTGGCCCGTCCGCGTCGTCGTCCGTGTCACCGGCGTCGCCCACGCCTCCCACGCCGCCCGCCGCCAACGGCCAGTGGTACCCGGCCGAGTGGCCGGATCGCATCCGGGCGCTCGCCGCCGGCGAACTCACCCCGGTCGCCCCACGCCGTGCCGCCACCGTGCTGCTACTGCGGGACGGTGCCGACGGCCCCGCCGTGCACATGCTGCGCAGACGCGCCTCCATGGCCTTCGCCGGAGGCGCGTACGCGTATCCGGGCGGCGCGGTGGACCCGCGCGACGACCGACCGGTGGCCTGGGCCGGGCCCGCGCGAGACGTCTGGGCCGAGCGGTTGGGGCTGGCGGGAGACGGGGCGGCGGCGCAGGCGATCGTGTGCGCCGCGGTGCGGGAGACCTTCGAGGAGGCCGGCGTGCTGCTCGCCGGGCCCACGGCGGACACGGTCGTCGCGGACACCTCCGGGGACGACTGGGAGGCGGACCGCGCGGCGCTGGTCGACCGCGAGCTGTCCTTCACCGACTTCCTCAGCCGCCGCGGCCTGGTGCTGCGTTCGGACCTGCTGCGCGGCTGGGCCCGATGGATCACCCCGGAGTTCGAGGCGCGCCGCTACGACACCTGGTTCTTCGTGGCCGTGCTGCCCGAGGGCCAGCGCACGCGCAACGCCTCGACCGAGGCGGACCGTACGGTCTGGATCCGCCCCCAGGACGCCGCCGACGGTTACGACAAGGGCGAGCTGCTGATGATGCCGCCCACCATCGCGACGCTGCGCCAGGTGGCGCCGTACGGCACGGCGGCCGAGGCGCTGGCGGCCGCCGAGCGGCTCGACCTGACACCGGTGCTCGCGCGGGCGAGCCTGGTCGGCGAGGAGATCGTGCTGAGCTGGCCGGGCCACGACGAGTTCACCAAGCACGTCCCCACGGGACCCACGGGCGGAGCCACCTCATGACCTACGCAGCCTCCCTGCCGGGACAGCCGCGCGGCGGCGCGATCAGCGGTCCGGCGACCGCCCGCGCGGTGTGCGTGTTGGCGCCCAACCCGTCCGCGATGACCCTGGACGGCACCAACACCTGGATCATCGCCGAGCCCGACTCCGACCTCGCCGTCGTCATCGACCCGGGACCGCTGGACGAGGGCCACCTCCAGGCGGTCGTCGACACCGCCGAGCGGGCCGGCAAGCGCGTCGGCCTCACCCTGCTCACCCATGGACACGCCGACCACGCGGAGGGCGCCGGGCGCTTCGCGGAGCTCACCGGGACCCGGGTGCGCGCCCTCGACCCCGCCCTGCGACTCGGCGACGAGGGCCTCGCGGCGGGGGACGTCATCACCACCGGCGGCCTCGAACTGCGCGTGGTCCCCACCCCCGGCCACACCGCCGACTCGCTCTCCTTCCACCTCCCCGCCGACGCCGCCGTGCTGACCGGCGACACGGTCCTCGGCCGCGGCACCACCATGGTGGCCCACCCCGACGGCCGCCTCGGGGACTACCTCGACTCCCTGCGCCGCCTCCGCTCCCTGACCGTCGACGATGGCGTGAGCACGGTGCTCCCCGGCCACGGCCCCGTCCTCAACGACGCCAAGGGCGCGGTCGAGTACTACCTCGCCCACCGCGCCAACCGCCTCGCCCAGGTCGAGACGGCCGTCGAGGACGGCTACCGCACGGCGGAGGAGGTCGTCGCGCACGTCTACGCGGACGTGGACCGCTCCCTGTGGCCCGCGGCGGAGCTGTCGGTCCGGGCGCAGCTGGAGTATCTGCGGGAGCATGGGCTGATCTGAGGCGTACGGGGGCGCGGGGCTCGGCCACGGCCGGTCGGGCCGGAGCACGCCCGGTGGTCGCCGCCCGCGGTGGTCGCGCCCACCGGGTGCCGGCGCGCGGCGACGCGCTACGGGATCCTCCCGCGCCGTACGGCGGATCGGTCCGCCAGGCTGTCGTACGGCGGATCGGTCCGCCAGGCGACGGCAACGGCGAAGGGCCCCCGCCGGATGCCCGGCGGGGGCCCTTCGTGCCTATGGCGTGCGGGTGCGGGACGGCCCCGCACCGGTGTGCCCGTGGCGAACCCGCGTCAGCGGGACCGCTTGGCCAGGCGCTCCACGTCCAGCAGGATCACGGCGCGGGCCTCCAGGCGCAGCCAGCCGCGGCCCGCGAAGTCGGCGAGGGCCTTGTTCACGGTCTCGCGCGAGGCGCCGACGAGCTGGGCGAGCTCTTCCTGGGTCAGGTCGTGTACGACGTGGATGCCCTCCTCGGACTGCACGCCGAAGCGGCGCGACAGGTCGAGGAGCGCCCGCGCGACACGGCCCGGGACGTCGGAGAAGACCAGGTCGGACATCTGGTCGTTGGTCTTGCGCAGGCGCCGGGCGACGGCGCGCAGCAGGGCGCTGGCCACCTCGGGGCGCGCGTTGAGCCACGGCTGGAGGTCGCCGTGGCCGAGGCCGAGGAGCTTCACCTCGGTGAGGGCGGTCGCGGTGGCGGTGCGCGGGCCGGGGTCGAAGAGCGACAGCTCGCCGATCAGCTCGCCGGGACCGAGCACGGCCAGCATGTTCTCGCGGCCGTCGGGAGAGGTGCGGTGGAGCTTCACCTTGCCCTCGGTGACCACATACAGGCGGTCGCCCGGGTCCCCTTCGTGGAAGAGTGCGTCGCCTCGGGCGAGGGTGACCTCTCCCATGGAGGCGCGCAGCTCAGCGGCCTGCTCGTCATCGAGCGCCGCGAAAAGCGGGGCGCGCCGCAGAACGTCGTCCACGAGATCTCTCCTTGTCGACACGCACAGGGGACCTTGGTCCCCATGATGCCGGACGGTAAAACAGTGCGATCAATCACAAGTTTGACGCACCGGTCCATGGGACCGTACGGCAGGGGTCCGATTGGGCGGCCGATTTCGTGCGACCGGGGCGGATGTCAGTGCCTGGGCTTAGGCTGGCCGGGTGTCCAATAGGCCGGTGAGAGCACAGGGCAAGGGGGCTGGACGGGTGAGCGCACCTCGAAATTCCGCTGTGGGCGAACACCCGCCCCGTGCTGCCGCGAAAGCCGTGAAGTCGAGCAAAAGGCCCAGCGCCGCCGCCTCGGAGGCCGCGCCGGCCACGCAGGATGTCGCCCCGACCGCCGAGGGCGTCGCGCCGGCCGGAGCGTCGAGGACCGCGAAGCCCACGAAGGCCCCGGGGGCGGCGAAGAGCGCGAAGGTCCCCGCGGCTGCCAAGTCCGCCACGAGCGAGAAGCCCGCCAAGCCCGCCAAGCCTGCCAAGCCCGCCAAGTCGGAGTCTCGCGTCGCGCTCGTCCGTCGCGCCCGCCGGATCAACCGCGAGCTCGCCGAGCTGTATCCGTACGCCCACCCCGAGCTGGACTTCCAGAACCCCTTCCAGTTGCTGGTCGCCACCGTCCTCTCCGCCCAGACCACCGACCTGCGCGTCAACCAGACCACTCCGGCCCTCTTCGCCGCCTATCCCACCCCCGAGGAGATGGCGGCCGCGGATCCCGAGACGTTGGAGCGGCTGATTCGGCCGACCGGGTTCTTCCGGGCCAAGGCGAGGTCGTTGCTGGGGCTCTCGGCCGCCCTCCGGGACCGGTTCGGCGGCGAGGTGCCGGGGCGGTTGGAGGACCTCGTCACGCTGCCCGGCGTCGGGCGAAAGACGGCCAATGTGGTGTTGGGTAACGCGTTCGGGGTGCCCGGCGTGACCGTTGATACCCATTTCGGGCGACTTGTCCGGCGCTGGAAGTGGACCACGCAGGAGGACCCGGACAAGGTCGAGGCCGAGGTCTGCGCGCTCTTCCCCAAGAGCGAGTGGACGATGCTCTCGCACCGGATCATCTTTCACGGCCGGCGCGTCTGCCACGCCCGCAAGCCCGCCTGCGGCGCCTGCCCCATCGCCCCGCTGTGCCCGGCGTACGGAGAGGGCGAGACCGACCCCGAGAAGGCCAGAAAGCTGCTGAAGTACGAGCTGGGCGGCCAGCCCGGCCAGCGGCTCAGCCCCCCGGCCGACTACCCCGGCAAGGCCGCCGCGCCGCTGGGAGCCGCCGGATGACGAGCACCTACGGTGGCGGCGTCGCCGTCAGCGCCCAGGGCCTGCCCGAGTGGCTGGAGCCCGTCGCGCGGGTCGCCGAGACGATCGAGCCGCTCCAGCTCAGCCGCTTCCTGCCGCCCGCCCAGGGCGGCGGCCGTCCGTCCGCGGTGCTCGTGCTCTTCGGCGAGGGACCGCGCGGGCCGGAGCTGTTGCTCATGGAGCGCGCGGGGTCGCTGCGCGCGCACCCGGGGCAGGCCTCGTTCCCCGGCGGCGCGCTCGACCCGGAGGACGGAGACCCGGACGGGATCGGCCCGCTGCGCGCGGCGCTGCGCGAGGCCGAGGAGGAGACCGGCCTCGACCCCACCGGCGTCCAGATCTTCGGGGTGCTGCCCCGGCTGTACATCCCGGTCAGCCGCTTCGTCGTGACCCCCGTGCTCGGCTGGTGGCGCGAGCCCAGCCCGGTCGCGCCGGTGGACCCGGCCGAGACGGCGCGGGTCTTCGCCGTGCCGGTGGCGGATCTCACCAATCCGGACAATCGGGCCATGGCGCTTCACCCCAGTGGGCACCAGGGCCCCGCCTTCACCGTTGGAGCGGGCTTGGTGTGGGGTTTCACCGCCGGGGTGATCGACCGCCTGCTGCACTACGCGGGCTGGGAGCTCCCCTGGGACCGGGACCGACAGGTCTCGCTCGACTGGCAGGCATGAGAGGTTTGTCCCCGTGCCGTCTTCTCCCGGGGACCCCGACATGAGCGGCCGCCACCGGCCCGGCGGCCCCGTCGCCGACGCTCCGGGGCGCCGCGCGGGCCGGTGGGAGGGCCGCCCCGGGAGCCCCGGCCGGCCCACGGTCCCGGCGACATCATTGCGAGGCAAATTTCGGTGAACGTGCTGGACATCCTGCTGCTGCTCGCCGCCGTGTGGTTCGCCATCGTCGGCTACCGCCAGGGCTTCGTCGTCGGTGTGCTGTCCGTCATCGGCTTCCTCGGCGGCGGCCTGATCGCCGTCTATCTGCTGCCGGTGATCTGGGACGCCGCCACCGACGAGGCGACGCCGGGCACCTTCGCCGCGGTCACCGCGGTGGTGCTGGTGATCGTCTGCGCCTCGATCGGACAGGCCGCCACCACACACCTGGGCAACAAGCTGCGCCGGCACATCACCTGGTCACCGGCGCGCGCCCTGGACGCCACCGGCGGCGCGCTGGTCAACGTCGTCGCCATGCTGCTGGTCGCCTGGCTGATCGGCTCCGCGCTGGCCGGCACCTCGCTGCCGACGCTCGGCAAGGAGGTGCGCAACTCGCGGGTGCTGCTCGGCGTCTCCCGGGTGATCCCGGAGGAGGCCAACACCTGGTTCGCCGACTTCTCCGCCACGCTCGCGCAGAACGGGTTCCCCCAGGTCTTCTCCCCGTTCGCCAACGAGCCCATCACCTCCGTCCCGCCGCCCGACCCGGCGCTGGCCGAGAGCCCCGTCGCCACGGCCGCCAAGCAGAGCATCGTCAAGGTCGTCGGCTCCGCCCCGAGCTGCGGAAAGGTCCTCGAGGGCACCGGCTTCGTCTTCGCGCCGCACCGCGTGATGACCAACGCGCATGTCGTCGGCGGTGTCGACGAGCCGACCGTGCAGATCGGCGGCGAGGGCCGGACGTACGACGCCCGGGTGGTGCTCTACGACTGGGAGCGCGACATCGCCGTCCTCGACGTCCCCTCGCTGCGCGCTCCCGCGCTGAAGTTCACCGAGGGCGACGCGCGCAGCGGCAACGACGCCATCGTCGCCGGCTTCCCGGAGAACGGCTCCTTCGACGTCCGCGCCGCGCGCGTGCGCGGACGTATGCAGCCCACCGGTCCGGACATCTACCACCGGGGCAGTGTCCGCCGCGATGTCTACTCGCTCTACGCCACGGTGCGGCAGGGCAACTCCGGCGGCCCGCTGCTGACCCCCGAGGGACGGGTGTACGGCGTCGTCTTCGCCAAGTCGCTCGACGACCCGGACACGGGGTACGCGCTGACCGCCGACGAGGTCCGGGAGGACGTCGAGCAGGGGCGCACCGCCACCGGTCAGGCCGACAGCCAGGGCTGCGCCCTGTAGCGCGGACAGGCGGACCCCGGCCCCGCCCCGGGCGGAATCAGGCGGCGCCGGGCACCTTCGACCGGCCGCACGAAGGGTGTCGCGGTCGTGCGGATGGTGTCAGCGGCCGCGCGAGGGGTGTCAGCGGTCTCGCGGAGGGTGCCGGCTGGCAGCGCGAGCGCTGTCAGCGGCTGCGCGGGTGGTGGCGCAGCCGCGCCGAGACCCAGCGGGCCCGGCGGCGGATGATCCGTGGGATGCCGATGCGGGAAGCATGGCCGCCCAGCGGACCCGGGCCCTGCGGCGCGAGGGGGCCCTGCGGATGTCCGGGAGCGCGTCGCTCGGACACGCTCAGCGTGGTGTTGGCATTGGCGTCGGAGCCGCGCTCGCTCGGTGCGTCACGGTAGTCGTGCGTCCAGCCCATACCCGGGACTCTGCCCGTGCCTCAAGGTCCGTAATCGCCTGTGGAGGCGTCAATTGGCCTATGCGACGGGCAAGTGGCAGTTGGTCGTACGGGCGTTTCCCTGGTGGTTGACGGGGCGTCGCCTAACGGTCGGGTTCCGGGTCCCGCAGCCAGTCGATCAGCTCGGTCGAGAACGCCACCGGATCCTCCTCATGGGGGAAGTGGCCGAGGCCGTCGAAGAGCCGCCAGCGGTAGGGCGCCTCCACATACTCCCCCGAACCAGCGGCGCTGCGGGTGCGCATCACCGGGTCGAGTGAACCGTGGAGATGCAGCGTCGGCACCCGCACCGGCCGCTTCATACGCCGGTTGAACTGGAAGCCGTCCGGGCGGGCCAGCGACCGCACCATCCAGCGGTACGGCTCGATCGAACAGTGCGCCGTGGAGGGGATGCACACGGCGCGACGGTAGACGTCCACCGTCTCGTCGTCGGGCAGCAGCGGCCCCGACCAGTCCCGGATCAGCCGCCCCACCAGGGCCGCGTCGTCGGCGACCAGCTGACGCTCCGGGATCCAGGGCCGCTGGAACCCCCAGATGTGGCTGCTCGCCGCCGACTGCTTGACGTCCGCGACCATGGCCGAGCGCCAGCGCCGAGGGTGCGGCGAGGAGGCGACGACGAGCCGTCGCACCAGCTTGGGCCGCATCACCGCGGCCGTCCAGGCCAGATAGCCGCCCAGGTCGTGGCCGACGAGCGCGGCGTCGGGTTCGCCGAGCGAACGGATGACGCCGGTGATGTCGAGGGCGAGGTTGGCCGGGTCGTAGCCGCGCGGCGTACGGTCGCTGCCGCCCACGCCGCGCAGGTCCATCGCCACCGCCCGGAAGCCGGCGTCGGCGAGGGCGGTCAGCTGGTGCCGCCAGGTCCACCAGAACTGGGGGAAACCGTGGAGCAGCAGTACCAGCGGACCGTCGCCCAGCTCGGCGATGTGGAAGCGCGCACCGTTGGCCGCGACGTCCCGGTGGGTCCAGGGGCCGTCCAACCGTACGAGCGCGGCAGCGGAATCGGGAGCCGTCATGCAGTCGAGCGTGTCACATCGACGTCCACCCGGTGGCCATCGACGGTGGCACGCGGATGCGGCTTGACGTACGAGAGCACCGCCGCGGTCTGCTTCGCGGAATCGATGGACTTCTGGGGCGGCTTGACCTTCTTCAACTTCGCCATCGCCAGCAGCCCGAGCACCGCCGCCAGCAGCCAGTACAGGCCGCCGACGATGAGGAAGCACCAGACCAGACCGAGTCCGGTCCAGGCGCGGAAGCCGTACGCCAGGGCGAAGCTGAGCACCGGCAGCGAGAAGAGCACCAGCACACCCGCCGCGATGAAGGCGCCACTTCCGATCGCGCCCCGCTTGACGTCCTGTCGGATCTCGGCCTTGGCCAGTGCGATCTCGTCGTGGACCAGCGCGGACAGCTCGGTGGTCGCCGTGGCCACCAACTGGCCGAGGCTGCGGTTGCCGCTGTCGTCGGCTGCGCTCATCGCCATCTCCCTCTGCTCTTCTGCGGAGCTCCGCACCCGCGGAGCTACGGTCCTCAAGCCTCTCAGATCATGCCGGACCATCCTCGCCGGTGTCCTGGGCGGCGGCTACTTCGGCCAGCCGACGGTGTTCGGCCGCCCTGGCCTCGTAGATGGCGGCCATCCGCAGGTGGTAGTCGGGCTTGTCCAACTCGTAGACGTCCGGGATGCCGTCCTGGTCCTCGTCCCGATCCTCCTCCTCACAGAGCCGCTTGTACTTGTTGTTGCGCAGCTTGAGCAGCACGCAGGCCAGGACCGCGGCCAGCAGCGAGCCGATGAGCACCGCGGCCTTCACCTCGTCGGCCAGCACCGGGTCCGCGGGGAAGGCCAGCTCGCCGATGAGGAGCGAGACGGTGAAGCCGATCCCCGCGAGCGAGGCCACGGCGAAGACGTCCGCCCAGGCCAGCTCCTCGTTCAGCTCCGCCTTGGTGAAGCGCGCGGCGAGCCAGGAGCCGCCGAAGACACCGATGGTCTTGCCCACCACCAGCCCGAGGACGACGCCGAGCGTCTCCGGCCGGGTGAAGACGTCGGCGACCGCGCCGCCGGAGACCGAGACACCGGCCGCGAAGAGCGCGAAGAGCGGTACGGCGAGGCCCGCGGAGAACGGACGCACCTGATGCTCGACGTGCTCGGCGGGGGAGTGCTCCTCGCCGTCGCGGACGGTGCAGCGCAGCATCAGGCCCATGGCGACGCCGGCGACCGTGGCGTGGACGCCGCTGGCGTGCATCAGCGCCCAGATGACGACGGCGAGCGGGACGTAGACGTACCAGCCGCGGACGCCCTTGCGGTGCAGCAGCCAGAAGACGACGAGGCCGAGGACCGAGAGTCCCAGGGCGAGGAAGTCGATCTCCTGGGTGAAGAAGACCGCGATGATCAGGATCGCGAAGAGGTCGTCGACGACGGCGAGGGTGAGCAGGAAGGCGCGCAGCGCGGCGGGCAGCGCGGTGCCGATGACCGCGAGGACGGCGAGCGCGAAGGCGATGTCGGTGGCGGTGGGCACCGCCCAGCCCCGCAGGCTGCCGCCGCCGGCCGTGTTGACCACGGTGTAGACCAGGGCGGGCACCGCCATGCCGCAGATCGCGGCGACGACCGGCAGCGCCGCCGCCTTGGGGTCGCGCAGCTCGCCCGCGATCAGCTCGCGCTTGAGCTCGATGCCGGCGACGAAGAAGAAGACCGTCAGCAGGCCGTCCTGGGCCCAGGCCCCCACGGACAGGTGCAGATGGAGCGACTCCGGCCCGAAGGAGAAGTCCTTGACGTCGTGGTAGAAGCCGCTGAGCGGGGTGTTGGCGAGGAGCAGCGCGACGATGGCCGCGACCAGCAGCAGCACGCCGCCGAGCGTCTCGGTGCGCAGCGCGTCCGCGACGAACGTGCGCTCGGGCAGCGACTGACGACCGAGGAATTTACGGCGGATGGGGGCGGCCACGAGGGGGGACCTCCTGAAGTCGGACGGGCGGGTACACGTGTGCTGTGTGCCGACCAGACTTCCCGGCGCGCCTGTGAATCTTGTCGCGATCTTTACGCGTCAGGGTCCTACTTTAGCTCGAAACGGGGAAGGGCGCCCCTGTGGCGTGGGGCGCCCTTCCTGGTCGTGTGCCTTTGACCTGCAGTTTTGATTGCCGTGTACGCAGATCACCGCAGCCGGTCGTTCCGCGCTCGCCGGCTGCGGCGTTCGGCTCAGTCCTCGCTGGACGCGGCGGGCAGCCGGCTCTGGATGAGCTCCATCACCGAGGAGTCGGTGAGCGTGGTGACGTCGCCCAGCGCGCGGTTCTCCGCGACATCGCGCAGCAACCGGCGCATGATCTTGCCGGAGCGGGTCTTGGGCAGCTCGGCCACCGGCAGGATCCGCTTGGGCTTGGCGATCGGGCCGAGCTGCTTGGCGACATGCGCCCGCAGCTCCTCGACCAGGTCCCCCTCGGCGTCGGCGGAAGCCGCCTCCACCTTGGCCTCGGCCGCCGCGGCCTCCTGGCGCAGGATGACGAAGGCGCAGATGGCCTGCGTGGTCTGCGGGTCCGTCGCCCCCACGACCGCGGCCTCGGCGACCTTCGGGTGCGAGACGAGGGCCGACTCGACCTCGGTGGTGGAGATGTTGTGGCCGGAGACCAGCATCACGTCGTCGACCCGGCCCAGCAGCCAGATATCGCCGTCGTCGTCCTTCTTGGCGCCGTCGCCCGCGAAGTACCGGTTCTTGAAGCGGGACCAGTAGGTGTCCAGGTAGCGCTGGTCGTCGCCCCAGATCGTGCGGAGCATCGACGGCCACGGCTCGGTGAGCACGAGGTAGCCGCCGGCGCCGTCGGGCACCTCGTTCGCGTCGTCGTCGACGACGGTGGCGGCGATGCCGGGCAGCGGGACCTGGGCCGAGCCGGGCTTGGTGTCGGTCACCCCCGGCAACGGGCTGATCATGATGGCGCCGGTCTCGGTCTGCCACCAGGTGTCGACGACGGGGGTGGTGTCCCCACCGATGTGCTTGCGGTACCAGACCCACGCCTCGGGGTTGATCGGCTCGCCGACCGAGCCCAGCAGGCGCAGGCTGCTCAGGTCGAACTTGGCGGGGATGTCGTCGCCCCACTTCATGCACGCGCGGATGGCGGTGGGCGCGGTGTAGAGGATCGTGACGCCGTACTTCTGGACGATCTCCCACCAGCGGCCCTGGTGCGGGGTGTCCGGGGTGCCCTCGTAGAGCACCTCGGTCGCGCCGTTGCTCAGCGGGCCGTAGACGATGTACGAGTGGCCGGTGACCCAGCCGACGTCGGCGGTGCACCAGTAGACGTCCGACTCGGGCTTGAGATCGAAGACGGCGTGGTGGGTGTACGACACCTGGGTCAGATAGCCGCCGGTGGTGTGCAGGATGCCCTTCGGCTTCCCCGTCGTGCCCGAGGTGTAGAGGATGAACAGCGGGTGCTCGGCGTCGAACGCCTGCGGGGTGTGCTGGTCCGACTGGCGCCGCACCAGGTCGTGCCACCACACGTCGCGGCCCTTGGTCCAGGCCGTCTCCTGACCGGTGCGGCGGACCACCAGCACACTGCGGACGCTCTCGGTGCCGGGGCGGGTCAGCGCCTCGTCGACGGCGGGCTTGAGCGCGGAGGGCTTGCCGCGCCGGTAGCCGCCGTCGGCGGTGATGACGACGCGGGCGTCGGCGTCCTGGATGCGCGTGGCCAGGGCGTCGGCCGAGAAGCCGCCGAAGACCACGGAGTGCGGGGCGCCGATCCGGGCGCAGGCCAGCATGGCGACGACCGTCTCGGGGATCATCGGCATGTAGATGGCGACCCGGTCGCCGGCCTGGACGCCCAGCTCGGTCAGGGCGTTGGCGGCGCGGGAGACCTCGCCGAGCAGCTCGGCGTAGGTGATCGAGCGGGTGTCGCCGGGCTCGCCCTCGAAGTGGAGGGCCACGCGGTCGCCGAGGCCGTTCTCCACATGGCGGTCGACGCAGTTGTACGCCACGTTGAGCTTTCCGTCGGCGAACCACTTCGCGAACGGCGGGTTCGACCAGTCCAGCGTCTCGGTCGGCGCGGACGCCCAGCTCAGCCGGCGGGCCTGCGCGGCCCAGAAGCCCAGCCGGTCAGCCTTGGCCTGCTCGTACGCCTCCGCGGTGACGTTGGCCCGCGCGGCCAGCTCGGCCGGCGGCGCGAAGCGGCGCTCCTCCTTCAAGAGGTTGGCCAGGCTTTCGTTGCTCACGTCATCGTCCTTTCCCGGCGGTGCGCGTTGTCTCGAAGCCTTAGCTCACCAGGCCGGCGCACGCCCTGACAAGGGTTCCCGGCAATTATTGGTTTAGACCTGTACGCGATGGCCCGTTCGGCTCCGTAGATCGTCTTCTTTCGCGCCACACCGGCCTCCGCGGGTGTCAGGCCGGCTTCCTCGGGGCGCCGGTCCGGCTGCCTCGCGCCTCGCTCAGGCGGCAGCCGGCGTGTAACGCTCTGCGGCCCTCCAGCCAAGTAGAGGTGAAGGCAGGCAGGCGAGAGGACGAAGCAGTGCACCCAGCGAGAGATCCGGTCGCGTTCGAGGAGTTCTACCGGCGCCATATCGACGGCGTCACCCGCTTCGTGGCGCGCCGGGTGGCCGATCCGTACACCGTCGCCGACCTCACCGCCGAGGTGTTCCTCGCGGTGATCGACTCCGGGCACACCTACCGACCGGGCCGGGGTAGCGAGACGGCCTGGCTGTACGGCATCGCCCGTAACGTCGTCTCGGCCGAACGGCGCCGCACCGCACGGGAGTCCGCGCTGGGCGCGCGGATCGCCGGACACCGGCTGCTCGACTCCGACGACCTCGCGCGGCTGGAGGACAAGCTCGACGCGGAGAGCGTCGGGCGGCGCGCGCTGGCCGCGCTGGAGGGGCTCCCCGAAGGGGAGCGCGCGCTCCTGGAGCTGGTCGTCGTCGACCAGTTGACGGTCGCCGAGGCCGCCGCGGCGCTCGGCATACGGCAGGTCACCGCGCGGGTGCGGCTGCACCGGGCCCGCAAGGTGCTGCGCGCGGTGACCCAACCGCCCGCGGCGGCACCGGAGTCCGGCGCCGCGCCCCACTCGACTCCGACCTCAACCCGCCCGGGTGGCGCCCGGCTTGCCCACTCCAGGGAATACGCAAGGGGAGAAGCATGAAGACGACCTTCGAGGACCGGCTGCTGGCTGAGCTCGTCAGCGAGATTCGGCTCGACTCCGCGACCCGGACCGAGCCGGTGACACGACGCCGTCTGGTCACCGTGCGCCGGGCCGCGCTGGGGCTGGCGGCCTGCGGCGCGGCGGCGGCCGGCGCCGTGGCCCTGCCGGGGTCCGCGACGACGTCCGCGTACGCGGTCGAGAAGCACTCCGACGGGACGGTCACCGTCAGCGTCGAGGACGCCTCGTTCAGCCCGGAGCAGCAGCGTGGACTGGCGCGAGAGCTGCGAAAGGTCGGCGTGAAGGCGGTGATCGACAACCCGCCCGCAGGCATGGGGTGTGCGCCCACCCGCGGTCGGCAGGAGGGTCGGATCGACTTCACCGACGGCGCTCCGGTCGACAAGGCGCCGCCGGAGGCGGCCGGGGAGACGCCGGCACCCGAACCCACCGCAGGCGACGCGGCACCCACCGAGGACTGGACCCTCGGACACGAGCTGAAGCCCGGTGACACCCTCACCATCGAGAACCGGCGCCTCAAGTGGTCCACGGGGGACGACGACAGGCGGTCGGTGGTGCTCGGCGCCTACCGCGGCGAAGTCGGCCCGTGTGTACCGGAGCGGCTCAGCGACGAGCTCTCCGACTGACCCCGCCGAGAAGGCCCGTCAGGTGAACGCGACCGGCTCACGCGGCCGGTGACGCGACCGGGTGGGCTTCCCGGGGGAAGGCCGTCGCGGTGGCGTGCAGTCGGCGCCGCGCCACCGCGACGGACGAGCCGGGGGCTGGTGGTGTGAGGAGCGTTGCGAGCTGTCTGGGGGCGCTGTCTGGATGACGGAGTCATCGGGACACGGACGCTTCGGGGAGACGGCCGTGTGGGGGGACGGCCGTGTGGGGGGACGGCCGTGTGGGGGGACGGCCGTGTGGGGGGACGGCCAGGTCAGGGGTGTACGGCGTCCAGCACCTCCGGTCGCACCGCGCAGAACGTCGCCGTCCTGCGGTCCAGCACATACGCCTGCGCCTCGGCGACGTGGAAGTACATCCCGTGCAGCGCGAGCCGGCCCTCGGCCACGCTGCGGGCCACGCACGGGTGCGCCATCAGGTGCTCCAACTGCTGCACCACATTGACCAGGGCCAGCCGCTCCACATCGTCGGCGACCGGCCGGTCGGCCAGGGCGATCTCGCCGCGCCCCAGCCGTCCGATGCGGCCCATCCGGGCCAGACTGGGGCGCCCGTGGCGCAGCCAACGGGCCAGCGGCGTCTGGGCGCCGGGCTCCTGGGAGGATCCGAGCAGGGCCTGCATCGCGCCGCAGCCGGAGTGCCCGCACACGGTGATGCTGCTGACCTTCAGCACCTCCACGGCGTACTCGATGGCCGCGCCCACCGAGTCGCAGGCGACCTGGGCACCGGGGGGAGGGACCAGGTTCCCCACGTTGCGCACGGTGAACAGGTCACCCGGGCCGCTGGAAGTGATCATGCTGGTCACCAGCCGGGAGTCGGCACAGGTGAGGAAGAGCTGGGTAGGCCGCTGCCCCTCGCGCGCCAGTCGGGCCAGCTCCTCCCGGACCAGCGGCGCCGTGTTGCGCTGGAAGGCGCTCACCCCGCCCAGCAGCTGGCCCTCGCCGGGCCCGCCGGGGCGGTCGGCCGGCGTGGGCCGGGTGCAGTGGTGGTTGCGCCAGGGTGTCCACGGGCGGCAGATGTGCGCGCTGGCGGGCTCGGCGATCGGCCCTCCGTGGCGACCGCTGAGGGCGACCCAACCCCCCTGCGCCCGATGCCCGTTCGACCAGGACTGCAGGGCGTCGTAGGCGGCGTGGTCCATGAACGAGCCGCCGAGCTCGATCACGGCGTTCGCCTTGGCGGGCACCTGGGAGAGTGCCCGGGAGAGCCGGGGCACCGCGAGGAAGGTCAGCTGGCCGTCGACGCGCACCCGGTGCCGGTCGGCCTCCTCGATGACGGTGATCCGCGTACGGGTGAGCCGGCGTAGCGAGGTGAAGACGGCGACCGTGATGCCGACGGCCACCCCCTGGAGCACGCCGAGGAGCACGACGCCGCCCAGCGTGGCCGCGTAGACGGGGAACTCCCGGTGCCGCTGCACATGCCTGATGTGGGCGAAGCTCACCATCTGCACGCCGACGACCATGACCAGCGCGGCCAGCGCGGCGAGGGGGATCAGCTCCAGGGCCCCGGCCAGCAGCCCCGCGCACAGCACCACCCAGAGCGCGTGCAGCCCGGCGGAGCGCCGGGAGACGGCGCCGGCCTTGACGTTGGCCGAGCCGCGGATCGCCCCGCCGGCGATCGCCATGCCGCCCAGCAGCCCCGAGACGATGTTGGCCGCGCCCTGGCCGGCCAGCTCGCGGTTCAGACGGGGTGCGGGGACCCTGCCCACGCCCGGCCGCTCGGCGTGCAGCCGCTCCACGGCTACGGCGGAGAGCAGCGACTCCATGCTGGCGACGAGCGTGACCGTGAGCACCGCGGCGATCAGGCCGAGCGCCGGTGCGTCCGGTACTCCCGGGAGGGCGTGCGGCCGCCAGGACGGCAGATCGACCCGGGGCAGCGTGGTGGAGACGCTGGCCGTGGTGGCGATGACCACGGCGGCCAGCGGCGCCGGGACCGTGCGCAGCGCCCGCCCCACGGATCCCGGCAGCCGTGGCCACAGGACCAGCACGGCGACGGTGACCGCCCCGATCGCCAGGGCGGCCGGATGGGGGTGGCGGAGCTCGGCCGGCAGGGCGGCGAGGTTGCGGAGCGCCGACGCGTCGGGACGCTCGCCCAGCAGCACGTGGAGCTGGCCGATCGCGATGACGACGCCGATGCCCGCCAGCATGCCGTGCACGATCGCCGGGCTGATGGCGAGCGCCGCGCGGGCCACCCGCAGGGCGCCCAGGGCGAGCTGCGCCAGGCCCGCGCAGACGGTGATCGCGCAGGTCGTGCGCCATCCGTACCGCTGGACGAGGTCGGTGGTGACGACGACCAGGCCGGTCGCGGCGCCGCTGACCTGGAGCGGCGCGCCGCCGAGCAGGCCGGCGACCAGCCCGCCGACCGCGGCCGCCACGAGCCCGGCCTCCGGCGGCGCCCCGGTGGCCAGGGCGACGCCGAGAGAGAGCGGGATGGCGATCAGGAAGACGACGACCGAGGCGGAGAGGTCGCGACGCCAGCCGGACCTGTCGATCCGGTTCAAGAGCTGCTGAGACATTGCCGTCTCCTCCCGGGGCTGCGCGGCCGTGAACGGAGTCCGCGGTCGTGGGTCACGGTGGGTGATGGTCTGATTACTCCCAAGCGCTGGTAAACGAATCGTAATGGCGAGTAAAGGTCCCGAGAAGTCTTTTTGATCAGAGTGGCGGCCAGGTTCCGCCGTTCGAGTGAATATTCGTTTCAAGTGGCTTGTCGCTATTTGTCCGCTTAATGCTCTATGCGAGGTTTGCCCGGCGTTCTGAGGGCGTGTGAGAGGCACACGCACGGCACCGCATGCGGCCCCGGAGTGACGGCCGGAGCAGAGGAGACGAGGTGGCTGATGGCGGCCGGGAGGAAGTTCACGGTGGTGCTCGCCGCGACGGCCGTGCTGGCCGCCGCGGCGGCGGGCTGCTCGACGGGGCCGCGATCGGAGCGGACCCCCGGGCATCAGGCGGCCGAAGGCGCGGCTCCGCACGGCGGCCAGGACGGCCGCAAGGGCCACCGGGTCCCCAAGGGAGGCAAGGGAGGCAAAGGACAGCAGGGGCATGCGGCGCCGAAGCCGGGCGCGCCGTCGGTCACGCTCATCGGTGACGGCTCGACCGCGTACACCGGGCCGCAGCCGCGGCAGCCCACCCCCCACCGCCTGAGACCGGGTGAGGCGCCGCCGCAGTTCGTGGTCTTCTCCTGGGACGGCGCGGGCGAGGACGGCCAGCGCCTCTTCTCCCGCTTCCGCAAGGTCGCCAAGCGCAGCGGCGCGACGATGACCTACTTCCTCAGCGGCGTGTATCTGCTGCCGGAGCACCGGCGCGACCTCTACGACCCGCCCCGGCACTCCCGTGGCGCCTCCGCCATCGGCTTCAACGACGTCCGGGGCGTCCGCAACACCGTGGAGCAGCTCCGCGGCGCCTGGCTGGAAGGCAACGAGATCGGCACCCACTTCAACGGGCACTTCTGTGGACCGGGCGACGGCGTCGGCACCTGGACGCCGCAGGAGTGGCGGAGCGAGATCCGCCAGGCCGAGTGGTTCGTGGCCCACTGGAAGACCACCTCCGGCATCCAGGACGCCAAGCCGCTGCCGTTCGACTACCGCAGGGAACTCGTCGGCGGCCGCGCGCCCTGTCTGGAAGGGCAGCGGAATCTGATTCCGGCCGCCCGGTCGCTGGGCTTCCGCTACGACGCCAGTTCCAGCGGAGGACAGCAGGTGTGGCCGGGCAAGTTGGGCGGGCTCTGGGATTTCCCACTGCAACAGATCCCGGTTCCGGGCCGCGCCTTCGAAACGCTGTCGATGGACTACAACTTCCTCGCCAACCAGTCGGGCACCGCCCGCGGAAACCCGGCGATGCACGCGGGCTGGGGCCGGCAGATGCGCGACGGCATGCTCGCCGCCTTCGGCCGGGCCTACGACGGCAATCGTGCTCCGCTCTTCATCGGCAACCACTTCGAATCATGGAACGGCGGCACGTATATGCGCGCCGTCGAGGAGACCATCGAGACGCTCTGCCCGCGCGAAGGGGTGCGCTGCGTCTCCTTCAAGCAACTGGCCGACTGGATGGACGCGCAGCATCCCGAAGTCCTCGCCCGACTGCGCGCTCTGGAGGTCGGCGAGCGGCCGCCGGGCGGCTGGGCGTCCTATCTGGCCGCTCCCTTCGAAACGGACTCCAAGCCTCCCAAGAAGCATCACGGGCCGGCGTCCAAGGCGCACAAGAACGAGAGCGATAAGGCCAAGGGGCATAAGGGGAAGCGGCATAAGGCCCATGGCCCTGAGAGTCAGGCGCGTGAGGGCGAGCGGGGCGGCGACGTCCACGGACGCACAGGCGGAGTGGTGAAGCGGGAGCGCCCGACGGCGGAGGCGCACAAGAACCCTTCACTCAAAGCCGACGGGCACAAGACCGATGGGCAGGTCTACGGGCACAGGACTTATGGGCGCGACGCTCGCGGGTACCGGCCCCATGGGCTCGAGGTCCTCGGGTCTGAGGCGGGTGGGAACGCGGCGCACGCACGCAAGGGGCGGCCGCACAAGGCGGCGAAGGGGCACGCCGAGAGGCGGCCCGGCGGCAGGGAGCGGACGGAGAAGCGCGGCTCGCAGCGGGACCGGAAGGCGGTCCAGCCGGGCCGGCGGCCAGAGGGCGGCAGGGACGACGGTCAGGGGTAGCCGGGACCGGGGGCCGGGGTAGCCGGAACGGGGGCCGGGGGTGGCCGGGGCGGCGGCTGCCGGAGGCTCGGCCACCCCGGCCCGAACGGCCGGCCAGCCAGCCGGCCCGGCTGAACGGTCAGCTGGCCAGCCGGTCAGACAGGCTGAGGGCTCGCGGTCAGCCGCTCGTCGAGGACGAAGCCGGGGTCGACCTGGGTCGCCAGGTCGGCGCCCGTGCGCTCGTTGCCCCAACTCGCCGCGTTCTTCAGATGGAAGTGCACCATCTGTCGGGTGTAGCGCCGCCAGTCCCGGCGCTCGTACGCGGCGTCCGCCGTCTCGTGCAGCGTGCGCAGGGCGCACTGGTTGGCCTCCTCCAGCAGCTCGAAGCGGTGCGGGCGACCCTTTTCCGTCGCCCGCACCCAGTCGGAGTGGCCGAAGGTCACCAGCAGGTCGTCGCCGACCTCGTCATGGAGGAAGTCGACGTCCTCGGGGCCCTGCACCTTGTTGCCCACCACGCGCAGAGCGATGCCGAACTCGCGTGCGTAGTCCTTGTACTGGCGGTAGACGGCGACGCCTCGGCGGGTGGGCTCAGCCACCAGGAAGGTCATGTCGAAGCGGGTGAACAGGCCGGACGCGAAGGAGTCGCTGCCCGCGGTCATGTCGACGACCATGAACTCCTCTCGGGTGTCGACGAGATGGTTCAGGCACAGCTCCACCGCGCCCACCTTGGAGTGGTAGCAGGCGACGCCGAGGTCGGACTCGGTGAAGGCGCCGGTGGCCAGCAGCCGGACCTGGCCGTCGTCGAGCGCGACGGTGCGCGCGCAGGCGTCGTAGACCGGGTTGTCCTCGTCGATGCGGAGCAGGCGCGATCCCTCGCCGGGCGGAGTTGTCTTGATCATGCTGTCGGCGGAGGCGATGCGAGGGTTCGTTCCGCGCAGGTAGTCCTTGATCAGCGGCAGCTGGGCACCCAGGGCGGGTAGCGCGGCGGCCTCCGCCTCGTCCAGACCCAGCGCGACGCCGAGGTGCTGGTTGATGTCGGCGTCCACAGCGATGACCGGCAGGCGGGCGGCTGTGAGGTGGCGGATGAACAGGGACGACAGCGTCGTCTTGCCACTGCCGCCCTTGCCGACGAAAGCGATCTTCATGTTCATCGACACTAGTGGGCGCCCTGTGTCGCATGGTGCGAATGCGTGAAGAAGACCACTCCAATGGGGGGTGTAGGCCGCGGTTGCGTAGTGTCGTACCCATGAGTAGTAGGACAGCTGATCCGCTCGCCGCCCTCGGCGCCCTGCCCGGCGTGGCCGACTCGGTGGAGGCCGTGCGCACGGCGGTGGACCGGGTCTACGGACACCGCGTGATGCGCCGCCGCAGCAACGAGGTGACCTCCGAGGCGGCACTGCGCGCCGCGCGTGCCTCGGCGGCGCTGGCGGGCGCCGACTGGGCGCTCGAAGAGGTGCGTCGCCGCACCGACTTCGGCGCGGAGGGTGAGCCGCGCACCGTGGGCGCGGCGCTCCGGCTGACCGCGGAGGCGGGGCAGCTGCTCAGCGTCTGGCGCCAGTCCCCGCTGCGGGTGCTGGCCAGGCTGCACCTGGTGGCGGCCGGTGGGGCGGCCCCCGACGACACCGTGGGCCGGCCCCGGCAGGCCGCCGAACCGGTGAACGAGCCGCTGGTGACGCTGGCGCTGCCGGACGCGCAGGAGATGGCGGGACGGCTCGACGGGCTGGCGCGGCTGCTGCTGGCGGGCGGCTCGGCGCCGGCGCTGGTCAAGGCCGCCGTGGTGCACGGCGAGCTGCTCGCCCTGCGGCCCTTCGCCTCGCACAACGGCCTGGTCGCCCGGGCCGCCGAGCGCATCGTGCTGATCGACAGTGGGTTGGACCCCAAGTCGATCTGCCCGGCCGAGGTCGGTCACGCGGAGCTGGGGCGTGAGGCGTACGTCGCCGCGCTGGAGGGTTACGCGTCCGGCACTCCGGAGGGCATGGCGGCCTGGATCGCACACTGCGGGCGCGCCGTTGAGCTGGGCGTACGGGAGAGCACGGCGGTGTGCGAGGCCCTCCAGCGCGGAGCCGCCTGACCGCGGCAGGCCGTGGTCGGCCGTCCTCGAGGGCCCTCGCCCGACGGGGTGTTGGGACGGGGTGTCCGGGCGCGGCCGTGTCGCCCGGGCCGGCGAGGCGGCGTGCGCCGGTTTCGCCCCCGTCGGGCGGTTCGTTCCTACCTGGGGACCTCCGGGGGCGCGCTCGCTTCGAGTCGGGAGCGGGCGCTGGATCGCCGCCGAGGCCGGGCGGCCTTTCGGTCTTCTGGGGCGACGCACCCGCGTGTTGAGGCCGTACGCCTCGCAGGGAACCCTTCGCTTCGGACGGGCCCGAACGGAAGCCGTACGCCCCGCACAGGGTCATGCGCCTCGGGCAGAGGTCATACGTCCCGGGCAGGAGTCATACGTTCCGGGCAGGGCTGCGGCGGTACCGAAACCGGTACCGCCGCTGGCACGTCCGCCGGGTTACCAAGCGTCCTCGATATTTGCCCATCAGGCCGGGTACTTTGCCCGTCACCTGGTGCGGCTGGCCCGTAATCGACGGGTCGACGTCGCGTGGGTGCCCGACGTTCCTGCTCGGTCCGTGGGGCCTTGGTGCGTTCGGGGAGATCCTCCCGGATACCCCTGGTCTCGCGGGCCGTCAAGTCCTTTCTACTCCTGCCCGGGGCGAAGCGGAACCCCTCGGCGCAGATCTTTGCTTTTCCCGTCAAACGCCTACATACGGCCCCCGGCGCCGACTGGCGTACCAGACCAGGCCCGCGGTGGCCGCGGCCGCGCCCACAGCGGCGGCCACCAGGACCGGCCGCGGCGGCATCGACAACGAGGGGAGGCGCTGCTTGAGGCGGACCGGGCGGCTGAAGGAGAGAACGGGCCAGTCGCGGGCGATCGCCTCGCGGCGCAGGGCCCGGTCCGGATTCACGGCGTGCGGGTGGCCGACCGATTCCAGCATCGGGATATCGGTCACCGAGTCGCTGTAGGCGTAGCAGCGCGCCAGGTCGTACCCCTCGGTCTCGGCGAGCTCGGCGATGGCCTCCGCCTTGGTGGGGCCATAGGCGTAGTACTCCACCTCGCCGGTGAAGACCCCGTCCTCGACGACCATGCGCGTGGCGATCACCCGGTCGGCGCCGAGCAGCTCGCCGATCGGCTCCACGACCTCGGCGCCGGAGGTGCTGACGATCACGACGTCGCGGCCGGCGGCATGGTGTTCCTCGATCAGCGAGGCGGCCTCGTCGTAGATGATCGGGTCGATCAGGTCGTGCAGAGTTTCCGCGACGAGCTCGCGCACCTGCTGCACGTTCCAGCCGCGGCAGAGCGCCGAGAGGTACTCGCGCAACCGCTCCATCTGCTCGTGGTCCGCACCTCCCGCAAGGAAGACGAACTGCGCGAACGCGGTCCGAAGTACGGCGCGGCGGTTGATCAGTCCGCCTTGGTAGAAGGACTTGCTGAACGTGAGAGTGCTCGACTTCGCAATGACCGTCTTGTCCAGGTCAAAGAAGGCGGCTGTGCGCGGCAAGGAGTGGTTTTCCACGAGCCTGAGCATAGGGGCCCTCCATTCGGCGTAAGCTGGGGCGCGTGGGTTTGCCTGAGAAGGCCTTCGGGTACACCATGGAAGTCACGGATCGTTCGCGACCGTGCTAACCCGGTCCGACTCCTCCCCCCCCGAGTCGGCCGTGGGGACGACCCCCGCTCTCCCCCCCGGCGGGGGTCGTCGCATGTCCGGGTGCGTTTTCGCCATTCTCATCGGATCTTCCGCCTCCCATTCGGCCCCAAGCGCCGTACCGGCCCCTTGATCCTGCTCGGTAACTGTGGGTAATCGCTAGAGTGCTCTCCGGAAGTCACCGGTATAGGTGATTGAGATATTCACAACTGATGAGTTGTCCACAGATTTGGACCAAGATCCCCAAGATTTCCCGGATCGCCGCACGGTGATTCTCGTCGGCGTTCGCGCGTGCTGTTCGCGGACGTGAAAGCGCGTAACGAGATGGGGAGGGGACCGTGGCGGGATCCAACACGCCCGAACGGGTTGTGCCTACAGATGGGCGGCAGGCCAGACCGCTGATCGTCACGGAGGACGACGAGCTTCTCGACGACCTTTTGCGATTGTGTGCGGCGGCCGGAGCCGGGCCCGAAGTGGCCCTCGGCTCATCCGCGCATCGCGGAAGTTGGGAAGGGGCGCCGCTGATTCTGGTCGGCGACGACTGTGCCGCCGGACTGCGCGGGTTCCCGCGCCGGACCGGCCTCCTCCTCATCGGACGGGACCTCGACGACCAGGGCATCTGGCGGCGCGCGGTGGATCTGGGGGCCGACCATGTGCTGTTCCTGCCGGACGACGAGACATGGCTGGTGGACCGGATCGCCGACGCCGCGGAGGGCACGGGTCTCCAGGCCCTCACCCTCGGCGTCATCGGGGGCCGTGGCGGTGCGGGGGCGAGCACCCTCGCCTGTGCTCTGGCGGTGACGGCCGCCCGCGCGGGGCGGCGCACCATGCTCATCGACGCCGACCCGCTGGGCGGGGGCCTGGACGTGCTGCTCGGCGGAGAGAGCGCGGAGGGGCTGCGGTGGCCGGCCTTCGCGGCGTCGCGCGGGCGCGTCGCCGGAAGCGCGCTGGAGGAGTCGCTGCCGGAGCTGCACGCCCTGCGGGTGCTCAGCTGGGACCGCGGCGACTCGGTGGCCATCCCACCCGCCGCCATGCGGTCGGTGCTGGCGGCCGCCCGGCGGCGCGGTGGGGTCGTGGTGGTGGACCTGCCCCGGCGGATCGACGAGGCGGCGGCCGAGGCGCTCGCCCAGCTGGATCTGGGACTGCTGGTGGTGCCCGCGGAACTGCGCGCCATCGCGGCCGCCCACCGGGTGGCGGCGTCCCTGAGCCCGGCGCTGCTGCGTGATCTGCGGGCCGTCGTCCGTGGGCCGTACGCCGAGGGCTTGGACGACGAGGAGATCGCGCGGTTGCTCGGCCTGCCGCTGGCCGGCGAGGTGCCCCAGGAGCCCGGGCTGCCGGAGGCGCTGGACGGCGGGCAGCCGCCAGGTGCCGGTGCCCGCGGGCCGCTCGCCCGGTTCTGCGCGGAGTTCTGGGCCCGGGCGCTGCCCGGCGCCGGAGGGGGCGCGACATGAGCGTCAGCACGCAACCGGGACCGGAGCGGATGGAGCTGTTGGACGCCGTACGGCTGCGGCTGGCCGAGAGCGGGGCGGAGGCGACGCCCGCGCGGGTGGCCGCCGCCCTCCGCGAGGAGGGCCGGCTGCTCGGCGACACCGAGGTGCTCGGCGTCGTCGCCGCGTTGCGCTCCGAACTGGTCGGCGCCGGTCCGCTGGAGCCGCTCCTCGCCGCACCCGATGTCACCGACGTCCTGGTCACCGCGCCCCATGAGGTGTGGGTGGACCGCGGGACCGGGCTGGAGCGGACCGACGTCCGCTTCCCCGACGCGGCCGCGATCCGCCGGTTGGCCCAGCGGCTCGCCGCGGTTGCCGGACGGCGGCTGGACGACGCCCGGCCGTGGGTGGACGCCCGGCTTCCCGACGGCACCCGACTGCACGCCGTCCTGCCGCCGGTGGCCGTCGGCTCGACCTGCCTGTCGCTGCGGGTGGTGCGGCCGCGCGCCTTCTCACTCGCCGAGCTGGTGGCGGCGGGGACCGTGCGACCGGAGGGCGAGCGGCTGCTCCGCGCGATGTTGGAGGCCCGGCTCTCGTACCTGATCAGCGGCGGCACCGGCTCCGGGAAGACCACGCTGCTGAGCACCCTGCTGGGCCTGGTCGGGCCGAGTGAGCGGATCGTCCTGGCGGAGGACTCGGCGGAGCTGCGGCCCGACCACCCCCACGTGGTGCGACTGGAGACGCGCCCGGCCAACCAGGAGGGCCGCGGCCAGGTGACGCTCCGGGACCTGGTGCGGCAGGCCCTCCGCATGCGGCCGGACCGGCTCGTCGTCGGCGAGGTGCGCGGTGCCGAGGTCCTGGAGCTCCTGGCGGCCCTGAACACGGGCCACGAAGGGGGCAGCGGGACCGTGCACGCCAACGCGGCGGCCGATGTCCCCGCCCGGCTGGAGGCGCTCGGCTCCACCGCCGGACTCGACCGCGCGGCGCTGCACAGCCAGCTCGCGGCGGCGCTGTCGGTCCTGGTTCACCTCGTGCGGGACCGGGGCGGCCGGCGGCGGATCGCCGAGCTGCATGTGCTGAAGCGCGATCGGGCGGGGCTGGTGACGACGGTGCCGGCGGCCGTGTGGGGCCCGGACGGGCTGGAGCGGGCGCCCGGCTGGCAGCGCCTCCAGCGGCTGTGCGAGCGGGGCGGGAGTGCCGCATGACGGGCGTGGGGGCGGTGACGGACACGCTGCCGCTGTACGCGGCGGTCCTCTGCGCGGGCGCCGCGGCGTGGCTCATGGGCGGGCGCGAGCACGAACTGCGCCGGGCCCGGCTGATGTTCGCCGGAAGCGGCGCGGCGCCCGCGGAGGGCTCGCGGACCGACTCCCGACAGCCCGCGGTCCGGCTGGCCGGCCTGGCCGCCGCGGCACGCGACCGCTGGCGTGCCCGATCCAGCGGGCGGCTGGGCCCCGAGGTGCTCTGTCTGCCGGCCGGCTGCCTGATCGCCCTGTGGGGCGCCTCGCCGCTCCCGTTGCTCGGCGCCACCGCCGCCGTACCGGCCGTGGGGCGCTGGCGGCGGGCGCGGGAGCGGCGCCGGGAGCGCGAGCGCCGGACCGCCGAGGTGATCGAGTTGTGCGGGGCGGTCGCAGGGGAGCTGAGAGCCGGACGACAGCCGGGGGAGGCGCTGTTGGCCGTGTCGGCGGACGGCCTCGGACGGCACTGGCCCCTGGTGCGGGCGGCCGCCCGCTTCGGTGGGGACGTGCCCCGGGAATTGCGCCGGGCCGCGCGGGCGCCCGGCGCGGAGGGGCTCACCGGGATCGCGGCGTGCTGGCAGGTCGCGGTCGACGGCGGCGCGGGACTGGCCGCCGGGCTGGACCGGGTGGGCGTGGCGCTGCGTGCCGAGCGGGACCGGCGCGAGCACCTGCGGGCGCAGTTGGCGTCGCAGCGCACGACGAGCGCCATCCTCGCCCTGCTCCCCGTGGTCGCGCTGCTGCTGGGCAGCGGAATGGGCGCCGATCCGCTGCGTGTGTTGCTGCACACCCCCGCCGGGCTGGCGTGTCTGCTGACGGGTGGGCTCCTGGAGTGGGCGGGAGTCGCCCTCACCGCGCGGGTGCTGCGGGCCGCGGCCGTCCCGGAGACGACGGAGGGGAGCCGATGAGCGGCGAGTTTGTCCACAGGCTGGGGATGGCGGTGTCGGCCGCGGCTGCTCTGCTGTGCACGGCGATGGCCGTGGCGGAAGCCCGGCGGGAGCGCGCCGCGCGGCGGCGGGTGACCCGCGCCCTCGGCGCCGAAGCGGAACGTGGACGTCGGCGGGCCCGAGCGGCACCCCGCGGCCGATGGCTCCACGGCGCCCGCGCGACCGCCCTCCGACGCCGGTTGCCGGCGGTGGCCGCCGCCTTGAGCTGTGTCGCCCTCGTCGGCGGCGTCTGGGGCGGCGCGCTGGGGCTGGCCGCGGCGTACGGCGTCACCCGGTGGCAGCGGCGCAACCGAGCGCTCCAGGACGAGCCCGCGGGCCATGGGGGGCGCGTCGCGCCCCAGCTGCCCCTGGCCGCCGATCTGCTGGCCGCCTGCCTGGCCGCTGGCGCCGGCCCGAGGGAGGCGGCGGAGGCCGTCGGCCGGTCGCTGCGCGGTCCGGTCGGCGAGCGGCTCGCGCAGGCCGCCGCCGAACTGCGGCTGGGGGGTGACCCGGCCCACGCCTGGGGGCGCCTGGCCGCGCTGCCCGGTGCCGGCCCGCTGGCCCGGTGCCTCGAGCGGGCCGGAGCCACCGGCTCGCCCGTGGTCGAGACGGTCTCCCGGCTGGCCGCCGACTGCCGGGCCGAACAAGGGAGGGAGGCGACCGAACGAGCCGGAAAGGCGAGGGCGCGGGCGGTGATCCCGCTGGGGCTGTGCTTCCTGCCCGCCTTTCTGCTGATCGCGGTCGTGCCGGTGGTGATCGGGCTGACCGACGGTCTGACCCGAGGCATCTGACGGCCGGTGGAGTGACCTATGAGACGGCCGGCGGAGTGACATGTGAGACGGCCGGCGAGAAAGAACGCGCGAGATGGCGTGCGTGGGGCTGCGTTCGCGCGGCAGCGCCCCTGTCGACAGCGTGAACAGCCGGCATGTGTGAGACGGCGCGCGTGGGTCCACGCGCGATCCGACGAGTCGAACCGATGCGACACAAGGTCGCGATCTGAAAGGGGATGTGATGGTCAATCGATGGTGTGCCCGGCGGTATGCGGAGATCGCGACCGGCCTGAGGGCGCGTGCGGACGCCGGGATGGCCACCGCGGAGTACGCGGTCGGCACGCTGGCGGCATGTGCCTTCGCCGCCGTGCTCTACCGCGTGGTGACCGGTGGGACGGTCAGCGGTGCGCTGCAATCCCTGATCGAGAGGGCGCTCGATGCCCCGTTCTGACGCCTCCGGCGCCTCCGGCCGCACCGACGCGACACCCGGTGCGGCCGGCCCCGAGGGTCCGACCTCCGACAGCGGGTTCATCACGGCGGAGGCGGCAGTCGCCACCCCGGTGCTGGTGCTCTTCGCGGTCGCCCTGATCTGGGGCCTGATGGCCGCCTCGGCGCAGATGCAGTGTGTGGACGCGGCACGTGCCGGGGCTCGTGCGGCCGCGCGGTCCGAGCCGACGGCGGCTGCCGTGGCCGCCGCCCGCTCGGCCGCTCCGCGCGGCGCGCAGGTCGTGGTGCGTCGCGAGGGCGACCTGGTGCGGGTGCGGGTGGTGGCCCACGCGGCCGGACCGGGCCCGCTGGCGGTGCGGCTGCAGGGAGAGGCGGTGGCGCTGGCTGAGGACACGGTGGGGGAGGCGGGGTCATGAGCCGTACCGACGACCGCGGCTCGGCCACGGTCTGGGTCGCGGTGGCCGCCACGGCGCTGTGCGCCCTCTTCGCGGGGCTGATGGTGTTCGGCCAGGTCATGGTGGCCCGGCACCGCGCGGGCGGCGCGGCCGACCTGGCGGCCCTCGCGGCGGCCGACCACGCGCTGGAGGGCCCGCGCGCGGCCTGTGGCCTGGCTCGGCGGGTGGCCGCCGCGCAGGGGACGCGTGTGGTGCGGTGCGAGGTGCGTGGCGAGATCGCGGACCTCACGGCCGAGGCCCGCGCCGGGCCGTTCGCGCCACGGGTGCGCTCCCGGGCCGGTCCACCGAGCGCGATCCCGCCCGAGGACCCCTGACCTCGCCCCGCTTCGGTGATCTCCCACGGCGGTGGCCATCGGGGCCGGCCGCGGGCCGCGACGGTGCCGCCTCCCGCCCGGGGTGAGGCGATGTCCCGACGGGAGGCTTCAGCCGGAGCCGGCGCCGGAGTCGGCACCGGAGTCGGAGTCGGACTCAGGGGCGGCGGAGGGGGCGCCGGCGAGGAGGGTGGTGAGCAGCCGAATGGCGGCCTTCTTGTCGAGCGGGTCGTTGCCGTTGCCGCACTTGGGCGACTGGATGCACGACGGGCAGCCGGAGTCGCACTCGCAGGAGGCGATGGCCTCGCGGGTCGCGGTGAGCCATCGGGCGGCGGTGTGGAAGGCGCGCTCGGCGAAGCCCGCACCGCCGGGGTGGCCGTCGTAGACGAAGACGGTCGGCAGCAGCGTGTCCGGGTGGAGCGGGATCGAGACGCCGCCGATGTCCCAGCGGTCGCAGGTGGCGAAGAGGGGCAGCATGCCGATGGAGGCGTGCTCGGCGGCGTGGAGCGCGCCGCCGAGTGCCTCCGGGGGCACGAGCGCGTCGTCCAGCTGGCCCTCGGTGACCGTCCACCACACGGCACGGGTGCGGAGCGTCCGGGGCGGCAGGTCCAGCTTGGACTCGCCGAGGACCTCGCCGGTGATCAGCTTTCGACGCAGATAGGAGACGACCTGGTTGGTGACCTCGACCGAGCCGAAGCAGAGCCGTGCGTCACCCCACGGCACTTCGGTGGTGGTCTCCAGGATGGAGACGGAGGTGGTGTCGCGGGCCGTCGTCGTGTACGGCGGGTCGGCCTCCTCGACCAGAGCGACGGCGTCGTCGAGGTCGAGCCGCCGGACCAGGTAGGAGCGGCCCTGGTGCAGGTGGACGGCGCCGTCGTGCACGGTGGTGTGGGCCGCCGCGGCGTCCACGGTGCCCAACAGCCGCCCGGTCTCGGCCTCCACGACCTGGATCGGCTTGCCGCCCGCGCCCCGGATGTCGGTGAGGTCGGCGGCGCGCTCGCGGCGGGTCCAGTGCCAGGCGGTCGCCCGGCGTCGCAGGAGCCTGCGCTGCTCCAGTTGCGGCATCAGTTCGGCTGCCGCGGGGCCGAAGAGCTCCAGGTCGGCCTCGGTGAGGGGCAGTTCGGCCGCGGCCGCGCACAGGTGGGGCGCGAGCACGTACGGGTTGTCCGGGTCGAGGACGGTGGACTCCACCGGCTGCCGGAACAGGGCGTCCGGGTGGTGGACGAGATAGGTGTCCAGCGGGTCGTCCCGGGCCACCAGGACCGCCAGCGCGCCCTGGCCGGTGCGCCCGGCCCGGCCGGCCTGCTGCCACAGGGACGCGCGGGTGCCCGGGTAGCCCGCGAGGACCACGGCGTCGAGACCGGCGATGTCCATGCCGAGTTCGAGCGCGGTGGTCGCGGCGAGCCCGAGCAGCCTGCCGGAGTGCAGGGCCCGCTCCAGGGAACGCCGCTCCTCGGGGAGGTAGCCGCCCCGGTAGGCGGCGACGCGGGAGGGGAGTGAGCGGTCGACGGCGGCGAGGCGCTCCTGGGCGATCAGCGCGATGAGCTCGGCGCCGCGTCGGGACCGTACGAAGGTGACGGTCCGGACCCCCTGGACGGCGAGGTCGGTGAGCAGGTCGGCCGACTCGGCGGTGGCGGTGCGGCGCACCGGGGCGCCGCGCTCGCCGTGCAGCTCGGTGAGGGGCGGTTCCCACAGCGCGAAGACCAGCTCACCGCGGGGCGAGGCGTCCTCGGTGATCTCCGCGACCGGCAGTCCGGTCAGCCGGGTCGCCGCGCGGGCCGGGTCGGCGGCGGTGGCGGAGGCGAGCAGGAAGACGGGGGTGGAGCCATAGCGGGCGCAGACGCGGCGCAGCCTGCGCAGCACCTGGGCGACGTGCGAGCCGAACACGCCGCGGTAGGTGTGGCACTCGTCGATCACCACGTAGCGCAGCGCGCGCAGGAAGGAGGACCAGCGGGCGTGGCCGGGCAGGATCGCGCGGTGCAGCATGTCCGGGTTGGTGAGCACGTAGTTCGCGTGGTTCCGGACCCACTCGCGCTCTTCGACCGGGGTGTCGCCGTCGTAGACCGCGGGACGCACGGCGTGGCCGAGCGGCGCGGCCAGTTCGCTCACGGCGCGCCGCTGATCGGCGGCGAGGGCCTTGGTGGGCGACAGGTAGAGCGCGGTCGCTCCCCGCCGTCCCGGGGCCTCCGCGCCGTCCAGCAGGGCGCTGAGGACGGGGGCGAGGTAGGCGAGCGACTTCCCGGAGGCGGTGCCGGTGGCGACCACGACGGACTCGCCGCGCAGCGCGTACTCGGCGGTACGCGCCTGGTGCACCCACGGGTGTTCGATTCCGCAGGCCCGGAAGGCGTCGACCACTTCCGGTCGGATCTCCTGAGGCCAGGGGGCATGGCTTCCGGACCGCGGGGGCAAGTGCTCCATATGAGTGATGCGCGTAGCCCGATCGCTCCCGCCGGTCAGCTGGTCCAGGATGGACCGGGGGGAGGGGCGTATGCCCGCGTGCCGCGGGAGTTGGTTGTGCGCCATTGACACCGAGTGTGTCACCGGAGTGACGGACAATGGGCTCAAGGCGTCGTGCACGCCTGCCGTAAGTGATTGAATGCCATCGCGGCTGCCGATCCATGGGGGGCGACCGCTCGATGCAAGGTGCTGGAGGATCCGTGGACCTGTCCCTGTCGACCCGGACCGTTGGCGACCGCACGGTCGTCGAGGTCGGTGGCGAGATTGATGTATACACCGCGCCCAAGCTGCGCGAGCAGCTGGTCGAGCTTGTCAACGACGGCAACTACCACCTGGTCGTCGACATGGAGGGCGTCGACTTCCTCGACTCCACCGGGCTGGGCGTCCTCGTCGGCGGGCTCAAGCGAGTCCGGGCCCACGAGGGCTCTCTGCGCCTGGTCTGCAACCAGGAGCGCATTCTCAAGATCTTCCGCATCACCGGCCTGACCAAGGTGTTTCCGATCCACACCTCGGTCGAGGACGCCGTTGCGGCCACCGACTGAGGCGTTTGACTAGATTAGTAAGTGCCTTTAGTCGGCAGCCGCGGGAAGACAGCAGGGGGTACCGGGTGCAGTCGCCCGGCCCCCTGGGATGCAGCCCGTACGTCCGAGGGGGATGGCATGGCCACCGTCGAACTCCGCTTCAGCGCCCTGCCGGAGCATGTCAGGACCGCACGCCTGGTCGCGGCGGCGGTGGCGCGCAGGGCAGGGGTGGACGAGGCAGTGCTCGACGAGGTGCGGCTCGCCGTCGGTGAGGCGTGCAGCCGCGCTGTGGGGCTGCATCGCAGCAACCGGCTGGCCGCCCCGGTCCGGGTCGTGCTGATCGAGGACGAGAAGAGGTTCTCGATCGAGGTCGGCGACGAGGTGCCGCACGGCCCCGCTGCCGGGGCCGGCGCGCCCGGTGGCCCGGACGGCCCGCCTACGGGGCCGAGCGAGGCCGCTGCCGAGAGTGAGGACGAGATGGGCCTGGCGGTCATCAGCGGGCTCGTCGACGACGTCGAGGTCTCGGCCACCGAAGCCGGCGGCGTCATCCGGATGAGTTGGCCCACCACACCCGCGCCGGTGCTGCCGTAATCCCGCCCGCGGCCGGCGGCGTCATCCCGCGCCCGCGGGCGTGATCGCCTAGTCCGCACCGTGCCCACGCCGTCCGTAGTCGGGCGTTCTCACGCGCGCGGTGCCGGCGGCTCGGCCCGGCGGTCGTACCCGGTTGGCTCACACGCACGCGCCACACACCACCGCCACGCGCCACGCCACCGCGCCCCCTGTGCCCCGTAGGGCCGCTCACCGGCCTCCCTCCGGCCATGGGGTGCCACTCCGCCGCCGTTCCGCCATCCGGGCCGGGTTGTGCCGCCTCGGCCGCCCTGGTCGCCCCCACGGGGATTCTGCGAGCCGTCCCGTACGCGCGCCCGCCCGGCGTCCTGGGGTCTCGATGTCCGGACCGTTGGGCCGACCGCGTTCCCGGGTGCCGATCGATCGTCCGCAATGAGCCGTTACGCCACGTAGCCGAGCCTCTCGCCGACCGTAGTCGCGGGCCTCGTGTCGCATCTCGCGCCCCCCGTCTCGGAGCGCGTCGGCATCGCTTCGGTCCGCTCCGGCAATCCACTCCGACGGGTGGTTTTCGGGGCTGTCTGGCGTGTCGGAGCTGCGTTCCACACCTGGTGATCATCGGGTGTTGAGATCCTTGTTTGATCATTTCAAGAGCCACCCTGGTTGATCGTCAGCGAATTGCGACGCTTCCTTCATCCGGGGGAATTCCCGGAGCGCAAACCTATTGATCATCGCTGGTGCAGGCGAATTCCCTTTGCGGCGCCCTGTTTTGATCTAGTACGGCTCCCTACAATCCGTCCACATCTCGAGCTCAGGACGCCTGAGCGTGGCGGCTGTTCTGCGGTCGCGGAACCGCTGCGCGCCCATGTGCCAAACGTCAAGGAGGACGAATGGCGGGGCCTCTCACCCCTCATCAGCTGGACCTTCCCCCAACCCTGGCCGCCGCGGAGCTGACCGACGGCAATCGTGTGATCGTGCTGGTGATCGCCGCCGTCGCGGTTGCGGCGCTCGCGGTCGCGCTGGTGCTCGTACGACAAGTGCTCGCGGCCGGCGAGGGCACGGACAACATGAAGAAGATCGCCGCAGCCGTGCAAGAAGGCGCTAACGCCTATCTGGCACGGCAGTTGCGGACCCTCGGCGGTTTCGCCGTCGTCGTGTTCTTCCTGCTCATGCTGCTGCCGGCGGACAACTGGTCGCAGCGCATCGGGCGTTCGGTGTTCTTTCTGATCGGCGCGGGATTCTCGGCGGCCACCGGCTATATCGGGATGTGGCTCGCGGTGCGCAGCAATGTGCGGGTGGCGGCCGCCGCCCGTGAGGCGACACCCGCGAAGGGCGAACCGGCCAAGGATCTGACGGACGTCGCGCACCGGGCTATGAAGATCGCATTCCGTACGGGCGGCGTGGTCGGCATGTTCACGGTGGGCCTCGGCCTGCTGGGCGCCTCGAGTGTGGTGCTGGTCTACGCGGCGGACGCGCCCAAGGTGCTGGAGGGCTTCGGCCTGGGTGCCGCGCTCATCGCGATGTTCATGAGGGTCGGCGGTGGCATCTTCACCAAGGCGGCCGATGTCGGCGCCGACCTGGTGGGCAAGGTGGAGAAGGGCATTCCGGAGGACGATCCGCGCAACGCCGCGACCATCGCGGACAACGTGGGCGACAACGTCGGTGACTGCGCGGGCATGGCGGCCGACCTCTTCGAGTCGTACGCCGTGACCCTGGTCGCCGCGCTGATCCTCGGCAAGGTCGCCTTCGGCGACTCCGGGCTCGCCTTCCCGCTGCTCGTTCCGGCGATCGGCGTGGTCACGGCCATGATCGGCATCTTCGCGGTGGCGCCCCGGCGGTCCGACCGCAGCGGTATGACCGCGATCAACCGCGGCTTCTTCATCTCCGCCGTGATCTCCCTGGTGTTGGTCGCGGGTGCCGTCTTCGCCTATCTGCCCTCCTCCTACGCCGACTTGGACGGGGTCACGGACGACGAGATCCTCACTCACTCCGGGGACCCGCGGATCCTGGCGCTGGTCTCGGTCGGCATCGGCATCCTGCTGGCAGCGCTCATCCAGCAGCTGACCGGTTACTTCACCGAGACCAACCGGCGGCCGGTGCGCGACATCGGCAAGACCTCGCTGACCGGGCCGGCCACGGTCGTGCTCTCCGGCATCTCCATCGGTCTGGAGTCGGCGGTCTACTCGGCGGCGCTGATCGGACTCGGCGTCTACGGCGCGTTCCTGCTCGGCGGCTCCAGCATCATGCTGGCGCTGTTCGCGGTCGCGCTCGCCGGCACCGGCCTGTTGACCACCGTCGGCGTCATCGTCGCCATGGACACCTTCGGTCCGGTCTCCGACAACGCGCAGGGCATCGCCGAGATGTCCGGTGACGTGGAGGGTTCCGGCGCGCAGGTGCTCACCGACCTGGACGCCGTCGGCAACACCACCAAGGCCATCACCAAGGGCATCGCCATCGCCACCGCGGTGCTGGCGGCGGCCGCGCTCTTCGGCTCGTACCGCGACGCCATCGCCGAGGCGATCGACGAGGTGGGCGTGCAGGTGGCCGGAGAGATGAACCTGAGCCTGGACATCTCGCAGCCGAACAACCTGGTCGGGCTGGTGCTCGGCGCGGCCGTCGTCTTCCTCTTCTCCGGGCTGGCGATCAACGCGGTGTCGCGGTCGGCGGGCGCGGTGGTCTTCGAGGTCCGGCGGCAGTTCCGGGAGAAGCCCGGGATCATGGACTACAGCGAGAAGCCCGAGTACGGGCGGGTGGTGGACATCTGCACCAAGGACGCGCTGCGCGAACTGGCCACCCCGGGCCTGCTGGCGGTCATGGCCCCCATCACCGTCGGCTTCGCGCTCGGCGTCGGCGCGCTCGGCTCGTTCCTCGCCGGCGCGATCGGCACCGGAACGCTGATGGCGGTCTTCCTGGCGAACTCCGGCGGCGCCTGGGACAACGCGAAGAAGCTGGTGGAGGACGGCCACCATGGCGGCAAGGGCAGCGAGGCGCACGCGGCCACGGTGATCGGCGACACCGTCGGCGACCCGTTCAAGGACACCGCGGGCCCCGCGATCAACCCGCTGCTGAAGGTGATGAACCTGGTGGCGCTGCTGATCGCGCCGGCGGTCGTGAAGTTCAGCTACGGCGACGACGCGAATCCGGGGCTGCGGGCGGGGATCGCCGTCCTGGCCATCGTGATCATCATCGGTGCGGTGTACGTCTCCAAGCGGCGTGGCATCGCGGTGGGTGACGAAGGCAACGCCGAGCGGGTGGCCCAGCAGGCCGACCCGGCGGTGGTGTCCTAGGTTCCAACCGGCGGGCGGGCAGTGCGCATTGGCGCGCTGCCCGCCTGTTTGTTTCCGCCCGTCCGTATGACGAGTTCCATCACACACCTGGCTTGGTGCAAATGGCTTCAAAAGTGGTCGTACCAGATGCCCGACTGACGGCCGCCGCGCTTCAGACGTGTATGTTCCGGGGCCGAGAGCCATGGAAGGGACCAATCCGGTGAACAAGAAGCTTGCGGCGGCACTGTCCGGCGGTGCGGCACTCGTACTGGCGCTGACCGGCTGCAACGACGAGAGCGAGAAGAGCGACAAGGTCAACGACTGGGCCAAGACGTTCTGCGACGCGGCGCAGCCGCACCTGAAGAGCATTCAGAGCGCCAACGCCGCCATTCAGGACGCCGAGGACGAGCCGGACGCCAAGAAGCTTCAGCAGACGGACTCGATGGCCTTCCAGAAGATCTCCGACGCCTACACCGCGCTCGGCAAGGCCGTGAACAAGGCCGGCGCCCCGCCCGTCGACGACGGCGAGAAGACCAAGGAGGCGGCCGTCAAGGAGCTCAACGAAACGGCCAAGGCCTACCAGAACCTCAAGACGACCGTCGACAAGCTGGACGCCGCGGACAAGGCGAAGTTCGCCGAGGGGCTCAACGGCATCGCCAAGGAGCTCAAGACGATCAGCCAGTCGGGTGACGAGGCGCTGCAGAAGCTGCAGGAAGGCGAGATCGGCCAGGCGATGACCAAGCAGACCGGCTGCCAGCGCAGCACGCCCACTCCGGCGCCCGCCGGCTCCTGACGCCACGCTCGCGGCCCCGCGGGTCCCCCAGCGCCGCGGGTTCCGTGGCGCTGTGGCGCCGCGGGGCCGCGCCGCGTGCACGCTGCCACCGCGGTCGCACGCCGTCGCGGCCATGTGGTCGGCCATGCGGTCGGCCATGCCGGCGGACGTGACGGCGGGCGTGGTGACCGACGTGGCGGCGCCGCGCCCCTGTGCGGTGCGCCCTACCCGGGCGGTGTGGCGCACCCGCGCGGGCGTGGGTCGTCCGTTCTCGCGCACCACTGTCGCGTACCGCTGACGTACCGCGCGGTGTCGCGCGTCCGGCATCGCGCCCCGAGCGGTGTCGCGGTACTGCCCGGATGGCCGTGTGCGCACCGACGCCGTTCGGGCCGAGGCCGTTCGGATCGACGCCCTTCGGGCCGAAGCCCTTCGGGTCGGCGGCGTCTGGGGTCACGGCGGCGTCTGGGGAGGCGCGTCGGGATCGGAGCCTGTGGGCGGCGGCCTCGCGCGTCATCGCGTACGGCGGTGCCCCAGCCGACGGCCGACGCCCGACGGCCGCCGAGGCGGCCACCGATCGCCGCGCGTCGGTGTTCGCCTCCGCTTCATCAGAGCACCCGTGGTCGGTCGCGGTGGTCGGTCGCGGTCGCCGTTCGAGTCCCAAGAGTCTCGCCGCGTACGCCCGTCCTGGCCCATGTCGACCGCGTCGTCGCTGATTGTCGGCGGTTGCCCTGACAATGGGTCCGTGAGTACGCACCTGTCCAGCCGCCTGCCGTCCCCTGACCCCGCGCGCACCGCCCGTCTCCGGGACGCGCTGCTGGCGGCCGACTTCACCGCCGACGGCCTGCTCGACCTGCTGGGCGCGCCCGCCTACGCCGCCCTCGCGCGAGCCGAGACCGTTCCGGCCGAGCGCGCCACGCGTGGCGGCGGCCCGTTGGAGACGCTGGTGCGGCTCTTCCTGCTCCAGGAGGCGGTTCCGCGGGATCGCGCGGGCGCCGTGCTGCCCGTCGCGGACTGCCTCGCCGACGGTTGGCTGGCGCCCGCGCCGGTCCCGTCGGGGGAGGGCGTACGGGCGGTCGTCGACATCCGTCCGTACGGAGGGCCGGAGGGCCAGGACTGGTGGATCGTCTCCGACCTGGGCTGCGCGGTCGGCGGCGCCGGAGGCATCGGCGGCCACCGCACGGACGTGGACCGCTCGCAGCTCGTCCTCGGTGTCGGCGGCGCCTCCACCACCCTCGCCGGCATCACCGTCCGCACCCCTGTGGCGAAGGCGCTCGACCTCGGCACCGGCTCCGGCATCCAGGCGCTGCACGCCGCCCAGCACGCCACGCGGGTCACCGCCACCGACCTCAACCCCCGCGCGCTGCACATCGCGCGGCTGACGCTGGCTCTGTCGGGCGCCCCCGAGGCCGACTTCCGGGAGGGCTCGCTCTTCGAGCCAGTCGGTGAGGAGACGTACGACCTCATCGTGTCCAACCCGCCCTTCGTCATCTCTCCCGGCGCCCGGCTCGTCTACCGGGACGGGGGACTGGGCGGGGACGCGCTGTGCGAGTCGCTGGTGCGGCAGTCCGCCGCCCACCTCAACGACGGCGGCTGGTGCCAGCTGCTGGCCAACTGGCAGCACGTCGAAGGCGAGGACTGGCACGACCGGCTGCGGTCCTGGGTACCCAGCGGCTGCGACGCCTGGATCGTGCAGCGCGAGGTGCAGGACGTCACGCAGTACGCCGAGCTGTGGCTGCGCGACGCCGGCGACCACCTCGGCGACCCCGCGCGGTACGCGGCCCGCTACGACGCCTGGCTGGAGGAGTTCGAGGCCCGCAAGACGAAGGCGGTCGGATTTGGCTGGATCACGCTGCGCAAGTCGGGCGCGGAGCGCCCCTCGGTGACGGTGGAGGAGTGGCCGCACCCCGTCGAGCAGCCGCTCGGCGGAGCCGTCGCCGCCCACTTCGACCGGCAGGACTTCCTGCGGACGCACGACGACGCGGCGCTGCTCGCCGGGCGCTTCCGGCTGGCCGACGAGGTCGTGCAGGAGCAGGTCGGGCTGCCCGGAGCGGAGGACCCGGAGCACGTGGTGCTGCGGCAGAACCGCGGCATGCGGCGGGCGACGAAGGTCGACACGGTCGGCGCGGGCTTCGCCGGAGTGTGCGACGGGACGCTGAGCGCGGGTCGCATTCTGGACGCCATCTCCCAGCTCATCGGCGAGGACGCGGTGCTGCTGCGGGATCGCACGCCGGCGTCGATACGGCTCCTGGTCGAGCAGGGCTTCCTGGTCCCGGTGGACGCCACCTAAGCCCCGCCCTTCGCCCTTCGCCGCCCTTCGCCGCCCTTCACCCTTAGCCGCCGTTCGTCGCCCTTCGCCGTTCGCCCTTCGCGGCCCTTCGCCTTCGCGGCCCTTCGCCGTTCGGCGACACCGGGCCGGACGGCGGCTGGTTGCCGGGCGCGACGACGACCAGCGCGTCGACGGTTCCACGACCAGCGCGTCGACGGCTCCACGGCCGCTGCCTCTACGGCGTACGCGGTGCACCCTCCTGTGCCGCCCGGCGCATACCGCGTACCGCCGGATGCCACCGTGCGCCCCCGGCCCCGACCGAATCGGCCACGGAGGGTCACGCAAGCGTGACTGAAATCGATTCGAGGCTTACGTCACCAGATAAAAATCAGAAAAAATCCCGATTGGTCACCAATGGCGCAGTCGTCGAGACGGGGCGGTCGAGGGAGGGTTCAGGCTTGGCCAAGATGTGACAAGACGTGACACGCCGTTCACCCGAGGTTCGTGTCGCGGCCTTCTGCGGGTGGCACGCTTTCGGCCATGGAGAGTGGACCCGCGGTCTTCGCCGGGACGGCGTTCGTGCTGTTCGGCGCCGCGTTGCTGCTGTGGACGGGGGTGCGCGTGCACGGTCGGGCACCGGTCGCGGAGGGCGTGCGCCCCGTCACCGGAGCCATCGTCTCCCTTCTCGCCGGGGTCGCCGCGCTGGGCGGCGGAATCTGGTATCTCGGTTGCGCCTGACGCCGGGCACCGCGGGGCGGTGTGTCGGTCCGGGCGGCAGACAGGACGCTTGTCGGGTTACCGTTCGAGTGGCGTTGTGGGCTTTTTCCGTTTGACACGGGGGCGGGATGTACCGTCACACTCCGCAGCGTCACCGCAATGACACGGTGCCGTACTGGGCCCGTTCACCGAGCGTCGACCGGAGAGAAGAGCGAAGTTGTCCCCGACCAGCGAGACCGCACAGGGCGGCCGCCGACTCGTCATCGTCGAGTCGCCTGCCAAGGCGAAGACGATCAAGGGCTACCTCGGCCCTGGCTATGTCGTCGAGGCCAGCGTCGGGCACATCCGCGACCTGCCGAACGGCGCCGCCGAGGTGCCGGAGAAGTACACCGGTGAGGTGCGTCGGCTCGGCGTGGACGTCGAGCACGACTTCCAGCCGATCTACGTCGTCAACGCCGACAAGCGCAGCCAGGTCAAGAAGCTCAAGGAGCTGCTGGCCGACTCCGACGAGCTCTTCCTCGCCACCGATGAGGACCGCGAGGGCGAGGCCATCGCCTGGCACCTCCAGGAGGTGCTCAAGCCCAAGGTCCCGGTCCGCCGGATGGTCTTCCACGAGATCACCAAGGACGCGATCCGCGAGGCCGTCGCCAACCCGCGCGAGCTGAACCAGCGCCTGGTCGACGCCCAGGAGACCCGCCGGATCCTCGACCGCCTCTACGGCTACGAGGTCTCTCCGGTGCTGTGGAAGAAGGTCATGCCGCGACTGTCGGCGGGCCGCGTCCAGTCGGTGGCCACCCGGCTCGTCGTCGAGCGGGAGCGCGAGCGCATCGCCTTCAGCTCCGCCGAGTACTGGGACCTGACCGGCACCTTCGCCACCGGCCGGGGCGGCGACCCCAGCGACCCGGGCACCCTCACCGCCCGCCTCGCGGCCGTCGACGGCCGCCGGGTCGCCCAGGGCCGCGACTTCGGTCCGAACGGCAAGCTCAAGACCGACGCCCTGCACCTGGACGAGGCCGGTGCCCGCGCGCTGGCCGCGGCGCTCGCCGAGAGCCCGTTCGCGGTGCGGTCGGTCGAGTCCAAGCCGTACCGCCGGTCGCCCTACGCCCCGTTCCGTACGACCACCCTCCAGCAGGAGGCGAGCCGCAAGCTCGGCTTCGGCGCGAAGGCCACCATGCAGGTGGCGCAGAAGCTGTACGAGAACGGCTTCATCACCTATATGCGCACCGACTCCACCACGCTCTCCGACACCGCGGTGGCGGCGGCGCGGGCGCAGGTCACGCAGCTCTACGGGGCGGACTACCTGCCGGAGAAGCCCCGCTCCTACGCGGGCAAGGTCAAGAACGCACAGGAGGCGCACGAGGCGATCCGTCCCTCGGGCGACCGCTTCCGCACCCCGGCGGAGACCGGGCTCACCGGCGACCAGTTCCGCCTCTACGAGCTGATCTGGAAGCGGACCGTCGCCTCTCAGATGAAGGACGCGGTCGGCAACTCGGTCACCGTCAAGATCGCCGGCACGGCCGCCGACGGGCGGGACGCGGAGTTCTCCGCCTCCGGCAAGACGATCACCTTCCACGGGTTCATGAAGGCGTACGTCGAGGGCGCCGACGACCCGAACGCCGAGCTTGACGACCGCGAGCGGCGCCTGCCGCAGGTCGCCGAGGGCGCCGCGCTGTCCGCCGAGCGGATCACCGCCGACGGTCACGCCACCAAGCCGCCGGCCCGCTACACCGAGGCCTCGCTGGTCAAGGAGCTCGAAGAGCGCGAGATCGGCCGCCCGTCGACGTACGCGTCGATCATCGGCACCATCCTCGACCGCGGCTACGTCTTCAAGAAGGGCACCGCGCTCGTCCCGTCCTTCCTGAGCTTCGCCGTGGTCAACCTCCTGGAGAAGCACTTCGGGCGGCTCGTGGACTACGACTTCACCGCCAAGATGGAGGATGACCTCGACCGCATCGCGCGGGGCGAGGCCGAGGCCGTGCCGTGGCTGAAGCGTTTCTACTTCGGTGAGAGCGCGCAGGGCGCCCAGGCCGCCGGTGGCGCCGCCGAGGCCGGGAACGGCGACGGCGACCACCTGGGCGGCCTCAAGGAGCTCGTCACCGACCTGGGCGCGATCGACGCCCGCGAGGTGTCCTCCTTCCCGGTCGGCGACGGCATCGTGCTGCGGGTCGGTCGCTATGGCCCGTACGTGGAGAAGCCGTCCGAGGTCGAGGGCGAGGCCGGCCAGCGCGCCGACGTGCCGGACGACCTGCCGCCGGACGAGCTGACCGTGGAGCTGGCCCACGAGCTGCTGGCCAAGCCCAGCGGCGAGCGGGTGCTGGGCACCGACCCCGAGGCGCCGCACCACCCGATCGTGGCCAAGGACGGCCGCTACGGGCCGTACGTCACCGAGGTGCTGCCCGAGGGCACGCCGAAGACGGGCAAGAACGCGGTCAAGCCGCGCACCGCCTCGCTCTTCAAGTCGATGTCCCTGGACACCGTCACCCTTGAGGACGCCCTGCGTCTGATGTCGCTCCCGCGCGTCGTCGGCCAGGACGCCGAGGGCGTCGAGATCACCGCGCAGAACGGCCGCTACGGCCCGTATCTGAAGAAGGGCACCGACTCGCGCTCCCTGGAGCGCGAGGAGCAGCTCTTCACGATCACGCTCGACGAGGCGCTGGCCATCTACGCCCAGCCCAAGCAGCGTGGGCGTGCCGCCGCCAAGCCGCCGCTGAAGGAGCTGGGCACCGACCCGGTCAGCGAGCGCCCGGTGGTGGTCAAGGACGGTCGCTTCGGCCCGTACGTCACGGACGGCGAGACCAACGCGACGCTGCGCCGCGACGACGACGTCGAGACGATCACGCCCGAGCGCGGCTATGAGCTCCTGGCGGAGAAGCGCGCCAAGGGCCCGGCCAAGAAGACGGCGAAGAAGGCGACCACCAAGAAGGCGGCCGCGAAGAAGGCCCCGGCGAAGAAGACGGCGGCCAAGAAGACCGCCGCGAAGAAGACCACCACGGCCAAGAAGACGGCGGCGAAGAAGACCACGACGGCGAAGAAGGCCGCCGCGGCGAAGGCGTCGACCGCGAGCGACGCCGAGTAGGCGGTCACTAGCTCAGGCGCTCACGTACTGAGGTATCGAGGTACGCGGGAGCGCGGAGCAGGAGCACAGCAGGCGGGCCCGCGCGGTCGGCCGCCCGGGCCCGGTGGGGTTCGCGGCGGCCCCGCGCGGCCCGCCTGTCGCGTTTCCCGGTTCTCCCGGTTCTCCCGGTTCTCCCACATCTTCGTGACGGAAGACGTAGCGGGAGACCCGGGTGACGCGGGTGACGGCGGCCGTCGCGGCGCTCGTCCGTTCATCGCGTTCGCCGCTCGCGCGGCGGGTGTGGCGAAGATCGCGTCCGCGCGGAGCGCGGTTCCCGCGGGCGCGCGGTCCGGCACCCGGCTCGGCGCCCGCGGCCTCGGGCCGCCGGCTCCGCGCGCTGTGGCTTCGGTGGCGGCCGGGCGGGGTCTCCAGGGGGCGGTGGAGGGCGCTCGCGACGGGGTGCTCAGCCCCGGTCGCGACACCGCCGGGACGGGGGCTGAGCAGGGGCGTCGGGGCGGTGCCCGGAGGGCGTATGCCGGATCGGGCGTCTGTTCGGGTGGGCGGCGCGTGCGTTCACGCGATCCGGATAGGCTGGCGAGATGACACGAGCCGAGCAGCCAACGGACGTGACTCCCACCTCCGGCGCCCTAGCCGCGGACTCGCGCGAGCGCGCGGTGCGTGCCCTGTTGCGCTACCCCCCGCTGCGGCGGTTGTGGAGCGCGCAGCTCGTCAGCGGTACCGCGGACGCGCTCGCGGTGCTCGTGCTCATGTTGCTGTCGCTCCAGTCCGCGGTCGCCTCGGGCTCCTTCGGAGGCGGCTACCGGGGCGCGGCCTTCGCCGTCGCCGCGCTGCTGGCCGTACGGCTCTTCTCGACCGTGCTCTTCGGGGCGGTGCTGCTCGGCCCGCTCTCCTCGCTCATCGGTCCGTCCGGTCCGCTCGACCGCCGCTGGACCATGATCGGCGCGGATGGGCTGCGGCTGGTGCTGTTCGTCATCGCACCGCTGTGGATCGACTGGACCCCGGGCAACGCCCTGGTCTGGCTGCTGGTCACCGCGTTCGTCAGCGGAGCCGCCGAGCGCTGCTGGACGGTGGCCAAGGACGGCGCGGCGCCCGGGCTGCTGCCCGCGCCGCCCGCCGAGGGTGCGGCCGTGCGCCCGCTGCCGGACCACCTCGACGCGCTGCGCCGGCTCTGGCTCCGGACGACCTTCATCTCGCTGCCGCTGGCGGCCGTCGGCCTGATGGCCGCCACGCTCTTCGGGAACCTGCTGGGCTCCGGCATCGCGTGGTTCCACACCCACCAGGCGGCCATCGCCTCCTACGGGGCGGCCGGGCTCTTCGCGGCCGCGATCACGGCCGTCTGCTTCCTGGAGCTGCCCAGCGCCCAGACGCCCCGCCCGCGCTCCCCGCTGGAGGGGCTGCGTCGCCCACGGGCCGCCGTGCCCGGTCCCGACGGTCGGCTCGGCCCGGAGAAGGGCCGTACGGGAGCCGTGCCGCACCTGGTGCTGGCCTGCGGCGCCATCGCCGGGGCGATCGCGGCGGCCGTGGGCGTCTCCGCGCTTCAGGCCGTCGACATCGGCGGCGGCCCCGTCGCCTTCTCGCTGCTGGTGCTCGCCCTCAGCGGCGGCCCGGTGGTCGGCATCCGCACGGCCCCCAAGGTGCTGCCCGGCCTGTCGCGGCGGCGGCTGCTCTCGCTGTCCCTCGCGCTGACCGGTCTGTCGCTGCTGGCGGCGGGCCTGGTCCACGACGGCGCGACCGTGCTGCTGATCACCGCGCTGGCCGGGCTGTCGGCCGGTGTCGCGGCGCAGATCGGCCACGCGCTGCTGGACCAGGAGGTCGAGGAGCCGCGCCGGGCCCGGATGACCGAGCATCTCCAGGCCGTCGTACGCGTCTTCGTGGGCCTCGGCGCGGTCGCCGCGCCGCTGCTCGCCGCCGCCATCGGCCCGCACCGGCTGGTCAACGGCGACTTCGTTTTCGCCCACGGCGGCGCCGCCTTCACCCTCATGCTGGTCGGCGCGCTGCTGCTGCCGGTCGCGGCCCTGGTGCTCGGCAAGACCGACGACCGGCAGGGCGTGCCGCTGCGGCGCGATCTGCGCGAGGCACTCTTCGGCGGGGACCCGACGGAGGGCCCGGCCTCCGGAGGCTTCTTCATCGTCCTGGAGGGCGGCGACGGAGCGGGCAAGTCCACGCAGGTGCGTGCCCTGGCTGAGTGGATCAGGGCCAAGGGCCACGAGGTGGTGGTGACCCGCGAGCCGGGCGCCACGGCCATCGGCAAGCGGCTGCGCTCGATCCTGCTGGACGTCTCCAGCGCCGGAATCTCGCACCGCGCGGAGGCGCTGCTGTACGCGGCGGACCGCGCGGAGCACGTCGACAGCGTCATCCGTCCCGCCCTGGCGCGCGGTGCCGTCGTCATCTCCGACCGTTACATCGACTCCTCCGTCGCCTACCAGGGCGCGGGTCGCGACCTCGCCCCGACCGAGATCGCCCGGATCTCACGCTGGGCGACGGACGGCCTGATCCCGCACCTGACCGTGCTGCTGGACGTCTCCCCGGAGACCGCGCGCGAGCGCTTCACCGAGGCACCCGACCGGCTGGAGTCGGAGCCCGCCGAGTTCCACCGGCGCGTACGGTCCGGGTTCCTCACCCTGGCCGCCGCCGACCCGGGCCGCTACCTCGTCGTCGACGCCGGTCAGCAGCCGGAAGCCGTCACCGCGGTGGTGCGCCACCGCCTCGACCGGATGCTGCCCCTCTCGGAAGCCGAGCTGAAGGCCCGTGACGAGGCCCGCAAGGCCGCTGAGGCGGAGGCGCGACGCAAGGCCCAGGAGGAGGCCGCACGCAAGGCGGAGGAGGAGCGGCTGGAGCGCGAGCGACAGGAGGCCGCCGCCAAGGCGCGCGCCGAGGAGGAGGAGCGCGAGCGCCGCGAGCTGGAGGAAGCCCGGCAGCGCGAGGCCGAGCGGCAGGCGGAGGAGGCCCGTCAGCGGGCCGAGGACGCCCGTCGGAGGGCCGAGGCGGAGCGTCGGCGCATCGAGGCCGAGGACCGCGCCCGCGCCGCCGAGGAGGAGCGCCGCCGTCGCGAGGCCGAGGAGCAGGCGCGGCAGCGCGCGGAGGCGGAAGCCCGCCGCCTGGAGCGGCAGCGGCAGGCCGAGGAGGCGCTGCTCCGCGCGGAGGACGCGCGCCGGCAGGCGGCGGACGCGGGCCCGGACGCCGCCGGCGCCGCCGGACCGGGCGCGAGGACGCCGGGCGCGGGAACGGGGTCGGGCGCCGGTAACGCGCCCGAGGGCGGTGTCACGCCCGAGGGCGGCGTCACGCCGCAGGCCGGCGCCGCGCGGCGTACGGAAGGCGACGCCCCCACGCTCCAGACCCCGCTGGCGGCCGGCTACGAGGACGCGCCGGCGGCGCGGGACGCGGCGCCCGCAGGACGGAACGCGACCCCGGCGGCGCAGGGCACCCCGTCCGCCGGACAGGGCACCCGGCCCGCCGCGCGGGACGTGATGCCCGCCGCCCAGGCTCCCGCCCCGCAGGACGGGCGTGGCGCTCAGGAGCCGCCGAGGACGGTCGGCGAGGCGCCCACCCTGGAGGCCCCGGTGGTCGGTGCGCCGACGGTGACCGACCACGGCGGGACGAGCACCCCCGAGGCGGCCGAGTCGCGGCCCGCGAAGACCCGGCTCACCAAGAGCCCGTCCGCCGCCGCGCGGCCCACCGCCGACCGTCGCGATCCGCGCCTGGGCCCCGAGATCACCCCCGCGGTCCGGGAACAGCCGGCGCCGGACGAGACGGCCGTGCTGCCGCAGGTGGAGCCCACGGGCTCCGAGGCGCAGGGGCCGCATGTCGAGGCCGCCCCTTCCGACGCGGCCGAGACGGTGCGTACGCCGCGGGTGGACGCTCGCGCGGAGGCGGGCGCCGCGGATGAGACGGCCGTGCTGCCGCCCGTGCCCCCCATGCCGCCGATGCCTCCCGCGCGGCCCGAGGTGCCCGCGGACGCCGCCGAGACGCCGCGTACGCCTCGGGCGGACGACAGTGGCACGGCGGAGCGCGACGCGCGCGACGTGGACGAGACCGCCGTGCTGCCGCCCGTGGCACCCACGGGCGGCCCGGACGCCGAGAAGACGGCCGTGCTGCCGCAGTACCCGGGGCAGCCGGACGCGGGCGACGCGGAGGCCGCGGGGGACGCGCGCCCGGCGGAGCGGCCGGCCTCCGACCCGACCGCGGAGACCGCGGTGCTGCCGTCGGTTCACCCCGAGCGGCCCGAGGACCCCACCGACCGGGTTCCGCCGTGGCTGTTCCGCCCGGAGGAGAACGGGGCACAGCCGCGGCGGCAGGCGGACGCGGGCCCCGCCAACGACCGCACCCGTGAGCTGCCCCAGGTCGACCCCCGGCAGGACGAGGCCCCGGGCGCCGAACAGCGGCGCCGCCCGACCTGGGCGGAGGAGACGCCGCTGGACGACCTCCCGACGCTCGCCGACGAGCTGCTGGGCCCGTACGGGAACGAGGACGACGGGAACGAGGACGACGGGGGCGAGGCCGGCGGCCGGGGCCGCGGCCGGAGCTGATCTCGCACGGCGCCCCTTGTCGGTGCCGTGCTCCACAATGGGGAGCCGCGGGACGGCCGGAACGGGCCCCGCGGCAGGCGAGGCCGCAGGTGCTGGAGGCGACGATGGCGGTGTGGGACGACGTGGTCGGGCAGGACCGGGTGACGGTCCAGCTCACCGCTGCCGCGCGGGACGCGGACGCGTTGGTGACCGCCGCGGCGGCGGGCGCCGCGGCCGCGCCGAGGCTCGCCGTGCCGCAGCCCGGGACCGGTGGGCCGGACGAGGAGGGGCGCGCGCCGCTCTCGCTCGCCTCGTCCCGGATGACCCACGCTTGGCTTTTCACCGGTCCGCCCGGCTCCGGTCGGGCCACCGCGGCCCGCGCGTTCGCCGCCGCGCTCCAGTGCGTCAGCCCGGACCGGGCCCTGGGCGGCGTGCCGGGCTGCGGGTTCTGCGACGGCTGCCACACCACCCTGATCGGCACGCACGCCGATGTGGAGATCGTCCGCACTGATCTGCTCACCATCGGTGTGAAGGAGACCCGCGACCTGGTGCGCCGCGCCCAGCTGTCCCCGGCGGGCGGCCGCTGGCAGGTCATCGTCCTGGAGGATGCCGACCGGCTGACCGAGGGCGCGGCCAACGTCCTCCTCAAGGCCGTCGAGGAGCCCGCTCCGCGCACGGTGTGGCTGCTGTGCGCGCCCTCGCTGGAGGACGTGCTGCCGACGATCCGCTCCCGCTGCCGTCACCTGGTGCTGCGCACGCCGCCGGTCGACGCGGTGGCGGACGTCCTGGTGCGCCGTGACGGCATCGCTCCCGAGCTGGCCGCCTCCCTCGCCCGCGCCACCCAGGGCCACATCGGCCGGGCCCGGCGGCTGGCCACGGACGAGCGGGCGCGGAGTCGCCGCGCGGCCGTCCTCAGACTGCCGCTGCGCGTCGACGACGTGGGCGGCTGCCTCAAGGCGGCGCAGGAGCTGATCGACGCGGCGAACGAGGACGCCAAGCAGCTCGCCGAGGAGGTCGACGCGAAGGAGACCGAGGAGCTGCGCGCCGCCCTGGGCGCCGCGTCCGGCACCGGCGGTCGCCTGCCGCGCGGTACGGCGGGCGCCATGAAGGACCTCCAGGACCGACAGAAGCGCCGCGCCACCCGGACCCAGCGCGACAGCCTCGACCTGGCCCTCACCGACCTGATCGGCTTCTACCGCGACGTGTTGGCACTCCAGCTCGGTACGGAGATAGCCCTGGCCAACATCGACGTACGGGATGCGCTGGAACGGGTCGCCGCGAGCTCGAAGCCGGAGCGGACCCTGCGCCGGATCGACGCGGTGACGGCCTGCCGCCGGGCCCTGGACAGCAATGTGGCGCCGCTGCTGGCGGTCGAGGCGATGACCATGGCGCTGCGCGCGGGCTGAGCCGAGCCTGGCTCCCGGGCGAGGAGCGTGGCGGGGACCGTGGCGGGAAACGGCCGTCGGGACGTACGGGAAGGTCTCGGAGGTAGGCGGTCGGCCCCTGTCCGGGAAGGTCTCGGAGGTAGGAGGTCGGCGCCCTGCCGGAAGGTGACCGGGATCGGAGATCAGCTCCCCCTCGGGAAGATCTCCGGCCTCGGGCACGCTCCCCAAGCACGGGGCCCGGGGCGCGGCTCCCGGGGCAGGGGGCACCGGCATCGGTTCACGTCGCGGCCGGGGGAGCGCCGCCGGCCGGCGAAGCCGTCACCTCGTGCGAGGCAGGCTGGCGGCGCTGTAGGTGCTGTCGGCGCCACCCGCCCCGTCCTTCACCACCCCGGCCCTCCACGCACCCCTCACCCTTACGAGTTCGCTTCGCGCGCCTGCGCATGGACTGTAACGGTGTGGATACGCTCCGACAGACACGATGCCGCGAACTGCGCGATCTGAGGACGAAGGGCGCCAATCGATGGAGATCAGTCGCAAGCTCCGCAGTAACGGCACGGTGCTGGCGGCCGTGGCCCTGCTGACCGCCGCGGTGGCGTCCGGCCTCACCGGCTGTTCGGGTGACGAGTCCGACTCCCGATCCGGTCGGCCCCCGTCGGCCGACGAGGGCCGACCGGCCGCGCTGAAGCGCTACTACGAGCAGAAGCCGAGCTGGCGCGAGTGCGGCGTGCCGGGCTTCCAGTGCGCCACGCTCCGGGCGCCGCTGGACTACGACCACCCGGACCCCGCCGAGGACCTGCGGCTCGCGGTGGCCCGCAAGAAGGCCACCGGCCCGGGCGAGCGGATCGGCTCGCTCCTGGTCAACCCGGGCGGTCCGGGCGGCTCGGCCATCGGCTATCTGGAGGGGTACGCGGGCATCGGCTACCCGGCGCCGGTGCGCGCGCGGTACGACATGGTGGCGATGGACCCGCGCGGTGTGGCGCGCAGCGAACCCGTGCGGTGCCTGACCGACAAGGAGATGGACGCCTACACGCAGACCGACCAGACCCCGGACGACGCCTCGGAGGTCGCCGGGCTGACGGCCGCGTACAAGAAGTTCGCCGCCGGCTGCGAGAAGCGCTCCGGCGAGGTCCTGGGCCATGTCTCGACGGTCGAGGCGGCACGCGACATGGACCTGCTGCGCGCGGCGCTGGGCGACAAGCGGCTCAACTACGTGGGCGCCTCGTACGGCACCTTCCTCGGGGCCACCTACGCCGAGCTGTACCCCGACCGCGTCGGCCGGCTCGTCCTCGACGGCGCGATGGACCCGACGCTGTCCGCGGAGCGCACCAACCGCGACCAGACCGGCGGTTTCGAGACCGCCTTCACCGCCTTCGCCGAGGACTGTGTGGACCGCGACGACTGTCCGCTGGGCACCCGCAGCCCGGACGACGCCGCGAAGCGCCTCGGCGCCCTGTTCGCCCGGCTGGACCGGGACCCCGTCCCCACCGGCGACGACCGGCGCGAGCTCGGCGAGGCGCTCGCCACCACCGGGGTGATCGCGGCCATGTACGACGAGGGTTCCTGGCAGCAGCTGCGCGCGGCGCTGCGCTCGGCCATGGCGGGCGACGGCGGCCCACTGCTGCGACTGGCCGACCTCTACTACGAGCGTGAGGACGGAAAGTACGCCAACCTCATGTACGCCAACCCGGCCGTCAACTGCCTCGACCTACCGCCGGCCTTCCGCACCCCGGAGGACGTCAAGGCGGCCCTGCCCGCCTTCCGGAAGACCTCCCCCACCTTCGGCGAGGGCCTCGCCTGGGCCTCCCTGAACTGCGCCTACTGGCCGGTCCCCGCCACCGGAAAGCCCCACCGCATCGAGGCCCGCGGCGCCGCACCCATCCTCGTGGTCGGCACCACCCGCGACCCCGCCACGCCGTACGTCTGGGCCCAGTCCCTCGCCACCCAGCTCTCCTCGGCGACCCTCCTCACCTACGACGGTGACGGCCACACCGCCTACGGCCGGGGCAGCGACTGCGTCGACAACGCCGTCAACGCCTACCTCCTTGACGGAACTCCGCCCGCCGACGCCAAACGCTGCACCTGACCAGCCCGAACACCCCCGGCCCGCCCCCACCCCCGACCGCCCGGCCCCCGTGCGGAGCACCCCTGGAAACTGTGTAGACTTAGCGACGCTGCTGATGCCACTCTGGCTCGGCAGCATGCCGCCTTAGCTCAGTCGGCCAGAGCGACGCACTCGTAATGCGTAGGTCAAGGGTTCGATTCCCTTAGGCGGCTCACTGTGAAAGTCCAGGTCACGCAATCCGTGACCTGGACTTTTTCATGTGCCCAGGGCTACCCAGGGGCTTGCGCTGGGGCACGCTTCCGTCATCGTCTGGCATTGCGGGCACCATCGTGCGGACACCGCGATGTTCGCCTCGCTGGTCATTCTCCGAAGACCGTGGCGTCCTCACGCCGACGGCGTCACGGCGACCGCAGCGCTTGCCCGACGGCGAACAGGAATGCCCATGTTCTCGACGTCCACAGTATCGGCAGCCTCCACCGATCCCCGTGCGGCCTCCGTGCCCGCCTCCCGCGCGGCGAACGCCACCGACTCCGCGCCGCGCGGCGGGAGTTCGTACGTCACGTCCATCGCCCACACCGACGCACAGATACACGCCGCCCAGCGGCTGCGCTACCAGGTCTTCGGGCTGGAGAAGGGGGCGCGGCTGGAGCCGACCGCCGACGGGCGGGACGTGGACGCCTTCGACGCCGACATGGACCACCTCATCGTCACGGAGACGACGAGCGGCGAGGTGGTCGGCACCTACCGGCTGCTGCCGCCGGGGCGGAGCGCGCGGCTCTACTCGGAGACCGAGTTCGACCTGCGTGGGCTCCCGACCGACGTCCGCTCGTCGATGGTCGAGGCGGGGCGCGCCTGTGTGCACCCGGACCACCGGTCGGGGGCCGTGATCAACCTGATGTGGGCCGGACTCGCCCGCTACGTCCTGCTCTCCGGCCACCGCTACCTGGCGGGCTGCGCCTCGGTCCCGCTGGCCGACGGCGGACAGGCCGCCGCCAACGCCTGGCTGCTCGGCACCACCAAGCACGCCGCCCCGCCCGAGCTGCGGGTGCAGCCGCTCGATCCCTGGATACCCGGGCGGCCACTGGAGGCCGAGGCGGGCTACGGCACGCTGCCGCCGCTGCTGCGCGGCTACCTCCGGGTGGGCGCCTGGATGTGCGGGCCGCCGCAGCACGAACGGGACTTCGGCGACGCCGACTTCTTCGTCATGCTGGACACCGAGCGGATGAACGACCGCTACCGGCGCTACTTCCTCGGCGACGGGAAGTGACCCCGACCGGCCCCTGGGCCCCGTGGTCTCCCTGCACCACGCGCTGCGTCGCGCACGCCGCCCCGCGCGTGCCCGCCCCGGTCGCCGCGGGGCGGGGTATCGCCCTCGCCCGCGTGCTGGCCGGGGCGCTGCTGAGCGGCGAGCGGATCGCCGAGCCCGCCGTGCTGCGCTCCCGCGCACGGGCCGTGCTGGACGCCCTGGGCGTACGGCTGGAGGTCCACGAGGACGGCCCTGAGGGGGCCGAGGGGGCCGAAGGGGCCGAGGGGGCCGCGTACGGGGGCGTGGGGGGTGGGGTGCTCAGCGTCCACGGCCCCGGCCCCGGCGTCGCCAGGCCCGGCACGCTTGCGCCCGGTTCCCTTGTGCCTGGTGTCCGTATGCCTGGTGCCCGTGTGCCTGGTGGTCGCATGCCCGGTGTCTTTGTGTCCGGCGAGTCCGGCGACCTTGCGCCTGGCGGTCCCGTGCCCGCCGACCCCGCGCCCGGCGGCCTTGTGCCCGGTGCCCCCGCGCCCGGCACCCCTGCGCCTGGCGGTCCCGTGCCCGGCACCCTCGTCGTCGCCAACCACATCTCCTGGCTCGACGTGCTCGCCCTGCTGGCCGTCGAGCCGGTGACCATGCTGGCCAAGCGGGAGGTCGCGGGGTGGCCCGTGGTGGGCGGGCTGGTGCGTCGGGCGGGGACGCTGTTCATCGACCGTGACAGCCTGCGCGGGGTGCCGGACGCCGTGGCAGGGCTGGCCGAGCGGCTGCGGTCCGGGCGCTCGGTGATGGTCTTCCCGCAGGGCGCCACCTGGTGCTCTGGGGCCGGGGGCCGGTTCCGTCGTGCGACCTTCCAGGCGGCGCTCGACGTGGGCGCGCCCATCCGGCCCGTCACGCTCTCCTACGTCCAGCACCGGATGCCCACGACCGTCGCGGCCTTCGTGGGCGAGGACGACTTCGCCTCCTCGCTGCGCCGGATCGCCGGCGCCGGCGGGCTCGCGGTGCGGGTCCGCGTCCACCGGCCGCTGCCGCCCGCGCGGGGCGTCGACGACCGCCGGGCGCTCGCCGCGCGGGCGCAGGCGGTGATCCGTGGGGCGGTGCCGGAGGCCGGGTACGGAGGGGAGCCGGAGGGGCCGCGCGGGCCGGGGGCCGGCCGTGGGCGCCCGTACCGCGCGGAGGACTCCGCGTACGGTGGAGGGGAGACGCGCCCCAGGACCGCCGCCCGGCCCCCTGGCCGAGAGCGCCCGGCCCCTAGAGCGACGTCCGATTTCCGCCAGCACGACCGCGCGCCGGACCGCAGACTCGTACCCGGAACGAGCGCAGAAAGGAACGCGCACCATGACGGTCTACGCGACGATGGACAGCCCGCTGGGTGAGCTGCTGCTGGTCGGCGAGGAGTCGGCGACCGCGCGGGGTGGCACCGCGCTGGACTCGCTGTCGCTGCCGGGTCAGCGAGGCGGCGCCGTGGCCAAAGAGGACTGGCGGCACGACCCGGAGGCGTTCGTCGAGATCGTGCGTCAGCTCCGCGCGTACTTCGACGGCACGCTGACCCGCTTCGACGTGGCACACACCGCCCGCGGCACCGACTTCCAGCGCAAGGTCTGGGAGGGCCTGGAGACCATCCCCTACGGCGTCACCACCAGCTACGGGCGTCTGGCCGAGCAACTCGGCGTGCCCCGCGCGGCGGTGCGTGCCCTGGGCACCGCGATCGGCGCCAACCCGCTGCTCCTCATCCGCCCCTGCCACCGCGTGATCGGCGCGGACGGCTCGCTGACGGGCTACGCGGGTGGGCTGGAGGCCAAGCGGCGGCTGCTGGACCTTGAGGGCGCCGGGGCGCCGGCCGGGGGCGGACGGGGCCCGAGGTGAGCGACCCGGCCCTGTTCGGCGTGGTGGGCGGGGCGGGCCGGGCCCCCAGCAGTCCGGCGCCCGGCGCCGTCCACCTGCCCGGCTGGCTCGACCTCGACCAGCAGCGGCGCCTGGTCGTCGCCTGCCGCGACTGGGCCACCGGGCCCGTTCCGATCCGACACACCCGACTCCCGCGCGGGGGCGTGATGTCCGTGCGCACCGTGTGCGTCGGCTGGCACTGGCAGCCGTACCGCTACACGCGCACCGCCGACGACGTGAACGGCGCGCGGGTCGCGGACTTCCCCGAGTGGCTCGCCGAGTTGGGCCGCCGCGCGGTCGCGGACGCGTACGGTGACCCGGCGGCCGCGGCCGCCTACGCGCCCGACACCGCCCTGGTCAACTTCTACGACGGCCAGGCCAGGATGGGCATGCACCAGGACAAGGGCGAGCGGTCCGGCGCCCCCGTGGTCTCGTTGAGCATCGGCGACAGCTGCGTCTTCCGCTTCGGCAACCCCGAGACCCGCGCCAGGCCGTACACCGACATCGCCCTGGCCTCCGGCGACCTCTTCGTCTTCGGCGGGCCCTCCCGCTTCGCCTACCACGGCGTGCCCAGGGTCCACCCCGGCACCGGCGACCCCGCCACCGGCCTGACCGCCGGCCGTCTCAACATCACCTTGCGGGAAACCGGCCTGTGACCGACAGTGCCCGGTCGAATGCTCTAAGCTGCGGCAGCCGTAGAGAGAGCGGATTCGGCGCCGACGGGGGTGCACGGGGACATGGCGGAAGCGACCGGCCTGGCGGTGGTGTTGACGGCGCTGCCACTGGAACACCGCGCGGTGCGCGCACTGCTGACCGAGAGGTCGTTACGGACGCACCCGTCGGGCACCGTCTTCGAGCAGGGCACGCTGCCGGGCACCCCCTGGCAGGTCGCCGTCGCCTGCATCGACGCGGGGAACCTGGGCTCCGCCGTGATCGCCGAGCGGGCCCGCGCGTGGCTGCGGCCCGAGGCGCTGTTCTTCGTCGGCGTCGCGGGCGGCCTCAAGGACGACATCCGGCTCGGTGACGTCGTCGTCGCCACCCGCGTCTACCACCTGCACGGCGGCAAGGAGACCTCCGCCGGCCACCGGCTCCGCCCCGTCCCCGGCGCCGTCTCGCACCGCCTCGGACAGGCCGCGTACGCAGCCCTGGTCGATGACCGTTGGCGGCTCCGCATCCCGCCCGCGCTGCGTACCTCCCTCGCGCCCGAGGTGCACCACAAGCCCGTCGCCGCCGGCGAGGTGGTCCTCAACTCCCGTACCGCGCCGCTGTACACGCAGATCATCGCCGAGCACTACGAGGACGCCGCGGCCGTCGAGATGGAGAGCGCCGGGATCGCCAAGGCGGCCGGTCTCGCCGACGGCCTGCACATCCTGACCGTCCGCGGCATCAGCGACCACGCCGACGGGGCCAAGGCCGCCGCGGACGCCACGGGTTCACAGCCGCGCGCCGCCGCCCACGCCGCCGCCGCGCTGGCCGAGATCCTGGCCGTCCTCGCCCCGACGGCCCGCCCTTCCGAGCCCGCCGCGTACCCGCCCCCGGCGGCGGACGCCACGCCTCCAGCCGGCGCGTACCCGCCCCCGGCGGCGGACGCCACGCCTCCAGCCGGCGCGGCCGCTCCGCGTGAAGCCGCTGCCGCTCCCCGCCTTCCCATGCCTGCTCCGCGCGTTGTCGCGCCTGCTCCGCGCGTTGACGGACCTGTTCCGCGCGATGGCGGGCCTGCTCCGCGCGTTGACGTGTCGGCTCCGCGTCGTGTCGCGCCTGCTCCGTACCCTGCCGCGGCCGGGCCACCCACGGTCCCCGGTGCCCCGTTCGCGGCCGCCGAGGCCCCCTTCGCGGCCGCCGTCCCCGCGACCGAATCCGCTGCCGTGACGCCCCCGCCCGCACCCGTCGTCCGCACGGCCCAGGCAGGCCCGGTCGACGGCGCCGCCGGCGAACTGGCCACCACCCTGGGCGCGTTCCCGGACATGGCCAGCCTGGAGTTCCGACAGGGCATCCTCGCCGACATGGGGGCGCTCCTGGGGCTGGGCCGGCCCTTCCTGGCCGCAGAGCGGGCCGTGGCCCGCGACCACCAGCGGGAGATCGCCCGCCGCGTCCGCGCCTACCGCGACCCGGACGCGGCCCTCCAGGCGCTCTACGCGGCACTGGCCGACGCCCGCCCGGACGACGCGGCCCTGGAGCGGCTCCGCCGCCTGCTGGGATGAGCGGCCGTGGCGGGCGAGGTGTTCACCCGACGGGCCGAGCGCTGGTGCAGGGTACGGGAGGACTGCGACCCCGCCGAGGACCTGTTCCCGCTGGACGGCGACGGATTCCTCGGCAGCGACTGGCGCCGTCTGCGGTGGACCGAGGTGGGCGACCGGGCCGGCGACGGCCCCGAGCGGACGCGCGGCGCCCTGATCGCCCCGCGGGTCGCCGCCGCGCGGGGCGCGATGGTGCTGCTGGGAGAGCCGGGCGCGGGGAAGACGACCGTCCTGCGCGGCCTGGTGGCGGGGCTGCGCCCGCTGGAGGACGGCGAGGAGTTCGGGGCCGGCGGCGAGTCCGCCGAGGCGGGCCAGGCCGGCGGAGCGGTGCCGGCGACCGGTGCGGGCCCGGCGGCCGGGGCGGGCCTGGCGACCGGTGTGGGCCTGGCAGCCGGGGCCGGGGCGTACGTCTGGGTCGAGGGGCCCGAGCTCACCGAGGCCACGTACGAGGAACTCCTGGGCCGCCACCTCGTGGCGCGCCCCGCCGGGCTCACCGTGGTGATCGACCAGGCCGACGAGAGCGAGATGCTGCGGCTGCTGCCGGGGCGGCTGAAGCGCTCCCTCGGGCGCGGGGGCCCCGGCGGTCGGCCGCGGCTGCTGCTGGCCTGCCGCACGGGCGACTACCCACAGGCGCTGACCGAGGTGCTCCGCGACCGCTTCACGGGCGGATGCGCACTGGTCGACCTGGCACCGCTCTCCCGCGCGGACGCCGTCGCGCTGGCGGACAGCGCCGGTGTCCCCGGCGAGGAGCTGATCGCCAAGGCGGTGGAGGTGCGGGCGGGCGCGCTGGCGAGCGTGCCGCTCACCCTGGAACTCCTCGTCCGCAGCTACCGCGACAGCGGCGACCTGACGGGCGGCGCCGAGCGGCTCTTCGCGGACGGCATCCGGCTGTCGCTCAACGAGCACGACCCGAACCGCATGGACGTGACCGCGCGGGTCACCGGTTGGCAGCAGCGGCTGGTGGCGGCCGGGCGTATCGCCGCCCGTATGGTCCTCTCCGGCCGCCGCACCCTGTGGCGCGGCAACCACCGCACCGGCGCCCCGCACCGCTTCGACCTCGACACGGACGACCTGGTGGGCGGCGCGGAGGAGACGGTGCCCACGCAGTCCTTCGAGATCACCCCGCGGGTCGTCGACGAAGTGCTGGCCACCGCCGTCTTCACCGCCCACGACGGTGACCGGCTCTCCTTCCGCCACTCCTCCTTCGCGGCCTACCTCGCCGCCCGCCACCTCCTCCACCACCGCGTGGGCGCGGCGGCCCTCACCCGCCTCTTCCTCGTGCGCGCTCCCGACCAGGACACCGCCTCCATCCCCGCCCCGCTGCGCGAGACGGCGGCCTGGCTGGTCGCCCTCGACCCCGAGCACACCGACTGGCTGGCCGCCGCCGATCCCGAGAGCCTGGTCGCGCACAGCGCCCTCGTCCGCTCGGACGCCGTCAAGGAGCTGGTGGTGCGGAAGATGCTGGACCGCGCGGCGGAGCTGGAGCTGAGCGACCGCCGCTTCTTCAGGACGCGCTGGGCGCTCGACCACCCGGGGCTGGCCCGTCAGGTGACCGAGGCGCTCATCCCCGACCCGACGCTCCTGGCGGACGACTGGCCCGCGCGGGCGCGTGCCCGCCTGGCGCTGCGCCTGGCCCGCGACTTCCCCTCGGCGGAGCTCGCGGCGCCGGTGCTCGCGGTGGTGGCCGACGACCGCTGGCCCACCGCGGAACGTCGTCTCGCCGTCCGCGCGGCCTTCGGCTGCGACCCGGGCGCCGCCGCCCCCGTGCTGCGCCGCATGCTGGACGGCCTCGCCGACCCCGCCGCCGCCGCGCGGCTCGACCCGGACGACGACCTGCGGGGCGTGGCCCTGAGCATGCTGTGGCCGCACCACCTCGACGTGGAGGCGATGCTGGGCGCGCTGCGGCCTTCCCCGGTCCAGATGCGGTTCGGTTGGTGCGAGCGGTTTCTGTCGACCATGCCGCGCGACTGTCCCGACGCGTGGCTCGGCCGGGTACTGGAGTGGCTGCGCGCGGAGGCCGGGCGCACGTTCACGGCCGAGCAGCTCAGATCCCTGGTCGACGCCGTTGTCGATCGGGCGCTGGACGGTCGGGACGCCGCCGCCCGTCTGCCGGCGCTCGCCGCCGTCGTGGTCGGTCGCTTCAGCGCGTACCAGAAGGTGCGGTTTCCCGCCGCGCTGGACCGGCTCGACCCGACGGGGAGGGAGCCGGAACGCTCCCGGACGCTGCGGCTCGCCTTCGCCGACGCGCTGGTACGCGAAGCGGTCCGCGCCACGGCGGACCCCCGCTACCCGCTGATGATGTCCCTCCAGGCATGGCGGCGCGATCTGCCCGCGATGGCGGGGATGGCCGAGGACACCGACCGCCGCGCGGGCCGCTACAGCCTGCTGGACCACGCCGACCGCGCCTGGGCCGAGGAGCGGGGCGAACGGGCCGCGCGGGAGGGCGAGTCCGACGTCGCCGCCGCGTACGCGTGGCTCGCGGACGCCCTTCCCGCCGACGACGCCGACGCTGGCCGCAGCGCGGTCAGGGACGGGTACGGGGACGGATACGGGGACGGTCTGGGCGAGCCTCACGAGATCGAGCGGGACGAGGCGGAGCCGTGGGCCGAGGCGGCGGCGTTCGCGGCCGAGCAGCGGGACCGGCTGCGCCGAGCACGGGCGGGAAGCGCGGACGACTTCTGGCAGCTGGTCTGGTGGCTGCAGGTGGACCCGACGACCGGAGAGGGGGGTTCGCGCTGCTCGGACGACATCGCCCGCTGGCCCGGAACGTCGGTGCTCGGCCCGGGTGCCGCCGCGGAGTTGGGCGCGGCCGCCCTCGCGTACGTCACCGGGCACCACGACCACCGTGAGGAGTGGCTGGGGAGGTCGCTGGAGAACCGGCGCGCCCTGGCCGGCTATCTCGCGCTCGCCCTGCTGTACCGACAGGGCCGGATCGAGGAGGTGCCGGCCGCCGCGTGGGCCGCGTGGGACGCGGCGATCCTGGAGGTGGGCGCCTCCTTCGCGGGCGGTCCGGGAAGCGGCGTGGGATCGGCCCTGCTGGCGGCCGCCGCCCGGCGCGCGCCCGAGGATTTCGCCCGTACGGTGGACCGCGTGGCGCGCGCGGACCTCGCCGCCGGGTCGTTCACCTGGGGCCTGAGGCAGGTCGACGCGGGCTGGTCGGACGTCCTCAGGGAGGCGTTGGAACGGCTGGCCCGCGCGCTGGCCGTGGCGCTCGCTCCGACGGCTGACGAGCCTCCCAGCACCGGCGAGACCGCCGAGACCGCCAGCACCCGCGAGACCGCAGAAACCGGCGAGACAGCGGAGACCCCCGGGACTGACGACGCCGCTGGGCTCTGCTGCGATCCGCCGGTGCTCCCGGAGCCCGCCGTCGTCCCCGACGCGCGCCATGAGGCGCTCCGTCTCTTGGGCGAGCTCCTGGCGCGGCTGCTGGCGGCGGACAGCGAGGCGGCCCGGTCGCTGGCGTGGCGCACGGTGGAGCGCCGCGCGGCGTCCGGTGACCCGGAGGCGCGTGTGCTGGCCGTACGGGCGGCCGAGGCGCTGTTGGTGGCGGACGCGCCGACGGCCTGGGCGCGGATGGCGCCGCTCGTCGAGGTCGCCCCGGTGTTCAGCCGCGAACTCGCCGAGTGGTGTGCCCGCGCCGAGGGCACCCGGTCGGGCATCGAGGGGCTCATGGACGAGGCGGGCCTCGCCCGGCTCTACGACTGGCTGAACGCCCTCCGGCCCGAGGACGACATCGTCCGCCCGATCGGCGCCCATGTCGTGGGCCCCGCGGAGCGGGTGGGCGAGTGGCGCGAGTCCCTGCCCAGGGTGCTCGGCCAGCGCGGCACCCCCGAGGCGGTACGGCGCCTCAAAGAGCTCGTCGCCCGCCACCCGCGCCGGCTTCAGCTGCAGGCCGCGCTCGTCGCCGCCCGGGCGCAGTGCGCGGAGGCGACCTGGACGCCGGTCGAGCTTCCCGAGGTCGTCGCCCTGCTGGCCGGCGTCGAGGCGGGGGCGGACGTCCCGCCGCTGCCGGGCATGCCCGCCACCGAGGTGCTCGCGGCGGCGCTGGAGGCGTTCCCCGACATGGCGCGGCTGGAGTTCCGGCAGGGCGTCCTCGCGGACCTGGGGCAGGCACTGGGGCTGGGGCCCGGGCGCTCGTATCCGGTGGGGGAGCGGGACGTCGCGGGGGACCATCTGAGGGAGGTCGCGCGACGGATCAACGCCGACCGCGACCCGGTCGCCGCCCTCCGCGCGCTCTACGCGGCGCTGGCCGACGCGCGCCCGGACGACGCCGCGCTGGCGGCGCTGCGCGAGCTCGTGCCGGACCGGCCAGGAGGGTGAGCGTGCGGCGGGCGCGGCCCCGCGCGGGCGGTGCCCGAGTCGGGCTTCGCCGGTCGTGGAGGGGTGTGCCGTGGGCGCGGCCCCATGTGAGCGGGTGCCCGAGTCGGGCCTTGCGAGGTCGTGGAGGGGCCCGCCGGGCGCCGCGGGCCCGTGTGAGCGGTCTCCCGGCCAGGTCTCGCCGGTCATGGTGAGCGTGCCGTGGGCGCGGCCCCGCGCGGGTGGGTGTCCGAGTCGGCTTCGCCGGGCGTGGAGGTGCGCCGGGCGCTGATCTGCGTCTCGATGCCCGCCTTCGCGATCTCCGACGAGTACGGCGCCACCGCGCGGTGCGTGTGCGCGGCTCCGCGCGAGCGGGTGCATGGGCCAGGTCTCGCCGGTCATGGGTGAGCGTGCCGTGTGCGGGCCCCGCGCGGGCGGGTGTCCGCGTCGGGCCTCGCCGGGCGTGGAGGGGCGCGGCATGGGCGCGGACCCGCGCGGGCCGTGTGCGAGCCGGCCACGCCGACAACGGCTCAGCACGCCGCGAGCGCGGACCCGCGCGGCCGTGTCGTGCGCCGGCCACGCACACCGTCAGAGATCGAACTCCGCGGGGTCGATGCCGACGGCGAAGCACACCTCGCGGACGAGGGCCTGTTCGGTCTTGTCGAAGTCGCCGTCGGCGCCGCCGATGACGATGCCGATCTGGATCACGGCCCGGGCCTCGGTGGGCTTCTTGTGCACCTTGCCGATCGCCTGCATGAGGCTGACCTTGCCGAAGGAGAAATCGGTGGTCAGCTTCGACAGGTAGTCGTTGAAGCGCCGCTGGAGATCATCGGAGTCGAAGTTCCGCAGCACGTCGTTGGTGGCGATCAGCGAGGCCACCCGCTGCCGCTCGGACGGGTCGATCTGGCCGTCGGCGGCCGCGACCAGGGCGCACATCGCCATGCTGGCGTCCCGGAAGGCACCGCTCTTCAGCTCGTTCTTCTTCGCCTGCAGCTGGGTCTGCATCGTCTGGGCCGAATCCCTCAGCCGGTCCCACAGCGCCATGTGCTGCCTCCTCTTGAGTCAGGGTGCACACAGACAACTGTTTCCACGGTGGGGGAAGTTCCCCAAGCGGCCGCTGGGATGCGCGACGGGGCTTCGACGAGCGGTGGGTGAATGCCGGTCAGGTGGCCAAAGGCCCCAGGTCGAACGGCTGCACGTTTCCGTCCAGCATCGCGCCCAAACCCATCACGGCACAGACGTCGGGCTGCTCGGCGACCTGCACCGGCATCCCCGTCGCTCGTCGCAGTATCGAGTCGAGCCCCGGCAGCAGGGCGCTGCCGCCCGCCAGCATGATGCCGCGGTCGGCGAGGTCGGCCACCAGGTCGGGCGGGCAGCGGCGCAGCACGGCGCCGATGGAGTCGGTGATCGCGGTCAGCGGGGTGTGCATGGCGGCGCGCACGCCGTCGGGGTTGACGCGCACCGAGCGGGCGAGGCCGGTGGCCACGTCCCGGCCGTGCACCTCGGGGGCTTCGGCCGTCCCCGCGCCGCCGCTCATGACCAGGTGCAGCGGGCGCACCGCCTGGCTGGCGAGCATCAGCTCGTGCTCGTTGCGCAGATGCTGGACGACGGCGTGGTCGACGGTGTCGCCGCCCACCGGTACCTTCTCGGCGGCCACGATCGCGCCCAGCGACAACACCGCGACCTGGGTGGTGGTGGCCCCGCACACCATGATCATCGTCGCCTCGGGGCGCTCCACCGGCAGCCCGCAGCCGACCGCGGCGGCCACCAGTGTGTCCACCAGCTCCACCCGCTTGGCGCCCAGCCCGGTCAGCGTCTCGACGGCGGCGCGCTGCGCCAGCGGGTTGGCGTCGTGCGGGGTGCACACGGCCGCGCGGAGCAGCGGTTTGCGCCGCCAGGCCCGGCGCACCTTGTCGCCCACGAACTGCCGCAGCATCCGCTGCGCCATGGCGATGTCGACCACGGCGCCGCCGGAGACCGGTCGAACGACCATGATGTGGCCGGGCGTACGGCCGGTCATCCGCTCCGCGAACGAGCCGACCGCGATCAGCCCGCCGGTTCGGGTGTTCACGGCGGCGACCGTCGGTTCGTCGACGATGAGCCCCACGCGCTTGAGGTAGATGCGGGTGCGTGCCGCGCCGAGGTCCACGGCGACGGCGCATCGGCGTAGCTGCTCAAGGCTGAGGGTCATGGTCCGTGCTCCCCTTTGTCTCCTCCTGCGGTTCTTGCTCCGTAGTGGCCATCGTGCGGGCCCGGTCGGCCGGCTGCGCGTGCTGGTGCGCTGCCTGGGTGAGGGGCCGTCAGTCGATGCGCCATCAGAGGGGGGAGGCGGGCGCGGTCCGGATGTGGTCAGGGCGCCGCGGGCTCCTGGAGCTCCACGGTCGCGAACGCGCGGTCTCCGGAGAGCGACCACGCGTGCTCGATCCCGCCGTCAGCCCTTCGCGTCCGCGTAGCTCTCCACCGCCGCGATCGTGAACGGGAAGCGCACCGGTGTCGCGCCGAAGGCGATGCTCCCCGCGCGGTCGCCGGCCGCCCGGATCGCCTCCTCGACCCGCGGCACCTCCTCGGCCGGGCAGTGCACGATCACCTCGTCGTGCTGGAAGAAGACGAGCTCCGCGCGGAGCTCGGCGGCGGTGAGCGACTGGCGGAGGGCGGCCAGCATCAGCAGTGCCCAGTCCGCGGCGCTGCCCTGGACGACGAAGTTCCGGGTGAACCGTCCACGGGCCCGCGCCCCCGCGCCGCGGCGGGCCCCGCCGTACCCGCTGAAGCCCCCGTCCTCCGGCGACTCCGACACGTCCTCGCTCGGCGGCAGCCCGGCCTCCTCGGGCGGGGCGTCGTCGGAGGTCGCGGCGGCGGGCGGGCAGGTGCGGCCCAGCCAGGTGCGCACCAGCCGGCCCTCCTCGCCCGCCCGCGCCGCGTCGTCCACATAGGCGACCGCGGCCGGGAAGCGGCGCCGCAGCGCGGCCAGGTGCTTGAGCCCGTCGCCCGAGGTCTGCCCGTAGATGGCGCCCAGCAGCGCCAGCTTCGCCTGGTCGCGGTCGCCGGAGAAGGCGGACTCGGACAGCCGCGCGTACAGATCGCGCTCGCTGCCGGCGACGTTCATCAGGCCCGGGTCGCGTGAGATCGCGGCCAGCACCCGGGGCTCCAACTGGTCGGCGTCGGCGACCACCAGCCGCCAGCCGGGGTCCGCGACCACCGCCCGCCGCACCACCCGGGGGATCTGCAGCGCCCCGCCGCCGTGGGTGGTCCAGCGACCGGAGACGGTGCCGCCCGGCAGATAGGTGGGCCGGAAGCGGCCCTCGCGCACCCAGGACTGGAGCCAGGACCAGCCGTGCGCCGTGTGCAGCCGGTACAGCTTCTTGTACGCCAGGAGCGGCTCGACCGCCGGGTGGTCGATCTCCTGGAGCTCCCAGGCGCGGGTGGAGGACAGCGCGATGCCGTCCCGCGCGAACGCCCTGATCACCTCGGCCGGCAGATCGGGGCGGACCCGCACTCCGTCGCCGAAGGCGCGCGACACCTCCTCCGCCAGCTCGGCCAGCCGCTGCGGCTCCAGGCCGCCCGGATAGCGCTCGCCGAGCAGCTCGTCCAGCAGCGCCCGGTGCACATCGGCCCGCCAGGGCACCCCCGCCCGGCCCAGCTCGGCCGCGATCAGCGTGCCGGCCGACTCGGCGGCGATCAGCAGCCGCATCCGCTCGGGGTGGGCCGCCGCCTCCACGCGGGTCAGCTGGTCCGCGTACACCTCCAGCAGCGTCTCCAACGGGTCGGCGCCCGGCGGCAGCGGCGCCGGGCCCGGCTCGAAGAGCGACGGCTGGGTGTCCGCCGCGCGCACCGGCGGGTCCTCGGGGACCGGCAGCCCGCGCAGCCGGGCCCAGGCGGCGGCCAGCGAACGCGGGCGCCCCGACCGTCCCTCGTGGCCCAGCAGCAACGTTTCGGCCGTCTCGACGTCGTAGCAGCGATCCACCCGGATCCCCGCGGCCAGCAGCCGGGGATACACGGCGGCCGTCGACCGCCACACCCAACGGTCGACCTCGGGCCGGGAGCGGACGGCCCGCACGATGCCGTCGGTCGTCGCGACCACCGGCCCCGCAGGCCGCCCGGCCCCGTCGAGCGGGCAGAGACGAACACCCCCGTCGTCCGTCTCCACCACCGCCCACCTCATGGAACACAGTCTGGCAGGGGGGTCTGACAACGGCTCATAAGGCGAGTAGAAATGGGAACCATTTTCATATAGCGTGCCTCCCGTCCCCCAAGACACCTCGTCCTCACGGCGGCACGTCCCCCAGGACACCCGTCCTCCGGGACGACCCAGCGCCCGCCCCGACCGGAGAGGCCACCTCATGGCAGTCCCCAAGCGCAAGATGTCGCGCAGCAACACCCGCCACCGCCGCGCCCAGTGGAAGGCCGCCCCGCCCGCCCTGGTGACCATCACCGTCGACGGCCGCGCGGTCCGGGTCCCGCAGCACCTCGTGCGCGCCTACGAGCGCGGCCTGCTCCGCCCCGAGGACTGACGCACCCCATGGACCAGCTCCTGGACCAGCACTCGGCGCAGCACCCGGACCGGCACCCCGAGCAGCTCCCGTGCGAGCCCCGCGGCGGTGCCGCGCGCCGCCTCCCGGTCACCGTGCTCTCCGGGTTCCTCGGCGCCGGTAAGACCACGCTCCTCAACCACGTCCTCGGCAACCGCGACGGGCTGCGGGTGGCGGTGATCGTCAACGACATGAGCGAGGTCAACATCGACGCCGCGCTCGTCCGCGGCGGCTCCGCGGCCCTCTCCCGCACCGAGGAGCGGCTGGTGGAGCTGACCAACGGGTGCATCTGCTGCACCCTCCGCGACGACCTGCTGGAGGAGGTCGACCGGCTGGCCCGCGCGGGCCGCTTCGACTACCTCCTCATCGAGTCCAGCGGCATCTCCGAGCCGATGCCCGTCGCCGCGACCTTCGCCTTCCCACGCGACGACGGAGCGACCCTGGGCGACGTGGCCCGGCTGGACACCATGGTCACCGTCGTGGACGCGGCCGGCTTCGGGCGCGAACTGGCCGGTGGCGACGAGCTGGTCGAGCGCGGCCTGGACCAGTACGAGGACGACCAGCGCACCGTCAGCGACCTGCTCATGGACCAGGTCGAGTTCGCCGACGTCATCGTCCTCAACAAGCTCGACCTGGTCGACGCGGCCGAGGGCGAGCGACTCCAGGCGGTGCTGAGCCGGCTCAACCCCGCGGCCCGGATCGTGCCCGCGCGGCACGGGCGGATCGCCCCGTCCGACATCCTCGGCACCGGCCTGTTCGACCTGGAACGCGCCCAGGAGGCACCGGGCTGGGTCCGGGAGCTCAACGGCGACCAGGTCCCGGAGACCGAGGAGTACGGAGTCTCCTCCACCGTCTACCGCGCGGAGCGCCCGTTCCACCCGGTGCGCCTGTGGGACTTCGTCACCAACGGCCTGGACAGCGGCCGGTACGGCCGCATCCTGCGCTCCAAGGGCTTCTTCTGGCTCGCCTCGCGCCCGCGCGTGACCGGCCTGTGGTCGCAGGCGGGTGCCGTCGCCCGCTTCGAGCCCTCCGGGGTCCGCGCCTCCGGGGACGCCCGTGGCCAGGAGCTGGTCTTCATCGGCACCGAGCTGCGCCCCGAGGCCCTGCACGCGGCGCTCGACGCCTGCCTGCTGACCCACGGCGGCGACGCCCCGGGGCCCGACCCCTTCCCGGCCTGGGACGCATACGGGGTGGACGACGCCTGCGACCACGAGCACGGCCATGAGCACGGCCACCAGGACGGCCACCAGTACGGCCACGAGGACGTGAACGTGATGCTCGGCGCGTGACGTGGTGCCCGCCGTCCGACGACATGCCGCTTCGTGCGGGAACGTGCCGCTCAGCGCGTGAGGAACTGCGGAGCGGTACGGCCCCGCCCGCCGGCCCGCGCCGTTGACCAGCGTGACCTGCACCCGGTCGGGCCGGCTGCCGTGCAGCAGCGACTGGGCGCGGGCCAGCGTGCAGACCAGCTGCCCGGTGGCCAGGTCGGGCTGGGGCACCACCTGGTCGGACAGCCGCATGGTCACCCGGTTCCCGGGCGTCGCGGTCGCGTCGAACGTCCCCAGGGGCTCGACGAGCGTGGTCAGCCCGGCGGCGCGCTCGTCAGCGGTGGGCCCGGCGGCCAGCAGCTTGAGCGCGCCGTTCAGCGAGTCGACGCGCCGCTCCGGGCGGGAGACGCTCCGAAGCCCGTCGTCGGAGCCGAAGTACAGCCGCAGCCCGCCGAGCGCCGGCGTGGCAGCCGCAGCGTGAACAGCGCGCCCCCGCCCGGCCGGTCGGCGACCTCGATGGTGCCGCCGTGAAGCCGCGCGTTCTCCAGCGCGATCGCCATGCCGAGGCCGCTGCCCTCCGAGCGGGCACGGGCGGTGTCGGCCTTGTAGAAGCGGTCGAAGACGCGCCGAGCGGTCTCCGGCGCCAGCCCCGGCCCCCGGTCTGACACCGCGATCCGCAGCTCCTCCGAGCTCGCCTCCAGACCGACCGTCACCGGTGGGGCTCCGTGCCGCAGCGCGTTGCCGACCAGGTTGGCGACGACGACGTCCAACCGGCGCCGGTCGACCCGGGCCCGTGCGCCCTCCGGCAGCACGGCGTGCACCCGGCCGGACCAGCCGCGCGCGGCGAGCGTGCCCCGCACCACGTCGGCCACATCGGTCTCATGGAGGGTGAGGGCGGCCGCCCGGCGTCGAAGCGGGAGATGTCCCCGGACGCCTCATGGAGGGGGTGCGCGAGGTGCTCGCCCGCACGGTCAACCCGGGCGCTGAGGAGACGGTCGAGGTCAGCCGGCCCTCGGACGCCCTCGCGGCCAAGGGCGGCCACCGACAAGGGGCTGACCACCCTCACGCTGGGCGCTGGGCGCTGGGCGCTGGGCGCTGGGCGCGGTGGCGCTGCTGGTCGGCGGCGTCGGAGTCGCCAACACCATGGTCATCTCCGTGTTGGAGCGCCGCCAGGAGATGGGCTGCGCCGGGCGCTCGGCGCCACCAGGGGTGCCGTCCGTCGGCAGTTGCTCGCCGAGTCGCTGCTGCTCTCCGCCCTGGGCGGCCTCGTCGGCGCGGCCCTCGGCTCCCTGGCCACCGTCGGCTTCGCCGCGGCCCAGGGCTGGCCGTGGTGCCCGTCTGGGCGCTCGCGGGCGGCCTCGGCGCGACGCTCCTCATCGGCGTGATCGCCGGCCTCTACCCGGCGATCCGGGCCTCTCGACTCCACCCGACGGTGGCCCTGACGGCGACGTGAGGCGTCCGCGCGGGCGGGGATGGCGCGTGTGTCGACGTGGCCGCGCGAGGTCCGCTACGTCGAGGCGTCCGCGCGGGCGGGGCGGCGCGTGACCGCCCCCGGGCCCGTCCGCACCGCGCGGTGGACCGCGGTGCGGACGCCGCGCCCCGGGCCACGCCGCCGCGAGGCCCGGGGCGCGGCGTCCGGCGTTCGGTACCGCCCGCGCGGCTCACCCGGTCACCGGATCACCGCACGCTCACCAGCTGGACTTGCGCACTCCCGGCAGGTACCCGGCATGCGCCTGGGTGCGGAGGTTGACGCGGGAGAGGCCGAAGGCGCGGAGGTAGCCGCGCGGGCGGCCGTCGACGCTGTCGCGGTTGCGGACGCGGGTGGCGCTGGCATCGCGCGGCTGGCGGCTCAACTCGCGCCGCGCGGCGTCGCGTTCGGCGTCCGGTGTGCGCGGGTCGCGGATGACGGCCTTGAGGACCGCGCGGCGCGCGGCGTAGCGGGCGACGACGAGCCGCCGCTGCTCGTTCTTTGCGATCTTGCTCTTCTTCGCCATCAGACACGCTCCCCACGGGCCCGGATCCGGGCCACGGCGGCCTCGATGCCGATGGTGTCGACGGTCTTGATGCCCTTGGCGCTGAGGGTGAGCCGCACGTGTCGACCCTCGCTCGGCAGCCAGTAGCGCTTGCGCTGGATGTTGGGGTCGAAGCGGCGCGAGGTGCGCCGGTGGGAGTGCGAGATGGAGTTGCCGAAGCCGGGCTTGCGTCCGGTGAGCTGGCAGTGGGCGGACATGGGTCAGTGCCTCCCGGGGTGCCGCGAGGGCTTAATGAAAATGGAAACCATTTCTGTATAGTAGCTCGTATGGCCCGCAACGAACTACGCCCCGTGATCAAACTCCGGTCCACCGCCGGCACCGGCTACACGTACGTCACCCGCAAGAACCGCCGGAACGACCCGGACCGGATGGAGCTGCGCAAGTACGACCCGGTGGCCGGCCGCCACGTGACCTTCCGAGAGGAGCGCTGAGCAGCCCGATGAAGCCCGGCATCCACCCTCCGTACGGGCCCGTCGTCTTCCGTGACCGGGCCGCCGACTTCGCCTTCCTCACCCGCTCGACCGCCACCAGCGACAAGACGATCGAATGGGAGGACGGCAACACCTACCCGGTCATCGATGTCGAGATCTCCTCGGCGAGCCACCCCTTCTACACCGGCACCGCCCGGGTGCTGGACACCGCCGGCCGCGTCGAGCGGTTCGAGCGCCGGTACGGGAGGCGCGGGAGCCGCGGGGCCGCCCGATGAGCGGCCCGCGGCGGCTGCCCGACGCCCTGCCCGTGGTGCTGGTGGCCGGGCTGCACACCGACGCCCGACAGGCGGTCGTCGACCGACTGCTGGGCGCCGTGCCCGGCGCCGTCGCGCTCCACCACGACCTGGCCTCGGCGGCGGACGGCACGGTGCGTCGGACCGTCCGGGACCGCCGGGGCACGCTGGACGAGGGCGAGGTCCCGCTGGTCAACGACTGCGCCTGCTGCGCGCTGCGCGAGGACCTGATGCCCGAGCTGGAGCGGCTCGCCGAGGGCGGGTCGAGCGGGCTGGCCGTGGTCGAGCTGTGGGACTCGGTGGAGCCGCAGGCGATGGCCGAGGTGGTGGCAGCCTGCGCCGGTGAGCGGCTGCGGCTGAGCGGCGTGCTCACCGCGGTGGACCCGGCGCTGCTGCTGCCGTTCCTCGGCTGCGGGGACGACCTGGCCGAGGTGGGGCTGGCGGCCGCGGCCACCGATCAGCGTACGGTCGCCGACACCTTCGCCCGCCAGTTGGAGTACCCGTCGGCGCTGGCCGTCGTCGACGGCGACGAGGCCGCGGACGCCGCGGACCGCGCGCTCCTCGCGCAGCTGCACCCCACGGCCCGTCAGGTGGCCCTGGACTCCCCGGACCTCGCCCGGGAGGCGCTCGCCGGATTCGACGTGGAGGCGGCCGCGGCCCGGCAGCACCCGGCCTGCGCGCTGCTGCCGCAGGCCGCCGACGCCGACGGGGTCACCACCTTCGTCTGGCACCGCGTCCGCCCCTTCCACCCCGGTCGGCTGTACGCGGCGCTGGAGGACCTCAGCTGCGCGGCGGCGCGCAGCCGGGGCCGCTTCTGGCTCGCCGACCGCCCGGACACGCTGCTCTCCTGGGACGCGGCGGGCGGCGCGCTGTGTGTGGAGAGCGTGGGGCCGTGGCTGGCCGCGCTGCCGGAGGCGGCGTGGGAGATGGTGCCGCCGACCCGTCGGGTGGCCGCGGCCCTGGACTGGGACGCCGAGCACGGCGATCGTGCCCAGCACCTCACCTTCACCTCCCCCGGCCTGGACGCCGAGGCGCTGGCGTCGCTGCTGGAGTCCTGTCTGCTGACGGACGAGGAGTACGCGACGGGCCCCGAGGCGTGGCGCGACCTCTCCGCCGCCTTCGACCAGCTCCTCGACCCGGTCTCCTGAGGCGCTCTCCTGAATGCCCCGAGGGGCCGCGAATTCCCGGGCGGCCCCCTTATGTCCCGTAAAAACTGAGAGAAAGGACTCGCACATGCCAAGAAACGGTGCGCAGCGCGGAGCGAATCGCAAAAATCTGAAGCCGCGGCCGAACCCGTTGGACGCCGCCGGCGTCACCTATATCGACTACAAGGACACGGATCTGCTGCGGAAGTTCATATCCGACCGGGGGAAGATCCGCAGTCGGCGGGTCACACGCGTGACCGCGCGGCAGCAGCGGCAGATCGCTCGGGCCATCAAGAACGCCCGGGAGATGGCTTTGCTGCCCTACGGCTCGCGGTGATCATTCCGCCACTGCGCGTGCACGTGCATCCGCTCGCGCGTCGGCACGTGAACGAGGCTATGATCCGGGGCAGTTGGTAGCTGCACCGATACATCCGGAGAGCCCTGTGCGCGACGACCACCCCTTCAACGGCATGGCGGCGGCGGATCTCCATGGGGTCGTCTGGCAGAAGAGCCGGCACAGCAACTCCCAGGGTTCCTGCGTCGAATTCGCCAAACTCCCCGGTGGGGAGGTCGCCATGCGCAATTCCCGCTTCCCCGACGGCCCGGCCCTGATCTACACCCCGGCGGAGATCGCGGCGCTGCTGCTCGGCGCCAAGGACGGGGAGTTCGACCACCTGGTGGGGGACTGAGGGCGGACGGCGGTACGAGGCGTCGTACGGTGTTCCCCACGGCTGCCGTACGACGGCTCCCGTGACTGCTGTACCGGTGTTCCCGGCGGACCGCCGTACGGCCGCCGTGCGGCCGCGGTACGGCGATGCGGCGGGAGCGGTGCGGATGTGGCGGTGGGTGACGCGGACGCGGCGTGGCGGGTGGCGCCGACGCGGCGGAGTCAGCCGCGTCCGGTCTGGCGCGGCAGCAGGAAGAGGGCCCACACGATCTTGCCGTGCAGGGAGCCCGCCAGCGGGTGCCAGCCCCAGCCGTCGCTGTAGGACTCCACGAGGTGGAGCCCCCGCCCGGACTCCTCACCGGAGTCCGCCTCCCCGGCGGTGGGGCTCTCCTCGCTGGGGTCTCGCACCGCGCAGACCAGGCGGGAGGCCCAGCGCATCAGGTGGAGACGGACATGCGCCTCATGGCTGTCGGCGGGACCGAGGGGGCCGTCGCCGGTGGCGCGCTCGGGCCGGCCGACGGGGAGCGCGTGGCGCAGGGCGTTGGTGACGAGCTCGGAGACCACCAGCGCCACGTCGTCGAAGAGCTCCGGCAACTCCCAGCGCTCCAGCGTCGCCCCGGCGAAGTGGCGGGCGCCCCTGACCGCCTCGAAGCGGGCCGGGAGCGCGCAGGAGGCGGAGTCGGAGAGATCGGGCAGCGCCGTGGAGGGGTCGACGGGAGGCAGTCCTCGCCACAAGGGCTCCAGCGTGGCCGAGCCGTTGGTCCCCATGCGAGCACTCCTGCACCTTCGTGGCCGTGATGATCCTGGCTGGACCCCATACGAGCTTGCATGTGCGCGATCCCCATCGTTCCGAATGCGTAAGGCAGATGCAAGGGCAGATGCACGTGCACGCGCACGCTTTGGGGAAACCTGCGGGGGTTTGCTCGCGATTCTTCCTACGCTGTCCTGCGTACGTATCGCGGCTGAGTAACGACATGTGCACAGCGCGAAGCCCTAAGGTGGCAGACTTCGCCGCCGGGGGTGCCGGGGGTCGCCCCCGGAAGGGTGTGTTCCGTAGAGGGAGGGTCACGGGAATGACCGCAAGCGAGTCGAGTGGATCGGTGGTACGCCGCATTCTTCTGGGCTCCCAGCTCAGGCGGCTGCGCGAGGCACGCGGCATCACGCGTGAGGCGGCCGGCTATTCGATCCGTGCTTCCGAATCAAAGATCAGCCGCATGGAGTTGGGGCGGGTGAGCTTCAAGGCGCGGGACATCGAGGACCTGTTGACGCTCTACGGCGTCAGCGACGACGGGGAGCGGGCGGCGCTGCTCGGGCTGGCCCGCGAGGCCAATGTGGCCGGGTGGTGGCACAGTTACGGCGATGTGCTGCCGGGGTGGTTTCAGACATATGTGGGGCTGGAGGGAGCCGCCTCGCACATCGCCTGCTACGAGGTGCAGTTCGTGCACGGGCTGCTGCAGACCGAGAGCTACGCCCAGGCGGTCGTCACCAGCGGTCAGCCCACGGCCTCCGAGTCCGAGGTGGAGCGCCGCGTGGCGCTTCGGCTGGAGCGCCAGAAGCTGCTGGTCGCCGAGCAGCCGCCGGAGTTCCACGTGGTGTTGGACGAGGCGGCGTTGCACCGCCCCTACGGCGGCTCGCGAGTGATGCGGGGGCAGCTGGAGCACCTCATCGACGTCTCAGAGCAGCCGAACGTGACGCTCCAGGTGATGCCGTTCGCCTTCGGCGGGCACGCCGGGGAGAGCGGCGCGTTCACCCGGTTGCGCTTCCCCGAATCGGACCTGCCGGACGTGGTCTATCTGGAGCAACTCACCAGCGCGCTCTATCTCGACAAGCGCGAGGAAGTCGCCCATTACGAAAGGGTTCTGGGGCGTCTGGCCGCCGACAGCCTGTCACCCGAGAACAGCCGGGAATTGCTCGAACGGTTGCTTCAACTCGCGTAAGACGTATGTAGCATGACGTGCCATCAGGAGCCCCACAGACGCTTGGGTGTCAAGGGCACCCAGCCCTCCAGATAGGGACGGTCATGTCCTACTTCTCCGAGTTGGCGTACCAGTACATCGACGGCGAATGGCGACCCGGGAGCGGCTCCTGGGACATCGTCGACTTCAACCCGTACAACGGGGAGAAGCTCGCCTCGATCACCGTGGCCACGGTGGAGGAGGTGGACCTCGCCTATCGGGCCGCCGAGCGGGCGCAGCGGGAGTGGGGGAGCACCAATCCCTACACCCGACGGCTGGTCTTCGAGCGGGCGCTGCGCATCGTCGAGGACCGCGAGAAGGAGCTGAGCGAGGCGATCATCGCCGAGGTCGGCGGCACCCACTTCAAGGCCGCCTTCGAGCTGGGCCTGGCGAGAGAGTTCCTGCGCGAGTGCGTCCAGCTGGCGCTGCGCCCCGAGGGGCGGATCATCCCGTCGCCGATCGACGGCAAGGAGAACCGGCTGTACCGGCTGCCGGTCGGCGTGGTCGGGGTGGTCAGCCCCTTCAACTTCCCGTTCCTGCTCTCGCTGAAGTCGGTCGGTCCCGCGCTGGCGCTCGGCAACGGCGTGGTGCTCAAGCCGCACCAGAACACCCCGATCTGCGGCGGCAGCCTGCTGGGTAAGGTCTTCGAGGAGGCCGGACTGCCGCCCGGGCTGCTCAACGTGGTGATCACCGACATCGCGGAGATCGGCGACGCGCTCATCGAGCATCCGGTGCCCAAGGTGTTCTCCTTCACCGGCTCGGACAAGGTGGGCCGCCATGTGGCCACCGTCGCCGCCTCGCACTTCAAGCGCACGGTCCTGGAGCTCGGCGGCAACAGCGCGCTGATCGTGCTGGACGACGCCGACATCGACTACGCGGTGGACGCGGCGATCCTCAGCCGCTTCGCCCACCAGGGCCAGATCTGCATGGCGGCCAACCGGATCCTGGTGGACCGCGCGGTGGAGCGGGAGTTCACCGAGAAGTTCGTGGCGCGGGTGCGCGGTCTGAAGGTGGGCGACCCGAACGACCCCACCACGCAGATCGGCCCGCTCATCAACGAGACCCAGGCCGAGAACCTCACCTCGCTGGTCGGCCAGACCATCGCCGACGGTGCCACGGCCCTGGTGCGGGGGGAGACCCACGGCACCCTGGTCGGCCCGACCGTGCTCACCGACGTCCCCGAGGGCTCGGCCGTGCTCCACCAGGAGATGTTCGGTCCGGTGGTCGTGCTCATCCCCTTCGACGGAGACGAGGAGGCCGTCGAGATCGCCAACGCGACCGACTACGGCCTCAGCGGCGCGGTCCACACCGGCGACATCGAGCGCGGTGTCCGGCTCGCCCGACGGGTGGAGACGGGCATGATCCACATCAATGACAGCTCGGTGCACGACGAGCCGATCGTGCCGTTCGGCGGCGAGAGGCACTCGGGGCTGGGACGGCTCAACGGCGACGCGTACATCGAGGCGTTCACCACGACCAAGTGGATCTCGATCCAGCACGGGCGCACCCACTTCCCCCTCTGACCCGCGCTCTTCCGGCGCGCCCCCGCGCGGGCGCGTCGAACGCGGCGACCGCGGGTGGACTTGAGGACAGAACCTGACCGCATGGGGTCCTACTGTCGCAGATGTCGAGGACGAGCCGACGGAAGGCGGACCCCATGCCCACCCACGTGATCGAGACCAACCCGGCCGACGAGCGCGGCACCCTGCTGGCCTTTCTGGAGGCCCAGCGGGGCGGTGTGCGCCGCGCGCTGCTCGGACTCGGCGACGAGCAGGCGCGGCAGCAGCCGAGCGCCAGTCGACTCTCCCTGGCCGGCCTGCTCAAGCACGTCGCCGAGACCGAGCTGAACTGGGTGGAGACGGCCCGGCGGGTGCCGCACTCCATCCGGCGCGACGAGACCACCTGGCACCTGGGCTTCCAGTTGGAGGGCGGCGAATCGGTCGCCTCCGTGCTGGACTTCTGGGACGCGGTGGCCCGACAGACGGAGGAGTACGTCCGCTCGGTCCCCAGCCTCCAGGACACCTTCCCGCTCCCCGACGCGCCGTGGTTCCCCCAGGGCGGCCGGGTCTCGGTCCGCTGGCTGCTCCTCCACCTGATCGAGGAGGTCGGTCGCCACGCGGGACACGCGGACATCATCCGAGAGTCCCTGGACGGCAAGACCGCCTTCGAGCTGGTCGACGAGGCGGCACGGGCGGGGGCGGGGGTGTAGGGACGGCGCCGGGCGTCGGCCCGCTCGGCCCCGGGCGTCGGTCGCTCGGGCCCGGCCCCGGCCCCGGGCGCCGGTCGCTCGGACAGGGCCGGGCCCCGGGTGTCGGCCGAGGCCCGAGGCCCAAGGCCGGAGGCCCGAACGCCGCTTCTCAGTCGGGTGGTTCTAGTTCCACGGGTCGGTGAACGACCGGCCCGGGACCGGCTTGGCGATCAGGGCCAGCGGGATGAAGAAGCCGACCTGTCCGATCGCGATGGCCAGGGTGGCCAGCGCCTTGGGCTCGTAGTGCTCGGCCGCCTGGGCGTAGAGCTCGTCGGTGACCCGCTCGCCGCGCGGGGACGGCTGGAAGACCGCCTCCACGAGCGCCAGCGCGGCGCGCTCGGCGGGGGTGAAGTACGGCGCGTCCTGCCAGGAGGACACCGCGGTGATCCGCTCCTCGGACTCCCCGGCCTTGCGCAGGAATCCCGTGTGCAGGACGGTCAGGTAGGTGTTCTCCACGATCTGGCCGGCGCGCAGCTGGAGCAGGCTGATCGTGGTCCGCGGGACCGAGTGGTTGCCGGTGGCCTTGAACAGCGCCGCGGAGACCTCCGCCAGTTCGGGGACGAGCTCCTGGGGGTCCTGGGACATCCGCGGCCCCATCGGCACCTCCGCGGTGATCGCACGCGCTTCCATCTCCGTCTCCTTTCGGGCTTTCACGTTGCTGTCACCCCACTGACGGATCGCCGCGCGGAAGTGTGACCGCCGGCGGCCCCCGACTTCTGGAAGCCGGGGGCCGGGCGCTCAGGAGGACGGGTGCTCGCGCAGGTCGTCGGCCCGGCGGAGGATGTCCTGAAGGGCCAGGCGCTGCTCGGGGGTGAGGGGGACGGCGGCGGCGCGCGCCAGGCAGTCGCGGGCGTGGTCCGCGTCGCCCAGTCGGGCGGCCATCTCGGCACGCAGCACGAGCAGGGGCGCCAGTCGCGACGGCGGCGGCGCCCCCTCGGCGGAGAGCGCGCGGTCCAGGACGCGGGCGGCGGCCGCGGGGTCGCCCTTGGACTCGCCGAGCAGCGTGGCCTGGTGGAGGGCGCGGGCATAGCGCTCCGTCGGCGCCGGACGGTGCTCGAAGGTGTCCGCGACGGGCCGGCCGACGCGGAGCGTGTTGCCGCCGGGGTCGGTCAGCAGGAACTGGCGCATCCCGTACGTGGTGTCCTTCAGCGCTCCGAGGCGGGGGAGCCCCCGGGTCGGGATTCTGCCCAGCGACGCCTTCAGCCCCGACCGGAACGCCTCGTAGAGCGCGTCGACGTCGTCGGTCCGCACGTAGCAGGTGCTGTAGGAGGACGCCGGGTCGTACGACTTCATGCCGAAGAAGTGCAGTGCGAGCTCGCCGCGCGCGAGTGCGACATAGGGGTTGGGGCTGCGCTGCTGGAAGGTCACTTCGAAGCCCAGGGCGGGGTAGAAGGCGGTGATGTCGTCGATGGACCGGCAGGGAAGCATCGGAATCACGGTCTCGGCCATGGAGCGAGCCTGGCATCGGTTCCCCTGCTAGTCAAACTTGATTAGACGCGCCCACTAGTCTGGGAGCGGGGCAGGTCCGACGGAATGAGGAGACGATGTCGGCGATCCGGCTGCTGGTGCTCGGCGCGGTCCGCCAGCATGGGCGGGCACACGGGTACCAGGTCCGCAACGACCTGGAGTTCTGGGGCGCGCACGAGTGGTCCAACGCCAAGCCCGGATCGATTTACCACGCGCTGAAACAGATGGCGAAACAGGGACTGATGATCGCCCACGATGTGGCGCCGAGCACGGCGGGCGGCCCGCCCCGCACGGAGTACGAGCTCACCGAGGCGGGCCAGGTGGAGTACTTCAAGCTGCTGCGCGAGGCCCTGGTGCGCCACGACCAGAAGATCGACGAGCTGACGGCCGGGGTCGGGTTCATCGTCGACCTCCCCCGGGCGGAGGCCATCGCCCTGCTCAAGGAGCGGGTGGCGGCCCTGGAGCAGTGGCGGGCCGAGGTGACCCGGCACTGGATGCCGCCGGACGGCGGTTCCGACGAGTGGGGCCACATCGGCGAGATCATGAAGCTCTGGGTGGACTCCTCCGACAGCGGAGCCGAGTGGACCCGTGGACTCATCAAACGCCTCGAGGGCGGCGCCTACGTCATGGCGGGCGAGGGGAAGCGCTCCGTGGACGTGCTGCCCGAGGGGGCGAAGAACCCGTACGCCGCCTCGGAGTGAGGCCCGGGTGACGGACTCCGCGCGGCGCGCGGCGAGCGCGCGGCGCGTGCCGCGCGGTCGCCGCGGGAAAGTCGCCCCCCACGGTCGCCCCGCCCGCCTCGTCCACGGCCGTCCACGGCCGCCGCGGGAAACCCGACACCTCACGGCCGCAGCCGTCACCAGTCGGGCGCCAACCCCGATCGGCGCGACGGCTTTCGGGTCCGTGTGGAGCCCAACCAGGCGCCGGCGGCCGGCCCCTCGCCCTCCCCGTGGGCCGGTTCCCGTACTCCGTGGGCCGGTTGCGGCGGGGCTCGCGGAGCTCGACCGCCGCGCCCGAGTGCGACGAGCCGACCGTACGACTGGTGCTCAGGCCACAGCGCCACGGCCCGGTACCGGCTACGGTGCTGCCATGGCGATCAACCGCGCGGGAACGGCAGGCGAGCCCGGCTACGCCCTGCTCATCGCCGCCGGCCCCCGTGGCAAGAACGGCCGGCAGCGCATCATGGACGCCGGGGCGGTCCTGCCTCAACTCGCCGCCGTGGCACCGACCGTGTTGGTGGGCACCCCGGCCGGCGCCAGCGTCGTCCAGCTGGTGGACCCCGACGATCCGCAGACCGTGCTGACCCACCTGCGGACCGCGGCCGCCCACCCCGGCCCCGTGCTGGTCTATCTGGCCGGGCAGCTCACCCTCGACGCCAAGCAGCGGCTCCCGCACCTGGCGCTCGCCCGCACCACCCCCAGGACCGCCCGCTACACCGCTCTGCCCTGGCACTGGCTGGCGGCGGAGCTGGCCAAGCGGCCGCCGGGCAGCGAGACCACCGTCGTCGCCGATCTGGTGGCGGACGGGACGGTGTGGCCCCAGGGGAGCGGGGACCGGGCGGGCGGCAAGGGCGCCGGCGCGTCCCGGCTCGGGATCGACCCACGCCAACTCGCCGCCGGGCTCACCCTCTACGGGGCCCTCGCCCCCGCCCCGCCCAAGCGTGAGGTCTTCACACCGGTCTACAGCCGGGCCCTCGCCGCCGCGCTCCGCGGCGCCGCCGATCGCCCTCCCCTCGCACGCCTCCACGAACACGCCGCGGTCGAGGCCGGACTCTCCGACGGCTCCGCCCTACCGCTCCAGCCGGCGAACCACGGCGCTCCCGCCTTCCCCGCGGAGGGGCCCGCGACTCCGGAGGCTCTGGCGACCTCAACGGCGACCCCGACGGGTTCGGCGACCTCGGCGGGTCTGACGGCTCCGCAGGGCCGGCCGACTCTGGCGGGCCCGGACACCCTGGGGAGCCCGGCCGCTCTGGAGGGCCCGGTCGCGCCCCCTGTGGAGCCCGGGCCGGCGGCAGACGTGAGTTCCGCCAGTTCCGCCTCCTTTGGAGACGCCGTGTCCGCCCCAGGAGGGACTCTCGCCCCGGGAGCCGGGGTCGCGGCCGGGGTCGCGGCCGGGCCCGGGCCCGCCGCAGAGGCCGGCTTCGTGCCGGAGCCCGGCTCCGCCGCGGAGGCGATATCCGTGTCCCGCGCGGAGGCCGGTGCCACGGAGGAGCCGGCCGCCGGTCCCCGCGCGGACGCCGGTTTCGCCGAGGAGCCGGTCACCCGTCCCCGCGCGGACGGCGACGGCGGCTGGTCCGACTCCGAGGCCCTTCCACCCCCCGTCGGCCCGCCCATCCTGATCGTGCCGCCGCCCGCGGTTCCCGTGCCGCCCCTGCCGGCCGCGTTCCCGGCCGCACCCCCGGCGCCCGCCGCGCCGCCCACCGCTCCGCCCGTGCCCGTCGTGCCGCCGCGCGGGGCGAGGCCTTCCGAGCCGTATCACTCCGACCCGCACGCGGCGATCCTGGAGGCGGCCCGCGCGGGGCGGCACAGCGAGGCGGCGTCCATGGCGGCCGCCTGGGAGCAGGAGGCCATGCGGGCCTCCGGGCCCAGCTCGCCGGAGGCGGTCCACTGGCTGGAGGTCCGGGCCGACCTGGCCCGGCTCGCCGACGACCCGGCCCGCGCCTGCGAGTTGTGGATATCCGCCGCCGGCCTGCGGCTGGCCAACGAGCAGCCGCCCGGCCACCCCGATGTGGAGGGCGCCGCCGACCGGGCGCACCACCAGTGGCAGCAGATCGAGGACCCGGCCCGGGCCGGGGCGCTGGCGCCCGCCCTCATCGAGCTCCGCGGCCGGGTGCCGGGGCGCCGCCCGGGCGCGCTGGAGGCGGTGCGCCGCCGAGCCACCGTCCTGGGGGCCGGCGGGCCGGGCTGACCCGCGGGCCCCGCGCGGCCGACGGGCCCCGCGCGGCCGACGGCCGGCGGAGCGGGCGGGGCGGGGACGGCCCCGCGGCGCCTCAGTGGTGGAAAGCGGTCACCGCGGTCCCGCGCTCCAGCGACGGCTTGGACTGCCGCCGTAGTTCGGGCAGCAGCATCCGCAGGTCGTCCAGGAGCAGGTCCGCCAGATCGGCGGTGAAGCCGTTGCGGCACACCATCCGCAGCACCGACAGGTCCTCGCGGTTCGGCGGGAAGCTGTACGCGGGCACCAGCCAACCCCGTTCCCGCATCCGCCGCGAGACGTCGAAGACGTCGTAGTTCCTCACGTCGTCCGCGATGGTGAAGGCGAAGACCGGCAGCTCGTCGCCGCGGGTCAGCAACCGGAAGTCGCCCAGCTCCTCGATCCGGTCGGCGAGCCGGCAGGCCACGTCGCGGGAGTACCCCTGCACCGCGCGGAACCCGTCGATCCCCAGCCGGAGGAAGGTGTAGTACTGCGCCACCACCTGGGCGCCCGGCCGGGAGAAGTTCAGCGCGAAGGTCGGCATGTCGCCGCCCAGGTAGTTGACGCGGAAGACCAGCTCCTCGGGGAGCGCCGCCGCGTCCCGCCACAGCGCCCACCCCACCCCCGGGTAGACCAGCCCGTACTTGTGCCCCGAGGTGTTGACCGAGGCGACGCGGGGGAGGCGGAAGTCCCACACCAGCTCGGGGTCGAGGAAGGGCGCGACCATCGCCCCGGAGGCGCCGTCCACATGGACCGGCACGTCCAGCCCGGTGCGCTCCTGGAGCGCGTCGAGCGCCGCGCACACCTCGGCGACCGGCTCGTAGGACCCGTCGAAGGTGGAGCCGAGCACGGCGACGACCCCGATGGTGTTCTCGTCGCACAGCGCGGCCGCGGCCTCCGGGTCCAGATGGAAGCGCTCGCCCTCCATCGGCACCTGGCGCGCCTCCACCTCCCAGAAGGTGCAGAACTTCTCCCAGCAGACCTGGACGTTGGCGCCCATCACCAGGTTGGGCCGGGCGGTGCTCGGGTAGCGGTCCGCGTTCCGCCGCGCCCAGCGCCGCTTGAGCGCCATCCCGGCGAGCATGCACGCCTCGCTGGACCCGGTCGTGGAGCAGCCCACCGTGGTCTCCGGGTCCGGGGCGTGCCACAGGTGGGCGAGCATCGCCACGCACCGCCGCTCCAACTCGGCGGTGCGCGGGTACTCGTCCTTGTCGATCATGTTCTTGTCGCGGCACTCGGCCATCAGCCGGCCGGCCTCGGGCTCCATCCAGGTGGTGACGAAGGTGGCGAGGTTCAGTCGGGAGTTGCCGTCCAGCATCAGCTCGTCATGGACGAACTGGTACGCCGCCGAGGGCGTCATCGGGCTGCCGGGCAGCCGGTGCCGGGGCGGCTCCGACTCCAGGCCGCGCAGCGGGTCGGCCGCGAGGAAGAAGGGGTTGACGGAGAAGCCCCGCTCCTCGTCGCTGCCGCTGGTGCCCTTGTGGAGTGACATCGGATGCGCGCCCCTCAGCTCGGTCCGGCCCGGACGGCCGGGGCCGGCGCGGGTGCGGTCCGACCGGTCCGGGCCGTGGTGATCGCGACCTTACGGGCATGACTCCCGTAAGGGGCGTACCACCACGCCCCGCGGCACCTCCTTACCCCGCGCCGCTCAGCGACAGCTTCGCCGCGAAGCCCAGGAAGGCGGTGCCCGCGGCCGCGGAGAGCCCGGCGGTCAGCCGCTTGCGACGGCGGAAGGTCGCGGCCAGGAACGAGCCGCTGAAGATCAGGATGGTCAGATAGGTGAAGCTGAACAGCTGCGCCCAGGCGCCCAGCGCCACGAACGAGAGCGCCGGGTGGGCGTACTCGGGATCGACGAACTGCACGAAGAACGAGATGAAGAACAAGATGGCCTTGGGGTTCAGCAAGCTGATCACCACCGCCCGGCGGAACGGTCGCTCGACCGCCTCCCTCTCCTTCGCGGAGGCGTCCGAAGGGCCCGCCACCGAAGCCGTCCCGGAAGCCCTGGAAGCTCCGGAAGCCCTGGAAACCCCCGAAGCCCCGGGGGCCTTCGTGGCGTCGGCCCGCGCGCCCCGCTCCCGCCACAGCGTCCAGGCCCCGCGCAGCATGCCCACCGCGAGCCAGGACAGATAGCCGGCGCCCGCGAACTTCACCACCGCGAACAGCACCGGGCTCGCCTGGAGCAGCGAGGCCACCCCGCCGGCCGACAGCGCCATCAGCACGGTGTCGCCGACGAGTACCCCGCCCGCCGCCCGGTAGCCGGTGCGCGGCCCGCGCCGGGCCGCCACGGAGACCACATAGAGGGAGTTCGGCCCCGGCAGCAGGATGATCAGGGCGAGCCCCGCCAGATACGTCGAAAGATCGGTTATCCCCAGCATGGACGGCAGGATCGCACCGGCCCGCACTCCCGCCCCGGGGATTTCCGCGATGTGGACTTGCACCTCACGCGGCGTGAGGGCGGAACGTGGAGCGCGAACCGACCGAGGGAGCGGAAAGCGATGAGCTACTCCGTGGGACAGGTGGCGGGCTACGCCGGCGTCACGGTGCGCACCCTGCACCACTACGACGAGATCGGGCTGCTCAGGCCGAGCGGCCGCAGCCGCGCGGGGCACCGGCGTTACGACGACGCCGACCTCGACCGGCTGCAGCGGATCCTGTTCTACCGGGAGCTGGGCTTCCCGCTCGACGAGGTCGCGGCCCTCCTGGACGACCCGGACGCGGACCCGCGGGAGCACCTGCGGCGCCAGCACGAGCTGCTGACCGCCCGGATCGCCCGACTGCAGGAGATGGCCGCGGCCGTGGAGCACGCCATGGAGGCACGCGCGATGGGCATCAACCTCACGCCCGAGGAGAAGTTCGAGGTCTTCGGGGACCACGACCCGGACCAGTACGCCGAGGAGGTCGAGCAGCGCTGGGGCGACACCGACGCCTACCGCGAGTCGCAGCGCCGGGCCGCCGCGTACACCAAGGAGGACTGGCTGCGGATCAAGCGGGAGGGGGAGGAGCTCGTCGAACGGCTGGCGGCCCTGATGGCCTCCGGCGCCGCGCCGGACTCGCCGGCCGCGACGGACCTCGCCGAGGAGCACCGCTCCCAGATCACCCGCTACCACTACGAGTGCTCGTACGAGATGCACGGCTGCCTCGCCGAGATGTACGTCGCCGACGAGCGCTTCACCGCCTTCTACGACGCGACCGCGCCGGGGCTGGCCGCCTTCCTGCGGGAGGCGATCCTGGCCAACGTCCGCCACCGCGCGGAGGGCGCGTAGCGCCGGCGGGCTCCACGGTGTCCCGGGGCGCCCCGCGCCGCCGCGCGCGTCCGCGCGGGGCGTCACGGGGCGTCACGGTGGGGCGCCGACGGTGAGCCGACGGTGCGCCGACGGGGCGTGACGAGCGCCGGGCGGAGCGCGGCGGGAGACGGTGGGGCCACTGGAACCGGAGTCCGGGGTCTGGCGTTGATATTTTGGGCGGCACCATCCATGCACCGCGTCCGCCGTCTGCCCCACTCACCTGCGGCCGGGCCTCGCACGAGCCTGCACCACTCGACCCAGGAGCCTGTCACCCGTGACCACACTCGCGCTCGGACCCAGTTGGCTGGACGCAAACCATCTGATCGACACCTTCGGCCCGTGGGGTGTCATGGCGATCGTCTTCGCCGAGTCGGGCCTGCTCATCGGCTTCTTCCTGCCCGGTGACTCGCTGCTGTTCACCACCGGCCTGCTGATCACCACCGACCAGCTCTCCACGGAGCTGTGGCTGATGTGCCTGGGCATCGTGGCCGCCGCGATCCTCGGTGACCAGGTGGGCTATCTCTTCGGCAGAAAAGTCGGGCCCTCGCTGTTCCGGCGCCCGGACTCCAAGTTCTTCAAGCAGGAGAACGTGGAGAAGGCCCACGAGTTCTTCGAGAAGCACGGTCCCAAGTCGCTGGTCCTGGCCCGCTTCGTGCCCGTCGTCCGCACCTTCACGCCGATCATCGCCGGCGTGAGCCGGATGAACTACCGCTCCTTCCTGATCTTCAACATCATCGGCGGAGTGCTGTGGGGCGCGGGCGTCACCGTGCTGGGCGCGCTGCTGGGCAAGACCGCCGTCGTGCGCGACAACATCGAGGCGATGCTGGTCGGCATCGTGCTCATCTCGGTGATCCCGATCGTGATCGAGTACCTCAAGGCCCGCCGCCAGGGCAAGAAGGCGGCCGCCGCCGCGCCCCCCATGGGGGCCACCGGCCCGCAGCCCCCGCAGCCCCCGGTGCAGCGCGGGCGCCACGCCAAGCGCTGACCCCGTCGCGCTGACTCCGTCGCGCCGACCCGGCCGCCCCGGACCGCCCGCGGGAGCCCCGCGCCCGGCGGCCGTGGCCGGAGAAGCACCCCCAGCGGGCCCCTGGACACCTGTCCAGGGGCCCGCCGGCCGTGTGGGGGCCGGCGAAACCGGTTACCCGAGTCCGTCGCCGCGCGCTCCTAGACGCTTGTTCGGGGGCCCGCTGGGCAGGCGCACCAGCGATCGTGCATGGTTGCTGTGACAGCGGCCGGGAGGCGTATGAGGGCACGAGGAGCGAGCGGTGGCGGAACCAGACCACACCCCCGAGCGGGGCGGCGCACGGGAGTCGGGGGTGCCGGCGAGCCGGGCGGCCCAGCCACCGGTGCCGCCCGTGCCACCGGTGCCGCCCGTGCCACCCGGTCCCGAGGACCGCAAGCCCACCTCTGACGAGGCGCACAGCGCCTTCACCCCGCCGCTGGGCGTGCCGCTGCCGCCGCCGCCCGAGGACGAGCACCCCACCTCGGAGTTCGCCGTCCCCGAGGGGCTGACCACCGAGCCGCACGGCGAGCCGGAGGGCTCGGCCTTCACCCCGCCACCCGGCGTGACGACCAGCTCCTCCACCACCGGCAGCATCCCGGTGCTGACCCCGCCGCACGGCGTCCCGGTGATCCGGCTGACCAAGGACGCCCCCTGGCAGGACCGGATGCGCACCATGCTGCGCACCCCGATCGGGGAGCGCCCGACGCCCGAGCGGCCCGAGAAGCACGACGAGACCGGGCCCGCCGTGCCGCGTGTGCTCGACCTCACACTCCGCATCGGCGAACTGCTGCTGGCCGGCGGCGAGAACGCCGAGGACGTCGAGGCCGCGATGCTCGGCGTGGCGCACGCCTACAAGCTGGACCGCTGCGAACCCACCGTCACCTTCACCCTGCTCTCGGTCTCCTACCAGCCCTCGCTGGTCGACGACCCGGTGACCGCGAGCCGGACGGTGCGCCGCCGGGGCACCGACTACACCCGGCTGGCGGCCGTCTTCCGGCTCGTCCACGACATCACCGCCGAGACGGTCACCCTGGAGGAGGCGTACCGCCGGCTCGCCGAGATCCGCCGTAACCGCCACCCCTACCCCGGCTGGGCGCTCACCCTGGCCAGCGGCGTGCTCGCCGGCGCGGGCAGCGTGCTGGTCGGCGGCGGCGCCGAGGTCTTCCTCGCCGCGGCGATCGGCGCGATGCTCGGCGACCGGCTGGCCTGGCTGGCCTCCGGACGCGGGTTGCCGGAGTTCTACCAGTTCGTCGCGGCCGCCATGCCGCCCGCCGCGATGGGGGTCGCGCTGAGCCTGGCGCACGCCGGACTCCAGGCGTCCGCGGTGATCACCGGTGGGCTGTTCGCCCTGATCCCGGGGCGAGCGCTGGTCGCCGGCGTCCAGGACGGGCTGACCGGCTACTACATCACGGCCTCCGCCCGGCTGCTGGAGGTCGGCTATCTGATCGTCGGCATCGTCTGCGGCGTGCTGACCGTGCTCTACGGCGGCGTCCAGCTGAACGCCAAGCTCAACCCCGAGGCGGCGCTCAAACACGTGGAGCGGCCGGTGACGCAGACGCTCGCCGCCATGCTGCTGGTCTTCGCCTTCTGCGTGCTGCTCCAGCAGGAGCGTCACACCCTGCTGTTCGCCACCCTCAACGGGGGCGTCGCCTGGGTGATCTACGCCGCGCTGCACGACACGGCCGGCGTCCCGGCCGTCGCCGCCACCACGGTCGCCGCCGGCCTGGTCGGCCTCTTCGGCCAGTTGCTGTCCCGCTACCGCTACGCCTCCGCGCTGCCGTACGTCACCGCGGCCATCGGCCCGCTGCTGCCCGGTAGCGCCACCTACTTCGGACTGCTCTCGCTCGCCCAGGGCGAGCTGGACCCGGGCATCGCCCACCTCACCCGCGCGGCCGCGCTCGCGCTGGCCATCGCCATCGGGGTGAATCTCGGTAACGAGGTGGCGCGGCTCTTCATCCGCCCGCCGCGGCTGGAACCGCACCGCGTGGAGGCCCGCCGGGCGGCCAAGCGCACCCGCGGCTTCTGAGCCCTCCCGCCCTCGCGACGGGTTAAGCCGCCGGCCGCGACGCCCTCATGGCCGGGCTTGGGGTCTCCGTCCGGGTTCGGGGAATCCATCCCGCCGCGACGGCGCGCGACCCCGGTGGTGGAGACCGGCGGTGCGAACCGGCCGCGTCCCGCCGAGCGGCGACGGAGCCGAGGCGCGCCGCCGGTCCCCGCCGTACGGGTCCCCGCCGCGGCCGGCCTGATGGCCGTCCCTCGGTTTCCGGCCCGGCACGCCCGGGCCTCCGCGCGGCGGCACCGGGCATGAGAAGGGGCGGGCCGGGGGATCTGGTCCCCCGGCCCGCCCCTGAGCGCCGGTGCGCGCTATCGCGCGACAGCGCTATGGCTCAGTGCGCGCCGCCGGCGGCCTCAAGGCGCTTGACGGACGCCTCGACCTCGGCCTCGGCCTCGGCGCGGCCGACCCAGCTGGCGCCCTCGACGGACTTGCCCGGCTCCAGGTCCTTGTAGACCTCGAAGAAGTGCTGGATCTCCAGGCGGTCGAACTCCGAGACGTGGTGGATGTCCCGCAGGTGCTCGACGCGCGGGTCGGACGCCGGCACGCACAGCAGCTTGTCGTCGCCGCCGGCCTCGTCGGTCATCCGGAACATGCCGATGGCGCGGCACTTGATGAGGCAACCCGGGAAGGTCGGCTCGTCCAGAATGACCAGGGCGTCCAGCGGGTCGCCGTCCTCGCCCAGGGTGCCCTCGACGAACCCGTAGTCAGCCGGGTAGCTGGTCGACGTGAAGAGTCGGCGGTCCAGGCGGATCCGACCGGTCTCGTGGTCCACCTCGTACTTGTTCCGCGAACCCTTCGGGATCTCGATGGTGACGTCGAACTCCACGGGTGGCTCCTCCATGATCAACACATACGTCTGGTGATTAAGTGTCCCCCACGCAGGTGTGTGGTGGCGAAAGGGGCTGGTCCGACGTGCCTGAGGCCAGATCGTGGCAGGTCAGATGTCTTGACGGGTGGCGAGGTGCCACCCGGGCGCAGCGTGAGACCTGGCGGCTGACCGCGCTGTCGGCCGTCGTCGGACTGGCGGTCGCCACCGGAACGGTGGTGGTGGCCGGGCCCTGGGACTCGGGCCAGCGTACGGCCGAGCGCGCCCGCGCCGCCGAAGACCGCCGTACGGGTGGCGAGCGTCACGTCCGCCCCGCCTCCCCGCCCGGCGCCGCGCCGGTGCTCGCCCCGCTGGGCGCGCTCACCGGCCCCCGCGACCGGGGCGGCGAGGCCGGCGGCCAGGACGCGCTGCCGCCGCCCACCTGGCCCGGGCTCGCCGACGCTCTCGAACCGCTGCTGAAGGACCCGGCACTGGGACCGGTGCGCACCGCGTCCGTCCTCGACGCCGCCACCGGCCAGCAGGTCTACGGCGCCGAGGCGGACTCCGGCACCACCCCCGCCTCGGCCATCAAGGTGGCCACCGGCGCCGCCGCGCTCTCCGCGCTGGGCCCCGGGCACCGCCTCACCACCCGGGTCGTGGCCGACCCCGACCACCCGGATCGGGTGGTGCTCGTCGGCGGCGGCGACCCCACCCTGACCGCCCGTCGTGTCGACGGCCCCGACGCCCCCGCCAGCCTGCGCGAGCTGGCCGACGCCACCGCGCGGACGCTGAAGCGGCGGGGGATCGACGGGATCCGGCTGGACTACGACACCTCGCTCTACTCCGGCCCCGTGCTGCACCCCATCGGCCCCAACGAGAACATCTCGCCCGTCACCCCCCTCATGGTCGACGAGGGCCGGCTCGACGACAGCGCCTACGGGCCGGCCCCACGCGCCGGGGACCCGGCGGCCGACGCGGCCGGGATCTTCGCCGAGATGCTCGCCGACCGCGGCGTGGAGGTCCGCGAGGAACCGGCCCGCCACACCGCGCCGAAGAACGCCGACGAGCTGGCCGCGGTGCGCTCACAGCCGCTCTCGGCGCTCGTCGAGCGGATGCTCACCACCAGCGACAACGACATCGCCGAGGCGCTGGCCCGGCACACCGCCCACGCCTCCGGCGAGCCCGCCAGCTTCCACGGCGCCTCCCGGGCCGTCAGCGCCCGGCTCAAGCGGCTGGGAGTGCCGGTGGCGGGTGCCCGGTTCGCCGACGGCAGCGGCCTGGACCGGGCGGACCGGGTCTCCGCGCGGCTGCTCGCCCAGGTCCTGGTCCGGGCCGCCGGCCGGGAACACCCCGAGCTGCGCCCGGTCGTGACGGGGCTGCCGGTGGCGGGCTTCACCGGCACCCTCCGCGGCCGTTGGGCCGAGGACGCGGCCGGCCGGGGCGTGGTGCGTGCCAAGTCCGGCACCCTGACCGGCGTCAACACCCTCACCGGCACCGTCGTGGACGCCGACGGGCGGCTGCTGGTCTTCGCCTTCATGACCACCGGCACCACCGATCCCCAGGCCGCCCAGCGCGCCCTGGACCGCCTGGCCTCGGCGGTGGCCTCCTGCGGCTGCCGTTGACGACCACGGGTGTGAGCGCCGGCCGCCCCGTCGTGGCCGGGACGAAGCCGGCGACTCCTCCCACACGCCCCGCGTCCCACGTACCGTGAAGCCATGACGAGCCTCGGTGATGCGGAGATGGTCGACTGGAACCTCGCGGTGGCGACCGCGACCCGGCTGGTGCGGCCGGGGCCCGAGGTGAGCCGGGACGAGGCGCGGGCCGTCGTCGCCGAGCTGCGCCGGCACGCCAAGGCGTCGGAGGAGCACGTACGCGCCTTCACGCGGATGTTCCCCGACGGCGCGGGCGGCGGAGAACCGGGCGGCGGGCGGGCCGGCGCCCCGAGCGCGGCGGACACCCCCGTCCTGGTGGTCGACCGGGCGGGCTGGATCCGGGCCAACGTGGCCGGCTTCCGCGAGGTGCTGCGCCCGCTGCTGGGCAAGATGCAGGAGCGCCGCGGCGGGGTGCCGGGCGGGGCCGTGCTCGGCACGGTGGGCGGCAAGGTGACCGGCGTGGAGCTGGGCATGCTGCTGTCGTTCCTCGCCTCCCGGGTGCTCGGCCAGTACGAGACCTTCGCGCCGCCCAGCCGCGAGCTGCCCGCGGCCTCCCCCGCCGGCGGCCGGCTGCTGCTCGTCGCGCCCAACATCGTGCACGTGGAGCGCGAGCTCGACGTGGAACCGCACGACTTCCGGCTGTGGGTGTGCCTGCACGAGGAGACGCACCGCACCCAGTTCACCGCCGTGCCCTGGCTGCGCGACCACCTCGAGTCCGAGATCCAGGCGTTCCTCGGCGAGACCGAGGTGGACCCGGCCACGCTGCTGGAGCGGTTCCGGGAGGCCGTGCAGTCGCTGGGCGGCGGTCAGGACGGCGACGGGCAGCGCGGCGGGCGGTCCATCGTGGAGCTGGTGCAGACCCCGGCGCAGCGGGAGATCCTGGCCCGGCTCACCGCCGTGATGTCGCTGCTGGAGGGCCACGCGGACTACGTGATGGACGGGGTCGGCCCGGGCGTCGTCCCGTCCGTGGCGGAGATCCGCGAGAAGTTCCAGAAGCGGCGGGCGTCGGGCGCCGGCCGGCTCGACCAGGCGCTGCGCAGACTGCTGGGACTCGACGCCAAGCTGCGGCAGTACCGTGACGGTGAGCGCTTCGTGCGGGCGGTGGTGGACCAGGTCGGCATGGACGGCTTCAACCGGGTCTGGACCTCGCCGAACACGCTCCCGACCAAGACGGAGATCAGCAAACCCGCCGACTGGGTCGCGCGGGTGCACCGTACGGGAGAGCCCTAGCTCCGGCACCCCCTACGGCAGGTGAACGCTCCCGCTATCACTCGTCCGAGGGACCGTGAGTCACGGGTAGGCGTGCGATGCTCGGGGAACAGCTCGCTTCTGTCACCATCAACGTACTCAGCGTGACGAAAGCCCCGAAGTGACCCGCCCCGAGGCCCGCGAACCCCCTGAAGGGCCCCGGCCGGCGGGCACCGCGGCGGCTGGTGTGCAACCGCGCTGACACCGGCTCGTGAAACAGCTCGTGACGAAAAGCTCGTACGACCCCCGAGGCACCCCCTCGATTGACAGATGGGAAACGGACATGGGTCCCCATCCTGCGGTCGCCGCGATACGCCTGGCGGTCCGCCGCGTCCTGCATGACGTCCTCCTCGACTACCCCCCGCCGCCCCCGGCTACCCGCACGACGCACCCGGCGCGTCCGGTTCCCCCCGCCGCGCGCCCCGCGACCCCCGCCCCGCAGCGCGCCGCCCCCCGCCCCCACCAGGCCCCGCCGGCCGTACCGACCGCGCCCGCCGCTCGCTCCCCGCTCTCGGCCGCCGCCTCGGCGCCGCCCGCGGCCCGCGCCTCCGTCCCCGCCCCCGGCCGCCCGGACCCCGGACAGCGTCCGCTGGTGCTCGTCGCCTGCTCCGGCGGCGCCGACTCCATGGCGCTGGCCTCCGCTCTCGCCTTCGAGGCCCCCAAGATCGGCGTCCGCGCCGGGGCCGTCACCGTCGACCACGGGCTGCAGCCCGGCTCCGACCTGCGCGCCGCCGAGGTGGCCGAGCGGCTGCGGCTGCTGGGCCTGGACCCGGTCGAGTCCATCGCGGTGACCGTCGGCCGGGACGGCGGCCCGGAGGCCGCCGCCCGCGACGCCCGCTACGCCGCCCTCGACTCCGCCGCCGAGCGCCACGGCGCCGCCGCCGTGCTGCTCGGCCACACCCGCGACGACCAGGCGGAGACGGTCCTGCTCGGTCTCGCCCGCGGCTCCGGCACCCGCTCGCTGTCCGGCATGGCCCAGGTCTCCGGCGTCGACGGCCGCTACCGCCGCCCCTTCCTCCAGCTCGACCGGCAGACCGCGCGCCGCGCCTGTCTGGCCCAGTCCCTGCCGGTCTGGGATGACCCGCACAACGTGGATCCGGCGTACACCCGCTCCCGGGTCCGCCACGAGGCGCTGCCGGTGCTGGAGAAGGCGCTCGGCAAGGGCGTGGTCGAGGCGCTCGCCCGCACCGCCCAGCTCTCCCGCGACGACGCGGACGCCCTGGACGACTGGGCCGCCCGCGCGGAGGCCGACGTCCGGGCCGTCGCCAGCGACGAGGGTGTGGAACTCGACACCGTCCGGCTGCACGCGCTGCCCCCGGCCGTGCGGCGCCGGGTGCTGCGACGCGCGGCCATCACCGCGGGCTCCCCGGCCGGTTCGCTCTTCGCCCGGCACATCGAGGAGGTCGACCGGCTGATCACCGGATGGCGCGGTCAGCGGGCCATCAACCTGCCCGGCCGGGTCGAGGTCCGCCGGCAGGGTGGCAGACTGGTCATCCGGCAGGGCTGAGCCGCCCGTGCCGCACGGAGTCCTGCAACGAACGAGAGTGGCACGGGTGGACGACAAGGACATGGGCACCGACCTCCAGGCTGTCCTGATCACCAAGGAAGAGATCGACGCGAAGCTGGCCGAGCTGGCCGCGAAGATCGACGCGGACTACGCGGGCAAGGACCTGCTCATCGTCGGCGTCCTCAAGGGCGCCGTGATGGTCATGGCGGACCTGGCGCGGGCGCTGTCCACCCCGGTCACCATGGACTGGATGGCCGTGTCGTCCTACGGCGCGGGCACCCAGTCCTCGGGCGTGGTCCGGATCCTCAAGGACCTCGACACCGACATCAAGGGCAAGCACGTCCTGATCGTCGAGGACATCATCGACTCCGGGCTGACGCTGTCCTGGCTGCTGTCGAACCTGGGGTCGCGCGAGCCCGCCTCGCTGAACGTCTGCACCCTGCTGCGCAAGCCGGAGGCGGCCAAGGTCGCCATCGACGTGAAGTGGGTCGGGTTCGACATCCCCAACGAGTTCGTGGTCGGCTACGGCCTGGACTACGCCGAGAAGTACCGGAACCTCCCCTTCGTGGGGACGCTCGCGCCGCACGTCTACGGCGGCTGAGGCACCCTGGAGACACGGCGGGAACCTGACAGGCGTTTCCGCCGTTGGAGCATGGGAGGACGGTTTGTTAACCGTCCACAGCGGCGTCGGGTGACAATGCTGGGGTACCGTCCGAAGGTCAGTCTTTTTCAGGCCGAGTAAGACACCGCACGCACAGGCAGCCGTCGGACCGGATCAAAGAGTTCGCAGAGGCTGCCGTGCCTCACTGTGGCAGGAGGGACGGGGCGGCACCGCCCCGTATGGATGGACGTGAAGCGCTACTTCCGTGGGCCGGTCATGTGGATCGTGCTGGCCGTCCTCGCCGTGGTCGTGTTGATGCAGGTCGTCGGCTCGTCCGGCGGCTACAAGTCGGTGGACACCAGCCAGGTCGTCGAAGCGATCGACAAGAACCGGGTCAAGTCGGCCGAACTGACCACCGGCGATGACCACAAGATCAAGATCAAGCTGAAGGACAACGCCCCCAAGATCGAGGGGAGCGACAAGCTCCAGGCCACCTACATCGGCGACCAGGGGCTGGAGGTCGCCAAGACCCTCCAGGCCAACGCCGAGAAGGGCCAGATCGAGGACGGCTACAACGTCACGACGTCGAAGCAGAACCCGTTCGTCGGGATCCTGCTCTCGCTGCTGCCCTTCGTGCTCATCGTCGTCGTCTTCCTGTTCCTGATGAACCAGATGCAGGGCGGCGGCTCCCGGGTCATGAACTTCGGGAAGTCCAAGGCGAAGCTGATCACCAAGGACACCCCGAAGACGACCTTCGCCGACGTCGCGGGCGCCGACGAGGCCGTCGAGGAGCTCCAGGAGATCAAGGAGTTCCTCCAGGAGCCGGCGAAGTTCCAGGCCGTCGGCGCCAAGATCCCCAAGGGTGTGCTGCTGTACGGCCCGCCCGGCACCGGTAAGACGCTGCTGGCGCGCGCCGTGGCCGGCGAGGCCGGCGTGCCGTTCTACTCGATCTCGGGCTCCGACTTCGTCGAGATGTTCGTGGGTGTCGGTGCCTCCCGGGTCCGCGACCTGTTCGAGCAGGCCAAGGCGAACGCCCCGGCGATCGTCTTCGTCGACGAGATCGACGCCGTCGGTCGCCACCGCGGCGCCGGCATGGGCGGCGGTCACGACGAGCGCGAGCAGACCCTGAACCAGCTGCTCGTCGAGATGGACGGCTTCGACGTCAAGGGTGGCGTGATCCTGATCGCCGCCACCAACCGCCCGGACATCCTGGACCCGGCGCTGCTGCGTCCCGGCCGCTTCGACCGGCAGATCGCCGTCGACCGCCCGGACATGCAGGGTCGTCTGGAGATCCTCAAGGTTCACCAGAAGGGCAAGCCGGTCGCCCCGGACGTCGACCTGTCGGCCGTCGCGCGGCGCACCCCCGGCTTCACCGGTGCCGATCTCTCCAACGTGCTGAACGAGGCCGCCCTGCTGACGGCCCGCAGCGACAAGAAGCTGATCGACAACCACTTCCTGGACGAGGCGATCGACCGCGTCGTGGCCGGCCCGCAGAAGCGGACCCGGATCATGAGCGACAAGGAGAAGAAGATCACCGCGTACCACGAGGGCGGTCACGCCCTGGTCGCGGCGGCCTCTCCCAACAGCGATCCGGTGCACAAGGTCACGATCCTCTCCCGCGGCCGCGCCCTGGGTTACACCATGGTCCTGCCGGACGAGGACAAGTACTCGACCACCCGCAACGAGATGCTCGACCAGCTCGCCTACATGATGGGCGGCCGCGCGGCCGAGGAGCTCGTCTTCCACGACCCGACCACGGGCGCCTCCAACGACATCGAGAAGGCGACCGCGACGGCCCGCGCGATGGTCACGCAGTACGGCATGACCGAGCGGCTCGGCGCGATCAAGTTCGGCTCCGACCACTCCGAGCCCTTCCTGGGCCGTGAGATGGCGCACCAGCGCGACTACTCCGAAGAGGTCGCCGCGCTGGTCGACGAGGAGGTCAAGAAGCTCATCGAGACGGCGCACAACGAGGCCTGGGAGATCCTGGTCGAGAACCGCGACGTGCTCGACAACCTGGTGCTGGCGCTCCTGGAGAAGGAGACCCTGAACAAGGAGGAGATCGCCGAGATCTTCGCCCCGGTGGTCAAGCGTCCGGCCCGCCCGGCGTGGACCGGCTCCTCGCGGCGCACCCCGTCGACGCGGCCGCCGGTCTCCTCGCCGAAGGAGCTGGCACTCACCAACGGCGTTCAGCCGGCCTCGGCGGCCCTGGCCAAGAGCACCGCGTCGGAAGAGGGCGTGGGCGCGGGTCCGGACCGTCCCGAGGAGCCGGGCACCGAGGTCTGATCGCCACGCGATCGGCAGGCCCACGGGCCGAGAACAGACCGGGACGGATGGGGTCTACAGGCCCCATCCGCCCCGGAATGAATGCCGTGTCACCCAGGTTCTAGCCTGGTGGTGACGCGGCATTCCGCATGTGTGACGCACGAGGAACGAGGCACCCCCATGACCGACCCGGTGACGCTGGATGGCGCGGACCCCATCGGTGTGTTCGACGAGAAGCGCGCGGAGAACGCGATTCGCGAGCTGCTGATGGCGGTCGGGGAGGACCCGGACCGAGAGGGGCTGCGGGAGACCCCGGCCCGCGTGGCGCGCGCCTACAAGGAGATCTTCGCCGGTCTGTGGCAGGAGCCCGAGGACGTCCTCACCACCACCTTCGACCTGGGCCATGACGAGATGGTGCTGGTCAAGGACATCGAGGTGTACAGCACCTGCGAGCACCACCTGGTGCCGTTCCACGGCGTGGCGCACGTCGGCTACATCCCGTCCCACGACGGCAAGATCACCGGCCTGTCCAAGCTGGCCCGCCTGGTCGACGTCTACGCCCGCCGTCCCCAGGTCCAGGAGCGGCTCACCACCCAGATCGCCGAGTCGCTGGTGCGGATCCTGGAGCCGCGCGGCGTGATCGTCGTCGTGGAGTGCGAGCACATGTGCATGTCGATGCGCGGCATCCGCAAGCCCGGTGCCAAGACCATCACCTCGGCGGTCCGCGGCCAGCTGCGCGACCCCGCCTCCCGGTCCGAGGCGATGAGCCTGATCATAGGGCGCTGAGCGGGGCGCCGCCGGCGCCGGGCCGGCGGCGGCCGTGAGCCGTGTGGGCCGTGTGCCGGGCTCCACGACCACGACATACGACATGCGAGCGGGCGGTCCGGAGATCTCTCCGACCGCCCGCTCGCATGTCCTGCCAGCCGTCCCGCCCCCGCGGAAACGCTGTACGCGGAAACGTTTTACTTCGGTGTCTCGACCCGGCCGGACAGCCACTCCAGACAGCCTGCGATCTCGCGGTTCCAGGTGTTGAAGTTGTGGCCGCCGCTGTCCAGGATCATCGAGGAGATGCGGGTCGGCTCGCCCCGGGCGTTGAGCGCCTTGGCCTTGTTGATGAACCTCATCGTGGCCTTGTAGTTCTTCTCACCCTTCTTGCTGCTGGTGACCAGCAGCGACACCGGCGGGGCGGGGCGGTGGTCCAGCAGCCAGTGCAGGTTGTTCTCCTTCTCCAGCCGCTCGTCGCCGCCGAAGAGGTCGCCGGTGGTGGCGTCCTTCGGAGCCTTGTAGTGGGGCGAGAGCCCGGCGGCCGCGGAGAAGGCGTCCGGGTGGCGCATGGCCATCTTCAGGGCGCAGTAGCCGCCGGAGGAGTTGCCGATGACCCCCCAGTTACGGGCCTCGGCGCCCACCCGGTAGTAGCCGCTGATGGCGCTGGGCACGTCCTCGGTGAAGAAGGTCTCGGTCTGCGGGCCCTCGGGCACGTCCATGCACTCGGTGTCGCGCGGCGGGGCGACCGTCGGCCGCATCATCACCAGCACCATCGGCTGCATCTTGTCCTGTCTGGCCAGCCTGTGCGCGGTCTGCGGGTACTTCAGGCCGTTGATCAGCGCCTCGGTGGTGCCCGGGTAGCCGGTCAGCACCAGCGCGGCGGGGAAACGCTTCTTCGCGTACTCGGGCTGGAAGTACTCCGGCGGCAGGTAGACGTACCCCGGGCTGGCGATGTCGGCCTTGGGGCCCTGCAGGGTGATCTTCTCGATCCGGCCCGCGACCCTCGGGTTGTTGGCGTTGGCCACGCTCATCCGCTTGGTGCCCACCACCTGCACCCGCTTGCTGGCGGGGGAGTCGTGGTCCACCACCACGCCCGGGGTGGTCTCGGTGCCGAAGAGGTCGGCCCAGGAGCCGTAGAAACCGAAGGACTGGTTGGCGTAGAGTCCGATCGCCGCGAAGATCGACAGCTGACATATCAGCAGGGTTCCTATGCGGCCGAGTACAGCGCGTATGCTGCCGCCCGCTAGTCGCGGCCAAAGCCACACGGTGGCGGCGAACAGCAGCACCGCCACGAGGACGGAAAGCATCACGACCTTGGTGGCGGTGAGACCCATCACAATCTTTCTGGTCGGGCGGCTCGGACGTCCCCTCTGCCGCGCGATGGAACCCTAGCTGCCCCGGCGCCGTCTTGCAGGGCGCACATTGCCTAGGTACCGCGCCAAGGGGCGCGGATCCTCTCGACGGAGGCGGCGGGAAAGTACATGTCTGAGAAGCAAGATGGCGAAAAGTCCGATGTGGTTCCGGGGCGGGCGCGGCGCCTGCTACGTGGACCACGTCCGGAGGCCATCCCCACGGTCATCGGCACCGCGTGCACGCTCATCGGACTGCTGAACCTTGCCTCCGGCGTCTTTCCCGGCTTCCGACACAGCCGGTTCCGCGCCCTGGCGGAGGTTCTGCCGGGGGCGGTCAACCCGCTGGCCGCCGCCGGATCGATCGTTGTCGGACTGTTGCTGTTGATGCTGGCGCACGGCCTCAAGCGGCGGAAGCGGCGGGCCTGGGTGGCCGCGGTGGCACTGCTGCCGGTCGGCGTGGCCGGGCAGCTGCTGTACCGGCACTCGGTCTGCGGCGCGGTCCTCTCGCTGGCCCTGCTGGCGCTGATGGTCTGGCACCGCAAGGAGTTCGCCGCGCTGCCGGATCCGCGCAGCCGCTGGCGGGCGCTGGCCAACTTCGTGCTGCTCGGCGGGGCCGGCCTGGGGCTGGGCTTCCTGATCGTCGACGCCCACCCGAGCAAGATCGTCGGCGACCCGTCCTTCCGCGACCAGCTTGAGCACGTGCTCTGGGGCCTGTTCGGCTTCGAGGGCCCGATCCGCTACACCGACGGGGCCGACTACACCGTCGGCTACTCCCTCGGCGCGCTCGGCCTGCTGACCGTCGCCACCACCGCGTACCTGGCCTTCCGGCCCGAGCACCCGGCCGCCCGGCTCACCCCGCAGGACGAGGAGCGGCTGCGCGCCCTGCTCGCCCAGCACGGCGGACGCGACTCCCTCGGCTACTTCGCGCTCCGCCACGACAAGGGCGTGGTCTTCTCGCCCAGCGGCAAGGCCGCCGTCTGCTACCGCGTGGTGTCCGGTGTGATGCTCGCCAGCGGCGACCCGATCGGCGACGTGGAGGCGTGGCCCGGCGCCATCGAGCGCTTCATGGAGGAGGCCCGCGCCCACTCCTGGACCCCGGCCGTGGTCGGCTGCAGCGAGACCGGCGGCCATGTGTGGACCCGCGAGACCGGCCTGGACGCGCTGGAGCTGGGCGACGAGGCCATCGTCGACGTGCCGGACTTCACCCTCTCCGGGCGCTCCATGCGCAACGTGCGGCAGATGGTCAAGCGCATCGAGCGCAACGGCTACGAGACCCGGGTGCGCCGGGTGCGCGACCTGGAGCCGGAGGAGCTGGAGCGCGTCCAGCGGGCCGCGGACGCCTGGCGCGACACCGAGACCGAGCGCGGCTTCTCCATGGCGCTGGGCCGGATCGACGCCGAGCGCGACGGCGACGCCGTCATCGCCACCGCGCACAAGGCCCCGGAGGAGGGCGAGGAGCCCACCCCGTACGGCGACCTGAAGGCGATGCAGCACTTCGTGCCCTGGGGCGACGACGGCATCTCGCTGGAGCTCATGCGCCGCGACCGCTCCGCCGACCCGGGCATGAACGAGCTGCTCATCGTCGCCACCCTGCAAGCCGGCAACGGGCTCGGGATCAAGCAGGTCTCGCTCAACTTCGCGATGTTCCGCTCCGCCCTGGCACGCGGCGAGAAGCTGGGCGCCGGCCCGGTGCTGCGCGGCTGGCGCGGTCTGCTGATCTTCCTCTCCCGCTGGTTCCAGATCGAGTCGCTGTACAAGTTCAACGCCAAGTTCCAGCCACGCTGGGAGCCGCGCTTCGTGGTCTTCCGCAAGAGCCGCGACCTGCCCCGCATCGGCTTCGCCATGATGCAGGCCGAGGGCTTCGTCTCGCTCGCCCTGCCCCGCCCGCTGCGCCGCGGCGAGGCCGCCGAGCCCAAGCCGTGCGCGCACCTCGACGCGGGGCGGGTACGGCAGCACGAGGTGGAGCGCGTGGCCTGACCGCCTCCCGGCGAGGGGCCGTCGACTCGGGGGTGGCCCACCGCGGGGGCCTGGCGGGGCCGTCAACCCCACGGGTCTCCGCCGGTTCGGCACCGCCGGGCCGCGGCGTTCGTTGCGGTTGCTCGCCGTGGCGGCGGGATGGGGGTCGGGCTGATCGTGCCGCGGCCGGGGGCTCGTGGGCCCGGAGGCACCTCCTGTGACAGCTCTCCGCGCAGGCCGCGACGCCGGGGTCACACGGGGTAGGCCACCCCGTCACCACGACCCCCCGCCGGGAGGCGCCTAGGCTGGGGGCATGAGTACGTTGCGTGGTCGGACCGGACCGGCGGGGCTGCCCCAGTGGGATCGGTGCGCGGTGATGGGCGTCGTCAATGTGACCCCCGATTCGTTCTCCGACGGCGGCCAGTGGTTCGACACCGAGCTCGCCGTCAAGCACGGCCTGGAGCTCATGCGGGCCGGGGCCGACCTGGTGGACGTGGGCGGTGAGTCGACCCGGCCGGGCGCCCCGCGCGTGGACGAGGCCGAGGAGCTGCGCCGCGTCATCCCCGTGGTGCGGGAGCTGGCGGCGGCCGGGGCCGTGGTCAGCGTCGACACCATGCGCGCCGCGGTCGCCGAGCGGGCCGTGGAGGCCGGCGCCGCGCTGGTCAACGACGTCAGCGGGGGCCGCGCCGACCCGGCGATGGTGCCGCTGGTGGCGGCCGCACGGGTGCCGTTCGTGGTCATGCACTGGCGCGGCCAGTCCATCGACATGAACAACCGTGCCGTCTACGCGGACGTGGTCGCCGAGGTCCTCGCGGAGCTGCGCACCAGCCTGGACGCGGCGGTCGCCGGCGGTATCGAGCCGGACCGGATCATCGTCGACCCGGGCCTGGGCTTCGCCAAGAACGCCGAGCACGACCTGGCGCTGGTCGCGCACCTGGCCCGGCTGCGTGCTCTGGGGCACCCGCTGCTGGTCGCGGCCTCCCGCAAGCGGTTCCTGGGGCGGGTGCTGGCCGACGGCGAGAACGCCCTGCCGCCCGCGCGGGAGCGGGACGCGGCCACCGCCGCCGTCTCCGCCATAGCCGCCCGGGAGGGCGCCTGGGCGGTGCGGGTGCACGAGGTGCGGGCGAGTGCGGACGCGGTGCGGGTGGCCCGTGCCGTCGAGGGAGCGGTGTGACTTCCGTAACCGACAGCGAGCGGGTGGAGCAGGCGAACACCGCGCTCTACGAGGCGATGGAGCGCGGCGACCACGCCGCGATGGAGCGGCTCTGGCTGCACGGGGACGTCTCCTGCGTACACCCGGGGTGGCCGGTGCTGCGCGGCCGTGGCGAGGTGCTCCGTTCCTACGCGCTGATCATGGCGAACACGGAGTACATCCAGTTCTTCCTCACCGACGTCGAGGTGTCGGTCTCCGCCGACACCGCCCTGGTCACCTGCACCGAGAACATCCTCAGCGGCGCCCCGGCGGAGGAGGAGGGCGAGCTGGGGCCGCTGGTGGGTCAGCTGGTGGTGGCCACGAATGTGTTCCAACGCACACCGGAGGGGTGGAAGCTGTGGTCGCACCACGGCTCGCCGGTGCTGACGGAGAACGAGGAGGAGTGAGCCGGGGCGGTGGCGAGGGACCGTCAGCGGGGTGACGACGTCCACTCGTTCGAGTCGGTTGGCGCCGGGGTAGGGAGTGGTTCACAAGGGCGTGGGCAAGCGCGGCGAGGATGCTCCCACCCACCCGCCGGGGCGGCTCCGCGCGCCCCCGTGCGTGAGGTTTGTCGGCGCTCGCAGGTAGATTCGATTGGTGGGTGGTGCGTCGGCGCCGTTCGGTGCGCGCCCGCAACCGACGATCAGCAGGGACGACCGGCAGGAGTGATTCGGGTGGATCGTGTCGCGCTGCGCGGCCTCAGGGCCCGCGGTCACCACGGTGTCTTCGCGCAGGAGCGCGAGCAGGGCCAGACCTTCGTCGTGGACCTGGTGCTGGGCCTGGACACCCGCCCCGCCGCCGCCGGTGACGACCTCACCAAGACCGTGCACTACGGGATCGTCGCGGAGGAGGTCGTGGGCCTGGTGCGCGGGGAGCCGGTCGACCTCATCGAGACGCTCGCCGAGCGGATCGCCGCCCTGTGTCTCAAGTACGACGTGGTACGGGAAGTGGAGGTGACCGTGCACAAGCCGGACGCACCGATCACCGTGCCCTTCGACGACGTGTCCATCACCATCACCCGGAGCCGAGTATGAGCAGCAGCGACCCGACCGTGCAGCCCGTCCCCTCCTCCGTGGTGGAACAGGTGGACGCGGCGGATGTGACCCTGAGCAACCCCAAGCGGGCCGTGATCTCCATCGGCAGCAACCTCGGCAACCGGCTGGAGACCCTCCAGGGCGCCGTGGACGCGCTGGAGGACACCCCCGGCCTGCGGGTCAAAGCGGTCTCCCCGGTGTACGAGACGGAGCCGTGGGGCGTGGAGCCCGGCGCGCAGCCGTCGTACTTCAACGCCGTGGTCCTGATCAAGACGACGCTGCCGCCGTCCTCGCTGCTGGAGCGCGGCCACGCGATCGAGGAGGCGTTCGAGCGGGTGCGGGACGAGCGCTGGGGGCCGCGCACCCTGGATGTCGACATCGTCGCCTACCAGGACGTCGTCCTCGAGGACCCCGAGCTCACCCTGCCGCACCCGCGCGCCCACGAGCGCGCCTTCGTGCTGGTGCCGTGGCACGACGTCGACCCGGAGGCCGAGGTGCCGGGCCGCGGCGCGGTCACCGAGCTGCTGGCGTCCGTCGGCAGCGAGGGCGTGGTGGCACGGGCCGACCTGGAGCTCCGGCTGCCGGAGTAGGCGGTAGTTTCGGGGGCAGTGGCACGAAGGGAACGCCGCGCGCCTCGCGGCGGGCGGCGTCGGACGCCGTGCCGTGCACGCGGGTGAGTACGCGCAGGCGTACGACGGGAATGTGAGGGGCGACTGCTCGGTGAGCCAACTTCGGATCAGGGTGCTGCTCGGGCTGTTCATCGTGGCCGGTGTCATCTCCTGGGCGGGCGCCCGGCTGTGGGACTCGGTCGGCACACTGCCCGGCGTGCCGGTGGCCGCGCCCATCGTGCTGGCGCTCATCGCCGTGGTCCTCTTCGCCACCGCCCTCTCCCTGCGCTCCCGGCTGAAGGCCCAGCGTGAGCGGCGCCCCGGCGCCAAGGGCGTCGACCCGCTGGTCGCCGCCCGGGCCGTGGTCTTCGGCCATGCCAGCGCCCTCGTCTCCGCCCTCGTGGCCGGTCTCTACGGCGGCGTCGGCGTCTTCCTCCTCACCGACCAGCTCGACGTCCCGGCCCGCCGCGACCAGGCCATCTACGCCGGTGTCTCGGTCGTCGCCGCCGCCGCGGTGATCGCCGCGGCGTTCTTCCTGGAGCGGGTGTGCAAGCTTCCGGAGGACGAGGACGACGGCGGCCCCGGAGCGGCGGCCACCTCCCGGTGAGGGCCCGTCGACCGGGGGTGGCCCACCCCTGAGGACCCCGGCCGACATCGCTGTCGCCGCCGCGAGGGGCCTGGCCGGTGGGCGGGTCGCGCGGCTTCTTCCGTCGCCGTGGTGCGGGGCCGCGACGGCGGTGTCCGGCGGTGCCGTGTCGTCGCGGGCCGTGGATGAGTTCTGCCGCCTCCGCCAGGGCCGGAGTGGGCCGTGCACTCTCTTCCGCCGCCGTGGTGCGGGGCCGCGACGGCGGTGTCCGGCGGTGCCGGGTCGTCGCGGGCCGTGGAGGTGTGTGCTCCGGGGGCGGCACCGCCGGTCCCGCCGGCTGGGCTGCGGGTCGAAACGGCGGTGCCGAGGCGGAGCGGGGCGCTCCGCCGGGGCGATGGCCTCAGACCCGGGAGACGGTCACCACGTCCACATCCCCGCGCGGGAGCGCGTTGGCGTCGGCGTCGATCGAGCGCCGCAGCGCCTCGTGCAGTCGGGCCGGGGTGAGGACGCCGAGGAAGCGGTCGCCGTCGGTGACGGCTATCCAGCCGGCGTCGTGCTGGAGCATGGTGCTGAACGCCTGCTTGAGCGAGGAGCCGACGGGCAGCCATGCCTCCATGCGGCGGGCGTGCTCCCGTACCGTCCCGGCGCCCGCAGCGGCGGCCTCGGCGGAGATCCAGCCGTGCAGGCCGTCCGCGTCGTCCAGCACCACGGCCCAGCGGGCGGAGTCGTCGGCGAGCCGGGCGGCGGCCTTCGGGAGCGGGTCGTCGAGGTGGACGACCGGCGGCTGCTCCAGGTCGCCGGGTTCGATGGGGGTGACGGACAGCCGCTTGAGCCCGCGGTCCGCGCCGACGAAGTCGGCGACGTAGGGGGTGGCGGGGGCGCCCAGCACCGTCGCGGGCGGGTCGAACTGCTCGATCCGCCCCGCGCCGTAGACCGCGATCCGGTCGCCCAGCCGCACCGCCTCCTCGATGTCGTGCGTGACGAAGAGCACCGTCTTGCGGACCTGGGACTGGAGCCGCAGGAACTCGGTCTGCAGATGCTCGCGGACCACCGGGTCGACCGCGCCGAAGGGCTCGTCCATCAGCAGCACCGGCGGGTCGGCGGCCAGCGCGCGGGCCACCCCGACCCGCTGCCGCTGGCCGCCGGAGAGCTGGTCCGGGTAGCGGTCCCCGTAGACGGAGGGGTCCAGCCCCACTAGGTCCAGAAGCTCGGCGGCGCGCTCACGGCCCTTGCGGCGCTGCCAACCCAGCAGGTGCGGGACGGTCGCGGTGTTCTCCAGCACCGTCTTGTGCGGGAAGAGGCCGACCTGCTGGATGACGTAGCCGATGCGGCGCCGCAGGGCGACCGGGTCGACCGTGGCGATGTCCTCGCCGTCCAGGAAGATCTGTCCGCTGGTCGGCTCGATCAGCCGGTTGACCATCTTCATGGTGGTGGTCTTGCCGCAGCCGGACGGTCCGACGAGCGTGACCAGCTCGCCCTCCGCGACCTCGAAGGACAGGTCGTCCACCGCGGTCGTTCCGTCGGCGTAGCGCTTGGTGACGTGCTCGAATCGGATCATGACTCCCCATTGTGGCCCCATGGGCGGCCGGAAATGTTGCCGTTGTGTGGCGGGCGACGGTCATTGTCGGCGCCCGGGGTTAGGGTCGATCGGAATTGACGGGGAGGTGAGCCGGTGGCGGACCAGAACTGCCTGATCGCCAACGACTGGGTCTGTGGCGAGTATGTGCGCACGCGCAGTGAGGAGTTGACCGACGCGACGCTCCAACACGTGGGCATCACCCTCGCGTCGGTGTCGATCGGCCTGCTGGTGGCCTTTCCGCTGGCCCTGTTGGCCCGCCGCTGGCGGGTGGTGGCCGGCCCGCTGCTGAGTCTGACGACGATTCTCTATACGGTGCCGTCGCTGGCGATGTTCTCGCTGCTGCTGCCGGTCTTCGGGATTTCGGCGGCCGTCGTGGTGACCGGCCTGGTGCTGTATTCGCTCACCATCCTGGTGCGGAACATCCTGGCGGGCCTGGCGGCGGTGCCCGAAGAGGCGCGCGAGGCCGCGCGCGGTATGGGGTACGGGCCGCTGCGGCTGCTCTTCGGCGTGGAACTCCCGCTGGCGCTTCCCGCCCTGATGGCCGGTCTGCGGATCACCACCGTCTCCACCATCTCGCTCACCACGGTCGGCGCGATCGTCGGTTACGGCGGCCTCGGCAATCTCATCTACGAGGGTATGCGCAGCTTCTTCAAGGCGCAGGTGCTCACCGCCTCCGTGCTGTGCGTGGCGCTCGCCGTGGTGGCGGATCTGCTGCTGCTCGGCGCCCAGCGGTTGTTGACGCCCTGGACGCGCGGGAACCGGCGCGCGGCGAAGCGTGGCGCGGCACGGGTGCGGGTGCGAGAAGCGGGGAAGGCGGCGGTCTGATGGGCGTCATCGGCGAGGCATGGACATGGCTGACCACCGCGGCCCACTGGTCCGGTGGCGACGGTGTGTGGCACCGGCTCGGCCAGCACCTGTATCTGACGGTGGTCTCCCTGGCGATCTCCTGCGGCGTCGCGCTGCCCGTCGCGGTGCTGCTCGGCCACCTCGGCAAGGGCGGCACGGTCGCGATCAACATCTCCAACGCGGGCCGCGCGGTGCCCACCTTCGCCGTGCTGGTCCTGCTGCTGCTCAGCCCGCTGGGACGGCACGGGGACTGGCCGGTGATCCTGGCGCTGGTGCTGTTCGCCGTCCCGCCGCTGCTGACCAACGCGTACGTCGGCATGCGCGAGGTGGACCGCCAGGTCGTCGAGGCGGCGCGCGGCATGGGGATGACGGGGGCTCAGCTGGTCGGCCGGGTCGAGCTGCCGCTCGCCTTCCCGCTGATCATGACCGGGGTGCGCACGGCGGCGGTGCAGGTCGTGGCGACCGCGACGCTCGCCGCGCTGCCCGGCGGCGGCGGTCTCGGCCGCATCATCACCGCCGGCTTCCGGCTCACCGACACCCCGCAGGTGGTCGCCGGGGCGGTGCTGGTCGCCGCGCTCGCGCTGCTGGTCGAGGGCGCGCTGGTGGTCCTGGAGTGGGTGCTGGACCCCATGCGGCGGCGCGGTCGGCGGCAGGCCCGCGCGCTGCGCGCCCGACCGGGCGGCGGGGACGGACCCTCGCCCGCCGATGTCGTCAAGCCGGTGGGCGTGGGCGTCGGCTGAGCCCCCTACCCGGCCGTCCACCCGCCGCGGCCCCTCCGCGTCCGCGCGTCGAGCCCCCGCGTCCGCGCGTCGAGCCCCCGCGTCCGCCCGTCGAGCCCCCGCGTCCGTCCCCCGCCGCCCGCCCACCCGTCGCGCCCCGCCGCCGTGCCTCGCCGGCCGGGCGCAAAACCCCACCGATGTGACCGATGTGATGGAGATGGAGACCCATGACCACGACCCCGCGTAGAACGCGCATCCCTCGCACGGCCACTCGCACCGTGCTCGCCGCGGCCGGTGCCGCGGTGCTCGCCGTCGGGCTGACGGCGTGCGGTGGAGAGAGCCTGGAGGAGTCCGGCGGCGGCTCGGGCGACTCCGGTGAGAAGGGCTCGCTGGTGGTGGGCTCCGCCTCCTTCACCGAGTCCAAGATCCTCGCCGAGATGTACGCGGCGGCTTTGGAGGACGCCGGGTACGCGGTCTCCATCAAGACCGTCGACGCCCGCGAGCTGTATGCGCCGGCCCTGGAGAAGGGGCAGATCGACGTCGTTCCGGAGTACGCGGCCACGCTCGCGGAATTCCTCAACCAGAAGGAGAACGGGCCGGACGCCAAGCCCGTCGCCTCCTCCGATCCCGAGGCCACCGTGAAGGCGCTCCGCAAGCTCGCCGGGGAGCGCGGGCTCAAGGTCCTGGAGCCGGGCAAGGCGGTCGATCAGAACGCCTTCGCGGTGAGCGAGGACTTCGCCGCGGAGCACAACCTCAAAACCCTCTCCGACTTGGGGAAATCCAAGCAGAAGATCAGGCTCGCGGCGGGCGACGAATGCCCGAGGCGGCCGTTCTGCCAGCCGGGCCTGGAGAAGACCTACGGCATCGACATCACCGGCATCGACCCGCTGGACGTCAACAGCACCCAGGCCAAGCAGGCGGTCAAGGACGGAAAGGACCAGATGCTGTTGACGATCACCACCGACGCCACGCTGGCCCAGTTCGGCCTCGTCGTACTCGAAGACGACAAACACCTGCAGAACGCGGACAACGTGCTGCCGGTGGTGAATGCGAAGTCCGCCGGGGCGAAGGACATCGAGGACGCGCTGGACAAGATCACGAGAACCCTGACCACCGCGGATCTCGCCGAACTCAACAAGAAGGTGGACTCCGAGCGGCTCAAGCCGGACGATGTCGCGGAGGAGTACCTCAAGGACAAGGGGCTGTTGCAGAACTAGCCCAACGCTAATCGCCGGGAGAATCGCGAATTTCACCGAGGAGTTTGGCGGGGCGAGCCCCCAAGGCGACCCTACGCACGGTAAGTTTCAGGCCATGCCACGTGGACGCCACCGCCAAGCCCCACCCCTGCACAGGCTTCTTCCCCCGACGTCGGTCGCAGCCGCTTCCATAGCCTGCGCCGCCGGTGCCTGGCTGGCCGGTGAAGTGACGGTGGTACGTGGGCTCGCCGCGGCCGCCAGTGCGGCCGCGGTCGTCGGCGCGGTCCTGCTGCGCCGGTGGGACCGCGCCGCCGGTAAGCGGGTCGCCGAGCTGACGAAGGCGCGGGCGCGCGAGGAGTGGCGGGCCGAAGAGCGCATGGCGGAGCTGGAGGCGGACGTCGAGGAGGCGCGCGAGGCGCGTGCCGCCCTCAACGGCAAGCTGCGCGCCAAACGGGCCGAGCTGGCCCGGCTGCGCAACGAGCACGCCGAGTTGCTGCGCCGCTATGCCACCGCGGAGACCGAGCGCGCCCGCGCGCTGGAGGGCCGTCGCCAGCTGGCCCTGGGCGTGACCGACGACGACCCGGACGACCTCGACGGCGGCGTGGACGTCGATGACATCGACGCTGCCGAGCGCGTCGCCGACCTCCTGTCGAGGGCTGTGCTGAGCGCGGAGCTCTATCGGCGCGCCGACGCGGCCCTGCGCCGGCTGGAGGAGCAGGAGTGGGTCGTCGAGCGGGCGGAGCAGCCCCTGCTGCCGGAGCCCGCGCGTCCGCTGGATGCGGCGGGTGCGCGGGAGCTGACCGACGCGGCGGCGTCGGCGCGGTCGGTCGACGCGGCGCAGCCGGCGGAGCAGGTCGAGTCCGCCGAGCCCGTCGAGTCGGCGGAGTGCGTCGAGCCGGCGGAGCCCGTCGAGTCGGCGGAGTCCGTCGAGTCGGTTGAGCTCGTCGAGTCCGCCGAGCCCATCGCGGCGGAGGCCCGGACCGAGCCGTCGACGGCGGCCGTCGAGCCGGCGGCGGGCGTGGAGGTCGAGGACGGTGAGTCGGCGGCGGAGCCGGCGTCCGCCGCCGCACGGCCGGCGCCCGAGTCCGACGACGCGGAGCGGCCGACGCCGGCGCACGCCCGCACGGTGGCCTCCGCGGTGGTGCCGTACGCCGCGGCCCGCCGGACGGCCTCTCGGCTCGAGGGTGGCTTCGACTTCTTCGGCAACCAGAAGCAGGGCCCGCAGCCCAAGGCGGCTGCCGAGTCCGGAGCGGGCGCCGAGCCGGCCGGGGCGGCGGCCGAGGAGGACCTGGCCGACGTGGTGGGCGCGGAGGCGCTGGCGGCGGCCGAGGCCGAGGCTGCGGCCGAGGCCGCTGCGCGGGCCGAGGACCGACGGGACGCGGACGAGATCATCGACCTGACCGCCCACGACGAGACCGAGCAGATCGACGTGGCGCAGCTGCGCAGCGCGATCTCGTAGCGCGCCCACGGCGGGCACGCCTTCGCGTCGGCGACGCCGACGACGACAGGGACTACTTGTCGATGTCGCCGACGACGAAGAACATCGAGCCGAGGATCGCCACCATGTCCGCGACCAGGGTGCCCGGCAGCATCTCGGTGAGCACCTGGATGTTGTTGTACGACGCGGAGCGCAGCTTGAGCCGGTACGGGGTCTTCTCGCCCTTCGAGACGAGGTAGTACCCGTTGAGGCCGAGCGGGTTCTCCGTCCAGGCGTAGGTGTGGCCCTCGGGTGCCTTGAGCACCTTCGGCAGCCGCTGGTTGATCGGCCCGGGCGGCAGCTCCTCCAGCCGGTCCAGGCAGGCGTCGGCCAGGTCGAGCGAGTTGTGGGTCTGCTCCAGCAGGCACTCGAAGCGGGCCAGGCAGTCGCCCTCCTCGCGCACCACCACCTTGAGGGTGTCCCGCAGCTCCCCGTACGCCAGGTACGGTTCGTCCCGCCGCAGATCGAAGTCGACCCCCGAGGCGCGGGCGATCGGCCCGCTCACCCCGTACGCGTGCACCGCCTCGCGGCTCAGGACGCCGACGCCGCGCGTGCGGCCGCGGAAGATCTCGTTGCCGAGGACCAGCCGGTCGTACACGTCGATCCGCGACCGCACCTCGGCCACCGACTGCCGCGCCCGACCCAGCCAGCCCGCGGGCAGGTCCTCCTTGAGCCCGCCGACGCGGTTGAACATGTAGTGCATGCGGCCGCCGGAGATCTCCTCCATGACGTGCTGGAGGTGCTCCCGCTCGTGGAAGGCGTGGAAGATCGGCGTGATGCCGCCCAGTTCCAGCGGGTACGAGCCGAGGAACATCAGGTGGTTCAGCATCCGGTTCAGCTCGGCGAGCAGGGTGCGGGTCCACACCGCGCGCTCGGGCACCTCCATGCCCAGCATCCGCTCCACGGCCAGCACCACGCCCAGCTCGTTGGAGAAGGCCGACAGCCAGTCGTGGCGGTTGGCGAGCATGATGATCTGCCGGTAGTCGCGCGCCTCGAACAGCTTCTCGGCGCCGCGGTGCATATAGCCGATCACCGGCTCGGCGTGCTGGATGCGCTCCCCGTCCAGCACCAGGCGGAGGCGCAGCACACCGTGGGTGGACGGGTGCTGCGGCCCGATGTTCAGCACCATGTCGGTGCTCTCCGCGGCGCCGCCGATGCCGACTGTCGTCTCCGTCATGGACACAGTCTGTCAGCTTGCTCCGGAGGCCCTTCCTCCGCACGGGGCCGCGGGGGCGGGGTCCACGTTCCGTGCCCGAGGGGGTGCGGTTCCGTGGCCGGCCCGGCGGTGCTCAGCCAGGGGTGCCCCTGGCGTTCCGGGGCCGCTCAGGCACCGCCGCCGTCCCCGATCCGGCCGTCGGACGACAGCACCCCGGCGCAGGCGCTCCCCACCGGCTGGAGCAGCCAGGTGAAGGCGCCCAGACCCGAGGGGTCGGTCAGCTCCGCGGCCTCACCGGTCGCGGACAGCGCCCGAAGGTAGGCCGCCGGGTCGCTCGACGCGAGCGTCAGCGGCGGCCGCCGGGCGCTGACGCCCAGCGCCCGCAGCGCGTCCCGCTGGCTCCACCAGGCGGCCGGCCCGGCCCCCGCCGCCTCGGCCGCCGCCGCGCAGGCGTCCAGCGCCACATGGGCGGTGAGGTCGCAGCCGCCGTCCGGCACGGGGTGGACCTCACGGCCGTCGCGGAAGCCGGTGAGGGTGCCGAAGGGCGGCCGGGCCGCGAGCTCGTGCGCGTAGTCCACGGCGACGGCGAGGCCGGCGGTCAGGGTGCCCACGGCGCCGGCCCAGGCGGCGTCGCGCGGGTGGCCGACCTCGGCGCGCAGTCCGGGTTCGGCGCCGGGCAGCGGCCACCAGCGGTCCAGCCAGCGGGCGTCCGCGCCGGCGACCGGGGCGCCCAGCCGCTCGGTCCCGTCCGGGGCGACCAGGACCTGGCGGGGCACCCCGTGCGCATCGGTCTCCACGACGTCCACCGGGACGTTGTCCAGCCACTCGTTCGCGAACAGCAGGCCGCGCACGGCGGCCGGCGGCTCGCTCCGCCATGCGATACGGGGGTCGAGCCCCGCCGGGCGGTCGGCCCGCTCCACCGCGCAGGCCCGCAGCCGCTCGGCCAGGTCCGCGCGCGCCGCACTCGGCCCCGCCGTCTCCTCCAGCGCCGCCAGGACCCCCGTCAGCAGCTCGCCGCGGCCCGCGCCGACGTCGACCAGGGCCAGCTCGTCCGGGTGGTCCAGCGCGATGTCGACCCGGACCAGCAGCTCCGCGACCGCCCGCGCGAACAGGGGCGAGGCGTGCACGGAGGTGCGGAAGTGTCCCGCCGGGCCCTCGGGCCTTCGGAAGAACCCCGCGGGTCCGTACAGCGCCTCCTCCGTCGCCGCGCGCCAGCCGCGCCACGGGCCGCCACGCTCGCCACCGCCGTCGCCACCACCACTGTCTTCACGCCACTGACTCGCCACCCGCTCACGCTATGCGTTCCGGCGTCCACCTTGGGGAGTAGGCCCCGGTAGCAGGGATCGATCGTCCGGCTGACCCATGCACCTATCCGGCGTGCCTACGCTGGGTGACGTGCAGCGCCTCTATGACTTCCTCCGCAGGCACCCGACCAGGGTGGACAGCTTCTGGGCTCTCCTCCTGCTCGGGCTGGCCGCGCTGTGGGTGGCCCAAGCCGACATCAGCTCGGCGGCCCGGATCGCGGCCGTGCCGATCACGATGGCGCTGTCCACCGCCATAGCCCTGCGCCGCCGCGCCCCCGAGAAGATGCTGGTGCTGGTCACGGCCTGCGGGCTGGCGCAGCTGGCGTGCGACGTGCCGAGCAACCCGGCCGACTTCGCCATGCTGGTGATCATCTACACCGTCGCGGCCGACGGCGCCCGCTGGGCCTCCCGCTTCGCTCTCGGCGCCGGCCTGATCGCCCCCTCCATCTCGGGCCTGCGCTGGCCGGACGAGAGGTACAGCGCCTGGCAGATGACCGTCGTCCTGGTCTTCATCACCATCCCCTTCGTGCTCGCCTGGGTGCTCGGCGACTCCATCCGCACCCGCCGCGCCTACTACGCCCAGCTGGAGGAGCGCGCCACCCGGCTGGAGAGGGAGCGCGAGGAGCGCTCGAAGATGGCCGTCCAGGCCGAGCGGGCCCGGATAGCCCGCGAGCTGCACGACGTGGTCGCGCACAACGTGTCGGTCATGGTGGTCCAGGCCGACGGCGCCGCCTACGTCCTCGACAACGCCCCCGACCAGGCCAAGCAGGCCCTGGAGACGATCTCCGGTACCGGCCGGCAGGCGCTCGCCGAGATGCGCCGGCTGCTGGGGGTGCTGCGCACCGGCGAGCCGGACGACAGCAACGACTACGTCCCGCAGCCCGATGTCGAGCAGATCGACGACCTCATCGAGCAGGTGCGCGGCGCCGGACTGCCGATCGACTTCAAGGTCGAGGGCAGTCCGCGCCCGCTGCCCAGCGGCGTGGAGCTGACCGCCTACCGCATCGTGCAGGAGGCGCTCACCAACACCCGCAAGCACGGCGGCCCGGACGTCGGAGCCAGCGTCCGCATCACGTACTTCGACGACGGCCTGGGGCTGCTGGTCGAGGACGACGGCCGGGGCGCGCGGCGCGAGATGTACGAGGAGGGCGGCGCCGACGGCCAGGGGCACGGGCTGATCGGTATGCGGGAGCGGGTCGGCATGGTCGGCGGAACCCTGGACGCGGGGCCGCGCCCCGGTGGAGGCTTCCGCATCAGCGTGCTGCTGCCGCTCAAACCGGCCCGCTGACGCCTCCCCGGCGGCGAGCCCGCGACGCAGACCCGACCGACCCCGCAGACCCAGCGAACACAGCAGACTTCCCGCAGTCCCTCAGCAGGCAACAGGCACAGGAAAGGGATCCGATGGCGATCCGTGTGATGCTCGTCGACGACCAGGTGCTTCTCCGCACCGGGTTCCGCATGGTGCTGGCCGCCCAGCCCGACATGGAGGTCGTCGCCGAGGCCGGGGACGGCGCGGAGGCCGTGGAGGTGCTGCGCGGCTCCGCCGTCGACGTGATCCTCATGGACATCCGCATGCCGCGGCTGGACGGGGTGGAGGCCACCCGCCGCATCTGCGCGGTCGAGGGCGCGCCGAAGGTGCTGATCCTCACCACCTTCGACCTCGACGAGTACGCGTTCTCCGCGCTCAAGGCCGGGGCCAGCGGCTTCATGCTCAAGGACGTGCCGCCGGGCGAGCTGCTGGCCGCGATCCGCGCGGTGCACAGCGGCGACGCGGTCGTGGCGCCCAGCACCACCCGGCGGCTGCTGGACCGCTTCGCGCCGATGCTGCCCAGCGCCGGCGGCTCCGCCGGCATCGGCGGCGGGGGGAACGCGGGCGGGACGCAGCTGGAGCGGCTGACCGCGCGGGAGCGCGAGGTGATGCTGCTGGTCGCGCAGGGCCTGTCGAACGGCGAGATCGCCACCCGGCTGGTGCTCTCCGAGGCCACCGTGAAGACCCATGTGGGCCGCATCCTCACCAAACTGGAGCTGCGCGACCGGGTGCAGGTGGTGGTGCTCGCCTACGAGACCGGACTGGTCCGGGCCGGGGGCGGCGGCCTCCCCGGCTAATCCCGGACGTCACCGACCCGCCCTTTCCCCGACGCCGGCTGACGCCGACCGCCGCCTGGAGGGCGTGCTCAGCGCAGCACGCTCTCCAGAAAGTCGCTGCCCAGCCGCGTCACCGCCGGCAGGTCCAGCTCGTGCAGCACATACCGGCCGCGCCGTCGGGCCCGCACCAGCCCCGCCTTCTTCAGCACCGCGACATGGCGCGACACCTCCGGCGCGCTGATCCCGTACGCCTCCGCGAGTTCGCCCGTGGTGTGCGCCCCGCGCGCCATCGAACGGCACAGCCGCATCCGCATCGGGTGCGCGAGCGCCTCCAGCCGCGCCTGCACCAGCCGCGCCGCGGCCGGCGCGGGCAGTTCGGGCGAGGCCACCGGGTACTGCACCACGGGGCGCCAACCGGGGGCGTGCACCACCAGCAGATGGGGCCAGCCGAAGGCCGTCGGGATGAAGGTGATGCCCTCGCCGGAGGCCGTGGTGTGCCCCGCCGCGAGCTTGTCGACCAGGATGCGCCCGTTCTCCTCGTCCAGGCTCAGCGCCGCCGAGGTCGCGGCCAGCGCCTCCGCCAGCCCCTTGTGCCGCAGCAGCTCCGCCTTGTGTCGGGCGTCGGCCGTCAGCTGCACCCGCACCCGCTGCCAGGTGTCCCCGAAGAACGCCTGCTCACAGTCCTCGAACAGGCGCCGTAGCCATACCCGCAGCCCCTCCGGGTCCTCCAGCATCCGGTCCACGAACGCCGCCTGCCGCGGCCCGCGCGCCGCGGCCTGCTCCCGGGTACGGGCCCGCTGTTCGGCGTCCACCAGCGGCGACGGCGTACAGCGGGTGTACGACGCCGAACAGCTGATCTCGAACGCCGCGGCCACGAACACCTCGTCCTCGATCCGGTCCAGGGCGTCCAGGTCCTCCGCCAACGTCGCGCCCGGCGTCGCGGGCAGCAGCAGGTCCGAACGCGTGGACCGCCACAGGAAGTCCGCCTCGTGTAGCCGGTCGGCCAGATCCGGCTTCAGACACGCCGTCGTCGCCGTGACCCACGCGTGCAGCCCCGGGTGGTGCCCCGGCTCCGCCAGCACATGCAGGGCGGCGCCCAGCTCGGCGAGCGGCGAGGGGCTGAACACGATCCGCTCCGGAGGCAGCCCGGCGATCTCTATGACGTTGGCCATGACCTCATCGTGCCTGCGTACGCCGGGTTTCGGTGATCATTTGACGGTCCTCGTCAACTGACGTGCCAGCCCCAGGCCGGCGGCCGCACGGTGATCCACATGTCCATCACCCAGCAGCACATCCTCGACGTCTACCGCTCCACCCAGCGCGGCGAGCCCGCCCCGCCCGCCCCCGGCACCGCCGACCGGCGCCTGGTGCGCCCCCGTTCCCCCCTCGCCCGAACCCTCACCGCCTGGCGCGCCGCCCTCACCCGCCGCCCCCGGACGGTCGCGGGCCACGAGACCTGCTCCTGACGCCCTGGGCGACGGCCATCCGCGGCCGGCCCGGCCCGCGATCCTGTGGGGGACCGGGGGCGTCTGGTGGCGGGGTTTTGCAGTGGTTTTCCTCGTGGGGCGGCATGGTGCTCGGTTGGCCGCGGCTTTCGTCTCGCGCCTTCGGCGCACAGCGGCGGCAGCGGATGGGGGAGGGCCGGCCTGGGCGCCATGGCCGGCTGCCCGCCGGTGGTCCGATGCCTTCGTGAGCGGAAGCACCGGTCTGTTGCCGGGCCCGGCGCCGACCCGGTCATGCCTCTCAGACTCCCTTGACCTGGTACTTGCTCAGCATCAAGCAATTCCGCGAAGGCATTTCCGTCTCCGGGGGGGAAGGCGCCCCGCAGTCCGCCGCCACGCGGAGTCTCACCGTTCCGACGCGGTCCCCACGGCCCGCCCCACTCGCCGGCAGCCGGCGATGGCGATCAGGCCGCCCCTCCCTCCCGCAGTTGCGTTCTTTGCGCCGAAGGCGCGAGACGAAGGCCGCACCCGGCAGAGCACCATGCCGCCCCGCGGCGCGTCGCCGCCCGACCATGGGGCGTCCGTACGCCCCCACCCGGCCGCCCGCCAGGGCAGAAGGGCATCGGGCGGCACTCGCGTAGCATGGCGAGGAATCGTCCGGTACCCGCCGCGGACTGGAACGGAAGGCCCCCGCCGCGTGAACGCACACCCCATGAACGAGCCGCAAGACCGCCCGGCCCGGCTGACCGTCGGCGTGGTCGGCGCGGGCCGCGTCGGCCCGGCGCTGGCGGCCGCGCTGCGGATGGCCGGACACCGCCCGGTGGCCGCCTCGGGCGTCTCGGACGCCTCGGTCCGTAGGGCGGCCGCGCTGCTGCCCGAGGTGCCGCTGGTGGAGCCGGCCGAGGTGCTGGCGCGGGCGGAGCTGGTGCTCCTCACGGTCCCCGACGACGCGCTGCCGGGGCTGGTCTCGGGGCTCGCCGAGACCGGGGCGGTACGCCCGGGACAACTGATCGTGCACGCCTCGGGCCGGTACGGCACGGCCGTGCTCGACCCCGCGCGGCGCGCGGGCGCGCTGCCGTTGGCGCTGCACCCCGCGATGACGTTCACCGGCTCCCCGGTGGACGTGCAGCGACTGGCGGGCTGCCCCTTCGGGGTGACCGCGCCGGAGGAGCTGCGACTCGCCGCGGAGGCGCTGGTCATCGAGATGGGCGGCGAGCCGGAGTGGATCGAGGAGGAGGCGCGCCCGCTCTACCACGCGGCGCTCACCGTCGGCGCCAACCACCTGGTCACCCTGGTCGCCCAGTCGATGGAGCTGCTGCGTACCGCCGGAGTCGAGGCCCCCGGCCGCATGCTCGGCCCCCTGCTGGGCGCCGCCCTCGACAACGCGCTGCGCAGCGGCGACGCGGCGCTGACCGGACCGGTCGCCCGCGGTGACGCGGGCACGGTGGCCGCGCACGTCGCCGAGCTGCGCGCGCACGCGCCGCAGAGCGTGGCGGCGTACCTGGCGATGGCCCGGGCCACCGCGGACCGGGCGCTCGCCAATGGACTGCTGAAGCCGGAGTTGGCGGAGGACCTCCTGGGCGTCCTCTCGGACCCTGGAGTGGGAGGGGCGGCATGAGCCCGAAGCTGTGGAACAAGGCCCGACCGGGAGAGCCCGACGTGGAGCTGTTCACCGACCGTACGGACTTCGACGCGGCCCTCGCGCACTTCGCGATGCCGGGGCGCACCGCCGTCGTGATGACCATGGGTGCGCTGCACGAGGGACACGCCTCCCTGATCCGCGCCGCCCGCGCCCGCGTCGGCGCCAAGGGCCTGGTGACGGTCACCGTCTTCGTCAACCCGCTGCAGTTCGGGGCGGGCGAGGACCTCGACCGCTACCCGCGCACCCTCGACGCCGACCTCACCGTCGCCGCCGCGGCCGGCGCGGACATCGTCTTCGCGCCCTCGGTGGAGGAGGTCTACCCCGGCGGCGAGCCGCACGTGCGGCTCACCGCCGGGCCGATGGGGGAGCGCTACGAGGGCGCCTCCCGTCCTGGTCACTTCGACGGGATGCTCACCGTCGTCGCCAAGCTGCTCCACCTCACCCGCCCCGACGTGGCCTTCTTCGGGGAGAAGGACGCCCAGCAACTGGCGCTGATCCACCGCATGGTCCGCGACCTCAACTTCCCCGTCGAGGTGGTCGGGGTGCCGACCGTGCGGGAGGGCGACGGGCTGGCGCTCTCCAGCCGCAACCGCTACCTGTCCGGACCGGAGCGCGGCACCGCCCTGGCGCTGTCCCGAGCCCTGTTCGCCGGCCGCGACGCGGGACTTCTCGCCGCCCGGAACGCGTCCGGCACCGCGTCCGGCGACGACCCCGACTTCACGGACTTCGCGGAAGGGAACACCGAGCCGGGCGCGGCCGCGCGGGTCGCGTCGCCGCGGGCCGTACGGGACGCGGCGGCCGCCGTGCTCGCCGAGGCGGCGGCGGCCGAACCGCCGCTGACCCTGGACTACGTCGGGCTCATCGATCCGTCGGACTTCACCGAGGCACCCGACGACCACCGCGGTGAGGCCGTGCTCGCCGTCGCCGCCAAGGTGGGCACCACCCGCCTGATCGACAACATCCGACTGGACTTCGGACCCCGACCCGGCTCGGGCGCCGCGCCCGGAACGACCCTGTGAGGCGACGCCCGTGACCTCCCCCACCCCCGCGATACCGTCCCAGGACAGCCGCCTTCCGCACCACCGGGCCCCCTACGGACCGGCCCTGCACGCCCCCGCACCCGGCTGGGCCGTCGACGCCGATGTGGTGGTCGTGGGTTCCGGCGTGGCCGGTCTGACCGTCGCGCTGCGCTGCGCGGCCGCCGGACGGAAGGTCGCGGTCGTCACCAAGGCCCGCCTCGACGACGGCTCCACCCGCTGGGCGCAGGGCGGCATAGCGGCCGCGCTCGGCGACGGCGACACCCCCGAGCAGCACCTCGACGACACGCTGGTGGCCGGCGCGGGGCTGTGCGACGAGGAGGCCGTACGACTGCTGGTCACCGAGGGCCCCGACGCCGTACGCCGGCTGATCGCCACCGGCGCGCGGTTCGACACCGACGCGGAGAGCGGCGAGATCCTGCTGACCCGTGAGGGCGGCCACCACCGCAACCGCATCGCGCACGCGGGCGGCGACGCCACCGGCGCGGAGATCTCCCGCGCGCTGGTCGCGGCGGTCCGCGACGCCGGCATCGAAACCGTGGAGAACGCACTCGTCCTGGACCTGATCAAGGACGCGGAGGGCCGGGCGGCGGGCGTCACCCTGCACGTCATGGGCGAGGGCCAGCGGGACGGCGTGGGCGCCGTGCACGCCCCGGCGGTGGTGCTGGCCACCGGCGGCATGGGGCAGGTCTTCTCCGCCACCACCAACCCCGCCGTCTCCACCGGCGACGGGGTGGCGCTGGCGCTGCGCGCCGGAGCCGAGGTGAGCGACCTGGAGTTCGTCCAGTTCCACCCGACGGTGCTGTGGCTGGGGCCGGATGCCGAGGGGCAGCAGCCGCTGGTCTCCGAGGCGGTGCGCGGCGAGGGCGCCCACCTCGTGGACGCCGACGGCGTGCGCTTCATGCAGGGCCGGCACGAACTGGCCGAGCTGGCGCCGCGCGACATCGTGGCCAAGGGCATCATGCGGCGGATGCAGGAGCAGGGCGCCGAGCACATGTACCTGGACGCCCGGCACTTCGGCGCCGAGATGTGGGAGCACCGTTTCCCCACCATCCTCGCCGCCTGCCGCGCGCACGGCATCGACCCGGTCACCCAGCCCATCCCCGTGGCCCCGGCCGCCCACTACGCCAGCGGCGGGGTCCGCACCGACCTGCGCGGCCGCACCACGGTCCGCGGCCTCTACGCCTGCGGCGAGGTCGCCTGCACCGGCGTCCACGGCGCCAACCGCCTGGCCTCCAACTCGCTGCTGGAGGGCCTGGTCTTCGCCGAGCGCATCGCCGCCGACATCACCACCGAGTCGGCCCCCTGGACGCCTCCCACCGACGGCTTCCCCGTCCCCGAAGGGGGCGCGGGGGCGGGGGGCACCACCCCGGCGGGGGCCCCGCTCCTCGCCTCCGAGGCCCGCTACACCATCCAGCGCATCATGACGACCGGCGCCGGAGTCCTCCGCTCCGCGGAGTCCCTGGCCCGAGCCGCGGAGCGGCTGAACGCCGTCCACCAGGAAGCCGCAGCGCAGCTGTGGCGAGACGGCAAGACCGCCGAGCCCGGCGTGGAGACCTGGGAGGCCACCAACCTGCTGCTCGTCGCGCGGGTGCTGGTCGCGGCCGCCCGCCGTCGTGAGGAGACGCGCGGCTGCCACTGGCGGGAGGACCGTCCGGAGCGCGACGACCTCGCGTGGCGCCGCCACCTGCTCGTGACCCTGCTCCCGGACGGCACGCTCGACGTCCGTACGACAGACTCTTCGGACTTCCCCCGAAGCACCGCCCCCCGAGCCGAGACGGAGCCGCAGCCGTGAGCAGTACCCCTGGCACCCCCCACCACGACGAGCCGGCAGAGCTGCCGCTGCTGTCCGACGGCGACACCGGCGGCGGCTGCGGTGACGCGTGCGCCTGCGGCGACGCCGACGGCGCGTACGAACTGGACCCGATGGAGTGCGGCCTCGACCCCGACCTGGCGGCGCTGCTCGCCGACGCCGGGCTCGACCCGGTCCAGGTCGAGGACATCGCCCACATGGCCATCGAGGAGGACCTGGACCAGGGTGTGGACGTGACGACCGTCGCGACCGTGCCCGAGGACGCCTTCGCCACCGGTGACTTCACCGCGCGGGAGGCCGGTACGGTCGCCGGGCTCCGGATCGCCGAGGCGATCCTGTCCGTGGTGTGCACGGAGGAGTTCGAGGTCGAGCGGCACGTGGAGGACGGCGACCGGGTGGTACCGGGCCAGAAGCTGCTGTCCGTCCGCAGCCGCACCCGCGACCTGCTCACCGGCGAGCGCAGCGCGCTCAACCTGCTGTGCCGGCTGTCGGGCATCGCCACCGCGACCCGCGCGTGGGCCGACGAGCTGGCGGGCACCGCGGCGAGCGTCCGCGACACCCGTAAGACCACGCCGGGGCTGCGGGCGCTGGAGAAGTACGCGGTGCGCTGCGGCGGCGGCGTCAACCACCGGATGTCGCTGTCGGACGCGGCGCTGGTCAAGGACAACCACGTGGTCGCGGCGGGCGGCGTGGCGGAGGCGTTCACGGCGGTGCGCGAGCGCTTTCCCGAGCTGCCGATCGAGGTCGAGGTCGACACCCTCGACCAGATCCCCCCGGTGCTCGACGCGGGCGCCGACCTGATCCTGCTGGACAACTTCACCCCGGAGCAGACCCGGGAGGCGGTGGAGCTGGTGGCCGGGCGCGCCAAGCTGGAGTCCTCGGGCCGGCTCACCCTCGCCAACGCCCGTACGTACGCCGAGACCGGAGTCGACTACCTCGCCGTGGGCGCGCTCACCCACTCCTCGCCGATCCTCGACATCGGCCTGGACCTGCGCGACGACGCGACGCCCCGGCAGACAGCGGAGGAGCACGGCTGATGCTGCTCACCATCGACGTCGGCAACACCCACACCACCCTCGGGCTGTTCGACGGCGACGAGATCGTCGAGCACTGGCGGATCTCGACCGACGCCCGTCGCACCGCCGATGAACTGGCCGTCCTGCTGCACGGGCTGATGGGTACCCACCCGCTGCTCGGCGAGGAGCTGGGCGACGGCATCGAGGGCATCGCGATCTGCTCCACCGTCCCCTCCGTCCTGCACGAGCTGCGCGAGGTCACCCGCCGCTACTACGGCGACGTGCCCTCGGTCCTCGTGGAGCCGGGGGTGAAGACCGGGGTGCCGATCCTGATGGACAACCCCAAGGAGGTCGGCGCCGACCGGATCATCAACGCGCTGGCCGCGATAGAGCTCTACGACGGCCCCTGCGTGGTGGTCGACTTCGGCACGGCGACGACCTTCGACGCGGTGAGCGCGCGCGGCGAGTACGTGGGCGGCGTGATCGCGCCCGGCATCGAGATCTCCGTCGAGGCGCTGGGGGTGCGCGGGGCGCAGCTCCGCAAGATCGAGCTGGCCCGGCCGCGCGCGGTCATCGGCAAGAACACCGTCGAGGCCATGCAGTCCGGCATCCTCTACGGCTTCGCGGGCCAGGTCGACGGCGTCGTCCGGCGCATGGCGCGGGAGCTCGCCGACGACCCGGACGAGGTGACCGTGATCGCCACCGGCGGACTGGCGCCGATGGTGCTGGGCGAGGCGACGGTGATCGACGAGCACGAGCCGTGGCTGACGCTGATCGGGCTGCGCCTGGTCTACGAGCGCAACGTCTCGCGCTCCTGACCGACTCCACCCCTCCGGGCATGCGCCCCTCCGGGGCGGGGCGCCTCCCTCCGGGGCGGACGCTCCCCCCCGGGGCACCGCACACCTCCGGAGCCACGGGGCCGACCACCCCTTCGGCCCTCCCCGGAGGGGCCACGCCGCGCCCGAAATTTCACGCTAAGCCGATTTTGTCCGCTTAGCACTTAAAGTCGGCCCATGCCCACGCCATACGGATCCCATGGCGGAATGGCGTTCAGCGCGGACGAGCTGCGTGTGCTCCGACGCGCCCTCGCCATCGCCCTCCAGCCCACCGCCGTCCCCGCCCGCCCCGGCCCGGAACGGGCCGCGGAGGTGCGGGACTGCCTCCGCCTCGCCCAAGCCGTGGACGAGGCGGTCCGCGAGGGCGGACGGCTGCGTGCCTTCCTCCTCGACGAGCTGGCCCGCTACCGCTCCGCGCTCCCCGGCGCCGCCACCGGCTACCTGGACCAGCTCCAGGGCGCCCTGACGGCCGGGTACCGACCGCGGCCGGAGGACCTGGCCGCCCTGCGCGCACTCTGCGCCACGCTCTCCGGCCCCGCCGAGGGGCTGCGCCGGCGCAGGCTGCTGGGGCGCTGTGAGCGGCTCGCCGAGCGCTTCGGCGCCGGAGGGGACACGGAGCGCGGCGGACGGCCGCTGGTGCCCCGTTCCCGGCCCTCGGAGGCCGGCGGTGGGGAGGACGGCGGATGGGCCGAAGCGGCGGGACGGGCCGGAGGCGCCGACCCTGCCGAGAACCCGGAGAAGGCGAGGGCGGAGATGGCCGAGCGGTTCGAGAACGCGGAGAACGCCGTGCGTGCCGCGGATACGGAGAAGAGCGGTAAGCCCGCCAAGCCGGCGCAGGGCGAACCCAAGCCCGCGCCCCGGAAAAGGCCCGAGGGGCCCGCCGGGCCTTCCCGGGCCGAGCCGGGTCCGTCCTCGCCCAAGCCGGGGCGCCCGGTCCCCACCCCGGCTGAGGTCTTCCCGCCCAAACGCCGCCAGGCCCCGCCGGCCGAGGGATTCCTCGCGGCCCGTCCGGCCTGAACGTCCCGGAACTGCGGGACGCGCCCGCGGCGCCCTCTCGCGGCCGCGAACCGGGGCCCTCGCTCTTCCGGGTCCGATAGTCGGTCGTTTCCACGGGCGGGCCCGAGAGGCATTTCTCGCCAGGCGCGGGCCTCGGCGTCTCGATTCCGTCGGACACCGTCCGGCACCGGCCCTTTCCGGTCGGTGCCGGACCCATTGCGGCGGATGCCGGCGGATGGGGCGCCCGGCGCGGTCGGGGGCGGCATTTCCGGTAGGAGATCGGATCTGAACCGCTCCGATCTAAACCGCTCAGATTCCGCCGGGACCGCGGCCCAAGGGCCCCTCCTCGGAGTGGTCACCGTCCCATTGCCGAGGGTGGCCGCCGGGTTTCTCGCCGCTCACCTGGTCTGAACCTCTCGATTCCGCGGAACCGTCCCCGAGCGGTTCGCCCACCGGTTTGAGCGCGCACCGTACGGTCGCCGGTTCGGGCTTCCCGTCCGCGGCCCGCCCCGCACACTCCGATTCCGTCGACCCACGCCGCGCCCGGCTCTCCCCCGGCCGGGTCTCGACCCTTTGTCCCGGGCTGGTCCAGGGCGGTTCCGGGGCTTGGGCGCAGGTGGTCGTCGTGAGGGCGGGCTTTCTCGCCACGGTGCGGATCCGCGCGATCTCGAAGCGTCGGCGGACGGTCCGGGCGGGTTCTCCGCGGTCGCTTCCCGGCTCTTTGCGGCGGACGGTTCCGGGGCCGGTTCCCGGGCCCGTACGCACCGTCCCGCCCGGAGAGCGATTTCCCGTGGGCCGTCCGGTCCGACCCGGCTCCGCCACGCGGCCCCAGGGGCGGGGGACCCCTCGGCGCCCCGTACTCTGGAAGCCTCATGTACTAGGAGGCCGACGGATATGGATTACGTCTCCGCGCTGCTCCCGCCGATTGTGATGGCGGCGGCGTTCATCGCGCTGATCCGCACCATCGTGAAGACCCAGGGCGGCGCCAACAAGGCCAAGGAAGACGCGGCGGTCGACGCCGCGCTGGCCCGGACCGAGGGCGCCCAGCCCGTGGCGGCCGGCGACTCTTCCTGAGCCGCCCCTTCCTGGATCTTTACGGGCGTACGCCGCGTGATGCACCGCGCATCACGCCGCGTACGCCCTTTTTGTTCCTGAATTAACCGGGCATTTCCGGCATTCGGCACTATTATTCTGGTGTGCCTAGGCCATTGGGTGAACTCGAAGACGCGGTCATGACGCGGGTGTGGAACTGGAACCGTCCTGTCACGGTGCGAGAAGTACTGGAAGACCTGCAGCAGGAACGCTCCATCGCCTACACCACGGTCATGACGGTAATGGACAACCTCCATCAGAAGGGCTGGCTGCGCAGGGAGGCCGAAGGCCGCGCCTATCGATATGAGGCGGTCTCCACGCGCGCGGCCTACTCGGCCGCACTGATGAACGAGGCGTGGTCCGCCAGTGACAACCCGGCCGCCGCGCTCGTCGCGTTCTTCGGGATGATGTCCGAGTCGCAGCGGGAAGCGCTCCGCGATGCGATGCGGGTGGTGCAACTCGACGAGCCCGGTGGGCGCCCCGGTGAAGAGCGACGCTGAGCCGGGGCGATAGCGTCCGGCTATGTCCGCTCAATCAAAAGTAGTCACCGTCCGCCGGGCCCGCACCGGCGATGTGCGCGCCGTGCGCCGCCTCCTGGACGCGTACGTGGACGACGGGATCCTGCTCGACAAAGCGACCGTGACTCTTTACGAGGACATCCAGGAGTTCTGGGTCGCGGAGCGGGACACGGATGGCGAGGTCATTGGCTGTGGCGCGCTCCATGTGATGTGGGAAGACCTGGCCGAGGTTCGCACTCTCGCGGTCGATCCCGCGGCGAAGGGGAGCGGTGTAGGCCACGCGGTCCTCGACAAGCTGTTGCAGACGGCGCGCTGGCTCGGGGTGCGGCGCATTTTCTGCCTCACCTTCGAGGTCGACTTCTTCAGCAAGCACGGCTTCGTGGAGATCGGTGAGACGCCGGTCGACGGGGACGTCTACAGCGAGCTGCTCCGTTCCTATGACGAGGGCGTCGCGGAGTTCCTCGGACTCGAACGGGTGAAGCCGAACACCCTTGGCAACAGCCGGATGCTTCTGCAACTGTGATCGTGCCCCTATGTCCGAATCGCTCCCCTATCACGGGCTCCGGAACAGAGGCTTCCCACGCCAACGAGGGATCGAACCTTCCCAGGGGGTTTGTGTTTTTCCGAGAAAAGCGGTTTGCTAATGCCCCGTAGTGTATTTTCCGGGGGGTTCTCCAGGACCCCCAGGTATCCATGAAAGGAAACCGCCGTGGCACAGAAGGTTCAGGTCCTTCTTGTCGATGACCTCGACGGTGGCGAGGCCGACGAGACCGTGACGTTCGCTCTCGATGGCAAGACCTACGAGATCGACCTCAACGCCGACAACGCCGACAAGCTGCGTTCGTCGCTGGAGGACTTCGTCAAGAACGGCCGTCGCACCGGTGGTCGCACCGCCGCCGCCCGCGGCCGCACCCGGACCGCCGCCACCGCCGGCGCCGGCCAGGACACCGCGAAGATCCGCGCCTGGGCGAAGGAGAACGGTTACGAGGTCAACGACCGTGGCCGTGTTCCCGCGACCGTTCGTGAGGCGTACGAGAAGGCGAACGGCTGATCGCTTCGCGCGTTCAGCAACCGGACGCGGTGGCACTCCGTCGCGGCCGCTCCGACCAGCCGTACGAGATCGGGGGCGCCCCCATCGCCCCCGAAGCCCGTCATCGGCAGCATCGGCTCCACCCCGCACCCCGGCTGGGGAGGTCGCAGCCAGACAGCGGCCTCCTGCGGCTCTCGCCCTTCGAGGGCGCCGAGAGCCCCGGGGCCCCCGAGCCCGGCAGGGACGCCCGCCGGCGCCGGCGACGGTGCGGTGATCCGGGGCACCGGTGAGGGTGCGGTGATCCGGCTGCCCTCCCCGAGCGCGGTCAGGTCCAGCTGGACCCCACCCCACTCCAGCCAGTCGAGCAGCCCCGGCAGCTCCTCCGCGCCGCCGGCGGCCACCAGCAGCCACATCCTGGCGCCTCGTGCCGCGACCGGGCCGGTCCGCGCCACCCGGCGCAGCACCGCGCGGCCCGCCGCCAGCGGCAGCTCCAGGGCGTCGAAGCGGACCCCGGTGAGCAGCTCGACCGGATCGTCGCCGACCGCCGGCCAGCCCAGCTCGCGCTCGTACCACCGCCGCACGACCTCGCCGCGGGGCGCCCTGGGGCGCGGAATGGCGGGGCGAGTGCAAGAGTGGAGATGAATGACGCGACGGTCGGGGATGTCCGGAGTCGGAGTCATGTCCGGATGAACTCCGGAAATCATCCCGAGGTTACGTTTGGTGCCCGCTTGCGTGCGCCCGGTGTCCGTTCCGGGGGTGGCAGGGGGCAGTGAAGGGGCGCAAGGTTGTTCGCCCGTAGCTGAGGGAACCGGCCCACGCCGCATGGAGTGTCACTCCTTGCGGGTAAGACAGTGCTAGTGGGAGGGACGGCTCCGCGTGTCGGGCAGCGCGCGTTCGCCATCGGCGTAGTGATGGCGGGCCCAGATGCCTGGCCTGCGGGAACAACGTCTCGCACCATCGGGTTGGAGCAGTTGTCGGCTGTTCCGGGCAGGAGATTTCCTCGCGGAAGCGGGGGTGATCCGGACGGGTGTCGGCAGATGGAATGAGCTGTCCCCGTAGCGGGACTAGCATGCGGAAGGACAGGGAGGGGATCGTCCCCGATCTTTCTGACCGCTCTGAGGAGCGATTAACGATGTTCGAGAGGTTCACCGACCGCGCGCGGCGGGTTGTCGTCCTGGCTCAGGAAGAAGCCCGGATGCTCAACCACAACTACATCGGCACTGAGCACATCCTCCTGGGCCTGATCCACGAGGGTGAGGGTGTCGCCGCTAAGGCCCTGGAGAGCCTCGGGATTTCGCTCGAGGCGGTCCGCCAGCAGGTGGAGGAGATCATCGGCCAGGGGCAGCAGGCTCCGTCCGGTCACATCCCCTTCACTCCTCGTGCCAAGAAGGTCCTGGAGCTGTCGCTCCGCGAGGCCCTCCAGCTCGGCCACAACTACATCGGTACGGAGCACATCCTGCTCGGCCTGATCCGCGAGGGCGAGGGCGTCGCCGCCCAGGTCCTGGTGAAGCTGGGCGCCGATCTGAACCGGGTGCGGCAGCAGGTCATCCAGCTGCTCTCCGGCTACCAGGGCAAGGAGGCCGCCACCGCCGGCGGACCGGCCGAGGGCACCCCTTCGACCTCCCTGGTCCTGGACCAGTTCGGCCGCAACCTCACCCAGGCCGCCCGCGAATCCAAGCTCGACCCGGTCATCGGGCGCGAGAAGGAGATCGAGCGGGTCATGCAGGTGCTGTCCCGCCGTACCAAGAACAACCCGGTCCTCATCGGCGAGCCCGGCGTCGGCAAGACGGCGGTCGTCGAGGGCCTGGCCCAGGCCATCGTCAAGGGCGAGGTGCCCGAGACCCTCAAGGACAAGCACCTCTACACCCTGGACCTGGGCGCCCTGGTCGCCGGCTCCCGCTACCGCGGTGACTTCGAGGAGCGCCTGAAGAAGGTGCTCAAGGAGATCCGCACCCGCGGCGACATCATCCTGTTCATCGACGAGCTGCACACCCTGGTCGGCGCGGGCGCCGCCGAGGGCGCCATCGACGCCGCCAGCATCCTCAAGCCGATGCTGGCCCGCGGCGAGCTGCAGACCATCGGTGCCACCACGCTCGACGAGTACCGCAAGCACCTGGAGAAGGACGCGGCCCTGGAGCGCCGCTTCCAGCCGATCCAGGTCGCCGAGCCGTCGCTGCCGCACACCATCGAGATCCTCAAGGGTCTGCGCGACCGCTACGAGGCGCACCACCGCGTCTCCATCACGGACGAGGCCCTGGTCCAGGCCGCGACCCTGGCCGACCGCTACATCTCCGACCGCTTCCTGCCGGACAAGGCGATCGACCTGATCGACGAGGCCGGCTCCCGGATGCGCATCCGTCGGATGACCGCGCCGCCGGACCTGCGCGAGTTCGACGAGAAGATCGCCGACGTGCGCCGGGAGAAGGAGTCCGCGATCGACTCGCAGGACTTCGAGATGGCCGCCGGCCTGCGCGACAAGGAGAAGCAGCTCCTGGCCGCCAAGGCCAAGCGGGAGAAGGAGTGGAAGGCCGGCGACATGGACGTCGTCGCCGAGGTCGACGGCGACCTGATCGCCGAGGTCCTGGCCACCGCCACCGGCATCCCGGTCTTCAAGCTCACCGAGGAGGAGTCCTCCCGGCTGCTGCGCATGGAGGACGAGCTCCACAAGCGCGTCATCGGTCAGAAGGACGCCATCAAGGCCCTGTCGCAGGCCATCCGCCGTACGCGGGCGGGCCTCAAGGACCCGAAGCGCCCCGGTGGCTCGTTCATCTTCGCCGGCCCGTCCGGTGTCGGTAAGACCGAGCTGAGCAAGACCCTCGCCGAGTTCCTCTTCGGCGACGAGGACGCGCTCATCTCGCTCGACATGTCGGAGTTCAGCGAGAAGCACACCGTCTCGCGACTCTTCGGCTCCCCGCCCGGATACGTGGGTTACGAAGAGGGCGGCCAGCTCACCGAGAAGGTGCGCCGCAAGCCGTTCTCCGTGGTTCTCTTCGACGAGGTCGAGAAGGCCCACCCGGATATCTTCAACTCGCTGCTGCAGATCCTGGAGGACGGTCGCCTGACCGATTCCCAGGGCCGGGTCGTGGACTTCAAGAACACGGTCATCATCATGACGACCAACCTCGGCACCCGGGACATCTCCAAGGGCTTCAACCTGGGCTTCGCCGCCCAGGGCGATGTGAAGACCGGCTACGAGCGGATGAAGGCCAAGGTCAACGAGGAGCTCAAGCAGCACTTCCGGCCGGAGTTCCTGAACCGTGTCGACGACACCGTGGTGTTCCACCAGCTGTCGCAGGAAGACATCATCCAGATCGTCGACCTGATGATCGCCAAGGTGGACGAGCGGCTGAAGGACCGCGATATGGGCATCGAGCTCAGCGGCGAGGCCAAGAAGCTGCTCGCCAAGCGCGGCTACGACCCGGTGCTGGGCGCCCGCCCGCTGCGCCGGACCATTCAGCGCGAGATCGAGGACACGCTCTCCGAGAAGATTCTCTTCGGCGAGCTGCGTCCGGGCCACATCGTGGTCGTCGACACCGAGGGCGAAGGCGAAGCCGCCAAGTTCACCTTCCGTGGCGAGGAGAAGTCGGCGCTGCCCGACACCCCGCCGATCGAGTCGGCCACCGGTGGTGCCGGCCCGAACCTGAGCAAGGACGCGTAGCGGCTGCCCGCTAGCGGCTCATAGCGCACAGGGGTTGCCCCGGACCGTTTCGAACGGTCCGGGGCAACCCCCTTTTTTCGTCATGGACACGGGGCAGGCCGCCCCTGCGCCCCCGCCGGCCGCCTGCCGCCAGCTGAGAACCCCTGTAGCCGCTCAACGGCCTCCTCAGCCGGGGCCGCGTCGTACAGCCTCTCCTTCCCAGTACCGCCGACGAGGGGGGTCTTTGGTCCCGAAACGGACATCCGAAAGTCCCGCCGAAATAGCCGTTGATCTTGCCCTTCGGTGATGTGTGGCACAGGCTTTTTCGCTCTACTAAGCGCAATAGGACGCTCGTGATGTCCGGTAAAGGACCAAGGTCCCGGCGCGCTTGGGACTTTTGCTAGGGGGAGGGTCGGGACTTCCGGATGCCTCCGGATATGCGCAGGTCAGAACGGGTGTCATGGCGAGGTGAGGGCCTTCTCGGGGCCCGCGAGGCGGTTTTTCCCGGCCCCCTCCTACCACGGCAAGGGGCCTTATTTCCCTTGTATTCACTACGGCTCTGCCTAGTAATAGCGCCCCTTGGCCTGGCGGGGTGCGCGGGTTACCAATGAATAGTCGTTCCGGTGCGCAGCCGGAACGCATTCATGACCGAGACACCCGAGAGGCAGTTTCCGTATGCAGAAGCTCATCACGACCCGCTTCGCGAGCACGTCGATCCGCACCCGTGCCGCCGTCATGGCCGCGGGCCTGGGAGCGACGGCCGCGCTGGGGGCCGGGGTGGCGCTTGCCACGGACCACTCCCCGGAGCCGAAGTCGGAGGCGAGCAAGGTCGCCACGTCGGTCCAGGCCCAGGCCGACAACCAGCGCAAGGGCGCGGAGGCCGAGAAGAAGGCCGCCGCCGACCGCGCCAAGGGCGACGAGGCCGCCAAGAAGGCGTCGCGTAGCGAGGCCCGCACCGAGGTGAAGGCCGCCCCGGCGCCCGCCCCGGCCCCGGCCGCGCCCGCGCCGGCCCCGGCCCCCGCTCCGGACTGGGTCAAGCCGGTGGACAACTACGTCGTCGGCGCCACGTACGGCAAGGCCGGCAGCATGTGGACCAGCACCCACAGCGGCCAGGACCTGGTCGTGCCGACCGGCACCCCGGTCAAGGCCGTGCACACCGGTACGGTCGTCAAGGCCGGCCCGAACGGCGGCGGCGACGGCCCCGCGTACGGCAACGCCGTCGTCATCCGGCACGACAACGGCACCTACACCCAGTACGCGCACAACTCCGTGCTGAAGGTCAGCGTCGGCCAGACCGTGGCGACCGGCCAGGTGATCGCCCTGTCCGGCTCCACCGGCAACTCCTCCGGTCCGCACCTGCACTTCGAGGTGCGCACCACCCCGAACTACGGCTCCTCCGTCGAGCCGCTGGGCTTCCTGCGGGGCCACGGCGTGGGCATCTGACCCTGCCGGAACCGCATCACGGCGTGGGGTCCTCCATGACCCCGGACGCCTGATCCAGCAGATCGAAGGCGACCCCCAGGACGGCTCCGCGCCTGTCCTGGGGGTCGCCTTCGGCGTTCCGCCTCGCCCCGTGGACGCCGCGGTCAGCGTGATCGGGCCGGTCAGTCCGGTACGTCGATGACGGGGAAGCTGCCCGTGTTGGTCGGCGCGGACTCCGGCAGCCACAGCACGGCGACCGCACCCTCGCGGCCCTCGGCCAGCGGCTCCGCGTTGCGGAAGGTGAGTCGCGCGCCGAGGACGCGGGCCTGGCCGGCGGCGATGGTCAGGCCGAGGCCGTGACCCTTGCCCGCCCGGTCCTTGCTGCCGGTCCGGAAGCGGCTCGGGCCGTCCTTGAGCAGCGCCTCCGGGAAGCCCGGCCCGTGGTCGCGGATGCGCAGCACCCGGCCCTCGACCGTGACCTCGAACGGCGGCTTGCCGTGCCGGGCGGCGTTGGCGAGCAGATTGCCGATGATGCGCTCCAGGCGGCGCGGATCGGTGCTGACGTGGGCGTCCCGGATCACCGCGATCTTCGCGTCCGGAGCCACCCCCCGCACCCGGCGGCTGACGAACTCGGCCAGGGCGATCTCCTGGAGCTCGGCCCGCTCGGCGAAGCCGTCCAGCCGGGCGACCTCCAGCACGTCCTCCACCAGCTGGCGCATCGCCTGGGCCCGGTCCCGCACCAGCTCGGTGGGTCGGCCCGGCGGCAGCAGCTCGGCGGCGGTGAGCAGGCCGGTCACCGGCGTGCGCAGCTCGTGCGCGATATCGGCGGTCACCCGCCGCTCGGCCTCCAGCCGCTGCTGGAGCGCCTCGGCCATGCCGTCTATGGCGCGTGCCAGGTCGTCGGTCTCGTCCCGGACCCGGCCGCCGATCGCCTCCCGGACCCGGACCTCCGAGTCGCCCTCGGCGAGCTTGCGGGCGGCCATCGCGGCCTTCCGCAGTCGCCGGGAGAGCTGGTCGCCGATGAGCACGCCCAGCGCGATGCCGCCGAGCACCACCGACACCGAGCCGATCACCAGCGCCCGGTCGAGGTCGCGCAGCACCTCGAAGCGATCCTTGAAGCGGCTGTGGATCGACAGCACCCGGCCGTCGTTGAGCGGCACCGAGGCCCACACCTCGGGCGCGCCGGAGCCGGAGTCCTGGAGGTAGCTGGCGCTCTCGCCGCGCGCGGCCACCTTCCGCAGGTCCTCGGGCAGCTCCGGGTCGTCCAGCTTGGCGCTGAACTGCAGGGTGCCGGTCTTCTCGTACCAGCGCTTGGCCGCCAGCACCCGGTCGTTCATCACATCGCGGCTGCTGTCGAGCATGGAGACACGGGCCGCGTTGTGGACGACCAGGCTCAGCGCGATCGCCACCAGCGCGCCCACGGCGGCGATGGCGATGCTGACCTTCCACCGCAGGCCGGAACGGAACGCGAGCTTCTTCATGGAGCCGGGCCTCGTCAGGGCCGGAGCTTGTAGCCGAAGCCACGGACCGTCTCGATGCGGTCCGTGCCGATCTTGCCGCGCAGCCGCTGCACATGGACGTCGACCACCCGGGTGTCGCCGCCCCAGCCGTAGTCCCACACCCGCTCCAGCAGCCGGTCGCGGGAGAGCACGGTGCCCGGCGCCGCGGAGAACTCCAGCAGCAGCCGCATCTCGGTGGGGGTCAGCGCCACCGGGTTGCCGGCCTTCCGCACCTCCATGCCCTCGGTGTCGACCTCCAGGTCGCCGAAGCGCAGCACCCCGCAGTCGGCGGGGTCGTTGGCCTGGTCCCTCGGCGTGCCGCCGGGCCCGCTGGCGTGCCCGAAGCGGCGCAGCACCGCCCGGATCCGGGCGACCAGCACCGCCCCGTCGAACGGCTTGGTCACATAGTCGTCGGCCCCGGCCTCCAGGCCGAGGACCACGTCGATGGAGTCGGCCCGCGCCGACAGCATGATCACCGGCACGGTGGACTCGTCGCGGATGCGGCGGCACAGGCTCACCCCGTCCAGCCCCGGCACCATCACGTCCAGCAGCGCGATGTCGGGCCGGTTGGCCCGGAACTGCTCCAGACCGGCCAGCCCGTCCGGCACGGCCGTCACCACGAAGCCGTCACGCTCCAGGGCGAGCTGCGTCGCCTCGCGGATGACGTCGTCGTCCTCGACGAAGAGCACATGGGTCTCGGCCACCGCCGCTGTCAGCCTTCCGTTCCGTCGTCCGTCGCCGTCGGCGCGACCGCCTGCTTCTTCCGCTGCTCGTCGAGGGAGTCCTTCTCCTGCTCGTCGAGCTTCTCCTGCTCTTCCGCGCCGTTGCTGTAGTCCACCCGCGCACGGCGGTCGTAGACGAACGCCGTGCGCTTCCCGTCCCAGCGGTACCAGAGGTCGTCCTGGGCGGACGGGCAGCACACGGCGTCGGCCGACGCGTACACGTACTTGGTGACCTGCAGCTCGTCCCCGTCGGCGGTCGCGAACAGCGGCGCCTTCTCGTCCACGAAGACGTTCCGGTACGACCCGGCGGACTTCCGGTAGACATACGCGCCGATGCCGTAACCGTCGCCGCAGGTCAGCACGTTGACGACCATGTCATCGGCGGCGGTGCCGGTGAGCGCCCCGAAGGAGACCTCGACAGGGTAGCCGTCATCGCCGCAGGGTCGCAGATTGGCCTTCAGCTCGCTGCTGACCTTGGGATCGCCCTTGACCAGCCGGACCGCGTCCGCCTTGAGCGTGGCCGGGGTGCCGGGGGACGGCGTGGGAGAGGCCGACACGTTCGGGGGCAGGCTCTCGACCGCCTTGTCGTAGGCGGGGGCCGACTCCGCCCGGGCCACCGGGGCCCGGCCTTCGTTGCGCACGCCCTCGGCGCTCGTGCCGCAGCCGGCGAGCAATAGCCCGCCGGCTGCCGCGAGCGCGACGACCGCACCGCCCGTCACCAGGGCGGTCTTGCTGGAGTTGAGAGAGGGCCTGGTCAGGCCGCGCACCGTTCCTGCCCCCGATCCGACACCCGACGGCCCAGCGCACGGGCGTCCAGGCCACGGCTTTCGAGCTCCTGCCGCAGCCGGGCGAGTGCCCGGTGCAGCGTGCTCTTCACCGTACCGGTGGACATTCCCAGCGCCTCCGCCGTCTCCTCCGTGCTCATCTGCTCCCAGTGTCGCAGCACCACGACGCTGCGCTGCTTCGGAGCCAGCACCTTCAGGATGTCCATCAGCAGCGCGCGGTCCGCGTGCTGCTCGGTGCTGTCCTCGACGCGGGCGTCCGGCAGCTGCTCGGTCGGCACCTCGTCCAGCTTCCGGGCGCGCCACCACTCGGTGCGCGTGTTGATCATGACACGGCGCAGGTACGCGTCGGCGAGCGACTTGTCGGCTATGCCGTCCCAACGGCCGTAGGTGCGCACGAGTGCGGTCTGGAGGAGGTCCTGGGCCTCGATCGGGTCCGGAACCAGGCGGCGCGCGCTGCGCAGCAGGGCGTCCTGCCGGTTCCGCACGTACTCTTCGAAGTCAAGAACCTTGCCGCTGCTGGCCATCTTCCCAGCCCTCCGTTCCGCTGCGTTCCCCACGTTGCGCGCCCCCGTCGAGCGACGCGAGAGAGAACCTACGGAGGGGCTGTTGCGGCTTTCCGTACGGAAGCACGTCGAGGGCCACACGGAAAGCCATAGGTTGTGTAACAACGGAGGGTGATGAGGGCGAGTGTCCGAGCCGGGTCCTCGGACTGTCACAGCCCTGTCACAAAGCCGGTGTGGGGCGGCGTTCGTACGCAACGTCGCGCGGGGGTCGGGGAGTTGGTCGCGGCGGGTTCCGCCTCGCGGGGCTGGACGGCAGGTGTCGCCGGGTAACGGATCGGCGGGCCGCGCCGGTAACGGGCCGCTGTAACGGAGCTTTGTAACGGGCCGCTGTAACGGGCCGTCGTAACGAAGCTCTGTAACGGGCCGTCGTAACGCGTCGCTGTAACGGACCGCCGTAAAGGACCGTCGCCAAGGGCCGCCGTAAAGGATCGTCGTCAGGGGCCGTCGTTACGGAGCTCCGTAACGGATCGTCGTCACAGGCCGGTGCCCCGCCGGGGCGGGGCACCGGGGTCAGCTGAGGTGGGGCACCGGGGTCAGGTCGCCGGCAGCCGGTAGCGGCCACCGGCGAGCGGCTCCACCAGGCCGTCGGCCACCAGTCCGTCCAGCGCGCGGGCGCGCTGCACCGGCTCGTCCCACACCCGGTCCAACACCGCCTGCGGCACCGGCTCGATCGCCTCCCGCAACACCGCCAGCAGCTTGCCCCGCACCTGACGGTCGGTCCCCGCGTAGGTCTGGCCGCGGCGCGGCGGACCTTCGTGTGCCGGAGAGCCGGCCAGCCGCCAGGCGCAGCGCTGGGCGATGGGGCAGCGCCCACAGTCGGGCGTCCGGGCCGTGCAGACCAGCGCGCCCAGCTCCATGGTGGCGGCGGCCCAGCGGGCGGCCGTCGGCTCGTCCTCCGGCAGCAGTGCCCGGGCCAGGGTGCGCTCGGCGGCCGTGGTGGCGTTCGGCGGGTACTGCACGCCGGTCACCGCGCGCGCGAAGACCCGGCGGACGTTGGTGTCGAGCACCGCGTGCCGCTGCCCGTACGCGAACGAGGCGACGGCCGCCGCCGTGTACTCGCCGATCCCCGGCAGCGCCAGCAGCCGCGCGTGGTCGGTCGGCACCTCGCCGCGATGCCGCTCCTGTATGGCGCTGGCGGCGGCGTGCAGGCGCAGCGCGCGCCGCGGATAGCCGAGCCGGCCCCAGGCGCGGACCGCCTCGCCGGGCGGCTCGGCGGCCAGGTCGGCCGGGCGCGGCCAGCGGGCCAGCCACTGCTCGTAGACGGGCAGCACCCGGTTGACCGGCGTCTGCTGGAGCATGAACTCGCTGACCATCACCCCCCACGGCCCGGCCTCCGGGCGGCGCCACGGCAGATCGCGGGCGTGGGCCTGGAACCAGGTGATGACGGGGCCGTGCAGCTCGGCGGGCGCGGCGGCGCCGGCGGAGACGGTGGGTTCGGAGGTCGTCTTGGCGGCATCAGTCTTGGCAGTCATCGCGCCTCCGATCCTGGCACGAAAGCGGGCGTGGCCGCCGGACCCGGCCGTGCGCGGGGCGGGGCGGGTCCGGTGCGCGCGGTCCCGCCGGGCCGGCGGGGCCGGCCTGGCGGGCCGGGTGGATCGTGATGTGTGGCCGTGCCGCGTGTCTCGCGACGCGCGGTTGGGTGGGCCGATGGGTTGGTCCGACCCGTGGGTGGGCCAGGGTGCCGCGACTGCGCGTTTCGGCTCCTCACCGCTTCGGGGCCGCGGGCCTTTGGGGGCCTGCGTCGGTACGGTCCTGGGGCGCCTGGCGGCGCGGCCGGGGATGCCTCCTGGCGGCACGGCCGGGAGGCTGGGGGCGCCCGCGAGGGAGCAGTCCCGGTCCGGCGCACCCGCGGTCCCGTGTTCGACCACCCTGACTTTCGACAGGGGCGCGGTGGCCGGGCGGCTGGGTAACGTCGAGCGGATGAGGAGCCGACGTCACCGGGTCTTGAGCGGGCTGTTCCTGTGGGCGACGCTCGCCGTGCCCTCGCTGGTCGCCGACCGGCTGGGGCTGAACGAGCCCCTGCCCGGCTGGCAGACCGCCGCCGGGCTGGTGGTGCTGGCGCTGGCCGTCGCGGTGGCGCGGGCCCGCCCGGCGGCGGCGCTGCTGCTGGCCGGGGCGGTCTCGCTGGCGGTCGCCACATCCCTCTTCACCCTCTCCTACGGACCCGCGCTGTCCGCGTTCGGCTATCTGCTCGGGCGCCGGGGAGAGCGCGCCCGGGGCGCGGCGGCGGTCTTCGGCGCGATCGCCGCGGTGGGCACGGCCGTGGCCCTGATCCGGGGCGACGACCCGGTGATCCAGTGGCTGGTGATGGTCGCGACGCTGCTCTTCGGCGTGGTCTTCCCGTGGCTGATCGGCCGCTACCGGCGGCAGGACCGGGCGCTGGTCGCGGCGGGCTGGACCCGGGCCGAGCAGTTGGCGCGCGAGCAGCACATCGCCGCCGACCGCGCCCGGCTGCGCGAGCGGGCGCGGATCGCCCAGGACATGCACGACTCCCTCGGCCATGAGCTGAGCCTGATCGCCCTCCGCGCGGGCGCGCTCCAGGTCGCCCCCGACCTGGCCGAGCGACACCGGGCGGCGGCGGGCGAGCTGCGGGCGGCGGCGGCCGAGGCGACGGAGCGGCTGCGCGAGATCATCGGCGTGCTCCGGGACGCGGAGGACCTGTCGGCCGCCGTCTCCGGCCCGCTCACCCCGGCGGGCGAGACCATCGACGCCCTGGTCGAGCGCGCCGCCGACTCCGGCCTTCCGGTGCGGTTGGCACGGACGACGCGGGCGGGTGGGGCGGCGCCGGTGTCCGGGGACGCGGCGGGCGTGGCCGCGCCGCTGCCCGGGGGTGGTGGGGAACGGCCGGGCGGCGGCCTCCCGCGGTCCGCCCCCGTGCTGCCGCTGATCGCCGAGCGCGCCGCGCACCGCGTGGTCCAGGAGTCGCTCACCAACGCCGCCAAGCACGCTCCGGGCGCACCGGTGACGGTGACCGTCGCCGAGACGGCCACGGAGACGACGGTGGCGGTGTTCAGCGGTCCGGGGTCGGACGGCGCGTCGGGCGCGACCGCCCCCGACGCGGGGAGGCGCGGGACGGACGACGGCGCGAGCGGCCCTAGGGGAACGGAACGGGGCGCCGGGACCGGGCTGCTGGCGCTGCGCGAGCGGGTCAGGCTGGCGGGCGGCGCGTTCACGGCGGGCCCACGGGGTGACGGCTTCGCGGTGGTGGCGCGGCTTCCGCACACCACGCTCGCCGCATCCGCATCCGCATCCGCATCCGCATCCGCATCCGCATCCGCATCCGCACCCGCCTCCGCGCCCGCCGCCTCCGCGCCCGCCGGCCCCGCGCCCGGCGCCGCCGCCCACGGGGAGGCGTCGGCGGGTTCGTCGGCCGGTTTGTCGGCCGGTTTGTCGGCCGGTTGGGCGGCGGGGGCGTACGACACCGAGCCCGCGGGCGAGTTCGCCCGTGCGCGGCGTGCCACCCGGCGCGGGCTGTTGCCGTTGTCCGCCTTGGTGGGCGGGGCCGCGCTGGTCGTCGTGGCGGGCGCCCTCGGCTGGTACGCGTACGTCAGCACCCACACCGTCCTCACGCCCGCCGACTACGCGAGCCTGCGCGTCGGCCAGCGCGAGGCGGACATCGAGCCGCTGCTGCCCGCGCGGGCGGTCGCCGACCCGCCCGTCGACCGGGCGTCCACGCCGCCGTCGGGTGCGCGCTGTCGCTACTACCGTGCCAGTGGGGAGCTGTTCGTGGGCGTGGACCACTTCCGGCTGTGCTTCCGTGACGGGCGGCTGGTGGCCAAGGAGCGGGTGCCGAAGGCGGGCACGGAGCCGGGGGCGAACCCAGGAACAGGGCCGGGGACGGAACCGGGGGACGCCCGGCAGGGCCCCGTACGGTGACAGGAAGGGGAACAGGCGACATGTCGATCCGTCTGCTGCTGGCCGACGACGAGGCGATGATCCGGGCCGGGGTCCGGGCCATCCTCGCCGCCGACCCCGGCATCGAGGTGGTCGCGGAGGCCGCCGACGGCCGGGCCGCGGTCGAGGCGGCTCGCGCCCACCGCCCCGACGTCGCCCTGCTCGACATCCGGATGCCCGGACTCGACGGGCTCGGCGCCTGCGAGCAGATCGCGCGGGTGGCGCCGGACACCGCCGTCGCCATGCTCACCACCTTCTCCGAGGACGCCTACATCGCCCGCGCCCTCAGCGGCGGCGCCACCGGCTTCCTGCTCAAGTCCGGGGACCCGTACGAACTCCTGGCGGGAGTGCGGGCGGTGGCGGCCGGCGGCGCCTTCCTCTCGCCCCGCGTCGCCCGGCACGTCATCGCCGAACTGGGCGGGGAGCGCCTGTCCCGGGCGGCGGCGGCCCGCGCCCGTACCGACGTGCTGACGCCCCGTGAACGCGACGTTCTCGCCCTCCTCGGCGCCGGTCTGTCCAACGCCGAGATCGCCCGCCGCCTCCACCTCGTCGAGGGCACCGTGAAGGGGCACGTCAGCGCGGTCCTCGACCGCCTCGGGGTCGGCAACCGCGTCCAGGCCGCCATCGTCGCCTACGAGGCAGGACTGGTCGCGGCCAAGGCCCCGACACCGCCCGCCCGGCGCGGCGGCGCGTAGCGGGCCCGATCCACGCGGGACGAATCCACGTGTGCCCGGTCCGCACCGGGCCGGTCCGCACGGGGCCGGTCCGCACGGGCCGGTCGGCGCGGCCCCGGCCCGCGCGGGCGCCGTCTGGAGCGGGACGCGTTCCGGCGTGCGTGCGCGGCAGCGGCCCGGGCGGCGCCGCGAAGGGAGCGGTCGGGCGGCTCAGCGTCGGTGTCGGGCCGGCGTCCCGACCGGTTGGCCACCCGGGAAGGCGGCGCGTGGTCCCGGCCCCGCGACCCAGCCGAGGGGGCCGCCGCGCCCGGCCGCCCGTATCGCGGTGACCCGCGTGGACACCGGACCGGTCAGCAGCCGGGCGCAGACCAGCGCGAAGACCGCGCCCAACACGCAGCCGGCGGCGACGTCATGCGGGTAGTGGACGCCGACGAAGACACGGGAGAAGGCGAGGAGCGCGGCGACCGGGAGCAGCACCACGGCCGCACGACGCCAGGCGATCACGGTCCCCACGGCGAGGGCCGCGGCGAGCGTGGCGTGGTTGCTGGGGAACGACCAGTCGCCGGTGGGCGGGCAGTCGGCGATCGAGGGGGCGGCGCCGGAGACCGCGCGGCAGGGCCGTTCCTCGTCGACGAGGGTCTTGGCGATCTCACTGCACGCGTAGGCCACCACGGTCGCCACGGGAACGAGCAGAGCGAGGGCGAGCTGTCGTGCGGTGTCGTGGCGGGCCCGCCACCACACCAGCGCGGCGGCCGCGGCGAGCAGCAGCAGCCCGCCGTCCGTGCCGATTTCCGCCAGAGTATGGATCCAGCCAGGAGAGTCGTGAGCGAGGTCGGTGATGTCGCGGTAGAGGTCGGTACTCGTCATGGTCCGGGACGGTATGGACCACTACGGGGTCGTCGCATCGAGCGATCGGCAGGACCCGTGTCTGACGAAAGTCAGGGGTCGCGCCCCCCGCTCCGGTCAGATGATGAGAAAAGTGGGGGCCTGGAGCGGCGGGTACGTGCGAGGCGCGGGACTGATCTCTCGTAGAGTTTCCGCGTGGGATCTCTGCGCAATCCGATCGGGCCGCTTCCCTCCTCCATCTACTGGCGCCGGAGGGGAGTTGCGCTGCTCCTGTTCGTGCTCCTCCTCATTCTCGTCATCTGGGCCTTCAGCCTGGGTGGTTCGGGCGGCGGCGGCAAGGGCGACGACGCCAAGGGACCCGGCGGCAAGGGGATCGAGAGCACCATCACCCCCGGCCCCTCCGCCACCAGCTCGGTCAACAGTCAACGGCCGGGCGGCCGCGACGAGTCGGGCGAGGACGGCGGCTCGGGCGGCTCCGGCTCCGGCGGCGGCGATGCCAGCGGTGGCGGCAGCGGCGGCAGCGGCGGAGACGACTCCGGCACGGGGGGCGGCGGCGGTTCGGGCGGTGGCGGCGGTGGCGCCGACGCCCTCGGCGTGGGTAATGGCGTGGCGTTGGCGGACGATTCGAGCCTGCCCGACTGCTCACGGGACGACATCGAGTTGACGCTGCGCAGCGTCCTGGACTCCCGCGAGAAGAACACCTACGCGCCCGACGAGAAGCCCACCTTCGAGGTCATCGTGAAGAACACCTCGGACAGCGCCTGCAAGGTCGACTTCGGACGGGCGTCGGCCTCGCTGACGATCACGGACAAGGAGAACGAGCACGTCTGGGCGTCCAACGACTGCTCGCGGGGCAGCGCCCTCGCGCTGATCGAGGTGCCCGCGGACGGCGAGACCACCCGGACCGTGCAGTGGGACCGCACGCTCAGCTCCGAGGAGTGCGCCACCCCGTCCGGCGGTGGCACCGCGAAGTCGGGCACCTATCTGGTCGAGGCACGGGTGGACGGACTGGGCAGCGCCCAGGTGTCGTTCGTCCTGGAACAGGACTGAGGACCGCCGACCGCGCGCGGCGCCCCCCGCGTGGGAGCCCGGACACCCGTCGAGCCCTCACGCGTCGAGCTCTCACACGTCGAGCCCTCCGCGGCGACCGCGGAGGGCTCGACGTACGTCCGCCGTACGGCCGTTACACGTACCGCTCCAGGATCGAGGACTCGGCCAGCCGGGAGAGACCCTCGCGCACCGAACGGGCCCGCGCCTCGCCCACGCCGTCGACCGTCTGCAGGTCGTCCACGCTGGCGGCGAGCAGCTTCTGGAGCCCGCCGAAGTGCTCGACGAGCCGCTCGATGATGGCGCCGGGGAGCCGCGGCACCTTGGCCAGCAGGCGGTAACCACGCGGCGAGACCGCCCCGTCGAGCGTCTCGGGCGAGCCGCTGTAGCCCAGCGCCCGCGCCACGATGGGCATTTCGAGCAGCTCGGCGTGGCTGAGCCGGTCCAGCTCGGCGAGGGCCTCGGGCACCGTGCGGGTGCGCTTGGCGGTCGGCTCCGGGACGTAGTCGCGGACGACCAGCTCCCGCTCCGGCTCCACGCCCGCGATCAACTCGTCGAGCTGGAGGGAGAGCAGCCGGCCGTCGGTGCCCAGCTCCACCACGTACTCGGCGATCTCGGTGGCGATGCGGCGCACCATCTCCAGGCGCTGCGCGACCGCCGAGACATCCCGGACGGTCACCAGGTCCTCGATCTCCAGGGCGGAGAGGGTGCCGGCGACCTCGTCCAGCCGGAGCTTGTAGCGCTCCAGGGTGGCCAGCGCCTGGTTGGCGCGGGAGAGGATCGCGGCCGACTCCTCCAGGACCCGCCGCTCCCCGTCCACGTAGAGCGCGATCAGCCGCATCGACTGGCTCACCGAGACCACCGGGAAGCCGCTCTGGATGGAGACGCGCTGCGCGGTGCGGTGCCGGGTGCCGGTCTCCTCGGTCGGAATCGACGCGTCCGGGACCAGCTGGACCCCCGCCCGCACGATCTTGGTGATGTCCTTGTCCAGGATCATCGCGCCGTCCAGCTTGCACAGCTCGCGCAGCCGCGTCGCGGAGAACTCGACGTCCAGCACGAAGCCGCCGCTACAGATGGACTCGACGGTCTTGTCCATGCCGAGCACGATGAGGCCGCCCGTGTTGCCCCGCAGGACGCGCTCCAGACCGTCGCGCAGTGCCGTGCCGGGCGCGACGGCGCTCAGCGAGGCGCGCATCAGACCATCGGCCCTGCCGGGAGATGCTGCCCGGTCGCCTGCTGCCACTGCACTCCTCCGTCGCAAGGTCTGTCGGTGCCGCGGGCGGCGCCGCCCGCGGCTGTCCGGGCCCGGTCCGGGCCGGTCCGGCCGGCGGGGGTGCCCGGCGCGGCCGAGGTGGCCGTCCCAGCCGTCCTGTCTGTCCTGCCGTCCTGTTTCCCACCGCCCACGGGCGCCGGTCGCACGCTCCTGGCGCACACCGTCCGCACGTACGGGCGAGACCAGGGCAAAGTCTACCGGCGCTCGGCGTCCTCCCGTGGGGGCTCCCGGCGCACGCGCCTGGGCAGAACCCGGAGCGCGTCCCCTATGTCCGCCACTTCCTGTACGCGCATGCCCGGCGGGACCTTGCCGGGATCGGTGGGCACCAGCGCGTGGGTGAAGCCCAGCCGGGCCGCCTCGGCCAGCCGCCGCTGCACCCCGGTGACCCGCCTGACCTCGCCCGCCAGCCCGACCTCACCGATGGCGACCAGGTTCTTCGGGAGCGGGGTGTCGCTGGCGGCGCTGGCCAGGGCGAGCGCCACGGCCAGGTCGGCGGCGGGCTCGGAGAGCTTCACCCCGCCGACCGTGGCGCTGTAGATGTCCCGCTTGCCCAGCGCGCTGATCCGGCCGCGCTGCTCCAGCACCGCCAGCATCATCGAGACGCGGGAGGTCTCCAGGCCCGAGGTGGTGCGGCGGGGGGACGGGATCTGCGAGTCGACGGTCAGCGCCTGCACCTCGGCCACCAGTGGCCGGCGGCCCTCCAGCGTCACCGTCAGACAGGTGCCCGGCACCGGCTCGGTGCGCCGGGTGAGGAACAGCCCGGAGGGGTCGGCGAGGCCGGTGATGCCCTCGTCGTGCAGCTCGAAGCAGCCCACCTCGTCGGTCGCCCCGTAGCGGTTCTTCACCCCGCGCACCAGGCGCAGCCGCGCGTGCCGGTCGCCCTCGAAGTGCAGCACCACGTCGACCAGGTGCTCCAGCAGCCGGGGGCCGGCGATGGCGCCGTCCTTGGTGACGTGGCCGACCAGCAGCGTGGCCATGCCGCGCTCCTTGGAGGCACGGATCAACGCCCCGGCCACCTCCCGCACCTGGGCCATGCCGCCGGGCGCGCCGTCGATCTCCGGGGAGGCGATGGTCTGCACCGAGTCGAGGATCAGCAGCGAGGGCTTGACCGAGTCCAGATGGCCGAGGACGGCGGACAGGTCGGTCTCGGCGGCGAGGTAGAGGTGGTCGTCGAGCGCGCCGATGCGGTCCGCGCGCAGCCGCACCTGACTCGCCGACTCCTCGCCCGTGACGTAGAGCGTGCGGTGCTCCGCGCTCGCCGCCTTCGCGGCCACGTCCAGCAGCAGCGTGGACTTGCCGACGCCGGGCTCGCCGGCCAGCAGCACCACCGCGCCGGGGATCAGCCCGCCGCCCAGCACCCGGTCGAGCTCGTCGACCCCGGTGGAGCGCGCCGTGGCCTGGCGGCCGTCGACCTGGCCGATGGGGAGCGCGGAGGTGGTGACGCGACCGGGCGCGGTGGTGCGGACGGCGGGCGCGCCGAGCTCCTCGACGGTGCCCCAGGCGTGGCACTCGGGGCAGCGGCCGAGCCACTTGGCGGTGGTCCAGCCGCATTCGGTGCAGCGGTAGCCGGGGCGGTCTTTGCGGGCAGCCATGCCGCAACGCTAGCGGGCGCCACCGACAACGGAAGCCGCGGCGGTCGCGGGGGCGGGCGGCCGCCGTCGGCGACCGGCCCGCGCGGGGGTCTGATATGTCCGGCGCATTATCAGGTTACGTATAGGACGATGAGACGCCTGTCCTCTTTTGAGGGAGATGATCACCCGTAAGGGTTAAAAGTGGCCTGGGTGGACGAGGACATCTGCATCATCCGCCTACCGTCACCAAGGTGAGCAGAACGCCCGAGCAATCGACGCAGGTCACCGGCGCACACCGGGCGCAGAACCGCCCCCCTCGCGCCGCCTCCGCGCGCCCTTCGCACCCCCCGACGCGCTACGAGCCCTATCTGGACGGACTGTTCACGTACTGCCTGTCCGTGCTCTGCGACCACGACGCCGCCACCGCCGCCCTCGGCGAGGCCCTCGCCGTCGCGGAGCGGCGGCGGGAGCGGGGCCGGCCGGGCCGGGCTCGATCGGCCGGCCGCGGGGCCCGAGCCGCTCGCGACGACCGTGGCGGGCCGGTTGTGCGGACGGGGGTGCGGGTCGACGCGCTCGCCGGCAGCGAGCTGCACCGGTCCTGGCTCTACGCCCTCGCCCGCTGGTCCTGTCTGCGCGTGCTCGCCGACCTGCGGACCGCCCAGCCGTCCGCCGACGGTGCTCCGGGAGGTACGTCGGCTGCCGGAATCGGCCTGTACGGGCCATATGGGCTGTACGGGGCACATGAGTCTTGCGGGGCGCATGAGTCTTACGGGGTGTTCGGTGCGCGCGCGTCCGAGGCGGCCGCGCCCAGCGCCCGGCACGGGCGCCGCCCGGCCGACGACGCGTCGGCCGGCCCCGGGGGCGTGTCGCGGGGCGCCGACACGACCTCACGGCCCGCCGCGAGCGACGCCACCGACCGCGCCACCGACCGCGCCACCGACCGGGCCGCCGGCCGGGCCGCCGACTGGGCCCCCGACTCGATCACCGGGCCGTACGCGACCGGCTTCCCCCCGCCTTTCGGCGGTGAGCGTCCACGCGCGGGCGGCGCGGGCGTCGGGTGGGAGCTGGATGACCACGGCGGCCCGTGCGAGGCCGGCCCGACGTCGCGCGAGGCCGGAGCGCCGCCCCGCGAGGCCGGCGGGCCTCCGCGCCACGACGTCGTCGAGCGGCGTGGGCGTGAGTTGGCCGCGCTGGCCTGGCCGGAGGCCGCGGGCACCACGGCCGAGCAGCGCGAGGCCCTGGAGCTCGCGGTGCGCCACCAGCTCTCTCCCCAGGAGGTCGCGGCCGTCCTCGGCCGCGAGCCGGACGACACCCGGACACTGCTGTCCAGCGCGGCGTGCGAGGTGGAGCGCACCCGCGCGGCGCTCGCCGTGGTGGAGCTGGGGCAGTGCCCCGTCGTCGCCCGGCTCGCCGGCGACAGCCAGGTGCTGCTCTCCGCCGCGCTCCGCCGCGAGCTCGTGCGCCATGTCGACGACTGCCGCACCTGTCGCCACCGCGCGGAGCGGGCCACCGCGCGGGGCCCCTGGCCCGGCACGGCGGCGGCGCCGGCCGCCCTGCCCGTGCTGGAGGCGCCCCGGGCCGCCGTGCACGCGGCGATGCTGGGCGCCCAGCGCACGCGTCCGGCGCGCGCCGGAGCATGGCCGCGGTTCGACCGGCTCGGCTTCCCCCTCGACCCCAAGGACCGCGTCGCGCGGCGCAGCCGCCTGCGCAGCCGCGCGGTCACCACGACCATCGTCGCCACCGTCATCGCGGCCCCGGTGCTCGCCCTGTGGGCGGCCTATCGCGAGGCACCGTTGACCGGCGCGGACCGCGACCCCGAGTCGATCTCCGCCCACGACGGGGACGCCTTCGCCGGGGAGGGCCTGGACGGCCCCTATGACCCGTACGAGCACGCGGGCAGCGCGCGCGAGGGCGAGGGTCAGCGGCTCCGTGCCAGCCGGCGCGACTCGGATGTGTCGGTGGAGGTGATCAGCGTCAACGGTCGGCGGTACGCCTTCGCTCAGGACGCGGCGGTCGGGCCGGACGGCGGCCCGGACCACCGCGACGGCTCCGAGCCGGGCGGCCGCGCCCCCGCCCCGCCGCGCGCCCCCGGCTCCGAGGGCGCCCCCGCCCCCGGTGGGCCGGACGGCGGGCCGGGCCGGGAGCCGGGCCCCTCCGAGCCCGACCGGCCGATCCCCGGCCCGGGGCGGCTGACGGTGGACGCCCAGCCCAGCGGCGACACGACCCTGATCACGCTGACCGCCTCCGGCGGCTCCGCCGTGCGCTGGTCGGCCTCCGCCAACGCCCCCTGGCTGCGGCTGAGCCAGAGCGCGGGGGAGCTGCGGCCCGGCGAATCCACGACGATCACCGTCTCGGTGGACCACGCACACGAGCCGGTGGGCCCCTGGAGCGCCCGGATCTCGGTGGCGCCGGCCGGCGCGGTGGTCGTGATCGAGGGCCGTGGCACCGCCCCCGAACCGGAGCCCGAGCCCACTCCGGTGCCCGGCACCCCGGACCCCACGCCCACGCCCACCCCGGGCACCCCGTCCACGGGCGACCCGGGCCAGCCGGTGTCGACGTCGGGGTGAAGCCCGCCCGCGGGGATGGCCGGGGTCGACCCTGGCCGTCTCCGCCGGCAGAACCGGGCCCAGGCCCGCCCCACCACAGGCACGGACGGGAGAAGGGGCCGCTCTCCGGCCTCGGTCGGCCGCTCCGGCCGCGTACGGGCCCGGAATCGGCCGAATCGGCCAGGGAACAGCCCGCTCGCAACGGCCGTGGAGTCGGCCGGGAACACCCGGAAGGCCCCGGTCGTGGCGCCGGCGCCGCCCGGCCACGGCGCCCGCCGACCACGGTCCTGGCACCGGCCACGGCGTAGCAAGGGTCGCTACCGGCCCGGTGGCAACGGGCGGGCGACCCCACACAGCGGGCGACCCCACACAGCCGGTGACCTCATACAGCGGGTGACCCCACACAGCGGGTGACCCCACCAGCGGGCGGCTGTCGGCTCAGCGCGCGGGGGCCGGGACAGGGTCGGGGTCAGCGGCGGGCGTCGGGGGAGGGCAGGTCAGTCGCGGGGCGGGTCCGCCGGGTGCGGGGCGACCAGCGGCAGCTGAGAGGCCAGCCGGGCCTCGCACAGCTCGACCAGCTTGGCGTACCCCTCCTTGCCCATCAGCTCGGTCAGCTCCGGCCGGTACGAGACGTACACCGGTTCCCCGGCGCCGTGCGCCGAGGTCGCCGAGGTGCACCACCAGTGCAGATCGTGACCGCCCGGGCCCCAGCCCCGCCGGTCGTACTCGCCGATGGTGACCTGGAGGACCTGCGTGTCGTCGGGGCGGTCGATCCAGTCGTAGGTGCGCCGGATCGGCAGCTGCCAGCAGACGTCCGGCTTGGTCTCCAGCGGCTCGCGGCCCTCGCGCAGCGCCAGGATGTGCAGCGAGCAGCCCGCGCCGCCCTCGAAGCCGGGCCGGTTCTGGAAGATGCAGGAGCCCTCCCAGCGGCGGGTCTGCCGGTCGCCGTCCTCATCGGTCTGGGTCCAGCCCGAGGCGTGGCCGACATCGTGGAACTGCCAGATCTCCGGCGTCAGCCGCGCCACATGGGTGGCGACCCGCTGCTCGTCCTCCTCGTCGGAGAAGTGCGCCCCGAGCGTGCAGCAGCCGTCGTCGGCCCGGCCGGCCTGGATGCCCTGGCAGCCCTGCCCGAAGATGCAGGTCCAGCGGGACGTCAGCCAGGTCAGGTCGCAGCGGAAGACCTGCTCGTCGTCGGCCGGGTCGGGAAACTCGACCCAGGCGCGGGTGAAGTCAAGCCCGACCTCGTCCGGCACCGCGCCGGCGGCTCCGGCCGCGCCCTTCGGCAGCTTCCTCACGGCCTTGGCGGCCTTCGAGCCCTTGGTCTCCCTGGCGTCCTCGCGGGCCTTGGCGCCCTTCACGGACGTCGAGAGCTCCGAGCTCTTCGGGACTTTGTCCTGCTTGGCCTTTTTCGTCTTTGCCACCCCTCCAGCGTATGCGCGCCGGGGCGCGGGCATGACCGCGTGCGTGGCCGGGCCGCGGGGGCAGTAGCGTTCTGGGCATGAGACTCGGTGTCCTTGATGTGGGTTCGAACACGGTTCACTTCCTGGTGGTGGACGCGCACCCGGGCGCGCGCCCGCTGCCGGCCCACTCCCACAAGGTGCCGCTGCGGCTGGCGGAGCTGCTGGACGACGCCGGCGCCATCAGCCCGGACGGCGTCGAGCGGCTGATCTCCGCCGTGCGCGACGCGCTCCAGGCGGCCGAGGACAAGGGCGTCGAGGACCTGCTGCCGTTCGCGACCTCCGCCGTGCGCGAGGCCACCAACGCCGATGAGGTGCTCGCCCGGGTGACGGCGGAGACCGGCGTCGAGCTGACCGTGCTCTCCGGCGAGGAGGAGGCCCGGCTCACCTTCCTGGCCGCCCGCCGCTGGTTCGGCTGGTCGGCCGGGCGGCTGCTGGTCCTGGACATCGGCGGCGGCTCGCTGGAGATCGCCTACGGACTGGACGAGGAGCCCGACGCGGCCGCCTCGCTGCCGCTGGGCGCGGGCCGGCTGACCGCCGGCTGGCTGCCCGCCGACCCGCCGGAGCCGACCGACGTGCGCGCCCTGCGGCGGCACGTCCGGGCGCAGATCGCCCGGATCGTCGGCGACTTCAACCGGCTCGGCACCCCGGACCACGTCGTCGCCACCTCCAAGACCTTCAAGCAGCTCGCCCGCATCGCGGGCGCCGCGCGCTCCACCGAGGGGCTGTACACGCCGCGCAGGCTGAGCCGCAAGGCGCTGGAGGAGTGGGTGCCCAAGCTGGCCGTCATGCCGACGATCCAGCGCGGCGAGCTGCCCGGGGTCTCCGAGGGCCGGGCGCACCAGCTGCTCGCCGGGGCGCTGGTGGCCGAGGGCGCGATGGACCTCTTCGGGGTCGAGGAGCTGGAGATCTGCCCCTGGGCGCTGCGCGAGGGCGTGATCCTGCGGCGCCTGGACCACCTGCCGACGGCGACGGAACCGGCGTAGGCGGCCGGGCCCGCGGATCACGCGGGGACCGCGTGGAGCCCGTACGCCGCGCGGAGCCCGTACGGAGGCCGTACGCATGTCGTGCGGACGTCGTACGGAGCCCAGCCCCGACGTAGCGACCGGAACCGAGCGGCGTAGCGCGCGGAACCGGCGTGGCGGCCGGCGTCGACACCCGACCGAAGCCGTCCGGACACCCGGCGCTGCCGGCATCCGGCCGTCACCCGGTGGCGGTGGGCCTTGTCGAAAATCGACACCGGTGCCCTCTTGGGCCGCTGTGCCAAGCCGTACGCTGTCCCTCGTGACAGAGCCAGTGGTGCGCATCCCGGATGCGAAGGTCGCGCTGTCCACAGCCTCGGTCTACCCCGAGTCGACGGCGACGGCCTTCGAGATCGCCGCCCGCCTGGGCTACGACGGCGTCGAGGTGATGGTGTGGACCGATCCGGTCAGCCAGGACATCGAGTCGCTGCGCCGGCTCTCCGACTACCACGGGGTGCCGATCCTGGCCGTGCACGCCCCCTGCCTGCTGATCACCCAGCGGGTGTGGTCCACCGACCCCTGGGTGAAGCTCCAGCGGGCCCGCGCGGCCGCCGAGAAGCTGGGCGCCTCCACGGTCGTGGTGCACCCGCCGTTCCGCTGGCAGCGCTCGTACGCCCGGGACTTCGTGCGCGGCATCTGGCGGATGGGCGATGAGACCGATGTGCGCTTCGCGGTCGAGAACATGTACCCCTGGCGCTACCGCGACCGCGAGATGCTGGCGTACGCGCCCGACTGGGACGTCACCAAGGAGGACTACCGCCACTTCACGGTCGACCTCTCGCACACCGCGACCGCCCGCACCGACCCGCTGGCCATGGTCGACCGGATGGGCGACCGGCTCGCCCACATCCACCTCGCTGACGGCGCCGGCTCCAACAAGGACGAGCACCTGGTGCCCGGGCGCGGCACCATGCCCTGCGCGGAGTTGCTGGAGCGGCTGGCGGTCACCGGCTTCGACGGCCATGTGGTGATCGAGGTCAACACCCGGCGGGCGATGTCGAGCGCCGAGCGCGAGGCCGATCTGGCGGAGGCGCTGGCCTTCACCCGGCTACACCTGGCCTCCCCGACGCGCGTATCGGGGGGATCATGAGCGCCGCCGCCCTGTCCCGGCAGAAGGCCGGGGAGGACCCCGAGGCCGGGGCGGAGCCGCCCACCGGTGGCGAGCCACAGAGCGAGGGCGAGTCCCGGACCGGGAAGGAGCCGCAGACCGGGGAAGGGCCCGCGCCCGCCCGGCGCCGCCGTGGCCGTCCGGCTCGTACGGAGTCGGCGGACGGGCCCGCCACTCGGGACCGGATCCTGGGAGCGGCCCGCGCGGAGTTCGCGGAGCGAGGCTACGACAAGACGTCGGTGCGGGGCATCGCGAAGGCGGCGGGGGTCGACCCGGCGCTGGTCCACCACTACTTCGGCACCAAGGAGCAGGTCTTCGGCGCGGCCGTCGAGCTGAGCCTCGCGGCGGCGCTGTCGATGCCGGACACGCTGGCGGACGGCGCCGAGGAGAGCATGGGCGAGCGGATGGCGCGCACCATGCTGGGGATCTGGGAGCGCCCGGACACCCGTGCCCCGATGCTGGCGGTGCTGCGCTCGGCGCTGACCAACGAGACCGCTGCCGCGGTGCTGCGCAGCCTGATCGAGCGGCGGCTGCTGGAGCGGATGGCCAGCGAGGTGCTCCATGTGGAGCGGCCGAAGTTCCGGGCGCAGCTGGCCGCCGCGCAGCTGGTCGGGATCGCCCTGCTGCGGCACGTGATCGAGATGGATCCGATGGCGTCGGCGGAGGTCGACGAGATCGTGGCGATGGTCGGCCCGACGATCCAGCGGTATCTGACCGAGGACTGACGGCGGCCGGGTCGCGGACTGACGGCGGCCGGGGCCGCGGGCTCCGACGGTCCTGGCCGCGGAGGCGGCCGGTGGCTGCTCGAAGACTGATCCTTCGATCCCGCTATCCGGACAGCCAGTCCAGATCTTGGATTTAGGCGTAGGCTCGGAGGTTACAAGACCCTTGTCCTAGAGGTCTCAGAGGTCCCAGAGGGAGTGGACACCGTGCCCGAGCTGAGGTCCCGCACCGTCACCCATGGTCGCAACATGGCGGGAGCCCGAGCGCTCCTCCGCGCGGCCGGCGTAGAGCGCGAGGACTTCGGCAAGCCCATCATCGCGGTGGCGAACAGCTTCACGGAGTTCGTGCCGGGCCACACCCACCTCCAGCCGGTCGGCCGGATCGTCTCCGACGCGATCAAGGCGGCGGGGGGCATCCCGCGCGAGTTCAACACCATCGCGGTCGACGACGGCATCGCCATGGGCCACGGCGGAATGCTCTACTCGCTGCCCTCCCGCGACCTGATCGCCGACTCGGTCGAGTACATGGTCGAGGCGCACTGCGCGGACGCGCTGATCTGCATCTCCAACTGCGACAAGATCACCCCGGGGATGCTGATGGCCGCGATGCGGCTGAACATCCCGGCGGTCTTCGTCTCCGGCGGCCCGATGGAGGCCGGCCAGGCGACGCTGGTGGACGGCACCGTCCGCAAGCTGGACCTGATCAACGCGATCGTGGACGCGGTCAACGAGAACGTCTCGGACGAGGACGTGCTGCGCATCGAGGAGAACGCCTGTCCGACCTGCGGGTCGTGTTCCGGGATGTTCACCGCCAACTCGATGAACTGCCTCACCGAGGCGATCGGCCTGTCGCTGCCGGGGAACGGCTCGACGCTGGCGACGCACACGGCCCGCAGGGCGCTGTACGAGAACGCCGGCCGGACGGTCGTGGAGATCACCAAGCGGTACTACGAGCAGGGCGACGAGTCCGTGCTGCCGCGCAACATCGCCACCCGCGCGGCCTTCGACAACGCCATGGCGCTGGACATCGCCATGGGCGGCTCGACCAACACGATCCTGCACCTGCTCGCGGCGGCGCAGGAGGCCGAGCTGGACTACGACCTGAAGGACATCGACGCGGTCTCGCGCCGGGTCCCGTGTCTGGCGAAGGTGGCCCCGAACGTGGCGCCGGGCGGCACGTACTACATGGAGGACGTGCACCGCGCGGGCGGCATCCCGGCCATCCTCGGCGAGCTCTACCGGGGCGGGCTGCTCAACGAGGACGTGCACACGGTCCACTCCGCCTCGCTCGCCGAGTGGCTCAAGACCTGGGACGTCCGCGGCGGCTCGCCGTCCGCCGAGGCCGTGGAGCTGTGGCACGCCGCCCCCGGCTGCGTCCGCTCCGCCACCGCCTTCTCCCAGTCCGAGCGCTGGGAGTCGCTCGACGTCGACGCCGAGAACGGCTGCATCCGCTCCGTCGAGCACGCCTACTCCAAGGACGGCGGCCTCGCGGTCCTCAAGGGCAACATCGCCGTCGACGGCTGCGTGGTGAAGACGGCGGGCGTGGACGAGTCCATCTGGACCTTCGAAGGCCCGGCCGTGGTCTGCGAGTCGCAGGAGGAGGCCGTCGACAAGATCCTCTCGAAGGTGGTCAAGGAGGGCGACGTGGTCGTCATCCGCTACGAGGGCCCGCGCGGCGGCCCCGGCATGCAGGAGATGCTCTACCCGACCTCCTTCCTCAAGGGTCGTGGCCTCGGCAAGGCCTGCGCCCTCATCACCGACGGCCGCTTCTCCGGCGGCACCTCCGGCCTCTCCATCGGCCACGCCTCCCCCGAGGCCGCCTCCGGCGGCGCCATCGCCCTCGTCCAGGACGGCGACCGCATCCGCATCGACATCCCCAACCGCTCCATCGACCTCCTCGTCTCCGACGAGGAACTGGCCGCCCGCAGCGAGGCGCTGAACGGCGTCTACGCGCCGAAGGCGCGCGAGCGCAAGGTCTCGGCGGCCCTCCGCGCCTACGCGGCGATGGCGACCAGCGCCGACAAGGGCGCGGTCCGGGACGTCTCGAAGCTGGGCTGACCCCCACGATGTCGAAGGGGCCGGGCCATGGGGTGGCCCGGCCCCTTCTGCATCCCCGCGTGTGCGGGGAGCCTCCGGCTCGGGCTCCCACCAGGCCGCTACTGAGGTCGCGCGCATGCGGTGGCCCCCGTCATGGGGACGCTACGGGACCACAGCTCCTCGCCGTGCTCGACGAAGCGGGAGAAGAGGCCGCCTCCGCCGTGGTGTCGTAGGTGCATCAGAGGGGAGTCATGTCCCACGAGGCGCGCCAGGTGGGGAGTGACCAGAGCTTCGTCATCGAAGCGGAAGACGGACAGTGAGATGTGGTTGATGGCGTCGGCGGGGGTGGAGAAGCGGGCCTCTACGTCGTCGACGTCCTCGATCCTGGCCAGATGCTCCAGCGTTGTCCTGATGCGTGTGGAGACCGCCAGGGCGCCCCCCTCGATCTCTTCCCGCTGTCGTGTCACCGTGCCGTCTGGATCGCCGAGTAGGAAACGGACTCGGCAGCCGCTGGCCGCCTTGCGGCGCAGGGTCTCGGTGAGGGCCGGCACCTGGGTCCACAGGAAGTAGGACGTGTAGCCGCCGAAGTACAGCTCACGTGTGGCGTTGCCGATGAGCTCGGCCCAGACCGTGGACGGGCATGCGGACCTGAAGGGGTAGCTTTGCACGATCTCGCGGTCGCCCCCGGTCTTCAGCCGGTCTCTCACTGCCTTCGGCCACAACATGTCTGCTTCAACTCCCAGTGCCCGTGAGGCGTCATTTCGGGGGTCGCCCCCGCGTGCGCGGGGACCGCATGGTCGGTTGGCCGTTCTCCAGGTACTGGGGTTGTCGCGCTTCCAGGACGCGCAACGCTTCGGCCGCGCGCCGCCGGGTGCGGGAGCGCAGCCGGCGCAGCGCCTCGTCAGGTGAGAAGAACTCGCAGGCGGAAAGCTCATGATCACGTGGTCGCAGGTCGGCGCTCTCGTCCTCCGCAAGTGTGCCGCCGTCGAAGATGAACGCAAGCTGGTCGTCCCAAGGGCCGTGTGGTGCGACCCAGTCGACGCAGAGCAGGCCCCGCAGATGCACGAGGAGGTTCAGCTCCTCGTGGAGTTCGCGCTTCGCCGCGTCCTCCGGCGACTCATTCGCTTCTGCCATTCCGCCCGGCAGGTCCCACCCGTCCTTGTACGTCGGGTTGACGAGCAGGACCCGTCCCGCCGCATCCCGGAGAAGCACGTCCGCAGCCACGCGCTTGCGCGCTTGCCTGGCGTTGCCCTCTGTGAGGTACGCGATCCACTCGTCCGTGCCCGGCTCGGGTCGCGTGGTCATGCGATCGCACCTTCGCCGTACGATGCGCCGATCCCCGACAGGAGGAGTTTGCGCCGCTGCGTGACCACCGTCAGCTGGCTGAGGAGTTCGGCCACCATGGTCTCCCCGCGGTAGGGCATGAGCGTGTGGGCCAGCTCTTCGAGCTGGTGCGTGATCCGGACCGAGCCGAGCGGCTCGCAGGTCCTCATGAGCTCGTGACACACGGCGCAAGCGCCTTCGATGTCTCCTTGCCGGATGCGAACCAGTGCCAAGGTGATCTGACCGAACACACGGCTGCGCGCCCGGTCTCCGGCGCGGAGCGTGACGGCCATTTCGGCGGCCTCCTGGGCCGGTGCCAGTCGACCGATGTCCATGAGTGAGAGAGCCGCCTCACTGGCGAGAGCGGCGGAGTCGAACGAGCTGAGCCAGGGAGAAGCCGGTACCGAATCGGCGTCCAGTTCTGTCTGGGCAAGCTCCAGCGCCTCCCTGGTCGCCTTTTCCTCGCCGGCCTGCGCCAAGGCCCTCGCCTCCATGGCGTACAGCCGGGCAGACAACGTGGGGACCGAGAGCCCGGCCGGGATACGGCGTCGCCCATCTCGCGCCAGTGCGGCGGCCTCGTCACGGCGGCCGATGTGTAATGCCAGATGACTCATGCTCGCCATGATTCCTGCGTCGAGGGATCGGTCCTCGCCAGCCTGGGCCAGTGACAGGGCACGGGCAAAGTGCTCGTGTGCGCGCTCATCGAACCCGGAATCGTGTGCCATCCAGCCCGCCATCTCCGTGAGCGCGGCAGCGGCCCGGAAGGTTTCCTGAGCATCCCGCGCGGATTGGCTGCCGAAGATGCGCGGCGCCATCTTGTGGTGCAGGTAGTGCAGGACCGACCGGTACAGGTGGCCGCCTCCCGACTGCCTGTCTGCCATGCGGAAGGAGTCCATAGCCGCCATGTCAGGTGGCGCCCCGAGGTGGGGGCGGTGCGGGTCCGGACGCGTGATTGACCGCGCGGGTGAAGCGGACTCACTGTGCTCGACACGTACTTCCCAAGAACGCCGGGCCAGCCCGAGCATGCGCCCCGGGATGCGGAGCCCATCGGCGATGCGCTCGATGACGGCGATGTCCTTGACCATGCGCCGTCCTGCGATGATCTCGCCGACTCGGCTGGGCGTCAGGTCACATCGCCGTGCGATGAGAGCCGGATACACACCGGCGTGGCGCCTGACGAGACGGAACACCGAGGCGAAGTCGCGCGCCGCGCATGCCCGGACCATCTCGGGGTGTTCCAGCAGGCGGTCGGGGAGAGCAAGCGGTGCTTCGTAAGTGGACATGAGCGACGCTCCGGAAGGCGGCGAGGCGTTGGTCGCTGTGGCTCCGTGTCAGTCATGTTACCCACGGTGGGTATTCATGCTGGGCTACTTCGGAGGTCATCCAGCCGCAAGGCTGAACCCAAGAACCCCGGCGACCGCTCCACACGGCCCCGGGGCATGGCCCACCTGAAAGTGCAGGTCGACATGGACCAAAGTAGCGTCAGGCTTCCGGAGTCTCAGCGGACAGCGGTAAATCCGGCGGGAGCCGTCACCCCCCTCCGGCTCCTCCCCTGGGCAGGGCCCGACGGGCGGCCCTGTTATCTCGACTCGGACGGGGCCGGGTTCCTCAGCAAGGTCGCGGACGAGATGGAGGCCGCGCAGCTCGCCATGGGGCTCGGGCTGCTCGGGCACGCTCGTGCGTTGGTGGGCGATCGCAGGGCGGACGTCGGGGAGTTGCGCTTTCTGACCGCGCGGCTCATCGAGGCGTTGGAGATGGTCTTGCGGGTCGCGGAGAGTCGGGGCGGGCGGCTGGGGTCGCCCGGGTATGGGGGCGCCACGCCGGGTGGCGCTGAGGCCGGTGCCGGGGCCGGGGCCCGGGGCGGGGTCTCGGTTACGGGGAAGGGCGGGACAGGGGAGTAGCGGGGCCCGGCCGGGGTGGGAGCTTTCGTACACCCTCGGTGGGGGTGGTGGCGGCCGGCGCGTCCGGTCTCGGCGGCGGCGTCGGTGTCGGCTGGGCCACCGCGACCAGGAACAGCGCCGCCACCGTCGTCAGCCGGGCCCGGCACGGGCGGTGGCGGCGGGTGCGCGGCGGGCCCGGTGGGCGGGGCGTCGCCCGCGCCACCCGGCCCGCCGGTCGGGGCACTGCCGCCCACGGCGAACCCGCCTCCTCCTCGTCCGGCAGGGCGCGTAGCCGGGCCAGCAGTTCGGGCAGCGCGGGTCGCGAGGCCGGGCGTTTGGCCAGGCAGTCGGCGGTGATGCGGCGCAGCGGGCCCGCCAGCCCGCTCAGCTCGGGTGGGTCGCACATGACGTGGTAGGCCGACAGGTACGGGGTGTCGGCGGTGAAGGGGCTGTGGCCGGTGGCCGCGTAGACCAGGACCGCCGCCAGCGCGAAGACGTCCGACTCGGGGCCGACCTCGCGCGGGGTGCGCAGCTGCTCGGGGGACATGAAGGGCGGGGTGCCCATGACCCGGCCGGTCATGGTGAGCGTCTGGTGGTCGGTGGCGCGCGAGATGCCGAAGTCGATGACCTTGGGCCCGTCCGCCGCGAGCAGCACATTGCCCGGTTTGAGGTCGCGGTGCACCACCCCCGCGCGGTGGATGTCGCGCAGCGCCTCCGCCAGCCCGATGGCCAGCCGTCGCAGCTCGGCGCCGCGCAGCGGGCCCTGGTGGCTGATGCGTTCGGCGAGGGTGGGGCCCGGCACGTACGAGGTCGCCATCCAGGGGCGGGCGGCGTCCGCGTCGGCGTCCACCACCGGCGCGGTGAACGCCCCGCTGACCCTTCGCGCCGCCGCGATCTCCTGCCGGAACCGGGTGCGGAACTCCTCGTCCTCCGCGAACTGCTGGTGCACGACCTTCACCGCCAGCCGGCGCCCGGAGTCCGACCGGGCCAGATACACCGTGCCCATGCCGCCGGAGCCGAGCCGGCGCTCCAGCGCGTAGCCGCCGATGGACTCTGGATCCCCTGCGCGCAGCACCATCCGGTCATCCCCCGTACGACTCGTTACGACACGAGACGTGGCGTCACTTTAGGGGCGTTCTGCGGCGCTCTCGGAGGAATGCGGAATTGTCCACCCGGAATGGGTACTCGACGAGGCCGCCGAGCGGCGCGTCCCGCGGCTACCACTGCGACGGGGCCCGCTCGTCGACGGCGAAGACCGTGCCGTCGGGCGCGGAGCCGAAGACCTTGCCGTCCGCGACCACCGGCGCGGGCAGCGTGTCGAGATAGCCGCTGTCGGCCTTGCCGGTGCGGGTCGGGGTCTCGCCCATCAGCTCGCCGCGGTCGGTGTCCACGGCCAGCAGTCGCCCGTCCGCGGCGGAGAAGTACAGCCGGTCGTCCCCGGCCGCGACCAGCGGGGACGCGTTGCCCACCGAGGTCTCCAGGCGCCACAGCTGCTTGCCCGAGCCGCCCGTGGCGCCGGTGTCCAGGGCCACCAGGCCGCCGTCGGCGCCCAGCAGGAAGACCGTGTCGCCGCGGCTGGTGGCGCTGACCGTGGTCACCGGGGTCGGCAGCGGCACCCGACGGGCCTCGGTCGGCGCGGGGTCGAAGCGGACCACGGCCGTGGTGCGGGTCTGGGCGTCGACCTCGGTGAACAGCACCACGCCCTCGGGGCCGGTGCCCACCGGGGTCAGATTGCCGGGCAGCCCGTGCTGCCAGTGGACGGTGCCGAGCACCGGATCCAGCGCGGTGACCAGGGTGCGCGAGCCGTCGGCGGTCGCGGTGACGGCATACGCGACGCGGCCCCGCGCGTCCGTGAAGAAGCCGGGCAGCGTGTGGCCGGCGATCCGGTGCCGCCAACGCCGGCTGTTGTCCGCCGCGTCGATCGCGGTGACCGTGCCGTCGGCCGAGACCAGCAGCGTGGTGTCGCCCGCGCGGTAGACACGGCCGGCGTACGCGGACACGTTCCGGCTCCAGCGGGAGCGGTGCGCCGCGCGGGCCTCGGGGTCGAACGCCTCCAGCCGGGTGCCGTCCGGAGACAGCACCTGGACCAGCCCGCCGGAGAACACCGGCGGTGTGGGCGCGCCGTCGTCCCGGTCGCGCCGGGCGCCGGGCAGCGACCACACCAGGTCGCCATCGGCCGGGTTCAGCCGCGCGGCCCGTACGCCGGGGCCCGCGCAGTACAGCGCGCCCCGCGCGTAGCCGCAGTAGGCGGCCCGGCCACTCGCCGCGGTGCCCGCCCCCCGCGGCGAGTGGCCGCCGGCCGCCGACTGACCGCCGCCTTCCCGTCCCGGCTGCGGGTCGGCGCCGAGGGTGGTCTCCCAGGGGTGCCACGCCTTGGCGGTCTTGGCCGGCGGCCGGTGCGGGTCGGAGCGCAGCTCGTCGAGCCGGTGCAGCGACCAGAGGGTGCCGGCGCCGAAGACGACGGTGACCGCGAGACCGGCCGCGATCCAGCCGCGCCGGCCCCCCAGACGGAACGGCGGCGTACGCCGCCCGCCACCGGAGCCCTGAGAGCGCTCGGGGTCCTCAGGCCCCTGACCGCCGTCGCCGGAGTTCCGGCTGCCGGATCCGGGCAGCCCGGCCCGTATGTGGGTGTCGGCGGAGCCCGCGTCGCCGCCCGTCCGGCCCGTCTCGCTCGTCCCGCCGGCGTCGCCGACGCCGCCCGTGAACGGCTCGTCCGCCCCGGCCTCGCCGTCCCGCGCGGGGCCGCGTTGCGCCGGGACGCGGGGCGCCGGACCGCGCGGGGCGGGCGCGTACGGACCGCGGACCGCGCGCAGGGCCGCCATCAGGGCGTCGGGCGTGGGTCGTTCGTCGGGGTCCTTGGCCAGGCAGCGGCGGACCAGCGGCACCAACGCGGCCGGCACCCCGGCCAGGTCCGCCTCGTCGTGCACCACCTGGTAGGCCACGATGTACGGGCTTTCGGAGTCGAACGGGCCGCTTCCGGTGGCCGCGTGCACCAGCACCGAGCCGAGTGCGAACACGTCCGCCGCCGGCCCCACCTGACGCGGCCGCTGGAACTGCTCGGGCGCCATGAAGGGGGGCGTGCCGATCAACTTGCCGGTCTCGGTCCGCAGATCGCTGTCGGCGGGCCGTGAGATGCCGAAGTCGATGACCTTGGGGCCGTCCGCGGCGAGCAACACGTTGCTGGGCTTCAAGTCGCGGTGCACCACGCCGGCGCGATGAATGTCGCGCAGCGCCTCCGCGAGCCCGGCCGCCAACTGGAGCACCTCGTCCGACTCCAGCGGACCGTTCCGCTTGACGTGCTCGGAGAGGGTGGGGCCGGGGATGTAGAGGGTCGCCATCCAGGGCCGCTCGCCGTCCGGGTCGGCGTCCACCACGGGTGCCGTGAAAGCGCCGCTGACCCGCCGCGCGGCCGCCACCTCCTGTCGGAAGCGCGCCCTGAACTCGGGGTCGGCGGCGTACTCCGCGTGCACCACCTTCACCGCGAGCCGCAGTCCGGAGGTGGAGCGGGCCAGGTGTACGACGCCCATGCCGCCCGAGCCCAGGCGCGCCTCCAGGCGGTACTGCCCGGCATACCCCGGGTCCTCCGCTTCCGGGCCGGTCCCGGTACTGCGCAGCGGCGGCATTCCCCCCACCCCCGTGAATTCGGCCGCAGTCGCGACGCTGGGAGCCTAGTCGATGACGCGTACGAGCCAGGTCAACCTTGCTAGCCTGCGCATGTTCCACACAACTGACGTTCCAACGGGGGAGGGGCCGACATGGCCATGGAAGAAGCCGTCGAGGAGTCCGTAGCGGCCGAGGCGGGGGTGGAGTCCGTCGAGACGATGGCCGCCGCCGAGTCCGTCACCTACCCGGTGGCGCCCGGCCACCGGGTCAACGTCCGCCGCGGGCCCAGCACCACCAGCCCGCTGGTCAAGGTGCTGCCGTACGACGCGCGGGTGCCCATCCGCTGCCAGCGTCGCGGCGAGCGGGTCAGCGGTCCGTACGGCACGACCGACGTCTGGGACAACATCGCGCCCGGGCAGTTCGTCTCGGACGCGTTCGTGAAGACCGGGAGCGACGGTTTCGTCGCCCCGCAGTGCGGCTGACGACGCCTCACCGCGCGGTCACGGGCGCGGACGTCGCCGGCGGCCGGAACGGGCTGCCGGCGGCGGGGCGGTCAGGGCCCCGTCTCCGCGGCTACGGCCTCGGCTTCGCGTTCGGGTGCTCCGGGTCGATGGAGAACACCGTCCCGTCCACCGCCGTTCCGACCAGCGCGCCGCCCAGCGGCAGCACCTCGGAGGTCGGTCCGAAGCCGCTGGTGCTGCTGCGCGCCGCGGACTGCCACAGCGGCCGGCCGTCGGACATCCGTATCGCCTGGAACCGGCCGCTGGAGCTGCACAGGTAGATGGTGCGGCCGTCCTTGGACACCAGCGGCTTACCGAGTCGCTCCACCGGTGTCGCCCGCGACCACACCTCGGCCCCGGTGTCGGGGTCGACGAGGGTGACGCGCCCGCTCTCCTGCACGAAGAAGAGCCGGCCGTCGACGAGCGCCCCGGTGCCCGAGGCGCCCGCGGGCAGCCTGAAGCTGCGCTCCTTCCCGGTCTTCTCATCGATCCGGATGAGCTTCTCGTACCTGGCGAACGTCGACGCGTCGGCCCGCAGGGCAAGGAGCGCCCCGTTCCGCCGCCCCAGCGGCTCGTCGGTGTCCCGGAGCCGGCCCAGCTGCTTCATGGTGCCGTCGCGCGGGTCGAACCGCATCATGGTGGACCGGTTCTCCGACAGCCAGCAGTAGGCGTAGGGCGGCCCGCTCGTGGAGGGCATCGGGTTGCAGGAGGCCCCCTTCGGCAGCGGGGCCGTCCAGCGGGTCTGGCCGGTCACCGCGTGCCGGGCCACGATCGCGCCGTCGCCCGGGGTGTTGGACAGCAGCAGATCGCCCACCAGCTGGGTGTCGGCGGTGGAGCTCACCTGGTGTGACCACGCGGCTGTGCCGGTGTCGGTGCGCAGGGCCACCAGCCGGCTGGTGGTGTCGTTCACGGCGTCGTGGAGGTAGACCAGGTCGCCGTGCACGTTCAGCGGTGAGGTGTTGGTGCTGGTCGTGTCCACGTTGAGGACGAGGCCCCTGGCGCGCCACTCGACCTCGCCGTTGAGGCCGTTGATCCGGACCACCGGGGCGTCCATGCCGCCGCAGTAGAGCGTGGTGCCCTGGGCCACGCAGCCGGGGTCGGACTCGTCGCCCTGCACATGGTCGACGCCGGCCGCGACCGGTTGGCTCATCCGCCACGGCCGCCAGCCCGCGGGGAGCGGCACCGCCCGGGTGCTCGGGGTCGCGGTCTCGGACGGGCCCGGGTCGGAGCTGGTGCGGACCCCGCTGCCGCCCGAGGCGTACAGCGCCACTCCGCCGCCGCCGAGGCCGAGCGCCGCCACGGCGGCCACGATGGCCAGCACGGTGCGTCGGCGCCGCCGGCCGGGGCTGGTGGGGCCGTAGTCCCGAGGGGGCCGGTCGGGGCCGGAGTCCCGGGCGGACGCCGTGCCGCTCCCCGCCTCCGGTCGCCCCGCCGGGGCGTCGGCGCCGGTCTCGCCGGCCTGGGCGAGCAGCGAACCGCGCGTCGGCAGGTCGCGCAGCCGTGCCATCAGCTCGGGCAGCGCGGGCCGCTCGGCGGGGTCCTTGGCGAGACAGTCGGCCACGATGTCGCGCAGCGGGCGGGCCAGCTCCTCCAGCGCGGGCGGCTCGTGCACCACCTGATACGCCGTCATGTACGGGCTGTCCGAGTCGAACGGCCCGCGTCCGGTCACCGCGTACACCAGCAGCGCGCCCAGCGAGAAGATGTCCGAGGCCGCGGTCACCTCGCGCGGCCGGCTGAGCTGCTCGGGCGACATGAAGGGCGGGGTGCCCATGACCCGGCCGGTGACCGTCAGCGTCTGGTTGTCCGCCGCCCGGGAGATCCCGAAGTCGATGACGCGCGGCCCGTCCTCCGACATCAGGACGTTGGCCGGCTTCAGATCGCGGTGCACGACGCCGACCCGGTGGATGTCGCCCAGCGCCTCGGCCATGCCCAGCGCCAGCCGGCGCAGCTCCGCGGCGTCCAGCGGCCCGGTGTCGGCGAGGCGCTGGGCGAGCGTCTGCCCGGGGACGTACAGGGTGGCCATCCAGGGCCGCTCGGCGTCCGGGTCGGCGTCCACGACCGGGGCGGTGTAGGCGCCGCTCACCCGCCGCGCCGCGGCCACCTCCTGGCGGAACCGGGTGCGGAACTCGTCGTCGAGTGCGAACTGCGCGTGCACGAGCTTGACGGCGACCTGCCGGCCGGAGGCCGAGCAGGCCCGGTACACCACCCCCATGCCGCCGGACCCGAGTCGTTCCAGCAGCTGGTAGTCGCCAATCGATTCCGGATCCCCGGCGCTCAGCGGCACCCTCGCCCCTCCCGTATCCCGGCACGCCCGAGGCTGCTCAGCCTAAACGGCGCGTCCGGAGACCGGCAGCCCGGTACGCGCCCCTCGCGCGGGCGGGCGGGACGCGGCCGCGCGAGGGCGGCCGGGGTCCACCCCGCCCGGGCGGCCGGGTGCGTCCCCGCGCGGGCGGCCGGTAGGGATCCCGGGCCGTCGATAGATAATCGATGGCATGAGCGAAGCGAAGCGGCCGGACGGCACGGAGGAGGACCAGGGCGGGCCCCGGCCCGAACCCCTGCGGTTCTTCGGGACGACCTGGCTCCGCCACGACGGCGGATACGCGGCGCGGCGCGCCGGTGTCGCCCTCGGCTCCCTGGCCGCCGCCGCGGCCGGCGCCTTCGTGCTGCGCTTCGCCTACCAGGGCGTGGCCCTCTCCGAGGCAGGCGGGCTGGTCAACGTGATGCTCGTCGCGGCCTTCGCGATCTGCAGCGCCATCGGCTTCCGCCGCACCTGGGAGGGGTTCACCCGGCGCCCCGAGACACCCCGCGACGAGGCCGTCGAGCGCTCGATGCGCAGCATCAAGAGCATCGGCTTCGTCGGCGTCCTGCTCGCCTACTTCGTCCGCAGCCTCGCGGAGGCCCCCGGCGAGAAGCTGGTCCGCGCCGAGTACGAGGCCGACCGTGCCGCCTACGAGCGCCGCCGTACCTCCCGCACCGGCAACCCGGCCAAGGCCGGAAAGAAGCCCCGCAAGCGCCGCTGACGCCCTCGCCGCGGCGCCGCGGCCGCTGGTGCCGACGCCGCTGTACCGCCGTTGACGCCGCTGCCCTCGCCGCTGTCGCCTCTGTACCGCCGCTGACGCCCCCGGGTTCCGACGTCGAGCGTCGGCGCGGGGCGCGAGAGGATGACGATCATGGCTGAGCTGACGGAGTTCGAGACGCACCGCCGACGGCTGTGGGCCGTCGCCTACCGCATCACGGGATCGGTCGCGGACGCCGACGACGCGGTGCAGGAGACCTGGCTGCGCTGGCAGGCGCTGCCGGAGGGAGAGGCGACCGACCCGCGCGCGTACCTCACCACCGTCGTCAGCCGGATCTGCTACGACCAGCTGGGCTCCGCCCGGTCCCGCCGTGAGACCTACGTCGGCCCCTGGCTGCCGGAGCCGGTCGTGGCGCGGAGCCCCGCCCCCGGCTCCCCGGAGGACCGGGTCACCCTGGACGAGTCGGTGGGCATGGCGATGCTCACCGTGCTGGAGCGGCTGACCCCGGCCGAGCGCACCGCGTTCATCCTGCACGACGTGTTCGCGGTGCCGTTCCCGGAGATCGCCGAGGTGGTGGGCCGCACCCCCGACTCCGTACGGCAGCTCGCCTCGCGCGGCCGCAGGCGGGTGCGGGAGCAGGCGCCGCGACGCTCGGTGGATCGAGGCGAGCACCGTCGCGCGGTGGACGCCTTCCTGGCCGCCGTCATGGGCGGGGACCTCGACGGGCTGCTGGAGATCCTCGACCCCGAGGTGGTCTACCGCGCGGACAGCGGCGGCAAGGTCAAGGGCGCGGCGCGGCTGCCGGTCGTCGGCGGCGAGAAGGTGGCGCGCTTCGCGCTGCGCCTGATGCGCGGCTTCGACCCGCGGACCATGAGCCTGACCGTACGGGACGTCAACGGCGCCCCCGGGCTCCTCTTCCGCGACCCGGCCGGCGGGCTGGCCGGCGTCTTCGCCTTCACCCTCGACGGGGACGACGGCCGGATCGTCGGCATCGACGTCGTCCTCAACCCCGACAAGCTCCGCCATCTGGACCTCGACACGGTGTGACGCGGCTCACCGTCACACCCGGGGTTGCCACGTCGTCCCCTTGGCGAACAACCCGCCAAGGAGGCGACATGAACCGAGGCAACGCGCGCCACGGCGACGCGCGGCGACTGCAGATCGTGGTGCTGGGCGCCGGCTACGCCGGCCTGATGGCCGCGCTGCGGCTGGCCCCGCACCACGACGTCACCCTCGTCGACCCCAGCGACCGCTTCACCGAGCGGGTCCGACTGCACGAGCTGGCCGCCGCCGGTACGGACGTCACCCGTCCGCTCTCCGGGTTCCTGGCCGGCACGTCCGTCACCCACAGCGCCGCCCGCGCGGTCGGCATCGACACCGCCGCCCGCGCGGTGCGCACCGACGACGGCCGGACCCTGCCCTACGACCGGCTGGTGTACGCGCTCGGCAGCCGCACCGGCACCGAGGGCGGCGTCCTGGGCGCCGGGGACCGCGCGTACACGGTGGAGACCGGCGCCGAGCTGCGCAAGCGGCTGCTGGACGGGCCGGGCTCGGTGGCGGTGGTCGGCGGCGGCCTCACCGGCATCGAGCTCGCCGGCGAGATCGCCGAGTCCGCCCCCGGCTGGCGGGTGCGGCTGCTGACCGCCGGCGAGGTCGGCACCGGGCTCTCCGAGAAGGGCCGGGCCCATGTCCGCGCCGGCCTCGGCGGGCTGGGGGTACGCGTCGAGGAGGGCCGGCGGGTGGCCGGCGCCGACGACGTCGACGCGGACGTGGTCGTGTGGGCCGCCGCCATGACGGCCAACAGCGCGCTCGCCGCCTCCGCCGGCCTGGCCCTGGACCCGACGGGCCGGATCCGGGTCGATGACGCGCTGCGCTCGGTCTCGCACCCCGAGATCTCGGTGGCCGGCGACGCGGCCGCCGCCGGCTCGCCCCTCGCGGGCCCGTTGCGCATGGGCTGCGCCACCGCGCTGCCCACCGGTTCGCACGTCGCCTCCGTGCTGCTGGCCGAGGCGCGTGGCGAGGCCCCCAGGCCCCTGGGGTTCCGCTACATCATCCAGTGTCTGAGCCTGGGTCGGCGCGACGGTCTGATCCAGTTCGTCCGCGCCGACGACTCGCCGCGCGAGCGGACGCTGACCGGCCGCGCCGCCGCGTTCGCCAAGGAGCGCGTCGTACGCCAGACCGTCGCCAACCTCCGGCTGGCGGCCAACCGGCCCTCCCTGGTGCCGCTGCTCCCGGCCATGTCCTGAACGGGCCGGGCGCCGAGGCGGGGAGGGGGCGGCCCCGCCTCGGCGTTCGGTTCAGCTCACGGTGTTCGGTTCAGCTCACGGTCCGCTCGGCGCCGCCGCCGTCCGCACCGGGTCCACCACCGCGTTGTGCCGCTCCGCCCAGATCGCCAGGGCCATCGCACAGGCGTGGTCGACGTGGCGCAGCCCGCTCAGGTCCAGCTCCACCGACCGCTCGCGCGGCAGCGCCTCCAGCACGTCCAGCAGCTTCGGCAGCCGCAGGAAGGTCGCGTTGCCGAGCACGCGCACCCGGATCACGCCGGCGCCGTCGGTGCCGGTCCCGGCGCCGACCCCGATACCGGGACCGGTGTCATCGCCGGCGTCTCGGGCCCCGTCGCCGCGCCCCTGCTCCGCGGGGTCGTCCAGCCCGGTGACCTCGACATGCACATGCGAGGTCTCCCAGGCGGACTTGGCCACCGCCGTCAGCAGGCCGATCAGCACGCCCTCGAACATGTTGGTCACCACGATGGCGCCGGCGGTGACGGCCAGCACCACGGCCTCGCCCCGGTGTTCCCGCCACAGGGGGGCCAGCTCCTTGACCGGCAGCAGCTTCCAGCCCGCGTGGATGAGCACGCCCGCGAGCGCCGACACCGGGATCACGCCCAGCGCCGAGGGGAAGAGCACCGCGAAGACCAACAGCCAGGCGCCGTGGAGCACGCGTGACGTCCTGGTCCTGGCGCCGGCCTGGACGTTGGCGGCGCTGCGGACGATCACCGCGGTCATCGGCAGCGCGCCCAGCACACCGCACACCGCGTTGCCGGTGCCCTGGGCGATCAGCTCCTTGTCGTAGTCGGTCCGCGGGCCGTCGTGCAGCCGGTCCACGGCGGCCGCGCTGAACAGGCTCTCCGCCGAGGCGATCAGCGCGAAGGCCAGCACGGTGCCCAGCACGCCGAACTCCGCCAGCCGCGCCAGGTCCCCGCCGTTCGGCGGCCGCACGGCGTCCACCAGGCCCTGGACCTCCACCCGCGCCACCGACAGGTCCAGCAGCGCGGTCGCGGCCGTGGCCAGCGCCACCGCCGCCAGCGGGGCCGGCAGCAGCCGTGCCCCGCGCCGCCACCGCGGCCACAGCACCAGCACCAGCACGGTGCCGGCGCCCACTCCGACGGCCTGGAGGGCGTCGGCGGAGCCGGCCACGTCGGTCACCAGACCGGGCAGCCGGCCGAGCTTGCCGAGCCCGCTACTGGGCGCCGGCGCGTCGGCCAGCGCGTACAGCTGCCCGGCGATCAGCACCAGGCCGATGCCGGCGAGCATGCCCTGCACCACGGCCACGGAGATCGCGCGGAACCAGCGGCCGAGCCGCAGCAGGCCCATCGCCAGCTGCAGCGCGCCGGCGGCCAGTACCAGGACGCCCAGCGTCCCGAGGCCGTACTCGTCCACCGCCTCGTAGACCAGCACGGTCAGCCCGGCGGCGGGGCCGCTCACCTGGAGGCTGCTGCCCGGCATCAGGCCGGTTATCAGGCCGCCCACGATGCCGGTTATCAGGCCGAGTTCGGCCGGTACGCCGGAGGCGACGGCGACGCCCACGCAGAGCGGGACGGCGACCAGGAAGACGACGAGGGAAGCGGTGAAGTCGGCGCGGAAGACGGTTCGGTCGGGGAGATGTTTCGTCATGGCTCCTCCAACACGCCCCGCGCGCTCGGCGGCGGGACGTGACGCATCGCTGCATGAACTTCGTCAACGGATGAACTGCGGGGCGGGCCGCTCATCGGGCGCCCGGGGGAGGGAGTTCGCGCCGCGCGCCGGGGCGGCGGCGGCCGTGACGGTCAGCAGCGGAATATCTGGAGGGCGATGGGAAGGTCGCTCGATCTCGACACCGGGACGGTGTGGTGTCCGGTACGGCGGACCCCGTGCCCGGCGGGCGGCCGGGCCGGGTCGGCGTCGGCGTCGCCCACACAGAGCGGCGTGCCGCGGGGGACGGGGGCGGTGACCGGTGATCCGCCGGGGCGGCGGCCCTCGCAGTCCTCGGAGGCGGGGTGCGGCAGCCGGCGGGTGTCGGTGACGACGGTCCGCCGCTCGAAGAGCTGAACGGGCTCGACCGCCGGTCCGGCGGCGGAACGGCCCGCGCCGGGGGTGGACTTCGTGGTGGGGGCGAAGCCGCAGTCGGTGACGAGGAGCACGGCGAGCAGGAGTAACGACAGGGCGGCTATCAGCCCGCGACCGGCTCGCCCGATCGTCGTCATCCTCGCCCCCTCCGCCGCGCGTCTCCGTCGCGTCGACACCCAACTTCATTTTGTCCAAGGGGTGGTGGCGATGCGCGGACCTTACGTAATCAACCTGTGAACACGGAGTCAGCAAAGCGGAGGAAGCAGCTCCAATGGTCTCGGCGCACGCCCGCGCGGCGCGCGGCGTCGCATACGCCGCGGCCGCGCCCCTGGCGCCGCCACCACGCGGAGCGCACCTCCCGCCCCACGACACACGCCCCCGTACCGAGGGATGGACGCCGCCTCGCGCCACCCGCCCGGGGTGCGAGGATGACGGCAGAGGGTGACGACGGGCGGGCCCGCGGCATGAGCCGGCCCCCGCGCACCGGACCGTATGGACCGTATGGGGTGAACGACACCATGACGCAGAAGGTCGCCGTGCTCGGCACGGGGAAGATCGGCGAGGCACTGCTGAGCGGCATGATCCGCGGCGGCTGGGCCCCGTCCGACCTGCTGGTCACCGCGCGCCGCGCGGAGCGCGCCGAGGAGCTGCGCTCCCGCTACGGCGTGGAGGCCGTCTCCAACGCCGAGGCGGCCAAGACCGCCGACACCCTCATCCTCACCGTGAAGCCGCAGGACATGGCCGCGCTGCTGGACGAGCTGGCCCCGCACGTCCCGGCCGACCGGCTGGTCGTCAGCGGCGCGGCCGGCATCCCCACCGCCTTCCTCGAAGCGCGGCTCGCCGCGGGCACCCCGGTGGTCCGCGTCATGACCAACACCCCCGCCCTGGTGGACGAGGCCATGTCGGTCATCTCGCCGGGGAGTCACGCCACCGCGGAGCACCTCGCCCATGCCGAGGAGATCTTCGGCGGTGTCGGCAAGACGCTGCGGGTGCCGGAGTCCCAGCAGGACGCCGCCACCGCCCTTTCCGGCTCCGGCCCCGCCTACTTCTACTTCCTGGTCGAGGCGATGACCGACGCGGGCATCCTCCTCGGGCTGCCCCGCGACAAGGCCCACGATCTGATCGTGCAGGCCGCGATCGGCGCCGCCGTGATGCTCCGCGACAGCGGCGAGCACCCGGTCAAGCTCCGAGAGGCGGTCACCTCCCCGGCCGGCACCACCATCAGCGCCATCCGCGAACTGGAGCGCCACGGGGTGCGCGCCGCCCTGATCGCGGCCCTGGAGGCGGCCCGCGACCGCAGCCAGGAGCTGGCCACGGGCAACGGCTGAGCGCGGCGGACCTAGCTGCTCGCCGCGGCGACGAGCTCCTCGGTCGTCACCACCTTCGCGAACCCGCCGCCGTGCAGCGACACCGCGGTGGCCCGCGCCAGCTCCTGGGCCGTCAGCTTCCAGCCCTCGGGACCCTCGAGGTCGAAGGTGTGGGTGGCGTCCAGCGCGAAGAACACCTCGTAGCCCAGGTTGCCGCCCATGCGGGCCGTCGTCTCGCAGCACAGGTTGGTCTGGATGCCGGTCACCACGAGCTGCCGACCCTGGCCCTCGGCGGCGTCGCCGTGGGCCACCGCGTCCAGCCACTCCTTCAGGTCCGGCGTGCCGTAGAAGGCCGAGTTCACGGTCTTGGTGATGAGGACCTCCGGCCCGCTCCCCTTCCCGCGCCGGGAGGCCACGACGTCCTTGAGGTCGTTGCCCTCCTGCCCCGGCCGCAGCGGCGAGTTCGGCTTGGGCGAGTCGTGCCGGACGAAGACGACCGGCCGGCCGGTCGACTGCCAGGCGTCGATCAGGGCCGCGATGTTCTCCTCGGCGGCCGGGTTGTCCCGCGGCCCCCAGTGCACGGGGTCGTCGAAGCCCTTCTGTACGTCGATGACCACCAGTGCTGCGTTCTGTGCGATATCCATGCCCCTGAGCCTGCCGGGCCGTGGGCGCCCCGCACAGTGGCGGCAACGCCGGGCATCGATGGATTTCTGCCAGCCGTTCTGACAGCATGGCCGACATGCAGCAGCCGGACCCCCGGCCGCGGACGCGACCGCAGCGCATCGCCCTGGTCGCCATCCCCGGCATCCGCGCCTTCGACGTCTCCGTCATCACCGAGGTCTGGGGCGTCGACCGCACCGACCGGGGCGTCCCGCCCTTCGAGCTGCGCCGGTGCGCCGTCGACCACACCCCCGTGGCCATCCCCGGCGGGCTCACCCTCACCCCCGACCGCACCCTCGACTGGATGCTCCGCGCGGACCTCGTCGTCGTCCCCGGCCTCGACGACCGCATCACCCCGGCCCCGGCCCCCGTGCTGGAGGCCCTGCGCCGCGCCCATGCCGCCGGCATCCCGGTGGCCGCGCTCTGCGGCGGCGCCTTCACCCTCGCCCAGGCCGGGCTGCTCGACGGGCGCCGCGCGATCACCCACTGGCGCTTCACCGACCTGCTGCGCGAGCGCCACCCCGAGATCACCGTCGAGCCCGACGCGCTGTTCATCGAGGACGACAACATCTGGACCTCGGCCGGCACGGCCGCCGGCATCGACCTCTGTCTGCACCTGGTGCGCACGGCCCACGGCGCGGAGGCCGCCGCCGCGATCGCCCGCTCGATGGTCACCGCGCCCTTCCGCGCCGGCGGCCAGGCACAGTTCATCGAGCGCCCCACCCCGGCCGTCGACCGGGACGACGACGCGCTGGCGTCCGTACGAGAGCGCGCCCTGCGACACCTCCACGAACCGCTCACCGTGGCGGAGCTGGCCCGCTGGGCCGGGATGTCCCCGCGCTCCTTCGCCCGCCACTTCGCCGCCACCACCGGCACCACCCCGCTGCGCTGGCTGCTGGAGCAGCGGCTGGCGGCGGCCCAGAAGCTGCTGGAACGCACCGACCTGCCCATCCCCGAGGTGGCCCGCCGCGCGGGCTTCGGCAGCGAGATCACCATGCGGCAGCACTTCGCCAGCCGACTCGCCACCAGCCCGCGCGACTACCGCGCCGCCTTCTCCAGCAGCCGGCCGACCGCCGGGGCCCACGGCCGCTCGGGCGGCACGCGGACCGCGCCGCCCGAGCCCGCGGCGGGTCATCCGGGCGGCAGCAGCCCGACCGCCGCGTAGGCGGCGTCCACGCGCGGCCGCGCCAGCGCCCGGGCCCGCTCCGCCCCCTCCCGCAGCACCCCCTCCATAGAGGAGGGATCGGCGCACAGCTCCGCGTGCCGTCGCCGCAGCGGCCGCAGCAGCTCCACCACGGCCTCGGCGGTGTCCTTCTTCAGGGCGCCGTACGAGGTGTACTCCTCGGACAGCTCCTGGGGCTTGCCCCCGGTGCACGCGGCCAGCACGTCCAGCAGGTTCGCCACCCCCGGCCGCTCCTGCGGGTCGTACTCCATCCCGCCCTCGGCCCCGCTGTCCGTGACCGCCCGCATCACCTTCCGGCGTACCGCGTCCGGCTCGTCCAGCAGATAGACGATCCCACTGGTCTCGGCGTGCGACTTGCCCATCTTCGCCGTGGGGTCCCGCAGATCCATGACACGGGCGGCCACCTGCGGGTAGGAGGCCCGAGGGACCCGGAAGACCGGCCCGTACCGCTGGTTGAAGCGCAGCGCCAGATCACGGCAGAGCTCGACGTGCTGCGTCTGGTCGTCGCCCACGGGCACCTCGTCCGTCCCGTACGCCAGGATGTCCGCCGCCATCAGCGCCGGATAGGTGAGCAGCGACAGCCGTACGCTGCGACCCCGCGCGGTCTCCCGCGCGGCCTTCTCCTTGTACTGGATCATGCGCCGCATCTCGCCGTCGGTCGCGGTGCACTCCATCAGATACGACAGCCGTGCGTGCTCGTCCACATGGCTCTGGACGAAGACGGTGCACAGCTCCGGGTCGAGCCCGGCCGCCAGCAGCAGCGTCGCGGTCTGCCGGGTGAGGCGCCGCACCCGCGCGGGGTCGTGCTCCACGGTGAGCGCGTGCAGGTCCACCACGCAGAACAGCGCGTCCGCGCGGTGCTGCTCCTCTTCCACCCAGCGGCGCATGGCCCCCAGATAGTTCCCCAGCGTCAGATGTCCGCTGGGCTTGATCCCGCTGAAGATGCGTCGTCCCGGCCGTCCCGCCAGCTCTGCCATCGCGGTGTTCCTCATCCCCTGTATCGGGGCCGCCGCTCCGGATCGGCCGGCCCCGCGGGGCTGCGGAGATGCGAACGGCCGCCGAGGCGGCGGCCGTGTTCGTGCATGCGCGTCTGCGGCCGCCGGTCAGGCGGCCCACCAACGTCGGGTCAGCGCACGCGTTCGCATGCGAGCGACCATACGCGCCCGACGCTCCCTCGGCCACAGGTTTGAAGCCGCTCGGGGTGTCATGTAGTGTTCTCCGAGTTGTCACGGAGTCCCACGGGGACGACGGGGCAGCGCTTCGAGCCGCACCGGCGGCAAATCACCACTGCACGGCCCCTGATCGGGAACGACTTCGGCATGCCGAAATTCGAACCGAAAAGCTCGATTATGAGCTTCCAGGGAAATCCG
>NZ_NISY01000028.1 GCF_007595705.1 Streptomyces sp. SAJ15 | reverse complement strand
GCCCGGAACGGCACCGCCGGGCTCCGGCGTCGTGGTGACGCGCCGTCGCGGCGGGAACAGGGGCTGGCCCCCGCCGTGTACCCCTCGCGTCCCCCGCGAGAGCTTGACCCGCCCCGGCCCCGCCGACCCGCGCCATCCGGGCCGAATACCGAAGCGGGGTACTCCTTTCCGCCGCGACGGCGAGACGTGAAACGTGCGAGCCCGGCGGTGCCGAGCCGGCATCGGCCTTGTGCGGGGCGGCACCGCCGGGCCGACCGTACGGGCTGGCCGCCGCGACGGGCGAAGCCCGGAACGGCACCGCCGGGCTGCGGCGTCGTGGTGACGCGCCATCGCGGCGGGAACGGGGGCTCGCCCCGCCAGGTACCCCGGGCGAAGCCCGGAACGGCACCGCCGGGCTGCGGCGTCGTGGTGACGCGCCGTCGCGGCGGGAACGGGGGCTGGCCCCCGCCGTGGGGCCCAGGCGGGGGGGAATTGGCAGGTTGGTGACAGAGTTCTTCGGCTGGGGGCGTGGGTGGCGCAGGATGGAGCCATCAATTCCATGGGGCTCGCCGGCGCAGCGGGCTCCCTGGGCACGGTCTTGGTCTCCCCCGCGTAACGGGGGCGGGGGAGCCCAAGCGTGTCCGGTCTCAGCCCTTGAGGGTGCGCTGGAGGAAGTCCAGCACCGTCTCGGCGTAGACCTTCGGATGTGTCTTGATCCCCAGCAGATGCTCGGTGTCGGGCAGCTCGTGGACCTCCGCGCGGGGGAAGCGCTCGGCGAGACCGCGCACCGCGGGCGCCGGGATGATGGAGTCCCGCTCGCCGGTCAGGAACAGCATGGGGGTGCTCTCGTACGCACCGGTCACCGGCGGGGGCCACTGCACCCGCAGCATGGCCGTGGCGACGGAGGAGAACACCTTCTCCAGCGTCCGCCCGGCGGAGCCGGTCCGCAGCGGGCGGGGCACCGGAAGCCCGCCGGCCGCGATGAAGTTGCGGAACAGCGGGCGCAGGTCGACCGCCGGGCCACTGTCGAAGACCACCGCGTCGACGGGGCACTCGTCCGCCTTCCGCAGCATGTACAGCGAGGGGAAGGTGGAGATGGAGAAGCCGTAGACGGCGATCCGCGCGGTGGCGTGCTCCGGGCGGGCGCGCATGTGTCGCACGACCGCCACGACGTCCGCGGTGTGCCGGTCGCTCATCGACCAGCACGCGCGGTCGGCGCCGCTCTTGCCGTGGTTGCGGTGGTCGAAGAGGGCGACGGTGTAGCCGGCGTCGTTGAGCAGCTTGGCCTGGGCGAGGCTGGCCGACTTGCTCAGCCCCAAGCCGTGGCCCATCACCACCACCCGGCCCGGATCGCCGGGGCAGAGCCACACATGGATGCCCCGGCCCGTGTCGCCGTTGAGCGGCACCACCACGTCGGAGCTGGTCAGACCCAGGTCGGCCGGCTTCTTGTGGTGGGGCCGACGGGGCGGGTGGTAGACGAGGTACGAGAGGGCGGCGCCGTACAGCGGTGCCGCCGGGAGCGCCGCCATCGACGCCAGCGTTGTCCGAACCCCCGGTTTCGCCATGTCCTTGAGCCCCCAGAGAGTTGAGCGCGGTCGTGCGTGATCGTAGTCGTGCCGTCACAGCACGCGTATCCGCCGCGGCGAGATCGTGGCCTACGTCACCTGCCCGCCCGGCCGTCGCCCGCCCCGCACGACCGGCTCACCCCGGCCCGTGAACGGCGCGCTACCGCGCGGCGCGCTCCGTCCGGGCCTCGCGCCGCTCGCGCCGGCCGGGCCGGGTCCGCACGTCCAGCTCCCGCTGCACCAGCCGGTCCGGGTAGATGGCCTGGAGCAGCGGGCCGGCCATGGCGGTGGTGACCACGGCCATGACCACCATCAGCGAGTACAGGCTCTGGTCCAGCACGCCCAGTTGGAGCCCCACACTGAGGATGATCAGCTCGGTGAGGCCGCGGGTGTTCATCAGGGCGCCGAGCGCCGCGGACTGCCGCTGGCCCAGCCCATGGGCCCGCGCCGCCAGATAGGCGCCCCAGAACTTGCCGCCGATGGCCACCAGCAGGATCAGCGCCAGCTCGCCGAGTCGACCGGCGTCCAGGCCGGACAGGTCGACCTTGAGCCCGGCGACGACGAAGAAGACCGGCAGCAGCAGGACGGTGCTGATCTGACCGAGCCCCTCCACCACGGCTCGGTGCGCCCACTCGAAGCTGTCGCGCGGGATGACGGCGCCGAAGAGGAACGCGCCGAAGATGAAGTGCAGACCCATCCACTCGGTCGCCGCGGCGGACGCCAGCAGGCCCGCCAGCGCCACCGCCAGCACCCGGGCCCGGGCGTGCTCCTCGCCCGTCCCCGGCTTTCCGCGCGCCATCAGCCGGCGCAGCAGCGGCGGCACGACGGTGACCATGGCCGCGACGTAGGGCAGCACCAGCAGGATGCGCCACTGCTCGGTGTCGGTGCCGATCACCGTGACCACGACCGCCAGCAGCGACCAGGCCAGCACGTCGTCGATGGTCGCGCAGGCCAGCGCGAGGCCGCCGAGGGCGGTGCGGTGCAGATCGCGGTCGGTGAGGATGCGGGCCAGCACCGGGAACGCCGTGATCGACATGGCCGCGCCCATGAACAGCACGAAGCCCAGGTCGTCCGGGCTCTGGTGGCGGTCGACCAGGTACAGCGCCAGCAGCAGGCCGAGCGAGAACGGCAGCGCGATCGAGGTGAGGGAGACGCTGGCGGCGATCCGGCCGCGGTTGCGCAGCAGGGTGCGGTCGACCTCCAGGCCGACGACGAACATGAAGACCGCGACGCCGACCTGCGCCAGGGCCGAGAGGAAGGGCCGCGCCTCGGCGGGGAACAGGTTGTCGGCTATCCAGCCGTCGAAGAGGGTGGGGCCGACCAGGATGCCGGCGAACACCTCGCCGATCACCGCCGGTTGTTTCAGCCGTCGCGCCGCCGCGCCGAAGACGCGCGCCAGCACGACGATTAACGCCAGATCCAGGAGCAGCGTGACGACCAGGTGACTGTCCATGTGCTACCAACCCCCGTGTTGATAAAGGCTACTTCGACGTCGTGACCAGACGTGACACTCAACCGCTGTAGAACGGGCACTTCCGGACGCGTTCGAAGGGAGCGAACGTGTCCCATCGGGATTCCCCGCGCAGCAGCTCGTTCAACGGATTGTCATCGGTCCAGAAATCCCCACTGACGAGCCGTACGAACCACTTGTTGTCGATGACCGCGCCTTCTATCTCCATTCCCATGGATTTCAGGAAGGAGCGCAGGCTGTAGGTGTGGTCGTAGTAGGCGTGGATGAGCCGGGCGTACATGTCGTAACCGGTCTTGTAGAAGGACGCGTACGCCTCCCGAGCGGGTGCGGCCTCCTCCGGGGCGTCCAGGAGCCGGTGCACCGCCTCGGCGGCGGCCTTGGCGGTGGTCATGGCGAGGAACGCGCCGGCCGAGAAGATCGGGTCGAAGAAGGCGGCGGCGTCACCGGCCAGGAACCAGCCGGGCCCGGCGACCGTGTCCGCGTAGTAGTTGTAGTCCGTCTCCACGCGCAGCTCGGGTCCCGGCTCGGCCCCGGTGACGCGCCGCGCGATGCGGGCGACGCGCGCCAGGTGGCGGTCGTAGAGCTCCTCGGGGGTGCCGGAGGCGAAGACCTCGCGCGGCATCACGGCACCCACGCTGAGCGTGTCCCGGTGGATCGGGATGGCCCACAGCCAGCCCTCCTTGTGGTTGCCGATCTGGATGTCGCCCTCGTGTCCGGGGTTGTGCTCCTCCCGCACGCCGGTGAAGTGGCGGAAGACGGCGACCATGCGGCGCTCGGGCAGCGGGCGGCGCAACCGGAAGGTCTGGGCGATCCTGCTGGCGCGGCCGCCGCAGTCGATGACGTACGGGGCGCGGACGGTGTGGGTGCGGCCGGCGTGCCGGTAGCTCACCCCGGTCACCCGCTCGCCCTCGCGGAGCAGCTCCCCGACCGTGGCCTCCTCCACCAGCGTGGCGCCGCGTTCGCGGGCGATCCGGGCCAGCGTGTGGTCGAAGCTCGCCCGCTCCACCTGGTACGTCGCGTGGTGGCGGCCGGGCCCCTGGGCGGTGAAGGACAGCCGGCCGAACCGGCCGAGGGAGCCCCCGCAGAACTCCGCCCCGTGCTTGTCGACGTACCCCTGCGCCGCCAGGTGGTCGGCGATGCCCAACTGCTCGAACAGCGCCATGTTGTACGGCAGCAGGGACTCGCCGATGTGGAAGCGGGGCAGCGTGCGGCGCTCCAGCAGCAGCACCGAACGGCCGGCCCCGGCCAGCACCATGGCGGCGACGGAACCCGCGGGCCCGGCGCCGATCACCACCGCGTCCACCGTGTCCGGGTGCATCGATCCTCTCCCTCGTCCTCGATCTCTCGATCTCTCGGTTTCCCGCGTTTCTCGGTGCTTGGTGTTCGGTGTTCGCCGGGTCCGGTCCTCGTGCCTCGTGCTCGGCCTGTCGTTCCCCGCCGGGCTCGCCGTGTTTCGCCGACGACCGTCACCAGTCGAGGGAGTCGACGTCGCGCAGGTTGACCCCCAGCGCCGCCTTGCCGAGGTACTCCAGGCACTCGTCCGGCTTGGCGGGCATCACCAGCGCGAAGCTCGACTCGCGCAGCAGCCGCTCCACCGGCCGCGCCCGCCCCAGCGCCGAGGCGCCGCAGATCCGCACCGCGGCCAGCGCCAGCCGCGGAGCCAGCTCGCCGACCGTGTACTTGGCGGCGTGCACGGCCGCGTTCGCCTCGGTCGAGCCACGCCGCGCGACGACCAGCTCGCCCGCCGCGTAGACCAGCGCGCGGGCGGCCCGCAGCTCCGCGGAGAGCCGCCCCACCTCGTGGCGGACCACCGGCGAGTCCCGGTGCCGCGCGCTGCCGCGCACGAAGTCGACGACGTGGTCGAACAGCGCCTGCGCGATCCCCAGGTACACCCCGGTGTAGCCGGCCACCATCCAGTGCGGCTCACGCACCAGCTTGTACAGCGACATGCCCTCCACGCCGAGGAAGAGCCGGGAGCGCGGCAGCCGCACGCCGTCCAGGACCAGGCCGCCGGTGCGGGTCCCGTTCATCGCCGCGCCGTCCCACAGCTCCCCGAAGCGCACCCCGGGGTCGTCGGCGGCGACCACGAAGTGCGAGACCTCGTCCGCCCCCTCCCGCGCGGCCGCGGCGACCACGAAGTAGTCGGCCAGGCCCGACAGCGAGACGAAGGACTTGGTGCCGTCCAGGACGTAGCCGTCGCCCTCCGCGCGGTAGGTGGTGCGCAGGGCGCGCAGCTTGGCGCCGGTGCCGGGTTCGGAGACCGCCGAGGCGAACAGCGCGCGGCCCTCCGTCACCTCCGTGAACACCCAGCGCCGGAACTCCTCGGCGGCGGCCGGCAGCGGGGTGCCGGCCGACTCGCAGAGGGCGCCGATGGCGACGTTGTGCATGTTGAAGCCGAGCGCGGTGGCGGCGTCCCGCGCGGCCAGCGTCTCCAGCACCCTGGTGTAGCCCGCGAAGTCCAGTCCGGCGCCGCCGGCCGCGCGGGGCACCAGCAGCGCCGGCAGCCCGGCCTCCCGCAGCTCCCGGTATCCGGGCTCGCTGGGCTCGGTGCCGGCGTCCACCGCGGCCGCCCGCGCGGCGAGCCGGTCGCCGACCGCGGCGGTCAGCTCCAGGATGTCCGCCAGCGTCTGCGGCAGTACGGTCGCCCCCATCGACCCCCGGTCTCCCCGCATCAGCTCGGCACCGGCAGGCCGAGCTGGCGCGCCACGGTGATCCGGAGCAGGTCGTTGGGGCCGGCGTAGCTGCTGCCGGCCATCGGCCCCGCCAGGTCCACCGCCAGCTCGTCGTCGCGCAGGAACGCCCGCACCCCGCCGAGCTGGGCCGCGTGTCGGGCGAACGCCTGGTGGTCCTCGGTGACCGAGATCTTGATCAGCGCCGCCTCGTCGGCGACCTGCCGCACGGACACCCCGGCGTCCAGCCGGGCGGCGACCCCGTAGAGCAGCTTCCGCGAGCGGTACAGCGCCAGCGCCATCTCGCAGATCCGGCCCGCCACCAGGTGGCTGGCCGCCATCCGACGGCCGAAGTGTTCGCGCGACTTGGCCCACTCCAGGGTGCGGTCCAGGGTGCGGCGCATGGGGCCCAGGGCGTGGCCGAGGAGCAGCGCCCGCTCCCAGGTGGTGGTGGCGGTGAGCACCGCGAGACCCGCGCCCTCCTCGCCCACCCGGGCCTCGGTGGCCACCCGCACCCCGTCCAGCCGCAGCCCGCCCATGGGCACCCCGGTCAGCGCGGTCTTGTGCACCGCCGCGCCGCGCACGACACCGGGGGCGGCGGTGTCGACCAGGAAGGCGGACAGGGCGAAGGGCGAGCGGCCCTCGCCGGTGCGGGCGAAGACCAGGGCGGTGTCGGCGACCGGCGCCGCCGTCACGAACCGCTTCTCGCCGCGCAGCACGTACGAGCCGTCCGGCCGGCGCTCGGCCCGCGTGGTCATCGACAACGGGTCGCTGCCGCCGCCCGCCTCGGTCAGCGCGTGGCACAGCAGCCGGTCGCCGTCGGCCGCCCCCGCCAGCCCGGCCCGCTGCTCCGCGGTGAGCCACGGCCGCAGCGGGAACTGCATCCCGAACGCCTGCGAGGTCAGGGCGTAGCACAGCCCGATGTCCACCCCGGCCAGGCCCAGGCCCTCAAGGGCGGCGAGGGTGCCGGCGACCTCCCCGTAGGGCGCGGCGGCCCCCGGAGCGGGGCCGTCCGGCCGGCCCGGGTCGACCTCCGTCGGGGGTGGGGCGGGTTCCCCCGGGGGCGGGGCGGACCTCCCGGGTTCCGGCGGGGTCAGCGGCGGCAGCACGCCCAGCGCCGCCATCCGGCGCCAGCGGGCGCGTATCTCGTGCGCGCCGGGGCCCTGTTCCCCGGAGTCCGGCCCGCCCGCCCCCCGCTCGTCGCGTCCCGCGCGGAGCGCGGACCGCGCGGCGGCCGCGTAGGAGGCGACCCGGGCCTCCAGGGCCGGGTGTTCACTGAAGAGCGCCACGCGCGTCTCCACTGGCGGCGGCGTCGGCCTCGACGTCGGCGAGGACGTCCTCCACGGCCTCCCAGAGGGCACGCGGGGAGGTGAAGCTGGCGGCGACGATGCGGGTCTCGGGGAAGGGCACGCCGGTGGCCGCCTCCACGGCGGCGACTATTTTCATGATCGCCATGGAGTCCAGCAACCCGGTGGCCAGCAGCGCGGTGTCCGGCGTGATCGGCTGAGGCGTCTCGTCCGCCTCCCAGGCGATGCACGACTCGATGAGCGTGCAGAGGTCTTCCACGGTGTTCATGCGCGGTTCCTGACGGAGTGAGGCGGACGGTGGGGTGCGGAGCACGGCCAGGCAGGCGGCGTAGCCCACGGCGGGGGTGAGCATGCGCGCGCCGTGTCGCCCGGGGGCGGGCGGCGGCCACCGCATGCCCCGGGCCCCGGCCCCGCGGGCCTTGGCCAGCGCCTCGCGGCGGGTCCAGATGCGGTACCACTCGCCGAGCCCGCGCTCCTCGTGTCCCGCGCAGCGGGCCAGCCGGCGCCGCTCCTCGGTGGAGAAGTAGCGGGCCGCCAACCGGTCGGCGCAGGGGCGCGGGTGCAGCCGCTCCACGTCCACCCCGACCCGGGTGTGCGCGCTGCCGGTCACCGCCAACACCACCAGTCCGTCGGAGTGGGAGAGGTTGAAGTCGCCCACCCGGGCCTCGGTGCGGCGCAGGGTGGCCAGCCGGCGGTCGGTGGCCAGATAGGGCCGACCGGCCGGATCCTCGGCCAGCGCCACCTCCGCCGGGCGCACCCCGAGTCGGGCGGCGAGCACCCGACGGGCGAGCGCCCGGCCGGCCACGAACTCATGGCGCCGCAACGGCTCGCCGAAGGACAGCGCCCGTGCGTGCTCCGCGGCCGACAGACACGCCAGCGCCGCGTCGGTCAGCCGGCGGGGCACCGGCGCCGTCCACACCTCCACCTCCGCGTCGACGAGTCGGTACCGGCCGTGCAGCCGCCCCTCCTCCTCGCGGACCATCGACTCCCCCACCGCGCCCGCCTATTCCGCGGCCACGCCGCAGAGCCGGCGCACCAGGGTCTCGATGTCGGCGACGGTGGCGAGTTCGCCCGCCTCGTCCTCGTCGATGGCCTCCAGCTCGAACTCGGCCTCCAGGGCGAGCGCGAGCTCCAGGAAGGCGACCGAGTCGTACCCCAGGTCGTCGGACAGGCGGTCGCTGTCCCGTACGGTGCGCGCCCCCAGCGGACACATCTCGCCGATGATCTCCCGGATCCTGGCGTCGAGCGCCTCAGCGGCTCCCATGCGTTGCGCTCCTTAACAAGAGTTCCCCGCCGCGTGCGGTACTTCGTACCGCCCGTGGTCGACGGCTCGTGACGGTCATTGGATGAAGACGGTCGGTCGGCGCGCGCGGTTCGCCGGGGACCGGCGGCATGGCCGAATTCCGACGCCCCTCAGTCGCCGCTCAGGCGGACGGGCCGCGACCGGCGGGGGTCTCCTCGGACGGCCCCGGGGCGCCCGCGCCGGCGGAGGAGGGCACGGGGACGGTGGCCTCGCGCGCCGACCCGCCTCCGGCCGCGCCGCCTCCGGCCGCGCCGGCCCCGGCCAGCCGCACCGGGTGGTCCACCCCCCACCGCTCGCGGTACTCGTCCAGCGCCCGCTCCCGGCCGCCGTCCCAGCTCCGCCCGGCCGTCCCCCGCAGCTCGCCGAGGCCGATCTGGCCCAGCTGTCGCAGCATCCGGTCGCGGGCCACCTCCCAGTGGCCGGTCAGCTGTTCCGCGCGGGTGACGAGGGCCGGCCGCAGGCGGGGGGACACGGCCCGGCGGTCGGGGGCGACCATGACCCGCGCGGCCAGCTCCACCCCGCTGAGGTAGCTCTGCGCGACGGCGTCCCGGTAGCCCCCGCGCACCCCCGCGCGGGCGGCGGCCAGCCCGAAGGCGACGTGCCGGGACTCGTCCCGGGTCACATGGGTCAGCCCCTCGTCCAGGGCGTGCAGACCGAAGCGCCGCGCGAGGGCGCGGGTGGTGCGCAGCGTGGTGGTGGCCAGCACCCCCTCCGTGATCAGGTGGTAGTACGTCAACGCCCGGTACCAGGCGTCGTGTCCGCCGTCCGCCGCGTCCCGAGCGGCGGCGGTGGCCCGGCGCAGCTCCGGTTCGAAGAGCCGGCCGTACGCCGCCGCCAGCTCCAGGGCCCCACCGTCGGCGGGCGCGGCCAGGTCCACGCCGGCCGCGCGCTCCAGGTAGTCCTGGAAGAAGCGCACATGGCGCCCCTCGTCGGCGAGTTGGGTGCACAGGTAGATCCGGTCGTCCTCGGTGGGCGCCCCGTCGACCAGCGAGCTGAGCGTCTGGGTCACACACACCTCGCCGACCTCGAGCTCGGCCAGCGCGGAGAGCAGCTCCTGGCGGGCGAAGGGCCGCAGCCCGCCCCAGGTCTCGGCGTCCCGCTCCACCGCGACCTCCCGCACGCTCCACTGCTGCCGCTCCCAGCGGTCGTAGAGCTCGCGGGAGGTGGGCAGCCGCGCGGGACGCCGCCCGGCGGGTTCCTCCGACTCGTCGAGAGGCTCCCCACCCGGCCGGTCCGCACGCTCCGCGCGGGGCGCCTCCACACGCTCGGTCCGGGGTGCTTCTCCCCGCTCGGTACGGCGCGCTCCCGCCCGGTCCGCGCCGGGCGCCTCCGTGTGCCCCGCGCGGGCGGCCGGAACGGGGGCGTCGGCGCGCGACGCCTCCGCGCGGGCGGCGTCGCCCCGCTGTCGTACCCAGGGTCGGCCCGGGGTCCCGTCCTCGCCGGGCGGGCCCGAGTCGCCGATCAGCTCCCAGTCGTCGGACCCGCCCGCGCTGTTGACCAGGCGGTCCCACACCGCGCGGCGGCGGGGCTTGCCGCTGGAGGTGCGCGGGACGCTGCCGCGGCCGCCGCGGAGCACCACCGTGCGGACCCGCTCGGAGGTCACGGCCCGCACCTTGGCCAGCACCTCCCGCACCAGGTCGGGGTCGTCGGCGGCGTCCGCCGGCGGCCCCTCCAGGAGCACCAGGGCGAGGTCCTGGCCGGAGGCGGCGCCGAGGACGGCGGTGCAGCGGCCCGCCCGGGGGCCGAAGGCGGACGCCAGCTCCGCCTCCAGGTCCTCGGCGTACAGGCTGCGGCCGCGCACCTTGAGGCTGTCCCCGATGCGGCCCAGGACGTACAGCTGCCCGTCCAGCAGCAGCCCGCAGTCGCCGGTGCGCAGCACGTCGGGGGCGCCGTCGACCGGGTCCGGTACGAAGGCGGTGGCGCCCGGAGCGGCCGGGGGCCGCCCGTCCACGGTGACGTGCCCGCGCGCCACGGAGTCGCCGCGCAGCTCGATCTCGCCGAAGCGGCCGTCCGGGAGGGCCACGCCGTCCTCGTCGACGACGCGGACCGTGAGCCCGGGCACCGGCGCCCCGCAGCCGGTGAGCCAGCCGGCGCCACCGGCCCGGTCCACGCCCAGGACCCCGCGCCCGAGCACCTCGACCGGGTCGCCCACGCGCGGCGGCCGGGGGCCGACGTCGATCAGCGGCGCGGGAGTGCCGGGGGTGGTGCCGGTCGCGGCGAGGGTCGCCTCGGCCAGCCCGTAGGCCGGGACCAGACTGGTGTGCCGGAAGCCGCGCGGGGCGGTGAGCGCGGTGAAGTCGGCGGCCGCGGCCGGGTCGATGCGCTCGGCGCCGAGGATCGCCACCCGCCAGCCGCCGAAGTCGAGGTCGGCGATCTCCTCCGGGGTGACGCGCCGCGCGGCGTAGCCGTAGCCGAAGCCGGGGGCGGTGGTGAGGGTGGCGCCGTGCGCGCCGAAGCACTCCAGCCAGCGGCGCGGCGAGCGGAGGAACTGCTCCGGGGTCATCAGCCACAGGTCGGTCCCGGAGACCACCGGGGTGATCATCGCGCCGATCAGGCCCATGTCGTGGTGGAGCGGCAGCCAGCTGGCGAAGGCGTCCTGGTCGTTCCAGTCCAGCCAGCGTCTGATGGCCGCCACATTGGCCCGGAGGTTCTCCCAGGAGACCCGGACGCCCTTGGGGTCGCCGCTGGAGCCGGAGGTGAACTGGAGCAGCGCGTCCCGCGGCGGGGCGACGGGGTGCGCCGCGGGGGCGACCGGCCCGCCGGTGCCCCGCGCGGGCTCCGGCGCCGCGCCCGCGTCGCCCACCGGGTGGGTCAGGACCCGGCCGGCGAGCCCGGCGGCGGTGGCGGCGGCCGCGGCGGTGGCGTACGCCTTCTCGTCCGTCAGCACCGCGACCGGCCGGGCCGTGCGCAGGATGCCGGTCACATGGTCCGGGTACCCGGAGCGGTCCCGGAAGGCGGTGGCCGGGGCGATCGGCGACGGGGTACACCCGGCGAGCAGCACGCCGAAGAAGCCGGTGACGAACCGCCGCGGGTCCGCGGTCAGCAGGTTCACCACCCCGGCCGCGGGCGGCGGGCCGAGGTGGTCGCGCAGGGCGGCCGCGACGGCCAGCGATTCGGCGGCAAGGTCCGCGTAGGAGCGGAACACCCAGCCCTGGCCGGGGGCGGCGAAACGGATTCCCCGGGTCGGTGACGGATCTTCGAGCCAGTTCAGGAGCACGCTGAAAGCGCAGCACACATCGCGGCCGTGCGCCAGGTTTCGCCGCGGCTGGCAACAACTGGCCCGCGTACCGCCGCCGTCCCGGCACCGGTCCACGTCCGCGTCAGGTTCCTGTCGTCGCAACCGCTCGAAGATCACCCCCGGCGCGTTCTAGGCTCACCCGATGGGGGCGCGAACAGGTGCGTGAGCGCACGGCGGTCGCGTGACGCAGGGACGCGGGGGTAGCGGGGATCATGCTCAACAGCACGGCCGGCACGGCATATCCGGCGCGTGCGGCGGGGGCGGGCGACACGCCCCGGGCCGCCACCGCGTCCGTCGAACCCTGGGGGCCCACGGCCCCGCCGCCAGGCCCCGGGGACCTTCCCGGCCCCGGCCATGTCGCCGTCTGGCTGCTGTCGTTGTCGGCCAACGTCGCTCCGGCGGCGGTGGCGGACGGGATGCTGGACGCCGAAGAGGCCCGGCGCGCGGCGCGGTTCAAGGACACGGGGCTGCGCGAGCGCTATGTCACCTCCCACGTCGGGCTGCGGGTACTCCTCGGCGGCTATCTGGGCGTGGACCCGGCCGCGGTCGCCCTGACCCGCGAGACCTGCGGCATGCCGGACTGCGAGAAGCCGCACGGGCGCCCGGCGTTGGCGGAGCACACCGGTCTCCACTTCTCGCTGTCGCACTCCGAGGACGCCGCCATGGTCGCGGTGGCGCGGAGCGTCGTGGGCGCCGACATCGAGTCCGCGCGGGCGCGCCGCAGCGGGGTGGACCTCACCCGCGCGCTGCACCCGGACGAGCGGGCCGCGATCGCGGCGCTGCCCGAGTCGCTGCGCGACGAGGCGTTCCTGAGCTGCTGGGTGCGGAAGGAGGCGTATCTGAAGGGCATCGGCACCGGGCTGCCCGGCGGCATCCGCACCCATCACGTCGGCCTCGCCGAGGGGTTGGCGCCCGCGGGCTCCCCGGTCCCGGCGGGCTGGGCGCTCGTCGACGTGGCGGCGCCGCCCGGCTACCATGCCGCCGTGGCCGTCCGCGCCCCCGCCGGCGACACCGCCGCCGCCAGCGGCCGACCCCTCGTTACCCTCCGCCATCTGACGCTGGGCTGATACCGCGATGCCTGTGCTCCACACCACCCACGGGGCGCTCGAATACGTGTGGATCGACGGCCGTTCGGATCTCGCCCCGCTGGTCTACCTCCACCACGGCCTGGGCTGCGTCTCCACCTGGCGTCGCTTCCCGTACGCGGTCGCCGAGGCCACCGGACGGCCGACGCTGGTCTACACCCGACACGGCTACGGCCGCTCGGCGCCGACCGAACTGCCCCGCCCCGCCGACTACATGGACCGCGAGGCGTGCGAGGTGCTGCCCGAGGTGCTGGACCGGCTGGGGGTGCGCGCCCCGGTCCTGGTCGGCCACAGCGACGGCGCCGCCATCGCGCTGCTGCACGCCGCCCGGGGCCGCCGCCCGGTCACCGCGCTGGCGCTGCTGGGACCGCTGGTCTTCGTGGAGGACCGCACGCTCCACGCCATCCGCGCGGTGCGCGAGGCGTACGAGTCGGGGGCGGCGGCGTACGCGTCGGGCGCCGCGCGGGCGCCGGGGGCCGACGGCGATGCGGTCCTGCTGCGGCGGAAGGTCGCGATGTTCCACGAGGACCCCGACGCGGCGCTCCACGGCTGGAGCGACGTCTGGCTGTCGCCGACCTTCCGCGGCTGGAGCATCGAGGACCGGCTGCCCCGGGTCACCGCGCCCACGCTGGTGATGGGCGGCACCGCCGACGAGTTCGCGACCCCCGCCCAGGTCGCGGCGATCGAGCGCGGGCTGGCCGGCCCGGTGCGCCGGGTGGACCTCCCCGACGGCGACCATCTGCTGCTGCACAGCGCCCGGCTGGAGTCCCGCGCCGCGCTGGTCGACTTCCTGACCGGACTCGACGCCCCCGCGGGCGACGCCCGGAGCGCGCGCCCGTGACCGGCCCCTCGCCGGGGCCGTCGTCGCGCCCCGACGCCTCCGACGCCGCCGGCGACCGCGGCACCCCTGGTGATCCCGGCCTGCCCGACGTCGCGGACCGCTTGGACCAGCCGCTGGCCGCCGCCGCCCGCCGGCACCCGGACCGCCCCGCCCTCGCCGCCGACGGGCGGGTGCTGAGCTACGCCGAACTCGACGGACGGGTCGACGAGGTGGCGGCCCGACTCGCCGCGCACGGCGTGCGCCCCGGCGACCGCGTCGGCATCCACGCGCCCAAGGGCGTGGCGGCCGTGACCGCCCTCTACGCGGCGCTGCGCGCGGGTGCCGTCGTGGCCCCGCTGGACCCCGCGGAGCCGCGGTCCCGCACCGCGCGCATGGTGCACGGGGCGGGGCTGCGGACGCTGCTCACCACGGCGGACGCCGAGCCGGCGGCGCGCCGGCTCGCGGGGGACCCCGCCCCCGCCGAGGGCGTCCGGGGACTGCCGTACGGGCTGTCGCTGGTGCCGCTCCCCGCCACCGCCCCCGACCCGGGCGATCCGACCGAGGGCGCGGGCGGCTATGTGCTGTTCACCTCCGGGAGCACCGGCTGGCCCAAGGGGGTGCTGCTGAGCCACCGGAACGTGCTGCACTTCGCCCGCTGGGCGGCCGCCGAGTTCCGCCTCGACGCCACCGACCGGGTCGGCTCGCAGTCCCCGCTCACCTTCGACCTCAGCACCTTCGACCTGTTCTCGTCCGCGCTCGCCGGCGCCTGCGTCCATCTGCTGCCGGAGGTACTGCGGCTCTTCCCGCGCGACGTGGTGGGCTGGCTGGGGCGGGAGGAGATCTCGGTCTTCTACGCCGTGCCGACCTTCTACCGACTGCTGCTGCTCGGCGGCGGGATCGCGAAGGACCCGCCGCCGGCGCTGCGCCTCGCCGCCTTCGCCGGAGAACCGTTCCCCCCGCACCTCCTGGAGGACTACCTGCGGTGCTTCCCCCGGGTGCGGTTCTACAACCTCTACGGGCCGACCGAGACCAACGTCTGCACCTATGAGCCGCTGCCGCCCGACTGGACGGCCGCGGACGGGCTCTCCGTCGGACGGGCCCTGCCCGGCGACCACATCGAGGTGACCGACGCCGACGGAGGGTGGACCGACGGCGAGGGGGAGGTGCGGGTCGCGGGCGAGACCGTCTTCCTCGGCTATCTGGCCGACGGCGGGCGGCTGACCGATCCGACGCGCCCGGTGCGGTTCCGCGACGGCACGGTGCGCCGCGCCTACGCCACCGGGGACCTGGGCCGGCTGGCCGCCGACGGCCGGCTGGAGCTGCACGGCCGGCGGGACCACCAGGTCAAGCGGCGCGGGGTGCGGATCGAGCTGCGGGAGATCGAGAGCGTGCTGCTCGAGGTGGAGGGGGTGACGGCGGCCGCCGTGGTCGCCAAGACATGTCCCGGACATGTCGGGGAACTGTGGGCGTATGTCGTGGCGTCCGGTCTTCATAGGGGGAGCGTCAACCGGGCGATGGCGCATGCCCTGCCCCGGCGGATGTTTCCCGACCGCGTCCTGATCTGCGACGGCCTGCCGTCCACGGCGCGCGGCAAGACCGACCGGACCAGGCTCGCGGGGCTGCCCGGCCCGCCCCCCACGGCCCCGCCCACAGGAGGTGCCAGCTCGTGACGCAGGTCAACACGCCACCGCGCATCGGAGTGAACGAGGGGTCGAGCGTCCAGGACCACCCTTCCGAAGGGGCATACTTCACCGGACCGCATGCCCGCCGACGGATCGACGGCGTCGGCATGGTGACCGCGGAAGGAGCGAGCCGATGAGCGAGGCCAAGGACCCGCACTGCCTCAGCGACAGTGAGATCGACAAGCTCCTGAGCGGTGCCCCCTGGCGCCGGTTCGTGGTGATGGGCGACAGCCACGCCGAGGGGCTCGGCGATCCCGTGCCCGGCTACCGCAGCCTGTCCTGGGCGGATCGCACCGCGGAGGCGCTGCGCCGGCAGCAGCCGGACCTGGCCTACCTCAACCTGGGGCAGCGCAACCTCAGCGCGGCTCGGGTGCGGGACACCCAGCTCGCCCCCGCGCTGGACTTCGACCCGGACCTGGCCGTGCTGCACTGCGGCGGCAACGACCTGCTCGGCCACGACTTCGACGCCGGGGTCGTCGCCGGCACCCTGGAGGGAATGATCGTCGCTCTGCGCGACATGGGCGCCGACGTCGTCATGGCCGGCCTGATCGACCTCACCCTGGCCTTCCCGCGGCTCGCGGTGCTGCACGATCGGATGATGGCGTTCAACGAGGCCGCGGAGGCGGTGGCCCACCGCCACGGCGCGCTGTTCATCGACAAGTGGACCCATCCGGCGCGCGAGCAACGCGACCTGTTCAGCCGGGACATGCTGCACCCGTCCATGCGCGGCCACGCCGTCTCCGCCACCGAGCTGATCAAGGTCCTGAGCGGCCGGCTGCGGCACTGAGCCGGAGCCTGACTCCGCGCGCGGCGCCGGTGGATCGAGGCGACCGAAGGCGCCCGTACGCGCGGGCGAGGACGGCGCCCGCGGTCACGGGGCCGTCCTCGCGCGACGTCGCCTCGCGGCTTCCGCGCGGGGGGCGACTCAGTCCTTGATCTCGCAGATGACGGCGCCGGAGGTGATGGACGCGCCGACCTCGGCGGCCAGTCCCTTGACCGTGCCCGCGCGGTGCGCGTTCAGCGGCTGCTCCATCTTCATCGCCTCCAGGACCACGATCAGCTCACCCTCGGCGACCTGCTGACCCTCCTCGACCGCCACCTTCACGATCGTGCCCTGCATCGGCGACGCCAGCGCGTCCCCCGAAGCCGCCGAACCCGACTTACGCGCCGCCTTCCGCTTCGGCTTCCGCGCACCCCCACCCGCCGCGGCCGCGGTGGCGACACCCAGAGACGCCGGCAGAGAGACCTCCAGCCGCTTACCCCCGACCTCGACCACCACCGTCTCCCGGGACTCG
>NZ_NISY01000027.1 GCF_007595705.1 Streptomyces sp. SAJ15 | reverse complement strand
CTTCGAGGGCCGTTCATTCATCGGCTGGCACCGGCACGTCACCCTCGTCACCGCCGCCCACCTGTTCCTCACCGAACAGCGGAACAGCCCAAAAGCCCCTGCCAGGGCCTGACCCTCTACCAGGCCCTGGACCTCCTCCAACACCTCATCGCCACCTGGACCGGAACCTGCCCCACCTGCCAGCAGACCGTCCCATGGCAGCCCTACGACACCACCTAACAAAGCACTACTAGCGGGGCACCCTCAGCCGTTCGGCGACCTCGACATCTACAGTCAGGCCCTGTATGCATTCGCCCTGCTCGGTCAGGCTGTGCCGGAGGGCTTGATCGCGATGGACCATGTGCTCGCCGTCGCGGAGGACAACCCCAAGGTCCTTCACGCTCTGCTGGACGGTCTGTGGCTCGGCGACCGGCTGCCCGACCAGCCCCAGCGCATGCTGGGCATACTGAGCCGGCCGCCTTTCGCTCACGTACCGACCCCGTCGCCCTCTACCGTGAGGCACGCGCGTTGCGGCGGCCCCACCGCTACGACGAAGCCCTCGCCGCCATCGACCGGGCCTTTGGATACCTGCCGCCGGACGTCAGCGTTCACGACGACCTCGTCCGTGAACGCGTCCTGATCACCACAGCACACGACATTGGGCTGCCACGGCTCCAGTCTTCGCGACCGCGCCGTCACCCGGGCGGTGATGGCTGGACGCTCTATCGGGGGCACCGGGTGTTGGGCGCTAGGATTCGGCCGATGACACGGTGGTGACTGCCGTCAACGTTCTGGCGTTTGCTGTCCTCGCGGTGCTGCTGGGTATGGCGATGGCTTCGCGCTGACGGGCACCCGGGCGGTCCGCCTCAGGATGGCCTCCGGCATCGCTCATTCACGACAGGTCAGAGGGCCACCGACGGGGCGCTGTCGACTGTCGGCGGACGCGCTCATGATGAAGTTCCTCGGACAGGGAGGGGCGTGCCGGATGGGTGAGCGCAGTGGCGAGCGGTGGAATGCCGCCGAGTACGAGCAGCCGGTCGGTGAGCTCGTGGACGGCATCGAAGTGGAGGATCGCGTCGGTCCATCAGCGGACGCCAGGCGCGATCCGGGCTGCGGTCGAGCGGATGATCCCTGCCACTGAGAACGTGCGGCGGAAGGAGGCCGCGGTGTGATCACGGGCCGGCTGCGGGAGGGGTACGACTGGGAAAGCGTGTTGCGGGCCCGGCTCGTCGAGGAGGGAATCGGCTCCTGGAGCCGGGAGGACGACGCCGTGCTCGTCGCTGCCTGGTCAACTGGAGAGCCGCTGCCGGAGCTGGCTCGGCGGCTGCAGGTCCGTGCTGTTCCCGGACGCCGTCCGCAGGCTGGCCGCCGGTCGGCCCGCGCGGCGGGATGCCGCCACCGGCGGGGCCGCCGTGCTCACCGGCCGCGAGACCGAGATCCTGCGGCTCATGGCGAAGGGCCTGTCCAACCAGGAGGCCGCCAGGCAACTGCGCGTGAGCCTGGAGACGGTGAAGACGCATGTGGGCAATGCGCTGACCAAGTTGGGCGCGAACAACCGCACCCAGGCAGTCGTCCTGGCCTACGACGCGGGCCTGGTGGGTCCCGGGGCAGCGGACCGGTAGCACCGTGGCAGAGGAACCTCAGGCTCTGAATCCCGGTGCGGCAGCCGGGGATTGATGAGGTGGCGAACCACGTCCCAGGTCGCCCCGGGACGTGGTGAAGAGCGGGTGACGAGAATCCAACTCGCCTACTGAGCTGGGGAATCAACGGCGCTGCCGGGAGTTGAGCGCACCCTGCCGCACGCCCTGCCGACGCCGTCCAATCTGCTGGTGCTCTGGGTCGCCGCCGCGCCCGCGCGGACCAACGCGGGCTGCTCGGCGAGCAGATGCGTGCGGAAAAGAGCGCGGAAGTTTCTGGCCAGTAGCTCTTCCCTTGCGATGTGACGTGTGAAATTTTACAGGCTGGCTGTGCACCCATGCACATGCCAACACCCCCCACCTCGTTCTCACCCCCCACGGGAGAACATCCACACGGGAGAGCAACCCATGCGATTGCCATCGGCACGCAAAAACGCAGGGGTCCTCGCGGCCCTCGCACTAGCGCTCAGTCTCAGTGGCGGTCTGCTCGCCGCTCAGGGAAACGCGGCCCCGCCCGCGGCCCCCGGCCGAACGGGCGCCCCCATATCCCCCATATCCAACGGTTCTGGCCCGCAGGCACAGTTGGCCGCTGTTCCGGGCACCGGCGACTCGGACCATGTGGACGGGCGGGCACCCCGGCCCGCCGACCGGCCCCCGCTGACCGCCTCCAACGACGCCCAGCGGGTCGACTACGACCTGCGCGGCAAGCACCCCTCGCGCAAGCGCCCCTCGATGCGGAAGCAGTCGGCGCGCGCCGCCGCGCCCGAGTGCAACGTCAGCGACTTCACCTCGAACACCGGCAGTGCGCTGGTCGAGAAGATCAAGGGCGCGACGACGGACTGCGTCAACACCCTCTTCAGCCTGACCGGTTCCAATGCCCGCGGCGCCTTCCGCGAGGAGCAGATGGTCACGGTCGCGGGCGCCCTGCGCGACGGCTCCGCCTCCTACCCCGGCGACAGCTCCACCAGCATGCCGCAGATCGTGCTGTTCCTGCGCGCCGGGTACTACGCCCAGTACAACCACCCCGATGACGTCGGCTCGTACGGGCCCGAACTCACCTCGGCCATCCAGGGCGCTCTGGACGCCTTCTTCGCGTCATCGCACTCGCACGACGTCACCGACGCCAACGGCGAGACGCTCGCCGAGGCGGTGACACTCATCGACAGCTCGTCGCAGAACGCCCGCTATCTGTCGATCGTCAAGCGGATGCTGAACGGCTACGACAGCAGCTACGACGGCTCCTACTGGATGCTCAACGCCGTCAACAACGCCTACTCGGTGCTCTTCCGCGGCCACCAGATGCCGGAGTTCGTGAACGCGGTAGAGAGCGACCCGTCCGTCCTCGACACGCTCGACCAGTTCGGCAACCGCCACCTGGACCTGCTGGGCGGCAAGCAGAGCTACCTCACCTCCAACGCCGGACGCGAGCTGGCCCGGTTCCTCCGCCATGAATCGCTGCGCGACAAGGTCCGCCCGGCGGCGAAGGGCCTGATCGAGCAGAGCAGCATCACCGGGCGCACCGCCCCGCTGTGGGTCGGTATCGCCGAGATGGTCAATGAGTACGACAAGGACAACTGCGAGTACTTCGGCGCCTGCGACCTGAAGGACCGGCTGCTGGAGAAGGTGCTGCCGAACCGGCACGACTGCGGCGGCGGCATCACCGTCAGGGCCCAGGAGATCACCTCCGACCAGCTGAACGAGACCTGCTCCAGCCTCAGCAACCAGAACTCCTTCTTCCACGACCTCGCCCGCGACAGCGGGCCGGTGGCTGACGACTACAACGACACCATCGAGGTCATCGCCTTCGACTCCAGCACCGACTACAAGACGTACGCCGGGGTCATCTACGGCATCGACACCAACAACGGCGGCATGTACCTGGAGGGCGACCCGACCAACCAGGACAACCAGCCCCGGTTCATCGCCTACGAGGCGGAGTGGCTCAAGCCGACGTTCGCGATCTGGAACCTCAACCACGAGTACACCCACTACCTCGACGGCCGGTTCAACATGCACGGCGACTTCGAGGCGGGCGTGGCCACGCCGACCGTCTGGTGGATCGAGGGCTTCGCCGAGTACGTGTCGTACTCCTACCGCAAGGAGAACTACGACAAGGCGATCGCGGAGGCCGGCAAGCACACCTACCGGCTCAGCGACCTGTGGAACACCACCTACAGCGGCGACACCACGCGGACCTACCAGTGGGGCTACCTCGCGGTGCGCTTCATGATGGAGGAGCACCGCTCCGAGGTGGACACCGTGCTCCGCAGCTTCTACCGCACCGGTGACTGGCAGGGTGCCCGGAAGTATCTGACCGAGTCCATCGGCACGCTCTACGACAGCCAGTTCGACAGGTGGCTGACCGCCTGTGCCGAGGGCGGCTGCGAAGCGGCCTGACCCTAGGGCTCCGACCCGGATTCTTCCCTCGTGATCCAGGGGCTGGGCCGGCGAACTCGCCGGCCCAGCCCTCCGTGCGCAACGCCCGCTTCGCGGGTGCGCCGAGTGGCGGACTCCGACCGCTGTGACGGGGGTCGATCGAATTGCGCCTCGTCCCCCGAGTCCCGCAGGAACCACTGGTCCCGGGCGGACGCCAGTGGGCTGCCCGCCTGGGCGTCCGGGACCGTGCAGGCGCGGATGTACGCGGCGAGCAGACGTCTCATAGCGCCGCCTCCGCGTGGGTGACGGCGGCGGCCGCGAGCCCGGCGGAGCGGACGTCGGGAGAGTGGTCGCCGACCAGGCGTACTCGCCGAGCCGTACCGGTCCGCGGCGACCGCATGGGCCAGGCAGTGGGTGGACACCCAGGTTGCCGCACACGCGGCGGCCGGACGATCGTGGGCTCAGGCCGACGCGCGGGACGCGGCCTTCCCCCGAGAAGCGATCCCGCCCGCCGGAGTGGTTGCGGAGGCTTCGCCGTTCCTGCACGAGACGTTCCTCGCCGCCCCGCTCGCGCTGCCACTGGGCGACCGTTACCACCCGGGCCTCCCGACGCCCTACCTGAGGTGCAAGGCCCAGGTGGTGCGGCTGCTGCCGGCCGCCGCGCTGCCGCTGCTGCCGCAGCGCAAGCAATACTTCAAAACGGCGCTCGCGAACGCGTCCACGTCAGGGTGCCGCGCGCCGCGGTGCGTGGAGGCGGGGCTGCTCGACGGCCAGGCGCTGGCGGTCGAGAGCGACCCGGCGGTGCTGCTGGTGGTCGCTGCACTGGAGCGGTGGCTGACCGGGGCCGAGCAGAAGGCAGCGGCCATCACAAGCGGCTGACTCGCCGAGGTCAGGGCCGTCGCGTCTGCCGGACGTCGGGGATTGCGGGGGCCGGCTACGGGCGGCGGGTGAAGGAGTGCAGCCGGTCGACCTCGGTGAAGCCGGCCCGGTCGTACAGGCGGTTGGCGGCGGTGCGGTCGCGCTCGGTGTCGCCGGGCGGGGCGTCGTCGTCGACGTAGAGGATCGCCTCGCGGGCGCCGAGCCTGGTCAGCAGGTCAAGGGCGGTACCGAGCAGGGCCAGTCCCAGGCCCTGCCCACGGGCGGGCGGGGCGACGCTGATCCACCACAGCACCCCGAGGCCCGCGACCGGGCAGCCGATCGTCGCCTCCGCGAGGAGTTCCCCGCCTTCGCGGACTTCCAGGCGCTTGCCCGGCGGGTCCTCGCCCTCGTCGACTCTGACGTGGGCCGCGTGGGGCAGCCCGGAGAACGGCAGGGAGTTGCGCATGTAGCGCCACAGGTCACGGCCGGTGAACCCGGCGGAATGGAGGGCCTTGGCGGTCGCGGGACGGTGGCGGGCCGGCAGGCCCTCCAGACCGAGGGTGAGGGCGGAGGCGAACTCAAAGGCGTGCGCCGTGCGCTCACCGAGCCGGTCGAGCGCGCGGGCGATAAGGGCCTCGGCGAGAGCCTGCTCCTCGCGGCAGTGCAGCCACAGGATGAACCCCGCGCTGTCGCTGGGGCGCTTCGCGTAGGAGACGACGCCGAGTACCCGGCCCGCCTCGTCGTGGATCACCTCAGTCGTGGGCGGCTCCAGCTCAGCCCACCAGTCGGTATCGATCGGCGAGCGGCCAGCCAGGGCCTCGGCGAGCATCGCGGGCGTGGTCAGCGGCTGGCCGGGCAGCCGGTCGGCGCCCACCAGGTCGAGCACCGCCGGCTCATCGCCCGGGGCGTAGGGCCGCACCGACAGCTGCGTCGCCGAACGGGGTGTCGTGATCGCCACGAGCGGGTCCGCCTTCCTCGCCGACTGTGCGTCTCCTCCAGCCTGATTCACCAGGAGATCGCGCGCCAGTGCCGGGCTCGGGGGCCTGCGGGTTTCCTCGCGAGGGACGGTGGTGCGGCGGATCCACCCGACCGGGGCTTTCGATCGCGCGAGGAGAAGGTGCTGGACTACTGGCCCGAGATCGCAGCTGCTGCACCGCGTGTACGAGGCGTCTCTGCAGGCGGTAGAGCACGGCGATTCCGCACCTTCCTGCACGGGCGGGCGTGGACACGCCGAGGGCCCCGGGGGCCCACCTGCAGGGTTTTGATCACCGGATGGCGGTCGCCTTCCTATGTCACAACCATGCTTGTGACATCGAGGTCAAGGCTGCCCAGGCTCGTCACCGTCGCGTTCGGCGACGGCACTGACGAGATTGCATCGGAGCGTTCCCGCCAATGGGGGTCTCTCCTGGAACCGCTCGGATGGGATCGCACCCCCCGAGCTACCAAGAGGCCCTGCCTTCATGCCCCTCCCATCGAAAGATCACCCGTCCGGGAATCCTGTTCGATCGCAACATTCCAAGATCGGTTGAACAATGGCTTCTTACGTAAGCGCCAAGCCGCAGACCAGAGTGGCAGCCCCCACGGCCACGCAGGGAGCGAGCGACGGAGTACTGGTAGGGCTTGGTCAGGTGTCAACCGCTGCCCGTAGCACGCGTTCGACAGGCATCGCCCACCCGGATCGCCGATACTGATGGAACGTGCGCACATCGACGAGATGAGAACGCGTAGTGGCGGCAACAGCAGCACCTGCGATGTAAAGATCGCCTCTCGGGCAGAGATTATTTCCGCCATGGCGCCACGGGCAACGCCGTGACCCGATGCAAGGCGCGTAGCGGGAAGGCCGAGCCGTGGTCACCGGCTAACTGTCAATAACTCTTTGCCCTACTAGCCGAAGGGTTCATCGACATGACTGCACAGCACGGCTGGGCTTCCTGCGCCAAGTGCCAGGGCCTTCATTTCGCAGGGTTCCACAACGGCAAGGGAGTCTGCCCGGCGGGAGGTCAGCACGAACAGACGGGCAGCTTCGCCTACGAGATGGACTTCGATGTACCTGAACAGGCTAATGTTCAAACCGGCTGGGCTTCCTGCCCCAGGTGCCAGGGTCTCCATTTTGCGGGATTTCCTGACTTCAAGGGAGTCTGCCCTGCAGGAGGTCAACACGAGCAGACGGGCAGCTTCGCCTACGCTCTCCGTTTCAATGTTCCCCCGCCTCCAGGTTCTCAGGCCGAATGGCGTTCCTGTCCCAAATGCCAGGGCCTGTTCTTCGGTCCTTTTCAAGGGAGGTGCCCGGCTGACGGTGGCGTTCACATCGCGGGAGACAGCTTTAATTATGTGGTGACCGGTAGTCCGCGTCCCTTCGTTACCTTGGGTAAGATCGCTCCACCAGGTCAGGGTGTGTCCATCGAGGTCGCCGGCCGTGGATACACGCCCACTAAGGCGGTGAAGCTCATTTGGCACATCAAGCGAGGCAATACTCTCACAGAGCGTCAAGAAGCAGGCACCGTCGAAGGAAGTGGGATGTTCAGAGCCCTGATTGAACTCAACCCGCCCAACTTCACGAGCGTCGGTGTCAAGGCAGTTGATATAGCCACAAACGCGGACGCGAGTGCATCGATCTTCTCGTGACACGGATTCAGTAGATCGCCGACGGACCGAGACGGGCCGAGTCGAGGCCGGATCAAGGGGCAGTCCCATGGAGTTCGAGCGACCACATCTTGTGTCAGCTTCCTTCGATGACGTCATCGGGAAGCGTATCCTCGCCAATCGGCGCAATTGGCTCCTCGCCGCCCCCATAGCGAATCCGGCGATGGTGACAATGTTCGATCACGCGCTCGATCCTCGGCCCGGTTCACCGTACCTGTGGTGGTCAGGGGAGTTCGTCGGCAAGTACCTCATCTCTGCGGTTCAGGATCTGCGCATGTCGCGCGACAGGCAACTCGAGTCCGCTGTCGCAGATGTCGTACAGGGCTTGACCCGCCATCAAGGCACCGATGGCTACCTGGGGCCTTTCGAAGGAGACGACCGGCTTTTCGGCGACAACTGGGATGTCTGGGGGCACTACCACTGTGTCCTCGGACTCTATGAATGGTTCCGCTACCGCCGCGACGCCCGTGCCCTCGACGCCTGCCGAAGGGCCGCTGACCACCTGTCTACAAGGCTCAGCAGCCCGGGAATGATCGAGAAACTGCGCCATCCGGCGATGAACCTCGCGTTCTCCCACGTCGCCGCGCTTCTGCACCAAGAGACAGGCGAGTCACGCTATTTGAATCTCGTGCGCCTGTTCGAGCGGGCGTGGGCGAGCGTCCCGCTCGGGGGCGATTACGTGGAGAAGTTCCAGACGCCGGGCAGCCTGTTCGCCGCCTTGGGGCCGGCGGCCCGGTGGGAGCGGCTGCACAGCCTGCAGGCAGTGGGCGAGCTGTTTCGGATCACCGGTGAGGAGCGGTACCGCCGGGCCTTCACCAACGCCTGGCAGGGCATCCGTGCATTCGACCGGCACAGCACCGGCGGGTTCTCCGCGATAGAGCTGGCGACAGGCAACCCCTTCGATCCCCGTCCGATCGAGACGTGTGCCACCGTGGCCTGGATGGCGCTGACCGTCGACATGCTCCGACTGACCGGCTCCTGCGAGCCGGCCGACGAACTGGAATTGTCGACCTGGAACGCGTCGCTGGGCTCGCAGAGCCCCGACGGACGATGGTGGACCTACAACACCCCGATGGGGGGCATCCCAACCACGGGCATGGGCGTGATGTCCTTGCCACCTCCACTCAATCGGGTACCCGCATTCGAGGGCACCCGCAGACCCTCACCCCACGACCTGGGCTTCCAGGGGCGGACCGGTGCCGAGTACCTGAGCTGCTGCGCCGCGAATGGTCCCCGAGCACTGGGCATGCTATCGGAGTGGGCGGTGATGGCTGCCGCGGACGGCATCGTCGTGAACTTCTACGGCCCCTCGCGCTTCACCCTCCTGACGCCGACGGGCAACCAGGTCACCATCGAACAGCGCACCCGCTATCCGGTACAGGGCAGAGTCGAGCTGGTCGTGACACCGGCCCGGGACGAGGCCTTCACCGTGCGGCTGCGCGTACCGTCCTGGTCGACGACGACCACGGTCGCCGTCAATGGGGCCTCCCGCCCCGGGGTCGTCCCGGGCAGCTACCACACCGTCGAGCGGACCTGGCGCGCGGGCGACACGGTCGTGTTGGAGTTGGACATGCGTGCCAGGGCCCTGATCGGCGCGGACCCGCCACCTGGCTGCGACCCCCACAGCGGCAAGGGAGCCAAGGGGCGCCTCGCACTGTACCGGGGGCCGATCCTGCTCGCCTACGACGAACGCTACGACCGCTTCGACGTCCAGAACCTCCCGCCGATGGCCGCCACGTCCCAGCTCACCCTCGACGAGTCCGTCCCCGCGCCGCAGGACATGCGCATGGTGCGTGTGCGCGCCCAGACCGACGCCGGCGAGGTCAGCCTGGGCGACTTTGCGAGCGCCGGGATGCCGGGCACGGTTCCCGGCGGGCCGGACGTCGAAGGCCGCGTGTTCCAGTTCGGCCGAAACGACGGTTCGGTCATCGCCCAACGGATCCGGCTACTCGCCGATGGCACCATTCAGGGACACACGCACCCCAATGAGGCGAGCTGGCGCCGGGACAACGACGCACTGGCCTTCTTCACCAGCGAGGGGCGAGCCTCGACGCGCTTCGTGTGGGACGCGCGGGAGAACGGGCTCATCGTGCTGCGGGGCCGCTTCGAGTTCGATGAGCGCGTCGTCCACGAACTCCGCGAAGTCGACCTGGACGTGGAAGGGAAGTGGTTTCAGTTCACCCGAGCGGACGGGGCGATCATCACCAGCCTCCTTCGACTCCGTGCCGGGGGTTCCATCGAGGGCCATTCACATCCCAACGAGCGCTCGTGGGCGCAGCAGGATGGCACGCTCGTCTTCTGCGACGGCGACGGCCGCGTGACGACGCGTTTCACCCAAACCCGTTCACAGTTCGGTCGAGTCGACCATTCGGGTCCGTTCCTCCCCGACGCCGGGGTCACACATCAGCTGCGCCAACTCGACCGCGGCGTCACCGGCAAGGTCTGGCAGTTCCACCGACCGCATACCTTTCCCATTGGCATCCTGCTGCACGCCGACGGCACCATCGAATCCGACCACCCGAACGAGACCTTCTGGACCATGGAAGGGGACCACCTCGTGTTCCTCGATCCCAATCGAAGGCCTACGACGAGATTCGCCCTTGAGAAGGACTCGGATGGGCGCATGACCTGGAAAGGCAAGTTCCTGCCCGACCCGGCCATCACGCATCGGCTGGTGGAGTGGAACATCGATCTGACCTGGGGCGAGAACAGCCGATACATCTCCTGGTTGCCAAGCACAGCCACGATGCCACGAACTCTTCTTCCTTGAACCACCTTTGCCCGCAGCACAGAAACTTGGAACAGAAACCCGAGAGCCTCAGGCACGCTGCGGACGGCGGGCTCTCAGCGGCCGGTAGCCGGCCGGGTCGAGCTTGGCGAGTTCGGTGTCGACCTCGACGTTGATCGTGCCGAAGAAGTTCACGTTCTCGCTGTGGGCCGGGGAGATGTGCGCGAGAAGTTCGTCGTCGACGGCCCGGCCCTCGGCGCGCATCTGCGCGATGGCCAGGCTGGCTAGGGCGGCGCTATTTGGCTTCAGTCGGGGCGACTCCAACTGGCCCGACTGAGAGGGGCGTTCGGATGTACTTGGGAGTAGTGGCGGGGTGAAGTGGCCCCACCCTGGGCCTTGCGGTGGGACGGTGGATGTGCTCGGCCGAGGGTGGGTGCTGTGGATGTCGTTGTCCAAGCAGGAGTTGTTCGACCGGATCCGCCGGGACAGCTGGCAGCAGCAGTTGTCGATCCCGGCGTTGTCGAAGAAGTACGGCGTCCACCGGCGCCTGGTACGCGAGGCGCTGTCTTCGCCCATACCGAAGCCGCGCAAGCAGCCAGCGCGGACGTCACCGCGGATGGAGCCGTACAAGAAGACGGTCGACGAGTGGCTCCGCGCCGACTTGGAGGCGCCGCGCAAGCAGCGGCACACCGCGAAGCGGATCGGTGCGCGGCTGGAAGAGGAGTTCGGCGTCGCTCTTCCCTACACCACGGTGCGCGACTTCGTCACTGCTCGCCGACGGGCGATCGCCGCTGAGGACGGGGTGCTGGCAGAGGGTCTCCTGGTCCGGCACAACGCGCTCGGGGCAGATGCGGAGGTGGACTTCGGTGAGGTGTGGGTTGATCTGGCTGGGCAGCGGGTGAAGTGCCATCTCTTCGCCTTCCGGCTGGCCTTCTCGGGCCGGGCGGTGCACCGGATCTCCCGTTCCTGCGGACAGCAGGCGTTCTTCGAAGGACATGTGCACGCGCTGTCCGTGCTGGGCGGGGTGCCGGCCGGTCAGGTGCGCTATGACAACCTGACCCCGGCCGTTCACAAGGTCATCTTCCGTAGTTCGGCTGAGGGAGGAGAACCCGAAGTGGACCGCGTTGCACGCGTTCTATGGCTTCATCCCGTTCTACTGCGAGCCGGGACTGCGCGGCGCCCACGAGAAGGGCGGAGTGGAGGGTCAGGTCGGCTACTTCCGCCGTAACTACCTCACCCCCGTCCGCGGGTGGAGACGCTGGAGGATCTCAACCAGCAGATCACGGTGTTCGAGGAGCGCGAGCTGAACCGCCGGATCGGCTCACGGATCCGCACGATCGGCCAGGACTGCGCCCGAGAGGCACCGCACCTGCTCCCTTTGCCGCCGGAGCCGTTCGAGACGGCGATGACCTTTGAGCCGCGGGTTGACCGCTACAGCCGGATCACGGTGAAGATGTGCTCGTACTCCGTCCCGGTCCGCTTCATCGACCGCAAGGTCACCGTCCACCTGACCGGCGACACGCTCGTCGTGTTCGACAACCGACGCGAGATCGCCCGCCACGTCCGGCTCGCCGGCCGGGGCCTGGAGCACCTGGTCCTGGACCACTACCTGGAGGTGCTGCTGCGCAAGCCCGGCGCCCTGGACCGCTCCGAGGCACTGCACCAGGCCCGCGCGGAGGGCACCTTCACCGCCGAGCACGAGGCGTTCTGGGCCATGGCCCAGCGGCAACTCGGCGAGATTGAAGGAACGAAGGCCCTGGTCAGGGTCCTGCTCCTGCACCGTCATCAGCAGCACGCGGACATCCATGCTGGCGGGCCTGCGGGCTGCCGTCGAACTGGGCACCTTCAGCGACGACGTGGTCGTCCTTCAGGCCCGCAAGGCCGCCCAGGCAGCCGGCCGGCCCCCACCGTCACCGCCACACCCGCACCGCAGGACCAGGCGGAGCCACTGGATCCGCAGCTGCCGCAGGTCAGCCACCTCACCCCGCGCCGCCTGGCCCGGCCCCTGCCGGAAGACGCCCGCCCCCTGCCCCGCCTGGAGCAGTGGGATGAACTGCTGAACCTGCGACGGAAGGACTCGTCATGACTGCCGCCCAGCACGCGCTCACCGCCCAGGCGTCCGACGCCGCCATTGACACCGCCTGCCGGATGCTGCGGCTGCCCACGATGCGGGCGCAGGCCGCCGACACGATCGCCCGCGCCGAACGCGAGGGGCTCGCCTATGCCGGGTTCCTGGCCGAGCTGCTGATGGCCGAGTGCGAGGACCGCGACCGCCGCCGGGCCGAACACCGCATCAGGGCCGCCCACTTCCCCCGCGAGAAGTCGCTGCGCGACTTCGACTACGGCGCCAACCCCAACGTCGACCCGGCCGTCATCCACAACCTCGCCACCTGCGACTGGATTGCCAAGGGCTACCCGCTGTGTCTGATCGGGGACTCCGGCACCGGCAAGTCCCACCTGCTGATCGCCTTGGGCACCCAGGCCGCCATGGCCGGCCACCGCGTCCGCTACACCACCGCTGCCAGCCTGGTGAACGAACTGGTGGAGGCTGCCGACGACAAGCAGCTGGGCAAGACCATCGCCCGCTACGGGCGCGTCGACCTTCTGGAGATCGATGAGCTGGGCTATCTCGAACTCGACCGCCGCGGCGCGGAGATGCTCTTCCAGGTGCTGACGGAGAGGGAGGAGAAGAACAGCATCGCGATCGCGTCCAACGAGGCGTTCACCGGCTGGTCAAAGTCGTTCACCGACCCGCGGCTTTGCGCGGCGATCGTGGACCGGCTCACCTTCAACGCAACCTTGATCGAGACCGGCACCGAGTCCTACCGCCTGGCTCGCACCAGGGCGAACAAGAACAGCGGCACGAGGTGATGGTCCTACTCCGGCGGCGCAGCGGTATCTGCCCGGCGGGGCTCCGGAGCCCCTGAGGGAGGCAGGAGGTTCCGGGCGAGTACATCCAGCGCCCGCGAGACTTCCCTCAGCCGGTGCGGGTCGTCAGAGCCGAGTGCGGTGGTGAGAGCTTCCTCGATGCCGGCGGCGCGGACCTGCGCCACGCGCTCGGACACCTCGGCGGCCTGACGCACCAGCACACGGCGCCGGTCGGCGGGATCGGGAGTCGTCTGCACCGATCCGGCTTCCTTGAGGCGGGCGATGGCCGAAGACACCTGGCTCTGCGGCAGGCCGGTGCGGGCGGCGATCTCACCGACGGCGGTGTCGGGATGAGCGGCGATGTCGCTGGCCACGATCAATACCAGCCGGGCGCTGCCGGCATAGCGGCCGGAGCCGCCCGGAGGCTCTGGCAGGGCCTCCTCGCCGATCTTCATCAGGGTGCGTCCCAGCAGGAACAGCTCGACTCCATTCACCCGACCAATATACATCGAATTGGATTCATCTAGATTGATGCATCGAGTTCGATGGATTATGTTGGCTGTGACGCGGCGGAAGGCCCGCCGCCCGCAAGGGGGAACCGTGATGTCCAAGGCCACCGGCACGCTCGACGTTCCCGGCGCCGTCCTGCATTACCAGGTCCGTGGCGCCGGGCCGCTGCTGCTCATCTCGCAGAGCGGGGAGGGTGATGCCGACCGCACCACCGACCTCGTCACCCACCTCGTCGACTCTTTCACCGTGGTCACCTACGACCGCCGCGGGCTATCCCGCGGTCGGCTCGACACCCCCGGGCGCGGCGCGACCCTGGCCGAGCACGCGGACGACGTCCACCGCCTGCTGGCCGCACTCACCGACACCCCCGCCCTCATGCTCGGCTGCAGTCTCGGAGCCGTCATCGGCATGCATGCCGCCCTCCGGCACCCCGGACAGATCCGTGCCCTCATCGCCCACGAGCCCGTCGCCCCACGCCTGCTGCGCGACCACGAACGCACCTGCCACGAGCACGAACTCGCAGCCCTCCAGGACCTCTACCTCCGCGAGGGCCTCGCCGCCGCACTCCCGGAAATCGCCAGGACCTTGGGCATCAACCCCGCCGCCACAGACGCGGAACCCGATCTGACACCCCAGCCAATGAACGCCCTGCGCGCCGCCAACTTCGACTACTTCATCCGGCACGACTTCACCGCGATCATTCACGACACCCTCGACATCGCGGCGTTGAAGGGCGTCAGCACACGTATCGTGCCCGCTGCCGGGCGCACCACACCGCGAACCGTCTTCGACTACCAGGCCGCGACAGCCCTGACCACACTGCTCGACCGCGAACTACAGGAACTGCCCGGCGGGCACAACGGAAACACCACCCACCCGCGGGCCTACGCAACACGCATCCGGGAGATCCTCAACGCCGAAGACTGACAGAGCGACCCGTCGCGACACCCTGCCGGAAGGCTGAGCGCGGCGGACAGTCACGGCCCCGGTGGTCCCACATCGAACCGCCCTCCGGGGCCACTTCGCGACGCCTGATCTTCACGAATCATCCCAGAACCGGGGCCAATTGGAGTCGCCCTGCTGGAGCCGCTAGCGGCCGCCCTAGCCACGGGGAGGAGCACAGCCGTGTCAGGACCTCCCGCGTACGGGCCGGCCTGAGGCGCACAGGACAATGGTGCGGCGTCGCGCAGGGTGCGCGGCGCAGGAGAACGTGCCGGGAGTGCTCATGGGTCCGAATCTAGATGAACGCGGCCGCCCTTGGACGGCGACGAACGGCGGACCGATCATCGTCGTCCCGGCGGAGACCGCCGAGCACTGGCGGGGGACGCTGCCGCCCGTGGGCGCCCGGGTGCCCGAGGGCTGGACCTGGGGCACCCCGGGTGGGCCGGAGTGCGACTACGACCGGGCGTGCTATCCGCCCGTGTCCGAGTGGACGCCGATCGGCGGCTTCGGCTGGGTCGACGTACAGGGGCGTCCCACACTGGTCCTCGACGGCGAGCAGCCCACCTGGTTCGCGGCGGACGCCGAGGGCGGGCTCCTCGTGCGCGATGCGGGCGACGAGAGCGGTGACGGTCTCGAGAACGTCCCTGCGGACGGCTGGCGCTCCATCGGAGAGGACGTCGTCTCGCTGACCGACGGCCGCCTCTACATGTTCGATTCGGCATTCCCGGGGGCCGCTGATCCGGAGCGGATCCGCGCCGATGACGGTGTGGGGGTCATCGAGCTGGGCCCGGGGCGCTGGCGGGTCGAGTTCGCCACCGATGCGCACCAGAACGACTACGTGCGCTTCCGCCCCGCGGCCGTACCGGGTGAGTAGCCGCCGGGGCAGCCCCCTGCGGGACACGGCGATCACCGGCCCGTGGTCGGCTTCGGGCCGACGGCGCGCCCGGGGCGAACGCGGCAAGGGGGGAGGGGTGCGTCCGCCCCGGGGTCTGGGAGGGATCAGCGGCAGGCGCGGCTACCGTCGATGCACCGGACCGCGGTGGCCATGAGCCGGTCGCTCATGACGTTGACGAAGTCCCCGTGGTCGGTGACCGGCTTGTGCAGCTGCTCGGGTGCCCTTGAAGGTCAGCGTGACCTGGCGGGGCCGCTGGATCGTGCCGACTGCTTGAAGGCGTCGTCGCGGGTCATCAGGGTCTTCTCGGTCGGCGTCGGGGAGAAGAAGGCTCGCACACGCGCCGACGCTGCTGCATCGTGTTTCTCTTCCAACGACCGGGGTGACAGACGATCTACTTCGCAGACTGCCGCCCACGACCAGCGTGAGCACCCCGAGCACCGGTCACACCAGCCTTTTGACCTGCACCTTCAAGTTGGCGGAGGCTCACTCGGTGAAGCCGGGTGGAGCCCACCCGATGGGCCCCACCAGAGTGGACGCCATCGAGTGGACTCCACTCTGGTGCGCCCGCGATGTCCCGACCCTCACGCGCACTCGGTGCACCGCACCCGATGTTCCGCACCGCACGGGTGCGCGCACCGTCGTCCGATCCCTTGACCAGGTCGGCCTGGCGCGCGTCGGCACCCCTTGACTAGGTGCGCCACCCGGCACGTTTCTCCTTGCCACAGCACGTTCGGGCCGCCAATCAGGCCGTGGTCAAGGGGGTGTGTGGTAGAGGGCCTGCAGCCGCGCGCACCTGGTGCGGTGCGGTGGTGCGCACGGTGCGGTGGATCTGCCCGGCGGTGGTGCGCACCCGATGGGCGCGGTGCGCACCACCGCCACCCTCGGCGCGCGCTACGCGAGGGACGGGCGCACGGGGTGCGCATCGAGGGCCTGGCCCACGCCGACGGCTTCCAGTTGGCGCAGGGTGTCGGCGACGTCCTGGTGGTCCTTGGTGAGGAACTGCTGCGCGAAGTCGATGACGGCGCGGGCGATGCCCTCCGCCGTGTCCGGCCCGGCCTGCGCCCAGATCCGCAGCGAGGTTACGGAGACGCGCCCGAGGGCCTCTAGGGCGAAGGTGTCCTCGCACGGCTCGCCGGTCTCCGGGTCGGGCAGCGCGGTGACCGGGACGACGATGCGTTCGGCGACGTCGACGAGCAGTTCGGGCCGCACCTGTAGAAGGTGAACGGCGGGACGGGCCCGCCCCACCTTCCAGGAGCACCCTGTGGCGAGCACCGCAGACGAGCCCGAGCAGCCCCTTGACCGGACCGGAGAGGCCCCCTCCGTGGACCCCTCCATCACCCCCTCCGCGCCCCGTCGTCAGAAGCCGGGCGTTTCCGCAGGTCACCCCCGGACAGGGGGTCGCCGCAGGTCCGACAACCCTCATGTCCAAAAGCGTCCTACTCACAGGAAGAACTCGACAGGGCCCCGGCGGAGGGAGCTGCTGCAAGCGCTGGGGATCTTCCAGAGGGCTACGCCCGATCAGTTGTGGAAGCTGACCCGTCCGGACAACCAGCACGACAAGCTCACGCGGGACAACCTCCTGGATCTTCAGGACCACCGCCTGGTGAGGATCGAGTTGGTCCGGGAGGACCAGCGGCAGGTGTGGGTGCTGACTAAGCGAGGCCACGGCGAGGTGGAGAAGCTGCTGGAGCCGAAGGGTATACGGGTCTCGGCGCTGCGCGAGGAGAAGTACGACCCGGTCACCGGGGAGCTGCTCGGCACCAGCTACGACGACCACGCCGAGGCGGTCACCTCGACGGCAGCCGAACTCCACCGTGCCGGGATCGGTCACCGGCTCGGCTTCCAGACGGAGATCGGTCACCGGCTCGCAGACCGCTTCGTGCAGCGGGCGGACCTGGAGGTGCGGGCACCGGCGGCGGGGGTGCCGGTGTTGCTGCTGGAGATCGACCGCCGCTCCGAGGACGCGCACGGCTGGTTACCAAGCTGCGCCGGTACTGGGAGTGGGGCCGGCTGCTGCCGCGGGACGCGGACAAGCACACCGTGGACCTGGTCCGCTCCCGGCTGGACGCGATCGAGCACGTCGACCACGAGAAGCGGCTGTGGCGGCGGGTTTACCCGCCGACCGGCCGGGAGGGCCTGGTGCCACTCGCGTTCGTGTTCGCGGACACCACCGAGGCGAAGGTCGCCAACACGGTCGCCGTGCTGGAGGAGGCCGGCCGCCGCTACTGGGCGCCGCGCCGGTACCGGAGCCTCTACCGCGAGGCGATCACGGCGAAGGACTACAGCCAGGCGGTGCCCGTCGTCGTCACCACCCTGGAGCAGCTCCAGCAGCACGGTGCGGACGCGGCGGTGTGGCGGCGGCTGGGACGCAAGGGCGAGCAGACGCTGACGGCCGCGCTCGACAACCCCGACGGCGACGCCCTCTTCCGCGAACAGGAGGCCCGCGCCGACGCGGAGGACAAGCGACGCCGTGCCGCTGAGCGGGAGGCGCAGCGCCCCGTGTGCAAGCGGTGCGGAAGGAAGTTCACCGACGAGCGCTGGGAGGAGATCACCATGCACCGGACGGCCTGGCAGGCCGGTGACCTGTCCGTGTGCGGGCCTTGCCACACCGACGACGTCGCCCGGCAGGAAGCGGCCGCCGAAGCCGCCCGGCGCCAGGCCGCTGCGCCGGAGCCGGAGGCCGACGGCCAGGAGCCGGGCAAGCCCCGCCGCGGCATGTTCCGTCGGTGGACCTGACCCGGGCAAGCCGTAGGCGACCCTGGGCAAGCCTCCCCGGACGGTGGCTTGCCCACCCCGGCCGGTGCACGCTGAGGTGGGCAAGCCTGGCCGGACATCCCGGCCGTGGCTGGCGGAGGAGGATGCGGTGCGCAGTTTCGAGGCGGGGCAGACGGTCGTACGGCGCGACCGGCGCCGCTCGGGCCGGGTGTGGAGCGAGCATGCGCTGCGCGTCGTCGCCGACACCGGCGAGGCCCTGGTGGCCGCCTGCCCGCCGGGAGCGGAGACCCGCTGGCCCGCCCTGTACGTCAAGGCCGGCGCGGAGGGGTGACCGGTCGGTGCGCACCGAGGCGTTCGATGCGATGGCCAGCGGCATGTGAGAACTGGCGGCCGCGGCGTGGCGGGAGACCGAGCTGCTGCTGTGGGAGGGCGCTTCGCCATCGAACGTGACTGGGTGCAGCGCACCAGCTGCTGGAGCCGGGTCACCGACGAAATGTGTCTGTCGAGTGACGGAGCTCTTGCGCTGATCGTTTCCCGCGATGGTCGTGATCGTTTCCCATTCCGCTGGTCAGGACCCGACTCTGGCTGATCGGCGTTCGGCCTCCGGGTGCACGGCTCCTACCTGCGGTTTCCTGCCGATCTACCCAGCGCGGGGCGGCGGGTGGTGCTGTGTCTGCACGTCCGGCGGTTCGCCTGCACGGCTCCCTCATGCGAACCGTGGACGTTCGCTGAGCAGGTCCCGGGGCTGACCCGCCGCTACAGCCGGTGGACCGAACGGCTGCGGTCGGCACTGGCCGAGGTCGGCCTCGCTCTCGCCGGCCGGGCCGGCGCCCGCATCGCGGACGTTTTCGGGATCTCGGTCAGCCGCAGCACGGTCCTGCGGCTGGTCGACGCCCTCTCGGAGCCACAGCCACGGACTCCGCGGGTAGTTGGCGTCGACGAATACGCCATGCGCAAGGGCCGGGTCTACGGAACCGTGCTGGTCGACGTCGAGACCGGCCGCCCCGTGGACCTGTTGCCTGACCGAGAAGCAGAAACGCTCGCAGCCTGGCTCAGTGAACGTCCGGAGATCGAGGTGATCTGCCGCGACCGTGCCCCGTTCTCTCGCTGAAGGCGCCAGAACCGGGGCACCGACAGCTCTCCAGGTCGCTGACCGCTTCCACCTGTGGCACAACCTCGGCGAGGCCGCCGAACGATGCGTATCGCGACACCGCCCCTGCCTGCGGGCACCGTTCACTCCGCCACTTGAGGAGTCCACCAGGACTCCTCAGACCGCCGACGGACGACCACGTCACCATGGCCAACAGGGCACCGGTTCGCCGACCGCACCCGCGAGAAACACGCCACCGTCCACGCGCTATTGGCCAAGGCCACAGCAGGTGAGCCATCGGCCGCCAGCTCGGCATGACCTACCGGACCGTCAAGCGCCTCGCCGACGCCGCCGCCCCAGAAGACCTCTTCCAGGGGCAGTGGCAGAACTGTCCCACGAAGCTCGATGACTTCAAGCCCTACCTCGACGAACGCTGGTCCGAAGGCTGCACCAACGCCTGGACACTGTGGGAGGAGATCACCGCCCGCGGCTACAAAGGCGGCTACGGAGCCGTGCGCGCGTACATCTACCCCAAGCGGACTTCGCCCCAGCCGATCAGTCCTCGGCCGCCGTCGCCCCGTACCGTCGCCGGATGGATCCTGCGGCACCCCGACAACCTGCCTGAAGCCGAACACCTCCAGCTCAAGGCAGTACTGGCTCACTGCCCCGAACTGGACGCCCTCACCCGCCACGTCCGTGCCTTCGGACAGATGCTCACCCACCTTCAGGGCGAGCAACTTCCCCAATGGATCGCAGCGGTACGTGCCGACGACCTGCCCAGCATGCACACCTTCGCCAACGGCCTCGAACGTGACCTCGATGCTGTCACTGCCGGCCTCACCCTGCCCTGGAACTCGGGAATCGTCGAAGGCCATGTCAACCGCATCAAAATGATTGAGCGTCAAATGTACGGCCGAGCCGGCTTCACCCTCCTTCGGAAGCGGGTCCTCCTGGCGTGAACGCGCACGGAGCGTAACCGACCACAGGAATTGATCCAGACCCCGAGTTTTGACAGCACTGCGGTTCTTGCTGGGACAGCATCGGGATGCTCCTGGTGAAAGGGGCTGTTCGTGCCGCTTCGGCTGTTCCGCGTCGTAGCCGGTTTCCAGTACGGCGTGCACGAGCGAGAGTAGGGCGTAGGTCTGCGTCTTGGCTCCAGGGCCGGTGACTCCCTCCGGGGGCTTCTCCCGCGCTCTGCGAAGTCCTTCGCCGGGCAAGCCACGCTCCGGCCCCGACGTTTCCCCAGTGGAGAGGGGGGCTGGCCCCACCATCGACCGGCCCGCTGCCCGGATGGTCCGGCAGGCATCGGACAAGGAGGCTGAAGGCATACTGATCCACCAAGCAAAAAGGGAACCCTCTGTGTTCAGCTTCAAGTCGCCGCGCCGCCGTACCGCCCGCATCGCTGCAGTCGGCGCTCTCGCGGCCGCGGCCTGCGTCACTGTTATGGCTGGCAGTGCCGGAGCCATCGTCAACGGGTCGGACTCCACCGAGAGCTACCCGTTCATGGCGGTCATCCCGGAGTCGGCCCCGGACCAGGGTCTGATCGACGGGAACTGTGGGGCGTCGCTGATCGGTCAGCAGTGGGTGCTGACGGCGGCTCACTGCCTGAAGGTCGAGGGCATCAAGCTGGACGGCATCGTGCGGGTCGGCAGCGACCACCGCAAGTCCGGCGGCACCGTCCGGAAGATCGACCGGACCTTCGTCCATCCCGGCTATGTGAACGGCGACAACAAGGCCGCCAACAAGAACGACATCGCGCTGATACGCCTGGACCGCCCGGTCGCCCAGCGACCCATCAAGATCGCCGAGCAGGCTGGACGGCCCGGCACGCCGACCCGGCTCCTGGGCTTCGGCACCACCGTCGACAGCGAGTTCAAGTTCCCGGACCGGCTGCAGGAGCTGAACACCCGCAGGGGCGCCGAGTCCGAGTGCGCGCCCGGCTACGCGGACCGGACGCGGCTGTGCACGATCACCACCGTGCCCAAGGCCATGGCGTGCTCGGGGGACTCCGGCGGACCGCAGGTCCAAAAGGGCCGGGACGGCCGCTGGGAGCTGATCGGCGTCACCTCGGGGCCCGGCGCCCCGAAGGTGCCGTGCTCGCAGGGCCCCGGCCTCTACACCAGCGCGCCCGCCTACGCGGGCTGGATCGACAAGACCATGAAGACCAACAGCGCTCCGTCGACTGCGGCCAAGGGCTCCGACCTCGCCGAGACCGGCACGAACGACAACACCGCGGCGATCGTCGGCGTGGCCGCCGCGCTGATCGCCGCCGGTGGCGGCACCGCCCTCGCAGTCCGCCGCCGCAAGACTCCGCTTCCGCCCGCCCGGTGACAGCGGCGCCGCCACCCGTCTGCAGCGTCAGGAGGTAGTCGAAGCCCCGCTCCACCTGCTCGGGAGTCAGCGGCGTACGGGACGGGATCAGGTACGGCATGAACCTCTCCTCACGATGACCGCCGTGCGACTCACGGCGTCGTTTTCGTATGGTCGGCGCATCATCGCGACCGGCCTGAACCAGCTGCGCCAGCGCGGTCCGGCCGGCCCGGTGTTCGTCCGCTTCGGCCGCGACCATCCGCAGTCGCTCCTGGAAGCGATCGGCAACCCGCGCCGCGAGGCCGCCGACATCCGCGAGGAAGAGGAGACCAAGGCCCGTGCGGCGGAGTACCAGGCACAGGTACGGCGGGCAGCCCAGGAGCAGGCCGCGAAGCAGGCAGCCGAGCGCGAGGCCCGCCGCCCCGTCTGCAACGGCTGCGGGGCGCGGTTCACCGACGCCCGCTGGCAGGCGGTACAGCCGAAGGACTGGGGAGCCACGAAGGACTCTCACCCGAACCTGTGCGACACCTGCAAGCAGAAGGCCGGCGCCGTCAGCCCAGCGGCTGACACCCAGGAGCGCCAGAAGCCGGTACGCGGCGAGGCAGGGCCGGACGGCTTCTGGGACGCCCCCCAGCGTCCCGTCTGCACCGAATGAGGTGCCGCGTTCACCGACGAACGATGGAAGGCGACCGCGCGCGTCGGATGGAGCCATTCCTCGGTGAAGCGCCCGTCTCTGTGCGGGGACTGCGACCGGCCGTTCGAGTCCGACTTGGAGAAGACCTGGGGTGTCAGTCACTGGCAGGAGGAGCGCGACTAGGAGCAGGACCAGGCCGTGCCCAAGCAGAAGACCACCGGCTGGCTCTCGCGCCTGCGTCGCTGAGCCGGGCAAGCCGCTGGCGGGCGCGGGCAAGCCCAAGGCCACCCTGGGCAAGCCCCGTGCCGCCGGCGGCGGGCAGGCGCGATGGGTACACGTACCGGGCCACGAATGCCGGTGGTGGCTGGGAGGCTGAGACCCATGGACAGGGATGAGTGCCTGTTTCTGAACCTCGTATCAGCAGGTCAAGAGCCGTCAGGCCGAAATGGGGACTTTGTTCGTGTGTTCGGGGAACGGCCACCGCGACCGTTCCCCGAACGGGAACCGCTGCGGCTGGTGTGTCCCAGGTGAAATAAGTGGCTACAGTACTCTGCCCGCGTGGACGGTACGGATGAGGTGAGGAGTCTTCCCGACTGGCGGGTGCTCGTCGTCGGGGGTGCGTCGGGGATGGGGAAGACCAGTGTCGGGCGGGCATTGGCACGACGGTACGACGTCCCCGTCGTGGAGGTCGACGACATCGTGGAGGCCCTCCTTGCGGTGACACTGCCCGAGCACCTGCCGGAGGTCCACTTCTGGCGCACTCATCCGGAGGCCGCCCGCCAGACGCCCGAGTCGGTGGTCGAGCGGCAAATCGCGATCGCCGAGGCGCTGGCGCCAGCGATCGAGGCGGTGGTGGCCAATCATGTGGGCACCGACACCCCGGTGATCCTGGAAGGGGACTACGTCCTGCCCAGACCGGCGACCCCCAAAGGTCCGGTCCGTGCGGTCTTCCTCCACGAGGACGACGAGGGGCAGGTGACGGCCAACTACCTGCGCCGAGAGCCGGAGGCTGGACCGCAGCCCCATCGCGCACGCGTCAGCGTGCTGTACGGCCGGTGGCTCGCCGCACAGGCGCGGGCGGCCGGCGTGCCGGTCGTCGCTCCTCGTCCGTGGGAGGGTCTCGCCGGCCGTGTCGCCGAGACGGTGGAGGATGCCTCTACTGAAACCGTGGCATCAACCCGAACCACCGCTACCCAGAGCCTTCCGAGGAGCCCGGCGGCTCGATAGATCCGAAGGTGACGGTCAGCACCTTCACCCTTGGTCCACCTGCCGTCAGGCTACCGCCCACGCTCCAGGGGTTCAGAAACAGGCACTGAGCTTGTTCTTTATGGTCTGGGCTGGTCGCGTTCGATGAGGGTCTCTGGGCGTTTCACCGTTTTGCCGACGTCGTAGCGGGTTGCGGGTCGCTGGTTCTTCGAACCGAGGGGTCTGCCGGGGCCGGGCCGGTTCGGTTTCGGCGCACGGGCTGGGCATGGCAGGTGAGCACGGAGGTTCCGGAACCCGCGTCGGACTCGGGCCGGGGGCCGGCCGGGCTCGGCGGGCTTCTCCCAGGGGCGGCGGAGGTCTTCGGCCAGCGGGCGGGCGAGGCGGAGCTGGGTGTGGACGGTGATGATCAGCCATGTCCAGCGGTCTGCCGCCTCGGGGGTACGGAGTTTCGGGCGGGTCCAGCCGAGGGTCTGCTTGATCATCCGGAAGGTGTGTTCCAGGTCGAATCTGCGCAGGAACGCCTGCCAGCGCAGGTCCACGTCGGCGCCGGTCATGCCGGTCTGGGAGGACCACAGCCAGACCGGCAGCGGATCCCCGCTGCCGGGCAGGTGGTCGACCTCCAAGCGGATCAACATGCCCTCGATGAGAGGGAGTTCACCGTCGTGGTCGATCCAGGCGGAGCGGTGGGTGAGGCGGGGATGGATGCGGTCCCAGGCCATGGTCTGCGCGGTTCCGTAGCGGTCGGTGACCTGCACGGTGACCGCGTCCGGTTCGCCCCCAGGTCTCCGGTTTGGCGAAGCCGAACTTCTTGCCGTGCTTCAGAGGCCGCCCGCCTTGGGGAGGGCAGATCCAGGGGGGGCACGGGCCTGCGCATCACCCGGTCCGACCGCAGCCGGCCCAGCACTTCAACCGGCAGATCCTGGAGCAGGTGGGCCATACGAGGAGCGTCGTATCCGGCATCGAAGATGACCAGGATGTTCCGATCCCCAGCCTCCCACTGGCCGCCGTGGACGAGGTCCTCAACAACGGGGCGGACCTGGACGGCGGTGACCTCGGCGACGTCGTCCTCGGGGCCGAGGCGGACCGCGTCCAGCAGCTGGCACCGGGAGGTGCGGCCGGTCTCCAGGGCTGCGACGAACGAGTACGGCCAGTCGGGAATCATCAGGTGCTGGTCCCGGCCCTGGCCGAACGTGTGGCAGAACAACCGCTCCGGGCTGCACTCAGCGTCCGGCCGCAGCCAGTTGCTCACGTCCACGGCCAGGACCAGCCGGCTGTCAGCCGCCCGCGGCTGCGGCAGCGCGGCGAGGGTCCGCCGCAGCCGGGCGACGTCGATGCGGCCGTCGTTCAACGCGGCGTACAGCGCGCCGTGCCCGCGTCGGTGCTCGGCCATCAACGTCAGGTCCACTGGGGTCCTCACCGGCCCGTCCGCGCACAGCATCGCGTCGGTCAGCTCGAACAATTCGTCCCGGTGCGCGTGCAGGCACGCGTAGAAGGTGTCCCGGAAGTGTGACGCCCCAGCGAACGGCTCCCGCTGGGCATCGTGATGCATCAGACTCATTCCCCCACGGCCTTCGTACTGGTCACGCGCCTCTTTGGTCGGAGCACAGAATCAGGCGAAGGTCGTGTTCACGTCCCGGAATCCCTATACGGGTGATCACGTTCGGGGCATCGTCCGAGGTCAGACCAATAAGGACAAGCTCAATGATGGCGGCGGTGGAGCTCCAGCGTGGTGACGACCGCCACGCCGAGGGTGATGTGCATGAGGGACAGGGCTGTGACGGTGCCGCCGTCGGCGCCGGACGACAGCGGGCCGGCGACCGACAACAGTGCCAGCCCACCGCCCACGTACTGCGCGATCCGCAGGAAGACCGGCTTCCACAGGGCCATCAAGAGGGCAGCGCCCGTCCCGACGACCAGCGGGACGACGGAGGCGCCGATGACGCCTCCGACCGTGATCGGGTGCTCTACGCCGCCGTCGACGACCATGAGCGAGGCACCGGCCAGCTTGGCGACGGCAAGAACGATCAGATTGACTACGGCTGCGCCGACCGCGCCGGTGACCAGCGCCTTCCACCAGGTGAGGCCAGAACGGCGGACCGAGGGTGCGGCGGGCACAGCGGGGCCGGAGTTTGGAACGGCACTGCTCGACATGGGACTTCCTCCAATTGTGTGAAGTGCTGCGCTGCCCTACGGCCAGCGGCATACGAAGAAGCCTCCAACCTGAACCGCACTTGAGGTCAAGCCCTGTCCCGGCCCTACGAGGTCAGACCATAAAGAACGAGCTGAGGAGTTGTTGCGCGGCCGGGTCTACGGCGCCGACCACGACCACCCGGGCCCGCTCCCGCACCGCGACTACGTCGAACTGGTTGGCGGCCCGCTCGACGGGCTGCTGCTCGACATCACCGGCTGGACAGCGGACGAGATCCAGACGGGCGTCGCGCTGACGACTGAGCTCGGGCAGTTCGGCGCCGGCGGCCGGGCCCTGTACGACCCGCGACCCGGCGAGATTCGCTGGGACTGGTCCGGTGACACTCCCTGACTAACGCTCGGAGGGGGGTTTGTTGGTGTGCCGGGTCGTTGGTGGCCTGGGGTGTTGTGGGTTCGTTGAGAGGCGGAGTTGGCGGTTCGA
>NZ_NISY01000026.1 GCF_007595705.1 Streptomyces sp. SAJ15 | reverse complement strand
CTCCACCCCGACCACCCCGAAACCCACACCACCCACACCGCCCTCGCCCACCTCCACACCCACGGACACCCCACCACCTGGCACCACCCAACACACCACCCCACCACCCCCCACCACACCAACCTCCCCACCTACCCCTTCCAACACCAGCGCTACTGGCTCGACACCACCCCCGCCAAAGGTCGTGACGTCACCGCCGACTGGCGCTATCACGAGGTGTGGAAACCGATCACTCTCGCGGACGCCGGTCGGAGGCCGCCAGGCGACTGGCTGGTCGCCGTGCCCGCTCGGCACTCCGGGCATCCGCATGTCGGTGCCGTCCTCGACGCTCTGAGGGGCCATGGCGCCCATACGATCGAAGTGCTTCTCGACGCGACCCGCGCCGAACCGCGTGCCCTCGGTCAAGAGCTCTCCGCGGCTCTGGCGGGGCATGACGAGTCCAAGGTCAGCGGGGTGCTCTCCTTCCTCGCCCTGGACGAGGAACCACACCCCGACCACCCCCACGTACCCACCGGAACAGCCCTCACCCTCGCCCTCATCCAAATCCTCACCACCCACCCCACCCTCACCGCACCCCTGTGGTGCCTCACCCACAACGCCACCACAACCAACCCAACCGACACCCTCCAACACCCCCTCCAAGCCCTCACCTGGGGACTCGGACGCACCACCGCCCTCGAACACCCCCACCACTGGGGCGGGCTCATCGACCTCCCCACCACCCTCACCCCCCAACACCTCACCCACCTCACCCACACCCTCACCACCACCCACAACGAAGACCAACTGGCCATCCGCGACAGCGGTCTCCTCAGCCGACGCCTCGTCCGCACCACCCCCACCACGCCACCCACACCCACCACAACCACCACAACCAGCCGCGACGACCACCAAACCTGGACACCCCACGGCACGGTCCTCATCACCGGCGGCACCGGAGCCATCGGAACCCACATCGCCACCTGGATCGCCACCCACCACCCCCACTGCCACCTCCTCCTCACCAGCCGACAAGGACCCCACGCACCCAACGCCACCCAACTCCACCAACACCTCACCCAACTCGGCGCCCACACCACCATCACCACCTGCGACACCACCAACCCCACCCAACTCACCAACCTCCTCAACACCATCGCCCCAACCCACCCCCTCACCACCGTCATCCACACAGCGGGGGTCAACCTGGCGGCGTCGATCGCAGAGACGACGACGGCGGACCTCGCCTCGACGGCCGGGGCCAAGGCGGCCGGGGCGGCGCGCCTGCACGAGCTGCTGCGGGACCACGACACGATCGAGCACTTCGTTCTCTTCTCCTCGATCGCGGGCACCTGGGGCAGTGCCGGCCAGGCCGCGTACGCCGCAGCCAACGCCTACCTCGACGCCCTCGCCCAGCACCGCCACGCCCAGGGACTCCCCGCCACCTCCATCGCCTGGGGCCCTTGGGACGGCGAGGGGATGGCGGCGGGGGGCGACACCCGGGACCGGCTGCGCCGCCGCGGCCTTCCCGCCATCCCGCCCGGACTCGCCCTCACGGCACTCGCCCACACCCTCGCTCATCACCCTCACACCGCCACCGTCACCGTGGACGTCAACTGGCCGGATTTCGCCGCCACCTTCACCGCCCGTCGGCCGGCGCCGCTCCTCGACGACATCCCCGAGGTTCGAGAGCTGCTCGACAAGGGATCCGACCGCCCCTCGGTCGACTCCCTCCGGGAACGTCTCGTGCGGTGCTCGGCCGATGAGCAGCACCGGGCCCTCCTCGACATCGTGCGCACCCACACCGCCGCGGTCCTCGGTCATGACGGGCCCGAGTCGATCGACGCCCAGCGCGCCTTCAGCGATGTGGGGTTCGACTCCCTGACGGCCGTCGAGTTCCGCAACCGCGTCTCGGCCGCCACCGGGCTGTCCCTGCCCACGACGCTGGTCTTCGACCACCCGAGTCCCGCCGACTGCGCTGCCCGTCTGCGCACGATGCTGCTGGGCGACGACGAGCGCGCGGCCGCGTCGTCGCCGGCGCGGACTCGGGTGGGCGACCCGGACGAGCCCATCGCGATCGTCGGCATGGCGTGCCGCTATCCGGGGGAGGTGCGATCGGCCGACGAGCTGTGGCAGTTGGTCGCCGGCGGTAGGGACGCCGTCACCGAGTTCCCCACGGACCGTGGCTGGGACCTCGACCGGATCTACCACCCGGACCCCGACCACCAGGGCACCTGCTACACCCGTCATGGCGGGTTCCTCTACGACGCGGGCGATTTCGATCCCGGCTTCTTCGGGATCAGTCCCCGCGAGGCGCTCGCCATGGACCCGCAGCAGCGGCTGCTGCTGGAGGTCTCCTGGGAGGCCCTCGAACACGCGGGAATCGACCCGGAGACCCTCCGCGGGAGTCAGACCGGGGTCTTCGCCGGCATCAACGTGCAGGACTTCGCGGCCCATGTGCGGCAGGTGCCGACGGCCGCGGCCGGCTATGCCCTGACGGGCAGCTCCGGGAGCGTCGCCTCCGGCCGTATCGCCTACACCTTCGGGCTGGAGGGGCCGGCGGTGTCGGTGGACACCGCATGTTCGTCATCCCTGGTGGCTCTCCACATGGCCGGTCAGGCGCTGCGAACGGAGGAGTGTTCGCTGGCGCTCGTCGGCGGGGTGATGGTGATGTCCACTCCGGCGACGTTCGTCGAGTTCTCCCGCCAGCGGGGGCTGTCCGTGGACGGTCGCTGCAAGGCGTTCTCCGCCTCCGCGGACGGCACCGGCTGGGCGGAGGGCGCCGGCGTGATCCTCATGGAGCGCCTCTCCGACGCGCGGCGCAACGGCCATCGCGTCCTGGCCGTGGTGCGCGGCAGCGCGATCAACCAGGATGGTGCCAGCAACGGGCTCACCGCCCCCAGCGGTCCCTCGCAGCAGCGGGTCATCCGACAGGCCCTGGCCAGCGCGGGGTTGTCGCCCGCCGAGATCGACGTGGTCGAGGGGCATGGCACCGGTACCGTCCTCGGCGACCCGATCGAGGCCCAGGCCCTGTTGGCCGCGTATGGCCAGGACCGGCCCGAGGGGAAGCCGCTGTGGCTGGGTTCGATCAAGTCCAACATCGGGCACGCGCAGGCGGCGGCCGGCGTGGGCGGGGTCATCAAGATGGTGATGGCGCTGCGGAACGAGCTGCTGCCGCCGACCCTGCATGTGTCGGAGCCCTCGCCGCATGTGGACTGGTCCTCGGGCGCGGTGCGGCTGCTGACCGAGGCGCTGCCGTGGTCGCGGAACGGGCGTCCGCGGCGGGCCGGTGTGTCCTCGTTCGGCGTCAGCGGCACCAACGCGCACGTGATCCTGGAGGAGGCGCCCCCCGAGTCGGCGGTCGACTCCGAGCGGGACGCCCACACCCCCTCGGCTGAGGCGTCCGCGGCCGAGCGGGACACCACGGGCTCCGATGAGGCGTCCGGCAGTGTTCCGCTGCCCTGGCCGGTGTCCGGGAAGTCACCCGAGGCGCTCCGGGCTCAGGCACGCCGACTCCATCGCTACCTGGCCGCCACCTCCGCCGAAACCGGTCCGAGGCTTGCCGACATCGGCTACTCGTTGGCTGCCCGCCGGTCGGTCTTCGAGCATCGTGCTGTGGTCATCGGTTCGGACCGCGAGGAACTGCTCCAGGGCCTGGACGCGCTGGCCACCGGCCGACCCCACCCCACCCTCCACCACACACCCCCCACCACCACGACCACCACCCCAGGCCGGATCGTGTTCGTCTTCCCCGGCCAAGGCGGCCAATGGCCCGGCATGGGACTCCACCTCCTCCACACCTCACCCGACTTCGCCCACTCCATCACCACCTGCGAACAAGCCCTCACCCCCCACGTCGACTGGAACCTCACCGACATCCTCCACCGCCCCCCACACGACCCCGCATGGAACCGCGCCGACATCATCCAACCCGTCCTCTTCGCCCTCATGGTCTCCCTCGCCCACACCTACCGCGCCCACGGCCTCACCCCCGACACCGTCATCGGCCACTCCCAAGGCGAAATCGCCGCCGCCCACATCGCAGGAGCCCTCACCCTCCACGACGCCGCCACCCTCATCACCCACCGCTCCCAAACCCTCCAAACACTCAGCGGCACAGGCGGCATGGCCTCCATCCCCCTACCCCCCCACCACATCACCCCCACCCTCAACAAACACTGGCCCGACCAACTATGGACCGCCGCCCACAACAGCCCCACCACCACCATCATCACCGGCGACACCCACGCACTCGACCAAGCCCTCCACCACTTCCACACCCAAGGCGTACCCGCCAAACGCATCCCCGTCGACTACGCCTCCCACTGCCCCCACATCACCCCCCTCAAAAACCAACTCCTCACCCGACTACACAACATCACCCCCCAACCCACCCACACCCCCTTCCACTCCACCGTCGACAACCAAACCCTCGACGGAACCACCCTCAACGCCCACTACTGGTACCGCAACCTCCGCCAACCCGTCCGCTTCACCGACACCATCCACACCCTCCACCACCAAGGCCACACCACCTTCATCGAAATCAGCCCCCACCCCACCCTCACCCCCGCCCTCCACGACACCACCCACACCACCCACACCGATGAGACCGACCACACCGACAGCCACACCCATCCACCCACCACCGTCATCAGCACCCTCCGCCGAAACCACAACGACACCCACCAACTCCTCACCGCCCTCGCCCACGCCCACACCCACCACCACACCATCAACTGGCACCACCACTACCAACACCACACCCCCACCCCCCACCCCACCGACCTCCCCACCTACCCCTTCCAACACCAGCGCTACTGGCTCCACCCCCAACCCCACACCAACCCCACCACCGCCGGACTCGACGAAACCACCCACCCACTCCTCGCAGCCGTGGTCCGGATCGCGGGCGGTGACGGCCATCTGCTCACCGGCCGGCTCTCGCTCCGTACGCACCCCTGGCTCGCGGACCACGCCCTCGGCGACACCGTGCTGCTGCCCGGCACCGCCTTCCTCGACCTCGCCCTTCAAGCCGGTGCCCACGTCGGCTGTCGACTCATCGAGGAACTCACCCTTGAGGCGCCCCTGCTCCTCCCGCGGCAGGGCGGGGTCGATGTGCAGCTCAGCGTCGGGGCACCTGACGACGACGGCCGTCGGGAGTTCGCCGCCTACTCCCGCGTCCAGGGCGACGCCTCCCGTACGGAGGACGGGGACGACGCCGACCGTCCGTGGACACGGCACGCCACCGGCACGCTGAGCGCCGTGACCGCCGCGGGAGGGACCGAAGGCGCGGCGGCGAGCGCATGGCCGCCGGCGGGGGCCCGGGCCGTCGACCTGGACGCGCTCTATGAGCTGCTGGCGGAGGCGGGGCTGGCGTACGGCCCGGCGTTCCAGGGGCTGCGTGGGGTCTGGCGCCATGGCGCCGACCTCCTCGCGGAGGTGCGGCTTCCGGAGGCGCAGGCCGAGGAGGCGGGGCGTTTCGGCATCCACCCCGCGCTGCTGGACGCGGCGCTGCACACGCTCGGCCTGGGTCTCGGCACCGCGGGGGACGGCGCGCCGGGGGCCGCACGGCCGACGGAGCGCCCGGCCGCGCGACTGCCGTTCATGTGGCGGGGGGTGACCGTGGACGCACCGGGCGCGGAGGCGCTGCGGGTGCGGCTCTCACCGCTCGCCGACCGTGAGGCGGTGGCCATCGAGGCGTTCGACGAGGTGGGTCGGCCGGTGGCTTCCGTCGACGAGCTGGCGCTGCGGCCGGTGTCCGCCGGGGAGATGCGCGCTCTCGGCTCGGAGTTCCACGAGTCGCTGTTCCGTACGGTGTGGTCCCCGGTGTCGCGGTCCGCTTCCGATCCACCGCTTTCCGGCGCCTTCCCCGCCGTCTTCGCCGTCGTGGGCGAGGACCCGTACGGGCTGGGGGTTCGGCGCCATGACGACTGGGCCGCGCTGCTGGAGGCCGTGGAGGGCGGTGGCGACGCGGTTCCCGATGTGGTTCTGCTGCCCTGTGGTGGTGAGGGCGGCGCGGCGGCCGTGCACACGGCCGCGCATCATGCGCTGCGCGTGGTGCGGGCGTGGCTGGCCGACGATCGCTTCGCCGAGACGCGACTGGTCGTGTTGACGCGCGGGGCGGTCGCCGTCGGGCGGGACGAGGATGTGGTGGATCTGCCCGGCGCCGCGGTGTGGGGCCTGGTCCGTTCGGCGCAGTCCGAGAATCCGGGCCGCATCGTGCTGGTGGACTGGGACGGGCTCGACGTCTCGGCTCATCTGCTGTTCGCCGCGCCTGATGTCGGGGAGCCCCAGTTGGCCGTCCGGGCGGGTGAGCTACGGGTGCCGCGGCTGGAGCGCCTGGTCCGGCGGGAGGGGTCCGGCTCCGGCGACACGGCCCCGGGTGCGCTGGACCCGGAGGGCACCGTGCTGATCACCGGTGGTACCGGGGTCCTGGGCGGGCTGGTCGCCCGCCATCTGGTCGTGGCGCACGGGGTGCGGCGGCTGCTGCTGGTGGGCCGCCGGGGTGAGGCGGCCGAGGGGGTGCGGGAGCTCGCGGCCGAGTTGTCGGCGCTCGGCGCGACGGTGTCCGTCGTCGCCTGTGACGCCGCCGACCGGGAGGCCCTGGCCGGCGTGCTGGCCGGCGTGCCGGATCGGCATCCGCTGACCGCGGTGGTGCACGCGGCGGGCGTTCTGGACGACGGGACGCTCCCCTCGCTGACGCCGGAGCGGGTCGACGCGGTGCTGCGCGCCAAGGTGGCCCCGGCGCTGCATCTGCACGAGCTGACGCGGGGGATGGAGCTGGCGGCCTTCGTACTGTTCTCCTCGGCGGCGGCCGTGCTCGGCTCTCCGGGGCAGGGCAACTACGCGGCGGGCAACGCGGTGCTGGACGCGCTGGCGCGGCATCGGTGGGCGCGGGGGCTGCCCGCGGTCTCGCTCGCGTGGGGCCTGTGGGCGCGGGGCAGCGGCATGACACGCCATCTGGACGGCTCCGACCACGCCAGGATCCATCGCGGCGGGATGGTCCCGCTGCCGACGGAGGAGGGGCTGGCGCTGTTCGACGCCGCGTTGGCGGCCGACGAGCCGTTCCTGGTTCCGGCTCGGCTCGATCTCGGCGCGTTGCGGGCGCGTGCCGCCGGGTCCGAGGTGCCGGCGATGCTCCGCGGGCTGGTGCGGGTCTCGGCCCGTTCGGGGGCGGCCGGCGGGGACGAGGCGCGGGGCGCCGCGGCCTCGCTCGTGGAGCGCCTGTCTCGGCGCGGTGCCAGGGAGCAGACGCAGGTCCTGACGCGCCTGGTGCGGTCGCATGCCGCGGCGGTGCTGGGGCACGACGGGACGGCGGCGGTCCCGGGGGATCGGGCCTTCCGGGAGTTGGGCTTCGACTCGCTGACCGCCGTCGAGCTGCGGAACCGGTTGACCGCCGCGACCGGTCTGCGGCTGCCGGCGACCCTCGCGTTCGACTTTCCGACCCCGGCCTCGCTGGCGGAGCAGTTGCGTGCCCGGTTGCTGCCGGTGAGCGGGTCGGACGCCGGTGCGGGGGGCGGGGGCGACGCGGAGGCGGCGGCGACGTGGGGTCTCAGCGAGGAGGAGCTGCGGACGGTGGTGGCGTCCATTCCGCTCGGTCGGCTGCGGGAGGCGGGGGTGTTGCGGGTGCTGCTGGAGCTGGCGGAGGTCGTTCCCGCCCCCGGCGCCCCGGGCCGCGCCCCGGACCCTGTGCCGGTCCACGCCGCGGGCCCGGTCGCGGGCCCGGTCGCGGGCCCGGTCACGAGCGCTTCCGGCTCGATCGACGAGATGGACCTCGACGACCTCATCGGCCTGGCGCACGGCCAGGAGGACCCCTCCTGCTCGTAGGGGCACCCGTGCCGGCGCCCAGAGCGGCATCCATAGCGGTTCTCGTACCACTTCTCGTAGCGGTTCTCGTATCGCTTCTCGTAGCGGTTCTCGTATCGCTTCTCGTAGCGGCAGAAGGAGAGAGGTATGACCGACCTCGTCGACGAAGGGCGGCCGGCCGCCGCCGGGCGGGCTCAGGCCGCTCACGGCCTGCGGCTGCGCGCCCTGCCGGTGGTGTGGTGGGCCGTTGTCGGCGCCGTGGTGCTGGGACTCCAGGTGTACGTCTTCGCCTCGTGGTTCGCCGACGGCGGCTACCGGGTGGAGAAGGCGCCCGCGGCCGTGGGCGGTGGCGACTCGACGCGACCGGCCGATGTGTGGGTGCCGCTGTCCTCGGTGCTCGGCGTGCTGGTCCTCGCGGTGTACCTGTACCGGCGGTGCCGGGCTCGACGGCGGCTGACCTTCGACGCCCTGCTGTTCATCGGGCTGCTGCTGGCGAGTTGGCAGAGCCCCCTGATGAACTGGATCAATCCGGTGCTCGCGTCGAACGTCAACGTGTTCGGGGCGGTCGCCTCGTGGGGTCCCTATGTGCCCGGCTGGCAGGGGGCGGGACCCCACCGGGAGGCGGAGCTGCCGTTGGCGACGCTGAGCATCTGCATGACCGCCCTGATCGCGGCCGTGGCCTGCAGCAAGGGGATCGGCATGGCGGCCGCTCGCCGGCCGCGATGGGGCGCGGCGCGGCTGGTCGGGTTCGGCTTCCTCCTGGTCATGGTGTTCGACCTCTGTGAGCCGCTGATCTCCTTCGTGGGCATCTCCGTGTGGACGCGGTCGGTTCCGGAGCTCACTCTCTGGAGCGGCGAGTGGTACCAGTTCCCGCTGTACCAGATGGTGGCGTCCGCGCTGTTCGGGGCGGCACTGGGGGCGATGCGCCACTTCCGCAACGCGCGGGACGAGACCTGTCTGGAGTCGGGGGCGGGACTGCTGCCGCCGGGGGTACGGGCGTGGGCGCGGCTGCTGGCCGTGGTGGGCGGCGCCAATGTGTGCATCGGCCTCTACACCGGCACGCACATCCTCTTCTCTCTGCTGGACGGTGGCGCCCCGGACCGACTGCCCGACTTCTTCCGCCCGCCGGCGGGCTACTGACCACCGTGGCGATTCCTCGCCGCGCTACCGATGAATCGACGTATCGACGTATCGCTGCATCGAGAGGAGGGGGTATTCAGGTGCGCACCCCGGATGTACACATCGCGGCTGTGGGAACGTATCTGCCCGACAGGGTGAGTGTGAGTGAGGCGGTCGAGGCGGGCCTGCTGGAGGCCACGGAGGTGGAGCGGTCCGGTCTCCTGGGAGCCGCCGTGGCCGGGGACACCCCGGCGCCGGAGATGGCGGTACGGGCGGTCCGGTCGGCCCTGGAGCGCTGGGGCGGTGAGGTGTCGGCACTCGGCCTGCTGCTCTACGCGGACGGCTACCGTTGCGGCCCCGACGGCTGGTTGCCGCACTCGTATGTGATGCGGGAGGTGGTCGGCGGCGATCTGCTGGCGGTCGGCGTCCGGCAGGGGTGCAACGGGGTCTTCGGCGCCCTGGAGCTGGCGGCGGCGTATCTCCGCGGAGGCGGCGGCGAGGCGGCGTTGGTCACCGCGGCCGACAACATGGGCCCTCCGCTGGTGGACCGCTGGCGGGCGAGCCCGGGCTATCTGCTGGGGGACGGCGCCTCGGCCGCGGTGCTGACCCGGGAGCCGGGCTTCGCGCGGCTCCTGTCGGTCAACTCCACGGCGGTGCCCGAGCTCGAGGCCCTGCACCGGGGGGCGCAGCCGCTGGATCCGGCCGCCTCGGCCCGGGCCCTGCCCCTGGATCTGGGCGCCCGGCAGGCGGAGTTCCTGGCGACCGGCGAGGCGCCCGCGGACTGGATGCTGATGGTGATGAAGGCGCAGCGCGAACTGATGGCCGTCACCCTGGACGAGGCGGGCATCGGCGTGGAGGACCTCGCCTGGGTGGTGCCCGCACACGCGGGGCGGGACCTCGCGGACGCCTGGCTGGCCTCCCTGGGTCTCCCGCTGGAGCGGTCCACCTGGGACTTCGGCCGGCGGGTGGGGCATCTGATGGCCAGCGACCACCTGGTCTCCTTCGAGCATCTGCTCGCGACCGGGCGGACCGGTCCGGGCGACCGCGTCCTGCTGGCGGGCTCGGGCCCCGGTCTGGGTATCGCCGCGGCCGTCGTGGAGGTCGTCGCCCCGCCGCCGTGGCGCCCCTGACCGGGACGAGCGCGGAGGATCCGCCGTGCGGGTCCCGGTCGAGTCGGGCCGCCCGACCACCCCGGGCCCGCCCCCGGGTCTGACCACCCCGGGCCTGGCCCCCGGCCCGTGGCGGCTCGGCACGCGGGTGGGGGCCGGAGGCGAGCGCCGGTCGCGCGGCGCGCCGACCGGCGTGCCGCACCGCTCCCGCGCGATGCCTGCGTCCGGCGTTCGCCTCCGGGTCGTTGGGCGCTCCGCGGGGGCGTGTTCGGCCCCGGCGGAGCGCCGGTCCTCAGCCGCGCCGGTCCTCAGCCGCGCGGGGTCCCGACGCGCGGGTGCCGCGCCGGTCGTCCGCGGGCGTTCCTCACCTGCTCACCTGCGGCGCCAGGTGCGGGGCGCGGGTCTTCCGGGCGGCGCTCCGGGGTTCCACGATCATGCGCAGGCGTCCCGGAACGACGTGGGTGTGTTGGTGGACGGCGCGGACGTCACGCCCGGGCACCGGGCGCAGCCGCCAGCGGGAGGCGATGACGGCGACCGCGACGGCCGTCTCCATCTCGGTGAAGCCGTCTCCGATGCACTTGTAGACCCCTGCCGAGAACGGCACCCAGGCGCCCTTCTTGACCCGTCCCACGCTCCGCTTGGAGTCCCAGCGGTCGGGGTCGAACCGGTCGGGGTCGGGGTACCAGCGGGCGTCGTTCTGGAGGGCGTACGCGCTGTACATGACCTCCGTGCCGGCGGGGAGCTCGTGCTCGCCCAGCCGGACGGGCTCACACGCGCGTCGCATGCCCACCCACCCGGGGTACTTGCGTAGCGCCTCCTTGACGAGCCGCTGGGTGTAGGTCAGCCGGGCGAGGTCCTGGTGTCCGGGTCGTCGGCCGTCGAGGACGGTGTCCAGCTCCTTGTGCAGCCGCCGCTCGACGTCGGGGTGCTGACCGAGTTCGTGGAAGATCCATGAGGCGATGGCGGCGGGTCCGCCGATGCCGGTGATGGCGAGCCCCATGATCTCGTCGCGGATCTCCCGGTCGGTCAGGCCGACGCCGGCGGCGTCCGTCGTGCGCAGCAGCATCGAGAGCATGTCGCCGTGGTCGCGTCCCTCCGCGCGGTACGCGGCGATGGTGCGTTCGATGACGGCCTGCGCCGGGGGGAGCTCCCGGTTTCCGGTCGTCGGCAGCCGCCGGTAGATTCCCGGGAGAACGGCGCTCATGCGGGCCACGTGCAGAATGGAGTTGCCGACCTTGCGCAGGTCCTTTTCCGCCTGCGCGCCGAGTTCCGAGAAGAACAACGACTTCGTGATCATCGCGGTGGCCAGGTCGGTCATGGTGGGCAGCATGTCCACGACGTCGTTCGCGGACCAGGAATCGGCGGTCGCCTCGGCGGCGGCGCACATTCCCGAGACGTAGCTCTCGATCCGTTCCCGGTGGAAGCAGGGCTGCATGAGGCGGCGCTGGCGGCGGTGCGGCTCGCCGGTGGTCGCCACCAGGATGGGTCCGATGAAGGCGAGCGCCTTGGCGTGGCCGATGCCGCGCGTGTAGCCGTGCGCGTCGGTGACCAGCATGGACCGGACGAGGTCGGGATGGGTGGCGACGTAGACGGGTTTGTGGCCGAGCCGGATTCTGACCAGGTCGCCGTGGTCGGTGAGGGAGCGCATGAAGGCGAGCGGCCGCCGGAGGAGCTGCGGCACATGGCCCAGGGCCGGCCAGGAGCCGGGCGCTTCGGGGACGGGGAGAGGGGCAGGCATCGCGGGACTCCTATCAGGATCGGGCCCCAGGGGCCCGGAGTGGGCCAGCAATTCCCGACGCGGCGGGCACGGTCATGGCTGTGCCGAGTCGGGGTCTCTGCCAATGGGATCGAGCCTAGGAGGGGGCATTCCACCCGAAGAACCCCCTATCCACCCCAGCGCTTTCCGCGCCCGGCGGCCGTGTGCGGTGCGCCTGTGTGCGGTGCGCCTGTCGTGCGTCGGCGTCGCGGCCCGTTCGACAGGTGTCACGCGGTGCCCTGGGGCGATGGTGTGAACCGGCAGGGAAGTCGAGTCACACCGTGGATGGCGGGGCCGGTGAGGAACCGCGGCTCGCCGGCCTCGATGTCGGGCAGTCGGCCGAGCAGTTCCCTGAAGAGGGCCCGCAGTTGTGCCCTGGCCAGTTGGGCGGCCAGGCAGAAGTGGGCGCCACCGCCGCCGAAGGCCAGGTGGGGGTTGGGGTCACGGCCGAGGTCGTAGCGGTCCGGACGGGGGAAGACGGCGGCGTCGCGGTTGCCGGAGTCGTAGAACATCACGACCTTGTCGCCGGCCGCGATGTCCCGGCCGCCGAGCGTGGTGTCGGTGGCCGCGGTGCGGCGGAAGGTCATCACGGGCGTGCCGTAGCGGAGGATCTCCTCCACGGCCGTGTCGATGCGGGCGTCGAAGTCGGCCAGCAGCCAGGCGCGTTGTGCCGGGAGGGCGGTGAGGAGCCGCAGGCCGTGGGCGATGGCCTGGGTGGTGCTGTCGTTGCCGGCGATGCACAGCACCAGGAAGAAGTCGGCGATCTCGTCGTCGGTCAGCCGCTCCCCGTCGATCTCGGCCTGGACGAGCGAGGTCATCAGGTCGTCGGCGGGCCGCTCGCGGCGCCGGCCGGCCAGCTCGAGTGCCATGCGGCGCAGCGCTCGGTTGCCTTCCATGACACGTTCGGCCGGGGTGCTGTCGTCCGGGGTGCCTTCGGCGGCGCTCAGCCCTTCGGCGACCGACGCGGCCATGGCCTCCTGCCGGTCGTGGGGGATGCCGACGACGTCGGAGATGACGCGCATCGGCAGCAGTGCGGCGCAGTCCGCTACGAACTCCGCCCGGCCGTCGGGGCGCGCGGCCAGGTCGTCGACGATCCGGCGTGCGTGGGCGCTGATGCGCTGCCCCATGCGGGCTATCTGGCGCCAGGTGAAGGCGCCACTGGCCAGCCGCCTGATCCTGGTGTGGCGTGGCGGGTCCATGGAGAGCAGGGACTGCGAGCCGTCGACGAGTTCCTCGGGGATGTTCTCGAAGAGCACCCCGGCGCCGGAGACGAACAGGTCGTGGCGACGGCTGACGGTGACGATGTCCTCATGGCGCACGACGGCCCAGAATCCGGGGTCGTCCGGGTCCGGGAACATCCTCTCTTCGAGCGGCGGATGCCAGGAGACGGGTCGCTCGGCGCGCAGGACGGCGTAGGAGTCGTCCCGTTCCTCGGCGGTCCGCGCCCAGAAGGCGCGGGAGGACAGGTCGATGGGGTCGTAGGGCCGCTCGCTGGCGGCGCGGGGGCTGGTCGGTGCGTCCACCGTTCCTCCGGGGTGTCTGGCTGCTCTGGGGCTCCACGTGGGATGGCCGGCCCGCCGGGGAGGTGGCGGGGGGATGGTCCGCCGGCGGGGTCTGGGGGGCGGCCGTGGGGGGGGTCAGCGGCCGGCGGCGATCTCCTCCAGCCACCGGTGGACGTACCGGGCGGTGGCCTCCGCGTGCCCCTCCAGCATGGTGAAGTGGTCACCGGCGATGTCCTCGACCGTGTGCGGCGTGCCCCAGGCCGGCGGCTGCTGCGCCCCGTCCCTCCCTCTCAGGAAGAGCGCGGGGGTGTCGATGTGGGGCGGGGTCCAGCCGGAGAAGATGCGGAAGTAGCCGCCCATCGCGGTGAGCCGGGTGTGGTCCACGTCGACGAACTCGGTGACCCGGTCGAAGATCTCGCTGGTCAGCGCGGAGGCGACGGGCGCGATCCCCTCGTCGGGCAGATAGGCGTCCAGGGCCACGGCAGCCGTGGGGAAGACTCCGTCGCGCTCCAGCCGGCTGGTGACACACCAGGTGAGCCAGCCGCCCGCGGAGTGACCGGCGAGGGCGAAGGGGGCGCCGTCGGTGAAGCGCAGCACGGCGTCGGCGAGCAGGTCGGTGACGGCGTCGACGTCGGCGGGCAGCGGCTCGCCGACGAGGAAGCCCGGTGCGGGCGCGTACCAGACGTCGCGCAGTCCCTGGAGCGCGGCGGCGAACCGCGCGTACTGGTAGGCGCTGGAGATCGCGGCCACGGTGGGGAGGCAGATGAGCATGGGCGGCGTCGGCTCGCCCGCGGACGGGGTGTCGTCGCCGTCCCCCGTCGCGGCCTGGGCGAGCCGCACGAACCGCGGGGCGACGGCGTCGGCCGAGCCGGCGTCGAAGGCGGGCCGGAAGACGGAGGCCGCCGAGAGGAGTTGTACGGCCTCGTGGATGCGACCGGTGTCGTGCCCCGTCCAGAACAGGGACTCGACGGTCGCTTCGGCGCCACCGTCCCGGTGCAGGGGGCCGTGGGGGCGCGCTCGGGCCGGCTCTTCCGCGGCCGTGTCGGGCTCGACGGCCAGTTGCTCCGCCAGGTGCCGGGCCAGCTCCGCGGGGCTGGGGTGGTCGAAGACCAGTGTGGTGGCGAGGCGGAGGCCGGTGACCGCGCTGAGCCGGTTGCGCAGCTCCACCGCGGTGAGGGAGTCGAATCCCAGCTCTCGGAACTCGCCCGCGGCGTCGACCGTGTCGGCGGTGCTGTGGCCCAGGACCGTGGCGGCGTGGACGCGGACCAGTTCGAGGAGCACCTCGGTGCGGGCGGCGGCGCCGGGCAGGCCGGCCAGCCGCTCGCGCAGCGCGGCGGGCGCGTCGGGGGCGATGGCCTCGGCGGCCGCGCGCCGGGTGGGCGTCCTGACCAGACGGTGCAGGAGGGGTGGCAGTCCGCCGGCCGCGGCCTGCGCGTGCAGGGCCCGGAGGTCCAGAGGGGTGGCCAGCAGCACCGCCTCGTCGACGGTGCGCGCGGTGTCGAGCAGGGCCAGTCCCTGGTCGACACCGAGGGGGGCCAGTCCGCCGCGGGCCATGCGGGCGCGGTCGGTGGCGCCGAGGTGACCTGTCATGCCGCTGTCCTGTGCCCACAGTCCCCAGGCGAGCGACTGGCCCGGCAGACCTCGGGCGCGCCGGTGGCGGGCGAGCGCGTCGAGGAAGGCGTTGGCGGCGGTGTAGTTGCCCTGGCCGGGGCTGCCGAAGCTGGCGGCGGCCGAGGAGAAGACGACGAAGGCGTCGAGCTCGCCGTCGCTGGTGAGGTCGTGCAGGTGGAGGGCGCCGACCGCCTTGGCTCCCAGCACGGCGTCCATGCGCTCCGGCGTCAGCGAGGTGAGGATGCCGTCGTCGACCACGCCCGCCATGTGGATCACCGCGCGGAGCGGGCGCCCGGTGGGGATGCCGTCCAGCAGGGCCGCGACCGCGGCACGGTCCGTCACGTCGCAGGCGTGGGCGGTGGCCTCGGCGCCCAGCCGGGCCAGCTCGGCCAGGAGTTCGGGGACTCCGTCGCCGTCCGGTCCGCGGCGACCGGTCAGCATCAGGTGCCGTACGCCGTGGGCCGTCACCAGGTGTCGGGCCACGAGCCGCCCGAGGACGCCGGTGCCGCCGGTGATCAGCACCGTGCCGTCGGGGTCCCAACGGCGGGGCGCGCCGGCCCCGGCCCGGTCGGGATCCGCCTGACCGTCGTGGCGGTCCAGGCGGTCCAGGCGGTCACAGGGGCGCCCGAAGTCCTGGGATTCCGCGTCCGGCGCGGTGATGGGCACGCGCGCCATGCGGGGCCGGTGCGGGACGCCCTCGCGGAGGGCGAACTGCGGCTCCCCGGACAGCAGGGCTTCCGGGAGGGTTCGCCGGGAGGCGTCCGTGTCGTCGGTGTCGGCCAGCAGGAACCGGCCGGGGTGTTCGCTCTGCGCCGAGCGCACCAGCCCCCATACGGCGGCGTGGGCCAGGTCGGGCACGTCGTCTTCCGCTGTCGCGGCGACCGCTCCGCGCGTGACGACGGCCAGCCGGGAGTCCGCGAGGCGGTCGTCGTCGAGCCACCACTGCAGCAGGCCGAGCACACTCGTGGACGCCTCGCGCAGCGCGGACGCCGTGGTGGGAGGCGCGCCGTCCAAGGAGCCGGGGTGGTCGGGGGGATCGGGGTGATCGAGGTGGTCGGGGTGGTCAAGGCGGTCGAGTTGGTCAACGCGGTCGGCGTGGTCGGGGTCGCAGCGGTCGGCGTCGGACACGCGGCAGGAGACCACCACGACATCCGGTACCGGGTGACCGGCGGCGAGGGCCGCGCCGAGCGCGGCCGGGTCGCGGTAGTCCCGGCAGGCGGCCCCGGCCGTGTCCAGGGCGTCGCCCAGGCACGGTGGCCGAGGGCCGACCACCGCCCAGCGGGTGTCCGCCACCGATCCGGCGGCGCCGGGCGCGGGGGGCCAGGCGGCCGGCGGCGACCAGTCCAGGCGGAACAGCGCCTCGTGGTGGGCGGTGGCGGCGCCGCGGAGCTGCTCCGCGGTGACCGGCCGGAAGACCAACGATCGCGCCTCGGCCACCATCCGGCCGGTGGTGTCGGTGGCCCGCAGGGCGATCGTCTCCGGGCCGGCCGGGGTCAGCCGGACCCGCAGCGACGAGGCGCCCGCGGCGCCGACCGTCACCCCGTTCCACGAGAACGGGAGCCAGCCGCGGCCTTCCGGGCCGCCGACGGCGCCGGTGTCCAGGCCGAGGACCACCGGGTGCAGCGCCGCGTCGAGCAGCGCCGGGTGGAGGGCGTAGCGTGCGGCGTCCGCCGCGCGTTCCTCGTCCAGGGCGACCTCGGCGAAGAACTCGTCCCCGCGCCGCCAGGCCGCCCGCAGCCCCTGGAACGCCGGGCCGTAGCCGAGACCCACGCCGGCCAGGTCGGCGTACCAGGTGGTCAGGTCGACGGGTTCGGCCTCCGGCGGCGGCCAGGACGCGTCCGGGGTGGTGGACGGTTCGGGTTCGGGGGCGTCTCGGTCCGGTGTGCCACGGTCGGGCGTGTCGGCGCCGCGGGCCAACACGCCGGTGGCATGGCACGTCCAGGGCTTATCCGCCGCCGACGGGGCGCCGTCCTCGGGGTGCGAGGAGAGGGTGAAGGAGCGTCGGCCGGCGGCGTCGGGGGCGCCGAGGAGGAGCTGTACGACGACCGCGCCGCGCTCGGGCAGCACCAGCGGGACCTGGAGGGCGAGTTCGTCCAGGGCGCCGTAGCCGACCTCGTCGCCCGCGCGGACGGCCAGCTCCAGGATGGCGGTACCGGGCAGCAGCACGGTGTCGAAGACGGCGTGGTCGGCGAGCCAGGGGTGGGTGCGCAGCGAGATCCGGCCGGTGAAGAGCAGGTCCTGGGTGCCGGCCAGCTCCACGGCGGAACCCAGGAGGGGGTGGTCGGCCGCGCCGAGGCCGGCGGCCGCCAGGTCGGCCACGGCGTGTCGGGCCCGCGGCCAGTAGCGGCGGTGGTCGAAGGCGTATGTCGGCAGCTCGACCCGCCGGCCGGCGGACCCCGCGGCGGTGGGGCCGATGACGGCCGGCCAGTCGACGGCGACGCCGCCGAGGTGGACGCGGGCGACGGCGGAGAGCAGGGTGTGCGCCTCGGGCCGCTCCGGGCGCAGTACCGGCGCCACCACCGCCTCGTCCCGCGCCGCCGCCACGGTCTCGTCCCACGCGGCCGTCGCCACGGTCTCGTGCCGCGCGGCTGCCATCGTGGTCTCGTCCGGCGCCGGTGCCGTCACGTCCCCGTCCCGCGCCGGGACCCCCGGGACCGCCAGGGCCGCCGGGGCCGCCGGGGCCGCCGGGGCCGCCGGAACCGTTGAGGCCGCCGGGACCGTTGAGCCGCCGATGGGTCGGGGCCCCGCCGTCCGCTTCGGGCACTCCCGTACGAGGGCGGAGAGCGTGCCGTCCGGGCCCAGCTCCACAAAGGCACGGACGCCGCGGTCGCGCAGCCAGGCCACTCCGTCGCCGAACCGCACCGCCTGGCGGACGTGCCGCACCCAGTAGTCCGGGTCCGTCAGCTCTCCGGGGCGGGCGAGCCGACCGGTGACGTTGGAGACGACGCCGACGGCCGGCTCCGCGTAGCTCACCGTGGCGGCGACGCGGCGGAACCCGTCCAGCATCGGCTCCATCAGCGGAGAGTGGAAGGCATGGCCGACGCGCAGCCGCCGGGTCCTGCGGCCGCGCGCGGTGAACGCGGCGGCCAGCTCGTCGACCGCGCCGGCCTCGCCCGAGACGACGACCGACTCCGGTGCGTTGACCGCCGCCACGGAGACCAGCGCCTCGCGTCCGGTGAGGGCGGCCGCGACCTCGTCCTCGGTGGCGCGCACGGCCAGCATCGCCCCGCCGGGCGGCAGCTCCTGCATGAGCCGGCCGCGGGCCGCCACCAGGCGGGCGGCGTCCGGCAGGCTGAACACGCCGGCCGCGTGGGCGGCGGCCAGTTCGCCGATGGAGTGGCCGATGAGGAAGTCGGGGCGTACGCCGAAGGACTCCAGCAGCCGGAAGAGCGCCACTTCGACGGCGAACAACGCCGGTTGGGTGTAGCGGGTGTGGTCCAGGAGACCGGCCTCCTCGGTGCCGGCCGTGGCGAGGATCAGTGGGCGCAGCGGTCGGTCCAGGTGGTCGTCGAGGGCGGCGAGCACGGCGTCCAGCGCCCGGGCGTACGCCGGGAACGCCGCGTACAGTTCGCGGCCCATGCCGGCGCGCTGGGTTCCCTGGCCCGCGAAGAGCAGCGCGCAACCGCCCTCGGGCGTGGCGGGCCCGTCACCTTCGACCAGATCGGGGGCCGGGGCGCCCTCGGCCAGGGCGTCCAGGCCGCGGACGAGCGCCTCGCGGTCCTCGGCGAGGATCACGGCACGGCGTTCGAAGGCGGAGCGTTCGGTGACCAGGGCCCGTGCGACGTCCGCGAGGTCCAAGGGCTGGTCGCCGGCGACCAGCTCTCGCAGCCTGTGTGCCTGCCCGCGCAGCGCGCTCGCGGAGCGGGCGGAGAGCACACACGGGACCAACGGGGGCGGCGCCGCGGTCGGACGTTCGGTCCCCACGGTCGTTGCCTCCGTGGAGGCCACGGTCGACTGTACGGAGCCCACGGCCGACTCCACCGAGGCCACGCTCGACTCCACCGAGGCCCCGAGCGACTCTTCGGTCGCCACGCCCCGCTCGGGGGTCACGGTCGACTGTGCGGAGGTCACGGTCGGCTCTTCGGGTGCCTGCTCGATGATGACGTGGGCGTTGGTGCCGCTGACGCCGAAGGAGGAGACGCCCGCGCGCCGGGGGTGCCCGTTCCGCGGCCAGGGGACGGGCTCGTCGAGCAGCCGGACCCGGCCGGTGGACCAGTCCACGTGGGGCGAGGGGTCGGCGGCGTACAGGCTCCGCGGCAGCAGCTCGTTCCGCAGGGCCAGCACCATCTTGATCACGCCGGCGACTCCGGCCGCCGCCTGGGTGTGCCCGATGTTGGACTTCACCGAGCCCAGCCACAGCGGGCTGTCCGTCGGACGACCCTGTCCGTAGGTGGCGAGGATCGCCTGTGCCTCGATCGGGTCGCCGAGCGTGGTCCCGGTGCCGTGCCCCTCCACCGCGTCGATCTCGGCGGCGGTGACGCCGGAGTTGGTCAGCGCCTGGCGGATCACCCGTTGCTGAGCGGGGCCGTTGGGTGCGGTGAGCCCGTTGCTCGCCCCGTCCTGGTTCACCGCGCTGCCGCGGACCACGGCGAGCACCCGGTGGCCCAGGCGTCGCGCGTCGGAGAGGCGCTCCAACAGGAGGACGCCCACGCCCTCTGACCAGCCGACGCCGTCGGCCCCGGCCGCGTACGCCTTGCACCGGCCGTCGGCGGCGAGTCCGCGCTGTCGGGAGAACTCCACGAACGCGGCCGGTGTGGACATCACCGTCGCGCCGCCCGCCAGCGCCAGCGAGCACTCCCCCGACCGCAGGGACTGGCAGGCGAGGTGCAAGGCCACGAGCGACGAGGAGCAGGCCGTGTCCACCGTCACGGCGGGGCCTTCGAACCCGAAGGTGTACGAGAGGCGGCCGGAGAGCACACTGCCCGAGACGCCGGTCAGTGCGTAGCCTTCGAGCTCCTGTCCGCCCTGCCGCACCACCTCCGTGTAGTCCTGGAGGGCGAGCCCGGCGAAGACTCCGGTGCGGCTGCCGCGCAGCGACCCGGGGTCGATGCCGGCCCGCTCCAGCGCCTCCCAGGACGTCTCCAGGAGCAGCCGCTGCTGCGGGTCCATGGCCAGGGCCTCCCGCGGGCTGATCCCGAAGAACCCGGCGTCGAAGTCGGCCGCGTCGTGGAGGAAGCCTCCCTGGCGCGCGTACGAGGTGCCGGGGCGGTCCGGGTCCGGGTCGTAGAGCGACTCCAGGTCCCAGCCCCGGTCGCCGGGGAAGTCGGCGATCGCGTCCCGTCCCGCGGTCAGCAGCTCCCAGAACTCCTCGGCGGACCGGACCCCGCCGGGGAAGCGGCAGGCCATGCCGACGACGGCGATCGGCTCGTCCGCCCCCACCGTCTCGCGGATCCTCGGTGCGGCGACGTCGGCCGCGGCGTCCGCGGTGTCCTCGGTGTCCTCGGTGAACAGCAGCCGCCGGACGCGCCCGGCGAGCACGGTGGGGTTGGGGTAGTCGAAGACGACGGTGGCGGGCAGCGCCAGTCCGGTGGCGCCGTTCAGCCGGTTGCGCAGCTCCACGGCGGTCAGCGAATCGAAGCCCAGGTCACGGAAGGCCCGCTCGGGTGGCACCGCCGTGGCGGTGTCGTGGCCGAGGACGGCGGCCGCGTGCGTGCGGACCAGCTCCACCAACGCCTTCCGCCGCTCGGCCGGTCCCAGCCCGGCGAGCCGCCCACGCGGCGGTCCTCCAGGCGCGTCGGCACCGCCACCGGCGGCCTCCCAGGCCGCCCGCGCCTCGGGGATCTCGCCGACGAGGGGGGCGAGGCCCCCGGTCGCCGTCTCCGCCAGGCGACGCCAGTCGATGTCGGCGACGGTCAGACACGTCTCCCCGTGATCCAGGGCCTGCCCCAGCGCCTCCAGGGCCAGGCGGGGGCTCATGGGCGGTAGACCGCGGTGCCGCGACCGCGGCGCCGCCCCGACGCCCCCCGCCGCGCCGACGTTTTCGACGGACGCGACGGACGCGACGGACGCGACGGACTTGATGGTTTCGGCGGGTTCCGACCCGCCCGCGGCGCCTCCCGGCGTCTCGCCGCGGCCGTCTCCGCGCTCAGCGGCGCGCCCAGGCGTGTCATCACGGCCGTCATCGCCCCAGGCACCCCAGGTGCCCCACGCCACCGAGAGGCCCGGCAGGCCCAGCCCGCGCCGGTGGCGCACCAGCGCCTCCGCTTCGGCGTGTCCGCTGTCGCCCGCGGCGCCGAGCAGCGGGGCGACCTGGGTGAAGAGAACGAAGGCGTCGAGGTCGGCGCCTCGGGTCAGTTCGTGCAGCCGGCGTGCCGTCGCGGCGCCGCCGTCTCCGGGCGTCGCGGCCGTGTGCACGACGGCGCGCAGCGGATACGTCGCGGGCACGCCGGCCACCAGTGCCGACAGCACCTCGGGGTCGGTGGTGGTACAGGCCACGGCGGTCACCCGTGTTCCCGTCGCGGCGAGTTCGCCGAGGAGTTCGTCGGTGGCCCAGGGCCCGGTGCCGCCTGTGTCGCGTGCGTCGCCGGTGCCGCCGGTGCCTCCTGTGCCGCCTGTGCCGCCTGTGCCGCCTGTGTCGACGAGGAGCAGGTGCTCGGCGCCGCGCGCGGCGAGCCAGCGGGCGGTGTGGGCGCCCAGGGCGTCGGCGCCGCCGGTGACGAGGACGGTGCCGCGCGGCCGCCACGGTCGCTCCGGGGCCGCCCCGCCCAAGGGGGCCCGCACCAGGCGGCGTACGAAGACACCCGCCGTACGGACCGCGCACTCCGGCTCGGTGCCGCCCACCACGCCGATCAGGCGCGCGACGGCCCTGCGGTCCAGCGCGGCCGGCACGTCGACCAGGCCGCCCCAGACCTCGGGGGCCTCCAGGGCGGCCCGGCGGCCCGCGCCCCACACCCGGCCGAGCCCCGGCGACACCGGTTCGTCGCCGCCGACGGAGACGGCTCCGCTGGTCAGACACCACAGCGGGGCGTCCACCGGCAGTCGAGTGAGCGCCTCGGTGAGCCGTGGCAGCAGGGCGGCGACACTCCCGTCGCCGACCGCCAGCAGCACCCGGCCGACATCCGGTTCGGGTCCCAGCCCGGCCGCCAGCCGCTCCGCCAGGGCCACGGGGTCCGCGCCGTCGTCGTGGAGCCGCGCCCGAGCCACCCACGCCCCGGCACGCTCCAGCCCCTCGGCGACGGCGGGCGGCGCCTCTCCCGCCTCCACCACCAGCCAGCCGCCGCGGAGCGTCCCGGTGGGGAGGCCGTCGGTCGGCCGCCAGACCTCGCGGTAGCGCCAGTTGTCGATCACCTCGCGGTCGTGGCTCCGCCGGCGCCACTCCTCCAGGGCGGGGACCAGCGCGCTCAGCGGGGCGCCCGCGTCGACGCCGAGGAGCGCGCCCACGCCCGCCACGTCGCCGCGCCGGACCGCGGCCCACAGCGGGCCGTCGTGGACGTCCCGGCCGGGGGCGGCGTCCGCCGCCGCGTCGGGCCGGCGCTCCAGCCAGTACCGCTTCCGTTCGAACGCGTACGTCGGAAGGGGCACGCCGCCGCGGCCGCGCGCCCGCCGGCCCATGGCCGGCGACCAGTCGACCCGCCCGCCGGCGACGAAGTAGCGCGCCAGGGAGGTCAGGAAGCGGCTCATCCCTCCCTCGCCGCGGCGCAGCGTGCCGAGCACCACGGCGTCGGCGGCTCCCAGGTCGTCCAGTGTCTCCTGGACCCCCACCGCGACGGCTGGGTGCGGTCCGGCCTCGATGAACACCGTGTGGCCGTCGGCGACGAGCGCGCGGGTGGCGTCCTGGAACCGCACCACCTGGCGCAGATTGCGGTACCAGTACTCGGCGTCGAGCGCGCTGCCGTCCAGCCGTTCGCCGGTGACGGTGGAGTACAGCGGCACGTCTCCGGTCCGCGGGCGGATCGGGGCGAGCAGGTCGAGCAGGCGCTCGCGGATGGCCTCGACCTGCGGGGAGTGCGAGGCCCAGTCCACCTTGAGCCTGCGGACCGGTACGTCCCGCGCGGACAGCTCGGCCAGCAGGGCGTCCACGGCCTCCGGGGTTCCGGAGACCACCGCGGAGCCAGCGCCGTTGACGGCCGCGAGGGACAGCCGCTCGCCCCACGGCGCCAGGCGCGGCTCCAGTTCGGGGGCGGGCATGCCGACGGAGAGCATCGCGCCCTGGCCGGCCAGCGTGGCCAGCGCCCGGCTGCGCAGCGCGGTGATCCGCGCGGCGTCCTCCAGCGACAGCGCGCCGGCGACGTACGCGGCGGCGATCTCGCCCTGCGAGTGACCGGCCACCGCGTCGGGCCGTACCCCGTAGGACCGCCAGAGCGCGGCCAGCGACACCATGACGGCGAAGAGCACCGGCTGGACGACGTCGACGCGGTCGAGCGGCGGGGCGTCGGGTGCGCCGCGCAGCACGTCGACGAGGGACCAGTCCACATGGGGTTCGAGGGCCTCGGCGCAGGCCGCCATCTCCGCGGCGAAGGCCGGTGCGGTGTCCAGGAGCCGGGCGGCCATGCCGTCCCACTGGGTGCCCTGGCCCCCGAAGAGCATCGCGACCCGGCCCTGGGCGGGTGCCGTCGCGTCCCCTTCGACCAGCCCCGCGGCCGGGGTGCCGGCGGCGAGGGCGTCCAGGGCGCGCTCGAGTCCGTCGTGGTCCTCGGCGACGATCACCGCGCGGCGTTCTAACGTGGAGCGCTCGGTGGCGAGGGCGTGGGCCACGTCGGGCAGTGCGCGGTGGTCGGCGAGGAACTCCCGCAGCCGTCGGGCCTGCCCGCGCAGCGCCCCCTCCGAGCGTGCGGAGAGCACGAACGGCATCACGGGAGAGGGCGGTTCGGACTCCGGGGGTTCGTCGTCCCCGGGCTCGTGCGGGATCTCGTGAGCGATGTCTTCGGGGGCCTGTTCGATGATGACGTGGGCGTTGGTGCCGCTGACGCCGAAGGACGAGACACCGGCCCGGCGAGGCCGCTCGGCACGAGGCCAGGCGACCGGCTCGCTCAGCAGCCGCACCTCGCCCGTCGACCAGTCGACATGCGGCGTCGGCTCATCGACATGCAGACTCCGCGGCAACACCCCATGCCCAAGCGCCAACACCATCTTGATCACACCGGCGACCCCCGCCGCCGCCTGCGTATGCCCGATGTTCGACTTCACCGACCCCAACCACAACGGACTGTCCACGGGCCGATCCCGCCCATAGGTCGCCAGAATCGCCTGCGCCTCGATCGGATCACCCAGCCTCGTCCCCGTCCCGTGCCCCTCCACCACATCCACCTCGGCAGCCGCCACACCCGCGTTCGCCAACGCCTGCCGGATCACCCGCTGCTGCGACGGACCGTTCGGCGCCGTCAACCCATTGCTCGCACCGTCCTGATTGACCGCACTCCCCCGCACCACGGCCAGCACCCGATGCCCCAGCCGCCGCGCGTCCGCCAGCCGTTCCACGAGGAGTACGGCCACCCCCTCGGCCATGCCGGTGCCGTCGGCTCCGGCGGCGTAGGGCTTGCACCGGCCGTCGGGGGCGAGCGCGCGCTGCCGGGAGAACTCCACGAAAACCCCGGGCGTGGACATCACCGTCACCCCACCCGCCAAGGCCAGCGAGCACTCCCCCGACCGCAACGACTGACACGCCAGATGCAAGGCCACCATCGACGACGAACACGCCGTGTCGACCGTCACCGCCGGCCCCTCGAAACCGAAGCTGTAGGCGACACGGCCGGAGAGCACGCTGCCGGCGTTGCCGTTGCCCAGGAAGCCTTCGAGCCCCTCGGGGACGTCGAGCAGCCGCGCGGCGTAGTCGTGGTGCATCATTCCGGCGAAGACGCCGGTGCGGCTGCCGCGCAGCCCGGCCGGATCCAGCCCCGCGCCCTCCAACGCCTCCCACGACGTCTCCAACAACAACCGCTGCTGCGGATCCATCGCCAACGCCTCACGCGGCGAGATCCCGAAGAACCCCGCATCGAACTCCGCCGCGTCATACAGAAACCCACCCCGCCGGGTGTACGTGGTCCCGGGCCGCCCTCGGTCCGGGTCGGGGTCGTGCAGCGCCGCCAGGTCCCAGCCACGGTCCATCGGGAATCCGGAGACGGCGTCCCCACCCGCCGCCAGCAGCTCCCAGAACTCGGCCGGAGAGCCCACCCCACCCGGGAAGCGACACGCCATCCCCACCACGGCGATCGGTTCCCGCTCACCGGATTCGATCTCTTCCAGCCGACGGCGAACGTGGATAAGGTCGGAGGTCACCCGCTTGAGATAGTCGCGCAGCTTTTCCTCGTTGGCCATTGCCGGCAGCCCCCAGACATTCCTTGAGACGTGGCTGAATTTCTCTCATTCAGGGATGGTCAGGACGCCGTGCGAGTATAGGGATTCGCCCATTTCCGAAGCACCCCCTAGGCACCCCTGACCAGGGCGTGGGACAGCGCTCATCCGCGATAATCGGTGAAGCCTTCCACCGCTCTTCACAAAGCCTTCTGTCGTGTTCCCGAAAGGCGGAAATCATGGAATCGTCCCGGCGTGCGAGAGGGCTCGGCGACCGCCTGGTGCTGGTCACCGGCGCGGGCAGCGGGATAGGACGGGCGACGGTCGGCGCGTTCGCCGCGGCCGGGGCGCGGGTGATCTGCGCGGACCGTAACGCGGTCACCGCCTCGACCAGCGCGGACCTGGCGAAGGCGCTGGGCGCGGCCGATGCCTGGGCGGAGCTGGTCGACGTCTCCGACGGCGCCGCCATGGAGCGGTTCGCCGAGCACGTCGCCGACGTCTACGGGGTGGTCGACATCCTGGTGAACAACGCGGGGGTGGGCATGTCCGGCCGCTTCCTCGACACGTCCGTCGAGGACTGGCGGCGCACGCTGAACACCAATCTGTGGGGCGTCATCCACGGCTGCCGGCTCTTCGGCCGCCAGATGGCGGACCGGGGGCGGGGCGGGCACATCGTGACGATCGCCTCGGCGGCGGCCTTCCAGCCGACCCGCACGGTCCCGGCGTACGCCACCAGCAAGGCCGCCGTGGTGATGCTCAGTGAGTGCCTGCGGGCGGAGCTCGCCGAGTTCGCAGTCGGCGTGAGCGTGGTGTGTCCGGGGTTCGTGAGCACGTCCTTCACGGCGGCGATGCACTTCGCGGGGGCCTCCGAGGCGGAGCAGGAGCGGCTGCGGCAGCGGGCCGTGCGGACGTTCGCGCGACGCGCCTATCCGCCGGAGAAGGTCGCCACGGCGGTGCTGCGCGCGGTGGAACGGAACCCCCCGGTCGTCGTCCTGACGCCGGAGGGCCATTTCGTCCGCCTGGTGAGCCGGTTCGCGCCCTGGCTGCGTGCCGTCGTGGCCCGGATGGACCCGCCGTCCTGACGGGGGCGGGCGGGCCGGCTACGCCGCCGCCGGACGGGCGACGGCCGCCCTCCCCCGGCCATCACCGGTCGAACGGCCCGCCTCCGCCGCTACATGCCCGGCGGGGTGGGGGCCAGGGCCAGGCCGCCGGAGGCGTCGACGAGCTGTCCGGTGACCCAGCGCGCCTCGTCCGAGACGAGGAAGGAGACGACGGCGGCGATGTCGGCGGGCCGGCCGAGCCGGCGCAGAGCGGTCATGCCGGCCACCCCCTCCACCGCCCCGGGCATGTCGTGCAGCCAGGAGTTGACCTGGGTGTCGTCGGTGATGCCGGGGGCGATGGTGTTCACGGTGATGCCCCGGGAGCCGAGCTCGTTGGCGAGTCGGGGCGCCATCATCTCCAGCGCTCCCTTGCTCATGGCGTAGGGAAGCAGCGGCCAGGCGATCCGGGTGACGGCGGAGGAGATGTTGACGATGCGTCCTCCCTCCCCCATGAGCCGCAGGGCCCGCTGGGTGACGAAGAAGGCGGCGCGCACGTTCACGGTGAAGATCCGGTCGAACGCCTCGGGGGTGACCTCGGAGATGCCGGCCACGTAGTCGTCCCGCGCCATGGCGGCCGGGTCGTCCGGGTCGGCGTACACCCCGACGTTGTTCACCAGGATGTCGAGCGGCCGGCCGGCGAGTCCGGCTTCGAGTTCGACGAAGAGCGTGTCGAGGGCGCCGTCGGTGGCGAGGTCCGCCCGGACGGGGAACGCGCTTCCGCCGGCGCTCTCGATCGCCGCCACGGTTTCCTCGGCGGCCTCCTTTCGCTGCCCGTAGTGCACGGCCACCCACACGCCGTCCGCGGCCAGCCGCCGGGCGATGGCCCTGCCGATTCCCCGTGACGCCCCGGTCACCAGTGCGGTCTTTCCCTCTGTATGCGTCATGGCGCCGACCATCGCAGAGCGAAGAGTGTCGAGGAACCCCCTGAAACCCCGGAATCAGGGGCTTCAAGGATTCCACCGGAAGCCGAGCAGACCGGGGTACCGTGCGCGCTCCCATGGAATCCATCAAGAAATGAGTTGTGGATGACAAGTGTCAGTCAGGAAGCGGCAGAAAAGGATCGGGATATCTCCGTGCGGCGGGCGTTGAGCGCCGCCAGGCGGGCGGAGGCCGTCGCCTCCGCCACGCGGGCGGCCGCCGACGAGTTAGCCAAGGCGGCGGCCGGCGCGGCGGTGATCAGCGCGATGGGCGCACTTGAGGACAGCCCTGACAGTGCGGACAGCACGGACAGCGCCGTGGGGCGGGCGGCGGTGGCGCTGACGGCGGCCGCCGAGGACGCGAAGGACGCGGCCACGACCGCCAGGGACGCGGCCGCCGACGCCGGCCGGGCTGAGTCGGCCGGAGCCGCGGCGGCGGCCGCCGCCCGCGCGGCCGAGGCGGCGGCGGTGGCGGCCGCGGCCGGTGCCCAGGCCGGACCGGCGGCCACCGCCGCCGCGGTCGCCCATGCCGAAGCCGCGGCGAAGGCCGCCGAAATCGCGGAGGCCGTCGTCCAACACAGCCGCCAGGCCGTGCTGGAGGCCGAGGCCGTCGCGGAGGCGGCGATGCGGGCCGCCGTGGCGGCCCGCGCCGCGGCCGAAGGCGCCGCGGGGGCGGCGGCCGAGGCCGAGGCGGCCGAGACCGAGGCCATGGGGACCCACGCGGACACCCCATGGCTGGCCCGGCACCTGCCGGCCGAGTGAACGTGCGGCCGAGTCTCGCCACGGGGTGAGCCGGACGCGAGTGAAGGTGCTCGACGCCCCCGTCGAGCACCTTCACGCATGTCCGGACCCGCTCACCACCGGGGCCGGATCAGGGGCGGCTGATCTCCTTGTCGATCAGCTCGAACATCTCGTCGTCGGTAGCCGACCGGAGGTCGGGCCCGGAGTCGGCGGCGCCGCCCACCTCGCGGGCGAGGGAACGCAGCCGTACGACCAGGTCGTCGCGCGTGTCGTCGTCGAGCGTCGCGGCGGACAGGGCCGACTCCAGCCGCGCCAGCTCGGCGAGCACCGGGGCCGTCGGGCCCGCGGGCGCCGTCGTGTCGCGGCAGAGCCGGGCCTGCAGCAGGTCCGTCAGCGCGGCGGGGGTGGGATGGTCGAAGACGAGAGTCGCGGGGAGACGCAGGCCCGAGGCGGCATGCAGACGATTGCGGAGTTCCACGGCGGCGAGGGAGTCGAAGCCCAGGTCGCGGAAGGCGGAGTCCGGGCGGACGGCGGCCGCGCCGTCATGGCCGAGCACGGCCGCCACGTGGCCGCGGACGACGGCGAGCAGCGTGGCCCGCTGTTCCCCGGCGTCCTGGCCGGACAGGCGCGCGCGAAGGTCCGCGGCGGCGTCGGCCACGGCGGCACGACGACGAGCGACGGGGGTGGGAGCGAGCTTGTGGAACAGCGGTGGGAGGCCCTGGCCGGCGGCGCGGAGGCTCCGCAGGTCCAGGCGGGCGGGGACCGCGAACGGCCGGTCGCCCGCCAGCGCCGCGTCGAACAGCGCGAGGGCGTCCTCGGTGCCGAGCGGGGTGAGGCCGGACCGGGTGATACGGGCCCGGTCGGTGCCGCCCAGGTGTCCGGTCATCCCGCTGCGCCGCTCCCACAGCCCCCACGCGAGCGAGAGCGCGGGCAGGCCCCGGGCCCGCCGATGGTGGGCCAGCGCGTCGAGGAAGGCGTTGGCGGCGGCGTAGTTGCCCTGGCCGGGCGCCCCGAGGACACCGGCCGCCGAGGAGAACATGACGAAGGACCGCAGCCGGGCGTCGCGGGTCAGCTCGTGCAGATGCGCCGCGGCGTCCGCCTTGGGGCTGAGCACCGTGTCGAGGTGGCGCTCGGTGAGGGAGGTGACGGTGGCGTCGTCGAGGACGCCCGCGGCGTGCACGACTCCGGTCAGCGGGTGCCGTGCGGAGACCTCCGCGAGCAGCGCGGCCACCGCGGAGCGGTCCCCGGTGTCACAGGCGCGGATCGTCACCTCGGCGCCGAGAGCGACCAGTTCGGCCTGGAGGTCGGCCGCGCCCGGCGCCTGCGGCCCGCGTCGACCGACCAGCAGCAGCTGCCGTACGCGGTGTGCGGTGACCAGATGACGGGCGAGCAGCGCGCCGAGCGCTCCGGTGCCACCGGTGATCAGCACGGTGCCCTCGGGGTCGAAGGCCGACTGGCTGGAAGGTGCCGCGTCGATGACCGGCACCCTGTCGATGACAGGCATCCGAACGAGGCGAGGCAGCAGCGGCTTTCCGGAGCGCACGGCGATCTGTGGTTCTCCGCACGCCAGCGCCGCGGGGATCGCGGCCGCGGACGCCTCCTCGCCGTCGAGGTCGAGCAGGACGACGCGGTCGGGGTGTTCCGACTGCGCGGAGCGCACCAGGCCCCAGACCGCGGCCCCCGCCAGGTCGGCCACGTCCTCGCCCTCCCTGGTGGCCACGGCGTCACGGGTCAGCACGAGGAGTCGGGCCGTGGCCGCGGCAGGGTGGGCGTCCCGGAGCCACTCCCGCACCACCTCCAGCGCGCGGTGCGTGTGCTCCCGTACGGCCTCCGGCAGCCCGGTGGCGGGGGCCTCACGCGAGCCGCATCCGACCACCACCGCCTCGGGGGTCGGCGCCCCCGCGTCCACCGTCGCGAAGAGGTCCGCCAGGGTCTCGTAACGCTCGAGTGCCTGACCGGGCGCCGTTGCCGTGAGCAGCCCGCACGCTCCCACCACGGCCAGGCGCGGGGCCGCCGTGGCCTCCACCGGCGTCGGGAGAGGCAGCCACTCGACGTAGAAGAGCGACTCACGCCGGGCCGTGCCGGAGGCCGCCACCAGTTCGTCGGCCGAGACCGGGCGGACGGCCAGCGACGCGATGGAGGCGACCGGTCGACCGGTGCCGTCGGCGACCGCGATCGCCAGTGCGTGCCCTTCCGGCGCCGCGCCGGCCGACGTCGGCGTGAGGCGCACCCGCAGCGTCGAAGCACCGGCGGAGTGCAGGCGCACTCCACTGAAGGAGAAGGGCAGGGCACCCTCAGGCAGGCCGTCCGTTCGTTGGAAGGCCACGGCGTGCAGGGCCGCGTCCAGGAGGGCGGGGTGAACGCCGAACCGCCCGGCCTCGCTCTCCGCCTCTTCGGGCAGCCGCACCTCGGCGAAGACGTCCTCGCCATGGCGCCAGGCCGCGCGCAGCCCCTGAAAGACCGGACCGTAGCCGAACCCGCGCGCCGCGTACTCCTCGTACAGGTGCTCCAACTCCTCCGCGCCGACCGCGACCGCGCCCCGCGGCGGCCACACCGCCGCATCACCGCCGAGTGGCTCAGCGGCCCAGATGTCGGGGGCGCTCGCGTCCTCCGGCTCGACGCGGAGCCGACCGGTGGCGTGCCGCAGCCATACGGACCCGTCCCCCGCACCGTCGCGCCGGGAGGACACGGTCAGGGTCCGGGCTCCTTCGTCATCCGGAGCCGTCACCCACGCCTGGACCCGCACCGCGCCCTCTTCCGGCAGGAACAGCGGCGTGTGGAGGGTGAGTTCCTCGATACGAGGGCAGCCCACCTGCTCGGCCGCGTGGAGGGCGAGGTCGAGGAAGGCGGTGCCCGGAAGGAGGGCGGCGCCGCCGACGGCGTGGTCGGCGAGCCACGGGTGGGAGGCCAGCGAGAGCCTGCCGGTGAGGAGACACCCCTCCCCCTCGGCCAACTCCACCACGGCTGCGAGGAGTGGGTGGGTGGTTTCGTCGAGTCCGGCGGTGGTGGGGTTGGTGTGGGGTTGGGGGTGGAGCCAGTAGCGCTGG
>NZ_NISY01000025.1 GCF_007595705.1 Streptomyces sp. SAJ15 | reverse complement strand
CAGGACTGCGGGCCGCAGACCGGCGGCGGCGAGGTCGTCGAGCATGTCCAAAGCGAGCTGCCACTTGGGCCGGTGGTGCTCGGTATCGGGGATCCGGCAGGCCCGCCTGCGGGCCTGCGTGTTGGGCCCGTCCCAGGTGGCGGGCAGGAACAGGCGCCAGGACAGCGGGCACGAGGCGGTGTCGGAGGCGGCGTGGACGCTGACGCCGATCTGGCAGTTGCCGACCTTGCCCAGGGTGCCGGAGTACTGCCGGGCCACCCCCGGCGAGGAACGCCCGTCCTTGGGGAAGCCGGTGTCGTCCACCACCCACACCTGCGGCCGCACCGCGGCCACCGCCCGCCATGCCAGCCGGGCCCGGACCTGCTCGACCGGCCAGGTCGAGGACGTCATGAACTGCTGCAACTGCTGATGGTCGACACCGAGTCGTTCGGCCATCGGCTGCATCGACTTGCGCCGACCGTCCAGCAGTAGCCCTCGCAGATACAAGGAACCCTTCGCCCGCTGGTCCCGCCGCGCAAGCGGCGCGAACACCTCCCCCGCGAACTCCTCCAACCGGCCCCGACACGCAGCAAGCTCACCCGCCCTCATACAAACAGCGAACTACCGAACACCCACCACGACAGGGCCAGCTAACAAAGCACTACTAGGCGCCGCGCCGCCCGCCAGGTGGGTGCTGGCGAAGGCTGGGAGGCGCGGGCCCAGCCGCGACGTTGTACACGCCGTCGACTGCGAGGAAGCACGGGCCGGAGCGCCGACCTTCACTCTAGAGCGGGGCGCTGGACGCGGCGCAGCACCCCGGCGACCAGCTGTGCTCACCGTGTGGTGCCGCCGCTGAACTCGATACCCTCATCAAGGGCCTCGACTGCGGTTTCGGCCAGACCTGAGCGGCGGGTCAGTGGCGGGTGACGGCATAGCCCGTGTCGTTGACAGCGCGGGTCCACACGTCGCGGTCGAACCACTTGCTGATGTTCGGCTGCATCTCGGTGATGGTGCGCATCCGGGTCTCCCAGTCGTGCCCGGCTGGGCCGCGGCTGCCGTCGCACCCGGCGCAGCCGTCCTCGCCGTGGATGTGGCCGGCCATCCACGCGTTGACCGCTACGTTGAGGATGACTGCGTACAGGTCGCCGCCGGTCTGCGCCAGGGAGTCCGGCACCCCGGCGAGCACCAAGGCGAGTTCGGGGTTGTCGATCGGCGGCATCGGGGCCTGGGCCACATCCTTCTCGCGGCTGCTGTCCTCGTAGGAAGACAGGCTCCGCGCGAGGCGGTCGGCTGTGGCCCTGGCGTCGAAGTAGCGCCAGGCGGAGCGCACCTGGATCCTGAGCTGCTCCGCCACGGTGCTGATGTTCTTCTCGATGGTGTCCTCAACGGTCGCCGGCGCGAGGGTCACCCCGAGGCGGGCCAGCTCCGCGAGCGTCTGGGCAACGGCTTCCTTGAAAGCTTTCGTGTTCCGCACCCAGGGAATCGTAGGCGTGTCTGAGCAGCCATCGGACTGCTTTACAGACATTGGGACCCCACCCACCGAGCCGGAAGTCGAGGAACCGGCCGCGGGGAAGTTCGTCGACCTCATGTCGTCTTCGGCCTCCTCCCGGCTGACCTGCACCGAGCCCCAGCTCGAACTCCTCGGCTAGCTTCCCAGCCATGCGATGGTGCTCGGGCACGACGTGAAGACCAACACCGCCTTCCTCCAGCAGATCGCCGCCTGACCAGGCTGAAGCCGGGCGCTCTGGAGAGGGCGCCCGGCTCGCTGTCTGCTTCCGCGTCAACTCCAGCGGCAGCCATCCGCAAGACCCGATGGACGCGGTACCGGCCGCTGAGGTGCCGCTCCAGCCACTCCACGCGCCGCGCAATGGTTATGCTGCGCGACGTTGACGACCAGGTCGCGCCCAGCCGCATCACCTGGGTGGCCTGCGCCGCGTTGGAGAAGCGGCACCGCGGCCGCCCGGACGGGGCACCACGGCGTTCCGGTACGCCCCAGCCCGGAGCCAGTTCACGAGGCAGCGGGCGACAGGTAGTGCCGGGCCCACATCGGGCAGCCCCCTCGGCTACGGCCCAGTCGGGATCCGTCGCACACGGCGCGCCGCTGCCGCCGCGGAGGCGCTGGAAGTCCTGCTCCCACCGCACGGAGATGCCGTATCCGCGAGACATGGCTGCGTTGTTCGGAATGGCCCGAATCGGAGCCCGACGAGACACGCCAGGTGCGCGCGAGAAACTCGGTGCCGTGACCGTGCTTACCGGCGGCGCCACCGGCAGTTCCGTGACGTGAGGGCGTCGGGACAACGGGCCTTACCGACGGGTACGACGGGTTGACGTCACGCAACGCCGAGCGCGCGCAGGACGGCCCCCGCTAGGTCGGGCGTCCACGGGGAATCCGGTCCGCTGCTGCGGCTGACTCCCTGAGCCAGCTGCCGGAGGCTGTACAGGTCGATGGTCCGTAGCCGCCACTCGTGCGGGTGTGCACCAGGCCGTCCTCGCCGCGACGGGCCTGGAGTCCGTATACGCCTGTCTCGACCCTGTTCGTCACTTCCATGCCCACGATCATGCCTGGGACCGAGGGCTACTGGTCGTACGCCCACGCGCGGCCGGTCTGTCGGTACTCCTCCACCGGGATCGGTTCCGCGCCCGGTCGCATGCGGGCGGTGTAGAGCAGGCCGTCGAGGTGGTCGATCTCGTGGGCGACGAGCCGGGCGAGGCCGCGCTCGTACACTGTGGTCACCTCGGTGCCGTCCAGGGCGGTGGTCACCACTGTGATCACCAGAGGGCGAGAGACCATGCCGCGGACGTCGAAGAACGACAGGCACCCCTCGAACTGCTCGTCCATCTCCTCCGAGCGCGCCGTGACGCGCGGGTTGAGCAGGACGATCGGGGCTGCAGCGGGGTCGACGGGCTGGACGACGGCCGCCGCCCGGCCGATGCCGACCTGCGGCGCCGCGATCCCCATGCCCTTGGCGAAGGGGTGCACGCGCGCGATCCGCTCCATCGCCGCGAAGAGCGTCTCGACGGTCTGCTCGGCGGTGTCCTTCTCTGCGGGCAGGTCGAAGGGGCGGGCGGCCTCGGCGAGGACGGGTGCGCCGTACTGCACGACGCCGAGGTCACGCATCTGCTTGCTGGGCCGCACCGTCGTCACGTCAGCTCCCTGTCGCACGTATGGGGTTCGGGCCGGGCGGCTCGGAACCGCCATTCGAGACGGTACCGGGCGTGCAGGAGCGGTGTGGAGGTCGTCCAGGAGAACAACCGGGTGCCGTTCTCGTCCCTGCGGACGGGGGCGGTCCGCAGCGGAGATGCCTCGGCGGTCATGGACGTCTCGGTGCCCCAGACGACCGGGTCGAGCGCCGTGGGAAAGGCGAGCTGTACCTCCAGGTGCTCGGTGGGCAGCCGCACGGCCCGCTGGAACCACCGGCCCCACTTCTCGTCCCCCACCGAGTAGGCGTACTCGATCCACACGGACTCTCCGGGGTAGAGGGGGAAGCGGCCTTGGTCGTTCTCGAACAGCAGCCAGATCTCCTTGAAGGCGTCGCGGTCGTGCTTGGCCTCCCACCGCATCGCCTCCCCGCGGCACGTCGCGCTCAGCGCCAGCTCCTCCCAGGTCAGCGGGTGGGTCCGGTAGTGCGCGTTGGAGCGCTCCGGCTCGCCCGGGTACCGGTCGACGCTGATGCGGATCAGGTAGCGGGTCACCGGCTCGGTGCCGGTGTTCCGCAAGCGCCGGCGCATCGTCAGCCGGTATAGACGCCCGTCGTAGTCGAGGCGGGCGGCGTCGTGCTCGACGACGAGCGCGGAGCCGGTCGCGTACGGCTGCTCGGCCGCCGCCCGCGGTGCCGGCGGTGCCGTCCGCCCGCCTCGGGCTTTGGCCGCCTCGTAGTCGCACCATCGCTTCCAGATGGCCTTGCCGGCGCCCAGGGCCTCGTCCGCGCGGCGGGCGAAGTCCTCGGTCGGCTTGTGCCGCCCGGACTCCACATGGCTGACGTACGACGGGTCGAAGCCCATCGCCGCCGCGAGCGCCCGCTTGGACAGGCCTCTCACCTCGCGCCAGTAGGCGGTCTCGGCCGCGAATGCCTCGGCCGCCTGCTCCATGGTCATCGCATCGTGCTGCTCTCCCATCAAGACCCCCCGGCCGGCTGGTTGATGACGAACGTGAGTGAACCGTGAGTGAGGCCAGTTCACCATCCCGTCACCGCCCCTGGCCCCGGTTTTCTGCCCTTCAACCGGCCCGGACGACCCGGGCCCGGCGGGAGGGAGACCGCCGTGCGGCTGCTGTACCTGCTGAACATCTCCAACCCCGGACGGCTCTCTGCTGACTCCGGCTTCACCTTCGCCGGCCTCCTTACCCCCGCCCTCGCCGACGCCGGGGTGGACGTGACCGTGGCTGCTCCGGCCCCCGCCGGCGACGAGCGGGTGGCCTTCGCCCCCACGGCCTCGCCGTCCACGAAGTACCGCGCCCGCCTCGACCCCGGCCTCGACGAACTCGTGGCCCTCGTCCGCCAAGTCCGGCCCGAGGTGGTCGTGGCCAACCAGATCGAGGCCGCTCCCGCGATCCGCGCCGCCCTCCTCGAAGCCGGCACCGACGCGCGGATTGCCGGGTACTGCCACTACCTGCCGTTCTCCTTCACCGACGACGGCGACCTGAACCTGGACCCGTCCCTGGACGACGGCGGCCTGGGGCGGCCGGTGTTGCTGACCTTCGCCGCCGGCCTCGCCGCGTGCGACCGCGTGCTCGTCCACTCCGCCACGGCCGCGTCCTGGACCACAGCGGCGGCCGACCGCATGGGCGTCGAGCTCGCCGAGAAGCTGCACGTCGTGCCCGCCCCGCGCGACGAGCGACTGGTCCGCGACCCCGCCGACGTTCCCCCGCCAGACGGCCGCGTGACAGCGTCTACAACCACCGCCTCTACGCGCACTACGGCACCGCCCACTTCACCGCGCTCGCCCGGCACCTGGTCACCCAGGCGCCGGTGGAGCTGATGGTGATGGACCTGTTCGGCACCCGCAGCCCCGAGCGAGTCCGCCTCGACCCCAGCCCCGAACGCCACCGCGCCCAGCTCGCCGCCCTTGACGGCGTCACCGTCGTCTCGGACCGCGGGGACCGGGTCCGCTACCGGGACCTACTGGCCAGCGCCCACTTCGGGATCGCCTCGTTCCGACCGGGTTGCCCATGGTCCATGAGCGTGGTGGACTGCCAGGGGATGGGCCTGCCGGTCATCGCCCCCCGCACCGGTTGGCTGGCCGAGCACATCGACGACGACCTGCTCTTCGACACCGACGACGAGGCCGTACGGATCGCGCCGCGGAGTTCTACCGGGTGCACGCCAAGCGCGCCCACGCCTCCACCGCCGACGCCGCCCCGTCCGCCGTGGCCGCCAGCTACCTGGAGGCGATCGCGTGAACGGGTTCGACGCAGTTCTGCTGTCCTACGACGAGCCGATGGCGAACGCGCTGCACCGCCGTCTGGGCCAGGTGCTGGGCGGCACGGTCAAGCGCCTGCACGGGGTGCGGGGCATGCACCGTGCCTACCGGCTGACGGCCGAGATGGCCGACACCGAGCAGTTCTTCCTCGCCTACGGCGACTTCTCCATCGACAGCCGCTTCCCCGCCGCCGACGTCGAGCTACCGGCCGAGGCGGTGTCGATGCGGGTGTGGCGGGCGGTCAACCCGGTCAACGGGCTGACCTACGGCTACGGCGGGCTCAAGCTGATCCGGCGGTCGGCCTTGCGGGAGATGACCGAGGCCGTCGACGTCCTGGAACCCCGCCTTCCATGCGTGGTACGGGCTCTGGTTGAACCGGGTCGTCCCGGCCGTGTCCTGGCAGAACTCGACCTTGCCTGGGAGAGCGGCGACGAGTGCGCGATGCTCGCGCGCGGCAGCGAGTACGGCATGGCCGACGCAGACGCCCGTCATCGGATCGACGCCTGGACAGGCAGCCGCGAGGGCGGCACGCTCCGCCACCCGGAAGGGCTGCCGGGGCCAAGCAGCATTGCGGTGCCCGGCCTGGCCTGTGGGAGGCGGAGGCCTGCCGCCACTGACGCCGTGCAGGCAGTGCTCGCCGTGCCGGGTTGCAGGGTGCGCCTCAAGGCAGGCGGGAGTGCGCGACCTGGGCGGTGTCTCCCGTCGTGTCGTCGTCGCCGGAGACCAGGAGGCAGAGCGGCAGATGGACCGGCACTTCGGGGAACTGGAACTGTCCACGCGCCAGAAGCTGGCGCTCACCTGCCGGATCGCCTACGACGGCGGCCATGACTCCGGGCTCGCCGGGCAGATCAGCGCCCGCGGGCGGGAACTGGGCACCTACTACACCCAGCGCCTGAGGCTGGGCTTCGACGAAATCACCGAGGACAACCTTCTGCTGGTGAACGAGGACCTGGAGGTCCTGGAGGGCGAGGGCATGCCCAACCCCGCCAACCGCTTCCACACCTGGATCTACCGGGAGCGCGCGGACGTCAACTGCATCATTCACACCCACTCCCTGCACACGGCCGCATTCGCCATGCTGGAAGTGCCGCTGGTCGTCTCCCAGATGGACACGACACCGCTGTACGACGACTGCGCCTTCCTCAAGGACTGGCCGGGCGTTCCGGTGGGCAACGAGGAGGGCGAGATCATCTCCGCCGCCCTCGGCGACAAGCGGGCCATACTGCTCGCCCACCACGGCCAGTTGGTGACGGGCTCCACGATCGAGGAAGCCTGCACCCTGGCCCTGCTCATCGAGCGAGCCGCCCGGCTGCAGCTGCTGGCGATGTCCGCGGGGACCATCCAGCCCCTGGACCCGGCTCTGGCCCGCGAGGCCCACGACTGGACCTCCAGCGACCGGCGCAGCAAGGCGAACTTCGGGTACTACGCGCGCAAGGCGCTGCGCAATCACCCCGACTGCCTGACCGGGCAGGTGGAGCTGTGACGGCCACCCCGCCCCTGAAGGGCATCATCTCCTACCCGGTCACCCCCTTCGACGCCGTCACCGGCGAGGTCGACCTGGCCGCGTTGCGGAAGCTCACCGACGATCTGGTCGCCGCCGGCAGTCACGCCGTCGCCCCGCTGGGCAGCACCGGCGAGAGCGCCTACCTGACCGAGAAGGAATGGGACGCGGTCTGCGAGAGCACCCTGACCACGGTGGGGGGGCGGGTGTCGACCCTCGTCGGCGTCTCCCACTGGAGCACCGAGAGCACGGTCCGCCGCGCCCGCGTGGCCGCCCTCCACGGGGCCACCGCGATCATGGTGCTCCCCCAGGTGTACTGGAAGTTGACCGAAGCCGAACTCGTCCGGCACTACGACGAGGTGGCCCGGGCCACCGACCTGCCGATGATGCTCTACAACAACCCCGGCACCAGCGGGGTGGACCTTCAGCCGCAGACCGTGGTCGCCCTCGCCCGGAAGATCCCCAACCTCACCATGGTCAAGGAGTCCTCCGGCGAGGTCTCCCGCTTCCGCGCCATCCGTGAGCTGTCCGACGGAGAGCTGTCCGTCTACAACGGCAGCAACCCGCTCGCCCTGGACGCCTTCCGTGCCGGAGCCGCCGGCTGGTGCACCGCCGCCCCCTGCCTCGTACCGCGGCACGTGCTGGAGCTCCACACCGCTGTCAGCCGAGGGCAGCACGACCGCGCGGACGCACTGCTGCAGCAGCTGCTGCCGTTCCTGCAGTTCATCGTCCGCCACGGTCTCCCCCGGACCGTCAAAGCAGGTCTGGACATCCAGAACCGCCCGGCCGGACCGCCACGGCCACCACTGCTGCCTCTGTCCCAGGACGAGACGCGGCAGCTGCGGACGATGCTCACCCGCCTCTTGGCCGGCGGGCTGCCACCGGCAGTCACCCCGTCCGCCATCTGACGCAACGGGCGAAGTTTCCGCTTCCGCGCTGAGGGGCCGGCCCCTCAGCTCTGCCGGGGCGACGCCTGCTGGACGACCTCGAAGGACCAGACCGTCGAGCCGGTCGCGGCGGGGGCGCTGCTGGGCGGCGCCCGCGCGGGACGCGAAACGCTGCTCCAGCACCTCGCGCTGCTCGGCCGGAACGGTCAGAACCGCCCCGGCATTGCGGCGAGGGTGACGATGCCGAGACGTAGGCGCGCTTTTCGTACCTGGTTGCCACGGCCCGGAAGTTCTTGAGCGCCATGACGGTCCGTTCCACTTCGTTCCTGCGGGCGTACCTGTTGGGGTCGAATCCGGTGGGCCGGCCGCCGCCGCTGCCTCGGCGTCGGCGGTTGGCCTGCTGGGTCCTGGGTTCGGGGATGGTGTGCTTGATCGGGCGTCGGCGCAGGTCTCGCCGGTTCCTGCATGAGGAGTACGCCCTGTCGCCGCTGAGGTGACCGGGCCGTGTCCGGGAGCGTCCCCCGCGCTGGGGCGGGGGACGCGGATGCGGTCCAGGACCGGGATCATCCGGGGCGCGTCGCCCCACTGGCCCGGGGTGATCAGCAGCGCCGGCGGGCGGCAGCGGCCTTCCCCGACCAGGTGGATTGTGGTGGGCAGTCCGCCGCGGGAGCGTCCGAGGGCCTCGTCGCTGCGGTGCTAGACAGGCCGGGACCGCTTCCCGGGAACGCGGGGTGGGCGGGCGCCGGCCGCGTGGTGGTGGGCCTGGCAGATGGTGGCGTCCACGCTCGCCATGGACCAGTCGATCCGCCCTGCGGCGCCGGCGTCGGCCTGTACGGCATGCGGGATGCTGTCCCGGGTGCCGTCCGCTGACCAGCGTCGGTGCCTGGAGTAGATCGTTTTCCAGTTCCCGAAGCGTGACGGTAGGTCACGCCAGGGAACACCGTCCGGAGTCTGCAGAAGATCCCGTTGATCACGGTGCGATGGTCCTTCCAGCGTCCGCCCCTGCCGCTGTGCTTCGGTAGATGTCCCTCCAGCCGGGCCCACTCGCCGTCCGTCAGATCACCCCTCCCCACGCTGGCCAGAACGATCGAACGCGGACACTGTCACCGATCTGGGCGATGGGGACCTCGGCCGCGCGGGGCTCTCCTGCCAGATCATGCAGCCGGGCCGGTGCGCATCAGCAGCCACGCGACGCGGGTGTTGCCCGGCGCCTGGGTGCCCAGCTGCTCCCACCCTTTTGCGGCGTCGCCGTTGGCGAAGCGGACGTCCCACTCGTCCCCGGCCGGCGGTGGGGCGGCGCGGTCTTCGCGCTGTGGGCTCACGCGGCGGCCGCCGGCTCGGGCACGGGCCCGAGGTCCTCTCCGGAGTCGGTGGTCAGCGCGGCGCACAGCTCGGGGCCGGCGTGCACCTCGGCGGAGTGCCGCCACTCGGTGATCAGCTGGGCGACAGCGGCGGTGTTGTCCGGCTCCACGGCCGCTTGCCGGGCCTCGGCCAGCTCGGCCGAGAACTCGCGCACGTCGTGCGCGGGCAGGTAGGGCACCCACGGGAACGTCGCCGGCAGCACGTCCAGGACCAGGGTGCGGCCCCGGGAGGTGCGCATCATCTCCACGAACAGGCGGCTGGCCGCGCCCATGACCTCCTGGTCCTGCTCGGCGCGCGCGGCCGTGGTCAGCACCAGGTCCTCGTCGTCCCGCCGTCGGAGCAGCATCCGCCGCGTTCGCGCCGACCGGTGCCCGCTCGACGGTCTCCGTTCGCCACTTGCGCGGCTAACACTGTTAGCCGTACGCTGTGATCACTTGGCTAACAGCGTTAGCCACCCGCCCCGCCACTTCCCCTCGGAGCCCCCATGCATGCCGTCCGTACTCACATCGACATCGCCGCCCCCGCCGCCCGCGTGTGGCAGGTGCTCACCGACTTCGACGCCTACCCGCAGTGGAACCCCTTCATCGTCAGCATCAAGGGCGTCCCCGAAACGGGCGCGGTGCTACAGAACGTCATCGTCAACAACGGCTCCACCATGCGCTTCCGCCCCACCGTCCGCGCCGCCGTCCCCGGGCGGGAGCTGCGCTGGCTCGGGCGGCTCGGGCTGCCCGGCCTCATCGACGGGGAGCACTCCTTCCTCATCGAGGAGACCGGGCCCGGCAGCGTGCGGTTCACCCAGGCCGAGACCTTCACCGGCGCCCTCGTGGCCCTACCCTTCGTACGCCGCACGCTCGACGTCCACGACGCCTTCGCGGCGATGAACACCGCCCTCAAGCAGCGAGCCGAGCAGCAGTGAGCACCGACCAGCAGCCCGTCCGCACCCCGCGCACCCCCCGCGCCGCCCAGATCGCCGCCGCCGCCCGCGACCTGCTGGAGGAGCGCGGCCGCGACGAACTGACCATGCGCGCCCTCGCCGAGCGCCTCGGCATCCGCGCCCCCTCCCTCTACAAGCACTTCCGCAACAAGGAAGCCGTCGAAGCGGCACTCGTGGAGGACGCCCTCGCCGAGATGGGTGCGGCCCTGCACACCGCCCTGGGCGAAGTACCCGCCACCGGCCGCGTGCCCGCGCTCCTGGCCGCCTACCGGCGACACGCCCTCGCCCACCCCGGCCTCTACCGCCTGGCCACCACCGGCCCGCTGCCGCGCGCCGCCCTGCCCGACGGGCTGGAGGAGTGGGCCGGAAGCCCCTTCTTCCTCGCCACCGAGGACCCCCACCTCGCCCAGGCCCTCTGGTCGTACGCCCACGGCATGGTGCTCCTCGAACTCGACCACCGCTACCCGGACGGCTCCGACCTCGACCTCACGTGGCAGGCCGGCGCCCGCGCCTTCACAAAGCCGCGCCGCTGACCGGCACGGTCGCGGCACAGCGGGGACTGTGCCCACTTCGGCCGTAGAACGGCGCTGCCTCCGGGCGGCCGGAACAGAAGAGGAGAAAGGCGCGCAGAGGTTCTCCGGGCCGAAGCGGTCTCGAACTGCCAGGAAGACTGCGTGACATGGAACCCGACCGCGTCCGTTCCTGGGAGCGGATGACCGTGTACCGGGCTACAGGAGCGGCCGGCACACTCGGCTCTGCCTCGCTGCTGGTCGCCGCGTACCTGGAATACACCGGCGTCAGCACCGAGAGGTTGCACCTGGAACACGCCGGTGCCACAGCGGAGGCGGCCTGCCGTCTCGCCGAGGCCGCGCACCCCACCGGCTGGAGCGCCATCGCTGTCGAGGACGCCGTGGACGCGATCGGCACCCTCGTGGAGGCCCTCTCGTCCCTGGATGCGCACTCCGCACGGCTCCTCGCCCCGATCAGGGTGACCCGCGCGGTCGAACGCCCCGCATCTGCCGCGCTGGAGCATCTGGTCGCCCGGTTGTCCGCAGGCCCTGGCCATCCGCGAGCGGCATCCGGAACAGCCTCGCCGGGCAGCCGGGGCAGGCGATGCCCGCAGCCGCGGCGGCGGTGGGCGCGGCCACGTCCGGCGCTGGTACGCCTGGGGCCGCCCCCGGGAGGGGGTACGCGGGCCGCCCTGGCAGGCAGGGCGTGGAGAGGCTGCGCAGCCTTGGCCGCGCAGTGATTCAGGATGCGGGTGTGGCGGTGGTCTCTTCGTCGGTCAGGCGGGCGCGCCAGTTGCTGACGTGGGCGTCGGGCATGGACGCCAGGCGGGCGATTTCCCCGTCGCTACGGCCGTCGGACCAGGCCAGGATCCGCGTCACGGTGCGGTTCCGTGCGGCGCGGAATTCCTTGAGCATGTTCTCGAGGCGTTCGACTTCCTGGGCTTCGAAGACGAGCTGCTGGTCGACGCCGGAGCGTTCCTCGGCGCGCAACCGATGCATATAGGCGTCCAGGCCCGTCAGGACCAGGCCCTCCTCATGCGCGGCGTTCTGGAACCTTTCGGCCAGAGCCGCCAGCACGCAGTCCGTAACGTCGGCGAGGTTGGCTCCGGGGGGCTTGGCCGCCTCCCAGGTGCCCCGGCCGGACTCCGTCGTCTCCAGCCAGATGCGGGCGTCCGTCGGAGTGCGGTCGCCGCACGCCTCCGCCCGGTAGGCGTACAGGGCGGCACGGTGGCCGTAGAAGGTGAAACCGTCCTCGATCTCCTGATCGGTGGCGCGGCACATCCGCCCCGGTACACCTCCGTAGCCGCTCTCAGGACGGTAGTCGGCGTAGGCGTCGAGTTCCGCGTCCGTGGCCAGGCCCCAGGAGGGGTCGCACAGGTCGGGGTTCATGGAGAGGAACGTGCCGACCTCGATGCGCCACGACGGGACCGGTGTCGTGCGTGGTGTGGGCCACATGAGCTCGCCGGAGGGGGCCTCGGTGTGGGTCGTGGCCTGCTCGATGTCGTCCCAGGCGGTGGCGGCCTCGGCCGACCATTCCAGCTCGTCCTCCGGCCCGATCCGGTGGACCGAGTCCACGAGCCGCTGCACGGCGGGCAGTATGCGCAGCGCGAGCGCGTGCAACTCCTCGGCGGTGAAGAACCGCCAGGAGCAGCCGCGCTGTTCGTCATGGGTCAGGTGGCCGAGGAGCTGCACCATGACTCCGGGGGCCGGAATGGTTCCGTCGCCGAGCGCTCTGCGGGGAGGACCGGGGAGCTGACTGCTGCGGTCTTCGTGCGAGGCCCGCCAGTCGATGTCGCCGAACCAGACGGTGCCGTCGTGTGCGTCCACTGCCAGCCACTGGTGGTAGCCGGCTCCCGGGCCGTAGCGCTGTTCCTGCTGCTCGGCGTGCTCGTCGTGCCACACGTATTCGGCGGGGGGCGGGGCCAGCTCTACGGCCATGAAGCCGTCCTCGGGGCGGTAGCCGGTGAGGACGCGGGCTGTTCCCGGCGCGCTGTTGGCTGCGGTCATGAGGGGTTTCCTCTCGGTGGAACGTCAACCGCCGCAAACGTAGTGCGCCCGGCACTCGATAGTTTAACTTTCAGCCATTGTGGCCGATAGTCGGAGGTGCCGAAAACGCTGGGCCACGGTGCGGTCTACGCGCGTGCAGCCGCCGCCAAGTTGGCTGCTTTTCACACGGCCGCAACAATTCGTTCACCTCCGGCTGCCGCCCCCGCCGCACGGTGGGCCTCAGGAGAGCGCGGACAGTGCTTGCGCGGCGAGCATCTGCTCCAGCGCCAGGACGGCGTGCGGGGCGTGCCGGGTGTTGATGCGGACGGCGTAGATGTAGCGCGTCAACTGCGGCTCGGCCAGGGGGCGGGCCACGACCCGGGCGGTGCCGCGGCCCAGCGCCAGTCGCGGCATGACGGCAACGCACAGGCCCGCGGCCACGAAACCGAGGACCGTGTTGAAGTCGTCGCCCTCGTATTGCAGGCGGGCCTGGAAACCCGGTGTCTGGGCCATCTGGGACAGCAGTTCCAGGTGCAGAGCGGCCTCCGGAGCCGCGATCCACGTTTCGGTCGCGAGGCTGGCCAGGTGGATGACCTCCCTGCCGGCCAGGCGGTGGTGTTCGGGGACCACGGCCACCACCGGATCGCGTGCGACCAGCGTCCGGCGCAGCATCCGGGGCGGCGGGTCGGGAATGAAGTCGTAGTCGTAGCTGAGGGCCAGGTCCATGTCCCCCCGCTTGAGCCGGTTGTAGCCGGCCTCGGGTTCCAGTTGGGAGAGGCTGACCTGCACGTGGGGGTAGGCCGTGTGGAGTTGGGCCAGTGCTTGCGGGACGATGCTGGTGGCGGCGGAGGCGAAGGCGCCGAGCCGGATCCGGCCGGCCGTCCCCGCGCGCATGGCGTCCAGTTCCGCCGATGCCGCCGCCAGCACGTTGCGGACGCTGTGCCCGGCGTCGAGAAGGACTTCGCCGGCCGGGGTGGCGCGGACGGGGCGGCGCTCGAGCACCCTGAGGCCCGCGCGGCGTTCGAGTTCGGCGATCTGCTGGGAGACGGCGGGCGCGCTGTAGCCGAGTTCGCGTGCGGCGGCGCTGAAAGAGCCGTGCCGCACGACGGCTTCGAGGGTGGCGAGCAGGCGGGGGTCGAGTGCGTGCACGGAGTTAAGGCTCACTTATCTATTGCGAAGATGTGTTTTCTTGTGGTTGCGGTTGAACGCCAGCAGGATTCTTGCTCGCGGCAAGAAAAACGCAAGCCCGTGCTCCTGGGGCGGGAGTGCCGCTCCTGTGCCGGTCGGGGTGTCCTCCGCCGGTGCCCCGACCGCCTCCTGCCGCAGCCCGCCGTGGCTGCGGAACGGCCGGCGGGCGGGTATGGATCCGGCCGTCGACGATCACCTCTCATGCCCCGGAAGGAAGTGGTATGCACCTACGCCGGCTGTCCTCAGGCGGCGGTTGGTCACGCCGTCGCGCTGCCGCCGGCATCGCCCGCGGCACACCCGTTCCCGGAGTGCGCCGGGGCTTGCAGCCGGTGAACGCGCACGCGGGCGGCACCCTCCTGCAGCGCCTGCCCCACGGGGTGGGCCGTCACGGCCACAGCCCCCACCTTCGGCGGCAAAGCCGCCAGTGACCTGCCGGAGTGCGCCGGCACGCCGGGATCCCGGTCGCCGGGGGTGCCGCGGTGCACTCCGGTGTTCCTTGACCATCTGGGCCATCTGCTCGACCGGTTGGAGCAGAAGATCGACACGCGACGCACTGGCATGTCGGTCGGCCCTCATCGACATCGTGCGCCCTCAGCGTAGGGCCACCACCATGGAAGGCAGACCCGAGGCGTGAGCGAGCAGTTCCTCAAAGACGAGAAGCGCCCCACGGCCCGTCACGTCGACGCCGGGGACACCGGCTACAGCAAGTCCTTGAAGCCCCGGCACGTCAATATGATCGCCATCGGAGGTGCGATCGGCACCGGGCTCTTCCTCGGCGCGGGCGGTCGCCTCGCCGACGCAGGGCCCTCACTGTTCGTCGCCTATGCCGTCTGCGGCGTCTTCGCCTTCCTCGTCGTGCGTGCGCTCGGCGAGCTCGTCCTGTACCGGCCGTCCTCCGGTGCCTTCGTCTCGTACGCCCGGGAGTTCCTGGGGGAGAAGGGCGCGTACACCGCCGGCTGGATGTACTTCCTCAACTGGGCGACCACCGGCATCGCCGACATCACCGCCGTCGCCACGTACACCCACTACTGGGGCATGTTCTCCGATGTCCCGCAGTGGGTGATCGCGCTCGTGGCCCTGGCCGTGGTCCTCACCGTCAACCTCATCTCCGTGCGGATCTTCGGCGAACTGGAGTTCTGGTTCGCGATCGTCAAGGTCGGCGCGCTGGTGGTCTTCATGGGCATCGGGATCTTCCTCCTGACCACCCGTCACCCCGTCGACGGCGCCGTCCCCGGCCCGGCCCTGATCAGCGACAACGGCGGGGTCTTCCCCAACGGCCTGCTGCCCATGCTGCTGATCATCCAGGGCGTCGTCTTCGCCTACGCCTCCGTCGAACTGGTCGGAGTCACAGCCGGTGAGACCGAGAACCCCGAGAAGATCATGCCGAAGGCGATCAACTCGATCATGTGGCGCGTCGGCATCTTCTACGTCGGCTCGGTCGTCCTGCTGTCGATGCTGATGCCGTGGAGCAGCTACGGCGCCGGCGAGAGCCCGTTCGTGACCGTGCTCTCCCGCATCGGTATCCCGGCGGCCGGCGACGTGATGAACCTGGTCGTCCTTACCGCGGCCATGTCCTCGCTCAACTCCGGCCTCTACTCCACCGGCCGTATCCTGCGCTCCATGGCCGTCAACGGCTCCGCACCGCGCTTCACCGCCCGGCTGAGCCGCAGCCAGGTGCCCTACGGCGGCATCCTGCTCACCAGCGGCATGTGCGTCCTCGGCGTCGGGCTCAACTTCGTCGTTCCGGCGGACGCGTTCGAGATCGTGCTCAACCTCGCCGCCCTGGGCATCCTCGCCACCTGGGGCATGATCATGGTCTGCCACCTCCTCTTCTGGCGGAAGACCCAGAGCGGCGCATTGACCCGCCCCTCCTACCGCCTGCCCGGCTCCCCGTGGACCGAACTGGTGACGCTGGCCTTCCTCGCCTCCGTCCTGGTCCTCATGTACGCCGACGGAGGGGCCGCGCGCACCACCGTGCTGTGCGTGCCGCTGATCGCCGCGGCGCTGGTCGCCGGCTGGTACGCGGTTCGCGGGCGCGTGGCGGGCGCCGCCGCCGAGAGCGAGGACTGAGCCGGCCACCGGCCCGCGGCCACCGGCCACCGGCATCTGCAGGTCGCAGCATCAGCGGTGGTGCGGCGGCGGTGGCGGGACGGTGGCCGTGCCCGGTGGCGTCTGCGGCCACACCAGCAGGACCGGGCAGGGGGCGTGGTCGACGATGAAACGGCTGGTGGGGCCGAGGCTGCGGGGGCCGAGGCGGGTGCGGTCGCCGTCGCGGGCGAGGATGAGCAGGTCGGCGCCCTCGGCGGCGGCCACGACCTCGCGTTCGATGCGACCGGAGCGTTCCCGCCGGGTGCACGGGCGTCCCAGCCGCGCGGCCGCGTCGGCCAGGAGCCGTTCGCCCGCATCGTGGGCCAGGTGCTCCACCCGTGTGCCGGGGTCGCGGTCGGGGCGTGCCCGGCCCAGCAGACCGGCGTAGGCGCCGTGCGCCACGCCGGGCGCGCCGGGGCCGCTGATGTGGAGCAACACTGTTTCGGCGTCCGCGGGTGTGTGGGCGCGCGCGGCGTCGACACAGGCGGGCCAGGTGCCCTCGACGATCCAGACGATGACACTCACGCGTTCAGCCTCCGATCGTGTGGAGTGACACCCACAGTGCCACCACCGCCGGCAGCAGGGCGGCAGGCGTGGCGAGCAGGCCGAGCCGGGTGAACTCGCCCAGTTCCACGTCGGTGTCGTGTTCGCGCACGATACGCCGCCACAGCAGCGTGGCCAGGGACCCGGCGTAGGTGAGGTTCGGGCCGATGTTCACCCCCAGGAGCACGGCCAGGACGGCGCCCGGTCCGGTGGGGGCGGCCAGCGGCAGCAGCACCAGGACGGCGGGCAGGTTGTTGATGACGTTCGCCAGGACGGCCGCCAGCGCCGCGATGACCAGGAGGGACACCAGGCCGGTGCCCTCCGGGAACACGCGGCCCAGGGCGTCCGCCAGGCCGTTGTCGACCACCGCCCGGACCACGATGCCCAGCGCCAGCACGAAGACGCAGAACGGCAGGGCCGCGGCCCGCACGAGCGTGCGGGGGCTGGTGCGCCGTCGGGCCAGGGCGCGGACCGCCAGGACGGCCGCGCCCGCGGCCGCCGCCCAGGCCGGGTCGATGCCGAGCGTCGAGGCCAGCACGAAACCCGCCAGCGTGCCGGCCACCGTGAACAGGGCGAAAAGCGGAAACTCAGGGGTCTCGACGGCGGGCGGGGCGCCGGCGCCCGCGTCGAGGTCGGTGGCGAAGAAGCGGCGGATCACCAGGTACTCCGCCCCGATGGCGACCAGCCACGGCAGCGCCATCAACGCGGCGAACCGGGTGAAGGACAGGCCGCTGGCGGCGAACGCCAGCAGGTTGGTCAGGTTGGACACCGGCAGCAGCAGCGAGGCGGTGTTCGACAGGTGGGTGCAGGCGTAGACATGCGGCTTGGCACGGGCGCCCAGCCGGGCGGCGGTGGCGAAGACCACCGGAGTCAGCAGGACCACCGTGGCGTCGAGGCTGAGGACCGCGGTGATGAGGGAGGCCATCATGAAGACGATGCCCAGCAGGCGGCGGGGCCGGCCGGCCGACCGGCGCGCCGTCCAGGCGCCGCAGGCATGGAACAGGCCCTCGTCGTCGCACAGCTGGGCCAGGACCAGGACGGCCGCGAGGAAGCCGATCACCGGGCCCAGCCGGGCGGCCTCGGCCACGGCATGGTCGAGGGGGATCGCTCCGGTGGCGATGACCACGGTGGCGGCGGGGACCGCCACGACCGCCTCCGGCCAGCCCCAGGGCCTGATCACCGCGCAGGCCAGCACGGCCAGGAGCAGGACGACGGACAGTGCTTCTGAGAGGGAGGCGTTCAGGGTCAAAACCTTTCGGGTGCGGTCCTCGGCACGAGGGGGAAGAGTTCCTGGTACAGCTTCACCTATGTCCCTGCGTGCCCGGTCGCTCCGCTGCGGGCCGACGTGGCGGCGTGTCCTGGGCCCTTCCCGCCGCAGCGGACGCGGAAGAAGCCTGTGGCCGGCGGGAAACCGAAAAGGCGCCTTCGTTCAGGCAACCGTGAGCAACACGGCCGCGTCCGGACCCGTCGGAACCGGAGAAAAGCTCAGGGAGGGGCCGCCTTGTGACTTCCTGTACTCCCCCCGCACTCCCGACGCGCCGGTGGTCGTCCGACGTCGGTTCGCGGTCGGTTCTCCCGGCGAGGGTCACGGTCACGGGCACGGGCACGGGCACGGGGTGAACGGTACGGGGCGACGTTGCTGAGCCACGCCATCGCGTGCGTGAGCCATCAGCCCCCGTGGATACGCGAGCGGGCCCGGACCGGCCGGTCCGGGCCCGCGAGCTGCCGGGGGCTGCCGGGGGCGCATCCTCTACAGGTCGAACTCCACGTGCTCGACGTCCGTGAAGCGGACTTCCTCCAGGGAGCCGGCGCGGCGACCGCCGTCCTGGAAGTACACCTCCTTGAGCGCTTCGGCGGCGATCTCCCGCAGGCGGTCGTCGTCGGCTCCCTGGTCCTGGGCGTCGAAGAGGCGGGCGGCGTAGTGGGGTGGCAGGGCGACGGTCAGGTGCCGGATGCGGTCCTGGTCGGTCGAGCCGATCGGCGCGGCGTAGCCGAGGCGGGCTCGGGTGTCGATGACGATGCCGCCGGTGGTCGCCGCCTTCTGCCGCGCCTTCGCGCGGATCTGCGGCTGCCACCGCTTCTTCACCTCCCGCTCCAGGCGGGCGGCGAGGTCCGGGCGGGGTGTTCTGATCTGGTCCTTCACGTACCGCTCGACGGTACGCTGGGAGATGCGCAGCATCTGGGCGACCGGCTTGGTGCTCTTGAGCTGCTTGACCAGGTAGCGCATCTGCGCGCCCGCGCTCTTGGGTGCCGGGCGGGTGAAGGACTTGTGCACCGCAGCGTCCAGGCCGTCCCGAACAGGCTCATCGTCGCCTTCTCCTACTCTCCGTTGTCGGCGTCGGTGACGGTGCCGTCCTTGATGTACCGGGCGAGGTTGAGTTCCGGGGCGTTGAACTGGTCCCGGACGCCTTCGCCCCACAGGACGGTCTGGGTGCCTTCGTGCTTGACCAGGCCGGGGTTGATGCCGAGCTTGAAGCCGCCCGGCAGCGGTTTGCCCTCCCGGTAAGGGTTGTCCCGTAAGTGATCTTGCCGTGGGATGATCTCGGCCGTGGCTGGTGTGATCACGGCGTCTGAGCCGTCCTGGATGGCCCCGTTCGCCGGACTGAGCCCGCGTGCCTTCGGCAAGTTGATGAGGCAGCTGCATCGCGAGGGCGGCGACGCGCCGGGCCGTGGCCGGCCGTGGAAGCTGTCCCTGGAGGACCGGGTGCTACTGGTGGCCGCGTACTGGCACACCAACTTGACCCTGTGCCAACTCGCGCCGCTCTTCGGAGTGTCCAAGTCCACCGATCGCGTCATCGACCACCTCGGCCCCAGGCTCGCGCTGGCCCCGCGCAGGCGCTTCGCCAAGGACGCGGTGCTGATCGTGGAATCGCTACTCGACGAACCACCAGGTGGTCATCGACGCCGACACCCGCCCGGTCGTGGTGGTCGGCCGGCCGCTGCCGGGGAACCGCAACGACTGCCTGGCCTGGGTCGAGTCCGGTGCCAAGCGGGCGGTCGGCAACACTACGACGATCGCGGACGGCGGCTACCTGGGCACCGGGCTGATCATGCCGCACCGCCGGCGCAAGGGCGAGGAACTGCCCGACTGGAAGGAGGCCCACAACAAGAGCCACAAACGGGTTCGCGCCCGCGTCGAGCACGCCTTCGCCCGTATGAAGACCTGGAAGACCCTGCGCGACTGCCGCTTGAGAGGCGACGGTGTACGCCACGCGATGCACCGCGTTGCCCGCCTACACAACCTCGCTCTCACGGGATGACTCCCGCCGCAATGCGGGACCTGAGAGGTCCACGGGAGACCGGCCTTGGGGAGCATCGGGGCAACCGATATCGGCTGCCCCGATGCTCCCCAAGGCCGGAGACGGCTCCCCACCTCGCAGTCTCGGAGGAGAATCAGTCGAGGCAGAACTCGTTGCCCTCGATGTCCTGCATCGTGATGCACGACTCGTTGACGCCATCGGCGCGCTGCGTCAGCACGTGTTTCGCGCCGAGCGCCATCAGCCGCGCGCATTCGGCCTCGAGTGTGGCCAGGCGCTCCTCACCCACGAGCCCGGCGCCGGCCCGCACATCGAGATGCACCCGGTTCTTGACGACCTTCCCTTCGGGAACTCGCTGGAAGAGCAAGCGCGGGCCCACACCCGAGGGATCAGTGCACGCGAAGTAGATCTCATCCTCGGGCGGCAGCGAGCGGTGGTACTCCTCCCACGTGGCAAAGCCCTCCGGGACCGTCGGCACGACGTACCCCAGCACCTCGCACCAGAAGGCGGCGAGGCGCGCAGGCTCCGCGCAGTCGAAGGTCACTTGGAACTGTTTGATCGTTGACATCGGCGCACGATAACAGGGCCCTGCTCATCTCCCCAGGTCGGGAGGTCCGCACGTTGTCGGGAGGAGGCGCCTGCCACCCGCTGCTGTGTCGTGCGGTCGCAGGGGTGAACCGAGGTCAGTGCCTCCCCCAGGGGAACCTGGGATGCCGTCCCGGCCAGCGACTCTCGTGCTGCCAAAGATCAGTTACGGGATAGTGGCTTGCACCATCGGGCATCTCCGACCGGCGTGCCGGAAGGACAATTTCGGTCAAGAAGCCCGTTTCATAGGGTCGTTGACGATCGCAGCGAAGACCCCACACCACGGTAGTCACGCACACGCATGCTCACGTCCACGATCAGCTGTGTCGTCTCTACCGCCGCCGCTACCGTTGCCGGGCTCAACCGTCCTCACCCGGCGAAGCCGCCGACCGGGCCCCGCTTCCACCGAGAACACAGCCCGGAATCGCCGTCACGACGGCCGGCGCATCGCCCCACGCGTGGCTGACCAGACCACGCCCGCGCTGGAGGCGGCATTCTACCCCCACGCTCCATGTTCACCACGCCGCCGGCCTGCAGGGCACGGCCGCGCTCGACACCCGTCGCGGGGCGTGGATGATGCTCGATCCGGACGCCTCGCGGATCTGGCAGGCGCCGGCACCGTGCGAGGCGGCACAGCCGGGCTCGCAGATGAGATCGCCCTCCCCGCTGGCCAGGACCCGGAGGCCGTCGAAGGCCGGATCACCGCGTTCGTCGAGCACCTGGTGGCCGCCGGCGTGCTCGTCGACACCGACCGCCCGGCCCGCAGGAGTGGCGGCGATGACGGCCGTGGTCGTGGCACCGCCGCAGCACGGGCCTCCCGGCCGGACGCGCTGCGGACACCGGGGGGAGCGGGCCGATAGTGTCGAGGGTCGGTCGCAGGCTGAGGGGGGTCCATGGCGAAGCGCAGGCCTAGTACTCCAGTTGCACTTTGCTATTGCCGCTGGTTAAAGGCTTGTTTTCGAGTGTAACGAGCTGACTGGTCGTCATGTTGCTGGAGTTCGTGACCGGCGGCATGTGATGGCTGTTGTGCTGATCGTGCAAGATGATGTGCGGCCCGATGTCTGGGCTTCGGAGCTGGAGGAGGTGCTGCTGCGGATCGGTCACCGGTTCGGCCGGGTCGATCTGCGGCGGCGGATGCGGGACTACGTGCGCGGGCTGCTCGGTCCTGTCGGCAGGAAGAACGGCTGGCAGCTGGCCGAGTACGTCGGCCATGATGTGCTGGCTGGTCTGCAGCACCTACTGAACCGGGCCCGGTGGGATCCGGACGAGGTCCGTGACGACCTGCAGGAATACGTGGCCGAACGGCTCGGCGAGCCTGACGGTGTCCTCATCATCGACGAGACAGGCTTCCTCAAGAAGGGGGCCACTTCGGCGGGCGTGCAGCGGCAGTACTCGGGCACGGCGGGACGTACAGAGAACTGCCAGGTCGCCGTGTTCGCGGCCTATGCCTCGACGCGGGGCCGGACCCTGGTCGACCGGCAGCTGTACCTGCCGAAGTCCTGGATGTCCGACCGGGAACGGTGCCGGGCGGCGGGGGTACCCGACGGTCGCGCGTTCGCCACCAAGACCGAGCTCGCCCGGCACCTGGTGACCAGGGCGCTGGCCTCACCACTGCCCATCGCGTGGGTGACCGCGGACGCGCTCTACGGCCAAGACTGGCACTTCCGCCGCATGCTTGAGGAAGCCGGAGTCGGGTACGTCGTCGCCGTGCCGAAGTCGCAGCAGGTCAAGTCCCTGGCCGACTGCTGGCGCATCGACCAGCTCATCTCCGACGCACCCGACGACTCCTGGGAACGGCTCTCCTGCGGCGACGGCGCCAAGGGCCCACGCGTCTACGACTGGGCGGCCGCAATGCTGCCGACAGTCCCGTTCTTCGAGGGTGACGGGCCCTCGCACCGTAGGTGGGTACTGGCCCGCCGCAACATCGCCTGCCCGGACGAGATCGCCTACTACCTGGCATACGCGGCCACGGGGACCACCGTGAACCAGCTTGTCGCCGTCGCCGGCAGCCGCTGGGCGATCGAGTGCTGCTTCCAGAGTGCGAAGAACGAATGCGGCCTCGACCAGTACGAAGTCCGGCGCTACCCGGGCTGGTACCGGCACATCACCCTCGCGATGCTCGCTCACGCCTTCCTCGCCGCCATGGCCGCCGCCAACGCCGCTGAAAGGGGGGCAGCAGAAACGGATCTTTCCTCGTCCCGCTCAGCCTGGCGGAGATCCGCAAGCTCATGGCAGCTTGCCGCCCTGGAGCAAGTCACCGTCAGCACACGCATCACGCCCTGAGATGGTCCCGCTTCCGACGGCGCCACCAGGCCACCGCCAAACGCTGTCACTACCAACGCCGCACCGGCATCACGAACTCCACCAACATGACGACCAGTCAGCTCGCTACACTCGAAAACAGGCCTTTGACCAGCGGCAATAGCAAAGTGCAACTGGAGTACTAGTGATCTGAGTCAGAGATAGAGATTCTTCGACAGTAGGCGGCGACTTTGTCGAGGATCTCGTCGGCGGTCTTCGTCCAGACGAACAGCCGTGGGTTGTCGTTCCTGTCGGCGAGCCAGGCCCGGATGTCGCGTTCCAGTGCCTGGACGGAGCGGTGGACGCCCCGCTTGAGCTTCTTCTGCGTGAGCTCGGCGAACCACCGCTCCACCAGGTGTTCAGCCACGAGGAACTCGTGGGCGTGAAGTGCAGGTGGAAGCGCGGGTGGGCCAGCAGCCACTTCTTGACCGCGGGTGTCTTGTGGGTGACGTAGTTGCCCAGGATGAGATGGACCTCGAGGTCCGCGGGCACCTCCTTGTCGAGCCTGGCCAGGAACTTCTTGAACTCGACGGCCCTGTGCCGGCGGTGGAGAGAGCCGATCACCTTGCCGGTGGCGACCTCAAGAGCGGCGAACAGGGTGGTGGTGCCGGCGCGGACGTAGTCGTGACTGCGGCGCTCAGGGACTCCGGGCACCATCGGCAGAACGGGCTGAGACCGGTCCAATGCCTGGATCTGTTGGGTCGGGGACGGGGTTCCGTGCGGCTTCTCGGCCGTCGGTTTCCCCGTCCCCGCCCGCCGAACCCGGCGTGCGGGTCATCCCCGCACCGGGCTCTCCATGTGAACCGATGGGTTCAGCTGACGAGTTCGGAGACGTGCCCGACGAACGCCGCGTCGTCGTGACCGGTCCGCCGGAAACGGGCTCCGACCGGGTCGATCTCGTCGATGTTGAACGGCGTGGCGATCTGCGCTCCGCGGTAGCGGTAACGCTCGACGCGCATCTTCACCGGGCTGTAAAGGACCAGGCCGTCGTCGCAGATCCGATCGGCTCCGTAGTAGCGTCGCCGGATCTGTTTCCAGGTCATGTGGGGATGCTTTCGGCGGATCCAGTAGATCACCCGCCACCAGGCATACCAGCCCAGGTAGGCGAAGGGTCTCTTCGATGCGCCGTAGCGGAAGTACGCAGCCCGGCCCCGCAGGATCGGGTTGATCTTCCGCAGCACGTCCAACAACCGGAGCGAGACCGCTCCTGTTCCTGTGGCCTCCTTGATCTTGTGCATCACCCGTGCCAAGGCGTCCTTGGACGGGATTGTCAGCACCACCTGACGACCGTCGCCTCTGCGCCTGCGCTGGATGCGAAAGCCCAGGAAGACGAAGCCGTCGTTGATGTGGGTGAGGTGTGTCTTCTCGACCGAGAGGGTCATCTTCAGGCTGCTGGCCAGCAGCTCGCCGATCTCCGACTTGATGGCTTCGGCATCGGACCGAGTGCCGGAGACCAGCACCACAAAATCATCAGCGAAACGCACCAGCCGGAAGTTCGGCAACCCCTTGCGGCGGCGATTCTGCCGCCGCCAGTTCGGGCTCATGTCCCGTTCCCAGATCCGGGCGAAGTACTATCTGGCGATGAGCGAGGGCGACCGGCGCCGCCTCAACTGTGTCCGCAGTCGCTACCACAGCGACCTTGGAGGATCCGCATACTCGAATCGATCTCCGCGTGGGTACCGGTGGCGACCACCCGGCCGGCCTTGAACGCCACCACGGAGTCGGCGGCCCGGATGGTGGACGGCCGGTGAGCGATCACCATGAGGGTGCACTCAGTGGAGATCTGCTCGATCGTGCGGGTCAGAGCCGCTTCATTCGCGGCATCCAGCTGAGAGGTCGGCTCATCAAGCAGCAGCAACCGGGGGCGAGACAGCAGTGCGCGGGCGATGGCCACGCGTTGGCGCTCGCCGCCGGAGAGCATGTCGCCGTGTTCTCCGACAGGTGTGTCCAATCCCTTCGGCAGCCGACGTACCAGGGAGTCGAGACTGGCCAGCTCCACGACGCGGCGCAGCTCCTGGTCGTCGGCGTCCGGCTTGGCGTAGGTGATGTTCTCGCGCAGCGATCCGTGCAGGACCGGGGCGCTCTGTTCGACCAGGCTCATCATGGACCGGCACTGGTGGATACTCATGCCGTTCGTGATGTCCACGCCGTCGAGCAGGATCCGCCCGTGATCCGGTTCGTAGAACCGGGCAAGCAGTGAGAAGACCGTGGACTTGCCGGCACCGGAGGGTCCGACCAGGGCGACATGCGTGTTGCGCGGCACGGTGAAGGAGACATTACGCAGCACGGGGCGGTCCGGTTCGTAGCCGAAGCAGACGTCACGGAACTCCACGGCAGGCGTCGTGCCATCGGTCGGCGGCGACGGCTTGCGGAGATTCGTGGTCGTCGGGGCGTGGTCGGTCTCGCCGGGCAGTTGCGCCACCCCTTCGATGCGCTGCAGAGCAGCCATTCCTCTCTGGAGTGTGGCCATGACATCGAAGAGATTAGCCATAGGTGCTGAGATGTAGGTGACGTAAAGCAGGAATCCGACCATGTCGGCGAGTGAGGACTGGCCTTCGGCCACCCGAATTCCGCCGACCACGAGTACGGCCATCATCGAGCCGTGCATGGCAAGCGTCATAGATGGCCCGACCACCGCTTCGCGCTTGGAAGCCTGCAGATTCTGCTCGTACGCCTGCCTGGCCAGCCGCCCGATGCGCTCGCGCTCCCGGCCTTCGGCGCGCATGACGCGCACGGTTCGGATGGCGGACAGCGCCCGTTCCAGCTCGGACGACATTGCCCCCAGGCTGTCCTGAGCGTCCTCGGCGGCCTTGCGGATGCCGGCCAGGACCAGCATGGTCAGCCCGCCGATCGCACCGACGATGACCAGCACGATGAGGAACAGGCCGGCGTCCAGCCAGAGCATCATGGAGATGCCACCAGCGATGACGAAGAAGCCGACCACGACCTCGGACAGGTCATAGGCGATCGAGTCACGGAGTAGAGTGGTGTCGCTGGTAGTGCGCGTCAGGAGGTCCCCGAGACGATGCTTTTCGTAACGGCGCATGGGTAGCCGCAACATCTTGTCGATGATGCGGAGCCGGAGGTCAAGCACAAGCCCCTCGCTGGTGCGCTCCAGCGAATAGTGCGCGAGTGCCGAGAGCGCTGCCTCGACGAGGAATACCACGCCGAGGACGACGGTCAGCAGCAGATAAGGGCGGTCGGCGGAAAACCGGTCGACGGTCTTCGCAGCCAGCAACGGCTGGGCCAGGCCCATGACCGCGCCCAACAGGGAAAGCGTCAAGGCTATGGCAAGTGCCCTGCGGTGGCCACGGGTCACACGCAAGAGATCCCGAAACCCTACACGCAGGGACTCCACCGACCGTGGCTCTTCGTCGTCGCCCCAGGTTTCGGCGGCAGCCTCTTCCAGCTCGTCCGTATCGTCCCTGCGAGTGGACCGGAAGCTTGTTAACACGTGCCTTCCTCCTCAACCGTCCCGCGGCTCGACCGACATCAGCGGGTGGAAAGAGTCGATCCCCGGGCCTTCATCGACAGCGCGCCCCTCAGCTTCGACCCAGGCGTGCGCGCCAAACGGTGCGGTCCGGGCCCCCACGCGCCAGACCGGCCAGTACCCCCGCATGCGGCACAGTAGCGCGGTGGCGATCGACCGTGGCAGACATCCCTTACCCGCGCATGTGACACTGACCGCGACTACGGCCTGGCGTGCCTGGTAAGCCTGTCCGTAGTTGGCCCTACCCGCCCGGCCGCGCAGCCAGGTCAAGATCACGCGGATGTGCCGGGGCGGTAGCCGGGTCAGCGCCAGAGCCGCCGCGACAGCGACACGCGCCAAGAAACGGGTGCGCACCGGAATCCGGTCGCTGATGCGAAATAACGTCTCGGGGGTACTCATAAGCGCACCGTCAATTCTGCGTCGATGAGCTGTTCGGCCAGCTCACGGATGTCGAGGACCGCCTGTTCGGCACTCACTTCGCCAGCAGGGCAGTCGACGATAAGTGCACCGGCCACCTCATCCTCACTGGCACCCTCCAGCAGCATCCGCAGTGTGAGCGACGCGCTGTGATTGAGCTGCCAGTACTCGCCGGAACGCTGGTCGAGCAGCACGCTGCCATCAGCGGTCTCGGCCAGTGAGACGTTTTCGCGTAGTCGGAGGGTCATCGGGATGCCTCCACGTCGGTTCGGCTGAGCGTCATCGGCTCGGCGCTTTGGCTCTCGAGATCGCGCAACCACCGTTCGCAGCTAAAGGTCATGGACATCGCGTAAGGGGTGAAGAGTCGAATCTGGAACCCCGTGCAGATTGCGCGCAACTTCGCGGGATCGATCAGGCCAAGTGCGGCGAGGCGTGAATCCTCGCAAAGCCCAGCGAGTTTGCTGATGTTCGTGCGAATGCCTGTGTGCTCCACGTTGGAGCCTTCGGCCTTGGTCGTACGGGCCAGTGACTGGTCGGGCACGATTCCGCGCATCGCCTCAGTCAGCAGGGGTTTGTAGGTCCAGGGTGTGCGCCGCTCATGGGCCCGAGCCGACATGCAGGCGTTGATGACCGCGTCGTCCAGGTAGGGCGAAGTGAGTCTGACTCCCTCAGCCGCGTACAGCGAAGCAGTCCCCCGTATAAGGCTCGCGCACAACCTGATACCCCAGATGGTGTGGTGAGCGGTCCAGTTGCGACCGTGTTGCCGTGCACTCCCGGCCTCCTCGCCGAGTAATTTCCGCGCGGCTGCCACTGCGTCGGGTGTAGCCCACGGGGGGAGCTGGAGCAAGGAGGATGCGCCCTCGTCCTCATCGTCCAGGGGTGAGGCGACGATTCGTCGGGCGCGGTCAGCTAGCCAAGCAGGGTAGGAGCGTCGTTGCTCGAGCGCCATGCGCCCGATGTCCGACCAGGTCCAGTGCTCCAGGGCACGATAGCCGCGCATGTAGGACAGCGCGGTCAGCGGGCGAGTGCGGAGAATGTCGAACACCCCTGTCGAGCCGCCGGGGAGCGCTTCGTCCCCACCGTCGCCAGTGATGTGCGCCTGTGAGCCCTCTGCGCCGACCATCTTGGCGATCGCCCGGTATATCGTCCGGTCCTCCACACCGGGGAACGGCTCTTCGCCCGCTGGACCTGGCTTGAGGAGGTCTCCGTACGAGGTGGGTAGGTCCGTGAAGGGAACCTTGAGTCGCCGTACGCCTGGCAGGTTCTTGGCGGCGATGTCCGCCCATTTCGGGTCGTCATCACCGAGGTCTGCCGCCAGGGTCGTGAGGGTGGTCAGCGGGCTGCCAGCCCTGGCGAGAAGAAAGCAAAGCGTGGTGGAGTCCAGACCGCCGGACAGGTCGGCGGTCAGCGAAAGCCCGGAGTCGACCCGGGTCTGGACCGCGTCTGTCAAAGCTTCTCGTAGCCTGCCAGCTGCCTCGTTGAGCGACAGGTCATCCGCGGGCGGCGTCCAGCGGAGAGTCATCCGAGCGTTGCCCTGAGGGCTGAGGATGAGGGAATGATCCTCCTCTACTGCGTGGATCCCATGCCATAACGGCATGTTGACGGTGTGTAGGGCCACCTCTGACAGCAACAGCCGCAACAGCAGCCGCTGCTCGTCGACATCAGCACCGGCGAGTGCTGCCAGCGCGTCCGCCCGGGTGGCGGCAACCGTCATGCCACCGACTTGGGTGTAAACCAGCCTACGCAGTCCGGAGAGGGTTCCCTGCGATCGGGTCGTGCCACGTACCGTGGCCAGCAAGTGGAAGCAGCCAGCCAGCTTGTCCTGTGCACGGTCCAGTTCGGCGACGTGTCGGACATGGGCGGCGATGTCGGTGAGTCGCGCTGAGTCCGCCGAGCAGAAGCCGAGGGTTGCCACCTTGGTGGGGCCGGCCGTACCGACCCGGAGGTCCGCCGGGTCCCATTCACCGATGAGCCACGGTCGACCGGACGGGTGATCCACCCGCTGCGATGTCAGACCGAGCCTGGCGGCGATCGCTGTTGACTCCGGGTGGTCCGGGAGGATGACGAGCCACTCGCCCGAGCGGTCGAATAGATTCATGGAAGGAAGTCCCCATCCAGACACATGGTTACGGGTGCGGTGGTGCGGACGCCACTGAGGTGGCGTCCGCACCACCGTCTAGGGATCCGATCCTCTAGGGATCAGCGATCAGAGAATCACGTGGCGCGGACGGCGCCGGTGAGCCTTGTCCTTCCTCGCCGGACGGCTGTGCATGGTGAGCTTTCCGAACGCGCCGATCTTAAGCGCAGTGGGCTTGGAGTACATATTCCAACTCCCTCATGTTGTTGATCGATGGATTAGCCGGTGCACCAGCTCGCGCGATTTTGCGATCTCGCGCTATTCGAGAGTACGGACGACATCATCAAGAAGTCCATGCCACCAGCTCGGAATTCCCGACAAAGCTACTGGGGTTTCTGTCATTAGCGGAGTCAATTCCTGCCATAGGGATGTCAGGATGCTGCCCTAGTCAGTCGACTGATGCAGCGGATGTGGCTGACCTGGAGAATCCTGCAGGGTTCTGGTCGGCAGCCAGTAACCCCCACCGAGCAGCCGCAGCGATGGCCTCACTGCGGTTGCGGGCACCGACTCGGCCGTAGAGATTTCGCACAAGTCGGTACATCTGCCGTTCGGAGTAGCCGGCGGATCTGGCAACGTCCGCGATCGATGTACCGGAGGCGAGCTGGTGCAGCAGATCCATCTCGGGTCCGCTGAGGACCAGCGCGCTAGGCGCCGCGGCCGTCCGGTCGGCGAGCGCCTGCGCGACCTCGGACGGGAGGCGGCTATTCCCCCGTAGCGCACACCGCACCGCCTCCCCGATCTCTTCTATCTGTGCGTCGTGGCCGACCACTCCTTGCGCCCCGGCGGTCAGGGCAGAGCGATAGTCGTCCACGGAAGGCTTTTCGAGCAGTGCGATGACGGCCCGAGACGGCCAGGTCTGCCTCAGCTGAGAGATCACAGCTGTGCATTCCGGGCGGGCGTGCAATAAGCAGGCATCCCACTCGATCTCATCGGAAACATCGATACAGTCGGATTCATAGATGATGAAGCCCGACTCCTTAAGGCCGAGCGCCAGTCCGTATCGAAAGGCTGGTGCGCTATGAACGACCAGAACACCTTTGTTCCGCATCAAATCCTCATGCGGTCGGCCATCAGACACTTCTTCCCCCTGTTGGTCTGGAACAACTTCCGTGAGCTTCGCGTCCGAGTCGGCGGGATTACACGAATAGCCCCCGGCCGAAAGGCCGCCTACTCGCGAGTTGAAAACTTATGCACTGTTCAGTGTTTCCGCCACGGCGAGGTGCTACTGCGACGGCTCCGCTCCACAGCTTCGCCAGCGCGCGAGCCCATCGGCCCGACAGGTACACCTTGGACTCCGCAGTCGCATTTGAAAGGGAGTGGGATCGATACGCCGGGCGCCAGGATCTTCTGGCGGTCGAGAAGCGGCGGCAAGACCCCGACCGTCCGCTGCCTGGTCAGAGCGGCCGACCAAGGCTCCACATTTGGCCGGACGGACATCCGTCTGCTCAGGGCGCCACTAGAGTGGATCTCCGGAGATTCCCCAGCGGCGTAGTGCTCGCGCCCGCCCAGCATGCTGCGTTTCCCTCTCATCAGCTCCCTCCCCGCAGCAGGGATCGCAGCGCAGCCCGGCACTATGGCAACATGCTGCACTTTGGTGCAGCATCCTGCAACGAGAGGCGGTGAAAAGTGGACAACCAGCGCGGAGCATCTGAAACAGCAGAGACTGCCGACCTGGAGGGCTACGTCCGCGCCGTGAAGACGGATCTCGCCACGCGGCTGAGGCATGTCCGCCAGCACCATCCAGAAGGGCCCTTTACCCTGGCCCAGTTGGCCGAACGCGCTGGGGTGTCAAAGCGCACTCTGGCATCGGCTGAGTCTGCAGATGGCACGAACCTAACCATCGAGACGCTGGTGAAGGTGGCATACAGCCTGGGTATCCAGCGCCCAGCCTACTTCCTCGACGATCAAGTCTTCCGGCAAGTCAACGTCGAACTGGAGACGGTCAAGGAGTTCCGGCGGCGCGGGGTGCACAGCGTCGCCTTGCGGACGGCGACATCCTCAAGCCCGGCCGCCGCCTCAGTATCGGCTCTGTCCGACCTCCTTCAGGGGATCCTCGCCTCCGCGAAGGCCGCCCGTGACACCCTGCACGAGCTGCCCGCGGCCGATGGCGGCGAGCCCAACGCAGACGATGGCGAGCTGTGATGGTCACGCGGTGGCGGCTCCGGGCAGGGGACCGGCAGAAGGCAAGTCTCCAGCAGCGCTGTGAAGCCCTCGTGCGGGACCTGAATCTTTCCGCGCACACGAAGCTGACGGTTCAGGGGCTATGCAACCACTTAGCGCACGTGTACCGACGCCCGATCCACCTTGTGCCACTGCCTCTGCCCCTTGGCAGTCCCGACGGCATATGGGTTTCCGCGGACGGCGAGGACTACATCGTCTTCGAACAACGCCTCGCTCCAGTACACCAGCATCAGGTCATCCTCCACGAGATCGGGCACCTGATCTGTGGTCATGAAGCAGCCCCGGTGATGACCCCAGAAGCCTCCCAGCTACTCCTGCCCTCCCTCGACCCAGCGTTGGTACGACGGGTTCTCGGCCGTGAACATTCGCACTCAGAGGCCGAAATCGAAGCGGAACTCGTCGCTTCCTTGATTGGGCGCCAGATCAGCACGTGGAGCGTGGAACGCATCCGGAGTGTTCCACCCGGCGCCCAAGAGCTCATCGTTCGGCTTTCCGCGCTCGAAAAACCCGACACCCGAGGAAGAGATGAATAGCATCCTCTATCCGACCTGTGCGGCAATGGCCTTTCTCGCTCTGATCTACAAGTTACGTGTCCTGCGGACTGACCGATCGGTCACCCAGGTTGCGTTGATCGGAAACTTCTTCTTCCTGTCCGTCACCTACACTGTCTCAACTCCAGCCATATGGGCAGCGACTAGCCGCACAGTAGGGGTCGTCAACTTCTCCGGCTTGCTTACGCAGAGCTGCGTGATCCTGCTGACTGCCTGTCAACAACTCATATTGCTCCATCTCTCTTATAAGCCGGAAGTCGCCTGGCGAAAGGCGATTCCACGGCTGATCGCACTCGCCACTGCCTTGATCGCTATGGTGGCCCTATTCTCGGCAGCTACCCATCAGCGAGAGGCACCGAACGACTTCGCTGTGACCAAGGCCCAGTACTATCCCGCCTACCTTACGGTCTATTTGCTTGCCTATGCCGCCAACCAGATCGACGTAGGAATTATGTGCTGGCGCTACGCCAAGATCGCGCCTACCCGATGGCTACGCCGTGGGCTCTTCCTCATCGCAATGACCCTTCCCTTCGCCATGATCTACATTGGGTGTCGCACGGCAGACATCGTTGCCGGTCAATTCGGGACCAGCGGGCATGCTTGGGAGCCCGTTGCCCAGATCGCCGTGACTATTGCCACTATTACAAAGACACTTGGATGGACTCTGCCCGACTGGGGTCGCTACCTTAGTGCCCTGTGGGAGCGGATCGACTGTTACCGCGCCTACCGTGAGCTGGGCCCGCTCCACAGCGAAGTCACGGCCCAGGTGCCCGAGTCCGTGCTCCGTCTGGGTCCGGGCATGGATCTACGCACCCGACTATACCGCCGCGTGGTCGAAATCCGTGACGCCCAATGGGCGCTGCGTTTGTGGATGGTTCCCGCCTTGACCACGGAGGCCAGGCAGCGGGCCGCAGCTGCCGGACTTCACGGCATTGAGCTGGCCGCCACAATAGAGGCGGTCCAACTCAGGGCCGCACTTCAGGCGAAAGCCCTAGGCGTTCTGTCGGCCCAGCACACAGATTTCCCCCGCACGGCCGAGCCTGAGGACCTCGCTGCCGAAATCACCTTCCAGCGCAAGCTGGCTCATGCCTTCACCAACTCCCCGGTTGTCACAGACGTTATCCGGCAGTCCACAATCACTCCCGGCTCCAAGGAACTCGCATGACAATTCCGTTCCCGCCCAGGGTGCTTCCTCAGCCATTTGACAGCGCGCATTTTGCCGATCCGTATCCAACATACGCGCGCCTCCGTGACGGGGGCCCTGTTCACCGGATCGCGCTTCCCGACGGCTCCCCCGTCTGGCTCGTGACCAGAGAGGCTGACATCCGCGCCGGGCTCACCGACCCGAGACTTTCGGTGAACAAGGCCCACTCCAGCACTGGCTACACGGGCTTCTGCTTGCCGCCCGCCCTCGACGCCAACCTCCTCAACATCGATCCGGATGACCACCTACGGCTACGACGGCTGGTCTCCAAGGGCTTCACCCCCCGCCGCATCGAGGACTTGCGTGGTCGTATCCAGTCCGCAGCCGACGACCTCTCCGCGCGTCTCGCTCGCCGTCTCACCACCCGTGGCTGTGCCGACCTGGTCACCGAGTTCGCCAACCCGTTGCCGCTCGCAGTCATAGGTGACCTGCTCGATGTCCCCGAAGCTGACCGGCTCCCCTTCTCCACCTGGGTGGGCACCATGCTCGCTCCCGAACACCCAAGTCAGGTCTCCGAAGCGGTGGACCGCATCCACCGATTCCTGATAGGGCTCGTCGCTCTCCGGCGCGCGACACCCGGTGACGACCTGCTCTCCGCCCTGATCGCCGCCCGCGACGAGGGCGATCGGCTCAGTGAGGATGAGCTGGTCTCCCTGGCCTTCCTGATTCTCATGGCCGGCAGTGAGAACGCCCAGCACATCATCAGCGGCGGCCTGCTCGCGCTGCTACGCCACCCGAGGCAGCTCGCCATCCTACGCACCACTCCTGACCTGCTGCCCGCGGCCGTCGAGGAGATCCTGCGCTACGCGCACCCCAACCAAATGGCCATCCGGCGCTTCGCCACTGAGCCGGTCCAGATCGGAGGCGTAGCCATCCCAACCGGGGACACCATCCTGCTGTGCCTGGCTTCCGCCCACCGTGACCCTGCCCGATACGCCCACCCGGATTGTTTCGACCTACGCCGTGAAGACAAGGCTCATCTCGCCCTGGGGCACGGGCTGCACTACTGCCTGGGTGCGCCCCTGGCACGGTTGGAGATCCAGATCGCGCTGGGCACGCTGCTCCAGCGTTTCCCCGGCATCCGGCTCGCGGTCCGCACAGAGCAACTCCAGTGGCGCGCGTCCTTCCGGTCCCACGCCCTCAAGGAACTGCCCATCACCATCAGTGCGGCTCCATGAGATCTGCCAGATGGCGCGACCATGCCAGCGAAGGACTCCTATCCCACGCCGGTGTTGGCAGCTCAGCACTGCGCACCTCTTGGAGACGCCCCGCGACCACTTTCAGGTTCAGTGAGCTTCTTCAAGTTGCTCACCGATCGGGTGATGGGCCGTGAAGCGCAACGAACGAGGCCCCCGAGCTGTTGATCGAGATGTCTGACGTCTCAATCACGTTGCTCGGGGGCCTCGTTGGTCATCCATCCTGCCGCACTTGACCTGCCGCATGCGCTGGTGGAGTGGGTCACCATGCTGGTTGTCACCCGTGAGGGCGACCGGCGCTGCAAGCTCCGTCCGTCTCAGCGGGCGATGGTGGCACTGGTGTACCTACGAGAGCACACCACTCTGGCGAAGATCGCCGCCGGGTTCGGGATCAGCGAGTCCACCGCCCACTCCTACACCCGCGCGGTCGTCGACCTACTCGCCGAACGAGCACCAGGTCTGCTCAAGACGCTGCGCGAGCACGATCCCGACTTCATCCTGCTTGACAGCACCCTCGCCGAGTGCGACCGGGTCGGCGACGGCCGGGCCGACTACTCCCACAAACACCGGCGCCACGGCGTGAACGTGCAGGTCGTCACCGACCCCTGCGGCCGACTGCTGTGGCTTTCGCCCGCCCTGCCGGGCCGCACACACGACCTGACCGCCGCCCGCACCCACCGGATCATCCGGATCTGCGAGCGCCAGGGCGTTCCCATCCTGGCTGATCTCGCCTACCAAGGCGCAGGACCGTGGCTGACGACCGGCATCAAACGCAAGCCACTCCAGGGACTCACTCCCACCGAGAAGACCCTCAACCGGGCGCTGGCCGCAGCACGAGCGCCCGTTGAACGCGGCGTCGCGAGTCTGAAGTCTTGGCGGATCTTCCGCAGGTCCCGGTGCAGCCCCAACCGCATGACGTCAATAGTCAAAGCCATCCTCACGCTGGAGCGGCAGCGCTGAAGAAGATCACTGTGATTGAGCGCTTCGTCTGGCGATAACCGTCACATGAAGCGCTCACGCGGAACCGAAACCCTGGGGTCAGTCCTGATCTTGGGTGTACTGAGCCGCGTACCAACTGGAGTCGATGGCGGGGTTGCGCAGCGCCCCCCAAAATCGGTCGTCAGGTATCGGTGGCAGTGGCGGATGGCCCAGGTCCGCATGCAGATCCGCACGCCAGTCGAGGGTGAAGTGACTTCGCATGTTTGCGCTGTCGCACACGGACCTGTACGGGGACCCCCAGATCCCGAGCGCTATCTGCTCCGCGGCCCACCTGCGCGTGCGCTCTCGTCCGGTGTCGGCCTGCGCAAGCACCGCGCGGAGTCGCAAGGCGAGCGGGCCGGTCTGGTCCGGTTGTGGCGGGGCCACGCCGCGCTCCCAAGCGTCCAGGGCTGCCTTGACCTCCGGGTAGTTGTTCAGGCCCGTTTCGACCGCCAGTCTGCGCAGCTGCTTCCGCGCGGCGTCGACCACCCGCTCATACGGCAGGGTCGCGATCAACGCACCGAGTTCCTCATGCCCGTCCAGGTGGCTCACATGGAGGAGGTCGGTGGGACTGAAGGACAGGTCCAGCTCCGGGAGCTGCTCATCCGGTCCGGGAAGGGGCTCGTCGGCACTGGGCTGCGGCCTGGCAGGCAGAGGCCCCTCCCAGAACAGCCGGCCGTTGAACGTGACGACACCAGCGTCCTGGCCGCGCTCAAGCTTGCCAGCCAATTCGGCCAGATACTCACCCAGCGAGTCGGCTTCTCCGAAGCTGGTGCCGGTCTCGTCGAAGAACCGCCCGATGGCGCCGAAGGAGTCCCGCCCAGTACGGCAATCCATCAGAAGACCGTCCGACGTCACGTCGTAAGAACCGAACTTCACGTAGTCGTGAAGCCAGTAGCCCTCGGTCTCCCCGTCGAGGCCCTGGTTGATGCCGCGCATGAACCCGGTGTCCCCGAGGATTCCGCTCACTCCGAGCAGCCGGTCGCCCGTGCTGAACCGGAAAGCCTCAGGTCCCTCCAGCGCCCCGTTGTGCCGGAGGAGTGAAGCGATCAGGTCCGGAGGAAAGGTGACCCCCAATTCCTGTTGTGCTGCTGCGATCTCCTCGTCTCCTGCGGGCGGCCGAAGCGTGGCAAAAGTGCGGGGCGCGTGCTCGCGCAGCCACGCGTCGATGCGAGTCCATGAGTCCTGGACCAGGTCTGATGTCATAGGGCCGACCTTAGAGCCGGCGGCTGACAACAGCTTGCTCGTCGCTCACCGGCCTTGCCGTCGGGTTGGCGTTCACGCCGGCAAGCTCGAGTGGACCCTTGTCCCGGCTTGCCAAGCTGTTGGCACCGGGCGCTGCAGCCGCCCGCTCGACACTGAAGCGCTCAGTCGTAATCACCCGATCGGTGGCCAACTCGAAGAAGCTCACTGACACCCCGCCGAGGCAGTAAGGGCTACAGGCCCTGCCGGTTTTAACCAGGCTCGATATGTCCGAAGGAAACGAAACCCAACGCACCATCAACTGGTTCAAGCGGCGGAGTGCCCCTCCTACCACGGTAGGAGGGGCACTCCGCCGCTTGGCGGGTAGGAATCCTCCTCTGGCCCCTGCCGGTCTTGTGACAGTCACCTATACGTTGTGAGAGTAATTCAGCCCTGCTGAAGAGATTTCAAATCAGATCAGAGCCTGAGTCACTTCCCAAATCCCGGAAGCTTAGGAGCTCACTGTGAGAAAACTAGTCAGAGGTTTCATTGGGTCCGCAGCGGTGGCATCATTCGCTTTCGCGGGAGTGGTCATCACCTCCCCTCCGGCGAGCGCCACCCCCCGCGACTGTACGACGTTTCTGCGCAATCATGGCTACGTGATCGGGCCTGTTGCGAAGGCGTCATGCAATGCTGCTGAGAATGGGAGTGGTCCCGCGAAGCTGGCGTGTCAGCTTACGTTACAGGACATCGGCGTCAAGAGGTCTGACGCCAAGACGGCTTGTTCACTCAGCTCGAAATAGCACGCCATTCAAGGGTGAGAAGCTAGCCCGTCCATGGAAGGCATATCCAACTCATCTGGCCGATCTCGTCGGCGCTGGGAAAATGTCGTAAATGATGTCCCACCGGTCGGCGACACCGGAAGGTTCGGGATCGTCGCCGGCCGGTGCCGGACACAGCGCACTCTAGCGGGAATATGCCACCAGTACGGCATCGGGAGCAGTGAAGGCGGCGGCCAGGGTATCGAGTTGCACGGACGAAGCCCCGCCCATCCACTTGGATGGGCGGAGGCTTTCGTTGTTTCAAGCCCTCACAGCAAATAGGAGAACGGATTCTTCGCACGCTGCGGCCACACAGTCCCCTACAGCCAGTGCTGGTACTTGTTCCTATCACCCTCGTACCAGTTTGTGTACACCGACCCGTTGCGGTTGCTGTCGAGAGCGCGGACTGTCGCGACGTTTGCGAGCTCCCAGCCGGCGGGCCTCTTTATCTCTGCCCACATCTGGTTTTTATTTCCATCCTCGCACTTCCTCACGTACGCGCTGCCGGCTTTGTTGCTGTCGAGGCACCACCACCTACCCCGGTTATCCTTAGCCCGCAAAGTGTAATTTCCAGTGTCAAGGCGGGTCTCGTACCATTTCTGGTACGGATTGCTGCTGTAGCACGGCCTAGCTTGGACATCGCCGCTACTCAACCCGGGCATGAGCTCCAGGCACTTGCCGGTGGCCGCGTTCTTCCATGTGACGAAGCCGTCAGCTGATGCCGGGCTGGAGGCGGTGAAGCCGCTGGCGGCAGTGCTGGCAGCCGCCGGGGGCGCCTCGGCGCCGTCCCGGCTCTCGGCTCCGGCGCCAGGTGCCGTGGCGCTACCGCCCTTGGCCCCCACCGTCGAGCTGATTCCCGTCGTCCCGGCCGAAGCGGCGCCACTGCTCAGAACGAGGGCTGCCGTGGCCAGCGTCGCTGTCACCGCAACCTTACGCGTCCAGCTGCCTGTTGCGGTCATAGTTTCCCCTCTTCTGGGAGCGCGGTCAGTGCTCACTTTTCCTTCTCGGCGCCGGTAACGGCTGGCGCCCGGAATTGAGAGTCAAACAGGTGGACGAGACCTGGGAGAAGGTAATTCGATCAGTTTCGAAAGTCGGGACATGGAAGGCGCACGTGATCACCATCCCCCTGAGCGCTGACGCGCTGGCGGCCACCCGGTTCGCGGTCTCGCCTCTGATGCACGCCGGTGCGGTGCTGCACCCGTGTCGGCCGAACGCGGTGCCCAACAGCTCCTTGCCGAACTGCGAGGTCACTGACGTACTACAAGGCAAGCGGCTGCACCTGCTGGCCGCAGTACGAAAGCTGGTCCACGCCTTCACTCCGGCCTTCTATGCTCCGGTCTTCCTGACGCCCCCGCCGCCCGCGGGCCGGGCCCCTGATCCGCACGAGGATCTCCACCACGTCGCCACCGCCCCCAGCCATATCGTGGCCCCGCAGATCAGCCGACTGCTCGGCGCCGAGCCGCACCAGACGCCGACGGCCTCGGCCGCGCTGCGCACCGTGCGTAACGCCGTGGACCGCGGCGAGCGGGACTTCGCCGAGCGAATCGCCCGCGAGATGAGCACATTCTGGGACATGTGCCTCGCCCGGCGGTGGTCGGCCGTCGCCGCCCACGCAGAACAGGACATCACCCTGCGGACCCGGATTCTCGCCCACTACGGCATGGGCAGCACACTGGAGTCGCTGCACGAGGCGTTTCGCTACGGCGCCAGTTCCCTCCGGCTGGCCGACCGACTCAGCGCCGAGGTACCCGGCGGCACACCCTTGGTCCTCTTCCCCTCACCACTGGCGCACAACTGGCTGCTCAACGTCGCTCCCCGCGGGGAGCGCCCGGTCTACCTCATCTACCCCACGAGTCCCAAGACCGCGCAAGCCCTACCGAACGGAGCGGCACAGCAGGCGCTGGGCAGGGTCATCGGTCCTACCCGCTGCACCCTGCTGGCCGACCTCGATGTGCCGCGCACCACCACGCAGCTCGCCGCGCTCCACCACCTGAGCCCCTCGACCGTCTCCTACCACCTCGCCCGGCTCCACCGGGCCGGGCTGGTCACCCGGGCCCGGATCGGCAATTCCGTGTTCTACCAACGCGGTCAGCGAGTGCTCGGGGACCTTGTAGGCGACCCCGTCCCGGCCGCGACTGCTGCGACTGAACCAAGCCCCGAGCCTTACAGTCAGCTACTTGGGGTCTGACAGCGTTGGCGGCGACTCGAACTGAGCGGCGCAGGAAGGAGGCCCTGGAACGACAACAGATACGTGACCAGGCTGCGCGCGATCGCACTCAGCTTCGCGAACTGCGGGCCAAGCAGCAGAAATGGCGCAGAGACCGCAGGCAAGCTGCTACCAGAGCCTGATGGACGCTGCCCATGAGGCTCAAGGTGTCATTTGGTAGCTGGTGCGGCTCACACTGGAGCCGTTCGACCAGCATCGGTATGACATCAGGCGGGGGTCCGCGATCGATGCCGTTCGCGCGACTCGCCGCGCAGCCGACGCAGTTCAGTTGGAAGGGCTGGCAGAAGTTGCCCAGGCTGCCGAGGAATATGCGAAAGCCGTAGATCGGCATATCGTGCCGCCGATTGAGGCCCTGATGCAGATGAGCCAGGGGCCACTGAGCGAAGAGCAGCGCGAGCGTAATCTGTCAACTGCTGCCGAGACGAACGCCCTGGTAGAGAGCTGTCAGCAACGCTTCGTTCCCCTGGCTCGCCAGGGGCTGGACGAATTGATAGAGGACATCGAAGTCCCTTCCTCTCCGGGACGGCCGTGGATGATGTGCAACCGAGCCCAATGGCGGGATAGCGGCGCCGCGCGAACCTGCGCGTTTGGGCGTCGACGGCCCGACCTCGTGCTGTTCAGGTGCGGATCTGGTGGGGCAGTGCGCCCGCCTGGGACTGCTTCAGGTACCAGCTGATCTCGTTGGGGAGCTGGTCGGCGTAGCGCAGGAGCCGTTGCAGGGTGCCTTCGTACAGCGGGTCCGTGCGCGGGCGGTCGAAATCGGTGAGCCGCCCGGCCCATAGGGCAGCCGCTTCCGTCGGAACGTCGTCGCCGAGTTCGGCAGCACACTCGATGACGCCCTCCACCGCGCGGAGCAGCTCGAGGCGCTCTTCCTCGTGCCGGTCTCGCAACTCGGGCTCGCATGCGATCAGCAGGTCGGCGCACGGGATCGACAAGGCATCGCGCAGCTGGCCGAGAGTCGGCTCCTCGCACAGCGCCGTCACCGCGGCCGCCGACAGCGCGGGCCGGCCGCCCACGACGCGGTCCAGGATGCTGGTGCCGAGCACCGCGGCCACGCTCGCGTAGCGGTACGCCGCGCTCGTAGCGGTCGGCCAGGCGGCCGAGCCGGAGCACCGGCCTGGCGGGCGCCGCGGGCTAGTACTGCAACGGTGTTTGCTGTGAGGGTTTGGCAGGGTCTGGTGGTGTGTGGCCGCGTCGTTTGTAGTGGCTGATGCGGGCTTGGTGTTGTCGTCTGCGTCGCCAGTGTGACCACTGCAGCACGTGGTCGACGGGTGCTGGGTGGCGGTGGGTGAGGCGGTGGATCAGGCATCTGAGCTCGGGAAGGCTGAGGGGGACGAGGTCGCAGGATCCGTTTCTGCTTTCCCGGTGTCGAGTTCGCGGGCCCGCAGGACGGTGAGGCAGGCGTGGGCGGCCATGGCCAGTGTCATGTGGCGGTGCCAGCCGTCGTAGCGACGGACCTGGTAGTCGTCCAGGCCGCATTCCTGCTTCGCGCTTTGGAAGCATTCCTCCACTGCCCACCGGCTGCCGGCGACACGGATGAGCTCGTCGAGTGTGGTCTCGGCGGGGCAGTAGGCGATGTAGTAGGAGATCTCCTGCGGCCGGCTCACGCTGCGGCGGGCGATCACCCAATGCCGGCGGTCTTCGCGGTGCCAGGGACGGACCTCCACCCTGGCCCAGTCGTAGACCCGTGGCCCGTGGGCGCCGTCGCCGCTGGAACGGCGCTTCCACTTCTGCCTCGGGAGACCGGGAAACAGGTCGTGGACGGGGTGGTCCATGGCCCAGCGGGTGACGACGGTGTCGTGCCGGGTCGTGGCCATGACGTGGAAGACATCGGCCCGCTCCAGCTCGGTCCGCCAACCTTTGGAGAAGCCGTAGGCGGCGTCCGCGGTCACCCACCGGAACGGGATCTTCTCCGCGATGGCCCGGCGGACCATCGCCCTTGCGGTGACGACCTTCGTCTCGAAGGCGACCGTGTCCTCGATGCCGGCGGCCCGGCAGCGTTCACGGTCATCCGTCCAGGACGTGGGCAGATACAGGCGGCGGTCGATCAAGGTGCGGCCACGGCCGCCGGCATAGGCGAGGAACACCCCGATCTGGGAGTTCTCCGTCCGGCCGGCGGTGCCGGAGTACTGCCGCTGGACCCCAGCCGAGCGGACTCCCTTCTTCAGGAATCCCGTGTCGTCCACAATCAGCACCGCTTCCGGGTCGCCGAGATGCTCGACGACATAGTCCCGCACGTCGTCGAGGACCTCATCAGCGTTCCAGTCGATTCGGTTCAGCAGCCGGTGGATCCGGTCCGGACCCGCATGCCCGGCCTCCTCGGCAAGCGTCCATCCGTTCTTCCGCTCCAGCGGAGCTATCAGCCCCTGCATATAGGCAAGAGCCGACTCCCGCGGCTCTGACCTGGAGAAACGGTGCACGAACCGCTCATGCAAGGCCCTCAATTCACCAGCCCACGACCGGGCAACAGCAAGTTCCCCACCCATGACGCAACCAACGACCAAACTGGCCAGCAGTCACGGCAAGCACCGTTGCAGTACTAGTAGTGCTTTGTTAGGTGGTGTCGTAGGGCTGCCATGGGACGGTCTGCTGGCAGGTGGGGCAGGTTGCGGTCCAGGTGGCGATGAGGTGTTGGAGGAGGTCCAGGGCCTGGTAGAGGGTCAGGCCCTGGCAGGAGCTTTGGGGCTGTTCCGCTGTTCGGTGAGGAACAGGTGGGCGGCGGTGACGAGGGTGACGTGCCGGTGCCAGCCGATGAATGAACGGCCCTCGAAGTGGTCCAAGCCCAGGGCGGACTTCAGTTCGCGGTAGTCGTGCTCGATCCGCCAGCGGGCTTTCGCCAGACGGACGAGGTCCGTGGCGGGAAGGTCGGCCGGCAGGTTCGAGATCCAGTACTTCACCGGTTCCGCCTCGTCTTCGGGCCACTGGGCGATCAGCCAGACCAGACCGATCGTGCCGTCGGCGGCGGGCTTGGGCCGTCGGCCAGCGAGGCGCACGCGCAAGAGCACGAAGTGCGAGCTCATCGCCGCTTTCGAGCCCTTGCGCCAGGTCACGGTCCGCCCCCTGCCGCGGCCTGCGGCCAGCACGTGCTCGCGCAAGGCCGCCGGGCGGGTGCGGTAGCGGGGCAGCGGCCGGGGACCGAGCCCGCCGTAGTCGGGCTGATATGGCACCGCCTCTTCACCATGGGCGGTCATCTCGCCCTTGATCTGGAGCATCCAGGCCAGGCCGCGTCCGTCCAGACCACGCCGGAAGTCGGCGTTCGCGCCGTAGCCGGTGTCCGCGACCAGGACTGCGGGCCGCAGACCGGCGGCGGCGAGGTCGTCGAGCATGTCCAAAGCGAGCTGCCACTTGGGCCGGTGGTGCTCGGTATCGGG
>NZ_NISY01000024.1 GCF_007595705.1 Streptomyces sp. SAJ15 | reverse complement strand
CGCCACGTGGTCGTACGGCGGGGAGAAGGTCGCCGGGCTCCCCCACATCGTGTGGCACCGGATCGGCACCCACGACATCCTCACCGGCCCATGACGCCGCACCCCGCCGGGAGCAGCGGGATGGCGGTCAGCCGCTGGCGGGCTCGGCGCCCGCACCGAAGGGCGGGACGTCCGTGACCGCGACGTCCAGACGGAGCCGGGCGAAGCGCACCGGGTGTCTCCACGAACCGCGCTCCTGCGCCGTGTCCACCGTGATCTCGGCGACCAGCTCCGGGTCGACGAGCACGACGTCGAGCGGGGTGCGCGACCCCCACGAGGTGGTGAACCGGACGCCCTGCCACGGGTGCCGGGGCCCTGCTGGTGTCAGCCGCTCGGCCAGGTCGCGCGCCGCGTCCGGCCGAAGCGGCGTACTGCGGCCCACCGGCCGGAGCGCCCCGGCCTCGTCGAGGCGGCCCAGCCGGTCACCAGGTCCAGGAACTCCACCGTGCGGTCAATGCGCCTCTCGGCCAGCGCGACCGGGCCCATGCGCTCGAAGTCCTCGCGGGCCTGACGGTGGCGCTCGTTCTGGGCGCCATTGACCTGGAAGCGGGCCATGTCGTCGCTCATTGCCCTGAAGGCGACGTCCGGCCGCCGCAGCAGGCCGGTGACCGCTGTGCTCGCCACCGCCTCATCGCGGGTGAACTCCTCCACCACCCGGACCTTCTCGCTCTCGGGCACCCGTGCCGCGACCGTGGGCCGCTTCAGGAAGTCCGAGGTCACCGCGGCGGCCACTTCCTCGCCCCAGGCCAGGGAGTGGATCCCGGTGATCTTCTCCTGCGGCGTCTCCGGGTGCTCGACCTGGCGCCCGACCAGCCGGTTGGCCTCGTCGACCGTCCACCGGCTCTTCCCCGCAGGCAGTTTCTTGATCGCGGCGAACCGCTCTTCCTCGTCAGGAATGCTGCCCAGGACCCGGTGAACGGTGAAGGACACCGCCTACTGAAGGCCGGCCGGAGAATAGACAGTCAGGGCCGGCCGAGGGCCGCTGGCCTCCGGCCCCGGCCGGACGCCGCCCCCGCAGGCGGCGAACAGGGCCTGCGCGCGCAGCACGGGACCGCCCGGCCGGGGCGTAACGGTCTTCGATCAGCGACGCGGGCGTGCTGCGAGCATCGCGTCGTGAAGTTCCTCGGGGCCGGGAACGGGCGGCAGCGGCGACGTGGGCCCGTCGGGGCGGCAGGAGTCGAGCAGCAGGGAGACCAGGCGCTGCCAGGCGCCGGGGGCGGCGTGGCGGGTGGAGGACAGCACGCCGGTGTTGGCCATCAGGAACAGGATGACGTCGCTGCTGGTGATCTCGGGGCGCAGGCGGTGCTGCTGCTGCGCGCGCCGGATCAGGGCGTCAAGAGCTTCTATGGCGCGGGAACGTGGTTCTTCCATCGCCGGTGAGTCGGGGAAGCAGGCTGTGAAGGCCTCGGTGACGGCGCGGTCGGCGGCCTGCATGGCGCAGATGCGCTCGACGAAGCCCTTGAAGCCTTCCCAGGGGTCGGGGGTGTGCATCGCCTCCTCGGCGAGGCGGGCCAGATCGGTCATGCGGTCGGCCAGCACCGCTTCGATCAGAGCTTCCCGCTCGGGGAAACGCCGGTAGAGCGTGGCGATGTTGACCTCCGCCTTTCGCGCGACGTCCTCCAGGGGCGCACTCAGCCCGCGCTCGGCGAACACCGTGCGAGCAGCCGCCATGATGCGTTGCCGGTTGTCTTCGGCGTCCCTGCGCAGCCTTCGGCTCTGCTCGGATCCCATGGCCTGAATCCTACAAGTGAAGGTACTCCTGCGGTTCTGGTAGCTTGAGCCTCACACCAAACCGCAGGGTCCCCTTCACTTATGGAATGAGTGTGCCGTGCCCGTCGTCCTGTGGGTCGCCCAGGCCCTCCTCGCCGTACTGTTCACCGCCGCCGGCGGGATGAAGCTGCTCATGTCCCCGGATGACATGGTCCCGCTCATGCCGTGGGTCGTGGACTTCCGTCCCGAGACGATCAAAGCGATCGGAGTACTGGAGGTACTTGGTGCGGTGGGACTGATCCTTCCCCGCGCCACGAACATCGCCCCGATACTCACCCCGGTCGCCGCGGCGGGCCTTGCCTGCGTCATGGCCGGCGGCGCGGTCGTGCATGTCACCCGAGGTGAATATCCCCACAGCATCGGCAACATCACCGTGTTCGCGGTGGCTCTGTTGACCGCCTGGGGAGCACTTCGCTCCCTCTCCTGGCGATGATCCCTCGGTAGCCTGTGGGGCCCAGCGATCGCGGATCCGGCCGGAAGAGATGGTTGAGGTCGGCCACGACGTGCCCTTGGAAGGGGCCGCGCACCAAGCGGCCGATGGCGTCGACATCCTCGGGCGGAACCTGGAGATCGCCGCCACCTGTGATCGAGAGGACCGGAGCCGCGATCCGGGCGAGCGCAGGCGCCGGGTCGTGGGCGACGAAGTCACAGGTCCACCGCGCGTTGACACGCTGTCCCTGAAGACGCATCTCGGCCGGGCTGCTCTTCCCCAGCATGAGCCCGCAGGCCAGCCCCGGCGTCCTGGACGAACCCCGTGCCCTGAGTGAAGGCGACTTCTTCACCGCGGGGACCGAGGACCGGTACCCCGACATCTTCGGCCTCACCCCCACCACCACGACCAACATCGACCCTCTCGCCGAATACCTCGCCGCCGTACCCCACCTGACCATGCCCCTCAGCCACGACACCGACGCCAACACGGCACTGGTGGCGAAGATCGCCGACGAGATCGTCGCCGGTCGCTGAGCCAAGACCCGGACGTGCGCACGCGGGGAACCTGCGCAAGTCGCGCAACTCGCCGCCGATCTGCCCGGATTTGCGGCACCTGGTCCACGTAGACGCCCCGCCCAGCCCCTTGCTGGCCGGGGCGTCGAAGCGTGAAGCTCCCCGCGCGCGTGTAGGACGATTCAACGAAGCGTTCTTTTTGCTGGTCAGCAGGCTGCGGAGCGATCTAGGTCAGGTGTGGACCGAAGACGATCAGAGTTCACACCAGCTGTCCGGCCGATGCTGCCGCCACCGGGCCCCCAACGGCGGTGGACACCAGCCCAGACGCCGACTGTGCGGGCCAACGGGGTCAGCGCTGGGCACGGCCGGGCCGCGGCGGCGCTGGCGTTGCCGATCCTGGTCGGGACGGTGAAACGACATCGGCACGCGCAGGCCCGGGCGTAGCGGCGGCGCTTGCTGCGCTCGCTGGGGCTGGCTGCACGGGCGCAGCGCCGTGTGCTCGGACTGCAGCCCGTTAACCGCGAGGACCGTCTCCGGGCCGGACTCGCACGACCGGCCGGCAGCACTTCACCCCCTCGCCCTCACCCCGTCTCGCAGCCTGGTGCGGATCAGCGTGCGCAGCAGGGCGTTCAGTCGCTTTCGGCAATCAGTTTAGTTTGAGCTTCCAAGGCTTGGGGGTGTGACTTGAACCATCCCAGGCCGCCGACGTCGAGGCGGTGGCGAGCTCGGGTGATAGCCACATAGGCCAGGCGTGCCTCGCCGACAGCAATCGGGCCTGGGCGGCCCAGCACGTCGGGCTCGGGTTCTGCGAAGTCCTCGCCAATCCGTACAGAGGACCACTCGCGGCCCTTTGCCTTGTGGATGGTAGAGACCGTTACGTCGCATGCGTTCTCGGCACCGAGGCGGTCGACGGCTTCCAGGACTGCTTCGGCGCCGAGGTCGTCGACGAGATCGACCCAGGGCAGGAGGTCTGCGCCTGCTGGGTCGTTCTCGGCGTAGTCCTGGAGCTCGCCCCAGGACTTGAACAGGAACAGCTCCGGGTGACGGGTGCCTTTCCCTGATTTGAGGTCGCGGGCGGCCACAGCCAACTTTCGCAGCGTTTCTCCGCCGCCAGCCATGGCGACGTGCTTGCCTTTGTCCATCTGGTGGAGGACCTCGGCCATGGCTCCGCCATTGGTTCGGCACAGGATGGCTTCTGGGCTGTCGGTCGGTGCGACTCGGGTCTGCGTTGCCCGGTGGCCGGTGAGCCGCAGTGGGGAGCGGGTAAGAGTCAGCCACTGGTTTGCTTCGGCGGCGAGGGCGGGCCCGAACCGAAAGGACTGCGACAGAGTCAGATGGGTGCCCTCGAAGCCGGCCATGATGTCACGGGCGCCGCGCCATGCGTAGATCTGCTGGGCGGAATCGCCGACGAGGACGAGCTGGGCGTGGTCACGTTGCAGCTTGAGGACATACTCAAGGGCTGGATTGGTGTCCTGGGCCTCGTCGAGGAGGATGTAGTCGCCCCGAATGTAGGGGTCGGTGAGCTGCCACACCTTCAGGTAGTGGTCGTGCTCGACTCGTAGCTTTTCGCCGTTGGGGCGCTGCAGGTCGTCCCATGCGCGTTGCGCGTAGGGCACCACCGCGCTGGCCAGGACCCGGTGGGTCTGGGGGTCTTCCGCGCCGCGCTGCTTGGGGACGTGGTGCTCGGACAGCTCTCGGTCGGCCGACTGGCAGTACCGGAGCACTGTCTCCTTGACGATGTAGGCAAGGTTGCCGGTCGTGAATGTGTACTGACCAATGGTCAGGCTGGCCCTCAGTCCAAGGAGCTCTGCGGTCTTCCATGCTGGAGTGCGGGCGCCACCGAAGCGGTGCCGGTAGCGATAGCCAACGGCTCCGTAGGCCAGCCCGTGGCCGGTGCTGCACTTCACGGTTTGCGGAAAGCGCCGGGCGGCCTGCTCTTTGACAGCTCGGTTGAAGGCGACGTATACGCCAAGGCGCTGAGTGTCAGATGCAGCCAGCATTTCGAGAGTCGAGGTCTTGCCGGTGCCAGCGCCCGCCTGCACAACAAGGTCGGTACCGGTGGCGAACGCGTCGACTGCGGCTGCCTGCTCCACGGTCGGTTCCAGAGTGGTCAACTGCGTCTCTCCTCGCTGCGATGGGAAAGCGGCGTCTTGCCGCAACCACGGCATGGGCCGGGGTTGCGGCGAGCGTTGCAGCGACCACTGACAATGGCTGATCAGAAAATCGCACAGCGGCACTGTTGTGCGAAGCGGGCGTCACTGGCGCCCCTTAGCGCTGGCAGGAGCAGGCAGTCAGAGCGGGAGCGTTATGCCCAGTTCGCGCATTGCGGTGGAGGGCGGCCCTCCCTCGGACCGTTCGGTCTTGCTGCCCTTGACTCCAGGATTCAGGGTGCGCGGGTCAACAGCTTCAGCAGGGGCGCCGGTGGCGTACAGACCTTCTGGGTCGCTGTCGCGGTCGTGGGGCAGTAGCCAGAAGACGCGGCGGCGGAAGGTTCCGGAGGAACGGGAGGGCTTGGCGGCAGGGCCGAGGAGGGCGTAGCCGATCATGCGGCCGTCGCGGTGGTAGGCGGGTTTGCTGCGGCGTGTGGGCAGCCGGTCCAGGCTCTGGCGTACGTAGTCGAGGTTCGAGGTGTCCTCAAGCCAGACGAGTTCGGTCTCGTGGCTGATCTCGTCTTCGGTGATCAGGGAGCTCATGCCCTCTCCTCGTCGGCGAGCAGTCCGATGCCCGGGTAGTACTTGCGCGAGTTGGACAGGATCATCTCCTTGGGCGAGGCGAGGCCGGCCAGCTCGCGGGCTCGTTGGGCGAAGGCGCGGGATGAGATGGCGGTGGCTCCTTCATTTTGACACCAGGTCTTGTAGGCGGCGTAGAGGCTGGCCTGCTCGACTCGCTGGTCGGGGTCACGGGTGCAGCATTCGTCGAAGAAGCGACCTGTGTGGTCTTCGGTCTCTGCATAGGCGGTGGTGGCGATACGGACGCGCTCAGGGCCGGTGAGGTCTTTGCTGCCGGCGAGGTACCGGCGCGCGCCGTCGATGAGCCAGGTGAGGATGCCGGGGCCTTCCTCGGTGACGAGGATGTCGGCCAGGTTGTCGATCTTGCGGTCGTCGGGGACGACGCGTTCGAAGGGGATCAGGCGCATGCGGCGCCAGAAGGCGAACCCGCCGGTGCCCACCTCTGGGCGGTGGTTGCCCAGGAGCCACAACTTGTGGGTGGGTTCGAAGCTGAAGAAGTCCTGCCGCATCCGGCGGGCCTTGATCCGGTCGCCACCGGTGAGGAGCTTGACGCGGGCCTCGTCGAACTTGTCGCCGGGCTTGACCTCGGAACAGACGATGACGCGCCGGCCGTGGAGCTCGGCCAGGTCGGTGGGATGGCCTTCGTACGGGCGAGCCATGAGGAAACCGGGCGGGGCGGCATCAGCGTAGTCGCCCAGCAGCTTCATCAGCACGTCCAGGAGGACGGACTTGCCGTTCTTTCCCGCGCCGAAGAGAAAAGGCATGACCTGGGCACCGACGTCGCCGGTGGCGGAGTAGCCGAGCAGTAGCTGCAGGAAGCTGACCATTTCCTGGCCCTCGGCGTCGTCGCCAAAGGTGTCCGCCAGGAAGCGGTGCCACCTCGGGGTGGGGAGCCGCTGGGGGCCGACGGTGGTGGAGCGGGAGTGGAAGTCCTTGTTCGGGTCGGGGACCTTAAGAAGGCCGGTGTGCAGGTCGACGATGCCGTCAGGAGTGCACAGGGCGTAGGGGTCGGCGTCCAGGCGGGCGGCGTTGAGGACCATGCCGGGCGCGGATCTGGCCTGGGTGAGCATGGCGTTAATGCCGGAGGTCGACAGGGCTCGGCGGCGGTGCTGCTGGAGAGCTTGAGTGGTGTAGAGGCCGCGGGGGTCGGTGGGGGCGATGCTTTCGGCGAGGTCGCCGGCGGCCCACAGGACGGTGTCGTCTTCGTCGATCTGCCAGCGGGTGCCGTCCCAGCGGTACCAGCCCAGGCCGGGGACGTGGCGGTAGTCGTTAGCGTAGAGCTTGACGAAGAGCTTGGCGTTGCCGCGGTCGGTGAGGGTGTCCGGCAGCAGCCCGGCCGCGGTGGCCTGTCCGCTGGTGGTGGGGGCCGTGGCCTGCGCAGGCAGGGGTGTGGTGGGCGGCTGGGCGAGGATCGCTTCCGCGACGGCCTGCGGGTTGAACTCGAACAGGACGTTGTCGTTGCCGGGGGTCGTCACGTGCGGCTCCCGGGGTGCAGGGGTCGCTGTGTGCCCGCGGCGAGGCCGCTGCGGATGATCTGCTCGGCTCGCCGTTCCTGCCCCGGGCGGGCGGCTGCCGCAGCGGCGCGCAGGAGACTTTCCGCTTCGCTACGCGGCAGCAGGCTGGCGGCGACGAGTCCGCCGAGGGTGTAGGCAGCACGGTTGAGGGTGCTCGAGAAGCCGGCACCCTCGCTGATCCGTCCACAGTCGGTCACACCCTCCAGGACTGAGTTGATAGTCCGTCGCACGTGGGTGTTATCGCCGCCAGCTGCGATGACGGCCTGCGCGGCCCTGGGCGGGACCGGGCGCGGCGTGGGGACGGCCGGTGCTTGGAGGTGACCGGTGCGCTGAAGGTCGTGAGCGAGCCACCCCGGAAGAAGAGCGGGTTCCGTCGCGCCAGGCAGGGCGGTGTAGGTACCGGCCCTGGTGATGGTGCCGGGGGCAATGATGTAGCCACCGTGGGCGCGCACGTCGACCTGCCAGGCCAGGGCGCGACCAGCGCTGGAGCCGGCGGAGCACAGCCAGCGGCGGGGCTGGTCAGTTCGGTACCAGATGTGCAGGCCTCCGGAGGGAGTGCGTACGCGAAGGGTGCTGGTGTCCTCGGCTGGGCTGGGCTGCTGGCGCAGAGCGGCGAGCACGGCCAGGGTGTGGAAGCCCGTGGACAGGCCGGTCAGGTTGATGTGGTCACCGATCGGGATACCGGGCAGGATCCGATCGCGACCGGGCAACGCGGCACGGTGGGCATCAATATCGATGACAATCAGTTCGGCCGGGCCGCACGCGACTCCGACGCCAAGCGCGGGGTGGGTGCCCCACCAGGCGTTGATGCGTGCGGTGTCGAGCGTGGCGGCGTGGAACCCGTGGCACCAGCGACCTGCCGGCAGGCAGGAGCATCCAGCTGCCGTGTGGCCAGGCTGGCGGCAGGTGTCGCAGTTGGCGGCGGGCGTCTTGCGACCAGGGGCGAGCGGGTGGACGGGCCAGCCCCGGCTCGCACACCACAGGGCGGTCGTCAGCGACTGAGCGCCAGCGACTGAAGACTGCATCGGACGCTGGGCTGAGTCGCTGGCGGGAAACCGCAGCTCAGCGGGCATGTGACTCCTTCTCCAGCGACCGAAGCGACTCAACGACGGACACAGACTAGCGAAGCGGTTGTGGGGTGGTGTGGACTTGGGTGCTGTACGCGGGTTCCGTGTCAACGATGCGACTGGCGAGACAGGCGAAGTCAGCGACTGGCGTACGTAGTCAGCGACTCACAGCTCTTCAGTCGCTGCTCTGTGGTGCTTGGGAAAGATGCAGGTCACAGGGGTGAGGTCGCTCGATCAGCGACTGAAGCGACTGAAGGTTTCTATATATGACGCACGCGCACGCACGGAAATGTCTTCATATACGGATCCCTCGGTCGCTTCAGTCGCTACTGCACCCAGAAGAAGTCTTTGACCTGCACGTTTGTGGAAACTCGGCCAGTGACTGAGCCCCCAGCTAGTCGCTGGCGTTCAGTCGCTGATGTCGCCAGAGGGCTACTCAAGCGACCCAAGCGACTCTGACTGAGGCAAAGCTGTCCCAGCTGCGCTTCGGTCGGGCCAGCCGTCGCAGGTGAGACAGGGCGAGGGCGGCCGCGAGACGGTTCTCGAGGTCCTCGCCGATCGCTCACAGATGCGCGCCGAGGCTCGCACGGACGACGCTGGCTTGACGACCTGGCGGAGGCACTGCGGGATGGACCAGTCGTTCAGCCGCGTTTGTGGATGGGCCAGCACCTCTGATGGAGGCTGCACTGGGGTTCTTGCCGGTGCGCTCTTCTGCTGACTCCATCGACTCGTTACGGTCAGCGCATGACCAGTGACGGCGTAGTAGTGGGCGAGGCGGTCCGCGCGGCGTGGGACTCGTACCGGATCTTAGAAAGGCGCACATCCGAGAAGGAGTGTCGGCAGGCGCAGCAGCGTGTGCAAGCGGTGATGGACACCTACGGGCGGGACGAAGTGTCCCGAGGCATGGTCTTCCTGGTTGGCGTGTTGACCTCGCACATCATCGGCCAGCAGGACAGCCGGGAGGAGGGGTCTCTTGATCCGTTGAGCGATCTGATCCCGGCCGTGATTCGTAAGCTCCCCTCGTTTGAAACTGCCGACCCAGCTCAGGTACCGATGGTCGCTGGTGTTCTCATGGCCGCAGTCATGGGTATGGATACGGTGGCGTGGCGCGACCAGTTTGGGACAATCCCGCCAAAAGAGGCCATGGTGCACACCTACGCACTGTGGCTGCTCGCCGACCTCTTCGACTCCTTGGTTGAACGGCCCGGTGCCACTGACCGGCTCATGCGGGAGGCCTTCACGTTGATGGCCGACGAACCCGGCTGATACAGCGGATCGACGAGCTCCTGGGGCAGCTCCGCGACTTCGACCAGATGGTCCCTGGCGAGTCCGTGCAGCGTCAGCGTACGCCCCGGGCACGGGCATCGGCCCCGTACAGCGGCGGGCCTCGGCCGCTGCTGGGAGAGGGCGGCCGAGGCCCAGTTTGAGGCTCGGGTTTTTGTCAGGCTGCCTGGTCGCGCCAGGTGTCGAGAACGGCCTGGACGGCGCTGGAGGCTTTGTTCTGCTGGGTGCGGCCGGCCCAGAGATACGCGTCGTGCTCGGTGAGCGTGACCGTCTCCCCCGCGACGGTGGTGGTGAAGTTGAACTGGCGGGTGGCGCGTCCGCTGCCGGAGCGGTAGTCGAAGTGACCGAGGTAGCCGCCGACGGACGTGACCGTCAGCGCCGTCTCCTCCGCGACTTCGCGCCGCAGTGCCTCGATGAGGGACTCGCCAGTGTCAACGCCGCCGGAGGGCAGCTCCCACAGCCCGCCGAGGTAGTCGTCGGCCGGCCGGTGCAGCAGCAGGACCTTGCGGTCGGCGTCGGCGATGACGGCGCCCACGACAGTCTTGGCATACCGTCACGTTCGGCGGCGCGGGCGAGGTCTTCGAGCAGAGCGGTGTCGAGGGAGCTCACAACAGGTCCTTGGCGTGGGAGGCGACTTTGGCGAGGGCTGCGGTGTAGGCCTCGGCAAGGTGGGCGTCCTCCTCGCGGTGCCAGACCGGCAGCTTGAAGGTGGTGGCATGCACGTACTCCGCCACCGGAAAGTCGCCGACGTCGGGGCCCTGACTGCCAGCGTAGCCAGGGAGTAGGCCCCGGGGGCATGGAACAGCGGATGGGTACACAGGGGGCAGGTCGAACCCGGCTGGTCCGCCATGGTGGCGCCTTCGGCGTGGACGGCGTCGAGGAACCGTGCCAGTGGCAGCCCGGCGAGCTCGGCTGGCTCGTAGCGCAATGGCAGCGCGTACCACGACGGCCAGGCGGAGGCCGGCACATGCGGTAGCTGGATGCCCGGCACGCGGTCGAGAGCGGCGCACATGCGGGCCGCGACGTGCTGGCGTCCGGCCAGGTGACTGTCGAGGCGGGTGAGCTGGGTGTGGGCGAGTGCAGCCGCGAGGGGATCGATGCGCAGTTTCAGGCCCATACCGGTGATGGCGAAGCGGGCGAGTGGGTGGTTGGCGGGGATCTCGCGGCGGCACCGCTTGTTGTACTGGCCGTGCAGAGTATTAGCTCGTGCGTGTCGGCGAAGGACACTAGCGCGTCCATGTTCTGCGGCAGCCCCCACAGGTGCGCCGCGACGACGGCCTTCGTCCGGGCGGTCAGCCGGCGGGCGGCGTCATCGAGGTCGAGCTGGCCGCGGTCGTCGACGTCGGCGAGAACGGGGTGGGCGCCGAGGTGGAAGAGCGGGGTCGCGGTGGCGTGGAAGGTCAGAGCCGGGACGATCACCTCATCGCGGGGCCGATCCCGGCGGCCGCGTACATCGAGTGCAGCGCGGCCGTTCCGGTGCAGGTCGTCACGACGTGCCGGACTCCGAGGTAGGAGGCGAGCGCGTCCTCCAGGTCAGCAGTGATGCAGGAGCGGTCGGGGATCGAGACGGCCGTCTCCAGCTGGGCTGCGACCGCGCGCCGGTCGGCGTCCTCGATCGGCGGCCACACGAAGTGCGGGTCCGTGACCGTCACAGCCGGCTCGCCGCCGAGCAGAGCGAGCCGAGAGTCGTTCATGCCAGGAACTCCTTCGGGTCCGCGGTGCGGGCGGTGGTGGCGGAGGCGTAGGCGGCGGCCAGAAATTACGAAGCGCCGGGCTCGAAGTGGGGCCGCTACCACTCCACGCACTGCGGGTGCGGGCTGAACTGGGTGACCGAGCACGCCGAGCCTGCCGGGTTCACCGTGGTGAAGTCCGGAAGTGGCTGGGTCGCGCTGACCGGCCCTGGACTGACCGAGGGCGTCGACGAGGCGGCGCTGACCGCGAACGCGCTGTGGGAGGCGGTCACCGGCAAGCCCGGCGAAGGCTGGACGGAGTCGGTGCGGGTCATCGACCGCAGCGAGCACGCCGAGGCCCACCGCAAGGCCGAGAACGACACCTACTACGGCGCCCTGCGCGAGCGCGCCGCGAAGTCGAAGAAGGAGTCGGCCACCCCCGCGCAGCTGAAGTACCTTGGCCAAGGCCGAACGCGAACGGTTCGACGCGGAGTTCAACAAGGCCGTGGGGCACAGGCATCGGGCCGCGCGGCGCCGCCGAGAAGACGCAGGCGGCCCTCGGGCGCCTGACCAAGGCAGCGGCAAGCTCATCACTGCCCTGGTCGGCCCTGACCGGAATCAGTCCCGGTCTTCCTGCAACTTCACCATTTCGAAAAAGCCCCCGGCCTGGTCCATCAGCTCCTCGTACGTGCCCATCTCGGACACGCGGCCCTGGTCGAGGACAACGATCCGGTCGGCGAGGCGGGCGTTGGCCAGCCGGTGCGTGATGAAGACCGTGGCCCGGCCAGCGGCCAGGTCCTTGAGCCGGGTGTAAATCCGGTGCTCGGCACGGGCGTCGAGCGCGGCAGTCGGCTCGTCCATGACCAGGACAGGGGCGTCGCGGTGGAAGGCTCGGGCGACGGCGACGCGCTGCCACTGCCCGCCCGACAGGTCGTGCCCTCCCCACCAGGAGCGGGCGAGAGAGGTGTCCAGACCGTGGGGCAGGGCGGCGATGACGCTGTCGGCGCCGGCCGCTTCAGCGGCGGCGTGCACGGCCGTGTCGCCTTCGGGGCGGGGCTGGCCGAGAGTGATGTTCTCCCGGGCGGCCAGCGGCCAGCGCGTGTAGTCCTGCGGCACCAACCCCACCTTGGACAGCACCCCGTCTGGGGCGGCATCGGCCAGGTCCACGCCGTCCCACCGCACCGAGCCCGCCGTGGGCAGGAACAGGCCGGTCAGCACGCGGGCGAGCGTGCTCTTACCGGCACCGTTCTCGCCCACCAGGGCGATGACCTCACCCCGCTTGAGATCCAGGCTGACGCCGTCCAGCGCAGGCCGGTTGGCGCCGGGGTAGGTGAACGAGACGTCCGTGGCGGTGATGACCTGCGGCCCGTCCTCGGCGACCTGAGCCGAGCCGCGGCGGGCGGTCCACGGCTTGGCCACGGCGAGGAACCGGGCCCAGTCGTCCAGGGACAGGGAGGTGCGGAAGAGCCGGGCTCCAGCCCGGACCGTAGTGGCCAGCGCGGTGCCGGACGTCCTTACGGCCAGGGCGGCGGTCCCTGCCGCGGCGAGCTCCATGCGGCCGGTGGCCACCAGGAGCACGAGCACACCCCAGGTCGTGGCGGTGCCAACCGCAGTGAGCGCGTCACCGATGCCTTGGACCACCAGGGCCTGCCTGGTGGCTTTGAGCTGTTCGGCCTCCAGGCGGCCGGAGACGATGCGGTACTGGCGGATGAGGAACCCGGTCATGGTGCCCGCGCGGACCTCGTCGGCGGTGTTCCGCTCGGTGGTGTACGAGCGGAAGACGTTGCGGAGCCGGGAGTCGGCGAGATTGCGGTGGTGGGCGGCGTGCTCGATCCGCGCCCCCCGCACCGCGCCCCAGGCGCACGGGATCACGGAGGCGACGAGCAGGGGGAGCATGACCGGGTGCAGCACGGTGACGACGGTCGCCGCGGCGGCCATCTGGGCTGCGGCGGAGGTCAGCAGCTGGGCGTCGCGGATGAGGTCGCCGGTCTTCTCCGCGCCGTCGGAGGCGGCGGCGTGGGCGTCGGCGAAGTCCGGGTCCTCATACGCGACCAGCTCGGCGGCCGTGGCCGCGGTGATGACCTGAAGGTCCGCCTCGCGTACGGCCTGCGGCGCAAGTCGGGCCGCAGCGGCGCGGGCGGCGGCATCCAGCAGGTAGCGGCCGGAGGCGGCGAGGGTGAGGACCGCCACGGCGGTCAGGTTCTCGCGCAGGCCGGCGGCGATGTCGCCGCCGGTGAAGATGGCGGCCAGCACGCGGGTGGTGGCCGCGAGCGCGGTCGCGGTGAGGGCGGCGGCGCCGATCTGGCAGGCGAGCAGGGCGAGGAGGGCACGGTGGTCGGTGCGCCAGCCGAGCCGGGCCGCCTCGGTGAGGGTGCGGGGCAGCCGGCGCGCTATGGCCCATGTGGACAGGTTGACGCTTGCCTCGAAGTGCCGGTCGGAGGCCAGGCGCATCACGGGCGGCTGGCCCGCGGCGGCGACGGTCGGCGGCGGGGATACGGAAGAACTCACGAGCCCCATCAGGGAGCCGGACCAGGCGGCCGGGCAACGGGATTGTTCCGCATCTCCCTCATCGGCCCAGGTCACCCAGACCGGATGCCAACCACGACGCCCGGGTTTCACTCGTTCGGGTGAGGCCGTGGTCCGGGGCGGGGAGGCACGGCGCCGGCCCCGGACCACGGCAGCCCCAGATGCCGTCTACGGCACCGACAAGACCGGCATCCACGGCCGGTCCGCAGCGTCGCCGATGTCCCGGCCGACCGCCCCTTCGGGGACCTCGACCCAGGCGTGTGCGGCGTCGGGCAGGAAGCGGGCGCCGAGCACCCAGCGGGCCTGGCGGCCGGTCAGGGCGGTCGCGATGACGGTGGCCAGGCTGATCTCCATGCACGCGATCCGGCCCGGCCACCACGCCGGACTCACCGCCAGCACCGCCGCATACAGGGCCTCGACGCGGGCCAGGCGCGCGTACGGAAGGCCGCGCAGCAGCCGCACGGTGGCGATCTGCCAGCGCAAGGGCCACCAGCTCATCGCCAGGGACAGCGCGAGCGCGACGGCCGCGACCAGCCGGTCTGGCCGCGGCGCGGTGGGCCGGGCGGAGGGGACCATGACCGTCACCGCCACCACCTCCTCCGGGACGCACAGTCGGTGTCCATGAGCACGCCGGTGGCCACCAGGGTGTCGACGAACGCGACGATCTGCCCGTGGACGGCCTGCGGGTTCTGGCCTGTGGAGCTGGCGGCGCAGGGAGTGGAGCGACTCGCCCTTGTTCAGCTGGCGGGCGATCTTGCGGCGGTAGGCCGGATCGGACAAGCACTTCGCCGCGTAGATCGTCTTGCGAATGGCGCCGTACTCCTTCAGCGCGGCCGCCAGCGCGTTCTGCCTTGAGGACGCCGACAGCTTGCCCACGACGAGCGAGGTGGTGGCGTGCCCGTACTTCAAAGACCCCGCGAGCCGCAGCAGGTCGTCCCAGTGAGGATCCACCAACTTCGAATCCGCAGGTCGTTGGGGCTGGTGTGAGTGAGCGATGCTCGTACTGGTCGGGGCGGTTGTCCGTGCCCAAGATCGTCTGCCGGGCCCGTCAGCGTGCGACTTCGGTGTTGGTCAGCACGAGCAGGGCCTGCAGCAGCGTGGTCGCGTAACGGGGCAACATCCGCAGCTTAGTGAGGAAAGGGTTCTGTCCACGGAGGTTGGTGACAGCGATCATTGACGTGCGATCGTGAAATGGGTGAGGGCCTGATGGCCTGGTGTGGATGACCTGTTGACTGCACTTTCTCGCCCGCCGGGCTGGTGGCCTCGCTACCGTTCGCCGTGCGCTTGGTGGTAGGAGCGCGAGCGCCGTGACGAGCTCTGCGTGGTCGTCGAGTACTGCCTGGCGTGGGCGGCGCGGTTGCGCTCCCGGATGGAGCGCCGCCGTATGCCGTAGTCGACGAATCCGGCGCTGAGGTGCAGCCGGCCAGCGACTATCTGTGCGATCGGGTACTGGGCATATCAGCCCGCTGACGTGCCGCCGCCACAGCGGCCAGGCCCTCAGGCAGCGGATCGGGCTTCCGGGCGGCAGAGCGATGAATCGATCGACAACATATGCCGGTCGCTGATATATATAGGCGGCATGAATGAGCGACCGCTTCAGGAGCCGACGCTGCTCCTGCTCACTGCCCTGGCCGACGAGCCCAGGCACGGCTATGGACTGATTCAGGAGATCGACGCGATCTCCCAGGGCCGTGTGCGGATGCGCACCGGTACTCTCTACGGCGCGCTGGACCGGCTGGTCCAGCAGGGCCTGATCCGGGTCGAGCGCGAGGAGGTCGTGGACGGTCGGGCGCGCAAGGTCTACGCCCTCGCCGAGGCCGGCCGAGACGTGCTGGCCGCCGAGACGGAGCGGCTGCGTGCTGTCGTCGCCGAGGCGGAGCGTCGACTGGCCGCCCGTCGCGCCTACGCCATCCGCCCGAAGGGGGCCCTGGCATGACGCAGCAGCACAGCTCCCTCGCGTTCCGCTGGGCGCTGCGCCTCCATCCGGCCGCCTACCGCGCTGAGCACGAAGCCGAGTTGACCGCGATCTATGCCGAGGCGACGCAGGATGCCAGCCCGCTCGATCGGCTGCGCGAGGCGCTCGATGTCGCCGGCCATGGCCTGCGGCGGCGCACCGGCCTGGGCTCCGACCGGATGGCGGGTCAGGTCCTGGCGCAGGCGGCCCCGCTGGCTGTCGCCGTGGCGACGGGTAGCTTCATGGCGGGCCTGTTGTGGCTCTTCGCCCCCGGCGTCCGGACCTTGCCGGCGTCCTCGCCCACGAATGTGCTGAGCCTGGCCAACACGGGCCTCACGCCGCTGCTCTGGCTGGCGGCGCTCGCGGCTGTCTGGACCGGGCGCTGGACCGTAGCCCGTGCACTGGTCGTGCCGGCGATGGTGCTGTGCCTGGCCGATGTCCTGCTGGCCGCGTTCGCCTCCTCCGGCTTCCACAACACCCCCTCGATCGCAGTGATCCGACTGGCCGTGCCGCTGCTCACCGGCGCCGTCGTCCTCACCGCACCCAGGGATCTGCTCGGTTCCTCCCTGTCACAACGCCGCACGATCATGGGAACCACCGCCCTGGCGGCCGTCCTGGTGTCGGGCGTGCAGCTCGTCGACATGTACTACCCCTTTACGCTGGGCGTTCTCAGCGTCACCGGCCCGCTGTGGGCCGGGGTCCTGTGGGCCGGGGTCCTCGCGATCGCCCTGCTTTTCGGCACGCGTAACCGGTTGACCGTCGCGGGCGTGGCGGTGGCCGTGCTGCCCACCACGCTGCAGGTGACGGTCCAGCTCACCCCCGCGGGCGTGGTTGTCCTGCTCCTGGTCCTGCTCAGCAGCACGGTGCCCTTCCTCCGCGCGCGCCGGCGCCACTTCCAGTCAACCCCGCCGAGCGCGGCATAGCTGGCTCCGGGACCCCGGGCCGCACCCCGGATCGGCCCGGCGCTTCTGCCGGGCCTCCTGCTAGCCGGAGACTTCGCACATAGGGAGTTAGGTCCCCAGCCAGCGGGGTCGTGTCTCGTCGACGCCGAGGAGTTCAAGCAGGTGTCCTTGAACTCCTCGGTTGATGAGGCTCACAGGTGCATCTATCACGCTGCCGGGGCGGAGAGTCAGGCTGGACAGCTGGCAGAAGATCATGCGGCCAGTGCGGCGGACGGCCCGGTTGTCGACCGCGCATGGTCTGCTCGGAGCCCAGGGCTTGGCGGACCTGGCGTCCGATCAGCGGCAGGGCTTCCGACGGGTCGGGGCTCTTGCCGACCAGGCGGCAGAACTCGGCCCCGTGGTCCTCCCAGGAGCCCTCGAGCAGCCGCAGGTGCCCGTGGTCGCGCGGGAGCCGCACGGTGGCCCCGGCGTTGGCGGCGATCAGCCGGGACATGCCGATCTTGCCACGCAGCAGCGTCCCCACCGCCTTGTCCGGGATACCGGCATCGGCGAGCACCGGCAGGATCTCGTCCAGCAGGGTCAGCCGGTCCTCCGACAGCTTGGCCCGCTCGGCGAGCTCGTCGCGCAACTTGATCCGCGCCCTCGACTCCGAACCCGACAGCGTCTGGTCGAAGAGCTGCACGACGGAGTCCAGGACATCGACGGCGGACTGGGCCAGCAGCGTGAGCAGGATCGGATGGCGCCGGTTCGCCTCCCGGCGCTCCAGGGCCTGCGCGGTCAGGCGCCGGCCGATCTGGGCGAGGTGGCGGCGGCGCTCGGCGGGCAGCGCGGACAGGTCGAGGGCGTGCGCGTTAAAGGCCGCGCAGGAACACCAGCTTCTCCACCTCGCCGCCCACGCTGTTGGGCGACGCCTGCACGGGCCCGGTCCCCAGCCAGTGCAGCCGCGTGGGCCGCAAAGCCCGGATCGACGACTAGCAGCTTGTCCAGGCCGCGGGCGCGCTCGCCGGTCAGCAGGTGGGCCACCCGGGCGTGGCGACCTTCTCCAGCAGCACGACCACACCGGGCCGGATCACCTTCGCCGAGCGCAGGTACTCGCAGCCCAGGCGGAACAGCAGTGACGGGGAGTCGTGCTCCATCACACGGGCCAGCAGGAACTCATCCAGCTCCTTGTGCTCGATGGCCTTTGGCTGCTTCCACCCCAGATCCTCGGCGACCTGGCGCAGATGGTCGGTGCGGGTCTGCTCCCGCTCGCCGTAGCCCGCCAGATCACCGGCAGCGAGCCCCATCTGGCGGGCCAGGCGGCCGACCGCAGCCGCCGGCGCGGCGGGCACATTGTCGGGGACGAAGCCCAGCCAGGGCAGGGTGGCGGTCGGCCGGGGTGAGGGTGAAGTAGCGGATCAGCTCGTCCTTACCGACAGCCGGGAACGACCGCAGGGCCTCCAGTTCCTCATCGGAGAACACCCGCGTCGCCATCTACCCCGCCCCTCCCGTCGACACCATCACCCGCTCAGCCCAACGAGCCTGCACAGGACCGGCAACGGGATAAGTGATCTGCAGAACATCAGCGCAGGTCAGACGCCCGGAAGCCCCTTAGCGTTGTTTTTCCCGCGAGAACTACTGGGACCCCTCTTGGGCGCCGGGCGGGTGAAAGCCTTCTGCGCTGCGGCCTCCAGGCCGTCCCCGAGCAGGCTCATCGCCTACTCCTACTCTCCGTTGTCGACGTCGGTGACGGTGCCGTCCTTGATGTGTAGGTTCCGGCCGCCGTTGTCATCCCTGACCGTGGCGACCTGCTGCTCGTGCTGCTGTCTCATCGAATGTCCCGCTGTTTCCGTCTCACTTCGATGGCATTTCCTCATGCGGCATCGGCTTGCTGGTCCTGCTCCGGCTTCCAGGTCCGATCGAACCAGGCGATGAAGTCCAGCACGGTGCCGACGCTGCGCCGGGTCGGACGCCGCGGTGACGACCCCCATGGCCAGTGCCCGGGCGGAGCAGCGTGCATGGCTGCGGGCCCGCCAGTGGCATCCGCGCCGGCGACGGGGTCAGGCCGTCGCCGCGGGCGCCTCGTCCTCTAGGTGGCGGTAGAACTCCCGCCACTCCTCGAAGGCCGCCTCGAACCATGGGACTCCCGCGGTGAGGGGTACCAGGTGGCGGCACGTCTCACGGTAGTAGGAACGCCGCTTCTCCGGCCGCGGGTGCGTGTCGAGCCGCTGCACGTTGCTGAACCGGTCCGCCAGCTTGAGCAGCACGACCTCCGGCGGGGCGGAACGCAGGCTCAGAAGGTAGCGGTCACGCACCTCCGCAGGATCCTCGTGGGCCTCGGGGTGCGGCTTCGTCACCCACCCCACCCACTCCTCGACCCGGGCGCCGAACCGCTGACCGACCTCCCCGGCCGTGCGGCCGGTGTCCTCAACGACGTCGTGGAGTACGGCCGCCACCAGCAGGTCCTCGTCGCGGACACCCGCGCCCGAGACAAGGATCTCCACCACCTCCAGGAGGTGCTCCACGTACGGCTCGCCAGCGGGCCTCTTCTGATCCCCATGGGCCTCTTCGGCGAACGCGACGGCCTCCCCGAGGCGCTGCGCCGAAACCTCCGGAGCGAGCACCGCCAACTGCCGGTGGGCGGTGTCCCAGTCGTGCCACGCGCCGAACACCCGATGGGTCAAGACGACTCCTGATCCGCAGCTTCCAGCTGCCTTTTGTATTCCCCCCACCGAGGCAGGGTCGAGGGCAGCTCGTCGGCCTTCGCCCTGCGGGTCTCGAATTCTCCGACGATGCGTCGGCGCTGGATCTCAGTGAGGGCTTCGTTCCTGATCGATTTCATTTCCGCAGGAGACTCGCACTCCCTCTCGTCGATGACGAAAGCCGCGAGCATGAATCCGTCCGCATTCCTTCTGCGGAACGTCGAGATCATGACGAACTTCGGGCCTGTCTCATCTGTCACGGGTACCTCCTGCGAGTTTCTTCCTGATCCAACGCCGCCGCTTCTGCCTGCATTTTACGCATCACATCGCGTTCCTCTGAAGTCGTTTCGATATGTGGCTTGTACACGGTGTTGTGCTCAAGGTCAGCGGCCACGGAAGCCCGCTTCGTCGTGAGCTGGAGTTCGTACGTGTACGGCTTTCCGCCGACCTCGATGGCTGCGACCATGGGAATGACGCGGTAGCTCGGATTGCCGCTCTTGGGCTGGGCGTACATGTTCTCGACCTCCAGCAGGCGCCCGTCCTCGCCGATACCGAAGTGCTCCTTGGCCTTTTCGAGAACGGCTTCGAGCCGGGCGGTGTCATCGACGGTAATTCTTGCACCCACGGCATCGATGACGTCCCCGATCTCGTAATCCGGACGGGCTTTCCTGCCCTCGCTCCCCTCTGTCATTCGTTTCACTTTGTCGACCAGGCCGTCTGCAGATTTCGTGCGGATGCTCAATTCGGCGTCGTCGGCGCAGCCAGCCTCCTCAAGGAGACTCATCACGTCTTCGTAGACGGCTGGCTCCACCTCGTTCTGCAGCCTCATGCCGTAGTCGTCCAGGGCGGCGCGGTCGCTGTCCTCGATGGCGGCTCCGAGGGCTCGCACCGAGTCGTCCACCTTGGTCTGCTCGACGTAAGCGTTCTTGCGGGACGTCCCGTCGGGAGCGTGGTTCACCTCATGCTCCACGGGCTCGAACAGGGGGCCGCGCCCGGGGTTCTCGGACCTGTACTCCTCCAAGGAGCGCCCCTCCAGGGTCTCCCCCACGGCGAGCTCCTGAACGATCTCCAGGGTCCGTTCGCCCCCACCCTCAGGGTCCTTCAGGTTCTCGATCACGTTCAGCCTGTTCGCATCGTCCGCACCGAGCTTGGTGATCACCGAAGCCACCTCGGGATACCGCTCGCCGAGGGCCTCGGCCACGTCGGCCAGCGGGTTCTCCGACCGATCCCCCGACTTCGGATCGCCGGCCTCGCCGTCCTCCTCCGACGATGCGTCAGGCTCGTTCGCCCCCTCTGCCTCGCCGTCGTCCTTCTGGCCACCGGAATGATCGCCGGTGTGATCTTCGTGCTCTCCTGTACCGTGGCCGCCGGTCAGGTCGTCGCGATGCCCACCCGTGTCAATGGCGGGGGGTTCGGCTTGCTCCCCGGCCTCTCTGGACGTGAGCGCCGAATCCCCCTGCCGCTCAGGAGCCTCGCCAGGTGCTACCTGCTCGCCGGCAGTGGGGGTCTGCTCTGGGCGCGGATCTTCAGCAGAGTCGTCCCTGCCTCGTACAGCTGCGGAGCCATCATCCGGCCCCGAATGTTCTGCGGGTGCATCACGAGGGGCCGTATCCCTCGCCTCTTCCTGCGCGGTCGGCTCCTCATCACCCGCCATCTCCGGCGGAGAGGACCCTTCAACGGCAACCGCGGTTTCAGCAGACGGCTTGCCAGGACCGCCCTGTTCATCCAGGTCTCCCCCGATGGCGGATCCATCGTCTGCAGGGTCGGACAGCAGGTCCTCTGATGCCAGCGGATAGTCCCATACATGACCCTTGCGAGCGTCATCATCAGCGTCACCTAGGGCATCCATATCCCCTGCCGCCGCGTGCCCCGCTTCCTCATGGTCTGGATACTCGCTGTCGATCGGCTCCGCCGGCGCACCGTCGTCGTCGGCCTCCCCCTTCGGCTCCTCCGTCTCTCCAATGACCGGCATTTCCGGGCCGTGCGACGCGTCGTCGCTGTCTCTGTCGCCTTCGACGTCACCACGGAAGGAGTCTGCGGCATCAATATCCTCCATTGCAGTGTGGTCGGGTCCGTCGTCGCCCTGGGAGGAGCCGTTGTCGGGTGCCCTCGGGACCTCCTGCTCAACCGGCCTTGCGGGTCCGTCCGCGCTCATGTCCTCTCCCCGCCTGTTGTGGCTACCGCCCGTACAAACGACTTCAGTGGCCACCAGGGCGCTTGGAGGAAGGAAGCTGCCTTATTCAGCCGCTCTTGGGGCTCTCTCGCGTTGTGCAGGGCATCACACGCTTGGCTCCAGGTCATGGATACGCCTCGCACCGTGGTCTCTGAGGGGCGCCAGGTGTCAGGGTGTGCCTTCCAGGCTTCCAGTTGTTCTGCGATTGTGCGGCCCGGCAACTGCAGCCCGCGGGCGGCCCATACGGTCGTGTCGGGGTGGGGGGCTTCGCTCGACGTGTCGGCCGCCTTGAGTGCTCGGTATACGTCTGCCCAGCGCCAGGTGCCTGCCTGCCACTGGACTTCACCGCGTGGACAGGTGCTGCCTCCGGCCAGGACACGCATCGCTGAGGCTGTCAGGTGCTCCAGGAGATTCTCCGGCGGATAGAAGTCCGATAGCCCTGCCGACCGGTCGTCGACGGCTGCGTTGATGCGCGCAGCGATGGCGCACTCAAGGATCCGTTCGTTCGCTCGGTTCCGCAGTCCTTCGAACCAGGATGCGTGGGGCCGCGGAGAGGGCAAGCCGCAAATATGCGCGATCGTCAGCAGTTCGATCCAGAGGGTGAGGGCTGGGTCCTCTGCCAGGTCTTTGCCCAGGCTGATCTCGCGCAGTGTATGGGGTCGGAGCCGCTCCAGATGTCCCAGTGCGGAGTGCGGGTTCGTCAGGGTGGGAACGGATCGGGTGGCTTGCGTTGTGCTCTCGCGGGCCAGTCCCAGCGGTACAGCGATACGCAGGGGGCGGTCCATACCGTCCGCGAAGGCGGCCGCGCGGCCTGGGGGGAGGGCGACGATGTGCCGGGACTGCTGGGGAGTGAGGTTCATCGTCGCACCAAGAGCCTCGCGGTCATCCGCTGCCGGAAGCCGGTGGACGATTTTCAGTGCGGTGTTTTTGACGACGTCCGGCAGGATCTTCGACGGGATCTGCTCGGCGACCACGATGCCTTCGCCATAGGCTCGGATCTCAGCGAGCAGCGAGGCAAAGAGCTCTACCGCGTGGGCGGCCGGGCTGCCCGGCGGGACGTTCTTGAGGAGTCGGTGCGCCTCTTCGATCACCGTGGCATGCCGCAGTCCACCGCCTCCGGTGGTGTCGGTGCGGTGGACTCGCAGGTATTCGTAGATCCGGATCAGTACCGCTCCGATGAAGAACGCTTTGTCCTGGTCGTTGCCGATGTCTTCGATCTCCAGCACCACGTTTCGGTCCAGGAGGCTGCTCATGTCGATGGGGTGGTGAGCTTCGAAGAACCACCCGGGAGTGCCCATTCGAAGCGATCCGAGCCGTACGTCGATGAAGCCGCGTACGTTGTCGGCGACCTCCTTGCCGTACCCGATGTTGTCCACGACCTCCAAGGCGGCTTTCTGCACGTCCGCCAGGCCGGGATAGCGTGGTGCCCTTGGCACGCCTCGGCGGGTGCCCAGCGCCAGGTTCCAGCCCATCTCCTGGTAACACCTGGTCAACGCCTGGCTGAGAACCTGCGGAAACGGATCCGTGGCTTCGAAGGCGGCCAGGAAGAGGGCCCGGACGAGGTCGAGGTGGGTCTGCAGCGGGAACCCGGACTCCGGCTCGAGCGGATTCAGGCCCACCGGGACATCATCGGGAGCGCCGGGACGGATCACTGTGACTTCTGCGCGATCGGCCAGTCGGCCTGCCATGTTCGCGTACTCGGCCTTGGCTGGCTCGATGACCAGCCAAGGGACCTCGATGTCGTGCAAGGACTCCAACAGGTGCCGTACGGTCTGTGATTTTCCGGAGCCGGTGGCGCCTGCGACGAAGGCATGCCGATTGAGGGTGTCCGGCCTGATTCCCAGGGCACTGATCGGCTGGTCGGCTTCGTCAAGAACCGAGCCGAGCACAATGTCGCCGGTTGATTCGGGGGTGACATCGAAGTCGGCGCGCTCGACGTGGCGGACGCCGGGCAGTTCCTTGCGCGGTGGACGGGCCAGCGCGGCCAGCAGCTCGGTGCTCGCAGGGAAGGGGGAGGCTGGTTCGCCGGCCGGGGTGCTTGCTGCGCGCCATGCCTGTGCCAGATCTCCGACCGGCGGTCCGGGTATGAGGGTGTAGGGGTGCTCGTCCAGATCAGCGGAGCTGCACAGGAGTGCGGATGCTCGACGGGTGGTGGTTGCGTCAGATGAGCCGACCAGGACGTGGATGTTCCACATCCCGCTGGGGCGCGCCCTGCTCAGTTCCCGATACCTGGCCTGGGCACGTTCGAGTGCGACACGGTCCAGTTCGGAGTTCTCTCGCTGCCTCAGCCCAGGGACTTTCATGGTCAGGGCCATGCGCTCGCTCTCCAGCGCATCGTCGCTGAGCGGCTCCGCGAGCACCACCCAAGCGAACGGATCACGCATGTGACCGACGTGCTCGTCGAAGCCGCCGCGCATGACCTTCGGCCGGTCCGCTGCCGGCGTCCACAAAGGATCCGCCTGTCCCGGGCAGCGGGCCCAGGATGTGAAGCTGTCGAAGTCGGGGACATAGGCGGGCACGGCCACCGCACCTGGCGGGTAGAGCAGGGGGTAGCCGCGAGTGCCGCTAGCTCGGCCGTGGTCTCTTGCGAACGGTACGAAGGGACGTCCTCCCACCAGGACATCGAGCTGCTGGCTGCCGGGGGGCCGATGCCACACCACGGCCAGTGCCGCACCTGGGCGATCATTGAACTCGGCCCGTGCGGCGGCGAGTGCGGCGAACAACTCCGCCGGCGTACGGTCCGGCCCCTGGTCTTCGGGAGCCTGCCGGGGGATGTCCAGCAGCCGGTGAAACCGGAAGCCCTCTAAGATCATCGACGCCTTGCTGGAAGGGGCGCTGGGCTCACCGTGGTCCGTCACAGCGATCGCCTCCCTACTCCGGTAGCCGTGGGGCATCGGCCACGTGTGGTAGGAGAGTGATGGCAGGGTTGCAGTCGCCGAACACGACGCGGCGGCTTTGCGGACTCGTCTCGATCAAAATGAGTCCGGTAGGCGGCAGCGATTGAATTTGTGTCGGCTCCACCGCGAATTCATAGACCCGGGATACCGCCTCGCCGCGCGTCACGGAATTACCAGTCGAACTGTTGACGGAATTTTGCCAACTAGTCGACCATCCCCCCGTCTCGCTATCACCTCCGCCGTAGCTGTGGGATCGCCCCATGGAGTGTGATTCACCTACCTGCCGCGTCAGCTGATTCATCACGAATTTGTGTCCCTGTCCGATAAATTCGGCGGCGGCTTTCGCTTCCTCGGCGTTCCCCAGCCTCATGAGGACCGTCGCGCTGTCCTGACCTCCGAGAAGCGGCCGGATGTCCTCTCGCACATGCGCCATAAGAAGCATGAGACGGACGCCGGCGACGCGCGCCTGGCGAGCCATGGATTCCAGAGCGGAGTGTCCCAGGTGCTCCGCGCCGGCGATGACCAAGGTGCCGGCGTCCGCCGGGACGCGGCCACGGCGAAGCTGATGCAGGATGAGGAAGAAGACGACGCGGTCGATGACGTCCTTGCGACGCTCGGTCACATCGTGCGTGGAGAGGATGGTCAACTGCCCGGGAGCCAGCCACTGGTCCGGGGCGGGGAGGGTGAGGGGGTTCTGCTGGGCGCGGGCCAGCAAACGCGTCACGTCATATACGAAGCGCAGCTCGTTCTGAATCCGCTCGCTTTTCCCGACGACATCGATGGCCGTGGTGAGACTGTCCAGCTCCCTGGCCGACAGCGGTTCCGGCGCGCGGTCGGGTTCGTGGACGCGCAGGAGGACCTCCAGTCCGGAAGCGATCCGGCCGAAGGTAACCGCCCCGTCCAGTCGCTCGAGCACAGAGTGCAGGATGCTGGCGTCCGTCGCGCGCAAGTCAACGTCGGCCCCGTCCGGCCGCAGTGTGGAAAGGGCCTCCGCCAGCACCTCGGCCAGCTCCTCCGCGGACAATCCCCACGACAGGTCAGGCGGCGCGGAGGCCGACGGCAGCTCCACGCGCACCACCGGCACCCCTCGCGGATCGGCCAAGGCCGCCAGCTCCCGCCCCACCGTCTGATGACTGAGATCGAGGAGCCACAGTCCCTTTCCGTTGGCGAGGAGAGACGCCCCCAGAGTCACCAGAAGAGCCGCCCACCCATCCGCCGTGCCGCCATAGACATCAACCCGACGCGGGCGGGATGCGAGATGAACAGGAAACCACCGCAACGCCTCGTCGACACGCCGCCGCTCCGAGGCATCGTGCGCGAGGACATCCGTCTTCCAACGCTCGAACGCGGCCTCGTGAGCCGCTCTGAGTTCTTCCTGTTTCCGCTTCGCCCCCGACACTTTCCACTTATATCCAATATAGGGAGCGACGCGCATGAAGAGGATTATCCCGGCAGGGATCCACGCCACGGCAGCAACAACAAGGCTACCCAGTGCCGCAAATAGAGCCCCCGCAAAAAACATCCCACTGAAGACACATCCCAAGAGTGGAGGGAGTTCACCTCCTCGATAGGTGGGCATGGGTGGATCATGCCGTATCGGCGGATTGTCACGATGTGGGTGGGGGTGAGGAACCGGATGAATGTACTCCCACCCCAGCTTTTCCACGCCATCGAACACGCGCGTTGATGATTCGACGCGTGCGTCGGGCTTTCTCTCCACCGCTCCCCCTCATCGTCTCCGCATTACCGTCACGCCACCAAGCCGCGACAGGACGACGCACGTTGAAGCGGGAGGTCACCGCTCCTGACAGCTCTCCCGTTGAACAACACCAGACGCTTCGTCAACAGACCAACCGTCGTGAACCCCGACTTGGCGCCAGACCGGAGACCCACACGACTCAGCCGCACAGGCACTTGGCACGCCAAAATCCTAGCCACCTCCGCCGCTCACTTACGCCAGCGGGGTCCTCGACTACCTTCAGCCGCTGCTCGACGCCATCCGCATATGCCCGGGCTGCCCGGCGGCGCCCGGCGAGCCATGCATCATGAGCTGCATGCCGGACCCGGCCGCCGTCCAGACTTGCCCCACCCACCTCCTCCCACTTCGCACTCTTCGCCGCCCCTGGAGGGGCTGGCTGCCCCTGCAGGACGAAGCGGACAGCGTCATGGCTGACGCCGAGGCGGCGTGCGGCCTGAGCAGACGTCAAGCATTCGTCACTGATGAGCCGGTGCAGCACGCCGGGGTCGATGTCCCGGCAGAGCTGTCGCCAGGTGGTCAGCGGCAGCAGCTCGCGTTACTGACTTCAGCTCGTCGGGCTGATCTCTCCTGAAGTCCCTGCCGGGTCTGGGGTAGTGGCTGTATTCCGTGGGTGTGTGAGGTATGCGGATGGGGGCGGGCTGAGCCCTGCGGGACGTCAGCGTCGGGAGTCGGTACGGATGCAGGCGGCCGAGTTGTTCGATCAGAAGACCAAGCCGCCGGAGGGCGCACGGCGCCTGCAGGTGAGCCGGAATTCGGCCTACCAGTGGCACCAGGTGTGGCGGGAAGGTGGTGTGCAGGCTCTGGTCTCCCGTGGCCCGAGCGGATCGCGATGCCGCCTGTCGCCGCGCTGTCTGGAGAAACTGGCCGCGTACCTCGATGAGGGCCCGGCCGCCAACGGCTGGGTGGAGGACCAGGTGTGGACGGCGGCGAGGGTGGCCACGCTGATCGGCCGGAAGTTCCACGTCTCCTACAGCGTCTCCGGGGCCACCCGGTTGATGCACCGGCTCGGCTTCAGCCCGCAGGTGCTCGCACGCAGGGTCGCAGAGCGCGACGAGCAGGCTGTGACCGCGTGGAAGGAGGCGACCTGGGCGGAGGTAAAGCGCAGCGGGCTTCACCCGCCGGCCGCCCAAAGGACGCACCTGGGGCCGTCGCGGCCGCACCCCGGTCGTGACGGTCAGCGGCCGCCGCTCAGGACGCCTGCCGGTGGCCGGGCTGATCGCCATGCGGCCCGGCTCAGGCACCCGGCTGTGCCACCGCCTGCGCACCCACCCCGCGGGCAAGGGCAAACGCCGTAGCATGGGTGAACGCAACTTCATCGCGCTGATCGACGGCACCCACCACCTCGTCAAGGCGCCGAACGTCGGCCATGAGGCGAGCCGACGGACCACCGAGCCGAAGCACGATAGTTTTCACCTGAGGTGCCTGCTGACCTGCGGCTTCGTTCGGGCGAAGCACGTTGGTTGTCACCGGATCGGCACGCTGGCTGCCACAAGCAGCGCGCGAAGCATGGTGGGTGTCACCGGCTACGGCGGTCCGCCGGTCGCCTGAGCTGCACAACGGCCCGATGGTCAACCAAAGGCGCCTCGTCGGCCTGCCCCGATGACAAGACGCATGCCTTGGTGACAACTATCGTGCTTCGGCTCAACCACCAGTTGTGACTGAGCGATTCAGTTGGCGAGCTGAGCGCTGACCGCCCGAGGGCACTCGGTACCTTCGTCACGCCTGAGTGATGATCTCCACTCGTCTCCGGTCGTACTCGGCGACCGCGGCCGGTTTAGCATCGAAGTAGTCCTCCCAGAACCCGGGACGCTGCCACTCTGGGGGCGCCAGCGTCAGGGATCCGCCTTCCAAGGCGGCCACCCAGCAGCTCGGCATCCGCTCGCTGACGACGGTGAACATCGCCGCGTCCCACAACCCGGGGCTGTCCCGGTCGGTACTGGTGTCGAGCCGCTCGGGGATGCGCAGCAGCACACGGTCCGCCGAGGTCATGATCTCCAGTACCGGGTAGTCCGCCCCCACCCGGATGCCCGGGTGCTCCGGCACAACCTTGCCGGTCGCGGGGCTGATGATTTGGTGGCAGCGGACGATCATCCGTGCAGCCTAGCCGCATCGAACACTCAGCCTTCCAGGTGTGCCAGCTAGCGAGTGCTCAGTCCGCCAACTCGACCGCCCACTCGCCAGCTGAAGCGCACAGTCACACCAGTCCGGGGCTCGCCCCGTACGGGCGGCTCCTACAGCTCGAACTCGATGTGCTCGAGGTCGGTGAGTTCCACCTCCAGGCCGTGGGCGCGGCGGCCGTTGTCGCGGAAGTAGACCTCGCCCAAGGCCTCCGCGGCGACCTGCTGCAGCCGTTGCTCGGTGGCCCCGGCCTCTTGGGCGTCGAAGAGGCGGGCGGCGTGGCGCGGGGGCAGGGCCAGGGTGAGGTGGCGTAGTCGGGCGTCGTCGGTGGTGCCGGGGGCGGCGGTGAAGCCGAAGCGGGCGCGGGTGTCGATCATGATGCCGCCGGTCGTGGCCGCGGCCTGCTTGGCCCTGGCCCGGACCTGCGGCTGCCACCGCTTCTTGACCTCCCGCTCTATGCGGGCGGCGAGCTCGGGGCGGGGCTTTTTAATCTGGTCCTTCACGTACCGTTCGACGGTGCGCTGGGTGATGCCGAGCAGCTCGGCAACCCTTTTGGTGCTGCCCTTGTGCTGCTTGACCAGGTAGCGCATCTGGGCGCCGGCCGACTTCGGGATGGGGCGCGTGAACGCGCCCTGGACCGCCTTGTCGAGCCCTTCCCCGACCGTGACCATCGGCTCCCTCTCCTATTCTCCGTTGTCCCTGGCGGTGACCTGGCCGTCCTTGATGTAGCGGGCGAGGTTGGCGACCTTGCCGTCGCTGTTCAGCTGCTCGTGCACCTCCGCGCCCCACAGCACGGTCTGGGTGCCCTCGTGCTTGACCATCCCGGGCGACACCCCGAGCCGGAACGATCCGGGCACGGTCTTGCCGTCGCCGTCGTACGGCAAGACGTCCAACGGGGAGGGGCCGTCGGCGGCGTAGACCGCGCAGTCGGAGAGGATCGCGACCGGATACTGCCCGGTCGCCGCGGCGAGGGCGACCATCTTGCGGTGCATGTTGATCCGGGCGCGGGAGATGACGACCGCCCGGATGTCGGGGCGCCAGGTCGGCCGGGCGAGGGCCGGCCACGCCTGCCCCGGACGCCAGCCGCCACCGCGGGCCTTCTCCCGCAGCTTGCCGATGCCGCCCTTGGTGGTCATCTTGATTGCGTTCAGGACGATCGCCAGCTCGGGGTCACGCTGCTTGTAGCCGTCCATCGCCGCCAGGAACTCCGCCGGAGGCAGCTTCTCGTCAACGCCGAGGTCGCCCATGGTGTGGACGTACGCGTCACGCAGCCGCTTGTACCAGCCGTCGAGGAACTTGCCCTTCTCCCGGCGCACCCAGGCTTCGAGCGGGGCGACGTCGTAGCCGAGCTCCACCGCGTACGCCACGGTCGGCGTCGCGTACCAGGCAGGTCCCGTCGGGCGCTCGCCGGTCGGCGTGAACGGGCTGGGCAGCAGGTCGCCCTGGAGCCGGCGCCACTGCTTGCCGACCAGGACGCGGGAGAGGTCGACGTGGGAGAGGTCGACCAGCCAAGCGCCGGGCAGCGCCGGGTCGAAGACCGGGTTCGTGATGTGCACCGGCGGCGACGCGAGACCGACGACCGCGCCGTTCGCGGCCGCGCCGAAGGCGAGGTTGACGTCGATGCCGACCAGGTAGCGCCGCATGCACTCCTCGTCGGTGAGCTCGCGCGCCCAGTCGTACGCCTCCTCGAACAGCTTCTCCTCCGGGCCGCGCACGTGGAAGCGGGGCAGATCTGCGAGGACCGGGTGTCCGTCGGTCGCCTCGCACGGCGCCGGATCCATCGGCTTCACGCCGAGCGAGCCGGGCCGGTGCTCCGGGTGCCGCTTGCCGTTCTCGTCCGGCTCGCTCGCGCGGGTCGGCGGGTTGAGTGCGGTCATCAGCTCCAAGCCTGTCACGGCGGTAGAGCCGACCGGCGTCATCACCCGGCTCGCGTACACGTTGAGCACTCGGGCGAGCTCCGCCGGCTCCAACTGCGCGGCGTGCCCCCAGGCGCGGTCGTCCAGGGCGTGCCACGACGGGATGCACAGCTGCACGCACTGCCGCCGGCGGCCCTGGGCGGGGCGGTAGATGCGCGCCCACGGCCCGAGTCCGCGCTTGGTGAGTTGCCAGTCGGCCCGGTCGAGTTGCTTGACGACCTTGTGGTTCTCCGGGATCCGCCCGGCGAGCCGCTCCTCCTCGGACAGCTCCACGGGCAGCCCGTACCGCTCGCACGCCGCCGGGGTGAGCACCAGCAGCGGGTCGGCGTCCTTCCCGGAGCCGTGCAGCTTCTCCGTGCCGAGCCGTGCCTCGGCGAGCGTCCACTCCACCAGTGCGGGCAGGGACTTGGCGGGCACGTCCAGCAGCAGGCCGCCGATGCCGTAGCCGGTGACGGTCCGGTCGGTGTCGGCGTCGATGACGAGCAGCGGACCGTGTGGGTAGGCGCCGACGGGCGCCGGGGTGCAGGCCGGGGCGGCCCTCTGCACGCCCGGTCGGCGCGAGGTCGACGACGGCCTGGGGGTGGGTGATGTGGCGGTCGGGGCGGAAACGGCGGCGGGGCGGGGCTGAGTGTTCTCTGCAGGCGCCATGGCCGCAGCCTGAGACACCTGCCTTTGCGGCTGCCCTTGCGAGGCCCGGCTGGTGAAGGTCTTCGGAACTTGCGCCGCTTCGGGGTCGGCGTCAGCGGGGTTCGGGTACTTGGCTGCCCAGCCGTCCAGCAGCCGCTGGTACGCCTGACGGCGCGGCGGCCGCGGCTCCGCGCGTCCGGCTTCCCAGTTCCTGACCGTTTGCGTCGACGTCTGCAGTACTTGCGCGAGCCGGCTCTGCGTGACACCGGCCGCCTCTCGCAGCCGCGCACGCTCCAACGGGGGCGGCAGCTCCGGCTCGCCCTCCAGCAGCGCGTCCACGGCCGCGAACAGCTCATCCTCGGTCGGCATGCTCCACCTCCACTCCAGACCATACCGCAAGCTTGCGCCTAGACTTGCCACATTTTTATGGCTGGTTTTATGCTAACCTCGGTCGTGATCAAGAAACGGGGGCTTGATGACAGAACAGACGGTCGCCTCGGTCGTGCTGTCCGAGTGCGAGAGCGACGAGGTACTGCATCGGGTGATCCTTCCGGCCGCCACCAAGCGCGCTGTGCCCCAAGCCCGGCCGGTCGTCGTGATCGTGGGTGGCCAGCCAGGGGCGGGAAAGACCCACATCGCCGATCTGGTCCAGACAGCGCTGGACCACCGTGGCGGCTCCGTCCGGATCGGCAGGGACCTCTACAAGGCTCCCCACCCCCAGTACGCGATGCTGCTGGCGACCGACGTGCGCACTGCCGGCGTGGGCGTACGGCCGGACACGACGCGGTGGCAGGCCAGCGTTGAGCAGTACGTGCGCGCTCGCCAGCTCGACGCCGTGGTCGAGTCCGCGCTCGCCGACCCCGACGAGCTGCGCGCTTCCGCGGCCGCATATCGCCGGGCCGGCTACCAGGTCGAGGTGGTCGCCCTCGCGACGCCGGAGGCGCTGAGCCAGCTGGGAATCCTGGACCGCTTCCTCACCGAAGCCGCCGCCGAGGCGGGTGGGCGGTACGTGTCGTGGGAGAACCACGACACCTGCGCGCACAACATGCTCGCCACGCTCACCGTCGTGGAGGAAGAGCGGCTGGCCGACAGGGTTACCGTGCTCCGGCGGGGTGGGACCGTACTGTACGACAACGAGCTCGCCGGCGGTGCCTGGCGCCGCCGGCCGGCTGCGAACAAGGCGGTGGCCTACGAGCGGTCGCGGCCGTGGACCGCCCGGGAGACGGCCGTCTTCCGCCGGCAGCTCGCGCGGACCGACCAGCGGCTACACCGCGACCTGGCTGATGAGGACCGGCGCTTGGCCGTCCAGCGGGACGCCGAGCGCGCCGCCGCTCTCGCCGAGCCGGTCCGCCGTATCGCTCAGCCCAGGCGGCGAGCGCCGGGCGTGGACTACCACCGGCTGTCGGCCGAGGAACACCGGTGGATCTTCGAGGAGCTGATCGCGCCGTCGTACCTGCACGGCATCGTCCCCCGGGACGACCCGCGGGCGGTGTACGTGATCGGGCAGCCCGGCGCGGGCAAGACGGACGCCGCCACCATGGTCCGGCGGGCGATGCGGTCGGGAACAACACGGCTGGTAGGCGACGACTTCAAGGCCTCGCACCCCGACTACTCCCAACTGCTGAGGGATGACCCGCGAAACGCCGGAGCGGCGATCCGCGCCGACTACCGCGCCTGGTTCACCGAAGCCGAGACCTATGTACGAGCCCGACGCGGCGACGTGCTCATCGAGGCTGCCCCAGGCAGCGCGCCGGAGCTGCTGGCGAGCGCGCTTCCATTCGCCGCCGACGGCTACACAGTCGACCTCGTCGTCCTCGCTGTGCGCGAGGCGGACAGCCGGCTGGCGACCGCGCTGCGGTACGCCCGGGCCCAGCAGCTCGGGCTGAGCGGCCGGTTCACCTCCCGGGCCGGGCACGACCAGTGCTTCCGTGGTGTGGCCGACAGCCTCGCTCTGGCCGCTTCCCATCCGGCGTTCACGGCCGTGACCGTGATCCGCCGCGACGGCCAGGCCCTGCTCCGGCAGGAACAAAGCGGCGGGCAGCGGGCGGCGTGGGCGCTGGCGGCGGAGCGGCAGCGGCCTTACACCGAGCAGGAGGCCACAGCGTTCCTCAAGCTCCACGCTGCGCTCCACCGGGCATTGCCCCGACATCGTCGAGAGCTGGATGACATCGCCGCGCTCGCACGCCCGCTGATGCCCCCTCGAGTGCAGCCGCCCCGGATCGACCAGCCTCACCCGACGGCGTGGCCGCTGCCGCTCCCCCGTCGGCCCTACGGCTCCATCAGCTCCTTGAGCCGGGCCGCGTAGGCCCGCGCGATCCGGGTCTTGTCTTCCGGGCTTGCCGCGTACAGGCGCGCTTGGTCATCGAGCGCGGCCTGCCGGGCGGCTTTGAGTTCCTCCATCCGCTCCTCGTCGGGGAGCGGGGTGCGGCGCTCGGCGGCGATCTGCTGGGTGTACCAGTTCGCCACCGCCCGCACGGCGTCCAGTGCCGTATCAGTCTCGGCTCCGTCTCCCAGCTGAGAGAAGTCGGGCTCCTGAGCGTCAGGCATATGGTAGCCACCTTCCTTTTTGATCTTGAAAAGGGAACTTGCCATTCTCCTATCGGTGCGGGGCTGCGGCACCACCACGAGCCCGACTGGAGTGCCCGCTGCTGGCCGCGCCGCCGATCAGGACTGTCCCCGAAGGCCAACACGCGGCGGGCATAGTTAGAGACTGTTGAGCATCTACCAGGGGGCGTGATGGAACGGGATCTGCGGGCGCTGTTCAGCACCAACGACCGCAGCTTGACGGCGGTGGAGGCGTTCACCAACCGCGAGGCGCAGTGGGAGTTCGTCATCGCAGCCCTCGTCGCGCACCTGCGGCACACCGCCGAGCCCGCCTTCGACGTCGAGGACTTGGAGAGCCCGCGCAACAACGTGCTGGTCTTCCACGGTGTCGGCGGGATCGGCAAGACGGCCCTGTCACGGAAACTGGAGGCAGCGCTCGCTGCCGCAGAGCGGCGGCCGCCACAGTGGGGCGAGCCCGCCTGGTCCCGGGAGCGGCTGATACCCGTCCGCATCGACCTGGCCCGTTCGGCCGGAACCGACTTCGAGCAGCTGGTGCTGACGATCCGGGCCGCGCTCGCCGAACTCGGCCGCCCGCTGCCCGCCTTCGACGTGGCGCTGCGCCGCTACTGGGATCACCAGCACCCGGGCGAGCCGCTGGAGGAGTACCTGCGCCGCGGCGGCTTGGCTGGCCGGTTCGGACAGGCGATGCCGCAGCAGATGCAGTCCGCCATGGCCGACGTCGCCCAGGCCCTGTTGCTGCCCGGCACCGTCGGCACGGCGATCGGCCAGGTCACCGGCTCACTCGTCCGAGCCCTGCGCGAGCGGCGCCAGACCGTGCGGGCGCTGGCCCGCTGTGCCCGGCTCGCGGACCTGCTGGAAGTCGAGCCGGACGTCGACGCGCTGTCGTTCTACCCGCATCTGCTCGCGTGGGAGCTCGCCCAGCTCCCGGCGGACAAGCGCGTCACGCCGGTGATCCTGCTGGACACATTCGAGGATGTCGGAGATCGCTACAACCGCGACCTGGAGCGCCTGGTCCAGCGCGTGGTGTGGCTCATGCCGAACGCGTTCTTCGTCGTCACCGGCCGGTCCCGCCTGCAGTGGGCCGAGCCCAAGCTCCATGACGAGCTCGACCACGCCGGGCCCACGTACTGGCCCGGCCTGGCTGCCTCAGCCGTCGTCCCACCCACCCGTACCGCGACCACGGCAGGCGCGCATCGGAGCGCTGGGCGGCAGGTGCTGGTCGGGGACTTCTCCCCCGAGGACTGCGACGACTACCTCGCCCGCCGCCTCGCCCGCGGCGGCCAGCCGCTCATCGCCAGCGGGATCCGCCAGGTCATCACCGACCGCTCCCACGGCCTCCCCCTCTACCTGGACCTCTCGGTGACGCGGTTCCTCGAGATCCGCCGCACCGGTCGCGAGCCGGCCCCGGCCGACTTCGACCACGACTTCCCCGCGCTGATCGCCCGCACGCTCTCCGACCTCACCCCCGACGAGCGGCACGTCCTGCGCGCGGTCAGCCTGCTCGACGCCTTCAACCTGCCGCTGGCCACCCGGGCAGCCGGCCTGCGGCAGGAGGCGCCGGCGATGCGGCTGATCGAGCGGCCCTTTGTCCGGGTGAACCCGTTTGGGCTGTGGCCCTACCATCTCCACGCTCTGATCCGCTCCACCGTCCGGGATGCCGCCGACCAGACCGATGACCGCTGGAGCCCCGGCGACTGGCGCCAGGCCGCCGAGCGGGCCTTGACCGCGCTCGGCGAGCAGTGGACCGCCAGCACCGGGCGGAACCGGCTGCTGCTGGTCGGCTGCCTGCGCCAGGGTCTGACCTTGGCCCGCGACTTCCGGCTCGACCTCGGCTGGCTCGCCGACGCCGCCTGGGCCTATGTCAGCGACTCCGTATGGGAGCCGGTCGCCCCACCCGCACGACCCGGCGTCATCGGCGGCCTGGAGACACCGGCAGGTGCCCTGGTGGAGCTCCTCAGCGCGCTCGCCCGCCGCCAGCACGAAAACCGCGACCGGACCGCCGGCCGGCTCGCCGCCGTCGTCAACACCAGGCTGCTCCCGGCCGACCTGCACGAGATGGCCATCTACTACCTCGCCAAGGCCCATCGCGACCTCGGCCGCAGCACCGACTCGCGACACGGCATGCGACTCGTCGCGGGAGGCGGCGGTCGCCTCGCGCCCGCCGCCCGCCGCGGACTTGCTCACCTCGCCCGCATCGACGGCGACTTCCCCACCGCCCACGAAGCCGCGCGCACCCTCGGCTGGGCCGGCCGCCACCACCGCGTCGACGGCGACATCTGGTGGCCCCACGGCGACATGCACCGCGCCGCCACCGCATACGAAGCCGCCCGCACCGAGGCCGAGCAGCACGGCATCGCCGGCGAACGCGCCACCAGCCAGGCCCAGCGCGCCCTCGCTCTCGCCTTCGCCGACCCTGACCTCGCCGACGACGAACTCGACCTCACCGAGCAACTCCTGACCGGGCTCGACCTGCGCGCCACCACCCTCACCACGAAGATCGCCGCCCTCGTCCGGGACGCCGGCACCGACCGCAACATCGAAGACCGCGCCCACGTCCTGCGGGCCGAGATCGACGTCGCCGGACTCGTCGCCGCCGAGGGCATGCTGGAACTGGCCCTGTGCTTCCACCACGCCGTGCGCGCCGACGAGACCGCGGTCACCGACTCCATCACCCACCTGCGCAACCTCACACAGGTTGGCGACTACGCGTACTACGTCGACATCGCCCACTACATGGCCGGCCTCGTCCCACCCGACCCCTCGCCTGCGGCCTGGCTCGACGGGCAGGACGCGGTCCGCGCCCGCTGGCACCAGCTCGTCCAAGCCCGGCGAGCCCGCCTCGACACCACCGGGTAAGGAGGGCTTCTTCGCCCGGCCGATGCCGGGCGGCATGCAGAAGGGTTCGGCGGGAACGATTCCCACCGAACCCTTCCAGCTCCGCGGCAGCTATGCCGCCGCAGTGAGATGAGCTTGCGCTCGGGTCGGTGCCGCCAGAAGTGCTGCTGGCACCATGCCGCTGCGGCGCAGGCCCCGGTGCCAGACGCGTCGGAGGCCCGGATCCGCGCGGATCCGGGCCTCCGACGTTTGGTGCTGGTCACCGAAATGATCACTTCTTCTGAGCGTCGGCCCCGCCGATCCGGCTCTCGATCCGGGTCAGCTGCTCGGTCATGGACATCTGTCCCACCATGAGCTGGCCGAGGAGCTCGGCGACATTCTGCATAGTGCGGCTCTGCGCTTCGAGGGCCGTGCTGTGGGTATCGATCACCTTGCCGTGCTCGACCTGGGTCTCGCGCAGGGCATTGAGGACCTGGGTGTGACGTGCAAAGTTGTCCGCCTCTTGATCTCGCAGCGGCTGTGGCGCTGATCAGCTGGCGTTCGGGTCCTTGCCGACCAGCGCCGACAGCAGCTCGATGATCTGTGCCTGGTTCCGGTCCATCTTCTCTTCGAGGGCATCGAAGCGAGCGTTGACCTTGGTGAATCCGTCGCGAACCTCGCGGCGCAGCGCGGCCTGGCCCTCGATGACGGCCGCGAAGTTGCCGCCAGTCTGCACCTGCAGCGCCTCGACACGGTCCTCAACCGCTTCGACGCGCCGGGTCAGCGCGTCGATCTCGTTCTGCTCGATGCGGTCCTCGGCCACGCGGGGCTCCCCCAGGTCATGTGCGGTGGTCATCAGGCCCTCCACGATATCGCGCCCGTACGGGGCCGTACCCCGCCTGTTCGGCCCCGGACCTGGCTGGCTGGCTCGGCGTCGAACGGGGACGCCCGTCGCCGAACAGCGCCTTCGGCTCCCGGAGCCGTCCTCTGACCTGCCGTTCCGCCGCTTTCGCGGGTCGCCGGATCAACCGCTGGCGGCTTCTTTGCCGCCTGGCGCGCGGACCTCGCTCGAGGATCTCCCCCGGTCTGTGGTCAACCTGGGACAGCGACCGGTCAAGCTGGCCAACGACGCGGCATAGGGCGACAAGCCCCCGTGCGGAAGGGGCTCGGCGAGGGCGACGTCTGGCCGAGCCCCTTCTCTACGCCTTCCGCCTCGACCATGCGGCGGTGATCAGGCCGCCTCCACTGAGCCCTACCAGTTGGTCAGGTCCACGGACAGGTCGCAGTGTGGATCGTCCGGGGCCGGCTGATGCCGCTCGGCTTCCTCGATGAGGGTGGGGAGCGAGGCGATCAGCGCGGTAGGTGTGCTGGTCAGGCGGATGTCGGCCCCGACGATGTCTGAGTGGCCGGGAGGCTGCACGTACAGGCGCAGCAGGTTGGGGCCCTTCATGAGGAAGCCGATGAGGAAGGGATTCTCGTCGTCGCCGGGGTCGGTCAGGGCGCGCAGGACGGTGAGCGCCTGCTCCTGTTCGGGCTCCGGCGCCGGAGTGATCTTCTCCGGGTGGAGGCGGATGAGCGTCATCCCCATGACGGTGCTGACGTCGTCGCTGCTGTAGTGCTGGGTTCCGGCCAATGCCGTGCGCAGGATGCCGGGGATGAAGGCGGGGGCCACGGTGTCGTGGGGGATCTCGTAGAGGAAGGTGGCGCCGCTCTCGTCGTCGCCGGCGTGGACGGCGATCCGTGCGGCGGCGGGGGCGGGCAGGACTCCGCGCAGGCGGCAGCCCTCGGCGATAGGTGCGTTCAGGTAGTAGAGCAGCAGACGGCTGACGGCCGCCTGCTGCTCTACGTCTTCGAGGTGGGTCACTCGTTCATCCAAGCAGGGCACTTGTTGCGCGGTTGGTTACGGCAGAAGGCGTTGACGACGCCGATCTTCTGTCCCTTACCGGCGTCGTACCTCTTGTCCTTGGTGCGACGCGTGTACTGGACGATGACAACGAAATCGACCTGCGCTGGCTTGGGCCCTGTCCTGATGGCGACGCCGTCGTATTCCAGGCGCCCGTGGTGGTCGTCGCGGTCGACCTTGCCTCGAATGGCCGCGCCGAGGATCCCACATTTGCGGATGTTGTGGCGGTAGGTGAAGTGCTTCCAGCCCAGCTCGCCATTGCCCCATCGGGTGACGATGTCGCGTCCCTCAGGGTCCTCCTCCCGGCAGTGGACTCTCTTGTCCCAGTCAGGCATCGGGTCCGGACCCGGTCGGGCCTGCGCGGAGTGCGCAGTGCCGGCCAGCAAGGTCGCCGCGGTCACGACCGTGGTGGCCACCGCAGTGAATCTCTTCATGACGTTGATCCCACCATGGTGAGATCACACCTAACAGGGGATTCTGAGACGAACTAGCCCTCGAAATAGGGGAGTTAGTCCGAATGGAACCCGCCCCAATGCCTACCCCGAGACGCCCGCGTCCACATACGTGGAGGCGGTGAGACCTGCTTGAAGGTCGACGGTCGCACCGGTTGGGAGCCGGCCCTTAATCGAACGGGCGTATGATTTTGGTGTGGCTCAAACGTACGACTTTCCTGATGCTCTCCGCGACGCCCAGCTCCAGCTCCACCAGGTCCGGGCCGAGCTGTCCGCGCTGCTGAGCTCGCTGCCGTGGTCCGTCGAGCCCCACGACGGCTGGAGCGACCCGGCTGACCGTTGGGGCCGCTCCGAGCGCCCCGCCTCCCCGGGCTGGACCGACGAGGAGAAGCAGGCCGTCGCCGCTCTGCGTGGGCGCGAGAAGGAACTGACCGTCGCCGTCGTATGCGATCCCCTCTGGAACAAGCTGACGGGCTCGGACCTGGTCGAGGCGAGGATGGCCATCAAACACGCCCACGAGCAGCCGACCGACGAAGCCGCGGAGGCGTAGCGGTCATGCGCGGGCCCTCGGGGACGGGGCAGGGCGAGGACCAGGTCGGCCGTCCATCGGCGCCTCCGGTGCGTGTCCGTCTCCCTGACGGGCAGGAGATCACCGGTCGACTCCTGCGTCGGTGGCAGGGCCGGGAGGGGCTCTGGTTCTACGAGTGTGAGGTGGCCCTGTGGGCCGGCGCCGAGGTCGGTGGACGTGACGTGGCCGAGCCGGCGGACGTCACCTTCACCGCTCCCGCCAGCCATGTGGCACCTGTACCTGGCGTGTCGTATGAAGGGGTGCCGCTCCGGCGGCACCCCGCAGTGATCGCCCGTGCCCGGACCGGCAGCCGACACGCTCGCCCGCGGCCGGACGCCGCCGGCGACACCGAGCGCTGGTCGGTCGAAGAGCCCCGCCGCTCTGCTGATGCGCCGCCGCGGACGATCGTCCACCGCGACGGGTGCTTCACCGCTCGGGGCCCGGCCAAGCTGACCACCGCCCAGGCCCTCGCGGCCCTTCGCCGCCCTGGGGCGGAGGCGTGCCCGGCATGCGGCGCCGAGCGCCTCCTCACACGCTGATCAGCGGCACCGTCTTCTACTCACTCGCACAGGGCGAAGCGGTCACGATCGGCGCGGACGACGACGCCGCGGACGCCCAGCGGCCGGGTCGTCGGCGGCCACGGTCCGCAGCGGCCGGTGCGTCGAGCTGGACGAGCTCTTGCTCGCCACATCAGGCAACGGTCGCCTGCCATTCGGTGCGCGGAGTCGCCTGCGTAGCCGCTTCTGAGTGAATGTCCGCGGTGTGCCGGCAGGTCATGGACATGGACATGGGGCCGATGGGTGACGCTCCGGGCTGTATGTGCTGTTCCGGCGCCATGAAGCGACACGTAGAGAGGTTCCGGTGTCCGCAGAGGAGAACAAGAGGCTGGTTCGCCGCTTCTACCAGGAGATTGACGAGGGCCATCTGGATGCCATGGACGAGCTCGTGGCCGAAGACTACAAGGACCACTCGCCACCACCGTTTCCAGGTCTCGCACCCGGTCGCGAGGGGCTCAAGCAGGCGTTCCGCCTGTTCTGGGACGCCACACCCGGAACCCACGCAATCGAAGACCAGATCGCGGAGGGCGACAAGGTCGTCACTCGGCTGACGGCCCGCGGAGTACATGAAAAGGATCTCCCGGGCATTCCTGCCACCGGTAAGCCGATCACGATGACCGCGACGGTGATTCATCGCATCGAGAACGGCAAGCTAGCTGAAAAGTGGTCAGACAAAGACCTCCTTGGCTTCCTTCAGCAGCTCGGCGTCATGCCGACGTCCGGCGGAGCATCGGGATAGCCCAGGGCGGCACCGTGAGCCGAGCGGGCCTGTTCAGGCAAGGAACCTCGAGGCGCCCTGCGGGGATACAACGCGCCACCCCAGGTCCTGTGCCTTGTAGTCCTGACCTGAATCTTCTGGTCTAGGAGCACGTCTTACCGATCGCCTCGTGTAGCAGCTCCACGGTGGACGTGATCACGGTTTTCGTGTCGTCGTCGGCGGTACGGGAGGCCTCCTCCAGCAGAACGACGGCGGCCCGCAGGACACCCACATGAACCGGGACGGTGCGCAGCCCTGCGAGGGCGGATGTGGCCTGATCGGCTGGCGTGGTCGTGGCGGCCTGCGGAATCAGGCTGTTGACTCCGCGGCCGAGCGCGCGGTCACGGGGCTGCTGAGAGGGGGCTGTGGTCACCGGAGAAGTCTCCCAGCCCCGACAGCGAGCGGGTGCGATGGTCCCTGGACTAGGCGACAGGGGTGAGCGGGGCCGCAGGTAACGGAAGGTCGGCATGGGTAGCTCGCGATGCCGGCGGGCGGGTGCGTGTATCGATACGGGGCGCGCGACCCCTGCTGGGGGCGCGTGCCGCGACCCATGCGCGCTTTGCGTCACGCCTCGTGCACGTTACGTGTTCAGATCCGATTAGCTGGCAGTGGGAGTTCAGGGCTCCTGGTGCCAGCGTGGCTGCTGGCACCGACCCGCATACGGGGAGGAAAGATCAAGATGACAGACAGCCTCAGCTCCGCGACCGCCTGGTGCGGTGTGGAGCGTACGGAGGTGCCGGCCCTGTGACGACGCATCAGCCTGATCCATGGGAAGAGCCGGTGGTGCGTGAGGACCTGGCGGCCGTGCTGCCGGTCGACTTCCGCGCCTTCTACTCCCAGCACGTACACGCCTACCTGCGCTACGCCCACATCCAGCTGGGCAGCCGAACCGAGGCCGAACAGGTGGTGGAGGACGTCTTCACCCAGCTGGCTCAGGAATGGGGCCTGGCCCTCCAGCAGCCCAGCGTGGCCGGCTACGCCATGGCGGCGCTGAAAGAAGAGATCAGCCGCCGCATCGAAGAGCGCGGCCGCGGAGTCGCCCTGGTGGAGACCGCCGCGTTCGCGGCGGTCCGCGGCGTGACCCGCATGCGCATGGAGTCGTTGGAGTCGCGACTGGGCCTGTACGCCGCGATCGCCCGACTGCCGGAGCGCCACTACGACGTGGTCGTCCTCCGCTTTGTGCTGGGCTACACCACACCCCGGGTAGCGCACATCATGGGCATCACCCGCGCCACCGTCCGCTCCCACATCCGCGGAGCGCGCCGCCGTCTGGCCCGTGAGCTGGGAATCGACTGGAACGAGAACGAGGGAGTGTGAGCAGCATGGACCGCAAGCCCAGCCGGCACTCGTTCGACCAGGCGCTGGTAGGCGCGGAAGTGCTGGCCGAGGAGTACGCCGACTTCGACGAGCGGGCAATGCTGGACCGGATCGCCCGCCGCGTGGTTTGGGGCCGCGCCTCGGCCATGGAACAGCGCGCCCAGTGGATCCGCACCACCAGCGGCGCGGCCGACCGCGACGCCCTGGCCGGCGGCGCCTGGCCCGTGCGGCGCACCGCCTTGCACGCACGCGCCTCCAGCCAGCTGGAGGCCCTGTCCTCCCACGTCGTACGCGACCGGTCGGCGATCGCCGCCATGGCCCTCCTCGTCGACGACCGCGCCACCATCGAACCCCAGGGCGCGCTGGCGTTCGCGTGCCTGCTCTACCTGGCCGACCGGCACGAGGCCGCCCAGTTCTGGTGGCAGTTCGCCGCCGGCGCCGACTCCGTCACCGCCGCCCACTGCCTCTACCTCCACCACCTCCAGCACGCCGAACCGCACCTGGCCAGCCAATGGCACACCCAAGCCACCACCCTCTACAGGGAAGACCGCGGAGACTGGAGGTTCGACCACCCACCCACACCCGTCGACGGCGACCTCACCGACAACCCCCACGACCCCGCCGCCGACATCCAGGAACTGGAAGACCTCCACGCCCTGCTCAGCGCCCTCAACCCCGAGGCAACCTCCCAGATCAGCGCCCGCTGGCAAGTCTTCAACAGCCCCCTCGCCGACGCCGTAGGGCGCCTGGAAGTCCACAACGACGACGACTTCGGCCAAATCCCCAGACCCGACCCCGACCTCGCAGCCGAACTCTGCGCCGCCTCAACCAGCCGGTAAGACCCCGCCCGCCGCGGATGCGACCAGCTTCTCCGCATCCGCGGCGAGGGACAGCACAAGCAGACCCGGACCGGCCCGCGCCGGCTGCTCCACTTCAGCGATCCACCGATGCCGCTGCCCAAGTGGCTGGCGAACCAGCGCCGCCGCGGCAGAGCCGACGACCTCCACCCGGTGCCGCCGGCCGCGGATGCCCGACAGTCAACAGGGAGAGGCGAGCCGCAGGTGCTATCGCAGGCAAGGGGAGCCTCCGCAAATGACCACGCTCACACTGCTCGTCATCCTGCTGCTCGTCCTGGTCGGCGGGATCGTTTTCGGCAGTCTCGTCTACCTGGCACACCGTCATCCCGACTGGACCCAGCCGCTGATCGTCGGCCTGACCGGCATGGGGTTACTGATCGCGCTGGTGACGGCGATCGTCGCCCGAGGGTAGTGATCTGGTAGGCATCGGTCACTCACCGTAGCAGAACAGGTGCGCAGCCTGGCCGTCTAGGCCGTGGAGGAAGTACGGACAGACCGGAGTCGACGATGGCCGAGTCGTGGCGAGCCGCAAATTTCCAGTTTCGGCGAGAGTGAGTAAACAGATTCTCCGCTCCACGTAAACTCCCCTGGTCAGCATGCCTTGCCTCGACGAACCTATCGACAGGAGCCCAGGCAGAGGCTCCATCAGTTACGACTCAATAGTTACTTTCCCTGTGCTGGTGCAGCTGAAAGGGTGTTTCGGGCTGCCAATAGGCAAACAAGACGGTAACGACGCAAGGGGGAATCAATGCGCGGCACTTCCCGCATACGCTTAGCACTCGTCGCGGCAACTGCAGCTATCTTCACTGCAGGAGCATCCGCCCTGCCCGCGCAGGCAGCGACCAATCCCAACCCGATTAGTTGGAGCATCTACACCACGTTCATCGGGCCGGATGGCGAAGACGCACCCCTCCGGGAGGGCCAGAAGGACGCAGGGAGCATCGACGGTTTCGGCAAGCGCCACATCGAGTCCGGGCATGATGGCCAGATCTCCAGCTGGTCGAACATGAAGGCCGACATCGATTCAACCCTCGATCGCGGCAAGTGTGAAACCAAGGGCAGCAAGATCACCTGCAAGCTGCGAAGCCACACTTTCCGCAACATCCACGCGAACGCGATGAAGGTGGTCTTCACGGAGCGCGTCGACTCTCGCTCACATGATCACCGCCCTGTCGGCATCATCACCGCCTACTATTACGATTGTGGATGCTGAAAACAGTAGAGATATGCTGCACTCCTACGCGGACTACCTCAGGGAATTCAAGGACGAGGTAGAGGCGCAACTGGCAGGAGGACCCGATGAAGGCACTCTTGCCTTGCAGCAGATCACCTTCCGCGAGGACACCCACGGGATCTGGGCAGAAGCCATCGTCACCAGCCTGGGAGCTCCAGAACCCCTCACGCGAAGGCGGCTGGTAATTCCGGTCGACGGGCCCGACAAGGATGGATGGCTGGCCGGGACAATCTTCGCGTCGAGCCTTGTCGAAGACTTCGACAAGGGAAAGTTGATCCAGTAATTCCCCGAACACGTGTCCGTGTTCTCGGTCGGCAACCGGCCGGGAACACGGACGTTTTTACGTCCCCGCCTCGGAATCTGCGCCACGCCAACGCCCGCTCCGCCTCAGTGGGGCGGGCAGTAGGACGTGGGGACCGAGGCGCCGGGTCGTAGCCGCGTGGTCGGTGACCACGCCGGCGGCAGCGGCCCCGGTGTCGCCGCCGGCGGCCCGGGGTCTGGAGAAAGAGTCTGTCACGGACCTGCGGTTCATGCTGACGAACCCGCGCTACGGCACCCCATCGCCCACCCCCGCACCGGGCTGGGAGACTTGCACCGTGACCACGCCCCCCTCACAGCAGTCCCGCGCGCTCGGACGCGGCGTCAGCACCCTAATTCCCCAGACCGCCAGCGCCACCCCGGCCGACCAAGCCACGGCGGCGCTTGCCGCGCTGCGCACGGTCCCGGTCCACGTCGCGTCCTCCAGGCCGCCGTCGTGCTGCTGGAGGACGCATCCCACACGGCTGGCGACGAGGAGACGGCAGCCGCGATCGCCTCCACCGTGGAGCTGCTCCGCCAGGCAATGGACACCGCGTCCGGCGCCCAGGGCCTGTCCGATGGGTCAGGCCCTAGCATGATCACCATGGCATCCGAGGCGGGCACGGCAGTAGTGGCGCGGCGCAGGGGCGTGACAGCCCTCGCTGATCCGGCGGGATGCCGGTGGCGGAACGAGGACCAGCCCCGCACCGGGGTCGAGCTCCCGAGCGTGTGTCAGCGCACCCAGAGCTGATAGTCCGAAAAAGCGCCACCGCACGTGCACCGGAACGACCTCCAATGACCGCTCTCTATGCCGTTGCTGCCGGCTTCGGCGCAGTCGCTGGCCCAGAAGTACTCATCGATGTAGTGCCAGCGGGGGCCGGGCTGGCAACCGGTCGGAGATGGCGTCTTTGCTTCGGAGATCTTCTCGGCGGCTGCTGCCCGAGCGGCCTGTGAGGTGGCGCAGGAACTGCTCTTCTGGATGTGGTCTGCTGTCGTGGCTGCCTGCGCCGGAACAGCGAAGCCACTGATGAGCGCAGCGCCCAGAGCCGCGGCGGGTACGAGCTTCCGGAGTATCATGCGTGCTCCCTTCAACGTGTGCGTGGGAGTGCCTGCCGCAAACCCGTAGGCCACTACGCCGGGAGCATGCCGTGTAATCCCGACGGCTCGCAGCGGCAGGCACGACTGCCCTTGCTCCGGGCAGTCGAGACTCATCTGGCCCTCCCCTGATGGAGAGGCCTTCGGAACCCAGAGTGCCCGGGCGGCATAGTGCTGACCTTGTCATTCCGCGCAGGGTTGTTGACGATTCGCGCACGGCGCGGGTGGCAGGTTTCGGTAGTCCCGCGGTGGTATCCCGTAGGTGGATCGGAACAGGCGGCTGAAGTGGGTGGGGTCGGTGAAGCCCCAGCGAGCGGCGATGGCCTGGATCGGGCGGGCGTTCAGGCGGGGATTGGCCAGGTCGAGGCGGCAGCGTTCCAGACGGCGGCGTATCCAGGCGGCCGGCGATATGTCGTGCTCAGCGAGTAGCTGCTGGAGATGGCGCAGGGAGATGTGGTGGGCGTCCGCGATCGTCTGGGGGGTCATGTCCGGGTTGGGGAGGTGCTGCTCGACGAAGGCGTTGATCTGTGTCCGCAGGGCATTCCGGCGGGTCTCGGGGGTCAGCTCCTTCTCGGCGTCCAGGTGGTGCGCGAGTGTGGATGCCAGGAGGTCCAGGGTGACCGAGGCGAGGGTGGGAATGTCGGCGGGGGCCAATTCACCGGCGCGCGCGTTGAGGTCGGCCAGCCAGCGGGTGAACACTCCGCCCATGCCGCCGCGCCCGCTGATCGGGACGGCGAGCAGGCTCTGCACCGTCTTCTCCGGCAGCGGCAGCATCTGGCGAGGACACTGCACGGTGAATTGAGACAAGCCGTCCGGCAGGTTGTGGCGTTGGGCGTGGTAAGGGCGGCTACTGTCCAGCACCACGACGTCACGGGCACGCAACGCCGTGTCACCCCGGCCTGGGAGAAGGTCCCCTTCCCATCACCAAGAAAGTAGTTGATTAAATACACCTCGGGGTCGGCCTACCGGATCATCTTCGCTGTCTGCATGACTTCCAGATGCGGAAAGGCCGCCGCGCACACCTTGACCTCGCCCAGGCCCAAAACGCGTACCTTGGCTCTGAAGTCGTCGCGATCGTTGCTCCGCAGCCGGTTGCACGGCAACTGCGCTGTGGCTTCCTTCCACAGCGCGAACCGTTCCGGCGCTTCCACGACCTCCGTGCTGAACTCCGTCACCAGCATTTCCAGCCCTCCTCGAAGCCGGGTCCCCAGCAGCTTCGAAACGTGGCACGCGGAGGCGTACCCAGTCCAGCAGCACTCCAGCCACATGCCGGACCGTCTGAACCCGCCCCAGCGCCCAGCACGCCAGCGCTGACCTATCCTGCCGTGATCGAGCGCAGACGGCTGCGCGGCAGCACGGTGGGCTTCGATGGCGCGGCGGTAGCCGTCCGGCGGGGTCCGTCGCGGCGCCGTCGCGGCCACCGTGCTCGGAGTCGCCGAGTAGGCGCCGGATGGCGGGAGAGCGAGAACAGTAGGGCCCGCACACCTTGCCGTGAACGGGACAAAGAGAAGGGGCAGTGGCCAGTGGTGGCGAGTGCCCCTTCAAGTAGGCACCGACTGTACGCCCGAAGGCGGTGAACCCAAAGGGCCCTCGCCGCTATTCCCCGGCACCCGCCGGCACCGCAGCCGACCTCATCGTCATCCACCGCGACCAACGCATGTACGAATGGGAACCCTACGCCCACGCACCCATGCGGTGGCAACAATCGCCCGCGCCTGCGGCGGCCGTCGCGGCCCAGCGAGTCCCCGGCGCCGGTAGAGACCGACGCCGAGCGCTGGTCGGTCGAGGAGCCCCGCCGGCCCCGTGATGCGCCGCCGCGCACGATCGTCCACCACTCCAGCTGTTTCACCATCCAGGGCCCCGCCGAGCTGACCACCGCCCAGGCCGCCCGCGCGCTGCGCCGGCCCGGGGCGAAGGCGTGCCCGGCGTGCGGCGCCGACCGGCTGGCCGCCCACTGAGGTAGGGGCCAGGGCGCCGCTCAGGAGGGTTGTCAGGAGGCTGGCCGCCGCCAGGCGGTCGCCTTCCGCGGCCCTTGCCTGGGCAAAGCGGCTCACCCCGCCGGACTTCGTACGGGCAGGCCCGGATGCTGTGGACGAAACAGACCGCCCGCGGTGGTGGGCCGGGCACGGGCTGGGATCTGCCCGAGTGGCGGCACTCCGGCCTGACCCACCTCGGCGAGAGAGGGGCGAGCCTGCTGATGCTCATGGCCAAGTCGCGGCACAAGAAGTCGGAGATCGTCCGACGCTATTTCCCGCAGAGGCGATCGCCGAGGTCACCAGTTTGCTCGCGCCGAGCGACGACAGGCGTTGAATTCGGCGGTACCCGGCCTGTCGGCGCTGTCGCGAGGGCGAGCGGGGCACATCCCTTGGTACGCGGGGTCGGCAGTGTGCTGGTGCAGGAGGCTGCCGACCGCTGGCTCACAGTCGGCGCGAACGCTCATCTCTGGCCGTGGCTGAGCCAGTGGGCGATGTCGGCAATGACGGCGGGGTCGACATGCTGGGGAGTGCCGTATTCGGCGGGGGTGGATGGTCCCGCGCCGGGGAAGAACAGGTGGTTGTCGGCTTCGTAAACACGGATATCGGCTTCCGGGTGGCCGGCCAGGCCGGTCCGCCATCGCACCAGGTCGTTGGCGACGGTGACCTGGTAGTCGCGTCCTCCTTGGAGGATGAGCATCGGCTTGCTGAGTCCGGCCGCGATTGCGACCGGGTCGTAGTCACGCAGTTCGAGCCAGTACGGCGCGGACAGCCCGAACGGCAGATCCGCTGCGGGGGTCGAGGTCGTGAGCTCCGCGCTGTCGACCAGGGCGGCCTGCCGCTGGAAGGTTTCGATGACCGCGGGTGGGAACTGGTCGGGGAGCACGGTGGCGAGGTAGCTGACGACGCGGACAGCGGCGTGCTGCATCGGCTGTGTGTCACCGGCCATGATCACCAGGCCCGCCACCGTGGGTGCGGCGACGGCGACGGCGGGGGCGACCTTGCCGCCCATGCTGTGTCCGAGGACGAAGACCCGCTCGGGGTCCACCGAGCGGTGGCTACGGAGCAGGCCGATCGCGTCGACGGCATGCGGTACGTATTCCTGCGTCATCGTCAGGTCCGATGCCGCGGCCACATCGCGGTGGGCGTATGTCGCCTTGTCGAAGCGCAGCACCGTCGTCCCGCGGCTGGCGAGTCCCCAGGCCAGGTCCTTGAGTGGTTTGTTCGGCCCGCTGGTCTCGTCGCGGTCGAACGGTCCGCCACCGGCGAGCAGCACAACGCCGGGGCCGGGCGCCTTCCCGCGGGGGACGCTCACCGTGCCTGAGACCGCCAATGGGCCGGTGCCGATGGTGACCTCGTGCTCGCTGAAGCGGTCGGGCTCGGCATAGGGCGGTGGCATCCAAGCGAGTTCTGGGCCGGTCATGGACTCTGTCGCAGAGCCGTCGGGCATCCCATCACAACCTTTCTCAATGGATGCGAACGGTAGCATGACGTGAGATCATTGAGGGATGGATGCTTTCGAACTCTTGGCCCACCCGGTGCGGTTGCGAGTGGTTCATGCGATGCGCGGCGGTAGGGAACTGACCACCGCCGACCTGTGCGACCGCATCCGGGACGTCTCGAAGGCCACGGTCTACCGGCACGTCGACCTACTCGCAGCCGGCGGGGTCCTGGAAGTCGCCCGGGAGCGGCGCGTGCGCGGCGCGGTCGAGCGCCGCTACCGGCTGCGCCGCGACCGCGCGGGGATCAATACAGCAACGGCCAATTCACTCTCGCTCGACGACCATCGCAGCGCATTCGCCGCCGCTCTGGCGGTCCTGACTGCCGAATTCACCGCGTATCTCGACCGCGGCACAGCCGACCCGGTAGCCGACCAGGTCGGCTACCGGCAGCATGCCGTCTGGCTCAGCCCTGGGGAACTGCACGGGATGATCGACGGGATGCGGGAGGCAATCGCCCCCCACCTGGCCAACGAGCCATCACCCGACCGCACGCAGTACCTGATCAGCCCGATCCTCTTCCCCGTCGAAGCGCCGCCGACCGAGACCGGCACCGACAACACCGCCGCGGGCAGCCAGAACCCGGGACCCGGCATCTGAGCCAGGTCCACCACTGTCCCCGTGCCCGGTATGGCCCGAAGCCCAAGCCGCACGACCAATTCCGCCACCGAGAATGCTGATGCACCTTCCTACCCATCATCGGCGGTATCGGGGGCCCGCAGCAGGCGCAGGCCGCCAGGCAGGTCGGGCAGCTGGAACCAGTACCGGCCGAGCATGTTGACGTGATGCCGTACGAACGGCGAGAGGCGGGCCACGTCCTGGTCGCGGACGTCGAAATCGTTCACCCGCAGCTGGGTTACCGCCGCGCCCATGTACCGGGTGGTGCAGAGGGTATCCGGGGCAAACGAGTGAACGGGTGCCGTTCGTGCAGGTAGAACGCTTGCGGACGCGTCTGCAAGAGATCGGTGTCAGGCGGTCTTGGAGTGGGCGGTATGCCGGGGCCGAGGCGGCGTCGCAGTTCGAGGTTCTCGCTCTGGGCGGCTTCGAGGGCCTGTCGCAGGGCCCGGACCTCGTCGCGGTGCTGACGCTTGAGCTCGGCGAGCTGGGCGGTGAGAGTGCGACGACGCTGCTGGGCGAGTCGTCGGGCAGCTGTGCGGGCGGCCGCGGCGGATGGTTCCGCTGCTGGGACCTCAGCAGCCCGACTGCGGGCACACGGCGATGGTCACCCCGGAGGCCGCGGCGAAGAAGCGGGGGCGTCCTACTTGTTGGAGGGAACCACCGGCCCCTGGGCGATCAGGACGTCGGCTTCGTGGTGCCAGCCCAGGGAGGAGTAGAGGCGCTGGCCTTCCTCACTGGCAATGAGAAGACCAGTACGGGCGCCGTGGGCCACGGCGGCCTCCGCCAGAGCGCTCATCATGGCGCGGCCCAGGCCGCGTCGGCGGTGCGCCGGGTCCGTCTCGATGCGATCGGCGATCGCATCGGCGCCGACCACGGCGATGGCGCCGCGCGCCGCAACCTCTCCGGAGGGGCCATGGAGGGAGACGACCGTGACTGCTCCCTCCGTGCGGACCTCGCGCTCGTACGGCGCGGCGGGCGCGTGCTGCGGGTGCTCGGTCAGATCGGTCGTCATGAACCACTCGGACCGGTGGAGCAACTCCAGTCCGGCAGCGCTGACGACGGCTTCGACGGCGCCTGGGCGCAGCGTAGGAACCGTGAGCCAGGTGATCTGCTGCGCGGCGGCGACGGCTGCCGCCAGCCGTGCCAAGGACTCGGGCTCCTCATCCGCACGCAGCGCGAACACCTCGACCTCACGGCCGGGTTGGTCGCACTTGGACCGCAGGCCGTCCCCAGCTGACTCGACCGGCTCGGCCTCGGGCAGGGAGCGAGCCACGGTCCAGCCGCTCAGCCAACGTCGTATCAGCCCTGATTCGATCTTCGCCATCCGGCGATTAGAACATGACCGCAACCGGTGGACGGGCGAACAACCATCCCCCGTCGTCCGCCGCCCTCCGTGTGCCCGTCAGTCTGAAACCGGCATTGTCCGTCCCGGCCCGCGGCCTGCGCCCGCTGCGCGACCCGGACGCCCCCAGGCTGGACGACGAGGACGATGGAGCAGAGGGCTCCCCGGTGCGGGGAATCCCGGATGCCCCACGAGTAGGACCGCGTATTCGCTGGTCACGGAGCTGGAGCGGGCACACCGGCCCCGGGGGACTCACGCTTTCGGCGGGCTGGTTCGCGCTCTGCTCGACCCGGCCGACGTGGACGCCGATGAACAGGAGAGACGAGCCTGGGGGCTCCCCGCCGGTCGAGCTGGCGGGGAGCCCTTCATTCAGGGAGCGCAGGTCATCCCAAGGTGGTCAGCTCAGCCGCGGCCGTCGCACGCCTTGCAGTCGCCGCTGCCCCGGCAGCTGTCGCACTTCCACACACCTCGGTAGCCGGAGCCATCGCAGGTGGTGCACTTTCCATCGCCCTTGCAGCGCTGGCACTTGTTCCACATGGTGAGACCTCTTCTCGTTACTGTCTTGTCGGTTGATGTCGTTGGTCGGCAGGTAGCGTCTGGTTAGCCGCAGCCGTCGTGCGTCGTTGCAGCTCGCGCAGGCGCACCAGCACCATCTGATGCGGCAACCGGCGCTACCGCGGGCCGAGCGCTCGCCTTCGCTCTTTCCCGCTTAGAGCTCCTAACGCAACACGGTTCGCAGGCGTCGCCTGCAGATCGCGGGCCCGACGGCGAGGACTGGACGCTGGTCGACGTGGCCTGCCCGGACCCGTGCCGACTGCGGGCCTGGGCGGAGGAACTGGCCCTGCTGGTCTCCTCCCATGCTGACCTCGATGCCCTCGCAGGCCGGGCGTGGGCGCCCTTCCAGGAAACGCGTGCTGCCAGCGCCCGTCAGCCCGTAGCCCGCCCGCGGCGCCGCGGGCGCGGGGACCGCAGCCGGCGCCAGGGCAGCGAGAACAGATCCAGGCAGGGGACCCGGACGGCCGGTCATCCGGCTCTGCTGGGGTTCTTCGAGGGGTTCGAGACCGTGGTGTTGGCGAAACCCCCTGACAACTGGTGATCTAGCAGTTACGTTCCGTCAATATTTTGTGTTCCGGGACGCGGGAGGCGGTTGGGACGGCGTAGGGGGTGAGAGCGTCGAGCTCTCCCCGGCTCCCGGGCACGACCTTCAAGGGCCGCTGCCCGGTAGGTTCACGGCGCCCAGCAGCGTGCGGGCTGCGACACGCCGGGCCTCTCCCCGCCAGATCCCCCGGCCAGCGGTGGCGCCCGGCACGATTCCCGGCTGGCTACCCCACCCTCCCCCGGCCAGCCCGCCGCGCTCCAGGGCGTGCAGGGTCTTCTCGCTGGCGCCGTCCACCCGCCCCCGCAAACGCGCGAAGACGCTGAACACCCCGTCCGGCACCAGGCCCGTCCCGATGCCCGGTAC
>NZ_NISY01000023.1 GCF_007595705.1 Streptomyces sp. SAJ15 | reverse complement strand
CAACGGCAAGGTCGAACGCTTCAACCGCACCCTGCTGGACGAGTGGGCCTACGCCCGCCCCTACCACTCAGAGCAAGAACGACGCGCGGCTTTCGGCGAATGGCTGCACACCTACAATCACCACCGCGGCCACACCGCGCTGAAAGGCCAACCACCCGCCAGCCGCGTCCCCAACCTCACAGGGCAATACAGCTAGCGCGCCCCGAAGAGCTGGGTCCAGTAGGTGCCGGCGCGGCTGCCGGTGGCGTAGCCGACGCCGATGTGGGTGAAGTCGGGCTTCAGGATGTTGGCGCGGTGCCCGGGGCTGTCCATCCAGCCCCGCACCACCTCGGCCGCGCCGCGCTGGCCGCAGGCGATGTTCTCGCCGATGCCCCGGTGGGGGCAGCCGGCGGCGGCCGCCCGGTCCCAGGGTTCGCGCCCCTCGGGGGTGGTGTGGGAGTAGAAGTCGCGGGCGACCATGTCGTCGCTGTGCGCCTGGGCGGCGACCGCCAGTAGCGGGTCGGCCGCCAGCGGGGCCAAGCGGGCCGCGGCCCGCTCGGCGTTGGTCAGCGCCACCACCTCGGCCGTGAGACGGGCCAGTCCGGCGGGGGTGAAGGGGGCGGCCCACAGGGCGGTCCAGTAGACGTTCCCGTCGGCGGCGGTGGCCCGGCCGAGGCCGGTGTGGACGACCGCGGGATCGTGCGCCGCCGCCCCGCGCTCCCGGTCCGCGAGGCAGTAGTCGAGGAACTCGGCGGGGGTGCGGGGCCCGGAGACCAGGTGCTCCGCGATGGTCAGCACCCGGTAGCCGCTCGCCGTGATCCGCTGGTGCAGGGAGACCCCGTCCCGCCCCTCCCCGGCGAGCGCCCGCTGGGCCGCCATCGCCTCGGCGTGCGCCCGCGCGGCGGCCGCCAGCCGCCCGTCCGGCGTCACCGGCGGCGCGCCGGCCCGGGCCCGGGCCGCGTTGACCAGCCCGGCGAAGTCGTCTGCGGCCCCGAAGGCGTCGGCGACGGGCGCCCCGGGGCGCGGCCAGGGCGACGGGGCGGCGCCGGGGACGGGCGGCGGAGCGGCCGTACGGGCGGCGCCGAGACCCGCCGCGGGCGGCACCGGGCCGCGCGGCGGCGGGGTGGTGGGCGCGGTGCCGTCGTCCTCGACGTCGACGCCGAAGTCGCGGGCGAGGCCGGCCAGCCCGTCCGCGTAGCCCTGGCCGAGGGCACGCAGCTTCCACCCGGCGCCGCGGCGGTAGATCTCGGCGAGGAGCAGCACCGTCTCGTGGTTCGGGCGCGGCGGGGTGAAGCGACCGATGCGCGCGCCCCGTGCGGTGGTGACGCTCAGCGCGGGCGCCGGCAGCCGGCCGAGCGGGGTGCCGGGCGCGGCGGGCGAGACCACGACGGTGACCCGGCTGGCGCCCGCCCGCAGCCGGAGCGGGTGCACGGTGAGGGTGTCGCCCTGCAGCCGGGCCCCGGGGGCGGAGGGCTGGTTGAAGAAGACGAAGTCGGCGTCGCCGGCGACCCGGCCGTCCTCGCCGGTGATGAGCAGGGAGAGGTCGAAGGGGCCGGGGACGCGCAGGGAGACGCCGTCTTCGGGCAGCGGCATGTTCCCGCCGGAGACCAGTTCCGTCATGTGCACCCCTCGCCGCTCGGCTCGTCTGCCGGGGCAACGTACCCGCGCGGCGAGGGGTTCCGCGGACAACGAGCGACGGGTGTCAGCGGGCGACGAGTGTGCGTCAGCCGACAACGACCGTCAGCGGGCAGCGGCCGTCAGCGGATGTGGGTGCCGGACAGCGTGCGGGCGATGACCAGGCGTTGGATCTCGCTGGTGCCCTCGAAGATGGTGAAGATGGCCGCGTCGCGGTGCATGCGCTCCACCGGGTACTCGCGGGTGAAGCCGTTTCCGCCGAGGATCTGCACCGCCTGGGCGGTGACCGACTTCGCGGTCTCTCCGGCGAAGAGCTTCGACATCGAGCCCTCGGCGGCGGTGAAGGGCTTCCCGGTGGCGGCCATCCAGGAGGCGCGCCAGACCAGCAGTCGGGCCGCGTCGATCTGGGTGCGCATGTCGGCGAGCTGGAAGGCGACGCCCTGGTTGTCGATGATGGGGCGGCCGAACTGGACGCGGGTCTGGGCGTATTCCAGCGCCACCTCGTAGGCGGCCCGGGCGACGCCGACGGCCTGCGCCCCCACCGCCGGGCGGGACGCCTCGAAGGTGGCCATGGCCGCGTTCCTGGTCCGCTCGCCGCCAGTGCGGGCCCGCTCGCGGGCCTTGGCGAGGCGCTCGTCGAGCCTCTCCCTGCCGCCGAGCAGGCAGTGGCCGGGGACGCGCACCTGGTCGAGCACCACCTCGGCGGTGTGGGAGGCGCGGATGCCGTGCTTCTTGAACTTCTGCCCCTGGGAGAGGCCGGGGGTGCCGGGCGGCACGACGAAGGAGGCGTGGCCGCGGGCGCCCAGCTCGGGGTCGACGGAGGCGATGACGACGTGGATGTCGGCGATGCCGCCGTTGGTGGCCCAGGTCTTGGTGCCGTTCAGCACCCATTCGTCCTTGGCCTCGTCGTAGACGGCGCGCGTGCGCATCGCGGAGACGTCGGATCCGGCGTCCGGTTCGGAGGAGCAGAACGCGGCGACCTTCACCTCGTCGGCGTCGCCGAACATCGGCGGGACCCAGGTGCCGATCTGTTCCTCGGTGCCGTTGGCGAAGACGGCGACGGCGGCCAGGTTCGTCCCGACGATGGACAGCGCGATCCCCGCGTCGCCCCAGAAGAGCTCCTCCATGGTCATCGGGATGCCGAGTCCGGTGGGGTCGAAGAACTGCTGGGCGAAGAAGTCCAGCGAGTAGAGCCCGATCTTCGCCGCCTCCTGGATGATCGGCCAGGGCGTCTCCTCGCGCTCGTCCCACTCGGCGGCGGCGGGACGCATCACGTCCGCCGCGAAGCCGTGGATCCACTCCCGCACGGCCTTCTGGTCGTCGTTGAGCTCGAACGAGAACTCGGCCATGACCCCTCCCCTGTTTGTTACTGGCGGTAACCCGCAGTTTGTTACTGTCCAGTAGCGAATGTCAACTCCCGCCGTCCCGGGAACCCCGCGGGCGGCCCGGGTGTTACGTTGCGCAGGCTCACGGAACAGCAGGGCGGGGAGGCACCTCACACATGGAGATCAGCCATCGGGACGACCAGCGGCAGGCGGCCCAGCGACGGCGCAGGGAGCTGCTGGAGGCGGCCGACCGCGTCGTGCTGCGCGACGGCCCGGACGCCTCGATGAACGCCATCGCCGCCGAGGCGGGGATCACCAAGCCGATCCTCTACCGGCACTTCGGCGACAAGGGCGGCCTGTACCGGGCGCTCGCCGAGCGGCACACCGACGCCCTGCTCTCCGCGCTGCGCGCCGCGCTGGACGCCCCCAGCGACCGCCGGGAGCGGGTCGAGGCCACCCTGGACACCTACCTCGCCGCCATCGAGGCGCGCCCCCAGGTCTACCGCTTCCTGATGCACCCCGCCGACGGCGACCAGCACGTCGAGCCCGACCCGGGCTTCGACGTCGGCCGGCACTCCACGCCGTTGCTGCGCCGCATGGGCGAGGAACTGGCCGAGGTGATCATCGAGCGGGTCGACCTCGGCTCGGACGGGGCCGAGCTGGCCCGGGCCTGGGGCCACGGGATCGTCGGCATGATGTACGCCGCCGGTGACTGGTGGCTGCGCGAGCGCCCCTTCCCCCGCGCCCAGTTGGTACGCCACCTCACGGACCTGCTCTGGGGCCGCCTGGCACAGGCCGGCGACCGCGAGGGCGGCCCGGGCTTCTGACCCGGACCCCATCCCGCCGCAACGGCGAGAAACCACCACACCGAGGACCCGGCGCAACACGCCACCACCGCAGCCCACGCACCCCCAAGCCCACACCGCCCGCAGCCCCAAGCGCCGACGCGGGCCGCAGGCCCTACCGCGCGTCGGAGGAGGCCCAGGGCGCGCGCCGGACCGCGCGCTCGGCCCGGCGCAGGCGCAGACCGGTGAGCCGGTCGAGGAACAGGCCGCCGTCGAGGTGGTCGCACTCGTGCTGGAGGCAGCGGGCGAAGAAGCCGGTGCCCTCGACCCGCACCGGTCGGCCGGTGACGGTCGCGCCCTCGACCACCGCGCGGTCCAGGCGCGGGGTGCCCGCCTCGACCCCGGGCAGGGAGAGGCAGCCCTCCGGGCCGCGGATGCTCACGCCGTCGGCCTCGACCAGCCGCGGGTTGACGATGTGCCCCAGGTGACGCCGGTCCTCGTCGTCGGGGCAGTCGTAGACGAAGACCCGCAGGCCCACGCCGATCTGGTTGGCGGCGAGCCCCACGCCGTTGGCCGCGTACATCGTCGCGTACATGTCCTCGACCAGCTCCGCCAGGGCCGCGTCGAAGGTCTCGACCTCCGCGCAGGGGGTGCGCAGCACCGGATCTCCGAGCAGTCGCATGGGGCGTACGCGCCCGGAGCTGCCGGGAATCGTGCCGTTTCGCATGCCCGTAAGCCTACGGTCCGCGGAGCTGTCCCAGGTCCCGGGATTCGGGTCGGCGGCCGGATCTCGATAGGCTGATCCACGACCGATGCCTCCCGGCTGGCGATTCGGCACGGAGGGGGCGCACACACCGGACGGCCCAGGGGGCGGGCGCGGCGCCGGACGCAAGGAGGATCTAGGACGATGGCAGGCAACTCGGGTCCGCTGTCGCCGCGGGCCAAGCTGGCCGTGACGGCGGGCAAGGCTGCGGCGGCGGTATCGCGCGCCGCGGGCCGCGGCAGCGGATCGGTGATCGGGGGCAAGGTGTCCCTACGGCTCGACCCCGATCTGCTGGGGCGGCTGGCTCAGCACCTGGACGTGGTCCTGGTCTCCGCGACCAACGGAAAGACCACGACCACCCGGCTGATCGCCGAGGCGCTGCGCGCCGCGGGACCGGTGGTCTCCAACGCGCTGGGCGCCAACATGCCCGCCGGCATCACCTCGGCCCTGGCCGGGGGCTCCGAGGCCCGGTACGGCGTGATCGAGGTGGACGAGAAGTATCTCGCCGGAGTGGCGCGCGATGTGGAGCCCAAGGCGATCGCGCTGCTCAACCTCTCCCGTGACCAGCTCGACCGGGCCGCCGAGACGCGGATGCTCGCCGAGAAGTGGCGGGAGGGCCTCTCCGGCACCAAGGCCGTGGTGGTGGCGAACGCGGATGACCCGCTGATCGTGTGGGCCGCCTCCTCGTCCACGAACGTGGTGTGGGTCGCGGCCGGCCAGGAGTGGAAGGACGACGCCTGGTCCTGCCCGTCCTGCGGCGGTGTGCTGCAGCGCCCGGGCAACGACTGGGGCTGCGCGGAGTGCGGTTTCCGCCGCCCCCAGCCGACCTGGGTGCTCAACGGCGACTATGTGCTGGACCCGCAGGGCTCGGCGTGGCCGATCCACCTCCAGCTCCCGGGCCGTGCCAACAAGGCCAACGCCGCCACCTCGGCGGCGGTCGCCGCGGTCTTCGGCGTGCCGCCGCAGGTGGCGCTGGAGCGGATGTACCAGGTGCAGGCGGTGGCCGGCCGGTACGACGTGGTGGAGTTCCAGGGCCGCCAGCTGCGGCTGCTGCTGGCGAAGAACCCCGCCGGCTGGCTGGAGACCTTCTCCCTGATCGACGGTCCGCCCACGCCGGTTCTGCTGTCGGTGAACGCGCGCGGCGCCGACGGCACCGACACGTCCTGGCTCTGGGACGTGGACTACACCCGGCTCGCCGGGCACCCGATCATGGTCATCGGCGACCGCAAGCTGGACCTCGCGGTCCGGCTGGAGGTCGCGGGTCTCGACTTCCGCGTCTGCGAGAGCGTGGACGAGGCCGTCGGCATGGCGCCGGCCGGCCGGATCGAGGTCATCGCCAACTACACCGCCTTCCAGGACCTGCGTCGTCGTGTCGGCAACTGACCCGTACATAGACCCGTATCGAGTGGATCCGAACCGAGTACGGAGAAGGAATCGGAACATGAGCCAGAACAGTCTGCGCCTGGTGTGGGTCTACCCGGACCTGCTGAGCACGTACGGAGACCAGGGCAATGTGCTGGTCGTGGAGCGTCGGGCGCGCCAGCGAGGGCTGGACGTCTCCCGCGTGGACGTCCGCTCGGACCAGGCGATCCCCACCTCCGGGGACATCTACCTGGTCGGCGGGGGCGAGGACCGGCCGCAGCGGCTGGCCGCCGAGCGGCTGCGCCGCGACGGCGGGCTGAACCGCGCGGTGGCCAACGGTGCCATCGTCTTCTCGGTGTGCGCCGGCTACCAGATCCTGGGCCACGAGTTCATCAACGACCTCGGGCAGCGGGAGCCGGGCCTGGGCCTGCTGGACGTGGTGAGCACCCGCGGCGAGGGCGCGCGCTGCGTCGGCGACGTGCTGGCCGACATCGACGAGCGGCTCGGTCTGCCGCCGCTGACCGGCTTCGAGAACCACCAGGGCGTCACCCACCTCGGCCCGACCGCCCGCCCGTTCGCGCGGGTGCGGTACGGCAACGGCAACGGCACCGGCGACGGCTTCGAAGGCGCGTACAACGACACCGTCTTCGGCACCTACATGCACGGCCCGGTGCTGGCCCGCAACCCGCTGATCGCGGACCTGCTGCTGAAGCTGGCGCTGGACGTCAACGCGCTGCCGCCGGTCAACGACCAGTGGTACGACGCGCTCCGCGCGGAGCGCATCGCGGCGGCCAGCCAGGCGTCGGCCTGACGGCACGGGGCCCGCACCGAGGGAACTTCGGTGCGGGCCCCGTCCAGATTCTGGTCACGGTCCGCAAGGGGGCCATGCGTGTGCCTTAGGGTAACGGGGATCCGACCGGACGACGGGGTCCGGAATCCGTCCGGTTGACCGGAGTCCGTCCGGTTCGATTTGCAGAGGTATCTCGGTCACATGCGTATTGGTGTCCTTACATCCGGCGGTGACTGCCCCGGTCTCAACGCCGTCATCAGGTCGGTCGTGCACCGCGCGGTCGTCGACCACGGGGACGAGGTCATCGGCTTCCACGATGGCTGGCGCGGCCTGCTGGAGTGCGACTACCGCAAGCTCGATCTGGACGCCGTCGGCGGCATTCTGGCCCGCGGCGGCACCATCCTGGGCTCCTCCCGGGTGCAGCCCGCCCATCTGCGGGACGGCGTGGAGCGGGCCAGGGGCCACGTCCGGGACCTGGGTCTGGACGCCGTCATCCCGATCGGCGGCGAGGGCACCCTGAAGGCGGCCCGGCTGCTGTCGGACGCGGGGCTGCCCATCGTGGGCGTGCCCAAGACCATCGACAACGACATCGCCGTCACCGATGTGACCTTCGGCTTCGACACGGCCGTCGGCGTGGCCACCGAGGCCCTGGACCGCCTCAAGACCACCGCCGAGTCGCACCAGCGGGTGCTGATCGTGGAGGTCATGGGCCGGCACACCGGCTGGATCGCGCTGCACTCGGGCATGGCGGCCGGCGCGCACGCGATCGTGGTGCCGGAGCGGCCGTTCGACATCGACGAGCTGACCCGGGTGGTCGGGGCGCGCTTCGAGGCGGGCAAGAAGTTCGCGATCGTGGTGGCCGCCGAGGGCGCCAAGCCGCGCGAGGGCAGCATGGAGTTCGACACCGGCGGCACCGACGTCTACGGCCATGAGCGGTTCGCCGGAATCGCCCGCCAGCTCTCGGTGGAGCTGGAGCGCCGCCTGGGCAAGGAGGCGCGGCCGGTGATCCTGGGCCATGTGCAGCGCGGCGGCACGCCCACCGCGTACGACCGGGTGCTGGCCACCCGGTTCGGCTGGCACGCGGTGGAGGCCGCGCACCGCGGCGAGTTCGGGATGATGACCGCGCTGCGCGGTACCGACATCACGCTGGTGCCGCTGGCCGAGGCCGTCGAGTCGCTCAAGACGGTGCCCGCCGAGCGGTACACCGAGGCGGAGTGCGTGCTCTGACCCTCCCGGGCGGGCCGATCCGGTCCCCGCCCGCGGACGGCGCCGCCGACGGCCCCGTCGCGCCTCACGCCCGTCGGACGCCTCGTGTTCCACCGCGAACCGCCGTCACCCGATGTGATCCGTCGTGACGTGCCGTGACTCCACTGAACCGCCCCCGGCCGAAGCTCCGGCCGGGGGCGGTTCTACTCTGGTGCGGGCGTAATCGCCGCAAATCAGCAGAACAGGCGGCGCCCGACCATGCAGGCGAAAGCGGCGGCCGAAGGAAGCAGGGACTCGGATGGAACACGGCGGCGGGCACGGCGGCGGGCACGGCGGCATGGAGATGGACCTGCCGCCGTTCACCCTGTCGCGGGGGCTGGAGTTCGGCGGTGACACCTTCTTCCTGATCAGCTGTGCGGTGGGGCTGGCGCTCTACGGCTGGGCGGTGTACCGGCTGCGGAGCCGCGGCGACGAGTGGCCGATCGGCCGGACGATCTCCTACACCCTGGGTGTGCTCAGTGTCGCGCTGGTGATGTGCACCAAGCTCAACGACTACGGCATGGTCATGTTCAGCGTGCACATGGTGCAGCACATGGTCATCAGCATGCTGTCGCCCATCCTGATCCTGCTGGGTGCGCCGGTGACGCTGACGCTGCGCGCCCTGCCGGCCGCCGGGCGCGGCCGCCGCGGCCCGCGCGAGGTGCTGGTCTCGGTGCTGCACAGCCGCTACATGCGGGTCATCACCCACCCGGCCTTCACCATCCCGATGTTCATCGCGAGCTTGTACGCGCTCTACTTCACCCCGCTGTTCGACACGCTGATGGAGACCAAGGTCGGGCACATCGGAATGATGGTGCACTTCCTCGCCGTCGGCCTGGTCTTCTTCTGGCCGATCATGGGCGTGGACCCGGGTCCGCACCGCCCCGGCTATGTGATGCGGATGCTGGAGCTCTTCGCCGGCATGCCCTTCCACGCCTTCTTCGGCATCGCGCTGATGATGGCCTCGGAGCCGATGGTCGGCACCTACAAGAACCCGCCGTCCTCGCTGGGCATCGACGCGCTGTCCGACCAGAACACCGCCGGCGGCATCGCCTGGGCCTTCAGCGAGATCCCCACCGTCGCGGTGCTGATCGCGCTGGTCTACCAGTGGTACCGGTCCGAGCAGCGCCAGGCCAAGCGCAAGGACCGCACCGCCGACCGGGACGGCGACCGCGAGCTGGCGGCGTACAACGCGTACCTCGCCTCGCTCCAGACCCGCGGCCGGTGACCGGACGGTAGCGGGACGGGTCACGGCGGGGGGAACATGGTGCTCCTGCCCGTGGTCCGGGCGGCGAGCCGCCGGGCCTCGTCGAGGAGGTTTGCCGGATGCCGATGTCCGGATCCGCGAAAACGATGGCCGGGTGCACGGTGGGGGGACTGGTCGCGGTGACGGCCTACACCGTGACACTCGGGAGCAACGGCTGGCTCTGGTTCGGCTGGGTGGTCGTGGCCCTGCTGACGGTGGGCGTGCTGGCGACCCGGGCCTGAGACCACGGGGCGCCCGAAGAGGAACGACGCACGAAGGGGCGTACGCGGTGGGACCGCGTACGCCCCTTCGCTATGTGTGGGGCACCACGTCGGCGGCTCCGGCCCGCGCCTCGCCCACCGGCACGGCGGTACGGGCCGCGTGGGCGGCGGCCCCGTCGGCCGGGGTCGGGGGGCGCCGACGACGATCAGCGTGTCGCCGCCGGCGAGCCGGAAGTCCGGCGCCGGGAGGGATGACCTCGGCCCGGCGCAGCACCGCCACGACCGAGGCACCGGCCTCGGTGCGCAGGCGCGTCTCCCCCGGCAGGGCGGCCGACTCCCCACCCGTCAGGCGCAGCGACCGGGCGCAGGCGTCGGGGTCTTCGGAGCGGTGGACGCTCACCGTACGGGCACCGTCGCGGCACGCGATCACCGACGGATGGCGGTGCTCACGCGTGGTGAGATCGTAGGGGACACCGATGCCAGGCAGGGGCGGGGCGCGCGGGGGCCGACACGGGCCTGATCGGGGGTGGTTACAGCCGGCGACTCCGGCGCCTACACTGACGCTCTCCGACAGGCCCTTCGACCTGGCGCGACGCAGCTTCTGAGCCGATTCGGTACCTAGTTGGGAGCGAACTCGTGTTCTACCTTCTGCTGAAGTACGTGTTCCTGGGTCCCCTGCTGAGGCTCGTGTTCCGACCTCGGATCGAGGGCCTGGAGCACCTCCCGGCGGAGGGACCGGCGATCATCGCCGGCAACCACCTCTCGTTCTCCGACCACTTTCTGATGCCGGCGATCGCGCCACGGCGGATCACCTTTCTGGCGAAGTCCGAGTACTTCACCGGGAGCGGCCTCAAGGGCCGGCTGACCGCCGCCTTCTTCCGCGGCGCGGGACAGATCCCGGTCGACCGCAGCGGCGGCACCGCCTCCCAGGCGGCGCTGCGCTCCGGTCTGGCGGTGCTGGCCAAGGGCAGACTGCTGGGCATCTATCCGGAGGGCACCCGCTCGCACGACGGTCGGCTGTACAAGGGGCGCACCGGCGTGGCCGCGATGGCGCTCGCGGCGGGGGCGCCGGTGGTGCCCTGCGCCATGGTGGGCACCTTCGAGATCCAGCCGCCGGGGCGGTTGGTGCCGCGGGTGCGCCGGGTGACGATCCGCTTCGGGGAGCCGCTGGACTTCTCGCGGTACGCGGGGATGGAGCGGGAGCGCGCGGTGCTGCGCGCCATCACCGACGAGATCATGTACGAGATCCTGCGACTCTCCGAACAGGAGTACGTCGACCGCTACGCCTCCGAGGTCAAGGCCGAACAGGCCGCCGCCACCCGGCACTTCCCGCGTGTGCGGCAGCGGAACCACGGGGCCGGCTCCGCGGGCGCGGAGGAGCACGCCGGTTCCGAGGCCGCCTAGGGGGCGCCGCGGCCGGTAAATCCCTCGCGCCGTGATCATCCTGTCCGTAGCCTCTCAACCGATATGACGGAGGTTGAGACATGAGCGCGCGACTGCGCGGCATCGCCCAGGAGACCGAGCGCATCGTCGCGGCGGGTGGCTATCGGGCACGGGGCGGACGCGAGGTGCGGCTGGTGGAACAGATCGCCCGCGCGGCCGACGGGACCCGGTTGTACGGGCCGGAACCGGTGGAGTGCGCGCCGCGCGCGAAGTGGACCACCGAGTTCGAGGTGACGGCGGAGAGCAGCCTGGAGGCGGCGCGCCGGCTGGTGACGGAGGACGCGGGGAGCCCGGTGGCGGTGCTCAACTTCGCCTCCGCGCGCAACCCGGGCGGCGGCTTCCTCAACGGGGCGCAGGCTCAGGAGGAGGCGCTGTGCCGGGCCTCGGCGCTGTACACGTGTGTGCGGCGGGCGCCGGAGTTCTACGCCGCGCACCGCGCGGACCCCAGCCCCTTCTACAGCGACCGGGTCATCCACTCCCCCGCCGTCCCGGTCTTCCGCGACGACCGGGGCGCGCTGCTGGACGAGCCGTACGCGGTGGGCTTCCTGACCTCCCCGGCGCCGAACGCGGGGGTGATCGCACGGCGTGACCCGGCGGCGGTACGGCGGGTTCCGGCCGCGCTGGCGGCGCGCGCCGAGCGGGTGCTGGAGGTGGCGGCCGCGCACGGATATCCGCGACTGGTGCTGGGCGCCTGGGGGTGCGGGGTCTTCGGGAACGACCCGGCACAGGTGGCCGCCGCGTTCCGGGTCCACCTGACCGGCTCCGGCCGGTTCGCCGGCCACTTCGAGCGGGTGGTGTTCGGGGTGTTGGACCGTCGGGCGGACTCCCCGACCCGGGCGGCGTTCGCCACGGCGTTCTCCTGACGGCGCGTCGCGTGCCGACGGGGCGCCGGTGACGCCGAGACGCCGGTGCCGACGGGACCGATGTCCGGACGACAAGGGGCGGCGCCCCGTTCCCCTCCGTGTGGGGAACGGGGCGCCGCCGTCTGGGTGGGCGTCAGCTCACCGCGTCACTTGGTGGCGGGCTTCGGGGTGGCGTGCGGGGCGCACGTCACGTCCTTGGCGTCCACCTTGCCCTTGAGCAGGTAGGCGTCGACACGGTCGTTGATGCAGGGGTTGACCAGACCGGTCACACCGTGCGAGCCGGCGTTCTTCTCGGTGATCAGGCGCGAGCCCTTGATCCGCTTGTGCAGCTCGACGGCGCCCTCGTACGGGGTGGCGGCGTCACGCGTGGCCTGGACGATCAGGATCGGCTTGATGTTCTTGCCGGCCTTGACCTCCAGCGGGGTGTGCTGCTTGGCACCCCAGGTGGCGCACGGCAGGTTCATCCAGGCGTTCGACCAGGTCAGGAACGGGTACTTCTTGTGGAGCTCGGTGTTGTCCCGGTCCCACTTCTTCCAGCTGGTGGGCCACTTGGCGTCGGCGCACTCGACCGCGGTGTACACGGCGTTGCTGTTCTCCGAGGCGATGTTGCCCGCGAGGTCGGTCATGTCGGGGGCGGCGGCCTCGATCAGCGGCTTCTCGTCACCGGCGAGGTAGGCGCTCCACGCCTCGGCGACGGTGGTCCAGGCCGAGTCGTAGTAGGGCGCGCTCTGGAAGAAGCCGAGCAGCTCGGCCGGGCCGACCACGCCGCCGATGGGCTTCTTCTTGGCGGTCGCGCGCAGCTTCTCCCACTGCTTCTGGACCTTGGCCGGGGTGTCGCCGATGTGGTAGGCGGCGTCGTTCTTGGCGAGCCACTTCTTCCAGTCGTTCCAGCGCATCTCGAAGGCGACGTCCTGGTCCAGGTTGGCCTGGTACCAGATCTTCTCCTTGGAGGGGTTGACCACGCTGTCGACGATCAGCCGGCGCACATGGGTCGGGAACAGCGTCGCGTAGACGCCGCCGATGTAGGTGCCGTAGGAGACGCCGAGGTAGTTGAGCTTCTTGTCACCGAGCGCGGCGCGGATGACGTCGATGTCGCGGGCGGTGTTCGGCGTGGTCATGTGCGGCAGCATCCAGCCGCTGCGCTTCTTGCAGCCGTCCGCGTACTGGCGGGCCAGCTTGCGCTGGACGCTCTTGTCGGCCTCGCTGTCCGGCACCGGGTCGAGCTTTGGCGCCTTGACGAAGTCCTGCGGGTCGACGCAGGAGATCGGCGTGGAGTGGCCGACACCGCGCGGGTCGAAGCCGACGAAGTCGTAGGCCTCGGCGGTCTTGGTCCACAGCGGGTTCTTGGTCGTGACCCGCTTCGGGAACCGCATGCCGGAGCCGCCGGGGCCGCCCGGGTTGTAGATGAGCGAGCCCTGGCGCTGCGCCTTCGTACCGGTGGCACGGGCGCGGTCGACGGCGATCTTGATCTTGCGGCCGTCGGGCTTGGCGTAGTCCAGCGGGACGGTCACCCAGCCACACTGGATCGGCTTCTCCAGGGCCCAGTCGGCCGGGCAGTCCTGCCACTTGACGCCCGCCTTGGCGGCCCGCTCAGCGGCGATCTTCACGCCCTTGGCCTCGGCGGCACCGCCGGGCACGGACTGGGCGGTGCCGGCGCTCGCGTTCGCCGAGGGGGCGGCCAGCGCCCCCGCTATCAGCACGCCGGTCACGACGGTGCCGGCCGTGCCGAACATCGCAGTACGTCTCACGTGGAGATTTCCCCCTCCATGGTGCGCCGCTCAAGGCGACGAAATCACGTGGTTGCAGGAGGATCCTCGCGCCTCCGATATCCCTCAGTACAGGTCAAACAGGGATTTCTTTACCAAGCTGTGAGCTCGAACGCCTGGTTGAGCAGCCCGCGCAGCGCCAGCGCGTCCGGCGCGACCGCGGTGACCAGCAGCGCCGGGCCGGCCAGCGGGGTCACCACGGCCGTCTCCCCGAGCGGCACGACGGCGGGCGGCCGGTCCGTCAAGGCCGGGTCGACGACGAGCAGTTGCCCCACGGCCCGGTGGCCGCCGAGCACCGCGCCGCCGTCCCAGCCGGGCACCCCGGGACCGTACCGCAGTTCCTGGTCGAGCAGGGGACGCCCCCCGTGGTGGACGGTCAGCCGGCTGGCCAGCCGCCCCGGTTCCTCGCCGGACCGGCCCAGCACCTGCTCCTCACGGAGCACGAGACGGGCGGTGGGGGCGAGTTCGACCCGGGTGGTCAGCCGCAGGTCGCTGCCTCGGGCGGAGATCAGCGGTTCGGGCAGCCAACGTAGCGCAGCGCCGTCGCCCACGGACAGCCGGGTGTCGTAGCCGGCGGGGTCGGGGCCCCGGCCGGGCAGCGCGATCGTGGCCGCGGTGGTGGTGAAGCACAGCGCGGCGCCGGGCTCGACGGTCGCGGCGAGCTCCAGCCGGTCGCCGCCCAGCGGCGCGCTCATGGCCCCGACCAGGCTCACCCGGGCCTCGCGGCCCCGGGCGCCGGTCCGCCGGAGCGCGAACGGCGCCTGGCCGGCCAGCGTCGGCAGCCGGGTGCCGCCGCGTCCGTCGGGCGCGGCGACCACCCGGGCGGCGGCCCGCACGCCCGCGCCGGTCGTGCTCCCGCGCGGTGTGGAGGCCCCGGGCGCGAGGGTCGTCACGCGGCGGCCGCCCAGTCGGCCAGCCGCTCGCGGATCCAGTCCGCGATCGGCTTGACGCCGTCCTCGGCGACCAGCGAGGTGAAGGCCACCGGAAGGGGGCCGCGCTGGTCCCGCGCGTCGCGGGCCATCCGCTCCAGGTCGGAGCCGACGTACGGAGCCAGATCGGTCTTGTTGACCACGAGCAGGTCGGCGGTGGTGACGCCGGGACCGCCCTTGCGGGGGATGTCGTCGCCGCCCGCGACGTCGATGACGAAGATCTGGGCGTCCACGAGCCCCTTGGAGAAGGTGGCGGTGAGGTTGTCGCCGCCGGACTCGACCAACACCAGGTCGAGCGGGCCGACGGCGTCCTCCAGCTCCTCCACCGCCTCGAGGTTGGCCGAGATGTCGTCGCGGATGGCCGTGTGCGGGCAGGCTCCGGTCTCCACCGCCGTGATGCGCTCCGGCGGCAGCACCGCGTTGCGCAGCAGGAACTCCGCGTCCTCGCGGGTGTAGATGTCGTTGGTGACCACCGCGATCCGGAGTTCGTCGCGCAGCGCGCGGCAGAGCGCGGCGACGGTGGCGGTCTTGCCGGAGCCCACGGGGCCGCCCAGGCCCACCCGCAGCGCGCGCCGGCTGCCGTCCTGTCGCCGCGGGTCGGCGGCGCTGTAGGTGTGCCGGTGGGGATAGGTCTCGGCGTGGTCGAGGTGCATGACGGCTCCAGGGTGAGGGTGTCACGGCCGGCGGCGCGCCGGCCGCGGGTCATGAGGCGAAGAGGCGTACGGGCCAGGTGGCGTGTTGCTCGGCGGCGATGTCCAGCAGCGGGGCGGAGGCGGCGGGCAGCGCGCCGGTGCCCTCGTGCCGGGCCCGCTCGGCGGCTTCCGCCGCCCGCGCGGCGACGGCGTCCAGGTCGCCGGCGAGCCGGGCGAGGACCGCGGTGGCGTCGAACGGGTCCAGGCTCAGCAGCCGTACGACGGCGGTGGCCGGCCCGCTGACCGACTCGTACCCCGCCGCGTGGGCGGCGTCGATCGGGGCCAGGCCCGCCGCCCGCGCGGCGAGCCCGAGCACCACGGGCTGGTGGGCTCCGCGCGGGCGGGCGGCGAGCAGGGCGTCCAGCTCCGGGGACGGCCAGGTCGCCCGTACCGCACGCGCCATCTGTCGGCCCAGCCGTCGCGCGGTCGCCCGCAGCGCGGGGCTGGGGGTGCGCGCGTCGGCGGCGTCGTCCAGCAGCAGCGGGTCGAGGCCGGCGGCGGCCGCGGCGGCCAGCCCGGCCGCGGTCAGCCCGGCGGTGTGCAGCCGGCCCCGGCAGAACTCCTCCAGGCTCGCCGGGTCGTGGACGCGGCCCGCTCGGACCGCCGCCTCGGCACCGCCGGAGTGCGCGTGGCCGCCGGCCGGGAAGCGGCCGTCCGCCAGCACCAGCAGCGCGGCGCGGCGCGGCGCCGCCGTGGGACGGCCGGCGGCCTCGGGTGGGGTGTTCATCGATGGCCGGCCGTCAGAACAGGAAGTAGCGCTGGGCCAGGGGCAGTTCCGCGGCGGGTGCGGATTCGACCGGGTCGCCGTCGATGGTGACGGTGAAGGAGTCGGGGTCCACCGCGACGTGCGGCAGGGCGTCGTTCTCCCGCATGTCCGCCTTGGTGACGCCGCGCGTGGAGCGGATGGCCGCGAAGCGTTTACCGAGGCCCAGTCGCTCCACGAGCCCGTCGTCGAGCGCGCCCTGGGTCACGAAGTTGACGGAGTTGCTCGCCGGGGCGCGGCCGACGGCGCCGAACATCGGTCGGGGCAACACCGGTTGCGGGGTGGGGATGGACGCGTTGGCGTCGCCCATCTGCGCGTAGGCGATCTGCCCGCCCTTGATGACCAGTCGCGGCTTGACACCGAAGAAGGCCGGCTCCCACAGCACCAGGTCGGCGAGTTTGCCGGGCTCGACGGAGCCGATCTCGTCGTCGAGACCCTGGGCCACGGCCGGGTTGATGGTGTACTTGGCGACATAGCGCCGCGCCCGGCGGTTGTCGGCGGCGCCGTCGCCGGGCAGCGCGCCGCGCCGCCGCTTCATGGCGTGCGCGGTCTGCCAGGTGCGCAGCACGACCTCGCCGATCCTCCCCATCGCTTGGGAGTCGGAGGAGATGATCGAGATCGCGCCCAGGTCGTGCAGCACGTCCTCGGCGGCGATGGTGCTCGGGCGGATCCGCGACTCGGCGAAGGCGAGGTCCTCGGGGACGGCGGCGTTGAGGTGGTGACAGACCATCAGCATGTCGAGGTGCTCCTCGACGGTGTTGACGGTGTGCGGCCGGGTGGGGTTGGTGGAGCTGGGCAGCACATGGGGCAGCGAGACCACGGTGATGATGTCCGGCGCGTGCCCGCCGCCGGCTCCCTCGGTGTGGTACGCGTGGAGGGTGCGCCCGGCGACGGCGGCGAGGGTGTCGCCGACGAAGCCCGCCTCGTTGAGCGTGTCGGTGTGGATGGCCAGCTGCGCCCCGCTCTCCTCGCACACCGTCAGACAGGCGTCGATGACGGCCGGGGTGGCGCCCCAGTCCTCGTGGATCTTGAAGCCGAGGGCGCCGCCGCGCAGCTGGGCGCGCATCGACTCCCGCGACACGGTGTTGCCCTTGCCGAGCAGTCCGACGTTGACCGGGTACGCCTCCATCGCCTCGAACATCCGGGCGAGGTGCCAGGCGCCGGGGGTGACGGTGGTCGCCTTGCTGCCCTCGGCGGGTCCGGTGCCGCCGCCGACGAGGGTGGTGATGCCCGCCGCCAGCGCCTCCTCGACCAGCTGGGGGCAGATGAAGTGCACATGGGCGTCGATGGCGCCGGCGGTGAGGATGCTGCCGTTGCCCGCGATGACCTCGGTCTCGGGGCCGATGACGAGGTCGGGGTGGACGCCGTCCATGGTGTCGGGGTTGCCGGCCTTCCCGAGGGCGGTGATCCGGCCGTCGCGCAGCCCGACGTCGGCCTTGACGATCCCCCAGTGGTCCAGCACCACGACGCCGGTGATCACGGTGTCCGGGGCGCCGTCGGCGCGGCCGGCCCGGGACTGGCCCATCGACTCGCGGATCACCTTGCCGCCCCCGAAGACCGCCTCGTCCCCGGCCCGGCCGGGTCCGCCGCAGCGGTCCTCCTCGATCTCGACGAACAGGTCGGTGTCGGCCAGCCGGACGCGGTCGCCGACCGTGGGGCCGAAGAGGTCCGCGTAGGCGGCGCGGCTGAGCTCAGCCATGGTCCACCGCCGTCCCCGGCCCCGCCGCCGCGTCCGACTCCGCCGCCACGTCCGCCGACGTCGTCGTGTCCCCCGCCGTCGCCGCGCCCGAATCCGCCGCCGCGTCCGCCGCCGTCGTCGTGTCCCCTGCCGTCGCCGCGTCCGCCGCCGTCGTCGTGTCCCCCGCCGGCTCCGTGGCCGAGCGTACGCCGGCCGCCGAAACGCCCTCCGCGGGCGCGGGCGCGGAGGGGCCGTCGAGGGGGCCCGCGGTCTCGCCGCGCAGCCCTGGCACCACGCGGAGGCCCGCCAGCGGCACGAGTTCGACCTCGACCGGGATGCCCGGCTCGAAGCGCACCGCGGTCCCGGCCGCGATGTGCAGCCGTCTGCCGTGGGCCGCGGCGCGGTCGAAGGCGAGCCCGGGGTTGGCCTCGGCGAAGTGGTAGTGGGAGCCGACCTGCACCGGTCGGTCGGCCGCGTTGAGCACGGTGAGGCGGGTGACGGGCCGACCCTCGTTCAGCCGCACCGGCCCCTCGGCGTAGTGGATCTCTCCGGGGATCATCGGGATGTCCCTCCGTCAGGCGATCGGCTCGTGGACCGTCACGAGCTTGGTGCCGTCCGGGAAGGTGGCCTCGACCTGTACGTCGTGGATCATCTCGGGGATGCCCTCCATGACCTCGTCGCGGGTGAGCACCTTGCGTCCGGAGTCCATCAACTCGGCCACCGTACGCCCGTCGCGGGCACCCTCCAGGATGTGCGAGGTGATGAGCGCGACCGCCTCCGGGTGATTGAGCCGTACGCCGCGGGCGCGCCGCTTCTCGGCCACGTCGGCCGCCACGTGGACGAGCAACCGCTCCTGTTCGTGCCTGGTCAACTGCACGCGCCCCACCTCACCTGTCCGCCGCGTACGCCCTTTTCCGGCAGGCTAGTTGGGTGGCGTTTCGGGGGCGTTAACGCGATCTCCGCTGATGGTCAAGCAGTCGTATACAGGAACGCATGTTCTTCCCAAGGGTCTCCCCGGTCCCGGATTCCACTCGCCCTCCACGGCCGTCACCGAGGGAGATCTCGCAGGTAGACGCCGGTTCCGCCATCCGCCGTCTCCGGTTGCCGGGACCACCGGTCCGGTATTCGCTCTTGACGAGTGGCGAACAAACCGGAAATCCTCATGTCCGCATCAACATCGCTCCGCACCAACCCCCCACGATCACTACGGAGCCCATCTGTGTTTCGCATACCTTCCTGGCGCCACGCCACGCTCGCCGCGGGCACCTGCACCGCGCTGACCGCCCTGGTCATGGGCGGCGCATGGGGCGCCCAGGCGACCACCTCCGACACGGCCGCCCCGCGCGCCCGGGCCGCCGCCCCGGACATCGACGTCGCCGCGGTCCAGGCGCACCTGAGCGAGCTTCAGACCGTCGCCGACAACAACGGCGGCAACCGCGCCCACGGCCGCCCCGGCTACAAGGCATCGGTCGACCTGCTGAAGTCCCGACTGGACGCGGCCGGATTCACCACGACCGTGCAGGAGTTCGACCACTCCGGGGCCAAGGGCTACAACCTGATCGCCGACTGGCCCGGCGGCGGCGACGCCGGGCAGGTCGTGATGGCCGGCGCCCATCTCGACTCGGTGCGCGGCGGCGCCGGCATCAACGACAACGGCTCCGGCTCCGCCGCCCTCTGGGAGGTGGCGCTGGCCGTCGCCAAGGCCGACCTCAAGCCCGCCAAGCACCTGCGCTTCGCCTGGTGGGGCGCCGAGGAGGACGGGATGATCGGCTCGACGCACTACGTCGAGAACCTGAACCGCACGGACCTCGGCAAGCTCGACGCCTATCTCAACTTCGACATGGTGGGCTCGCCCAACCCCGGCTACTTCGTCTACGACGACGATCCGGAGCTGGAGCGGACCTTCACCGACTGGTACCAGGCCAAGAACATCGTCACGGAGCCGGAGACCGAGGGCGACGGCCGCTCCGACCACGCCCCGTTCAAGGACGCGGGGGTGCGCGTCGGCGGCGTCTTCAGCGGCGCCGAGGCGGAGAAGAGCACCGCACAGGCGAAGAAGTGGGGCGGCAAGGCAGGCGAGTCCTTCGACCCCTGCTACCACTCGTCCTGCGACGGCAAGGCGAACATCGACGCCACCGCGCTGGACACCAACAGCGACGCCATCGCGCACGCCATCTGGAAGCTCAGCTCCTGAGCCCGCGGGGGCCGGGCCGCACCGGCCCGGCCCCGCCGGCCACCTCTCTCACCCTCCCCGGCCCGAACGCCCCTCGGCGTTCGGGCCGCGGTGTTCCGCGGCGATGCCGAAGCGCCGCCGTTCGCGGGGAGCGGACGCCGTCGGACGCACGGCCGAGACGGTGCTGATCACCTGCTCCTCCGCCTCAGCCGCCTCCCCTTCGAGTCGTTGCAGGTCAGCGGCGGAGACCAGGGCCACAAGGGGGCGCCCGTGGCGCGTCACCACCACCCGCTCACCGCCGTAGACGACGCGATTGATCAGTTCCGCGAGCTCTGCCCGGGCTTGCGTCACCGAAATCTCGTAGGCCATGCTCGCCATCATACCGGCCTGTACGTCCTGTACATTTTTTACAGACGGCCTCCCGGCCGCGGGGGCCCGTATGAGAGGTGCCGCAGCCATGGACCATCCCACCCCGACCACCCGCCACGTCCTGCCCGAGCTCACCGAGCGCACCGGCGCGGGCGTCCACACCCTGGACCCCTACTCCAAGCTCCTCTCGGAGCGCATCGTCTTCATCGGCACCCCCATCGACGACACCTGCGCCAACGACGTGATCGCGCAACTGATGCACCTGGAGTACGCCGCCCCCGACCGGGACATCTCGCTCTACATCAACTCCCCCGGCGGCTCGTTCAGCGCGATGACGGCGATCTACGACGCCATGCACTTCGTCTCCTGCGACATCGAGACGGCCTGCCTGGGCCAGGCCGCCTCGGCCGCCTCGGTACTGCTGGCCGCCGGCACGCCGGGCAAGCGGCTGATGCTGCCCCACGCGCGGATCCTCATCCACCAGCCGGCGCTCGCCGAGCCGGCGCGGGGCACGGCCTCGGACCTGGCCATCCAGGCGCGGGAGCTGCTGCGCACCCGGGAGACGCTGGAGGAGATGCTGGCGCGGCACACCGGGCAGGACCCGGCTCGGGTCCGGGCGGACCTCGAGCGCGACACGATCTTCGACGCGCCCGCGGCGGTGGCGTACGGCCTGGTGGACCAGATCACCGCCAGCCGTAAGCCCCCCACTCCTCCGACCCCGGGGCGGTGAGCCCGTGATCCCCGAGCTACCCCCGCTGCCCGCGCTGACCCGCGCGGAGGCGGACCTGATCGACCACTATCTGGGCGTGGTGGACCTGCTGGGCCGGATCAATCCGGCGCGCGGCGACCAGACCTACGCGGCGTTGCGCGCGGCGCAGGCCCTGGCCGCCAAGTCCGCGGCGCTGAGGGACGCGCTGACCCTGATGCACCAGCGCGGCGAAGACCGACTGCACGCGCACACCCTGGCGCGCGCCCTGCGGGTGCTGGACGGTGAACGGCGCACGGGTCGGGTGACCGTCCCCCCAAAGTGATCACTCTGCGACCGTCCCGCGCTCCGCCGCGCCGGGCGGCGACCTCCGGCCCCGTTGAGCCGTTCGGGGGACACCCGGCTACGCCGCCGCGGGGTGGGAAAGTTGCGCACCGTGCGTACTCGCGAGCCGGAAGATGACGCTCCGCCGCTGGTACGGGCATCCGCACGGTAAACCGGATCCCAACCAAGAGCCATGTGTCCACCCGAACGGCCCATACGTGATGAGACTCACATAACACCGTTTCGTCTCGGTATCGGCGGCGGTCGTGCGTGACGATCCCTGGGACGACAAGCCCCCGCCGCCGCGGCGGGGCGGTCCGGGCGGACGCCGAGTCCCGCCGCCGCACCGGGCGTCTGGTCGACACCGTGGATCGGCGGGAGTGGAGGACCCAGGCACATCGGGGCGGCCCGTCGTCAGGGCCCGCCCCTTGGGGTGAAGCCGCCGTGGCGGCCGGGCATCTTCGCCTGCCCGAACCCGACAGGACTCCCCTCACAGGCGGCTGACGAAGGGCTGCGCCATGAACGCGCGCAAACGTGTCCCCGCTCTCTTCTCCCGGGCCGGAACCGCCTCGGCACTCGCCATCGCCGCCGTCGGCGGCAGCGTGCTCGCACCCGGATTCACCGGTGAGGCCGAGGCGCTCGGCGCCTCCGCACGAGCGCTGGAGATCGCCGCCTCGAAGAAGGGTTCGCCGTACCAGTACGGGGCCGCCGGGCCATACCGGTTCGACTGCTCCGGACTGACCCACTACTCCTTCAGGAAGGTCGGCAAGCGGCTGCCGCGCACCGCGGCCGGGCAGTACAACCACACCCGCCATGTGCGCGCCGCCTCCCGGCAACCCGGCGACCTGGTCTTCTTCCACTCCGGCGGGCGCGTCTACCACGTGGGCATCTACGCGGGCACGGGCCGCGTCTGGCACTCCCCCAAGTCCGGCGAGGTGGTCCGCAAGGAGAGGATCTGGAGTCGTAGCGTCCTCTACGGGCGGGTGCGCTGACCGTCACCGTCACCCGTCGTATGGGCTACGGGGAGCGGGGTTACGTTGGCCGGTGAGACAACACCGGCCAACAGCCCTGAGGGACACCCATGTCGTATCAGAACCCGGTTCGCCACATCACCGTCGACGCCCACGATGCCTACGCCCAGGCGGTCTTCTGGTCCCAGCTCACCGGCTACGCGCTGGAGGACGGCGCGAGGCCCGGGGCCGAGACGGTGGCGATCGAGTCGCCGGAGCCAGCGGTCCCCGGCCTGCTGTTCATCGAGGTGCCGGAGGGCAAGACCGTCAAGAACCGCGTCCACCTCGACATCCGGCCGACCACGGGGACCCGCGACGCCGAGGTGGAGCGGCTGGTCGGACTCGGCGCGCGGGTCGTCGACGACCGACGCACCGGCGAGGGAAAGGGGTGGGTCGTGCTGACGGACCCCGAGGGCAACGAATTCTGTGTCGAGCGCGGCGTGTCCGAGCTCGGGCCGGACGAGTCCTGACCTCAGGCGAGCGGGCCCGCCGCCGACCGGCCCCGGGGAGCGGGCCCCGACCGCCGGGCCCGGGCGGCGGCGCGGGAGTTCGGCGATGGCCTGCCGTGGCCCGCCGTCGACGGCATCATGGTGTGCGACGGGACACAGCTGGGGGCCTCTTAGATGAGCGAACAGTTCCAGTCCGACCGGACCTACGACAATGTGTACTTCGTCTTCATCGACACCGCCGGATACTCCTCGATAGTGCTCGCCAACCCGCGGGACCAGGCGGCCCGCGCCTTCGACCTGCTGCGGGAGCGGGTGCGGTCGCGGATGGCCCAACTGGCCGCGCAGTACCGGTGCAGCCGCAGCGACCTGTGGTCGTGGCGGGGCGACGGCGGGTTCTTCGCGATCCATGACGAGAGCGAGAGCGTCGCGCGCGACGTGGCGCTGGAGACGGCGCGCACCCTGCTGACTCTGGATCTGCCGCATCTGCGGGACGAGTTCGCCCAGACCGGCGTCCGCGGTGAGCTGCATCTGCGGATGGCCGTGCACAAGGGCACCATCCAGCACACCGGGGAGGGGAAGACCGGGGCCATCCACTCCCCGGACATCAATCTGGCGGCGCATCTGGAGAAGGCGACCCCGCGCGACTGCCTGGCGGTCTCCGAGGACGTCTACCGCACGGCGGGGCCGTTCGCCGAGCTGTTCGAGGCGGTCGGCAGCCACGAGGGCAAGCTGGTCTATCTGCTGTCCGCCGACGGCAGCGCCGGTGGGGCCCGCAAGGCGTGGCTGGCCACCCGGGGACTCACCGACAGCACGGTGGTGCACGCCTATCCGGAGCGCCCCAGCTCCTGGGAGAAGGCCAGGCTGCTGGACGCGGCGACGACGGAGGTGCTCGACATGGGCACCGCGCTGCGCGCCTCGTCCAGCCGGCTGGTCACCACCGAGCGCCCGGCCCACTTCCGCGACGCCGTGCTGGGGTTCTTACGCCGGGGCGGCGTCTACCGCTGCTTCCTGCTGGACCCGGTCTCGGACACCGCGACCACGCTGGCACGCCAGCACCGGGAGGACATGACCCGCAAGATCAAGGACTCGTTGGAGCGGTTCGGCCGCTTCAAGGAGCGCTACGGCGCGGAGGCGGAGGGTCTGGAGGTCTACCAGACCGACGCCTTCCCCGGCTTCTCCGCGCTCACGGTCGACATGGACGACCGCAGCGGGCTGATCCTCTACTCCGCGTATCTGACGGGGACCAGCCCCTACGGGGTGATCGAGCGCGGCGACATGCCGCACTACCTGATCAGCCCGGCCGCCGGCCGGGTCTTCCACCGCATCCGCGAACTGGCGCAGGTACGCGGCACGGAGGGCAATGTGCAGCGGGTGCTGTGACCCGCGAGCCGCGGCGCGCGGGCCCGGGAGCCCCGGCGGGTGACGCGCGTGGCCGATGGGTGACGCGCGAGCCACGGCGCCCGGCCCCGCGAGGCCCGGCGGGTGACGCGCGCGGCCCGCTCCGCGGCCCGTGGCGCCCGGTGCTGAACGGTTTCAGCGCACCGCCGCGGTCCACGGCATCGCGATCCACACGGTCTTGCCGCCCTCCGGGGTCGGGGTGACGAAGAGACTGCCACCGGACTCCGCGGTGAGACATCGGATGATGACCATGCCCCGGCCGTTGTCCTGCTGGACGGTGGCCGGCAGTCGCCGGGGCCATCGTGGGTGGCTGTCGGTGACGCCGATGCGCAGCCGCTCGTCCCGGTCGAGACGGACGTCGACGGTGAAGACCGGCGACTGGCCCGAGGTGTGCTGGACGGCGTTGGTCGCGAGCTCGGAGACGATCAGCCGCACCGTTTCGGCGGCTTCCGCGCTCGCGGGCAGACCCCATTCGGTCAGCACGCTCGTCACGTATTTTCGGGCCTCGGCGACCGAGGCGGGGGAGCTCGGCAGAGTGACGGATGCTTCCTGGTGGTCAGCCATGGCGACCTGTCCCTTTCCCACCGGGGCCGGTCCACGGCACGTCGCACGTCCACGGGCGACGTCGGAAAAGCCGAGACCGGCCTCGGACGGCTCTATGCGCCAGAGTGCCACCGATGCCGCCGTGTCGTAGGCGATCCACCAAGATATGCATATATCTGTCGCTCGAAGCGGTGAACTCTTCGACGGAAGAGCGTATTTACCCGCCACACTGGCCCATCGGCTTCGACGCGGTCCCGGTGGGGTGGCGGCGAGGCCGTCGGAGGTCGGGAGCGGACGGTCGAGTCGGAGGGAGTCGCATGCGATACGGTCCCGCGGTGCGCCGGAGGAAGCTCGGCGCCGAGCTTCGCCGACTGCGCGATCTGGCCGGACTGACGAGCGGTGAGGCCGCGCACCGGGTGGGGTGGCACCAGTCGAAGATCAGCCGCCTGGAAACCGGGCACAGCGGGGCGAAGTCGGCCGATGTGGTGCGGCTGCTGGATGTCTACGGGGTTGCCGACCCCGAGCTGCGGGCACTGCTGGAGGCGCTGTGCGGCGGGGGCGCCGAGGACCCGGAGGGCTCACGACGGGGCTGGTGGTACGCGTACCGGGACCTGCTGCCGCCCGCGTACCGGGACTTCATCAGCCTGGAGGCGGAGGCGGCACGGGCCCGCTCCCTGGAGACGACGGTGGTGCCGGGGCTGTTGCAGACCGCGGGCTATGCGCGGGCCGTCACCCGCGCGGCGCTCCCGGAGCTGCCCGCCTCCCAGGTGGATGCGCTGGTGGAGGTGCGGATCGCGCGCCAGTCGGTGCTGCGCGGCGCCCGACCGCTACGGCTGCACGTGGTGCTGGACGAGGCGGTGCTGCGGCGCGTGGTGGGCGACAGGGAGGTGATGGCGGGGCAGTTGCAACACCTTCTGACGATGGGAGAGCTGGGGCAGGTGCGCCTTCAGGTGCTGCCGTTCTCCCGGGGAATGCCGATCGGCATCACCGGTCCTTTCATCATCTTCTCTTTTCCGCGTATTTCTGACCTAGACGTGGTTGTTCTCGACCATTTGACGAGTAGCCTCTACCTGGAGCGGAAAGAAGACCTCCGGATGTACGCCAGCGCATTCGAGACGCTGCGCGCGAACGCCCTGTCTCAAGAGGACTCGTTGCATTTCATCGCCGCCATCGGCGAAGGAGCGTGAGGGGACACCATGACCACCCTGTCCCGGTCCATTACTTCCGGTCCGCCGATCATCAGCCGGGCGCCCATGAGTTCGGCGGCACGTTGTTCGACCCTTGAATGTCCCATCGTGAATCACCGGCCCGAAAGTCCGGTCCCGGGCGCCGCGCAATGGCGGCGCAGCAGTTACAGCGTCGGAATGAACAACTGCGTCGAGACGGCCGTCACCGTCGCCGGTCGGCTCGCCGTTCGGGATTCCAAGCGCGCCGCGGGTCCCGTGCTCGAATTCTCGCCATCCGCCTGGTCCGCCTTCCTCACCGGACTGAACAGGCCGGCGGGCCCCGCGGCGCGCTGAGCCCTCAGCCGGCCGGCGCGTGGGCCACGACCACCGCGACGGCCTCCGCCACCTGCGCGTCCGTCAGGTCCGCACGCGCCGTCAGCCGCAGCCGGGAGATGCCGTCCGGCACCGACGGCGGGCGGAAACACCCGACCACCAGCCCCGCCGTCCGGCAGTCGGCCGCCCAGCGCACCGCCTGCTCCGGACCCGGCGCACGGACCGAGACCACCGAGGCGTCCGGTCTGACCGCGGCGAGACCCGCCTCGGTCAGGCCCCGGTGCAGCGCCGCCGCCACCGCGCGGGCGCGGGCCGCGCGCTCCGGCTCGCGGCGGAGCAGCCGCAGGCTCGCCAGGGCCGCCCCGGCGGCCGCCGGGTTGAGCCCGGTGTCGAAGATGAACGTACGGGCGGCGTTGACCAGGTGCTCGATGACCCGCGCCGGCCCGAGGACCGCACCGCCCTGACTGCCCAGCGACTTGGACAGGGTGACGGTGGCGACCACATCCGGCGCGCCGGCCAGTCCGGCCGCGCACAGGGCGCCGCGCCCGCCCTCACCCAGCACGCCGAGGCCGTGCGCGTCGTCCACCAGCAGCGCCGCTCCCCCGACCCGGCAGGCGTCGGCGAGCGCGGCCAGCGGGGCGGCGTCGCCGTCGACGGAGAACACCGAGTCGGTGACGACCAGCGCCGTGCCGTCGTGTCCGGCCAGCACCTTGCCGACGGCCTCGGGGTCGGCGTGCGGGGCGACCTCGGTGCGGGCGCGGGCGAGCCGGCAGCCGTCGATGAGCGAGGCGTGGTTGCCCGCGTCGGAGACGATGAGCGCGCCGGGCCCGTCGGGGGCGGACACCGCGGGCCCGCTCAGCGCCGTGACCGCGGCCAGGTTGGCGGCGTAGCCGGAGGACAGCACCAGCGCCGCCTCGAAGCCGCAGAAGTCGGCGAGTTCCGCCTCCAGCTCCGCGTGCAGCTCGGTGGAGCCGGTGACCAGCCGGGAGCCGGTCGCTCCGGCGCCCCAGCGGCCGGCCGCCGCCCCGGCGGCCGCGGTGACCTCCGGATGGCGGGCGAGCCCGAGGTAGTCGTTGCTCGCCAGGTCCAGCAGCGGGGAGTCGGCCGGGCGGGGGCGCACCGCCCGGACCAGCCCCGCGCGGTGGCGGCGCTCTCGCTCCGCGTCGAGCCAGCCGAACGGGTCCGGGTGAGGGTGCTGGGGCATCGGCCGTCCTTCGCCTTCCGTGCGCCGCGGGCCAGGGGCCGCTGTTGTATGCAGTCCATAGAACGTAGCGGTGACGGCGCGTGGGCAGGGTGTGGCAATACACACACCTCGAACGGACCGAGTTGTGCGATGTCTACCTTGGCCGTAGGCGGTGCCGTAGGACAGGATCATCGCCATGGACCTGCTGAACACCCTGGTGGACAAGGGACTGCGGCGCGAGTCGCCGACCCGCGAAGAGGCACTCGCCGTGCTGGCGACGTCCGACGACGACCTGCTCGACGTGGTGGCGGCGGCCGGCAAGGTGCGCCGCGCCTGGTTCGGACGTCGGGTGAAGCTCAACTATCTGGTGAACCTCAAGTCCGGGCTGTGCCCCGAGGACTGCTCGTACTGCTCCCAGCGGCTCGGCTCCAAGGCCGAGATCCTCAAGTACACCTGGCTCAAGGCCGACGAGGCTGCGGCCGCGGCGAAGGCGGGGGTCGCCGGGGGCGCCAAGCGGGTGTGCCTGGTGGCGAGCGGACGCGGCCCGACCGACCGGGACGTGGAGCGGGTCTCGAAGACCATCGCCGCCATCAAGGAGGAGAACGAGGAGATCGAGGTCTGCGCCTGCCTCGGACTGCTGTCCGAGGGGCAGGCGGAGCGGCTGCGCGACGCGGGCGCGGACGCGTACAACCACAACCTCAACACCTCAGAGGCGACATACGGGGACATCACCACCACCCACACCTACGCGGACCGCGTCTCCACGGTGCGGCAGGCCCAGGCCGCGGGCATGTCGGCCTGCTCCGGACTGATCGCGGGCATGGGCGAGACGGACGAGGACCTGGTCGACGTGGTCTTCTCGCTGCGCGAGCTGGACCCGGACTCGGTGCCGGTGAACTTCCTCATCCCGTTCGAGGGCACCCCGCTGGCCAAGGAGTGGAACCTCACCCCGCAGCGCTGCCTGCGCATCCTGGCCATGGTGCGGTTCGTCTGCCCGGACGTGGAGGTGCGGCTGGCCGGCGGGCGCGAGGTCCATCTGCGGTCGATGCAGCCGCTGGCGCTCCACCTGGCCAACTCGATCTTCCTCGGCGACTACCTCACCAGCGAGGGCCAGGCCGGCAAGGACGACCTGGCGATGATCGCTGACGCCGGCTTCGAGGTGGAGGGCGCCGACACCACCACGCTGCCCGCGCACCGCGCCGACGCGCTCGCGGCCGCCGCGGGCGGCTGCGGCTCGCACGCCGGAGGCGGCTGCGGGAGCCACGAGTCGAGCGGCCGCGGCGGGCACGAGGAGACCGGCGGCTGTGGGCCGTGCGGCGGCGGTGCGGACGTGGCACCGTCCCAGGCCGACCCGGGTCGGGCCCGTACGGACCTGGTCGCCGTCCGTCGCCGCGGCGCCGGCACGGACGTGGCGCCCAATGCCTGAGCCGCTCACCACCAGCGAACTGCTCGCCCTGGACCGGCAGCACGTCTGGCACCCCTACGGCCCGATGCCGGGACGTCAGGACCCGCTGGTCGTGGAGTCCGCGGCCGGCGTCCGGCTGCGGCTCGCCGAACCGGTGGAGGGCCACCACGAGCTCGTCGACGGGATGTCCTCGTGGTGGTCGGCCCTGCACGGCTACAACCACCCGGTGCTCAACGAGGCGGCGCACGGCCAGTTGGACAGGATGAGCCATGTGATGTTCGGCGGGCTCACCCATGAGCCCGCCGTCCGGCTCGCCACCCGACTGGTGGAGATCACCCCCGAGCCGCTGCGGCACGTCTTCCTGTCCGACTCCGGCTCGGTGTCGGTGGAGGTCGGGTTGAAGATGTGCCTCCAGTACTGGCGATCGCTGGGCCGACCGGGCAAGCAGCGCATGCTGACCTGGCGCGCCGGCTACCACGGCGACACCTGGCAGCCGATGGCGCTGTGCGACCCGGACGGCGGCATGCACGACCTGTGGTCCGGGGCGCTGCCCCGGCACATCTTCGCGGACGCGCCGCCGACCGGCTTCGACGCCGAACCCGACCCGGCGTACGTGGCGCACCTGCGGGAACTGATAGCCCGACACGCCGACGAGCTGGCCGCGGTGATCGTGGAGCCGGTGGTGCAGAACGCCGGCGGCATGCGCTTCCACTCCCCCGGCTATCTGCGGGCGCTGCGGGCGGCGTGCGACGAGCACGACGTGCTGCTGGTGTTCGACGAGATCGCCACCGGCTTCGGGCGCACCGGCGCGCTCTTCGCCGCGGACCACGCCGGGGTCTCCCCCGACGTGATGTGCCTGGGCAAGGCGCTCACCGGCGGGTATCTGACCATGGCGGCCACGCTGTGCACCGAGCGGGTGGCGGAGGGGATCTCGCGGGGCGAGGTGCCCGTGCTGGCCCACGGGCCGACCTTCATGGGCAACCCGCTGGCCGCCGCGGTGGCCAACGCCTCCCTCGACCTGCTGCTGTCCCAGGACTGGGCGGGCGAGGTCAAGCGCATCGAGGCCGGGCTGCGGGAGGGGCTGGCCCCGGCGCTGGAGCTGCCCGGGGTCCGGGACGTACGGGTGTTGGGCGCCATCGGCGTGGTGCAGCTGGACCGGCCCCTCGACACGGCGGCCATGGCGGCGGCGTCGCGAGCGGCGTTCCGCGAGGGCGTGTGGCTGCGGCCGTTCCGCGATCTGCTCTACACGATGCCGCCGTTCGTGACCGACGACGAGGATCTGGCGCGGATCTGCACGGCGGTACGCGCGGCGGCCGCCGCGGCCGCGGCGGCCTGACGACGCACCGCGGTCGGCGGACGAAAGCCACGGAAGAGAAGGCGAAGAGCGACATGTCGATACTGGTCGTCACCGGGACGAACACCGAGGTCGGCAAGACCGTGGTGACCGCGGCGCTGGCCGCGGCGGCGCTGGCGCGGGGCCGCTCGGTGGCCGTGCTCAAGCCCGCTCAGACCGGGGTCGCCGAGGGCGAGCCGGGCGACGTGGCCGAGGTGGCGCGGCTTGCCGGGCCGGTCACCGGCCGGGAGCTGGCCCGGTTCCCGGAGCCGCTGGCCCCGAACACGGCGGCCCGGCGGGCCGGGCTGACCCCGGTGCGGCCCCGCGAGGTGGAGCGCGCGGCGCGGGAGCTCGCCGCCGACCACGATCTGGTGCTGGTCGAGGGCGCGGGCGGGCTGCTGGTGCGGATGGACGATGCCGGCGCCACTCTCGCGGACGTGGCCGGGCTGCTGGACGCGCCGGTGCTGGTCGTCGCCCAGGCGGGCCTGGGCACGCTCAACATCGCCGAGCTGACGGCGGAGGCGCTCAGGTCGCGCGGGCTCACCTGCCGCGGCCTGGTCGTCGGCAGCTGGCCGGACTCCCCCGGCCTGGCCGACCGCTGCAACCTCGCCGACTTCCCCGAGGTCACCGGCGCCCCGCTGCTGGGCGCGGTCCCCGAGGGCGCCGGGACGCTGTCGCCCGCCGAGTTCCGCGCCGCCGCGAGCGGTTGGCTGGCCCCGGAGCTGGCCGGCACCTGGGACGCGGCACGGTTCGCGGCCGACCATCGCTGAGCCGGACCCGGGGCGGCGGCACGGCACGCCCTGTGGGCGGACGGGGTCGAGCCGCCAGGGCTCAACCACCCGCCACGGGGGCACAATCGCGGTAACCGCAGCCGTCGGGAAGGGGTACCTCGATGCCCGTGCTCAGCCGCAAACCCCCGCGTGACGCCGTCCACCACCCGCTCTTCGCCCGCTGCTACGCGAGAGTCGGCGCGCTCGCGGACCAGCGCGCCGGGGTGGCCGAGGTGCGGCGGGAGCTGCTGGCCGGGCTGTCCGGGCGGGTGATCGAGATCGGCGCCGGCTCCGGGCTGAACTTCCCGCACTACCCCGGCACGGTCTCCGAGGTGGTCGCCATCGAGCCCGAGCGGCATCTGCGTCACCTGGCCGTCCAGGCCGGAGTGCGGGCCCAGGTGCCGGTGGACGTGGTGCCGGGCACGGCGGAGGCGCTGCCGGTCAAGAGCGAGGCGTTCGACGCCGCCGTCGTCTCACTGGTGCTGTGCTCCGTTCGGGACCCCGGGCGCGCCCTCGCCGAGCTGCTGCGGGTGCTGCGTCCCGGCGGCGAGCTGCGCTTCTTCGAACACGGACGGGCGGAAGGCCGGGCGCTGGCGCTGACCCAGCGCGCCCTGGACCGTACGGTCTGGCCGCTGCTGTTCGGCGGCTGCCACACGGCGCGGGAGCCGCTGACGCTCATCGAGGCGGCCGGCTTCGAGGTGACCGGCCATCGACGGCTGCGGGTCCCGCCGGGCCGGTTGACGCTGCCCTCGTCCCCGTGCGTGCTCGGGGTGGCACATCGGTCCGGATGCCCCTAGCGGTCGGGACGACCACGACGGCCCGGAGATCAGATCGCTCCCGGCGACCACCTCGCTCCGGACCACCACGACGGCCCGGCCGGGCGACGCGCCGCGGAGGAGGGCGCCGCCTGAGCGGATCTGGTGAACACGGCTGCGGTTCGGCAGCGCCCTGAAGGGGCGCGGGGCCGTGACGTGTGCGGCTCCGCCGCGCGGGCGCGACCAGCCACAACGGGCCCGCAGGCGAACGACGGCCCGTTACGACACTTCTCGCAGAGCGCTCAGCGGCTCCAGGAGCGCAGTTCGGCCGCGATCAGCCGCACGTCGACCGCGCCGTCCCGGACCAGCCGGGCGAGGTCGCGGACGCGTTCGGGGGTGGCGGTGACCCTCACGCCGCTGGCGACGAGGTAGCCGTAGGCGACGGCGCAGGCGAAGAGCGCGTTGGACCGCTCCAGGGCGGGGACCAGCAGCAGGAGTTGCAGCAGTGCGGCGGCGCGGGTCTGGGGGTCGCCGTAGATGGGCGTGCCGAAGATCTCCGCCTCGTGCCGACTCACGGCGGCGACGAGGGCGCCGTAGTCGGTGACCGCGGGGTCGCCGGGGGTGTGGCGCTCCGCGATCATGAGTAGCCAGGCGAGGTCGATCCGCAGGTTCAAGGGCGGTCGTCGCCCTGCCGCCCGAACTCCTCCGCGAACACCGTGCGGTACTGCTCCATAAAGTCGGCGGCGGCCTCCACGAAGGTCTGTCCCGCCTCGCCGGCGTCCTTGCGGACCAGCTCTTCGATGTAGCGGTTCATGCTCACGCCGCGCTGGAGCGCGCGCTCCCGCGCGGCCTCCGCGGTGGCCTCGTCCACCCGGACGTTCAGCTGTGTCTTCGCCATGCCTCGAAGCTAGCGCCGAAGCGCTAGCACCGGCAAGAGCCGGCCGGCGGCGGCGGTTCACCCGTATGCCCTCGGTGGGCGTCGCCCGTGGAGGCGCGCCGGCTCCGCGCGGGCGCCGTCGTCGATGGGCGGTGCACAACGGTGGCCGGTCGGGCGTACCCGCGCCTAGTCTCGGCACATACACGCTCATCGACACGGGGAGGCGTGGTGTCCACAGCGGAGGAGGGCAGGGCGCGTCGGTCGGGCACCGCCGCCCGCGCCACGGCCCTGACCAAGGCGTACGGCAGCGGTGAGACGGCCGTGGTGGCGCTGGACGCGGTGGACGTGGAGATCGCGCGGGGCCGGTTCACCGCGGTGATGGGCCCGTCCGGCTCGGGCAAGTCCACGCTGATGCACTGCCTGGCGGGGCTGGACACGGTCTCCTCGGGCCGGGTCTGGCTGGGCGACACCGAGATCACCGGGCTGAACGACCGGGAGCTGACGCGGCTGCGCCGGGACCGGGTGGGCTTCGTCTTCCAGGCGTTCAACCTGCTGCCCACCCTCACCGCGGCCGAGAACATCACGCTGCCGATGGACATCGCGGGCCGCAGGCCCGATCCACGCTGGCTGGACAAGGTCATCGACACCCTCGGGCTGCGGGACCGGCTGGGGCACCGGCCCAGCCAGCTCTCCGGCGGCCAGCAGCAGCGCGTCGCCTGTGCCCGCGCGCTCGCCTCCCGCCCCGAGCTGATCTTCGCGGACGAGCCCACCGGGAACCTCGACTCGCGCTCCGGCCTCGATGTGCTGCGCTTCCTACGGGAGGCGGTGGACGAGCTGGGCCAGACCGTGGTCATGGTGACCCACGACCCGAGCGCCGCGGCCCACGCGGACCTGGTGCTCTTCCTCGGTGACGGCCGCATCGTGGACCAGATGCCGAACCCGACGGCCGAGGCCGTGCTGGAGCGCCTGCGGCTGTTCACCGGCCGCTACGCGCCGGCGGACGGCACCCCGAGCGGCCCGGCGCCCGGCACCGGCCCCGGGCCGTACGACGCCGACCCCGGCGCGTCCACCGGCGACGCCCGCCGCGGCGCGTTCGACCCCGACCTCGACCCTGACGGCAGAGGCTGAGCGCGGCCATGCTCCGGGCCACGCTGCGCGGCTTCATCGCCCACAAGGGCCGGCTGCTGCTGTCGGCGCTGGCGGTGCTGCTGTCGGTGGCCTTCGTCGCCGGAAGTCTGATCTTCTCCGACACCGTCAACCGCACCTTCGACCGACTGTTCGCCTCGACCTCCTCGGACGTGTCGATCGAGCCGAGGTCGGAGTTCGCGGAGAACGAGGGCTACGGCACCGGTCGGATCGCCACCCTCCCGGCCTCGCTGGTGGACCGCGTGGCGAAGGTGGACGGCGTCGCCACGGCCCATATCGATGTGACCGCCGAGCGGATCACCGTCGTCGACCGTCGCAACCGGGAGATCGGCGCCCATGCCAACGCGCCCACCCTCGCCAGCGACTGGTACCCCACCGACCGCAGCCCGGTGCGGCTGACCGAGGGGCACGCCCCGCGCGGCGACGGGCAGGCGCTGATCGACGCGGACACCGCCGAGCGCACCGGGCTGGGGATCGGCGACCGGCTGCGGGTCCTCGCCGGCCCCGGGGCCTTTCCGGTGCGGATCGTGGGCATCGCCACCTTCACCGGCACCAACCCCGGCGCGGCGCTGGTCTTCCTTGACCCGCAGACGGCGCAGCGCAGGCTGCTGGGCAGCGCGGACGCCGCCACCTCCATCGAGACCCAGGCGGCCCCCGGCGTCTCGGACGCCGAGCTCAAGCGGAGGATCGCCGAGGCCCTCGGCGACGGGGACCGATACGACCTGCGGACCGGCGCGGAGCAGGCGCAGTCCGACGCGGAGCGGTTCGGCCGGTTCCTGGACATCGTCAAGTACGTGATGCTGGGCTTCGCCGGGGTGGCCGTGCTGGTGGGCACCTTCCTGATCGTCAACACCTTCTCGATGCTGATCGCGCAGCGCACCAGGGAGCTGGGCCTGCTGCGGGCGCTGGGCGCCGAACGCCGCCAGGTGCGCCGGTCGGTGCTGATCGAGGCGCTGCTGCTCGGGGTGGTCGGCGCCACGCTGGGGCTCGCGGCCGGGATCGGGCTGGCGATCGCGCTGATCCGGCTGCTGGGGCTGCTGGGGATGAACCTGGACGCGGCGGACCCGGCGATCCGCTGGAGCACCCCGGTGATCGCGTACGCGGTGGGTCTCGGGGTGACCTTCGTGGCCGCGTATCTGCCGTCGCGGCGCGCCGCGCGGGTCTCGCCGATGGCGGCGCTGGCCGATGTGGAGGTCGCGGGGGTGGGCCGGCCGCTGCGCGTCCGCGCGGTGGCCGGGCTGCTGGCCGGGGTGGCGGGCGGGGCGGCGCTGGGAGCGTGCATGGCCAGCGGGCGGACCCAGAGCGCGGCCGCGCTGCTGGGCGCCGGCGTGGCGCTGACCCTGGTCGCGATGGTGATCGCCGGCCCGCTGCTGGTCCGGCCGCTGGTGCGGGTGCTGGGCGGCGTCTTCCCGCGGCTGTACGGCCCGGTGGGGCGGCTGAGCCAGCGCAACGCGCTGCGCAATCCGCGACGCACCGGCGCGACGGCCGCCGCGCTGATGGTGGGGTTGGCGCTGGTCACCGGAATGGCGGTGGCGGGCACCTCGATGAATCGTTCCTTCGACCAGCAGATCGACAAGACGCTGGGGGCCGACCTGGTGGCGCAGAGCACCACCTTCGGCCCGTTCCCGCGGGAGGTCACCGACCGGGTGCGCGCCACGCCGGGCATCGGCACGTTCGTGCGCCAGCGCTATGTCCCGCTCAAGCTCGCACTGCCGGACGGGAAGAGCGTCACCACCACCGGCGTCGCCTTCGACCGGGGGTTCGACGAGGTGGTCTCGCTCGACTACGCCGCGGGGAACACCGCGTCGGCCATGGGGCCCGGCCGGATCGGCATGGAACGCAAGTTCGCGCGGGACCACGGGATCGAGGTGGGCGACCGGATCCGGGTCGCGTTCAGCGACCGCCGGACCGTCACGCTCACGGTCGGCGCGCTGGCCGCGTCGGAGTCGGGCAACGGCTTCGGGGCCGAGGGCGGCATCGTGATGGGCCTGGCCACGGCCGCGAAGTACCTGCCCGGCAGCCAGGACTCGGGGCTGTACGTCAACGCCGCCCCCGGGACCGACGTCGAGCGGCTGCGGCACGACCTGGAGCGGAGGCTGGAGCCCTTCCCCCAGATGAAGGTCCGCAACCAGGCGGATTACAAGGAGCTGATCCACGATCAGATCGCGGTGTTGCTCTACCTCGTCTACGCGCTGCTCGGCCTGGCGATCATCATCGCGGTGCTGGGTGTGGTCAACACGCTCGCCCTCTCGGTGATCGAGCGCACCCGGGAGATCGGGCTGCTCCGCGCGATCGGGCTGTCCCGGCTCCAGACGCGCCGGATGATCCGGCTGGAGTCGGTGATCATCGCGGTCTTCGGCGCGGTGCTGGGGTTGGGCCTCGGACTGGCCTGGGGCGTGGTGATGCAGCACGTGCTGGCCCTGGAGGGCATGAAAGCCCTGGCCATCCCCTGGCCGACGGTGGTCGCCGTGCTCATCGGTTCGATCGTCATCGGCCTGGTCGCGGCGCTGCTCCCGGCGCTGCGCGCATCCCGTATGAACATGCTCTCCGCCATCGCCCACGAGTGACGGATCACACCTCCGGCGGAGCGGGACGGCCGGGGGACTCCGGGTACGGAATCCGGGTACGGAATCCGACGCGGGCCTCGCGTACGACTCGAACGGCTGGTGATTGGCCGGTTTGACGCGGAAACCGGAGTCCAACTCCGCTACGTTCGCGAGAGCGATGACCATGGCCCGGACCCAAGGAGGACGCATGTTACGGCCGTTCCGCTTCGGAGTCGTCATGATCAGCCCGGCGCCGCGCGCGGCCTGGCGCGAGAAGTGCCGCCGGGCCGAGCGGCTCGGGTACGACGTGCTGCTGGTCCCCGACCACCTGGGCATGCCCGCGCCGTTCCCCGCCCTGGTCGCCGCGGGCGAGGCGACCGAACGACCCCGGCTGGGCACCTTCGTCCTCAACGCGGGGTTCTGGAACCCGGCGCTGCTGGCCCGCGAGGTCGCCGACACGGACGCGCTCACCGACGGGCGGCTGGAGCTCGGACTGGGCACCGGGTACGTCAAGGCCGAGCACGACACCGCCGGACTGCCCTTCGGCTCCCCGCGCGAGCGCGTGGACCACCTGGAGCACGTCGTCACCGAGGTGGACCGGCTGCTGCGCGACCCCGAACACCGGCCGCGCCCCGCCCAGACCCCGCGCCCGCCGCTGGCCCTCGGCGGCAACGGCGACCGGCTGCTGCGGCTGGCCGCGCGCCACGCCGACGTCGTCGCCTTCACCGGAGCCGAGCAGGCGCCCGGCGAGCCCGCCGGCACCCTCCGCCTGGCCGGCCCGCACACCCTCCAGGCGCGCGTGGCGGCCTACCACCGCTTCGCCTCCGAGGTCGGCCGCACCACGCCGGCCGAACTGAACTACCTGGTGCAGATGGTCGAGATCACCGACGACCGCCGCGCCGCAGTGCGCTCATACGCCCCGCCCGGACCGACGCTCGTGCCCGTGCTCACCGAGGACGAGCTGCTGGACCACCCCGCGGTGCTGGTCGGCAGCGTCAAGGAGATGGCCGAGCAGCTGCGCGCCCACCGCGAGCGGTACGGCTTCTCGTACTTCGTGGTACTGGACCCCTTCATGGAGCCCTTCGCCGAGGTGATCGAGGAGCTGCGCGGGGAGTGAACCGGGGGGACGGCGCCGGCCCGACGGGACGCGGCCTGGGCGCGCCCCGGGCCGCCGGGCGGGCGCGAGGCCTCCCGTCGAGGCCCGGTTATCCCGTCGACCGCGCGGCGTGCGCGGTGGTGGGATGACACCGTGAACGAACTACGGATACGGGCGGCGGTGCGGGCGGACCTCGACGACGTCCTCGCCTTCTGGAAGCGGGCAGCCGAGGGCAGGAGCATCAGCGACGACCGGGACGGGGTCGCCCGGCTGCTGGCCCGCGACCCCGGCTCGCTGCTGCTGGCGCTGCGCGGCGAGGAACTGGCCGGGACGGTCATCGCCGGTTTCGACGGCTGGCGCTGCCATCTCTACCGGCTCGCCGTCTCCCCCGACCACCGGCGGCGGGGAGTGGCCTCCGCGCTGCTCCGGGCGGCCGAGGAGCGCTTCGTCGCGCTGGGCGGGCGGCGCGGGGACGCGATGGTGCTGGACCGCAACGAGACGGCGCGGCACGCCTGGCGCGCGGCGGGGTACGAGCCGGAGCCGCAGTGGAGCCGCTGGGTCAAGCCCCTGCCGACCCGACCGGAGGTGTGATCACTCTCCGACGGTGCCATTTTGCCGATCCTTTACCATGAGGGTTCACGCGGCCACCGGGCCGACGTGGTGGGCGCGGCGAGAGCCGCCGCGCCGAGTGTGGTGAAAGGTGTGAGCGTCCGCCCATGGGCGAGCCTCCCAGTAGTCGACCTGGTCGACATCGCGCGTTCCCTCCCTCCCTGTCCGACCATGGGACGCAGGAGAACCGATGACCGAGCTGATCCTCCTGGCGGTCGCCCTGCTGCTGACGCTCGCCTGTGCCGTCTTCGTCGCGGCGGAGTTCTCGCTGACCACCGTCGACCGCGCGGACCTCGAGCGCGCCGCGGAGCGCGGCGAGCGCGGCGCGGACAGCGCCCTGCGCGCGGCGCGCGGGCTGACCTTCCAGCTGTCCGGCGCCCAGCTCGGCATCACCGTCACCGGCCTGATCATCGGCATGATCTCCAAGCCGTCGATCGCCACCCTGCTCACCGGGCCGGTGCGGGCGCTGGGCCTGCCGGAGTCCACCGCCTCCTCCGTCGCCCTGGTGCTGGGCACCGTCGTCTCCACCGTGGTCCTCATGGTCGTGGGTGAGCTGGTGCCCAAGAACTGGGCGATCTCCCGGCCGCTGCCGGTCGCCAAGCGGGTGGCGGGCGCCCAGCGCGCCTTCAGCGCCGCCTTCCGCCCACTGATCCGGCACCTGAACAACACCGCCAACCGCACCGTCACCAGGATGGGCCTGGAGCCCACCGAGGAGCTGGCCTCCGCGCGGGGGCCGCAGGAGCTGGTCGCGCTCGCGCGGCACTCGGCCAAGGAGGGCGCGCTGGAGGCGGACACCGCCGAGCTGTTCGTCCGCACCCTGGGGCTCAGCGAGCTGACGGCCTCGAACGTGATGACCCCGCGCGTGCAGGTCGTGGCGCTGGAGGCGCAGACCACCGCCGAGGACGTCGCCAACGCCACCCGCGCCACCGGCCTGTCCCGCTTCCCCGTCTACCGCAGCAGCCTGGACACCGTCATCGGCGTGGCGCACATCAAGGACGTGCTCGCCGTGCCGGCCGAGCGGCGCCCGCGGTACCCGGTCACCGAGCTGCTGCGCGAACCGCTGCTGGTGCCCGCCTCGCTGACCGTGGACCGGCTGCTGGACCAGCTGTCCGCCAAGCGCAACATGGCCGTCGTCATCGACGAGTACGGCGGCACGGCGGGCGTGGTGACGCTGGAGGACATCGTCGAGGAGGTCGTCGGCGAGGTGCGGGACGAGCACGACCCGCACGAGACCCCGGACCTGGCCCCGGCCGGCACCGACCGGGGCGGGTGCCGGCTGTACGACGCCGACGGCGCGGCCCGTACCGACCAGCTGGAGGCGATCGGCCTGCGCGCCCCGGAGGGCCCGTACGAGACCCTCGCCGGCCTCATCGCCACCGAGCTCGGCCGCATACCGGCCGTCGGGGACATCCTGGAGGTGGCCGGCTGGCGGATCGAGGTGCTGGACGCCTCCGGCCGCCGTGCCGCCGGGGTCCGGCTGCGTGGCCCGCACCCGTCCACGGGCCGGGAGCACGAGGACATGGCCGGTTACGAGCGCCGCTCGCGTCGGGGCAGGCGCGAGGCGCGGACCGAGCGCCGCGACCGCGCGGGACACGACCCGCGGGGCGAGGGGCATGAGGGGGAGGCCGGACGATGACGCTGCTGCAACTGCTGATCGGTCTGCTCACCCTGGTCGTCAACGCGTTCTTCGTGGGCGCGGAGTTCGCACTGGTCTCGGTGCGGCGCAGCCAGATCGAGCCGCACGCGGAGCGTGGCGAGCGCCGGGCGTACAGCGTGCTGTGGGGCATGAAGCACGTCTCCGCGGTGTTGGCGGCGGCCCAGCTCGGCATCACGCTGTGCACGCTGGTGCTGGGTATCGTCGCCGAGCCCGCCATGGCGCATCTGCTGGAGCCCGTCTTCCACGCGGTGGGGCTGCCGGACGGGCTGATCCACCCCGTCTCGTTCGTGATCGCGCTGTCTCTGGCCACCTATCTGCACATGCTCTTCGGCGAGATGGTGCCCAAGAACGTGGCGCTGGCCGAGCCGGTGCGCACCGCGCTGGTGCTGGGCCCCCCGCTGGTCGCGCTGGCCCGGGCGCTGCGTCCGGTGATCTTCACGGTCAACGCCTTCGCCAACAGCATCCTGAAGCTGCTGCGCGTCGAACCCAAGGACGAGGTATCGGCGACCTACTCCGACGACCAGCTGGCCCGGGTGGTCGCGGACTCCAGTGCGGCCGGACTGCTGGACGACCGTGCCACCGGGCGGCTGCGGGACGCCCTGGAGCTGGGCCGCCGACCGGTGCGGGACGTGGTGCTGCCCGTGGAGCGCGTGGTCTCCGCGCCGCTGGGGGTGACTCCGGAGGGGCTGGAGCAGCTGACCGCGAAGCACGGCTTCTCCCGCTTCCCCGTCGTCGACGACGCCGGCCGCATCCTGGGCTATCTGCATGTGAAGGACGCCCTCGACGCCCGCCCGCGCGACGTCCCGTTCACCCTCCGCCAGCTGCGCCGCATCGCGCGGGCGCGGGCGACGACACCGCTGGACGACGTGCTCACCGCGATGCGGAAGAGCCGCACCCATCTGGCGGCCGTGGTCGACGAGGACGGCCGGCTGGCCGGGCTCGTCACCATGGAGGACCTGCTGCGGGAACTGGTCGCCTGATCACGGCACCGCGCGCCTCCGCGCGGTTCGGGGCGTCCGACGGCATCGCTCGGCCGAGGTCGCGGCCAGCGGGCGCGGTGTCGGGTGCCGGGGCCGGGAGCCACTCCTGGCCCCGGCCCCGGCCCGGCCGCGCGGCCCCGGAGCCGTCCGCCGGCGTGCCGGCGGCCCGGCCCGGGAGGAGGCGTTCCGCGCCGCCCGCACCGGGGAGTCGTCGCCGGCGCGTCAGCAGACCGTCGGAGCCGGGTCCGCCGTGGTCCCGCCTCCCGCCGTCAGCAGCCGTCAGGGCCGGGCCCCGCCTCCCGCGCGGCGCGCTGCGCCTCGTGGGCGAGGATGCATGCCTGCCAGCGGGCCAGGGCCTCCGCGCGGCCGCCGCCCTCCGCCTCGGCGACGGCCAGCAGCGTGTCGGCGGCCATCGCGGCCAGGCGGACCGCGACCCGGCACACGTCGCGCGCTTCGAGCGGCGCGAGCAGGGTTACGGCGGCCTCTCCGTCGTCGGCGAGCGCGGTGGCGACCACTGCCATCGTCGTTCGATCACACTCATAGGCGTCCACGCTGATCAGGCTGCCCGCCGGGCGGCTTCCGGAACCCCGCGGCGCCCGACGGCGGCGGTTCCGGCCCGGGTAGGGCGGGGTATGGCCGCGGGGGACGCCCGGGACACGGCGGCATGCACCCGCCCGGTCGGCCCGCCCCGTCAGGCGGTGCCCTCGCTCGGCGGCAGCCCGGCTCACCTCGGCGCTCCGCCGGGCCTGTGCGCACCGCTCGACGCACCCGTTCCCGGCGTACCCGCGCCCGGCAGCCGGGTGGTGGTGGGGTCGTAGCGGAAGACCGCGTACTCGATACCGCCGATGACCTTCGCCCGATGCGTCCGCCGGTACAGCTCGGGCGGCCGGAAGATGTTGTCGTCGTAGACGTCCGCGCCCGGCTCCAGGTTCCACATCACCGTCGTGCCGTTGCGCGCACCGCCCTCGAAGTAGATATGGGTCATCACCATGGGGCTCATGATGCGCGCCCCCGGCGCCCCACGCAGCCGGGCACCGCCGGGCGATCGGACTCCGGCGAACCCGCCCACGGAGCGTGTCCGGATTGGTACGATGAGCTCATCCTCACCGTCTCGGCTCATCGCGAGGCGGGCGGCGCAATCCTTGACGACGTCCTGGGGGGCACGTTGTCCGTGGAGATCGAACGGAAGTTCCTGCTGGCCGCTCCACCCGACCCCGGGCATCCCGTGCTGAGCGCCGCACGGCGGGTGCAGTTGGAGCAGATCTATCTCAGCGTGGGCCCGGCCGGGGAGGAGCGGATCCGGCACTGGCGCTGCGGCGACACCGAGCGGTTCTTCCACACGTTGCTCACCCCGCTGCGACCAGGGGTGCGCACCATCGACGAGCGGGAGATCGGCCCCGAGGCGTACGCGCGGCTCCGCCGGCGGGGAGATCCGGGCCGGCAGCCGGTCGTCAAGGAGAGATGGCTCTTCGACTGGCGGGGGCGGCTGTTCGAGCTCGACATCATCCGCGAGCCCGCGAGCCGCGCCTGCCGCATCCTCGAGGTCCAGCTCGACAAGGAGCGGCAGCAGGTGTCCCTGCCCGAGTTCCTGCTGATCGACAGGGAGGTCACCGGCCATCCGGCCTTCTCCAACGCCGACATCGCGCGGGGCTGAGGCCATGGCGACCTCCTCGAACCCCTCGTCGCTCGCGGCACTGGACGCGCGCTTCGCCGCCCTCGCGGACGCGCACGCCCAGGGCCGCGCGGGCTCGCTCGCCGCCGCCCTCGCCCCCCTGTCGGACAGGGCATCGGTGTGCGCCATGCTGCGCGCCCTGTTACGGGACGAGCGCCGCCTCGCCGCGGTGGCGGAGCGCTCGTACGCCCACCCCAACGGCTTCTCCAAGATCGTCCTCGCCTCGGGTCCGGCGCACCGACTGCGACTGCACATCTGGTGGCGGCGCGAGGGGCCGGACGACGACGAGGCCCCCAATGTGCACAACCACCGCTGGGACTTCGCCTCGACACTGATCTCGGGCGGCTACCGCTACCAGCAGTTCACGCCCCCGCCCGCCCGCTCCTCGTCCGCCCCGCGGGCGGGGGCGGCGCCCGCGCGCGAGTTCCACGCCTACAGCTACGCCTCCGCGGACGACTCCTCCACGTACTCCCTGGTCCCGGTCGGCGTTCAGCGGCTGGAGCGCGTCTTCGACGCCCATATGGCGGCGGGCACCGGCTATGAACTCTCCGCCGACGTCCTGCACCGGGTGATCGGCGACCGTCGCGCCACCACCGCCAGCCTGGTCTTCCAGGGCCGCGACCGCCGCTCGACGGTGGACGTCTACGCCGAGCACGCGCTCGCCCACGGCGCGGCGATCGCGCTCCGCAGGCGGTCCCCCGGGGAGCTGGCGGAGGAGCTGACCCGGCTGCTGGGTCATCTCGCCGGGGGCGGTGAGCCCCCGGAACGACGCACGTCACCCGAGCGGTGCTCACTCGACGCCCTCGCGCCCGAGTGTCGCGCGCCCGAAGCCCGCGCGTCCGATGGCCGCGCCTCCGAACGCCGCACACCCGAAGACCGCGCGTCCGATGGCCGTGCCTCCGAACGCCGCACGCCCGAAGACCGAGCGTCCGCGCCCCCCGCGCGCCGGAGTCCCCCACCGCCCCAGGAGCTCGCCCTGTGACCACCGGAGTCGATCTGATCCTGCTGGCGCCCGAGGGCGACCGGGTGGTGCTGCGGGCCGAGGGCTCCCGCCTCGTCTGCCTCCGGCTGGAGCTCGCCGGACTCCCCGACGACACCGGCCGGCGCCCCGACGACGGGATCGACACCCTGGTGGAGCGCACGGCCGCCCGCGAGTTCGGGGTGGACGTCGCGTTCATGGGCCTGCTGGCCTACGAGCACACCGGGGGCACCGGGCGGCTGGTGGCCGCCGCGGTGCTGAGACCCGAGCGGCTGGCGATGCCCCACGACGCGCGCTGGCGCACGCTGAGCGTCGCGGAGGTCTGCAACCGGGGAGCCGACATCGAGCACGCGGCACACCTGGTCACCGCGGTGCGCTGGCACCGCGCGGCCAGCGGGGCCGCCGAGCTCAGCACCGCCATCCGACGCGCCTTCGACACCTCCATCGCCTACCTCGACAGCCACCTGTCGACGGAGGACGGCCGCTGGGGGTGGAACCAGTGGCAGGACGGCAGGAGCATCGGCATCCTGTCCACCGCGGAGGCGGTGCTCGCCCATATCCACGCCGGGGCGCGAGGCGAGTTCGTCAGCCGCCCGGCCCAGACCCTGGCCGCGGAGCAGAACCCCGACGGCGGCTGGCGGGTGCGCAGTTCGCTCATCGGCGGAATGAGCAGCCTGTCGATCACCGAGTCCACGGCCGCCTGCCTGACCGCCCTCCGGGAGGCGGGCTGGTCGCACACCGACTCCGCCGTGACCAAGGGCATCGCCTGGCTGGAAGAGCAGCAGCGGCCGGACGGCGGCTGGGCCTCCTCCGCCGAGGACAGCCAGTCCATGGTCTTCCCCACCACCGCGGCGATCCGGGCGCTGGCGGGCTTCAACCGGGTCGACTCGGTCTCCAGGGGCGTGTCCTGGCTCCGGCACGCGCAGTGTCCGGACGGCGGTTGGGGGGCCTCACCGCGGGCGACGGACAGCGCGCGGCCGTCGTCCCCCGCGTACACCGGCTACGCGATCGTGGCGCTGCTCGCGGCCCGTTCCCCCGAAACGGACACGGCGGTCGTCGCCGGCTGCGACTATCTGGTGGAGACGTTCGACGCGCTCCGGGAGGAGCCGTGGGAGTCCACGACGGCCAACACCCCGGTCGATCCCGGGCGTTCGATCCGCATGGACTACCGCCACTTCGCCACACCCTGGGCGCTGACGGCGCTGAGCCTGGCCGGGCACGACCTGGACGAGGCCGTGGTGCTGGACGGAGTGCGTCGACTCCTCGCACTCCAACAGCCCAACGGCACCTGGAGGTGCAGCGTGACCGCACCCGACTCACCACCGGTGTGGGCGACACACGACGCCGTCCTCGCCCTGCGCACGGTGTTGCGGGCCAGCACCCGCACGCTGGTGCCGGTCGCCGTCGACCAGTACGTCCAGCAGGACCGCCGCGTCATGCAGGCCCATCTGGGCCGGGTCGTCGCCCAGCCGTCCGACGGCGCGGCGGCGGGCGGCCGCATCGGGCGCGTCGGCGCGGTGTGGCTGTCGGCCCTGACCGTGGCCGTGACGATGCTGGGGCTCTGGCAGGGGGGCGTGTTCGAGCAGTTGCAGTCGAGTTCGGGGACGCGCCAGGTGCTCGCGGCCGCCGCGAGCATCGTGCTTCCCGTGGCGGGCGCCACCGTGCCCGCCGTTCTGATCGAGGAACACCGCCTGAGGCGCGGACGGCGCTCGGCGAACCGACGACAGGACGGGGACTGAGATGGCTTCCACCGGCTCGTCGGCGGGCGGGGCGGACGACCGACACCGGCGCGACGTGGAGCGCGAACTGGCCGTCGCGCGGCACGCCGCGCGGAGCGCCGGAAAAGCCCTGCGCGATCAGTTCGGTTCCCGGCTGATCAGCGCCGCGAAGGGCCCCCATGACGTGCAGTTGCGGGCCGACGTCACCGCGCAGGACATCATCGCCCGGCAGTTGCGGGCGGAGTTCCCCGACTACGGGGTGGTGGCGGAGGAGGAGCCGTACACCCGGTGGCCGGACACCCCGCTCACCTGGGCGGTGGATCCCCTCGACGGCACCAACAACTTCGGCTTCGGCATCGCCCACTGCGCGATCGCCATCAGCCTCTTCGAGCGGGAGCGCGTCGTCCTCGCGCTGGTCTTCGATCCCCTGCTCGACCGCGAGTGCTTCGCCGTCGACGCCGCGGGCACCGTCGGCGGGGGCGACCGCGCCCGGCCGCCGGCCCCGCCCGCCGAAGGCGTCCCCCTGCGGCAGGCGGTGATCTCCCTCGTCACCAACTACTCCGACGGGGGCCACGCCTGGTTCCGACGCGCGGACGCCCTGGCCGCCGAGCGGTGCCGGCGAGCGGTGAACCTGTGGGCGCCCGCGCTGGACCTGGCGCTGGTGGCCGAAGGGGTGCTGGACGGCATGGTCTGCCACGGGGGCTATCTCCTGGACGTGTGCGGCGGGCTGTTCCTGGTCCAGGCCGCGGGCGGCTGCGTGCTGGACCCGCACGGCCACCCGACGACGGCGGAGCGGTCGCGGCACGACGAGCCGATCTCCTTCGTGGCGGCCCGGAGCCCGGAGCTGGCCCGTGAGCTGCTGGACGCCGGATTCCTGGCCGAGTGAGGGTCGCCCCGACTCGCCGCCCCACGGCCGCGTACGCACTCCAACCCCGCACGCACCGGCGAACCGAGCCCTGAAAAGGGGCGCGCAGGCGAGCACGGTCGACCGTCGGCAGTCGCTTGCAGCGCCCGGAGGCGAACCGAGCCCCAAGAAGAGGGAGCCGACATACCGATGGGTATGATCACCGCGCCATGCAGATGAACGCCACCTACACCAGCTTCGTCGCGGTCGGCGACTCGTTCACCGAGGGGATGTCCGACGAGCTTCCGGACGGCGGTTACCGCGGCTGGGCGGACCTGCTCGCCGCGCGCCTCGCGGCGCGTACCCCCGGCTTCCGCTATGCCAACCTCGCGGTGCGCGGCAAGCTCATCGGGCAGATCGTCGATGAGCAGACGGCGCCGGCAGCCGCGATGGGCGCCGACCTCGTGACCTTGGTCGGCGGGCTGAACGACGTGTTGCGCCCGAAGTGCGACGTGGCGCGGGTGTGCGCCCTGCTGGAGGAGGCCGTCGAGCGGCTCGCCCCCAGCTGCCGCCAGTTGGTGCTGATGCGCAGCCCGGGCCGGCGCGGGCCGGTCTTCGAGCGGTTTCGGCCCCGGATGGAGACGCTGTTCTCGCACCTCGACACGCTCGCCGGGCGACACGGGGCGGTCGTGGTGGATCTCTTCGGCTCCAAGGCGTTGGGGGATCCGCGGATGTGGGCGGACGACCGGCTGCATCTGAACGCCGAGGGGCACCGACGGGTCGCCGAGGCGGTGTGGCAGGCGCTGGGCCATGAGCCGGTGGAGGACTGGGACGCGCCGCTGCCGCTGGCCGCGCCGGCGAGCTGGGGCGCCCGCCGCGGCGCCGACCTGCGGTTCGCCCGTCTGCACCTGGCGCCCTGGATAGGCCGGCGGCTGACCGGCCGCTCCTCGGGCGACGGACGGCCGCCGAAGCGGGCCGAGCTGCTGCCGTACGAGAGGTGAGCGTCGCCCGGCGCCGCGCCACACCCGAGGCCGCAGGGCGCGGGGCCCGGCGGGGCCCCGGAGCCGCCGCCCCACCGGACACCGGAGCGAGGCCGCGCCGCGGGACCGACCGGACACCGGGGCGAGGCGCCACCGCGTGACCGACCGGACACCGGGCCGGCGCGCCGGGCGGGTGCCGACCGTACGGGCCCACCCGCGCCCGCGGGCTTTCGTAGTAAGCCACAAAGCGGGGCGGGGCGCTGGCCTGCGTAAACCGCCAGTAGACTCTGGTCACGTGACTGCTGCTCTGTCTGCGAAGCCCCGCATCCCGAACGTCCTGGCCAACCGCTACGCCTCCGCGGAGCTGGCCGTCCTGTGGTCCCCCGAGTACAAGGTGACGCTGGAGCGGCGGCTGTGGCTCGCCGTGCTGCGCGCCCAGAAGGACCTGGGGATCGAGGTGCCGGACGCCGCGCTCGCCGACTACGAGCGGGTCCTGGAGGACGTCGACCTGGCCTCGATCGCCGAGCGCGAGAAGGTCACCCGGCATGACGTCAAGGCCCGGATCGAGGAGTTCAACGCCCTCGCCGGCCATGAGCACGTGCACAAGGGCATGACCTCCCGCGACCTGACCGAGAACGTCGAGCAGCTTCAGATCCGGCTCTCCCTGGAGCTGGCGCGGGACCGCACGGTGGCGGTGCTGGCCCGGCTGGCCAAGCTGGCCGGTGAGCATGCCGAGCTGGTCATGGCGGGCCGCTCGCACAATGTCGCCGCGCAGGCCACGACCCTCGGCAAGCGCTTCGCGACCGCGACGGACGAGCTGCTGGTGGCCTACGGCCGGCTGACCGACCTGCTGGACCGCTACCCGCTGCGCGGTATCAAGGGCCCCGTCGGCACCGCGCAGGACATGCTGGACCTGCTGGGCGGCGACGCGGGCAAGCTGGCCGAGCTGGAGCGGCGGATCGCCGCGCACCTCGGCTTCGGGCACGCCTTCACCTCCGTCGGCCAGGTCTACCCGCGCTCGCTCGACTACGACGCGGTCACGGCCCTGGTGCAGCTGGCCGCCGCGCCCTCCTCGCTCGCCAAGACCATCCGGCTGATGGCCGGGCACGAGCTGGTCACCGAGGGCTTCAAGCCGGGCCAGGTCGGCTCCTCGGCGATGCCGCACAAGATGAACACCCGCTCCTGCGAGCGCGTGAACGGCCTCGCGGTCATCCTGCGCGGCTACGCCTCGATGACCGGTGAGCTGGCGGGCGACCAGTGGAACGAGGGCGACGTCTCCTGCTCGGTGGTGCGCCGGGTCGCGCTGCCGGACGCGTTCTTCGCCTTCGACGGTCTGCTGGAGACCTTCCTGACCGTGCTGGACGAGTTCGGCGCCTTCCCCGCCGTCGTCGCCCGCGAGCTGGACCGCTACCTCCCCTTCCTCGCCACCACCAAGGTGCTGATGGGCGCGGTGCGCGCCGGGGTGGGCCGCGAGGAGGCGCACGAGGCGATCAAGGAGCACGCGGTCGCCACCGCGCTGGCCATGCGCGAGCAGGGTGCCGAGCGCAACGACCTGCTGGACAAGCTCGCCGCCGACGCCCGCATCCCGCTGGACCGGGCGGCGCTGGACGCGCTGATGGCCGACAAGCTGTCCTTCACCGGCGCCGCGGCCGACCAGGTCGCCGCCGTGGTCGCCCGCGTCGAGGAGATCGTCAAGCAGCACCCGGAGGCGGCCGGCTACACGCCGGGGGCGATCCTCTGACCTCCTCCTTCACGCCTGAGGAGCTGGAGGCCGCCCGCGACCGCGTCGTTCCCGACGTGGTCGCGGACGGGCTCCATGTCCTCTTCTGCGGGATCAACCCGGGGCTGCTGTCGGCGGCCACCGGCCACCACTTCGCCCGGCCGGGCAACCGCTTCTGGCCGGTGCTGCACGCCTCAGGCTTCACCCCGCGCCGGCTCGCCCCCGCCGAGCAGGGCGAGCTGCTCCGCTACGGGCTCGGAATCACCAACGTGGTGTCCCGTCCCACCGCGCGCGCCGACGAGCTGTCTGCCCGGGAGTACCAGGAAGGCGGGCGGCTGCTCGCCGAGAAGGTGCTTCGGCTGCGGCCGCGCTGGCTCGCGGTGGCCGGCGTCACCGCCTACCGCGCGGCCTTCGGTGACAAGCGCGCACAGATAGGCCCGCAGGAGCGGACCATAGGCACCACCCGTGTCTGGGCCCTGCCCAACCCCAGCGGTCTCAACGCCCACTGGACGCTCGAGAGGATGGCCGAGGAGTACGGGCGGTTGCGGGCGGCGGCGTTCGCCGACGACTGACGCGCCCACCAGGCCCCACCGGCACGCGTTCATCGCCGCCACCCCCTCGAAACGCCACCGCCGCCGCTCGTCCACGCCCACCCCCTCGAAACGCCACCGCCGCCACTCGTCCACGCCCACTCCCGCGAAGCGTCACCGGCCCCTCGTCGCTGACGCCTCCGCCGGCTCCTTCGCCGGCGCCGCTCGTCGCCAACGACCCCGCCGGGCACGACCGGCCCCCTCATCAGCGCATGTCGCCCTCGCCTATCGCCGCCACCAGCTGGATCGGCAGCTCGCGGTCGCCCTGGCCCACTCCCACCGCCACCCAGCGCCCGTCAACCCGCCAGGCGTGCAGCCGGCCGACGTAGGAGCAGAGGGAGTCCAGCGGGGGCGGGACCGGCTCGTGGAGGGCGGAGCGCTCCAGATGGTCGGTGAGGTCGACGGCCTCCGGCTCGCCCCACCGCCGCGACAGCGCCTGGATCAGGCATCGCAGCTCGGCGTCGAACTCCTCGTCCACCTCGGCGACGCGCGCCAGGTCCGCGTCCCAGAAGTCCTCGCTGACCCGGAGGTCGGCGATGTGGAACCCGGGTCCGCTCTCGAGCAACGGTCCGCTCACGGGGCGGTCCGGGAACGGTCGGGCGCGCAGCTCGTCGATGGCGGCCAGGTGCCGGGCGATGTCCGTCATGCCGTCAGTAAAGCCGGGGGGTCTGACAATCGGCGTCCGCGACCGCCCACCGGCCGTCCCACCGTGGGGCGTTCCCCGTGCGCGACCCGCGCCGTCTGACCACGGGCCGGCCGTCACCGGGGCGTCAGGCGTCGCGGCGTTCCAGCACGCGCCAACCGACCCAGATCGCCGCCGCCGTCCACAGGGCGAGCACGCCCAGCCCGGACCAGGGACCCAGGCCGCCCTCGGGGGCGGCGTGCAGGATCTGCTGTCCGGCCCGGTCGGGCAGGAACCGGGTCGTCGCTCCCTCGCCGAGCACCGGGGACAGGAAGCAGACCACCGGGACGAGCACCCCGATCGCGCCGACGGTGCTGCGCAGCGCCGCCGCGACACCTGCGGCCAGCAGGGTCAGCAGGGTGAGGTAGAGCCCGCAGCCCAGGACGGCGCGCAGCGCTCCCGGTGCGCCCAGCCCCACGCCGTGCCCGTCGAGCAGCGCCTGCCCGCCGAGCAGTGCGGCGAAGCCGGTGACCAGTCCGGTGGCGAGGGAGAGCCCGCCGACGACGGCCAGTTTGCCGCCGTACCAGAGTCCGCGCCGGGGAACGGCGGCCAGCCAGACGCGGATCCCCCCGTCCGCGTACTCCCCGGCGACCGCCAGCACGCCGAAGCAGATGGCGGCGATCTGCCCGAAGTTGAGGCCGAAGAAGGAGGCGAAGACCGGGTCGAAGTCCGCCGCCTCGAGCTCGGCCTTCCCGTAGGTGCCGCACGCCAGCATCGTGCCGCCGACCGTCGCGGCCAGGCCGCCGACCAGGGCGAGCGACAGGGAGCGCAGGGTGCGGACCTTCGTCCACTCGGAGTGGACGACCGCTCTGATCGAGGCGCGTCCCGCGCGGCTCTGGCCGAGGTGGTCCGCGGGGTGCGTGAGGACCTGCTCCCGGGTGTCTTGGGACATGTGTTCAGACCTTCCGTGTCGTGGCTGCCGCGGCCGGTGCCGCGTACTCGGTCTCGCCCGCGGTGAGCCGCAGGTAGGCCTCCTCCAGCGATCCCCCCTCACCGGTCAGTTCGAGGACCGCGATCCCGTGCCGCGCGGCGAGCGCGCCGATGTCGCCGGCCTCGGCGCCTTCCACGGCCCAGCGGCCGGTGCCGTCCGGCACCGCGGTGTATCCCGCGCGGGTCAGCTCCTCGCGCAGCCGCTCGGGCTCCGCGGAGCGGACCAGCGCCCGCCGCTCGCCGTGCTCCCGGAGGAAGCCCTCCAGGGACGCGTCGGCGAGCAGCCGGCCGCGGCCCAGGACGACCAGGTGGTCGGCGACCCGCGCGGTCTCCGCCATCAGATGGCTGGAGACCAGGACCGTGCGGCCCTCGTCGGCCAGCCGCCTCATCAGCGTGCGGATCCAGATGACGCCCTCGGGGTCGAGCCCGTTGGTCGGCTCGTCCAGCATCACCACCGACGGGTCGCCGAGGAGGGCCGCGGCGATGCCCAACCGCTGCCGCATGCCCAGCGAGAAGGTGCGGACGCGCCGCCCGGCCGCCGCGGTCAGGCCCGTCTCGGCCAGCACCTCGTCCACCCGACGCGACGGCAGCCGGTTGCCGAGGGCCAGACAGCGCAGGTGGTCGCGGGCGGTGCGGCCGCCGTGGATGGCGCCCGCGTCCAGCAGCGCCCCGACGTGGCGGAGCGGCTCGGCCAGTTCGCGGTAGGCGCGGCCGCCGACGGTCGCCGTGCCGGAGGTCGGCCGGTCCAGGCCGACCACCGCCCGCATGGTGGTGGACTTGCCCGCACCGTTGGGGCCGAGGAATCCGGTGACCCGGCCCGGCCGGACGCTGAAGGTGAGGCCGTCCACCGCGCGGACGGAGCCGTACTCCTTGGTGAGTTCGTGGATGTCGATCGCTGTCATGTCGTCAACGGTGCCGCGCGGCGGGGGTTCCGGGCCTCCCTCGGGCGCGGGTTCGCCCTCCCCCGGGCGCGGGTTCCGCCTCCCCCGCGCGGGGGAGGCCGGGCGCGCCGCGCGGTGACAGCATGACGGGGTGACGACGATCTTGAGCCCGGTGCGCGCGCTGGTGCTTCCGCTGACCCGCGCGGTCCTCTACACCCGGTGGCTGCACCTGCTCAGCGGGGCGGTGCCGGCCGCGGTCTGCTCGCTGGTCTATCCCGGCCTCTCCGGCCTGACCACGGTCGGGGCACTGTGGCTGCTGGTGCTGCCGGTGCCGTTTCTGGTGGGGTGGGCCATGGTGCCGGGCGCGCGGCTCGCGGAGGGCCTCCAGGCGCGGCTGCTGCTCCTGTCCGGCACCCACGCGCGGGGCGGCCCGCGCGGGGCGGCGGTTGAGCCGGTCGCCGTCGCTCGGATCGCCGCCGCCCCCGCGGCCTCCTGGGGCGATCGTTGGCTCACCGCGCTGTGGCTGGTGCTGCGGCTGGAAGCGGGCTGTGTGACGGTCCTGTTGTGCATGTGGCTGCCGGGGCTCACCGGGGCGCTGCTGGGCGCGGCGACCGGCGATCCGGCCGGGGGTGCCGGCGACGGCCTTCCGGTGCCGCGACCCGGCGGCCACCAGGGCTGGTACGCGCTGCTCGCGCCGCTTCCCCTGGTCGCCCTGGCGGCGTACGTCGTCGGCGCCGGAGCCCTGATGACGGCCGTCGCCACCCGTCTCCTGGGGCCGTCGGCCGGCGAGCGGCTGGCCGCCCTGGAGGAGCGCACCGAGCGTCTGCTGGAACACAATCGGCTCGCCCGCGAGCTGCACGACTCGATCGGGCACGCCCTGACCGTCGCCGTCGTGCAGGCGGGCGCCGCGCGGGCCGCCGGCTCCGCCGAGTTCACCGACCGGGCGCTGTCGGCCATCGAGGAGACCGGACGGCAGGCCCTGGAGGACCTGGAGCGCGTGCTGCGGCTGCTGCGCGAGGATCCGGCGGAGCGCCCCGCCGACCGTCCCGGCATCGTCGACGCGGACCGACTCCTGGAGTCCGCCCGCGCCGCCGGCTCGTCCCTCGACGCGCGTGTCACCGGGGACCTCGCGGCCCTCCCCGGCCCGGTCTCCCGCGAGGGCTACCGCATCCTCCAGGAGGCGCTCGCCAACGTCCTGCGCCATGCGGGTCCGGTGCCGGTGACCGTCCGCGTCGCCGCCGACGACCGCACCGGTGCGCTGGAGCTCGACATCCGCAACCCCCTTCCCGGCGACGGGGCCCAGGCCACGCTGCGCGGCGCCGGTTCCGGCAGCGGCCTGCGCGGGATCCGCGAACGCGCGGCCCTCCTCGGCGGCGAGGCCGCGACCGGGCCGCACGAGGGCGAGTGGCGGGTCTTGGTCCGGCTGCCCGCGGACGTGTAGGCGTCGGCCGGGCCGACCCCACCGGCTTAAGGTGATCGCGTGCCGATATCCGTTCTCCTCGTCGACGACGAACAGCTCGTGCGCGCCGGGCTGGCCGCCATCCTCAGCGCGCAACCGGACATCGACGTGGTGGGCGAGGCCGCCGACGGGGCGGCGGTGCTGCCGTTGGTCCGCGAGCTGCGGCCGGACGTGGTGGCGATGGACGTGCGGATGCCGCTGCTGGACGGCATCGAGGCGACCCGCGCGGTGCTGCGCACGGTCCCGGACCCTCCGAAGATCCTGGTCATCACGACCTTCGAGAACGACGAGTACGTCTACGAGGCGCTCCGCGCGGGGGCCGACGGCTTCCTGCTCAAGCGGGCCCGGCCCGCCGAGATCGTGCACGCGGTGCGGCTGGTCGCCGAGGGCGACTCGCTGCTGTTCCCCGCCGCCGTGCGGGAGCTGGCGGCCGGCCGCGCGAACGCGGGCGCCCGGGAGACGATGGCGCGGGCCGCGCTGACCGACCGCGAGGCCGAGGTGCTGCGGCTGATGACGCGCGGGATGTCCAACGCGGAGATCGCGCGGACTCTGCTGTTGGGCACCGAGACGGTCAAGACGCATGTCAGCGCGGTGCTGAGCAAGTTGGGAGCCCGGGACCGCACCCAGGCGGTGATCGCGGCGTACGAGTCCGGATTCGTCACCCCCGGCTGAGCTCGGACGGGGTACCGCCCCTCGCCGCTCCCCTGGGCACCGGATACGATCCGGCACACACGCACAGGTAGGGAGGCCGACGTGGGGCGGCTCACCGGCGGGGATCCGTCGCTGCTCCGGCGGATCAACTCCGCCGTGGTCCTGCATGCCCTCCGTGCGGCCACGGCCCCCCGACCGGGCTCCGGCCGGCGCACTCCCGGCTCCGCCACCCTCACCGACCTGACCCGTTCCACCGGGCTGTCCCGGCCGACGGTCGAGGGCGTGGTGGAGGGCCTGATGGCCAGCGGTCTGGCCGCGGAGGCGGCACCCGAGGACGACGGCGTACGCCGCCAGGGCCGTCCCGCCCGCCGTTTCCGGTTCCGCGCGGAGGCCGGGCATCTGCTCGGCATCGAGATCGGCCCGCACCGGGTGGCCGCCCTGCTCTCCGACCTCGACGGCCGGGTGCTGGGCTCGGCGGTGCGCGAGGTCGCCCAGAGCGCGCCGGCCGACGAGCGCCTGCGGCGGGTCCGGGACGCCGTCGCCGATCTGCTGGGCCGCACCGGGGTCAGCCGGGACGGACTGCGCGCCGTGGGCGTCGGCACCCCCGGCATCATCGAGGCGGACGGCACCGTACGGCTGGGCACCGCGCTCCCCGGCTGGACCGGGCTGGCGCTCGGCGAGCGCCTCGGCCGCTCCTTCCACTGCCCGGTTCTGGTGGAGAACGACGCCAACGCCGCGGCCGTGGCCGAGCACTGGAAGGGCGCCGCGGTCGGCTCCGACGACGTGGTGTTCGTCCTCGCCGGGCTGAGCCCGGGCGCGGGCTCGCTCATCGGCGGGCGGCTGCACCGCGGCTTCGGCGGCGCGGCCGGGGAGATCGGCGCGCTCCATCTGCTGGGCCGCGAGGCGACGCCGGAACAGATGCTGTCCACCACCGGCGAGCCGCTCCTGCCCCTCGACGAGGCCCAGGTCGCCCGGGTCTTCGCGCTGGCCCGCAAGGGCGATCCGCGGGCCCGTGCCGCGGTGGACCGCTTCATCCAGCGGCTGGTCCACGACGTCGCCGCGCTCGTCCTCGCGCTCGATCCGGAGGTGGTGGTCGTCGGCGGCTGGGCCGCCGGGCTGGACGGCGTGTTGGACCCGCTGCGCGAACAGTTGGCCCGGTACTGCCTGCGCCCGCCCCTGGTGGCCCAGTCGCTGCTCGGCGAGGCCGCCGTCGCCACGGGGGCGCTGCGGCTGGCCCTCGACCATGTCGAGGAGGCGCTCTTCGCGGTGGAGAGCACGGTGACCGCCCGACGCTCGACGCGCTGAGGCCCTCACGCGGTGCCGCGCGGCGTCCCTGCCGCGATCTCCCCCTGCGGCTCGCCGTACGACGTCCTACGCCGCGACGCGGCCGGTGGCGGCCGCACCCCGAGCCCGATCGGGCCGCACGGCCGCTGGACACCGGCCGACACCTTCACTTCTGAGGGCCCGTCGGGCGTGGGAGCGCGGCGTCGAACGCGCGGCATCGGGCGTGGGGCGCCGGACGCGTGGCATCCGGTGCGCGGGATCGGGCGTGAGGCGTCGGGCGTGAGGCGTCGAGCAGGGCTGGGGCACGGCCGGAAGGTGGTCTTCCGGCCGCGCCTCGTCGAACGGACGGTGGGTCAGCCGGCCAGGAGTTGGACGCCCGCGCCCGCGTCGCCGAAGGTCAACCGGCAGGTGTCGGCGCGGTAGGTCGCGATCGCGACGGCCGCGGTACGGCCCTCCGCGACATAGCGGGTGGTGACGAGCAGGACCGGCGCCCCGGGGAGGCGGTCGAGCTGTCGGGCGTCGTCCGCGCGGGCGGAGCCGAGCTCCACGGACTGTTCCCGGCCCTCCAGCTCGAGCCGGCGGAGTTCGCGCAGCACGGTGCGGGCGCGGGCCGCGCCGCTGGGGGCGTCGATGGCGCTGAGGCCGGGCACGGACTCCGCCGGGATGTAGACGAGTTCGGCCGCGAGCGGCTGGCCGTGCGACATCCGGCTGCGCCGTACGACGTGCACCGGGGTGTCCTGGGCGACGCCCAGCAGCCTGGCGACGGCCGCGGGCGGCGCGGCCTCCTCGCACTCGACCGGCTCCCAGGTGTCGGCGGCGTCGTCGGCGCCGGGCCAGCTGTGCTCCGGGTCGCCGACGGCCACGCCCACCCGGGGCGGCGCGACGGTGGTGCCGACACCGCGACGACGCTGCAACCGCCCTTCCAGCTCCAGCTGTTCCAGGGCCTGCCGAAGCGTCGCGCGGGCGACGCCGAAGCGGGCGGCGAGCTCGCGCTCGTTGGGCAGGATCTCGCCCACGGCGAACTCCGAGTCGAGCGCGTCGCTGAGCACGGTCTTCAGGTGCCAGTACTTCGGCTCCGGCACCGATTCGAGCTGCGTGGTCCCCACCCTGTCCTCCGCGATCGCCGAGTGTCCCCCGGGGACGGGCGTCCCCGCCAAGATATGCGCGCTTCTTTATTAAAGGTTGTTTCAGTATGTATGACTGCGACGATAGGACGGCGTTCACCCTTGGTCAAGACCAATCCCCGGCCGTGCCGTCGTCGGCACCCGCCGGTCAGGCCCTCGCCCACGCCGACTCACGCCCGCTCAAGCGGGGGCTCGGCCTCGGCCTCGCGTCGACCGTCCACGCGCCGTGGCGTCCGCGTCCGCGTCCGCCTCGGCCGAGACCGCTGGCGGGCGCCCCCCACCACTCTCCCCGACCCGTGTGAACTGGAGAACAACGGAGTATGGGTTCCGGCGCCCGTGCGGGTCAGCGGGCGAGCACCACGGTGATCGAGTCGTCGGGGCAGCCCGCCCCGAGCCGCTGGAGCGCGGCCGCCCCGCCGCCGTCGACCGCCAGCCGCCAGCGGGTCTTCACCACGGTCCACTCGGTGACGTACCGACAGAGGGCCTCGTCGTCCGGCGGCAGCCACTCGCCGGGGTCCTGGTCGGCCTTCTTCCGGTTCTCGGAGGCCATCACCGCCACCAGGGAGCGTGGATCGCCCAGGTCGTTGGCGTACTCCTGCCGCTCCTGCGCGCTCCAGGCGGAGGCCCCAGCTGGCGGGGAGCGTCATTCCGAACGTGCTGTATTCCGCTGGTCGCCACGGGCGCGGGCTGCGAGGTAGGCGGTCCAGTCGGTGGCC
>NZ_NISY01000022.1 GCF_007595705.1 Streptomyces sp. SAJ15 | reverse complement strand
GCCCGGGGTACACGGCGGGGGCCAGCCCCTGTTCCCGCCGCGACGGCGCGTCACCACGACGCCGCAGCCCGGCGGTGCCGTTCCGGGCGTGGCCCCGGGTCCCTGGCAGACGGGGCAAATGATCGGTGCCGTCGCCCACGCGCGGTGGGCGTCGCTCCGGGCTCCGCCCGCAACCCGCGCATGCGCGTCCGGGCTTCGCCTGGTCCCGTGGCGAGGGCGGGCACATGATCCCGCCGCGATGGCGCGGCACCACGACGCCGCAGCCCGGCGGTGCCAAACCGGGCGTGACCCCCGGGGGGCCTGGCAGATGGGGCACCTGATCGGTGTCGACGCCCCACGCGATGGGAGCCCTCCGGGCTCCGCCCGGAAACGGCGTGGGGGGCTCGTACCGGGCTCCGCCCGGAACCCGCACCGTGGGCCCAGGGCCGGGCTCCGCCCGGGAAGGCGTGGCGCCATCCCGTCGAGACGGCGCCCTCCGGGCGCCTACGCCTCTGAGGCGCCCCATTCGGTCACCGTCACCTCGTCGCCCACGGCCAGCTTCCCCGGCCGTACGACCGAGAACTTCGTGCCGAAGACGATGCCGCCGGCCGTGGTGCGGCGGTAGTGGGCGAGGGTGCGCAGCGGCTCGGGGCCGGCCTTGACGCCTCGTGTCTGGTCGACCATGGTGACGGCGCAGCGGACGGCGAGCTTGAGGTAGCCCAGTTCGGCGTTACCGGCGCGGACCCGGCGGGCCCGGTCCTCCCAGTGCGGCTCCGTGAGGTCCGCCAAGTCCGCGGCCTCCGCGGCCCCCGCGGCCGACGCGGCCTCCGCGGAACGGGTGTCGACCACCACGTTGGGCCGGAAGCGGTCCATCGGCAGCGAGGGGGATCCGGCCGCCCGGAGCCGGCGTCCGAGCTCGTCGAGGCTGGCGCGGGAGAGCATGAGCAGCGCGCCGCTGTCGGCGTAGCCGGCGGTGCCGGGGATCCAGCCGTCGGTGACCCGTCCGTGGTCCCGCGGCACCCGCACCAGCCGGCTCGGGGCGCCGAGCAGCTCGGAGAACCAGGCGGCGGCGTCCGGGCCCTGGTCGATGCCCCGGTAGGGCTTGTCGAACATCTCCACCGCGCGCGGGGCGGAGTGGCTGTCCACCGCGATCGGCAGCGGCGTCATGCCCGGCGCGGTCAGGGTGAGCCGCTCGCCGTCGGCACTGATCTCGGGACGCACCACCGCGAGGAGCGGCTCGCGTCGCTGGCTGCGGAAGACGCCGTCCTCGCTGACCACCATGAAGCTGCGGTCGTATGCCAGTCCCGCCGGCGTGAGCAGGGATTCGGTGAGCGGAATTCCGGCACACCCCTTGATGGGGTAGGAGATCAGATCGACGACTATCACCATCACCCCACTGTACAGCCGGGTAAGGGGCGCCGACCGAGGTGGCCCCCTCGGTCGCCGGACGTTCAACCGTCGTATGCACACCCACGGTTGGGCCGTGCTCTCACGTGTGCGTCAAGGCCGTCTCAGGGCCCGATAACTGCCGCTCTTACTGCCGCATTTACTGCCGGTCGGGGGATGACCCACGCAGTAGATTTCCCAGCACGTAGGACCGCATAACGGGGGAGTGACATGGGAGTGAGTACCCAGGAAATCAAGGCGCACTACGACGTGGTCATCATGGGCGGTGGCCCGGGTGGATCGACGCTGGGCGCGCTGCTGGCGCGGGACAGCGGGCTGAGCGTCGCGATTATCGAGAAAGAGGAGTTCCCGCGCGAGCACATCGGCGAGTCCTTCGCGCACCCGCTCATACCGGTGCTTGAGGAGAGCGGCGCGCTGCCGAAGGTGTTGGCGTCCGACTGTTGGGTCCAGAAGTACGGCGGAATCTTCAACTGGGACCCCAGCGGGCCCTCGGTGGCCCTCTTCGACCACGCAAACTGGGCGGTGGACGGGATCTACCGCTGGGCGATGCACGTCAACCGCTCCGAGTTCGACAAGATCCTGCTCGACCACGCCAGGGACACCGGCGTCGAGGTCTTCGAAGGGGTGTCGGTCTCGTCCTGCACGCCGCGCGAGGGCGGCTGCGACGTGCTGCTCAAGGACGGTCGGCGGATCGCCGCGGGCTACTTCGTCGACGCCTCCGGGCGCCGCAACAGCATCGTGGCCAAGAAGAAGCGGCAGTGGCTCTCCGGCTACCGCAACATCGCCATCTGGCAGCACTACACCGGCGGCCGGTTCGCACAGACCCTGCCCGGCGACTGGAACGTCTTCCGCGAGGAGAACCTGTCGCCCATCGGCTGCTTCGCCTTCCAGGACGGCTGGTGCTGGTACATCCCGGTGCCGAAGATCATCGACGGGGAGCGGAAGCTCACCCACTCGATCGGCATGGTGACCCTGCCGGAGATCCTCAAGGAGCCGGGCAAGGACTTCACCGACCCGGAGATCTTCCTGCGCACCGTCCAGCAGGTGCCGATGCTCAAGGACCTGATCCAGGACGTGACGCCGGTGATGAGCGACCGGATGCTCACCGCCACCAACTACTCCATGATCAACGACCGGTTCGCCGACTACGACGAGCGCTGGGTGCTGCTCGGCGACGCCTCGTACTTCGTGGACCCGCTGTTCTCCTCCGGCGTGGCCTTCGCCGCCGCCCAGGCGTCCGCCACCGCCGCGCTGCTCCGGCACACCGCCGAGTCCTCGCTGCCCGAGGAGGACAAGCGCGGCCTGTGGCGGGACTACGACACCGAGTGGCACGGCATGGCGGAGACCTTCGCGCTCTCCATCGACCAGTGGTACCACGCCATCGGCAAGAGCCACCCGGACAGCGTCTACTGGTCCTCGCGCGGCGGCGCCGACGAGGCGGCCGCCAACCGCGAGCAGACCTTCCAGGCCCTGCTGAACACCGCCTTCACCCCGGATCTGCTCCAGGTGCTCAGCAAGGGCACCCGGAAGGTGGACGACCTGGAGCACGAGGGCCCGTACATGCGCGCCTACGGGCTGGCGGCGGCCGCGGAGCCGGACAAGGAGGCGCTGATCTCCCTGGCGGCCGGCGTGGAGATGCGGTCGAGCGTGGGGCTGGACGTGCCCGGCTTCAAGGCGTTCATCCCGCCCGAGCCCATCGAGTTCCCGGAGCAGGCCAAGTCGGCCATCGCCACGTACTGGAAGGATCCGGTGGCCAACGGGCACCTGGTGAGCTCGCCGCTGGCCGAGCCCATCGACTGCCACCGCTTCTTCTTCACCGCGGACCCGGAGCGCATCCAGATCCGCTCGGTCGTGGGCCGGGACGGCGGCGCCGAGCTGTGGGAGCTGCTGGGTGAGGGCCCCAGGCCCTGGCACGAGCTGACCGCGCTGCTGACCGACGCCCAGCAGCGGTTGGCCCGACGGCTGCTGCGGGCCGGGATGTTGGAGGCCCGAGAGGCCGACTGATCCCGGCGGCGGCGCGCTTCCCGCGGGCACACCGGCGACCGGTGTGCCCGCGGCGTCCCCGAGCGCGGCCGCGGCGCAGCACCCCGCCCGGCCCCGCCCGGGCGCCGATTCCGGAAAGGACAGTGCCAGCAGTGTCAGCAACATCAGAACAGGTCGCCGCCGCCGTCGCGGACTGGACCCGGTCGCTGGGCGAGGACGGTGTCGTCACCGACCCCCAGGCCATCGCCCGGACCGTGGAGAACACCTCCCGGTTCCGCGTCCGGCAGGTGGTGGCGGTCCTCACCCCGCGCACGACCGAACAGGTCCAGGCGCTCGTCCGCACCGCCCGCGAGCACCGGGTGCCGCTCTACCCGTACAGCACCGGGCGGAACTGGGGGATGGGCTCCAAGATGCCGGTCCGGGACGGCTGCGCGCTGGTCGACCTCGGCCGGCTGGACGCCATCCGCGAGGTCGACGAGCGCTACCACTACGCGGTCGTCGAGCCGGGCGTCACCCAGCGCCGGCTGAGCGCGTACCTCCGGGAGCGCGGGCTGCGGCTCCAGCTCAACGTCACCGGCTCCACCCCCGACTCCAGCGTGGTGGGCAACCTGGTGGAGCGGGGGACGGGCTTCCGTAACCACCGCACCGAGGACCTGCGCGGCGCCGAGGTGGTGCTGGGCACCGGGGAGTTGCTGCGCACCGGCTTCTGGGCCGAGGCCAAGCAGCCGCGCGAGACGCACCACTACCGGTACGGCATCGGGCCGCACCTGGACGGGCTGTTCACCCAGTCCGGGCTGGGGCTGATGACCGCGGCCGTGGTGAATCTGATCCCGGTCCAGGAGGAGACCCGGATGCTCATGTTCTCCTTCGCGGAGACCGAGCTGTCCCGGGTCATGGACCGGATCTCCGAGCTCTACAAGGACGGCACGCTGCGCTGGATCACGCATGTCTTCAACGACAAGCGCGTCCTCACCATGACCAGTGAGGAGCGGGTGGCGACGTGGACCGGCATCGGCGCGGTCGACGGCAGCCTGGCGCAGGTGGAGTTCACCAGCGGGCAGATCCGCGCGGCGCTGGAGGAGTGCGGGGCGCGGGTCGCCTTCGTGGACCGCGAGGCGGCGTTCGCCGAGGACGCCGATCCGATGGTGCGCGGGATGTACCGGCTGCACACCGGCGAGCCCGACACCGTCTTCATGGAGGGGCTCTACCACACCCTGGGCAGCGAGTCCGGGATCGAGGGGGAGGTCACCGAGCTGGACGAGCTGGACCACTCCCGCTTCGGAATGCTGGCCTGCCTGCCGATCTTCCCGCTGGAGGGCGAGCAGGTGACCGAGGCGATGGGCATCGTGGAGCGGGTCTGCGCGCGCCACGGCCTGGTGGCCGCGGTGGCGCTCAACCCGATCGACTCCACCTGCGCCGAGTCGGTGATCAACGTCTACTTCGACCGGACCGACGAGGAGGCGGCGGGGCGGGCCCAGCGGTGCGTCCGCACCCTTCACCGCGAGCTGTACGCGGCGGGCTTCCGGTTCTATCGGGTGGACATCGAGAACATGGGCCAGCTGGCGGAGCTGGACCCGGAGCTGTGGGCCGGAGCCGATGCGCTGAAGGCGGCCTTCGACCCCGACCACATCATCGCCCCGGGCCGCTACAGCCGGCTGTGACGGCCGGCGGCCACGGCCGGTTCCGGGCCGGCCAGCGCCGGCCCGGCACCGTCCGCCCCGGGCATCATCACCACGGCGAGGATCACCATGCCGCCGCCACCCCCGCGGTGGCGGCGGCTGGCCACGGCCTCGAAGGCCGCCCTCTGTAAGCCGTCCAGGCCGAGCGCCTTGGCGAGCAGCCGGACGGTCTCCTTGCGTGGACGGTTGACGCGCCCGTGCTCCAGGTCCCTGATGGCCCGGACGCTGAGGGTGGAGAAGTCGGCGAGCTCCTTCTGGGTCATACCGATCTGGAGCCGGAAGTCACGGAGAACGTCGGAGAATCGTGCGGTGGGCGCGGAAACACTCACGGTAGGCCTTTCCCGGTCGCCGCCGAGGCCCTCGGTGTCGCCGAGGTCTCGGCGAGGGCTGCTGCCCCGCTCCGGCGCCCCGGGCCGGGTCGGAGGTTGGAGCAGCCGGGTGGGGCGCCGAAGATCTACAGACCCGAAACAGTATTCGTTATGACTGAACTCCGTTCGGAAGCTACGGAGTCACATCCCAACTGTCAAGGTTTGTATCATCGTTGGCCCGGAAGAGGCATAGACCTGTCTTTATCCTGCCAACCGGGCGCCGCAGCCGCGGGGTGCGCCCAGGTCGCGGGAGAGGGCGCGCGCGGTATCCCGCACGGCCACCGCGAGGCGCTGCCGGCTCTCGTCCGCCAGGAGGCGCTCCCGGGGGCCGACCAGTCCGATCGCCCCGGCCGCCGCGCCCGAGCGGTCGAAGACCGGGGCGGCGATGCCCGCCTCGCCCAGCGCGGACTCCTGGTCCTCCACGGCGTAGCCGGTGGTCCGGGCCACGTCCAGCTGGGTGGCCAGCTCGGCCAGCTCGGCGGGGTCGGTCGGGCCCGTGCCGGCGGGGCGGGTCCGCGCCGCGGCCAGCAGCCGCTCCCGCTCCGGGCAGGGGGCGAAGGCGGCGATCGCCTTGCCGAGGGCGCACGCCGGCCAGGGGAGGGAGGACCCGGCCTCCGGCAGCTGGAGGGCGCCGGTCGGACGCAGCGCGTGGTGTACCACCAGCACCCGCTCCCCGGTGAGCACGCCCACCCACACCGCCTCGCCGGTCTGCGCGGCCAGCGCCTCCGCCCACACCACCGATCTGGTGCGCAGCGTCTGCGTCTCCAGAAAGGCGTTGCCCAGGAAGACCAGCTCCGGCCCGAGCTGGTACTTGCTGGTCTCGGCGTCCCGCACCACCAGGCCCTCCGCCTCCAGCGTGCGGAGCAGCGCGTGCACGGTCGGCTTCGCCGCGTCGACGCGGGCGGCGAGATCGGTCACCCCCAGCCGGGGGCCGGCGCTCGCGAGCTCTCGCAGAATGCGCACCGCACGCTGGACGGACTGCACCGACTGGGTCATGTCTTGTCTCCTGTTCGGAGTTACTGAACGCGGCACATGAATGCGGCATCCCCCGTTCGTACGTACCCCACGGAAGTGGAGAGTACTGATGATCGTGACCAGGACACGACAGAAAAGGGAGAAGAGGGCGGTGGATCGGGGTGCGGCCGGGAGCGGTCTCATGGCGCGGCGCGCCGGTGCGCGTGAAACGCATGGGCGTATGCCGTACGCGACGCCTCCTGTGGCGCACGTGGCACGTCGGGACATACGGCACGTCGGCACGTGCGGAACCTCGGCACATGCGGCACGGAAGGTGGGCATGGCGCGCGCATGCGGCGCAGGGGCCCGATTCATGCGGCACATGCAAAAGTGGGCGTTCCCGACATATCGGGAACGCCCACTTTCTTCAGGTGCGCCGCCAGGGACTCGAACCCCGGACCCGCTGATTAAGAGTCAGCTGCTCTAACCAACTGAGCTAGCGGCGCCTGCTGACAGAAGTAATACTACCTGGTCCTCGGGGGTCCTCCCGCCACCCTGGTCCCGACCCCGGGAAACGGGGCTCCCCGGGCGGTCCCGAGGCCGTGCTGCGGCGCCGTCGAGCCTGGGGGCCGCTCACAGGGTCAGCGAGAGCAGCACCGGGGCCGCCTCCCGGTTCAGGGTGTACGCCGCGTGCCGCAGTCGGTGCGCGTGCTCCACCGGCAGGGAGAGGGCCAGGCAGCCGACCGACTCGCCCGCGGTGATCGGCACGGCGGCGCAGACCGTGCCCACCGCGTACTCCTGGAGGTCGAGCACGGGGACGGTGGCGGGCTGGCTGTCCAGCTTGTTGAAGAGGACCTTCTCGTTGGTGGTGGTGCGCGAGGTCAGCCGCACGGTCTTGTGGCGGGAGAGGTGATCGCGGCGGCCGTTGTGGTCGAGCTGGGTGAGCAGACACTTGCCCACGGCCATGGCGTGGCCGGCCGAGCGGAAGTCGAACCACTCGTTGACCTTCGGTGTCCGCGGCCCGTCCGCGTACTGCATGATCTTGATCTCGCCGTCGATATAGCGGCTGACGTAGATCGCCGCGCCGATGGAGTCGCGCAGGGCGTCCAGCGTCCGCTGGAGCTTGTTCTCGATGGCGGCCTGGCGGTCGGGGCCGCTGGCGCCGAGCAGGATGAGGGATTCGCCGACGACGTAGGCGCCGTCGGTCACCTGCTCCACATAGCCCTCCCGGCTCAGCATCCGGAGCAGATGGGCCAGGTGCCCCACCGGCAGACCGGTTTCGCGGGCGATCTGGACGTCGGTCACACCGCCGCCGTGCCTGGAGACCGTCTCCAGGACGCGCAGCGCGTACTGCACCGAGTGGAACGGCGCGGTCGGCTCTGGCTTGAGCGCCACGGTTTCCCCCTACGAGGTTGTTACCGCATGCCACAGCGTCGTTGCTGCAGGTCACGACCCTGGGGCAGCCTGCACCCCAGCGCTGGGAGCCTTCCCTGCGGAACGGCTGCCTACCACGGTAGCGGTCAACCCGGGCATGCGGAGCGGGTGTTGAACATATTGGGGGGCGCGTTCCATCGCCTTCACCAGGAACGCGCTCCCGTGGCATATGCCGGCGTCATCCACCGATCGGCATGTCGGTTCAGAGCACCGCGCTCAGGAACTCCCGCGTACGCTCGTGTTCCGGCTCGCTGAAGATCCTTTCCGGGGGTCCGGACTCGATCACGCGGCCGGCGTCGAACATCAAGATCTCGTCCGAGATGTCCCGCGCGAAGTTCATCTCGTGCGTGACGCACACCATCGTGATGTCCGTCGTGTGGGCGATGTCCCGCAGCACGTCGAGCACGCCGGCCACCAGTTCCGGGTCCAGCGCCGAGGTCACCTCGTCCAGCAGCAGCACCCGAGGGCGCATCGCCAGGGCCCGCGCGATCGCCACCCGCTGCTGCTGCCCGCCGGACAGCTGGGTCGGGTAGGCGTCGCACTTCTCCCCGAGCCCCACCAGGTCCAGCAGCTCGCGCGCCCGCTCCTCGGCATCCCCCCGGTCCAGCCCCAGGACGTGCATCGGGGCCTCGGTGATGTTGCGCAGCACCCGCATATGGGGGAAGAGGTTGAACTGCTGGAAGACCATGCCGATCTTCTTCCGTACCTCGCGGGTGTGCTTCTCGCCGGCCGGCACCAGCGAGCCGCCGCGCCGCTCATGGGTGAGGAGGGCGCCGTCGACGCTGATGGTGCCGGCGTCCGGTCGCAGCAGCGTCATCAACAGCCGCAGGATCGTGGTCTTGCCCGAGCCCGAGGGTCCGATCAGCGTCACATGGCGGCCGGGCGCCACCGAGAAGCACAGGTCGTCCAGGACCGTGGTGTCGCCGAAGCGCTTGGTCACCCGGTCGAAGCGGATCAGCTCGTCGGGGGCCGCCGTCGCCGCTGCCGCCGCGCCGGTGGGGAGGGTGGTCTTCTTCGGTTCAGTGGCCAAGACGGCGCTCCAGGGCTCGCAGCAGAAGGGATGCCGGGTAGGCGATGAGGACGAAGGCGATGCCGGTCATGGTGTACGGCTCGATGTACTGGAAGGACGAGGCGCCCTCGGAGCGCGCCTGCTGCAACATGTCGACCACGCCGATCAGCGCGAGCATCGGGGAGTCCTTCAGCATCGCGATCACGTAGTTGCCCAGCGCCGGCACCACGCGGCGCACCGCCTGGGGCAGGATCACCACGCCCCAGGTGCGGGCGGGGGAGAGGCTCAGCGCGGTGGCGGCCTCCCACTGCCCGGCCGGCACCGCGTCGATCCCGGCCCGGTACACCTCCGAGGTGTACGTGGAGTAGTGCAGCCCCAGCGCCAGCACCCCGGTGGTCAGCGCGGAGAAGGTGACGCCCCAGGTCGGCAGCACGTAGTAGAAGAAGAACAACTGCACCAGCAGCGGGGTGTTGCGGATGAACTCCGTGACGCCCAGCACCGGCCAGCGCACCGGCCGACGCGGTGAGCGCAGCGCCACCGCCCACACCAGGCCCAGGGCGAAGGAGAGCATCGAGCCGAGGGCGGTGGCCTCCAGCGTGACCAGCAGTCCGTCCAGCAGTTCGGGGAGGAAGTCGCGGGCGACGCCCCAGTCCCAGTTCATCGGGCACCCCCGGACGGCTCGGGCGACCGGCCCAGACCCGCCTTGGCCCGCCGTTCCCACAGCCGCATCAGCCGGGTGAGCACGAAGGCCAGGGCGAAGTAGAGGGCGAGCACGGTCGCGTAGATCTGGAGGCTCTCGCCGGTCGCCAGCCGGGACAGCTGGGCGGCGAAGGCGATGTCGGCCACGCTCACCGCCGAGACCAGCGCCGTGGCCTTGAGCAGCTCGATCAGCAGATTGGTGAAGGGCGGGATCATCTCCGGGACGGCCTGCGGCAGGATCACCCTGCGCATTCGCTGCGCCGGGGTGAAGCTCAGCGCGATCGCCGCCTCCCGCTGCGCCGGGGTCACCGCGGCGATGGCGCCGCGCACGATCTCCGCGCCGTAGGCGCCGTAGGTCAGCCCGAGCGCCAGGACCGCCGCCCACATGGGCATCAGCTGCATCTCGAAGCTCAACGGCATCACGAAGAACAGCCAGAACATCAACACCAGCGCGGAGGTGCCCCGGAAGACCTCGACGTAAGCGCCGGCGAGGAAGCGCACGATCCACAGCCGGGAGGTGCGCGCGATGCCGAGGGCGAAGGCGACGACCGCCGCGAAGGCCGCGCCGTACAGCGTCAGCTGGACGGTGATCCAGATACCCGGCAGCAGCCAGTGCTGCCACAGTCCCACGGTCATGACGCGCACAGCTCCTCGGCGGTCAGATCGGTCATCTCCGCCTCGGTGAATCCGAAGGGCCGCACCACGCGCAGCAGTTCTCCGCTCTTCTTCATCGCGCGCAACTCGCTGTTGAAGGCGTCGCGCAGCCGGGTCTCCGCCGGGCGGAACGCGAAGCCCCCCGCGCCGACGTCGGGCTTGCCGTCGACCGTCGCCTGGAACGGCTCGGTCGCCTCCGCCTTGCCGCTGTGGGTCTGGCGGACCACGTTGTGCACGGTCACCGTGGTGCCGGCGAAGACGTCCACCCGGCCCTGCTCCACCGCCAGCAGTCCGGCCAACTGGTCGGGCAGCACGGTGATCTCGCTCTCCTTGACCCCGGCGGCGACCGCGTAGCCGATCTGCGCGTACGCCGTGCCGCTGGCCAGCTTGGCGCCGGTCCTGACGATGTCGCGGTAGTCGTGGAGGTTCTTCGGGTTGCCCTTGGCGACGATGAAGGCGTCGCGCATCCGGTAGTCGGGGTCGGAGAAGATCACCTGCTGGCAGCGCTCGGGGGTGATGTACATCCCGGCCGAGACCACGTCGAACTGCTGGGCACGCAGTCCGGGGATGAGCGAGGCGAACTCGGTCGGCACCGGCTGGACCCTTTCCACGCCCAGCCGCTGGAAGACGACCTTGGCGATCTCCGGGGCCTCGCCGGTGAACTCGCCGTCCCGGTCGATGTATCCGAACGGGATCTCACCCGCTATGCCCAGCCGCACGGCCCCCTGGTGCCGCAGCCGCTCCAGCAGGTTTCCGCCGTCCTTCGCGTCGGCGCCGGCGACCCGGCCGCAGCCGGCCGCGCCCCACGCCCCGAGTGCCGCCCCGCCCAGCAGGAGGGAACGGCGGTGGATGCCCGCCCGGATGCCGTGTGCCGTGTCGCGTCCTCTGTCTCTGCCACGTGATCGAGCCATGGGCGCGCGGCTACCCGACTTCACCGGAAACATGTCAGCCGGCTCGGGCACGATGGGTTGTCCGGAATATCCGCAACGACCGGGAGGAGAGCCGATGAGCGGCCACCCGAGTCCGCAGCGTTTCGTCGAGATCTCGCTGGACAAGCGCGGAGTGAGCTGCACCGCCGTGCTGTTGGACGACCGCGCGCCCCTCACCTGTGAAGCCGTGTGGAACGCGCTCCCGTTGGGCGGCGACGTCTACCACGCGAAGTACGCGCGCAACGAGATCTACACGCTGCTGCCGTCCTTCGCGTCGCAGGAGCCGCCGCTGGAGAACCCGACGGTCACCCCGATCCCCGGCGACCTGTGCTACTTCACCTTCACCGACACCCTGTTGGGCACCGCCTCACACGGCTACCAGACGGAGGCGGCGCACCGGGGCGAGAGCCGGGTGGTGGATCTCGCGCTCTTCTACGAGCGCAACAACCTGCTGCTCAACGGGGACACGGGCTGGGTGCCGGGCATCGTCTGGGGTGCGATCGTGGACGGGCTGGACCGGATGGCGGACGCCTGCCAGGACCTGTGGCGGGCCGGGGCGCGCGGCGAGACGCTGGGGTTCCGTCGGGTGTAGTCCGTCGGGCGCGGCGGGGTGGCGCCGCACCCGACGGGGTGCGCGGCCCGGCGGGGACGGCCGGGACGGCGTCAGACGATCCGGACGCCCAGCGCGTAGGCGGTGATCGAGGCGGGGTCGGAGCGTAGGTGGTCCTTGGCCGCGGCGCTGAAGCTGGGGGTCCGGGAGGTCGCCGGCTCCAGCCGCCACAGCAGATTGCCGTCGCCGCGCCAGTGCACGTCACCGCCGCCACCGGTCAGCGCGTAGCCCGGGGCCACCGCGGCGACGGCGGCCGGGTGGGCGGTCTGACCGGAGTCGGCGCGGGTGATGGCGGCGTCGACGCGGCCGACCGGCAGGTGGCGGCGGAGCGCGATGGCGTAGGCGCGGATGTTGGCGGGGTCGGAGACCAGGTGGTCCTTGGACCGCGCCTTCCAGGAGAACTCGGTGGCGGGGAAGGAGGCGGTGCCGAGGTTGCCCTGGCCGTGCCAGTCCACCCGGAACCCGCCGCCGACCAGGACGTAGTCGGTGGACGACGGGATCCCCGCCTCCGCCTCCGGGTGCGGGGCGGCGCCGCTGTCGGCGCGGGAGACGTAGACCGACCGCAGCAGCTGCGCGCGGCTGAGTCCGGCGATCTTCAGACCGATGACATACGAGGTGAGCTCGTGGGCGTGCGCCCGCAGATGGTCCTTGGAGCTCACGACCCAGCCCGACAGGTCGTCGTTGGGGTACGAGGCCGTCAACAGCGCCCCGGGGTCGGCGTCGGTGGCGGTGGCCCCGCCGCCGATGGCGATCATCTCCCCGTCGCCGACGAGCGTGGTCTTGTCGATCCAGTGCGGCTGGGGAGGGTTGCCGCGATGCGAGAACACGGACACCGTTACGCGGCCGGAGGCGTCCTGAAAGGTGTTCAGGCGCGTGCCGACGTGGTCGGCGCGGCGCGCCGCGGAGGGGATCGAACTCCGCGCGGCGGCGGTCCCGCCGCTCACGGCTCCGACGGCAGCGGCCCCCGCGACGGCTGTCGCCGTACGTAACACTGCTCTCCTGCTCTTCATCGACCTGCCTCTCTGGTCACTGGTGCAACCTGTGGCGCTTGTCGGACGTGACCCTACCTTCGTCATGTGCATGGTGAAATGCTCATAAAGGGGGGTTGACGTCAGGGGCGTGCCACCCCCGCTGCGTACAGCGCGTGCGCCGTGCGCAGTACCAGGGCGTCGGCGTGGCGCGCCGCCACCAGCTGCACCCCGATCGGCAGGCCGTCGGCGTCCACCCCGCAGGGGACGGTCGCGGCGGGCTGCTGGGTGAGGTTGAAGGGGTAGGTGAAGGGCGTCCAGCCCGTCCAGCGGGTGTGCTCGGAACCGGGCGGCACCTCGACGCCGGCCGCGAACGCGGTGATCGGCAGAGTGGGGGTGACCAGCAGGTCGTACGCCGAGTGGAAGCGGCCCAGCGCCTGGCCCAACGCGGCCCGTACGTCCATCGCCGCCAGGTACTCCAGCGCGCTGTACCCGGCGCCCTCGGCGCAGATCTCGCGCAGCCCGGGGTCCAGCAGCTCCCGCTCCTCGGGCGTCAGAGGTCGCACCAGTCGCGCCGCGCCGCTGAACCACAGCACATGGAACGCCTCCACCGGGTCCGTGACACCCGGATCGATCTCCTCCACCCCCGCGCCGAGCTCGGCCAGCAGCTCCACGGCGCGCCGCACCGCCGCCGCCACCTCGGGGGCCACCGGGGCCGCCCCGCCCAGCGCCGGGCTGTAGGCGACGCGCAGCCCGGACACCGCGCCGGTGCCCGGCGCGAGGGCGGCCCGGAAGCCCGCCTCGCCCGGCCCGAGCGGCGCCGACTGCGACCAGTCGCGCCAGTCCGGGCCGCTGATCACCTCCATCATCAGCGCCGCGTCCGCCGCGTCCCGGGTGATCGGTCCCACGTGCGCGAGCGTCCCGAAGGGGCTGGCGGGGTAGAGCGGCACCCGCCCGTAGGTGGGTTTGAAACCGAAGACGCCGCAGAAGGAGGCGGGAATGCGGATCGACCCGCCGCCGTCGGTGCCCAGGCTCAGCGGGCCCGCGCCCAGCGCGACGGCGGCCGCGCTGCCCCCGCTGGAGCCGCCGGCGGTGCGCCGCGGATCGTGCGGATTTCCGGTCACCCCGGTCAGCGGGGAGTCGGTGACGCCCTTCCAGCCGAACTCCGGGGTGGTGGTCTTGCCGACGAAGACCGCGCCGTGCTCGCGCAGCCGCGCCACCGAGGGCGCGTCCTCGTCCCAGCGCCGCCCCTCGACGCGCACCGTCCGCGAGCCGCGCAGCGTAGGGGCGCCGCGCATCGGCAGCAGGTCCTTCACCGAGACCGGCACCCCGTCCACCAGCCCCGCGGGCTCGCCCCGTCGCCACCGTTCGGCGGAGGCCGCCGCCTGCCGCAGCGCCTCCTCGGCGTCCACCCGGCAGAAGGCGTTGACGCCGGCCGGGATCCGCTCGACGCGCTCCAACACCGCGCGGACCGCCTCGACCGGGGAGAGGGAGCCGGCGGCGTAGAGCTCCACCAGCCGGACCGCGCTGAGGTCGGCGGGATCGGCGGCGTCCTCGACGTCGGCGGCGGCGCCGCCTTCCGCGTCCTCCGCGACCTGGTCGGCGTCGGCGGCGGGGTGGTCGTGCGTGTCGTTCGCGTCGGTCACGGGCCCTCCACGACTGGTGGTCGGCGAATCACTCCACGGGCGGAATCACTCCACGGGCGGTCACTCCACAGGCACATACCCCAGGCGCTTGTCGACGACGTTGAAGAGCGGCCGGCCCGTCGCCCAGCGGTCGTAGTTGTCCTGGAACTGCCGGGCCAGCTCGTCCCGCCAGCCGACCGTGTCGCCGCTCATGTGCGGGGAGACCAACAGCCCCGGCACGTCCCACAGCGGGTCGTCCACGGTCAGCGGCTCCTGGACGAACACATCCAGTGCCGCCCCCGCGATGCGCCGCTCCACCAGCGCCGCCACCAGCTCGTCCTGGTCCACCAGCGGTCCGCGACCGACGTTGACGAAGCGGGCGGTGGGCCGCATCCGGGCGAACGCGGCCCGGTCGAACATGCCACGGGTCTCCTCGGTCAGCGGGGCCGCGCACACCACCCAGTCGGCGGCCGGCAGCAGCTCGCCCAGCTCCGCGGCGCCCCGCACCCCCTGGTCGGGGCGCGCCCGGCGCCCCACCAGCGTGACCGCCACACCCAGCGCGCCGAGGGTGGCGGAGACCGCCCGCCCGATGGGCCCGGCGCCGACCACCACCGCCCGCGTCCCGGCCACCCGCTCCGTCTCCCGGTGCCGCCAGCGCCGCCGGCGCTGCGCCTCCCAGCTGCCGGGGAAGTCCTTGGCCAGGGCCAGCACCAGCCCCGCCACGTACTCGGCGATCGGCTGTTCGAAGACCCCGCGGGCGTTGGTCAGCAGGGTCGGGGACATGACCAGCTCGGGGCAGAGCACCCGGTCCACGCCCGCGCTCGCGGTGTGCACCCAGCCCGGCCGCCGCCCGCCGCCGGGCCAGGCGGCGCGCGCCGCGTCGGACCCGAAGTCCCAGACGAGCAGCACATCGGCGGTCGGCAGCAGCTCCGGCAGCGTCCGCTCGTCGCAGACCCGCACCCGGGCCCGGTCGACCAGCCGGGGAAGCGCGACGGGGGGCTCCTCGCCGAGGACGAGGACGGTGGGCAGGCGGTGCTCGGTCATGGCGCGGACCCGGGGTCGGGGACGGGGTTCCGGCCGGACCCGCGGGTGGTCCGGGGCGTCCGAGGAGCGTCCCGTACCGATCGCGGAACTGCCGGAGATGTGAGGATTGACCACGCTAGGCACCCGTCACTACGGTCGTCAACACGGCTTGTGCCGCCGGGCCTTCCGCCCCTGGTGCCAGGGTCCGACATGTCCCGGAGGCCGATGTGTTCCGGGGTTCGCGCGCCCCGAGGTGCGCGCGCCCCGGGGGTCGACGTGTCCGGGGGCCGACGTGCCCTGGGGGTCTCACATGTCCTGGGGGTTCGACATGGACGTCTCCTTCCTGGGCGGTCCGCGTCCACAGCGCGGCGTGGGCGTCGTCGCGCCCTTCGACTTCGCCCTCGACCGCGAGCTGTGGCGCTGGGTCCCCGACGAGGTGTCGCTGCACCTGACCCGCACGCCGTTCGTCCCCGTCGAGGTGAGCCTGGACCTGGCCCGGATCGTCAGCGAGCACGAGACGCTGCACGAGGCGGTGCGGGCGCTGTGCGCGGTCTCCCCGGAGGTCGTCGCCTACGCCTGCGCCTCGGGCAGCTTCGTCGGCGGCGTCGCCGGGGAACGGGCCATGTGCGAGGCGATGCGACAGGCCGGCGAGGTGCCCGCGCTCACCACCTCCGGCGCCCTGCTGGAGGCCCTGCGCGAGCTCGGCGCGGCCCGGATCGCGCTGGTCACCCCGTACACCCGGTCGGTCACGGACGCGCTGGAGGAGTATCTGGCGGAGGCCGGCGTGACCGTCGGCGGGCGCTCCTACCTCGGGCTGACCAGCCACATCTGGAAGGTGCCGTACCGGGACGTGGTCGACATGGCCCGAGAGGCGGCGGTCCGCTCGGCCGACGCGCTCTTCATCAGCTGCACCAACCTCCCCACCTACGACGTGATCCCGCAGTTGGAGGCGGAGCTGCGGATGCCGGTGCTGTCGGCCAACCAGGTGACGATGTGGGCCGCGCTGCGCGCCATCGGCGCGTACGCCGTCGGTCCGTACCAGGCGCTGCTGGACTTCGGTGCGCGCGGCGGCCCGGCGGCGCTCTCGGCCGACCGGGGGTCCGCGGCGCTGCCGGGGGAGCCGGATCCGGCGGCGGCGCTGCCGGGGGAGCCGGGCGAGGCGGTGCCGCCACCGCCGCCCGAGACCGAGACATGACATCTCGCGCCCGCCACCGGGCGTCGGGTGCGACAAGAGAGGCGAGTCAGGGCATGACACCAGGAGGCGCCCGGAACCACACCTGGCCGCCGGCGGTCGGCTTCCTCTACCCGGGCCACTCCGCGGAGGACGACTACCCGCGGCTGGAGGCGCTGCTGGGCTGCGCCGCCCGGCTCCCGGTCGTCCACACCGACATCGGCGAGGACGCGCACCGGGTGGACGCGCTCCTGGAGATGGGCTCGGCGGAGCGGCTGGCCGCGGGGGTGGCGGGGCTCAAGCGGCGGGGCGCGCGGGCGGTGGTCTGGGCCTGCACCAGCGGCAGCTTCGTCTTCGGCTGGGACGGGGCGCACGCCCAGGTCCGCGCGCTGGCGGAGGCATCGCGCCTGCCCGCCTCCAGCACCTCCTTCGCCTTCGTACACGCGGTCCGCGCGCTCCGCGTGGCGCGGGTGGCGGTCGCCGCGACGTATCCGGAGGACGTGGCCGCGCACTTCACGTCGTTCCTGGAGGCGGCGGGGGCGGAGGTGGTCGCGATGCGGGGCAGCGGCGTCGTCACGGCGGCCGAGGTCGCCACCTGGGGGCGCGAGGACGTCCTGGCGCTGGCCCGCGCGGGCGACCATCCCGACGCGGAGGCGGTGCTCATCCCCGACACGGCGCTGCACACCGCGGCCTGGCTCCCCGAGCTGGAGGCCGCGGTCGGCAAGCCCGTACTGACCGCCAACCAGGTCACGGTCTGGGAGGGCCTGCGCCTGCTGGGCCGCTCGGTGACCGGCCCGGCCCTGGGCGCGCTGTCCGCGTAGCGCGCGGGCCGGCCGGCGCGGGCCGGAACGGGGAGCTCGACGGCCCGGAACGGGGAGCTCGACAGGCCGGAACAGGGAGCTGGGGGCCCACGAAGGGGTCCGTCGGCCCCCTGCCCCCTCCCGGCCCGTCAGTACTCGCGGATGTACCAGCCCTTCTTCAACTCCCCGTCCGGGGTGGCCTTGTAGTACAGGCACTTGTAGTCCGGGCCGCGGTAGTGGCCCTTCCGGTAGACGTCGCACTTCGCCTTGGTCTTGAAGGGGCCGGCGACGAGCTTGACGGAACCGGCGGCCTCCGCGGCCGGTACGGCCGCGACGGTGACGGCCACCGCGACCGCGGCGGCGCTCAGGAGCTTCTTCACGTGACGATCCCCGTTTCGTGCGGGACGCGGTACCGCATCCCATGATCGATTACGGCGGATCATGCTACTGAGCGGTCGACGGGTGGGGAAGGTCGAAGAGAGGTGAACACGGGCCCGCGCGGTCGGGTGCTCGACAGTCCCGACACAGCCCGGGCGCCGGTGCGCGAAAGGCCCGTTCGCACCCGTCGCAGGTCTGGAACGGGTCGGGGCGCGCCGCGCGTTGCTCAAATAGCTCGGGAACGACCGGTGGCAGCCACTCGGCCAGCCGGTGCGCGAGCAGCCGCGCGGGCCGACGGATGGCGCCTGCCGGCAGCGTCCCGGTGAGCGTGCGCGTCACCTGATCGCCGCCGACCCCGCGCTCCAACCACCGACACACGGCGGGCACCAACTCCCGTACGTCCCGCCCCGACAGCACCAGCCGGGGCTCCAGAAGGCGCAGCCCGGCCAACAGCCGCGCGGCATCGTGAGCCAACGGCCCGGAGGGGACGGGGGCGACGGGCACGACGGCGGTGGCCCGCACGACCGCCTTGCCGAGATCCACGCGGCGCGGCGCCTCCGTCGTTCGCCCCCGGCGGACCGCCGCCGCCCCGGCGACCGCCCGTGGGGCGGCGCCCCGCTGGTCGGCCACCGGCCCCGCCGCCCCGGGCCGCTCGAAGAAGGTCGTACGGGTCACCACCCGCCCGCCCCCCACCCGTTCCCGCCGCCGCTCCAGATACCCGGCGGCCTCCAACTCCCGTAACGCCCGCGCCAAGGTCATCTCCCCCTCGCGGAACCTGCCGGTCAGCTCCTTGATCCCGACGCGGGCGCCGTCGGGCAGCGACTGGATGTACACACCGACACCGATCGCGACGGCGGAGAGCCGGGGATGCTGCGCGAGGTGGTTGCCGACGACGGTGAAGTGGCTGTCGTGGCGATGCCGGACGTGGACCACTCCGGCGGTCGGGAAGGCGGCCGAATCGGGGGCCGGAAGGGAGTCCGAACGGGCGGCGCGCGCGGCGGGGCCCGCGCTAGGATGCGATGAAGTCATCGGGAAGCTGCTTCTTCCTGTTGATCAGGCCCTCGGCAATGGGGATGGCCGTCCCCGCCGGGGGCCGAAGTCTTTTCTGGGGTCATTCATGCGCTTGTTGGCGCGACCGTACTCCGCAGTCGATCGCACCTGCCACCCCATCACTCGATGGAGTGACAAGGGGGTGGGGTGGGGACGGGTTTGGTTCTCTTCCAGGTTCTTTGAGGAGATGTCGCGGACCGCCGGGACGCGGTCGACCGGGACGCGGGATTCCGCGATGCGGTGATCGTCGGTACGGGGGAGGAGACCCGCTGGCCCCTTCACGTAGCCAGCGATTCCCGCGCGGCCGCGAGCGCGAGATGCCACGGATACGCCTCAGGCCGTCCTTGCCCCGGCTTGTTCGGCACGAACCCGCCCGGCCCATAGAGGACTCGCACGCGGGCACCGCGGAGCGTCGCGAGGCTCTGTTCGAACTGGGGATGCTGGGCGTACGCCTCGTTGACGCACGGCATGGCGACCAGGGGGATGGCCTTCCCGATGGCCTCCGCGACGACTCCCACCACCCAGGTGCCCGTGATTCCCAGGGCCCACTGATTGATCGTGTTCATCGTGGCCGGCGCCACCACCACGACAGACGCCGGCGGCCACACATCGGGCTGGCCGGGTTGCCGGTAGGAGCTTCGCACCGGCCGCCCGGTGAGTTCAGCCAGCTCCGGCAGCCGGCCCCCCAGCCACGCTTCGGCGGTCGGCGTCAACCCGAGGCACACCTCCCACCCGTCCGCTTGGGCTCCTCGGATCGCGTGGTCGATGTAGTGCACGGGAGGCGCGGCACAGCCGAAGAGATACATCACCGGGGCATCCATGCGCCGCAGTTCACCACACGTGCCACACCATTCAGATCCGGGCGGGTGATGGCGAGCGCGAGTACCGTTCCAAGGGCTGTGTGGAACGAAGGCCAGGATGCACCCGATCCGAGAGGTCACCGGGACGCAGGCCCCCCGGCGAGAAGTTCGAGCCCAGCCTGTTCTTGATTGCGCGCAATCGGAGCTCGGCCGCGGTTACGAGCAATCCGCCGCAATCCGGAACCCGGCGGCGTCGACCGAGCGGCATCCTTGATCTCCAACCAACTGGCCTGGAGGGATGCATGGCGCTCAGGTTCCTCGGTACCACCAGCGAAGACGGCGACTGCCCGACCCTGTACGAGGTCGATGGCACGGACGACATCCTCGTCCAGGGCGAGAGGGAGACCGACCCAGAGCATCTCGCACGGTTGCGTGACGTCAAGCCGTCCGAGACCTTCGTGCGAGTCCCACGCAGTCTGCTGGCCCGATACGCGCCCAGGAGCGAGGCTCCTGAGCTTCAGCCTTTCTCCTCGATCTCCCACCTCTTCCGTGAGTTCCGGCACACCGCGTGGCGGCTGGAGACCCGCCGCGGCTACGCCTCGGATCGCAACGGCCCCAAGTGGCAGCGGTTCCTCGACGGTGACGACATCGCGCACGATCCGGACAACGCCTGGCGCGAGAACGTGCGATTCCAGAGCGCGCAGGGCAAGCGTTTCGAGCGGGTACGTCTGGTGGACGACCCGCTGACTGAGGGGCAGAGGTTTCTCCTCGCCAGTGCCCCCGGCAACATCGGCGCCGGTGAGGACATCCGCAATCTGCCTCGTGCCGAGGCCGAGCGAATCCGGTTGCCGGACTGTGACTTCTGGCTCTTCGACTCGAAGATCCTGGCCCGCTTCGCGTTCGACGACCAGGACACCACACTGGGTGTGTACGTCACCGAAGACCCGGCGGAGGTCCTCGCGGCTTGCCAGGCCCGTGACGCCGCCTGGCATCACGCCGTGCCTACGGAGGAGTTCGCCGAGCGGGTACGTTCCACCATGTGACGACGGACTTCCAGATCGCCAGAGAGGCTCTCGGTGCGCGGCTGCGCGAACTGCGCGCCGAGGCCGGTCTGGAGGGCAAGGACATAGCTGCCGACGTCGGATGGCAGCCCTCGAAGGTCTCCCGACTTCAGAACGGCAAACAGACCCCGACTCGCGAGGATCTCACCGCATGGGCTCGCGCGATCGGTCGCCCAGACGTCGAGGACGAGTTGCACGGTTTGCTCGCCGCCCTGGACATGAAGCAGCGGCACCGGTCCTGGCGGCGCCAGTTGGCCGGTGGGCATCGCGGGCGTCAGGAGATCGCCGTACGCCAGACCGCGGCCACGCAGATGATTCGCGGCCTGGAGGTCTCGCGGATCCCCGGGCTGTTCCAGACTCCGGAGTACGCACGCGTCATCTTCGACGCCAACGCGGAGTTCCGCGGTATTCCGCCGACCACGGAGGCTGCTGTCGAGGCCCGGATGCGCCGGCAGGAGGCACTGTACGACCCGGAGAAGACATTCCGGTTCCTCGTCTGTGAGGCCGCCCTGTACCACCGCGCCTGTCCGGTGGACGTGATGGCTGAGCAGCTCGACAGGTTGTACAACCTCGTTGGTCAGCGCCGCATCGAGCTTGGCATCGTGCCCTTCGGGGCGCAGCTTCGCCGTACGGCCCCGCACGCTTTCTGGATCTACGACCGGCGGTTGGTGATCGTCGAGACGATCAGCGAGGAGCTCTGGCTGACCGGCGACGAGGACATCCAGCTTTACGAGCGGGCCTGGGACTGGCTGGCCGAGTCCGCTGAGCATGGACCGCCAGCGCGCCGTTTGATCGGTCGTGCGCGGGCATCGTTGGACGTCGCGTAGACGATCCCCGCAACCGGCGACGCCACTCGCGCAATCGCGTGCAATCGATGCCCGCTTGCGCAATCGCCTTCCCTACGGTCGTGGTCATGTGCCACATCGGTATCAAGGAGGGCGCGTCGATGCCCCAGACCAACCCGCCGTGGACCCCGCCCAGAAACCCGGAGATCGAGCCGTACCCCGCAGGGGAGTGGTGGGACGCCGTCAAGGTGCCCACCCTGGTCGGCGAACTGGTCCTGGCGCGGCTCGGCGAGAACAGCGGCGCGGTCATCGACGACCCGTTCACGGCCGTCTGGTACTGGCTCGTGCGGCCGAGAGCCGCCGCGGACTGGACGCTCCAGCGGGTGCTGAGCAAGGGTGCGTTCGTCGCCGTGCCGCCTCGGGAGCGTACGTACGGCCCCGGACCGCACTGGCGCGTGCCCCCGGGCCCTGACCGCTGTCTCACCGACGCCGACCGGCTGCACGCCGCGCTGCTGACCGCCATGGGAACGGTGAAGTACTGCCTGCGCTGCGAGCGGCTGACCGCCGAGCCCGTCGCCGTCGCCGACGTCCACGGCGGCAGCGGGGCGGGCCGCACCCTCTACGCCTGCGAGCAGTGCGCTCCGCTCTTCCCCGCACACCGTGACCCGTTCACCGAACTCGCCGCCGCACACCGCGCCCGGCAGGAGGGCCGGTCCCGATGAGCGAGGAGACCGCCCGCGGAGCCGTCGCGATCATCACCAACCGTCGCGGCGAACTCCTCCTCCACCTCCGCGACGACCTTCCTGTCATCGCCTGGCCCGCCCACTGGAGCCTCCTGGGTGGCGGCTGCGACCCCGGCGAGGACCCTGCCACCGCGATCGTCCGCGAACTCGACGAAGAAGCCGGCCTCACGGCCGACTCCCTGACCGAGCTCTTCGAGACCCCCGACCAGTACGGCTCCGGGCAGATCATCACCTTCTTCTCCGCCTCCTGGGACGGCGACGAGACCGCCCTCCCGCTCTCCGAGGGCGTCAAGCTCCAGTTCTTCGCCCCAGAGCACCTCCACAGCCTCACGATCCCGCCGTTCATCCGGGACGGGATCCACCGCTATCTGGCCGCCCGGTCCTCCTAGCCCGAAGGGACGACCCGGAGCGCGGTGCCGACCTCGCCGAGCCGGGCGTTCGTCAACAACGGTGAGTGCCTGAGTCGGACGGCAGATGAGGCTCGCCACTCGTGAACCAGTCCGCGACGGCGTGCACCACGACGGTCTGCCACCGCCGGGTCTGCGGCTCCTCGTAGGCCGGATCGTCGGGCATGGCGATCCCGTGCTGCGCGCCGTCGATCTCCAGGAGGTGCCGCGTGGGGGAGCCCAGTCGTTCGAGGTGGTAACGCGAGCTTTCGACCGGGATGAAGGTGTCCTTCGTGCCGTGCACGATCAGTGTGGGCTGCCGGACCCTGCCCAGGTAGTCGTCAGGCGCCACGTGGAAGACCTCATTGAGCAGCGGTCGGCCCAGTTTGAATGTCGGCGAGTGCGGCAGAAAGCCGTCGGTGAGCAGGGCGTGCGCCGCTTCGTGTTGGAGGCGATCGCCGGACCAGTAGGGCTTCTCCGTCACGAACCGCCGCTTGTAGTCGAGAAGCGGATTCAGCAGCACCAAGCGGCGTACGACCTCCGGGTAGGCGCCGGCTGCCATGGCGGAGACGCCGCCGGAGAAGCTGGCGCCGACGAGGTGCACCTGCCCGGGTTTCCCGGTCCGGGTGACGATCTCGTCGGCCGCCGCTCGGATGTCGTTCGTGACGGCCGCGAGGGTCAGGTCCTCCTGCTGCCCCTCGCTCTCCCCGTGCCCGCGGAGGTCGAAACGGAGCACACCCATGGACGCCAGTTCGGCGATGCCCCGGGCCAGTCGTCGGAAGAAGCCGCCTTCCTCTCTCGTGACCCCTCCGCCATGGACGAGGACGACGCCACCGGCAGGGCGCTCCACCAGCGTCATGGTGCCGCGCAAGCGCAGGCCGTCCAGGCTCCGGAACTCGACGTGCTCCTCTACCGCTGCCACTCTGCCGCCTCTCCCGCCACCTGACGATGACGGACACACGATCCCTTCCCGGATCCGCGCGGCGCATTCGGGCGCGGTCACTCCGCGCACGGGAATAACCGGAGATTCGCTCCGGTTGCGCTGACGGCAGATACCGTACGCCGCGCGGGCGGCGACGCCGAGCGTAGAGAGGGGCGGGCCATCGTGGCCGAGCAGCAGCAGGACGGGGCGATTCGAGGGCGGGCCCGTGGGACCGCGCCGGTGCCGCTGTCGGTGCTCGATCTGGCGACCGTCGGGAGTGGGCTGACCGCCGCGCAGGCGCTCAGGACGACGGTGAGCCTGGCGCGGCTGGCGGAGCGGCGGGGATTCCACCGGTTCTGGGTCGCGGAGCACCACTCGATGCCGGGGGTGGCCAGCTCCTCGCCGGCGGTGATCCTCGCCCACCTGGCCGCGCATACCGAGCGGATCCGGCTCGGCTCCGGCGGGGTGATGCTGCCCAACCACGCGCCGCTGGTGATCGCCGAGCAGTTCGGCACGCTGGAGGCGCTGGCGCCGGGCCGGGTGGACCTGGGGCTGGGGCGGGCGCCGGGGACCGACGGCGCCACCGCGGCGGCGCTGCGCCGGGCCGACCGGCTCAGCGAGGGTGCCGACGAGTTTCCACAGCAGCTCTCGGAGTTGGTGCGGTTCCTGGACGACGACTTCCCCGACGGGCACCGCTACGCCCGTGTGCACGCCGTCCCCGGGCCCGTGCAGGGCACCGTCCCCGGCGGCGTGCAGTCCGCCGACCGGCCGTCGGTGTGGCTGCTGGGCTCCAGCGGGTTCAGCGCCCGGCTCGCCGGGATGCTGGGGCTGCCGTTCTCCTTCGCGCACCACTTCTCCTCGGCCAACACCATCCCCGCGCTCGACCTGTACCGGGAGAGCTTCCGGCCCTCCGCCGTGCTGGACCGGCCGTACGCGTCCATCGGCGTCTCCGCCTTCGCCGCCGAGGAGGAGCGGGAGGCCCGGCGGCAGGTGATGACGGGCGCGCTGTCCATGCTGCGGCTGCGTACCGGGCGGCCCGGCCTGGTGCCCACCCCCGAGGAGGCGGAGGCGTACGTCTTCAGCGACATCGAACGGGACTTCGTGGACGGCTGGCTGGCGAACGTCGAGTTCGGGACCCCGGACGCGGTCCGCGAGCAGCTCAACGACCTGATCAAGCGGACCGGCGTCGACGAAATCAAGATCACGGCGGTGGGGCACGGCCGGGAAGCCCGGCTGCGCTCGTACGAACTGATCGCTGACGCCTACGAACTGCCGGTGGTCACGGGTGCTTGAGGTAGCCCACGTGGAACCGCACCGTTCCGGCGTACCCCGAGCCCTCGGGGAGGAACCGCCCTTGCAGCAGCGTCCAGCGGCCCTCGCTGGTGTGGACGCACAGGCTCTGGTCGGGCTTCATCATGTTCATGTACAAGGAGCCCTGCTGGAGTTGAGCCCGCGTCGAGCACTTCGGCACGTTCGCGTCGTCGATGATCCCCAGCTTGGCCCCTGACGACGGCGCGAGCCAGCCCGTGGAGTAGTAGAGGTCGTGACCCGGGCCCGGCACGTTCGAGATCGCTTCACCGTCGACGTCCAGGTAGTGCGCGTTCGGCACGTCGATGTCGTAGACCCCGGTCATGTGCTCGTCGAGGGCGAGGAACGGATCCGTGGAGTCCGGCGAGGGCGGGTCGACCACGGTGGGCGGGTCGGAGGGGCCCTCGCTCGCGTCCGGGCTCTCGCTCTCACTCTCGCTCGGGGGCGGGGAGGAGGGGGTGGGCGATGCCGAGGTCGGCTCGGCGCTGCCGGCGGAGGGGCTCGGAGACGTCGGGGGCGGGGGCGGGGGCGACTCCGTCGACGGGGCGGTCGAGGAGGGTGGCGGGTGCGTCGCCGAGTCGTCGTCATCCGAGCCGATCATGTCGGGCACCAGGATGGCGGCCACGCCCATGACCACCGTCGCCAGGACGCCCGCCCATGCCTGAAAGGTCCGTGAGCGCAGCAGGCCGTAGCCGTCGTCCCCCATGTTCGGCGCCCCCCGGCCGTCGTGAAAGTGAACCCTGGAATCTCGCTGGAATGGTTCCCCATCGTGGCAGCCCGCCCCCGGCGGTCGTTCGAAGTTGCACTACCGTTACGGAGTGGCTCACGTGAGCGCCCCCGGCCCGTAACCGGACCGGCGAGACACCGGGTAATCAGGGAGTCCGGGGCGCCGCGAGTCGCCATTGGCCGGAGTGGCCGGGCGGGAGCGCCAGGTCACTCCGGACGGCCGCGTAGTACCTCTCGCGCGCCGTGCGCTGGCGCTGGAGCAAGGCCGACCAGGTGTCCGGGCTATGGGTCCGGTCTCGTAGGAACCCTTCCATCTCGATCACCGCGACGACCCATTCGCGGGCCCTCTCCACCACGTCCGGGCTGCCGAGCATCAACAACGCCTCTCCGGCCGGGTCCCGGGCCTCAGCGGCCTCGGCCATGTGGGGCTCCGCCTCCTCGGGAGACAAGGGGTGCGGATGAGGGTCGTTGCCGAGATGGGCCGCGACCCGGTACGTCAGGGTCACGCTCTTCTTCAGCGACCTGGCGTAGTCGGCGTAGGCCGTCAGCCGCCGCTCCTCCCAACGGGCAGCCTGCTCGCGACGGAAGCGTGCTTGATCGCCACGCGTAATCGCCAAGTACGATCCGAGCGCGCCGATCACCACGCCTATCAGGGCGGGGAGCTGTTGTATGAACGCGGACATAGCCACACGGTATAGGGCGGTGTCAGAGCCGATATGACCCTGTTTCGGGTCGCCCCCCGCACACACGGCAGGGTGCCTGGAGGCGGACCGAGCCCTGAAAAGAAGGGCGCGCTCAAGCCCCGCCGACCGCCGCCGCGTACCCCGCGCATCCGCCTATCATCGCCGCGATCAGCTCCGGCGAGACCGGTCGCGAGTAGAACCACCCCTGTCCGGTGTCACAGCCGATGCGCGCCAGCCGCTCCGCCTGCTCGGCGCTCTCCACGCACTCCACGGTGACGGTCTGACCCAGCCGGTGGGCCAGGTCCACCAGGGCCTTGACGATCGTCTCGTCGGCCGGGTTCGGCTGGGCCCCGGCACGGAATCCCTGGACGAAGCTGCCGTCCAACTTCAGTGTGTTGACGGGGAGACGGCTGAGGTAGGCGAGGTTGGAGTAGCCGGTCCCGAAGTCGTCGATGGCGATCGCCACGCCCATGTCGCTCAGCTGCTGAAGCGCCTCCAGCGGGCGTCCGGCCGAGCCCATCACGGCCGACTCCGTCAGCTCCAACTGGAGGAGATGGGGCGGGAGCCCGGTGCGGCCGAGAATCGTGGCGACATCCGCCACCAGATCCGAGTCCCAGACCTGTCGCACCGCCACGTTCACGCTTATCACCAGCGGGTTGTGCGGGTGTGTGAGCTGCCAACTGCGGCCCTGGCGGCAGGCGGTCTCCAGGATCCAGCGGCCGAGGGGAACGATCGCGCCGTTCTCCTCCGCCAGTGCGATGAACCGATTCGGCGAAAGCCGGCCGAACCGCGGGTGCTGCCAGCGCACCAGCGCCTCAACCCCCCGCAGCACCCCGTCCACCAGCCCCACCAGCGGCTGGTACTCCAGCACGAACTCCTCGCGCTCCACCGCCCCGCGCAGCGCGCTGGACAGCGCCTGGCGGGTCATACGGTGGGCGTTGCGCTCCGGGTCGAAGAGGGTCCAGCGGGCCTTGCCGTCGGCCTTGGCCCAGTACAGCGTGGTGTCGGCCGCCTGCATCAGCCAGGTGGCGTGGGTCTCGGCGGCCGCCCGCTCCACGACGCCGATGCTGGCCGAGACCGACAGCCGGTGCCCGTCGAGGTCGAACGGCTGCTGGAGCGCGGCGAGGACGCACCGCGCCAGGTCGCACAGTTGCTCGGTGCCCTGCGAGTCCTCCACCAGCAGCGCGAACTCGTCCCCGCCCAGCCGCGCGACCAGATGGCCGCCGGGCCGCGCGCAGTCGGTCAGCCGTTGCGCCACCGCGCTGAGCAGCCGGTCGCCGACCCGGTGGCCGAGGGTGTCGTTGATCGCCTTGAAGCCGTCCAGGTCCAGGTAGCACAGGCCCACGCGGCCGGTGAGCCGGCCGGCGTCGGCGCGGTGGTCCGTGCCGGCGGACGGGGGGCCGGTGGCGGCGCCCGCGCCCGCGTCCCCGGGCTGGGCCCCGCCGCCCGGGGGCGCTCCGCCAGACGCCATCCCGCCTGGCGTTCCGTTGCCAGGGGGGCCAGGGCTGCCAGGCGGGGCAGGTGCAGGCGGTCCAGGGCTGCCAGGGGGACCAGAGCTGCCAGGGAGGCCAGGGGGACCACAGCTGCCAGGAACGCCAGCGGGTCCAGGGCTGCCGGGGGGGCCGACCCCGGGGCGCCGGCCGCTCGGCAGCCCGGCAGCGCCCGGAGGCGCGTCGCTCGGATGTCCACCGCCCGGATTCCGGCCGTCGGGAGGTCCGCCTCCCGGAGTCCGGCCGTCCGGGTGCGCGCCCGCCGCGGCCTCCTCCAGGGCCACCGCCAGCCGCTCGAAGAAGAGCGCCCGGTTGGGCAGTCGGGTCACCGGGTCGTGCAGCCGCACATGGTTCAGTCGCGCCTGGAGGTCCCGCCGGTCGCTGATGTCGACGAGCGAGAGCAGCACGCTGCGGCCGTCCGGCGTCGACTCCACCGTGACCTCGGCCCACAGCGCCTGTCCGTCGGTGCGTTTCAGTCGTCGGGTGCGGCAGAGCCGGTCCCGACAGCCGCGCAGCACCTCGCGGAACTCGGCCCAGGTGAGCGGGTCCTCCCGCAGGTCGGCCAGGTCGGCGGCGTCGCGCGCCGCCAACCGCGCCGGGTCGGCGCCCAACAGCGCGCCGAAGGCCGGGTTGGCCTCCAGCACCGTCCCGTCCGGGTGGACGACGGCCATCGCGAGGCGGGCGGCGTGGAAGGCCGCCCGGTAGTCGCCGGGGGTCGGGCCGGCGGCGGCGCTCGGACCGGGGTCGGCAGCGCTGGTCCGAACATGACGTTGTGTGATCGTCTGAGGCGTGGTGCGGGGCGCGGGGCCCTGGCCTTCAGGGGATCCGCTCACCGGTCGCTCCCGCGTGGTGTCCGTCTCGTACAGGTCGTCTGCATATCTCACACCGGGCGTCGGGCGGACCGTGGACCGTCGCCCGAATAGGGAATCCCCGCTGAAAAAGTCGCGATCATAGAAGCTATTACTCCGGCCGTTCCAGGAGCGCAACCAAGGCCCAAAGCGTCTTCATCATCTCTATGGCCGTTTCTGCTCGATTCTGCCCGGACTCGCTGGCATCAATGACCGACTGTGACCGTCAGTTACGTACCCGGATGCCGACCCTTTCACTCGACTGGGTCAGCGGAACAGGGCGCATCGCCGCATTCCGCCCGAGGGTGGTTGGGGTGCCCCGATGGGTTCCGATGCTGTCCGGGAGGTCTTTGTGGCCCGTCCGCGCGTATCCGAAGGGGTGGGCCGACCGTCGCGGCTGCGCCGCGCCGGGGCCATGTGCACCTCACTCTCCGCGATGATCGCCACGACAGTGGTGGGCGTTCCCGCGGTGGCCGCCGGAGCGGGCGGCCCGTGCGCCCTCCCGCGCAGCACGGCGCACCACTCCGAGGGCCTGGACAGCTGGCATGCGGGCTATCCCCGCCCCACCCGCACGCTCGACGCGCTGATGCTCTTCCTCCGCTTCCCGGACGCCGTGCCGTACACCACCCCCCGGCAACTGGTGGACGACCACTTCCCAGCCACCACGGAGTTCTTCCGGCGCGCCTCCTACGGGCGCTTCTCCCTCCGGGTCCACCCGGTCACCCGGTGGCTGGAGATGCCCAGGGACTCCACCTCGTACGCGATACGGCGCGACTGGGCGCCGGACCGCCGCACCGCCTATCTGCGCGACGCCATCGCCACCGCCGACCGGAGCGTGGACTTCGGGCGCTACGACCTGGTCTACCTCGTCGCCGACCCGGACGCCCCGGGCATAGACGCCGATGCCACCAAGGTCGTCAACTTCGACCGCCCGCTCCGCGCGGACGGCGCCGCGCTGCGCCGGCTCGTCACGATCTTCGAGCACCACCCACCCGACCGGAACGTGCTCGCCCATGAGACCGGACACGTCTTCGACCTGCCCGACCTCTACCACCGGCCGACCGGCGGCGGTGGCGACTGGGACACCCGGGTCGGCGACTGGGACCTGATGGGCAGCCAGTTCGGGCTGGCCCCGGAGCCCTTCGGCTGGCACAAGTGGAAGCTGGGCTGGCTCGACGCCTCCCAGGTGCGCTGCGTCCGCGAGCCGGGCGCGACCACGCACGCCCTGCTGCCCGTCAGCGCCCCCGACCCGCACGACATCCCCGCGCCCGAGGGCCGCCCCCGGCTGGTCGTCGTCCGCACCGGCACCGCCCGGGTCCTGGTCATCGAGGCCCGCGCCCGCTACGGCAACGACGCCGAGCTGTGCACGGAGGGCGTCCTCGTCTACCGCGTGCGCAGCGATGTCGCCTCCGGCGACGGCCCGGTCGAGGTCCTCGACGGCCACCCCCACAGCGAGGCGTGCCCAGACGAGTCGGTCTACCCCAGGCTCGCGGACGCCCCCCTGGGCGTCGGCGAACGCCTCGACATCCGCCAGGACGGCGTCCGCGTGGAGGTCCGCGGACGCACGGCCCACGATGCCTGGCTCATCCGCGTCACGCACACGGAGCGCCCGTAACGCGGCGCCGGACCGCCTGTCGGACCGCGCGTCGGACACCCACCGGCCAAGTGCCGGGGCCCGTCGGCGTCGCCTCCCGGGGGCCGATGCCGGGCCTGTCGGCCCCGGGGCCGCCGGAGCCGCCCCGCGCGGGCTGCCACTCGTCGACGAAGGGGCCCGTCGACGAAGGGGCCCGTCGACGAAGGGCCCGTCGACGCGGGGGCCCGCTGGCAGAGCGCCCGGGTCGTCCGCCGCGTGCGCCCCCGGGGGCGTGGCGGCCCCGGTTGTGACCCCGGTGACCCCGACGCTCCCCGTTCGGTGTCTGTACGGGCCACAGAACGGCCTGAGCGGTGGTCGAGTCGGGTTCGAGGGGGGCCGTCGACACTGGCGCCGGGGGCTTGCCGGGTGCACGTGCCGGAATCGACGGCCTCCGCATCCAGCCGCGAGGGAGTTAGCCCGCATGGCCCCAGCCGCGCACCTGGTCGACGAACTGCTGACACGCGCCGCCCGCTGCGGCGGAGATACGGCCGTGATACACCCCGCGTCGGACGGCGCGATACGTCGGGTGTCGTACGACGAACTCGACCGGCGCGCCCGCGCGGTCGCCTCCTGGCTCCATGCCCACGACGCCGCCGGGCGCCGTGTCCTGATCGCCATGGACACCGGCCCGCACCAGGCGGCGGCACTGCTCGGCTGCCTGTACGCGGCGGCCGTGGCGGTGCCCGTGCCCGCGCCGGGCGACGCCTCCGGGACCACCGCCGCGCGGACCGCCGCCATAGCCCGGGACGCCGCCGCGCACCTGGTGCTCACCGAGGTCGCCCACGCCACGGAGGCGTCCCGTCTGCTCTCCCTCGTGGGCGCCCCGAGCCTGACCTGCCTGGCCGTGGACGGACTGGGTCGGCACGAGGAACACCCGTCCCGCGCGGCGGACGAGGATCCGCACGGCCCCTCGGCCGCGCGGGACGGCTGGCTGCCCGCCCGCACCGACCCCGACACCCTCGCCCTGCTCAGCTACGACTCGGGGCCCGCCACCGCCCCGCGCGGGGCGCGACTGACCCACGGCGCCCTGCGGGTCGCCGTCTCCGCGCTCCGGGCCGCCCTGCGCACCGACCGCACCTCCCGCGTCGGCTGCTGGCAGGTCCGCCCGCACACCCTCGGACTGATCGCGCAGGTGCTGCACCCGCTCTGGCTGGGCGCGACCGCCGTACTGCCGCCCACGCTCCCGCCGTCCGCCGGCGGACGGGCCGGCGACTGGCTGCGCGACCTGAGCCGCTACGGCGTCACCGAGACCGCCGCCCCCGACTCGCGCTACGCGCGCTGCGCCGCCGCCTCGACGGTGGCCTGGGCCGGCGTCGACCTGTCGCGGCTGCGCACGGCGGTCAACGTCGGAGAGCCGGTCTCCGCCGCCACCCTGGCCTGCTTCACCCGTCGCGGCGCTGCCGCGGGGCTCCGCGCCGACGCGCTGGCCCCCGGGTACGCCCCGGGCGAGGCGGCGCCGTGGCTGGCCGTGGAGGGCCGCGGCCCGGTGCCCGGCGCCGAACCGCGCGTGGTCGACCCGCGCGCCCTGCGCACCCTGCCCGACGGCGTCACCGGAGAGATCTGGGTCCGCGGCCCCGCCGTCGCGGACGGCTACTGGGGCAGCCCCCCGGACGCCGGGCGGGTCTTCCACGCCCGCACCGCGGAGGGCGTCGACGGCTTTCTGCGCACCGGGGACCTCGGGTGGTCGGGGGAGGGCGGCACGCTGCGCCCCACCGGGCGGCTCGACGACCTCCTGATCGCCGACGGCGTGCCGCTGCACCCCCAGGACGTGGAACGGGAACTGCTGGGCTGCGGGCGTCCCCTGGGCACCGCGCGGGTGTTCTGCGCCGGGCCCGGCACCGGGCGGCTGGTGGTGGTCCAGGAGGTCCGTACGGTCCGCGGCGCCCACGCCGGACTACCCCACCTCGCGGCGACGATCCGGGACCGTGTCGCGCGGGAGTTCGGCGCGGAGCCGGGCACGGTGCTGCTCGTACGGGCCGGCACGCTGCGCCGGGCCGGTGGCGGCAAGGTCGGGCGCTCCGCGCTGCGCGCCCAGTTCCTCCGCGGCGACGTGCGGACCCTGCACGTCGACGTCATCCCCGAGGCAGGCGCCTCTCCGGGAGACGGCTTACGCCACGGCGGGGCCGCCTGAATCGGAGCCGGCGAGACGGGAACGGACGGTTTTGAAACACCTGCGCGAAGGGTGGAATCGGCGAACGAACGGTAGAGCGGCCGGGCGCCCTTGGGAATAATCGCGGATGTGCGGCGACCGGGGTCCGGGGCACCGTAGGCGGGTCGGTGGCGGCACGGGGTCGGGCGACGAAAGCGCCGGGGGAGACGTGGTCAGGGTTCTCATAGCCGAAGACATGCATTTGTTGCGCAAGGCACTCGTCGCGCTGCTCGAGCTCGAACCCGATATCGAAATCGTGGCCGAATTATCGAGTGGTTCCGATATCGTGCCGCGCGCCCAGGAACTCCGGCCGGACGTGGCGGTGCTCGATATCGACCTGCCCGGCATGGACGGGCTGACCGCCGCCGCGGAACTGCACACGCTCGTTCCCGAGTGCCGCACCATGATGCTGACCAGCCTGGGCCGGCCGGGGAACCTGCGCCGGGCGCTGGCCGCCCACGTCTCCGGCTTCCTGCTCAAGGACAGCAGCCCGGACACGCTCTGTTCCGCCATCCGCGCGGTCGCCCAGGGCGAGCGGGTGATGGACCCGCAGCTCGTGCTCGCCGCGCTGGACGACGAGCCGCAGCCGCTGACCCCGCGCGAGCGGGAGGTGCTCCAACTGGCCTCGCAGGGCGAGGGGGCGCAGCAGATCGCCGCGCGGCTCTACCTGTCGGCGGGAACGGTGCGCAACTATCTGACCTCCGTGGTCACCAAGTTGAACGCCCGCAACCGGGTCGACGCCATCCGGATCGCCCGCGAGGCCGGCTGGCTGTAACGAACGGTCGCCCCGCGCGGGCGGGTGATGGCCGGCCCGCCGTGGCGCGGGCCTGCGGTACCCGTGACCCGCCCCGCGCGGGTACCCGCTTCCCGGGGCCCGCCCCGCGCGGGTACCCGCTTCCCACGGGACCCGCCCGCGCGGCGCCCGGGTCCCAGGCCCCCGCCGCCGCCTTACGCCGGGACCGGCGGGGGCCCGTACTCGTCCTCCGTGCCGTGGTCGTCGCCGCCCCGCGCGGTGGAGCCGTCGGCCGAGTCCAACTCGGCCGTCAGCTCGAACCAGCCGTCGGGGCGCACCCCCGCCCGCAGTCGTCCGCCGAGCTTGGCCATCCGCACGCTCAGATTGCCCAGCCCGCTGCCGCCGTGGGCGCTGTCGGCGCGCAGGATGGTGGAGGACTTGCCCACCCCGTCGTTGGCGAGGGTCAGCCGGACCAGCGCGCCGTCGCGGGCGGCCTCGATGGCGCAGTTCTCCGCCTTGCTGTGGCGCAGCACGTTGGTCAGCCCCTCGCGCAACACGCTGGCCAGCACGGTGTCCACCAGGTCGGGCAGGTCCCCGCAGTCGACGTGGGTGGTGGTGTCGATGCCGACCGCGGCGAGCATCGACTGGGCGGTGCCGACCTCGGCGGAGAGTGACATCCGTCGGTAGCCGCGGGCCACCGCCCGCACATCGGCCAGCGCCTGCCGCGAGGTCTGGAGGATCTCGGTCAGCTCCTGCTGGGCCCGGGCGTTCTGCTCCGGCACCAGCCGGTGCACCAGCTCACACTTGAGGGTGATGGTCGAGAGGCTGTAACCGAGCAGGTCGTGCAGGTCGCGGGCGAACCGCAGCCGCTCCTGCGCGACGGCCATCCGGGCCAGCTCCGCGCGGGACCGGTAGACCTCGGAGACCAGCCCGGAGAGCCGGGAGAGACCGAAGACGACCAGCCCGGTCAGCCCGGTGGAGACGGTGGTGTAGGCGACCTCGCCCCAGCCGAACCCCACGTAGAACAGCAGCACATCGGTGGTCGCCAGGATCGCGCCGAAGGCCAGCCAGCTCAGCGGGGCGCGCAGCACCAGCAGCGTGGAGCCGGCCAGGAAGCCCGGCATCCCCAACCAGGACTGCTTGAAGATCGCGAACGGGAGGAAGGTCAGCAGGGCCTGGACGCCCAGCGTCCAGTGCCGGGCCCGGCTCAGCCGGGGGGCCAGGCCGGGGAAGGAGTGCGCCAACTGGAGGCCCAGCAGCATCAGCAGCGCGGGTAGTTGCGCGAGCATCAGCAGCGCGGCGTCCAGCCCCTCGGCCAGGGGATGCGCGTCGTCCACGTAGGTGAGCGCGACGCTGAAGTAGCCGAGCAGGACGACCACGGTGATCGCCACGGCCATGCGTGGCGCCAGGTCGTCCCGGTAGCGCTCCGGCTGGTGCCGGTGGCGCTCCGGGCCGTGACCGGCATCGCCGTAGGGCGAGGTGGTCCCCTGCACTCATCCTCCGGAAGTTCGGGCCGGATTGGGTGGCTTGCCCGAGAGTATCCGATCTTTATATGGGGTGGAGAGGGGGCGAACGCACCAGTGGAGATCACAGGATGAGCCAGCGGGGGGATCAAGGGAAGAGCCCATGCGACATCAGAGGAACAGCGGGACGGGATTGAGATCGTCATACCGGGTGGGAGTCGTCAACCGGCCCAGCGCGACGGGCACCTCGAAGAGTCGTCCGGGCGCGAACCGCGCCCAGTGCGGGCGTAGTCCGGGCACGAACACCTTGGCCACCGGCAGTCCCACGTCCGGCCGCGTCTGGTCCAGGACGAGCAGTTCGAGACCGTGGGCCCGGAGCAGCTCGACCAGCGCGGCGACGGCTTCGGCGGGGTCCGGGCTGGAACGTACGGAGGTCGCGAGCGAGAGCGGCGCGGCGGCCGGATCGGGGCTCAGATAGGGCTGGTTGGCGAGGGTGGCGGTGCTGAACCAGCGCAGCGCCTCCGGGTCCAGGCCCTCGTATCCGCCGCCGTCCGGGCGCGCCCCGGCCACCGGCGGGAGCATCTGGTTCAGCTCCGTCAGCGCCCGGCGCAGCGCGGTGTGCCGGTCGAAGTCGGCGCCGAAGCCGAGCACGATGTCCTCGGCGGGCTTGTCGACGCGCCGGGAGAGCGCGGCGACCACCGGGATGCCCAGGTCCGCGGTGAGGTCCAACGCCCACACCTCGCGCCGCATGGCGGCGTGCACCCGGCGCAGCTGGGCGATCCACGGGTCGCTCCACGGGGCGTCGTCGGCGTCCAGGGCGAGACCCGGCTGGCGGGTGCGGTTGTACCACCACAGCGCCACCGCGTCCCGTTCCACCAGCTCCAGGAAGCCGCGCAGCGCCGCGTCGGCCAGACTGCCGCCCGCCGCCGCGCCGTTGGAGTTGGCCAGGCAGTAGCGGCGGCCCGGGGCCTGCGGGGCGTCGTAGTACAGCAGCGCGGTGGGCATCAGCCGGTGGACGCCGGCGGAGAGCGACCACACCGGGGTCCAGTCCACCTCGGCGTCCTCGTCGAAGGGGTCGCACACCCAGTGCCGCGTGGCGTGTGCCGCGTTCCACCGGTCCCGCTCGGCGAACTGCCGCTCCGCGTACAGCTGCACGGCGTCCGGATGCACCGCGGCGCCCGCCCCCAGGTCGCGGTAGCGGGCCCGCTGGCGGGGCTCGCCGTCGGTGAAGTGCCCGCTGTGGTGCTCCAGGGCCTCCAGCAGCGCCCCGGCCCTGGCCTGGTCGGCGGTGGCGCCCTTGCCGTGCGCGGCGGCGCGCAGCCCGGCGCGCACGGAGTCCAGGCCGCCCGGCGCGGAGGGCGCGGGGCGGTACGGGGCGTGGAAGCAGTTGAGGAACGCGGGCCCGCGCGGGTCGCGCTGGATGCGGGTGACCAGGCCGGTGACCGGGCTGACCAGGTGGCCGTAGGCGGCCAGCAGCCTGGACGGGGACATCGCCACGGCCGAGGAGGCCGCCGCCGCGGCGTCCCCGCGCGGGGTGAGTCGCACCGGCGCCCACACCCGGTCCGCGATCAGCTTCGGGTCGCCGCAGGCCGGGCACTGCGGGAGGCGGCGCACCGGGTGCCGTTCGGTGGTCGCGGTGAGGCAGTCCAGGGTGCACAGCGCGTCCTGGCCGGGGTGCCGGTGCCCGGCCAGCCACCCCGCCGCCTCCAGCGCGGCGAGTTGGAGCGCGGCGCCCCGACTCGCGGGCAGCGCGGCGGGCGGACGGGGCAGCGGCGCGTCGCGCTCCAGCCGGCGCAGCAGATGCGCCTCGGCGCGGCGGCCGCGCCACAGCCGGTCGGCCAGACAGCTCCAGCACGGCCCGTCCGGTGCGCCCAGCACCGGCCCGAACCACGCCTGGACGCCCACCGGTTTCACCGGGAGCCAGCGCCGACCGGCCGTCCGGTGCTCGGCGTCCACCCGGCCCAGGCCCGGGTCCAGGTAGTCGTCGCACACCACCACCGTCAGGCCCGCCTCCGCGGGCTCCGCGACGCCGCGCAGCCCCGCCGCCCCTAACGCCCGCGTCGCCTCCTCGGGGTCGGTGCAGCCGAGCACCACGAGCGCCACGGCGGGTGCGGCCTCCGCGCGGCGGTCGGCGCGCGCGCCCCGACCGCCGGGCCCCGGGGGCGGCGTGGGCCGTGGGTCCCGGGTGTCCAGGCCCGGGCTAGATATGGACCGTGCGCGGGGGCCGGGTCCGGGTCGGTCCGCGGCGGGCCCGGGGCGGCCGGGGCCGGGGAGGTCCATGGAGGAACCAGGTCGGCGGGGGCCGGGGAGGTCCGCGACGGAACCAGGTCGGCCGGGGCGGGCCGGGGCCGCCCCGGCGCGGAGTCCGAGGCGGCCCTGGCGTGCCTCCGGGTGGCCCGTGGAGGGCTCGTGTCCGGCCGTGCCGGCCTCACCGGGCCCCGGGGCCCGCCCGGCTCCTCCGGAGTCCGCCGCCAGCCCCACGGGGCCGCCCTCGGCGCCGGCGAGCGACCAGTAGGCGTCCTCCGGACCCGGGGGCCGGTCGCTCTCGTAGACCAGGCCGGCGGCGCGCAACCGGGCGACGATGCGGGCGGTCTGGGCGGCGGGGACCGCGTCCGGCCCGCGGGCCGGGTCGGCCGCGTCCGCGGACAGCGCGGCGAGGTCGCGGGTGCCGTCGAGCAGGGGGGCGAGCGCCGCCACCTGCCGCCCGTGCAGCGCGGTCACCCCGCGCTCCGACACCAGGTAGACGGCCTCGCCCGGCACCGGCTCGACCCTCAGGTGCGGCGTGAAGCGCAGGGTGCCCATCAGGTGGTGCTGAAGGTGCAGATGCAGATGCCGGGCGGCGGCACCGGCCAGGGGTCCTCGGTGAGGTTCTCGATGAGGAATCCGTCGGCGGACGAGCATCCGTCCGCGGCCGGTGTCTCGCCCGCGAGGGCCGTACTGAGCCTGTCTTCCGGCCCGGAGGGCCGTAGCGCGGTGGGGGTGTTCATGGCGGTCGCTCCTCGTTGTGGACGGTGGGGGTCATATCGCGAAGGACATGCCAAGGAGTCTGCGGTGACGAATACACCGTGGACCAGTGCCCCCGTCATGACCAGGGCGTGAAATTGTCACGGCGCGCGCCTCCCAGGATTCATGACGGGAACGGGATTCCGGCACTGGCAGGGACGCCCCCCGCGCGCGAGGCTCGTATGTGCCTCGATGGCGGCACCTCGGCCAGGAGGGCATGCGACGGATGTGTGACGGGTGACGTGTGGCATGTGAACGTGACGGAGGTACGGAACCATGGACATCAAGCTCTTGGGGCCACTCAGCGTGGAGGCGTGCGGTCAGTCGATCGTGCCGAGCGCGGGCAAGCCGCGGCAGATCCTGGCGCTGCTCTCCGTCTACGCCAACCAGATGATGCCGGTTCCCACCTTGATGGAGGAGATCTGGGGCACCGAGCTGCCGCGGAGCGCTCTGACCACCCTGCAGACGTACATCCTCCAGCTCCGCCGGAGACTGGCCGCTGCCTACGGGCCCGAGGAACCGGACGCCTCCAAGGCGGTGCTCGCCACCCGCTACGGCGGCTATCTCCTGGAGGCCGAGCCGGGTTCGGTGGATGTCCACGAGTACGACCGGTTGGTCGCCGCCGGGCATGACGCCCTGGACGCCGGCGACGACGAGGAGGCGTCGCTGCTCTTCCGCGAGGCGCTGGCGGTCTGGCGCGGCCCCGCCCTGGTGGACGTGCGGGTCGGGCCGATCCTGGAGATCGAGGTGGCCCGGCTGGAGGAGAGCCGGCTGGGCGTCCTGGAGCGCCGCATCGAGGCCGACCTGCGCCTCGGCCGCCATGCCGAACTGCTTACCGAGCTGACCGAGTTGACGGCCCGGCATCCGCTGCACGAGGGGCTGCACGCCCAGTGCATGGCCGCGCTCTACCGCGCGGGGCGGCCCTGGCAGGCGCTGGAGGTCTATCAGGGGCTGCGCGGCCGGCTGGTGGAGGACCTCGGTCTGGAGCCGTCCCCGCGGCTCCAGAAGCTGCAGCAGGCCGTGCTCGCCTCCGACCCGGCGCTCGACCTGGACCTCGGCGGCAGCTGGCGCCGCCCGGTGCTCGACCTGTTCGCCGCCTGAGGGTCCGGCCCGGCGGGTCGTCCGAACCACGATGAAGCCGCCCGGCTCCCCTCCCGCCGGGCCCACCACGGCTCCGCTGTCCGGTCCCCCCGTCCGGGCGAGCGGAGCCGTGGTGCGTGCGCGACACGCGCGGGCCCAAGCCGACGGTCCGGGCCCTCCGTCGGGTTCGCGGCGGGGCCGCCGGCCGGGGGTGCGCCCGACCCCTCCGCGAGGGGCTGCCCGACCCCTCCGCGAGGGGCTGCCCGACCCCTCCGCGAGGGGCTGCCGGACCGCTCCGCGAGAGCTGCGGACCCGGGGGCCGGGCCGTCCGCGGGGGCGTGCCGGCGAGGTTCGCCCGGGGCCGCCCACGGGGCCGTCGGCCGGTTCGTCTGCCGCGTGTCTGTCCGGTCGGGTCACCCGCCGGGTACGTCCGCTCGATGGGGCCGTGCCGGACCGCGCTCGACCGCGTCGGACCGTACCGGACAGCAACAGGAGCGCGACCGGACCGCTCCGGGCTCGGATCCGATCACGGTGCACCCGACCGGTGCGGTTGACTCCGTGTGAACGCGATAAGTCCGCCCCGGACGCGGTAAGTTTCGCCGGGTGCCGGCTCGACTCCGTCCCCGCCGCCGTCGACCGACTCCGGGCGCCATGAGCGCCGGACCGCCCGGACGACACGGAGTCGAGGGCCCGTCGAGGACGGGACGCCAGCTCGGCGGGGGACTGCCGCGCTGAAGGGGAAGGCCAGTTGACCGGAACGACCGTCACCGCGCGTACCGCCACCGACATCGGCACCGGCGGCGCCGCGGCCGTCTTCACCGGCATCGGCGTCGCCGCCCCCAACGGCCTGGGCACCGCGGCCTGGTGGCGGGCGACGCTCAACGGTGAGAGCGGCATCCGCCCCGCCTCCCGGTTCTACGCCACCGGCTACCCGGCTCGCCTCGCCGGAGAGGTGCCCGGCTTCCCCGCACGCCCGCCGTGCTGGTCGCGTCGGCAGGAGCCCGAACGCGCCGTCGGTCTCGCCTCCGTCGCCGCCCGTGAGGCCCTCGACGACGCGGGCGTCGACCTGGTCGATCTCGGTGGTCCGTACGGCGCGCGGGCGGCGTTCAGGGGCGCCGCCGGCGGCCTGGTGCTCGGACAGTACGAGCCGGGAGCCGTCGGAGCGGGCACCGGCGCGCGGAACGGTCCGGGTGACCTCGTCGGCGCGCTGGCGACGGGACGGGCGGGCGGGCTCGACCTGACCGCGCGGGCGCGCCGCACTATCCGCGCGGGCAGACGTGTGGTGCTCACCGGGGGCATGGACGGGGCCGGTTGCCCCTGGGGCTGGACGGCGCAGCTCGCGGGCGGTCGACTCAGCCCGGCCGTCGACCCGACCCGGGCCTTTCTGCCCTTCGACAGCGACGCCAGAGGCTATGTGGCCGGGGAGGGCGGAGCCATCCTGGTCCTGGAGGCGGCCGAGACCGCGCGGGCGCGCGGCGCCCGCCTCTACGGCGAACTCGCGGGCTATGCCGCCGTCTTCGACTCCCGCCCCGGCGTCCGCGGCGGCCCCGGGCTGCGCCGCGCCGCCGAACTCGCCCTGGAGGAGGCGGGCGTGGCGGTCCGCCGAGTCGACGTCGTCTTCGCCGACGCGGCCGGAGTGCTCGCGCTGGACCTCTCGGAGGCCGAGGCCATCAGCGGCCTCTTCGGGCGCTACCGCGTCCCGGTGACCGCGCCCAAGACCATGACCGGGCGGCTGTACGCGGGCGGCGCCTCCCTCGACCTGGCCGCCGCCCTGCTGGCGATCCGCGACGGCGTCATCCCGCCGACCGTGCACACCACCCGCCCGGCGCCCGGCGTCGCCCTGGACCTCGTCACCACCCGACCCCGTCCGCACCCGGTGCGCACCGTCCTCATCCTCGCCCGTGGCTGCGTGGGCTACGCCGCGGCGGCCGTCGTCACGGCCCCGCGCCGCTGACGTACCGCCGTGTCCTCGACCGGCCGTCGATCAGGGTTCAAGACCCTTCCGTCACGGTGGACGGTGCGGCGACGCGGGAGGAGCGGGCTGGCATGGCGAGCGAGCAGCGGCGGACGACCGGAACGCAGCAGACGGTCCACGGCATCACCGTACGGGCGCCGGCGACGACCGTGTACGGCATCGTCGCCGACAGCGCCGCCTGGCCCCAGCGCTTCGCCACACATGTGCACGTCGAGCCCCTGGAGCGGGGCGCGGGCGCCGAGCTGATCCGGATATGGGCGACGGCGGGCGGCGAGGTGACGTGCTGGACCTCGCGTCGCGAGCCGGACCCGCGCGGACTGCGCGTCGCCTTCCAGCAGGAGGTCACACAGCCGCCGGTGGCCGCCATGGAGGGCATGTGGCGGGTGCTTCCCGGTGTCGGCGGCACCTGCCGTCTGGAGCTCCGACACGCCTTCCGCGCGGTCGGCGACGACCCCCGGCAGGTGCAGTGGCTCATCGACGCCGTCGACGACACCAGCGAGTCGATGCTGGCGTCCGTGAAGATGTTCGCCGAACGCGACGGCGCCCTGAGCGAGGTGGAGTTCAGCTTCGCGGACACCGTGCGGGTGAACGGCGACGGGGCCGCCGTGTACGACTTCCTGCGCCAAGCCGACCTGTGGGAACGGCGGCTGCCGCACGTCTCCCGGCTCGACCTCAGGGAGGACTCGCCCGGCGTGCAACTGGTGACCATGGACGCGCGGATGACCGACGGCTCGGTGCACACCACCGAGTCGGTGCGGATCTGCTTCGCCCCGGATCGCATCGTCTTCAAGCAGACCGCCGCACCCGCTCTGTTGGCCGCCCACACCGGCAGCTGGACGATCAGTCCGGTCGGCGGCGGGGCGCCGAGCGGAGGGCCGTACGGAGGCACCGCCGGGGAGGCGAGCCCGGCGGCGCACGGAGCGGCCGCCGCGGACCCGGCGGGCGTCGTGGACGTCACCTGCCGGCATACCGTGATGGTCAACGCGGAGGCGGTGGAGCGGGTGCTCGGACCGGGGACGACGACGGCCGACGCCCGCGCGTATGTGCGGGGTGCGCTGAGCGCCGCCTGCACCGACACGCTCCGACACGCGCGGGCGTACGCGGAGGGGCGCCGGGTGGCCGAGTGCCGCCGCGCCCTCGAAGGACTTCCGGGCCTCGGGCGGCAGCGGGGCCCGGAGCAGGTGCGGGCCCCCGAGCTGACGCGGGCGCCCGAGCTCACCCGGGCCCCGGAGCTCGCACGGGCGCCCGAGGCGCGCCCGGCCCACCGGCGCCGGCGCGGTTGACCGGCGCGCGCCGCGCGCCCCGCACCGCAAGGGCACCCTCCTGCGAGCACGGCCGGGCCCGTCCCCCGGCGCGGTGCGCGCCGTGCCCCGGCCCGCCGCCCGCACCCCTCTCTGCCGTATCGCTTCTTCGCACCGCCCGCCCGCCCGCACCGCCCGCCCGCAGGACAGGCGTCTCGGCCTGCTGCAGGAAGAGAAAGGTCGCACTCCATGCCCTACGTCATGCGGCACACTGGCCTCTTCACCGTCGTGAACACCTTCACGCTCCGGGACCCCGCGCGGGCCCCCGAGTTCGAGCGCAGCTTCCTGGGCCACGCGGCCTGGCTGCGAGCCCAGGACGGTTTCGACTCGCACCAGGCGGTGCTGCTGGCCGAGTGCCCGGGCGTGTACGTGAACATCGAGCGCTGGCGGAATCCGGAGAGCTTCCAGCGGGTGCGCGGCAGCTCGGTCTTCCAGGCGCACGGGCGGGAGTTCCACGCGTTGGGCGAGGTCGCCGTCGACCCGTCCCGCAATGTGCTGCGGGCGGGCGACGGCGATGTGTCCGAGGGTGCGCCGCTGGTGGTCGTGGAGTGGCTGACGGCGGAGGGGATGAACCTGGAGGAGTTCGACCGCGCCTACCGCGCGTACGCGGCCGCGCTCTGCCATGAGCCCGGCTTTCTCCACGCGGACCTCAGCCGCTCGCTCACCAAGCCCGGCGCGTACACCTTCGTCACGTGGTGGCGGGATGCCGACGTGTGGCGGGCGACCCGCCGGGCCGCGCCGGCCACCGGCGCCGCCGAGTGCGCCGTCCACCTCACCGCGCGACAGGCGGCCGGGCACGCCCGCTGACCGCGCGGGGGACGGCGCGGGCACGATCGGGTGCGCCGCACGGCCGCGCGCTGGTCGCCTAGGGCCAGGGACCCCTGGGACCCTCTGGAGACATGAAGAAGGCCCCTCACCGGAGTGAGGAGCCTTCTTCTGTCGGTGCGCCGCCAGGGACTCGAACCCCGGACCCGCTGATTAAGAGTCAGCTGCTCTAACCAACTGAGCTAGCGGCGCCTGCTGACGTAGAAGACCTTAGCATCCTGGTCCGGCGGAACGAAAATCGATACTTCCGGGCGCCCGCGGGCCCGCGTGGAACGCCTGCCGGGGCCCTGAGCTGCGGCTGCGGCCTACGGCGGCCATGCGGCGGCCCGGCGGCCCGGGAGCGGCCGCGCGGGGATGGCGGGCGTGACGGGCGGCGTTCCCGCGCGGTCAAGGGGGCGGGGAGGCGCACCCCGCGGGGACGGCGTACCGCGCGGGGACGGCGTACCGCGCGGGGACGGCGTACCGCGCGGGGACGGCGTACCGCGCGGGCCGGGCCGCGGTGGCCGACGGGCGCGGTCAGGTCGGGTCCGGGATCAGGCCGGGGTCGGGGCGGCGAGCGGCCCCGTCGCCCGCGCGGTCGCCCGGGCGGCCCGCACGCAGGCCCACAGCAGCACATCGGGCCCCGGCAGCCAGGGGTCGCCGGCCGTGGGCGCGACCAGCCAGCGGGCCGCGGGCTCGGCGATCGGCCGTCGCCCGGGTCGTCCGGCGGTCGCGGCCATCTCGCCCCAGGCGGGGTCGGTCGGGTCCTCGGCGGGGCCCGGGGCGGCCGCCGTGGCCGCCTCGCCCGGCCCCATGGTCGGCTCCACGGGGTGCGGCGGCGGCACGGTGACCGCGTCGCCGGCGCCGTGGCACAGCAGCGGCGGAGTCGCCGCCCCCCACTCCTCCCAGCGCAGCAGCGCGGGCAGCCGTTGCGCGCAGCCCGGCATGGCGAAGATCAGGATGCGGTCCCGCTGCGCGCCCACCGGCCCGGTGCCCGGCCCGTACGCCCACAGCCGGCTCACCATGTGCCGGCCGAACAGCGCCGGAACGCTGATCACGTCGAAGGTCACGCCGCAGGGCAGCACCACCTGGGCGGCCGGGTGCTCCGCCCAGAGGGCCCGCACGCTGCGCGGGAACGGACTGGCCGAGGCGAGCCAGTCGGCTCCTTCCGGGGTGGCGTACGGACGGGGGTGCCGAGGCCGCCTGCTCATGCTGCTCATGGCCTCCACATCTATCGGCGCCCCAGCCCGGGATTCCGTGGATTGCCGATTACCGGGACAAGGGGCCGTGAGGTGGGGTATATTGCGCCGAACTCACATATCGAACGTATATGCGTTTCGCGTGTGCCTCGGGCATGCCCGGCGGCATATGCCTGGGCAGCGGCCTAGTCGACACCGTGCATCAGCTCCCGGCCGAACTCCACCATCTTCTTGGCGTAGTCCTCCGTCCACTCCGCGCGCTCCGCGATCAGGGCCGGCGGCAGCCGGTCGAACCGGCGCGGGTCGGCGAGCTGGGCCGCCGCCATCGCCTGGTACTCCATCGCCCGGTCCGTCGCCGCGCGGAACGCCAGCACCAGCTCCGTGGACCGGGCGAGCAGCTCCCGCGGGTCCTCGATGGACTCCAGGTCGAAGAAGTGCTCGGGGTCGGCCGCGGCCTCGGTGGGCTCGAACAGCAGCGGGGCGGGCTTGAGCCGGCGCTGCGGACTGGGAGCGCCGGCGGGCGCCTGGGGAGCCGACTGCGGCTCGGACATGGACGTACCTCCCGGATCGTGTGCCGCATTCCATTGTCGCGCCGGGCGCAAGTGGCCGGTGGCGGCCCAGGACGCGTCGCGCGCCGCGGGGCGGCCCCCGCGCCGCCCCGGTCGCGTTCCGCCGCTCAGGGCCGCCAGGCCACCCGGTGCTCCGCCAGGTGCGCCAGGACGGCGTGGTTCGCCTCCCAGCCGTCCGGGAACTTCACCGTCACCCCCAGCCGCACCGGCTCCGTGGACGGATGCTCGTCCAACAGCTCGGCGACGCCCGCGCGGCAGACCACGACGCAGGCGTGCCGGTGGCGTGAGGCCAGCACGCACAGCCGGCCCGTCTCCAGGTGGAACTCCGTCGCGTCCGGGCGGCCCGACAGCGGGTGCAGGACCACCGTCACGTCGAACTCCCGCCCCTGGAGGCGGTTGGCGGTGTCCACCGTCACCCCGCCGACCCCGAGCGTGGTCAACGCCGCCCGCACCGCCGCCGCCTGGTCCCGGTGCGCGGTGCCCACCGCGATCCGGTCCGCGGTGAGCGGCACCGGCCGCTCGGACCGCTCGCTGACCGCCGCGCCGCCCCGGTCCAGCAGCCGCCGCACCACCAGCGCCACCGCGCGCACCGCCTCCGGGTCGGTGCGCGGGGTGTGCCGCGCGGGCAGCTCCAACAGCCCCCAGCCGGACTCCGCGGCCTCGTCCAGCACCCGGTCCGGGCCCGAGCCGTCCGAGGGCACCCCGAAGGACAGCCTCCGGTCGCCGTGGCCGGTGCCGCTGCGGAACGGCGTGTACGGGTAGAACGCGGCGGACACCAGCGGCGCGGCCGAGGCGGGCAGCCGCCAGGACACCGGGAGTCGGTGCTGCGGCAGCCGCGGGTTGTGCGAGAGCAGCGTGGCCACCGCGCTCGCCGACGGGTCGTACGACAGCCCCGCCCACTGCTCGGTGCCCACCACGCTGAACGGGTCCAGCTGCCCCGGGTCGCCCACGAACAGGGCCCGCTCGAAGAGCCCGGCGACGGCCAGCAGCGCGTCCGAGCGCATCTGGTAGGCCTCGTCGACGATGGCGTGCCGCCACGGCTCCACGTTCTTGACGTGCGCCCACTTCGCCGCGGTGGACACCACGACGCCGAGCCCGGTCAGCTCCGCGACCTTGGCGGAGGTCACCACGTTCGCGTGGCCGTCGAGCACCGGGTCGTACGGGTGCGGGTCGTTGCTGTGCAGCCGGCCCACCGGCAGCTCCGGGTCCTCCCGCGCCAGCCGGTCCACCAGGTCGTCCACCTGAGCGTTGGTCTGCGCCACCACCATCAGCGGCCGCCCGGCCGCCGCCAGCTCCCGCGCGGCCCGCACCACCAGCGTCGACTTCCCCGCCCCCGGCGGGGAGTCCACCACCACGCCCCGGTCCGTCCCATGCAGGGTGTCGCGCAGGATGGCCTCGGTCGCGCGGGCCGCCGCCGCGCCCGGGTCGAAGGCGGCCTCCGTACCGGCCGCCGCGCCCCTCATGCCGCTCCCTCACGACCGGGGCGCGGCGCGCCGGGGGTCGGGTCCGTGCGGATCACAGGAAGTCCTCCGGGGTGACGGGGTCGGGGACGTGGCCGGCCGGCTCGGGGGAGTCGGCCGGCGGGCCGCCGTGGGTCCAGGGGGTGCGCTCGGGGTCGGGGAGCTCGGGACCCCCGCGCGGGGCGTGCTCGAAGAGGGTCCAGCACACCCGTTCGCCCGGCTCGGGAACGGAGCCGGGCTCCGGCATCCTGCCCCGGCCCATGCCGCCGGTCAGCCGGACCACCGGCGAGCCGTCGTCCGCGGCGTACCCGACGAACTCGGCGGTCTGGGTCCTTCCGTCGTCCAGCGCCCGGTACAGCTTGGTCCGCTCGGCCAGCAGCGGGCGGTCGTCGGTGCGCAGGGTGAGCAGCGGCCGGGGGCGCGGCACCTTCGCCTCGGTCCAGGCCATCTCCACCTCCGTGACGGCTCCGGCGAACGCCTCCCCGGCCAGCCGCCGGCCCGCCATCACCAGCGGGTCGTCCAGTGCCTCCTGGGCGTCGAGCTGGGCCTGCGCGGTCTCCCGCGCCATCAGCTTGCGCGCGGCCGTCACCGCGTCGTCGTGCCGGGGCTGCGGCGGCTCCCCGGCCCGCACCCGGTCCCGGTGGCCGGTGTACGACCAGCGGTCGCGCTTCCAGCGGTCGCCCACCCGCGACCCCTCCGGCAGCGCCCGCAGCAGGTCCACCGCCCGCCAGACGGCGTCCCAGGTCGGCCGCAGCTGGCCGCCGATGAGCGCGCGCAGCTCCTCCTCGGCGGCGCTCAGCCGCGCGCCCGCGCCGGGAACGCCGTCGATGACGCCCGCGCGGGCGGTGTCGTAGCGCTTCATCGCCGGGGCCAGCCGGGCGTTGTCGAAGACCGGGTCGGTGGCGGGGCCCGCGGGCGGGCACTCCAGCAGGCCGTCCGCCCCCCGCGCCAGCTCCGCGCGGAGCGCCGCCTCCGCCCCCGACATCCCCTCCGGGGGGTCGATCCAGCCGAGCAGCGCGCCCAGGTGCTGGTCCTCCAGCACGCTCTGCCCGGTGGCCCAGTGCCGGCCGAGCAGCTCGGTCAGCGCGAGCAGCAGCGAGGAGCCGGGGACGCGGGAGCGCTCGCCGTAGTGGGTGAGCCAGCGGCCGAGCAGCGGTACCCGCGCGGGGGCCGGGAAGGGCGCGTCCGGGTCCTGCTCGGCGGTCCGCCGGAACCGCATCGACCGGCCCAGCAGCCGCACGAACTCCACGCCCCCGCCGCTGGGCACCAGCAACTGCGGGGCGTCCGCGCACAGATCGACCTGGACCGTGACCTTCCGCCCCGTTTCGGGGTCGGTCTCCTTGCGCTCCTCCTGGACCGTCTCGTCGGCGTACGCCTCGATGTGCGGCAGCATCTCCTCGGCCAGCTCGGCCAGGAACGCGAACCGCAGATCGCGGTCGCGCGGCTGCGCCACCACCAGGAGTCGCGGCGCGTCCCGGTCGGTCCCCACCATCGCCCCCAGCGGCGCGCCGGCTTCGCCGGCGGTGGTGAGCGGCACGAAGACCAGCGGGCGGTCCGCGAGGTGTCGGTGCCGGACGGTGGCGGTGGGCCGGGCCCGCCCGTCCCGCACCGCCTCCATCCGGGCAAGAGTGGTCATCAACGACATCAGGCGCCTCCCGCTCGGGCCGCGGCGGCGGGTCCGGCCGTGGCGGGCGCCGCCATCCCGGCCGCCGCCAGGGCCTCGGCGCGCAGCGCGGCGGCCCGGCGCAGCGCGATCACGGTGGGGTCGTCCTCCGCCTCCGAGTCGCCGCTCGCCCCGGAGGCGTGCCCGGCCTCGGCGGGGGTGCCCGCGCCTGAGGGGCCCGCCTCGGAGGGGGCGCAGGCCGCGGCCAGCACCGCGTCGATGGTCGTCAGACCGCCCAGCTCGCCGCGCACGCCGCGGCCCAGCGCCTCGACCGAGCCCGCCGCGCGGGCCCGCTGACGGCAGTGGAAGGCCAGCTCGCAGGCGGCCAGGCACTCCGGCGCATAGGACGCGTCCACCGCGTCCACCGCCACCGCGAGCTCCTCGACGGGCCGGGTCGTGCGGCCGTCCTCGGTGGGGCACAGGTCGAAGCTGGTCCCCTCCGGGAGCGCCGCCGCGATCTCCTCCACCCGGGTCAGCCGGCCCAGCTGCCGTCGGGTGACCGCGAGCTGCTTGCGCACGTCCACCAGCTCGCCCGTCGGCAGGTTGGAGAAGTCCTTCGGGCACACCAGCAGCACGCGGTGGCGCACCCGGTGGACGCCCGCGGTGGCCGGGGAGAGCCGGGGCACCTCCGCGTCGGTGAGCTTGACGACGTCGGTCAGCCGCTCGGCGACCCGCTCCAGGGCCAGGACGTAGACCGCCGCCTGACGCGCCGCGGCGCCCACCTTGGCAGGGTCGGCGGCGCCGTCGATGACGGGGAAGGACTTGATCTCGACGACGGTCCAGCTGCCGTCGGGGTGGACGACGACCGCGTCGGGCTCCAGGAACGCGGGCGACCCGGCGACGTCGAGGCTGAGCAGCGGGTGGTCCAGCAGCGTCCAGCGACCGACGGCGGTGGCCTCGCGCAGGGCCAGGGCGGTGCGCGCGGTCCGGCCCTCGGGGCCGACCGCGGTCAGGTCGGGGGTGCGGGTGCGGCCGGGTTCGGGGGCGGGCACCCCGCCCGCCTCGGCGCCCAGCGCCGCGTACAGGAGCCGCAGCAGTTCGTCCCCGCCGTCGGCCTTCACCCGGGCCTCGAAGGTGTTGCCGCGCTGGTGGGCGAACTGCGACTGGCCGAAGGTGGCGGGGGAACCCAGGGCCCGGGCCAGGGCCCGCTTGTCGACCCCGGCGCCGTCCAGCAGGGTGCGGCGACGGCAGCCGGGGTTGGCGGCCAGCGCGGCGAGCGCGCGGGCGTCCAGAGGGTGGGGCGCGGCCGTGGGGCCGCGCAGATCAGCGAGCCGCCGCCGCAGCGCCGTCGTCGGCCCCGCGGGAGCCGGCAGCGGCGTCGGACTCGCCGTGCCCGCCTGCCTCGGCCGCGGTGCCCGAGCGCTGCTGCTGTCGGGGGATGCGTTCGCGTTCACGGGGCGAAGTCTCGCACCCGTCACCGACAGGCGTGGCGGAAGCTCTCGCTCCGGAAGTGGCGTCCTTCGTCCCGGACTCCCGGGTCGCGTCGCCGGTGCCGTCGCGGAAGCGGGCCAGCACCCGCCCGGCCAGCCGCATCGCGGGGCGGGCCAGCAGGAAGCCGATGCCCATGACGGCCATGCCGGCCGCGGCGTCCATGAAGTAGTGGTTCGCGGTGCCCATCACCACGAGGGTGATGATCAGCGGATACAGCACCCCGGCGATCTTGGACCAGACCGAACGCCCCTGCCACCACAGGGCCACCCCGCACCACAGGGCCCAGCCCACGTGCAGGCTCGGCATCGCCGCGTACTGGTTGGTGAAGCCGCCGAGACCGCGCGGGGCGCTCGCCTCGCCGCCCCACCAGCCGTAGGAGCTGTACTGCGCCATGGTGTCCACGAAGCCGTAGGCGTCGTCCAGCAGCCGGGGCGGGCAGGTGGGCATCAGCGTGAAGCCGATCAGCCCGATGAGCGTGGAGACCAGCAGCCAGGTGCGCAGCAGGCGGTAGTCCTGCGGGCGGCGCTTCCACAGCCACACCAGCAGCGCCGGAGTGACCAGGTAGTGCAGCGAGGCGTAGATGAAGTCGGCGGGCACGCCTATGGAGGCGTGCCTGGTGAATATGTCGTTGAGCGGCGTCTCGAAGTCGATGTGCAGGCTCTGCTCGAACCGCAGGAGGCCCAGGCCGTGGTCGACGGCGGTCTGTACGTCGCCGCGGGCCAGCAGGCGACCGGCCGAGTACGCGGCGTACACCACAGCGATCAGCGGCAGTTCGGTCCACCAACGTGGCCGACCGCCCTGTGATGCTCCGGCACGGGGCACGGTGTAGGGCATCCGGACGCTCTCCCAATGAGTTCAGGTCAGGTAGTCAGGCGGCCACGTCGACTGGATGAGGCGCGCACCAAACCGTACGGCGTAAGCGAAACGCCCCGCGCACCGCCCCCGAGGTGCCCCCGGGCCGCCCCAAGGTGCCACCGCGTGCCGCCGTACGGCGGCACGCGGTGGCTAAGACGCCGCTGCCGCCCCGGAGGTTGCCTCTCGATCGTGTGAGCGATGATGGAGGGGCGACGGTCGGGCAGAGTCGCCAGAACGGCCGAAAGAGCGGGACGTGCCGCCATCGGTCTGTCGCGTACATCACTCGGACATTGCTCACACCCGGCGAAAGGCCCCCTGAATGGCACCGCGCATCCTGCTCGCCCGGCACGGTCAGACGGAGTGGTCGCTGAGCGGCCGCCACACCGGCCGTACCGACATCCCGCTGCTGGACGAGGGTCGGCGCGGCGCCAAGCTCCTGGGCGAGCGGCTGCACCGCGAGCCGTGGGCGGGGCTGCCGGGCGTGGAGGTGCGCACCAGCCCGCTGGTGCGGGCCAAGGAGACCAGCGAGCTGGCCGGCTTCGGCGACCGGGCCCGGGGCTGGGACGCGCTGATGGAGTGGGACTACGGCGCGTACGAGGGCCTGACCCCCGCCCAGATCAAGGCGGACCGGCCCGGCTGGCTCATCTGGCGCGACGGGGTCCCCGAGGGCGAGACCCTGGCACAGGTGGCCGCGCGGGCCGACGAGGTGATCGAGTGGGCACGTGGCGAGGACCGCGATGTGCTCGTCTTCGCCCACGGCCACATCCTGCGTACGCTCGCCGCCCGCTGGCTGGGCCTCGACGCCTCCTTCGCCGCCCGGCTGCGCCTGGAGCCCACCTCGCTGTCCATCCTGGGCTGGGCCTACGGCGAGCCGGCCATCGAGCGGTGGAACGACACGGGACACCTGGCCTAGCCCCGCCGCCCGCCCGCCCTCGGCCGCCGCGCGGCACGCCCGCGCGGGGAGCCCGTGCGATGTGGGGCGGGTGGTCGCCCTCCGTACGGCGGCCCGCGCGGGGCCGTGCCACGGCCCGCTCGGCTTCCTCGGCACCCGAAGCCGGCCGGTCTCGGCTCGGACGGGTCGGACGGGCACTCCGCGGGTCCCGCACGGCACCGCCCGCGTCGGTCGCGCCAGCCGCCTCGGTCGCAGCCTCCGCGCCGGTCGCACCGCCGGCTTCGGTCGTCTCAGGCCGAGGAGTCGTCGCCCGCGCGGGGCGGCACGGCCCGGCCCGGGGTGGGCGGACGACGACCCGCCGTTGCCGCACGGGTCCAGCCCGCGCGGGTCACGCCGGGTGGCCGGCCGCCGCATAGCGGGTGAGGAAGTCGGCGACGGTCGCGTTGCGCGCGTAGGCGCGGAGGGTGCGGGCGGCGCTGCCGAGCATGGCCCGGATGCGGCTGGACTGCACGCGGGAGAGCAGGTCCTGGGTGCGCCGCGCCTCCACGGCGGCCTCTTCGGGGCGGCCGCCGGCGGCGAGGTCGGCGGCGAGCTCCGCGGTGAACAGCGCGATGTTCCGCGCGAAGTGCGGTTTCTGGAGGTCGACGGCGTGCCGCGCGTGCTCGGCCGCCCGCTGCCAGTCGCCCAGCGCGGACCAGACCTGCGCCTCCAGGCCCTCCAACTCCGCCTCGCCGTAGAAGCTCATCCACTCCGGGTCGGCGGCCGAGGGGCCCCGCCCGAAGAGCCGCTGCGCCCGCAGCAGCGCGTGCTCGCACGCCGTGCGGTCGGCCAGCCCGGCCCAACCGCCCGCCTCGCGCAGCGCGATCAGCGACAGCAGTCGGGGCGAGGCGAGGCCCCGCGCGGCGCCGTGCGCGGCCTGGGCCGCGCGCACCGCCTCGCGCGGTCGGCCGACATCGCGGGCGAGGAAGGCGATGTTGCAGAACGCGTGCGCCTCCAGCGCCCGGTCGTCGGCGACGCGCGCGGTGGCCAGCGCCTCGGCGTAGTGCGAGCGGGCGTCGGCGAAGCGGCCGGAGTCGTGGGCGAGCCACCCCACCGAGATGGCGAGCTCGCCTGCCCCGGTGTGCAGCCGATCCGAGACCGACTGGCGTTGCGCTCCCGCGTCGAGGAGGGCGTAGGCGGTGCGCAGCGGCCGCGCGGAGCGCAGATAGAGCCCGTCGGCGCCGTAGCGGTCGTCGAACAGCCGGATGTGGCGCACCGCGTCCTCCACGGCGGCCGCCTCGGCCTCGCCGGCCCGGTGGTGGCCGGGGACCGGCCCGTCGGGCCAGGCGTCGCCGCCCTCCTCGCCGCCGTCCCGCCCGGGCGTTCCCCAGGGGGCGGTGGCCACGGCGGTCGGGCCGCCGGTGATGAACGCGCGACGCAGCACGTCGCTCTCCTCGTAGACGTCGATATCGGGGTCGGTGGGCGGGCCGGGGCGTGGACGCGCGGCGGCCGGATGCCCGGAATCGGTCGGGTAGGACGGGTCCTGACCGAAGCCGGACGGCGATGGTGCGGAAGCGACCGCGTACGCCCCGTCCACGCCGGCCATGCCTCTGTGCGCCGGGTCCTCGCGCTCCGCGCGGTCCCGCACGCTCCCGTTCATCGCGACCCCGCGCGCCGCGTAGCCGCGCACCGCCTCGCGCGGGGCGAATCCCAGGTCCGTGAGCGTCCGGCCGGGGAACATATGCCGGAACACCCGTTCGTACGCGTAGTTGGGGCAGCGGATCGCCCCGGACTCCACGCGCCCGATGTAACGGGCGTCACACGACACCTGTTCGCCGATCTCGCGCGCGGCCCGGCGCACCACGGCCGCGAACTCGGCGGGCGACAGCTGTCCGCGCAGCCGTCGGAACGCGGTGTTGGGCGAGGTGGCGGGGATCGGGCGCGCGGCCTGGGGGACGGGTGCGGCGACGGGCGGAGCGGGGGCGGGGGACGGTGGTGCGGAGGGCGACGACGAAGGCGACGAGGACCCGGGAAGCGGCGTCATGGCCAGCCCTTTCCCTACGGTGATGCCGTTTCGGCGGAGCTGCACCGTACCGCCGCCGTCTTATACGACATCAGGACTTTGGCTACAAACCGGATATCTCACGCGCGATCTGCCATGAACTGCCATCCTTTATGAGGGCATTGCGCCGTAGCCGTTGACATGGTCAAGCGTTGAACCTGGCATATGTACGCGGTTACGAGCGTGAGGAGGGGTTTCCCTTGGCGAAGGCCCGAGTGGACTTCAACGGCTCGCGGACGCCGCCCCGGCACCTTCACGGCCCGCACGGCTTCCACGGCTTCCACGGCGACCAGCGGTGCGACCTCGTCACCGTCCCCGCCCGCCAGGGCCTGGAGGCGGTGGACATCCTGCGGCTGCGGGTCGGCGGCGGAGTGGGCCCGGTGCTGCACGACGGCGCGGGCGACACTCTGGGCTTCCTGGTGCCGCCCGGCACCGCGGCCGGCTGGGACCTGCCGGGCAGCGCGTGCACCCAGACGTTCGGGCGCGCCCCGGTCGACGAGGGGCACGGTGCGGCGGAGCCCCCGGTGACCGGCACCGGCTGGCTGGTCCCCCCGCACGCGACGTACATCGCGGCCACCGACCCCCAGGCGCTGCGCGAGGCGCTGGGCGAGGCGGCCCGCACCATCGAGGCCGTCGACCGCTGCCAGTGACCCGGGCCTCGCCGGCCCGCGCCCCGCGCGGTCACCCGGTGGCGTCCGCCCCCTCCGGTCACTCCCTGGACCGCCCCGCCGACGACGTCCGGTGACTCGCACGGCGCCGGCGTCCGAGGCGCCGGCCGGCGACCGCGGCACCCGTCGCGCACGCCCCGCCGGGCCCTCCTCGGCCCCGGGCGATACTGGACGCGTGGCGAAGAGCAGAGGCAGGCAAGGCCGGGGGCGGGCCCCCGAACCGGTCGCGGGACCGGTCGACGGCGGCTGGGCGGAGCTGATACCCGACCGCGACCGCCCGCGCGGCTGGACCCTGCTGCTGGACGGCGCCCCCCAGTCCCATGTGGACCTGGACGACCCGGCCTATCTCGACTTCGAGTACCAGCGTCGGCTGGGCCACATCGCCGATCTCGCCACCCCGACCGGCGACCGCGGCCTCCACGCCGTGCACCTGGGCGGCGGGGCCTTCACCCTCGCCCGCTACATCGCGGCCACCCGGCCCCGCGCCACCCAGCAGATCGTCGAAGTCGACACCGCGCTCATCGGGTTCGTCCGGGAGCATCTGCCGCTGGACCGCGGCTGGCGCGTCCGGGTGCGCGGGATGGACGCGCGGGCCGGGCTCGCCAAGGTGACCGACGGCTCCGCCGACCTGATCATCGCCGACGTCTTCAGCTCCGCCCGCACCCCCGCCCACCTCACCAGCACCGAGTTCGTGCGCGAGGTGCGGCGCGCGCTGCGCCCCGGCGGGCTGTACGCGGCGAACATCGCCGACGGTCCGCCGCTGGCCCACCTCAAGGCGCAGATCGCCACGGTGCGCACCGAGTTCCCCGAGCTGTGCCTGATGGCCGACCCCGCCGTGCTGCGCGGACGACGCTTCGGGAACGCGGTGCTGCTCGCCTCCGACCAGGAGCTGCCGGTGGCCGAGCTGCGCCGCCGGGCGGCGGGTGACCCGCACCCCGCGCGGGTGGAACACGGTCGGGCGCTGCTGGAGTTCACCGGCGGCGCGGCGGCGGTGACCGACGCCGGCGCGGTCGCCTCGCCCGCACCGCCGCCCGGGGTGTTCCGCTAGCCCGCCCTTCCCCGCGAGCGCCGGCCGTGCGCCGGCACTCCCGCCGCCCGGGTCGCCACGCGGCTCAGTCCTGCACGACCTGCACCCGCGGCGGATGGCCGTTCCAGGTCGCGAAGACCGAGGTCGTCTCCTCGTCCGAGACGAAGTCCACCCGGATCCAGGCGCTCTGCGTCCACACCCGCATCTGCCACTCCGCGTCCGGCGTCGCCGAGACCAGGGTGGCCGAGCTCGTCCCGAGGTCGAAGACGACCCGGCCGCCCTTGACCGAGTAGTTCTTCACCTTCCCGCCGTCCGCGCGGGGCCGGGACGGCGGCCTGGGGGGTGAGGGCGCGGCCGGCCGCGGGGTCGCGCGCCCGGACCGGCGGGGCGGCGTGGGGGAGTCCACCGAGGGCGGCTTGGGACGGTGGGTGGAGGAGGCCAGCTCGGGGGAGGCCGTCGGTAGCGCGGCATCGGAGATGGGCAGCGCGCGTGGCGGCTCGTACGCGGTGCCCGTCAGCACCGTGCGCACGCCGTACCAGGACACCGCCATTGCCGCGCTCGTGGCCAGCGCCCAGGCCAGCGCGTGCAGAAGACCTCGTCGCATCCGGCTCATACTGCCTCACTCGAATGGCGTACGGTGCCGCCCATGGCAAGAGTGCTGGTCGTTGAGGACGACCCGTTCGTGCGCTCCGCCCTCATCCGGCAGCTGACGGAGGCGTCCCACACCGTACGCAGCGTCGGCACCGCACTGGAGGCGTTGCGCGAGGTGGCCCACGTCGGCTTCGACGTGGTCATCCTCGATCTCGGCCTGCCCGATCTGGACGGGGCGCAGGCGTTGAAGATGTTGCGTGGCATCACCGATGTGCCGGTGATCGTGGCCACCGCGCGGGACGACGAGGCGGAGATCGTCCGACTGCTCACCGACGGTGCCGACGACTACCTGGTCAAGCCGTTCTCGGTGGCGCACCTGACGGCCCGCATGGCCGCCGTGCTGCGTCGCGCGCGCGGCGGGGCGGGGGCCGGAGGCGGCTGGGCCGGCGGCGAGCCGGAGCCCTCGCGCGTGCTGCGGGTGGGTGGGCTGTCCATCGATCCGCTGCGCCGCCAGGCCGAACTCGACGGCGCCCCGCTGGACCTGACCCGGCGCGAGTTCGACCTGCTGGCCTTCCTGGCCGGGCGGCCCGGCGTCGTGGTGGCGCGCAAGGAGCTGCTGGCCGAGGTCTGGCAGCAGTCCTACGGCGACGACCAGACCATCGACGTCCATCTGTCCTGGCTGCGCCGCAAGCTCGGTGAGACGGCCGCGAGGCCGCGCTACCTGCACACCCTGCGCGGGGTCGGGGTCAAGCTGGAGCCCCCGCCGGACGCGTCGACGCCACCCCCGCCGCCGCCCCCGCACCGGCCCCCGTCGCACCCGGAGTCGAGCCTGTGAGATGGGCACTGGTCAAGGTCTCACTAGCCGTCACCGTGATGGTGGTGCTGGCCTTCGCCGTGCCGCTCGGGCTGGTGGTCAAGGAGCTGGCCAGGGACCGGGCGTTCACCGACGCCGAGCGGCAGGCGGCCCAGATCCGCCCCGCGCTCGCCATCACCACCGACCGCGGCCAGCTGGAACGGGCCGTCGCCAGCTCCCAGGCGGGCGGCGACGGCCGGATGGCGGTCCATGTGCCGGGCACCCGGGAGCTCCACGACGGGCGGCGTGACGGCGCCCACGGCGGCTCCCGCCACGGGCTGGTCGACGCGTCGCGCGAGGGCCCCCACGACGCGTACGTCGTCGGCGAGCGGCGTGCCGACCCGCGCGTCGTGGAGGTGGCCCGACGCGGTCGCTCCACCATCACCCCCGTACCCGGCGGCTACGCGCTGCTCCAGCCGACCGCCCTGAGCGCCCGTGAGTTCGCGGTCGTCGAGGTGTTCGTGCCGCACCGCGCGGTCAGCAACGGCGTCACCACCTCCTGGGTGATCCTGACCGGTGTCGGCTTCGCCCTGATCGCCGGCTCCGTCGCCACCGCCGACCGGCTCGGCCTGCGCCTGGTGCGCCCGGCGGAGCGGCTCGCCCGCGCGGCCCAGGAGCTGGGCGACGGCCGGCTGGGCGTGCGGGTGCGCGAGGACGGCCCGGCCGAACTGCGCGCGGCCGCCGTCGCGTTCAACTCCATGGCCGACCAGGTGGTGCAACTCCTCGCCAGTGAGCGGGAGCTGGCCGCCGACCTCTCGCACCGACTGCGCACCCCGCTGACCGTCCTGCGGCTCAACGCCGCCTCCCTGGGCGAGGGCCCGGCCGCCGACCAGACGCGCGCCGCCGTCGCCCAGCTGGAACGCGAGGTGGACCAGCTGATCCGCACCGCGCGGGAGGCCAAGACGCATGCCCCCGTCGGCTGCGACGCCTGCGAGGTCATTCGCGAGCGGATGGACTTCTGGTCCGCGCTCGCCGAGGACGAGGGGCGTACGGTGCGGCTCGCCGGCGTCTCCGAGACCGCGTGGGTTCCGGCCGCCCGTTCCGAACTCGTGGCCGCGCTCGACGCGATGCTCGGCAACGTCTTCCGACACACCCCCGAGGGAACCGCCTTCGCGGTGGACGTGCACCGCAGCGAGGAGGCGGTGATCGTGCTGGTCTCGGACGCCGGCCCGGGCATCGCGGACCCCGACGCCGCGCTGCGCCGCGGCCACGGCGACGGCGGCCCCGGCTCCACCGGCCTCGGCCTGGACATCGTGCGCCGGGTCGCCGAGTCCACCGGCGGGGACGTACGGATCGGCCGCTCGGTGCTCGGCGGTACGGAGGTGCGGGTCTGGCTCGCGCTCCACGGGAACGGGGGCTCGCGCAGGGGGCGCCGCATGTCGCGCGCGGCCCGCGCAAGGCGCTTCCGGCGCGGCCGCGCCCGGCGCCCGTCCCAGGTCTGACCACCGGGCTGGACGTGGGAGTGCCGCCGGGCGGGAACAACGGGTGTGCGCCTACCGCGCGGGCCGGCGTTCCGACGCTCTTTCAGAGGCTGCCCGATGCCTCGTCAGAGCCGCTGCGGTGTGCGGCGGTACTCCTCTGAGGGTCAGCTTTAATCGCGGCCGATGGCTTCCTTAAGCGCGCCATAAGAAGTGCGTCCACAGCCCCGATCCGGTCATTTGCCCGATTCGTTCTCGCTAGCGTGCTGCTCGCACTCACCCCCGACATATGACAGGCAGGCAATGCGATGGGTTCCTCCCAACACCGTCGACGCATGAGCCGAAGGGCGCAGCTGATAGGCGCCGGCGTCGTCGTGGCGATCGCGACGGGTGGGGCGTTCGCGCTCACCGGCACCGCCCAGGCCGCGTCGGTCGGTGCCGCCTACTCCACGACCAGTCACTGGTCGAACGGCTACACCGGCCAGTACGTCATCACCAATGACACCGACCGGGAGCTGTCCGGCTGGACCCTGAAGTTCACCCTCCCGGTCGGGACCAAGGTGACCTCGGTGTGGAACGGCAAGCACACCGTCAGCGGGGGGAACATCACCGTCAAGCCGGAGAGCTGGAACGGGACCATCGCCCCGGGCAAGTCCGTGACGGTCGGCTTCGTCGCCGCCGCCACGACCGGCAAGGCCCTGGCCCCCGTCGAGTGCGTGATCAACGATGCCAAGTGCTCGGCGGGCGACGGGCCCGCGCCGCGGCCGAGCACCTCCGCCCCGCGGCCCACCCCCACGCCGACCGACTCGCAGACGCCGGCCCCCGGCGGCAAGGCCGGCCGGTTCGCCCCGTATGTCGACACCTCCCTCCACCCCGCCTACGACCTGATCGGCACCGCCAAGAAGACCGGGGTGAAGACCTTCAACCTGGCCTTCGTCACGTCCGGCGGCGACTGCACGCCGAAGTGGGGCGGGGTGACCGACCTCGGCGCCGACGCCGTCGCCAAGCAGATCGGCGAACTACGCAAGGCCGGCGGGGATGTGCGGGTCTCCTTCGGCGGTGCCGCGGGCTCCGAGCTGGGCCTGGTCTGCTCCTCGGCCTCGGAGCTCGCCACCGCCTACGGCAAGGTGGTGGACGCGTACAAGCTCACCAAGGTCGACTTCGACATCGAGGGCGGCGCGCTCCCCAACACGGTCGCCAACACCCGCCGCGCGAAGGCCATCGCCCAGCTCCAGAAGAAGCACCCCGGCCTCGACGTCTCGTTCACCCTGCCGGTGATGCCCACCGGGCTCACCCAGGACGGCGTGAACCTGGTCGAGGACGCCAAGAAGAACGGCGTGACCGTCTCCGCGGTCAACATCATGGCCATGGACTACGGGTCGTCCTTCACCGGCGACATGGGGCAGTACGCGATCGAAGCCGCCACCGCCACCCAGGCGCAGGTCAAGGGAGTGCTGGGGCTCAGCGACGCGGCCGCCTGGAAGGCCGTGGCGGTCACCCCGATGATCGGCGTCAACGACGTCGCCGTGGAGGTCTTCAAGGTCGACGACGCCAAGCAGCTGGTGGACTTCGCCCGGTCCAAGGGGATGGGTTGGCTGTCGATGTGGTCCGCGACGCGCGACAAGCAGTGCCCCGGCGGCGCGCAGAACCACGCCTCGCCGACCTGTAGCTCCATCGTCCAGGACGATCACGCGTTCACCAAGGCGTTCGCCGCCTACCAGGGCTGAGGCGCTTCCCGTTTCCCTCCTCCTCGCTCCCACGAAGACCCCACCCCCCACCCCCCACTGAGGGCCGCCCCACCGGCCCCGACTCCCCCCCCACAGGGGGCCGCCCCAACGGCTCCCGACGCCCTGGCGGGGGGCCGCCCCACCGGCCCCCCGCCCCACCGGAAGCGGGGGCTGCCCCACCAGCCCCCGCCCCCCACCACAGGGGGCCGCCCCACCGGCCCCTGTCCTTCCGGGCAAGGAAGCCGTCCCACCGGCCCCTTGCTTCCCCCACAAGGGGCCGCCCCACCGGCCCCTGACCCTCCGGCAGGGGGCCGCCCCACCGGCCCCTGACCCTCCGGCAGGGGGCCGCCCCACCGGCCCCCTGCTC
>NZ_NISY01000021.1 GCF_007595705.1 Streptomyces sp. SAJ15 | reverse complement strand
GGCTGCACACCTACAATCACCACCGCGGCCACACCGCACTGAAAGGCCAACCACCCGCCAGCCGCGTCCCCAACCTCACAGGGCAATACACCTAGCCGAGCAGCCCGCCCAGCGCGCCGCCGCTGGAGCCGCCGCCGGAGGTGGAGCCGCCGCCACCGCCGCCACCCGCGCCCGGGGCGCTGCCACCGCCGGGGGCGGCGGGGGCGGTGTCGCCGGCACCACCGGTGCCGCCGGTGGAGGAGGGGCCGGCGGAGGTGGTCTCCGGGGCTGCGGGCTGCTGCTCCTGCGGCTGCGGGGCCTGCGGCGCGGTCTGCGCGCCCTGCGCGCCCTGGGTCTGGCTCGGCTGACCGCCGACGGTGGCGTTGCCGGAGCCGATGGTGCCCGACTCGCGCACCGCGCCCGGCGCGGAGGACGACGGGACCGAGGCCGAGGGGGCCGGGGTGCGCTCACGGGTCGCCGGGGCGCCGGTCGACCCGGCCGGCCCCTGGGTGTCGCGCGGAGTGCGGCCCTCGGACTTGCGGGGCAGCGGCGAGCCGGGCAGGTCGTTGGTCGGGGGGTCGCTGGGGCCGGGCGCGTTCACCATGTCGGAGGTGCGCACGGCGCCACCCAGCATCGAGCCGAAGAGCAGGGTCAGCCCGGCGATGACGGAGACCATGACGGTGCCGCGGCGCAGCACCCGACGGCGCAGCTGCCACACCTCGACGCGCGGCCCGAGCCGCCGCCATGCCTCGCCGGCGAGCCGGGCGTCCATGGAGTACACCGGGGCCCCCGCGATGATCAACGGGCTCCAGGCGGCGAGGTAGATGATGTCGGGGGCGTCGTAGGCGGGGACGGTGCGCCAGCTGACGGTCACGATCAACGCGGCGGACAGCAGCGCGCCGATCGCGGCGGCGACCCGCTGCCAGAGGCCGAAGACGGTGAGCACGCCGACCACGACCTGGAGGAACGCCACGGTCAGCCCGGCGCCCACCGGGTGCGCGAGGGCGAGGTCACGCAGCGGGGAGGCCATCGGCCAGGGGTGCAGGGACTGCAGCCAGGTGACCATCGAGCCGCGCTCGCCGCCGTCGAAGTAGACGGGGTCGGAGAGCTTGCCCATGCCCGCGTAGATCGAGATGAGGCCCAGGAAGATGCGCATGGGCAGCAGCACGACGCCCAGGTTCATCCGCCGGCCGGGGTAGTACGCGTGCCGCACGGAGTCGCCCGACCGCCGCGACCGCCGCGGCTCCTCGTCGTCGGCGCCCAGATGGGCCTCGGCGACCAGGCCGCCCGGCCCGTCGTCGTACGCGCGCCGCGGGTACTCCCCCGGCGCGCTGCGGGCCAGCGGCAGCTGCGCGGTGGCATCGGCCTCGCCCCGGGGGCTGCGCGGCCCGATGACCCCGGTGGGCGGGTCGTCGAGCCGCACCCGCGGCAGCACCTGGGTGGCCGCCCCCGCCTCCTCGGCGTCCACGCCGCGGATGCCACCCGCGTGCCGTACGGCCTGGAGGAGCTGGGCCGCGGCCGGGTCGCCGCCCGGCCCGGTCCGCCCGGTCCACACCACCGGCCGCCGCCGCGGCGCCGATGGCACCGCGTCCAGCCGGACCGTGTCCTCCGCCAACCGGCTCCCGCCCGGCGGCTCGGCGAGCCGCACCCGGAAGCTCGCGTGATTGACGATGACCTGCGCCGGATCACATGGCACCTTGGCCATGATCAGCTGCGGCTCGTCATCAAATCCCGATGAGCGTCCCCCCGAAGGCGTGCGGGGTGTTCTGGTGTCCACGCTCATCTAACCGAGTGACCCGCGTTTAAGACACTCCCTTGACCGCCACCAAGTGTCCGAGACCCGTCAAGTCAAGATCACCCCCCGCCTCCCACCCCGAGTCCGCGCCCGCCGCCCCGGCGCCGCCCGCGGGCCCCCACCCCCACGTCGGGCCGCGTCCGCGGAAAGCCCCCGCACGACCCCCACCAGCCGACTCTGGCCGGCGCGGCCACAGCAGCGGCCTGGATCGCGGGACGACGTAAGCCCGCCCCGAAGGCGCTGACACTGGCGACGGCGCGCAAGCCCCCCGGAACGGACACGGGCCGCCCCACCCAGCCCCCCAGACGGCCGCACGAGCACGGGCGGGACACCCCACCCCACCCCCAACGGGCACACGACAACGTCGCCCGCCACCAGCCACCCGGGCCAGCGCCAGCCGGCTCCGCAGGCGCGAGCGACAGCACGGGCCGGGGCCCGGACACCCCACCCCACCCCCAACGGGCACACGACAACGTCGCCCGCCACCAGCCACCCGGGCCAGCGCCAGCCGGCCAGCAGGCGCTGCCAACAGCACGGGCCGGGGCACCGCCCAGGAACACCCCACCCACCAACGGGCACACAGGGCAGCCACGCGGGCCGGCGCCAGCCGGCTCCGCGGGCGCTCGCGCCGGCACGGGCAGGGGCACCCGCCCCGTCAGGGGCGGGTGGGCGGGGAAAAAACCGCGTACGGCGGCGCACGCCACGAACCGGCACAGCGGAACACGCACCCCCGTGCCGCAGGCCAAAAGACACCGCCCGCAGAGGCGCCCCCGGGTACGCCCAATGGGTCACACCCGCCGGCGCAAGGCTCAGCGGGCCCTGGCGACGGCACGCACGGGCAGGCACCCACCCGCCCCGTCAGGGGCGGGTGGGCGGGAAAAAACCGCGTACGGCGGCGCACGCCACGAACCGGCGCAGCGGAACACGCACCCCCGTGCCGCAGGCCAAGAGGCACCGCCCGCAGAGGCGACTCGGGGCACACCCAAAGGGGTCACGCCCGCCGGCGCGAGGCTACGCGCGGCGGCGCGCGGCCTCGTACAGGACGACGCCCGCCGCCACACCCGCGTTCAGCGACTCCGCGCCGCCCGGCATCGGGATCCGCACGCGCAGATCGCAGGTCTCGCCGACGAGCCGCGACAGGCCCTTGCCCTCGCTGCCCACGACGATGACGACGGGGCCGTCGAGGGCCTCCAGCTCGTGCAGCTCGACATCGCCGTCCGCGGCGAGGCCGACGACCGTGAGCCCGGCCTTCTGGTAAGACTCAAGGGCGCGCGTCAGGTTGGTGGCGCGCGCCACCGGCGTACGGGCGGCGGTGCCCGCCGAGGTCTTCCAGGCGCCGGCCGTCATGCCGGCGGCGCGCCGCTCGGGGACGACCACGCCGTGCCCGCCGAAGGCGGAGACGGAGCGGACCACGGCGCCCAGGTTGCGCGGGTCGGTGACGCCGTCGAGGGCGACGATCAGCGGGTCCTCGCCCTCCGCGGCGGCCGCGTCGACGAGGTCCTCGGGGTGCGCGTAGTCGTACGGCGGGACCTGGAGCACCAGGCCCTGGTGGTTGAGCCCGTTGGTCATCCGGTCGAGCTCGCCGCGCGGCGCCTCCATGAGGTTGATGCCGCCGCGCTCGTTCGCCAGCTGCAGCGCCTCGCGCACCCGCTCGTCGTTGTCGATGAACTGCTGCACGTAGAGCACGTTCGCCGGGACGCCCTCGCGCAGCGCCTCCACGACCGGGTTACGGCCGACCACCAGCTCGTTGGTGCCCTTGGGGCCACCGCGGCGCGGAGCCGGACGGCGGGCCGCCGCCTTGGCGCGGGCGTTCGCGGCGCGCTGCTTGACGTGTCCCTTCCGCATCTCGGCGGGCGGGGTCGGGCCCTTGCCCTCCAGGCCACGGCGTCGCTGGCCGCCGCTGCCGACCGTCGCGCCCTTCTTGTTGCTGGTGCGGCGGTTCCTGCGCTGGCTGTTGCCGGCCATGGGTCACCCGTTTCCTACAAACGTATGTACTAACTCAGTCATCAGTGTGCCGCCCGGTCTCCCAGGCGGCACAACATGCGAGGTCAGCGCCTACGCGCGGACCCCTGGCTCAGCGGCTGCCGAGCTCCCAGCGCGGACCCGCCGGAGTGTCCTCGATGACCAGCCCGGACTGCTGAAGCTGGTCGCGGATGGCGTCGGCCGTCGCGTAGTCCTTGCGGGCGCGGGCCGCTTGCCGCTGGTCCAGCACCATCCGGACCAGGGAGTCGACCACGCCGTGCAGGTCGTCGCCGCGCTCGCCGCCGGCCCACTGCTCGTCCAGCGGGTCCAGGCCCAGCACCCCGAGCATCGCCCGGACCTCGGCCAGCCGCGCCACCGCCGACTCCTTGTCGTCCGCGGTGAGGGCGGAGTTGCCCTGTCGGACGGTGGTGTGCACGATCGCCAGCGCCTGCGGCACGCCCAGGTCGTCGTCCATCGCCTCGGCGAAGGCCGGCGGCACCTCGGCGGCCGGGTCGACGACCTTGCCCGCCAGCTCGGTGACCCGCTGCACGAAGCCCTCGATGCGCGCGAAGCCGGCCTCGGCCTCGCGCAGCGACTCCTCGCTGTACTCGATCATCGAGCGGTAGTGCGGGGTGCCCAGGTAGTAGCGCAGCACGATCGGGCGCCACTGCTTGACCATCTCCGAGACCAGCACCGAGTTGCCGAGCGACTTGCTCATCTTCTCGCCGCTCATGGTGACCCAGGCGTTGTGCGTCCAGTAGGCGGCGAAGTCGTCGCCGAACGCCTTGGCCTGGGCGATCTCGTTCTCGTGGTGCGGGAAGATCAGGTCCACCCCGCCCGCGTGGACGTCGAAGGCGCGGCCCAGGTACTTGTGCGCCATCGCCGAGCACTCCAGGTGCCAGCCCGGACGGCCGCGGCCCCACGGGGTCTCCCAGCTGGGCTCGCCCGGCTTGACGGCCTTCCAGAGCGCGAAGTCGCGCGGGTCGCGCTTGCCGCCGTCGGCCGCGTCGCTGGCCGCCTGGAGGTTCTCCAGCTCCTGGTTGGACAGGCTCAGATAGCCCTCGTACGAGCGCACGTCGAAGTAGACGTTGCCCTCGGCGGCATAGGCGTGACCGCGGTCGATCAGCCCGCGCATCATCTCGATCATCTCCGGCACATGGCCGGTCGCCCGGGGCTCGTACGTCGGCGGCAGGCAGCCCAGCGCGTCGTACGCCGAGTTGAACGCGCGCTCGTTCTCGTAGCCGATCGCCCACCACGGGCGGCCCTGCTCCAGGGACTTGACGATGATCTTGTCGTCGATGTCGGTGACATTGCGGACGAACGTCACGTCATAGCCGCGGTACGCGAACCAGCGACGCATGATGTCGAAGTTCAGCCCCGACCGGATGTGTCCGATGTGCGGGGCGGCCTGCACGGTCGCGCCACACAGGTAGATCGAGACGCAGCCCGGCGTGAGCGGGGTGAAGTCACGGATCTGCCGGGCGCTGGTGTCGTACAGGCGAATAGTCACGCGTCAAGGGTAGTCGGAACGCGGCAGTGCCCCGCGACCATTCGGCCGCAGGGTCACCGAAGCGTGACAGAAGTCCGGAATCACCCCATCCGTGGGCCGGTCAGAGCCCCATGCCCGCGATGTGCGCCGGCTGGACGCGGACGATGACGCGCGGCGCGTCCTGCGCCGAGGCCGGGTTGAAGTCCGCGTACCGCTTGCCGGTGTACTTCAGCGACAGTTCGTCGATGAGCTCCTGCGCCCCCTCGCTGTCCAGCCGCGCCTCGCCGCGCAGCTCCGCGTAGGTGTACGGGGAGTCGCTCGGCTGCACCACCACCGACACCCGGGGGTCGCGGCGCATGTTCTTCTCCTTGCGGCGGCCGAGCGTGGTGGAGATGAGCACGTCGTCCCCGTCGCGCTTGACCCAGGTCGGCGACGCCTGCGGGCTGCCGTCGGGGTTGAGCGTCACCAGTGTGACGAAGACCGGGGAGTCCAGCATGTCCTTGACCGCGTCGGGAAGTGTGACCGGCACCGGCGGAGTCCTTCCGTAAGGGGCCCGGATGGGCCGCGTACGGATAGCCGTTCCGCGCCGGGCCACCGCCGGAGCGACGCCCGGTCCGGCTTCCACCCGTAGGGCCACGGAGTTACGCCGGGAAGACCAGCGCCGGCCGGCCCGAGTCCCTCCGCCGGCCCTCGCCGGCGCCGAGGCTCACCGGCCCAGGCCCTCGCCGGCCCAGGTCCTCGCCGGCGCCGGGCCTCATCAAGCCTCGCCGGCCACCGGCGGCCACCGCCGACCACGGGCCCCGCAGGGGGATCGGCTCCTCGGGCCGCTCCCGCCGGGCCCGGCGCGGCGCCCGCGGCGCGGCCCGAGCCCGCCGCCGGGGGCTACACCGGGTAGACCAGCGCCGTGGCGATCGCCGCCAGGCCCTCGCCGCGCCCGGTCAGGCCCAGGCCGTCGGTCGTGGTGCCGGAGACCGACACCCGCGCGCCCACCGCCTCGGAGAGCACCCGCTGCGCCTCGTCCCGCCGCTTGCCGACCTTCGGTCGCACGCCGATCACCTGGATCGCGACGTTGCCGATCTCGAAGCCGGCCGCGCGCACGATCCGGGCGGCCTCGGTGAGCAGGGTGACGCCGGAGGCGCCGGCCCACTCGGGGCGGTCGGTGCCGAAGTGGGCACCGAGGTCGCCGACACCGGCGGCGGAGAAGAGCGCGTCACAGGCGGCGTGGGCGGCGACATCGCCGTCGGAGTGCCCGGCCAGCCCCCACTCGTCGTTCCCCGGGCCCTCCCAGCGCAGGCCCGCGCACCACAGCTCGCGGCCGCGCTCGAAGGCGTGCACATCGGTGCCGATGCCGGTCAGCGGCAGCGGCGGCACGGCCGGGGTCCGGCCCTCGGCCGACGTCCGCGGCGGCTCAGGCGAAGCCATCGGTCACCCTCCTCCGGGCCAGCACGGCCTCGGCCAGCACCAGATCCAGCGGACGCGTCACCTTGAACGCCTCCTCGTGGCCGGGCACCACCACGACCTCGACGCCGAGCCGCTCCACCATGCCCGCGTCGTCCGTCGCGCCCTCGCCGGCCACCGCGACCTTCGCGTGGGCCTCCGCCAGCGTGGCCCGGTCGAAGCCCTGCGGGGTCTGCACGGCGCGCAGCAGGGCGCGCTCGGGGGTGGCCACCACCGGCTCGGGCTCGCCGGCCCGCTCGCCGGTGCGCGGCTCGACCTGCTTGACGGTGTCGGCGAGCGGCAGCGCCGGGACCACGGCGGGCGCCCCGTCCCGCACCGCCGCGACGACGGCGTCCACGGTGTCCACCGGCACCAGCGGGCGGGCGGCGTCATGGACCAGCACGGTGGTGACGTCGTCGGGAAGCGCGGCCAGGCCCAGCCGGACCGACTCCTGGCGGGTGCCGCCGCCGGGCACCACGAGCACCTCGGTGTCGCGGGGCAGCGGGTACTCGTCCAGCAGGTGGCGCACCTCGGCCGCGCCGTCCGGCGGCGCCACGACGACGACCAGGGAGACGGCGCGGGAGCCGGCCATCGCCCGGACGGCGTGGACCAGCATCGGAATGCCGCGCAGCGTACGCAGCGCCTTGGGGGCGCCGGGGCCGAGGCGCACGCCTCGGCCGGCCGCGGGGATGACCGCGGCGGTGCGGGAGAGCCGCCCGGGGCCCTGCGGGCCCTCGGAGGCGGACAATGCGTTGGCGTTCAGGTTTGCTTCCTCGGCCGAAATGGGTATGGCCACAGCGTGCCGGGCGCGATGCCCCGACCGGACCCTTCCGTGACACCGGTCGAGCCAGCTGCCCGGGCCCGGCACACCCAGTTCCGTGACCCCCGCGCAGAGCACCGGCTCGGCGTCTGGAGATCGCGGCTCGGGGACCCGTTGCAGATCAGGTTCGGCGGATCAGCGGATCGGAGTCGCTAGGGGCGTCGATCGGCCCGGTCGGCCGGGGCGCCAGGGAATGCACAGATGCCGCAGCGCCCGGCGACGGCGGACAAGGCTTGGTGAGCACCAAGCCCGCGTCACGTCTTCCGGGCACCGCGGCATTCGTACGTCAGGACGCGAGGACCTCGTCGAGCAGGGCCTCTGCCTTGTCCTCGTTCGTGCTCTCAGCGAGGGCGAGCTCACTGACCAGGATCTGCCGGGCCTTGGCGAGCATGCGCTTCTCACCAGCGGAGAGACCGCGCTCGCGCTCACGACGCCACAGGTCGCGCACGACCTCGGCGACCTTGATCACGTCACCGGAGGCGAGCTTCTCGAGGTTCGCCTTGTAGCGACGGGACCAGTTCGTGGGCTCTTCCGCGTACGGTGCGCGCAGCACCTCGAAGACCCGGTCCAGCCCGTCCTGGCCGACCACATCACGCACACCGACGAACTCCGCATTGTCCGCCGGCACACGAACCGTGAGGTCGCCCTGTGCGACCTTCAGCACCAAGTAGGTCTTGTCCACGCCTTTGATCTGGCGAGTTTCGATGGCCTCGATCAGCGCGGCCCCGTGATGGGGATAGACCACGGTGTCGCCAACCTTGAACGTCATGTGACAGGTACCCCTTCCGTGGCTATCCAGGGTAACACGGGAAGAGGCTGTTCTGAATGGCGTTTTCGCAGGTCAGGGCATATCTCGGGGCTTGACAACAACAGCCGGAACGTGCTGCGAGGGGGTCGCGGAAGCGGGTATTCGCAGGTCGGAGCCACTGTCCGGGCACACTGAAACGCGCACGTTACACCGCCCGAGACCGCCACGCGAGTGGCTGTACGTCCCGTTTTGCCGGAGTCCGCGGGCGCCTCTCGCGCTACTCCGTTCGATCCCCGTCCGCCGGAACGCGGTGATTCGCGAATTGATCACGCCACAGATGATCAAGAGAGTGATCAATTCACGGTCGGTGGCTCCCGGCGTACTCCACGCATTCCTTACGGATAATCCGCCTTCCGGACGCCGGGACGATATTCCGACCCGCTACTGATCGTCGGGGGGCGGGTCGGGTGCGGCCCGGCGAGGACGGCTCGGTAACCTAAGCCCGCTGATCCAACCTTTACCTCGTCCTAGGAGATGCCGCCGCCGTGAGCAGCGACCTTCGACGCGGCGCCCTCGCCGCCACCGCCCTCGTGCTCTCGATCGCCCCGCTCTCCGCCTGCGCGGCCGGGAACGACGCACAGACGCTGGAGATCAAGCCGGACAACGCCGCGACGTCCGTGGGCGGCATCAAGCTCCAGAACGCGACGCTGATCACCCAGCCCGACCTCAAGGGCCACGGCCCGGCCGTGATCTCGGTCAAGATCTTCAACAACGGCCAGCGCGACCAGACCCTGGAGGGCATCGCCGTCAAGGGCGCGGACGAGCCGGTCAAGCTCACCCCGGCCAAGGGCTCGGGCAAGCTGGTCGTGCCGGCCAACGGCTCGCTGACGCTCGGCGGCAAGGACAACGCCTCCGCGGTGATCCCCAGCGGCCGCGAGGCGGTCAAGGACGGCGACGCGCAGACCATGACCTTCGACTTCAGCGAGACCGGCAAGGTCTCGCTGGACGCCTTCGTGGTGCCGGCCACCAGCTACTTCGACAAGTGGGGCCCGGAGAAGCCGCCGACCGCCCCCAAGCCGCAGACCCCGGCCAAGCCGGGCACGCCGACCGGTGAGACCACCCCGGGCGCCCCGACCGGCTCTCCCACCGGCACCCCGGCCGGCACCCAGAACCCGAAGAACCCGGAGCAGCCCGGCGCCGAGACGAACAAGCCGGGCGGCGCGGCCACCACCCCCGGCGGCGCGGTCGCCCCGGGCGAGCCCGACCCGAACGGCGCCCACGCCGGTCACTGATCCACCCGTCCCGCCCGCGCGGACGCCTACGACAGGGGCGTACGCGCGGGCGTAGCGGCGAACACGCGTGAGGGCGGCCCCGCAAGACCCGGGGCCGCCCTCACGCGTCGTAGGCGCCGCTCGGCCCGGTGGAGGACCGGACCTACGGCGCTCTACGGCTCGCGCCCGCGGCGCGTTCTACGGCTCGAACTTGTAGCCCAGACCGCGCACCGTCACCAGGTACCGCGGGGCGCCCGGGTCCGGCTCGATCTTGGCGCGCAGCCGCTTGACGTGGACGTCGAGGGTCTTGGTGTCGCCCACGTAGTCGGCGCCCCAGACGCGGTCGATCAGCTGCATGCGGGTCAGCACGCGGCCCGCGTTGCGCAGCAGCATCTCCAGGAGGTCGAACTCCTTCAGCGGGAGGTCGACCTTGCCACCGCCGACCGTCACCACGTGCCGGTCCACGTCCATCCGCACCGGACCCGCCTCCAGGGCGGCCGGGGCGACCTCCTCCGGCTCGCCGCGACGGCGCAGCACGGCCCGGATGCGGGCCACCAGCTCGCGCGACGAGAAGGGCTTGGTCACGTAGTCGTCGGCTCCTATCTCCAGCCCGACGACCTTGTCGATCTCGCTGTCCTTGGCGGTCACCATGATCACCGGGACGTTGGAGCGGCCGCGGAGCTGGCGGCACACCTCGGTCCCCGGCAGACCGGGCAGCATCAGGTCGAGCAGCACCAGATCGGCGCCGTTGCGCTCGAACTCATCCAGCCCCTCGGGCCCCGTTGTCGCGATGGCGACCTCGAATCCCTCCTTGCGGAGCATGTACGACAACGCATCGCTGAACGACTCTTCGTCCTCGACGACGAGCACTCGGGTCACGGAAGGACCTCCGGGGCTGAAAGCGGATCGTTGGTGAAGGTCTCGTACGCCCGGTCCGGGTCCTCGCCTTCGAGGTCCTCGGGGCCGATCAGGGGGTGACCGAGGCGGCCGCGCTCGCGCTCCGCCTTGGCCGCGGCCCGATCCCGGACGCTGCCTGCCTCCGGCAGGCGCAGGGTGAAGGTGGAGCCCTGGCCTTCGGCGCTCCACACCGTGACCTCCCCGCCGTGCGAGGCGGCCACGTGCTTGACGATGGCGAGACCGAGGCCGGTCCCGCCGGTCTGCCGAGAGCGGGCCGGATCGACGCGGTAGAAGCGCTCGAAGATCCGCTCACGGTCCTTCTCGGAGATGCCGATGCCCTGGTCGGTCACCGCTATCTCGATCAGATCCCCGCCGGGGGCCACCACCCGCCGGGCGGCGATCCCGACCCGGGTGCGGGCGGGGCTGTAGTTCACGGCGTTCTCGACGAGGTTGCCCAGCGCCGCCGCGAGCTGGCCGCGGTTCCCCCACACATGGAGGTCGGCGGAGCCACCCGCCCGTCCGTCCTCGCCCGTGCCCCCTCCGGGCGCCACCAACGAGGTGGCCATGGTGATCTGCTTGGTGCCCGCCTGGTGGCGGCAGCGGTCGATGGCCTCGGTGACCAGCTCGTCCACCCGCACCGGCTCGGCGTCCTCCAGCGGGTCGTCGTTCTGCACCCGGGAGAGGTCGATGAGCTCCTGGACCAGGTTGGTGAGCCGGGTCGCCTCGATCTGCATCCGCCCGGCGAAGCGGGTGACCGCCTCGGGGTCGTCGGAGGCGTCCATGACGGCCTCGGAGAGCAGCGAGAGCGCGCCGACCGGGGTCTTGAGCTCGTGGCTGACATTGGCCACGAAGTCGCGTCGTACGGCCTCGATGCGGCGGGCCTCGGTGAGGTCCTCCACCAGCAGCAGCACGAGCCGGGAGCCGAGCGGGGCGACTCTGGCGGAGACGGCCAGCGCGTCGCCGCGGCCCGTGCCGCGCCGTGGCAGGTCCAGCTCGATCTGGCGTATCTCCCCGTCCCGCCGGGTGTCGCGCGCCATCTGCATCATGGGCTCGACGGCGAGCTTGCCGCCGCGCACCAGTCCGAGGGCGTACGCGGCGGAGCTGGCCTTGACGACGGCGTCCGCCTCGTCGAGCACCACGGCCGAGGAGCGCAGCACCGAGAGCACGGTGTCCACGCCCGGCGGCAGCACGGCGTCGGTGTGCAGGGAGGACCGCGTGGGCTTGGCCTGGTCGCGCTCACTCCAGCGGAACGCCAGCATGGCGATCACGCCGGTGCACAGACCGGCGATCGCTGCCAGTGCGGCGACGGCCGCGTCCACGTTCATGCATCCAGGTTATGCGTGCCGCGGGACCGCCCCCTAGCCGTCGAGGGGCTCCCCCGGGGAGACGTTTCCCAGAGTTCACCGGGGAGTCGGTGCCGGTTCATTCCGCCCGCCCCGCCCGGCCGGCCGGTGCCCGCCGGGCGGGGCGGGCATCCGCCGTTCGAAAATGTTTGTTCCCCAGAGTTCACCGAGGGGTCTGGACGCGTTCATACAACATGCCGAAACCCGACGCGTTTCAGCCGGACCGTAGGCATCGTGGAACCGGCATGACAGTCGGGCAGAGAGACGAGAGAAGGTCAGTGATGCGGGACGCCTACCACGAGGAGCTCGATTCGATCGGTGAGGGCCTGGTCGAAATGGCCCGGCTCGTCGGGTCGGCCATCGGCCGCGCCACGACGTCGATGCTCGACGCGGACCTGAAGCTCGCCGAGAGCGTCATCGCCGCCGACGAGAAGGTCGACGACCTCCAGCGCGACCTGGAGGCCCGCGCGATAGCCCTGCTCGCCCGCCAGCAGCCGGTCGCCACCGATCTGCGGATCGTCGTCACCAGCCTGCGGATGAGCGCCGACCTGGAGCGCTCCGGGGACCTGGCCCAGCACGTGGCCAAGCTGGCCCGGTTGCGCTTCCCCGACACCGCGGTCCCACGCGACCTGCACGCCACCATCCTGGAGATGGGCCAGCTCGCCCAGCGGCTGATGGCCAAGGCGGCCGAGGTGATCATCACCAAGGACGTCGACCTGGCGCTCCAGCTGGAGCACGACGACGACGCGATGGACCTGCTGCACCGCACGCTCTTCCAGCACCTGATGGACGACCGCTGGAAGCACGGCATCGAGACCGCCGTGGACGTGACCCTGCTGGGCCGCTACTACGAGCGCTTCGCCGACCACGCGGTGTCGGTCGCCAAGCGCGTGGTCTACCTGGTCACCGGCGAGCACGCGGACGAGATCGTTCCGGCCGAGCCGGTGGACGGGGCCTGAGCCGCGTTCCGGCCAGCACCGGGAGAGGTTCCGGCCGCACCGGGGGAAGATGCGGCCGAATGCCGCCACGCGCCCTTGATGCGCCCTTACCGACGGGAGTGGAATAGCCCTCAGGAATTGACCCCATTCCAGGAGGTACACCCATGGCGAACTCCTCCAGCCCCGTCTCGCGCATAGCACCTCCCGTGGAGAGCAGCGGCTGCAACTGCGGCCCCAGCTGCCAGTGCGGCTGCCAGTCCGGCGGCCCCTGCAACTGTGGCGGCTCCTGCGGCTGAACCTGACCCGTGCGACCACGTACGGAGGGCCCCCGACCGACGTCCGGTCGGGGGCCCTGCCATGGCTCAGGACCTGCCCGGTCGGCTCAGGACGCGCTTGAGCCCCTGCACGGGGCCGCGAGGGGGAGACCAGCGCGCGATGGGTCAGTAGAGTCGCCGCATGGCGGCACCAGTGCTTCAAGCGATCGAGGCGGACGGGACGACCTGGGACGACCCGTCCGAGGAACAGCTACACGACCTGCTGGCCGACATGAGTCTCAGCTGTCGGTTCGTCGTCGTGAACCGGCTCGATGGGGAACCCGCTGACCAGCACTACATGCAGGTGTATCTCAACGACGACCTGAGCTATCAGGTGGAGTACCGCGAGGGAGGGCCGGACCGGCACTTCCAGGCATGGGTACCCCGCGAGCACGAGATCTTCGCGGTGGAACCCGTGGCGAAGGTGCTTCAGGACTGGGCCTTCGGACGACCCGGTTGGCGTGAGGCCCTCTCCTGGGTCCCGTGGTCGCCCGCGGAGTCGTGCGCCCGCCACCACCCCCTCACGGCCCCTCGCTGACGGCTGCGACCAGGACAGGCGCCTCGTAGCGGGCGGCGAGCAGCGACAAGCCCCCTACTCGCGGAGCATCCGCGGGTAGGGGGCTTGATCGTTGGTTCTTACTTCTTCTTGCCCTGGTTCTTGACGGCCTCGATGGCGGCCTTGGCGGCCTCCGGGTCGAGGTAGGTGCCGCCCGGGGTGACCGGGCGGAAGTCGGCGTCGAGCTCGTAGGCGAGCGGGATGCCGGTGGGGATGTTCAGCCCCGCGATGTCGGCGTCGGAGATCCCGTCCAGGTGCTTGACCAGCGCGCGCAGGCTGTTGCCGTGCGCGGCGACCAGCACGGTGCGGCCGGCGAGCAGGTCCGGGAGGATGCCGTCGTACCAGTACGGCAGCATGCGGGTGACGACGTCCTTGAGGCACTCGGTGCGCGGACGCAGCTCGCTCGGGATGGTCGCGTAACGCGGGTCGTCGCTCTGCGACCACTCGGTGCCGTCCTCCAGCGGCGGCGGCGGGGTGTCGTAGGAGCGGCGCCACAGCATGAACTGCTCCTCGCCGAACTCGGCGAGGGTCTGCGCCTTGTCCTTGCCCTGCAGCGCGCCGTAGTGGCGCTCGTTGAGCCGCCAGGAGCGGTGCACCGGGATCCAGTGCCGGTCGGCCGCCTCCAGCGCCAGCTGCGCGGTGCGGATGGCGCGCTTCTGGAGCGAGGTGTGGACCACATCGGGGAGCAGGCCGGCGTCCTTCAGCAGCTCACCGCCGCGGACCGCCTCCTTCTCGCCCTTCTCGTTGAGGTTGACGTCCACCCAGCCGGTGAACAGGTTCTTCGCGTTCCACTCGCTCTCGCCGTGGCGGAGGAGGATCAGCTTGTACGGTGCGTCGGCCATGCCGTCGAGCCTAATGGAAATCCATGGCACCCCGACCGCCAGGGGATGTAAGCTGCGCTGGGCCAATTCGGCTCTTACGCAAGCTGGCACACTCGGGGGAGCGGCACGTGTCCTTGGCCACGGTGAAGAGGGCGGCGAAAGAGAGCGTCTCGGGGCTGCCCCGCGCGTTCTGGTGGCTGTGGACCAGCACGCTGGTCAACCGGCTCGGCGCCTTCGTCGCCACCTACATGGCCCTCTACCTGACCGTGGAGCGCGGCTACTCCGCCTCGTACGCGGGCCTGGTCGCCGCCCTGCACGGGCTCGGCGGCGTGGTCTCCTCGCTCGGCGCCGGGGTGCTGGCCGACCGGCTGGGCCGGCGGCCGACCATGCTGATCGGGCAGATCGCCACCGCCGTCTCGGTCGCCGCGCTCGGCTTCATGCGGCACCCGGTGGCCATCGCGGCCATGGCCTTCGTCGTCGGCGCGGCCGTCAACGCCTCGCGCCCCGCCGTGCAGGCGATGCTGGCCGACATCGTGCCCCCGAAGGACCGGGTGCGGGCCTTCGCGCTGAACTACTGGGCCATCAACCTGGGCTTCGGCGTCTCCGCCGCGGCCGCCGGCTTCCTGGCCGAGTACAGCTACCTGGCCTGCTTCCTCGGCGAGGCCGCGCTCACCCTCGCCTGCGCCCTGGTGGTCTTCGTGAAACTGCCGGAGTCCCGGCCCGAGCAGACCCCGCGCGCCGAAGGGGCGGCGGCGGAGCCGGAGGTCCGGCTGGGCACGGTGCTCCGCGACGGCCGCTTCATGAGCGTGGTCGGGCTCTCCTTCCTCATCTCCCTGATCTTCCAACAGGGGATGGTCGGCCTCCCCGTCGCCATGGGCGCCGAGGGCTTCTCCAGCGCCGACTACGGCCTGGTCGCCGCCGTCAACGGCGTTCTGATCGTCGCCATGCAGATCCCCGTCACCCGGCTCATCGAGCACCGCGACCCGCGGCGGCTGCTGGTCCTCTCCGCCCTGCTGGCCGGCTACGGCTTCGGGCTCACCGCCTTCGCCGGCTCGCTGGGCGTCTACGCCCTCACCGTCTGCGTCTGGACCCTCGCCGAGATCGTCAACTCCCCCACCCAGATGAGCCTGGTCGTGAAGCTCTCCCCGCTCCACGGCCGCGGCCGCTACCAGGGCGTCTACTCCATGTCCTGGTCCGTCGCCGCCCTCGCCGCGCCCCTGGCGGCCGGCCAGGTCGTCGACCGCTACGGCGCCGACTGGCTGTGGGCGGGCTGCGCCGCGCTGGGGACGGTGGCGGCGCTGGGGTACTGGCTGCTGATGCGGAACCTCGCGGGGCGGGAGGAGCCGGTGGCGGCGCGGGCCGAAGACCGCAGGGATGAGGGCGACGCCGACGCCGACGCCACCGCCGGCACCAACGCCCCCGGCTCTGTCGCCTGACGGGTGGTCATTCCGGTTGCCGGTTGCCGTGACCGGCGACGCCAACCATCACAGGTGCCTGGCCCGGACGGTCGCGCCCAATTCGGGCTGAAGACCGGCGTTTCGGAGTTCGACCAGCAAGGATTGCCTGACCTGACGCAGCTTCTCCCCGCCAACCCGTATCGCTACCTTCTGGTACGCCGTCTCAACAGCAACCCATACGCCGATGACGTTCGTCTGCCGCTTGCACTCGACATCGGCGACGGCAGTTCGAATCTCCAGCTGTCCAGGCTTCGCGGTGTTCAGGAACACATCGCTGTCTCCCGGGTCCATTGGATGGGTGTACTGGAACCCCTTTTGTTTCATACATGCGGACCACGAACGAAAGGCAGAACGCACACGAGAGTCTTTTTCGACTTCTCTGCCGACATCAAGAGCCACGGCCGCCGCATAGTCTTCGTCATCCATACGAGGCGCACCTTTTCCCAGAGAACGCTCGGCCTCGGCCCTGCATCCGCCAGCGGGCAGTTTCTTACCGTCTTCGGTATGCGTCGCCCCACCATTGAGTGCGTGTTGCTGCCGCTTCGTGAGTGACGGCTCTTTTATGTCACCGCCGCTCTCCTCGGCCTTGGTTAGGTGATATCCGTAACGTCGAGCCCGAGAAAGCGAGGTGAGACCGTAAGCATTCTCATTCATTCCTTGGTTCAACATGGGCGAGGGGGAGGAATTGTGCTGGGTGAGGTCGACTCGATATCCAAAGCGATTCATGCAGGATTGCGCCCGCCGGTTCAGTTCATCCTGCAGCGCAGCCATCTGACTCATGGTCAGTCGATAGGAGTCCAGAGGCAAGTTGACCTTACCGGTGTCAAGAATGCGCGCTATGTGCGCGACCGGAGGTTCACCAGGCGGCGGCTGGCGTGGCGTTTCCGAAGCGCAGCCGGCGAGCAGGGCTGCGGCGCATATCATCCACGTGACACCTTTTCGGGTTTCCATCTTCCCCCCACGTCGGTACCCGGTACCGCCCGCTGCCCCTGCCGATCACAGCAGGGGCAGCGGAATCGCTCCTCAATCGATCGGATCAGCCAGTGTAGATGAACTGGTTCGAAGAGGCCGTGTTGTCGTACTGAGCCCCAAGAGTCGCACGGGACTTGTCCGACCCGACACAGATGCTCTTCCCCCTATAGTTCGCCTTCGTGTAGAGGCAGAGCTTGTAGGTGTTGGCCGTGTTCTTCACGGAGGAGAACCGGTTGTCGATGGAACCTCCTTGGTAGAACTTGTACCCCGAATAGCTCTTCAGAGAGCCCGCACGGTCAAAGATATTTCCACGGAAGTTGTCACCGTCATAGGCGCACATCTCCGAGTCACCACACTTGCCGTCGTAGCTGTCAGCAAACGCCGGCCCAGATATGCTTAACGTTCCCACGATGGCAATCCCGGCAGCAATGCCCGCGATCTTCCGCATGAACTGATCCCCTCGTAGATGCTGCCCACGGGACAGCAATGGTCAGAAACCTTCCGGGTGGTGATGTGTCCGGCACCGGGGGACTCCAGTCGGCACCCCGTCGGGTGACTGGCCGCACAGCCTGGCAGCCTGTGCGGCTCGGCAAGCACGACCCCTGCTGCTGGATCACGCATCAAACGCTATTGACGTCAAGCACAGGCGCACGAGGAACCAGAGCACGATCCGTATCCCTCGCACGGCGGAGCAACGTCATCCCTCTGGTGGAGAAGCCCAGACGCGAGTGGGTGCCGCGGGGTGCCGCGCTCGGCGACCGGCAGACACCCTGAACCCCCACCCCGACGACGGGAAAGCGCAGACCGGAGCCCTGCGGCCGATCCAGAAGCTCATCCGCTACGACATCGAGCACAGCCGGGCCGGTCGCCCCCGGCTCTGCCGCCTGACGGGAGGTCATGTCGGGTGCCGGGGGTTGCGGTGCCCCTCCGTCTGACGGCCTTCCGCCAGCCCGCTGGCCCGTTAGCCCGTCGAGTCCCGCGTCGGCCCGTCGACCCGTCGGGCCTCGACAGCCCGTCGATCCGTCAGCCCGTCGGGTCCTGGGTCAGGCGGGTGAACGCCTCCAGGTTGCGGGTGGACTCGCCGCGCGCCGTACGCCACGCGTACTCGCGGCGGATGGCCGTCGCGAAGCCCATCTCCAGGAGGGTGTTGAAGCTGCCGTCCGCGTTCTCGAGCACCGTGCCGAGGAGCCGGTCCAGCTCCCGGGGGGTGACGGCCGCCAGCGGCAGCCGTCCGACGAGGTAGATGTCGCCCAGCTGGTCGATGGCGTAACTCATCCCGTACAGCCGGGTGTTGCGCTCCAGCAGCCAGCGGTGCACGGCCTCGTGGTTCTCGTCCGGCCGGCGCACCACGAAGGCGTTGACGGAGAGGGAGTGGCGGCCGACGCGCAGCGAGCAGGTGGTGGCCAGCTTGCGGGTGCCGGGCAGCTTGACGACGTAGGAGCCGTCGGAGGGGCTCTCCCACTCCAGCTCGGCCTCCTTGAGCGTCGACTCGATGACCTGCCGCGCCTCGGTCTGCTCCGCGGTCCTGTCCACCTTGTCCACCGCCTTGTCGGCCGTGTCAGCCTTGCCGGTCGTGTCGGCCCTGCCGGTCGTGTCAGCCCTTTCAGCCATGGTGCGAGCGTACGCGACGACGCTCGTGCAGGGCGGCTTGATAGACGTCCGCCGTGGCCGCGGCGGCGGTGTCCCAGCCGAAGGAGCGGGCGTGCTGGGCGGCGGCCGCGCCCATCCGCTCCGACAGGGTGGCGTCGGCGACGAAGCCGTGCAGCGCGGCGGCGTAGTCGGCCGGGTCGTGGCCGTGGACCAGGAACCCGGAGACCCCGTGGCGCACCGCCACCGGCAGGCCGCCGACGGCCGCCGCGACGACCGGCGTGCCGCAGGCCTGCGCCTCGATGGCCACCAGCCCGAAGGACTCGCTGTACGAGGGCATGACCAGCACCGACGCGGCGCGGTACCAGTCCGCCAGCTGGTCCTGGCCGACGGGCGGCCGGAAGCGGACGACGTCGGCGACGCCGAGCCGCGCCGCCAGCTTGTGCAGCCGCTCCGGCTTGGCCAGGCCGGTCCCGCTGGGCCCGCCGACCACCGGGACCACCAGCCGGGAGCGGAGCGCCGGCTCGCGCTCCAGCAGCTCCGCGACCGCGTGCAGCAGGATGTCCGGGCCCTTCAGCGGCTGGATGCGGCCGGCGAAGAGGGGGATCAGCGCCTCCTGCGGCAGCCCGAGCCGGGCCCGGGCGGCGGCCCGGCCGTCGGCCGGCCGGAAGCGGTCCAGGTTCACCCCCGGATGGACGACGGCGACCTTGGCCGGATCCGCGTCGTAGAACCGCTCCAGCTCCCGCGCCTCACCTTCGGTGTTGGCGATCAGCCGGTCCGCGGCCCGGACGATCTGCGTCTCGCCGATGACCCGCGCGGCGGGCTCCGGGGTGTCGCCCTCGGCCAGCGCCGCGTTCTTGACCTTGGCCATGGTGTGCATGGCGTGCACCAGCGGCACGCCCCAGCGCTCGGCGGCGAGCCAGCCGACGTGGCCGGAGAGCCAGTAGTGCGAGTGCACCAGGTCGTAGTAGCCGGGCCGGTGCCCCGCCCACGCCTGCATCACCCCGTGCGTGAAGGCGCACAGCTGGGCCGGCAGGTCCTCCTTGGCGAGGCCCTCGTACGGGCCCGCGTCGATGTGGCGGACCAGGACCCCGGGCGCCAGCTCCACGGCGGGCGGAAGCGCTCCGGTGGTGGCGCGGGTGAAGACCTCCACCTCGATGCCGAGGTCCGCCAGCCGCTTGGCGAGCTCGACGATGTACACGTTCATCCCGCCCGCGTCGCCGGTGCCCGGCTGGTGGAGGGGCGAGGTGTGCACGCTCAGCATGGCGATGCGGCGGGGGCGGCGCAGGTGCCGCAGCGTACGGGCGGCGCCGGCGGCGCGCCCGGTGGTTCCGCCGCGGCCGGCGGCTCCACGCACCGAGCCGCTGCCGCGGCCGGTTCCGAGCGCGCGGTCCCGCAGGCCGCCGAGCCGCGATATGTACTGGCTCACCGCGCGATACCTCCTTGCCGGGTACGTGGCTCTTGGTCGCTCTTGGTCGCTCTTGGTCGCTCTTGGACGCGCTTCGACGCCTCAACGCGTCAACACCGGAACGACCCGTTCCCATTTCCGCTTTGCCAAAGCGTGACCCGGGGCGGCGAGGGGAGCGGCGAGGAAAGTGGGTGGGTCGGGCCGTGGGCGCAGCCGGGCACAGGACCGAAACCGCATATTTACGGGCGACGACCCCACAACGCTGACTTACTCCCTCTTTGCCCACAAATATGCGACAGCGTTTCGGCCCTGTGCCCTGCGCCCCCGGCCGCTCCCGCCGTCCCCCGGCCGCGGGCCCGATCACGGACGGGGGAGTTGGGGTGGGCGGGCCGGGTGGGTGGGCAAAGGTGGGCGGGTGGGAGCGGTGGGCGGGCCGGGTGGTGGGCACCCTGCGGGCCCGATCACGAACGGGCGGCTGGGGTGGGTGGCAGCGGTCAGCCGGACTGGGCCGTCCGTGGGGCGGTGGGGGCGACCCGGCGGCGGTGGGTGCTGGGGCTGACCCCGCGTACGCGCTTGAACGCGGTGCTGAAGCCGAAGGCGTCGGCGTAGCCCACGCGGCGCGCCACGGACGCGACCGTGGCGTTGGGCTCGGCGAGGAGGTCGGCGGCGCGGGCCATGCGCCACTCGGTGAGGTACGCCAGAGGGGACTCGCCGACCAGGTCGTGGAAGCGCTTGGCCAGGGTGGTGCGGGAGACCCGGGCCTCGTCGGCCAGGGAGGCGAGCGTCCAGGCGCGCTCGGGTGCCGCGTGCATGGCGCGCAGGACCGGGCCCACGGCGTCGTCGCCGAGCGCGCGGTACCAGCCGGGCGAGGCGGCCTCGGGGCGGTCGAACCAGTCGCGGAGAGTGCACACCAGGAGCCAGTCCAGCAACCGGTCCAGCACGATCTGGCGGCCGGGGCGGCCGGCGGACAGTTGGGCCTCCAGGTAGTCGCGCATGCCCGTGCAGTCGTGGTCGTCCGGCACCACCAGCACCGGCGGCAGCACCCGCAGCAGTCGTCCCGGCACCTCGCCGCGCACGTGGTAGGCCCCGGCCAGCAGTACCGTGCTGCCCTCCGGCGCGTCGCCCCGGGCCGTCCAGGGGCCGGCGCAGCGCACGTCGCGCACGCGCTCCGCCGCCGTGTCCGGGTCGTCCGCGAAGACGAAGGGCTCCGGGCCGCGCACGATCGCCGCCTCGCCCAGCCGCAGCCGGCGCACCAGCCGCCCGCCGGGGCCGGCCGCGATCCAGCCCTCGCCGCGCATCGGGACGCACAGCGTCAGCGAGGCGCCGTCGGTGAACCTCAGCGCCCAGGGGGGCGACAGCACCGAGCGGTCGAAGACGGCGCCGTCGGCGCGCACACCGCGCAGCAGATCGTCGAACGGGTCCATGACCTCACCCTATGCGCCGCGTACGAACACGCATGCGTCCCGGACGGGCGGCCATGTCCGCTCGTGATCACGGCCGGTTGACTGCCTGTCATGACAACGAACACGAACGACATCCTGGTCCTGGGCGCCACCGGTAAGACGGGGCGCAGGTTGGTACGGCGGCTGCGTGAGCAGGGCGCCTCGGTGCGCGCCGCCTCGCGCTCCAGCGCGGTGCGCTTCGACTGGACCGAGCCCGCCACCTGGGAGCCGGCGGTGGCCGGGGCCGCGGCGGTCTACCTGATCACCCCGGAGGAGGCCGAGCCGGTGCACGACTTCGTCGGGCGGGCCGCGGCGGCGGGGGTGCGCCGCTTCGTGACGCTCTCCGGACGCGGCATGGATCTGGTCGGCGAGGACTTCGGACGCGGCATGGCCGCCGGTGAGCAGGCGGTACGGGAGTCGGGCGCCGAGTGGACCATCCTGCGCCCCAACAACTTCAACCAGAACTTCAGCGAGGACCTCTGGCACCAGCCGCTGCGCGACGGGCGGCTCGCGCTGCCCATCGGCGACGTTCCGGAGACCTTCGTCGACGTCGACGACGTCGCGGAGGTCGCGGCGACCGTGCTGACGCGCGACGGGCACGCGGGTCGGGTGTACGAGCTCTCCGGCCCGCGCGGGCTGACCTTCCGGGAGGCCACCGAGACCATCGCCCGCGCGACGGGCCGCACCATCGACTACGTCGAGCTGACCCCGGACGAGTACCGCGCGGAGCTGCGCGGCCTCGGCTACCCCGAGCCCTTCGTGAGGGCCTTCAGCGCCCTGTTCGATCTGCATCGCGAGGGGCACACCTCGGAGCCGGTGGACGGGGTGCGGCAGGTACTCGGTCGCGAGCCCCGCGCCTTCGAGGCGTATGTCGAGCGGGCGGCGAAGGCGGGCGCCTGGTCCTAGCGCGCCACGCGTGGCCGCTGGCGCATCCGAGCGCGGATCCCGTCCGCGTACGCCCGTACGGCGGCGCCCCGGCGGTCGTCCGGAGCCGCCGCCTCACCGCGACACTCGCGGCACACCCCGCCGGGGAGCGCCTGCGGGCTGCCGGGCGCGCGGCAGACTGCGCACTCCATGAGGACGGGCGCGAGGCGCGGCGGCGCCGGAAGCTCTCGTTCGGGTGGCATTTTCGCGGTCAGGCGGGCCTGGAGGAAGCGACGCGGGTGGTGGACGGCCTCGGGCAGCCCGGCGGTCAGTACGGAAGCGGCGTACGGCTCGCTCGCCCCGCGTCGGAGCCACTCCCGGGCGAGCGGTTCGAGCGCGGCGCAGTCGGCGGCGGAGAGGGCGAGACGGGGGTCGACCTCCCCGAGCCGGGCGAGCACGGCGTACGCGGGACGCGGCGCCGCCGCACCCTCCGCGCGCGGCTCGCCCTCCGGGGCCTGGCCCGTGTCCCGCCCGGCCTGGTAGGCCGCCCACCAGGCGTCATCTCGGGCGACGCGCGAGAAGTGCGTACGGGTCACCCACCGCCCACCCTCGGTCCGCTCCCGGAACAGCCGAAGATGCCCGGCCTCGGCCAGCCGCCGCAACGCGGTCCCCAAGGCGCACTGTCCGTAGGGAAGCTGCGCGGCCAGCGCCTTGATCGAGATGCACGCCCCGTCCGGCAGCCGATCGACGTACGCGGCGATGGCCGCCTCCCGCGCGGGCAGCCCGGCGAAGTCGTCGGCACGGCGCGGCCCTTGACCGGAAACGGCCCGCTTCCCGAAGCCGGGACTGGCCATCGGAGGCGAGGAGGGGGCGGAGGGGGGCGCGGGAACGCTAGAGTCTGAAGCAGCCATTGAGATCGCTCCTAACGATCTTGAAGGTCAGACCCCTGGCAGGTGCTGCTAACACCCGCTGGGGGTCGTTGCTTTGTGGCCCGCACGCTACACGCCCGCCCCGCTCCGTCGCGACTCGATCACAAAAAGTCATCTGGCCTGCTGAGGGCGGCCGTTGGTGCGCGGGGAGGGTGGGTGGGTCAAGCCTCCCGGCCAATCCTTCGGAGAGGTCTCGGGTCCCGAATCCCGCGCCCCGAGACCCGGACTTTCAGTTCACGGAGTCTCGCCCATAGCGGCGTGGAGCCAGTCCAAGGACCCGGTGTTCAGCAGCTCGTCGGCAAGGCGATTCGCTGTCTCGGTGGTGAGTCGAGCGCGGCTGTTGTCGATCCACCGCTGCGCGTTCTCGTAGCCCTGCGCCCGGTACTCAATCCCTTGAATCAGGCATTCGAGCTTGTCGGCGTCACGCGCGCACCGAGCCTCGGGTGTCTCCTTCGCCTCGTACTCAGCCACGACGCCCCGCACTGCCTCCGCCAGCGGTTCAGGCATACCGGCCGTCTGGTCAGCCGTCACGGCTTCAGGGTCAGCCGAGGGGGCGTACTTCTTCCCCAGGTGGTTGACGTCGCCAGTCCTGGTCTCTTGGGAGTCATGCCACACGGCCAGCAGCGCCGCCCGCGCCGGATCGGCTCCCTCCAACTGGGCGATCACAGAGGCGATCAGCGAAGTACGCCACGAGTGCTCGGCCACGCTCTCCGGGTCCCGCACGCCCGCCATCCACCAGCCCGTGCGCCTGGCGTGTTTGAGCGTGCCCGCCTCAAGCAGGAATCGCGACACCGCGGACAAGTCGTCAGCCACCGTCAGCCCCTCTCACGCCTCATGCGTCGGCGAGGCGAATCGCGTATCGGATGCCGTCGAGCTCACGGCGCGCTCGTGCCGAGACCTCCCTGCTATCCAACATCACGCCAAGCCGTTCGCGCAGACCACTCGCGCGGCCGGCTACGTGTAAGAGACGAGGCCGAATGGCCAACAATGCCCAAAGTGTGTGCACGTACAGCTCCGAGTAGCCGTGCCTGGGGTCGAGCCTCTCTACGAGGTGCTGCAGCAGCTTGCCGCCGGTCCACGGGCCCGGCTTGCCGGATGCGATGAAGTCGTCTGACAACTCGACCTGCTCGACTTCTCCGACCCAATACGCCCAGTAGTTCAGATTCGCTGCTTCGCCTGATTGATCACCAGCAAGCTTCGTTGAGACGAAGTGGCCCATGCGGTCACGATCTCCCTGCCGTGTGGCCACCGCCGCCAAGGAACGGGAGCTGAGCCAACCGGTCAACCAGTCCTCGGCGCACTTGACCCGTTGTTGGCAGGCGAGCCAGTCGGCGGAGTCACGCCGATCGTCATAGCCCGAGAGGTAGAGCGCTTGACGCCGAAGAAGGAACTCACCTGGCTGCCTGGCCTCCTCAGCCGTCCGCCGCAGTTGGCTGAAGAACCCTTCCCGATCTGCAGCGGACATCTCCGGGCCTCCCGGAACCGGGCCTCGTCGTGGTCGAGAGGGCGCTGACCGTAGACGCACTGCCTCAGGAGCCTCGCCGTTGAGCGGCCACGCAAGCAGTTCGACTAGATCGCGCTGCATCACCCATGCACCGAGGGGGCTGGCCTCCTGGCTGCCAGCGGCCTTCTCCAGAGTGCTGGAAAGAATCACGTCAGCCTCCATCGCCCGCCCGAGGAGGTGTATCAAGCCCGGCGAGGCACCCATCCTCAGCAGACGATGCCGGTGTGTCAGCGTCTGACCGACCGGAACCGCCGTCAGGGGCCGGCGGCCGGACTCCCACCCAGCCACGGTGTCCGCCGATACATCAAAGCGATCCGCCAACCCTTCCTGTGTCAGGCCAAGGTGCTCCCGGATCAGCCGCAGCACGTAGCCGGACACGACACCGCCGCGGGCGCGTTCGGGCCTTCCCCGACTGTCAGTAGGGGTTGTGGAAGAGCGGACCGCCATGTTGCCCCCAAGTGTCGTCGTCACGCCGCCGATACCCGTACTCGCAGTCCGTTCCTGACTGGGGCGCGCGACCCTACTGTCTCACTCACCGATTCGCATCGGCGACTGAGCGTAGCGAGGAAGGGAAGCATGGTCATGGGCAAGCACGACGGCAAAGACCCCGACCAGCCGGAGGAGCCGAAGCTCCCCCCGCCGAGCCAGGACGGCCACAACCCCGATTCGGACATCTACAAGGACGGAACGGGAGACCACCGGAAGTGAGCCACCGCGACACGGAAGACCTGGTCCAGGGACTCGCGCAGTCCCTGGACCAGGGCGGCTGGTTCACGAAGCCGTGGATGCGTGAGGCGTACCTGGCCGTCCCCCGGCACGCGTTCGTCCCCGACCTCGTATGGGTGTGGGACGAATCCGCCGAGCTCTATCGCGCGCTGCGCCGCTCGCAGGACGAGGACCGCTGGCATACGTTGGTGTACGCGCGCGAGCCGGTTGTCACTCAGGTGGATGATGGCGTCGAACGCGATACGGGCCGGGAACCGACGAGTTCGCTCAGCGCGCCCGGCGCGGTCTTCGCCATGCTCGGCGCCAGCGATCTCGACGTGGGCATGCGGGTCCTGGAAATCGGGACGGGTACGGGCTACAACGCGGCGCTGCTGTCTGAGTGGGTGGGCGCGGAGAACGTGACCACGATCGAGGTCGATTCGGCCGTGTTCGCGCGGGCGCGCGCCGCGCTGAACGGGTGCGGCTACCGGCCCACGGCGGTACACGCGAACGGCGAAGCCGGCTACCAGGCCCGTGCTCCGTACGACCGGCTGCTGTCCACGGCCGCCGTGCGGCGGATTCCCCGTGCGTGGCTGGAGCAGGTACGGACGGGCGGCGTGATCGTCACGCCGTTCGGCACCGCCTACCGCAACGCGGGGCTGCTGCGCCTCGATGTGGATAAGGACGCCACGGCGAGCGGCCAGTTCGTGGACTCGGTGGACTTCATGTGGGTCCGGGGCCAGCGGCCGTCGCAGGTGAGGCCCCGGCGCGAGGGCGAGCCACGACTGTCGGCGTCGCCGATCGCGCCACAAACTGTCACCGAGGCGGGTAAGCACGCCGAGTTCGCCATGGGGCTGCGCGTGCCCGGCGTCCGCTCCGGGCACCTGGGCACCCGCCCCGACGGGACGTACCGCCTCCTGCTGTGGGACACGCGCGGCTCCTACGCCTCCGTGCACTACGCCGGATGGCGTGATGGCGACGGGGTCCTCCAGCACGGCCCCCGCGACCTGTGGGACGAGCTCGTCGCCGCACACACCTGGTGGGACCGGCACGGCAGGCCCCCGCTCACCCGCTTCGGGCTGACCGTCTCTCCATCCGGCGAGCACCAGGTGTGGCTGAACAGTCCCGACGGTCCCACCTGGGAACTCCGGGATCCAAGGGAGATCTGAGAGGGGTGCAGGACCCATGACCGAAACAACCACCACAGGGACCACAGCACGGCATGCGGCCGCCAGCCCACCCCCCACCGTCACCCACGCCACCCCCCTGAAACGGGACGTGATCTACGACCGCCGCGCCCAGCAGGCCGCGCTCGCGATCCGGCTGCACTGTGCGGACGGCAGTGCGCTCGATTCGGCGCTGATCCTCACCCCGGACCAGGTCGAGCTCTACCACCTCCAGCTCGCCCAGGCGATCGAGCAGCGGGCCGCCGCGCGCCGTGAGGGCGCGTGGTGACGGGCGAGGGGGCGGGCGGGCCCTCCCGTCGTGAGGCGCTGCGCCGGGTCGGGGCGGTGACCGACGGGGTCGTACGGGCGCAGAACGAGCGCGGGCCCGTCGACGCGGGGCAGGGGGCGTACACGGCGGGCCATCAGCGCGTCGACCGTGCCTGGCGGGCGGCGCTCATCCACCTCACGGAGTGCGCGGCCTGCCGCAAGGGCGACGCCGCGTGCGAGACGGGGCGCGGGCTGCTCGGGGCGTACCGCGCCGCGCGGAGAAGCGGATCGTCGCAGCCGGGGGCGTAGAGGGGCGGGGCCGTGGGTCCGGGTGAACGCTTAGAGTCATAGACATGCCCGCCCGTCCCCCCGCCCCGGCCCGACCCGTCGGCTCGGTGACTCGCGGCACCACCAATCCGAACCGGCTGCGGCGTATGGACCGCTGGATCGCCGCCGTACACGGTCCCGCGCTGCTGCGGGCGGAGGCGCCGGTGGCGGTGGATCTGGGGTACGGGGCGGCGCCCTGGACGGCCGTGGAGCTGCTGGAGCGGCTGCGTACGGTGCGGCCGGACGTGCGGGTGGTCGGGGTGGAGATCGAGCCCGCGCGGGTGGCGGCCGCCAAGCCGTATGAGCGGGAGGGGCTGGTCTTCGCGCACGGCGGGTTCGAGGTGCCGCTGCCGGGCGGGCACGGGGAGCGGCCGGCGCTGATCCGGGCGGCGAACGTGCTGCGGCAGTACGGGGAGGACGAGGTCGCGGCGGTGTGGCGGCGGCTGTGCGATCGGCTGGCGCCGGGCGGGCTGCTGGTGGAGGGGACCTGCGACGAGATCGGGCGGCGGCACGTGTGGGTGGCGCTGACCCCGCAGGGGCCGCTCAGCGTCACGTTCGCGACCCGGCTCGGCTCCCTGGAGCGCCCCTCCGACCTGGCCGAGCGGCTGCCCAAGGCGCTCATCCACCGCAACGTCCCCGGCGAGCCCGTGCATGCCTTCCTGCGCGACTTCGACAGGGCCTGGGCCGCCGCCGCGCCGTACGCCCCGCTCAGCGCGCGCCAGCGCTGGGTCCGCACCGTCCGCGTGCTCCGCGACGACCTGGGCTGGCCGGTCCTGCACGGGCCCCGTCGCTGGCGGCAGGGTGAGGTCACGATCGCCTGGGAGGCCCTCGCCCCCGGGTCCGGCTGACCCGCGCGACCTGCTGGACCGGGTCGCCGGCCACCCTTGCCTCGGGCCGGGCTGACCCGCGAACCGCCGGACCGGCGCCGGCCCGTCTTCCCCGGGTCCGGCGCCGCCGGCGACCCGCTAGACCGGGGCGCCGGCCGGGAGGGCCGGGAGGGCCGGGAGGGCCGGGAGGGCCGCGAGCTCCCGCAGGGCCTCCGCCGTGCGCGTCCCCCGCCGCGCCGTGTACGTGCACAGCACCTGGCCCTCGTCGGTGGGCAGCGCCAGCACCTCGTAGGTCAGGTCGAGCTCGCCGACCAGGGGGTGCCGGACGCGCTTGGTGCCCGAGGTGCGTTCGGTGACGGCCTGGGCCTCCCAGTGGCGTCGGAAGTCGGGGCTGTGGTCGAGGAGCCGGCAGGCGACCTCGCTGATCCGCCCCTGGGGGCGGCGGCCGGCCTCGGCGCGGAGGGCGGCGACCATCTCCTCGGCGAGTCGCTCCCAGTCCGGGTGGAGGGCCTTGGCGTCCGGGTGGAGGAAGGTCAGCAGGGCGGCGTTGCGGTCGGCCTCGGGGACGGCCGCCAGGTCGAAGGAGACCAGGCCGCCGAGGCGGTTCCAGGCGAGGATGTCCAGGGCGGGGCCGTAGACGAAGGCCGGCACCGTGTCGTCGAGGGCGTCCAGCAGCTGGCGCACCTGGGGCCGCACGCGCGCGCGGGGCCCCTGGTCGCCGCGCTGCCGGCGCCGGGGCTGGGCGACGTTGCGCAGATAGGTGTGCTCGGCGGGGGTCAGCCGCAGGGCCCGCGCGATGGCGTCCAGGACCGGGTCCGAGATGGCGGGGGCGCGGCCCTGCTCGATGCGGGTGTAGTAGTCCACGCTGATCCCGGCCAGCTGGGCGACCTCCTCGCGGCGCAGCCCGCGCACCCGGCGGCGGGTCGATCCCGCGGGCAGCCCGAGCGCGGCCGGGTCGAGCGCGGCCCGGCGGGACTTCAGGAAGGCGTTGATCTCCGGTTCGGCATGCCGCATCGGCCCATTATCGACGGGGCGGCAACAAGGTGGTTCTGGCGGACCCAGGTTGAAACGGGCCTGGTACGTGCTGCGCCGGCGGCGGAAGGTGGAACGCGTAACCGAAAGACAGCACAGGTCACGGCTCGACGGAGGCACCCCCCATGCAGCGCAGGATTCTCGGCGGCACCGGCATCTCGGTCAGCGAATACGCGCTGGGCACGATGATGTTCGGTGCCTGGGCCAACAACGACCACGACGACGTGGTGCGCATCATCCACCGCGCCGTCGACGCGGGCATCAACCTCATCGACACCGCCGACGTGTACTCGGCGGGCGAGTCCGAGGAGCTCGTCGGAAAGGCGCTCAAGGGCCGCCGCGACGACATCGTGCTGGCGACCAAGGGGCACAGCCCGATGGGCGAGGACCCCAACCTCGGCGGCAACTCACGACGCTGGATCACCCGCGCCGTCGAGGACAGCCTGCGCCGGCTGGACACGGACTACATCGACCTCTACCAGATCCACCGCCCCGACCCGGCGACCGACATCGACGAGACGCTCGGCGTCCTGACCGACCTGGTGCGCGCCGGCAAGGTGCGGGCGGTCGGCTGCTCCACCTTCCCCGCCGAGCAGATCGTCGAGGCGCACTGGACCAGCGAGCGGCGCGGCCACGTCCGCTTCCGCAGCGAGCAGCCGCCGTACTCGATCCTGGCGCGCGGCGCCGAGGCGGCGGTGCTGCCGACCGCGCAGAAGTACGGGATGGGGGTGCTGGCCTGGGGTCCGCTGTCGGCGGGCTGGCTGTCGGGCCGCTACACGAAGGCGTCCGACATCGATCTGACGGGCGGTCGGCACGCGCTGGAGCGGCAGAAGTTCGACCCGGCGCTGCCGGAGAACGCACGGAAGCTGGAGGCGGTGGGGCAGCTGGTCCAGGTGGCGGAGGAGGCCGGGCTCTCCCTGCCGCACCTGGCCACCGCCTTCGTCCGCGCCCACCCGGCCATCACCTCGGTCATCATCGGCCCGCGCACCTACGAGCAGCTGGAGGACCTGCTGGCCGGCGCCGACGCGGTGCTCGACGACGGGGTGTTGGACCGGATCGACGCGATCGTGCCTCCCGGCATCGACCTCAACCGCGCGGACAGCTACTACCTGCCCCCGGCCCTGAAGAACGCGGCGCTGCGCCGCCGGTGACGGCACCGCTCCGACCGCTAGAGTGCGGGCCCTACGAAGGGGGCGCCCATGGCCAAGGTCGAGATCAGCCTCGATGCCGAACTGGTGGTGGAAGTCATGGTGCTGGCCGGGGTGGGCTCGCCCCAGGACGCCGTCGAGGCGGTGGTGCGCGACTACATCGCCCGCGGCCACCGCACCGAGGCCCGCACCGAGCTCCGCGACCAGGGCCTGCGGGAGGCCGAGGCCGCTCCACGAGAACAGGGCTGACCGGCCGCTCAGGACAGCGTACGGAGGAGGGCGGCGACCAGTTCGCGGTCGCTGTCCGCGGTGAGGCGGTCGGCCGCGGCCGCCGGGGGCAGCCACTCCAGCCGGTCGACCTCGCGGTTCGGCACGAACGAGCCGCCGGTGGCCTCCGCCGCCCAGTAGCGGACCTCCTTGGGGCGGCCCTGCGCCAGGTAGTGGCGGGTGGGCAGCTCGTCCCCCAGGGCGCAGGTCATGCCGGTCTCCTCCAGCACCTCGCGGACGGCGGCCTGCCGCGCCTCCTCGCCGCGCTTCAGCTTGCCCTTGGGGAACGACCAGTCGTCGTACTTGGGCCGGTGCACCAGGGCGAGTTCGATCCGCCCGACGGCACCGGCGCGGCGCCACAGCACGCACCCCGCGGCGAAGACGGGCCGGACGGCCGCCGTGTCCGGCACCGCCGCGGGCTCGCTGCCTGCCATCACGTCCACGTCTCCTTCCACCGACACCTGGACTTCCACCGGCGCCCGGACTGCCATCGGTGCCTGGGCCTCCGCCGGTGCCTGGGCCTCCACCGGCAGCCGGACTCCGTCGGCGGACCTCGGCGCCCGGTTACCAGGCGGTCGCCCCCGCCGCCAGCCGCTGCCACACCCGGCCGAAGGCGAACCTCGCCGCCTCGACATCGTGCCGCTGGTCGGCGTGGAGCACCCCCAGCGCGTACGCCGTGGCCGGGGCGATCCGCGGGGTGCGGGCCGCCGAGGCCGCGGCGGCCGCGGCCTCGGCGGCGTCGCGGTGCCGGTCCAGGGCCTGCGCGGCGGCGAGGAGCCGCACGGCGAGCGAGGGTTCGGCCTCGACCGGGCCGGTCGTGTCCGCGCGCTCCCCCTCGTCCAGCACCTCCAGCGCGTAGCGCCGCAGCCGCACCAGGCGCCGCACCTGGTGCCAGGGCGCGTCCTGCCGTTCGCTGGCCGGCGGCGCGTCGGCCGCGGCGGTCGCGGCGAGGCCGTAGGCGAGCGCGTCGGCGTTGTACGGATGCCCTGCCACGCCCAGCGGCAGCGCCTCGACGGCCTCCACCAGCCGCCGGTGCGCCAGCTCCGCCAGCGGTGGCAGCTCCTGCCCGGCCGGGCGTTCGGCGGCGCCCGGCGCCAGCGGCACCTCGGAGGCGAGCAGCGCGACGGCGTCGGCGACGGCGTGGAAGCGCGAGGAGCCCAGCGCCTGGAGCGCAGCAGTGTGCGCGCGGGTCCGGGCCAGCGTCAGCTGGCGCTCGAGCAGCGCGCCGGCCCGCGCGGCGCCCACGGTGAGCGTGCCGCCACGGGACTCCTCCCGCGACCCGGCCACGGCGCCGCCGGTTCCCCGGCCCCCGGCCGCCGCCCGGCCACCGGTCCCGTGGCGCCCACCGGCCCCCGCAGACCGCGTCGCGTCGCCGCCGGTCACCTCCGCGCCGCCGGGCACGGACGGTCCCGCGCCGCCGGCACCCGCGCGCCCCGTTCCGGTCGGGTCGCCCGTGCCTCCCCCGGCGTCGCCGCCGAGTCCCGGCGCTCCGGCCCGGCCGGCCGCGCCCGCCTCCGCCCCGCGGTCCGTGCGGCCGCCCCCGCGCCCCGTGCCGCCGACGCGTCCGTCGGGCTCACCGTCGTCGGCCGCCAGCGAGACGCCGCGGCGGCCGCGCCCGGTCCGGGCGCCGGGCACCGACGCCCGCGTCCCGCCGCGCCGGGCGCCGGGCCCCGCGGCCGTCGAGCCGTCGACGGGCGCGGGCTCGGCGCTCCCCCCGTCGCCGATCTCCGCCGTGACCCCGCCCCGCGCCACCGGCGCGGCGCTGACGCCCGGCGCCGCGGCGGCACCGGCGACCTGGTCCGCGCCGGAGAGCCGGTGGAGGGCGCCGCGCAACCGGCTCAGCCGGGCGGCGTAGGCGTGCTCGCGGGCGAGCAGGCCGGCGAGCCAGGCCAGTTCGGCGCGCAGCTCGTCGGCCCACGGCTGGTCGGTCAGCGGCTGGTAGACGAGGAGCGCGCCACTGATACGGCGGGCGGAGCGGCGCAGCAGCCGGGCCGCCTCGGCCGCCTCCTCGGCATCGGAACCGCTCTCGCGGTGCAGCCGCAGGCTGCGCAGGAAGTCGGCGGCCTGCGCGTGCAGATAGCGGGAGAGCACCTCCCCCGCGGAGGGGGCGCCCGCCTCCACGGGCCGCGCCGCGGCGGGCCCCCGCGGACCGTGCGGGGCGGCCCCGGTCGGCGCCCCGACCATGGCTGAGGCGGGGGCCGGGAGCCCGGCCGCGCGATCGGTCATGTCGTGTCCCCCGAGGCCGAAGACGTCGGTCGAGGGGGCACCGGAGCCGTCCGGCCCGCCCCCCGTAACCCCTGTCGGCGGCAGGTCATGTCGCTGTACCACGCCGGCGCCTCCGGGCGTCGATGAGCATCTCTTGTACGTTGTGCAGCGGCTGCCCGTTGGCGTCCATGGCGTGCCGCGTCCACTCGCCGTCCGGGCCCAGGTGCCAGGAGGCGGTGGAGTCGGCCATGCCGGTCTCCAGCAGCCGGTTCAGGGCGGCGCGGTGGGCGGGGTCGGCGACCCGCACCAGCGCCTCGATCCGTCGGTCCAGGTTGCGGTGCATCATGTCGGCGCTGCCGAGCCACACCTCGGGCTCGCCGCCGTTCCCGAAGGCGAAGACCCGCGAGTGCTCCAGGAAGCGGCCGAGCACGCTGCGCACCCGTATGTTCTCCGAGAGCCCCTCCACGCCCGGTCGCAGCGCGCAGATGCCGCGCACCCACACGTCGACCGGCACCCCCGCCTGGGCGGCGCGGTAGAGGGCGTCGATGACGGCCTCGTCGACCATCGAGTTGACCTTGATGCGGACGGAGGCGGGCCGCCCCGCGCGGTGGTGGGTGATCTCCTTGTGTATCCGCGTGACCAGCCCGTCGCGCAGCGACCGGGGGGCGACCAGCAGCCGGCGGTAGGTCTCCCGGCGCGAGTAGCCGCTGAGCCGGTTGAACAGGTCGGACAGGTCGGCGCCCACCTGCGGGTCGGAGGTCAGCAGCCCCAGGTCCTCGTAGAGCCGGGCCGTCTTGGGGTGGTAGTTGCCGGTGCCGACGTGCGAGTAGCGGACCAGGGTGTCGCCCTCCTGGCGGACCACCAGCGACAGCTTGCAGTGCGTCTTGAGGCCCACCAGGCCGTAGACGACGTGGCAGCCGGCCTCCTCCAGCTTCCGGGCCCACTTGATGTTGGCCTGCTCGTCGAAGCGCGCCTTGATCTCGACCAGCACCAGCACCTGCTTGCCGGCCTCGGCGGCGTCGATGAGCGCGTCGACGATCGGCGACTTGCCGGAGGTCCGGTAGAGCGTCTGCTTGATCGCCAGCACGTCCGGGTCGCCCGCGGCCTGCTCCAGGAACGCCTGCACCGAGGTGGAGAAGGAGTCGTACGGGTGGTGCAGCAGCACGTCCCGCTCGCGCAGCGCGGCGAAGATGTCGGGCGCCGAGGCGGACTCGACCTCGGCCAGGTCGCGATGGGTGCCGGCCACGAACTTCGGGTACTTCAGCTCCGGCTGGTCCAGCGACGCGATGCCGAAGAGCCCGGTGAGGTCGAGCGGGCCGGGCAGCGGATAGACCTCGGCGTCGGAGATCTTCAGCTCGCGGACCAGCAGGTCCAGGACGTACGGGTCGATGGACTCCTCGACCTCCAGCCGCACCGGCGGGCCGAAGCGGCGCCGCAGCAGCTCCTTCTCCAGGGCCTGGAGCAGGTTCTCGGCGTCGTCCTCCTCGACCTCCAGGTCCTCGTTCCGGGTCACCCGGAACATGTGGTGCGCCAGCACCTCCATCCCCGGGAACAGCTCCTCCAGGTGCGCCGCGATCACGTCCTCCAGCGGGACGTACCGCTGCGGCGAAGCCTCCAGGAAGCGGGTCAGCAGCGGCGGCACCTTCACCCGTGCGAAGTGGTCATGGCCGCTGACCGGGTTGCGCACCACGACCGCGAGGTTGAGCGAGAGCCCCGAGATGTACGGGAAGGGGTGCGCCGGGTCCACCGCCAGCGGGGTGAGCACCGGGAAGATCTGCTGCTTGAAGAGGGTGAAGAGCCGGGACTGCTCCTTCTCGGTCAGGTCCGGCCAGCGGATCAGGTGGATGCCCTGGTCGACGAGCTCGGGCGCCACGTCCTGCTGGAAGCAGGCGGCGTGCCGCGCCATGAGCTCACGGGACCGGGTCCAGATCAGGTCCAGCACCTCGCGCGGCTGCAGCCCGGAGGCGGAACGGGTGGCCACCCCGGTGGCGATGCGACGCTTGAGACCGGCGACCCGGACCATGAAGAACTCGTCCAGGTTGCTGGCGAAGATCGCCAGGAAGTTGGCGCGCTCCAGCAGCGGGGTGTTCGGGTCCTCCGCCAGCTCCAGGACCCGCTCGTTGAACGCCAGCCAGCTGCGCTCGCGGTCCAGGAACCGGCCCTCCGGCAGCTCCCCGCCCTGGTCCGGGCCGTGTCCCTCCTCGTACGCGTCCGCGTCCGTGTCCAGCTCGGGGTCGAGCACCCGGGTGCTCTGGGCGCCGACCGCGTTCGGCCGGTGCGCGGCGATCGAGCCGACCGACGGCTGCGGCTCGGGCTCCGCCTTGGGCGCGGGGGCGGGTGCGGTGCGCGACGGGGCCGACTCGGCGGGCGCGGCCGCGCCGCCCGCGCGGGAGGCCGTCCGCTCCACGCCGGAGGCCGCGTTCTCCGCGCGGGACTGCGTCCGGGGGGCGGGCGCCCCCTGGCCGGGCTCCGGACGCGGCCGGGACTGCTGTGAGCTGGACTCCGGCTGCGGCTGGGAATGAGCGTGCGCCTGACCACTGGACTGGTTCATGTCCTCATTCTTCCGCGCTCGGGGGAGGTCGGGCGCGTCGGAACTGGGCACCGGAGCGACACGGAGCCTCCGGTACTGGGGCTTGGGCACAGCGGGCTGCATTCAGTGATGCTCGCAACCGAGATTGAATCAGCGGTAACGGCGACATGGCGGGAAGGAAATGGCGGCGCATCCCGCAGGCGACCATGCCTTCACAGGCCCCCGCACCGCCCACGGGCTCCGGCGCCCACCTCGCCTCGCTGACCGCGACGCTCCGCCGGCCACCGGGCGCGCGGCATCGCCGGCCGCCGGGCCCGGAGCACCGCCGGCCGCCGGGCGCGGGCACCCGCCGTCGGGTGTCCGTAGGACGGGTACGCCCCGGGCCCGGCCCGGCCCCGGAGGGCGGGGCCGGGCGGGCTGCGAGGCCGGTCGGGCCGCGGAGCCGGGCGGGCGGCGGGGAGCCGGGGCCGGGCGGAGCGCGGAAGGTCAGGCCTCCGTGCGGTACATCAGGTCCACCTCGTGGGTGACGAAGCCGAGCCGCTCGTAGACCGTGACGGCGGCGGTGTTGTCGGCGTCGACGTAGAGCATCGCGGTCGGCAGGCCCTGGGCCGCCAGGTGGCGGAGACCGATGGCGGTGAGGGCCTTGCCGAGGCCGCCGCCCTGGGCGCCGGGGGCCACGCCGAGGACGTAGACCTCGCCGAGCTGCTCGGCGGCGTGCACCTTGGTCCAGTGGAAGCCGGCGATCCGGCTGGGCTCCGCCTCGCCTTCGGCGCCCGCGGCGCCGCCGCGCCGTTCGGCCAGGAAGAAGCCCTTGGGGTCGAACCACGGCTGGGCCTTGCGGTCGTCCAGGTCGCGCTGGCCGAGGGAGCCCTGCTCGGGGTGGTGGGCGAAGGCGGCGGCGTTGACGGCCAGCCAGGCGGCGTCGTCCTCGCCGGGCCGGAAGGTCCGCACCGTCACGCCCTCCGGAAGGACCGGCTCGGGGATGTCCAGGGTGCTCAGCTCTCCCAGCGGCCGGCGCATCTGGCGCAGTTCGCGGAAGAGGGACAGCCCCAGCACCTGCGCCAGGTGGCGGGCGGCCGGATGCCCACCGTGCGCCCACACCCGCAGTCGCTTGCCGGACTCGTGCAGCAGCGCCACGCCGAGCGCGCGGCCGTGCCCCTGGCCCCGGTGGGCCGGGTGGACGACCAGCTCGGCCGCGGGGGCCTCCACCGGGTCGGTGTCCTCCAGCTGCGCGTATCCGACGAACTCGCCCCCGCGGTCGTGCAGCAGCAAGTGGCGCACCCCGGCCCGCTGTCCCCGCAGTTGGATCCGGCCCTGCTCCGACACGGCCGGCTGTCCGTCGGTCCGCGCGGCTTCCGCGATGAGGTCCAGCACCACCTGGGCCTGCTCGGGCGTCAGCTCCTGGAGGACGTCGATCCGCCGCCCGCCGATCGCCCCGGCCATCTCGTTCACCACGTCATTCATGGGCCCGAGCCTACGGCGGAGCCCGCGCCGACAGGGCGCAACCAGGTCGTAACCCCGGCCCCCCTGCCCTGCTACGCGCGTTGACCGTATGCTGCGGCCGTTCGACCAGAGCACATCAAAAGGGGACCACATGCCGGCAATGAGATCTCAGGGACAACGGCGCGGGACGCGGCGCCGGTTGACGGCGGCGGTGGCCGTGCTCGCGGGCACGGCCGGTGTGCTGACGGCCGCGATACCCGCGGGGGCGCAGGGGACCGACACCACGTCACACGGGCCCGCCGGGCACGGGGGCGACCACCACGGCCGCACCGTCGACGTGCAGCTGCTGTCCTTCAACGACCTGCACGGCAACCTCGAGCCGCCGCAGGGCTCCTCCGGCACCGTCACCGAGCGGCTGCCGGACGGCACCACCAAGGCGATCCCGGCGGGCGGCGTGGAGTACCTCGCCACCGCGCTGCGCAACGCCCGCAAGGGTCACCCGTACTCCGTCACCGCCGCCGGCGGCGACATGATCGGCGGCAGCCCGATGCTGTCCGGGCTCTTCCACGACGAGCCGACCGTCGAGGCGCTCAACAAGCTCGACCTGGACGTGACGTCGGTCGGCAACCACGAGTTCGACGAGGGCCTCGCCGAGCTCAAGCGGATGCGGGACGGCGGCTGCCACCCCACGGAGGGCTGCTACGAGAAGGGCAAGACCTTCCGCGGCGCCGACTTCCCCTACCTCGGCGCCAACGTCGTCTCCGAGAAGACCGGCAAGCCCGTCCTCCAGCCGTACACCGTCTGGAAGCGCAACGGCGTGAAGATCGGCTTCATCGGGGTCACGCTGGAGGGCACCCCGGACGTGGTGACCGCCGAGGGCATCAAGGGCCTGAAGTTCCGCGACGAGGTGGAGACGATCAACAAGTACGCCAAGGTGCTCCAGCGCCAGGGCGTGAAGTCGATCGTCGCGCTCATCCACGAGGGCGGCATGCCCGCCTCCGGCGCGTACAACTACGACTGCGACAGCCCGAGCGGCGGCGCCGGCGTCTCCGGCCCCATCGTCGACATCGCCAAGAACGTGACGCCGAAGGTCGACGCGCTGGTCACCGGCCACACCCACCAGGCGTACGCGTGCACCATCCCGGACCCGTCCGGCACCCCGCGCACCGTCACCTCCGCGGCGTCCTTCGGGAAGCTCTACACGGAGACCACGCTCACCTACGACCGCCGCACCGGCGACATCGTCCGCACCCGGGTGAAGTCCGCCAACCACGTGGTGCACCGGGAGCAGCCCAAGGCCCCCGACATGACCTCGCTCATCAAGCGCTGGAACGCGCTGGCCGCGCCCATCGCCGGCCGGCCGATGGGCTACATCTCCGCCGACATCCCGGGCCGCGGCGCGACCACCCTGGAGACCCCGCTGGGCGACCTGATCACCGACGCCCAGCTGGAGGCGCTCGCCCCGGCCGACAAGGGCGGCGCCCAGCTCGCCCTGATGAACCCCGGCGGCATCCGCTCCGACCTCGTCTACAAGGCGGCGGGGAGCGAGGGCGACGGCGTGGTCACCTACGGCGAGTCCTTCACCGTGCAGCCCTTCGCCAACATGATGAACGTCATCGACCTGACCGGTGATCAGCTGCTGACCGCGCTGCGCCAGCAGGTCAGCGGCCCCAACGCGGAGGCCCCGAAGATCCTCCAGGTCTCCAAGGGCTTCACCTACACCCTGGACATGACGAAGTCCGGCGCGGACCGGATCGTGACCGGCTCGGTGAAGTTGAACGGTGAGCCGATCGACCCGGCCAAGACCTACCGCGTCGCGCTGAACCAGTTCCTCGCGGGCGGCGGCGACGGCTTCCCGGTCTTCAAGGAGGGCGGGAACAAGGTGGTCGGCCTGGCCGACCTGGAAGCCCTCAACACCTACCTGGGCGCCCACTCCTCCGCCCAGTCCCCGCTGGCGCCGCCGGCGGCGGACCGGATCACGGTCGTCGAGTAGCACCCGAACCACCGGCCGGCGGTCCGGACGGCGGCGCCCCGCGATGGCGGGTCGCCGCCCGGCCGCCGGCCGTCCTCCCCGCACTCACTGCAGACAGACCCCGGCGAACCGCAGCGCCCCGCCGGCCCGCTCGTCGTCGGCGCCCAACAGCGCCTGCCCGAGCTGTCCGGCCTGGCTCGCCTCCCCGGTCCGGGGCAGACAGCCGAGCGCCTCGACCTTGTGTCCGGGGAAGCGGCCGAGCTCCACGGGGGCCGTGCGCATCGTCAGCGAGACGGTTCCGGCACCGTCGACGGAGAGCCGTCCGGCGTCGTGGACGACCGAGTCGAACGGCCCCTCCTCGCCGGGGCCCGACGTCGAGACCACCATCAGCGCGCCGGACGGCGAGACCTTGAGGTCGCTGGCGTGCCGCACGTCCGCGGCCGGCAGGGGAACCCGCCAGGCCACCGCGGTGGGGGTGCCGAGGGCCAGCCGGCCCGGATCGAAGGTGGCGGCGCGCACCGTCGCCGGGCGCGTGTCGTCGCCCCGGTCGGCCCACACGGCCACCAGCCGCTCCCCGTGCGGGAAGAGCGCGAAGCCCTGGTAGTCGTCGCCCCGCTCCACACCGGGGACGGTGAAGGAGCCCAGCACCGCGAGGGTGTCCCGCACCACCCGCAGGTGGTAGCCGGTGCCGCCGCCGGCCAGCGCGATGTAGTGGTGCGGCCGTCCCGGCACCGCGTCCAGCGCCTCCAGGTCGCCCGGGGGCGTGCCCTTCCAGTGCAGCTCCCGGACCTCGGGGTCGGCGCCGGGCCGCAGCCGCACCGTCGCCACCCGCCCCTCGCCCGGCTGTCTGTTGTCCCGCACCAGGAGCGCCTCGGTGGCCTCCCGATCGTGCCCGACCACCGCGACCCCGCTGATCCCGTGGGTGGCGCCCTGCTCCCCCACGGACTGCCAGCCGTGGTCCATCGCGGCCGGTGGATACGCGTGCGCGGCCATGGGGACGGCGCCCAGACACACGAGGAACGCGACCGCGACGACCAGCCTCTGTCTGATCATCATGTCGCGACGGTAAGCGGGGGCACCCCCCACGGACGTGAGGCCGGAAGCGGACCTCCCCACGGCGGGGGCGATTTCCGCCCGACGGCCTACAACGGGTGGGCCATCCGGCCGGGACACGGGGGCCGGCCGCCGGGCCACCCGCACCGGCCACCGGGATACGGGGGCCGGCCGCCGGGACGCCCGGACCGACCACCGGGACACCCGCACCGGCCGACAGGCCACCCGGGACACCCGCACCGGCCGACAGGCCACCCCGGCCGGCCGGTGGGCAGAGCCGGCATCGCGGAATGCCCGCTACCAGCGCCAGTAGCCGTGCGCGATCCAGCCGGACACACCGGTGTCCCCGTCGTGGACCTTGTCCCACTGGCCGTCGGCGGAGACGTCGCGGTGCGCCAGCCGGTGGTCCCGGTAGCAGAGACCGAGCACCCCGCTGGAGGCGCTGGCGGCGGCGCGGATGCGCACGCCGTCGCCGGTGCACCGGCCGTGGACGTCGTCGGCGCTGGCCGGCGCGGCGAGGACCGCGCCGCCGATCGTGGTGGCCACCATCAGGGCCCGCACACCGGAGCCACACACTCCGCACACCGGAGGCGCGCACTCCGCCCGCGCCGCGCGGATTCCGGCGTGGGCTACGCCACGTACCACCGGTTCGGCTTGCGTGCGGCGCGGGAGCCCGTGGTGGGATGGACCGATGCGATCCCCCACACGCATGCCTTCTTCACCCTCGTACGCCTTCGACTCGGAACAGCGCCCCCGCAACCCGTACGACGAACTCGCCGAGTTGGCCGACCCGTACGACCCCGACGACCCGCTGGGGCTCGGGCTCAAGGCCGACGATGAGGAGGGCGACTCCTGGTCGCCGCCGGACCACCGGCGGGTCAGGCGGCGTCGACGCCGACGCCCGTTCGGGACCGTCCGCGCCGCCCTGCGCGCCCTGCCCCTGCTGCTCAAGCTGGTCATCGGGCTGGCCGCCGGCACGCTGATCCTCGTGCTCGCCGACCGCTGCGCCGTGATGTACGCGGAGCGGCAGGCGGCGCAGCGGGTCCAGCAGCAGCTCGGGCTGGCCACCGCGCCGGAGGTGACGATCCGCGGCTTCCCCTTTCTCACCCAGGTGTTGGACCAGCGGCTGGAACAGGTGGACATCGCCGTTCCGGACGTCGCGGCGAACCGGGTGTCCCTGGCGACCGTGCGGGCCAGCGCCCGCGACATCCGGCTCACCGGCTCGCTGCCCGACGCCATCGACGGTGCCGTCGTGGGTAGTTTGAAGGGGGAGGTGCTCCTCTCCTTCGACGACCTCAACCGCGAACTCGGGGCCTCACAGGTCCGGTTCAGCGAACTCGGACACGACCGGGTGCGTGCCTCCGGGAAACTCCCGGTGGCGGGGCAGGAGTTCCAGCTGCGGGCCGAGGCCAGGATCCGACGCGAGGGCACCCGGGGCATCTCCACCGACGTCAGCGGCGTACGCCTGGACCTCCCCGGCGTCGCCACCTACCGGCCCGACCGGCCCGCCGGGCTGTTCCTGCACCGACCGGCCGCCGAGCGGATCGGCCGCGACGCGAGCAAGGCGAAGGCCATGCTGTCGGTGCCCGCGCTGGCCCGGCGGCTGGGCGTGCCGGACGGCGCCGCGCGGGAGGCGCAGCACAGCGACGCCCGGCTGCACGAGATCACCGGCTCGCCCCGGTTCGTCAAGCGGCTGACCGGCGTCAACCTGGTGGACACCCTTGCCGACCACCCCTGGCTGCTGCGCCGGCTCGGCATCGACCCGGACGTGGCCACCGCCCTGACCCGACTCCGGCCGCCGGAGCTGTCGAAGCAGCTCGCGCTCTCCTTCCGGCTGCCCGAGCAGGCCGACGAGCTGCGGCTGCGCCATGTCACCGTGGAACGGGACGGCATCCGGGCCGAGCTGAGCGGCCGCCACCTGGACTTCGGCCGAGGACGCGGCACGGGCTGACCCCGACCCGCCGGCCCCGGACCCGCGGCCGAACACAGGCGCCGGAGGGCCGCGCCGCCGGACCGCCACGCGGCCCGCGCCCGGCCGGCGTCAGCTACAGCCGCAGGAGCGCCGCACCACCAGGGCGGACGGGAACTGCTTCAGCCGCTCCCGCCGCGAGCCGGTCACCCGCAGCCCGTCGTCGAGCACCAGGTCGACCGCGGCCCGCGCCATCGCCTCTCGGTCGGAGGCGACCGTGGTCAGCGGCGGGTCGGTGAGCGCCGCCTCCTTCACGTCGTCGAAGCCGGCGACGGCCAGGTCCCCGGGCACGTCGAGCCGCAGCTCCCGCGCGGCGCGCAGCACGCCGATCGCCTGGTCGTCGGTGGCGCAGACGATCGCCGGCGGCCGGTCCGGGCCGGAGAGCAGCTCCAGCGCGACCTTGTAGGCGTCGTAGCGGTTGTACGGGGCCTCGAAGAGGCGTCCCTCCAGCGGCTGCCCGGCCTCCCGCATGGCCCGCCGCCAGCCCTCGACGTGGTCGGTGACCGGGTCGCCGACGGTCGGCGTGGTCTCCAGACCGCCGAGGCAGGCGACGTACGGATGGCCGTGCTCCAGCAGGTGGCGGGTGGCCAGGTGGGCGCCGCCCACGTCGTCCGTGACCACCGCGACGTCCTCGATCGCCTCGGGACGGCGGTGCAGCAGCACCACGCGCGCGTCCCAGGCGTCGATCTCGGCGGCGGCGTGCTCGCTGGGGCCCTGGCTGATCAGGATCAGCCCGGAGACCCGCATGCCCAGGAAGGCGCGTAGGTAGTGCACCTCGCGCTCGTCGAGGTAGTCGGAGTTGCCGACGAGCACCATCTTCCCGCGCTCGGCGGCCGCCCGTTCCACGGCGTGCGCCATCTCGGCGAAGAACGGCTGCCGGGCGTCGGGGACGATCAGTCCTATGAGGTCGGTCCGGCGGCTGGCCATCGCCTGCGCCACCCGGTCCGGCCGGTACCCCAGCTCCTTGATCGCGGCGAGCACACGCTCCCGCGTGGCCGGGGCGACCGGCCTCGGTCCATTGTTGATGACGTAGCTGACGACAGCGGTCGAGGTCCCCGCCAGCCTTGCCACATCGTCCCGCGTCACCTTGGCCACGGGCGCAGTCTACGCGGGTCCAGCTACGGCTTGGCCGTGCGTCCGACGGCGGCGCTCGCACCCCGCTCGGCCGACCGGTCCGACTCCGCCTCGCTCCGGGCCGCGCCGCCCCTCGTCGCGGCCTGGGCCTTGGCCTCCTCGGCGACCCGTTCGGCCTTCTCCGGGATCACGAAGCGATAGCCGACGTTCCGCACGGTCCCGATCAGCGACTCGTGCTCGGGGCCGAGCTTGGCGCGCAGCCGCCGTACGTGCACGTCCACCGTCCGGGTGCCGCCGAAGTAGTCGTAGCCCCAGACCTCCTGGAGCAGCTGGGCACGGGTGAAGACCCGCCCGGGGTGCTGTGCCAGGTACTTCAGCAGCTCGAACTCCTTGAAGGTGAGGTCCAGCACCCGGCCCTTGAGCTTGGCGCTGTAGGTCGCCTCGTCCACCGAGAGATCGCCGGTGCGGATCTCCATCGGGGAGTCGTCGGAGCCGATCTGCTGGCGGCCCATGGCCAGCCGCAGCCGGGCCTCGACCTCGGCCGGGCCCGCGGTGTCCAGCAGCACGTCGTCGATGCCCCAGTCGGCGGTGACCGCGGCCAGGCCGCCCTCGGTGACCACCAGCATCAGCGGGCAGCCGGGGCCGGTGGAGCGCAGCAGCTGGCACAGGCTGCGCACCTGGGGAAGATCGCGGCGGCCGTCGATGAGGATCACATCGGCGCCGGGGGTGTCCACCAGCGCCGGGCCCTCCGCCGGCGCGACCCGCACGCTGTGCAGGAGCAGACCGAGCGCGGGGAGCACCTCGGTGGAGGGTTGCAGTGCGTTGGTCAGGAGCAGGAGCGAGCTCATCGGCCGCCACCCTCCCCGGTCGCGGTCGCACGGTACTGCACGCTCATCCGGTCCTGCACGCCTGGCTCACCCATCACGTCAGTTCCTTCCTCGGTCCCTGCGAGGCTATGCGGCACTGCTTCGTACGCTCGCGCTCCGCGCCCTGGAGCACGTGTGCGCTCAAACGCGCGAAACGCGCCTGAAAGCACAAAAGGACCCGGGGGCTGCGTTGCCCGAGTCCTCTTCCCAGCAGAATAGCCCACATGGCACCTGGAGCAGAGGCCGGAACGGAACGCCGCCGTGTTCCCCCGGTCACTCGGCGGAACACCTCCGTCCCCCGGCGCGTCACCCTGTTGACGGCCGACGGGGTCCCGATCGAGGCGGCGTACGCGCCGCGCGCGACGGCGCCCGGGACGGCCGGCGACCCGGCCGCCGAGCCGGTCATCGTCGTCGCGCACGGCTTCACCGGGGCCCTGGAGCGCCCCGCGCTGCGCCGCGCGGCGGAGACGTTCGGCCAGCGTGCGGCCGTGATCACGTTCTCCTTCCGGGGGCACGGCCGGTCCGGCGGGCGCTCCACCATCGGCGATCTGGAGGTCCTGGACCTGGCGGCGGCGGTCCGCTGGGCCCGGCGGTTGGGCCACCGACGGGTGGCCACGGTCGGCTTCTCGATGGGCGGCTCGGTGGTCCTCCGACACGCCGCGCTGCACAGGCCCGGAGACGGAACCGGGGGCGCACGGCCGGCCCCCGGGCCGGCGCGCGACCTGGGGCACGGGGCGGAGCACGAGGGGCGCACGGACGCGCACTCCGACGCGGTGGTCGCCGTGAGCGCCCCGTCCCGCTGGTTCTACCGCGGCACCGCGCCTATGCGGCGGCTGCACTGGGTGGTATCCGGCCCGGCCGGCCGGATGGTCTCTCGGTACGGGCTGGGCACCCGCGTCGCCGCCCGGCGCTGGGACCCGGTGCCGCTGTCCCCCGTCGCGGCGGTCCCGCTCATCGCGCCCACCCCGCTGCTCATCGTGCACGGCGACCGCGACGCCTACTTCCCGCTCGACCACCCCCGCATGCTCGCCGCGGCGGCCGCGCCGGGAGGGGCCGAGCTGTGGCTCGAACCCGGCTTCGGCCACGCCGAGGCCGCCGCCGACGCCGCGTTGCTGGACCGGATCGCGACATGGGCCGTGCGGACGGCCGCAGCCCCCGACTGAGGCCGCCGTCCCCGACCGGCCACCGCCCCCGACCGAGACCGCCGTCCCCGACCGGCCGCCGTCCCCCGACCGAGGCCACTGCGCACACCCGAGCCGACACGTACGCCCGACCCCGCCGGGTGAGCCCGAGACGACCCATACGCCCGAGCCGCCGCGTACGCCCGGAACGGCCCCGGCGGCACCGCCCCGCCGCGGCTAGCCTGGAATGAGCGCAGACGCGGCTTGGAGGCGGATCATGACCTCTGCCCGGTCTCTCCCCATCGCGGACCACGGCCTCATCGGCGACCTGCGCAGCGCCGCGCTGGTCGCGACGGACGGCACCATCGACTGGTACTGCTGTCCCCGCTTCGACGCGCCCAGCGTCTTCGGCGGGATCCTCGACGCGGAGCGGGGCGGCCGGTTCGAGCTGGCGCCGGACATCCCCACCCGGACCAAGCAGTTCTACTTCCCCGACACCAATGTGCTGATCACCCGGTTCTTCGCGGAGGACGGGGTGGGCGAGGTGCAGGACTTCATGCCGGTCACGGACGACTCGCGGGAGGCCGACCGGCACCGGCTGATCCGGCGGGTGCTCTGCGTCCGTGGGTCGCTGCCGTTCCAGGCCCGGATCGCGCCGCGGTTCGGCTACGGCGCCGAACCGCACACGGTGCGCGCCCGCTACAACGACGCCCTCTTCGAGTCGCCCTCGCTGACCCTGGACCTGAACGCGAGCGTCCCGCTGGAGCCGCAGGGCCAGGACGTGTGGGCCACGTTCAAGCTGCACGAGGGGGAGCAGGCGGTCTTCGCGCTGGACCGGGTCGGCGGCACCTCCCACCTCACCCACCGGGAGTGCGCGCTGACCGAGGCGCAACGCCAGTTCGACGCGACCGTGCGCTACTGGCGCGGCTGGCTGGCGGCGTCCCGCTACCGCGGCCGGTGGCGGGAGATGGTGCACCGCTCCGCGTTGACCCTGAAGCTGCTCAGCTACGCGCCGACCGGCGCCATGGTGGCGGCACCCACCACCAGCCTGCCCGAGCAGCCCGGCGGCGAGCGGAACTGGGACTACCGCTACGTCTGGGTGCGGGACGCCGCGTTCTGCGTCTACGCGCTGCTGCGGCTCGGCTTCACCCGCGAGGCCGAGGCGTTCATGCGCTTCCTCCGCGAGCGGATCCACTTCGAGCAGGACGACTCCACCGGTCCGCTCCAGATCATGTACGGCATCGACGGCCGCCGCGACCTCCCCGAACGCACCCTGAACCACCTGGCGGGCCATCTCGGCTCCCGCCCGGTGCGGGTCGGCAACGGCGCCGCCGACCAGCTCCAACTGGACATCTACGGGGCGCTCATCGACTCCCTGTACCTGTACGACAAGTGGGGTCAGCCCGTCTCCAGCGACGACTGGGACACCGTCAGCGCGCTGGTCGACTGGGTCTGCGCACACTGGGACCAGCCCGACGAGGGGGTGTGGGAGACCCGCGGCGGCCGCAAGAACTTCCTCTACTCCCGGCTGATGTGCTGGGTGGCCATCGAGCGGGCCGTCCGGATGGCCCGACACCGCGGGCTCCCCGCGGACCTGACCTACTGGGGCGGGGTCCGGGACGAGATCTACCGGCAGATCATGGCGCGCGGCTGGTCCGCCGAGCGCGGCGCGTTCACCCAGACCCTGGACGACTCCACGGTGCTGGACGCCTCGGTCCTGATGATGCCGCTGGCGAAGTTCGTCTCCCCCACCGACCCCAAGTGGCTCTCCACCCTGGACACCCTCGGCAAGGACCTGGTCTCCGACTCGCTGGTCTACCGCTACGACCCGGAGGCCAGCCCGGACGGCCTGCGCGGCGAGGAGGGCACCTTCTCGATCTGCTCGTTCTGGTACGTGGAGGCGCTGACCCGGGCCGGACGGCTGGACGAGGCCCGGCTGGCCTTCGAGAAGATGCTCACCTACGCCAACCACCTGGGGCTCTACGCGGAGGAGATCGGCCGCACCGGCGAACAGCAGGGCAACTTCCCGCAGGCGTTCACCCATCTCGCCCTCATCAGCGCGGCCTTCAACCTCGACCGCGCGCTGGGCTGAGCGGGGCGGCCGCCGGGGTCCGGGCAGAGCCCCCGGACCCCGGCGCCGGGCTCACTCCGCCAACGGCTCCGCGAACTGCGCCTCGTACAGCCGGGCGTACGCCCCGCCCGCGGCGACCAGCTCCTCATGGGAGCCCTGCTCCACGATGCGGCCCGACTCCATCACGAGGATGACGTCGGCGTCGCGGATGGTGGAGAGCCGGTGGGCGATGACGAAGCTGGTGCGGCCGGTGCGCAGCGAGGCCATGGCGTGCTGGATCAGCACCTCGGTGCGGGTGTCGACCGAGCTGGTGGCCTCGTCCAGGATGAGGATGGCCGGCTCGGCCAGGAACGCCCGGGCGATGGTGATCAGCTGCTTCTCGCCGACGCTGAGGTTGGACCCCTCGTCGTCCAGCACGGTGTCGTAGCCGTCCGGGAGCGTCCGTACGAACCGGTCCACGTGTGTGGCCTTGGCCGCCCGGACGATCTCGTCCATGCCGGCGCCCTCCGCCCCGTAGGCGATGTTCTCGGCGATGGTGCCGCCGAACAGCCAGGTGTCCTGGAGCACCATCCCGATGTGGGAGCGCAGCTCCTCGCGCGACATGGCGGCGATGTCCACCCCGTCCAGGGTGATCCGCCCCCCGCTGACCTCGTAGAACCGCATCAGCAGATTGACCAGGGTGGTCTTGCCGGCGCCGGTGGGACCGACGATGGCGACCGTCTGCCCGGGGTGGACCGCCAGCGACAGGTCCTCGATCAGCGGCTTCTCCGGCTGGTAGCGGAAGGAGACCTTCTCGAACGAGACGCGTCCGGTGACCCGCTCCGGCCGGGGCGCGCCGACCGCGTCCGGGCGCTGCTCCTCGGCGTCCAACAGCTCGAAGACCCGCTCGGCGGAGGCGACGCCGGACTGGATCAGGTTGGCCATGCTGGCCACCTGGGTGAGCGGCTGGCTGAACTGGCGCGAGTACTGGACGAACGCCTGGACGTCGCCGATCGACAGCGAGCCGCTGGCCACCCGCAGCCCGCCGACCACCGCCACCAGCACATAGTTCAGGTTGCCGATGAACATCATCGCGGGCTGGATGATCCCGGATATGAACTGGGCCTTGAAGCCGGCCTCGTACAGCTTCTCGTTCTGCTCGCGGAAGATCTGGGCCGACTCCTGCTGGCGTCCGAAGACCTTCACCAGCGCGTGGCCGGTGTACATCTCCTCGACGTGGGCGTTGAGCGTGCCGGTGGTCTTCCACTGCGCCACGAACTGGGGCTGCGCCCGCTTGCCGACGCGGGCCGCCACCACCACCGACAGCGGCACCGTCACCAGGGCCACCAGCGCCAGCAGCGGCGAGATCCAGAACATCATCGCCAGCACGCCGACGATGGTCAGCAGCGAGGCGACGGCCTGGCTGAGCGTCTGCTGCAGGGTCTGCTGGATGTTGTCGATGTCGTTGGTCGCCCGCGAGAGCACCTCGCCGCGCGGCTGCTTGTCGAAGTACGACAGCGGCAGCCGGGACAGCTTCTCCTCCACCTGCTCGCGCAGCCGGAAGACGGCACGCTGCACCACGACGGTGTAGATACGGGCCTGCACCAGGCCGAACACCGAGGCGCCGAGGTAGATCAGCACCACCCAGCCCAGCACCACCCCGACCGCGTCGAAGTCGATGCCCTGGCCGGGGACGACGGGCATGGAGGCGACCATGTCGGCCAGCGTGCCCTCGCCGCTGTCCCGCAGCCGCCGCACCGCCTCCGCCTTGCTGACCCCCTCGGGCAGCGAGCGACCGACGATGCCCGCGAAGATCAGGTCGGTGGCGTGGCCGAGGATCTTCGGGCCGAGGACGGTCAGCGCGATGCTCACCACGCCCAGCGCCAGCGCGACCATGGAGATGCCCCGCTCGGGGCGCATGGTCGCCAGCAGCCGGCGGCCGGAGCCCCGGAAGTCCATCGAGCGCTCCGTGGGCTGACCGCCCATGAAGCGCGCCATGCCGGAGGCCGGCGCGGGCCCCCGGCGCGGCGTCGAGCCGCCGGGCTGCCCGCCCTTGGTCGTCGACGTGCTCATGCGGCCTCCCGCTCGGTGAGCTGGGAGAGCACGATCTCCCGGTAGGTGGGGTTGGACTCCATCAACTCGGGGTGGGTGCCGGTGCCGACGACGCGGCCCTCGTCCAGCACCACGATGCGGTCCGCGTTGCGGATGGTGGAGACCCGCTGGGCGACGATGACGACCGTGGCCTCGCTCGTCTCCGCGGCCAGCGCCAGCCGCAGCCGGGCGTCGGTGGCGTAGTCGAGCGCCGAGAAGGAGTCGTCGAAGAGGTAGATCGCCGGTCGGCGCACCAGCGCCCGGGCGATCGCCAGCCGCTGCCGCTGACCGCCGGAGACATTGCCGCCGCCCTGGGCGATCGGGGCCGCGAGCCCCTCCGGCAGTTGCTCGACGAACTCCCGTGCCTGGGCCACCTCCAGCGCCCGCCACAGCTCCTCGTCCGTCGCGTCGGGGTTCCCGTAGCGCAGGTTCGAGGCGACCGTCCCGCTGAACAGGTACGGCTTCTGCGGGACCAGGCCGACGGTCTCGGTCAGCACCACCGGGTCCAGCGCGGTGACGTCCACGCCGTCCACCCGCACCCGGCCGGCGGTGGCGTCGAACAGTCGCGGCACCAGCCCCAGCAGCGTGGACTTGCCACTGCCGGTGGAGCCGATGACGGCCGTGGTCTCACCCGGCCGGGCGATCAGCGAGACGTCCCGCAGCACCGGCTCCTCGGCGCCCGGGTAGCGGAACTCCACCCCGGTCAGCTCCAGCAGCCCGCGACGCCGCGCGGCCGGGACGGTTACCGGGACGCGCGGCGGCGCCACGCTGCTCTCGGTGGTGAGCACCTCCTGGACGCGTTCCGCGCACACCTCCGCGCGGGGCACCATCATGAACATGAAGGTGGCCATCATCACGGACATCAGGATCTGCATCAGATAGGCCAGGAACGCGGTCAGCGCACCGATCTGCATCTCGCCGTCGTCGATGCGGTGTCCGCCGAACCAGACCACGGCCACGCTGGAGAGGTTCACCACCAGCATCACGGCCGGGAACATCAGCGCCATCAGCCGGCCGGCCCGCAGCGAGACGTCCAGCAGGCCCTCGTTGGCCGTCGTGAAGCGTCGGCGCTCGTGGTCGTCCCGCACGAAGGCGCGGATCACCCGGATGCCGGTGATCTGCTCGCGCAGCACCCGGTTGACGGTGTCGATCCGGGACTGGACGCCGCGGAACAGCGGCCGCATCCGGATCAGGACGACCCCGGTGATGAGGCCCAGCACCGGCACGATCAGCAGCAGCAGCCCGGAGAGCGGCACATCCTGCTGGAGCGCCAGGGCGATGCCGCCCACGCACATGATCGGCGCCGCGACCATCAGCGTGAACGCCATCAGCACCAGCATCTGGACCTGCTGCACGTCGTTGGTGGTGCGGGTGATCAACGAGGGCGCCCCGAAGCGACCCAGTTCGCGGGCGGAGAAGGACTGCACCCGGTCGAAGACGGCCGCCCGGATGTCACGGCCGAGCGCCATGGCGGTGCGCGCGCCGTAGTAGACCCCGCCGATGGAGCAGACCACCTGCACCAGCGTCACGCCGATCATGACGCCGCCGAGCCGCAGGATGTATCCGGTATCCCCCTTGACCACGCCGTCGTCGATGATGTCCGCGTTCAGCGTCGGCAGATACAGCGTGGCGAGCGTCGCGACGAGCTGTAAAAAGACGATAAGTGTGATGGGACGGATGTAGGGCTTGAGATGGGCCCGTATGAGTCGGAGCAGCACATCGAAACCCTAAGCGGACAGCGACCGGCCCGGCGCCTGGATTGGCTGTGGCGTTCCACCCGTCATCATGGAGGGCGTTAACCGCCGCGGCGCGCCGGGCGGACGGACGCGAAAGGGGGTCGCGATGGCGACCGGGGACAGGGCCGGGCATCCGGCCGGGCCGCCCGTGCCCGCCGGCACGATCCGCTACTGGGCGGCCGCGAAGGCGGCGGCCGGCACCGCCGAGGAGGCATACGCGGCGGGCACCCTCGCCGAGGCCCTCGACGCGGCCCGGCGGGCGCACAGCGAGCGACCGGACTTCGCCCGGGTGCTCCAGCGCTGTTCGTTCCTGGTCGACGGGGCCCCCGTCGGCACGCGCGACCACACGACGGTCCCATTGGCCGAGGGCGGCACGGTCGAGGTGCTCCCGCCGTTCGCAGGAGGATGACCCCGAGCGATGAGCAATCAGCCACACGATCCACAGCACGCCTACGACCAGCGGCAGCCGTACGGGGGCTATGACGCCTACGGGCAGCCGTACCCGTACGGGCAGCCCCAGCAGTCGTACGGGCAGCAGGACTCCTACGCCGGGTACGACCCGCACGGACAGCAGCCCGCCGCCGACTGGAACGGCTACGGCGAGCAGCAGGCGTACCCCCATCCGCAGGCGCCCTACGGGCAGCAGGACCCGTACGCCTATCCGCAGGACGCGCAGGGCCACGCCGGCTACCAGGAGCCGTATCCCGCGCCGGTGGGGGCGGACACCGCCTACTTCCCGCAGCAGCCCGCCGACGCCACCGGGTACGCCGCGCCGGGCCACCCGGCCCCGACGGCCGTGCCGGAGCCGCCGCTTCCGGCGCCGGAGCCGGCGGCCGCTCCCGCCGCGCCGAAGCCGATGACCGCGGCCGAGCGGGCCCGCGCCGAGGGGCGCGCGCAGATCATCGACCCGGGGATGACGCCGGCGCTGCTGACCGCCGCGCTCGCCGGACTGCTGGCCGCCACCGCGCCGCTGCCCCGGGTGGCGGTCGCCGTGGTCGTGGCGCTGCTCCAGGCGGTCACCGCGGCCGGCTGGTTCCGGCTCAACGGCATGTGGCCCGCGCGACAGGGCATCGCGCTGGCCTTCGCCGGCGGGCTGGCCGCCGACGTCGGACTGCTGGCCACCGACCGGGCGGACGCCCCGACGGTGGTCCTCGGCACGCTGGGCGTCTGGCTGCTGCTGGTGCTGATCCTCCAGCTGCGCAACCGCAGCAACCCGGACGAGCGGATGTACAGCCTCACCACCACCACCGTCTCGACGGCACTCGCCGTGCTGGCGGGCGGCTATCTGGCCACGGACGCCGAGTCCTCCGACGCGGTCGTCGTGGGGGCGGCCGCCGTGGCCGTGGCGGCACTCGCCCGCGCGCTGCCGCTGCCGACGGCCGTCTCGGTCGTCGTCGCCCTGCTCGCGGCGGCCGGCGCCGGTGTGGGCGCCGGGCAGCTGACCGACACCGGCGCCACCGGGGCCGCCGCGCTGGCGCTGGCCGCCGGGGTCTGCGCGCTGATCGGGCTGCGTGTGGCGGCCTACGACTACCCGTCGCGCTTCGTCCATATGACGGCCGGTGTCGCGCTGCCGCTGGCCGCCGCCGCGCCCGCCGTCTACTTCATCGGTCGCGCTATCGCTTAGGTGTTCCCGTTAGGCTCGACAGCCACGGAACGGCCTGATCGAGATCTTGGGGGACGACATGGCGGACGCGGAGATGACCTATGCGGCGGACGGCCGGCCCGGGGCACCGGCCCCGGCCGGCCCACCGCCGGCGCCCCCCGCCCCGCCCCGGCGGCGCAAACGCGGCCGCGGACTGAAGATCACCGCGGTCGTCCTGGTGGTCCTCGGCGGCCTCTTCACGGCCGCCGACCGTCTCGCCGTGGACTTCGCCGAGTCCGAGGCCGCCGAGAAGATCAAGTCCAAGCAGGGCCTGGACATCACCCCCGAGGTCTCCATCAAGGGCTTCCCCTTCCTCACCCAGGTCGCCGGCAAGGAGCTGGACGAGGTCGAGGTGAGCCTGGACGGCATGACCTCCAGCACCAGCGACGGGCGGCAGGTCAAGGTGACCGAGCTGTCCGCGACCCTGCACCAGGTGCGGGTCTCCAGCGACTTCTCCTCCGCCACCGCGGACCGCGCCTCCGGCAAGGCGCACATCAGCTACGCGGACCTGTCCGCGGCCGCCGGCCCGGGCATCAAGGTCTCCTACGCCGGGAAGAGCGCGGCGGACCGAAACCAGGTCAAGATCACCGGCTCCCTGCTGGGCCTGAACGTCAGCGCGCGCGGCACCATCGCCGTCGCGGACGGCAACACCATCCGGGTGCGGGCCGACAAGATCCCCGGCAGCAGCCTGCCCGGCTGGGAGGAGAAGGTCCGCAAGCGCACCGACTGGGAGCGCACGATCAACGACATGCCCGCGGGCCTGAAGCTCAGCGACGCGAAGATCACCCCGGACGGCATGGACATCACGGTGACGGGCACCGACGTCAACCTGGCCGGTTAGGCGCAGCCCCCTCTCTCCCCCCCGGCGCAGACCACCCCTCGGAAATCCGTTCTCAAAATCCGGACACACTCCCGCGGTCGGGGGACGGCGGGAGCGGCCGGGGGCGCAGGGGCGGAGAAGTCCGGGACGCTGTCGCATATTTGTGGGCAAAGAGGGGGCGCCGCCGCGGCACGGGGTCGTCGCCCGTAAATATGCGGTCCCGGACCTCCGCCCTGGAGCCCCCGGCCCGGCACCACGGCTCACGCGCTCCGAGGCCGGCACAGCCGGCCCGCCACCCCCGCACGCACGACGATCCCGCAGAGCGGACGATCGCATCTCACCATTTGACACACCGGTGACATGCCCGCCGATCCGTCCCTACGATCGGCCCTATGAAGCGACAGGCGGATCTCACGAAGCGGCGGGCAGTCGATCTGTGCCGTGTCGCCGCCATGCTCTGTCGCACCGTCTGACGGGGCTGTGCGCTTCACGCCGCACCCGCCGCCCCCTCGCCCGTTCAGGGCCTCCCCGCATATCGCTCGCGCAGGGCGCGCGGCCGAATCGCCGCCGTCGCCATACCGTCGCGTACCGCAAGGCCCGTACCGCAGGGCCCGCACAAGGCCCGTACCGCAAGGCCCGCTCGCAGGGACCGTACCGCCCGTACCGCCGCAACTGCCCCGGAGGAGAGAACATGAGCCGCAGTGACGTCCTGGTGGACGCCGACTGGGTCCAGGACCGCATCGACGACCCGAAGACGGTCATCGTGGAGGTCGACGAGGACACCTCGGCCTACGACAAGAACCACATCAAGAACGCCATCCGCATCGACTGGAAGAAGGACCTCCAGGACCCGGTGCGCCGCGACTTCGTGGACCAGGCCGGCTTCGAGAAGCTGCTGTCCGCCAAGGGCATCGCCAACGACGACACGGTCGTCCTCTACGGCGGCAACAACAACTGGTTCGCGGCGTACGCCTATTGGTACTTCAAGCTCTACGGGCACCAGGACGTCAGGCTTCTCGACGGCGGCCGCAAGAAGTGGGAGCTGGACTCCCGCGACCTGGTCGCCGAGGTCCCCGAGCGGGCGGCGACCGAGTACACGGCCCAGCCCCAGGACTCCTCCATCCGCGCCTTCCGCGACGACGTGGTGGCGGCGATCGGCTCGCTGAACCTGGTCGACGTGCGCTCCCCCGACGAGTTCTCCGGCAAGCTGCTGGCCCCGGCCCACCTGCCGCAGGAGCAGTCGCAGCGCCCGGGCCACGTGCCCACCGCCCGCAACATCCCGTGGTCCAAGTCGGCCAACGACGACGGCACCTTCAAGTCCGACGAGCAGCTCAAGGCCCTCTACGAGGGCGAGGGCGTCGACCTGTCGAAGGACACCATCGCCTACTGCCGCATCGGCGAGCGCTCCGCGCACACCTGGTTCGTACTGCACGAGCTGCTCGGCCAGACCAACGTCAAGAACTACGACGGCTCCTGGACCGAGTACGGCTCCCTGGTCGGCGTGCCGATCGAGCTCGGCGCCAACGCCTGATCGCTCCCCTCCCTCCTCCCCCTCCCCCCTCCCCCCTCCCCCCTCCCTCGCGAGAACAGCGAACCAAAGGAACGTCACATGTGTGGAGCACAGGCAGGCGGCCCCGACGCCTCGACCATCAAGCCCGGTGAGACCACGATCCAGGGATCGGTGACCCGCGACGGCGAGCCCGTGGCCGGTTACGTCCGCCTCCTGGACAGCACCGGCGAGTTCACCGCGGAGGTCCCCACCTCCGCGACCGGACAGTTCCGCTTCTACGCCGCCGAGGGCACCTGGACCGTGCGTGCACTGGTCCCGGGCGCCACGGCGGACCGCACCGTCGTCGCCCAGCAGGGCGGCCTGGCGGAGGTCGCGATCGCCGTCTGAGTCTGGTCCCGGCTCGACGGACACGAGGGCCGCACCCCTGGGGTTGGACAGCTCGCAGCGGGGTGCGGCCCTCGGCATGCCGTCGTTCGGACACGCCGGGACGGGCGAGCCGGGCCGGAGGCGTCCCCCCGTCAGCCATGACCTGTCAGCCATGACCCGTCAGCCATGACCCGTCAGCCATGACGCGTCAGCCATATGATCGGCACGCCTCCATGTGACCCGGGTCACTTTTCCTTACGTTGGTGACCGTGCCAACAGTGAGAAGACCCAGGTCCCGGCGGTGCCGACTCCTCACCGCGTGCTGCGCCCTGCTGTTCACGGCCCTGACGCCGGGCGTAGCCCAGGCCGCGGCCCAGCTCCAGGCCGGGGTTCCCATCCAGGGCCCAACCCCAACCTCGACCTCGACCTCGACCCCGACCTCGGTCGAGGCCCCCGCGGTGCGCCCCCTCGACCCGCGGATCACCGAGATCATGCGGAAGCCCGCGTACCGGCACGCCCTGTGGGGGCTCTACCAGAAGCGCCCGGAGACCGGCGAGGTGCTCCACTCCGAGCTCGCCGACCGCTTCTTCCTCCCGGGCTCCACGGCCAAGCTCTTCAGCGTCTCCGGGGCCTGGCACACCCTCGGCGGCGACCACCGCTTCGTCACCCCGGTGCACGCCGTCGGCACCCGGCGCGGCTCCACCCTGGAGGGCGACCTGGACCTGGTCGCCCAGGGGGACCTCACGATGGGCGGGCGGACCCGCCCGGACGGCACCGTCGCCTTCACCGACGTCGACCACACGTACGCCAACGACGTCCCCGGCGCCACGCTCACCCCGGAGAACCCGCTGGCGGGCCTCGACGAGATCGCGCGGCAGGTGCGGGACGCCGGCATCACCCGCGTCGAGGGCGATGTGATCATCGATGACCGGCTCTTCGAACGGGAGCCGGTGTTCGACCCGGTCCCCACCCCGCTGATCATCAACGACAACGTCATCGACCTGCTGACCACGCCCGGGGCGAGCCCCGGCGACCCGGCCCGGCTGGACTGGCGGCCGCGGGTCGCCCCGTACCAGGTCACCTCCTCGGTCCGTACGGTCGCGGCCGGCGAGCCCACGAACATCACCGTGACCGCCTCCGAGGACGGCACCCGGATCCGGCTCTCCGGCACCATCGCCGCCGACTCCGACCCGGTGCTGCGGATCTCCGAGATCGCCGACCCGGCGGCCTTCGGCCGCACCGCGCTGATCGAGGCGTTGGGCCGGGCCGGAGTGACGGTGACGGCGGACGCGGTCGGCCCCAACCCGGCCGACCGGCTGCCCGCCGACTACCAGGGCGATCCGCGTGTGGCCGCGTACACCTCGCCGCCGTACGCCGAGTACGCCAAGCTGATCCTCAAGGTCAGCCACAACCTGGGCGCCAACCTGGCGATCTGCCTGATGGCGGTGAGCACCGGCAGCCACGACTGCATGGCCGGCTTCCCGGTGCTGGCCCGCTTCCTGGAGGGGGCGGGCGTGGACCCGACCCAGATCCAGCTGTTGGACGGCCGGGGCGGCAACCCGGTGGACCGGGCCACCCCGCTGGCCGAGGCGCAGTTGCTGGAGTACTGGCTCCGTACGGACGAGGCCACCCGCTTCCGGGAGGCGCTGCCGATCCTCGGCGTCGACGGCACCCTCGCCGACTCCTGCCGCGACTGCCCCGCCCGCGGCAAGGTCTTCGCCAAGACGGGCACGGTCGCCGGCTACGACGCGCTGAACGACCGGCTGGCGGTCGGCGCCGAGACCATCGCCGGCTACCTGGAGACCGGCGACGGCCACTACGACGTCTTCTACGCGGGGGTGAACGGCGCCGCCACGCCGACCGCCGACATCTCCGGCGTGCTGGACATCGCCAACGACCTGGCCCTGATCGCCGCCTATCTCCAGGAGGACGCCAGCCCGCCCCAGGAGGAGTCCGGCCGGCCCCGGGAGGACGCCGACCAGGGGACGTAGCCGCCGCGGAGCGTTACAGAACGCGCTCGCGGTCGTACGCTGAAGGCATGTACGCGCGACGGCGGCGCGCCTACTTCTTCATGATGGGCGCGTGTCTGACGCTCTTCATCACGGCCTGGGCCGTGGTACGGCTGTGGTCGGTCCCGGTCGCCGTCGGCATGTGCGTGGTGGCCATGGTCATCCCGCCGCTGGCCGCGATCGTGGCCAACCGCAGGGGGCCGGACGACCGGTGGTGGGACGAGACCGGGGACCGGCAGTCGGACGAGTGGTGGCGCGAGCTGGACCGCCGTGAGCCGCGCTGAGCCACCCGCGTGAGCCGGCGGCTGAGCCACCCGCGTGGACCACGGCGCGGAACGACCGCGGCCCGGCCGCCGTCAGCGCACGAGCGACCGCGGACCGGCCGCCGTCAGTAGACGAGCGACCGCACCCCGTCCGGCATGATCTCGCTGACGAAGACCTGCGCCCCGGCGATCCGCGCGCCCTCGATGAGGTCCTTCTCCTCGATGCCGCGCCGGGCCGCGCACTGCGTACAGAGCGTGATCTTGCCGCCGCCCGCCAGGATCCCGTCGATCAGGTCCGGCAGCGGCGCCGCGTGCGGCAGCTCGAACTCCGCCGCCCGCCCCGGCAGCGCGAACCACGAGGACTCCCCGGTCAGCCAGAGCGAGACCTCGACGCCACTGGCCACGGCGACCGCCGCCACCGTGAACGCCTGGGAGCACCGCTCGGGCGCGTCGGCCCCCGCCGTCACCTTGATCACCAGCTTCTTCGCCATATCCGCACTGTAGTGCGCGCGGGGCGCGCGCCGACGGGGCGCACCTCACGGTGTCGCGAGACCGGTGCCGACTAGACTTGGGCACGGTCCGTAACACCTCATCCCCCGAGGAGCACGCTCGTGCTTGAGGCAGTCTTCACCGCCCTGATGGTCCTGGTCGCCGTGGCCACGCTCGGCTTCGTCGGCCTGACCTGGAAGAAGCTCTACCAGGGCCAGCGCTGATCCCGCCGCAGCCCGCCGCCCACCCCGACTCACAGATCGCCTGAGTTCATGATCGAGATTCCGTCCGACCTCCACCCGGACCTCGTGCCCCTCGCCTTCCTCCTCGGCAACTGGCAGGGCGTCGGCGTCGCCGACTTCCCCGGCTCCGAGAAGTGCAACTTCGGCCAGGAGGTGACCTTCACCCACGACGGCCGGGACTTCCTGGAGTACGTCTCGCACAGCTGGGCGCTCGACGCCGAGGGCAACAAGGTCCGCCCGCTGGAGACCGAGTCCGGGTACTGGCGCATCGACAAGGAACGCAAGGTCGAGATCGTGATGATCCGCGACCAGGGCGTGGTCGAGGTCTGGTACGGCGAGCTGGCGGACAAGAAGCCGCAGATCGACCTGGTCACCGACGCCGTCGCGCGCACCGCGGCCTCCGGCCCGTACTCCGGCGGCAAGCGGCTGTACGGCTACGTCAAGAGCGACCTGATGTGGGTGGGCGAGAAGGCCACCCCCGAGGTGCCGCTGCGGCCGTACATGTCGGCGCACCTGAAGAAGGTCGTCACCCCCGAGGAGGTCGCGGAGATGGCCCGCAACCTCGGCGACCTGCCGGACGACGGCATCGCCTTCTTCCGCTGACGCACCACCGATCCACCCACCGCCACCACGGGGGAAGTCCGGTCCGAGTCCGGCGCTGACCCGCAACGGTAGGCGGCACCCCCCGTGGGCGCCGCGAGCCCGATCACCCGTGGTGGCGTTGCTCCTGACAACTCGCCGTGGACTGCGAGGGGAACGACGCCGGCGCGCCGTACGCGAGGACAGCGCACCCGGACCGCTCCTCGGCACGTACGGGACGCGGCCCGAGCGGAAAGCGACGGCGCCGCGGTGACACCTCCGAGCATCAGCCCGAGCCCGATGACGACGGAAGCGCCGGTGGCGGGCGAGGGCGCCGACGGCGCACCGGCGCGGCGGCTGCCGTTACCGCCCCTCGTGGCCGGCCTCTCCCTCGCTCTGCTGGCCTCCCTCGTCTGCGGCGTGGGACTGGGCGCGGCGGGGCTGTCCTGGGCCGAGGTGCTGCGTCATCTGCGCGCCGGGCTGACCGGGGCCACCATCGGGCGGGACGAGGTGGCCGCGTACACGATCGTCTGGGAGCTGCGCTTCCCGCGGGCGGTGCTGGCCGCCGTGGTCGGGGCCGGGCTCGCGGCCATCGGGGTGGCCGTGCAGGCCATGGTCCGCAACGCGCTCGCCGACCCGTTCGTGCTGGGCATCTCCTCCGGGGCCGCCGTCGGAGCCAACGCGGTGCTGCTGTTCGGGGCCTTCTCGGGGCTCGGCCTCTGGGCGCTCTCCGCCTCGTCCTTCGTCTCCGCGCTGGCCGCGATGGCGCTGGTGTACGCGGTGGCCCGCTCGCCGCACGGGCTGACCCCGCTGCGGCTGGTGCTCACCGGCTCCGCCATGTACTACGGCTTCTCGGCCATCACCACCCTCATGGTCTTCACGGCCAACCGCGGAGAGGCGGCCCGCTCCGCGCTGATGTGGCTGATGGGCAGCCTGAGCGGCGCCAGTTGGGCCTCGGTGCCGATCGCCGCCGTCGCCGTGCTGGCCGGACTGGCCCATCTGGGCTACTCCGCCCGCCGGCTCAACGCGCTGGCCATGGGCGACGAGACGGCGGCGGCGCTGGGGGTGGACGGCCGCCGGCTGCGCGCCGAGCTGTTCCTGGTGACCGCCGCCGTCACCGGGGCCGTGGTGGCCGTCAGCGGAGCGATCGGGTTCGTCGGGCTGATGGTCCCGCACATCGCCCGGATGCTGGTCGGCGCCGACCACCGCCGGCTGCTGGCCGTGGCCCCGCTGCTCGGCGCGGTGCTGCTGGTGTGGGTCGACATCCTCTCCCGGGTGCTGCTGGCCCCGGTCGAGCTCCCGCTCGGGGTCATCACCGCCGTCCTGGGCGTGCCGTGCTTCGTGCTGCTGATGCGCCGCCGGGGCTACACCTTCGGAGGTGCGTGATGCGCCTCGCCACGCCCTCCGCCAGCGCCCGGCCCGCCGCGCCCGGGGTCGCCCGCCGGGCGGCGCCCGCCACCCTTCGGCCGGGCCCCTCCCCCGCCATCCCCCGCCCCCATGGAGGTGCCTGATGCGGGTCGACATCGACGGGCTCGGCGTCGAGATCGCCGGAGCGCGACTCGTCCGGGACGTGGCGCTGCGGGCCGGCAGCGGGCAGCTGGTGGGACTGGTCGGGCCGAACGGGAGCGGCAAGTCCACCCTGCTGCGCTGCGTCTACCGGGCGCTGCGGCCGGCCGCCGGGACGGTGCGGCTGGACGGGGAGGACCTGTGGGCGATGAGCCCCCGGGAGAGCGCCCGGCGGCTGGCCGCGCTGCCGCAGGAGTCGAGCAGCGAGTTCGACTTCACCGTGGCCGAGGTGGTCGCCATGGGCCGGCTGCCGCACCAGAGCGGCGCCGGCCGGACCACCGCCGCCGACCGGGAGGCGTGCGCCGCAGCGCTGCGTCGGGTCGCCGCCGACCACCTGGCCGGCCGCGGCTTCCTCACCCTCTCCGGCGGCGAGCGGCAGCGGGTGCTGATCGCCCGCGCGCTCGCCCAGCAGCCGCGGGTGCTGGTGCTGGACGAGCCGACCAACCACCTGGACATCGCCCAGCAGCTGGAGGTGCTGGCGCTGGTGCGGGACAGCCGGCTGACCGTGCTCACCGCCCTGCACGACCTCAACCTGGCCGCCGTCCACTGCGACCTGCTGTACGTCATCGCGCGGGGCCGGATCGTCGCCTCAGGCGCCCCGCACGACGTGCTCACGCCCGAGCTGCTCGCCGAGGTCTTCGGGGTGCGCGCGCACCGCGTGCCGCACCCGGAGTCCGGGGCCGTGCAGCTGCTCTTCGACCGGCTGCCCGCGGGCTGACCACCCCGCCCCGCCGAGTCCGCCCCCCGCCCGTGCCCACCGCCCCTCCGCGCCCCCAGACGAGGACCCCATGACCTTGCGCAGCCACGCCCTGCCCGCCGCCCTGACGCTCGCCCTCGCGCTCGCCCTGACCGGGTGCGGCGCCGATGTGGCGGACGACAAGCCGTCCGCGGCGGACTCCGCGAAGGACCGCCCGGTCACCGTCGAGAACTGCGGCAGGAAGGTCACCTACGACCGGGTCCCCGAGCGGGTGGTCACCAACGACGTCGGCATCACCGAGATCATGTTCGCGCTCGGCCTGGAGGACCACATGGCCGGCTATGTGATGGGGGACGACCGGGGCGACCTGGAGGACATCCCCTGGAAGGGCGGCTACGACAGGGTCGAGCGGCTCTCCGACAAGGAGATCAACCGGGAGCTGGTCCTGGACGCCGGGGCCGACATGGTCTTCGCCGGTTGGAACTACGGCTTCGGCGAGGGCAACGGCTTCACCCCCGCGGCCCTGAAGAAGGTCGGCGTCGACTCCTACGTCCTCACCGAGTCCTGCCGCAACGGCGGCGACGGCAAGGCGCGCGGCGTGATGTCACCGCTGGAGGCGCTCTACACCGACCTGGACAACCTCGGGAAGGTCTTCCATGTGGAGGACCGGGCCACCGCGCTGATCGCGAAGTTCAGGAAGCAGGTCGCCGACGCCCAGGCGGACCTTCCGGCGGCGGGCGACCGTCCCACCGTCTTCCTGTACGACGCCGGCGAGGACAAGCCGTTCACCTCCGGCCGCTACGCTGGGCCGCACGACATCATCACCAAGGCCGGCGGCGACCACGTCATGAAGGACCTCGAGGACTCCTGGACCACGGTCGGCTGGGAGAGCGTGGTCGAGCGGGACCCCGAGGTCATCGTGATCAACGACTACGGCGACACCACCGCCGAGCAGAAGAGGAAGTTCCTCAAGAGCTACCCGCCGCTGCGGAACGTGTCGGCGGTCAGGAACGACCGGATATTCGTCCTCGACTACGTCGACCTGGTGGAGAGCCCCCGCAACCCTGCCGCCATCGCCACCCTGGCCGACTATCTCAAGGGTGTGCGGGAGACGAACCGCGAACACGGGGGCTGATCCTGCCTACACTGGGCGGGTGGCGAGTACCGACTGGAAATCCGATCTGCGGGAGCGCGGATACCGCCTGACCCCGCAGCGCCAGCTCGTTTTGGAGGCCGTCGAGCGCCTCGGGCACGCCACCCCCGACGACATCCTCACCGAGGTGCGCCGCACCGCCAGCGGGATCAACATCTCCACGGTCTACCGCACCCTGGAGCTGCTCCAGGAGCTGGGGCTGGTCAGCCACGCCCACCTCGGCCCCGGCGCGCCCACGTACCACCTGGCGGACCGGCACCACCACATCCACCTGGTGTGCCGGGACTGCACGGACGTGATCGAAGCCGATCTGTCGGTGACCGAGGAGTTCGCCTCCCAGCTGCGCGACACCTTCGGCTTCGAGACCGATCTCAAGCACTTCGCGATCTACGGCCGGTGCGCCGACTGCGCCGCCAAGAGCGGCCGGCGGCCGGGACGGGGCCCGGACGCCAAGTCGTAGGCTGTGCTGCATGAAGAGCCCTTTGCTGTCGCTGCCCGGCGCCGTCCCCGGCGAGGGCCCCGACGAAGGTGTCGCCGCGCACTACGGCGACCTGTTCCGTGAGCAGCGCGCGCTCGCCGACGGCACCGGTTTCGTGGACCTCTCGCACCGCGGGGTGGTCACGGTCAGCGGTGCCGACCGGCTGAGCTGGCTGCATCTGCTGCTCACCCAGCACGTCAGCGAACTCCCCCCGGGCCAGGCCACCGAGGCGCTGGTCCTCTCCGCGCACGGCCACATCGAGCACGCCCTCTACCTGGTCGACGACGGCGAGACGACCTGGGCCCATGTGGAGCCCGACACCCAGGGCGCGCTGATCGCCTATCTGGAGAGCATGAAGTTCTTCTACCGGGTGGAGATCGCCGACCGCACCGACGCCTGTGCCGTGGTGCACCTGCCGGCCGGCTCCATCGCCACCGCACCGCCGGACGCGGTGGTGCGCGAGACCGCCCACGGCCGCGATCTCTTCCTGCCGCGCGCGGAGCTGGAGTCCTTCGCCGCGGCCCACGGCCCGGCCGCCGGCATGCTGGCGTACGAGGCGCTGCGCGTGGAGGCGCACCGGCCGCGGGTGGGCATGGAGACCGACCACCGCACCATCCCGCACGAGCTGGGTTGGATCGGCACCGCCGTCCACCTCCAGAAGGGCTGCTACCGCGGCCAGGAGACCGTCGCGCGGGTGCAGAACCTGGGCAAGCCGCCGCGCCGGCTGGTCTTTCTGCACCTGGACGGCAGCGAGGTGAAGCTGCCGGGGCACGGCGCGCCGGTGCGGCTGGCCGCCGACGGCGAGGAGGGCCGCCAGCTCGGCTTCGTCACCACCTCCGCCCGCCACCACGAACTGGGCCCGATCGCGCTGGCGCTGGTGAAGCGGAACGTTCCGGTGGACGCCCCGCTGATCGTGGACACCACGGCGGCGGCCCAGGAGGTCGTCGTAGAGCCGTAGCCCGGCTACGTCGCCTGTACTACACCTCGATCAGCACGGTGAACGGGCCGTTGTTCGTGAGCGAGACCCGCATGGACGCTCCGAAGCGGCCCGTCTCCACCTGCGCTCCCAGGGCCCGCAACCGGGCCACCACCTCGTCGACGAGCGGCTCGGCGACCTCGCCGGGCGCGGCCGCGTTCCAGGTGGGGCGCCGACCCTTACGGGCGTCGCCGTAGAGGGTGAACTGGCTGATGACCAACAGCGGGGCGGAGATGTCCGAGCATGACTTCTCGTCCTCCAGAATGCGTACCGTCCACAGTTTGCGGGCCAGTTGAGCGGCCTTCTCCGCGGTGTCCTCGTGGGTCACCCCCACCAGCACGCACAGCCCCTGACCAGCGATCTCGCCGACCGTCTCGCCGTCGACGACGACGCTCGCCCCGTCCACTCTCTGTACCACAGCACGCATGGGCACCATCATGCCTGCGTGCCACAGGGCACCGCCTCCGCGCATGCCTATGCGCGCCCCTGACGCAGAGTGGCACGATGCGTGCTGCCAGTGCGTGACGAGGCCACGCGGCCGGGGCGCGTGGCGAGGGGACGGAGAGCCATGAGTACGACAACCGACGACGAGCGGCGCCTGGACGGCCTGCACCTCGCCGAGCTGCGCAAGCTACGGCGCGGCTCCCAGCGGGAGGAGGCCGACCTCAGCTATGTGCGCCGGCTGCTCCAGGGCCGGATCGACATCCTCCGCGCGGAGTTGGGCCACCGCTCGGTGGCCTCGGTCCCGGCGCAGCCGGTGCTGGACCGGCTGCCGGAGATCCTGGCGGACGAGCCCTCGCGGCAGCGGACCTCCGCGCGCCATGTGACGCTCGGCACCCCGCGCAGCGAGGAGTACCGGCGGCTGGCCGACGCGATGCTCGCCGAGGTCGAGCTCTCCGACCTGCGCGCCCGCACCGACGAGGAGCTGCACGGCGCGATGGGGCGGCTGATGAGCTACGAGCAGCAGGTTTCGCGGCGGCGTCAGCAGCTCCAGCACACGGCGGACGGTTGCAGTGCCGAGATCGCGCGCAGGTACCGTGAGGGAGAAGCACAAGTAGACGACCTGCTCGCCTGACCCGTCGGCCCCGCGCGGCGCGCGGCTCCGTACGGAGGGCGGGGTCTCCCGCTCCGCTCGGCGGCCCCGGGGGCAGGTCGCGCACCACCCCCGGAAGGCCGACGATGACCTCCTCCAGCACCGCCACCGCCATACGCCCGGTCCTCGCCGAGGTCGTACGCTCCGGCTTCGTCGAGGGCCACCACCGCGGGTCGCTGGTGGTGCTGGCGGCCGACGGCGGCGTCGAGCTGGCGCTGGGCGACCCGGACGCGCCGGTCTTCCCGCGCTCCGCCAACAAGCCGATGCAGGCGGCCGCGGTGCTGCGGGCCGGTCTGGAGCTGTCCGGGGAGCGGCTGGCGCTGGCCGCCGGGAGCCACTCCGGAGAACCGTTCCACCTGGCGCTGGTGGAGAAGATGCTGGCCGAGTTCGAGCTCCCCGCCACCGCCCTGCAGACCCCGCCCGACCTGCCGCTGGACCCGGTCGAGGCGGAGAGCTACCTGGCGGCGGGCCGGGTCCGGGACCCGCTGACCATGAACTGCTCCGGCAAGCACGCGGCCATGCTCGCCGCCTGCGCCGTGGCCGGCTGGCCGCGACAGAGCTACCTCGACCCCGCCCACCCGCTGCAGCAGCTGACCCGGGAGGTCGTGGAGGCGGCCGGCGGCGAGCGGGTGACCCATGTGGGCACCGACGGCTGCGGCGCCCCGCTGATGGCGCTGAGCCTCACCGGGCTGGCCCGCGCCTTCCGCTCCTTCGTGCTCGCCGACCCGGGCACCCCCGAGCGTCGGGTGGCCGACGCGATGCGGGCGCACCCCGAGTACGTCGCCGGCACCCGCCGCCCCGACACCTGGCTGATGCGCGAGCTCCCCGGCACCCTCGCCAAGATGGGCGCCGAGGCGGTCCAGGCCGTGGCCCTCCCCGACGGCCGGGCCCTCGCGTTCAAGGTCGACGACGGCGCCACCCGCGCCCTGGGCCCCGTCCTGGCCCGCGCCCTGGCCCACCTCGGCGTCTCCTCCCCGGTCCTCGCCCGCATCGGCGACGCCCCGCTGCTGGGCGGCGGCGAACGCGTGGGCGAGATCCGCGCGGCGTTCTGACGGCGGCCGCCAAAACCACATGCGGGCAGGGCCCGACGGCACCTAGCGTTGAGGACATGGGCCTCGACATACGGACGGTCGGCGACTCCGATCTCGCCGACTGGATTCGCGCGCTGCACATCGGCTTCCTCCAACCGCCCAAGGTCACCAAGGAGGAGCTGGAGTTCCGGCGCACGGGCATCGATCTCGACCGGACGCAGGGGGCGTTCGACAGCGAGGCCGACCGCTGCGTGGCCACGTTCCGCAGCTTCGCCCTGGAGCTGACCGCGGTCGGCGGGGCGGCCGTGCCGACCAGCGGCATCAGCAATGTCACGGTCTCGCCCACCCACCGTCGCCGGGGCCTGCTCGGCCGGATGATGGAGCGCGAGCTGCGGGCGGCCCGGGAGCGCGGGGACGCCGCCGCGTCGCTGATCGCCGCGGAGTACCCGATCTACGGGCGGTTCGGCTTCGGCCCGGCCGCCTGGGTCACCGAGTGGGAGATCGACGTGGCCCGCTCCGGCCTGGACCCGCGGCACTCCGGCCCCGTCGACGGCGCCCGGATCGACCTGGTCGACGCCGCGACGGTGCGCACCCTGGGCCCCGCCCTGCACGACCGGCTGCGCGCCACCCGGCCCGGCTTCATCGAGCGGTCGGAGCGCTGGTGGCTGATCCAGACCGGCGAGCTCGGCTACCCCGACAACGGCTGGAAGGAGCCGTTCTACGCCGTCTACCGCTCCCCCGAGGGCTCGGTCGACGGGCTGGTGGCGTACGTCTCCGACGACCGCTGGGAGGCGAAGCGCCCGCACGACACCGCCACCGTGGTGCAGTTGCTCGCCGCCTCCCCGGCCGCCGAGCGCGCGCTGTGGCACTACGTGATGTCGGTCGACTGGGTCACCCGGGTCAGGACCGGGCTGCGCGCCCCCGACGACCTGCTGCCGCTGCTGCTGCCGGACCCGCGGGCGGCCACGGTGGTCGCGCACGCGGACTTCCTGTGGCTGCGGCCGCTGGACGTGCCCCGCCTGCTGGAGGCCCGCGGCTACGGATGCGCGGACACGCTGGTGCTGGAGCTGACCGACCGGGCGGGGCTGGCCGGCGGCCGCTATCTGCTGGAGGCGGGCCCGGACGGAGCGAGCTGCGCGCCCACCACCCGGTCCGCCGATCTCGCCCTGGACATCGCCGACCTGGGCACGCTGTGGCTGGGCGACGAGTCGGCGGTGCGGCTGGCGGCGCTGGGCCGGGTGGCCGAGGAGCGGACCGGCGCGGCCGCGCGGGCCGACCTGCTGCTGCGCACCCCACGCCGGCCGTGGTGCCCGGACGTCTTCTGAACCGCCGCACGCCCGAGCCGCCGCACGCCCGCGCCCCCGCCAGGGTCAGTTCTTGAGCAACCGGTGTGGCCCGGCGCCCTGTTCGGCGAACCGGTCGTAGGGGTTGGCCAGCGCGCACTTGGCGATGGAGAGGCAGCCGCAGCCGATGCAGTCCGTCAGATGGTCGCGCAGGTTCTCCAACTGCTCGATCCGCTCGTTGAGATCCTTGCTCCAGCAGCGGGAGATCTGCGCCCAGTCGTCCTTGGTCAGCACATGGTCGTCGGGGAACATCGAGAGGACGTCGCGGATCTGCGCCAGCGGCATGCCCACCCGCTGCGACGCGCGCACGAACGCCACCCGGCGCAGCGTGTCACGGGTGTAGCGGCGCTGGTTGCCGCTGGTCCGGCGGCTGTGGATGAGGCCCTCCCGCTCGTAGAAGCGCAGTGCGGAGGCGGGCACCCCACTGCGCTGGGACAGCTCTCCGACGGTGAGTTCGTGGGTCTTCCAGGAAAGTTGGGACATGATCCCGAGACTAGCTTGACTTCAACCTTGGTTTAAGTCGGATTCTCGACGCATGGACACCACGAAGAACGTTTCCGCAACCCCCGCCGCTCCGCTCCGCGTCGCCGTCATCGTCGGTTCCACCCGCGACGGCCGCTTCGGCCCGGTCGTCGCCGACTGGTTCACCGAGCGCGCCCGCGCCCACGGCGGACTGGAGGTCGATGTGATCGACCTGGCCAGGACACCGCTGCCGTCCGAGCTCAGCCACCAGCCGGACGCGGAGGCGGCCGCCGCGCTGGCCGAGGTGACCCCGCGGCTGGCCGCCGCCGACGCGTTCGTCGTGGTCACCCCGGAGTACAACCACAGCTACCCCGCCTCCCTGAAGAACGCGCTCGACTGGCACTCCACCGAGTGGCACGCCAAGCCCGTGGCCTTCGTCTCCTACGGCGGGCTCTCCGGCGGCCTGCGCGCGGTCGAGCATCTGCGCCCGGTCTTCTCCGAACTGCACGCGGTCACCATCCGGGAGACCGTCAGCTTCCACCAGGCCTGGGCGCGCTTCGACGAGGACGGCCGCCCCAAGGACCCGACGGGCCCCGACGGCGCCGCCAAGAGCCTGCTCGACCAGCTCACCTGGTGGGCGCGGGCCCTGAAGGACGCCCGCGCGGTGCGGCCGTACGCCGCCTGAGGGCATGGCACCGCGCCATCTGAGGGGTACGACGCCGCGACGGCTGAGAGGGACGACACCGCGACCGCTGGGCGGCACCGCCCCGCGACGCCTGTGGGGTACGACACCGCGGCGTCCGGGCGCCACGAGGCCACGGCGCCCGGGCGGGAGCGGCCCCGGGGCCCGAGGGGCGGCTCTCCCGGCCGCTGGGCGCACCGCCGTCGCCGGCCCGCCCGTTCGGCTCCCGCACCCCGTACGGCGGGGGGCCGCGCACCCCTCACCCGGGCGGCGCCCCGGCGTCCGGCCGGAAACCGACGGCCTCCGTCCCGGCGCGAGGTCGCGGCGCGGCGGTCGCCGTCCCCGCGGTCACGGGGTGCTCCCCCGGCAGCGGTCGCCGCGCGACCTCATGGGCGTCGTCCGGGGCCATGCCCAGCATGCGCAGCATCAGCTCCGCCATCTCCTCGCACACCTCCGGGCCGGCGCCGTCCGGGCGGGAGAGGGTCAGCTCGACCAGCCCCAGCAGCGCCCCGGCGACACCCGCCAGCGCCACCTGGGAGTTGGCCACGCGGAAGCTCCCGGCGGCCACCGCCAGCTCGATGTCGCGCGTCGCGCGCGTGGTCAGACCGCACTCCTCGTGCAGGCAGTTCATGCCCGTGCGGAGCAGGATGCGGGCGACCTCGGGGTGGGTCTCGGCGAGCCGGCCGGTCAGTCGGACGCCCACCGCGAAGGACTCGGCGGGGTCGTCGAGCCGGGCGGTGCGCTCCTCCAGCAGCGTGGCGTACTCCTCCAGCGTGTCCGCGACGGCCGCCTCGAACAGCTCGGCCTTGCTGGTGAAGTGGTTGTAGAAGGAGCCGAAGCCGACATCGGCGCGGTCGGTGATCTGCTGGATGCTGACGTCGGCGGGGCCCTGGTCGGAGAGGATCGCGCGGGCCGCGCCGATCAGCGCGCCGCGCGTCCGCGCGCGCCGGCGGTCCGTGCGGGTGGCGCCGGTCACCGCACCCGCCCCGGCCCGCCGGGCCCGGGCCCCCCTCGGCTGCCCCGCCGGCGTCTCGCGCGTCTTCGTGGCGCCGGGTGAAATCCCGTCGTTCTGCACGGCGTTGCCCCCGTCTCGCGTCGTACCGCTCTGGGCTCACCCTACTGGCGGCCACAGATCTGAGCGGAGCATCAGGACCGTCACTGCCATCAGGGTGGCAGGCGCGCCCCGTGCCCCGACACCCCATTCCGGCCAGCATCGTTGCCAGACCTCAACATTCTCCGCACAACCGTTTTCCGTTGCCGACGCATCTAGTGAGTCGAAGCACAAAGATCATCATCTAGTCGCAACGGGGGACCCTCTCATGTCGCAGAACGGGATATCTCGGCGCGCCCGCGGGGCACTCTCCGCGGTCGTGGCCGCCGGGGTGCTCGTCCCGACGGCGCTGGCCGCCGGGACCGCCCACGCCGCACCGGCCGCCGCTGCCGCTCCCAAGGTCGTCTGCACCTCGGCCAAGGCGGGCCTCGCGGACAAGCTCACCAAGGACATCACCGCGGCGCTGCGCGGCCGCCCCGGCACGGTGGCCGTCGGGCTCAACGACCCGGCGACCAAGACCGTCTGCACGCTGCGCGGGGACCAGCGGTACGACTCGGCGAGCACCGTGAAGGTCACCGTCCTGGCGACGCTGCTGTGGGACGCCAAGAAGAGCAACCGGAAGCTCACCGAGCGCGAGTCCCGGCTCGCCACCGCGATGATCACGCGCTCGGACAACGACTCCACCACCGCGCTGTGGAGGCAGCTCGGGACCTCCAAGGTCAAGGGCTTCCTCAAGGCCGCCGGGATGACCAGGACCACCCTCGACCCCGACCGGCCGGACCGGTACTGGGGCCTGACCCAGATCAACGTGCGGGACGAGCAGAAGCTGCTGTCCCTGATCACCACCAAGAACAAGGTCCTCAGCGACAGCGCGCGCGCCTACATCCTCAAGCTGATGAACAAGGTCGTCGCCGACCAGCGCTGGGGCACCCCGGCCGGCGCCCCGAGCACCGTGAAGGTCCACGTCAAGAACGGCTGGCTGCCGCGGAAGACGCACGGCTGGCGGGTGCACAGCCTGGGCGCCTTCACCGGCGGCGGCCGCACCTACACGATGACGGTCCTCACGCACGACGTCCGCACCGACACCGACGGCATCAACACCATCCAGGCCGTCTCCCGCGTGATCCACAGGGACCTCAACCCGGGCGCCAAGAAGGTCACCCTCGTCCCGACCCACACGCCGAAGGCGGTCATCCCGCCCGTCGCCGGCTGACACTCCCGCGCCGCGGAGCGGGTACGCCCTTCCCCGGGCGTACCCGCTCCGCGGCGCCCGAGTTCACGCGTCGAGGAGCGGGATCAACTCCTGCTCCTCATACCGCAGATGGCCTTCGAGCTCGTCCGCGAGCCGCTCCACCTCGGCCAGCACCAGCGCCGGCTCCACCCCCCGCGCGGAGACCGCCTCGCGCAGCCCCTCCAGGGCGGCCGCGATCTTCACATGCTCCTCGCGCAACCGCTCCAGCACCGGCGCGAGCTCCGGGTGGCGCCCGGCCAGGAACGGGAACATCCCGGCGTCCTCGCCGGCGTGGTGGTTGTGCAGTCCCTGGCAGAGCGTCAGGCAGTTGACGCGCAGCTGGGCGCCGAGCCCCGGCCCGGACGCGGCGATCTCCGCGCGCACCAGCGCCAGTTCGCGGCGTATGCCGTCGTGCGCCTGCTGGAGCACCGCCCCCATGGACGTCGCCGTCGGCTTCGGCGGGCCGTCCGGGATCGGCTCCAGCGCCACCACCGGTATCACGCGCTCCGTCTTCGCCTGGTACTCGGCCCATCCGGGGTCCGACTCCACCGCCCGCGCGAACGCCTCGTCCCGCTCCGCGCCCTGGAGCACGACGGCCCGCGCGTCATAGGTGAACAGCCCGTCCTCGACGGTCACCCGGGGCTGGGCGACGAGGTTGTGGAACCAGGCCGGGTGCTTCGGCGCGCCCCCCGCGGATGCGATCACCAACACCCGCTCCACATCGGGGAGGAAGCCCACCGGCGTGGTGTGCCGGGCTCCCGACCGCGCCCCGGTGGTGGTCAACAGCAGCAGGCGCGCCCCCTCGAAGGGGCCTCGCACCCGCCCGCCGTTGGCGCGGAACTCCTCGATGACCTGCTGATTGAAATCGTTTGGCATGCGCTGCTTTCCTGGTCCGCCACATGGCGTGACCCGTTGAGGGGAAGTGCTCAGAGCAGAGAACTGAAAGCGCCAAACGAAACGGTGGGCCCCTCGCCCACGCCGGCCTCAAGCGGAGGCCGGGTACCTCACTCGCTCACGGCCCATGGCCGACCCGGCAGTCATGAGCACGACGCTAACGCCGCCGTCGCCCCGACACAAGATCTTTTTTTCCCGGGCCGGCGACACATAGCACTCTTGCAAGCATTCGCTTGCAAAAGTTAGCAGGGCGCGGCACCATCGGAGCCATGGCATCACTGAACGTCGGCAACCTGGGCGACTTCCTGCGCGAGCAGCGGCGCACCGCCCAGCTCTCGCTGCGCCAGCTCGCCGATGCCGCGGGGGTGTCGAACCCGTACCTCAGCCAGATCGAGCGCGGGTTGCGCAAGCCGAGCGCCGAGATCCTTCAGCAGCTCGCCAAGGCGCTGCGGATATCCGCCGAGACGCTCTACGTCCAGGCCGGCATCCTCGACGAGCGGGATCGGGAGGAGGCGGAGGTCAGAAGCGTGATCCTGGCCGATCCGTCGATCAACGAGCGGCAGAAGCAGGTGCTGCTCCAGATCTACGAGTCCTTCCGCAAGGAGAACGGACACGCGCCCACCGGCGGCGCCGAAGCCGGCGACACCCACGACTCCAGCACCACCGACGGCGGCGTCCGCGCCGACGACGCCTGACCCTCGACCCACCCATCCGGGAGGACCATTCGCCATGGCCATCACCGACGACGTGCGCAAGTCCCTCACCGACCCCACCCCCCTCTACTTCATGGCGGGCACGGCCGACCTGGCCGCCCAGAAGCTCAAGGAGGTGCCGGCGCTCGTCGACAAGATCCGCGCCGAGGCCCCGGAGCGCATCGCCGCCGTGCGGAACACCGACCCGCAGGCCGTGCAGGAGCTGGTGACGCAGCAGGCCAAGGACGCCCAGGAGAAGCTCGTCGAGCTGCTCGGCTCGCTCGACACCGACCTGAAGAAGGTCCGGGACACCGCGCAGGACCTCGCCCTGCAGGGCGTGGGGCGCGCCGTCGAGCTGGTCGTCAAGGCGCGGGAGACCTACGAGGAGGTCGCCGAGCACGGGCGGGAGACCGTGCGGAACTGGCGCGGCGAGCCCGAGGAGGCGACCGAGAGCGCCGCCAGCCGGCCCGCCCAGCCGCCGGCCGACTCCGGCTCCACCGCCGGTTCCGGGGCGTCCACCGCAGGCTCCGGGACCTCCACCGCCGGCTCCGCCGCGGCCCCCGCGGGCGGTGCGGCCAACGGGTCCGCGGGCGCCACCGGCGGCTCCACCCAGCCCCGGGCCGCCGCCGCGGCCGCCAAGCCCGCCGCCAAGAAGCCGGCCCCGGGCCGCAAGCCCGCCGCGAAGAAGCCGGGCGCCAAGGCCGGCGAGTAGCACCCGGCACGGGCGGAGCGGGCACGCCCCGCGTCATCGCTCCGCCCACCCGGTACCGTGGCAGGCCAGGCACATCGACACATCAACGAGGCGGTGGACCACGTGCTCATGGAGAAATTCGGCGAGCTCCTCTCCTATGTTTCCCTTGGCCTGCTGCTCTTCAGCCTGTTCGCGTTCGTCGACTCCGCCTTCCGGCGCGAGGACGCCTATCGCGCCGCCGACAAGCAGACCAAGCCCTTCTGGCTGATCATCCTGGGGCTGGCGACGGCGGTGAACCTCTTCATGGGGATCTTCTCGTTCCTGCCGATCATCGGGCTGATCGCGACGATCGTGTACATCGTCGACGTGCGGCCCGCGCTGCGGCAGGTCTCCGGCGGCCGCGGCGGCGGACGGCGCCGCGGCTCCAGCTCGGACGGGCCGTACGGCCCCTTCAACGGCCGCTGACCCGCACGACCGCAAGGTCCACGGCGCGCACCCGCCGTACGTGCTCCTCGGCGACCGTCAGGGCCGCGGCGCGGACCCGCCGCCCCGTTCCAGCAGCAGCACCGCCAGGTCGTCCGTCAACTCCCCGCCGTTCAACGCCCGTACCTCGGTGACCATGGCGTCCAGCAGCGACTCGCCGCGCAGCCCGGCCGCCAGCTGACGGGTGGCGATGTCCACCATGCCCTCCTGGCCGAGCCGTTGACGGCTGCCCTGTCCGACGCGGCCCTCGATCAGCCCGTCGGTGTACATCATCAGGCTCCAGGAGTCGCCGAGTTCGACCTGTCGGCGCGGCCAGCGGGCGTTCGGCAACAGACCCAGCGCCGGGCCGCTCTCCTCGTACGGCAGCAGCCGCGGCGGCTGGCCGGGGCGCATCGCCAGCGGCGAGGGATGGCCGGCCAGGCAGACCCCGGCGCGGCGGCCGTCCGGGGCGATGTCGATCGTGCACAGCGTCGCGAAGATCTCGTCATCCGCGCGCTCGTGCTCCAGCACCTGCTGCAGGGTGTCCAGCAGCCGGTCGCCGCAGAGCCCGGCGAAGGTCAACGCGCGCCAGGCGATGCGCAGTTCGACACCGAGCGCCGCCTCGTCGGGGCCGTGCCCGCAGACGTCGCCGATCATCGCGTGCACCGTACCGTCCGCGGTGCGCACCGCGTCGTAGAAGTCCCCGCCGAGCAGCGCCCGGCTGCGGCCCGGGCGGTAGCGGGCGGCGAAGCGCAGGTTGGAGCCCTCCAGCAGCGGGGTGGGCAACAGCCCGCGCTCCAGCCGGGCGTTCTCCTGGGCGCGCAGCCGCGACTCGCTGAGCTGGCGCTGCGCGAGATCGGCGCGCTTGCGCTCCACGGCGTAGCGGATGGCGCGGCCGAGCACCCGACCGTTGAGCTCGTCGCGGAAGAGGTAGTCCTGCGCCCCGACGCGCACCGCCTCGGCGGCGCGCTCCGTGTCGCCCTCGGAGGTGAGCGCCAACACGGCGTGCGCGGGAGCCAGCCGCAGCACCTGCCGCAGCGTGTCGAGGGCGTCACCGGCGGCCTTGCCGCGGTCGGGCAGGGCCAGGTCGAGCAGGATGCAGTGGACGTCCTCGGTGAGCAGCCGGGCCGCCTCGGTGAGGTTGCGGGCGGTGCGGATGCGCAGCCGGGTGCCGTCGTCGTCGAGCAACTCCGGCACGGTGACGGCGCAGGCCGGATCGTCCTCGATCACCAGCAGCGTGAGCCCTGTCTCGGGCATCGCTACGGGCCGGGGCTGAGCGGTCAACACCTCCCGTTGCCGTGGCACGGGTACGGACATGCTTGGCATCCTTCCCTCCCCCCGAGGGCACGGCTCCCCGCCCAAGCGGCGGATCACCGGTCCCGGTCCACGCCCGCCGGTTCGGCCTGGCGGTGTGCTCCGGAAACACTGCCTGGCGACCCTAGCGGTAGGGCGGGCCGAAACGGAATGACCTCCGGCAAGCGACTTTTGTCATATGCCGCTGCGCTTCGGAGATTTGACGCCCATAACTGAAACCCGGGATGACGAAAGTCACGCGAGAGGCAGGAGAATCACGCGCCCGTCACACATTCCGTCATGATTCGTCACCCGATCCACGCAAACGGATCGCGGCCCCGATTCGGTCGGCGGAACGTCACCGCACCACCACGCCACGCACCACCACGGAGCGCCACCGGCGCCCCGGAAACGGCCCGTGGAACGGCGCCGGCACACCCCGCGGCGCATCTGTGGCGCGCCCTGCGGCTCCCCTGTGACGCGCCCCGCGGCTCACTCGTGGCGCCCCCGCGGCTCACTCACCCGGCCGCACCACGCCCAGGATCGGCATGGAGCCGGCGCCCGCCATGGTGATCTGCCGACCCGGCCGCGGCGCGTGCACCATCGTGCCGTCCCCGACATACATGCCGACATGGCTGGCGTCTTTGAAATAAATGATCAGATCGCCGGGGCGCATGTGCTCGATATCCACTTTCGGCAGTTGTTTCCACTGCTCCTGCGAGGTCCGCGGGATCGTGTGGCCGGCCGCCGACCACGCCTTCGAGGTGAGCCCCGAACAGTCGAAAGAGTCCGGCCCCTCGGCACCCCACACATAGTCCTTGCCGATCTGCGCCGTCGCGAAGTCGACCGCCCGCCGACCCGCCGGGGTGGCCCCGCCGGTGATGTCGTCGAGTATTCCGGAGCCGAGCCAGCGGGTCTGGGCCGCGCGTTCCTTCTCCTCCTCCAGCTTCCGCAGCCGCTCCCGCTCCTCCTTCTTCAGCCGCGCCTCCCACTGCTTCGCCCGCGCCAGCTTGGCCCGCACCCGCTGCCGCGCGGCCGCCTTCCGCGCCCGGCTCCGGTCGAGGCCCTGCCACTCCCGGGTGGCGGACTCGGCGTAACGGTCGAGGGTGGTCTGGGTCGCCGCCAGCCGGGCGATCACCCCATGGGTGGCCCGCTGTCCCTTGCGTACCAGATCGACCCCCTTGAGGAAGTCCTCCGGGTCGTCCGAGAGCAGCAGCCTGGCCTCGGGCGGCACACTGCCGCCGTGCCGGTACTGCGCCCGGGCCATCGCGCCCGCCTGCCGCTTGAGCGTGACCAGCTCGCCCTGGGTGCGCACCACCGCCTGGGCGATCCGCACGATCTCCTTCTCCTGGCGGGCCTGCTTCTCCCGCGCCAGGTTGTAGGCGTCGGTCGCGGCCTCGGCCTGCCGATAGAGGGTCTCCACCTGTCGGTGCACCTCGGCCACGCTGGGCCGGTCGTCCGCGGAGCCGGAGGGATCCGCCGAGCCGGAGGGGGCGGGGGAGCCGGAGGGGGCGGGGGAGCCGGGGGACGCCGTCGCCGAGGGCGATCCCGCGCCCGGGCCGCCCCCCGGGCCCGCGGACGGCGTCGGTCTGGGTGGGGGCTCCGGACGGCCCGGCGCCGCGTACCCCCCGTCGGGGAGGCACAGCATCCCCACCGCACAGACCACCGCGGTCGCCGTGAGGACGCCCGCACCCCTTCCTCTGCCGCGCCCCGCCCTGCCGTCGCGCCCCACCGGCCGCCTCCGTCCCTCCCGCAGGCGCCGGAGTCCCGCGGCCGACGCCTTACTGACGCGTAGGGACGGATAGTGACACGCCCTTACGCATTCCGACAGAGCGCGGCCCGCGTGGCGGACCGGGCCGGCGCACCGCGGGCGCGTGACGGGCGCACGGCGGGTGGCGCGCCTGCGAGGCCCGCGTGCGCGGCAAGAGGTGCACCATGGAATGCACGCCGGAGTGCGCCACCACCCTGACGGGCGAGGTTCACCTCTCGTTCACTCACCCCCATCGGCGGCTTCACCTGATCTGCCTAATTTCGGCGCTACGAGGTGCGGACCGCGACGGATGCGGTCGCAGCGCGTCACGACTGACGTCGGACCGCACCCCACCTGTCTCCTCGCACGCCGTCCCCACCGGCGGCTCCCGGAAGGAACTCCCGAAAAGTGAAGCTTCAGCGCAACAACCGGCTTCGCGCCATCGCCGCCGGTGCCCTCGTCGTCTCCGGTGTCCTCGTCCTCTCGGCGTGCGGTTCGGATGACAACAGCGGCTCCTCCGGCGGCGGCTCGTCGAAGGCGACCAGCAACATCAAGTGCGATGGCTCGGGCAACCTGCTCGCCTCCGGCTCCTCGGCGCAGAAGAACGCCATGGACCTGTGGATCAAGAACTACGGCGGCGCCTGCGACGACGTCAAGATCAACTACAAGGCCACCGGCTCCGGCGCCGGCATCCAGGAGTTCCTGCAGGGCAAGACCGCCTTCGCCGGTTCGGACTCCAAGCTGAAGCCCGAAGAGGTCACCGCCTCCGAGAAGGTCTGCAAGGGCGGCAAGGGGATCAACCTGCCGATGGTCGGCGGCCCGATCGCGGTCGGCTTCAACATCTCCGGCGTGGACAAGCTGGTCCTGGACGCCAAGACCCTCGCCGACATCTTCGACTCGAAGATCACCAACTGGAACGACGAGGCGATCAAGAAGCTGAACCCGGACGCCAAGCTTCCCGACCTGAAGATCCAGGCGTTCCACCGCTCCGACGAGTCGGGCACCACCGACAACTTCACCAAGTACCTCAAGGCCGCCGCGCCCGAGGCGTGGAAGCACGAGCCGGGCAAGGCCTGGGAGGGCAAGGGCGGCCAGTCCGCCGACGGCTCCTCCGGTGTCTCCTCGCAGGTGAAGCAGGTCAACGGCGCGATCTCCTACTTCGAGCTGTCCTACGCCACCTCCCAGAGCCTCAAGACCGTCGACCTCGACACCGGCGCCTCCGCCCCGGTCCCGGCCACCGTCGACAACGCCTCCAAGGCGATCGCCGAGGCCAAGGTCGTCGGCCAGGGCAAGGACCTCGGGCTGGACCTGGCCTACGACACCAAGGCCGACGGCGCCTACCCGATCACCCTGGTGACCTACGAGATCGCCTGCGACAAGGGCAACAAGGCCGACACCCTGGCCGCGACCAAGTCCTTCCTTGAGTACGCCGCCAGCGAGGGCGGGCAGACCTCCCTCAAGGAGCTCGGCTACGCCCCGATCCCGGCCGAGATCATCGCCAAGGTCCGCCAGAGCGTCAGCAGCATCTCCTGACCCGTATCCGGCCCGACCTGATCTGAAGAGTGCGGCCGGTTCCCCTTCAGCCCCGCTGGAGCGGAGCCGGCCGCGCCATCCGGTGCACCGCCGCACCAGAAGCCGCCGCGCCCCGGCGCGCTTCGCAGACCGGAGAACCCATGAAAACGGATATAAAGCCAGACTTCCCAGCCGCGCCTCCACCGGCGGCGCGCGACAAGAGCACCGGCCGCATCGGTGACAAGATCTTCGTCGGCCTGGCCCGGGGCGCCGGCGTCACCCTCCTGGTGATCATGGCCGCGATCGCGGTCTTCCTCACCCTCCGCTCGGTGAACGCCATCTCCAAGGACGAGGGCAACTTCTTCACCACCTTCGAGTGGAACGCCAACGCCAACCCGCCGGTGTTCGGCATCGCGGTGCTCGCCTACGGCACCATCGTGACCTCGATCATCGCGCTGGTGATCGCCGTCCCGGTCGCCGTCGGCATCGCGCTGTTCATCTCGCACTACGCCCCGCGCCGGCTCGCCGCGCCCATCGCGTACGTCATCGACCTGCTCGCCGCCGTCCCCAGCATCGTCTACGGCCTGTGGGGCGCGCTCTTCCTGGTCCCGCACCTGAGCGGCCTCTACGAGTGGTTCGACGAGTACCTGGGCTGGACCGGGATCTTCGAGTACAACGACGGCGCCGCGCGCTCGCTGTTCACCGTCGGCATCCTGCTGGCGGTCATGATCCTGCCGATCGTCACCAGCGTCAGCCGCGAGGTCTTCCTCCAGGTCCCCAAGATGCACGAGGAGGCCGCACTGGCCCTCGGCGCCACGCGCTGGGAGGTCATCCGGATGTCGGTGCTGCCCTTCGGCCGCTCCGGCATCATCAGCGCCTCGATGCTCGGCCTGGGCCGCGCGCTGGGCGAGACCATGGCCGTGGCCACCGTGCTCTCCCCGAGCAACGACATCATCACCAGCCTGCTGGACCCGGGTGGCGGCACCTTCGCGCAGAACATCGCCGCGCGCTTCAAGGAGGCCACCGACATCGAGGGCAGCATCAGCCGTGACGCCCTGATCGCCTCGGGCCTGGTGCTCTTCGTCATCACCCTGCTGGTCAACGGAGCGGCCCGCATGATCATCGCCCGCCGCAAGGAGTACTCGGGGGCCAACGCATGAGCGACGCACGCGCGGCCGCTCAGCCGCAGACGAGTACGAAGGCCGCACCTCTGCGCCGCGCGGGCGGAGAAGCGAATGAAGGGGCCCACGCATGAGCGACGCACGCGCGGCCGCTCAGCCGCAGACGAGTACGAAGGCCGCACCTCTGCGCCGCGCGGGCGGAGAAGCGAATGAAGGGGCCCACGCATGAGTGACGTGCTGATGGACAAGCGTCCCGCCGCGGACAACGTGCCGCCGCCGGCCCCGCTGCGCCAGCCCCGGCTTCCCCGCTGGACCCCGTACGCCATCGCCGTCGGCGCCGTCGCCGCGGGCTCCGGCATCGGGCTCGGCTTCGACCTGCACAGCAAGATCCAGTGGGGCCTGATCGCCTCCCTGCTCTTCGTCCTGGTCAGCTATGTCCTCGCCGCCAAGGTCGAGGGCTCCCGCCAGGCCAAGGACCGGCTGGCGACCAGCCTGGTCTGGGTCTGCTTCCTGCTCGCCGTGATCCCGCTGGTCTCGCTGATCTGGGAGACCATCGCCCGCGGCCGCAAGGTCCTCGACGGCTACTTCCTCAGCCACTCCATGGAGGGCACCCAGGGCATCTTCCCCGGCGGCGGCGCCTACCACGCGCTCATCGGGACCCTGGAGCAGGTCGGCATCGCCACCCTGATCGCGACCCCGATCGGCCTGCTGACCGCCATCTACCTGGTGGAGTACGGCCGCGGGAGGCTCGCCAAGGCCGTCACCTTCTTCGTCGACGTCATGACCGGCGTCCCGTCGATCGTGGCCGGCCTGTTCATCCTCAGCTTCTGGATCATCGCGCTGGACTTCGAGTACTCCGGCTTCGCGGGCGCGATGGCTCTCGCGATCCTGATGATGCCGGTGGTCGTCCGCTCCACCGAGGAGATGCTCAAGCTCGTCCCCAACGAGCTGCGTGAGGCCTCGCTCGCCCTGGGCGTGCCCAAGTGGCGCACCATCCTGAAGGTGGTCGTGCCCACCGCCATCGGCGGTATCACCACGGGCGTGATGCTCGCCGTGGCCCGTATCGCCGGTGAGACGGCCCCGATCATGCTGTTGGTCTTCGGATCGAACTCGATCAACAACGACCCCTTCAACGGCGCGCAGTCCTCCCTGCCGTACTACATCTACGAGCAGTGGGGCCAGGGCAACGAACCCTCCTTCGACCGGGCCTGGGCAGCGGCGCTGCTCCTCATCGCCTTCGTCATGATCCTGAACCTGGTGGCCCGCGGCATCGCCCGCTGGAAGGCCCCGAAGACCGGTCGCTAAGCAATTGCGGCTCCGCCGCGAGGCGGCCAACCTCGAAGAGAAGTGATTTCCATGGCCAAGCGAATCGACGTCAGCGGCCTCACCGCCTTCTACGGCAACCACAAGGCCATCGAGGACATCTCGATGACCGTTGAACCCCGCTCCGTGACCGCCTTCATCGGCCCGTCCGGCTGCGGCAAGTCCACCTTCCTGCGCACCCTGAACCGCATGCACGAGGTCACCCCCGGCGGCCGCGTCGAGGGCAAGGTGATGCTGGACGACGAGAACCTCTACGGGGCCGGTGTCGACCCGGTGGCGGTGCGCCGCACGGTCGGCATGGTGTTCCAGCGCCCCAACCCCTTCCCGACCATGTCGATCTTCGACAATGTCGCGGCCGGGCTCCGGCTCAACGGCTCGTACAAGAAGAGCGAGCTGGCCGACGTCGTGGAGAAGTCCCTGAAGGGCGCCAACCTCTGGAACGAGGTCAAGGATCGGCTCAACAAGCCGGGCGCCGGCCTCTCGGGCGGTCAGCAGCAGCGACTGTGCATCGCCCGGGCGATCGCCGTCGAGCCGCAGGTGCTGCTGATGGACGAGCCCTGCTCGGCGCTCGACCCGATCTCGACCCTCGCCATCGAGGACCTGATCGGCGAGCTCAAGGAGCGGTTCACGATCGTGATCGTGACCCACAACATGCAGCAGGCGGCGCGTGTCTCGGACCGCACGGCCTTCTTCAACCTGGCGGGCGTCGGGCAGCCGGGCAAGCTGATCGAGATCGACGAGACGGAGCGGATCTTCTCCAACCCGTCGGTCCAGGCCACCGAGGACTACATCTCGGGCCGCTTCGGCTGACCGGCGCGGCGTCCGTGGCCGGCTGACCGGCCCGGCGCCCACGGCCGACGGAGGCTGCCTTGCGGCGCTGCATGGCGGTGCCGCCGCAAGGTGAGAAAGAGGGCCCGCCCCCGGCTCCCGGGGGCGGGCCCTTCCGTATGCGTCAGGTGCGGGTCGGGGGTGCGGGGCGTCGGCCGACGCCCCGCACCCGACCGTCAGCCGAAGGCGAGGCTCACGACCCAGAAGCTGAACGCGGCGACCAGGGCCGCGGCCGGCATGGTGATGAACCACCCGAGGATGATGTTCTTCGCGACGCCCCAGCGCACCGCGCTCACCCGCTTCGTCGCGCCGACACCCATGATCGCCGAGGTGATCACATGCGTGGTGGAGATCGGGGCGTGGAACATGAAGGACGCCGTGTACATCACGGACGCCGCGGTGGTCTCGGCGGCGAAGCCCTGCGGCGGGTCCAGCTCGATGATCCGGCGGCCGAGGGTGCGCATGATGCGCCAGCCGCCGGCGTAGGTGCCGAGCGAGAGCATCAGCGCACAGACGATCTTCACCCAGACCGGGATGGGGTCGCCCGCGTCCTCCACATCGGCGATGACCAGGGCCATCACCACGATGCCCATGGTCTTCTGGGCGTCCTGCAGACCGTGACCGAGGGCCATGCCCGCCGCCGAGACGGTCTGGGCGATGCGGAAGCCGCGCTTGGCCTTGTGCGGGTTGGTCCTGCGGAAGATCCACATGATGAGGACCATCACCAGGTAGCCGAGGAGCAGCCCGACGAAGGGGGAGACGAACATCGGGATGACGATCTTCTCCAGCACCCCGGACCAGATGACCTCGGTCCCGCCGGCCAGCGCCGCGCCCACCATGCCGCCGAAGAGGGCGTGCGAGGAGGACGAGGGCAGGCCGAAGTACCAGGTGATCAGGTTCCAGGCGATGGCGCCGACCAGGGCGGCGAAGAGGATGCCCATCCCCTTGTCGCCGTGCGGCGTCTCGATCAGGCCCTCACTGACGGTCTTGGCGACGCCGCTGCCCAGGAAGGCACCCGCGAGGTTCATCACCGCGGCCATCGCCAGCGCGGCCCGCGGGGTCAGCGCTCGCGTGGAGACCGAGGTCGCGATGGCGTTCGCGGAGTCGTGGAAGCCGTTGGTGTAGGTGAAGAAGAGCGCGACCCCGATGGTCACGACAAGCGCGAAGGTGTCCATGGCCGGGGGTCAGGACTCCTTGACCGCGATGGTCTCGACGGTGTTCGCCACGTGCTCGAAGGCGTCCGCGGCCTCCTCCAGCACATCCACGATCTGCTTGAGCTTGAGCACCTCGATGGCGTCGTACTTGCCGTTGAAGAGTTGCGCCAGCAGCTTGCGGTGGATCTGGTCCGCCTGGTTCTCCAGACGGTTGACCTCGATCCAGTATTCGGTGAGGTTGGTCATCGTGCGGAGGTTGGGCATGGCCTCGGCGGTCAGCTCCGCGGCCCGCGCCAGCACCTCGATCTGCTGCTCGACCCCCTTGGGCAGCTCCTCGACCTGGTAGAGAACCACCAGGTCGACGGCCTCCTCCATGGCGTCCATGATGTCGTCGAGCGACGAGGCGAGGGAGTAGATGTCCTCACGGTCGAACGGCGTGATGAAGGAGGAGTTCAGCTGGTGGAAGATCGCGTGCGTCGCGTCGTCCCCCGCGTGCTCCGCGGCCCGCATCCGTTCGGCAATCTCGGCCCGAGCGGAGGAGTCCGCCCCGAGCAGTTCCATCAGGAGCTTCGAGCCCGTGACGATGTTGTCCGCGGAGGCCGCGAACATGTCGTAGAAGCTCGTCTCCCTGGGGGTCAGACGAAAGCGCACTGGGGATCCTCGGGGTACAGCGGATTCGGTCTCGTTGATGCTAGGCGCATCATCCGGCCACGGCTAACCGGCATTCACCCAGTGTCGCTTATCAGGCAGCGCGCTCATCACAGGGTCCTGACGCCAGGGGACAAATGGGGTATCACATACCCGCGGGGGGTATGCTGGCGGTATCGCGAAAGCAACGGGAGGACGCGATGACGACCATGGCAGCCGGCACCGGCGCGGCGGACGACGAGGAGCAGGCGACGGCCCCCGGCCGGCCGCTCGGTCCGCACGGCTACAGCAAGCAGAAGGACCAGCACCTCAAGCGACTGCGCCGGATCGAGGGCCAGATCCGGGGCCTGCAGCGGATGGTCGAGGAGGACGTCTACTGCATCGACATCCTCACGCAGGTCTCCGCCGGCACCAAGGCGCTCCAGTCCTTCGCCCTCCAGCTGCTCGAAGAGCACCTGCGGCACTGCGTCGCGAGCGCCGCGGTCAAGGGCGGCGAGGAGATCGACACCAAGGTCGAGGAGGCCACCGCGGCCATCGCCCGACTGCTGCGGACCTGAGGACCGGGCCGGACGGCGCCGACCCGCCGCGCCCGCGCTCCGCGACCCCTTTCTCCAGGGCTTCCCTCTCGCCGGCCGGCGGCAGCGGCGCGGCTACGGAACGTTACTGTCGGGGGTCGGATTCCGCGGCTGGATCTGATCGGTCCGGCCGGTCGGCGTCCACCCCGAGAACCTCGTCGATCCGGTCCGGACTGAGCCGGTCCTCATCCGCGCTCGATGCGGCGATCATCAGGTCGCCGTACAGATCGATCTCGATGAGGGCCACGGGGTCCGGGCCCGCCGAGCCACGACGCGCAACCACGTGTCACACCTCCTCTTGCGCATACACGCGAGCACCTACGAGCAGCGGCTTCCCAGCGTAGGGATCGGTACACACTCCGCGCATGGCACGGACGGACCATTTCGAAGGGATCCGAACGGCCCTACCCCACCGGGCGCTGCTCAAGAGCCGGTCCGGAGACGATTGCCAAGGCGCCGAGTCCGAATCCGCCGCCGCGGGGCTAGCCCCGGCGCGGTCCGACCGTGCCCGTGTAGATGTCCGCGGGCGCGGGCAGCCGCACCGCGACCTCGATCCCGAAGTCATACAGCTCCGTCGTCGATACGACCGTCGATACGACGTCCTGTCGGCCGGAGCCGTCGCCCCAGCCCTTGCTCACGGTGAAGCGATGCCGCACCTTCCGCAGCCGCCCCAGCTCGTCGACGTACGCGTCGAACGCCACCGTGTCCTCGGCGAACCCTTTCGCCGCGGCGGCCAGCGCGTCCCGCACCCCGGAGGAGGCGGCCCGCGCCGCGGCGCCGATGTCGGTGATGCCGCGGTAGTGCCGCACCACGGCGCCGTCCAGCCGCTCCTCGCCGACCAGGGTCACCCGGCGCGCCGCGCGGAGCAGTTCGGCGGCGGCCATCGGATCGGTCGCCCCGCCGGTGACCAGGTTCCCGTCCGAGGCGCCCGAGACGTCCACCCGGACCCACTTCCCGGCGGGCACGCCGGCGCCCCGGTTGCGCATGAACAACGCGCCCGACGCCAGCAGCTCGGTGATCGGCTCATGCTCGACCTCCCCCATCGCGTCCTTCGGCAGCACCACCCGCAGCCGGCCCATCCGGCGGGCGAAGTCGTACCGGCCGCTCCCCCGGATCGCGACCCGGGTGCCGCCGCTCGCCGTCTCCATGGTGGTGCGCACCCGCGAGGTCTCGGCCCAGGCCAGCACGTCCGCGGCCCGGCGCAACTCGCCCCGGGCCGTCGTCGTCTCCCGCTCCCCGGACGCCCCGAGCGCGCCCGGCCCGGCGTCGGCCCCGGACTCCCCCGGCCTTCCCGGCTTCCCGGTGTGGCCATGGGCCCCCGGCCGGTCGTCCACCACCACCGTCTCGGCCGAGCAGGCCGCCGAGGTCACCATCAGGCCGGCCATCAGACTCCCGGTCACCGCGGTCGCGAGCGCCCCGCGCCGGACACCGCCGTCCGCCGGAGAGGCACCGCGCTCCGGCGCCTCGAACCCGCGCCCGCGCTGCTGTCTCACCATCGGCCGCCGACCCCCTGGCCACGCTCGTGCTCACGCGCCCCTGCCGTGAGACCCACCGTGTCCAACGACCCGGCCCAGCGGGCCGTCACGGCCAGGTAGCGTGGTCTCGTGCTCGACCAAGGCGACTCAGGCAACACCGGAAACGCCGACCACACCGGCCTCGCTGAACACCACACGTCCGTCCTGGAGAAGGGCGCGTTCGCCATGGCCCACTGCTCCTGCGGCTGGCTCGGCCCCGCACGGCGGGCGCGATCCCGGGCCCGCGCCGACGCCGACTCCCACACCCCGGCCTGAGCGCCCGTACGGCCCGTCCCGGGCGCGCGTCCCGGATCTCCACGTTCCGCCCCCTCCTGTGAGGGAACCGCGGCCCCCCGGTAGCCCTCTGGCTAGTGGGGAAGCAGAGCCGTGACAGGACGGGGAGGCGAAGGCCGCTATGGACAGGCGCACACTGCTGGCAGCCAGCACGGGACTCGCGGCGGCAGCCGCATGGACCACGGGATGTGACGACGAGTCGGCCACCTCCGGGCGCGGCCCGGGCGCCGCGCCCGCCACCGACCCCTCAGACCTCCGCTCCACCGCGCTGCGCACCCGCGCGGCCGGTGGGGCCAAGCCGGGCACCAAGGACTGGACGGCCCTCGGCAAGGGCCTCCAGGGCCGGCTGATACGCCCGGGCGACGCGGACTACGCCACCGCCCGACAGCTGTACAACACCCGCTTCGACGGACTGCGCCCGGCGGCCGTCGCGTACGTCGCCAACAGCACCGACATCGCCGAGTGCCTGGCCTTCGCCCGGCGTCACGGCACCCGGGTCTCGATCCGCAACGGCGGCCACAGCTACGCCGGTTGGTCCAGCGGAAACGGGCGGATGGTCATCGACGTCTCCCTGCTGTCCTCGGTCCGCACCACCTCCGGCGGCGCGACCATCGGCGCGGGCGCCAAGCTCATCGACGTCTACACCCGGCTCGGGGCGCACGGCGTCACCATCCCGGCCGGCTCCTGCCCCACCGTGGGAGTCTCCGGACTCACCCTGGGCGGCGGCCACGGCGTGGTGTCGCGGGCGTACGGGCTCACCTCCGACAGCCTCACCGGCGCGCGGATCGTCACCGCCGACGGCCGGACCCTCGACGTCTCCAAGGACCGGGAGGCCGATCTGTTCTGGGCGCTGCGCGGCGCCGGGAACGGCAACTTCGGCGTGGTGACCGAGCTGCGCTTCCGCACCCACCGGGCGGCCGACGGCGTGTCGGCGTACCTCACCTGGCCCTGGAAGAAGGCGGCGGCCGTGCTGCGCGCCTGGCAGGAGTGGGGCCCCAGCCAGCCCGACGAGATCTGGTCGGCCCTGCACCTCTCCGCGACCCCCGGCAGCACCCCCCGCGTCTCGGTGAGCTGCTTCTCGCTGGGCACCTACGGCGAGCTGCAGAACGCCGTCGACCGGCTCGCCGACCGGGCCGGCGGCCCGGGCCCGGCCTCCAGCGTGACGCTGCGCCGCCGGTCCTACCTGGACGCCATGGAGCGGTACGCGGGCTGCGGATCCGTCAGCACCACCCAGTGCCATCTGCCCGGCAAGACGCCCGGCCGCACCAAGAGCGGTGTCCTCAAGCGCGAGACCTACGCGGCGCGCTCGGACTTCTTCGACCGCTCGCTCAGCGCGGCCGGCATCCGGGCGCTGCTCGACCAGGCCGAGCGGTACGGCCGACGGACGAGCGGCGGCGGCGGGGTCGCGATCGCGCTCACCGCGCTGGGCGGTGCCGTCAACCGCGTCTCCCCGCTGGCCACCGCCTTCGTCCACCGGCGCTCGCGCTTCCTGGCGCAGTACACCGCCTCCTGGGCGGCGGGAGGCTCGGGCGGCGCGCAGACCGCCTGGCTGGACGGGGCGCACACGGCGATGCGCCGGTACGCCTCGGGCGCCGCGTACCAGAACTACACCGACGCCGGGCTGAAGGACTGGCGCAAGGCGTACTACGGGGACGCCGCGGGCCGGCTGACGAAGCTGAAGAAGCAGTACGACCCGCACCGCCTCTTCGACTTCCCGCAGGCGCTGTAGACGGCGCGCCGGGGCCGGACGCCCGCCGCGCGCGGCCGCGCAACGGCTGCGGGTACGGCTACGGCTACGGCGCGGGTGTCGCGGATACGGGAACGGCCCGCCGCTTCTGAGTGAAGCGGCGGGCCGTTCCCGTGGTTCCCGGGTCTCGTGGCCGTTCGACCGTGCGGTCCGCGGGCGGGCCGGGACCGCGTGACCGGGCGAGCCGGCCGGGCCGCGGATCCGACCGACGGGGCCGGTCCGGCCGAACCGGAGTGTGGCTCAGGCGGCCAGGTCCTCGTCCTGTCCGCGGCGGCGGGGCCCCGGCATGGCCGGCCGGTCGGCGGCGGGCCCGTGGCCCGGACGACCGCGCGGGGCGGCGCTCACCAGCCAGCCGACCGGGGAGCCGGCGACCGCGGTCGCCAGCGGCGTCAGCAGCATCATGGCGAGCGGGGCGAGCAGCAGGGCCACGGCCGTGCCGAGGGCGAAGCCGCCGATGACGTCGGTCGGGTAGTGCACGCCCATGTACACGCGGCAGAAGCCCTCGAAGAGCGCGAGGCCGATGGCGGCGAGGCCGTACTTCCGGCTGGCCATGAAGACGCCGACGGCGAGCGCCATGGCCAGCGTGGCGTGGTCGCTCACGAACGAGTAGTCGCTCTTGCCGGCCACCAGGACCTCGAGCCCCTGATGGTCCTTGAAGGGCCGGGGGCGCTCCACGAAGTTGCGGATGGGGATGTTGGCGATCAGCGCGACGCCCGCGGCCAGCGGGGCCCACACCAGGCCGGCGACGGCGCTCGGGGCGTCAGCGCCCCGCTTGCGCGCGCCCCACCAGGCGCCGAGCATCACCACGGCCAGCCCGAAGATGATGCCGAACTCGCCCACGAACTCCATGACGCGGTCGAACCAGTGCGGGGCGTCCTTGGCCAACCCGTTGATGTCGTAGAGCAGGGTGACGTCGGGGTTGGACCCTGTCCCTGACTCCGCCAGGGAGGACCCCAGTGAGAGTCCAGCCATATGCCGCGGCCCCTTCTCTTGCCTGTCGCTCGTGCAGCTGCCGGCCCCCGCTGGGTAGTGCTGCTACCTCACCCCCAGGGAACGCTCACATCACACTCTGCGTTCCACTCTCCACCCAAAGATCACCGGGACGTTATCGAAGGGTGACCCGTAGTCGCAGCTCAGGGCCAACGCTTCACACTGAGTCCGGCTTGGGCAGCGCTTTCGCGCCATCGGCCGTCACCCGCGTGGCACCGATGTAGTCGGGGGTGTCGATCTTGTCGTAACGGATGACGGCGCCAGTGTAGGGCGCGTTGATCATCTGTCCGCCCCCGACGTAGATCCCCACGTGGTGGATCGAGCGTGGATCATTGAGGTCGTAGGCGAAGAACACCAGGTCACCGGGGAGCAACTCATCCCGTTTGGGGTGCGGACCGGCGTTCCACTGATCGTTGGCGACGCGAGGCAGCTCGATACCCACCGAGTGGTAGGCCGCCTTGGTCAGCCCCGAACAGTCGAACCTCCCGCCCTCCTCCGGCGTGCCGTCGCCGCCCCACAGGTACTCCGTGCCCAGCTTGTCCTGGGCGAAGTAGATCGCCCCGGCGGCCCGCCGCGAGGACGGCACCTTCCGCACCGGAGCCTCGAAGCTCTTGGCGAGGGTGGTGATCGTCTTCACATAGTTCTGCGTCTCCCGGTACGGCGGCACGCCCGAGTACTTGATCACCGCGTAGGCGCCCGCGTTGTAGGACGCCAGCATGTTGTGGGTCGGATCGCCCGGAACGTCCTTCACGTACTTGGCGAGCGAGCAGTCGTAGGCGGCCGCGGAGGGGATCGCGTCCCTGGGGTCCCAGATGTCGCGGTCGCCGTCCTTGTCGCCGTCGACGCCGTGGACGGCCCAGGTGCCGGGGATGAACTGCGCTATGCCCTTGGCGTTCGCCGGGCTCTGCGCCTTGGGGTTCCAGCCGCTCTCCTGGTAGAGCTGGGCGGCGAGCAGTGCCGGGTTGATGGCGGGACAGAGGTTCCCCCAGCGCTGCACCAGCGGGGCGTAGGAGGCGGGCACGGCGCCCTTCGCCAGCCCCACGGTGTCGCCCCCCTGACCGGACATCAGGTTTCCGGCCACCACATAGGTGCCGATGACGAGCAGCGCCACGAACGAAGCGCACAGCGCGACACCGACACTGACACCCAGCCAGACCTTACGCACTCGCCAATCCTCCCCCATGCGACGACCTTACGAACGTGTTTCCGCATGCACGGCGCGAAATGACCCGCCGGGGGCGGGCCAGGGGCAGGGGGCCGAGGTCGGGGCCGGGTGAACGGACACCGGAACGGTCGGACACGGACACGGGAGCGGCCGGGCACGGACACGGGAGCGGCCGGGCACGGGAGCGGCCGGGTGGTCGACGCCCCGGAGCCGTCGGACGGCAGGCCACCGGACGGCGTGACTCCACATCAGCCGCCGAACGTACACGGTCTTCCCGGAGTCGCCGAGGCCCGGCAGTCGGCCCGGGAGCCACCCGGGGCGGCGGGGCCCCCGGCGCCGCCGTGCCCCACGGCGAGACCACGGAAGTCGCCCCTTCGCCCCTGCGGCCCGCTACCCGGCCCGGACTGCCGGCGATCGCCCGGCGATTACCCGCCGACCGCTCGGCGACCGCTCGGCGATTGCCGCGCGTGACCGGCCATGATACACAGAGTGACGCCAAGTCGCCCTGTCGACACTCCCAGCACCCAGTCGGGCGAGCGTGGTCTACAACACGGACCCGATCCGGCAAGAAATGCCGTCAAGTCGACATGCGAGAGCGGCAACGTCGGCGAAGATAGAGCCTGAACGTGCGTTACACACGGCAGGCGCACACAACGACCCATAAGGGGCGGTGAGTTCAAATGTTGCTGGCGGCCGACAAGGGCGACATCACGACCATCATCGGCGGGATCGCCCCAGACTGGGGCCCCTTCGGGAGGCTGGGCGCCGAGGCTCAGGTGATGATCGAGGTCGTGATGGCGGTCTCCATCCTGCTCTGCCTCGGCATCGCCATCTGGGGAGCGGCGAAGCAGCGCATCGGCGCCACCGCCCTGCGCGACACCTTCAGCGCCGAGCAGGGCAAGGGTCTGATCGTGGCCGGCCTGACCGGAGTGTTCATCATCGGATCCCTGGGCACGCTGTTCACGATCGTGTACGGCATGGCCATCTGACCCCCGGTCCGATCCGCTCGACCCCGCTCCATCGCGCGGCGTCGGTACGCCGTCCGTACGCCCCGACACCCGCCCGGCCACCCGTCTGGGCGTACGGGCGCCCGGCTTCCCGACGCCCCTCCCGCTCATGCTCCCGCCCCATTCACACCCCCACCGGTCCCCCTCCCCCACCGAGGCCGCCGCCTCCGGTCCTCCTGCTGAGGTCGTGTCAGCCTGATGTGCACTCACACCGTCGTCCCCGATCAGCCGTCCGCGCCGCTACCGTCATATGTGGGCGGCATGACAGTGACGGCTGAAGGGGCGTACGCGCGATGAGTCTCGGCGGCGACGACGGCTACGGCGGCGACGGCTACGGCGGCGACGCCGGCCGCTCCGGCGGCGGTCATCTGACGCGTACCCGTCTTCCCGAAGGCGATGCGGACGCCTTCGGCTCCCCGCGCCGCGGCGCCCGCACCGCCAAACCCAGCCGCAACCTCATCACCGTCGTCAGCGTGGTGGTCCTCCTCATCGCCGCCATCGCCTTCGCCAACCGCGGCGGCGGCTCCGGCGACTCCGACTCCGACGGCTCCTCCGGTGGCCGCGACCCCAAGGCCCAGTCGACGGCCCCCACGGGGGAACGACCCGTCTCCGGCAAGGACACGGCAACCGGCATCGCCACCGGCTTCGCCCAGTCGGAGCAAGGCGCCCAGAGCGCGGCGGCGAACTACGCGGTGGCGCTGGGGTCGGCGGAGATGTTCCGGACCGAGAGCCGGCGCGCCATCGTGGGAACCATTTACGCCCCAGGAACCGCCGAGACCAAGCAGAGCGACCTGGACAAGGTCTACACAGACAAGGATCTCCTCGGTGCGGTCGGCCTCAAGCCCAACGGGGATGTTCCCGAGGGCATGACCTTCGTCTCACGCACCACGCCAGTGGGCGCCAGAGCGGAGAAGTTCGAGGGAGACACGGCAAGCGTTGCCGTGTGGTGCTCCTCTCTTCTCGGGATGGCCGGCACAGGCTCCACGAACCCGGTATCCGAGAACTGGTACACCAGGACGTTCGAGCTGAAGTGGATCAACGGTGACTGGAAGATCACCGGTGTCACGCAGAAGGACGGACCGACGCCCGTCGGCCGTGACCAGGCAGCTTCCTCGGCCGAGGAGATGGCTGATGCCGTGCAAGGGTTCGGAGGGTTCACGTATGCCCGTTAACCGCCGTGGCCTCTTCTCGTTCGCCACCGTCTTGGCAGCCGCCCACACAGCCGTGCTGACGCTGGCGACTCAGGCGCATGCCGATCCTTCACCCAGGCCCTCGGGGAAGAACTGTGAGGACTACCCCGAAGAGTTCAAGGACCTCTGCAAGCCTGGTGACGGGGATCATTCCCCATCAGATCTGACGGACCCCTCCGCCCCCCTCGACCCCGCCGCCTCCCTGGCCCGTGGTTGTGCCGACGCCGCCGCGTGGATCGTGGGCAAGGTCTCCAAGCTCGTCGAGGAGACGGCCAGCGTCGACTTCACCAACGAAGCGTTCCTGCGCCAGTACGCGGTGGTCTTCGCCGCCTCGACCATCCTCACCCTGATCCTCTGGCTGCTCGCCGTGGCCAAGCGCGCCATCCGTGGCGTGCCCTTCACCGAGGCGATCAGCGAGGCGATCGGCTTCCTGTGGCTGACGGTGCTGGCCTCGGCCTTCACACCGCTGATCCTCTACACGGTGGTCACGGCGACCGACGCGGTCACCGACGCCATCGCCTCGGGCACCGGCGCCGACAACGACGCCTTCTTCGGCTCGTTCGCGCAGGCGCTCAAGAAGGACGAGGACATCGGTGGCGGACCGATCATGCTGATCGTCGTCTCGCTGGTGACCATCCTGGCCGCGGGCGTGCTCTGCCTGGAGCTGGTGATCCGGGCCGCCCTGCTCTACGTGGGGGCGCTGCTGGGCACCGCCGTGTACGCCGGGCTGGTCGACAAGAACATGTGGGGCCATGTGCGCCGCTGGGCCGGGATCATGATCGCCGTCATCCTGGTGAAGCCGGTCATCGTCGTCGTACTCGCCCTGGCCGGCGCGCTGTCCGCCGACGAGGAGGGGCCGGACGCGTTCTCCGCGGTCGTCTCCGGTCTGTCGATCATCATCCTGGCCATCTTCGCCAGCGCGATGATCTACCGCTTCGTCCCCGGCTTCGGCGACGAGATCGTCAAGGCCCGCAGCGCCAGCGCCGACCCGGCCTCGCGCCAGGCCGCGGCGATCGTCAGCTCCCCTGCCGCGCTGGTGAAGCAGGGCATCACCACCCACAGCGCCCGCGGCACCGGTGGCGACGCCGGCGGGGGCGCCCGCGGCGGTGGTCAGCCCAAGCCGGCCAACCCCGTCTCCGGCGGGGTCGCCGCCCACAGCACCCGTTCCGGAGGCGGCGGCTCCACGTCCGGCTCGGGCGGCGCCGGCGTCGGCTCCACCGCCGGCACCCCCGCCCCCCGCACCACCCCGTCCAACCGCACCAGCAACCATCCGGGAGGTGACCGGCGTTGACGATTGAGGCCCAGTCCCACCCCATCACGCCCCGCCGTACCTATCTCATCGGTCGCGCCCGTCCCAGCGCGATCGTCGGCAAGAACCGCGAGACCGGCGAGATCACCCTGATCATCGCCGGCGCGTTCATCGGCATGATGTGCGGCCTGCTGGTGCCGCTGCTCACCCTGCGCATCGTCACCCTGGTCGGTTTCCCGACGCTCGCCCTGGCCGCCGTCTACGTGCCGTACAACGGCCGCACCTTCTACAAGTGGTTCGAAGTCAAACGCTCGTACAAGCGGACGGTCCGCAAGAGCGGCACCTACCGCTCGGTCGCGGCCGAGGCCGGCACCCGCTTCGACGGCCGGGAGATCGAGGTCGGCCCGCCGCCCGGCATCGGTCGCATCAGCTGGCTCGCCGCCCCCTTCGGCCCGGACGAGATCGCCGTCCTGCTGCACGCCGACCGCCGCACCGTCACCGCCGCCATCGAGATCGAGGGCCCGGGCGTGGGCCTGCGCGACAGCGAGGACCAGGAGGCCCTGGTCGACCGGTTCGGCACCCTGCTCAAGCACGTCGCCAACGGGGACGGCTTCGTCACCCGGCTGCAGATGCTGGCCCGTACGCTCCCGGCCGACCCCGACGCGCACGCCAAGGACGTCGAGCGGCGCGGCGACCCCGACGCGCCCGGCTGGCTCAAGGACTCCTACGACCAGCTCCAGTCGATGGTCTCCACCTCCTCCGAGCAGCACCGCGCCTACCTCGTCGCCTGCATGCACTACACCCGCGAGCTCGCCAACGAGGCGCAGGCCATCGCCCGCGCGGCCCGCCACACCGCGGGCACCCGCAAGCTCGACAAGGACGCCGGTCTTGCCGTGGTCATGGCCCGCGAGCTGACCGACATCTGCGCCCGGCTCGCCGAGGCCGACATCCGGGTCCGGCAGCCGCTCGGCCAGGGCCGGCTGGCCTCCCTGATCCACTCCATGTACGACCCGGACCACCCCATCGACCACATCCAGGCCATGACCCAGCGCAACGCCTGGCCGGCCGAGCTGGACGCGATGGAGCCGACGTACCTCCAGGCCAAGACCCGCGAGTCGAGCACCCGCGAGCCCTGGTGCCACGCCACCGCGTGGGTGAAGGAGTGGCCCATGACCCCCGTGGGCGTCAACTTCCTGGCGCCCCTGCTCGTCCACACCCCCGACGTCATCCGCACCGTCGCGGTCTGCATGGACCTGGAGCCGACCGAGGTCGCCATCGAACGGATGCTGACCGAGAAGACCAACGACGAGGCCGAGGCCAGCCGCGCGGCGAAGATGAACCGCACCGTCGACCCGCGCGACATCGCCGCCCACGGCCGGCTCGACCAGCGCGGCGAGGACCTCGCCAGCGGCGCCGCCGGCGTCAACCTCGTCGGCTACATCACCGTCTCCGCCCGCTCCCCCGAGGCACTCGGGCGCGACAAGCGGACCATCCGGGCCTCCGCCGGCAAGAGCTATCTGAAGCTGGAGTGGTGCGACCGCGAACACCACCGGGCCTTCGTGAACACCCTGCCGTTCGCCACCGGCATCCGCCGGTAGCGGCTCCGGAGAGAGTAGAGAGGACGAGAGGGGTTCTGCCGTGGTCGATCCGATTGGCGCCGTCACCGACGCCTTCACCAGTCTGCTGTTCGGAAAGGTGGAGACGACACGGCTGCCGGTCCGCACGTCCACGGGGCAGGCGCAGGCCGTCTATCTGCCCACCGCGGCTCCGGGCCTCGGCGACTCGGGGGTGATCATCGGCCGGGAGGTCTACTCCGGTAAGGGCTATATCTACGACCCCTTCCAGCTGTACGGGCAGCAGCTGCCCGCCCCGCACTGGCTGGTCCTGGGCGAGTCCGGCAACGGCAAGTCGGCCCTGGAGAAGACCTACGTCCTCCGCCAGCTCCGGTTCCGCGACCGCCAGGTCGTCGTGCTCGACGCACAGGGCGAGGACGGCGTCGGCGAGTGGAACCTCATCGCCCAGGAGCTGGGGATAACCCCCATCCGGCTCGACCCGATGACCGCCCGCGAGGGCGGCATCCGGCTCAACCCGCTCGACCCGTCGATCACCACGACCGGACAGCTGGCCCTGCTGCGTACGATCATCGAGGTCGCCATGGGGCACGGCCTGGACGAGCGCTCCGGCTTCGCCCTGAAGGTCGCCCACGCCTACGTCAACGAGACCATCGTCGACCGCCAGCCCGTCCTCACCGACATCGTGGAGCAGCTGCGCCACCCGGAGGCCGAGTCGGCCGAGTCGATGAACGTCGACATAGACGACGTGCGGGCCTGGGGCCTGGACGTCGCCCTGGTACTGGACCGTCTGGTCGACGGCGACCTGCGCGGCATGTTCGACGGCCCGACCACCGCCGGCATCGACCTCGAAGCGCCCCTGATCGTCTTCGACCTCTCGCACATCGACCGCAACTCGATCGCGATGCCCATCCTCATGGCCATCGTCGGCGTCTGGCTGGAGCACACCTGGATCCGGCCTGACCGCAAGAAGCGCATCTTCCTGGTCGAAGAGGCGTGGCACATCATCAACAGCCCGTTCGTCGCCCAGCTCTTCCAGCGGCTGCTGAAGTTCGGCCGCCGTCTCGGCCTGTCGTTCGTGGCCGTCGTCCACCACCTCTCGGACGTGGTCGACGGCGCCGCCGCCAAGGAGGCCGCGGCGATCCTCAAGATGGCCTCGACCCGCACCATCTACGCCCAGAAGGCGGACGAGGCCCGCGCCACCGGACGCGTGCTCGGCCTGCCCCGCTGGGCGGTCGAGATCATCCCCACCCTCACCCCGGGCATCGCGGTCTGGGATGTCAACGGCAACGTCCAAGTGGTCAAGCACCTGATCACCGAGGCGGAACGGCCCCTCGTCTACACCGACCGCGCGATGACGGAGGACGGGCTCGCCCTGGAGCTCGCCGCCCGCGCGGACGCGGAGGCCGAGGAGCGCGCGGCCGCCTCCGTGGAGCAACACCTGGCCGAGGAGGCGGCGGCGACCGCCGACGCGGCGTACGGCGGGTCGTCGTACGGGTCGACGGTGGCGTGACATGAGCGCGCGACCGGGACCGGGCGACGGGTACGGCGGCGGGCCGGGGGCCCGCGGGCGCGGCGGGTCGGCGGAGCGTGGCATCCCGGACGGCCTGCTGGTCGGCGTGCTCGGCTTGCTGCTCGGGCTGACGCTGCTGGTGTGGTCCGCGACCGGGCTCTCGGCCCTGCTCGCCCACGGCTCCTGGCCGCGGAACGTCAGCTTCCTGCGCACGCCCATGGCACTACGACACCTGGTCGGCGAGCCACAGGACCTGCCGACCGCCTGGCCGGACACCCCGCCGGACCAGCTGTCCGGTTACGGGCTGTTCTGGGGGATCCTCATCGGCGAGCTGATGGTGCTGTTCGTCCTCGCCGTCTTCGTGATCGGTACGGCGACGCGCTACCGGCTGGTGCGCGCCCGCCGCCGCGCCGAGCGCCTCAAGGGCGCGGTCCCCGCGGAGGCCGCGGGTACGGATCCGCACCGCGCGGGCCCGGCGACGGGCATGGGCTCGGGCGCGGCGGACGCCATGGGTGCGGACGGCGACGGCATGGGGGCGGGCGGGTGGCGGCTCCCGGCCGCCCCGGACCCGCGCTCGGCCCCGCGGCCCACGCCGTCGCCCCCCGCGACGCGCGACGCGGACACCGCCTTCGTCTTCGGCCGCGGCGACGCGGCCCCTCCGGGCACCATCCCGAGCCCCAGCGCCCCCGGACAGCCCCACGTCGCGGGCGCGGTGGCCCCCGGGGCAGCGGGCCCTCCCTCGGGGCCGGGCGTTCCGGGGCTTCCCCAGGGCCTGAGCGCCTACGAAGGCGATCCGGCGGCCCTCGGCCGACCCGCGCCGAGCAACGGCGCCTCCGTCCCCTCAGAGGCCGCGACAGGCCCGCTGACGGCCCCGGTTCCGGATGCCCCGCCCGTCGCCGGAGCCCACGTCCCGAGTCCCCCTATGACGGGATCCCATGTGCCGGCACCTCATGTGTCAGGGCATCACATGTCGGGACCACATGTGTCGGGTCCTCAGGCCGCCGGTGTCGACACCGGTCCGGTGCCCACTCCGCGCGGAGCGGCGTTCACCGCGTCCGAAGCGGCCCTTCCGCGCCTCATCTACGGCACCCAGCGTGGAGACGCCGCCGTACGCGCCGTACTGGACGCCGAGGGCCCCGTCCTCGCCGTCACCAGCGACCCGGAACTCTGGAAGACCACCAAGGACGCCCGCGCGAAGCTGGGCCCGGTGCACGTCTTCGACCCCTCGCATCTCCTCGACACTCCCGCCAGGCTCCGCTGGAACCCGGCGGCGGGGTGCGCCGCCCGGGAGGTCGCCGCGGCCCGCGCGGCGGCACTGCTGGCCCCCGTGCGGCCCGGGCACGCGCTGGACCGGCCCACGGCTGAGGCCGCGGAGACGCTGCTGCGCTGCTGGCTGCACGCCGCCGCGGTGGACGGCCGGCCCTTCCGCCAGGTGCACCGGTGGGCGCAGGGCAACGCGGCTCATGAGCCGGTACGGATCCTGCGTACACACCCGAAGGCGGCGGGCGGCACGGCCGGGGAGCTGGAGGCCACGCTGACGGCCCACCCCGAACGACGCGACATGGCACAGGAGCTGACGGCCCGTGCTCTGGGCGCGCTCTCCTCCATTCACATCCGGGACGCCTGCAACCCCGGCAGAGCCGATGGGCTGGCGCTGGAGTCATTCATCACCGAGGGGGGAACGCTCTACGTGGTGGGTGAATCCATCGAGGATCCACGGACCCACCCGGGTGCGATGCCGCTGCTCACCGCACTCGCATCGAGCGTGGTCGAGCGCGGCCGGCGCATGGCCGAACGGTCATCCTCCGGTCGGCTCGACCCACCACTCACGCTGGTCCTGGACGATGTGGCCGCGGTGGCGCCCATCCCGGCCCTGCCGGATCTGCTGACCGCGGGCGGTTCCCAGGGCCTGCTGACGCTGGCCCTGATGCGTTCCCAGGAGCAGGCCCGCACCCGCTGGCCCGACGCCCACAAGACGCTCGCGCGATAGCCGACGGAGGCTGGTCGCCAGATACCAGCCACCAGCTACCGCCCCGGCTTCGACTCCGACAGAGCACGCGTACGCACTCGCCCTCATTCACCCTCGCAGCGAGAAAGGACCGGTAAACGCAAAAAAGCTCTGTCCCCGGTGAATACCGGGGACAGAGCTTTTTTCAAAATTTGTTCGGCGGCGTCCTACTCTCCCACAGGGTCCCCCCTGCAGTACCATCGGCGCTGAAAGGCTTAGCTTCCGGGTTCGGT
>NZ_NISY01000020.1 GCF_007595705.1 Streptomyces sp. SAJ15 | reverse complement strand
ACGGACGCTTCCTTCGGTCCCGTTTCACCGGGCCCTCCGGGCGCTTCCCTTCGGTGTTTCCAACCTTACCAGATTCTTTTTCGTTCCGTTTCCGGTCCGAATTCGTTTCCGGTTGGCCGCTGGAGTGGCCTTTGCCTTTCGGCTGTTTCGACTTTATCAGAACCGGCCCGGCCGATCTAATCGGCCTTGCGCTTCCGAAGAATTCGAAGCTGCTCGCCGGAATTCAATTTCCCAGTCGAGCGACGTAGATACTAACCGCCGCCCCTGGACGGTGTCCAGTTCCTGGCAACTGCTTGAATCTACCTCCCTGCTCCACCTGTGTCAACAGGTCTCGCGGGGCGAAGAGGACAGTACCAGGTCAGAGGGGGTCCATGCACATCGCGCGGCCGGCGTGCCCCCGGCGGATCCGTGCGCGGGTGCGTCGGCGTCGCCCGGTCCGGGCGTCGCGACGAGCGGCCGGGGGCACGTTCGGGCCGGTCAGGAGAGTGCGGAGGGCGGGCTCTCCAGGTCCTCCAGCTCGATGCCGGGGGCGGAGAGCACCACGTCACCCGCGATGTGGACGGTGTGCGCCTCGCCCGTGTCCACGTCTCCGACCTGGTACTCGTCCACCGTCAGCGGGCCGCTGTCGGTGGCGTGCGCCGTTCTGTCGAGCAGCGCCCAGGACTGGTCGAGGGTGCGCGGGGCCAGCACCGGAGCGGTGAGGGCGACCAGCCGGACCCGGGTCGCGGGGGCGCCCGGGGTGAGCCGCAGCAGTCGGGCGGTGGCGACCAGGAAGGCGGGCGAGGCGCCGGTGAAGGCGTGCGCGGGCACATTGCCCTCCGTGGCATGGGTGCCGCCGGGGTCGGTGCGGACCCAGGTGACCCCGTCCAGCGCGGCGCCGCGGACCTGCCAGCCCCCCGCGTGCAGCTCCATCCGCAGCGGGCGGCCCAGCTCGTCCAGAGTGAGATCCACCGAGCCGGCGTGCTCGCCGTCGGGGGTAGTGATCTGGGAGACGTAGCGCCAGCCGGACGGGCCCGTGGCGCAGTGGAAGTGCTCTTCGCCGAGCGGGGTGTGGTCGTGCGGGTCGTGGAGCGAGTAGCGGCCGCGGGGCATGGTGGGTCCTTGACGGTGAAGACGGGACAGGCCCCCGCCGGGAGAGCGAGGGCCTGTCACCGAGCCACGTGGATCAGGAGCGATCGGTGTGGCGAGAAGCGATCAGTAGCGGTAGTGGTCCGGCTTGTACGGGCCCTCGACCGGCACGCCGATGTAGGCGGCCTGCTCCGGCCGGAGCGTGGTCAGCTTGACGCCGAGCGCGTCCAGGTGGAGGCGGGCGACCTTCTCGTCCAGGTGCTTGGGCAGCACGTAGACGTCGGTCGGGTAGGACTCCGGCTTGGTGAAGAGCTCGATCTGGGCGATGGTCTGGTTCGCGAAGGAGTTGGACATCACGAACGACGGGTGACCGGTGGCGTTGCCCAGGTTCAGCAGGCGGCCCTCGGACAGCACGATGATCGCCTTGCCGTCGGGGAAGGTCCAGGTGTGAACCTGCGGCTTGACCTCGTCCTTCACGATGCCGGGGATGGCGGCGAGGCCGGCCATGTCGATCTCGTTGTCGAAGTGGCCGATGTTCCCGACGATCGCCTGGTGCTTCATCTTGGCCATGTCGGCGGCCATGATGATGTCCTTGTTGCCGGTGGTGGTGACGAAGATGTCGGCGATCTCGACCACGTCGTCCAGGGTGGCGACCTGGTAGCCGTCCATCGCGGCCTGGAGGGCGCAGATGGGGTCGATCTCGGTGACGATCACGCGGGCGCCCTGGCCGCGCAGCGACTCGGCGCAGCCCTTGCCCACGTCGCCGTAGCCGCAGACGACCGCGACCTTGCCGCCGATCAGCACGTCGGTGGCGCGGTTGATGCCGTCGATGAGGGAGTGGCGGCAGCCGTACTTGTTGTCGAACTTCGACTTGGTGACGGAGTCGTTGACGTTGATCGCCGGGAAGAGCAGCGTGCCGTCCCGGTGCATCTCGTAGAGGCGGTGGACGCCGGTGGTGGTCTCCTCGGTCACGCCGCGGATCTCGGAGGAGAGCCGGGTCCACTTCTGCGGGTCCTCGGCGAGGGTGCGGTTGAGCACCTCCAGGATGATCCGGTGCTCGTCGTTCTCGGCGGTCTCCACCGCCGGGGCGGCACCGGCCTTCTCGTACTCGACGCCCTTGTGGACGAGGAGGGTCGCGTCACCGCCGTCGTCCAGGATCATGTTCGGGCCGCCGGTCTCGGTGCCCGGCCAGGTCAGCGCCTGCTCGGTGCACCACCAGTACTCCTCCAGGGTCTCGCCCTTCCAGGCGAAGACCGGAACGCCCTGCGGGTTCTCCGGGGTGCCGTTCGGGCCGACGGCGACGGCGGCGGCCGCGTGGTCCTGGGTGGAGAAGATGTTGCAGGACGCCCAGCGCACCTCGGCGCCGAGGGCGACCAGGGTCTCGATGAGGACGGCGGTCTGCACCGTCATGTGCAGCGAGCCGGTGACGCGGGCGCCGGCGAGCGGCTGGGCGGCGGCGTACTCGGCACGGATCGCCATCAGGCCGGGCATCTCGTGCTCGGCGAGGGTGATCTCCTTGCGGCCGAAGGCGGCCAGGGACAGGTCGGCGACCTTGAAGTCCTGGCCGGTGGCGGCGGTGGTCGTCATGGGGTGTCCTCCATGGGGCGTCGTCTGAGCGAGAGTGGTTCGGCTGGGCATGCGGCAGAGACGCACCGGACCCGTCGTCCGGTCCCGGGCCGGATGGGCCGGGGCGGGCGCGGGTACGGCTCACCGCACACGTGACACACGGCGCGGCCGCACGCTTGGCGCACGGCCCCGCCGTACGCGTCGCGCACGGCCCGGCCGCACGACACGCGTACGGCCCCTCTGCTCGCAGCGCAGTCCGTCGGAGGCCCTCTCTCCCTCGGCCGATCCACGGGGCGGACCGCCCGACCGCCATCAGCAGCGACGTCTGGCTCGGTCACGAATCTACACCGATCGGCCCAGTGATCCCCAGCCCGTGGGGGCCTACTTCGGCCGGAATGGCGGGCTCCAGGGGGGTCGGGGCAGACGGTTGTCCGAACGCTTCCGTCGTCCCGCGGGCGTGTTGCAGGATGCGGCCCAGCGTGGCGCGTACACAGGCGCCCCACGCTCGCTGATGTGTGAGGAGAACGACGTGACCAGTCCAGCCGATCCCCCCGAGGGCGTGGGGGCCAGCGGGCCACGGCTCAGGCTGCTGGCGGTGACCGCCTGTCCCACCGGCATCGCGCACACCTACATGGCCGCCGAGAAGCTGGCCCAGGCGGCGGAGGCTTTCGGCCATCGCATCACGGTGGAGACACAGGGCTCGATCGGGGCCGAGAACGTCCTGTCTGACAACGATGTCAGAGAGGCCGACGCGATCATCGTCGCCGCGGACAAGGACGTCGACCTCAGTCGGTTCGTGGGCAAGCGGGTGCTCGCGGTCGGTGTGGCGGAGGGCGTCCACCATCCGGAGGAGCTGATCGAGCGGGCGCGGACGGCCCCGGTGTACGGGGGCGACGGCGGTACGTCGAACGCGACGGAACCCGGCGCCGGCCCGGGCGCGAGCGCCGGCCGGCACGGCGGCGGCTCGGGGCGCGGCGTCACCTACAAGGCGCTGATGAACGGCGTCTCGTACATGATCCCGTTCGTGGTGGTCGGCGGCCTGCTGATCGCGGTCTCGCTCGCGCTGGGCGGCCATACGACCCCCGAGGGGATCGTCATCCCGCACGACTCGGTGTGGAAGTCGGTCAACGACATCGGCGTCGTCGGCTTCCAGCTGATGGTCCCGATCCTCTCCGGCTATATCGCCTACGCCATCGCGGACCGGCCGGCGCTGGTGCCCGGCATGGTCGGCGGCTGGATCGCGGCCCACGGCGAGCTGTACGACAGCGAGGCGGGGGCCGGGTTCATCGGCGCCATCGTGACCGGCTTCCTCGCCGGTTATCTGGTGCTGTGGATCAAGAAGGTCCGGGTCCCCCGGTTCGTCCAGCCGATCATGCCGATCATCGTGATCCCGATCCTGGCGACCTCCGCGCTGGGTCTGTTCTTCGTCTACGTCCTGGGCGAGCCCGTCTCCTGGGTCTTCGAGCACCTCACGGACTGGCTCGGGGGTCTGACCGGCACCAGCGCGGCGCTGCTCGGCGTCATCCTCGGACTGATGATCGCCTTCGACATGGGCGGCCCGGTCAACAAGACCGCGTTCCTCTTCGGTGCCGGTCTGATCTCGAAGAACCCCGAGGTCATGGGTGTCTGCGCGGCCGCGATCCCGGTGCCCCCGCTGGGGCAGGGGCTGGCCACGCTGCTCCGCCGCCGGCTCTACTCCGACCAGGAGCGCGAGACCGGGCTGGCCGCCCTCTTCATGGGCTTCTTCGGGATCACCGAGGGCGCCATCCCGTTCGCGGCGGCGCGTCCCGCGCGGGTCATCCCCGCGAACATGCTCGGTGGCGCGGCCGCGGGGGCGGTCGCGGGGCTGGCGGCGGTCGAGGGCAGTGTGCCGCACGGCGGGCCGATCGTGGCGCTGCTCGGGGCGGTCGGCGGGGTGCCGATGTTCTTCGTCGCGGTCGCGGTGGGGACGGGGGTCACCGCGCTGACGACGGTGACGCTGCTGTCCCTCGGCGGCGGGCGTCGCGCGGGGGAACGGCCGCGGGAGCGGTCGGGGGCGGGCACGGCCCGCGGCGCGGCGGTGCGCGAGCCCGCGTTCGCGGGTGTGGGCGCGCCCCGGGCGACCGCCGGTGACCGTGGCCGTGACGGTGACGGTGACGGTGGCGGTGGCGGTGTGGGTGTCGGCGGCGGGAGCGGGAGCGGCGCCGAAGCGGACCCCGGCCACTCGGCCGCGGAGGCCGGGGCGACGGTGCCGGGGGGCGGCTCCGGGCCCGAGGCCGAGGTGCTGTCCGGGTATCTCACGGCGCGGACCGTGAAGAAGGAGCTGGTGGCGGACGACAGGGACGCGGCCATCCGGGAGATGGCGGAGTTGCTGGCCGCGAGCGGCCGGGTCGCGGACGTCGACGAGCTGGTCCGGGTGGCGTTCGCCCGGGAGGCGCGGGGCACCACCGGGCTCGGCGAGGGGATCGCCATCCCGCATGCCAAGACGGACGCGGTCTCCGCGCCCGTCGTCGGGTTCGCCCGCTCGGCGGAGGGCGTCGAGTGGGAGTCGCTGGACGGGACCCGGGCCCGGTTGGTCTTCATGATCGCGGTGCCGGAGGCCGCCGCGGGCGATGAGCATCTGCGGATCCTGGCGCTGCTGTCGCGCGGGTTGATGGATCCCGGGTTCCGGGGGCGGCTGCTGGAGGCGGCCGACGAGGCGGCGATCCTGCGGGTGCTGGGCGAGATCGGCTGACCGTCGGCCGGTGGGGCGGCCGGGGGTCGGCTCCGGTGGGCGACCTCGGCGCGGGCCGACGCGACGGGAAGGGGGTACGGGGCGCGTGCCCCGTACCCCCTTCCCCTGGCTCGCTCGGCCTACGGCGTCAGTGGTCCGCGCCCGACCCGTCCGGCGTCGCGGCCGGGTCGGCGCCGGCGCCGGCCGCCTCGGCGCGGTACACGTCGGGTTCGAGGTAGATCACCCGGGCGATCGGGACGGCGGCGCGGATGCGGGCCTCGGCGGCGTCGATGGCGCGGGCGACGTCGGCGGCCGTCTCCTCCTGCGGAACCGCGATCTTCGCGGCGACCAGGAGCTCCTCCGGGCCCAGGTGCAGCGTGCGCATGTGGATGAGGCGGGTGACGGTCTCCCCGTCGACGACCGCCTCGCGGATCTTGGCGACCTGATCGACGTCGGCCGCCTCGCCCAGCAGCAGGGACTTGGTCTCGGCGGCCAGCACGAGGGCGATCAGGACCAGCAGGGTGCCGATGCAGAGGGTGCCGATGCCGTCCCAGACGCCGTCGCCGGTGAGGAGCGCGAGGCCGACGCCGCCGAGGGCGAGGATCAGGCCGACGAGGGCGCCGAGGTCCTCCAGGAGGACGACCGGCAGCTCCGGGGCCTTGGCGCGGCGGACGAACTGCGACCAGGTCAGCCCGCCGCGAACCTCGTTGGACTCCTTGATGGCGGTGCGGAAGGAGAAGGTCTCGGCGATGATCGCGAAGACCAGCACGCCGACCGGCCAGTACCAGTGCTCGATCTCGTGCGGGTGCTTGATCTTCTCGTAGCCCTCGTACAGCGCGAAGACGCCGCCGATGGTGAAGAGCACGATGGAGACGAGGAATCCGTAGATGTACCGCTCGCGGCCGTAGCCGAAGGGGTGCTCCTCGGTCGCCGCCTTCTTCGCCTTCTTACCGCCGACCAGCAGCAGGGCCTGGTTGCCGGAGTCCGCGACCGAGTGCACGCCTTCGGCGAGCATCGACGACGAGCCGCTGAAGGCGAACGCCACGAACTTGGCTACGGCGATGGCCAGGTTGGCGCCCAGCGCGGCGACGATCGCCTTGGTTCCGCCTGATGCACTCATGGGTGTCGGATGTCCCTTCCAGCCTTGGATCTTTGCTGTCGCTTTACCGCTGTACGGCGGGACATTGTTGCAGCATCGCCGGAGCGCCCCGGATCAGTCCGAGACGGAGCCGGCGACGGTGGCCCGGAACAGCGTGCCGCCGCCGGGGCCGCCGGCCGCGGCGGCGACGCGCTCGCCGGCGGCGGCGTACGCCGACTGCCCACGCGTCAGGCGCAGTTCGGGCGCGCTGTCGTCGAGGGAGCGCAGCACGACCTCGCCGGCCGTGCAGAGCAGGATCTGCGCTCCGCCGGCCGGCAGCGGGTGGGCGGCGGCGCCCTCGGCGAGGACGAGGCGGGAGAGCCGGAACTCGTCGATCGGGGTGGCGTACACCTCCTCCTCGCCGGCGTCGGCCTCGGGGCGCAGCACGCCGGGGGCGCCGGGCTCGAAGCGGACGACGCGGAGCAGTTCGGGGATGTCGACGTGCTTGGGGGTCAGTCCGCAGCGCAGCACGTTGTCGGAGTTGGCCATGATCTCGACGCCGAGGCCGTCGAGGTAGGCGTGGGGGACGCCGGCGCCGAGGTAGAGCGCCTCGCCGGGCTGCAGCCGCACATGGTTGAGGAGCATGGCGGCGATGACGCCGGGGTCGCCGGGAAAGTGGCGGGCGAGGGAGGCGTACGCGGCGTAGGCGTCGGCGTGGGGTCCCCCGAGGGCGGCGAGCCGCTCGGCCGCGTGGGCGGCCGCCTCCACGGTCTCGGCCATGGCGTCGTGTTCGGCGGAGAGGACGGCGGTGAGGACTTCGCGCAGCGCGGAGGACTCGGGGTGGGCGTGCAGGATGTCGACGAACGGCTTGAGGGAGTCGACCTGGAGGGCGGCGATCAGCTCGGCCGTCTCGTCGGGGGCCCGGAAGCCGCACAGCCCCTCGAACGGGGTGAGCGCGCAGATGAGTTCGGGCTTGTGGTTGACGTCCTTGTAGTTGCGGTGCGGGGCGTCAAGGGGGACGCCGCGCTCCTCCTCGTCGGCGAACCCGGCCCGGGCCTGGTCGAGGTCGGGATGGACCTGGAGGGAGAGCGGGGAGCCGGCGGCGAGCACCTTGAACAGGAAGGGCAGCCGGGGGCCGAAGCGTCGGACCGCGGCGGTGCCCAGCTCGCCCTCCGGGTCGGCGGCGATGACGTCGGAGAGCGCGGTGGGGCCGGCTCCGCGGTCGATGCGGGACGGCGCCCCGGGGTGTGCGCCCATCCACAGTTCGGCCTGCGGTTCGCCGGTCGGCTCCTGGCCGAGGAGTTCGGGGAGGGCGGTGGTCGAGCCCCACGCGTAGGGGCGCACGGTGTTGGTGAGGCGATCCATGGAGCGTTCCTGACTGTCCTGGCTGCTGGGTGTCGGTGCTGGTGGGCGGGGCCGGCCCGGGCGGCGGGACGCGAGGCGTCGGCGGCGGGTGGACGTCCGCTCCCGGTTCGGCACGCCCGTCACCGGCGCCGAGTGCCCGCTGCCGAGGGTGGAACTCCGGCACCGGGTGCGGCCGCCCGCCACCGGCTCATGATCTCTCGGCGGAGGCGAGCGCCAGGTAAACGGCGGCGAAATCCGTGATGGCGAGCAGTTCGGCGGCCTTCTCGAGCGGGCTGCCGTCGGCGGGTTCGAGCTCGCTGATCGCGGTGTCGTGGGCGAGGGCGAACTCGCGGGAGGTCGGCGCGGCGGAGGTCGGGGTCTCCTGGTCGTCGCGGAGCAGCACGATGCGGGCGCGTAGCGCCTCCGGCTCCTCGACCCGGTCGCGGAAGAAGTCGTCCGGGTTGCCGCCGCCGGCGAAGGCCGAGGTCAGCAGGGCGCCGTGGGCGGCGATCGCCCCGGGCAGCTCGCCGGTGAGGGCGGGGCGCCCGGCCACCGCGGCGAGCAGCCCGGCGAACCGTCGTCCGGCGGCGCCGGCGACGGGCCCCTCGGTCCACACCAGCGGCAGCGCCCCGGCCAGTTCGGCGGCGAGGGTCTTGGCGGGGTTGGTGTAGGTGGCGATGGCGGGGCCGCAGCGCTCGGCGACCCGGTCCAGCCGGTCGGCGACCTGGTCCAGCACCGAGGGCGGGGCGGCGATCAGGCCGATCCGGTCGACGAGGGCGAGCAGCGGGGTGAGCAGGGCCCACAGGGTGCCGGGAAGGGCGGGGCCGGTGGTCTCGCCGGGCGCGGTGCCCAGTGGCTCGGTGTGCCGGGCGGTGGTCTCGGCGCTGTGCGCGCCGCCGACCCCGGAGCTGAGCGCGCCGGTGTCGTACGGCCCGTACAGGCTGTCGGGGGAGGCGCCGGCGGCGCCGACCGGGGCGGGGCCGTGGGCGGGGTCGTAGGGCGCGGTGCCGTAGGCGGCGGTGTCGTAGGGGGCGGTGGCCAGCGGGACGGTGAGTCCGCGCGCCTGGCTCACGGCCTCGGTGAGCGGGGAGCCGGCGGGCGCGACGGCGACGAGGGAGCAACCCCTGCGGTACGCCTGCTCCACCAGCAGCGGCAGCCCGGGTTCGGTGCCGTCCGGGGAGACCAGCAGCACCAGGTCGAGCGGCCCGGCCCAGCCGGGCAGGGTCCAGCGCAGCGCGCCGGGGGCGGGCGCGACGCCCGTGGGCGCGATCAGGCTGATCGGGCAGTGGCTGCCGCTGAGCGCGGCCAGCACGTCGGCGGTGCAGCTGCCGGCGGCTCCGGGGCCGGCGACCAGCACGGCGCGCGGCCGCCCGTCGGGTTTGAGCTGCCCGATCCCGACGTCGGCGGCGTGCCGAGCGGCGGTGCGGACCCTGGCGCCGGATTCGGCGGCTCCGCGCAGCAGTCCGCGGGTGTCCGCGCGGGCCAGGGCTTCGGGGGCGTCGAGGAGGGATTCGTCGAGCATCGGGCTTCGGCCTCCGATCGCCGTGGGCGGGCGTTTGCTGCTGCCTCGCGCGGTGCCGCCTGGCGCCGCGCGCTGATGTGCTTCTCTTCTAGCTCTAACCCGCCGGGGCCGGCCCGGCTTCCCCCTTCCGGCGCGTCCCGCGCCGGGCCCGGGGTCAGGCGGGGCGGCGCGCCTCGTCGACGAGCAGCACCGGGATCTCGTCCTTGACCGGGTACGCCAGGCCGCAGCCGGATCCGGTGCACACCAGCTCGGGGTGGTCCGGCCCCGTCTCCTCACGCAGCGGGGCGTGGCACGCCGGGCAGACGAGGATCTCCAGCAGACCGGCTTCGAGCGGCATGGGCGGGGTGTCCCTTCGGGAATGGATACGGCGTCGTCAGCCTACCGCCGCGCCGTGCCGGGGGCGCGGGGCACCACCGTGACGCCGGCGCCGGACGCCGCGCCGGCCCCGGACGGGGCCCGGGCGTGGCGCGGGGTTCGCCCAGGAGCGGTCGTCCCACCGGACCGGCTCGGCCCCGGCCGTCGGCCGGTGAGGGCTCGGACGCCGACCGGCCGCCGTCAACGCCGTGCCCGGTGAGGGGGCCTGGGACGGGTCGCGGCACAGGGCGGGACGCCCCCGGTCCCGAGCCTTCCGCAGGGGAGGCCAGGCCCGGGGGTGGATCAGGCCCCGGGGCGGGTCACGCTACGGACGCGGGTCAGGCTCGGACGATGGCCAGCACCTCGTCGCGGACGCGGGCGACCGTCTCCGCGTCGCGGGCTTCCACGTTGAGGCGCAGCAGCGGCTCGGTGTTGGAGGGGCGCAGGTTGAACCACCAGTCGGCGGTGGCCACGGTCAGGCCGTCCAGGTCGTCGGTCTCGACGCCCTCGCGGTCCGCGTAGCCGGCCCGGACCGCCGCCATGCGGTCGGCCTGGTCGGCCACGGTGCTGTTGATCTCGCCGGAGCCGGCGTAGCGGTCGTACTGGTCGACCAGCTCGGACAGCGGTCCGTCCTGTTCGCCGAGGGCGGCGAGGACGTGCAGCGCGGCGAGCATGCCGGTGTCGGCGTTCCAGAAGTCGCGGAAGTAGTAGTGCGCGGAGTGCTCGCCGCCGAAGATCGCGCCGGTGCGGGCCATCTCGGCCTTGATGAAGGAGTGGCCGACGCGGGTGCGCACCGGGGTGCCGCCCTGCTCCCGGACGACCTCGGGGACGGACCACGAGGTGATGCAGTTGTGGATCACGGTGCCGCCGGGGTGCTTGGCCAGCTCGCGGGCGGCGACCAGGGCGGTGATCGCGGACGGGGAGACCGGCTCGCCGCGCTCGTCCACCACGAAGCAGCGGTCGGCGTCGCCGTCGAAGGCCAGGCCGATGTCGGCGCCGGTCTCGCGGACCCGGGCCTGGAGGTCGACCAGGTTCTTCGGGTCGAGAGGGTTGGCCTCGTGGTTGGGGAAGGTGCCGTCGAGCTCGAAGTAGAGCGCGTCCAACTCCAGCGGCAGCCCCTCGAAGACGGTCGGGACGGTGTGCCCGCCCATGCCGTTGCCGGCGTCCACGACGACCTTGAGCGGCCGGATGGCGCTCAGGTCGACCAGGGTGCGCAGATGGGCGGCGTAGTCGGCGAGCACGTCCCGCTGGGTGAGGGTGCCGGGGGTGGCGGCGGGCTCGGGCGCCGCGCTCTCCGCCCAGCCCTCCACGAGCTCCCGGATCTCGGTCAGCCCGGTGTCCTGGCCGACGGGCGCGGCGCCCGCGCGGCACATCTTGATGCCGTTGTACTGGGCCGGGTTGTGGCTCGCGGTGAACATCGCGCCGGGCAGGTCGAGCTGTCCGCTGGCGAAGTAGAGCTGGTCCGTGGAGCACAGACCGATCTCGGTGACGTCGGCGCCGGCCGCGGCGGCGCCCCGCGCGAAGGCGCGCGACAGGCCGGGCGAGGAGGGGCGCATGTCGTGGCCGACCACGATGGCGCGCGCCTCGGTCACCCGGGCGAAGGCGGCACCGAAGAGTTCGGCGAGCGACTCGTCCCACTGGTCCGGGACCACTCCGCGTACGTCGTACGCCTTCACGATCTGCGACAAGTCGGGCACGGCCAGACCCTTCTGGAGTTCTTACGGGCCCCCAAACCTACCCGCACGGGAGGGGAGCGAAAGGCGCGGCCGTCCCCGGGGGAGCGGCCGAAAGGGCCTGGGCCGCCGGCGACCGCCGACAAGGCGTTCGGGAGGACCGGGAGCCCGGCGGTCGCGCCGTCAGCAACGGCGGGCCACGCCGTCAGGAACGACGGGCCGCACGGTCAGAACCGGCGGGCCGCGCGGTCAGGAGTCGGGCGAGCGCAGCACCCGCAGGTGGCCACGTCGGGCGACCTCGACCGAGTCGCCGCGGCCACCGCCGCTCCCGGGGCGGCCGGGGCCGCCGCCGGCGGCGCGCTCGTGCGGCCGGGCGGCCTCGCGCACGGCGTTGGCGAGGGCTTCCAGGTCGTCTCCGCTGGGCCGGGCCGGGCCGCTGTCCAGGGCGAGGCGCACGACCTCCCAGCCGCGCGGGGCGGTCAGCCGCTCGGAGTGCTCCGAGCACAGGTCGTAGCAGTGGGGCTCGGCGTAGGTGGCGAGCGGCCCGAGGACCGCGGTCGAATCCGCGTAGACGTACGTCAGCGTCGCGACGGCGGGGCGGCCGCACGCGGTGCGCGAACAGCGACGTACAGGGCTCACGACGTTGGACGGTACCGCACTCTTGAGCGGGCCGCGACGACTCTCCACCAGCTCACTCCGCCGTGTCGTCCCGGTTCGCCCTTCCCGTCCGATACGCGAACATCGCGGGTGACCTGCGCGGAGTCTCCGATGCGGCGCCTGGGGCGGAGGGGACCGACGGTCAGCACCCGGTCCCGTTCGGGCCACAACGCAGACCATCGAGTGATCAGGAGACGTCTGTTTTCGCACCCAAGTGTGGCTGAAATGCTCACCCGCCGACACGCCGAGGAGGGGGCGGCCGCTGCTCGGTAAGCGCGTGCCGAAAGGCCCCCGAGGGCTACCCTCATGAGTGATGACCAGGCCCGTACCTCCTCACCCATCCGAACCGCGCCCGCGCCGCCGCGACCGGCACGGCAGAGGTATGCGCGGACCGATCGCACCGCCCCAGGTGCCGCTGTCGATCAGCCGTGCCGAGTCCTTCCTCGATCTGGTGCAGGACTCCGCGGAGCGGCTGGAGCGCCGCTGGCCACGGCTGGCCGAGGTCGACTTCACGGTGCTGGACGTGCCGGTCCCCGGCTTCGACGGCCTCGGCCCGGACGGGAACGGCGGCGGCGACCCGATCTGGGACGGCGAGACGGTGCCACTGGGCCGCTTCATCGCCGCCCACGGCAACGTCCCGCACCGGATCGTGATCTACCGCCGTCCGGTCGAGATCCGCACCAAGAACCGGGACGAGCGGGCGCTGCTCGTCCACGAGGTGGTCGTGGAGCAGGTCGCCGAGTTCCTCGGGCTCGCCCCGGAGTCGGTGGACCCCAAGTACGGCCAGGACTGACTCAGTCGTTCAACAGCGACATGTCCTGGCCGGCCTCGGGCACCTCCACCGTTCCCCGGTCGTCGGGGAGCGTCTGGACCGTGAACATCGGCACGCCGTCCTGGGGCAGCGCGAGGGTGCGGGCGGCGTGGACCGGTCCGCCCGAGACGCGTTCCACGGTGACGGCGAACGCCCCCTTGCCGCCGGCCGGCGGGGGCGGCTCCACGGCCATGGTGGTGCCGCCCTTGAGGGTGATCTCCTTGGTGCTCGGCGTGCCGCCCTCGCTGCCCGCCGAGGAGGTCACCCGCACCCGCGCGCCCTCCTCCGGCGCCACCAGGGAGAGGGTGGAGCCCTTGGCGCGGTTGTCGGCGACGCTGGCGCGCCGCTCGATGGCGGTCGTGGCGGGGATGAACGCCGTCTCCTGCTTGGCGCCCTTGCCTCGGGTGATCCGCAGGGCCGCCACCACCGGCGCGGCTCCGCTCGCGTCGCCCTCCGGTGACAGCAGCAGCGAACCCGGCTCGCCCTTGGTGACGTCCCCGAGGTCCAGCGCCGCGGTCATCCCGCTCTTGACGTGCAGCGTCTGGCTCCCGGCCGGGGTGAAGGTGCCCGACCGGCCGGCGAGCCGGACCTTGAGGTCGGCGTCCTCTCCGCCGGGGGCGTAGGCGACCAGCCGCACCGCCGTGGCGTCCTCCGGGATGCCGGGGAGCACCAGCGAGGTGGACGGGTCGGCGGCGGGCGGCAGCCAGTCGCCGCCGATGTTGGTGTCGGACGCCTGCACCGCGGCGCCCACCCGGCCGGAGCGCACCGCCACCCGCAGCGTCACGTTGATCTCCGGCTTGGCGGCCAGGGTGGACAGCAGGACCGGCACGGTGGAGTGCGGCGGGACGTTGACGGCCTCACCGGAGGGGGCCTCCAGGCGGCCGTCCTGGCCGTACAGCTCCAGGTCGACGACGGCGGTGGCGTCGTCGGGGTTGGTCAGGTGGACGTAGTCCTGCCGGTCGGTGGCGGTGCTGGAGCCGGGGAACCAGAACTCGGTGTCCGGCGCGGTGCACGAGATGCCCTGGAGGCCGCGCCCGACGCCCGCGTCGACCACGGTGGTCTGCTGCACGCTCCAGCCGGGCGCCAGCCGGCCGTCGGCGGTGCCGGTGAGGGCCGGCGCGTCCGAGCCGTCGGCGGTCGCGGTGACCGGACGGCCGGGCTCCTTGAGCGGCACCACCGGCTCTCCCCCGCCCTTCCGCGCGCCCTTGTCCTGGCCGTCCTGGGCCGGGTCGTCCTGGGCCGGGTCGTCCTGGGCCGGGTCGTCCTGGGCCGGGTCGTCCTGGGCCGGGTCGTCCTGGTTCTGGCCGGTCGCGGCGGCGGGCAGCAGCTGGGCGGTGCCGGGCTTCTGCCCCCGGTCCTTCGCCGCCGCGCCGTCCGCCGTGGGGGTGAAGGCGGTGTAGGTGGTCTCGCCCACGTCCGAGGAGGTCGGCGCGGGGCAGACCAGGGTGGACCGCTCCACCGGCAGCCGGGCGGGGGCGTCGGCGGTCGACCGCCCGGCCGCGTCCGAGGGCTCGGTGACGTAGGCGACCCCGGTGACGGCGGCCAGCGCCACGACGCCGGCGATGAGGGACAGGGTGGTGCGGTTCATCGCTGCTGCTCGCTCCCGTCACGGCGCGGCTCGCCCGCCCCGCCGCCGTACGTCATGTCGGTGTGCGGGGGGCCCGCGGGCGGCGCCGGGTAGCCGCCGTCCGAGTACGCCGTCCCGCCCTGGCCGTATCCGGAGCCGTCCCCGAAGGAGCCGCCCGAGTACGGGTAGCCGCCGTCGCCGTAGCCGCCCTGGGCGTAGCCGTTCTGGGGGCTCTGGAGGCTCTGGGGGTTCGGGGGGCTCTGGGGGTAGCCGCCGTCGCCGTAGCCGTCGCCCTGGTAGGCGTCATAGCCCGGGTACGGCGGCTGCGCCTGCCACCCGCCGTACGACTGCTGGGGCGCGGCCGCGTACGGGTCGGCGACCGCCGCGGCCGCCTGGTCCGGATAGGCCGCATCGGCCCGCTCGGCGTACGGCTGCCCGGCCGTGGGCGGCGCGCCCGGCGGCGGGGGGACGGCGCCCGGCGCGGCCGGCCGCTCCCTCGCCCCGCGCGGGGCCGCGTTCGCCGCCTCCGCGCCGCGCGGGGCGGCGCCGTCCGGGCCGGCCCCGTGCGGGTCCGCGGGCTGGTCGCCCTGGGTCGTCTCCGCGGCCGCGCGGAGCCGCCGCGCCCGGCGGCCCTCCCCCGCGGCCGTCTGGGCCGGGATCGTCGCCCGCGGGGCGCCGCCGGGCCGGGCGGCGGCCCCGGCGGTGGGCAGGTCGTCGTCGATCTCGCGGCGCCGTCCGGGCAGGGCGAGCACCACCAGCACCACCGCCAGCAGGCCCTGCGTCCACACCCACGCGGTGTGCGTGAGCGGCGTCTCGTAGCCGAGGTCCAGTCGGCCACCGGCCGCCGGGAGCTCGAAAGCCTGCGCCCAGCCGTCCACGGTCTTCGCCTTCAGCGGCTTGCCGTCCAGGGTGGCCCGCCAGCCGGGCGCGGCCCGGTCGGCGATGCGCAGCAGCCGGCCCTCGGCCCCGGCGGGGATCTCGGTGTGGGCCTCGACCGGGCCGGCGGCCACCGGCACCGGCGCGGCCGCCCCGGAGCCGCCGTCGGCGGCCTCGCCGCCGACGATGGCGACCCGCGCGACACGCTGCTCGACCTGCCACAGCGAGCTGCCGTTCTGCTGGCTGAGCCGGGCCAGCCCTGGGGTGGCGTCGAGCACCCGCCCCACCCGGCGCGGGGCGCTGTCGCGCACCAGCACGTAGCGCACCGCGTAGCCGCTGAGCTGGCTGGTCTGGTCGGCGCCGGAGCCGGCGACGAGGTTGGCGACGACGTCGTCCAGCCGCGGGTCGGCGCCGCCCGCGACGGCGAGTTCGCCGTCGCCGAGCCGGGCGCCGGAGCCGCGCACCAGGACGTAGTCGACGCGGCCCGCGGTGCCGTCCAGCACCAGGGTCCGCGCCTGGTCGCGGGTGCTGGCCTCAGCCGCGACGAACTCCGGGACCTGCACCGGGCTGTGCCGTCCCACCGGCCCGTCGGCACCGCCGGCCATCCAGCCGAGGGCGGCCAGCAGCGGGGCCGCGACGGAGGCCACCGCGATCAGCAGCGCGGTGGGCTGGCGCCAGCCGAAGCTCCGCGCGGCGACGCGTTCGCGGACGCCCTCGGCGCCGACCATGGCGGCGGAGAGCACCGCGATCCCGTAGACGAGGGTCGCCGGCCCGGCCCAGCCGGAGCGGTTGGTGAGCGCGGCGAACAGCAGTCCGGTCAGCGCGACCGCCCAGGCGGCGCGGATGGCCAGCTGGCGCTCGTCGCGCAGCAGGGCGCCGAGCGCGGCCAGTACGAAGCCGAGCAGCAGCAGCGAGCCGCCCGCCTTGGGGCCGCCGGGGCTGAGCGCCAGCAGGTCCAGGGCTCCGGCGGAGCCGCCCGCGTAGTCGAGCCCGGCCTGGTCGAGGAAGCGCCCCGGGTGGGTCAGCAACGACAGCGACCAGGGCGCGAGCATGAGCAGCGGGGTGCCGACGACGGCCAGGAGACGCAGCGCGTGCGGCACGAGGTGGGCGGGGTTCCGCAGCACCTGGAAGGCGAGCAGGCCGAGGCCGAGCAGCACGGCCATCAGCCACACCACCGGCGTGAACGCCATGGTGACGGTCAGCAGCAGCGCGTACGCCCAGGCGGCGCGCCAGCTCGGGCGCGCCGCTCCGAGCGGTCCGTTCGCGCCCAGCCCGCTGGCGACGACGGCGGCGCGCGCCATCAGCGGCAGCAGCACGGCGAGCACGGCGGTGCCCAGCCGGCCGCTGGCCAACGCTCCGGTGGCGGCGGGCAGGAAGGCGTACGCGATGCTTCCCCAGGCCCGCAGCAGTCGGGACTCGACCAGCGGGCGGGAGGCGAAGTAGGCGGTGAAGCCGGCCAGCGGCACGGAGCACACCAGCAGCAGCGTCAGGGTGAAGCCGGTGCTGCCGAGGAAGAGCGTGCCGAGCGCGGCCAGGACGGCCAGATAGGGCGGGGCGCCCTCGGTGGTGCCTGGGCCGACCGGGTGCCAGCCGCCCGTGTAGCGCGCCCACAGCCCGGAGACGTCGCCGGGGGCCGGCAGCAGGGCGCCGCCGGAGAGCGCCCCGGTGCCGATCAGCCCGCGGCAGGCGATGAAGGAGACGAGCAGCAGGAGGGCGAAGAGCACCGGTCCGGGCTTGCGGGCGATCCGCTTCAGCCGGGCGAACTGCTCGACCTCCAGGAAGTCGGCGTCCTCTCCGCCGGGCCCGGACTCGACCGCGCCGTGCCGGCCGGCCGCGGCCAGCTCCGGCTCCGACCGGCCGGCGACGCTGCCGGCGATCTGCTCCACGGTGGCCCGCACGGTCGCGCCGGGCGGCGGGAACAGCGGCCGCAGCTCGCTCGCCTCGACGGCGGGGCGGCCGCGGCGGCGCCGCGCGGCCAGCAGCCGCTCGGGCCGCAGCAGCACCCGGAAGAGGCCCGCGATCTCGTCCAGTGCCTGGCCGGGCACCTTGCCCACCAGGTAGGCGACGGTGCGCACCAGGGTGCCGAGCACGACCCGCAGCAGCACGTACGGCAGCAGCGGGCCGCGGGTGTTGGCCAGCAGGGTGTAGACGGCGCCGGACTTGTCGACCCGGTGTGGCGAGGAGCCGCGCAGCGAGAAGCGCTTCGATCCGGGGTGGTCGGGCGAGGGGCCGGCCGAGCGGCCGACGCAGTCGATGGGGCGGCGTTCCCGCGCGGACGCCTCGGCGTGTCGCAGCACCGCGTCGGGGGCGACCAGCACCTGGTGGCCCGCGGCCTGGGCGCGCCAGCACAGGTCGACGTCGTCGCGCATCAGCGGCAGTCGCGGGTCGAAGCCGCCGAGCTCGTCCCACACGTCACGGCGGATCAGCATGCCGGCGCTGGAGACGGCGAGCACCGGGCGCACCTGGTCGTGCTGTCCCTGGTCCTGCTCGCGCCGCTCCAGGCCGGTCCAGCGGCGGCCGCTGCGGGCGATGCTGACGCCGACTTCGAGCAGCTGTCTGTCGTCGTACCAGCCGCGCAGCTTGGGGCCGATGATGGCGGCGGAGCGGTTGGCCGTCAGCTCCGCCTCGGCGACGCGCAGCAGCTCGGCCAGCGCGTCGGGGGCGGGGGCGCAGTCGTCGTGCAGCAGCCACAGCCACTGGATGGGCTCGCCGTGCGGGAGTTCGGGCAGGTCGTAGGAGTCGTCGCGCCAGGTGCGGCTCGCCGGGTCCCAACCGCTGGGGCGCTTGAGGTACGGCAGTTCCTCGGGCCCCAGCGCCGGCACGCCGCGGACCGCCTCCTCGACCGCCGTGCCGAAGCCGCTGCGCCGCGCGAGGTGGAGCACCCGGTCGGGGCCCAGCGCCTCGGCGAGCAGCCGGGCGGAGTCGTCCCCGCTCCCGGTGTCGGCGGCGACGGCGTTCTGCACCGGGCGCTCCTGGCCGAGTAGGCCGGAGAGCGCGTCGGGCAGCCAGCGGGCGCCGTCGTGGGCGACGAGTACCGCCGTGACGACGTGCCGTGGATACGCGGGCGCCTGGTCGGGCGCGGACAGGGGTGACGCCAGGGGGGACGCGGCCGGGTAGGGGGCCGCCGGTTGGCTGTGCACGGACATCGACGTACGGGCCCTCCGCCGGGGGTACGGGAGGCGCCCCCGGAGTCTGCGGTGCTGGAGCGGTGCGGGTGCGGTGCGGTGGGGTGCGGGTGGGTGTGGGTGGGGATCTGACGGGTGTTGAGCGGCTGGTGCCGCGCGGGTGTGGCGGGTGCGGTTCCGGGCTACCCGGGCGATGGCCTCGGGGCGGGCCCCACACTAACGGCTGCGCGCCGAGCGGTCCGCCTCCCGGCGGGGCGGGCGCGGGCGGTGGGCCGTGTGTTATGGGCGGATTGTGGGGGTGGCGGCGCCGTGGTGCCGTGGCGTCGACCGACGGGCTCGGACGGCGAGCCGCCCGACAGTCCGGGGCCTTGACGGACTCCACGCCCGGAGGCGCCCTGGCGACCTTCCAGGGGAGCCCTGGGGCGGGAAGCGCGCGGTGGGCGCGTGGGTGAGGGGCCGGTGGAGGGAGGGCGCCTGCGGTCGGCGCGGCGGCCGCGGATGAGGGGCCGGTGGCGGGCGGGGCACCCGCGCCGCGCGAGGCGGCGGGTGAGCTTGCCGGCGGCGGACGCGACGTCCGCGACGGGCCGAGGTCGCGCGTCCGGCCCGTCCGGCGTGCCCGTCCGGCGTGCCCGTCCGGCGTGCCCGTCCGGCGTGCCCGTCCGGCGTGCCCGTCCGGCGTGCCGGCGGCGGGGCCGAGGGCAGTCCGGAAGCGGCCCGAGCGGGCTCCGACGGGTGGCGACGACCGGGGCGAGCCCTCGACGAGCGGTCGGCGGCGGTCGGTGGCGGGGCCCGCGACGAGCGGTCGGTAGCGGCCCGCGGCCGCGGCTGGAGCGGGGCCGGAGCAGTGGCCGGCGATGGAGGCCGGCGGTGGAGTCGCCGGGGCGGCGCCAACGGCGAGGTCGCCGGGGCGGCGCGGGCGGTGGACGACCGCGTACGGTCCACGTGGTCCGAGGCCGAGGGCCTCGATGGACGGCTCGGATGACGACCCGGATGACGGCTCAGGTGGCTGCCCGATACGACGGCCCTGTTGTCGGTCCGGATGTCGACCCCGGCGTCGGCCCCGATGTCGGCCCCGTCGGCTCGGACGATTCGAGACGGTGGCCCGAGGGGGTGACCGCGGGGCGGCGGACTCGACGGGGTCCTAGACCGCGGCCTTCTTCAGGCGGCGGCGCTCACGCTCCGACAGACCGCCCCAGATTCCGAAGCGTTCATCATTCGCGAGGGCGTATTCAAGGCACTCGGAACGGACTTCACAGGCGAGGCAGACCTTTTTGGCCTCGCGCGTGGAACCGCCCTTTTCCGGGAAGAACGACTCGGGATCGGTTTGGGCGCACAGTGCGCGCTCCTGCCAACCGAGCTCCTCGTCCGCCCCTTCGACCAGCAGTTGCTGGAACAGCTCGGTCATGTGCGCCCCTCGTCTGTTTTCGCGTCCCGTGTCGCCATCGCCGCCGTGACGCGCGTGAACGACACGAGTGAAATTACAAGTGTGCCGATCCGGGCCAGTCAAGCCGGGATCTGCTATTGAGCCCCTTATTCACTCTGCGGAACCAAGGTTGTGCGGAAAGTGTTCAAATAGACCTAAATCAGACAGGGCCGAGTGTCCACTTCCCTCGACTTCCCCTGGACCGTTCCCGCACCGGGGGCGACCGCCCCTCACGTGGGAGGACGCCAGAGAAGTCGATCTCGTTGCAGTCGCCGGAAGGTTTCAGCAGATTGCTGCGCGCCTGTCCGTTGCGCCCCGTGCACAAACCTTTCTCCAGTCTGAGTAACCGGATGAGGTGAAACATTGCCCACATAGCGGGCGTCAGGTTGACAGCGGCTCCCCCTACCCGCTCTCCTTGGACCCATGCCAGTGACCCACATGCTCCAGCCGACCCGTGTCCACGGGTCCCGCTGCGCTGTGCAGGCTCGCTGTCGCTGTTCCAGCTGTTGATGCTCACACCGGCTCTCCAAGCCCCCTGAGCTCCAGCCCCTTCGTGCCCTGCACGCCTCTCGCTCTCGCACCGCCACGGTGCCCTGCGCCTGCCGAGGAACCTCCGCACATGAACAGCGACGTCCAGATCGCCGGCGACCCGCTCGCCATCCCGCACCTGCTGCCCCCCGTGCCCGCCCACCCCACCACCGTCGCCGCCTTCGCCGGACTGGCCCGCTCCATCGCGGCCGACCGCGACAGCTGGGAGCCGCTGGTCCGCTACGACGCGACCACCCGCTGGTACCACCGGCTGCGCACCGGCCCCGGGTACGAGGTCTGGCTCCTCAGCTGGGTGCCCGGGCAGAGCACCGGCGCCCATGACCACGGCGCCTCCTCCGGCCTGCTCACGGTCCTCAGCGGCCGGCTGACCGAGCGCACCGGCGGCACCGCGCCCGACACCGAGCGCGTGCTGAGCGAGGGGAACCAGCGGGTCTTCGCGCCCGGCTATGTGCACGACATCGCCAACGACTCCCTTGAGCCGGCCGTCAGCCTGCACATCTACTTCCCGGGTCTGACGGACATGCCGATGCACCCGACGCAGCACGCGCGGCCCACGGAGGCCGTGCCGGCGGCGGAGGCGACGCCGGCGGCCGTGGAGGCGTGGGGGCCGGGCAACGGCTGACCGAAGCCACGCACCCCGCGCGGCGCCGGGGCCCCTCAGGCGTCGTGGGCGCGCTCGGCACCGCCGGACACGACCGTCGCCCGCCGGCCGGACACGGCCGTCGCCCGCCACTGCCCGCAAGGCGAGGCTCCGCGGCTGACACACTGTGGGCCATGCGCATTGTGGTTCTGGCAGGCGGCATCGGCGGTGCCCGGTTCCTCCGCGGTCTCAAGTCGGCAGCCCCCGACGCCGACATCACCGTCATCGGGAACACCGGCGACGACATCCACCTCTTCGGTCTGAAGGTCTGCCCCGACCTCGACACCGTGATGTACACGCTCGGCGGCGGCATCCACGAGGAACAGGGCTGGGGCCGCTCCGACGAGTCCTTCGCGGTCAAGGAGGAGCTGGCCGCGTACGGCGTGGGCCCCGAGTGGTTCGGCCTCGGCGACCGGGACTTCGCCACGCACATCGTGCGGACCCAGATGATCGGCGCGGGCTATCCGCTGAGCGCGGTCACCGAGGCGCTGTGCGCGCGGTGGCAGCCCGGCGTACGGCTGCTGCCGATGACCGATGACCGCGTCGAGACCCATGTACTCATCGACGACCCGGACGCCCACGGCGAGGCCGCCGAGGGCCGCGGCGGGCGCAAGGCGGTGCACTTCCAGGAGTACTGGGTGCGGCTGCGCGCCTCCGTCCCCGCGCACGCGATCATCCCCGTCGGCGCCGAGGAGGCCAAGCCCGCGCCGGGCGTGCTGGAGGCCATCGCCGAAGCCGACGCCGTGCTCTTCCCGCCGTCCAACCCGGTCGTCAGCGTGGGCACCATCCTGGCCGTGCCGGGCGTACGGGAGGCCGTCGCGGAGTCGGCCGCGCCGGTCGTGGGCCTCTCCCCCATCGTCGGCGACGCGCCGGTGCGCGGCATGGCCGACAAGGTGCTGGCCGCCGTGGGCGTGGAGTCGACCGCCGCGGCCGTCGCCCGGCACTACGGCGCCGGGCTGCTGGACGGCTGGCTCGTGGACACCGTCGACGCCGACGCGGTGGCCGACGTCGAGGCCGTCGGGATCCGCTGCCGCGCGGTGCCGCTGATGATGACCGACGTGCCCGCCACCGCGGAGATGGCCGCGCAGGCGCTGGCACTGGCCGAGGAGGTACGGGCGTGAGCGGAGCGCCGGAGATCCCCGCGTACCGGGTCTGGGCGCTGCCGGGGGTGCCCGAGGTGCGCCCCGGCGACGACCTCGCCAAGCTCATCGCGGACGCCGCCACCGCGGAGGGGCTGCCGGGCCTCGCCCACGGCGATGTGCTGCTGGTCACCTCGAAGATCGTCAGCAAGGCGGAGGGCCGGGTGCTGGAGGCGGCCGACCGCGAGGCCGCCATCGACGCGGAGACGGTCCGCGTCGTCGCCCGGCGCGGGACGCTCCGCGTCGTCGAGTCTCGGCTCGGCTTCGTCATGGCCGCCGCCGGCGTCGACGCCTCCAACACCACCGCCGGAACGGTTCTGTTGCTCCCCGAGGACCCCGACGCGTCGGCCCGACGCATCCGGGAGGGGCTGCGGGAGTCCCTGGGCGTCGACGTCGGCGTGATCGTCACCGACACCTTCGGGCGGCCCTGGCGCAAGGGGGTCACCGACGTCGCCATCGGCGCGGCGGGCGTGCGGGTCCTGGACGATCTGCGCGGTGGCACCGACGCGCACGGCAATCCGCTGGTCGCCACCGTCATCGCCACCGCCGACGAACTGGCCGCCGCCGGCGACCTGGTGAAGGGCAAGGCGGCCGGGCTGCCGGTGGCGGTGGTCCGCGGGCTGCCGCATGTGGTGGCGTACGACGACGCGGTGGCCGATCCGTCGGGTGTGTCGGAGGAGGCCGGCGCGGGGCTCGGGAGTGCCCGGGGCGCCCGGGAGCTGGCGCGCGACGCGGCCGACGACATGTTCCGGCTGGGCACCTCGGAGGCGGTGCGCGAGGCGGTCACGCTGCGGCGCACGGTCCGGGAGTTCACGGACGAACCGGTCGACGGGGGCGCCGTGCGACGCGCGGTGACCGCCGCGATCACCGCGCCCGCGCCGCACCACACGACCCCGTGGCGCTTCGTCCTGCTGGAGTCGGCCGAGTCGCGGCTGCGGCTGCTCGACGCGATGCGCGAGGCGTGGATCGCGGACCTGCGGGGCGACGGCCTCAGCGAGGAGCGCGTCGCCAGGCGGGTGCGGCGCGGCGACGTGCTGCGGAAGGCGCCGTATCTGGTGGTGCCGTGTCTGGTGGCCGACGGGGCCCATGCGTACCCCGACGCCCGACGGGCGGCGGCCGAGCGCGAGATGTTCGTCGTGGCGGCGGGCGCGGGGGTGCAGAACCTGCTGGTCGCCCTGGCCGGCGAGGGGCTGGGCTCGGCCTGGGTCTCGTCGACGATGTTCTGCCGCGATGTCGTGCGCGAGGTGCTGGAGCTGCCGGCCGACTGGGACCCGATGGGCGCGGTGGCCGTCGGCCGCCCGGCGGCCCCGCCGACCGCTCGGCCGACCCGGGTGGCCTCGTCCTTCATCGAGGTGCGCTAGTCACGAGGCGGGTGCGGGTGGCGCGTGGCGCGGGTGCGGGTGGCGCGGGGCGCGGGTGCGGGTGCGCGTGGCGCGGGTGCGGGTGCTGGTGCGGGTGCTGGTGCTGGTGCTGGTGCGGGTTTCGCGTGGTGCGGGTGCGGGTGCGGGTGCGGGTGCGTGGTGGTGGGGTGGGTGGGTGGTGCCGGGGGTCGGGGTCTCCGGGGCCGGGGACCTGGACCGCATATTTAGTCACCCCCGCCTCACGCCACAAATATGCGACAGCGTCCAGCCCCCCACCCCTGCGACCCCGCCCCCTCCCCCGACGCCCCAAACACCCGCCGCCCCAGCCCCCGCAGGCATCCGACCACGCGTTGGGATACCGGGGATGGGCGGGGAAACGACCCCGGCGCGGCAGCGCCGGTCAAGGGGCACGCCGAGCACGGCCACATGGCGGGACCACCCCGAGACACCCGGGTGGCGGGTAACAGCCCCCACGCGCGGCAGCGCAGGTGAAGGGGCAACGCGGAACACGGCGCGTGGCGGGGCCACCCCGGCGTGCCCCCGACAACCAAGCCCCACCCCCCGTGGAACGGAAGCCGCACAGCCCCCGCCCCACCCCACGCGTTGGAGTGCCGGGCGGGTGGGCGGGGAAACGACCCCGGCGCGGCAGCGCCGGTCAAGGGGCACGCGGAACACGGCGCGTGGCGGGACCACCCCGGCGTGCCCCCGACAACCAAGCCCCACCCCCCGTGGAACGGAAGCCGCACAGCCCCCGCCCCACCCCACGCGTCGGGGTGCCGGGCGGGTGGGCGGGGAAACGACCCCGGCGCGGTAGCGCCGGTCGAGAGGCACGCGGAGCACGGCGCGTGGCGGGGCCACCCCGGCGTGCCCCCGACAACCAAGCCCCACCCCCCGTGGAACGGAAGCCGCGTGGGCCCCGCCTCACCCCGCGGGTTGGGGTGAACGGGCGGGTGGGCGGGGAAACGACCCCCGGCGCGGTAGCGCCGGTTGAGGGGCACGCGGAGCACCAGCGCGTGGCGGGGGCGCCCCGACGTACCTCCACCGGCACGGAAGCCGTACGCGGCGGGAGGGGGCGAAGAGGCACCCCCTCGTCGACGGGGGCGCTCTCGGAGGGGCCTAGGCTCGTAGGGCGGGGCTGAAGGAGACGGGACCATGTCGGGCGAACGGACGACGCGGACCACCGTGCGCGGTGGCCGGCTCGTCGTGCCCGCGACGCGTGGCCAGGCCGTCGGGACCGGCACGCGGCGGCGGTGGACGCCGGAGGGGCCGCTGGACCTGGGGGTGACGCTGGGGCCGCTGCGGCGCGGGCCCGGCGACCCGGCGTTCCGCGTCGCGGCGGACGGCGCGGTGTGGCGCGCCAGCCGCACCCCGTACGGGCCGGGCACGCTGCGGATCGCCCGCGAGGGTGACGCGGTGCTGGGCGAGGCGTGGGGGCCCGGGGCGCGGTGGCTGTTGGACGGGCTGCCGGCGCTGCTGGGGGCGGAGGACGACCCGTCCGCGTTCGTGCCGCGGCACCGGCTGGTGCACGAGGCGCATCGGCGCAACCCGGGGCTGCGTCTGGGCCGCACCGGACTGGTGCTGGAGTCGCTGATCCCCTCGGTCCTGGAGCAGAAGGTCACCAGCGACGAGGCGTACCGCGGTTGGCGGCTGCTGCTGTGGCGGTTCGGCGAGCCCGCGCCGGGGCCGGGCGAGGCGGAGCGGATGCGGGTGATGCCGGACCCGCGCGGCTGGGCGCTGGTGCCGTCCTGGGAGTGGCACCGGGCCGGCGTCGACGCCAAGCGGGCGGCGGCGGTCGTCCGGGCGGCGCGCGTGGCGGCGCGGCTGGAGGAGGCGGCCGGCATGGCGACGGAGGAGGCCGCCGCGCGGCTCCAGGCGATCCCGGGCATCGGGCCGTGGACCGCCGCCGAGACGCTGCAGCGCAGCAACGGCAGCCCGGACGCCGTGACCGTGGGCGATCTGCACCTGCCGCGCATCGTCGGCTACGCGCTCACCGGCGAGCGGGGCGCGGACGACGCCACGATGCTGGAGCTGCTGGCTCCGTACGCGGGGCAGCGGCACCGCGCGACCCGGCTGATCCTGCTCTCCGGGCGGACGCCGCCGCGCCGCGCGCCGCGCTTCTCGGTGCGGGACTTCCGCGCGATGTAGCCGTCCCCGGTCGGGTTACTGGTCCGAGGAGAAGCGGACCGCGCCGGCCGGGATGTCGGCGCCGCACCACACCCGTACCCCGTCGCGCAGCTCGTTGTCGGAGCCGACCAGGGCGCCGTCCCCGACCACCGCCCCGTGCAGGACGGTGCGCGCGCCGATTCGGGCGTGGGCGCCGATGAGGGAGTCGTGGACCTGGGCGCCCTCCTCGACGACGGCGCCGTCCAGCACCGTGCTGCCGTCGATGCGCGCCCCGGCGCCCACCTGGGCGCCGGCGCCGATGACGGTGCCGCCGGTCAGCTTGGCGTCGCGGGCGACGCGGGCGCTGTCCAGGACCAGTCGCTCGCCGCAGCGGCCGGGGACGGCCGGGGACGGGGCGCGGCCCAGCACCAGGTCGGCGGAGCCGCGGACGAACGCCTGGGGGGTGCCGAGGTCGAGCCAGTAGGTGGAGTCGACCATGCCCTGGAGGTGGGCGCCGGCGGCCAGCAGGCCGGGGAAGGTCTCGCGTTCGACGGAGACGGGGCGGCCGGCCGGGATGGTGTCGATGACCGAGCGGTTGAAGACGTAGCAGCCCGCGTTGATCTGGTCGGTGACGATCTCCTCGGGGGTCTGCGGCTTCTCCAGGAACGCCGTGACGCGGCCGTCGGGGTCGGTCGGCACCAGGCCGTAGGCGCGCGGGTCGGTGACGCGCGTCAGGTGCAGCGAGACATCGGCGCCGCTGTCGCGGTGGGTGCGGACCAGGGCCGGGATGTCGAGGCCGGTGAGGATGTCGCCGTTGAAGATCAGCACCGGGTCGTCGGGGCCGGAGTGCAGCCGGGAGGCGACGTTGCGGATCGCCCCGCCGGTGCCCAGCGGCTCCTCCTCGGTGACGTACTCCAGGTGCAGGCCGAACGCCGAGCCGTCGCCGAAGTACGGCTCGAAGACCTCGGCGAGGTACGAGGTGGCGAGGACGATGTGTTCGACTCCGGCGGCGCGGGCGCGCGCGAGCTGGTGGGTGAGGAACGGGACGCCGGCCGCCGGGACCATCGGCTTGGGCGTGTGCACCGTGAGCGGGCGCAACCGGGTCCCCTTGCCGCCGACCAGGAGGATCGCTTCGGGCGAATTCGACGCGTCTGCCAAGGTTTCGTCTCTGCTTCCTGCTGGGGCTCGCCGGGTCGGCGGCCAGTGTATGCAGCCGCGAAGGTCCGGCCCGCGCCCGGCCCGGGCCGCCGCGGTGCCGCCGGCCCGCGGCCTCGCCGATCGTTCAGCGGCCCTGGAGTTCGGACGCGGCGCTACGGGCGGAGCCGAGCTTGCCGTAGAGCCGGGCGCCGGGGCATTCGGTGCTGTAGCCGTCCCGGTGACCGGAGATCACCTTCAGCCTGACCTTCGTTCCCTTTGTGAACTTGTTGCCGCCGCCGGACACCACCTGAATGGTGCCGCTCGGGTTCCTGCCGTGGAGTCCTAGCTTCCAGGCTGCGACCTTCGCCACGGCCTTGACCGCGGCTTGGGACGGATTCGAGGTGCTGTAGCTTCCGAGGACCGCGATGCCCATGCTGTCCTTGTTGAAACCGAGCGTGTGGGCGCCCATGACCGGCTTGGCCGGGCCCCCGGCGCGCCCCTCGTAGATGTTCCCGCACTTGTCGACGGCGAAGTTGTAGCCGAAGTCGCGCCAGCCGCTGCTCTTCACGTGGTATCGGTAGATACTGCGCAAGACGGAGGGGGCCTGCTTGCAGCGGTAGCTGTTGCCGGTGGCGCTGTGGTGCACGAAGGCCACCTTGATCGTCTTGGTGTAGACGAAGCCGCGGTCCCGGAGCTTCTCGTCGGCGCCCCAGCCGGCGCGGGTGATGATGCGCGGCCGCGGGGCCCGGTGGGGGCGCGCCGCGCTGCCCTCGTCGGGCGCGTCGGGGATCACGTACGGGGGTTCGAGCTCCGGGAAGCCGGCGTCCTCGTCCTCCCGCTCGGAGGCGTCGGAGTCCCCGCCGGGACCGCCCTGCTCGTCGTCCTCGTCGTCCTCGTCGTCGTGCAGGGAGCCCGAGCCGGAGTCGTCGTCGTGGCCCCCGTCGACCCCCGCGTCGGGCTCGTCCTCGAGGTCCTCGTCATCCCGCTCGTCGTAGCGCCCGTCATCCCGCTCGTCGTCGCGCTCGTCGAAACGCTCGTCATCCCGCTCGTCGTCACGCCCGTCGTCCTCGTACGGGTCGTCCTCGAAGTCCTCGTCATCCCGCTCGTCGAAACGTGCGTCCTCCCGCTCGTCGAAACGTGCGTCATCCCGCTCGTCGTAGCGCCCGTCATCCAGCTCGTCGTCGCGCTCGTCGTACGACTCGTCGTCCTCGGGCGGCCGCTCCTCCTCGTAGGGGTCGTCGCCGGGGTCGACCAGTTCCAGGCTCAGCCCCTCGGGGAGGGTGGCGTTCGCGCGGTGCTCGTCAGGGCTGATCCGCACCTGGACGCCGTCGGACTCGCCGACCCAGAGCGGGGCCGTGGCACCGCGGGTCCGCGCCGTCCACCCCTCGGGCGAGTCGGCGTCGGGCGCGTCCTCGACATGGGTCTCCAGGTCCTGCCAGGCGGACCACCGGCCGGTGTCGCCCGCGCGCGTGCTCACCTGCACCCGGCCGGGCGGCTGGGCCTGCGGATCGCTCCAGGCGACGCCGAGCAGCGAGAACGGTCGCACCTCGGGGGCCACCAGGCTTCGCCGCACGGTGGACGCGGCGAGGGACCGACTCAGCCCGCCGGGTGGGGTGAGGGGGAGTGACTGGGTCCCGCCCGGCGGCCCCGCGGGGTAGCGCACCGGTGCGGCTCTGTCAGCCCCGGTGGCTCCGGCGGGGGCCGTGAGCGAGAACGGGATGGCGAAGGCGGTCGCGCAGGCGACACCGATCGAAGTAGCCAGTAGTGCACGCATGTAGCGAATCCTGGGCAGAGCCCAGTAAATATGTCGATTCGTAATTTTCTGCATTTTCCGCCCGGCGCTCCGCCGACTCGGTGGCCCTCCCCGCCCGTTCCCGACCCGCCCCCGTCCGGCGCCGCGTAATCTGACGACGATGAACGCCACCGATCGCACCCCCGCCGACCTGCTGCGATCCGCGCTCGCCGCGGACCCGGCCCGGCCGCTTGTCACCTTCTACGACGACGCAACCGGCGAGCGCGTCGAACTGTCCGTGGCCACCTTCGCCAATTGGGTGGCGAAGACCGCCAATCTGCTCCAGGGCGATCTCGCCGCCGGACCGGGAGACCGGCTGGCACTGCTGCTGCCCGCACACTGGCAGGCGGCTGTCTGGCTGTTGGCCTGCTCCTCCACCGGCGTCGTCGCCGAGGTCGCGGGCGACCCGGCCGCGGCCGATCTCGTGGTCAGCGGGCCGGACCGGCTGGAGGAGGCGCGCGGCTGCTCCGGGGAGCGCATGGCGCTCGCGCTGCGCCCGCTCGGTGGCCGCTTCCCGCAGCCGCCGCCGGGCTTCGCCGACTACGCGGTGGAGGTGCCGAGCCAGGGCGACCGGTTCGCGCCGTACGCCCCGGTGGACCCCGACGCGCCGGCCCTGACCGTGGGCGGTGTGGAGCTGACGGCCGCACAGGTGGTCGAGCGGGCCCGCGCGGACGCCGCCGAGCGGGGCCTGGGGCCCGGCTCGCGGCTGCTGTCCGGGCTCGACTGGGACAGTTGGGAGGGGCTTTCCGCCGGGCTGTTCGCCCCGCTCGCCGCGGGCGGCTCCGTGGTCCTGTGCCGCCACCTCGACCGGCTCGACGAGGACGGCCTCGCCAAGCGCCGGGAGGACGAGCGCGTGACCGCCGTCGCCCGCTGATCCGCGAACCCTGTACGACCTCCGCGGCGGACCGCCCCCGCGCCGCGTGCCGCCGCCTCCACGGCGTGCCGCCGCGGGGGCGCGACCACCCGCCGCGCATCCTCCCTCTGTGAGCCGTCCGGCGGACGCACGGGCCGAGCCACGCGCTTCGCCGCACCCGCCGCGCGATGATCGTGGATACGTACAACCCTGTGCGGGGCACGTACGTCCGCTCCGGTGATCGACAACCCCCGCACGGTTGGCCCCACACGGTTCACCGCCGCCGGCTCCGCGAGGGATGGACGCAAGAGTGACCACTGACCCGCCCGCCCCGACACCGCCGACCCCGCACCGCCGCTGGCTCCGCCGGCTGGCACTGGGCACGGCGGTGCTGCTGCTGGCGGGGGTCGGCATCTGCTGGTGGCTCTACGACCGGCTGGACGACAACATCACGACCGACCCGGACACCGCCAACGAGCTGGAGCTGTACGAGGCCGAACGGCCGGTCTCGGTCGTGCGCGGGGCGCAGAACGTCCTGCTCATCGGCTCGGACACGCGCACCGGCAAGGGCAACGCGCAGTACGGCCGCAACTTCGGCACCCAGCGCTCGGACACCACCATCCTGCTGCACCTGGCCGCGGACCGGGAGAGCGCGACCGCCGTCTCCGTCCCGCGCGACCTGATGGTGGACATCCCGCGCTGCGCGCTGGCGAAGAAGAAGCGCAGCAAGCCGCAGTTCGCCCAGTTCAACTGGGCCTTCGAGCGTGGCGGCGCGGCCTGCACCATCCGCACGGTGGAGAAGCTGACCGGCATCCGGGTCGACCACCACGTCATCGTGGACTTCCGCGGCTTCAAGAAGATGGTGAACGCGGTGGGCGGCGTCGAGGTGTGCCTCAAGGAGCCCATCGACGACGACGAGGCGAAGCTGGAGCTGCCGGCCGGCCGGCAGGTGCTGCGCGGCGAGGAGGCCCTGGGGTTCGTGCGCGCCCGCTACAGCATCGGCAACGGCAGCGACACCGGGCGCATCGCCCGCCAGCAGCAGTTCCTCGCCGCGCTGGTGAAGAAGGTGCACAGCAACGGGGTGCTGTTCAATCCGCGGCGGCTGTATCCGGTGCTGGACGCGGCGACCAAGTCGCTGACGACCGATCCGGGCCTGGGCTCGCTGCGCAGGCTCTACGACCTGATCCGCGCGATGCGCGACATCCCCGACGAGCGGGTCCGCTTCCTGACCGTGCCGCGCCAGCCGTACACGTACAACCCCAACCGGGACGAGCTGGTGCAGCCGGACGCCGATCAGCTCTTCCGACAGGTACGCCTGGACCAGCCGGTGACGGTGGCCCGGGCGGAGACCATCCGGGACGACGGCAACGCCGCGGCGCCGGCCGGGGACGACCGGAAGACTGTCGAGAAGGAGGTCGAGGAGAGGGGCGAGAGGAAGGTCGCGGGGAAGGTCGGTGAGAAGGTCGGTGAGAAGGTCGCGGAGAAGAAGGGGGCGCCGGCCGCCAAGCCGTCGGCCTACGCGGGGGCCATGGCCGCACAGGGAATGTGCAAGTAAACGGCCAAATAAACTGGACAAGTGGGGATGACAGGCCCAAAGGTCGCACCCTTCGTTCCGAATGGGTCTCGAAGAGATCTCGAAAAGATTGGGAAGATTGCCCAGTTGTAGGGGAGTGGAATTTGTCACCGGCGTCGCTCGACGCTGAACTGGGCGGATAGTGTGAGCGCTCCGGTGCGCTCGACCAGCGGCCGCGCACTGATGCAGACGTGATGCAGACGATGACCAACCGAGCGCCTTGAGGGGGAGGCGCCGCGTGGCACCGACGGAGGACACAGGCGACCGTGGACGCGCAAGGCCATGGGCGAGCGGGCGACATCGACCCCGCCGATCAGTGGGTGTTCGACCCGAACACCGGCAGCTATGAGCTGCGGCTGGACCCCCAGGGGGAGCCGGCGCCCGCCTCCGAGGCCCGGACGCCCAGTAGATCCGCCGGTCGCGGCCGCGGGACGGTGCCCGAGCAGCGCGGCGGGCGACGCCGGGCCGCGCCCAAGGGCGCCCCGGAGCGGGCCGACGCCACCGGCGGCCGGGGCGGCAAGGCCGGCCCCGTCGGTCCTCCCAGCCGCCGCAAGCCGAAGCCCAAGAAGTCCAAGGCCAAGAAGGCCCTGTACTGGGGCAGCGGCACGCTGGCCTTCCTGCTCGTCGGCGGCTCGGTCGCGGCGTACCTCGTCTACCAACACCTCAACGGCAACATCAAGAAGGTGGACGTCGGCGAGAAGAACGCCGCGGTCATCGACGGCCCGGTCAACATCCTGGTCATCGGCACCGACAAGCGCGAGGGCAAGGGCAACACCGGGTACGGCGACGAGGGCAGCGTCGGCCACGCCGACACCACGATCCTCTTCCATGTGTCCGAGGACCGGACCAACGCCACCGCGATCTCCATCCCGCGCGACCTGATCACCGACATCCCGGACTGCTTCACCATTCAGGACGACGACACCAAGAAGACCATCCCGGGCCAGCGGCAGGTGCGCTTCAACACCAGCCTGGGTCAGGGCGGGCGCGACCCGGGCTGCACCTGGCGCACCGTCGAGAAGCTCACCGGCCTGGAGATCAGCCACTTCATGATGGCCGACTTCAACGCGGTCAAGACGCTCTCCTCGGCGGTCGGCGGCGTCGAGGTGTGCGTGGCCAAGGACATCGACGACCCCAAGTCGCACCTGAAGCTGTCCAAGGGGCGGCACACCATCGAGGGCGACGACGCGCTGGCCTTCGTCCGCACCCGGCACGCCGTCGGCTTCGGCAGCGACCTGGACCGGATCAAGATGCAGCAGCAGTTCCTCAGCTCGATGATCCGCGAGATGAAGTCCGGCGGCACCTTCACCAACCCCAAGAAGATGTGGAAGCTGGCGAACGCCGCCACCAAGGCGCTCACCGTCGACACCGGCATAGGGAGTGTCGACAAGTTGATGGACCTGGGCAAGGACCTCAGCCAGGTCAACGTCAAGAACATCACCTTCACCACCCTCCCGGTCATCGACAACCCCGCCGAGGGCCCCCACCACAAGACGGTGGTCGTCGACGAGGCCAAGGCCAACCAGCTCTTCGCCATGGTCAAGCAGGACGTCTCGCTGACCGAGGTGAAGAAGCGGGACAAGGCCGCCAAGGCCAAGCAGGCCGCCAGGCTCAAGGGCCCGCAGGCCGCGCCGGCGGACGTCCGGGTCAAGGTGCTCAACGGCAGCGGCAAGTTCGGCGCCGCCCAGGACACCGTCGAGTGGATGCAGAACACCGAGGGCATCATCCGCTCCAGCAACGGCGGCAACGCCCCCGCGGAGCTGAAGAAGACCATCCTGGAGTACGCGCCCAACCAGGCCGACCAGGCCCGCCGGCTGGCCGCGAGCATGGGGCTGCCCGCCGCCGCGCTCAGGGAGGGCACGGCCGACGCCGAGCCGATGGCCGAGATGACCCTGACGCTGGGCGCGGACTTCGAGGGCGCGGGCACGCCCATCGCCGCCCCCACCAAGGCGCCCAAGGACATCCAGCGCGTCGGCGCGGATGACAAGAACATCTGCGCCAAGTGACGACACACGTGTCCATCACACGTGACACCACGGTCCGGAGCATGCCCACCCATCGCGTCGGACGCACCATCGAGCAAAGGGGAGGGCCCGTTGCCGCAGGACAGTGAGGTACGGGGGGCCAGAAGGCGCCGCGGCGCGCCGCAGCCCGAGACACGGCACCACGAGGGCGGCGCCGGTGCGGAAGAGGGCCGCACCGCCGCCGCGGCCGGTCCGGGTGGCGGAGGCCGTCGGGCCGACCGCCGCAAGGGCCGTAGCGGCCGCAAGAAGCGCGGCAAGGGCGTGCGAATACTTCGCTGGTCCGCGCTGGGTCTCGCCGTCGTGATCCTGGCCGCGGCCGGTGCCGGTTACCTGTACTACCAGCACCTGAACAGCAACATCCGCAAGGAGAACCTCAACCTCGGCAAGAACAAGCTCGACAAGGCCGCGCCGAACGCGGACGGCCAGACCCCGCTGAACATCCTGCTGCTGGGCTCGGACAGCCGTAACTCCGACGAGAACGTGGAACTGGGCGGGGCCAAGGACACCCGGGGCGACAAGCCCCGCGCGGACGTGCAGATGCTGCTGCACGTCTCGGCCGACCGCAGCAACATGTCGGTGATCAGCATCCCGCGCGACACCCGGGTGAAGATCCCCGAGTGCGTGGACGAGGACGGCGTGGTCTATCCGGAGACCGACCGGTTGATCATCAACGCCAGCATGCAGCACGGCGGTCCGGGGTGCACGGTGGCCACCTGGGAGGAGCTCACCGGCGTCCCCATCGACCACTTCATGATGATCGAGTTCTCCGGCGTGGTGGACATGGCCGACGCGGTCGGCGGCGTGCCGGTCTGCGTCCAGGAGAACGTCTACGACAAGTCCTCCGGCCTGCGCCTGGAGAAGGGCGAGAAGAAGGTCAAGGGCGAGCAGGCCCTGCAGTGGCTGCGCACCCGGCACGGCTGGCAGGGCGGCAGCGACATCGCCCGGTCAAAGGCCCAGCACATGTACATGGGCTCGATGGTGCGGGAGTTGAAGTCCGGCACCAAGCTGACCGACCCCGGCAAGCTGATGGACCTGGCCGAGGCGGCCACCAAGGCGCTCGTCGTCGACCCGGGCCTGGGCACCGTGAAGAAGCTGTACGACCTGGGCGACGAGCTCAAGAAGGTGCCCTCGGACCGGATCACCATGACGACCATGCCCTGGCTCCCCGACCCGGAGCAGCCGAAGGCACACGTCGTCCCCAACCCGACCGACGCCGAGCAGCTCTTCTCCATGGTCCGCGCCGACGTCGCGCTGGACGGCAAGGACGCGAAGAAGAAGCTCAAGCCGGGCAAGGGCGAGAAGCCCAAGGACAAGGCGGCGCCGAAGGACCAGATCCCGGTCATGGTGCAGAACGGCACCAGCACCACCACCCTGGCGCCGGTCAGCGGCCGCGCGAAGGTCATCGCCGAGGAGCTCGGCAGGCTCGGCTTCGCCAAGGCGACCGCCGACGCCACGCCCAAGTCGCAGGCGGACACCACCATCACCTACCCCAAGGCGGACCAGCAGGCCGACGCGCAGGCGGTCGCCAAGGCGCTGGGGGTGCCGGCGAAGTCGGTGCGCATCTCGTCCTCCGTCAGCCAGGTGACGCTGGTCATCGGCTCCGACTGGCGCGAGGGCACCGGCTACCCCAAGCCGCCCGCGGGGCAGGAGAAGAAGGAAGACGACAAGGCGCCGGAGACCGCGGACCTGCTCAACGGCGGCGAGAAGGGCTGCATGCCCATCGACCCGAACCACCGCTTCTGAGCCCGCGCCGGGAGACGCACGAGGGCCGGACCCCCACGGGGTCCGGCCCTCGGCCGTACGGACGCGCTAGCGGGTGACGACCGCCGGGCGCCGACTGGCGATGACCTTCTTCGCCAGCGAGCGCGGGCTGGTGAGGAAGCCCCAGCCCCAGGACATGTGCATGGTGGCCAGCGCGACGGGGATCTGGAGCCGGGCCCTGAGCGGCTGGCCCTTGCCGGCCGGGATGGAGCCGGCCACGATCGCCGCCAGATAGCCGCCCGGGACCACCAGGCCCCAGGGGGTGAGCGCGACGCCCACCACCGTGCCCGCCGCGATGGCCAACACGGCGGTCGGCGGCGCCAGGTAGCGCATGTTGATCGAGCCCTGGTGGTAGCGGGCCACCACGTGCCGCCAGCGGCCGTAGTCCTTGTACTGCTTGGCCAGCGCGCGCACGCTGGGCCGCGGCCGGTAGGAGACCTTCAGCTCGGGCGAGAACCAGATCAGCCCGCCCGCCTCGCGGATGCGGAAGTTCAGCTCCCAGTCCTGGGCGCGGATGAACTCCTCGTTGTAGCCGCCCTGCCGCTCCAGCGCCTCGCGCCGGAAGACGCCCAGGTAGACGGTCTCCGCCGGGGCCGCGTCGCCACCGGTGTGGAAGGCCGCGTTACCGACGCCGATCTTGGAGGTCATGGCGGCGGCGACGGCCCGCTCCCAGTCGTTCTCGCCCTCGGCGTGCATGATCCCGCCGACGTTCTGCGCGCCGGTCTCCTCCAGGAGGCGCACGGCGGTGGCGATGTAGTTCGGGGAGAGCATGCCGTGGCCGTCCACGCGCACCACGATCGGGTGCCGGGACGCCTTGATCGCGGCATTGAGCGCGGCGGGGGTGCGGCCGGTGGGGTTGGGCACCGTGTGCACCCGCGGGTCCTCCCGCACGAGCTCGGCGGCGATCTCGTCGGTCCGGTCGGTCGACGGGCCGAGAGCGATCACCACTTCCATCTCGCCGGCGTACTCCTGCGCCAGGATGTGCCGCACGGAGTTGCGCAGATGGCGTTCCTCATTGAGCACCGGCATGATCACGGATACGGCCGGAGGCTGCTGCTCAGACATCGTTCCTCGGGGGGTACGCCCCGTGGCGGCAGCCGTCGGTGACGGCAGCGCGCCCCCGGGTGACTGCAGTATCAAGGCCACGTTACCGCTAACGGGGGATAGCGGATCTCCCGGCCGAGTGGCAGCGGGCCCCGCCCTCGGCGTGGGACGGGCCCGGCGGTCATCGTATGGGCCTACGTTGACCCCGTGACCCCACCGGCCCGCCCCCCGCGCCCGCAGCGCCGCCCGGACCCGGACCGCGGGGGCCGTGCGGCGCGCGGCGACCGCGCGGACCGGCGGGACGGCGCGGACCGGCGGGACGGCGCGGCGGGCCGAAGCGGCGCCGGGCGCCCGGCCCGGCCGCGACGGCCGGCCCCCGGCGGTCGCCGCCCCCGGCCCGCGCCGCGGCGCCGGACCCGGCCGCGGTGGGGGCTGCGGCTGGCCACCACCGCCTCCGCCCTGGTGCTGGCCGTCGGCGGGATCGGGCACGCGATGGTGGCCGGGCTGGAGTCGGGGATCGAGCGGGTCGACGTCTTCCGCGGGCTCAGCGACCGCCCCAAGACCAGCGACGGCACCAATCTGCTGCTGGTGGGCACCGACGGGCGGGACCGGATCACCCCGCAGGAGAAGGAGCGCTTCAAGCTCGGCGGCGCCCCCTGCCACTGCACCGACACGATCATGCTGGTGCACCTCTCGGCGGACCACGGCCGGGCCAGCGTGGTGAGCCTGCCGCGCGACTCGTACGCGGAGATCCCCGCGTACACCGACCCGGTCACCCACAAGCGGCGCCCCGCCCACCGGCAGAAGATCAACGCCGCCTACGCGGAGGGCGGGCCACGGCTGACCGTGCGCACCGTGGAGCACATGACCGGCGTCCACATCGACCACTACCTGGAAGTGGACTTCATCAGCTTCATGAAGACGGTCGATGTGCTGGGCGGGGTGCCGGTGTGCACCGCGCGGCCGCTGAAGGACGCCTACACCGGGCTGGACCTGCCGGCCGGCAGCCGGGTGCTGGGGGGCGGGGAGGCGCTCCAGTACGTGCGCGCCCGGCACCTGGACGGCGGCTCCGACCTGGCCCGGATGGTCCGCCAGCAGCGCTTCCTCGCCGCGCTGCTGCGCAAGGCGACCGACAGCGGGGTGCTGCTGAATCCGGTGCGCTTCAACGAGGTCGCCTCCACCCTGCTCGGCGCGGTCCGCGCGGACCAGGGCTTCGGCACCGGCGACCTGGTGGCGCTGGGCCGGGCGCTGCACGGCTTCACGCTGGCCTCCTCGGAGTTCGCCTCGGTGCCGGTCAGCGACGCCGGGCACCTGGTGCCGAAGATCGGCTCGACGGTCACCTGGGACCGGAAGCGGGCGGACCGGCTCTTCCGGGCGCTGCGCGAGGACCGCCCGTTGGCCGAGCACGCCGACCGACGGCCGGCCCCGGGGGTGCGTCCGGCCCCGCCGACCCCGGTGGCGGTGGCCCCGGGGAAGGTCCAGGTCCAGGTCCTCAACGGGACCCGCACCGCCGGTCTGGCCGCCCGCGCCGACCGTGCCCTGCGGGCCACCGGCTTCGCCACCACGGGCACCCCGCACGACGCCCCCGACACGGGCGTGGCCCACACCCTGATCACGTACGACCCGCGCTGGGACGGCTCCGCCCGCGCCCTGGCCGCCGCGCTGCCCGGCGCCGAGCTGCGGGAGGCCCCGGGACAGGGGCCGGTGCTGCGGGTGACGGTGGGCGCGGACTACCGGGAGGTGCGGCGGGTGCGGGCGGACGACGGGGCGCCCACCAAGGGCGGGTACGGGGCGGTGCGGGGCGACGAGGTCGTCTGCCCGTAGCGGCACCGGGGCGTGCGTACCGCCGTCAGTTCCCGGCCGCTGTCCGTTGCTGGCCGCTCTCCGTTCCCGGCCGGCGTCAGTCCCGGCGGGGATCAGCCCGGCCCGGATCGGTCCCGGCGGGGGTCAGTCCTCGATGCCCTCGGCGGCGCGCTTGTCGCGCAGTTCCTTGATCGCGCGGCGGCGGGCCAGCCGGTGGGTGCGCCGGATCTGGGCCTCCTGGTAGCGCCGCTTGTCCCGCTCGGTCTCCGGGAGCACCGGCGGCACGGCGCGGGGCTTGCCCTCGGCGTCGACGGCGGCGAAGACGAGGTAGGCGCTGCCGACCTGGACGGCGGGCGTGGACTCGTTCCACCGCTCGGCCAGCACCCGCACCCCGACCTCCATCGAGCTGCGCCCGGTCCAGTTCACCTGGGCCTTGACGTGGACGAGGTCGCCCACGCGCACCGGGTCCAGGAAGGCCATCTCGTCCATGGAGGCGGTCACCGCGGGGCCTCCGGAGTGGCGGCCCGCGACCGCGCCGGCGACGTCGTCCACCAGCTTCATGATCACGCCGCCGTGCACCGTGCCGAGGAGGTTGGTGTCGTTCGCGGTCATGATGTGGCTGAGCGTGGTGCGGGAGGCGGAGGTGGGCTTCCCGGGCGGGGCCTCCGGCAAGGGCTGCTCGATCATATGTCCACTGTATGCGGGGAGAGATCCGCAAACCGGTACACACCCCCGCCCGGTCTCGATTGCATCAGCTCTGCAACATCCCCGGCCCGATCCCGTACCCGGCTACAGGGCGACCGCGCGGAACGGGCACACTCCTCCCATGAATGATTGGCCCCAGGGACGGTCCGACGACGGCAGGCAGCGGTACGGACGCGGCAGTGGCAGCGCGGAGCCGGAGTCCGCGCGCGCCATGCCGCACGTGCGCCGGCCCGGCGCCCCCTCCGCTCCCGGCGCCCGGCGCCCCGCCGGGGAGCCGCCGCTGCCCCCGGAGCTGTCGCCGCGCCGCACCGTTCCGCCGCAGCAGGGCTACCAGCAGTCCCAGGGGTACGGGTACGGCCCCGGTCAGGACGACCCGGCGGACGACGACGGCTACAACACGGGCCAGGTCTACGGCCGTGGCGTCCAGGGCGCCGCCGGCGGCGGCAACGGCCCCGGCAACGGCGCCCCGCGGCGCCGGCCGGCCCGCACCACCCCGGTGAACTGGAAGAAGCGGATCACGGTCGGGCTGTTGAGCTTTGTCGTGTTCCTGCTCGTGGTCTCCATCGGCACCTACTTCTGGGCCGACTCCAAGCTCCGCCGCGAGGTCGACCTGTCCAAGGTCATCGAGCGGCCGGAGGGCGGCAAGGGCACCAACTACCTGATCGTGGGTTCGGACAGCCGCGAGGGCATGTCCGACGACGAGAAGAAGAAGCTGCACACCGGCTCGGCCGACGGCAAGCGCACCGACTCGATGATGATCCTGCACACCGGGGACAACGGCTCGACGCTGATCTCGCTGCCGCGTGACTCGGACGTGGAGATCCCGTCCTTCCGTGGCTCCGACTCCGGCAAGCTCTTCCCGGCGCAGGGCAAGCGCACCAAGCTCAACGCCACCTACGCCACCGACGGCCCGGAGCTGCTGGTGCGCACCGTGGAGTACAACACCGGGCTGCGCATCGACCACTACGTCGAGATCGGCTTCGCCGGCTTCGCCAACCTGGTCGACGCCGTCGGCGGCGTGGAGATGGACATCCCCAAGGCGTTCAAGGACAAGAAGTCCGGCGCCGACTTCGAGGCCGGCAAGCAGACCCTGAACGGCGAGGAGGCGCTGGCCTTCGTCCGCACCCGCTACGCCTTCGCGCGCAGCGACCTGGACCGCACCAAGAACCAGCAGAAGTTCCTCTCCGCCCTGGCCAACCAGGCGGCCACCCCGTCCACCGTGCTGAACCCCTTCAAGCTCTACCCGACCATGGGCGCCGGTCTGGACACCGTGATCGTCGACAAGGACATGGGCGTGTTCGACCTGGCCGAGATGTTCTGGGCCATGAAGGGCGTCACCGGCGGCGACGGCACGTCGATGAACATCCCGATCTCCGGCTCCTCCGGGGGCAACCTGGTCTGGGACAAGGCGAAGGTCAAGCAGCTGGTCGAGCAGCTGAAGAACGACGAGAAGGTCACCGTCACCGGCGACTGAGGCGACCGGGCCGGTCGGCTCGACCCGGTCGACCGCTCAGTCGACCATCCGCAGCCGGGCCGACGGCCCGTCCGCGAGGGTGTAGGGCCGCTCCGCTGGCACCAGCGAGGCGGCCCGCTCCGTCTCCCCCGCCCGCACCAGGGCGTGGATCTCGTGGGCGAGCGGGGTGACGTCGGTGATGCCGACGGTCCACTCGTCGGCGTACCGCCGCGCCGCCTCCCCCGCGAGGCCGAGCTGGAGCGACCGGTGCGACAGCGGCCGCAGGCGCAGGTCGCGCTCCGGGTCCCACTGCACCCGCGCGGGCGCCTCCCGGAGCTCCCGCTTCCAGGCGGCCTGGTCGGCGTGGACGGCGCTGTCGTAGTGCGAGAGGCAGGCGTTGCGCAGCGCCCACTCGAAGCCCGCGCGGGTGATCTCGATCGCCAGGACGGTCTCCTGGCCCTCCTTGGCGCCCCAGCCGCAGCGGTACATCATCCACAGGAACGACGGCTTGATCCATGTCATCCGGTCCCGCTTCCAGGCCGCCGGGAAGCGGCCGTCGCGGGCCGCGGGCAGCCCGAGACGCGGGGCGTACGCCTGGTAGACGGTGACGGTGTCCGGGGTGTGCAGGGCGCGGATCTGGCGTACGGGCGGTTCCATGACGCCCAGCGTGCCGCCCGGACACCCGGTCCGGCCAGCGATTTTGTCCCCGTACGACGCGACGAGGCCCCGGCCGGGGGCCGGGGCCCGGTGAGCCGCCGTGGAACCGCGGGAGGACCTACGGAGGTACTACGGGAGGTTGCGGGCCATGACGATGCGCTGGACCTGGTTGGTGCCCTCGTAGATCTGCGTGATCTTCGCGTCCCGCATCATCCGCTCCACCGGGTAGTCCCGCGTGTAGCCGTACCCGCCCAGCAGCTGCACCGCGTCCGTGGTGACCTCCATCGCCACATCCGACGCGAAGCACTTCGCCGCCGCGCCGTAGAACGTCAGATCGTCGTCCACCCGCTCCGACCGCGCCGCCGCCGCGTACGTCAGCTGACGCGCCGCCTCCAGCTTCATCGCCATGTCCGCCAACATGAACTGGATCCCCTGGAAGTCCGCGATCGCCTTCCCGAACTGCTTCCGCTCCTGGACATACCCCTTCGCGTAGTCCAGCGCCCCCTGCGCGATCCCCAGCGCCTGCGCCGCGATCGTGACCCGCGTGTGGTCCAGCGTCTTCATCGCCGTCGCGAACCCCGTGCCCTCCGCACCGATCATCCGATCCGCCGGAATCCGCACATTGTCCAGATACACCTCACGCGTCGGAGAGCCCTTGATACCGAGCTTCTTCTCCGGCGCCCCGAACGACACACCCTCGTCCGACTTCTCCACCACGAACGCGGAGATCCCCTTCGACCGCTTCTCCGGATCGGTGACCGCCATCACCGTGTAGTACTCCGACACCCCGGCATTGGTGATCCACCGCTTCACACCGTTGAGCACCCAGTGGTCACCGTCGCGCACCGCACGCGTCTTCATCCCCGCCGCGTCCGAACCCGCCTCCGGCTCCGACAGGCAGTACGAGAACATCGCGTCGCCCTTGGCCAACGGACCCAGATACCGCTTCTTCAGCTCCTCCGAACCCGACAGGATCACCGGCAGCGACCCCAGCTTGTTCACCGCCGGAATCAACGAGGACGACGCGCACACCCGCGCGACCTCCTCGATCACGATCACCGTCGCCAGCGCGTCCGCCCCCGCGCCCCCGTACGACTCCGGCACATGCACCGCGTGCAGCTCACTGGCGACCAACGCGTCCAGCGCCTCCTGCGGGAACCGACCCTCCTCGTCGACCTCCGCCGCGAACGGCGCGATCTTCGCCTCAGCCAGCGCACGCACCGTCTCCCGGAGCATCTCGTGCTCCTCCAACGGCCGGTACAGGTCGAACTCCGCGGATCCCGCCAAGGCTTCTCACTCCCCTGTGAGCTAACTACCGTTAAGTAACCGAATGGGCCAACCGGAGTCTAGGGCGGTGTCCGGGGCCGGCATACGTGAGCTTGCCGACAGCCGGCGCCCCTACCGGCCCTGGGGCAGCCCTGCCCGGCCCGGGTGCCGACTATGCTCGCCCCCGTCCCACCCCGCACGTACCTGGAGCTCTGCATGGCCCTCAAGATCACCGTGATCGGCACCGGCTACCTCGGCGCCACCCACGCCGCGGCCATGGCTGAGCTCGGCTTCGAGGTGCTGGGGCTGGACGTGGTGCCGGAGAAGATCGAGATGCTGGCGGCCGGCCGGGTGCCGATGTACGAGCCCGGTCTGGAGGAGCTGCTCCAGCGGCACGTGGCGGGCATCCCGGGGTCCACCGGGCGGCTGCGGTTCACCACCTCCTGGGAGGAGGTCGGCGAGTTCGGCGACGTCCACTTCGTCTGTGTGAACACCCCGCAGAAGCACGGCGAGTACGCCTGCGACATGTCCTACGTCGACTCCGCCTTCGCCTCGCTCGCCCCGCAGCTGCGCCGCCCCTGCCTGGTGGTCGGCAAGTCCACCGTGCCGGTGGGCAGCGCGACCCGGCTGGCCGCCCTGCTCGCCGAGCGTGCCCCGGTGGGGGCCGACGCCGAGCTGGCGTGGAACCCGGAGTTCCTGCGCGAGGGGTTCGCCGTCCAGGACACCCTGCGCCCGGACCGCATCGTCGCGGGCGTCGGCAGCGACCGGGCCGAGAAGCTGCTGCGCGAGGTCTACGCGACGCCGCTCGGCGAGGGCACGCCCTTCGTGGTCACCGACTACCCGACCGCCGAGCTGGTGAAGACCGCCGCCAACTCCTTCCTCGCCACCAAGATCTCCTTCATCAACGCCATGGCGGAGGTCTGCGAGGCGGCCGACGGCGACGTGGTCAAGCTCGCCGAGGCCATCGGGCACGACGACCGGATCGGCCGCAAGTTCCTGCGGGCCGGCATCGGCTTCGGCGGCGGCTGCCTCCCCAAGGACATCCGGGCCTTCATGGCGCGCGCCGGCGAGCTCGGCGTGGACCAGGCGCTCACCTTCCTGCGCGAGGTCGACTCGATCAACATGCGGCGGCGCGGGCAGATGGTCGAGCTGGCCCGCGAGGCCGTCGGCGGCTCCTTCCTCGGCACGACGGTCGCCGTGCTCGGCGCCACCTTCAAGCCGGACTCGGACGACGTACGGGACTCCCCCGCGCTCAACGTCGCCGGACAGATCCACCTCCAGGGCGGACAGGTCACCGTCTACGACCCCAAGGGCATGGACAACGCCCGCGCCCTCTTCCCGACCCTCACCTACGCGCCCAGCGCGCTGGAGGCCGCACGCGGGGCCCAGGTGGTGCTGCACCTGACCGAGTGGGGCGAGTTCCGCGAGCTGGACCCGGAGGCGCTGGGGGCGGTCGTGGCCGAGCGCCGCATCCTGGACGGGCGCAACGCGCTCGACCCGTGCAGCTGGCGCGAGGCCGGCTGGGACTTCCGCGCCCTGGGCCGCCCGACGGCCTGACCGGCCCCCAGGGCGCCCGCGGCGGGCGACTAGCCGTCCAGGTCCTCGATCGTCGCGATCGACGGCCCGCGGCGGTTCTGGAGCTCCCGTGCCACGTCCTCGGCGGCCCGCAGCGTGCGGACGGCGTTCTGCCAGGTGAGCTTGGCCAGGTCGGTCGTGGACCACCTGCGGTCCAGCAGCTCCGCGATCAGGTTGGGGTAGCCGGCGACGTCGTCCAGGCCGGCCGGGGTGAAGGCGGTGCCGTCGAAGTCGCCGCCGATGCCGATGTGGTCGACGCCCGCCACCTCGCGCATGTGGTCCAGATGGTCGGCGACCGTGGCGGCGGTGGCCACCGGGCGGGGATTGGCCGCCTCGTAGGCGCTGTGGACCTTCATGGCGGCGGGGGTGGTGTCCAGCGGGTGCAGCCCGTGCGCGCGCATGTTCTCCTCCGCGTTCCGCGTCCAGGCCACGGCCGCCGGGAGGATGAACTTCGGTACGAAGGTGGCCATCGCCAGGCCGCCGTTGCCCGGCAGCAGCTCCAGCACGTCGTCCGGGATGTTGCGCACGTGGTCGCAGACGGCGCGGGCGGAGGAGTGTGAGAAGACCACCGGGGCCTCGGTCACCCGCAGCGCGTTCCGCATGGTGTCGGCGGAGACGTGGGAGAGGTCGACGAGCATCCCGGTCCGGTTCATCTCCCGGACCACCTCCTCGCCGAAGCGGGTGAGGCCGTTCGCCCGCGGCTCGTCGGTCGCCGAGTCGGCCCACGGGACGTTGTCGTTGTGAGTGAGCGTCATATAGCGGACGCCCAGCCGGTACAGGGCGCGCAGGGTGGCCAGCGAGCAGTTGATGCTGTGGCCGCCCTCGGCGCCCATGAGGGAGGCGATCCGGCCGTCCGCGCGGGCCGCCTCCATGTCGTCGGCGGTGTACGCGAGTCGCAGGTCGTCGGGGTGGCGCTCGGCCAGCCTCCGCACCACGTCGATCTGTTCGAGGGTGGCGCTGACCGCCGTGTCCCCGCTCATGTCGGCGCGGACGTACACCGACCAGAACTGTCCCCCGACGCCGCCGGCCCGCAGCCGGGGGATGTCGGTGTGCAGCCGGCCCCGCTGATCGGCGGCGATGTCGCAGCGATCCAGGTCGTAGCGGACCTGCTGGCGCAGCGCCCAGGGGAGGTCGTTGTGGCCGTCGACGACTGGGTGGGCGGCCAGCAGTTCGCGGGCCTGTGCGAGGGAGGTGGTCATCGTCCCATCCTCGTACGCGCCCCCGCCGAAGTCACGCCTCGGAGGGCCGGGCGGCACCGGGCCGACGCGAGGCCGGCGGGGCCGGTACGGGGCCGGCAGAGGGCGGCGCTACGGGGCCGGCAGAGGACCGGTACGGGGCCGGGGTCGCGGCCCCGGGCGCCCGCCGCCCGCGGCTACTTGCCGAAGCCGAACTTCCCCGCGCCGTCCACCTTCGCCCGCAGCCGCTTGCCCTTCTCGGTGGCCTGCTCGTTGAGCTCCTCCTGGAAGTGCCGCATCCGCTCCATCAGTTCGGCGTCGTGCGTCGCCAGGATGCGGGCGGCCAGCAGCCCGGCGTTGCGGGCGCCGCCGACGGAGACCGTGGCGACCGGGACCCCGGCCGGCATCTGGACGATGGACAGCAGCGAGTCCATGCCGTCCAGGTACTTCAGCGGGACCGGCACGCCGATCACCGGCAGCGGGGTGACCGACGCCAGCATGCCCGGGAGGTGCGCCGCGCCACCCGCGCCCGCGATGATCACCTTCAGGCCACGGGAGGCGGCGTTCTCCCCGTACGCGACCATCTCGCGCGGCATGCGGTGCGCGGAGACCACGTCGACCTCGTACGCCACCTCGAACTCCTCGAGGGCCTTGGCCGCGGCCTCCATGACGGGCCAGTCGGAGTCGGAGCCCATGACGATGCCGACGACGGGGCCGGTGGCGGAGTTAGTCATTCGGTGATGGTCCCTCGGAGGTAGTCGGCGGCGTGCCGGGCGCGCTCGCGCACCTCGGCCAGGTCGTCGCCGTAGGTATTGACGTGGCCGACCTTACGACCCGGCTTCACATCCTTGCCATACATGTGGATTTTGAGTCCCGGGTCGCGGGCCATGCAGTGCAGGTAGGCCGCGTACATGTCGGGGTAGTCGCCGCCGAGGACGTTGGCCATCACGGTCCACCGGGCGCGGGGGCGCGGGTCGCCGAGCGGCAGGTCCAGCACCGCGCGCACATGGTTGGCGAACTGCGAGGTCACGGCCCCGTCCTGGGTCCAGTGTCCGGAGTTGTGCGGGCGCATGGCCAGCTCGTTGACGAGGATCCGGCCGTCTCGGGTCTCGAACAGCTCGACGGCCAGGTGGCCCACGACGCCCAGCTCCTTGGCGATCCGCAGCGCCATCCGCTGCGCCTCGGCGGAGCGGGCCTCGGGGAGCCCCGGGGCGGGGGCGATCACCGTGTCGCAGACGCCGTCGACCTGGATCGACTCCACGACGGGGTAGGCGACAGCCTGTCCGTGCGGGGACCGCACCACGTTGGCCGCCAGCTCGCGGACGAAGTCGACCTTCTCCTCGGCGAGGACGGGCACGCCGGCGCGGAAGGGCTCGGCGGCCTCCTCCACACTCCGGACGACCCAGACGCCCTTGCCGTCGTAGCCGCCGCGCACGGTCTTGAGGACGACGGGGAAGCCGTCGCCCTCCTCCGCGAACCGGACGACGTCCGCCGGGTCCGCCACGATGCGGTAGCGGGGGCAGGAGATGCCGATCTCGCTGAGCCGGTCCCGCATGACGCCCTTGTCCTGGGCGTGCAGCAGGGCGTCGACGCCGGGGCGGATGACGACGCCGTCCGCCTCCAGGGCGCGCAGGTGCTCCGCCGGGACGTGCTCGTGATCGAAGGTGACCACATCGCAGCCTTGTGCGAAAGCATGAAGGGTCTCCAGGTCGCGGTAGTCGCCGATGACGACCTCGCTGACCACCTGCGCCGCCGAGTCCTGCGGAGTGTCGCTGAGCAGCTTGAACTTGATGCCGAGGGGGATGCCCGCCTCATGGGTCATGCGCGCGAGCTGGCCGCCGCCGACCATGCCGACTACCGGGAAAGTCACCACCCCAGGGTAAACGCCCGCGACACCGGACCCCGTCCACCTTTGGTGGATCCTCCATATTCACCCCGGTGGCCTGGGCCCCCACACCCGGGGGCTCGCCCCTTCGCCTTGACGGGGTCCGGTCAGCCAGGCGATAGGCTGCGGGCCCGCGTGATCTTGGCGGAAAATCGTCACTCAAGGCTCAGGGGGAGGACCTGGTGTCGCTGAACGGCTCCGATTTCGGCATCCAGAAGGGCGAGACAGTCAGTGCGAGCGACCGGTTGACCAGAGCCGCGGGCGACCTCGACGCGATCACGAAGTCGCTCGGGGGTGGAAGCGGCGGGGGCTGGGATCCGCTCGGCGGCATCGCCGCCGACCTGTTCACCGCCACCCAGTTCGGCGAGTACGGGGCGGGCGTCTCCTTCACCTCTTTCGCCGGCGCCTGGAACGGCGAGTGCGCCACTCTCGCCGGAGCGCTGCGCGAGCTCCACGCGAAGATCGGGACCAGCGCCAACGCCTTCGGAACGCACAACAAGGGTGTCGCGGACGACCTGCGGGGCACCCGGAACGCCTATCTGGACGGCATCTCGGGGGACGGGCGGCGATGACGGACAAGAGTGCGAAGAAGCGGTTCGAGGACATACAGAAGGACATCTCCTCCATCCCGTTCGGCGTCTTCGGCTATCTGCAACTGAACGCCGCCATCTGCAAGGCGTTGGAGGTTCCCGGGCCCTCCGGCAACCCCGACTTCGTCGCGGGCAAGGCCAAGGCCTACCGGACCGCGGCGGACGAGGTGGAGACGGTCTCCACGGACGTGGAGGCGGTCTACGTCAGCGCCCTGCCGGAGGTCTGGGTCGGCAAGGCGAGCGAGGCGGCCCAGGACGTCATCGGCGCCGCCCACCGCCTCGCCGGCCGGATCGGCCCCAAGTTCCTCGCGGCGAGCAAGGAGTTGCTGCTGCTCTCCGAGGGCATCAGGGAGGCCCAGTCCACCCACGAGTTCGGCGTGACCGCGCTGCACCACGCCCACAAGCTGCTGGCGAGCAAGAGCGGCAAAGCCCCCGACGAGGAGACCCTCACCGAGGCGCAGACCGCGGCCAACGACGGCCTCGGGCAGCTGATCAGAGCGGCCGGCCAGGCCGAGGAGGCCAGCCGGCGGGCCGTCCGCGAGCTCGACAAGTTGGCCGCCGACGCCCGCGCGGTCAAGGCCGGCACCGGAGACCTCACCGACGCCGACCGCCTCGTCCTCGCCGACGCCTCGGTCCCCGGCGGCGACCCCGAGCTGAACGAGATCCTCAGCGCGAACGACCTGCGCCGTGCCTCCGACCGCATGGAGCGGATGAACAAGGAGGACGAGCGCGCCTTCAACACGCTGCTCTCCCAGGCCAAGTCCCCGGAGGAGCGGGCCTATCTGATGAAGAGCCTGGCCGCCGGCTACAGCCTCAAGGAGGTCCAGGAGTTCGGCAAGAAGATCCACCCCTTCGGCGACGATCCCAACTGGCTCCAGCAGCACCTGACGCCTGTCGTGAACCGCCCCGGCGACACGAAGAGGTACGGCGACGACAGCCAGAAGGTGGCCTTCAACTGGGGCGGCGGCCAGGCCAAGGAGTGGGAGCAGAAGGGCCCGACCTGCGTGGCGTCCTCGACCGTAACGGCACGCGCCATGGTCGACCCGCTCTACGCCCTGGAGATCACCTCGGGCGGGCACCCCGGTGATCCCAAGTACGACAACCCCAACGCGTTCATCGAGCGACTGCACGAGGAGCAGGAGCGTGTGTACGACAAGCGCGACGGCGACCACGAGGGCATGAAGGACCACGAGGGTCGAAAGGTGGCCAAGGAGGAGATCGCTCCGCATATCGGCGGCTCTTACGAGACGCGCGATCTTGAGAACGCCGAGGACCGCCGCAACATCCTTCCCGCGATCCATTCGGCGGTGGACGAGGGGAAGCCCGTCCCGGTCATCGTCCGGGGACCGAAGTACGGTCACGAATTGGTGATCATCGGCCACGAAGGGGACAAGCTCCAGCTCTACAACCCCTGGGGCCACACCACCTGGGTGAGCGAGGACGACTTCATCAACAACCGCATGCAGGGCGCCTCGGACGACACCCTGCCGAACGCCGAAGCCGTGCATCTGCCGAACGCGGGAGACCCCAAGCCGAAGCCGTGGTGGAAGTGGTGAACCTTCGATCAGCGCGCGTCGCCGGTCTCGTCCTCCTCGCCGTCGCCGTCGCCGTGGCCGGGTACTTCGGGGCCCGGGCCCTCTGGGGCACCGACCCCGAGCACGTCTACGGCGCGCGCGACACCGCCGTCGAGGTCTCCCCGGGTGAGACCTTCACCATCGAGGTGGACGCCAACCCCACCACCGGTTTCAAGTGGATCGTCGACCGGCCGGCGCCCGCCCGCCGTGTCGTCGAGGCGCTCGGCGAGGACTATGAGGGGGACGGCTCCGACCGCGTCGGAGCCGGCGGCACCCTGCGCCTGCGGTTCCAGGCGAAGGACGCCGGCTCGACGGAGATCAAACTGCTGCACTGCATGCGGTGCGGGACCCCGTCGGCGGAGCCCGAGGGCGACGGCGCCGAATCCCTCACCTTCCACGTCACCGTCCGCTGACCCCTGGAGAGAAGGCATGACCGACGAGCCCCCCATGACCGACGAGGAGCTGCGCGCCCTCGACATCCCGCTGATGCTCCGCTACGGCCTCACCCTCGGCGGTGCGCATCGCGTCGCCCTCTTCGGGGACGGCGCGGTGGCGGCCGCGCTGGTCGTGGAGGGGCTGGGGGTGTGGCCCCGGGCGCTGAACTTCCTCGCCGAGATCGTGCGGCGCGGGGGGCTGCCGCGGGCGGCCGAGCTGCCGGAGCCCCTGCCGGGGGAGGCGGCCGCCATCGCCCAGGAGTGGCTGACGACCGCCTCGGCGGTGGCCCGGGGACCGGAAGCCGACGAGTCCGTGGCCCGCTGGCTGGAGGCGGCCGCCGTGATCCTGGCGGTGCGGGTCCAGCACGGAAGTGGCCCGGGCCACGCCGATGAGCACTGAAGGACACCCGTATTGCCGACACCCGCGGGCGGCCCCCCGGACGGCTGGTTAGCATGACTGTGTTGTCAACGCCGATCGGACGGGGCTGATCCATCACCATGAGTGAACGGCGCTCTCTGCGCACGCAGGTGGAGCAGCTCGCTCGCGAGGTCGCCAAGTTCGGCGCCGTCGGCGGTGTCGGCGTCCTCGTCAACCTCGGCGTGTTCAACCTGATCCGGAACCACACCGAGCTACAGGTGGTGCGGGCCAGCATCATCGCGACCGTGGTCGCGATCGCCTTCAACTACGTGGGCTTCCGCTACTTCGCCTACCGTGACCGGGACAAGAGCGGTCGCACCAAGGAGCTCTCGCTCTTCCTGCTGTTCAGTGCGGTCGGTCTGGTGATCGAGAACGGTGTGCTCTACGCCGCGACGTACGGCTTCGGCTGGGACAGCCGGCTGCAGAGCAACGTCTTCAAGTTCGTCGGCATCGGCATCGCCACCCTCTTCCGCTTCTGGTCGTACCGGACGTGGGTGTTCCGGACCCTGCCGGCCCGCGAGGCCGTGGAGACCGCCGAGTCCTTCCTCGCCGACTCCCGCCCCGAGGACCGTCCGCAGAGCGCCCGGAAGTAGGCCAGGACATAGCGCCAGGACGTAGCCGCGGGAGGCGGCCGGGCGGGGGCGTCCACCGCGAGGCGGCCGAGACCGGCCGCCGCGGTCGCCTAGTCCGCCGCCTCCTCCGTCATCTCCCGGCTCAGGAACAGCGCGAAGACCGGCGGGTGCGGCTGGAGCAGCTCCAGTCGCCCGCCGTCCGCCTCGGCGAGGTCACGCGCGACGGCGAGGCCGAGGCCGGTGGAGTTCCGGCCGCTGACGGCCCGCTCGAACACCCGTGAGCCGAGGTCCGGCGGCACCCCCGGGCCCTCGTCGGAGACCTCCACCACGGCCTGGTTGCCGGCCACCCGGGTGCGCAACGCGACCGTGCCGTCGCCGTGCATCAGCGAGTTCTCGATCAGTGTCGCCAGGACCTGGGCCACCGCTCCCGGGGTGCCGACCGCGCGCAGCCCCTGCTTGCCGGAGCGGACGATGGCGCGGCCCTCGCTGCGCGAGGCGGGGCGCCACTCCTCGATCTGCTGCTTGACGATCTCGTCGAGGTCGAAGGCGATGGCGGAGCCGGTGCGCGGGTCGCGCGAGTTCGTCAGCAGCCGCTGCACCACGTCCGTGAGCCGCTCCACCTGCGCGAGCGCGATCATCGCCTCCTCCTTGACCGTGTCCAGGTCGTCGGTGAGCGTGATCTCCTCCAGCCGCATGGACAGCGCGGTCAGCGGCGTGCGGAGCTGGTGCGAGGCGTCCGCGGCCAGCCGGCGCTCGGCGGTGAGCATCCGGGCGATCCGCTCGGCGCTGGAGTCCAGCACATCGGCCACCCGGTCCAGCTCCGGCACCCCGTAGCGGCGGTGCCGCGGCCGCGGGTCGCCCGAGCCCAGCCGCTCGGCGGTCTCGGCGAGGTCGGTCAGCGGCGCGGAGAGCCGGCGCGCCTGCCGGATGGCCAGGAAGACGGCGGCCAGCACGGCCAGCAGCGCCACCGAGAGGATGATCAGCAGGGTGCGGCCGACCTCCTTGCTCACGGTCGAGCGGGACGCCTCCACGGTCACCCGCTCCCGCTGCGCGCCGATCCGGGAGGCCCGGATGACGCTGCCGCTCGGCCGCTCCCCGACCTCGATCGGCTTGCGGCCGGGGATCTCGATCCGGGCGTACCGGCCGCTCTCGATCTGCTCCCGCAGCGCCCGCTGGCTCAGCCCCTCGCCGCCGACCAGCCGGCTGTCGACGATGCTGACCAGGCGTACGGCGTCGGAGTCGACGCTCTCCCGAGCGCTCTCCTCGATGGTGCGGGTCTCCACCAGCACCAGGGACACGCCGAAGACGGCGATGACGACGAGCACCACGGCGAGCGTGGAGTTGATCAGACGGCGACGCACGAGGGGTGGGCTCTTCTCGGGTGGGCTTCTCTCGACTCTTCCGGAACCGCCTCTGGAACCGGAAGTCTCAACTCTTCTCGAACCGGAAGCCGACGCCCCGCACGGTGGCGATGTAGCGCGGGTTGGCGGCGTCGTCGCCGAGCTTCTTGCGCAGCCACGAGATGTGCATGTCGAGCGTCTTGGTCGAGGACCACCAGGTGGTGTCCCAGACCTCGCGCATCAGCTGGTCGCGGGTGACCACCCGGCCCGCGTCCCGCACCAGCACCCGCAGCAGGTCGAACTCCTTGGCGGTGAGCTGCAGCTCCTCGTCGCCCATCCAGGCGCGGTGCGACTCCACGTCGATCCGCACGCCGTGGGTGGCCGGCGGCTGGTGCGGGTTATCGACCGCGCCGCGCCGCAGCAGGGCCCGCACCCGCGCCAGCAGCTCGGCCAGCCTGAAGGGCTTGGTGACGTAGTCGTCGGCGCCCGCGTCGAGGCCGACAACGGTGTCAACCTCGTCGGCGCGAGCCGTGAGTACCAGAACGGGGAAGGTGTGGCCCTCGGTGCGCAGCCGGCGGCAGACCTCCAGGCCGTCCATGCCCGGCAGACCCAGATCGAGGACGAGGAGATCGACACCCCCTTGCAGCCCGGCGTCGAGCGCTGTGGGTCCGTCCTCCCGCACCTCGACCTCGTATCCCTCGCGGCGCAGGGCGCGCGCGAGCGGCTCCGAGATGGACGCGTCATCCTCGGCGAGCAGTACTCGGGTCATGGGGTGATGGTAGTCCGCTGACGTGCGCTCGCGGGCTGCCCCGGGGAGGTCCCTCGGGGCCGACGGGACGGCCGGGCCGTTGCCGAACGGGGGCGGAAAAGTTGCGCCGGAGCCCCGTGATCTTTCTCTCAAGCGCCGCCGCGATGCCCGGTGTGTGGCGTATCGTGACGGGACGTCTGTAGCACCGCCCACGGCCCTTGGCTCGCGCGACGCGCCGAGGGTCTCTTTTATGCCCGGGCTGGCCCACGCTCAACCAGTTCCGAGCAGAGGGATACGACCAAAGGAATCACGATGGCGTCCAGCCTGACGAAGGACGGCGCGGGACGGGGCAATCCGCCGTCCGGCACCAAGACCTTCTTCGGCCACCCCCGCGGACTGGCCACTCTGTTCATGACCGAGATGTGGGAGCGCTTCTCCTACTACGGCATGCGCGCACTGCTCGTGCTCTATCTGCTGGCCGGCGGCCCGGACGCCAAGGAAGGCAGCCAGGGCGGCGGTCTGGCGATGCCCGAGGGCAACGCCATCGCCATCTACTCGGTCTACGTGGCCATGGTGTACCTGCTCGCCATGCCCGGCGGCTGGTTCGGCGACCGGGTCTGGGGCCCGCGCAAGACGGTCGCCATCGCGGCCTCCGTGATCATGGTGGGCCACCTGACCCTCGCCCTCCCCGGCGAGGCGTCGTTCTTCGCCGGCCTGGCGCTGGTCGCCATCGGCTCCGGTCTGCTGAAGGCCAACATCTCCACGATGGTCGGCCAGCTCTACGAGGGTCCGCAGGACCCGCGCCGTGACGGCGGCTTCACGATCTTCTACATGGGCATCAACATCGGTGCCTTCGCCGCCCCGCTGGTGATCGGCACCGTCGGCCAGAAGGTCAACTGGCACCTGGGCTTCGCGCTCGCCGCGCTCGGCATGGCGCTGGGTCTGGCCCAGTTCCTGATCGGCTCGCGCCACCTCGACCCGAAGAGCAGCCTGGTCGCCAACCCGCTGCCGGCCGAGGAGCGCGCGACGTGGCTGCGCAAGGGCCTGATCTGGCTGGGCGTCGCCGCTGTGGTCTACACCACGGTCGGCGTCACCGGCAACTGGCACCTGAACTGGGCGCTGATCCCGATCACCGTCGCGGGTCTGATCATTCCGGCCGCGGTGCTGTTCCGCATCAAGCGGGACCGCGAGCTGACCGACGTCGAGCAGAGCAAGGTCAGCGGCTACATCTGGTTCTTCGTGGCGGCGGCCATCTTCTGGATGATCTACGACCAGGGTGGCTCGACCATGGCCGCCTTCGCCGACGGCGAGACCTCCGACAACGTCTTCGGCATCCACTTCCCGTCGACGTGGTTCCAGTCGGTCAACCCGCTCTGGGTGATGGCGCTGGCCCCGGTCTTCGCCTGGATGTGGCTGGCGCTGGCCCGCCGCAACCGCGAGCCCAACACCACGGTCAAGTTCGCCATGGCCCTGCTCGCCATCGGTGCCTCGTTCTTCGTCTTCGTCATCCCCATGCTGATGGCGTCGGACGGCGACAAGGTGACCCCGCTGTGGCTGATCTCGATCTACATGATCCAGACCATGGGTGAGCTGTGCCTCTCCCCGGTCGGCCTCTCGGTGACCACGAAGATGGCGCCGCAGAAGTACTCCAGCCAGATGATGGGTGTCTGGTTCCTCGCCGTCACCGCGGGTGACTGCACCACGGGTCTGCTCGGCATCGCGCACGTCGACCTGAGCAGCACGGGCGTCGTCGCGGCGGAGGCGGCGCTGGCGGTGCTGGCCGGCTTCGCGGTGTGGATGTACCGCAGGAAGATCATCGAGCTCATGGGCGACGTCAAGTGATGTGACCCCTGGGTCGAGGGGCCCGGCGCGAGTGATCGCGCCGGGCCCCTCGCGTTTCCCTCGCCTCTGTCCGGCGCCTGTCTCCGGCGGTACGGATACGGCCGGGGGCTACGGTCAGCCTCGGCCGCGCAGCCGCCGCCAGGGCGTGAAGGTGAACACGGCGGCGCCGAGCAGGATGGTGGTGCCGGCGATCAGGCCGAGCGCCTTGAGGCCGCCGTGGTCGCCGGCGCCGGTGTCGGCGAGCCCGCCGGCGGCGCCGCTCCCGGACGCCCCACCGGCCGTGCCACCGCCGGTGCCGCCGCCCGCGGTGCCGCCGCCGGTGCCGCCGGAGCTACCGCCGCCGGAGCTGCCGCCGGTGGTGCCGCCCGGCTGGGCCGTGGTGTCCAGCTCCAGCGAGACGCCCGGCGGCTTGGCCGGGGTGCAGGTCGTGGTGGTGCCGAGCGCCTTGATCGTCAGCACGCCCGGGGTCAGCGTCGCCTTGCCGCTGGCACCGGGCTTGTACGGTCCGGTCAGATCGGGGATCGCGATCGGCTCACCGGCCTTGATCGGGTCCTTGTTCGGCGGGCCCGCCACCGCGACCGTGCCCTTGTCCGCGCCGCCGACCACGACGGCCATCGAGGGCTGCACGGCGCCGGCCGGGATGTCCACCGGGCTGTCCATGACGGACTTGGCGAAGTTCACGGTGAGGTCGAAGGCGCCGCCGTTCTTCTTGGCGTCGATGCGGACCGGGGAGATCGCCCGCTTGTCGCCGATCGGGGTCTTGCAGGCGTAGTCGACCTGGATCACCTTGCCGGTCTGCGAGCCGCCGGGATCCTGGCCGCCGCCCGTGGAGCCGCCGGAGGAGCCACCGGTCGACCCGCCGCTGGAGCCGCCGCTCGTCGAGCCGCCGGAGTCGCCGCCGCCACTCGTGGACCCGCCGGAGCCGCCGCCGGACGAGCCACCTGAGGAACCGCCGGACGAGCCACCCGAGCTACCGCCGGAGGACCCGCCCGAGGAGCCGCCGGAGGAGCCACCGGAGGAGCCGCCGGAGGAGCCACCCGAGCTACCGCCGGTGCCCCCTCCCCCGTCCGTCACCCTGATCGTGGCGGCCGGCCGCACCGCCTCCTTCGCCGAGCACCTGGTGTCCGTGGAGATCGGCTTGTTGACGTTGATGTTGTAGAAGCCCGGCGTGAGCGTCACCTCGCCCGCCGCCGTCAGCTTCAGCCTGGCCTTCATGTCGGAGAGGACCATCGCGCCGTTCTTGGGGATCGGCGGGTTCTGCCGGGTCCCCTCCACGGCCAGTTCGCCGCTCTGCGCGCCGCCCACCGTGATCTTGCCGGTCGGCAGCACGGTGTCCTTGTCCAGATCGAGGATGTCGGGGTTCTTCGAGGCGGCCGTCACCGTCTTCCACACCACCTCCACCTCGTCGCCGACCTTGGCGGTGGCCGGGGCCCGGACGTCGGCCGTCGTGGTGCCCTGGACCGGGGGCAGCCCGGAGATCGGCGGCGGGAGGCACTCGGTCTGGTACGACACCTCCGCCGCCCGTGCGGGGGCCGTGCCCAGCAGCACGCTCGCGCCGCCCACGAGCAGCGCGACGGCCGCCGCGCCCGTCCTCCGTTCCGTAAGCGCACTCCGTTCCCTGCTCACGTGACTCACGTGGTTCCCTTCGGGGTCGGTCGGTCGTCGGACGGTGCGGATGCGTGCCCGGACCCGGCGGCGCGCGGCTCGGTGACCCGAGGCTCGTCGTCCCCCGGCTCGGCGTGCGGGGCCGGTTCCGGGACGAACCAGGGCAGGGCCGCCGCGCCGCCCTCGACTGCCTCGTCGGGGGCGCGGGCGACGGCGGGCGGCCGGAGGCGATCCACGACGGCCATCCCGGCACGGAAGACGGCGACCGGGACGACGCAGCCCAGCAGGATCCAGAAGAGCGTCACGCCCCAGGGGCGGCCCACCGTCCAGGGCTGTTCAGCCAGCAGCCGCCGCCCGTGGCGCAGTGACACCAGATAGTCGCCGTGCGCCCCCGCCGAAAGCTCCACACTCAGCCTGACCTGCGCCTTCCGGCCCGCCGGGATGGTGCCGCGCCAACGCCGCTCCTCCCACTCGGGCGCGAAGACGCCGTGTGAGGTGCCCAGTTGGAACACCGGGTCGCGGGCGGCGGCGGTGCCGAGGTTGCCGACGGTGACCACGAGGGTGCGCCGGGCCGGGGCACCGAACCAGGTCAGCAACCCGCTCGACCCGTCCAGCCGCACGTCCAGCACCCGCAGCCGGGGCCGTCCGGCCTCCGGGGGCAGCGGCTTCACCGGATGTCCGGCGACCGTGAACGCCACCCGGGCACTGGCCTGTTTCCCGGTGACGGTCGCCGCGTGGACGACACAGGGGCAGGGTGCGGGCGGCTCGGCCACCGGCAACCGGCGCGAGAAGGAGCCGTCGGCGCCCACGGTGACCGCGCGGCCCTCGGCGTTGGCACAGGTGTTGGTGCCGCCGATCATGTTCTGGCCGCAGATCAGCAGCGTGAGCAGCGCACCCGGCCGCCAGCCCGTCCCCCGGACGGTCACCGCCCCGCCCACCCCCGCCTCGTCCGTCGACACCTCCACGACCGGCCCGGCGTCCGCGCGGGCCCGCTCGACGGGCACCAGCACGGTGGCCAGGAGCGCCAGCAGCACCCCGACGAGGGCCGGCACCGCGTGTCCGCGGCGTCTCCTCGTCCTCATGTCACCGCTCCCGCTCGCCGGCGGAGCCGGCGTCGGCGCCGGCGGGCGAACCGGACGGCCATGCCGGCGAGACCGCAGGCGGCGACCGCCCCCAGCGCCACGACGCCCCCGGGGACGGGGGTGTAGCGGGCGGAGGCGGTGGCGCGGGCGGCGCCGGGGGCGGTGACCGTCAGTCGGACGTCCACCGGGTCGAGCGTCGGGGCGTCCGGCCAGCTCTCGGTCAGCCGGGCCCGCTGGCCCGGACTCAGCGTCACCGGAAGGGCGCGGGCCGCGCGGTGCAGCCGTTCGCCGAACAGGCCGCGGGCGCGCAGCGCGAGCCGGGGGGTCAGCGGCGTGTTGCCGCGGTTGACGACGGCGTAGTGGATCACGGCTCCCCCGCCGTCGCGGTCCGTCACCCGTACGTCCTCGACGCTGAGCGCCGCCAGCGGCCGGCCGGCGACCCGTAGCCGTAACCGCACCTGCGTCGTGTGCCCGCCGGCGGAGGCGAGGACCGCCCCGGAGTGGTCGCCGGGCGCCGCGTCGGCCGGGACGGTCACCGTGAACGGGACCTCCGCGCGGGTGCGCGGCGGCAGCCGCACCTCGCGCGCGGCCAGCGCCGGCCAGCTCCCGGAGGCGGGGCCGGCGCCGGAGCCACGCCCCGGCCCGGTGACGCGCAGTCGGATCGTGCGGGGCCGGTCGCCGTGGTTGGTGAGGGTGAGCGCGTCCTCCAGGACGGCTCCGGGGCCGCCCTCCAGGTAGACGTACGACCGGGCGCCGCCCCGCCCCGGCACGCTCCCGCCGGACGCGGGCGCGGCGGTCCAGTCGCCCGACGCTCCCGGAGCGGGCGCCGCCGCGCCTGGCGTTGGTGCCGAGGCGCCCGGCGTCGGCGCCGAGGTGCCCAGGGCGGGCGCCGACGGGCCCCGTGCGGCCGCGGCGGCCGCCGGGGGCGCGCCCGCCACCGGACCGGCGGCCAGCAGCAGGGCGGTGAGCGGCGCCAGGGCCGCGAACCGTACGACTCCGCGCGGTCGCGGGCCACCCGCGCGAGGCGGCGGTGAGCCCTCCGCGCGAGGCGGCATCAGGCCGTCCGCCCAGGGCCTCAACGAGCCCTCCGCGCGAGGCGGCGCCAGCCCGTCCGCGCAGGGCGGCAACCAGCCGTCTACCCGAGGCCGCAGCGAGCCCTCCGTGCGAGGCGGCACCAGGCTGTCCGCCCGGTGCGGCACCAGGCCGTCCGCCCGAGGCCGCAACAAGCCCTCCGCGCGGGGCGGCACCAGGCCGTCCGCACAGGGCCCTAACGAGCCGTCCCCTGGGCGCAGCGAGCCGTCCGCAGGGGGCCGCGGGCCGGCCGGCCGGGGCCGCGGCGGGTCAGCCTTCGCGGACACGGCGTCAGCGCGCGGCCGGCCGGCGGCGCCGGGTCAGCCAGAGCGCCCCCGCCACCCCGCCGAGCAGGACCGTGCCGCCCAGCGTGCCGAGCGCCAGCATCGAGTCGGCCGGCCCGGTCTGGGGCAGCCGGTCGTCGCCCGGGGTGCGCTGGGAGCCGCCGGAGCCGGCCTGGTCGTCGGAGCCGCCCGAGCCCCCCGAACCGCCGGAGCCGCCCGTCCCCCCGGAGCCGTCCTTGGCCGTGACCTCCAGCGTCAGCGACGGCTTGGGGCGGTTTCCTGGCTCGCAGGTGGTCGTGGTGCCCAGCGCCTTGATGGTGAGGGTGGACGCGGTGAAGGTGACCTTCCCGGTCTTCTTCGGGGTGTAGGTCCCCGTCAAAGTGCTGATCTTGATAGGGGTGTTGGCGGGGATCGACCGGTCGTTGGCGGGTCCGGTGACCGTGATCGTGCCGCTCTCCGCGCCGCCCAGCCTGATGAGGGCGCTCGGGTTCATCGCGCCCTTGCCCAGCTCGACGGGGCTGGAGGAGACACCCTTCTGGAAGGACATGGTCAGCCGGTAACCGGCACCGCTGGGCGTGCTCTTGATGTCGATGGGTGAGACCGCGGCCTTGTTGCCGATCGGCGTCTTGCACTGGTAGTCGACGTCCACCGTGGCGGCGTGCGCGGTCGGGGCGGTGAGGAGCACCGCCGCGCCGGCCACCGCCGCGGCCAGCGCGCGGTGTGGGGAGTGGGACACCTCGGTTCCCCTCTCGTCAGGCCGTCAGTTTTTCTGACGGCACATCAGATGGGAGCCTGACGGTACGCCGGGGACCGTGACGAGGGAAGACCCATGGCACCCCTGCGAGGGCAAGTCCGAGAAGAGACGGGGGGAGTCCCCCGGGAAGGCCCTGAAGGGATCGCGGGGCGCCTAGGAGGGCCCGGCCAGCTCCGCCCAGACCGTCTTTCCGGCCTCGCCGGCGTTCCGGACGACACCCCAGTCCAGGCACAGCCGCTGCACGATGAACATGCCGTGCCCGCCGGGCCGGCCCGCGCGGTGCGGGGTGCGGGGCGCGGGGGTGCCTGAGCCGAGGTCCACGACCTCCAGGCGGAGCACCTTGCCGTGGTGGCTGACACGCAGCTCCTCGGGGCCGTCCGCGTGCAGGCAGGCGTTGGTGACCAGCTCCGAGACCACCAGCAGGACGTCCTCGGCGGCCGCCCGCTGATCGGCGGTGGCGGCGGGCAGCCAGCCCCAGTCGCGCAGCGCCTGACGCGTGAAGTCGCGGGCGCGGGGCACCGCGCCGCTGGCCTCGGTCAGCCGCAACCGGCGGACCTGTCCGGTGGGGGTGGCTGGTGGGGTGGCCGAAGCGGCCGCGCCGTCCGGCTCCGGGCCGAGTTCGCCCGGTGGGTACGGCCGGGTGGTGCTCATCAGCGCTTCACCTCACCGATTCACGATGCACCGATTCAGGGACAAAGGAAATTATCTGACGTCTTCAACAGATTCAGCTGTCTCCTGCCCGGCCAAAGCGTGAGAACACCCACTACTTCGGTATGGGTCATGTGACAGAGGCAACGGGTGTGGTGGCTCACAGATCATTCGGCGAGCGCCGCGTCCAGCGATTCATGGACGGTAAAGACGGCGTCCGCACCCGTGATCTCGAACACCCTCGCGACGACGGGCAGCATTCCGGCGAGATGGACGCCCCCGCCCTTCGCCTCGGCCTTCAGCCGGGCCCCAAGCAGCACGTTGAGACCGGTGGAATCGCAGAACTCAAGGCGTGAGCAGTCGACGACCAGCCGTACGCGCCCCTCCTCCACGCACTGCTCCAGCGGCTCCCGCAGCAGGTCGGCGGTGTGGTGATCGAGCTCACCCGCCGGTGTCACGACCGCGCTCGCCCCGTGGTGCCGAACCTCGACCTGGAGCCGGCCCCTACTAGTGCTGCCGACCATCCCGCGGTCCATCTGCGCACCTCTTCTGGCGTCTCGTTGCTTTCGATTGCGCGCATCGAACACTACGCCTTCCCTACGTCGTCCGGTAGCGGAACAACGCGCATGATCCGCCATATACGGACAACGCGGACTTGCCATGGCCGGGGGAATCCCGGTAGGCGTAGTGGGGACACATTCGACCCAGCCGGCTTTGGAGGCGCCGCTCACCGCAGGAAGACGCAATGGCTTCGGCTGCCGTATGCCGAGAACGCATGGAGGAGACACCATGTCACCCCACCTCGACGAGTCGTGGACCCATTCCCCCGGGGAGACCGCACCGTCGACCGCCTCACCCGAGGCTGCTGTAACCCTCATCACTCCTACACCGCCCGCTCCGGTCCCGTCCGAGGCCGCCTCGCCGGACCTCGACCTGGACCTGCCGGAGATCCCGCCCTACGACGAGGTCGGGCCGGTGGACGCGCGGGCCCTGTCCAAGACCCTCTTCGCCCGTCTGGAGACGCTGGAGGAGGGGACGCACGAATACGCGTACGTCCGCAACACGCTGGTCGAACTCAACCTGGCGCTGGTCAAGTTCGCCGCCTCCCGGTTCCGCTCCCGCAGTGAGCCCATGGAGGACATCGTCCAGGTCGGCACCATCGGCCTGATCAAGGCGATCGACCGCTTCGAGCTCAGCCGGAGTGTGGAGTTCCCCACCTTCGCCATGCCGACCATCATCGGCGAGATCAAGCGGTTCTTCCGGGACACCAGTTGGTCCGTGCGGGTGCCCAGGAGGCTCCAGGAGCTGCGGCTGGACCTGGCCAAGGCCGGCGACGAGCTGGCGCAGACCCTGGACCGCGCACCGACCGTGAGCGAGCTGGCCGAACGGCTCGGCATCGCCGAGGACGAGGTCCTCGAGGGCATGGCCGCGAGCAACGCGTACACCGCGAGCTCGCTGGACGCCCAGCCGGAGGAGGACGAGACCGAGGGCGCGCTGGCCGACCGCATCGGCTACGAGGACCACGGCCTGGAGGGCATCGAGTACGTCGAGTCCCTCAAGCCGCTCATCGCCGATCTGGCGCCGCGCGACCGGACGATCCTCTCGCTGCGGTTCGTGGCCAACATGACCCAGTCCGAGATCGGTGAGGAGTTGGGCATCTCCCAGATGCACGTCTCCCGGCTCCTGTCCCGCACCCTGGTGCGGCTCCGCAAGGGGCTGTTGGTCGAGGAGTAGCGGAGTAGCGGCACACGCAGACGTCGAAGGCCCGTCCCGGCACCCCGGGGCGGGCCTTACGTCTGCCCCCTGACGAGGGCTCATCCTGCGTGCGCGGCCGTGCGCTTGGGCGATGCCGCACGCCGGCGCTCGCCATCTCCGCGCCTGGGTACCGGACTTCGGGTGCCCGGCGCGCTGGGGTGGCGGTGGGGCCCGACTGGTCCGGGAGTGGTCCGGGAGTGGTCCGGCGCGCCATCGGCCCACGATCCGGTGTTGCCAGCATCGGCGCACGACAGCACCGGCGCACACCGAGGGAGCAGCCCTATGTCCCAGCTGACGCGACCGGCGGGCCCGCGCGGCAGCCGTATCCGCGGCGTGGGGGCCTACCGCCCGGCCCGTACGGTCGGCAACGCGCCGATCGCGGAGCGGATCGGCGTCTCGGAGGAGTGGATCGCCAGCCGCTCCGGCATCCTCGCCCGGCGCTTCGCCGGGCCGGACGAGCCGCTCCCCGTGATGGCGACGGCCGCCGCCGAGAAGGCGCTGGCCGCCGCCGGGATCGAGGCCGACCGGGTGGACGCGGTGATGGTGGCGACGATCAGTCATCTGACCCAGATGCCGGCGCTCGCGGTCGACGTGGCGCACCGACTCGGCGCCCTACGGGCGGCCGCCTTCGACGTCTCGGCGGCCTGTGCCGGCTTCTGCCACGCGCTGGCGCTCGCCGACACCACCGTCCGCGCGGGCGACGCGGAACACGTGCTGGTGATCGGCGCGGACCGGATGACCGACGTCGTCGACCAGGACGACCCGGCCACCGCGTTCCTCTTCGCGGACGGCGCCGGGGCGGTCGTGGTCAGCGCGACGGAGGACGGCACGACGGGGATCGGTCCGGCGGTGTGGGGCGCGGACGGCAGCCGGCAGGAGGCCATCACCATGACCGGCCACTGGGTGCCGGAGCTGCGCCGCGAGGACGCAGCGCTGCCCTGGCCGTACCTGGCCATGACCGGCTGGAAGGTGTTCCGCTGGGCCACCGAGACCCTCGGCGACGTGGGCCGCGCGGCGGTCTCCCGCGCCGGGCTCACCGTGGCGGAGCTGGCGGCCTTCATCCCGCACCAGGCCAACCTGCTGATCACCGAGGCCCTCGCCAAGGACCTCGACCTGCCCAACTCCACCGCGATCGCCCGCGACATCGCGGACAGCGGCAACACCTCCGCCGCCTCCATCCCGCTGGCCATGGAGCGGCTGCTGGCCACCGGCGCCGCCCGCTCCGGCGACCCGGCACTGCTCATCGGCTTCGGCTCGGGGCTGGTCTACGCGGCCCAGGTGGTGGAGCTGCCCTGACCGACCCGCGGCCCTACGCCCGTACGAACCCACCCGAGACGGGGGAAGCATGGAGCTCGACCTCATCGGCAAGCACGTCCTGATCAGCGGGGGCAGTCGCGGCATCGGCCGCGCCCTGGCACTGGCCTTCGCCCACGCGGGGGCGCGGGTGCTCGCCTGCCACCGCGACCCGAGCCCGCAGGCGGACCGGCTGGCCGCCGAGCTGAAGGAGGCCCCCGGAGAGCATCTGCTGGTCCAGGCCGACGTCACCGACCCGACCCAGGTGGACCGGCTGCTCGGCCAGGCACGCGAGCGCTTCGGCGGGCTGGACGTGGTGGTGCACAACGCGGGAGTGATCAGCCATGTGCCGTTCGCCGAGTTGGAGCCCGAGGAGTGGCACCGGATCCTCGACACCAGCCTCACCGCCGCCTATCTGCTGGTCCGCGGGGCGCTGCCGCTGCTCGGCCCCGGTGCCTCGGTGATCGCCGTCGGCTCGCGGGCCGCCCGCGCGGGGATCCCGTTGCGCGCCCACTACACCGCCGCCAAGGCGGGCCTGGAGGGGCTGACCCGCTCGCTGGCCAAGGAGCTGGGCCCGCGCGGCATCCGGGTCAACGTGATCGCCCCCGGCGTGATCGACAGCGACGACACCAAGGCGCTGCCGGCCGAACGGCGCGCCGAACTCACCGCCCGCTACAGCGCCATGACCGCCCTGGGCCGCCTCGGCCGCCCGGACGAGATCGCCGGCGCGGCGCTCTTCCTCGCCAGCGGCCTGTCGAGCTACCTCACCGGCCAGACGATCTGCGTGGACGGGGGGATCTGAGCCCGCGACGCGGCCCGCGGGTGCCGCCCGCCCCGTGGTGCGCGGGGCGGGCGGCGGTCTGTGTCGCCCTACGGCGGCCCGTCACGGCCAGCGGACGACGGGCCCCTCCCGTCGGTACTCCAACCGGCACTCCGGCACGTTGCCTTCGTCGGGCGGCCGCTGCCCGGCCAGGGCGTAGCAGAGCGCCGCGTGGAGCTGCTCCGTCTCGGCGACCGTGAGCGTGAGCACGACCGGCTTCCCGACGTGGCTGACCTGGAACGACAACGTGAACTCGGCCTCTTCGGTGCCCAGACGCCCGATGCGCCAGCGTGATGACGGCATGCTCACAGCCACACCCCCGGCTCGAACCGGTACGGCCGCGTGATGATCTCCCGATAGGCGAGGTGCCCCGGGTTCCCCTTGAGGTGTGCCACGGCCCACTCGGTGCCCGCCTCGCCACTGTCGTACGGCTCTCCCAACTCCCCGCAGGCCGCGCACTGCATCCTGAACGAGTGCGGTTCGGCCTGCGGCCGGCGGTCCGGGCCGATGGTGTACTCCCGGAACCTGTACGTCGCGCGGCGGGCTCCACCCCGGGGCCCGAGGTGGCTACGGACCCGCTCGGCCAGATCGTCCCCACGCCGGGAGAGCTCTTCGAGGCTGGGCCGGTCCTGCCCGTGCGCGGGGCGTGTCTCCTCGCTCATCGGGCCGCCACCCCCACCCGGTACGCGTGGCGGGGTCCGCTGGCGCGGTGCCGCCCGGAGGCGGGAAGTAGCAATCCCAACAACGCCTTGAAGATCGTTCGGATAGGGTCCATGACGTCGTCAACCTCCTGCGGTTGATGGCCACGCCCCCGGACGTTCGCCGCGTCGCGGGGGTCCTCGCGTCTCATGCCACACCTTCTGGTGCGGTCATGACTGTGTGTAGTGCAAGCGTCGCTGTGCGGGCGTACGCTGACCAGCGTTCCGGCCATTCCCAACCTCGCCGGAATGCTGGGGAGTTGAACGCATGAACGAGGAACCCGAAGACGCCGCCTCCTGGTTCGGCCGGGAGATCAAACTCGCCCGGGAATCCCGCGGGTGGTCACAGCAGCGACTCGCGAGCGAGCTGTACTGCCTGCAGCCCTACGTCAGCAAGGTCGAGACGGGGCACCAACTGGCCTCTCCGCAGTTCGCGGAGCAGTGCGACAAGGTGTTCGGCACGACGGGCATCTACGCGCGGCTGCGGGAGCGCGCGGCCGACAGCAGGAACCCGATCTGGTTCATCCCGTACCTGAAGCTGGAGCGCGAGGCGCGGACTATCTGCAACTACTCCAGCGCATTCGTCACGGGCTTGCTCCAGACGCCAGAGTACGCAGAGGCCGTCTTTCGGTCCGCGCGCCCCGAGGAGACGGCCACCGAGATCCAGGAGCGTGTGGGCGAACGCTTGCGACGTCGGGAGATCTTCGAAAGGTCGAAGCCTCCATCACTGTGGGTGATCCTTCACGAGGCGGTGCTGTGGTACCGAATGGGCGGCGCCGACGTGACTGGAGGACAGCTCCGGCATCTGCTGGCGGCGACGGAGTCACCGCACATCAACATCCAGGTCTTCCCCTTCAGTGCTGGCGCGCCATCGCGGGCAGGTTCGTTTAATGTGCTGACGCGGCAGGACGGAACCGAGGTCCTGTACCAGGAGACCTATCAACGGGGGCAGGTACACGAGACTCCGGAAGTGGTGGCCGAAGCGCGCGCGGCCTATGAGCGGCTCCGCGCCGACGCTCTGTCACGGGACGAGTCCCTAGCTCTCATCCGTTACGTTTTGGAGGCGCACGACCATGACCACCACCCGCGACTTCTCCGGCGCGATATGGGTGAAGTCCAGCTACAGCGAGGGGAACGGCGGAGAGTGCGTCGAATGGGCCCCCGAGTTCGCGGCTACCGGCGCCGTCCCCGTCCGGGACAGCAAGAACCCTGACGGCCCCGCCCTCGTCATCGCCGCCCCCGCCTGGAAGGCGTTCGTCACCGCCCTCGCGGAAGGCGAGCGCTTCGGACCCTGCCATCATGCCTAAGCGCATCGTTCCGGACGCCGCCACGCTCGTCGGCTGGCGCAAGTCGTCCTACAGCAGCTCCGAGCCGGACAACTGCGTTGAGGTGTTGGACAGTTACCCGACTGGGGTCCCTATTCGTGACAGCAAGAACCCCGACGGCCCAGCCCTAGTCTTCGCCACACCGACATGGAAAGCGTTCATCGCCGCCATCGCGGAAGGTGAGCCTCTCAGCGCCTGAGACGCCCGGCAACATTCGCCACGCATTGGAGGCACACCCATGGCCAACACGCCAGACCTCTCCAGGACGAAATGGGTGAAGTCCAGCTACAGCGCGGGCAACGGCGGACAGTGCGTCGAATGGGCCCCCGAGTTCGCGGCTACCGGCGCCGTCCCCGTCCGGGACAGCAAGAACCCTGACGGCCCCGCCCTCGTCATCGCCGCCCCCGCCTGGAAGGCGTTCGTCACCGCCCTCGCGGAAGGCGCGCCCCTCGCCTGAGGTCGACGGCGGCCGGAACCACTCGGAGCCCACCCCGCATGGCGCCGGGTGGGCTCCGCGCTCGTTCGGAACAGTCAGGCGGCGCGGCACAGCGCCGCGGGGTCGGCCGACGTACGGGCCACGGCGGCGTACACGGGAGCGGCGGTGCGGACGGAGGCGGCGGCCTGCGTGCGGTTCCGCGCGAAGACGACGAGGCGCAGCACCGCGAACCGCGCGACGCCGGCGAGCGCGGAGGCGGTCAGGTAGACGACCTGTTCGAGCATCGCACCGGGCGCCGCCACCAGTTGGTGCAGGACGAGCATCGCCACGCAGGTCACCGCGTACCCGGCCGCAGCGGACCCGGCCGACTGCGCGTGCTGGCGCCAGGTCGCGCGGCCGCCCGCGCCGAAGGTGAAGCGGGCGTGCAGCTCGGTGGCGAGGAGCGTGGAGACCACCGTGACGAGGGCGTTGGCCAGCGCCCAGGGAATCCAGGAGGCGAGGGCCGTCACGGCGAAGCTGGAGGCGATCCCCACCCCGCCGCCGCAGAGCGCGAAGCGGGCGAAGGCCGTGAAGGCGCCGGGCGTCGCCGGCTCGTGACTCTGTGCTGTCTCCATGATGTGCCCCCCGATGGCTTGCTCCCCGAAACGCGCACCCCTCGGTCAGAGGGGTGCGCGCCACCCGTGGCACCATCATGGCACATCGATGGCGCCACCGCGATCCATTTATGGCGCCACCCACGTCGCCAGTGGCGCCACGGCACGGGCCGAGCCGTGAAGGCGCAGGTCAGCGGCTCAACGGCCGCTTCGGCGGGGCCGATCCCCGACCTCCGTCGGCAGGTCAGCACCATGAGGTGGCGCGATCTGGGCGCGGGCTGAATCCTTTCGCGGGGCCCGTGCCTCTTATCGCCGTACCGACGAACGTCGGACGGATCTGGAGGTTGTCGTGATCATCGGTATCGGTATCGCCGTCGGCGTGGTGCTGCTCTGCACCTGCGTGTTCGCCCTCAAGCGCAAGCGCGGTGGGCGTGGCTGACTCGGCCTGGCCCAGCGAACCGCTGATCGTCGCCGCGCAGCGCGGTGACGTCGACTCGATCGCCGCGTTGGTGTCGGGCTCACACCCGAACGTTCAGCGCTTCGCCCGCTCCCTCTGCGCGACCCGGGAGGACGCCGAGGACGCGGCGCAGGAAGCCCTGATCATCCTGTACCGCAAGATCGGGATGCTGCGGGCCTCCGGCGCACTGGCGTCGTGGATGTTCCGCATCGTCCGCAACGAGTGTCTACGGCGCGCACGGACGATGGTGCGACACGACTCCCCGGTGCCGGACACCGCCGTGGACTCGGCCGAGGACGAGGCGCTGCGACGCCTGGACGCGGGCAGGGTGGCGGCGGCGGTCGCGGCCCTGCCGCCCGACCAGCGGCGGGTGCTGATCATGCGAGACATCCAGGGCCACAGCGGACGGACGGTCGCCGACGCGCTGGGCCTCAGTACGGCGGCGATGAAGTCGCGTCTCCACCGAGCCCGCGCGGCGGTTCGACACACGCTGCATGCCACACCCGACTCAGCTCCTGGAGGGAACGATGACCGGAACGAAGGCTGACGGCCCCGACTTCGCGAGCGCCTCCCTGCCCCGGCACCTGGTGCGCGGCGCGGTGGGGTTCGGCGCGCTGGTCGGCTCGGTCGCGCTCATCCCGGCCGTCGGGCCGGTCAGCCTGGTACTCCTGCCGGTCGGCATGCTCGCGCTGCGGGGGTGCCCGATGTGCTGGATGGTCGGGCTGGCGCAGACCGTTTCCAGGGGCCGCCTGGAGCGCTCCTGCGAGGACGGCCAGTGCCGACTGACCGTCGCGGGCCAGGGGAAGGAGCACGGCGAACCGGTCGCCTCCACGCCCTGAGAACAGCCCTAGTCCCCCACCAACCGCTCGCGGATATAGGCCCGGACCAGCTCCGGCACCGAGTAGCGGATCGTCCAGCCGTCCCCGCCGCGGACCTGGAGGAGGTGCTGCTCCACCAGCGGGGCGAGCACACCCTCGACGCCCGCGCCGTCGTGGCCGAGGAGTCGGGCCGCGTCGTCGGAGGTGAACTCCTCGGGGCCGACGGCGCCGAGCAGCAGGATGGCGATGCGCTCGCGCTCGCGGAGGCGGCCGAAGCCGGCCGCGTAGGCGGGGCGGAGGTCCATACCGGGGAGGCTGACCTCGTCCAGGCGGCGGCGGGCGTCGGCGAGGCGGTGGGCGAGCTTGAGGAGGGGCCAACTGGGCAGGGCGGCGAGGCGGATGCCGACCGCGCGGAGCACCAGGGGGAGGCCGCCGCAGAGTCTGACGATCTCCTCGACGGCCGTGGGCTCCCGCTCGGTGCGCCGGGTGCCGATGATCCTGCCGAGCAGCTCGGCGCCCTCGTGCGGCGGCAGCGGGCCCAGCAGCACCCGCTCGGCGCCGGGCAGCCCGTGGCCGGCGCCGGTGACCAGGGCGGCGCAGCGGCCGCCGCCCGGCAGCAGCGGGCGCACCTGGGCGGCGTCCGCGGCGTCGTCGAGGACGAGGAGCAGCGAGCGGTCCGCGCACCAGGTGCGGAACGCCTTGCCCCACTCGTCCGGGTCGTCCGAAGGGCGGGGGTGGCGGGTCGAGCCGACCGCGCTCAGGAAGCTCGCCAGGATCTCCCGCGGGCGCGGCGGGTCGGCGCTGCGGCCGCGCAGGTCGGCGTAGAGCTGGCCGTCCGGGAAGGCGTGCCGCAGCCGGTGGGCGAGGTGCACGGCCAGGGTGGTCTTGCCGACGCCCGGCGGGCCGCTGAGCCACAGCACCGGCAGCGGACAGGAGTCCTCGCGGCTCCGCGCGAAGCGCCGTTCCCACTGGCGCAGCAGCTCCGCGCGGCCGGTGAAGTCGCCGATGTCGGGCGGCAGCTGGGCGGGGCTGGGGGTCGCCTCGTAGCCCTCGGAGGCGGACTCCTCGTGGGACGGTTCCGCACCGGGGGCGTCGGGGCGCGGGTCGCCGCCCTCCGCCGGGGCGGGCCCGTCGGACCCGACGACCGCCGTGGACGGCTCCCCCGCGTCGTCCTCGCGCAGCGTCTGCGCGCCGGACAGCACCGCGTTCTGGAGCCGCCCCAGGTGCGGCGAGGGCTCCAGGCCCAGCTCCTCCACGAGGCCGCGGCGGAAGGTCTGGTAGAGCTCCAGCGCCTCGTACCGCCGCCCGGAGCGGTACAGCGCGATCATCAGCTTGGCGTGCAGGCCCTCGTTGAACGGGTGTGCCGCGCAGAGCGTCTTGAGCTCGCTGATCAGCTCGTGGTGGCGGCCGAGCGTGAAGTCGGCCTGGATGCGCAGCTCCAGGGTGCGCAGCCGGCTCTCCTGGAGTCGGGCGACCTGGGCGCTCAACAGGGCGCCGGACTCCACCCCGGCCAGCGGGCCGCCGCGCCACAGGGCCAGCGCCTCGCCGAGGGAGCGGCTGGCGCGGCGGGCGTCCCCGGCGTCCAGCTCGCTCCTGCCGCGGGCGGCGAGCTCCTCGAAGCAGCGCAGGTCGAGATCGGCGTCGGGGACGGTCAGCAGATAGCCGTTGGGCTTGGTGTGCAGGGCGGCGCGCCCCTCTTCGCCGAGCACCTGTTTACGGACTTTGTAGATGTAGGACTGGAGGGTCGCCAGCGCGGTCACCGGCGGACGTGATCCCCAGAGTTCGTCCACGAATTCATGGGTTTGCACGACTCGATTCTCAAACACCAGCGCCAACGCCAGAATCTGGCGTAACTTCGGTGCCCCCGGGGTCAATTCACGATTGCTTTCGTCAACTACTTCCAGCGGACCGAGGACTCGGAACCGCAGGTTGGGCCGCTCAGACATGATCGATTCCCCCGTCGATATGCGACAGCACAGACCCGCGCCGCCCATCGTACCGGCCGAAATTCCGTCGGCCTTTGGACGATTGAGAAGCGACGCGGGTTCTGGGGCCGAGCATCGAAGCGGAGGCCGAAGTGCGGATTACGCGGAATAGGACGCGACCACTTCGTAGACGGCGAAGGGGCGCGGGTCGGGGTCGACGAACTCGCGCACCGGCGCGGTCTGCCCCCGGTGGTCCTTGGCGGCCTCCCAGGTCTGGAAGGCGGCCAGGTCCTCCCACTCGCTCAGCACCGCGTACCGCCGCGGGTCGTGGGCGTTGCGCAGCAGCTCGTTGCCGAGCAGCCCGGACGTGCCCTTCAGCGCGGCGCTCGACGCGTGATAGCCGCTGATCAGGGCGTCGGCGGAGCCCTCAGGCACCCGGTAGTAGATGACGACGCGGGTGCTGCCGGTGCCCCTCATGACGACTCCTCCGTTACGGGCTTGGGCAACGCGGCGGCGACGTCCATGACGGTCATCGAGCCGCCGGTGCGGAACGGGTGGAGCTTTCGGCGGTGCTCGACGTGCGCCGCGCTCCGTTCGAAGGCGCGGAAGCGCTCCTCGTTGGTCCAATCGCTGATGATGAAGTAGACGCCCGGCTCGTCGCGGCTGCGCATCAGCCACTGTCCGAGGTTGTCCGGATGTTCGGTGACGGCCGCGCCGATCTCGCTCCAGACCTGTTCGAAGTCGACCTCCAGGCCGGCCACGATCTCCGCGCGGAGCAGCACCCGGAAGACGGCGCCGGCCGCGTCCCGCACGGCGGACGCCTCCTCCACCAGGTGCTTGATCCGGGCCATCTCCTTGAGCGTCTGCCGGTCGAGGTGCTCCTGGGCCGCGGCGTCGTCGACGGGCGCGGTGGGCTTCATGGCGAAGTCCTGGATCCAGCGCATCCGCACCCCCTCGCCGTCCGGCTCGTACTCCCACCGGATGTCCATGTGGGTGAACGGGCCGGTCTCCACCCGGCGGGCGGTGACCGTGCGGGTCCGGGGGTCGGCGGTCCGCTCGGAGACCCAGCTCCACTCCTTGCCGTCCTCGTCCGGGTGCATGGTCAGCCGGAACCGGACGGTGTTCCCCTCCCGGTGCACCACCTCGACCTTCCGGTACTCCGAGAACAGCTCGGTCCAGGAGGTCACGTCGTTGGTCATGCCCCACACCAGGTCCATCGGGGCCTGGATGACGACGGCGTTGTCGATGTGGCCGGCCACCTCAGCCCACCTCGACGTGCTCGTTGACGTAGTCGAGCACCGCGCGGGGCGTCTTCATGGCGTCGACGGCGTCGTCCGGGATGCGCATCCGGTACTCGTCCTGGATCTGGGTGACGATCTCCAGCACGGCGAGCGAGTCGATCTCCAGGTCGGCGAAGGGCGTGTCCAGGATCTCGCCGTCCAGGTCGAGGGCGTCGGCGGCGCTGCCGAGGGTTGCGCGCATGATCTGACGCAGCCGGTCGAGGGTGAGCGGGGTACTCATGGGTGCTCCTTGTCGGTGTCGTCGTACGGATCGCGGATCGCGGCGCGGATCGCGGATCGCGGGTGGTGCGGAGAAGGGCTCAGCGGGGCGCGCGCAGCACCACGGCCGCGTTGAAACCGCCGTAGCCGCGCGCCACCACCAGCACGTGCCGCAGCGGCGTCTCGCGCGGGGCGCCGCGCACCAGGTCCAGGGGCGGCGCCCCGGCGGGCGGGTCCAGGACGTGGACGGTGGGCGGGATCACCTGGTCGTCGAGGGCGAGCAGGGCCGTGGCCACGTCCAGCGCGGCGGCGCCGGCGTAGAGGCGTCCGGTGGCGGTCTTGGGCACGGTGACGGGCACCCCGCGCGGGCCGAAGACGGCGACCAGGGCGGCCGCCTCGGCGCGGTCCAGGGCGGGGACCCCGGCGCCGTCGGCGAAGACCGCGTCCACCTCGTCCGGGCCGATCCGGGCGTCGGTCAGGGCGGCCTCGACGGCCCGGCGCAGGGTGGGCGCGCGGCCGGAGCCCGGCGGCGGGTCGAAGCTGGCCGCGTAGCCGGCCACCTCGCCGTAGAGCCGGTCCACGCCGCGCCGCAGCGCGTCCTCGCGCCGCTCCAGGACCATGATCGCGCCGCCCTCGCCGGGCACATGACCGCCGGCCCGCGCGTCGAACGGCAGATAGGCGGCGGTCGGGTCGGCGACCCGGCTCAACCGTCCGGTCGCCAACTGGGCGACCATGCAGGCCGGCGAGAGCGGGGCGTCGGTGCCGCCGGTCAGCGCCAGCCGGGCGCCGCCGCGCAGCTGACGGCGGGCGTGTCCGACGGCGTCCAGGCCGCCCGCCTGCTCGGTGGCGATCAGCCCACAGGGGCCGCGCATCCCGTGCAGGATGGAGAGCTGGCCGGTGGTGGCCGCGTAGAACCAGGCCACCGACATGTACGCGCTGACCCGCAGCGGGCCGCCGCTCCACAGCTTCTCCAGCTCGCGCTGGCCGAACTCCACGCCGCCCGAGGAGTTCGCGGTCACCACCGCCATCTCGTACTCGGGGAAGTCCGCCGGGTCGGCCCCGGCGTCCGCCAGCGCCATGGCGGCGGCGGCGAAGGCGAAGTGGGTCATCCGGTCGGTCTGCGCCAGCAGCCGCGCGGGCACGTGGTCGGCCGCCGCGGCCTCGTCGAAGTCCCGCACCTCCCCGGCGAGCTGGGTGGTGTAGCCGGACGGGTCGAAGCGCTGGATGCGGTCGACGGCGCTCTTGCCGGCCAGCGTGGTGGCCCAGTAGGCGTCGAGGCCGGTGCCGGTGGGCGCCACCACGCCGAGCCCGGTGACCACGGTCTCGCCACTCATCGGAGCCTCCTCGGCGAGGTGAGCACGACCGCCGTCTGGAAGCCGCCGAAGCCGCTGCCGACGCTGAGCACCACATCGGTGCGGTGCTCCCGCGCGTGGTTCGGCACGTAGTCCAGGTCGCACTCCGGGTCGCGGGTGGTGAGGTTGGCGGTGGGCGGCACCACCCCGTGCTCGATGGCGAGCGCGGAGGCGGCGACCTCGATCGCGCCGATCGCGCCCAGCGAGTGGCCGATCATCGACTTGATGGAGCTGACCGGCACCCGGCGGGCGTGGTCGCCCAGGCTGCGCTTGAAGGCGGCGGTCTCGTGCCGGTCGTTCTGCCGGGTCCCGGAGCCGTGGGCGTTGACGTAGTCGACCTCCTCCGGGGCGATGCCGGCGGAGCGCAGCGCCTGGGTGATCGCCTCGGCCAGCTCCCGGCCGTCGGGCTTGAGGCCGGTCATGTGGAAGGCGTTGGCGCGGTTGGCGTATCCGGCCACCTCGCAGTAGACGTGCGCGTCGCGGCGCGCCGCCCGGCCGCGCTCCTCCAGCACGAAGACCGCCGCGCCCTCGCCCAGCACCAGCCCGTCGCGCTCCAGGTCGAAGGGGCGACAGGCCCGCTCCGGCTCCTTGTTGCGGGTGGAGGTGGCCTTCAGCGCGTCGAAGCAGGCCACGGTGATCGGCGAGATGGGGGCGTCGGTGGCGCCGCCGATGACCACGTCGGCGGCGCCCTCCTCGATGAGCTGGGCGGCGTACCCGACGGCGTCCAGACCCGAGGTGCAGCCGGTGGAGACGACCGCGGCGGGCCCCTCGGCCCCGCTCAGCCAGGCCACCTCGGCGGCGGCGGTGCTCGGCACCACCGCGCCGTAGAGGTGGCGTACGCCGTACTCCTCGTCGCACAGCCAGCGGCGCCCGCCGTCGGAGATGACCGTGTACTCGCTCTCCATCAGCATGGTGGAGCCCACCGCGTTGCCGATGGCGACGGCGGTGCGGTGCGGGGCGAGCTCCCCGGTGACCAGCCCGCTGTCGGCCAGCGCCTCGCGGGTGGCGACCACCGCGAGCTGCACCGCGCGGTCCATCCGCCGGATCTCCTGCGGGGTCAGCCCGCGGCTCTCCGGGTCGAAGTCGCACTCGGCCGCCACCTGGCAGCGGAACAGCGACGCGTCGAAGAGGCTGATGGTGCGGGTGGCGGTGCGGCCGGCGGTCAGACAGGACCAGAACTCCGGTACGTCGAGCCCGCCGGGCGCCACCACGCCCATGCCGGTGATGACGGCTCGCCTGCCGCCCCGCTCAGTCACGCTCGTTCTCCCAGCGGTAGAACGGCACGGCCATGGCGTGCCGGGGCTCGGACCAGTTCGGGTCGTACGGCCGGATGTAGGGCAGCAGCCGCTCGTGGATCTCCTGGAACAGCGGGTGCCCACGGTGCTCGTACAGCCGCTCGGTGGTGTCCTCGCCGTCCGCCTCGACCAGGTGCAGATAGAGGTCGTGGAAGCGGAACAGGGTCCTTCGGCGGACGCCGATGAGGTGTGGCAGCTCGGTGCCGTCGGACCAGCGGAACACCTCGGACACCCCGGCCACGTCCTCGGGGTTCATCCGAGCCACGATCAACGTTCGGTGCATTTCGACTCCCGTCCCGTCCCGGAGGCGCCGGCCGCGCCGGCCGTCGCCGGTCGTCGTCGGCGTCGGCGTCTGCTTTCGCCGGTCGACGCCGGCTCTCGCCGGTCGGCGCCGGTTCTCACCCGTCGGCGTCGGCTCTCGGCGGTCGTCGCCGGCCGCTCCGGACCTCTCCGGGTCGATGCTCACCGCCGCGGCTGGCACCCCGCTGGTCGGCGGATCGTCCGCGCCCCCACGGGAGCGACAGCGCCGCGACAGTGGCGCGACAGCGCCCCACCAGCGCGGGGCAGCAACCTCGTGCCCGACCCCCGACCGGCATCGAGAGGTGATCCGCCCATGACTGCGACCGCACAGCACGGCACCGGTGACGAGGCGTTCCGGAGGCTCGGAGAGCTGGCCTTCAGCGCCGGCGTGGCGGCGGCGGTGCAGACGGCCGCGCGGCTGCGCGTGCCCGACGTCCTCGACGAGGACCCGCTGCCCGTGGAGAGGCTCGCCGAGAAGGTGGGCCTGGACGCGCACCGCCTCTACCGGCTGCTGCGCACCCTGACCTCGTACGGGGTCTTCGCCGAGCCGCAGCCGCGGCACTTCGCCCAGACCGACGTCTCGGTCCTGCTGCGCGAGGACCACCCGCAGAGCCTGCGGGCGATCGTGCTGTGGGTCGGCTCGCCGTGGACCTGGCAGTCCTGGCCCCGGCTGGAGGACGCCCTGCGCAGCGGCGAGAGCGTCATCCCGAGTGTGTTCGGCAAGGACTTCTACACCTATCTGAAGGAGGACGCCCCCGCCGACGAGAAGGTCTTCGCCCAGGCCATGACCGAGTCGAGCATCCGCAGCTCGGCGGCGGTGGCCGAGGCGCTGGACCTGTCCACGGCCACCACGGTGGTGGACATCGGCGGCGGCCAGGGCCATCTGCTGCGCACGCTGCTCCGCCACAACCCGCACCTGCACGGCGTGCTGTTCGACCTGGAGACGGTGGTCCCGGGCGCCTACGAGGAGCTGCGGGAGGGCGGCGAACTCGGCTCCCGCACCCGGATCCTCGGCGGCAACTGCCTGGAGTCCGTCCCCGTCGAGGCCGACGTCTACCTGCTGAAGAACCTGCTGGACTGGCCGGACGACTTCTCCGTCGCGGTGCTCCGCAACATCCGGGCCGCCGCCCGGCCCGGGGCCCGCGTCGTGGTGGTCGACAGCCTGGTCGACGCCCACCCCGACGAGATGACGATCACCACCGCGCTCGATCTGTTCCTGCTGCTCAACATGGGCGGCCAGAAGCACAGCCGGGGCGAGTTCGAGGAGCTCTACGCCCGCGCGGGCATCGAGGTCACCGGCGTCACCTCGGCACCGGGCACCCTGCCGCGGCTGCACCTGGTCGAGGGACGGATCCCGGCGGCGGGCTGAGCGGCCGGGAACCGTACGGCGGACGGCCCGTGGGGCGCAGGCCGTATGGACAGACGGCCCGTACGAGGGATGGCCGTACGACAGGCGGCTCGTACGGGAGACGACCGTACGACAGACGGCCCGTACGACAGACGGCGGGGCGCCGTCGGCTTCTCGCCGACGGCGCCCCGTCACGCGCGCGTACGCCGCTGTGGCGCTCCCTACGCCGCGGCTACCCCACCAGCTCGCCGCGCTGCCAGACCGCGCTGACCAACGGCACGCCGGGGCGGTAGGCGAGGTGGACGTGTGAGGGGGCGTCGAGCAGCGCGAGGTCGGCGCGGGCGCCGGGGCTGACGCGCCCGACGTCGGTGCGGCGGAGCGCCGCCGCGCCGCCCGCGGTGGCCGACCAGACGGCCTCGTCGGGCGTCATCCGCATGTCCCGCACGGCCACCGCGATACAGAACGGCATCGAGCTGGTGAAGGACGAGCCCGGGTTGCAGTCGGGCGACAGGGCGACGGTGACGCCGGCGTCCAGCAGTCGGCGCGCGTCCGGGTAGGTCGCCCGGGTGGAGAACTCGGCGCCGGGCAGCAGCGTGGCCACCGTGGTGCCGTTCGCCAGCGCGTCCACGTCCTCGTCGGAGAGGTGGGTGCAGTGGTCGGCGGAGGCCGCGCCGAGCTCCACGGCCAGCTGCACGCCGGGGCCGTACGAGAGCTGGTTGGCGTGCACGCGCGGCAGCAGGCCGCGCTCGATGCCGGCGGTGAGGACGGCCCGCGCCTGGTCCCCGTCGAAGGCGCCCTGCTCGCAGAAGACGTCGACCCAGCGGGCGTGCGGGGCGCAGGCGTCCAGCATCGGCCCGGTGACCAGCTCGACGTAGGCGTCGGGCCGGTCGGCGAACTCCGGGGCGACCACGTGCGCGCCGAGGTAGGTGACCTCGTCGGTGTGCGCGGCGGCGATGCGCAGGGCGCGCGCCTCGTGCTCGGTGGTCAGCCCGTAGCCGGACTTGATCTCGATGGTGGTGGTGCCCTGGCGCAGCGCCTCCCGCCGGTAGCGGGCCACGTTGTCGTGCAGCTCGTTGTTGGAGGCGGCGCGGGTGGCGGCGACGGTGGTGCGGATGCCGCCGGCGCTGTAGCTCCGGCCCGTCATGCGGGCGTTGAACTCCTCGGTGCGGTCTCCGGCGAAGACCAGGTGGGAGTGGGAGTCGACGAAGCCGGGGATGACCGCCCGGCCCTCGGCGTCGACCCGGTTGTCGGTGCCGGGGACCTTGCTCGACGGGCCGACCCAGGCGACGCGGTCGCCCTCGATGACGACCGCCGCGTCCTTCAGCAGTCCGAGCGGGCCCTCACCGAGCTCGGGGTCGTTGGTGACCAGGCCGGCGATGTTGACGATGGCGGTGGTGTCCACCCCGCCCGGCCCGGTGGGCGCGGGGGGCTGGACCAGGGGTGTGTGGGTGTGCGGGTGGGGCGTGGGGTTCATCGCGGGGGTCTCCTTCGGCCGGGTGGCCGGTGCCGTCGGGCCGTTCACTCACGCAGCGCGGCGATGGACTCGGACAGGGCTAGCGGGACCTGCGGCACCAGCTGGTGCCGCCCGTCCCGGACGATGTGGCGGCCGCCGACCACGGTGTGCAGCACGTCCGCGTTGGAGGCCGCGAAGACGGCGACCTCGGCGCCCAGCCGGGGCAGCGGGCCCGCGGTGCGCACGGAGTCCAGCCGGACCGTGGTGAAGTCGGCGAGCGCGCCGCTCTCTATCCGTCCGGCGCTGTCCCAACCGAGCGCCGCGTGACCGTCCTCGGTGGCCGCGCGCAGCAGTTGGGCGGCGGTCCAGTGGCCCCGGGTGCGGGTGCGCAGCCGCTCGTCCAGCTCCATCGCGCGGGCCTCTTCGAGGATGTCGATGACCGCGTGGCTGTCGCTGCCCAGGCTCAGCGGGGAGCCCGCGCCCTGCAGCCGGGTGGCCGGGCCGATGCCGTCGGCCAGGTCGCGCTCGGTGGTCGGGCACATGCACACGCCGGTGCCGGTGGAGCCCAGCAGCGCGATGTCCTCGTCGGTGAGGTGCGTGGCGTGCACGGCCGTGGTGCGCGGGCCGAGCGCCCCGTGGTCGGCCAGCAGCCCGGTGGGGGTGCGGCCGTGCGCCTCGCGGCAGGCGTCGTTCTCGGCGGTCTGCTCCGAGAGGTGGACGTGGAGCGGCGCCTGCCGGTCGGCGGCCCACTGGGCGACGGTGGCCAGCTGCCCCGCCGGGACGGCCCGCACCGAGTGGATGGCCGCGCCGATCCGGGCGTGCGGGGCCGGGATCAGCGCCGAGACCCGCTCGGCCCAGGCGTCGGCGGTGCCGTCGCTGAAGCGCAGCTGGTGCGGGGAGGGCGCGGCGCCGAAGCCGGAGGAGAGGTAGGCGGTGTCCAGCAGGGTGATGCGGATGCCGGCCTCGGCGGCGGCCGCGATCAGGGCCTCGCCCATGGCGTTGGGGTCGGCGTACCGGGTGCCGCCGGGCGCGTGGTGGACGTAGTGGAACTCGCCGACGCAGGTGATGCCGGCGAGCGCCATCTCCGCGTAGACGGCGCGGGCGAGGGCGAAGTAGCTGTCCGGGGTGAGCCGGGCGGCGTACTGGTACATGAACTCGCGCCAGGTCCAGAAGGTCCCGGAGCCGATCTGCACCAGCCCGCGCAGGGCGCGGTGGAAGGCGTGCGAGTGGGCGTTGGCCAGGCCGGGGAGGGTCAGCCCGCGGAGGGTGACGCCGCCGACGGGCGGCGCCGGCACCCCCGTCCGCAGGGCCGTGATGCGACCGTCGGCGCCGGTCTCGATGGCCACGCCCGGCTCGACATGGGTGCCGAGCCAGGCGTGTTCAGCCCAGTAGGTCTGCGGTGTCAGCGACACGCGAGGCCCTCCAGTACGTCGGCGAGTGCGGTCACTCCGGCGAGGCAGTCGTCCTCGGCGGCGGTTTCCGCGGGCGAGTGCGAGACGCCGGTGGGATTCCGTACGAACAGCATGGCCGTGGGGACCGATGCGGACAAAATACCCGCGTCGTGTCCCGCGCCGGTGGGGAGCACGGGTGCGTCGCCCAAGAGGGCGGCCAGCTCGTCGCGCAGGGCGTGCCCGAACTCCACCACGGGGGTGAAGGACTCCCGGGTCATCCGGACGTCGACGCCGTCCCGCTCGCCGCGCTCCACCGCCGCCCGCTCGATCTCCGCGACGACGGCGTCCAGCGTCTCCTGGTCGGCGGCGCGCGAGTCCAGCCAGCCGCGCACCAGCGAGGGGATGGCGTTGACGCCGTTCGGCTCCACGCTGACCTTGCCGAAGGTGGCCAGCGCACCGGCCAGCCGCGCCTTCTTGCGCGCGGCGAGCACGGTGTTGGCGTACGTCAGCATCGGGTCGCGGCGGTCCTCCAGCCGGGTGGTGCCGGCGTGGTTGGCCTCGCCGTGGAAGTCGAACCGCCAGCGGCCGTGCGGCCAGATGGCGGACGCGATGCCGATCGGGTGCCCGGACAGGTCCAGCGCCCGGCCCTGCTCCACGTGCAGCTCGACGAAGGCGCCGATGCGGGCGAGGCGCTCGGGGTCGGGGCCGATCGCCTCCGGGTCGTACCCGGCCCGCTCCATGGCCTCTGCCAGCCCGACGCCGTCGGCGTCGCGCAGCGCGTGCGCCTGCTCCGGCGTCAGCTGCCCGGCCGCCAGCCGGGAGCCCACGCAGGCCAGCCCGAACCGGGCGCCCTCCTCGTCACCGAAGTTGACGATCGCCAGCGGGCGGGTCGGCCGCGCGCCGCGCGAGCGGAGCTCGTCGAGCGCGGCGAACGAGGACACGACGCCCAGCGGGCCGTCGAACGCGCCGCCGTCCGGCACGGAGTCCAGGTGCGAGCCGGTCACCACCGCGTCCTCGGCGGCCGGGTCGCCCAGCCACGCCCACTGGTTCCCGTTCCGGTCCACCTCGTACGCCAGCCCCCGGGACTCCGCCTGCGCCCGGAACCACTCCCGGCAGTCGACGTCGGCCCCGGTCCAGGCGAAGCGGCGGTAGCCGCCCGAGGCCGCTTCGCGGCCGATAGGCAACAGGTCCTTCCACATCTCGTGGAACGAACTCCCCGGCCCGCCCGCCCCCGCTCCTTCTCCGGGGGCGCTGTGCCCGCCCGGTTGTGGGCAGTCGTTCCGCGGGGCGGAACGGGTGGGCCCAACCGCACCCGCGCCCGCACCCGGCGACGTGTCACCGTGCGCGGTCATTCGGCGCCCTCGGCGCCCTCGCGCATCGGGACGCGCACGCCGCGCTCCGCGGCGACCTCGTCGGCGCGGTCGTAGCCGGCGTCGACGTGGCGGATGACGCCCATGCCCGGGTCGTTGGTGAGCACCCGGCGGATCTTCTCACCGGCGAGCGGGGTGCCGTCGGCGACGGTGACCTGGCCGGCGTGGATGGAGCGGCCCATGCCGACGCCGCCGCCATGGTGGATCGAGACCCAGGACGCGCCGGAGGCCACGTTGACCATGGCGTTGAGCAGCGGCCAGTCGGCGATGGCGTCGGAGCCGTCGAGCATGGCCTCGGTCTCGCGGTAGGGCGAGGCGACGGAGCCGCAGTCGAGGTGGTCGCGGCCGATGGCCAGCGGGGCGGCCAGCTCGCCGCTCGCGACCATGTCGTTGAAGCGCTCGCCGGCCTTGTCGCGCTCGCCGTAGCCGAGCCAGCAGATGCGCGCGGGCAGGCCCTGGAAGTGGACACGCTCGCCGGCCATCTTGATCCAGCGGGCCAGGGACTCGTTCTCCGGGAAGAGGTCCAGCATCGCCTTGTCGGTCTTGGCGATGTCGGCCGGGTCGCCGGACAGGGCGGCCCAGCGGAACGGGCCCTTGCCCTCGCAGAACAGCGGGCGGATGTAGGCCGGGACGAAGCCGGGGAAGGCGAAGGCGCGGTCGTAGCCGGCCAGCTGGGCCTCGCCGCGGATGGAGTTGCCGTAGTCGAAGACCTCGGCGCCGGCGTCCATGAAGCCGACCATCGCCTCGACGTGCCTGGCCATGGACTCGCGGGCGCGGGTGGTGAACCCGGCCGGGTCCTTGGCGGCGTACGCGGCCATGTCCTCGAAGGCGACGCCGGTGGGGAGGTAGGAGAGCGGGTCGTGGGCGGAGGTCTGGTCCGTCACGATGTCGATCGGGGCGCCCTCGGCCAGCATCTGCGGGAGCAGGTCGGCCGCGTTGCCGAGCAGGCCGATGGAGAGCGGCTTGCGGGCGTCGCGGGCCTCGGTGGCGAGCTGGAGCGCGTGCTGGAGGCTGTCGGCCTTGACGTCCAGGTAGCGGTGCTCGATCCGGCGCTCGATGGCGCGCGGGTCGCAGTCGACGCAGATCGCGACGCCGTCGTTCATCGTCACGGCCAGCGGCTGGGCGCCGCCCATGCCGCCGAGGCCGGCGGTGAGGGTGATGGTGCCGGCCAGGGTGCCGTTGAACTTCTTGGCGGCGACCGCGGCGAAGGTCTCGTAGGTGCCCTGGAGGATGCCCTGGGTGCCGATGTAGATCCAGGAGCCGGCGGTCATCTGGCCGTACATGGTCAGGCCGAGCTGCTCCAGGCGGCGGAACTCCTCCCAGTTGGCCCAGTCGCCGACCAGGTTGGAGTTGGCGATCAGGACGCGCGGGGCCCACTCGTGGGTCTGCATGACGCCGACCGGGCGACCCGACTGGACGAGCATCGTCTCGTCCTGCTTGAGGGTCCGCAGCGTGCGGACCATCGCGTCGAAGGAGCGCCAGTCACGGGCCGCCTTGCCGGTGCCGCCGTAGACCACGAGCTTGTCGGGGTGCTCGGCGACCTCGGGGTCGAGGTTGTTCTGCAGCATCCGCAGGGCGGCCTCCTGCTGCCACCCCAGAGCGCTCAGCTCGTTGCCGCGCGGGGCTCGTACGGGTCGCGGTCCGGACATGAAGCACGCCTCCTGCCATTGACTGGATCGAGATATTCACATCTTGTCGTCACTGAATACCTCTAGTCAACAGCTTCGCCGCCGTGCCTGAGGTGGTTGGCTGGAGACATGACAACCACCCGTCGCGACTTCGCCGTCCGTGCCGCCGTGGAACAAGGGCTGATCGGTCCCGACCAGCCCGTCATCGGCCTGCTGGACGTGGCCGGAATCCGTGCCGCCGCCACCGCCCTGCGCGCCGCCTTCGCCGAGGTCACCGCCCCCGGCACGCGCGTCCTGCACGCCTTCGCGGCCAAGGCCGCCGCCCTGGTGCCGGTGCTGCGACTGCTGGCGGACGAGGGGCTGGGGTGCGAGGTGGCCAGCCCCGGCGAGCTGGCGCTGGCCCGGGCGGCCGGGGTGCCCGCGGACCGCATCGTCCTCGACTCGCCCGCCAAGACCCCCACCGAGCTGCGCGAGGCGCTCACCCTGGGCGTCGCCGTCAACGCGGACTCCTTCGCCGAGCTGGCCCGACTCGACGGGCTGCGCCAGCGGGTGCGCGGCGACTCCCCGCTGGGCCTACGGGTCAACCCCCAGGTCGGCGGCGGCGTCATCGACGCGCTCAGCACCGCCACCGCCACCGCCAAGTTCGGCGTCCCGCTGCGCGACCCGGGCGCGCGGGAGGCCACCGTACGGGCCTTCCTGGACCGCCCCTGGCTGACCCGGCTGCATGCCCATGTCGGCTCGCAGGGCTGTCCGCTGGAGCTGATGGCGGCCGGCGTCCGGGAGGCGTACGAGCTGGCCGAGGAGGTCAACCGGGCGGCCGGACGACGGCAGATCGACACACTCGACATCGGCGGCGGACTCCCCGTCAACTTCGCCTCCGACGAGACCACCCCCACCTTCGCGGCCTACGCCCGAGCGCTGCGCGCCGCCGCCCCCGGGCTGTTCTCCGGCGACTACCACCTCGTCACCGAGTTCGGCCGGTCGCTGCTGGCCAAGTCGGGCACCGTGCTGGCGCGCGTGGAGTACACCAAGACCGCCGGCGGCCGCCCGATCGCGGTCACCCACGCCGGCGCGCAACTGGCCGTGCGCACCGTCTTCGCCCCCGAGACCTGGCCGCTGCGGATCTCCGCCTACGACCCGCACGGCCACCCCAAGGCCGCCGGCCCCGACGGCCCGGTGGTGCAGGACGTCGCCGGACCCTGCTGCTTCGCCGGCGACCTGGTCGCGACAGCCCGCCCACTGCCCCCGCTCGCGGCGGGCGACCTGACGGCGCTGCTCGACACCGGCGCCTACTACTTCTCCAACCACTACGCGTACAACAGCCTGCCGCGACCCGGCGTCTACGGCTTCACGATCGAGGAAGACGCCACCGTGCGCTTCGCCACCGTACGGAGCCCGCAGACGATCGCCGAGATCGTCACCGAAAGCGGCGGCGCCCACGCGGAGGCCCTGTCGGGCCTGTGACCGGCGCCCCGTGCGGAGGGCTGGAGGCCGGGAGGGCGTGCGGACGGGCCTGGAGGGGGCGGGGCGGGGCCGGCGGGGGCGGGAGGGGCCGGGGCGGTCCAGGAGGGCGTGGGGCCGGAGGGCGCCGGACGGGGCGCTTTCGGTACCCGGCCGGTCCGCGCGCGTCAGTCGGCGAACAGCCCGCGCGCCGCGGCCTTGGTGTCGAACTCCTCCAGCCGGGCCTGGGCGTCCGGGAGCGCGTCGCACATCGCCTCCAGCAGCACCCGGCCGAGCAGCATGGGCGCGCAGGCGGTGTCGAAGGCCAGGCCGGTGCCGACCGCGGCCGGCAGCAGCAGGTCGCTGTGCCGGGCCACCGGGGCGAAGGCGCTGTCGGCCACGGTGACCACCGTCAGCCCCGCTCCCCGCGCGTACTCCAGGGCCTCGACGACCTCGCGCGGGTGGCGCGGCAGCGCGAAGCACAGCAGCGCGGTGGCGCCCGCGCGGACCGCGGCGTCGATGCGGTCCGCGAGCATGGTGCCGCCCTCGTCGAGCAGCCGGACGTCCGGGTGGACCTTGCGGGCGAAGTAAGCGAAGCCGCGGGCCTGGGCGGACGCCGCGCGCAGCCCGAGCACCGGCAGCGGGCGGGAGGCGGCGAGCAGCCGGCCGGCCCGGTCCACCGGCGTGGGGTCGGCCAGCAGCGAGGCCAGGTGGCGCAGGTTGTCGATCTCCGACTGCACCGCCTGCTGGTACTCGTTGTACGAGTCCGAGCCGCCCGGCTCCACCCCGGCGGGGGCGACCTCACGCAAGTACTTGCGCAGCGCCGGGTAGCCGTCGAAGCCCAGCGCGACCGCGAACCGGGTCACCGAGGGCTGGCTCACCCCGGCCAGCTCGGCCAGCTCCACGCTGGAGAGGAAGGGCGCGTCGGCCGCCCGGCGCACCATGCAGTGCGCGATGCGGCGCTGCGTCGGCGTCAGCCGGTGCCCCTCGAACAACTTCTGCAGCCGGGCCGCCCCCGCCTCCGGGCCCCCGTCCAGCTCACTGCCCATCCGGTCCTCCCGACCCCACCTATTCACGCCCCTTACGCCTTGCATAACTATATGCGGGCGGCGCCCCCGGCCCGGGCGGAGCCGCTTCAGTCCGAGCGGCCGTACGCCTCCCCCACCAGCAGGACCGCCGTGGACAGGCCCAGCTGGGGCTCGGCCTTGCGCAGCGCGCGGACGGCGGTGACCTGGTCGGTGTGGTCGTCCACGCCGGAGCCCGCCAGCGCGCGGCGGACCCAACGGACCCTCAGCTCCGCGTCGCTCAGGGCCCTCTGCTCGGCGATCAGCGCGACGGCGCGCTCCAGACCGGGCCGTTCGGCATCGTCCGCGGTCGCCAGCGCCTGCCGCAAGGTGGCGTCCAGTTCCTCCCCGTCACGCAGCACCAGCACGTTGAGGCCCGCGTTGCTGAAGCCGAACATGCCACTCCTTCACACCTTCACACGTCCCACACCATCCCGTGATACGCACCGTATGCCGCCGCAAGCGGCCGGACATCAGTCGCCAGACCGTTTTCGATACCCCACCCATCGGCGGGGTACCGGCCCGACGGAGCCCCCACGCGACGCGAGGCATACCGGATCGCTACGCAGCGTGGCCGCACCGAGCCGCACACCGGGGTCCCGGCGCGGTCCTCGCCAGGGAGGCGCTACGCAGGGTCGCCCCCGGTGTGCCGCGCGGGGACGCGCGGGCCGGGTGCCGCGCGGGGCGTTACAGCGGGGGCAGCAGCTTCTTCTGCGGCTTGCCCATCGCGTTGCGCGGCAGCGCCTCCAGGAAGCGCACCTTGCGGGGCCGCTTGTGAACCGAGAGCCGCTCGGCCACGAAGTCGATGAGCTCCCGCTCCCCCACCCCGTCGGCGACCACGTACGCGACGATCTCCTGCCCCAGGTCCTCGTGCGGGGCGCCGACGACCGCTGCCTCCCGCACCGCCGGGTGGTCCAGCAGCGCGTTCTCCACCTCGCCCGCCCCGATCCGGTAGCCACCGGACTTGATCATGTCCGTCGAGGCCCGCCCGACGATCCGGTGCGCCCCGTCCTCCTCGATGGCCGCGATGTCGCCGGTGCGGAACCAGCCGTCCTCGGTGAACGATCCCGAGGTCGCCTCGGGGCGGTTCAGATAGCCGTCGAAGAGCGTCGGTCCGGAGATCTGGAGCTCGCCGATGTCGGCGCCCGGCTCGGCCACCACCCGGGTGGCGATGCCCGCCAGCGGGGTCCCCACATAACCGGGGCGCCGCTCGCCGTCCGCCCGCGCGGAGACCGTGATGAGGGTCTCCGTCATGCCGTAGCGCTCGACGGGGCGCTGCCCGGTGAGCCGCTCCATGGCGTGGAAGACCGGCGCGGGCAGCGGGGCGCTGCCGGAGACCAGCAGCCTGGCCCCGCTCAGCGCGCGGGCGGCGGACTCCTCCCGCACCACTCGGCCCCACACCGTCGGCACGCCGAAGTACAGGCTGCCGCCGGCCGCCGCGTACGCCTCCGGGGTGGGCCGCCCGGTGTGCACCAGCCGGCTGCCCACCCGCAGCGCGCCCAGCACGCCCAGCACCAGCCCGTGCACGTGGAACAGCGGCAGCCCGTGCACCAGCGTGTCCTCCGGCGTCCACGCCCACGCCTCCGCGAGCGCGTCCAGGTCGGCGGCGACCGCGCGGCGCGAGATGAGCGCGCCCTTGGGGGCGCCGGTGGTACCCGAGGTGTAGAGGATGAACGCCGTGGAGTCCGGCTCGGCCTCCGGCTCGGACCACGCCACGCGCTCCCGCACGTCCACCGGGACCGTCTCCACGCCCGACCCGCCCGGCCCCTCACCAGCGGCCTCGTCCTCGCCTGCGCCGGTGAGCAGCAGCGCGGCGCCCGAGTCGCGCAGGATGTGGTCCCGTTCGGCCGGCCCGGAGTCCGGCGGCACCGGCACCACCGGCACCCCGGCGAGCAGCGCGCCCGTCACCGCCGTGACCGTCTCCAGCGAGGCGGTGGCGCGGACCGCGACCACCGGCGCCCCGGCGATCCGGGCGGCCACCGCGCCGGCGGCGCCCAGCAGGTCCTCGCGCGAACAGGGCCGGCCCGCGACCGCGAGCGCGTCCGGACGGTCGCCGCCGGGCTCGGTGAGGGACGACAGCAGAGGTGCGGCCACGGGCTGCTCCTTCGGCAGGGGGGCTGCCCCCCGGACGATTTCGGGGGGCTAGCCCTACTTACAACGGCACTCCCTGACCGTACCGTCGACAGCATGGACGCCCGCGACCCCGAGCTGACGCGAGAACTCGACGCCACCTTGCAGACCCGCAAGGAACTGGGCGCCGAATACGAGAAAGAGCTGGTGGACTCCTTCATGGAGAAGGTCGAGCAGCGCTTCGACGCCGCCGCCGACCGACATGTGCGACGGCACATGGCCGAGCAGCAGATGGCCGCCGCGCGCGGCCCCCGCCCGCAGTTGATCGGCGGTCAGTCGGGCCAGCCGCCCGCGCCGGGCGAGGGCCTCGGCATCGGCGAGCGCTTCGGCTTCGTCGCCGTCTCGCTGGTGCTCGCGATCCCGCTGTCCGCGATCGCCGTGGTCAACGCCGGGCTGTCGGGCCTGCTCATCTGCTGGGGCGGCATCGTCGGTGTCAACGCGGTCCACGCTGCCGGCGCCCTCGACCTCTTCCGCCGCCGGCGCGGCGACCACGGCCCCGACCGCCGCGACTGACCCCTGAGGGCTCCGGTAGCCCGCTGGGGGCCTCCCCACGCCCGCTGGGTGTCCCCAAGCCCGCTGGGGGTGGGAGCGCCCGGAGGCCGGCGACCGCGGAGAGAGACTGAGCGGGGGCCGCCGCACCCCGGTGTGAGCACCGAGGGCGGGACGACGGCGGTCCCCCGCGGGGACGCGCGACTCCGGTTCAGGTCCGTGCCGTCGCGTCCGGGCGACCTGGGAGGTCCGGGAGCCGCTCCGGAGGTCCGTGTCGCCGCACTTCGGGTGTCGGCGCGTCCTTGCCGACGTCCTCCAATGTGCCCGACGCGTGTTAAATGCGTGCTGCGCCCGCGTGACGCATACGTACCGTTTACGCGAAGTCGCGTTCAGCGGACCTATCCTGACGGCTCCTTGACGGCGGCGACGGGCGGGTGCCACCCCGAACGGCGGGCGAGTGCCGCCCCCGAACGGCGGGCGGGTGTCACCCGCGAACGGCCGTGGGTGCCACCCCCGAACGGCCGGTGGGGCGTCGCGGGACCGTACGGTCCCGCGACGCCCCACCTCTCGGGTCGGCGGCCGCGGACTCAGTGCGCCTTGGCCGCGGTCTTCGCCAGGTAGGCGAGCAGGTCCTGCCGGCTCACCACACCCTTGGGCTTGCCCTCCACCAGCACTATGGCGGCGTCGGCCGTGCCCAGGGCGGCCATCAGGTCCTCGACCGGCTCGCCCGAGCCGACCTGCGGCAGCGGCGGGCTCATGTGCTTCTCCAGCGGGTCGGTGAGCGAGGCCCGCTGCGCGAAGAGCGCGTCCAGCAGCTCGCGCTCCACCACCGAGCCGACGACCTCGGCGGCCATCACGTCGGGGTGGCCGGCGCCCGGCTTGACGATCGGCATCTGCGAGACGCCGTACTCCCGCAGCACCTCGATGGCCTCGCCGACCGTCTCCTCCGGGTGCATGTGGACCAGCGAGGGCAGACCGCCCTCCTTGCCCTCCAGCACGTCGCCGACGCGGACGGCCGGGCCGGCCTCCTCCAGGAAGCCGTAGTCGGCCATCCAGTCGTCGTTGAAGATCTTCGAGAGGTAGCCGCGGCCGCTGTCCGGCAGCAGCACGACCACGACGTCGTCCGGGCCGAGCCCCTCGGCGACGCGCAGCGCGGCGACGACCGCCATGCCGCAGGAGCCGCCCACCAGCAGCCCCTCCTCCTTGGCGAGGCGGCGGGTCATCTGGAAGGCGTCCTTGTCGGAGACCGCGACGATCTCGTCCGCGACGGTGCGGTCGTAGGCGGTCGGCCAGAAGTCCTCGCCGACGCCCTCGATCAGGTACGGGCGGCCGGAGCCGCCGCTGTAGACGGAGCCCTCCGGGTCGGCGCCGATGACCTTGACCTTGCCGTCACTGGCGTCCTTCAGGTAGCGGCCGGTGCCGCTGATGGTGCCGCCGGTGCCGACGCCCGCGACGAAGTGGGTGATCTTCCCCTCCGTCTGCTCCCACAGCTCCGGGCCGGTGCTCTCGTAGTGGGACCGCGGGTTGTTCGGGTTGCTGTACTGGTCGGGCTTCCAGGCGCCGGGGGTCTCGCGCACCAGGCGGTCCGAGACGTTGTAGTACGAATCGGGGTGCTCGGGGTCGACGGCGGTGGGGCAGACGACGACCTCGGCGCCGTAGGCCCGCAGCACGTTGATCTTGTCGGTGGACACCTTGTCCGGGCAGACGAAGATGCACTTGTAGCCCTTGCGCTGGGCGACCATGGCCAGGCCCACACCGGTGTTGCCGGAGGTCGGCTCCACGATGGTGCCGCCCGGCTTGAGCTCTCCGGAGCGCTCCGCGGCCTCGATCATCCGTACGGCGATGCGGTCCTTCACCGAGCCGCCGGGGTTGAAGTACTCAACCTTGGCCAGGACCGTCGCCTGGATGCCTTCCGTGACGTTGTTGAGCTTGACCAGCGGCGTATTGCCTACCAGCTCAATCATCGATTCGTAGTACTGCACGCCCTACTCCTGGTTAAGCGGGATCGTTGAGCGGGATCTCCGCGGGTCGAGGGGGTGGCCGCCGTCGCGGTCCCGTGATGTCAGCTTATTGCGCGATCGGTGGAGTGCTCACGCGTTGCGTGAGAGCCCTGGCAGGGCACCTAGGTGTTAGCAAGGAGTACCGAGCAGTACGAAGCGGGTGTCTGGCTGGAAACACGACCGGGAGGTGGACGGTCCCATGTCGATGTCGAGGGCGAGGGTCGCCCGGCGGATCGCCGCCGCGGCGGCCTACGGCGGTGGTGGGATCGGGGTCCTGGGCGGGGTCGTCGTCGGCCTGGTGCTGACCGAGGTCTCGCTGGCCAGGAAGGTGGTCGGCGGGTCGGACGCGGTGAAGCCGGCCGCGGACGGGCGGTACGGCTTCGCCTTCGCGCTGCGCAACGGGCAGCAGCCGCTGCGGCTGGCCTTCCTCGGCGACTCCACCGCCGCCGGCCAGGGCGTCCACCGGCCGAGCCAGACTCCGGGCGCGCTGCTGGCCTCCGGGCTCGCCGCGGTGGCCGAGCGCCCGGTGGACCTGCGGAACGTGGCCAGCTGCGGGGCACAGTCCACCGACCTGGAGCGGCAGGTCTCGCTGCTGCTGGCGGATCCGCGGATGCGGCCCGACGTGTGCGTGATCATGATCGGCGCGAACGATGTGACGCATCGCATGCCGCCCGCGGAGTCGGTGCGGCTGTTGTCGGACGCGGTGCGGCGGCTGCGCGAGAGCGGCTGCGCGGTGGTCGTCGGCACCTGCCCGGACCTGGGCACCATCGAGCCCGTCTACCAGCCGCTGCGCTGGATCGCGCGCCGGCTGAGCCGACAGCTGGCGGCGGCGCAGACCATCGCGGTGGTCGAGCAGGGCGGGCGCACGGTCTCGCTGGGCGATCTGCTGGGGCCGGAGTTCGAGGCCCGGCCGCGGGAGCTGTTCGGCCCGGACAACTACCACCCCTCGGCGGAGGGGTACGCGACGGCCGCCATGGCCGTCCTGCCGACGCTGTGCGCGGCGCTGGGGCTGTGGCCGGAGGAGGACCGCCCGGAGGCGGCCCGCCAGGAGGGGTACCTGCCGGTGGCGCGGGCGGCCGCCGAGGCCGCGGCGGAAGGCGGTACGGAGGTCACGGCCGCCCGAGGCCCCTGGGCCCTGCTGCTCCGCCGCCGCCGTCGCCTCCCGGAATCCCAGCCCCCCACCCCCATCCCGACCCCGGAGACCTGATGCCGCGGTGCGCGGTGACGGTGCGGGTGTGGGTGCGCGGGGGTGGGTGCGGGTGCGTGGTGGTGGCGCGGGTGCGGGTGCGTGGTGGATGGTGCGGGTGCGCGGGTGCGGGTGCTGGTGCGGGTTTCGCGTGGCGGGGGGGGGGGGGGGGGGGGGCCGGGGGGTCGGGGTCTCCGGGGCCGGGGACCTGGACCGCATATTTACGGCGAGAACCCACCCCCGCCCGGCCACCCCCGCCTCACGCCACAAATATGCGACAGCGTCCAGCCCCCCACCCCTGCGACCCCGCCCCCTCCCCCGCACCTCAAACACCCGCCGCCCCAGCCCCCGCAGGCATCCGACCACGCGTTGGGATACCGGGGATGGGCGGGGAAACGACCCCGGCCCGGCAGCGCCGGTCGAGAGGCACGCCGAGCACGGCCACGTGGCGGGACCACCCCGAGACACCCGGATGGCCGGGGTAACGGCCCCCACGCGCGGCAGCGCCGGTGAAGGAGCAACGCGGAGCACGACCGCGCGACGGGCCCACCCCGGCCGCCCCCAAGCACCAAGCCCCACCCCCGTGGAACGGAAGCCGCGTGGGCCCCGCCTCAACCCGCGCGTTGGGGTGCCGGGCGGGTGGGCGGGGAAACGACCCCGGCGCGGTAGCGCCGGTCAAGGGGCACGCGGAGCACAGCGCGTGGCGGGGCCACCCCGGCAGGCCCGCAATGACCAAGCCCCCGTGGAACGGAAGCCGCGCAGCCCCCGGCCCACCCCACGGGTTGGGGTGCCGGGCGGGTGGGCGGGGAAAAGAGCCCGGCGCCGGAGGCGTCGGGAGGGGGCGAGGGGGCAACCCCTCCTCGACGGGCCCTCCCCGGGAGGGGGTGACGCGCGGCACAGCAAGCAACCCGTGACCCCCGCCGTACGTGCGGGTAACTTCCCAGAGAGTCCAGCCCTCTCCCCCTCAGGAGCCGTGATGCCCGAAGCCGTGATCGTCTCTGCCGCCCGTTCCCCGATCGGGCGCGCCTTCAAGGGCTCGCTGAAGGACGTGCGGCCGGACGACCTGACCGCCGAGATCATCAAGACCGCGCTGGCGAAGGTCCCCGAGCTCGACCCGCGCGACATCGACGACCTGATGCTGGGCTGCGGTCTCCCCGGCGGCGAGCAGGGCCACAACCTGGGGCGGATCGTCGCCGTACAGCTGGGCATGGACCACCTGCCGGGCTGCACCATCACCCGGTACTGCGCCTCCTCGCTGCAGACCTCCCGGATGGCCCTGCACGCGATCAAGGCGGGCGAGGGCGACGTGTTCATCTCGGCGGGCGTCGAGACGGTCTCGCGCAGCGTCAACGGCTCCTCGGACGGCATGCCGGGCACCCACAACCCGCTCTTCGCGGAGGCGGAGGCCCGCTCCGCGCACCGCGCCGAGCACGGCGGCGAGGGCTGGCAGGACCCGCGCGAGGACGGCCTGCTGCCGGACGCGTACATCGCCATGGGACAGACCGCGGAGAACCTGGCCCGACTCAAGGGCATCACCCGCGAGGAGATGGACGAGTTCGGCGTCCGGTCCCAGAACCTGGCCGAGGAGGCCCTCAAGAAGGGCTTCTGGCAGCGCGAGATCACCCCGATCACCACGCCCGACGGCACCGTGGTCTCCCAGGACGACGGCCCGCGCGCGGGCACCACGCTGGAGGGCGTCCAGGGCCTCAAGCCCGTCTTCCGCCCCGACGGCCTGGTGACGGCGGGCAACTGCTGCCCGCTCAACGACGGCGCCGCCGCCCTGGTGATCATGTCCGACACCAAGGCGCGTGAGCTCGGCCTGACCCCGCTGGCCCGGATCGTCTCCACCGGCGTCTCCGGCCTCTCCCCGGAGATCATGGGCTACGGCCCGGTGGAGGCCAGCCGGCAGGCGCTCGCCCGCGCGGGGCTGACCATCGACGACATCGACCTGGTCGAGATCAACGAGGCGTTCGCCGCCCAGGTGATCCCGTCCTACCGGGACCTCGGCATCGACATCGACAAGCTGAACGTCAACGGCGGCGCGATCGCCGTCGGCCACCCGTTCGGCATGACCGGCGCCCGCATCACCACCACGCTGATCAACTCGCTCCAGTTCCACGACAAGCAGTTCGGTCTGGAGACCATGTGCGTCGGCGGCGGCCAGGGTATGGCTATGGTGATCGAGCGGCTCAGCTAGTCGCCCCATCTCAGCTGTGACCGAATCTCCCCCAGGATGTGACCTATGTCCTGGGGGAGCGGCGTCTGCGCAGGTCAGTGTGGTGCGCGCGGGACGTCTGGGACTAAATACCTGTCCGTTTACTGACGTTATGCACTAACAGGGACCTGCGCCGCGGGCCAAGCTGAGGTAGGAATTCGGGGGATCCACAGCAATCGGGAGTATGTCAGTGAGCGCCATGACTCTTGTCGTCCTGTTGGCCGCGGCCGCCGCCACGGGCGTGGGCGTCGCCGCCCTGTACACCACTCGCGACCTGCGCCGGCAGATCGTCGCCCTGCGCGCCGAGTTGGCGCTGAGCGCCGCAGCGCGCCAGGAGGCCGCCGTGCCCCCCGCCCGTTCCGTTCCCGCCGCCGAGATACGCGCGGCCGTCGCGGACGCGCTGGCCGAGGAGCGCGAGCGCGAGCTGGCCGAGGCCCGCGCGTTCTGGGCCGCGCAGGAGGCCCGCGATGTGACCGGCAGCTCCCCCGCCGGCGAGGCGTCCACGCTCCTGGGCGAGCTGGCCGGGCTCGCCGACGACCCCGCCCTGGACGCGCAGCTCGACGCCCGACTGGACGCCGCCGTCGACGCCCAGCCCGAGACCCAGCTCTACGTCCCCCGGCAGGCCGACTTCGCCGGTCTTGAGCCCATGTTCGGCCCCGAGGTGCTGGACCCCTCCGGCGAGGTGGAGCTGGAGGCCGACGTGGTGGAGTCCGCCGAGCTGGCCGCCGCGCGCCGCCGCCACCCCTCGCACCCGGACTTCACCCCCGCGCCCGGCGTCACCGACCACGAGCGCACCGTCGCCCGGCTGGCGGAGCTGACCGAGGCCGCCACGCCGTTGGCCGACGTCCGGCCCGGCCCGCTGGGCACCCTGGACGTCTACGTCTTCGCCGACGGCACCACGATGTGCATGACCCCCGGTCACCGGGAGACCGCCGAGCGGCTCGCCGGCGCGCTGCGCGAGGGCACCTCCCCGGTGCTGCTGGGCAGCTCGGGAGTGGCCGGGGCGTACGCCCTGACCTTCCGCTGCGGCGACGAGAACGTCTACGTGCTCGCCGACCGCGTCATCGCCTCGCTGTAGCGAAGCAGCCGGCGCACGGCCCCGCAAGGGCTCCGGCGCGCCCGCCCCACTCCCCCGCGTGCGCCCGGCGCACCGACTCGGCGCGCTCCCCCCGGCACCCCCGGTGCGCCCGCGCGGCCTACCTGGCACGCGCCGCTCGATCCACGGCACGCACCGCTCGGCGAACGGCAGGCGCCGTTCGGCGCGTCCGCTCAGCGCACCCGCTCGGCGGTGGCCGCCACCCGTTCCAGCGCCTCCGCCAGCGGCGCCGCCACGGCCTCGGAGGGCGCCGCCCGAAGCGCCTCCACCAGATCGTGGCCCGCCACCGCCAGTTGGTCGCCGACCGCGAACAGCCCGGTGTCAGGCATCATTCTCGGCTCTTTTCCGGGCTCCTCCATCGCCTGCGCCCGCGCCGCCAACTCCCGCGCGAGCTCCCGCCCTTCCGCCGCGGCGCCCCTGGTCAGGGCGGACTGGGGCAGGGTGCGAAGCCGGTCGGCGAGCCGGTCGACCGCATTCAGTAGGGACGTCACGTCGTTCACATCGCGAGCCTATGCGCCGCCAACGGGCTGTTGCCAACGCGCCCCCGCTCAGGCACCGTGAGCTGAAGACCAACCTGGGCCACGACGTGGAACAGCGATCGGACATGCCGGAGGCGCCGAATGTCCCCAGTCTTCTCCGAAGAGACCCACCGCAACCTGCTCTCCCGAATCCCCGCCTGCACCGGCCGTGAAGTCTCCGACTGGATGCGCACGGTAGACGAAGGACCCGCCCTCCTCCGCTTCGAGGAAAAGGTGAGCTGGCTGCGCGGCGAGCACCAGCTCGCCTACGGGCACGCAAAGGCGATCATCCACGAGCACGACCTGCGCCGGGCGGCGCGCAAGCTGCTGTAGCCGGGTTCGCCACGACGACGCGACCGACATGACAGGCATGGCATGACACGCATGGCAGGCATGGCAGACACGGCGAAGGGCCCGCGGGGGCGTTGCCTCCGCGGGCCCTTCTTCGCCTCGGTGGGATCACCTCGGCCGGGTCACAACTCCCTGATGATGGCGATCAGCCGCAGCATCTCCAGGTAGATCCACACCAGCGAGAGGGTCAGGCCGAACGCGGCCAGCCACGACTCCTCGCGCGGCGCGCCGTACCGCACGCCGTCCTCGATCTGCTTGAAGTCCAGCGCCAGGAACGCCGCACCGAGCAGCACGCCCACGATGCCGAAGACGATGCCGAGGCCGCCGCTGCGGAAGCCGAGGCCGTCACCGCCGCCGAACGCGGCGAACAGCAGGTTCACCGACATCAGCAGCACGAAGCCGATCGCGGCGGCGAGCACGAAGCGCATGAAGCGCTGGTCGACCCGGATCAACCGGGTCTTGTACGCGGCCAGCACACCGACCGAGACGGCCATGGTGCCGAGCACGGCCTGCATCGGGATGCCGGACCAGCGCTCGTTGTAGATCTGGCTGATGACGCCGAGGAAGATGCCCTCGAACGCCGCGTACGCCAGGATCAGCGCCGGGACGGCCTTGCGCTTGAACGACTGGACGAAGCCCAGCACCATCGCGACCAGCGCGGCGCCGAAGCCGGCCGCGGCCGGCAGCTCCGCGATCCAGGCGACCGCGGCGGCCACGATGACCGTGCCGAGCGTCATGCCGGTGCGCATGACGACGTCGTCCATCGTCATCCGGCCGGTCTGCAGCGGGCCCGCCGGCGGCGCGCCGTACATCTGCTGCAGTTGGTCGGGCGTCAGCTGGTGCTGGCCGCCCATCGCGTACGGGTTCGTCGGGGCCTGCGGCTGGGCGTACGGGTTGCCCTGCGCGTACGGGTTGCCCTGAGTTGCGGTGGGGCCCCCGGCCTGCGGCGCAGCGCCGAAGCCCGCAGAGCCGGCGTCGCGGCTGAACCGCGAGAAGACCGGGTTGCTGCTCCTCATCCTCACTCCTCCATGGCCGCCGTGCGCGACCTTGGCTCAAGAGTAATGGGTGAGCAAAAGAGACGCTCTAGTGCTTGGGCAGGATCTTTCGCGGAAGTCTCCGTTCCGAGCGACGCCGCGCGAGGCGACCGGAAGGAATGCTTCCGGACCGTCGGCGACCGAACCCGCACGGAGCGTGTGCGGGTATGGCCATGGCTGTGCCCGGAGCCGGACTTGAACCGGCACGGCCCGAAGGCCAGCGAGGTTTAAGCTCGCCGTGTCTGCATTCCACCATCCGGGCAGGACTCTCCGGCCGTATCGCGGTGCATACGGCGCTTCGAGCAGAGCGAGTCGAGCCTATCCGGGGAGATGCCCCCGAACAGCGGAACGTCGAACCGAGGTTGTCTTATTTTATTGGCAACTTGAGGGTTCATCAGCAGGGGGCCAAGGCCCCTGGCATATGCCATTGGCCTACAGAGCCTGGTCACTGGACGCGCTCCCATCGTGACAGGGAATGACGAAATCTCGCCGCCCGGCGCGGCCCCGGGCCCGGGCGCGACATCGTCCGAAAGCCCTCGAAAAGAGCCCCGGGAGAGAGCCGGGAAGAGAGCCCGGGGAGAGCGCTCGGGGAGAGAGCCCGGTGAGGGTCCTGCGCGGACTCCGTGAGGGTAGGGGGCGGGCCCGGTGAGCGTCCGGCGCGGATGCCGTGCTCCCCGCCTACGCCCTCCTTCTCGGGGCTCGGGGGTCTCCTCCTCCCCAGGGAGGAGAGAGGCCCTCCGACGTACCTCCTGGGTCTGCCCCCGGAACCGGAGCACGGGCTGATCCGCCGGGCCGATCCGGCTTGGACGATGGAGGAACGTTCACGACCCCACACCGACAGGAGCTGTCCACCGTGACCACCTTCCCCTCCGGCGTCCAGACCGCCGCCCGCCCCACCGCGGCGGCGGCCCGCGCCACGGACCTGACCAAGGTCTACGGCCAGGGCGAGACCCAGGTGGTCGCCCTGGACGCGGTCTCCGTCGAGTTCCGGCAGGCCGAGTTCACCGCGATCATGGGCCCCTCGGGCTCCGGCAAGTCGACCCTGATGCACTGCATGGCCGGGCTCGACACGATCTCCAGCGGTTCGGCCCGCATCGGCGACACCGAGCTGACCTCGCTGAAGGACAAGAAGCTCACCCAGCTGCGCCGCGACAAGATCGGCTTCATCTTCCAGGCGTTCAACCTGCTGCCGACGCTGAACGCGCTGGAGAACATCACCCTCCCGATGGACATCGCCGGCCGCAAGCCGGACAAGGCGTGGCTGGACCAGGTGGTCGCCACCGTCGGTCTCTCCGGGCGGCTCAAGCACCGCCCCAACCAGCTCTCCGGCGGTCAGCAGCAGCGCGTCGCCGTGGCCCGCGCGCTGGCCGGCAAGCCCGAGATCATCTTCGCCGACGAGCCCACCGGAAACCTGGACTCCCGCTCCGGCGCCGAGGTCCTCGGCTTCCTGCGCAACTCGGTGCGCGAGCTGGGCCAGACGGTGGTCATGGTGACCCACGACCCGGTCGCCGCCTCCTACGCGGACCGCGTGGTCTTCCTGGCCGACGGCCGCATCGTCGACGAGCTGCACACCCCGAGCGCCGAGGCCGTCCTCGACCGCATGAAGCGCTTCGACGCCAAGGGCCGCGTGAGCTGAGCCCCCGACCCGACCGCCGGCCCCCACCCCAGGACTGACCACTCCCATGTTCCGTACCGCCTTGCGCAACGTGCTCGCGCACAAGGCCAGGCTGCTGATGACCGTGCTCGCCGTGCTCCTCGGCGTGGCCTTCGTCTCCGGCACCCTGGTCTTCACCAACACCATCTCCGACGCCTACCAGAAGAGCTCCGAGAAGGGGTTCGTGGGCGTCGACGTCGCCATCACCCCCGACAACGACAACGACGACGCGAACAAGCCGGGCGACGCCCCCAAGCTCAGCCAGCGACTGCTGGACCGCGCCGGCACCGTGCCGGGCGCCGCCTCCGCGACCGGAATCGTCTCCGGCTACACCGCCATCTCCGACAAGGACGGCGACCTCCTCGGCGGCGGCTTCAACAACGCGGGTGGCAACTACCACCCGGCGAAGGACGGCAAGGACGCCCGCTACCCGATGCGGGACGGCCGCGCCCCGCAGCGCGCGGGCGAGATAGCCCTCGACGCCAAGAGCGCCGACAGCGGTGACTACAAGGTCGGCGACACGGTCCGGGTCTCGGTCGACGGCCCCGTCCTGAAGCAGAAGCTGACCGGCATCTTCACCACCGACGACGGCAACGTCGCGGCGGGCGGCACGCTCACCCTCTTCGACACCGCCACCGCCCAGAAGCACTTCGCCAAGCCCGGCCAGTTCAGCGAGATCGACGTGAAGGCCGCCGCCGGCACCTCGCAGGCCGCGCTGAAGGCCGAGATCGACAAGATCCTGCCGAAGGGCAAGGCCAAGGCCGAGACCGGCCAGGAGGTCGCCGACGACCAGGCCGAGGCGATCAAGAGCAGCATGAGCGGGATGCGCACCGGCATGCTGGTCTTCGCCGGCATCGCGCTCTTCGTCGGCATCTTCCTGATCGCCAACACCTTCACCATGCTGGTCTCCCAGCGCACCAAGGAGCTGGCCCTGATGCGCGCGGTCGGCGCCAGCCGCCGCCAGGTCACCCGCTCGGTGCTGATCGAGGCCACCGTCGTCGGCACCATCGCCGCCGTCACCGGCCTGCTCGCCGGCGTCGGGATCGGCGCCGGGCTGCGCTCGCTGCTGAACTCCACCGGCGCCACCGTGCCGGACGGCCCGCTGATCGTCTCCCCCTCCACCGTCGTCACCGCGCTGGTCACCGGCATCGTGGTGACCGTGCTCGCCGCCTGGCTGCCCGGCCGCCGCGCCGCGAAGATCCCGCCGGTCGCCGCCATGAGCAGCGTCCACGCGGTCGCCACCACCCGCAGCCTGGTCGTCCGCAACACCATCGGCGCGATCTTCGCCGGCGTCGGTGTGGCGATGGTGCTGGCCGCCACCGGCATGTCCGACGGCAAGGCCGTCATGGGCATGGGCGCGGTCGTCCTGCTGATCGGCGTGTTCGTGCTGACCCCGCTGCTGTCCCGGCCGATCATCGCGGCCGCCGGCCCGCTGCTGCGCGTCTTCGGCATCTCGGGCAAGCTCGCCCGGCAGAACGCGGTCCGCAACCCACGCCGCACCGCCGCCACCGCCTCCGCGCTGATGGTCGGCCTCACCCTGATCACCGGCCTGACCGTCATCGCGGGCAGCGTCCAGAAGTCCATCGACAAGATGGCCACCGACGCGCTCAAGGCCGACTACGTGGTCTCCATGGGCAGCTTCGACGGCGGCATCCCGCTCTCCCCGGACGTGGCGAAGAAGCTCGCGTCGCTGCCGGAGACCACCGCTTCCAGCCCGCTGCGGCTCTCCGAGTCCCGGATCAACGGCAACGCGGAGACCCTGGTCGGCGTCGACGGCAAGGCCATGGGCAAGCTGCTCGACCTCGAGTTCCACCAGGGCGCCTTCACCTCGCTGGGCGGCGACAAGGTCATCGTCGACAAGGACACCGCCAAGGACGAGGGCTGGAAGGTCGGCTCGCGGCTCAACGTGGTCTACGAGGACGGCAAGCGCGGCACGCTCTCCGTCAGCGGCGTCTACCAGGGCAACGAGATGATCCGCGGCCTCATGATCGAGAACGCCGCGCTCGCCCCGCACATCGACCAGCCCCGCGACATGCAGGTGATGCTCGCGACCAAGGGCGGCCCGAGCGACGCCGCCAAGAACGCGCTGGAGAAGGCGCTGGGCGACAACCCGGCCATCCACGTCCAGGACAAGGACGACGTCTCCGAGGACATCGCCAAGTTCTTCACCCTGATGCTGAACATGCTCTACGGCCTGCTGGGCATGGCCGTGATCGTCGCCGTGCTCGGCGTCATCAACACCCTGGCCATGTCCGTCTTCGAGCGGTCGCAGGAGATCGGCATGCTGCGGGCGATCGGCCTGGACCGGCGCGGCATCAAGCGCATGGTCCGGCTGGAGTCGCTGGTCATCTCGCTCTTCGGCGGGGTGCTCGGCATCGGCCTCGGCGTCTTCTTCGGCTGGGCCGCCGGTGAGCTGCTCGCCAGCGGGCTGTCCACCTACGAGCTGGTCCTGCCCTGGGGCCGGATGGCCGTCTTCCTGGCGCTCGCCGCGCTGGTCGGCGTGCTGGCCGCGCTGTGGCCGGCCCGCCGGGCCGCCAAGCTCAACATGCTGGCCGCCATCAAGTCCGAGTAGGACCGGCCGCGGGCGGGAGGCCCTCCGCCTCCCGCCCGCCACGCCGCCGGACGGCCGCCACCCCGCGTCGGGAGTGGCGGCCGTCTCGCGTTCCGGAACCCGGAACCCCGAACGGGCCGCCGACGCGCGGCTCCTAGACGCCCCCTCAGCCGCGCCAGTCCCTGGCCCGCAGCGGCATCCCGGCGGCACCGGAGAGCGGGGTGCGCACGGCGAGGACCTGGTTGACCCCGATGCGGTTGCGCTCGAAGGACACGGCGCACGCCGCCATGTAGAGCCGCCAGACACGCGCCCGGCCCGGCGAGGTGACCGCCGCCGCGCGCGCCCAGTTCGCCTCCAGGTTGACCACCCAGCGACGCAGGGTCAGCGCGTAGTGCTCGCGGATGGCCTCCACGTCGCGCACCTCGAAGCCGGCCTCCTCCAACTGGCCGACGGTGCGGCCCACCGGGGCGAGCTCGCCGTCGGGGAAGACATAGCGGTCGATGAACTCGTCCACGCGATACGAGGTCTCGTCCGGGTCCGGCCGCCGGGCGATCTGGTGGTTGAGCAGCCGCCCGCCCGGGACCAGCAGCCCGTGCAGGCTCTCCGCGTACGCGGCGTACCGCACGGAGCCCACGTGTTCGGCCATGCCGATGGAGGAGATCGCGTCGTACGGACCGTCCGTCACCTCGCGGTAGTCCTGCACCCGGATCTCCACCCGGTCGGTGAGCCCGGCGTCGGCGATGCGCTTGCGGGCATACGTGGCCTGCTCCTCGGAGAGCGTGATGCCGACCGCGCGCACCCCGTACTCACGTGCCGCGTGCAGCACCATCGAGCCCCAGCCGCAGCCCACGTCCAGCAGCCGCTGACCGGACCTGAGCGCCAACTTGCGGCAGACGAGGTCGAGCTTGGCGCGCTGGGCGTCCTCCAGGGACTGGCCGGCCCCCTCCCAGTAGGCGCACGAGTAGACCATCGAGGGGCCCAGCACCAGCTCGTAGAAGTCGTTGCCGACGTCGTAGTGGTGGCTGATGGCCGCCCTGTCGCTGCGCAGCGTGTGCAGCGGGCCGCGCCGCACGGGGGCCTCCTCGGGGGGCGGGGCGGGCGGCAGCCCCGGGCCCACGAGGGCGACCACCGCACGGAGGGCGGCGCGCAGCTCCGGGTCGCGCAGCGCGCGGAGCGCGGCGAGGGCGGGCGGCCGTCGCCGGTCGGAGGAGCGCTCCCAGACCAGCCCGGCGAGGCGGTCCAGGGCGTCGTAGAGGTCGCCCTCGATATCGAGGTCGCCGGCCACCCAGCCGCGGGCCAGGCCCAGTTCACCCGGCTTCCACAGCAACCGGCGCAGGGCTCGGCGGCGCCTGATGACGAGGGTCGGGGCGCCCGGGGGGCCGGCTTCACTGCCGTCCCAGGCGCGGATGCGGACGGGGAGCGGGACCCCCAGCGCCTCCTGAGCGAGCGCGGTGAGCCGTCGAGCGGCGTCGGCCATGTCGCACACCTCCGTGATGGGTCGTCAACGAAGAGTCCACCCCTCACGTAAACACCGTCCGGCCCCTCACGCAGTCCCCTGGGGGCGTGTGGAATCAGCAAATAACGGAACGGCCCACCCATCCGCCCGCCGCCCGGTCCCCACGCGCCTCCGGGCTCCCGCCCCGGCACCCGCCACGAGGGGCCCCATCCCGCCGCAACGGCGAGCGACCGGTACGGCGGAGACCGGCGGCCCCCGACGGGGCTCAACCACAGGGACCCCGCGACGACACGGCCGGGACGGCACCGCCGGGCTCCAGCGGGCGGGTTGCGCGCCATCGCGGCGGAATCGATTCCCCGTCCCCGCCTTCCCGCAACCGGAGCTCCGCCCCCGAGACCCGCCCGAGGGGGCGGCCGCCCCCTATCCCGCCGCAACGGCGAGCGACCGGTACGGCGGAGACCGGCGGCCCCCGACGGGGCTCAACCACAGGGACCCGGCGACGGCACGGCAGGGACGGAGGACCGGCGGCGGAATCCGTTCCCCGCCCCCACCCCGGGGGAAGCGATGTCCGACGGGGCTCAGCGATCGGGGCACGACGCCCGCGGCAGGCGGGTACGCAGGCGGGTACGCGAAAGGGCGTCCGCCCCACGGATTGGCGGACGCCCTTCGGCGTGTGTGCGGTTGTCCGGCCGGCGCCGCGGCGCCGGCCGGGAGGCGTCAGGACGCCTTGGCCTTCTCCGCTCCGGAGTCGGCCTTGGCGGCCGGGGCCGGGGCGGGGGCCGGCTTGGCGGCCTCGTAGAACTCCTCGCGGGGGTTCTCGATGGCGCCGAGGGAGACGACCTCGCGCTTGAGGAACATCTGCAGCGTCCAGTCGGCGAGGACGCGGATCTTGCGGTTGAAGGTCGGCATCGCCATGCCGTGGTAGCCACGGTGCATGTACCAGGCCAGCCGGCCCTTCAGCTTGATCTTCGTCTTGCCGAAGACGAGCATCGCGACGCCCTTGTGCAGGCCGAGACCCGCGACGGCGCCCTTGTTGGCGTGGCTGTACTCGCGCTGCGGGAAGCCCCGCATGCCCGAGATCACGTTGTCGCCGAGGACCTTGGCCTGGCGCAGCGCGTGCTGGGCGTTCGGCGGGCACCAGGCGTTCTCGTTGCCGCCCTTGCGGCCGACGAGGTCCGGGACCTGGGCGTTGTCGCCGGCGGCCCAGATGTAGTCGGTGCCCTGCACCTGGAGGGTGGGGGCGGTGTCGACGTGGCCGCGCGGGCCGAGCGGCAGACCGAAGCGGGCCAGGGCCGGGTTCGGCTTGACGCCGGCGGTCCACACGATGGTGTTGGAGTCGACCTCAAGGCCGTTCTTCAGGACGACGTGACCGTCGACGCAGGACTCCATGGAGGTCTGGAGGTAGACCTCGACACCGCGCTTCTGGAGGTGCTCAAGGCCCCACTGGCCGAGCTTCGGGCCGACCTCGGGGAGGATCTTGTCGGCGGCGTCCACCAGCACGAAGCGCATGTCCTCGCGCTTCACGTTCGGGTAGTACTTGGCGGCGTCGCGCGCCATGTCCTCGACCTCGCCGATGGTCTCCGCGCCCGCGAAGCCACCGCCGACGAAGACGAAGGTGAGCGCCTTGCGGCGGATCTCCTCGTCCGTCGTGGAGTCGGCCTTGTCGAGCTGCTCGAGGACGTGGTTGCGCAGGCCGATGGCCTCCTCGATGCCCTTCATGCCGATGCCGTTCTCGGCCAGGCCGGGGATCGGGAAGGTGCGGGAGACCGCGCCGAGCGCGATGACCAGGTAGTCGAAGGGCAGCTCGTACGCCTCGCCGACCAGCGGCTGGACGGTGGCGACCTTGCGGTCCTGATCGATGGTGGTCACGCGACCGGTGAGGACCTCCGCCTTCGGGAGCACGCGTCGCAGCGGGACCACGACGTGCCGCGGGGAGATGCTGCCGGCAGCAGCTTCGGGGAGGAAGGGCTGGTACGTCATGTACGAGCGCGGGTCGACGACCGTGACGGTCGCCTCGCCGTACCGCATCTTCTTGAGGATGCGGCGTGCCGCGTACAAACCTACGTACCCACCGCCTACAACGAGGATCCTGGGACGCTCCGTGGTGCTCATGCTTTGAGTATCCAGCACCCTATGGGGGGGTGCTCGTGAGCCCCTTCACAAGGACCCGGAAGGCGTCTGCTACACTCCGCCGCCACCGTGACCGACGCCATAGTCGCCGAGGGGAACCAGCGCGCCATGGAGCGCGTTGTTCACCCCCTTTGATCAGGGCTTGCCGCCCGCCACCGGGCTAGACCACCGCTCCGGCACACACCCGTGCAACACCCATGCAACACACCGGTTTCCGGCGTCTGACGCTTTCGGGTACGCCAAAACGGGCCCGGCGGGCTCATCCTGCGGCCGCCGGGCCCCTTTTTCATGTGAAGGATTTCACGAAGTTTTTTCAGACGGTCTGCTCGGCGACGCTCCAGGCGATCCCGTCGAGGATGTCGTGCTCGCTGACGACGACCTCCCGGGCCCCGATCCGCTCCATGATCGTGAGCAGTACGAGCGCCCCCGCGGCGATCACATCGACCCGCCCCGGGTGGATGACCGGGATGGCGGCGCGCTCGGCGTGCGTGGCCTCCACCAGCCGTCCGGTGACCTCGCGCGCCTGGTCGAGCGTGATGCGGGAGTGGTGGATGGCCGCGGAGTCGTACGCGGACAGACCCAGCGCGATGGCGGCGACGGTGGTGACCGAGCCGGCCAGTCCGACCAGTGTACGGGCCTCGTCCAGCGGCACCGTCTCGGCGACCTGGTCGAGCGCCGCCGTGATGTCGGCCCGTATGGCCTCGATCTGATCCGGCGTCGGACGGTCCTCCACCCGGCCGTCGACGACCAGATGGCGCTCGGTCATCCGCACACAGCCGATGTCCACGCTGCGCGCGGCCCGCACATGGTCCGCACCGACGACGAACTCCGTGGAGCCGCCGCCGATGTCCACCACCAGGTACGGCTTCTCGAAGCCGTCGGCGCCGGCGAGCTCCCGGGTGGCGCCGGTGAAGGAGAACTCCGCCTCCTGGTCGCCGGTGATCACCTCGGGCTCCACGCCCAGGATCTCCCGCACGCCGCGCACGAAGTCCTCGCGGTTCTCCGCGTCGCGCGAGGCGGAGGTGGCCACGAAACGCCGGTCGGCCGCCCCGTGCTCCTTGATCACGGCGGCGTACTCCCGGCACGCCTCGAAGGTGCGCTCCAGCGCCTCGGGGGCCAGCCGCCCGGTGCGGTCCACGCCCTGGCCCAGGCGCACGATCCGCATCCGCCGGTCGAGCTCGACCAGTTCGCCGGTGGCCGGGTCGAGGTCGGCGACGAGCAGTCGGATGGAGTTGGTGCCGCAGTCGATGGCGGCGACGCGCCTCACTCGGACTCCCCCTCGCTCCCGCAGGGGTTCACGCACGGGCCCTTGCGCCACCACTCCGGCAGCAGCGCGAGGGCCTCGTCGCCCAGCGGGTTGACGCCGGGCCCGGCCGCCAGCGAGTGGCCGACCAGCACATGCAGGCACTTGACCCGGTCCGGCATGCCGCCGGCGCTCGGGAAGCCCTCCAGCACCTCGATCGCGTCGCGGCGGGCGATGTAGTCCTCGTGGGCGGCGCGGTAGGCGGCGGCCAGCTCCGGGTCGGTGCCGAGCTGGGCCTGCATCTCCTTCATCACGCCGTTGGCCTCAAGGGTGCCGATGGCGGAGGCGGCGCGCGGGCAGGTCAGGTAGTAGAGCGTCGGGAAGGGCGTGCCGTCCTCAAGCCGCGGGGCCGTCTCGACGACGTCGGGGTTGCCGCAGGGGCAGCGGTGGGCGATGGCGCGCAGACCGCGCGGCACGCGGTTCAGCTGTGCCTTGATGGCGGCCACGTCGGCGTCGGTGGGCGCGGTGTGCTCGGTCTGCGGAGGGGGCGTGTCCATGTGTGGAGGGTTCTCTTCGGTCGGTTCGGAGCGGTGGGTGGCCGGGGCGGATTCGGGAGACGGTGGGCGTGGCGGTGGCGGGTCAGCGGGACGTCTGCCGGTCCGCGGCGTCCACACCGTCCCACAGATTGCGGTACCAGGGCTGGTCGGCGGCGCCCCGGCTGTCGACGCGGTCGCCCGGACCGCCGCCGCCCGGCACGCTGTAGCCGGTCTCGCCCGGGCGGACGTAGTGCAGGTGTTCGCGGGCCAGCCGCTCGATGTACGCCGGGTCCTGCAGCCGTGCCTTCTCCTCGCGCAGCCGCTTGACGTCCTCGCGCGCCTCCTCCGCCTGGCGCCGCTGGTCGGCGATGTCCGAGCGCTGCGAGACGAACTGTCGGGTCGGATAGGCGAGGGCGACGACGAGGGAGCAGAGGACCAGCGCGAGCAGGGCGGCGCGTCCGGTGAGGCGGCCGCGGCGCGGGGTGCGCGCGCGGTAGACCCGGGCGGTGGCCTGGCCGCCGAGCGCCTTCAGCCTGGTCGCGGTGGAGAACCGATCCCGGTCCCGAGCCATCTCCCGCCTCCCCGTCAGCCGTCACACATACGCACGTACGTCCCCGGACACGGTACGGGACCGCGGCCGGGGACGTACGGAAGCTGGACGCATCGCCGTGACCGGCGGTGTTCGTCAGCGCTTGAAGCGCGGGACGCCGAGCTTCAGGGCGTCAGCCCTTGAAGCGGGGAAACGCGCTGCGACCCGCGTACACCGCGGCGTCGTCGAGGATCTCCTCGATGCGCAGCAGCTGGTTGTACTTGGCGACACGCTCGGAGCGGGCCGGGGCGCCGGTCTTGATCTGGCCGCAGTTGGTGGCGACGGCCAGGTCGGCGATGGTGACGTCCTCGGTCTCGCCGGAGCGGTGGGACATCATGCACTTGAAGCCGCTGCGCTGGGCCAGCTCGACGGCGTCCAGGGTCTCGGTCAGCGAGCCGATCTGGTTGACCTTGACCAGCAGGGCGTTGGCGGCGGCCTCCTCGATGCCACGGCCGAGGCGCTCCGGGTTGGTGACGAACAGGTCGTCGCCGACGAGCTGGACCTTGTCACCGAGCTTGGCGGTGATGGTCTTCCAGCCGTCCCAGTCGTCCTCGAACAGCGGGTCCTCGATGGAGACCAGCGGGTACGCCTCGACGAGCTCGGCGTAGTAGTCGGTCATCTGGGCGGCGGTGCGCTCCTGGCCCTCGAAGACGTAGGAGCCGTCCTTGTAGAACTCGGAGGCGGCGACGTCCAGCGCCAGCGCGATGTCCTGGCCCGGGGTGTAGCCGGCCTTCTGGATCGCCTCCAGGATCAGGTCCAGCGCCTCGCGGTTGGAGTCGAGGTTCGGGGCGAAGCCGCCCTCGTCGCCGAGGCCGGTGGAGAGGCCGCGCTCCTTCAGTACCGACTTGAGGGTGTGGTAGACCTCGGTGCCCCAGCGCAGCGCCTCGGAGAAGGACTCCGCGCCGATCGGCGCGATCATGAACTCCTGGATGTCCACGTTGGAGTCGGCGTGCGAGCCGCCGTTCAGGATGTTCATCATCGGGACCGGCAGCAGGTGGGCGTTGGGGCCGCCCAGGTACCGGAAGAGCGGGAGGTCGGACGCCTCGGAGGCGGCGTGCGCGACGGCCAGGGAGACGCCCAGGATGGCGTTGGCGCCGAGCGAGGACTTGTCCGGGGTGGCGTCCAGGTCGAACATCGCCTGGTCGATCAGGCGCTGCTCGGTGGCGTCGTAGCCGACGAGCTCCGGGCCGATCTGCTCGATGACGGCGAGGACGGCCTTCTCGACGCCCTTGCCGTTGTAGCGGTTCTTGTCCCCGTCACGCAGTTCGAGGGCCTCGAAGGCGCCGGTCGAGGCACCGGACGGCACGGCAGCACGACCCGTGCTGCCGTCGTCGAGGCCGACCTCGACCTCGACCGTGGGGTTGCCTCGCGAGTCGAGGATCTCGCGAGCTACGACGACGTCGATGGACGGCACGAGGGTCTCCTTCGTATGTGTCTGGGTTCTGCGACACGAGCCTAACGGGCTCGGAGCGCTGTGCCCGCCCTTCGCCCGCCGGGCGAGACGGCGCACACCCCAAAAGCCCAGATCGTGGGGTGAATCGGCGGCTGTTCGCTGAGCGGAGAAGGCGCGCGGCCCCGGCGGGGCGCCCGTTACGGGGGATGGGGCGCACCCGGCCGGGGCCGGCATGGGGGCTCAGCTGGGAGCGGGGCGGCTCAGCTGAGACGGGGACTGTGGGGAATGAGGGGACGAGGGGGACGATCCCCTGACGCGCGACCGAGCACGCGCCCCGGCCCCGCACGCACCCCGGCGAGTGAGCCGAAGGGCGCGCGGCTGCCGAAAGCGGAGAGCACGCGGAGCCTGCGAGGAACGAGCAGGCGAGCACGGTCGACCGTCGGCAGCCGCTCACAGCGCCCGGAGGCGAACCGAGCCCTCAGAAAGCGGGGCGCGTCAGCGCAGGTCGAGCATCTGACCCGGGTAGATGAGATCCGCGTCGCCGACGATGTCGTCGTTCAGCTCGTAGAGCTTCTGCCAGCCGCCGTCGACGTGCTGCGCGGCGGCGATGGTGGACAGCGTGTCGCCCGCCCTGACCTGGTACTCGCCGTCGCCCTTCTGGATGGTCTTGGGGGCGGCGTGGCGCGGCGCGGACTGCTGCGGCTGGGCCTGGCGCTCCTGGGAGCGGTTGGCCTTCGGCGCCTGGGTGGTGCGCTCGGGCTGCGGCTGGGCGGTGGGCCGGGCCTGCGGCTGGGACTGCTGGTGCGTCTGCGGCCGGGACTGAGACTGCGACTGCGACTGGGTGTGGGTCTGGTTCTGCGAGGGGGTGTGCGCCTGGGAGCCGCCCGAGCCGGAGCCCTGGCCGCCGCTGGTCAGGTTGACGCCGCACTTGGGCCAGGCGCCCTTGCCCTGCCCGGCCAGCACCTTCTGGGCGATCTCGATCTGCTGGGACTTGCTGGCCTTGTCGGCGGTGGGCGCGTACTGCGTGCCGCCGTAGGCGGCCCAGGTGGAGGCCGAGAACTGGAGGCCGCCGTAGTAGCCGTTGCCGGTGTTGATGGACCAGTTGCCCCCGGACTCGCACTGCGCGACCTGGTCCCACTGCTCGGTGGTGGCCGCGTTGGCGGCGCTGGCGCCCATCAGCGGGACGGCGACCGCGGCACCGGCGACACCCGCGAGGGTGGCGATGCGGGTGACCTTGGAGGGACGACGATGCTTGCCCTTGCCATGAAGCATGTTGGGTTTCCTCACCGACGCCTACGAGGTGAGCTGTCGGGTTCGGGCACGTGAGTTGCCCGGCCGCGTGCGGTGACCGCGTGCGGCTTCACCCCTAGCCGGAGGGCCCGGCACATACGTTGGGTCCCCCGCTCCTGCCTTCGGCGCTTGCGCGTCGACAATCCCTCCGACCGCTGGCAGGACTCGGCGTGACGGTCGGTGGCACTCGCGGTGCGAGCGATGACGACGGTAAGCACATCCCCCCGGAGAGCTCAAACCCCAACATCCGTGGAATCTCAGCCCCGTTTGGACCAGGGAACCCACATCACCGCAGGTCAGAAGTGGCGTACGAAGGCGGGACACGGGCGATACACCCGATAAGGCGAAGAGATCCATATCTCACTTTCACCAAACTCGGGCATACCGCAGTGAACCGCCTTCGTCAGCCCTACTTCTGAGCCTTCGACGCCTCGGGGGCGTCCTGGTCGGCGCCGCTCTCCGGAGCCTTCTCGGCGTCAAGTACCAGCTGCTGTCCGGGTTGGATCACGTCCGGGTCCTCGCCGACGACGCGCTCGTTGGCGTCGTAGAGCGCCGGCCAGCCGCCGGGAACCTTGTTCTCCTCGGCGATGGCTGACAGGTTGTCACCGGGACGCACGGTGTAGTCGCCGGGGCCGGTGGAGCCGTCCCGGCCCTCCAGGCCGTCGCGGGAGGCGTGCCGTCCGCTGCGCTGCTCGCCGTCCTCCGGCCCGCGGGTGTCCGGCTGGCCGCGGTGGCGGCCGGTGCCCTCGCGGGAGTCGGTGGCGGGGTCCCCGTCCACGCCGGTGCCGGTTTCGCCGTCCCGGCCCCCGGGGGTGCCCCGGTCCGCCTCGTCGGACTCCCCCGGCCGGCCGGTGTCCGACGACCCGTCGGAGCCGTCGGAGCCGCGCGGGTCCCGGGAGTCGCCCCGGGAGTCGTCGGAGTCCCCGTCAGGCGCCTGGGGGTCCACGGGATCCGCGGGCCCCTCGCGGTCGTCGTCACCCCGCGGGTCCTCGCCCCGGTCCGAGCCCTGGTCGGTGCCCCGGTCCGCGTCCTCGCCCCGATCCGCGCCCTCGCCCCGGTCCTCGCCCTTGTCCGCGTCCCGGTCCGCGTCCTTGCCCGCGTCCTTGTCCGCGTCCCGGTCGGCCTCCTCACCCCGGTCCTTCTCCTTGTCCGTCTCCCCGGAGGGGCGGTCGGGAGTCTCGGACGGGATGGGGTCGGGCTCCAGGGGCAGGGTGCGGCCCGGGTCCACCTCCGGGGCGCCGCCGCCCTGGGTGAGGCCGGCGTTGACCGCGCAGCCCGGCCAGGCGCTCGGCCCCTGGGCCTTCAGGATGTTCTGAGCCACCGCGATCTGCTGCGAGCGGCTGGCCAGATCCGGCCGCGGGGCGTAGTCGATGCCGCCGTGGCTCTTCCACATGTCGAGCGTCAGCTGGAGCCCACCGTAGAAGCCGTTGCCCTCGTTGGCGCTCCACATCCCGCCGCTCTCGCACTCGGCGACGCGGTCCCAGGTGGCGGTGTCGGCTGCGTTCGCACTGGTCGCACCCATCAGCGGCAGCGCGATGCTCGCGCCGGTCACGCCGGCTGCGACGACGATGGCCGGAGCCTGACGGGGACGGCGATGTCTACCAGTGCCGGAGCGCATACGTACGGGCCTCTCGTGTGGCGGCTGAGTCGAGGGTTGAAGATAATGCGGCCACCTGACAGTCACAAGCCGATGTAGCGGAGGTCACGCAGAGATCACATAGTTGATTCCGCGTCATTTTTCAGACGCGGAGAACTCCACCGGGAGGGTGCGCAGCCCTCGCATGATGAGCCCGCCACGCCACCTCAGATCGCTCTCATCGACCGCCAGTCGCAGGTCGGGCAGGCGGCGCAGCAGGGTCGTGAGGGCGGTCTGCGCCTCCAGCCGGGCCAGTGGCGCGCCCAGGCAGTAGTGGATGCCATGACCGTATCCGAGATGCTGGTTGTCCCCGCGGGAGAGGTCCAGGGTGTCCGGATGGCGGAAGCGCTCGGGGTCGCGGTCGGCCGCGGCCAACACCACCAACACCGGGTCGCCCTCGGCGATGCGCTGCCCGCCGAGCGTCAGCGGCTCGGTGGCGAACCGCCAGGTCGCGATCTCCACCGGTCCGTCGTAGCGGAGCAGTTCCTCCACCGCCGTCGCGAGCAGCTCCTCGTCCCCCTCGGCCACCGCCCGCTCGAAGCGCGCCCGCTGCTCGGGGTGGCGCAGCAGCGCGTAGGTGCCGTTGCCGATCAGGTTGACGGTGGTCTCGAAGCCGGCGAACAACAGGATGAACGCCATCGCCGCGGCCTCGTTCTCGGTGAGGTGCTCGCCGTGGTCGGACGCGCGGATGAGACCGGAGATGAGGTCGTCGCCCAGGGCGTTGCGCTTGCGGTGGATGAGCTCGGCGAGGTAGCCGCGCATCTTCTTCACGGACCGGGCGACGCCGCCACGCGGCCCCTTCCCGTGCCGGATCATCATGCCGGCCCAGTCGCGGAAGTCCTCCTGGTCCTCGCGCGGTACGCCGAGCAGGTCGCAGATCGCGTAGATGGGCAGCGGGAAGGCGAACTCGTGGATGAGGTCCGCCTCGCCGCGCTCGGCGAAGCCGTCGATGAGCCCGTCGGTCAGCTCCCGCACCCGCGGAGCGAACTCCGCGACCCGGCGCGGGGTGAACGCCTTGGACACCAGCCGCCGCAGCCGGGTGTGGTCCGGCGGGTCGATGTTGAGCAGATGCGTCATCAGCTCGGCCTTGCGCTCGCCGGGGATCCCCGTCTTCCCCTTGGCGTGCGCGGGCTCCGCGTGGTGCACCGGGTTCTTGCTCAGCCGCTGGTCCGCCAGCGCCTGCCGCGCGTCCGCGTAGCGCGTCACCAGCCACGCCTCCACCCCGCTCGGCAGCTCCGTCCGGTGCACCGGCGCGTGCTCGCGCAGCCAGGCGTACGCGGGGTACGGATCGGTGGCGAACTCCCAGGTGAAGAGCTCGGGCGCGGCGACGGAACGGGCACACGGCGACTGATCGGACATGTCGTCGACGGTATCCCCTGAGCCGAGGACGAGAGAGGACGGCCCTCTTTCCCTCCCGCCGCGGACGGCGACCGCCCCGCCGAAGGCGGGCCGCTGCGCCGACGACGGGGCCGACCCCTCAGTCGGAGGCGCCCTCCGCCAGGAGGATGGCGTCACGGTAGGCCCGCGCGGCGGCCCGTAGCGCCGACTCGGGCTCGACGCCCTCGCCTTCCGCCCGTACGGCCAGCGCCAGCAGCTCATAGCCGACGCCCTCGCCCCGCGGCAGGGCCACGTCCAGGCCGGCCGTCCGGGCGCGGGAGGCGAGCTTGGCGGCGAGGGCGAGGGCGGGCTGGCCCAAAGGAACGCCCTCGGTGACGGAGTCGCGCCGCTTCTCGGCCGCCTTGGTGCGCAGCCAGTGTTCCCGGACCTCGTCGGCGGTGTGCGCGGTCTCCTCGCCGAAGACGTGCGGGTGGCGGTGGATGAGCTTGTCCACGATGCCGGCGGCGACGTCGTCGATGGAGAACGGCTCGTCCGGGTCGTCCTGGGCGATCCGGGCGTGGAAGACGACCTGGAGCAGTACGTCGCCCAGCTCCTCGCGGAGCGCCTGCCGGTCGCCCTCCTCGATGGCCTCGACCAGCTCGTACGCCTCCTCCAGGCCGTACTTCACCAGCTCCGCGCTGGTGCGCTCGCCGCTCCACGGGCACTCGGCCCGGATCTGGTCCATGACCTGCACCAGGTCGAGCAGCCGGGCGCCGGGCAGGTCGTACGAGCCGGGCAGCAGCTCCAGGTCCGGCATCCGCTCGCGGCCCGAGCCGGCCATCCGGGCCAGCCCGTCGGTGAGCGCGGACTCGCCGTCCGCGGAGGTGAGCACGACGGCCATGCGGCCGCCGTCGACGCAGTACTCGACCAGCTCGCGGGCGGCGGGCTCGGCCCGCTCGACGTCCACGCCCGCCTCGCGGAGGTAGGGCAGCTGCGGGTGGTCGAGGTCGGCGCAGAGCACCCGGTCGGCGGCGCGCAGGGCTCGCCAGGCGGGCCAGGACAGCAGGCCGGGGGCGACGCGGTGGCTGGTGGTGAGCAGCACCAGTCGGCCGGGGTCGCCGAGGCCGGTGCCGTTGCGGGAAGCGTTCACCCTTCGAACGTAACCCAGGTCGGAGCGGCCGCCGCGACCGGGGACTGCGGCCGTGCCCCGGGCCCGCGACCCGACCCGGGCACCGGCCCGCCCACGCCCTGAGCAGGTCCGCGCCCGGAGGCTCCGCCCCGGCCGGCGGCCGGGGCGGCGGCCGGTTACGCGGGCTCGGGCGCCGCGACCGTCGGCGGAGTCTCGCGCAGCCAGGGCTCCTGGGCGAGCTTGGCGGTGCCCTCCCGGTCGTCCCAACTGCCGAAGCGCGGATTGACGTCGATGGCGAGGTCCTCGGAGGTGCGGGCGAAGGCGGTGTTGGCGCCCTCGGTGCCCAGCTTCGCCAGCAGCTTGTCGCGGGTCAGGTCGGCCCGGACGGCCTCGTCGATCTGGTCGGGCGCGATGCCCTGCTGGAGGTAGAGCCCGCGCACCGTGGCCGCGCCGCCCTCCCGCGCCTCGGTCCTGGCGCGCTCCTCCTGCACCTCGCGCCGGGTGACGCGGATCCCGTGGTCGGCGCCGGCGCGCTCGATCACCCGGTACTGGATCATCCGGATCAGTGTGTCCTGGCTCAGCCGCCCGGAGCCGGCGATCAGCTGCTCCGCCTGCGGATGGTCACGCTGGGCGTCCCGTACCTCTCTGACCTGGGCCTGGAGCTGGGCCACGGTGATGCGGCGGCCGTCGACGACCGCGGCGGCACCGGGGTGCGCGTCGTTGCCGCAGGCGGTGAGGAGCGGGGTCGCGGCCAGCAGCGCGGCGGCGGAGAGGGTGTACGCGGTGCGGCGGCGGTTCATCGAAGCAGCCTCCCGGCAGAGATCGTGCGTCACAAGGACATCGACCGACCTGGCGTTGATCGATGGTAGGGAGTCATGGCGGCTCTAGCCACTGATTCGACCAACGATTCGGCGGGAATTGAGTAGCGCGGGGTGGATGGGGACCGTGGGACCGGCCCGGCGGGGACCCGACCCGGCGCTCACGGCCTGCTCAGCCGTGCACCTGGCCCAGCCACTGGAGGGTGCGGCGGAGCTCCTCGGGGAACGGGTGGTGCGGGCCGTGCAGCCGCTCGGCGTCGTACAGCAACCGGGCGAGCGTGTCGTGGGCCGCGGCCCGGTCGCCGGTGGAGAGCAGCAGATGGCCGATGCGGCGGCGGATCTCCAACGGCTGGGCGGGGTCGTCGGCGGCGTACTGCTCGAAGTACGGGAGCAGGGTGCGGTACTCCACCAGCGCGGAGGCGGCGTCACCGAGCTGCTCCAGGCACTGGGCGGCCTCGTAGCGGAACTGGAGCGACTGGCGCAGCGCCACCGGCCCTGACTCCGCCCCGTACTCGTCGGCGAGCCGCCGCAGTTCGGGCAGGGCGCGGCGGTACTGCCCGTCGTCCATGAGCGTGGCCGCGTACTGCTTGCGCAGGCTGCGTACGACGCCGGAGTGCTCGCCGTGCCGGGCGGCGGCGGCCGGGAGGACGCCGCCGAGGATGTCCACGGCCTGGGTGATCCGGCCGTGGTCCAGCAGCCGCTTCACCTCGTCGACGGCCGCGGCGATGTCCGGCCCGCCGCCGGTCGGGGCGGGTGCGGGTGCGGCGGGGGCCGGCGCGGGCGGCGGCGTGGCCGCGCGGTCGGGCCAGGGCGCGTGCGGGCGGAGGAAGGGGCGGGTGGGGTCCATCGGGCCCATGGGCCCCACGCCTCCCGACGCCCCCGGCTGCCCCGGGGCGCCGTCGGCGGCGGGCCACGGCCCGCCCGGGGTCGGCAGCAGGGGGGCCAGTGCCTGGTAGACCTCCTGCGCGTCGGCGGGCCGGTGCCGCGGATCCTTGGCCAGCAGGCGCAGCACCAGTGCCTCAAGGGCCTCGGGCACCTCGGGGCGGACCTGCCGGACCGGCACCGGGGGCTCGTAGAGATGGCGGTGGAGCACGCCCAGCGCGGTGGAGCCGGCGAAGGGCACCTGGCCGACGAGGAGTTCGTGGAGCAGCACGCCCAGCGCGTACAGGTCGGTGTACGGGCCGACGGCGCCGCCCATCGCCTGCTCGGGCGCCATGTACGCGGGCGAGCCGATGGGCGAGCCGGTACGGGTGAGGCGGGTGGTGTCGGAGTCCAGGACGGCGGCGACGCCGAGGTCCAGCACGGTGACCGTGCCGTCCAGCCGGACCATCACGTTCCGCGGCTTGAGGTCGCGGTGCACGATCGGCACCGCGTGCACGGCGGAGAGCACCGCGCACAGCTGAGCCGCCACGCACACCGCCCACCGCCACGGGTAGGGGTCGTGTTCGGCGAGGTGGTCCGCCAGGTCCGCGCCCTCGACATGACTCATGACCAGGTAGAGGTCGGCACCGTCGCCGCCCGCGTCGTGCACCGTCACCAGGCCCCGGTGGTCGACCTGGGCGGTGACCCGGCATTCACGCACGAAGCGGCGGCGCAGCTCCTCGGCGGGGTCGTCGACCCCGCCCCCCACGGCGCCGGCCATCCGGTCGGTGCGCAGCAGCTTCACCGCGACCCGACGGTCCAACCGCCGGTCGTAGGCGGTCCACACCTGCCCCATGCCGCCCTGGCCGAGCAGGGTCGCCAGCTCATAGCGGTCCGCTACGAGACGTCCGTTCAACGGTCCTGCTCCCTGCGGAGGTAGTCGCTCAGCTCGTCGAGCTCGGCCCGGACCTGGTCGATGCGCTGAGGCTGCGGGCGCGGCTGCGGCGGCGCGTACGGCTGGGGCTGGGGCTGGGGCGGCGGTCCGGCCTGGGGCGGCGGTCCGGCCTGGGGCGGCGGTCCGGCCTGGGGCTGAGGCTGGGGCTGGAGCTGCGCGTACGGCTGGGGCTGGGCGTAGAGCTGTGGGGTCTGGGGCTGCGGGTACGGCTGGGGCTGCGGGTAGCCGTAGCCGCCCGGCTGCGTCGGTGCCGCCGCGGCGTACGGGGACGGAAGCGGTGTCGGCGCGGCCGCGGCGTACGGGGACGCGGGTGGCACCGGGGTCCGCGGCGGTCCCTGGTGGTGACGGATGTCGGCGAAGAGGTAGTGCACCGGGACGCCGACGGCCATCGAGAGGATCACCGCCAGGAAGACGTAGTCGATCGCCCGCGGGTCGTCCGGGCTGTGGCTGAACGCCACGATCGCCATGATCGCCAGCGTCAGCGCGCCCCAGAACAGCGCCCAGTCCAGGGGGCGGCGCCGGACGATGGCGATCCGCAGCATGGCGGCCCAGGCCAGCAGCCCCAGGCTGAGCACCGAGAGCGCCACGAAGAGCACGCGCAGCACGACCAGCAGGGGGGTCGAGGGGCGCTGCGGCTGCGGGAAGCCGGAGCCGTACATGGCTGCTCCTGGAAACCTGACGGGACGGTACACGGACGGGACGCGGGTCTGAGCGTATACACCGACAGCGCCGCTGGTAGGGGGGTTGTACGGATCGGCTGTCGGGTTGCTCACTCCACCCCGACGGTTCCGTCCGCGAGTCCGTCGTACAGCCCCTGCACCAGCCGCTCGCCCAGCCGCCCGGCCAGCCGCAGAGCCTCCTCGAAGGCGGCGAGGGTGCGGTAGCGCTCGCCGTAGTGCCGCTGCTCGGCCAGGGGCAGTCGGGGCAGGTGCAGCCGGCGCACATCGAGCCGGGTGGCGGTCGAGGCGTAGCTGCTGGCCTGCCGCTGGTTGGCGCTGCCGCGCAGGTAGCCGGCGACGAACCAGGGGTCCAGGGCGGTCGGATCGGGCCGCAGCAGGGCGAGGTTGCGGCCGAGGGCGGCTCCGGCGGTGGCCTCGTCGACGACGCGGGCGACGGATCCGCCGCCGAGGACCGGCACGACGACGTCGCCGGGCGCGGTCAGCACCGGTTCCTCGCCGCCCGATCCGGCCGCGCCGCCGACCCCGGCCGCGCCCGCCGCGCCGCCCGGCAGGGTTCCGGAAGGTCCCGTTCCGGAGAGCACGTCCTGCTCGGTGAGGACGGCGGGCCCCGCGCCGCCCGCCGCCCCGAGCTGTCCCGCGCCGCCGGTGCGCAGCACCAGCGCGCCCGCGCGGGCCAGTTCGCCGACCGTCGTCATGGGCCACCGGCCACCGCCCGCGCCCGAAGCCGTCGCGGCCGCGTCCGGGTCGGCGGCGGGGGCCTGCGGGGTCAGCTCGGCGGTGCGGGCCAGGGTGGCGGCCAAGCGGTCGCGCACGGCGGCCAACTCGGCGCTTCCGGCGCCGGCGGCCGGCGGCGGGAGGTGGCGGGCCGGCGTCAGGTCGACGTCGTCGTCGAGGAGTTCGATGACCGGCACGGCGCGGCACACCCCCGGCGGCCCCTCGCCGCCGTCGCGCCGATCGGGCCCCCCGTCCCGGTCGAAGGCCCGCCAGGCCGCGAGCACGGTGGACTGGAGGGCCGGCCAGTCGAGACGGTCCCGGCCGCCGGCGCCCGCGCCGGCCCCCGCGGCCGAGCCGCCGCCCGGCGCCTCGGCCGCGTCCACCAGCAGCAGGTGCGGGGCGGCGGGCCGGCCCGCGCCGGGGCGGCGCAGCACCCACAGGTGCAGCGGGATGCCGTACGGCGGGGCCGCGCCCGCGGGCAGCGCGATCACGGCCCGCAGCGCCCCGCGGCGCAGCAGGTCGGCGCGGATGCGGCGGCCGGAGCGGCGGGCGGCGGCGGCCGGGGGCATCAGCAGCACCGCGGCCCCGTCGTCGCGCAGATGGGCCAGCGCGTGCTGCACCCAGGCCAGCTCGGACTCGGTGCGGGCCGGGAAGCCGTACTCCCAGCGGGCGTCGTAGGCGAGCTCGTCGTGGCCCCAGTTGCGCTCGTTGAACGGGGGGTGGCAGACCACCGCGTCGGCGGCGAGCCCGGAGAAGGCGTCGGCGCGCAGGCTGTCGGCGTCGCGCACCCGCACCCTGGCGTCGGAGCCGAGGGCCAGCCGCAGCGCGGTGACGGCGGCGAGGTCGGGGGTCGACTCCTGCGCGTAGACGGTCCGCGCGCCGCCGACCGCCGCCAGCAGGCCACCCGTTCCGGAGGCCGGGTCGAGCACGGTGACATCTCCGCGCCCGGAGTCCGCGCCGACGCCGGCCAGCGCGGCCATCAGGGCGGCCGGGCCGGGCGGGGTGAGCGTGTACTGCCGTGGGTTGGCGTCCAGATGGCGGCCGAGCAGGAACTCGAACGCCTCGCGCGGGCCCAGTTCCGCGGCGAGTTCGGCGGCGCCGCGCACCAGGGCGGCGTCGGCGGCGAGTTCGGCGGGGCCGGGGACGCGCACCGGGTGCCGGTCGCCGAGCCGGGCGCTGAGCACGGGGGCGAGCGCGGTGGGCAGCCACCGCGCGAGCTGGGCGTCGTCGGCGGCCTTGAGCTCGTCCCAGGCGGCGGGCCGGTGCCGGACCAGCAGCAGCACCGCCCCGGCGTGGCGGAGCGCGGTGGCGGCGCCGGCGGGGTGGCCGGCGAGCAGCTGCCAGACCCGCTCCCGCAGCGGCACCTCGGCCAGCTTGCCCTGGGCGCGCAGCCAGTGCTCGATGGCGTCGAGGGCGAAGGTGGGGCTGGTCTCGGTGCCGCCGACCGGCTTGGGGAAGTCGGCGTGGCGACGGCGCCAGTTGCTGACGGCGGCGCGGCCCACTCCGGCGAGCCGGGCGATCCCGGCGGCGGTCACCTCGGTCGTGTCGGCCTTGCCCGGCTTCTCGTGCTTCTCCGGCGCGTGGGCCTTCTGCGGCGTGCGTGCCTGCTGCGGCGCGTGGGCCTTCTCTGGCTGCTCTGCCTTGTCTGCGTTGTCCGGCACCGGTCGGCTCCCGTTCCCCTGGCGCGCGTGGGCTGCTGTGACGGCGAGCATACCCGTGTACCCCAAAAGGACTCCCTCGTCGCGTGAACCGGACACCACCTGTGAATCGTGTTGACGCGGTTCACAGCTTCTGTTGTTATTGACCCATCGGTTCACGGAGATCCACTCACCGCCCGAAGGGGGCCGTCATGTCTCAGCGTCAGCAGAAGCAGCGGAACTGGTTCGCCCGGCACAAGGTGCTCACGGCCGCCGGCGCGATCGTCGCCGTCGTGGCCATCGGCGGGGTCGCGGCCGGGGGCGGCGGAGACGACGAGAAGAGCGACAAGAGCAAGGACACCTCCGCCGCCGGCGGGGGCCAGGGCGGGGAGAAGAAGGAAGAGAAGAAGAAGGGGGAGACCGTCGACGGCGACGGCACCCTCCAGGTCGGCACCGACATCAAGCCCGGCACCTACCGCTCCGTCGACAACGGGGAGGACGACGGCTGCTACTGGGAGCGGGCCAAGGACTCCAGCGGCGAGCCCGACTCGATCCTCGCCAACGACAACGTCGTGGGCGCCAGCTATGTGACCGTCAAGGCCACCGACAAGATCTTCAAGTCCACCGGCTGTGCGGACTGGGAGCTGGTCCCCACCAAGGAGACCGGCTCACCCAAGACCGAGGTCCCCGGCAGCGGGATGTACAAGGTGGGCGTCGACATCGCCCCCGGCACCTACAAGTCCACCGGGAACACCGAGGAGCTCGGCTGCTACTGGGAGCGCGACAAGGACGCCCTCCACGACGCCACCACCTCGATCATCGCCAACGAGAACGTCACCGGGAACGGCGTGGTGACCATCGCCCCCGGCGACGTCTACTTCAAGACCAACGGCTGCGCCACCTGGAAGAAGGCGAGCTGACGCCCCTCGCCCCGCACACCCGTCCCCAGACGGGGACGAGGGGCCGGGCCCTCGTCCCCACCCTGCCCCGGCGGCTCACCGCCGGGGCAGCCGCGTCTCCGGGCAGCCGCGCAGCACCCGCACCATCGCGCTCTTCTCCGCGCGGGTGACCCACACTCCGTACTTCCGCTTCACCGCCACCTGCCGCGCCACGTAGTCGCAGCGGTAGGCGCGGCGCGGCGGCAGCCAGGTCGCCGCGTCGCCGTCGCCCTTGCGCCGGTTCGCCGAGGCGTCGACCGCGATCAGGTTGAGCGGGTCGTTGGCGAACGCCACCCGCCGATCCCGGTCCCACGTCCGCGCGCCCTTCTGCCAGGCGTCGGAGAGCGCCACCACATGGTCGATGTCGACCTTGCTGCGGCCGCGCACGAAGCGCACCGTCCTCCCCGTGTACGGGTCATCGCCGAGCGTGCCCGAGGCGACCTCGCAGCGCCCGTCGCGGAAGGTCACCTCCGCCAGGTCCCGTCGGAGGATGTCGTCGCGAGTCCCGCAGCCGTTGTGGTCGGTGTCACTCCAGGAGCTGCCGAACGCCTCGCGCTCATAACCGGCCCTGGGCGCCCGACCCTTGACTGTGAGCGAGGCCACAGCCTCCAGGGCGGGGCCCGACGCCCCGCTCCCCCGGCCCCCGCCGCCCCCGTCTCCACCGCGCTCGGAGCAGCCGCCCGCGGCCAGCAACACGACGAGCACGGCGGCCACGGCCCGCCCCGGCCCAGCGAACCGACCCTGCAACCGCGCCACCCCCTTCACGTATCTTTTCGCACAGACGCCCACACGATAAGGACCCTGGATGGACACGGCCGCCGCAGTCCCGCCCGGCACCACAGGCGACACCGCGGACCAGACGGCCGCCCCCGCGGAACCCTCCCCCCTCCGCTCCCGGGCCGCCGCGCTGCGCAACCCGCGGCTGGACCCGTACTGGCTGGCGGGCGCGCTGTTCCTCGCGTACACGACGCTGTCGGTGTGCCGCTACCGCCGCATGGCGACCATGTCCTGGGACCTGGGCATCTTCGAACAGGCCATAAGGGCCTACGCCCACCTCCAGGCGCCCGTCGCCGACCTCAAGGGCCCCGGCGCCCACATCCTCGGCGACCACTTCAGCCCGGTCACCGCGCTGGTGGCGCCCTTCTACCGGGTCTTCCCCACCCCGGTCACCCTGCTCGTCGTCCAGGCCGCCCTGTTCGCGCTCTCCGCGGTGCCGGTCGCGCGGCTCGCCGCCCATCTGCTGGGTCGCGGCCGCGGGCTGTTGATAGGCGTCGCCTACGGCCTGTCCTGGGGCATACAGCGCGCGGTGGACTTCGACTTCCACGAGGTCGCCTTCGCGATGCCGCTGCTGGCGTTCGCGCTGGAGGCGGTCGTCCGGGAGCGCTGGTACCGGGCGATGCTGTGGACGGCGCCCCTGGTCCTCGTCAAGGAGGACCTCGGCGCCACGGTCGCGGCCATCGGCACCGTCATCCTCCTTCGCAGCTGGGGACGGCGCGACGCGCGGCTGTCCGCGCTGGCCATCGGGCTGGCGGCGTTCGGCGTGATCGCCTCGGCGCTGGCGCTGGGCGTGGTGATACCGGAGTTCAACGGCTCCGGGGACTACGCCTACTGGAAGAAGATGGAGGACGGCGAGGCGACCGCCACCATCCCGCTGGACACCGCGCTGCGCACCCTGGCCTGGGTGTTGCTGCCCACCGCCGGCCTGCTGGCGCTGCGTTCGCCGCTGCTGCTGGCCGCCGTGCCCACCCTCGGCTGGCGCTTCGTCTCCCACGACGACCACTACTGGGGCACCGACTGGCACTACAACGCCGTCCTGATGCCCGTCGTCTTCCTGGCCCTGGTCGACGCCATACACCGCTCCCGCCGCAGCCGGCGCTCCTGGCTCGCCGCCTACGCCCGCCAGCTCCCGATCGCCGTCGCCGCGGCCGGCGTGGCCCTCACCAGCTCGCTGCCGCTGTACGGCCTCACCGAGCCGGACACCTATCGCAAGCCCGCGGCCGTAGCCGACGCCGAGCGGGTGCTGGGCGAGATACCCGACGACGCCACGGTCGAGGCCAACGTCGGCCCCATCAGCCGGCTCACCGACCGCTGCCGGGTCTTCTGGGTCGGGGACACCCGGGGTATAGCGCCCGACTACATAGCGATGAAGGAGGACGAGCCGCGCAGCCCGCAGCACATGACGGACTACGCGCGGCAGCTCCACCCCGACGAGGAGTACCGCCTCGTCGGCGCCGCGGGCGGCGTCTACGTCCTCAAGCGGGTGGGCGGCGACCGGGCCTGAGAAACGCGGGGCCCGCCGGGGCCATCGGCTCCGGCGGGCCTTGGTGCGTGTGTCGCGTCGACAGGCTGGGGCGGGCTACTTGGTCAGGTAGGCCCGGTAGATCGCCTGCGTCACGGTGTTGCCCTTCTTGTCGGCGGCGACGGCCTTGAAGGAGACCGACTTGCCGGCCTTCGGGTTCTTCACCGTCACCTTGCCGCCGCTGACGGCCAGCTTCTTCCAGCTCTTGCCGTCGTCGTAGGAGACGTGGACGGTCAGCGACTTGAGGTTCTCGCCCGCGGCCGCGCCGTGGACGGCGACCGGGACCTTGACCGTGGCGCCCGCCTTGGCGGTGGAGTCGACCGCCAGGGCCGGGGTGAAGCGCACCACCGAGATCGGGAGCCGGGTCTTGGCGGAGACCTTCTTGGAGGAGAAGGTCCAGTCGGCGGTGATCTTCGTGGAGACCTTGGCGACCTTGCTGCGGTGCACCGAGGTGCTCAGCTTGTACGACCCCTGCCCGGCGGGCACGGTGAAGGACTTCTCACCGGTCAGCGGGTCGCCGTTGGTGCCGATCACCTTGCCGTCGCGGCGGAGGGTGGTCCTGGCGATGTCGAACAGCGAACCGCCCGGGTTGCCCTGCCCGTCCGCGAAGAGCGGGATCACGGGGGTCAGGGTGTCGCCCTTGCGGAAGACGCCGAACTCCTTGCCGAGCGCGGGGCCGAAGACACCGACGTTGAAGGTCTTGGTGTACGCCCGGCCCGCCTTGAAGGCGAGGGGCTCGGTGCCGTACGAGGTCTCGAACCGCGTGTCGTCGTCGGACCTGCCGATCTGCTCGAAGTTGAAGGCCCACTTCACGTCGCCCATGGCGGTCAGGTACAGGGTGGCGGTGCTGGGCAGCTTGCGCTCGAAGGCGACGGCCGAGCCGCCACTCTCTCCGCCCAGATACGGGAAGGACGTCAGGTAGCCCTGACGTCCGCTCACCGAGGCGCCGAGCTTCGCGTTCACCTTGGCCAGGTCGCCGGCCTTCACCTTGCGGACGAAGCCGGTGGCCACCTTGGTGGTGGGTCCGCCGAACGCCAGGTGGTACTCCGTGGCGCCCCGGCGCAGGGTGTTGCCGATGCGCTGGCTCAGCTCGCCGCGGCTGAGGGCCGGGCCCTGGTGCGCGGTGCGGAAGCCCTTGTAGTCGATCAGCCACCAGCCGAACCCGGTGGAGAAGCCCTTCCCGGAGACGGTCATGTCGATGGAGGCGAACTCGGACGTGGCCTTCTTGTCCGGCGCGGTGATCTGGATCGGCTTGGCCTTACGGGCGTCGAGCGTCACCGTGGCGTTCCTGGTGACGTCGAGCCGCGGCTGGTTGATCCAGTCCGCGCCCTTGAAGTCCTCGCCGTTGCGGGTGTAGATCGAGCCGCTGAGGACGTAGCGGCCCTTGGGCAGGCGCACCTTGCCGTCACGCGGCGAGGTCTCGTCGAGGTACTGGAAGACCTCGGTGCCCAGGCCGCCGACGCCGTCCAGGTAGCTGCCGAAGACCTTGGCCGGCTTGCCGTCGCGGCCCAGGTGCTTGACGGTCACGTCGTACGACTCGACCTCGCGCTCCACCGCCGCCGCGGTGCGCACGGACTGGCCGCCGCCGGTGGCGGTGACCACCGCGCTGTACGCGCCGTCGACGGTGCCGCCGAGACGGGTGTCGGAGGTGACCGCCACGCTCGCCTCGGCGCCCGGGGCGATGGTGAGCTGCTTCTTGTCCAGGCTGAAGAACCCGTCCGGCGCGGGCTTGCCGTTCGGCGCCGCCGCGGTCACCGCCAGGTCCAGGGTGACGGGCTCGCCGCCCAGGTTGCGGTAGGTGAGCTGCTTGGTGACCGGCTTGTCGTCGGTGTGCGGCCACAGCTGCTTGCCGAAGGAGAGCGAGACCTCCTTGGCGATGACGCTCTGCTTGGTCGCCTTGCGCAGGTCGATCCGGCCGGAGCCCTCCTGGAAGGCGGTGTGGCCCTTGCCCGGCACGGTCGAGCCGGCCAGCGCGGCCTTGATCTGAGCGCCGGTCCAGTCCGGGTGCTGCTGGGCCAGGATCGCGGCGCCGCCCGCCGCGTGCGGGGCGGCCATGGAGGTGCCGGAGATGGCGACGTAGCCCGGCGCGACCGGGTCGCCCTCCTCGGCGATGAGGCTGCCGGGCGCGGCGGCCGCGCCGATGCTCACGCCCGGGGCGGTCACATCGGGCTTGAGCGCGCCGTCGCCGACGCGCGGGCCGATGCTGGAGAAGTCGGCGAGCTTGTCCTTCTTGTCGACGGCGCCGACGGTGAGCGCGGCGTCCGCGCTGCCCGGGGAGCCGACGCTGCCGGCGCCCGGGCCCTCGTTGCCGGCGGAGATGACGAACAGCGTGCCGGTCGACGCCGACAGCTTGTTCACCGCGGCCTCCAGCGGGTCCTCACCGGGCGAGTCGGGCCCGCCGAGGCTGAGGTTGACGACGTCCGCCTTCTCGGCCGCCGCCCACTCCATGCCCGCCAGGATCTCGGAGTCGCCGCCGGAGCCGCCGTCGTCCAGCACCTTGCCGTCGAGGATCTTGGCCCCGGGGGCCACGCCCTTGTACTTGCCCTGGGACTTGGCGCCGGTGCCCGCCGCGATCGAGGCCACGTGGGTGCCGTGCCCGACCCGGTCCTTGGCGTCGGCGGACTGGGAGAAGTTCTTCTCCGCGATCTCCTGCCCGGCCAGGTCCGGATGGGTCTGGTCGACCCCGGTGTCCAGCACGGCGATCTTGGTGCCCTTGCCGTCGAACCCGGCCTTCCACGCCTCCGGCGCGCCGATCTGCGACACGCTCTTGTCGAGGTCGGCCTTGCGGATGCCGTCCAGCCACACCGCCGCGACGCCCGAGGCCGCGTCGCGGAACGGCGCCCCCTTCGCCTCGCTGGTCAGCGCCTCCCACACGGCGCCGGCGCCCTGGTGCGACGCGCTGACCGCGTCCGCGTTCAGCCGCGGGAAGGTGCGCCGCACCTCGGTGTCCGCGGCCTCCCGCAGCGCCGCCCGCGCGGCCGGCCGCTCGCCCCTGTACATGACGACAAGCCGGAGCCCGGAGCTCATCCGCTCCCGGTACTCCGGCTTGCTGAGGGTGGTGAGGTCGAACAGGCGCTGGTCGACGCGCCCGGACCCGATGAGCCGCTGGGCGTCCAGCGGCACCGCGTACACATGCCCGTTCACCCGCTGGATCTGCACGGGTATGTGCTCGCGCCCCTCCCCGCGCTTCAGCGCCACCGGCTGCCCGGTGGCGTCCACCGCCACCCGGTCACCCGTGATCAGAGTGATCCACGTCTTCTCCGCGCCGCGCGATCCCTGCTCGGAACCGTCCCGCGCGGCCGCCCCCCGTTCCTGGGCCGACGCCGGCGCGGAGGTCATCCCGGCCGCCAGCGCCACCGCCGCGGCACTCGCCACGGAGGCAGCCCAGACCGTATGTAATTTTCTACGCAACTTTCCCCCAGGTGAGGATAGTTCACCGAAACGGGGGGTTTGACCACCCCCCGCATACTCAGTATGCAGGGGGCGAACTGATCGTCAATAGTGAGGCACAGACGGTCAGTTGGGGCTCATGACCCGGTTCTCCGGCTAAGACGGTGAACTCGCCCTTCAGGTTCGGTCGACAACGCGCGGGCGTTCCCGGAAACGCCGCAGGCGGCGGACCGGCGCTGGCCGGTCCGCCGCCTGGCGGTGCTGCGTGCGTGTTTCGGGGGGAGGGGGCCCGTCCGCGGGGGACGCGGGATCAGGCGCCGGTCGCGCTGCCCGCGACCCACTCGCTCCAGTCCATGTTCCAGCCGTTCAGGCCGTTGTCCGGCTTGATGGTGGCGTCCGGGGAGTTCTTGACCTCGACGACGTCACCGACCTGCGAGTTCTCGAAGAACCAGGCGCCGTCCTGGTTCGGGTCGCCCGCGCCCTTGACGTCGTTCAGGCCGATGCAGCCGTGGCTGGTGTTGACCGAGCCGAAGATCGAGTCGGAACCCCAGTAGTTGCCGTGGATGAAGGTGCCCGAGGTGGACAACCGCATCGCGTGCGGCACGTCGTCGATGTCGTACTCACCCTTGAAGCCGACCGTGTCGCCGTTCATCCGGGTCTCCTTGAACTTCTCGGAGATCACCATCTGACCGTTGTAGGTCGGGTTCTCCGCGCTGCCCGCGGAGATCGGGATGGTCTTCAGGGTCTTGCCGTCGCGCACCACCGTCATCGTGTGCGCCTTGGCGTCGACCGTGCTGACCTGCGAGTGACCGATCTTGAAGGTCACGGTCTTGTCCTGGACACCGGTGACGCCGTTCGACGCCTCGACGCCGTCCAGCTTCAGCTTCATGGTGACCGTCGAGCCGGCCTTCCAGTACTCCTGCGGACGGAAGTCCAGCCGCTGGCCGTCGAACCAGTGGCCGACGACCTTCTGGCCGCTGGAGGAGGTGACGGTGATGTGCGACTGCACGTCCTTCTTGTTGGTCACCGCCTTGTCGAACCTGATCGACACCGGCATGCCCACGCCGACCGTGGTGCCGTCCTCCGGCGTGAAGGTGCCGATGAAGCTGTTGGTCGGGGCGACGGTGGTGAAGGACGAGTTGCCGGTGGCCTTGCGGCCATCGGCGTCCTTCGCCTCGGCGACGATCTTGTACTGGGTGGCCCGCTCCAGCTGGGCGTCCGGCTTCCAGCTGGCGCCGTCGGCGGAGATGGTGCCCTTGACCGGGGTGCCGGCCGCGTCGGTCATCGTGACGCTGGTCAGCTTGCCGTCGCTGACGGTGACCTTGGCGTCCTTGTTGATGCCGGCGTTGGGCGTGCCGGTCTTGGGCGTGATCGTTATTCGGGCGTCCGAGGCGTTCTTGGCCGCCGCCTCGTCCACCTGGGACTGCGACTTGCCGTGGCCGTCCTTGCCCTTGTCGCCGTCGTCGTCCCCGCCGCACGCGGCCAGGGTCAGGACGCCGCCGAGCACGGCGGCCACGGCGACCATGCTCTTGCGGCGCTTGCCGTCCGTCATCACACGCATCTCCATCACTGCTGTTCCCCAAAACCCCGAACCGGCACGTTTGCCTCACAAGCGCCCCGGCACTCACACAAGAACGCGTTCAGCCAGTGTGCGGTTCCACTCGGGGTGAAAACTGTGCGCAACACCACTCGGGGCCGGATCGGGGCTGAGACATGAATCTCCTACCCCCGGCGACGACCGCCCTCGCCCCCCACGCCGCCGGCTTCGTCGTCGGCGTCGCCAACCTCGCCCTCGGCCTGGTCCTCGGCCTCGTCGTCAGCCTCGTCGTCCAGATCGTGGTCGAGCTCGTCGTCCAGTTCCCACCCCATGGCCCGCTCCCAGTCCGCGGCGTCCGGGTCGTACGGGATCTCCTCGCACGTCCATGATGCCTGGGCCAACTCCGCCCCCGGCACCGAGGCCACCAGTTCGACCGGATCGATCAGGTACGCCAGCGCCTCCGCGGAGTCCCGCTGGGCGTCCTCGCGGGCCCGGCCTCGCTCCTCGTCCGCCATGGCGGCGTCCTCCTCGATGTGGTCGAGGGCCGCTCGGGTCAGAGCGGTGGGATCGCCGATCTCCAGCACGAGCTCCACTCGAAGTCTCACAAAACGCGACATTTCTTGAGCAGTCATGCACGGAGCGTAAGGTGCCGCCGCCCGCGGTCCCGGGCTCGCTTCCGTGCGACCCGCTGTTGTCACTACGATCGGACGCACGGGGCCAATTCGCCACCGTCTCAAGGGGGATGCATTCCGTTGTCCGCACGCTCCGCCCGCCGACCGCTGCTGACCGCGGCCGCCGCCGGCTCGCTGCTGTGCGCCCTGTGGTTCGTACCGTCCGCCAACGCGAACACGCACCCGAGCGCGGACCGTGACGACCGGCCCGCCGTCTCCGCCGGCCGCACCCAGGTGGGGGCCCAGGCGCCCGCCGCCTCCGAGGACGAGGACCTCGACCTCGCCGACTCCGGCAGCGTGGACGTCACGCCCTATGTGATCGGCGGTACGGCGTTCCTGGGGCTGGGCGTGGCGATGGTGACCGCCTCCATGCGCAGGCCGCGCACGGAGGCGTACTGAGGCGCGGCGCGCCGCCGCGACGTGCTGCGATCTGCTGCGATGTGCTGCGAGCGCGAACGCGCTGAGAACGCGCTGAGAACGCGCTGAACCCATGGCTCGCCGGCAGCCCGGCGGCCTCACGCGCCGTTCCGGGAGACGTGCGGCCGCCCGCGGATGCGGGCGGCCGTACGCGGTGAGGCCGGGACCGACACCTGTGGGGCCGGGCCCGGACGCCCTGGTCAGGCCAGCGGGCCGGTGACCGACTCGGCCGCCTCGACCAGCTTCCCGGACCGCACGAACGCCTCGGCGGCCGCCAGGTCGGGGGCGAGGAAGCGGTCCTCGCCGGGGCCCTGGACGCCGGCGGCGCGCGCCGCCGCCACGATCGCCCGGGAGGCCGGGGCGGGCTCCAGCCCTTCCCGCAGCTCGATGGCGCGGGTGGCCGCCATCAGCTCCACGGCGATGACACGGCCGAGGTTGTCCACGGCGGTGCGCAGCTTGCGCGCGGCCGACCAGCCCATGGAGACGTGGTCCTCCTGCATGGCGGAGGAGGGGATCGAGTCCGCCGAGGCCGGCACCGCCAGCCGCTTCAGCTCGCTCACCAGCGCCGCCTGCGTGTACTGCGCGATCATCAGACCCGAGTCGACACCCGCGTCCCCGGCCAGGAACGGCGGCAGCCCGTGCGAGCGGTTCTTGTCCAGCAGCCGGTCGGTGCGCCGCTCCGCGATGGAGGCCAGGTCGGCGGCGGCGATGGCGAGGAAGTCCAGCACGTAGCCGACGGGCGCGCCGTGGAAGTTGCCGTTGGACTCCACCCGGCCGTCGGCCAGCACCACCGGGTTGTCGACGGCGGAGGCCAGCTCGCGGTCGGCGACCAGCCGGGCGTGCGCGAGGGTGTCCCGGCCGGCGCCGGCCACCTGCGGGGCGCAGCGGATGGAGTACGCGTCCTGGACGCGGGGCGCGTCGTCCTGGTGGTGTCCGGTCAGCCCGGACCCGGCCAGCACCCGCAGCATGTTGTCGGCGCTGGCCGCCTGGCCGGGGTGCGGCCGGATGGCGTGCAGCTCGGGGGCGAGCACCCGGTCGGTGCCGAGCAGGGCCTCCAGCGAGAGGGCCGCGGTGATGTCGGCGGAGGTGTAGAGCCGGGCCAGGTCGGCACCGGCCATCACCAGCATGCCGAGCATGCCGTCGGTGCCGTTGAGCAGCGCGAGCCCTTCCTTCTCGCGCAGCTCCACGGGGGCGATGCCGTGCTCCGCCAGCAGTTCGCCGGCCGGCTTGACCTCGCCGTCGGGGCCCTCGGCGTCCCCCTCTCCCATGAGGGTGAGGGCGCAGTGCGACAGCGGCGCCAGGTCGCCGGAGCAGCCGAGCGAGCCGTACTCGTGCACCACGGGGGTGATGCCGGCGTTCAGGATGGCGGCCATGGTCTCGACGACGAGGGGCCGGACGCCGGTGTGGCCGGAGGCGAGTGTCTTCAGACGCAGGAACATCAGCGCCCGGACCACCTCCCGCTCCACCCGCGGGCCCATGCCGGCCGCGTGCGACCGCACGATGTTGCGCTGCAGCTGTGCGCGCAGCTCGGGACTGATGTGCCGTACGGCGAGCGCGCCGAACCCCGTGGAGACGCCGTAGACCGGGTCCGGCTTGGCGGCCAGATCGTCGATCACCCGACGCGCGGCGGCGACCGCGGTCAGCGCCTCCTGCGACAGCTCGACTCGCGCGCCGCCGCGGGCCACGGCGATGACATCCCCGGCGGTCGTTCCGGACGTCCCCACCACCACAGAGTGCATATCCATATTCAGGCACCCTAGAGACTGAATCGCCACCTGTCACCACCCGATTTTTCCGATGGACACCCGAGCCCGGCGATCCAGCCCGCGGAGCGACCCCGCGGACCGGTCCGGGGAGCGGTGTCCGGCGCCCGGACCGACACCGCGGCGCGCTCCGCCACCGAGGAGCGAGGGGGAAGCGCCCCGGCGTGTCCCGCGGCGAGGCTCCGGCCGACCGGCGGCCGGGGGCCCGACACGGCAGCCAGGGGGCTCGGACGCAGCGGCCGGGAAGCTCGGACGGCCGCGCGAAGCTCGCCACCCGTACGAGCCGTCTCGTAGCGCCGTCCCCGCGGGGCGGCCTCGTGGGCTGGGCGGGCGTCGAGGAAACGGCGGCTCGAAGGGGGCGGCGGTCCCGGCCGCGCGGCCGGATGCCGTCCGTCGGGTCGTCAACAGGTCCTCGGCACACCGCCGTACCGCATGCGGACACCCGTACGCGCGGGCCGCTCCGCTCCACGCGTCCGGGGCCGCCGGGGCGGGGTCAGGAACGGCCGCGGAAGTGGCGCCGTTCCGCCGAGGACACGCGCGGGGGCGCGTCCGCGAGCTGGACGACGGGGTCGTCGGGGCCGCCCTCGCGGCCCGCGACCACGGGTTTGCTCGCCCGGGCGGCCTTGGCCCGGTACTGGGCGGCGTCGGCGAGGCGGAACAGCCGCCGGGCCGTGCGTATCGGCCCGATGGGATCGCCGGTGGACGCCACCCCGCAGGCGACGCCCTCCCCCATGTCCAACTGCGAGGCGCGCAGGCACAGTTCGTCGGCGACCCGCACCACCTCGTCGGCCGAGGGCCCGACCTCCAGCAGACAGAACTCGTCGCCGCCGAGCCGCGCCGCCAGCGCGCCCGGCAGCATCGCCCCGCACAGCGAGAGCACCGAGCCGAACCGTTCCAGCAGCCGGTCACCGACCGCGTGCCCCAGCGTGTCGTTGACCTTCTTCAGCCCGTTGAGGTCGCACACCACCAGGCTCACCACGGTGCCCTGACGTCGGTGGTCCTCCAGCGCCTCGTCCAGCCGCATGTCCACCGCCCGCCGGTTGCCGAGCCCGGTCAGCGGATCGGTGAAGGCGAGCTTGCGAGCCTCCTCCAGCCGCTGGCTCTGCGCCAACCCGGCCGCGATCACCGCCGCCAGCACGGTGGCGAAGTCCGCGTCCCCGCGCCCGAACGTCGCGGCACCCACGGGCCGCGCCACGTACAGCTCGCCCCAGGCTCGTCCCTGCAACACGATCGGCGCCACCACACAGCTGCCCCGGCCGCGCCGGCGCAGCGCGGAGACGCGCTGGTGGCAGTAGTAGCCGGAGCCGTCGCGCGGGCCGTCGGCGATCTCCACCCAGGCGTGCGGCTCACCGCCGCGCGCCCACTGCTCGTGCAGGAACTCGGTGATCTCGGGGAACTCGTGCACCGGATAGAACTCGTTCTCCGGAAACTCCCGCTCCCCCTCGGCCAATTCGCCCGCGTTCACCAGGACCCGTAGGCGCCCCAGCTCCCGCTCCCATACGGAGATCGCGGCGAAGTTCCCGCCGAGCGCGGAGCGCGCGCCGATCGCGGCCGAGTGCACCGCCTCGCGCGTGGTGTGCGCGGCGGCCATCGCCTGCGCCAGCCCCACCACGGCCCTCAGCCGCGCCTCACCGTCGACCTCGCTCGTCACCGCGCCTCGCATTCCGTCACTGTGCGCACTCCGCACTTATCGCGGATACCGCACACCGCGCAATCCAGCGTAGGAATGTTCGGCGAATTCTGCCCTATCTCCGCGTTGGCCCGGTCCAGGTCTTCTCGCCCCGTTCCCGCCCGGCAAACCGCCGACACGGCGCGCCCCGACGAGGCCGGGCGACCGGCTCGCGTCAGCCCCGGGGGCCGACCGGCTCGCGTCACCCCGGCCCGGCGGGCTCACGTGGCCCCGGCCCGGCGGGCTCACGTCGCCCTGGCGGGCCGACCCCGCTCGCACCACTCCAGCCCGGCGGGCTCACGTCAGTCCGACCCAGCGGGTTCGCCCCGGCCCGCCCCGGCCCAACCCGCTCGCATCACCCCGAGCGGGCGGGCCCCCATCGCCCCCGCCCGGCTCGGCCGCGTCACCTCGCCGGGGTCGCGCCGGCGTCCTTCGTACCGGCATCGCATCGGCCGTCCGCGCCGCCCCCGCCGGGACCCGGCGTGCGGCGCGGTGCGGGGCTCCCCGCCTGGGGGCGCGGGGCCCCGCCGGCGCCTACGCGGGCCCCGCGCTCACTCGCCCGGCCAGTCGGGCGTCCGCTTCTCGTTGAACGCCGCCACGCCCTCCGCGCGGTCCCCGGAGAAGGCCACCGACCGCCAGGCCGCGTCCTCCACCTCCAGTCCGGTGCGCAGGTCCAGCCCATGGCCGAGCCGCAGCGCCTTCTTGGCCGCGCGCAGCCCGACGGGGGAGTTCGCGGCCATCCGCGCGGCCAGCGCCAGCGCCTCCTCGCGGTCCTTGCCCTCGTCCACCAGCTGGTCCACCAGGCCCAGCCGGTGCGCCTCCGCGGCCTCCACCCGGCGCGCCGTGAAGATCAGCTCGGCGGCGCGGGCGGCGCCCACCCGGCGCGGCAGCAGCTGGGTGCCGCCACCGCCCGGGATCACCCCGACGGAGACCTCGGGCAGCCCCACCACGGCGGTGGTGTCCGCCACGATCACATCGCAGGACAGCGCCAGCTCGAAGCCGCCGCCCAGTGCGAAGCCGTGCACCGCCGCGACCGTGGGCATCGGCAGCTCCAGCACCCCGGTGTACGCGCCCCGGGCCACCGGCCGCTGCCGACCCAGCTCGGCGTCGCTGAACGCGTTGCGCTCCTTGAGGTCGGCGCCGACGCAGAAGGCCCGCTCGTGGGTGGAGGTCAGCACGACCGCCCGTGCGGAGGCGTCGGCGGCGAGCGCCGCGCAGGCCGCCCCGATGGACCGGGCCAGCTCCGTGGACACGGCGTTCATCGCCTTGGGCCGGTCCAGCACGAGCTCGGCCACGTGCCCGTGCCGGCGTACGACGACCCACTCACCGAACCGCTCTTCCGACATGCGCCCTCCCAGTTGACGGACCCTGTTAACGATCGTTGACCGGATCATCGCAGGCACCGGGGAGACGCGTCACCCCCTTCGGCTCAGCAGCCAGGGTTCGACCACGCCGAGGCCGCGCACCGGGCGCTGCCACATCGGGCGCAGCGCGAAGCGGTACGAGGGCGGCTCCTCGCCCTGCTTCTCCGCCTCGGCCGCCGCCTCCGCCGCCTCGGCCTCGGACACCGGCGCCTCTCCGGTCCGGGTCAGCTCCTCCGCCAGCGCGGGGTCCACCAGCACGGCGTCCTTGGGCGCTATCGAGGTGAGCCGGCTGGCGAGGTTGACGGTGGTGCCGAAGACGTCTCCCATCCGGGTGGTCACCGTGCCGAAGGCCATCCCGACCCGCAGCTCCGGCATCATCTCGTCGTGCGCCATCGTCTCGATGAGCCGCAGGCCGATCTCCGCCGCCGTGCCCGCGTCGTCGGCGGAGTAGAGGACCTCGTCGCCGAGCGTCTTGATGAGCCGGCCGCCGTGCGCGGCCACCAGATCGGCTGCGGTGGTCTCGAACGCCTCGACCAGCTCGCCGAGCTCCTCCTCCTCCAGCCGCCGGGTCAGCCGGGTGAAGCCCACCAGGTCCGCGAAGCCGACGGCCAGCCGACGGTCGACCATCTCCGCGTCGTCGGCCGCCTGGATCACCCGTCCGGTCGCCGCCGCGAGCTGCCGGCGGTAGACGTAGACGAGGAACTCCTCCAGCTCCGGGAGGAGCAGCTCCACCAGCGGGTAGGCGATCTCGGTACGGGTCATCCCCGGCTCCTGGGGCTCCGTCAGCCCCTCCAGGAACGAGTCGATCTGCCAGTCGGCCAGCCGCGCGGTGGTCTGTCCGGTGGACCGGGCGACCTGGACGGCCATCGGCTCGCTGAGCAGCCCCGCCTCCACCAGGCCGGACAGCCGGCGCAGGGCCAGCACGTCGGCCTCCGTCAGCGCCCTGGCCTGGCCGATGTCGGCGAAGCCCATCGCGTGCCAGAAGCGCGTGGCCAGTTCGACCGAGACGCCGGCGCTGCGCGCGGCCTGGAAGGGGGTGTAGCGCCGCTCGGCGCCGAGGATCAGCTGTTCGAGGCGGAGCGCGATCGAGTCGCCCTCGTCCTCCTCGGCCTCGTCCTCATCCGTCAGGGCCCCTCGTTCCACGAGCCCTCGCTCCACGTCTCCTCGCTCCACGGGCCCTCGCTCCACCGGGCCGCCGCGGTTCGCCGCGGCCCCGGGGCCGCCGCCGCGGTCGCCGTGCCCGCCGGCGTCATCGTCCGCGCCCACCGGGTCCGCCGGGCCCGCCGTTCCGGCCGCGGCCCGTTCGTCTCGCTCGCCGCCGTCCTCGGCGTCGCCCCGCGCGCCGCCCGGTTCGGCGGCGCGGCCAAGGTCATCTCCGCCGTCGCGTCCGTCACCGCCACCGCCGTCGCCGGCCGTCGCGCCGGCGTCGACGTCGGGGCGGTCGTCGCCGCCGGACGTGGCGTCAGCTTCCGACCTGGCGTCACCGGCCGTCCCGCCCACGGCGGGATCCGCTGCGGCCCCGGATGCGCGGGCGGCCGCGCCGGAACCCGTGTCGTCGACGGTCACCGCCCGCCCCCTGTCCGATCCCTGCGCACTGCCCTGCCGCTTCTCTTTCTGTCCTGCTCCGGCCCGGTCCCGCGCCGGAGGCGTTCCACAGCCTCGTCCACCGCGGTTCCGAGCTGGACGGACCGCCTCAACGATACGTCAGGTGTGCCCTAGCTCACTCTTACGTCGCGTGACGCCGCGGTGTCATCCCGCGTTAGGTTGCAGGACGCCGGTGCGACCATGGCCCCACGCCGGCTCGGAGAACGCCGGTGCACGCGCCACCCCCGCGCATCGGGTCTCGGGGCGCGGGCGCACGCGTCGGGCACCACCGGGCGTGGCCGCGGGCGTATGCGTCGGCGCGCGTCAGCTCGCGGGCCGCAGGTGCACGATGTCGCCGGCCGCCACCGGTTCCTGCACGCCGTCGCCGGTCGCCAGCACCAGCCGCCCCTCGCCGTCCACCGCGACCGCCTCGCCGACCAGGTCCCGTCCGCCCGGCAGCTCCGCGCGCACGGTCCGGCCGAGCGTGGCGCAGCCGGACGCGTACGCCTCCTGGAGCCCGCTGGCCGCCGGGTCGCCGCCGGCCGCGCGCCAGCGCCCGTACCACTCCTCGAAGGAGCGCAGCACCGCCCGCAGCAGCGTCTCGCGGTCCAGCACCGAGGCGCCGGCCAGCGCCAGCGAGCCGGCGGTGGGCACCGGCAGCTCGTCCTCGCGCAGTGAGACGTTGAGCCCGACGCCGACCACGACCGCGTCCCCGTACCGCTCGGCCAGGATCCCGGCGGCCTTGCGCTCCTCGCCGGCCACGGTCACCAGCAGGTCGTTGGGCCACTTCAGTGCCGTGTCCACGTTCGCCGTGGCGGACAGCGCGGCCGCCGTCGCCACCCCGGTCAGCAGCGGCAGCCAGCTCCAGTGCTCGCTGGGCACCCCGTCCCCCGGCCGCACCAGGACCGAGAAGAACAGGCCGGACCTGGCGGGCGCCGTCCAGCTGCGCTCCAGCCGTCCCCGGCCGGCGGTCTGCCGCTCGGCGACCAGCACGGTGCCGTCCGTGGCGCCCCGCGCCGCCCGCTCCACCAGGTCGGTGTTGGTGGAGCCGGTCGACTCCACCACATCGATCTCGCTCCACAGCCCGTCGGGCCGGACCAGCGCCCGGCGCAGCGCGGCGGCGTTCAGCGGTGGCCGGTCAAGGTCATTCCATCGACTGCCAGAGGTGTCAGAAGGGCTCATACGGGCCAGCCTAGGCTCAGAGGGTGTGGCCAACGACGCAGTGCCACACCGCAGTCCCGCCGATACGCTACGAGCCGGTAGCCCACCTACCACCTCTCGAATACCCCTAAGACCCCCTCAAAGGCCGCAGACACTCCGAGTCAGTAGATCCCTCTTCAGCCACTTGACTCCCTTGAGTCCCTTGAGTCCCAGTACGCCCCGAGGACGAGCAGGAGCCGCACACCGATGTCTGAGATGTCCGAGTCGGAAGTCGACATCCACACCACCGCGGGCAAGCTCGCGGATCTGCAGCGTCGCATCGATGAAGCCACTCACGCCGGGTCCGCGCGGGCGGTGGAGAAGCAGCACGCGAAGGGCAAGCTGACCGCGCGCGAACGCATCGACCTGCTCCTCGACGAGGGCTCCTTCACGGAGCTCGACGAGTTCGCCCGGCACCGCTCGACCGCCTTCGGCATCGAGAAGAACCGGCCGTACGGCGACGGCGTCGTCACCGGCTACGGCACGGTCGACGGCCGCCCGGTCTGCGTGTACTCCCAGGACTTCACCATCTTCGGCGGCTCGCTCGGCGAGGTGTACGGCGAGAAGATCGTCAAGGTGATGGACTTCGCCCTGAAGACGGGCTGCCCCATCATCGGCATCAACGACGGCGGCGGCGCCCGGATCCAGGAGGGCGTGGTCGCGCTCGGGCTGTTCGCCGAGATCTTCCGCCGCAATGTGCACGCCTCCGGCGTGATCCCGCAGATCAGCCTGATCGTCGGCCCCTGCGCGGGCGGCGCGGTCTACTCCCCGGCGATCACCGACTTCACCGTGATGGTCGACCAGACCTCGCACATGTTCATCACCGGGCCGGACGTGATCAAGACCGTCACCGGTGAGGACGTGGGCTTCGAGGCGCTCGGCGGCGCCCGCACCCACAACACCACCTCCGGCGTCGCCCACTACATGGGCGGTGACGAGAAGGACGCCATCGAGTACGTCAAGGCGCTGCTGTCGTACCTCCCGTCCAACAACCTCTCCGAGCCGCCGGCCTTCCCCGACCAGGCCGACCTGGACGTCACCGACGAGGACAGCGAGCTCGACACCCTCATCCCGGACTCGGCGAACCAGCCGTACGACATGCACAAGGCCATCGAGCACGTGCTGGACGACGCGGAGTTCCTGGAGACCCAGCCGCTGTTCGCGCCGAACATCATCACCGGCTTCGGGCGGGTCGAGGGCCACCCGGTCGGCATCGTCGCCAACCAGCCCATGCAGTTCGCCGGCTGTCTGGACATCGACGCCTCGGAGAAGGCCGCCCGCTTCGTGCGGACCTGCGACGCCTTCAACGTCCCGGTCATCACCTTCGTGGACGTGCCCGGCTTCCTGCCCGGCACCGACCAGGAGTACGGCGGCATCATCCGGCGCGGCGCCAAGCTGATCTACGCCTACGCCGAGGCCACCGTCCCGCTGATCACCGTCATCACCCGCAAGGCGTTCGGCGGCGCCTACGACGTCATGGGCTCCAAGCACCTGGGCGCCGACCTCAACCTGGCCTGGCCGACCGCCCAGATCGCGGTCATGGGCGCCCAGGGCGCCGTGAACATCCTGCACCGGCGGGCCATCGCCGAGGCCGAGGACCCCGAGGCCACCCGCGCCCAGCTGATCACCGAGTACGAGGACGCGCTGCTCAACCCGTACATCGCGGCCGAGCGCGGGTACGTGGACGCCGTGATCATGCCGTCGGACACCCGGCGCCACATCGTCCGCGGACTGCGCACCCTGCGGAACAAGCGCGAGTCCCTGCCCCCGAAGAAGCACGGCAACATCCCGCTCTAGGCGTCAGGAAGGGGCTGTTTCCATGATCAAGGTAATCCGGGGCAACCCGACCCCCGAGGAGTTGGCAGCCGCACTCGCGGTGGTCCAGGCCCGCGCGGCGGCCGCGGCGGCCGCCGCGCCGGGCCAGGGTCTGCCGCAGGAGTGGGCCGACCCCGCCCGCACCATTCCGGGACGGCGCCGGCCGCACCCCGGCCCGAATGCCTGGCGCACCACCTACTGGCCGGCCTGAGCTGCGTGAACCGCTGGAGCGGCGACCCTCGCGCGGTGTCTACCGCGGGGCTCTCGCCGCTCCTCCGGTTCCGGTGCCTCCGGTTTTGGGGCCTCCGCTTCATGGCGCCTGAGTACGCGTACTCAGGCGCCATGGCCGTTCCGCGCGCAGGATCGTTCCATGCTGTGGTCCGATCCGCTGAATGAGCCGCCCGAGGAGCTGCGCCAGGCGCAGGCGATGCTCCGCCGCGCGCGCACCGTCCTGGCGATCGCCATGGCCGTCACCCTGATCTTCCTCTGCCTCGCCTGAGACGATCCCCCGCCGAGTCGACCGTGCCTCGCCCGAGGCGACCGGTGTATCGCCCGAGGCAACCGGCGCGGCCGCTTTCGCATCTTCATAAGAAGATCAACAGCCACAGCCGGGCACCAGGGGGAGCCACCAACCGATGAACAGGCCCATCCGCCATATCGCCATCTTCAGCGGCCTGCTGATCCTCGCGCTCCTCCTCCAGGCCAACAACCTGGGCTTCAAGCGCGCCGAGGAGCTCCAGACCCACGAGGAGAACGATCGCGTGAAGATCGAGGCGTTCGCCCATCCACGCGGCAACATCATCGTCGGCGGCAACCCGATCACCGGCTCGGTCGCGGTGGAGAACTCCGACTTCAAGTACAAGCGCGTCTTCAAGAACGGCCCGATGTACGCCCCGGTCACCGGCTACTCCTCCCAGACCTACGGCTACACCCACCTGGAAGCGCTCAACAACAAGCTGCTCAGCGGCACCGACGACCGGCTGTTCCTGCAGAACACCGTCGACATGTTCACCGGGAAGAAGCGGCAGGGCGGCGACGTCGTCACCACCATCAACCCCGAGGCGCAGAAGGCCGCCTACAAGGGCCTGGGCGACAAGGTCGGCGCCGTCGTCGCCATCGAGCCGAGCACCGGCAAGATCCTGGCGCTGGCCAGCACCCCCTCGTACGACCCCTCGGTCTTCGCGGGCAGCTCCAACAAGGACGCCGAGGCCTGGAACAAGCTCCAGAAGGACAAGCGCAAGCCGATGGTCAACCGGGCGCTGAAGGAGACCTACGCCCCCGGCTCCACCTTCAAGGTCATCACCGCGGCCGCCGCCCTGGAGCACGGGAAGTACTCCGACGTCAACGCCCCCACGGACTCCCCCGACCCGTGGACCATGCCGGACACCAACCGGGTCCTGCCCAACCACAGCCCGACCGCGCCCTGCAAGAACGCCTCGCTCAACGTGGCCATGCAGCACTCCTGCAACAACGTCTACGGCAAGGTCAGCGCCGATCTCGGCAAGGACAAGATGCGCGAGACGGCGGAGAAGTTCGGCTTCAACAACCCCAAGGTCGACACCCCGACCCGCGCCGTGGAGAGCGTCTTCCCCAAGGAGATGGACCGCCCGCAGACCGCGATGTCCGGCATCGGCCAGTCCAGCGTCCGCGCCACCCCGCTGCAGATCGTGATGATGACCGCCGCGATCGCCAACGACGGCACGCTGATGAAGCCGTACATGGTCGAGCAGGTGCGCGGCGCCGACCTCGACCCCATCGAGGAGCACGAGCCGGAGGTCATGTCCGAGGCCGTCTCCGAGGACACCGCCAAGAAGATCCAGGAGATGATGGAGGACACCGCGGAGAAGGGCACCGGCAAGCCCGGCCGCATCGCCGGGGTGACCGTCGGCGCCAAGACCGGCACCGCCCAGCGCGGCATCGACAACGAGATCCCGCCGCTGGCCTGGTTCATCTCCTACGCCAAGCAGGGCGACGGCTCCCCGGTCGCCGTCGCGGTGATGATCGACCCGGAGAACAGCATCCCCCGCGACCAGATCTCCGGCGGCGGCCTCGCCGGCCCGATCGCCAAGAAGGTCATGGAGGCCGTCCTCAAGTCGAAGAAGTGACCCCGTCGGCACGGGGATGACGACCGGAGCCTGAGCGACACGGGCCCGGACGCCGGTATGCGGCGTCCGGGCCCGTTCGCGTCTCCCCCGCGGCGCACGGCGCGTCGACGGCCCGAGGGAGCCGCACGGGCCTGCCCGTAAGGCTCCCTGCCCCGGCCCTCAGATCGCGCCCCCGTGACGGTCGACAGCGGCTCGACGGCCGGCGGGCGGCCCCTCCCCCGGCATCCGTCGCTCGGGGCGCGGTCGAGTCCGGGAGCGGCGCGCGACGGACGGGCCCGGCGCCGCTCAAGCCGGATCCGAGGGCGGGCCGGGGTGGGCCGAGGGCCGGTCGTACGGCCCCCGAGCGCCGCTCAGGCCGCGCTCCGGGCGGCCGCCGTCCCCGGAGGGCGCGCGGGTTCTCTACGCTGGAGCGCATGACTGAGCCACGCCGCCGCCTCGTCCTCGCCTCCGCCTCCCCCGCCCGGCTGGGGCTGTTGCGCCAGGCGGGGCTGGCCCCCGAGGTGATCGTCAGCGGGGTGGACGAGGACGCCGTCACCGCCGGCTCGCCCGCCGAGCTGGCCCGGCTGCTGGCCGAGGCCAAGGCGGACGCGGTGGCGGCCCGCCCGGAGGCCACCGACGCCCTCGTCATCGGCTGCGACTCCGTGCTGGAGCTGGACGGCGAGGCGCTCGGGAAGCCCGCCGACGCTGAGGAGGCCACCGCCCGCTGGAAGGCGATGCGCGGCCGCGCCGGGGTGCTGCGCACCGGGCACTGCGTGATCGACACCGCGAACGGCCGGCGCACCTCGGCCACGGCCTCCACCACGGTCCGCTTCGGCGAGCCCAGCGACGCCGAGGTCGCGGCGTACGTGGCCAGCGGCGAACCGCTGTACGTCGCCGGCGCCTTCACCCTCGACGGCCGGTCGGCGCCGTTCATCGACGGCATCGACGGCGATCCGGGCAATGTGATCGGCCTGTCCCTGCCGCTGCTGCGCCGACTGCTCGCCGAGGTGGACGTGGCCATCACCGAGCTGTGGACCGCCGCCGGCGGCGACGGCGATGCCTGACGCGGACGGCCATCCGGCCCCGGGCGAGATGGAGCTGCGCGCGGTCCTCGGCGCGCTGGCCGACCCGCTGCGGTACGAGATCGTCTCGGCGCTGCTCGCCGAGCCGCCGGAGACCGCCCGGCACTGCTCCTCGTTCGGGTTGCCCATCTCCAAGTCCACCCGCACCCACCACTTCCGGGTGCTGCGCGAGGCGGGCCTGATCCGCCAGGTCGACCGGGGCAACAGCCGGATGGCGACGCTGCGCCGGGCGGAGCTGGACGCGCGCTTCCCCGGGCTGCTGGACCTGGTGGCACAGAACCTCGCCGAGCCTCCCGCGGACCCGCCGGCCGACCGGTAGCCCCCGGCTACACGGGCTCGGGGCCCGGATCGCCGGGGGGTGCCGGGACGTCCTGGGCGGCGGTCCCGGGCTCGCGCCGCTCGTCGTAGGCCAGCAGGGTGAGCACGATCAGGCCGAGCACCACCATCAGGTACGCGAAGGCCGTCCAGCCGACCAGGCCCACGGTCAGCGCGCCCAACACGCCGTGCACCACCGCGCAGCTGATGAGCGCGATCCGGGCGAGGCGCCCCGGACCGCGGTCGCGCAGGGCGGTGCGCAGCAGGGCCACCCCGCAGAAGAGCAGATAGAGCCCGAAGAGCCCGCCCATCACCCAGGTGCCGGTCGACATGGCGTCAGGATCCATGCCACCCATGGACATCTTCTGCCGGTCCACCATCAGACCGAGGATCCAGTTGAGCAGCGCTATGCCGAGCGCCTCGGCCATCAGCACCACCGCCGCCACCGCGGCCACCGGCCTGCGTGCCACCCCGCCCACCTCTTCCGCTCCCCGCCGTCGCCGCCCCGGCGCCCGGGCCGTTACCCCCGGTACGAGCGACATCCGGAACGCTACTAACGGGTAAGCCCAGGGACAAGGGGTCTGCAAGGGGTCAATAGGGGGGTCCGCGACGCGCTGGGGCGACGCGCCCGGCACGGCAAAGTTTCCGGCCGCCGTTCGTAGGAATTCAACAAAGAAACGCCGATTGCCCACGACGCCCCGATCGGAGACTTAGGCCACACCGCAAGGCGTACGGGGGCCTGAAAAACCCGGCGTACCGTGGAGCGATAGAGGATTTCGCCAGCTTCGGGGGGCCGCCTTCACACTCTGTGTGGTCAAGCTCACCCCCGGACTCGCCTCGGCGGGCAGTGTCGCCAGTACCTAAACTCAGCTTGTTTCAAGGAGGGAGCCATCGTGCGCAAGGTGCTCATCGCCAACCGTGGCGAAATCGCTGTCCGCGTTGCCCGTGCCTGTCGGGATGCCGGGATCGCGAGCGTAGCTGTGT